>OZ243044.1:0-2132205 GCA_965212135.1 Nitrospirales bacterium
GGCAACAAAAACGTGGTTGTCCAGACCGACACGCCCGGCGCCTACGGCACTTTCTCCATCACCGCCCCCGGCGCCTGGACCTACACCCTGGACAACGACAACGCCGCCACCAACGCCCTGGCGGCGGGCGTTATGGTTGACGACCCCTTCACCGTGGTCGCGAGTGTCAACTCCGACGCCACCGTGGACGTGGTCATCACCATCACCGGCGCCAATGACGCGCCCGAAGTAACCATCAGCGCACCGCCGGCGGATACCATCGTAACGTTCGGCGGGACGATCACCGTGACCGGCGCCGGCAACGACCCGGACACCGGCGATAACGCCACCCTGACCTACACCTGGACCACGATGCCGGCGAACACCGGCAGTTTCGGCAACGCGACCGCCGCCGACACCACCTGGACTGCGCCGTCCACCGAAATGTCCGTCGCCCTGCACCTGATGGTCAGCGATGACGCCACCCCGGTCGCCACCGCCACCGCAACACCGGTCACCGTCATGGTGGCGCCGGTCGCCATCATCGGCGACACCACCGGCAGCATCACCGAGGACGCCGACCCCAACACCGTCAGCGGTAACCTCAACATTGACAACCCGACCCCCGGCAGCGACACGACCTTCACCGCCGAGGATCTGGATGGCACTTACGGCGCCTTCACCATCGCCGCCGACGGCACCTGGACCTACACCCTCAACAACGCCAACGCCGCCACCAACGCCCTGGCCGCGGGTGATGCACCAACGGAGACCTTCACCGCAACCGCCGCCGCCGGCAGTACGCAGGTCATCACCATCACCGTCAACGGCGCCAACGACGCGCCCGAAGTAACCATCACCGCGCCCGCGCCCAACGCGCAGGTGGCGTTCGGCGCGGCGGTAACGGTGACCGGCGCCGGCAGCGACCCGGATGCCGGCGCCACCTTGAGTTACGCATGGAGCACCCAACCGCCGAACCGGGGCAGTTTTGCCAATCCCGCCGTTGTGAGTACTACCTGGACCGCCCCCGCCACCGGTGCCGGCACCGGCGCCGACGACGTCATCCTGATCCTGGAAGTTACTGACGGCACCGCCACCGATACCGCACGGGTCACCGTCCGACCGCGCACCGTGCCCGTTGCCATCACCGCCAACGCCGCCAACCTCGCCGGCAGCGTCACCGAAGGCGGCGCCACCACCACCACCGCCACCGGCACCCTGACCGTCACCAACCCCAACCCCGGCGGCAGCACCGCCGTCCTCGACCCGCCCGAGTCCAGCCGCTACGGCGCCTTCGCCATCGTTGCCGATGCCGTCACCGCCGGCGAATGGGACTGGACCTACACCCTGGACAACGCCGACCCCGACACCAACGCCCTGGCCGCCGGCGACAGCGATACCGAGACCTTCACCATCCGCGCCACCGCCGACCCCAGCGTCACCCGCGTGGTTACCATCACCATCACCGGCGCCAATGACGCGCCCACCGCCACCATTACCGCGCCTGCGGAGGGTATGCAGGTGGACTTCAACTCAACGGTCACGCTGACCGCCACCGGCAGCGACCCGGATACCGGCGACAACGCCAACCTGACCTACCAATGGAGCGCGACCCCCGACACCGGCAGTTTTGCCAATGCCGCCGCCGCGAGTACCACCTGGACCGTCCCCGCAAGCGGCACCGACCCCGTGACCCTGACCGTGACCGTCACCGATGACGCCACCTCGCCCCTCTCCGGCATGGCAACGGTCACCGTCAACCCGGTCGCCGCAAGGGTTACGTTCGGCGACGGCGGCACCACCGGCGCCGTTACCGAGGGCACCACCACCGCTATCATCGGCGCCCTGGACGTGACCAGCAGCGACGGCAACACCAACGTTGTGCCCCAGACCGGCGTGAACGGCGTATATGGCACGTTCTCCATCACCGCCGGCGGCGGCTGGACCTACACCCTGGACAACACCAACGCCGCCATCAACCCCCTGGCGGCGGGCGCCACCCTTGACGACCCCTTCACCGTCGCCGCCGAAGCCAACACCGCCGCCACCGTGGTCATCACCATCACCATCACCGGCGTCAACGACCCGCCCACCGCCGTCATCAGCGCGCCCACGGAGGGTATGCAGGTGGAATTCAACTCGGCGGTAACGCTGACCGCCACCGGCGCCGACCCGGATACCGGCACCACCCTGACCTACCAATGGAGCGCGACCCCCGCCACCGGCAGTTTTGCCAATGCCACCGCCGAGGACACCACCTGGACCGCCCCCGCAAGCGACACCACCCCGGTAACCCTGACCCTGACCGTTATGGATGACGCCACCCCGTCCCTCACCGGCATGGCAACGGTCACCGTCAACCCGGTCGCCGTGGCGGTTACGTTCGGCGGCAGCGTCACCACCGGCAGCGTTACCGAGGACAGCGGCACCGCCGTCGGCGGCGCCCTGACCCTCACCACCAGCAGCAGCAACGAAAACGTCGTTGCCCAGACCGGCACGCCCGGCGCCTACGGCACTTTTTCCATCACCGCCCCCGGCGCCTGGACCTACACCCTGGACAACAACAACGCCGCCACCAACGCCCTGCCCGGCGGCCAAGTCGTAACCGACACCTTCACCGTGACCGCCTCTGTCAACCCAGACGCCACCGTGGAAGTGGTCATCACCATCACCGGCGCCAATGACGCGCCCACCGCCGAGATCACCGCGCCGCCGGCCAATACCATGGTGTCGTTCGCCGGGACGATCCCCGTTACCGGCGCCGGCGAAGACCCGGACACCGGCACCACCCTGACCTACGCCTGGACCACGATGCCGGCGAACACCGGCAGTTTTGCCAACGCGACCGCCGCCGACACCACCTGGACCGCGCCGTCCGCCGAAATGTCCGTCGCCCTGCACCTGAGGGTCAGCGATGACGCCACCCCGGTCGCCACCGCAGACGCAACACCGGTCACCGTCATGGTGGTGCCGGTCGCCATCTCCGGCGACACCACCGGCAGCGTCACCGAAGATGGTGACCTCACCGCCACCGGCGACCTCAACATTGACAACCCGGCCCCCGGCAGCAACACGAACTTCATAGCCGCGAATATGGATGGCACCTACGGCGCCTTCACCATCGCCGCCAACGGCACCTGGACCTACACCCTCAACAACGCCACCGCCGCCACCAACGCCCTGGCCGCGGGCGATGCGCCAACGGAGACCTTCACCGCAACCGCCGCCGCCGGCAGTACGCAAATCATCACCATCACCGTCAACGGCGCCAACGACGCGCCCAGCGTCGCCATCACCGCGCCCGCGCCCAACGCGCAGGTGCAATTCGGCGAGGCGATAACGGTAACCGGCACCGGCACCGACCCGGATACCGGCACTACCCTGACCTACGCATGGCGCACCCAACCGGCGGACCGGGGCAGTTTTGCCAATGCCGCCCTTGCCAGCACGATGTGGACCGCCCCCGCCACCGGCACCACCAACGTCATCCTGATCCTGGAAGTCAGTGACGGCACCGCCACCGTTAGCGCACAGGTCACCGTCCGTCCACGCGCCGCGCCGGTCACCATCGCCGGCGGCAACACCGGTAGCGTCGTTGAGGCCGGCACATCCGCCGGCACCCTGACCGCCACCGGCACCCTGACCGTCACCAACCCCAACCCGGCCCCCGGCGACAGCACCGCCGTCCTCGCCCCGACCGAGTCCAGCCGCTACGGCACCTTCGCCATCGTCCTCGCCACCGGCGTCTGGACCTACACTTTGGATGACGCCGACCCCGACACCAACCGCCTGGCCGCCGGCGACAGCCCGACCGAGACCTTCACCATCCGCGCCGCCGCCGACCCCAGCGTCACCCGCGTGGTTACGATCACCATCACCGGCGCCAATGACGCGCCCACCGCCGAGATCACCGCACCGCCGGCCAATACCATGGTGTCGTTCGCCGGGACGATCACCGTGACCGGCGCCGGCGAAGACCCGGACACCGGCGCCACCCTGACCTACGCCTGGACCACGATGCCGGCGAACACCGGCAGTTTTGCCAACGCGACCGCCGCCTCCACCACCTGGAGCGCGCCGTCCACCGAGATGAGCGTCGCCCTGCACCTGATGGTCAGCGATGACGCCACCCCGGTTGCTGCCGCCACCGCAACACCGGTCACCGTCATGGTGGTGCCGGTCGCCATCGTCGGCGACACCACCGGCAGCGTCACCGAAGACGGTGACCTCACTGCCACCGGCGACCTCAACATTGACAACCCCGCCGGCAACACGAACTTCATAGCCGCGAATATGGATGGCACCTACGGCGCCTTCACCATCGCCACCAACGGCAACTGGACCTACACCCTCAACAACGCCGCCGCCGCCACCAACGCCCTGGCCGCGGGCGATGCGCCAACGGAGACCTTCACCGCGCGCACCGCCATCGGCGACGGCACGCAAATCATCACCATCACCGTCAACGGCGCCAACGACGCGCCCACCGCCGCCATCAGCGCGCCCACGCCCGGCACACAGGTGGAGTTCGGCGTCGCCATCCCGGTAACCGGCACCGGCAGCGACCCGGATACCACCGACACCCTGACCTACGCATGGCGCACCCAACCGGCGGACCGGGGCAGTTTTGCCAATGCCGCCCTTGCCGGCACGATGTGGACCGCCCCCAACACCGGCACCGCCAACGTCATCCTGATCCTGGAAGTTACTGACGGCACCGCCACCGTTAGCGCCCGGGTCACCGTCCGTCCACGCGCCGCGCCGGTCACCATCGCCGGCGGCAACACCGGCGGCGTCGTTGAGGCCGGCACCTCCGCCGGCACCGCCACCGCCACCGGCACCCTGACCGTCACCAACCCCAACCCGGCCCCCGGCGACAGCACCGCCGTCCTCGCCCCGACCGAGACCAGCCGCTACGGCACCTTCGCCATCGTCCTCACCACCGGCGTCTGGACCTACACTTTGGATGACGCCGACGATGACACCAACGCCCTGGCCGCCGGCGACAGCCCGACCGAGACCTTCACCATCCGCACCGCCGCCGACCCCAGCGTCTTCCGCGTGGTTACGATCACCATCACCGGCGCCAATGACGCACCCACCGTGGACATCACCACCCCGGATTCGTCATTGAGCAGCGTCCTGTCCGGGAGTGCCGTCACCCTGCGCGCCGCCGGCGAGGACGTGGATACCGGCACCACCCTGACCTACGAATGGACCACCACCCCGTCCGGCGAAGGCAGCTTCACCAACGCCGCCAACCGCAACACCACCTGGACCGCGCCGACCCTCCTCGCCGGCGGCACGATGGATGTGACCCTGACCCTGACCGTCACCGATGACGCCGGCACACCCGCCGCCGCCACCGACATGGTCGCGCTCACCGTTACCCTGCCGTCCACCGCCGGCCCCGGCGTTGATGACGACAACGACCCGGCCACCACCGCCGACAACCCACCCATCTTAGACCCCGTCATGCTTAACGCCGACGGCAGCGTCAACAGCGGCGGCACCGCCACCGGCACCCTGACGGTCAACAACGTCCCGGACAACTTGCCCCCCACCCACCGCATCTTCACCCCGCCCACCTACGGCACCGCGACCATCGCCGGCACCGCGAGCACCGCCGGCCTGACCCGCAACGTTGACCTCCGCTACACCTGGACCTACACCCTGAATAACCGCCACCCGGCGATCCAGACCCTCGGCCCCGGCGACACCTTAGACCCCGACTCTTTCGTCGTCCGAACCACCATCGCCAGCCTTACGATTGACAGCACCATCAGCGTCAGTTTCGAGAACCCAGGCAGCGGCGGCGCCAACACCACCTTCCCCGACGACCCGCCGGTTATCCTGTTTGCCGGCGGCCCGCGCATGACCGTGGATGAAGGCGAGGAGGATGTTACCCTGGATGCCGGCGGCAGCCGTGACCCCGAAGGCGAGGACCTGATGTTCCTGTGGAGGCAGAACGCCGATGACGACATACAGATACCGACCCCGCTCTCCGGCGCAAACACCGCCGTCGTCACCTTCACCGCCCCCGACGAGCGCACCACCCTGCGCTTTGACCTCACGGTCACCGATGACGGCACAACCCCGGACCCCGCCACCGACCGCACCGCCACGCTCACCGTCCGCGTAGGCCGCAGCCAGTTTGACAATGTGCACCGCACCATTCTCCCCGAAGTCACCAGGGCCATGATGGACACCACCGTCAGCGCCATTGCCCGGCGGACCGAACAAGCCGCCATCGAGCTGGACGCCGCCTCCGGCGCCACCTTCAGCCTGGGCGGCCAGTCCACCCTGGCGGACGTGTTGCAATCAAACGGGGACGCCCTGAACACCGGTACCTTCAATGTCAAATCCCTCCTGGGCCGCTCTGCCTTTGCCCTGCCGCTCAACCAAGCCGGCGGGCCGCTGGCCGGCGTCACCCTGTGGGGCAACGGCGCCTACCGCAATCTGTCCGGCAACAGTGCCACCGTGGACTGGGCCGGCGACCTATTCGGCGCGACCATCGGCGCGGACGCCTGGCTGACCGACACCATGCTGACCGGCCTGGCCGTCTCCTGGGCCGACGGCACCTTTGATTACACCGACCGCAGCGGCGCCGACCCGGCCCCCGGCACCTATCAGGCCACCCTGACCAGCCTGCACCCCTACATCAGCACGAGCCTGTTGGACGGGCAGGTGACCCTCTGGGCCACCGGCGGCTACGGCTGGGGCGAAGTTGCCATCACCGACACCGCCGACCCCACGGCCGACGGCACCGTCACCGCCGACACCCGGCTGGCCACCGCCGCCGTGGGCGGCGCCGGCCGCCTGCTGAACCAGCCGGGCCTCCTGACCCCCGACGGCACCACCACGGTGCGGGTCAAAGCCGAAGTCCTGACTACGGCGATCAAAGCCGAGCAACAAGGCGACCGCCTGGCCGGCCTGACCACGGCCGCCCGGCGGCTGCGGCTGACCCTGGAAGGCAGCCATGAGCAACCCTTACCCCATGGCGCCCACTTGACCCCCAGCGTGGGCGTGGGCCTGCGGCATGACGCCGGCGACGGCCGCACCGGCACCGGCGCGGAAGTCAGTGGCGGCCTGCGCTACGCCCATCCCGCCCTGCGGCTGACCCTGGAAAGCCGGGGCCGGGTGTTGCTCGCCCATGGCGGCGACTACGACGACTGGAGCGTGAGCGGACGGGTGACCCTGGCGCCGGGCGCCCAGGGGCAGGGCCTGGCCGTCACGCTGGCCCCAACCTATCAAACCACCACCAGCGCCGGCGGGCTGGCGCAACTCTGGGAACACGGCACGGCCAACCGCCCGGCGCCCAGCGGCCCGACCACGCCGCAGGGCCTCATGGAAGCCACCGTCGCCTACGGGCTGCCGGTAGGCGACCACCTGCTGACACCCTACGGCGGGATGACCCTGGGGGCGGCGGATGCCAGGACCTACCGGCTGGGCAGCCGGTTCGCATTGGGTCGGCGGCTGGCGTTGAGCCTGGAAGGCACTCGGAAGGGGGCGACGGCCTCGGTCCCGGTTGACCAAGGCATTTTGCTGAAGATGGATTTGAACTGGTGATGCCCCAGAACCCGTGGTAACCTGATATTTGTGGCGGCGGCCCGGATGGCGGAACTGGCAGACGCGCCAGACTCAAAATCTGGTTCTTGCAAAAGAGTCCGAGTTCGACCCTCGGTCCGGGCACCAGCCGCAGCCTGAATTTCCGCAGAGAGAAACCGCTTGACACAATTTGAGGAGATCCCTATAGTAGGGCTTATCTTGGATTCAGAAAACTGGAGTCACGGGCATTATTCCTTTTTATGCGTGATTGTTTATTAACTTACACTTCCTGAAGGAGGAGCCCCATGCGGAAGTTAGGGTATTTTGGAGCAGCGATTATTCTTGCAGGCTCGGTGGGCGTGGCCGTGGCGCAACAAGAGCGTGCGCCGCAGCACTCCGGTTTCGGAACGGGAGTTGGAGAATCGCAGGGGTCTGGTACGCGGGCCCGCGTCTTTGACCAGGATGACATGGAACGCTATCTCTCGGCTCCGGAAACGATTATGGGCGAAGTGGTTGCGATTGATTATCCGGGCGGCAAACTCTACATTGACATGGGCGGAAGCTCCCATGATGAGCGGCAAACCCTCCGTGGCGGTCTGAATTTGATGGAACTGTGGTTTGACGATAAGACCAACATGGAAAATCTGAAAGCCATCAACAAGGGCGACTATGTGTCCATTCAGGCCAGGGATGAAACCACGCAATCGCAACAGTTCAGCACGGGCCGGAAAATGGTTCGCGCTGTGTATGTGCTTGAGGGGTCCCAGGTACTCGGTGGCGCCGACAATACAGACTTTGGCGGCGGGTTGGGTCAACGGCCCGACCCCACGAACTATCGGGGTATTTCGACCCCCACGGCCGGTTACACCGGTGTTCCGGAGGGCGGCATTCAAGAGGGCGCGGTTCAAGGAGGGATTACCTCAAAGCTTGGGGTGGTCACGGGCGCCGCTCCCTGCTGGCAATGCGCGCCGCAGCCGGATACCGTGAACATGCGAACCAACAAGACGATTGCGACTGATTATGGTTCCGACCGGAATAACTTCAACAAAGGGACCGTTCAGTAAGATTTTTGTAAAAGCATTGTATCTCGGAAGGCTGTGAACAAGGGGAGCGTGTTGACTGGACGTTGACACGCTCTCTTTGTTTGTGGGGCTTCAGGAGGGGGGATTCCCGCTGATGCGACCCTCGTCTTTGAAAATGAAAAATCAGGCCGGAAACACCATGAGTCGGCAGGGCGATCATCGGGCGGTGTTGGACCTTCGCGGGGTGATCTGTCCGTATAATTTTGTCAAAACCAAACTGCGGCTCGATGCCATGCTGACAGGGGAAGTCCTGGCGGTTCTTCTTGATGACGGAGACCCTGTTAACAATGTCCCGAGAAGCGTCGAAAACGAAGGCCACACGATTTTGAGCCGTGAGTTGGTTGGCCGGCATCATCGCGTGGTCATTCAAAAAGGCGATGAGTAACCGCCCGGTTTTATTCCCGTCCGACTCGTTTTTTTCTTTTCGCTTTTCCCTCAATGATGAGAGTCATTTCTCCTTTTAGCGCGTGTACCGGGTTTGCCGGAAGAATGTCGCAGGCCGTGCCGCGCAGAATTTCTTCGTGGATTTTTGTGAGTTCGCGGGCGATGACGATCCGCCGGTCGGGGAAAATTTCCCGGAGGGTCAACAGCGTTGCCTTGATGCGATGCGGTGTTTCAAACAGAATCAGGGTGTTGGAGTCTTCCAGAAGGCTTTGCAGGAGCCTGGTGCGGGCCGCTGATTTTCTTGGGAGAAATCCAATAAACGTGAAGCTGTCGGTGGGCAATCCGGCCACGGACAGTGCGGCGGTGATCGAAGAGGGGCCCGGCACCGGCACGAGGGGAACGTCAAGGACAATGGCACGGGTCACCAGATAATAGCCGGGATCCGAGATGAGCGGCGTGCCGGCGTCGGAGACCAGGGCAATGGACTTCCCTTGTTTGAGCCGCTCCAGGAGAAGGGGTGTTTTTTCTTCTTTGTTGAAATCATGGTAGCTCGTCAGTGGCGTCTGGATATGGTAATGGCCGCACAATTTCTGCGTGTGACGGGTATCCTCCGCCGCGATGGCCGACACTTCCTGCAGGATGCGGCGGGCGCGGAAGGTTAAATCTTCCAGGTTGCCGATGGGCGTGCTCACGATATACAAGGTTCCCGTCATGAAGGGATCGCTCCTGGGTGTTGAGACCCGCGCCGTTGGGCGCCGGAATCTCCGAGGACGGTTAATGGTGTGGAGGACTCATTGATGTTACAAGGTCGGGTGGCGCTTGTCACGGGAGGAGGCGAGGGAATCGGGCGAGGCATTGCCCTGGCGCTGGCGGATCAGGGCGTTCACGTTGCCGTCTGCGGTCGGCGCGGGGCGCTTCTTGAGCAAACCGTCGGCCATATCCGGGACCGGGGAGGGAACGCCATGGGCGCGTCCGCCGATGTGACCCGTCGCGGCGATGTGGAGCGAGCGGTGACCGCCGTTGTCCGTGAATGGGGGCACATTGACATTTTGCTCAATAATGCCGGCGTGTCCGGCCGGACCCCGATGGATGATCCCGACGACGCGCGCTGGCTGAATATCCTGCAGGTGAATTTGACGGGCTCCTATTTGTGCGCCAAGGCGGTTTTGCCCCATATGTCAGACCCCGCGTATGGCCGCGTGATCAACATGTCGTCCGTGCTCGGTCGGTTTGGCGTTCCCGGTTACGCGGCGTATTGTACGGCCAAACACGGCATCATCGGGTTTACCAAGGCTCTGGCTCTTGAAGTGGCCGCCAGGGGCGTCACGGTCAATGCCATCTGTCCCACTTGGGTTGATACGGACATGGCGCGTCAGGGCATTGAAGAGACCGCGGCCGTGTTGGGGATGTCGGTTGACACGTTCCGCTCCAGGGCCATCGCGGCGGTCCCCATTCAACGGATGGCCAAAGTGGATGAGATCGCCGCGCTGACGCTGTTTCTTTGTCAAGCCGAGGCGGCGGCGATTACGGGACAAGCGCTGAATGTGTGCGGCGGCGCCACGGCAGGGTCTGGCGGATAGGCTCCCGCCCGGCATGACCCATTGCCGATGTCCGAACCTCTCGCGTTCCCGCTTTTCTTGCTATCCCCAAAAGGCCTGTCTTATACTTACTTTGAGACCGGGGTAGGACTGTTTCCTCGAGAAGCGATGTGCGGATGAGCGTTACCTTTTTGCAACTGACGTTGTGGTGCTACGGTATCGGGACCCTGCTGTCGCTGGTGTATCTTCTCCGGCGGGCAGACGCGCTTGCCAAGGTCGCGCTTGGTGTGGCCTGTGCGGGATTCGCCGTCCATACCGTCGCGCTGGCCTTGCAGGGGTTTTCCGGAGAAGCCGTGCAAGGGGTCTCGTTCCAGAAGGCCATGTCGTTTTTTTCGTGGGCCTTGATCCTCGTCTTTTTGACGGCGGCGTTCTTTCAGCGTCTCTACGTGCTGGGTTCGTTCATGCTGCCGCTCGCGTTTCTCGCCATGCTCTCCACCGCCGTCCTGCCTTCGGAAACCCGTGCCATCCATCCCGTGTTTCAAACGGTATGGTTCCACGTCGCGCTCAGTATGCTGGGGGCCGTCGGGTTTGCCGTGGCCTTTGCGGCGGGGCTGATGTATCTCATACAGGACCGGCTGCTGAAGTCCAAACAATTCAACGTTCTGTACTTTACGCTTCCGCCGCTGGATGTGCTGGACCGGCTGAACCAGCGTTCGATTGTCCTGGGGTTCCCGTTTCTCACCATGGGTATCCTGGCGGGGGCCATGTCCGCGCACCTGACGTCCGGCGCCTACCTCAACTGGAATTCCGAGCAGGTTTGGGCGCTTGTGACGTGGGTGTTCTATCTGGTGGTCCTGATGGGGCGCGTGACCGTTGGATGGAGAGCGAAGAAGGCGGCCTGCCTGACGGTCGTTGGGTTTGCCGGCGTGCTGTTGACGTTTCTCGGGGTTATTTTGAAAGGGCACAGCCTGTCCATCAGCTCATGAACGTCATCGTTGTCGGATTGAGCCACAAAACCGCCCCCGTCGAGCTTCGGGAACTGCTCATGGTGCCCGACAGCCGGATGGGTGAAGCCCTCAACCGGCTCATGGCGCGTTCGAGTATTCGGGAGGGCATGGTCCTGCAGACCTGCAACCGCGTTGAAGTCTATGCGGTCGCGGACCGGGTGGATGCCGGCTTTGCCGGGGTGCGGGAGTTTTTGGCGGACACGCATCTTTCGCTGTCCGCGGAACAACTGCTGCCGCATCTGTATCGGCACGAAGGGGAACGGGCTATCACGCACCTGTTTCGCGTGGCGTCCAGCCTCGATTCGCTGGTTGTGGGAGAACCGCAAATCCTTGGACAGGTGAAGGGGTCGTTCCGCGACGCCTTAACCCATAAGGCCAGCGGCGTCATTCTGAACCGGGTGGTGCAAAAAGCCATCTCGGTCGCCAGGCGGGTTCGGACGGAAACCCGGATTGCGGAAAACGCGGTTTCCGTGAGCTACGCCGCGGTCGAACTGGCCAGGAAAGTGTTCAGCGACCTGTCAACGCGGACGGTCCTGTTGGTCGGCGCCGGAGAAATGGCCAAATTGGCGGCGCGCCATTTCGTGGCTCACGGAGTCCGGAAGGTGTTGCTCACGACGCGCGACTTTCTTCGCGCACAACACATGGCCGGCCGGTTTCACGGGACGGCGATTCCCTTTGACGCCTTCCGCGCGGAAATGTCCGGGGCCGACATTGTGCTGTGTTCGACCGGGGCGTCCCGCTATTTGATTGGCCCGGAGGACGTGGAACAGGCGGTTCGCGCGCGATGGAATCGGCCCGTCTTTTTGATTGACGTCTCGGTTCCCCGCAACGTTGACCCCGACGTTCGCCGGGTTGACAACGCGTTCCTGTTCGACATTGACGATCTTGAAGCGCACGTTGAACAGAACCGTGAAGATCGCAAACTGGAAGCCATGCGCGCCGAGGACATTGTCAACGACGAAGTCGGCGTGATGCTGCAATGGGTGCGGTCTTTGAAGGCGACCCCCACCATTGTCGCGTTGCAGAAGCGCGCGGAAGACATCAAGCGGGCGGAGCTGCAGAAAGTCTTCGGCCGGCTCGGGCCGCTGACTCCGGAGCAACGGGCGGCCATGGAAGGTCTTGCGTCCGGGATTGTGAACAAGCTCCTGCATGGCCCGTTGGTTGCGTTAAAATCCGCGGTGCAGTCGTTGAATGGGACGATGTATATCGAAGCGGCTCGGCGTTTTTATGATTTGGACGGGAGCCGCGCGACGGCCGACACCATGGCTGTTCACCGCGAGGGAGCCGGGGAGGCATCGGAACCCGATGCGTGTGACCCCGCCTCGGACGGCACACCGGCACAGGAGAAGATTGTCGGGCCGGGCGGGGGCGTCGCGTCATCAACCCGCGACGCGGAGCCGTTGCGTTCCCCGCCAAGAACCGTGATGTCCAAGGAATCGGAGTGAGTCGAGCGGATGGGCGTCGAACGTCTCTTGTCATCGGGACACGCGGCAGCCCACTGGCCCTGTGGCAGGCGGAATGGGTGCGGGAACGGCTTCGGGTGGTCGCTCCGTCCCTGTCGGTTCGGGTCCAAAGGATTCACACGAGCGGCGATAAAATCCTTGACGCGCCCCTGGCCGGCATCGGCGGCAAAGGCTTGTTCGTCAAGGAGATCGAGGAAGCGTTGGGCAGGGGAGATATTGATCTCGCGGTCCACAGCATGAAAGACGTGCCGTCGGTTCTGCCGGAGGGGCTGATGATGGTCTGTGTCCTGGCGCGCGCGGATGCGCGGGACGCGTTGGTCACGCGGGATCGTCTGCTGTTGCGGGATCTGCCGGCGGGCGCCGCGGTGGGGACCAGCAGTCTTCGGCGGCAGGCACAGTTGCTGGCTCACCGCCCCGACCTCGCCGTCGCCACGCTTCGGGGCAATGTGAATACCCGCGTTCGAAAACTTCAGGATGGACACTTTGCCGCCATTGTGCTGGCGGCGGCGGGGCTGATCCGGTTGGGATGGGCCGGTCACGTCGCGGAATATCTGCCTGCGGACGTGAGCCTCCCGGCTGTCGGTCAGGGGGCGGTGGGGATTGAATCGCGCGCGGACGACGCGTGGGTTCGAACGTTGCTTGAGCCGCTCAATGATCCTCCGACCGTGGTCGCGGTGTCGGCGGAGCGGGCCTTTCTGGGCCGGTTGGAGGGAGGGTGCCAGGTGCCGATCGCGGGGCACGCGGTGGTGGCGAATCAGACGGTGAAGCTGGAAGGACTGGTTGCGAGCCTTGATGGGACGCGCGTTGTTCGAGACCGCATTGCGGGGCCGGTGGAAGAGGCCGCTCCGCTCGGGGTGGCGTTGGCCGAACGCATCCTCGGCGGCGGCGGCAAACAGATTTTGGATGAAGTGTACGGGCGGGGATAAATGACGGAGCGTCAATCCGCGGGGAAAGTCTATTTCGTGGGGGCGGGTCCGGGTGACCCCGGCCTGTTGACGCTTCGCGGCAAGTCCTGTCTGCAGGAGGCCGACGTTGTGTTGTATGATCATCTTGCCAATCCCGCGTTGTTGGACCATGTGCCTCCCGAGGCGGAGCGGATTTACGTGGGACGCTGCGGACGCGGGGCCTACCGGCCGCAGGATGAAATCAATCAGTTGATGCTGGGGAAGGCGCGCGAGGGGCGTTGCGTGGTTCGGTTAAAAGGCGGAGACCCGTTTGTGTTCGGGCGGGGCGGGGAAGAGGCGGAGTGGATTGCCGACCATCACGTCCCGTTTGAAGTGGTGCCCGGCGTGACCTCGGCGGTGGCGGTGCCCGCGTATGCGGGTATTCCCGTCACGCATCGAACCCTGGCGTCGGCCGTGGCCTTTATCACGGGACATGAAGATCCCGGCAAGGGCGGGACGGTTCTGGAATGGCCGCGGTTTGCCTCGGCGGATGGAACCCTGGTGTTCTTGATGGGCGTCAAAAACCTGCCCATGATCGTGGCACGGTTGCTTGAGGAAGGCAAATCGGGGGAGACCCCGGTGGCGCTGATTCGGTGGGGAACCTATGCCGCCCAGCAGCAGACGGTCATCGGCACCTTGCGGGATATTACGGCGCGCGCGAAAACGGCGAACGTACAGCCGCCGACGGTTGTGGTGGTGGGTGAAGTGGTCCGGCTGCGGCAGCGGCTCAACTGGTTTGAAACGCGGCCCTTGTTCGGCAAGCGCGTGCTGGTGACCAGGGCCAGGGCCCAGGCCTCGGAATTGTCGGATCGGATCAGGGCGCACGGGGGCGAGCCTATTGAATGTCCAACCATCGAGATTCATCCGCCCGACGATTGGCGGGAGACCGATGAGGCCGTTGCGGAGCTTGCGACCTATCAGTGGATTGTGTTTACGAGCGTCAACGGGGTGAACGCGTTGATGCGACGGCTGGGGCATCACGGTCGCGATGCCCGGGCGCTGGCGGGGTTGCGGGTCTGCTGTATCGGGCCTCGGACCGCCGACGCGCTGACGGCATTCGGCATCTCCGCGGATCTGGTGGCGGACACGTACCAAGCCGAAGGTCTCATTGAGGTCATGGCGAAAGCCGGAGTGTCCGGTCAGCGGGTGTTGATTGCCAGGGCCTCGGAAGCTCGTGAGATTCTGCCGGAATCGTTGGAACGACTGGGCGCCTGCGTTCGCATCGCAAGGGTCTATAAGACCGTGATGCCGCGGATGGAGCGGGAACGCGTTCGTCAACTGTTTGGCGATCGTGTGATTGACGTCGTCACGTTTGCCAGTTCGTCCACCGTCCGGAATTTTGCGCACCTTTTTGACGGAAGAGATGATTTGAAAAAGAATCTGAAAGGGGCCATTATTGCGAGCATCGGCCCCATTACGGCCCACACCATTCGCGCAATGGGCCTGGACGTTCATGTGACGGCCGCTCAAAATACGATTCCGTCGCTTGTTCAGTCTTTGGTCGCCTATGTCCGACACGAGGCGCCCGCGTCGTAACGGCTTGCAAGATTGTTCGAATGTCCGGGAACGTGCCGGGTGGCACGTTCCGTTGTCGTTGAACCGAGGCGCGTGTAGTGAAGGAGAGAGTTATGGTTCCCGTGAAATCGTTTATGGTCCCCGCGGAAAAATTTGTCACCGTTGATCGTGATACCCAGGCCCGGACGGCGGCGGAAATCATGAGGGACAAGGGTATCGGCAGCGTGTTTGTCACGCGGGATCACGCGATCGTGGGCATCGTGACCGACACCGATCTCGTCCGGCGGCTGGTCGCGGCGGGCCTGGATTCGGCCCGGACGCCCGTTGAACAAATCATGTCGGCGCCCATTCTGAACATTGATGAACACAAGACGCTCCTGGACGCCAACGACCTGATGGCCAGGGAGCACGTCCGGCATTTGGGCGTCTCGAAAGACGGGAAACTCGTCGGAATGATTTCCGTGCGGGATCTGGTTGTGTTTCTGACCAACCTGCCCAGGCAATAGCGGGGATTGTGGTGAGGCCAACGGAACCGCCGGTGCCGTGCCGCCGAATCGAAATCACGGGACGGCCGCGGTCCGTGCGAAGGGTGAGCGGATAATGGGGTTTCCTCGTCAACGCCCGCGACGCTTGCGCCGGTCTGCGGCGCTCCGTCGGATGGTGCGGGAAACCGCGCTGGCGCCGAGCGACCTTATGTATCCCCTGTTTGTGAAGGAGGGCACGGACCGGCGGGAGCCTATTGCGTCCATGCCCGGTCAATTTCGGTGGTCGGTTGACGGGGTGGTCGAGGAAGCCGCCGAGGCCCATGGACTGGGCATCCCGGCCGTCATGCTCTTCGGCGTTCCCGAGCACAAAGATGAACGCGGGTCGTCCGGCTATGATCCAAACGGGATTGTGCCGCGGGCCGTTCGCGCGCTCAAAGAGCGGTTGCCGGATCTGTTTGTGGTGACGGACGTCTGCATTGATGAATATACGTCTCATGGGCATTGTGGTATTGTGAAAGAGGGGCGAATCGTCAACGACGAAACCCTGGAATGCCTGTGTCTGATGGCGACAATCCACGCGGAAGCCGGCGCCGATATGGTGGCGCCTTCCGACATGATGGACGGACGCGTCGGGGCGATCCGCGGCGCCCTGGATCAGCGCGGGTTCGAGGACGTTCCCATCATGTCCTATGCCGTCAAATACGCGTCTTGCCTGTATGCGCCTTTCAGGGAAGCCGCGGCTTCCAGCCCCGCTTTCGGCGACCGCTGTTCGTATCAGATGGATCCCGCCAATGCCCGTGAAGCCGTTCGTGAAGTGCGGCTGGACGTGGAGGAAGGCGCGGACGTGGTCATGGTCAAACCGGCGCTGCCTTGCCTGGACATTGTGTCGCGCACGCGCGCCGAGGTGGCCGTGCCCGTGGCCGCGTATCAAGTCAGCGGTGAATACAGCATGATCAAAGCCGCCGCGCAACACGGGTGGCTGGACGAGTCCGGCGTGATGCTGGAAACCCTGTTGTCCATTAAACGCGCCGGCGCGGATCTGATCCTGACCTATTTTGCCAAGGATGCCGCCAGGCGTTTGCATGCCTCCAGCCCATGAAGGTGTCGCGCGGCCTTCCCCGTCCTCCCTTGCCGCCTCATCCGGTTCTGACTATCGGCAATTTTGACGGTCAGCATATCGGACACCGACATTTGCTGGCCTCCGTGATCCGCCATGCCCGTGAACAACGGGGGACGCCCATGGTGCTGACCTTTGACCCCCATCCGGCGGTGGTATTGAGTCCCGGAACCGCCTTGCAGTTTTTGACTTCCCCTTCGGAGAAGCTTGCCTGGTTTGAGGCGCAAGGCGTTGCGCGGCTCGTCGTGTTGCCTTTCACGAAAGCGTTTGCCGCCCTGACCCCGGAGGAGTTTGTGTTCTCGGTCGTGAGAGACGGCCTGGGCGTCAAGGCGTTGTTTGTGGGAGAGCGTTTTGTGTTTGGCAAAGATCGCGCGGGCAACATGGATACCTTGCGAGCTCTGGCCGAGCGGGCCGGTTTCCGGGTTCATTTGGTGACCTCCGTGTGTTCGCAGGAGACCATCGTGAGTTCGACACGGATTCGCGAGTTTGTCCGGCAGGGCAACATGGAACGAGCGAGGCAGTGTCTGGGGCGTCCGTATTCCCTGAACGGCACGGTGGTTGAAGGCGACCGCCGCGGGCGGGCATTAGGTTGCCGGACGGCCAATCTTCGGCTTCCCAAAGAGCGGGTGATTCCGCCCGACGGGGTCTATGCGACGCGGATGGTGTGGCGGGACAAGGTTTTTCCGTCGGTGAGTTATCTCGGGACGCGACCGACGTTTGGAGAAGGGGAACGTTTGCTGGAAGTGCATGTTCTGGATGCCAGCTGTCCTCTCTACGGAGAATGGATTGAGGTGCACATGTTACACTACATTCGGGGCGATGAGCGCTTTGAGGATTCCGACCGGCTTGCCGCGCGCATGGATCAGGATATTCAACTGGCTCGGCGGGCGTTCGCCGAATGAGTCACACGTCTTCGTGAAGAATGAGCTGGTGCCCACATGCCCGTCCTTTCGGCTTTTGAACACAACCTGTTGAAGCGCGTGAGGCAAGACGGGCTCCTGTCTCCCGGTGACCGGGTGGCGGTTGCCGTGTCCGGGGGGCCGGATTCCGTCGCCCTCTTGCGGGTTCTGTGTGCGTGGCGGGAGACGCTGGGGCTGGAATTGGCCGTGGTTCACGTGGATCACGGGTTGCGTGGAACGGAATCCGTGGATGACGCGATGTTTGTCGGACAGCTTGCCCGGCAATCGGGCCTTCCTTTCTTCCTCAAACAACTCACTCTGCAACGTCTACTTCGGAAACGGCAGGGAGAATCCGTCCAAGCCGTCGCGCGCGAGATGAGATATGCGTACTTGTGGGAGGTTGCAGGGGACTGGGGCGCCGCCAAAGTGGCGGTCGGGCATACGCAGGACGATCAGATGGAAACCGTGCTGATGTGGATGCTGCGGGGAGCCGGACTCGCCGGGCTTTCGGGTATGCCGGCTCAGCGCCATCCCTGCGTTATTCGCCCGTTCCTTCACGTGAGCCGGTCGGAGCTTGTCCGCTATCTTGCCGGACAACACTGTGAATTTCGGGTGGATGCAAGCAATGAAGACCCCAAATATACCCGGAATCGGCTTCGCCGCGAATTGGTCCCTCTGTTGAAAACGTTCAATCCAGGGATTGCGGACGTTCTGTCACGTCAGGCCGCCATTCTTCGTGAGGAACATCGTTATCTGGATGACACGGCGACGGCCGCGTTGCAATCGGCCACGATGAGCCGCGCAAGGGACGGCATTGTGTTGAGTCGTTCCCGCTTCCTGACCGTTCCCGTGCCCATTCAACGGCGGATGGTCTTGCGAACGGCGGACGACCTGCGGCACAAGCCCGGCCGCCTCCGGTTTGAGGCCGTGGAGACCATTCTGCGGCGTGTGGTGCATGGCGTATCGGGTTCGGCCGTTCGTTTCGGCCGCCTGGACGTGATGAGGGAATATGACCGGATCACATTCGCAATCGTCCTCGCGGACCATGAGCAGCGCGTGAAACGGGAACTGTCCTGTCTCTGGTCCTTTCCCGGGTCGGTCCGTTGGCCGATCACGGGTCAGACCATCGAAGGAACGGTCCGGGACGCGGCAACCGTCTCCATCGCGCGGAATGATTCCGCGGCCTATTTGGACGTTGATCAGTTCAGCCATGAGCTGGTCGTTCGGTCGTGGAGGCCCGGCGATTATTTTTTTCCGTATGGAATGGGAGGACGGCGGAAAAAAATTCAGGATTTTTTCTCGGATACGAAGGTGCGCCAAACCGAACGGCGTGCCGTGCCTCTTGTGGTGGCTCCGGAAGGCATTCTGTGGGTTGGCGGCTATCGTGCCGACCATCGTTTTCGGGTGACACAAGAAACGCGACGGATTGCCGTTGTCCGGATTTGTCCGGAATGAAGGGAGAGGGCCTGTCGTCGGGGCCGTGCCCCGTTCGGAGTCTGCCGGCGAACCCGCTCCGAGTCCGAAGTGACGATCCTGACACGGGTGGAACGGGGTCGTTTGCCGTGGTCGCACGACGTCGTGTTCCGGGGTTTGCGCAGGCGGGATTTGGTTGCAGAGATGGTAGCTCCGTGGTAACATTTCAAAGATTACCCGCAATCCTGTCGGGCAGCCCGCGCAGGTTGCAGAGAATGCAAGCGCTGGAGAGCGGAACAAGGAAAGAATTCGCATGAACTCTCGGGTGAAAAATCTGTTGTTTTGGGTGGTGGTCGGATTCTTTATGATTGTGCTGTTCAACCTGTTCACCGTTCCGTCCAGTCCTCCCGAAGAGCATGTGATGTTCAGTGACTTTATGGCCCATCTCGAGCGGGGGGACATTGCGAAAGTCACCATGAAAGACAGCCATATCAGCGCGATTTTGAAAGACGGGAATCGGATTCGGACTTATACCGTTGAATACCCCGATTTAGTGAAAACCATGAGAGAGCAGTCCGTGCAGATCGAAGCCAGGCCGCCGGATGAAAGCCCTTGGTATATTACGTTTCTGGTGACGTGGGGACCGTTTATCCTGTTTCTGGGGTTATGGTTTTTCATCATGCGGCAGATGCAAGTCGGCGGGAATCGGGCGCTTTCATTTGGAAAAAGTCGGGCGCGTCTCCTCACCGAGGAAAAGAAAAAAGTGACGTTTTCCGACGTGGCCGGTGTGGACGAGGCCAAGGAAGAAGTTGTTGAGATTATTGAATTTTTGAAAGATCCTCAAAAATTCCAAAAGCTCGGGGGACGCATCCCCAAAGGAGTCTTGATTGTCGGCCCTCCGGGAACGGGTAAAACCCTCCTGGCGAAGGCGATTGCCGGAGAGGCGGGTGTTCCGTTCTTCAGCATCAGCGGCTCCGATTTTGTGGAAATGTTCGTGGGGGTCGGGGCGTCTCGAGTGCGTGATTTATTTGAACAGGGCAAAAAACATGCTCCCTGCATTATTTTCATTGACGAAATTGACGCGGTAGGGCGGTTGCGCGGCGCCGGGTTGGGCGGCGGGCATGACGAGCGGGAACAAACCTTAAATCAACTGCTCGTGGAAATGGACGGGTTCGACACGACCGAAGGGGTGATTCTTGTCGCCGCCACAAACCGTCCCGACGTCCTTGACCCGGCTTTGTTGCGGCCCGGCCGGTTTGACCGCCAGGTGGTGGTCAATCGTCCCGATGTGCGCGGACGCGCGGAAATTCTCAAAGTGCACACCAAGAAAGTGCCCGTGTCGTCCGATGTGGCCCTTGAGCAGATTGCCAGAGGCACACCGGGTTTTTCAGGCGCCGATTTGGAAAATCTTGTGAATGAAGCCGCGCTCTGGGCCGCTCGATTAAACAAGAAATTGGTGGAACTCGTTGATTTTGAAAACGCCAAAGACAAGGTCATGATGGGGGTCGAGCGCAAGAGCATGGTCCTGAATGAGGAGGAAAAGCGCACCACGGCGTATCATGAGGCGGGGCACGCGCTGATGGCGAAATTGCTGCCGGGAGCCGACCCGGTTCACAAGGTGACGATTATCCCGAGAGGGCGCGCCATGGGAATGACCATGCAGCTTCCCATTGACGACCGGCACAGTTACTCGGAGGAATTCCTGTATAACACGTTGTCAATTTTATTGGGTGGCCGGGTGGCCGAAGAACTGATTTTGAAGAATATCACCACCGGTGCGGGCAACGACATTGAGCGGGCCACCGAACTCGCCAGGAAAATGGTCTGCGAGTGGGGCATGAGCGCCGCGCTGGGGCCCCTGGCCTTTGGCAAAAAGGATGAAGAAATTTTCCTGGGGCGGGAAATCGCGACGCGTCGGGATTTCAGCGATCAAGTGGCGCTGGAAATTGACCATGAAGTGAAACGTCTGATCGTGGAAGCCTATGAGCGGACCAAGCGAGTGCTCACGGAACATATTCATACCCTGCGGGCCTTGGCGGAAGCCCTTCTGGAAAAAGAAGTTCTGGATTCCCTGGAGATTGACCAAATCATGAACCAGGGGGCGGTTGTGCAGGAGCCGGTGCCGGCGCCGGCGCAAGTCTAACGCCGTCGCGGTCCATCCGATTGCCCCTGTCCTTGCCGATTCGGTTGGTGTATGGAATTCGGGGAGGCCGAAACACCCCCGCTCGCTCGTTCCCCGTTGCTTGTTTATTCACCATCCCTCTGATATTGCGAGTGATCCCGCCCGTGACCGGCGGGGATAAGCCGGGCGCTTTATGGATGAGGTACACTCCGCGTACATCCAGGCCTGTCACGTCCGGATTCCATTGTCCCGTCGAGTTCTGGTCATGGGTATCCTGAATGTGACGCCGGATTCCTTTTCCGACGGAGGATGTTTTCTTGATCCCCAACGCGCCTTGGCCCATTTCGAACGAATGGTGAGCGAGGGCGCCGATTTGATTGACATCGGCGCTGAATCAACGCGGCCGGGTTCGGAGGCTGTTGATGAACGGGAGGAAATTCGTCGCTTGCGGCCGGTGCTTGAGGCGATCGGAAAGCGTGCGGCGGTGCCGATCTCCGTTGACACCAGAAAGGCTGGAGTCGCCGAACGGGCGATTGACTGCGGCGCGGTGATCGTCAACGACGTGAGCGCGTTGCAGCACGATTCCCGCATGGGTTCCGTTGTCGCGCGAACCGGGGCGGGACTTGTGCTGATGCATATGCGAGGCATGCCTCAAACCATGCAACGGTATTGCCGGTATGACAACGTGGTCGAGGCGGTCGGGGAGTATTTGGGAGTACGTATGCGACAAGCGGAGGACATCGGAATCGCCCGTGAGCGCATTATTCTCGACCCGGGCATTGGGTTTGCAAAAAATGCGCAGCAGAATTTATCCCTGTTGAAAGGGCTCAAGTCGTTGCTGAAGTTGGCGCGCCCCCTGTTGGTCGGCGTGTCGAACAAGTCATTTATTGGAACGGTCACCGACCGCCCCGTACCCCATCGCACGATGGGGACCGCCGCCGCCGTCACGGCTGCGGTTCTGGGCGGGGCGACGATGGTTCGCGTGCATGACGTCGGCGCGATGCGTGAAGTGGTCCGAATGTCGGAGGCCATCGTCAGGGCCTAGGAGGGGCGGCGCGCAAGGAGGGAATATGCGACGGTTATTTGGAACCGACGGCGTGAGAGGCATCGCCAATTTGGAACCCATGACCAGTGAAACGGCTTTGAAGCTGGGAAGAGCCGTGGCGCATGTCTTTCAGCGCAGGGAAGGTCGTCATCGGATTGTGATCGGGAAAGATACCCGTCTCTCCGGCTATATGCTGGAATCGGCGTTGACCTCCGGTATTTGTTCCATGGGCGTTGACGTCTTGCTGGTGGGTCCCATTCCTTCGCCGGGCGTGGCCTTTTTAACGCGAAGTCTTCGCGCCGACGCCGGGGTGATGATTTCGGCTTCCCACAATTCCTATCAGGATAACGGCATCAAGTTTTTTTCAAATGATGGCTTCAAACTTCCCGATCAGATCGAACGGCGCATTGAAGCGTTAATCCAGTCAAACGAAATCGAACATCTTCGTCCGACGGCGGATGCAATCGGGAAAGCGTTTCGCATAGACGACGCCGAGGGGCGCTACATAGAATTCGTGAAACGATCGTTGCCGCGCGAGATGGATTTTCAGGGCATGAAGGTGGTCATGGACTGCGCGCACGGCGCCGGGTATTCGGTCTTTCCCTCGCTGGTGCGCGAACTCGGAGCCGAAGTCCATGTGATTGGAGATGAACCGAACGGCACGAACATTAACGCGGGATATGGAGCCCTCTGCCCCGAGCGATTGCAGGAAGCCGTTCGAACCCACCGGGGCGACGTCGGCATTGCGCTGGACGGGGACGCCGACCGCGCCGTGTTTGTGACGGAGCAGGGCGAGGTGGTGCATGGCGACCGGGCCTTGGCCGCCTTTGCGCTGGACATGCAACACCGCGGTCGGCTCAAGCGCCAGACCGTTGTGGGAACCGTCATGAGTAATTTCGGGTTTGAACTGGCGATGAAGAAGGCGGGGATGACGTTGCTCCGAACACCCGTTGGCGATCGGTATGTTCTGGAGCGCATGGTGTCGGATGGATACAACCTTGGCGGGGAACAGTCGGGACACGTCATTTTTCTTGACTATCATACCACCGGTGACGGGTTGATTGCCGGCATGCAGATGTTGAAACTGGTCAAGCGCTCCGGCGCGCCTCTCTCTGAAGCGGTCACAGGCATGGATACCGTTCCGCAGATCATGCTGTGCGTCAACGTGAAGCGCAAACCCGATTTGGCATCCGTTCCGGAATTACAGCGGGCGATTCACGCCGGTGAAGAACGGCTGAACGGGGCGGGACGTATCGTCGTGCGGTATTCCGGAACCGAGCCGTTGGTGCGGGTGATGGTTGAAGGACGGGACGATTCACAAATCAGAGCTGTCGCGGATGAATTAGCCGTGGCGGTCAAGGCCGCCATTGGGTAAGTTGCGGGACGATTGATTCTTCGACATTGGTCTTTCAGTATCGCCGCCTTTCTGTTGGGACTCCTGCTCGGGTCCTGGCTTTCCTTTTTGCCTCTCACCGTTCTCGTCTTCCTGATCGTTCTGGCCGGGGCGTTGTCCCTGTATGAACCACAGATTCCCGTGTCCAGAGCTCACGGACTCATTTTGTACGCCTGCGTCCTGTTCGGCATGGGCTACTGGGTTTTTGAAGAGTCCGGGAACGCCGCCGCCGATCTCGTGTCCCCAACGGGTCAACGCGAAGTCACGCTCTCCGGGATCGTCGCGGCTCCGGTCGAACACAGACCGGACCGGGTGACCATCATCGTGGCCGTGCAGCGTGTCGGGCAGGACGGCAGGAGCGGGAATCTTCGTGTAACCTGGCGCGCGCCCGATACGGACGTTTTTCAGGGTGACAGGATTACCGTCCGTGCTCGGCTCCGACTGCCCTTTGGCATGCGCAACCCCGGCGGATTTGATTATGGCGCTTATCTCCGGGACCGGGGTATTCACGCGGTTGCGACAGTACGAGGCCCTCATCGGATACAGGTTCAACCGCCGGGAGCCTTCGATGTCGGCGCGCGGGCCTGGCGTCAGATTGATCAATGGCGAAATCAGGTTCGTCAGGCCGCCGTCTCGACGCTCGAACAGCCGGCCCGCGGCTTGTTTTTGGGCATGATTGTCGGCGAGCAGAATGATATTCCCTTGCCTGTCCGTGATGATTTTATGACGACGGGCACCGTTCACATTATTTCCATATCAGGATCGCATTTGGGGTTGCTGGCCTTTGTGTCGTTTTTCGGCGTTAGATGGATGACCCATCGTATGCCGTCGGGATGGCTGGAGAAACTTTCCTGCGTCCTGCCGCCGAAACGACTCGCCGTTCTGGCCACCGTCCCGATGATTGTGTTTTATACGCTGCTCTCGGGAGCCCACGTGGCGACGGTGCGGTCATTGGTGATGCTGCTCTTCTACCTGTTTGCGGTTTGGATCGGTCACGACCGGCACATTGTGATTGCGTTGAGTCTGGCGGCGTTGTTCACAACCCTGTCTGATCCGAAGGCGATCTATGATCTTTCATTTCAGTTTTCGTATATTTCCGTCCTGGCCATTGCTCTGGCGCTTTGGTGGTGGGGCGGGCGTGATCGCGAAGAAAACGGGGCTTCCCAATCCATGATGGCCGCATTCACGAATTGGCGGAAGCAGTATATGGTGATGACCCTTGCCGCCACGCTGGCGGCTCTCCCTCTGGTGGCGTACTATTTTAATCAGGTAGCCTGGCTGGGAATCTTCACGAACGCGATTGTCGTGCCCCTGGTCGGCTTGTTTGTCGTGCCGTTGGGGCTTGGCGCGTCGCTTGTCGTTCTGCTCGGGGGATTGGACCAACTGCCCTTGAGCGGGTTGCAGCAGGCCATAATGCATGGCTTGGCGTCTTTCGTCGAGATGGTGGCTGACGTGCCAGGCGCCAGATGGCATGTGGCGTCGCCGTCACTACTGGCCATTGCGGGGTTTTATCTTTGTCTCATGTTTGCGCTGTTCAGTCGGAAACGAGTTCTGCGATGGATGAGTGTGAGCGTGCTGACGCTGTGCCTGTTCTGGTGGGCATGGTCGCCGCGGCACGTCTTTGACGATGACGCGTTGCGCATAACGTTTCTGGACGTTCGCCAGGGTGATGCGACGGTGCTTGAACTGCCCGGCGGTCAAACGGTGCTGGTTGACGGCGGCGTCGGCTACGGGCGTTGGGACATGGGGCGAATGGTAGTGGGGCCATATTTATGGGACAGGGGCATTCGACGCCTTGATCACGTGATCGCGACTCACCCGCAATTGGACCACGTCGGCGGACTTCCCTGGATTATCGGCAATTTCGAGGTTGGTCATTATTGGAGCAACGGGGTTCGACGCGTGAAGCCCTTTTACCAAAGACTCGAGAATGCCGTGAAGGAGAAAGGGCTTGTTGAACGTATTGCTTGGGAAGGAGAAGAGATTATCAATGATGGGACGTGTCGCCTGACGTCCTTGAATCCGCCGGCATCAGAACACGGCCTCGTCGGACAATCGTCCGGTCATCTGAGCGGAACCGAATTGAATAATCTGTCCGTGGTGCTGAGCGTGACCTGCGGGCAGCAGACCATCCTGCTGACGGCCGACGCGGAAGTTGACGCCTTGACGAGATTAGTCGGGCATCCGCTGGTTCAAGCGGCGACTGTCGTAAAAATTCCTCATCATGGAGCGAAGAGTTCGCTGAATCGTGGATGGATTGAGCGGTTGCGCGCAACAAGTGCGGTTGTCTCCGCCGGGCGGGGCAATCGTTACGGACATCCGGACGGGGCGGTGTTGCGGGCCTATCGGCAACGGCACATCGCCATGTACCGAACGGATTCGGACGGAGCGATTGTCGTGTCCGTGAATCCGGATTCCGGGGCATATCGGATTCAGCGCACGAGCGATCGAACACTCGTTCCTCTGACGTTGCATCCCTATTCGTTCGAACGGGAATGGGGCAATGTATCCCGTCTCTGGGAACAATGGGTGCGAAACATCTAGCGGGATTGGCCCGGCAGCTCGTTTCCGGGCGACCGTTGGCCGGGTCGTTCGTCAGTGTGATCGCAGGCTCTCAAAAATCACGCGGGAGCGCGGCAGGGCTTTCCATCCGAGTACCGTTAACGAATCCTCGACGTATTCCGTTTGACGGATGCCATTCAGGACACAGGTCACACCGGGGGTGCTGGTCAAACTCCACAGCGCTTTTCTTGAAAGCGGTTCGTCCCGCTTCTCTTCCGGAAGCAGTCGGTCCAGCGTGGCGGTGACCGGTTCAAGTTGTTGCCGAGTCTTGTCTGCGGCTTCCTGTTTCATGATGGCGAGCAACACGAGGAGCTTGGGGACGTACGAGTTTTGCCAGCGTTGCCATGCCGCGGCTTTGTCCCCGGTGAGATGCCTGGTCACGACTTGAAGCGCTTGATTAATCCGCGGCGCGAGCCTCTGCGATGCAATCTGCTCCCAATGGTTCAGGTTGTGAATTTGCGCTCGAAGGCTGCCGAGTGTGCCGGTCAGGGAAAAGAAATCTTTTGGCTCCGGCCCTTTCCCCGAATACGGGATCAGGGGGGCGAATGTTTTCAGAAATTCTTCTTCCAGGGGCGCGACCGTTTGACATTGTGTCTCAAAGGCGGTTTCCACGCGTTCATCGTTCGGGGCGGCGAGTCGAACCATTCCGCGGTGCTGGGCGGATATGGCATTGAGCGGCCTGTTGACGAGTATGGCGACGCGATGCGCTTGTGCGCATTCCAGCGCCGTGTGCGTCCCGTCCTGTTCGGTATTCGGGGTCAGCAGGGCTCCCGATTCAAAGAGATTCATGGGCAATTGAAGGACTCGAAAGCCGTGTTGATGCTTTCCCGTCCGTTGGGCCGCGTTCCCGGCGGCTTTGAGCATGCGCGACAGCGAGGTCGCTTCTGGGTCGTCGGGGTCGGCCGTGCTCGTGTTGGACGAGACGCCGTAAAACCGGATGCGGCCCGCGTCTATTTGGCGCTCAAAATACACAAAAGCCTCTTCCATGCGCCGGTAGAATTCGATTCGCCGTTCCTCCACGGCGGCACCATCAACGATGTGCGTTCGGCTCTTCGCGTCGGAGAGAAAATATTCGGGGTTGTGCAGGAGGCAGACGTCCAGCGTCGTGAGTCCGAGGCGATCAAGGGATAACGTCAGTTGATCGTCCAGAAACTCTGGGTGGATGCAATGCCAGATCTCTTCCCCGTATTTCACCATTTCGGAATAGGCGCGTCCGGCCCGTTCCCTGGTTTGCGCCAGTTGTAAATTCTGTCCCTGGACGTAGCCGATTTTGGACACGACGATCACGTATTCGCGAGTCATTTCCTGTTTGGCGATTAACTCGTTGAGCACGCTTCCCACCAGGCGTTCGCTGCCGCCGTCCGCATAGTTCGTCGAGGTATCAACAAGATTGCATCCGTCCCGCAGCGCCTGGACGAGTGCGGCCCGATGTTCATCCCGGTCAACGTCAATCCGGTAGCCGCCAAACCCGATTCTGGAGGTGGTGAGTCCCGTCGAGCCGAACGCGGTATAGCCGTCGGTCGTCGGAGAACCGGAGCCGGAAGAACGCGCCAGAATCCGAGAGACATAGGCGGCGGTGCCGTTGGCCGTCGCGGCGCCGGGGAGGCCGGTTGAGGCCAGTGTGTGCGGCGTTGAGTCCGGCCGCGCTTGCGGCCCGTTGCTGAAGGCCTGTGCGACGTCCCCGGGATTGGTAATCGGAGCCTGGCAGGCAAAGTTCCGGCACACGTACAGGGCGGCTTGCCCGTTGACGGTTTCCTTGCCTTTGAGAAGCGGATGGCGGGATTTGGGGGCATTGGGCGCGCGATGCGCGATGACCCGATTGGGAAGAAAGTGGCGGGCGACTTCCCGAAGCAGCCGGTCATACTCCGGTTCGCGCGGCGACCCGATACATGCCAGTTCCACGGGGTGGTTCAACAGGAAATCCGCCGCGATCAACGTCTTGGCAAATCCTCTCGGCACACGGGCTATCTGCCGGCCATACACTCGAATGGCCCGTGCGGCGGCGTCCCGGCAATCTTCACGATCCTGGTGAACGGAGAGTCTGGCCATGGCCATGGCCGCAACGGCGTTGCCGCTGGGTGTGGCGCCGTCCGGTCCTTCGCGGCTTCGCATGATCAACGTTTCGTGATCATTGGCCGTGGTCAGGAATCCGCCCCGTTCCGCGTCAAGAAAATCCGTCAGCAGTCGTTCGCCCAACCGAACGGCTTCTCCGAGATACCGTTCCTCGCCCCCGGCCTCATACAGATCTATGAGGGCTTCCATGAGGCAGGCATAATCCTCAAGGTATGCATTCAGGTGGGCTTTGTCGTTACGGTATGTCCGATACAGTCCTCCGTCCGGACGGGAGAGCGTCCCGAGCAGAAAATCGGCGGCCCGACGGGCGGATTCGAAATACGGGGCATGCCCCAGGACTCTTGCCGCTTCGGCCATGGCGCTGATCATCATCCCGTTCCATGCCGTGATGATTTTATCGTCCAGCCCCGGCGGCACGCGCGTCAGTCGCGCGCGATAGATAAGCGGTTTCACCCGGTCAATCGTCCGTTGCAGTTCTTCCGGGGAACAGTTGAGTTGCTCGGCGACTTGTTCAAGGGGGCGCGGCGTACGGGGAATACTCCGGTGTTCCCAGTTGCCGTCAGCCGTAATGTCGTAATATGCGCAGAACCTGGCGGCGTCCTGCTCGGATGGGGCGACGGCCAGAATCTGTTCGGGATTCCAGACGAAAAATTTTCCTTCGACGCCCTCTGAATCCGCGTCCGTGGCCGAATAATAGCCGCCGTGGGGCGCGGTCATTTCTCGCGTGATGTAGTCCAGAATTTCACGGGTCACGCGTTCGTACCGGCGGTTGCGAGTCACCTGGAATGCTTCAAGATAGGTCTTCGCGAGCAACGCGTTGTCGTAGAGCATTTTTTCAAAGTGAGGGACCAGCCAGTGCGCGTCGGTCGAATACCGGGCAAACCCTCCGCCAATGTGGTCATACAGGCCGCCGGCCGCCATGGCGTCCAGCGTGTGACAGGCCATGTGCAGGGCGTGCTCGTTCCCGGTTCGTTGGTGGTACCGCAGGAGAAAAGACAGGCCGGTGGCGGGCGGGAATTTGGGGGCTGGCCCAAACCCTCCGTCAATCGGGTCAAAGTCGGCTGAAAATTGCTCGACCGCGGCTTCAATGTCCTGCTGCCCCACCGTCGCGGGAGCGGTGACGCGCATGGCCGTTTGCAGCCGGCCGGTAAAGCGCGTTGCGCTTTCAACGACGGCGGCGCGATCTTTTCCCCATCCTTCGGCAATGTGCGTGAGGACCGTTCCAAAGCCCGGCCTGCCCCATTTGTCGGTCGGAGGAAAGTAGGTGCCGGCAAAAATAGGGTGTTGGTCGGGTGTCAGGAAGACCGTCATGGGCCAGCCGCCATGTCCCTGATTCATGGCCAGCGTGGCCTGCATGTAAATGTCATCGAGATCCTGGCGTTCTTCGCGGTCCACCTTGATGCACACGTAATATTGATTCATGAGCGTTGCAATCTCGTGATTCTCAAACGATTCCCGTTCCATGACGTGGCACCAATGACAGGCGGAGTACCCGATGGACAAGAGAATGGGCACGTCTTTTTCCGCGGCAAGGCGCAACGCTTCTTCTCCCCAGGGATACCAGTTCACGGGATTGTAGGCATGTTGCAACAGGTAGGGGCTTGTCTCGTGGATGAGACGGTTGGGAGATCGGTCGCGGCGGGCATCATCCATGTCTTTGACAGTAGCACCGGGTATGAAGAGCGGTCAATGCGACGAAACAATCCTCGCGTTGCGAGCAGGGGTTTACCGTCACGCCGCTTGAAGGCGAGAATCCGTATCAGCGACTTTGAGAACAGGAGTCATGAATAAGTTAAAATACCTAATCATTTTCATTGACAGACGTCGGCTGGATGGGCTAGTTTGCAAGAAGGACGGTGAGTGACATTCACCGATTGTTCCGTTTTTCTCGCTCTGTTGAACTGTTCCATAACGCCGACACGAAAAGGAGGCCGAATATGAAAGCGAAAGACGGCGTGATTGATCTTCTCAACAAGCTGTTGACTGAAGAATTGACGGTCATCAATCAGTATTTTTTGCACGCCAAAATGTGCAAGAACTGGGGGTATGAGCGATTGCATCATCATGTGTTGGATCGAAGCTACGGGGAAATGAAAGATGCTCAAGCCGTGATCAACCATATCCTCTTTTTGGAGGGGCTTCCCAACATGCAGCGGCTCGGAACGGTCAAAATCGGAGAAACCGTGCCGGAACAACTGAAAGCGGATTTGGACAAGGAGCGCGCCATGGTCGCAATGCTCACCCAGGGCATCCAGCATTGCACGAAGGTCGGCGACTTTACCACGCGCCACATGTTGGAAGACATGGCCAAAGATGAAGAAGAGCATATTGACTGGATCGAAACCCAGCTCGAGACGATCGGCCAGGTCGGGCTGCAGAATTATCTGAGCGAACAAATCAAGGAAGACAGTTAAGCGACGGCTCTTCTCGAATGTCCAGCGTGTGGAAGATTTGGTGTGGTGGGGCCAATGGTTTTGGGCATCTCGTTGGAAAAATTTGTGTGTTAAGTGATAGTCATGCATGCACAGAAGGCAGTATCCATCACGGGATATCCCAAGTGGCGTTTGTATAGCATATGTGAATTTTGCTACTCTTGGTGGTGCTATTTTCTAACACGATCCCAGTAGTAAGAAACCTCAAGATCACTTGGATATCGTATTATTCAGTCTCAAAGATGCATTGTATGTCGAGGTACATGAATTTTTCATGTGCTTGTCTATGGTGGATAGTGCAGTGTGTCTGCTGATACCGTTTATTGCGCTATAACCATCTGCATAAGAGTCTGGTTTTTGACCGTAAACAGCTTGGTATGTCTCGGAAGCTTTGAGGATTTCATAGCTTTTCCCATTTTCACCGTGTCATTCATCATACGCTGCGCATAAGCCCATCCCTCGTACAGACTTTTCTGCATCGTTGGACAATGCGGTTTTGGCGATTACCATGGTGACGGCCACCACGCCTGCCATAAGTATGAACGTATTCAATATCATATATTAGACCTCTATTTTGTAATTTGGTACGGTATGCTTTGATAGATGCTATTGAAGCGTACCACAGGTTTCCTCCATTTCGCGCAACAAAGGAGTCGGCTCATGGCATTGACCCATTCGACGATGTTGGCGTTAGGAACGCCCGTTCCCGATTTTCACTTACCTGACGTGGTGTCCGGCACGATGATTGCTCCCGGCCACTTTGCCGGCCGAAAGGGCTTGCTGGTGTTGTTTATTTGCCGGCATTGCCCCTATGTGGTTCACGTGCGCCTGGAATTGGGCCGGCTGGGAAAGGATTACGCCGGGCAGGATCTTGGCATGCTCGCAATCAGTAGCAACGATGTGAACGACTATCCGGATGATCACCCCGATCAATTGAAAGCCATGGCGCAGGAGCTTGGGTTCACGTTTCCCTATTGTTATGACGAGAGCCAGGACGCGGCCAAGGCCTTCACCGCGGCCTGTACCCCGGATTTCTTTTTGTTCGACAAGGCCAGGCGGTTAGTCTACCGGGGGCAGTTGGATGACAGCCGCCCCGGGAACGGCAAACCCGTGACGGGAAACGATTTGCGAGGGGCCATTGACGCCGTGCTGGCGGGGCAACCCGTGAGTCAAGCGCAACGGCCCAGCGCCGGGTGCAATATCAAGTGGAAGCCCGGAGGCATTCCCGGCTACATGTAGCGACGGTTCCCGTCCGGGGCGGAGGATGGCGTCTTTGTGTGCGAACGCCTTGCGCCGGAAGGTTCGCTACCGTGACCGCGTCCAGGCGAATAATTTTCCGAGCCAGTGTTTCTTGCGCTCGGTAAGCGTGGTTTTTCTCCAGGCATTGGCGGTTTTTCTGATCACTTCGGCCTGGGTGGGGTAGGGATGGATCGTGCCGGCGATCGCACTCAAGCCAAGCCCGCCCTTCATGGCCAACGTGCATTCGCTGATCATGTCGCCGGCATGAGTCGCGACGATCGTGGCGCCCACAATGGTATCGGTGCCTTTTCGGACGTGGACACGGGCAAACCCCTCATCGTCTCCGTCTAAAATGGCTCGATCAACGTCCTCGAGTTGAGACGTGAAGGTGTCTATCGCAATGCCTTGTTTCTCCGCCTCGGTCGCGGACAGCCCGACGTGGGCGAGTTCCGGGTCCGTATAGGTGGCCCATGGAATAATGAGCGAATCCGTACTCGCGTACCCGAATCCAAAGGGATGAGGGAATAAGGCGTTTTGAATGACGATTTGGGCCATCGCATCGGCCGTATGCGTAAACTTAAACGGGAAACACACGTCGCCGGCGGCGCTGATGTCGGGATTGGTCGTTTGTAAGCGGTGATTCACGTTCACGCCGGTCCGTCCGTCATATTCCACTCCGACGGTTTCGAGGTCGAGATTTTCCACGTTGGGCGCACGCCCGATGCCAACGAGTATGTCATCAACTGCACATTCGTGATGCCCGCCGTTTTGGTCGTAATGCACGACTTTTTCCTGTCCGCGTGATTCGATCTTTGTGATGCTCGCGTCAAACAGAAACGAGACGCCGTCTTTTGCCATTTGCGTTTGAACGATGGTGGCGGCGTCCGTGTCTTCCCGGGGCAGGATGTGATCGCTTCGTTCAATCAGGCACACGCGACTTCCGAATCGAGCGAATGATTGAGCCAATTCGCATCCAATCGGGCCGGCGCCAATCACCGCGAGACGCGGGGGCAACCGGGTCAACGAAAACACGGTTTCGTTCGTCAGGTAGCCTGCCTGTTCCAGCCCTTGAATCGGAGGAGCGGCCGGGCGTGCCCCGGTGCAGATCGCGGCTTTTGAAAACCGAAGGGTGGCGTCGCCCACTGCGATTGTGCGCGCTCCGGTAAATCGGCCTTCGCCGATAAACACGTCAACGCCGAGGCTGGTGTAGCGATGGACCGAATCTGCCTGGCTGATGCGGGCTCGAAGTTTTCGCATTCTCGCCATGGCGGCCCCGAAATCCGCCTTGAGTTCATCAGGGCCGGCAAGGCCGAACTGCCTGGAATTTTTCACCGCGGCCCATGCGCGGGACGCGCGAATCACGCCTTTGGAAGGTACGCAGCCAACGTTCAGACAGTCTCCGCCCATCAAATGTCGTTCAATCAGGGCCACTTTCGCGCCGAGCGCGGCGGCGACCGCAGCCGTGACCAGCCCGGCGGTGCCCGCACCAATGACGATCATATTGTATTGGCCCGTTGGCGTTGGGTTGGTCCAGTTCTGCGGATGCACGTTATGAATCAATTGCTGATTAAATTCATCCATTGGAGCGATGGTGACGGGTTCGTGTCGGCGGTCTGCTGTCTGCATCATTCATCCTTTCTCAAAGGACTACCCGCGTCTTTTCTTCTACGTGTGTTTGGTGCACGTGGCCGGAACGGGACGCATCCCTCACGACGGTTTCTTTGCCGTGAATTTCCGATAGGCAATGGGCATCAGGGCCAGCAATCCGAGAAACGTAAAAGCCAGCAGCACGGGCGGCGAGGCAATTTCTCCCAACGAGTTGATGGAGCCGAGTTGTTTGCCCGCAAAGGCGAACACAAAGCTGCCGGGGATAATGCCGATGGAGGTTGCCATGATATAGGTGCCGAGGTTGATCCGGGTTAACCCGGACACGACGTTCACCAGAAAGAAAGGAAAGGCGGGGATCAGCCGCAACGTCAAAAGATAGCTGAAGGCGTTTTGGGCGAATCCGTCCTGAATCGCTGCAATGCGGTCTCCGAATTTGTGTTCGACCCAATCGCGCAAGACGTATCGCGCGGCCAAAAACGCGAAGGTTGCGCCCGTTGTGGCTCCGATATTGACAAAGATCGTGCCGAGTACGCTTCCGAATAAAAAACCACCGGCCAGGGTCATGATGGCCCCGCCGGGCAACGAGAATGCGGTTTGAGCGATATAGGCTGCCACAAAAATGGCGACCGCGGCGGGATAGTTGGCGTTGGTATAATCCAGTAAGTTGTCCCGGTTGTCTTTCAGGGAGTCAAGGGAAAAATAACGACCAAGATCAAAATAGAAGAACGCCCCGATGCCAAGTCCAAGGATCGCAAGAATGACAATTTTTGTCGTGAGCGTCGAGGAAGGTTCGGCGGCCGTTTCGTTGGTCATCGGGGATTCCGTCGTTTTCGTGTTTGGCGTGGCTTTGACCGGTGCGGACCCTGTTCCGAACAATCGTGTTCTGATCGACGCGCGGTTGTTGCGCGTGTCGCCCTTGCATCGATGGCACAAAGGGTTTCCGTCGCAAGCATGAGCTTACGGAAAGCCTAGACTATCTTTTTGCTTCTTTCAAGTCCGTGAGACCGAACCCATGAGGCAGGAACACCCCGCCGGTATTCTGATGACGCGAGGGAAGGCCGTTCCCCTTAAACGGCAGACCGTGCGTGAATCCGCCCGGCCAGTTCCTCGGCGGGATACGTGACGATTTCGGCAAGGGTGGGATGATAATGCGGCATTTGAACAAGATCGTGAACCGTCCCTTGATAGTACATTACGGCAATGAGTGCATGAATCAATTCCGCGGCTTCCGGGCCGACGAGATGGGCTCCTAAAATTGTGCCGTTTTCCTGTGAAGCTAGGAGTTTGACGTGACCAAAGGTCTCGCCCAGCGTCATGGATTTTCCGTGGTCGTCAAACGGATGCGAAGCGGCCAGATAGGGAATATTCCGTCGCAGACATGCTTGTTCATCAAGACCGACACTGGCGATTTGCGGGTCGGTAAATACGACCTGGGCGTTGAGCCGGTCGTCATGGTGGCGGGAAGGTTGTTGGGGATGCACGGCGTTCCATCCCGCAATTTCGCCTTGCCTGACCGCGATATGGACAATTTCGTGGAGCCCGTTCACGTCTCCCACGGCATAAATATGTGCCTGGTTTGTCCGCATCGTGTCGTCCACCACCACGTTGCCCTGATGCACCTTGACCATGGCGGCGTCCAGATTCAACCCCTCGATGGAGGGCTGTCGTCCGAGAGCCTGGAGAATGATCTCTGCGGAAACGGTTCGTTCCTTGCCGTCATGGGTCAAGTGGGCCGTTTTTTGTGCGCCATCCTTTGTGAACCGATGGAGCCTGGTATTGGTCAGCACCGTCATGCCTTCTTCTCGAAGCCGCGCTTCGACGGGACGGGCCAGGTCTTCATCACTGTTTGACATGACGTGGGGGCTGCGCTGAATCAATGTCACGGAGACACCGATACGCTGGAAGAATTGAGCCAATTCCAACGCCACGGGTCCGCCGCCGAGTACGATCATGGAGCGGGGCGGGTCGCATAATTCCAGAGCCTCGTCGCTGGTGATGTATCCAACGTCTTCAAGCCCTGGGACAGGGACACGGGAAACCACGGACCCCGTGGCGAGAATAAAGGCCTTGGCGGTTAACGTGTGGGGGCCGGCCTGCACCTTGCCGGGAGAGAGAAACATCGCGCGTTCCTCATACAAGGTGAAGCGGGAGTCTTGCAACGCGCGAACGCGGTCAGCGGCAAACTCGCCAATGAGGATGTTCTTGCGATGGATGATTGCGGGGAGGTTGGCGTGTGCGGCAACCGGCTGTACCCCAAACTCTTCCGCGCGTTTCATGATCGACATGACGTCCGAGGAGCGCAGGATGGTCTTGGTCGGCATGCATCCGCGCAAAATGCACAGACCGCCCAACGGCCCCTGATCAATAATGCCGACGTCCGCCCCCTCGTCGCGTGCCGTGCGCGCCGCGGCATACCCTGCGGACCCTCCGCCAATGATTAAGACGTCATGTGTCATGGGATTGCGAGTGTCAACGTATCTCGCTATGCTGTGGCATGGTAGCGGAACAGTCTGCCGGCGACAACAGCCTGTCCCGACTCGCTTGGGGGCAAGGCGCGACGGCCTGCTCGGGGGCGTCCATGGTGGCCTGCCGCATCCGCGCTCCTTCGGGAAACAGACCGGCGGTGACGGGATGCCACCGACAGACATGGGAGGAAAACGCATGTGGCGTGGAATGCTGAACGGCCTGCTCGTGTTGGGATGTCTGGCGATGACGGGGTGCGTGACCCGGTCGGGCCCTCTCATGGTTTCCCCTGTAACGAGTTTTGCCGCGGTCAGTCATAACCGTGAAGGCATCAAACAGTATCAGGCCGGGAAGTGGCAGGACGCGAAACGACATTTTGAATCGGCCATGCAAGCCGACCCCGATTTGCCGGAGGTCCATTTCAATCTGGCGCTCACGCTCCACAAATTAGGCGACCACGAGCAAGCCAGGAGCCATTTCAACCGAGCGCGTGACATGGCTCCGGACAATACGGCAGTGGCGGAATCCATGGTTTCTCGCAACCATCTCGGTCTTTCCTCGACGTTTGAACGGCATCTGAGCGGCGGCTATCGTTATTGAAACGAATGGCGGATCGTTGAAATCCGGTGTCACCGGTTTCCCATGATGCCTTGAGTCGGTATGCCGCGATGACGAAACGCAAAACCGTCAGCGTGACGTCCTGCATGCTCGCGGGCGTTCAATTTTCCTGTGTCGGCGCCATACTGGTTTCGGGTCCATGGATCGCCGGAGATGCCGCGTTGTTCGCGATGGAGCTGTTGGGCGGTCTGTTGGGGGTCTGGGCGTTGACCACGATGAAATTGAAAAATGTGCATGTTCTGCCTGAAGTCAAGGCCGGGAGTTGTCTGGTGACCGGTGGCCCCTATCACTGGATTCGTCATCCAATGTACACGGCGTTGCTGACGGTCACGCTGGCTTTGGTGTGCGAGTCTTTTTCTGCCGTGCGAGGGTTTTCCTGGTTGCTCTTGTTCGCAACGTTGGCGGTGAAGCTGTCCCGTGAAGAGCGGTGCTTGCGGGAAGCCTTTGACGAGTATGAGGCCTACCGGTTGCGGACGTGGCGCCTGGTCCCGTGGATTGTGTGAATCCACGGCCGCACGCGGTGGCTCGTGCGCCTTCTTCGTGTCGGAACCCGGGCAGTATGTCCGCCCAGGTTCGACGCGGTATCCAGACGATGAAGACCTGCAAGGTTATTTCGTAAACGCAAAATCGGCGGAGAGACGGCCATGTGGAGTGAGCGTCACTCGTTGTTCTTTCATGCCGAGCACCGGATGCCATGCCACCATGAGGTATTCGCCGGGCGGGATTCGATCAATGGTGAAGTGTCCCGCCTTATCGGAAATGGCATAATAGGGATTCCTGGCCACGTACAGCCAGTTTTCCATAAAGTCGTGACGGTCGCAGGTCAGGGCGACGGCGCGCGCATGGCGCAGTCGTTGTGCCGGAAAGGTTTTTTTTGTCTGACTCTCGGCCGCGAGACTCTGGGCATGCACGGTTTTCAGCATTTTGACTGTACGGCCTTTTAACGCATAGGTATGGAGCGTGTGCTTGATGGAATCATGATTGACGAATTGGACGGCATCGTCGGCCATCATCACTCCGGTGAAGGGGCCAAAGCTGCACTTTTTGAGTTGAACGCTCAGATTCAGCCTGTTGCCTCCCCTGTAATGAAATGCGCCGCGTCCTTGCCCGACGGCTTGCTCCTGATGGGACGCGAACGGCTTGCCTTTTTCCACGCCTTCAAGCGCGATGATCGCGCCTTTGACCATGCCGTTCCGCACGTCAACTTTTGTCAGCACACGCTCCGCCCCGCACACCTCAACCCCTTTCCTGACCGCAAAATGCCGTGAAGGCGGGGGAGGGGCCGTCAAGGTGACTTGTCCGGCGAGGGTGGCCCCGTTTGTGACTTCCATCACGTCGTAAGCGAACCCCGCGCTTGCCGACTCCAACAGGACAAGACAAACCCAGCCCATTGACACGGCATGTCTCCACCGGCGTTGTCTCTTTTGCAGGAACATGGCGATCGTTTCCTGAAATGGACGATTCTTAATACAGGCCCTGCCAGCCAAACGTCACGATTGAATCTGTCTCAAGCTGCCCGTCCAGGTATTGGTACACCGGCACCCCACCTTCCACCGCAAGACGGGTTTCCAGTCCCATAATCTCCGGAAGCAGCACATTGATGCCGCCGAGAATATCCAGTCGCTGGCCGCCCAGAAGGTCGGGGAAGGCAGTTTGAACAATTCGCGTATCATCGGGGCGGTTCCTGGTAATGGCCGGGTCCGCTCCGTCATACGCCTCCCAGTGATTCCAACTTAAACGGAGCGACCCGCTCAACAGACTTTTGATCACTTCATAGGCGCCATGGATATTAACCACGTAGGCATCGCCTTTGGAAAACTGGTTGGAATTTCTGCCGACCCGTAACGTGCCAATAGTCTGGAGACCCCAGGACGTTCGTCCTTTCTCTCCTCCGTACGTGATCCCTGGATAAAAATCGAACGTACCCGAACCAAGATGCATGGGATAGGGCAAGCGGGAGTTTTCCGCCAGCGGTGTGCTATCTGTCGGCTCGGTGCTTCCCGTCGGCACACTGACCGAAAAATTCATGTGGAAACGATGGGCGCCGATGCTTGGGGCTTCCACCGCCCAGAGACGCCACAGGGAGCCGAATCGAATATCTCCCAACCCTTCGGACCGGGTCGTAAATTTTCGGCTGCCATTTCTGTTGCTGTGATTCATATTCAAATGGATGTAAGGGAGCATGGCCGTCAGGGTGACGGTGTCATTCCAGCCGTACATGAACCCGAACATATGCATGAACATCCGCATGGATTCCGGCACCACAAAATAGCCGGACGGTACGGCCCCGCCCATCTTGACCACGTCGGCATTGGATACCCGGGACGTTCCATAACGTGTCCCCTGCATCCACATGTGCATCAGGCGGTAGGAGAACATGACTTCCCCCGCTTCATGGGTGTGATCGCCCATCATTCCGGCGGGCCCATGGGCATTTGGTTTGGCGTCGGTATAAAAATTTCCCGTCGTCAATTTTTCGCCTTTTTGCACCAGGCTGTTCGCCATGGACTCTTCGACGCCGTCAAGCATGCCGTCCAGTAACGCGGCGTGCGTTCCCTGAATGCCGACAAACACCAGACCCAAGACGAAAAGCCCGGGAACAATCCCTCGCTTTTTCATGTTTCGTGCTACTCTCATGCGCAATTTCCTTCTCCCAGTATTCAAGTAGAATGGTCGCCTCGCTTCTGGAGAGCGGTGTCTCTGTGCCACGCGTTTCACGGGCGGATCGCCTGTTCTGCAATGGAAGGCGAATCCGTTACGGCCCGACAGCGACCGGACGAGTTATTGAAAAGCAGTGGAGAGATTAGAAACCGGGAGGACCGCGGGAAAAACGAAGTGCGGACACGGTAAGCGCGACCGGCTCGAAGAGTTCGGTTTTGAGAAAATGGATGGTGTGGAACGGTGCGTCAAGAACGGGCTCGGCGACGTGGACCACCTGTCCTGTCGCACACATAAGGGAACAGAGAATATGCGAATGTGTCGCCGCGTTATGGTGAGTATGATGCAGGGAATGAGCGGCAGCCTGACTGAAGACCACTCCGCTCATGACCAGGAAGCAGGTCAGGACGCTAAAAACGAGACATGTGCGCGTCAGACGAGTCATGACAACAATCACCATATTGGTGATGATAAGGACATCGCCTCTGACCTGTCAAGAAAGTCAGGGCGCCAGCGTGACAGAATCCGGAAACCGTTTCGTCAGCCTGTCAGATGAGAGGTGTGCGCAATGGGACCTTTCCCACGCGCACACCGCATCTGGTAACCGAGAGCGTTCCCTAGCGGTCGTCTCGTCCGCCACGGCCACCAAACCCGCCGCGGCCTCCGCCACCTCCGCCACCGGACCTGGCTTCCTGAGGCCGGGCTTTATTGACGGTCAGCTCGCGGCCCTCTAATTGGGTGCCGTTCAGTGCCGTAATGGCGGCCTTGCCTTCTTCTTCCGAGGGCATTTCGACAAACCCAAATCCCCGGGAGCGACCGGTGTATTTGTCGGTGATGATTTTTGCCGAATCCACGTTGCCGTGTTGCACAAAGAGATCCGTCAGCTCTGTTTCGGTCATTGCATAAGGCAGACCGCCCACGTAAATTTTAAACGACATAGCACAACTCCTTTGAAAATAATTGTGGCTTCACTCGAGAAACAGGAAAGAAAAGGGTGTGCCAAAGGCGCGAAAGAAGAGGGCGCTTAGGTCGGACCTTCAATCAGATTCCCGATTGCAACCTTGATTAATAAACGGCTGTTTTGTTGACCTTCACACAGGCCACAACCGTTTGCATATTTGGCACCATACCATACTCCTGTCAGAAAGACAACCGTCCTCCCGGGCCGCCGGTTTTGTGACGCGCGCGCGGTGGTTCCACGTCATGGACGAACCAACTAGACAAACAAACAGCAACGTTCTACAGTTTGCCGTCATGGCCTTTCGGCGGGCATATGCCGGATGGCCGGCGGCGGCGAAAACCACGAAAGATCCGACTATGAAAATCATCGTTGTGGGCGCGACGGGCACTATCGGCAAAGCGGTGATACGGGAATTGGGTGGTCGGCACGAGATTATTCAGGTCGGCAATCGAAGCGGCGACGTGAACGTTGACCTGACGTCAACCGATTCGATCGCCAATCTGTTCAAGAAAACGGGTCGCGTTGACGCGGTGGTTTGCACCGCCGGCGCAGTGCATTTCGGGCCGCTGGGCACGCTCACGGAAAAAGAATTCGAAATTGGCATTCGTTCCAAACTCATGGGACAGATCAACCTGGTTTTGCTGGGAAGCGCGTGTGTCAACGACGGCGGTTCGTTCACGCTGACCACCGGCATCTTGGCCCATGATCCGGTTTATGCCGGCGTGGCGGCCGCCACGGTCAACGCCGGACTTGAAGGGTTTGTACGAGGCGCGTCCATTGAAATGCCGCACGGCATTCGGCTCAACGCCGTCAGCCCGGAAGTGCTGGAAGAATCAATGGAGCAGATCGGGCATTTCTTCCGCGGCCATGTTCCCGTTCCGGCCCGCCGGGTCGCCCTTGCCTATAGCAAAAGCGTCGAAGGCCGTCTCAACGGTCAAATCTTCCCCGCTGTCTGACGGCGTGGACGTTCCCGGTTTTTTGCTCTGTCATTTGTGCTGTTGCGTCCGCTGTCCGTCCGGCCGGACCAGTGCGGGCGGGCGTTGGGCGGCAAGGTCGGCGTAAAAATCCCGGCCTTCGTGATTGATGACGATGAAGGCCGGGAAGTCTTCAACTTCGATTTTCCGGATCGCCTCCATGCCGAGATCTTCATATTCGAGCACTTCAACTTTTTTAATGCTGTGTTCGGCCAGTCTGGCCGCGGGGCCGCCAATGGAACCCAGATAAAACCCTCCATGCTTTCGACAGGCCTCGCGCACCTGTTGGGAACGGTTGCCTTTTGCCAGCATGACCATGCCGCCCCCCGCGGCTTGAAATTGATCCACGTAGGAATCCATGCGTCCGGCGGTGGTGGGGCCGAAGGAACCCGAGGCATGCCCTGCGGGTTTCTTGGCGGGGCCGGCGTAGTACACCACGTGATCCTTGAAGTATCGGGGGAGCCCCTTTCCGGCGTCCAGCCGTTCTTTGAGTCTGGCATGGGCGATGTCGCGCGCCACCACAATAGGCCCTGTGAGCGACAGCCGGGTGGCCACGGGATGTTTGCGCAACTCGGCGAGGATGTCCGGCATGGGCTGATTCAGGTGGATCGTGATTGCTTTTTCATCCAGGTCTTCTTCGGTGACGTCCGGGAGATAGTGTGCGGGGTTGGTTTCGAGTTGCTCGAGGAAGACGCCGTCTTTGGTAATGGCGCCCAGGATTTGCCGGTCGGCCGAGCATGAAACTCCCAAGCCCACGGGGCAGGACGCGCCGTGACGCGGGAGGCGAATCACCCGCACGTCGTGCGCGAAGTATTTACCGCCAAACTGCGCGCCAATGCCGGTCTCCATGCAGAGTTCCAGAATTTCCCGTTCCATGGCGAGGTCTCGGAACGCGCGACCGAAGTCGTTTCCGGAGGTCGGGAGATCGTCAAGTGCATGACAGCTCGCGAGTTTGACCGTTTTTAAGGTGAATTCTGCGGACAGGCCTCCGATGACGATTGCCAGATGATAGGGCGGGCAGGCGGAGGTGCCGATGGTACGAATTTTTTCCGCGAGAAAGGAGAGCAGGGATTTCGGATTCAGCAGGGCTTTGGTCTCCTGATAGAGAAACGTCTTGTTTGCCGATCCTCCGCCCTTGGCGATAAACAGAAAGCGGTATGCCGCGCCCGAATCGGTATAGAGCTCAATCTGCGCCGGAAGATTCGCGCCGGTATTTTTTTCGGCATACATATCGAGGGGAGCCATCTGCGAATAGCGCAGGTTGCGGTGCGCGTAGGCTTCGTAGATGCCGCGTGAGAGCGCTTCCGCATCATGGCCGGCGGTGAACACCTGCTGCCCCTTATACCCAATCACAATCGCCGTGCCGGTATCCTGGCATCCCGGCAACACCCGTCCCGCGGCGACATTGGCGTTCCGGAGCAGTTCCAGCGCCACAAAGCGGTCGTTCGCCGAGGCGTCGAGGTCGCGCAGAATGGCCGACAATTGTTTGAGATGACTCGACCGCAGGAGATGCGCGACGTCATCCATGGCTTCGCGCGCGAGCAGGGTCAATGCTTCCGGCTGAATTTTCAGGATTTCGTGCCCCTCGAAGGCGGCGGGGGCCACATAGTCCGACGTCAACTTTCGGTACGTCGTCGTATCCGCTCCATGTTCAAAGATTTCCTGATAGCGAAATTCCGTCATTCCGTTTACTCCGGCGCTCGTCTGTTTCGTGCTTCAAACAGGCGACGGCGTTCTCTGATCGCGCCTGCCCCGACGGTCTGAATCCACCCTAGCCAACCGGAGGGGCCCAATCTTCGTCACGTCGTTCCTTTTGTGCCTCGCGGTACGCTTTCTCGTCGTTTTCCAGTTTGTTGGCCGCCTGGATGTCCAGGATTTCCTGGGGGGTCAGATATTTGAGCGCCATTCCCGTCAGAATTTTCTGTCGAATCGTTCCTTTGGTTTGAATGTTGATAATGGCCTGTGCGCCGATGGTGTGGGCGCGTTCCAATAATTCCGCGTGCAGCACGTCCCAATTGACCGACGATTGACTCTGCGGTTGTTCCACTTCCAGCTCGCCCAGTTCCTTGTAGGGGATCACGGGCGGCGCATCCAGCACTTCAACCGCGCGGGCGCAAGAGTCGGTCATGATCTGTTCCGTGCCCGTCGTCGGTTCGGTTGAATCCGGCGTGTCTTCCCACCGCGGCGTGCGGGCGGTATTGACGTCAAAGGTTTTAATCCGCGCGGCGGCCACGGAGGCTTCGTGAGGGTTGCTGCTGGCAGCCATGCGCTTGAGTTTTTCAACTCGTTCGCAGGCTTCCTGAAGGCTCATCTTTGCCCCTGGTTTCCGTAGCGCATTGATTGGCATGTCAATGACTCCAAACCGTGACGTATGTGAAGAGGATGGCGACCGGATCAGGGAAGAGCGTCTTCAGCCTGATTGGCGATCAGCCATGAACAGGCAGAGAGAAGCCGTGCGTTCCTCCACGAATCAACAAGACGATGTTGAATTTTCTACCCGCCGGCCAAACCGATTGTCAACCGATTGGTTCGCCGCTGCGGGTAACGGCTGGAACACGTGAGCATGCCCGGGCCGGCAACGAAACGGCGAACTAGACGTTGAATTTAAAGTGACACACGTCGCCGTCCCGTACCACGTATTCTCTGCCTTCGGAGCGGATCAGTCCTTTCTCCCGCAGTGTCTGTTCGGAGGCGTGCCGGTCAATGTCGGTGAAGCGGTACACATCGGCTTTAATAAATCCTTTCTCAAAGTCCGAGTGGATGACGCTGGCGGCCTGGGGCGCTTTTGTTCCGACGGGGAGCGTCCACGCCCGGACTTCTTTGGGGCCGCCGGTAAAGTACGAACACAACCCCAGGGTTTGATACGCCGCCACGATCACCTGCTCCAGGCCGCTGTGTTTCATGCCCAGGTCGGCCATAAACAGGTCGCGGTCCTGGCCGGACAGCTCGGCCAGTTCGCTTTCCAGTTTGCCGCAGATCACGACCGACGACGCTCCGCGTGTTGTGGCGAACGTTTGAAAAGCGGCCATGACGTCCTGATCCGGGTTCTCGTCGGTGTTGCCGACGTAGAGGACGGGTTTTGACGTCAGGAGGAACACACTCCCGAGACGGTCGGGGGCAAGCTCCAGCGCGCGCGCGGGCGTGCCCGCTTCGAGTCCCTCCTTCAGCGTCGTGAGGAATGCGAGTGTCTCCTGCGAGGCCTTGTCCCCGGAGCGTGCCTTGCCGGAGATTTTGTCGCATTGTTTCACGAGGCTGTCGAGGTCGGCCAGCATCAACTCGGTTTCAATCACGTCAATGTCGCGCGGCGGATCGACGTGCCCCAACGTGTGCACCACGTCGGTATCATGAAAGAGGCGCACCATGTGCAGAATCGCATCAACTTCCCGAATGTTGGCCAGAAACGCGTTGCCGAGTCCTTCGCCGCTTGCCGCGCCTTTGACCAAGCCGGCGATGTCAACAAACCGGCAGAAGGCGGGAGTCGTTTTGTGGGGTTTGAACAGTTCCGTGAGGCGTTCCAGCCGTGGGTCGGGAACGGCGACGACGCCGACGTTGGGTTCGATGGTGGTAAAGGGATAGTTCGAGGCGGCCGCGCCTCCTGACGTCAGCGCGTTAAAGATTGTTGATTTGCCGACGTTGGGAAGCCCGACAATGCCGATTTCCATGAAGGGACCATACTAGCAAATTTCATCCGTCCCTGGCTAGTCCGGAAGCGGACGGAATGTTCATGTCGTATCCGTATGGTCTGCTCAAAACGGGCCGGGACTGACCCCGGCTGGTTCTGTACCGACCCGGCAGCATCGCCGGCTCTTTCCGGTCGTGGGCGTATGAGTGGCCAACACGAACTGGCTATTCGAGAGTCGTTCTGGAAGTTTTGCGACAGCTTTTTGGGGGGTCTCCTTTACTTTAGGTATTCAAGCGTTATCTTGGGGAGAAGGAAGGCGGGCAAATCATCATGAAAAAGACTATGGGTAAAAAAGACGCAGGGCGTGTTGCGAAATACCATTCAGGGACTGTCGTGGAACAGGCGAAAATCGTGCAGCGGAGACCTGCCATGCACTGTCCTCGTTGTGCAGGGTTTTTGGTGCGGGATCATTTTTATGACCCGGATGGTCCGTTTCTCCATATTGAGACCTTGCGGTGTTTGAACTGCGGGGAAACCGTGTATCCGAAAACGCCGAAACAATCGGATGAGATTCCGGGTCGGGGTCATGGGAAACGCGCCCCTCACGCCGCGTAACATTCGAGAAGAGGAGAACCGGGAGGAGAATCATGCGTCAGTCCATGTTGCCAGGCGCCGCAGAGCCGGGCTTTGCTTCTGAAACGCCGTCACTGGTTATGTCGGCCGAAGGTTTTCTCGGCGCTTCTTTTGCTCTCCCGCGTGCCTCCGCGCGCCTGAACGGGATGCTTGCTCAAAGCGAAGAGGAGGCGGACGGGCCCACCCAGATGTTTCTGAAAGAGATGTCCCGGGTTCCGTTGTTGACTCGCGAAGAAGAGGTGCGGCTTGCCAGGCAGATTGAAGAAGGAAAAGCGGACTTGGCAAGGGCTCTCTATGGACTCCCCGTTGTGCTTGAACGATTGGAGTCGCTTCGCGATTCGTTGCGGCGACGCGAGACGCCGTTGTCCACGGTTGTGAGCGTTATGCGTGCGGAAGGCGATGAAAGCGCTGAATCCGAGCGGGGCCAACGGGCGGACGAGGAGACACGCCGGCGAATCGTGGACGGACTGTCGGCGGTCCGGCAGGCCTCACGGTTTTTGCGACGTTATTACTTGAACAAATGCGCCAGGCCGGCAGCGAAAGACGAAGATTCAGCGCCTGTCCTGAAACGTTTGGAGGCCGACCGGGAACGTATTGCGGCCCGCATTCACGCGTTGGCATTCACCGAAGCGTATCAAGGACGCTTGCTGGCCCAGGTCAGCATTGTGGAGAAAGACCTGCGATCTGCTCTGCAGCGGATTAGTGATCTCTGTCAACGGCTTGACCTGACGAACGATGAGGCCCTGGATTATTCGCCAACGCTCCTCAAGGCGCGGGCGGCAACAAAGGCGCTTGCGGGCAAAGCCGATATGCCCCCGGAAGAAATCCGGCGGCTGGTGGAGATGATTGGTGAGGCATGGAGCCGTTTGCGGGATATTGAGCGCACGGTCGTGTGCATGCCCGTCCATGTCTTCCTTGAGACGTTCGACAGGATTGCCCGTGCCGAACGAAATCTCGAAGACGCAAAAAACAGATTTATTCGGGCTAATCTGCGGTTGGTGGCGAGCATCGCCAGGCGTTCCCATGGGCGAGGGCTTCAATTTTTAGACCTCGTTCAAGAAGGCAACATCGGGTTGATGAAAGCCGTTGACAAATTTGAGTATCAACGCGGGTATAAATTCAGCACCTATGCGACGTGGTGGATCCGGCAACGCATCACTCGGGCCATAGCCAATCAAGCCAATATGATCCGGGTTCCGGTTCACATGCATGAATCTCTGCAACAGTTGAAAAAGGCCTCGATGAAATTGGTGCAGCGCTACGGGCGTCAGCCGATTGTCCGGGAACTCGCCGACCACGTGGATTTGTCCGAAGAGAAGACCCGTGAAATTCTGGAATGCCTGAAAGAACCCGTGTCACTGGAGACCCCGGTCGGCGACCGTGAAGAGACTCGGTTGGGAGACCTGCTTGAAGATGTGAACGTCCCTCCTCCGTCTGCGACCGCGATACGGTACGATACGCAGCAAACAGTCGCCAAGGCTCTGGGGGTTTTGACGCCGAAGGAAGAATACATTATCAAGAAACGATTCGGGGTCGGATGTGCCAACGCCCATACGTTGGAAGAAATCAGCGAGGATTTTGGCGTGACGCGGGAACGGATCCGCCAAATTGAAACGGCCGCTCTCCGAAAATTGCGTCAACAGCCGTGTCGGGCTTTGCTGGAAGGTCTCGTTGAAACGCCGTAACGTGCGTTCTCGATGACGGACGGTTGCCTGCGTCACGAGGCGCCGGCTGTGACCCGCGATCTTCTTGCCTCTTCCATGTGTCCCGAGGCTCTGAATTGTGAGCCATTCCTTCCCTGTTTGTGGTAGAGTATTACACGTTCCTCAACATCCGTTCCACTTGGTTCCCAAAAGGAGGGGTCCCTCATGGGCGCAGAAACGCAGGTCTTTGGCACCCTCGCGGTCTTGTTCCTCTTGCTCATGTTTTTGACGGGGTTTCTCTACCTCATTCCCATTCCTTTATGGATTGCGGCCTGGGCTTCGAATGCGTACGTGGGGCTTCTGACACTGGTCGGCATGCGGTTGCGCCGGGTGCCGCCGAGCACGGTTATCACGGCGCGGATCAGCGCGGTCAAGACGGGCCTGGATATCCCCGTCAATGATTTGGAAGCGCATTTTCTCGCCGGCGGCGACGTTGTGAAAGTGGTGAACGCGATGATTTCCGCTGATAAGGCGAATATCCCCATGCCCTTCAAACGCGCGGCGGCCATTGATCTTGCCGGCCGTGACGTGTTGGAGGCCGTGCAAATGTCCGTCATCCCGAAGGTGATTGAAACCCCGAGGATTACGGCGGTCGCGAAAGACGGCATTCAGTTGATTGCCGTCTCACGGGTGACCGTTCGAGCCAATATTGACCGGCTGGTCGGCGGCGCCGGGGAAGAGACGGTAATCGCCAGAGTTGGCGAGGGCATGGTGAGTACCATCGGGTCGTCGGCCCGGCATAAGGACGTGCTGGAAAACCCCGATGAAATCTCCAAACACATTCTTCAGAAAGGATTGGATGAGGGAACCGCCTTCGAAATTTTATCCATTGATATCGCAGACGTGGATGTTGGCGAAAATATCGGCGCCAAACTGCAAATTGACCAGGCGAATGCCGACAAGCAAATTGCGCAGGCCAAGGCCGAAGAACGTCGGGCCATGGCCGTGGCCATGGAACAGGAAATGCGGGCCAGAGTAATCGAGGCCGAAGCAGAAGTGCCGCGGGCCATGGCCGAGGCTTTTCGGAAAGGCAATCTCGGGCTGATGGATTATTACCGAATGAAAAACGTGCAAGCCGATACCGCGATGCGGGATGCCATTGCGCATGATGAAGAGGAACCGCCAAACGAGGGCAGCCACGTGAGGCGGTCGTGAGATTCGAGCCCTTTGTCTTTCTTGGCATCGTGTTATTGGTTTGGTTGCTGAGCTCCATCGGGAGCTGGTTGCGGCAAGAACTGGAGAGGCGTTCATGGTCCTTTCAGGCATCCGAGTCGCCCGGGGAGTTGTTGCCGTCTCACGATGCCGATCTCGTCGTGCCGGAAGAGGCGGCGCAGGGAATGCGGGAGGAACCTGTTGCCGCACCACGCATCGTGGCCTCGGGGAGACGGCGCCGTTCCGCCTCCGGACGTGTGCGGTATCGCAGCCCCAAAGCCGTGCGTGAAGGCGTCGTCATGATGACGGTGTTTGGTTCGTGTAAGGCGCTTGAGCCTCCACAGACATCCTGGCTGCGGGATTGTTGATGCGGTGTCGTGAATCGCCGCCCGCGTGTTGTCCCGCTCGGTTCGCCGGCAACATTCCCAGGCTGCCAGGCTCTCTTGCGCGCGGCAGGGACGGTGCTACAGTTTGTGACTGTGTGGTGAAGACAGTGGCCCCCGCAACCGGGGCTTTAGGTTTCCACTTTGACGGGGATAACCTTGACGGACACTCTGGCCAGCCCTTTTTTGTGGAATCCCAGCCGTTTGGCGGCACCGTAGCTCAAATCAATAATGCGTTTCCCCGAGGTGGGGTTATTGGCGGCGGGAAACGGGCCGCGATCGTTGACCCGGACAATAATTGATCTGCCGTTTTCCAAATTCGTCACCTTCACATTGATCGGTAACGGCAGGTATTTGTGGGCGGCGGTTAAGCCCATCGGATTAAACGCTTCCCCGTTCGCGGTCATCTGTCCCCCTTTTTGCCGGCGTGTTTCTTCTCCGTACCATGACGCGATGCCCGTCTCTTTATAGCGTTGTGCCTGTGTGATGCTCATGGGCACGTAGCGTTTGCCTTTCACCACATAGGGCGCCCATTTGACGCGGCCCAGGCGAATGGCTTCTTTGACCGGCAGCCCGTCAATCGTTTCGATGCCCTCATGCGTCAGAGGCCAGTCCAACGGAGCCCGAATGACCTCGAACGTAAATTTTCCAATGTGGTAGATGACCTTGCTGGTTCCGACCGTCAGTTTATAGACGCCTTTGATGACGTAATAGGTGCCTTTGACGGTTCCGCTGACCACGTCGTAGGTGGTTTCAAGAATCGTGCAGCCCGGCACCAGGACCAGCAAGAGAAGAAGGGCGTGCAGGCTGTGCTGCGTGAGCCGGACGCGCGAAGGGATGGAAAATTTCATGGTTTCCGTCTGCGGTTTCTCATGACGCATCCTTCATCAGGCTTCATCAGGTGGTGTATGAGGCGTTGATTTTCACGTAATCAGAAGAAAGATCCGTTGTCCAGAGTCGTGCGTACCCTGGCTGGTTCCCCACCGAGATCGTCATGCCGTATTCCTTGTTCCGCATGATTCGCTGGACTTGTCGGTCGGCTTGGCCGCCAACGCCCAGGCCGTTGTTGACCACCAGCGTCGCGTTGATTTGCAACGAAAGCCTGGCGGGGTTCAAGGCCACTCCGGCTCGACCAACGGCGGCCACGATTCGACCCCAGTTGGGGTCTTCTCCAAAGAACGCCGTTTTCACCAAAAGCGATGTTGCCACGGTTTGGGCGATTTGTTTGGCTTCGTGGTCGGTCTTTGTTCCGCGGACGATGATCTCGACGATTTTGGTGCATCCTTCTCCGTCGCGGACAATTTTCTTCGAAAGCGACAGACAGACTTCGTAGAGAAGGGCATAAAATGTTTTCCATTGCGGTGTTCCCATCTGAATCATCGGATTGCCGGCTTGTCCGTTGGCCAGGCACAGCACGGTATCGTTTGTGCTGGTGTCGCCGTCAATGCAGAGGCAATTAAAGGTCTCGTTGACGGCTTGGGTTAAGGCGGCTTGAAGGGCGCTCGGGGCAATGGCGGCATCGGTGGTGAGATAGGCCAGCAAGGTCGCCATGTTGGGATGAATCATGCCGGCGCCTTTCGCCATCCCTCCTATCGTCAGCGCCTGCCGGCCCGTTGTGGTTTGACAGGCGATTTCTTTACAGGCGGTGTCCGTTGTCATGATGGCTTGCGCGGCTTGCGCATGAGCCGACCGGCTCAACCGTTGGATGAGAGGAGCGATGGCTTGACGGATGGTCCGGATCGGCAGGGGACGGCCGATGATGCCTGTCGAGCCCACAAAAACTGAATGGACGGGAAGGCGCAATTGCGTCGCCACGAGTTTTCGCATTTCCATGGCGTCCGCCATCCCTTGCTTTCCGGTCAGCGCATTCGCGTTTCCACTGTTCACGAGAATGGCTTGTCCGCTCTGTTTTTTGAGTTGACGGCGACCCAGAAGGACCGGGGCTGCCACGATGCGATTGTGCGTAAACACTCCCGCCATCACTCCAGCGTGCGTGGACGTCACCAAGGCGAGATCCAGGAGAGGGGACGGTTTGATGCCTGCATGAATACCCGCGGCGAGAAATCCTCTCGGGGCCGTGATGCCGCCTTTCATGTGTTTGGTGTTTGCCATGCCGACTGATCACGGACGGAGATGTGGTGAGATGGCGCGGTCTCCCGTTAAGGAAACGCGCTCGGCGAATCCAAAGCCGTCTCTTCCGGAAATCCCATCATCACATTCATGGATTGGATGGCTTGGCCGGCCGCCCCTTTGACCAAATTATCCAGGGCCGCCACCGCGATGACGTGGTTTGTCCGTTGATTCAGGCACACGCCGATATCGCAGAAATTCGACCCTCGAACGTGGCTTGGACTGATGCGCGTTGCCTCCTCTCGAATTCTGATAAATCGTTCGTTTTTGTAAAAGTCTGTGTACAGTCGTTGCAGGGCGGCGTCCGTCAGCGGTTTCCGCAGTCTGGCGTAGGCCGTACTGAGGATGCCGCGATTCATCGGAACGAGGTGAGGGGTAAAGACGATGTTGATGGACGGGCTTCCGCCTTGTCGCCGACCGGATGTTCCTCCGGCTACGCGTTCCAGTTCCTGTTCAATTTCCGGGGTATGACGGTGTCGGGCAAGGTTATAGGCCGTGATGGACTCATGAGCTTCCGGAAAATGGCAGGACAAGGCGGGGTTTCGGCCCGCCCCCGATAGGCCGGATTTCGCATCAACGACAATGGTGTCCGTGTGGATGACCTGATGGGCCAGCAATGGAGCCAGTTGCAGGATCGCGGCCGTGGGATAGCATCCGGGCACGGCGACGAGACGCGCCTGACGGATCCGCGCCCGGTGGAGTTCGGGAAGCCCGTACACGGATTTTTTCAGCAACGCGGGTGACGTATGAGGCGTGCCATACCATTGTTCATATGTGGCCGCCCGGGTCAGACGGTAGTCGGCGCTCAGGTCAATCACGGGTTTGCTGGCCTGGACGCATGCGGCCACCGGTTCCATGGATTGCGTATGTGGAAGCGCCAGAAATGCCAGATCGACTTTTTTGAGGATGCGTTCGATGTGCAATGGTTCAAACACAAGCGCGTGAAATGTGTCGAGATGCGGGAAGAGGGCGGTGACGGGTAGTCCAACGGATTTCTCCGCCGTCACCGTGGTGACGGTGACGTGAGGGTGGCCGCTGAGTAAACGAAGCAGTTCGCCGCCGGTGTACCCACTGGCTCCGAGGATCGCCGTCTTGACTCGAGACCGGACCATCATGCGTGATTATGAATGTGGCTTGGCCGGAAGCGCCTGAAACGAAAAAAAGGAAGGCATGGAAGCCTTCCCTTTTTTCGTGACCCTCTTGCCTGTCCACGCGATTAACGTTTGGAATATTGGAATCGGCTTCGTGCTCCTTTGCGCCCGTATTTTTTCCTTTCTTTGACGCGCGGGTCGCGCGTCAGCAGGCCGGCTTTCTTGAGCGCGGCGCGAAAGTCCGGGTTCACGTGTACCAAAGCTTTGGCAATCGCATGCCGCAGGGCGCCGGCTTGTCCAGACACGCCTCCGCTGCAGACCGAGGCGGTAATGCGAAATTGGCCTCTTGTGTTGGTGAGTTCGAGGGGTGCTTCAATCTGGGCGCGATGTGACAGAAGGGTAAAATACCGTTCAATCGCTCGTCCATTGACCGTAATTTCCGGAGAGCCCGGTTCGACCCATGCGCGCGCAATCGAATATTTTCGTTTTCCCGTGGCATAATGACGTTGCTGTGCCATGTCCGTGCCTTTCTTCTATAACCCGCGTTTTGTCTCAAACATTCCCATGCTCAATCACGTGCCGGATTGTCTTGTCTGACCGGTTTTCTGTCCAGGGTTCCGGCCCTTGCGCCCCATGCGGGTGTTCCGTCCCGGCATAGACCCGCAATTTTTTCGACATTTTTTTCCCCAATGGACTTTTGGGAAGCATGCCGCGAATCGCTTTGGCCACGACTTCCTCGGGGGTTTTCTCCAGGAGCCGTTCGGCGGTCGTGGTTTTCAGTCCTCCGGGATATCCGGTGTGATGATAATAGGTTTTCTCTTTCCTCTTTTTCCCCGTCAGCCGAATGTCTTTGGCATTCACCACAATCACATGGTCGCCTGTGTCAACGTGCGGCGTGAACGTGGGTTTGTGCTTGCCGCGGAGCAGGGTGGCCGCCTGGGTGGCCAACCGACCGAGCGTAATCCCTTTGGCGTCAAGCACGTGCCATTTTCTGCTGATTTCATGAGGTTTTGCTTGAAAGGTGCGCATCACGCATTCTCCAAATGTTCGTCTTGACGGAGCCGCTTTACGTTTCTGCCTGGCCAAATTCTTTTTGGTCAAGTTTCGCCAGCCACGCTTCTCCATTGTCGCCGCCACGCTTCTTCAGCACCTCTTGCGTGACGTAAATCGGACACTTGGCTCGCAAGGCCAGGGCAATGGCGTCGCTGGGCCGCGCATCAACCGTTCGTTCAAGTCCGTTGGCAGACAGGTGAACCGTGGCATAATAGGTGTTGTTTTGAACGTCAGTCACCACCACGTGCGTGATTTTCATTCCGAGATGGGTCGAGAGACTCGTCATGAGATCATGACTCGTCGGCCTTGGTGGAATGACGTTCTCCAATGCCAGGCGGATGGCCGCCCCCTCGGACGCCCCCACCCAGATTGGCAACACGTCGGCATTCGTTTCGTCTCGGAGGATCACAATCTGGGTATCCGTATTGGGGTCAACGAGGACTCCATGAACCTTTAACGGGATACGATCGGTATTTTGTTCCACACTCATGGCAGTGGCATGGCAAATGGCAATGGGGTCGGGGCAATGGGCCGGGACATTCCGTCGCCGAGCCTAGGTTTCAGATTTTCCAAAATCTTCGGGCTTTAAATTTTCCAGCCACCGCTCCAATTCCTCTGAACTCTGTTTCCGGAGGACTTCCTCGGTCGTAAAAATAGGGGCCTCGGCACGCAACGCCAGCGCAATGGCGTCGCTGGGCCTTGAATCAACGGAGTATTCTGAATCTCCGTGCCATAAATGGATCTTGGCATAGTACGTATTGTCGTTTAAGTCGGTCACGACGGCGCTCAAGATTTTTGCGTCCACGTTATCCAGCATCGCTTTCATCAAATCATGCGTCATGGGACGTGGTGGAGAAATATGCTCCAGAGCAAAACTGATGGCGCTCGCTTCTGATTTCCCAACCCAGATAGGCAACATGTCCGACTGTTGTTCGTCGCGAAGGATGACAATATAGGCGTTATTGTAGGGATCAAACAACAGCCCTCGCACGTTCATTTGCGTAATCATTCGTCTTTTTTCGGTCGTCTTGGTTTGGGGTCCGGGGATAGGCCTGTCCTGGGACTCCGGGCCATGCGACTCACACACGGTTTCGCCGAACCCACTGGAAATTAGCATTCCATTCTTTCCGTTGTCAATTCACGGATCCCGACTTCAAAAAAGCGACGTTGCGGGGACGCGCATGGGAACGGCCCTTTTCCCGCGTAGCATTCAGGGGTTAGTGCGGTGACGCATGGGGGAGATCATAGGCGGAGAGCAGGGCTTGCACGTGAGGCAACACCCCATTCGGAGGCAATTTGACCACTTCGCCGGTGGCACGTCGTTTGAATTCGACGGTTCCTTGTGCCAAGCCCTTGTCGCCAATGGTGAGATGAAACGGGGCTCCAATCAAATCCGCGTCGTTAAATTTCACTCCGGCCCGTTCATCGCGGTCGTCCCACAGGACTTCCAGCCCCGCTTCGGTCAAGACACGGTACAGCATGCCGACGGTGTTGAGCACGTTCTCCGACGCCGTCACCGGCAGCAAATGAACGTGAAAGGGCGCAATGGGCACGGGCCACACCATGCCGTTGTCGTCGTGATTTTGTTCAATGGCGGCGGCGGCCGTTCGGCTCACCCCTATGCCGTAACATCCCATGATGGCGAAACATTCTTGTCCGCCCGCGTCAAGGAACGCGGCATGCATGGCTTCGCTGTACTTCGTCCCCAATAAGAACACGTGGCCGACTTCAATGCCTTTGGCTTCTCGTAATCGGCTCTCACCCGTCGGGGACCGGTCTCCGGCCCGGGCCTGGCGAAGATCGAGAAAAGCCTCGACGGTAAAGTCTCGATCCCAGTTTGCCTGCGTCAGGTGGGTATCATGCTTATTCCCGCCGACCACGAAATTTCGCATCGCCTTGACCGCGTGATCCGCGACAATGCGGGTCCCCCCCGTGAGCCCAATCGGGCCGGCAAAGCCGACGGGGGCGGATGAAACGTCGCGCACGGCTTCCGCGCTGGCCAAAGCTGTTCCCGTTGTTCCTAAAAAACGGTTGAGCTTGTTGGCGTTCGCTTCGTGGTCTCCGCGAATCAGGACGGCGATTATGTCGTGCGCCGGCGTTTGGTAGAGTAGCGTTTTCACCAGCCGGTCTGGAGCCACGTGTAACAACGCGCACACCTCCTGGACGGTTTTTGTCCCCGGGGTGTGCACCGTTGTCAGGGGGAGCAACGCCGCGTTGTCCTCATCCGCGGGAGGGAGCACGTCCGCTCGCTCAACGTTGGCGGCGTAGGCGCTCCGTTCGTCATACACAATTGTTTCTTCGCCCGTCTCGGCCAAGACCATAAATTCATGCGACATGCTGCCGCCAATCAGTCCATTGTCCGCCTCGACGGCGCGGAACGTGAGACCGCACCGCGTGAAAATCCGTTCGTAGGCTTCATACATGTTTTGATAGCTCCGCCGCGCGCCGGCTTCATCGGCGTCAAAGCTGTAGGCGTCTTTCATGATAAATTCACGCCCGCGCATCAGGCCGAAGCGCGGACGGATTTCATCGCGAAATTTGGTTTGAATCTGGTAGCAGTTCAAGGGAAGCTGCCGGTAGGATCGCACCTCGCGCCGAAAAAGGTCGGTGATCACTTCTTCATGTGTGGGGCCAAAACAAAAATCGCGATCATGCCTGTCCTGGCAGCGCAGCAGTTCTTTGCCGTAAAAGTCCCATCGTCCCGTTTCACGCCACAGTTCGGCCGGAGCAAGGATCGGCATGAGGAGTTCCTGCGCCCCGGCGCGGTTCATTTCCTGGCGAATAATCCCTTCAATTTTTTTGAGAACGCGCAGGCCGAGTGGGAGATAGATGTAGATCCCGGCCGCCACTTTTCGAATCATGCCGGCCCGCATCATGAGGCGGTGGCTGACGACTTCAGCCTCGCCGGGGGTTTGGCGCAACGTGGGAATGAACAGTTGGCTGGTCCGCATACGAGACGTGGTCCTTTGAAAAAGGTTGGGTCAACGCTCCGTGACGTGCGAGGCAAGGCCGTTGGTCGGCGGCGTTCGCCGGTTGATTCATGTTCGATCCGAGGAGGACGGCATTATTGAAGCAATCGCTGGATATCGTTGAAAAACGCAAAAAGCATAATCATCAGCAACAACACAATGCCCACTTGTTGCGTCAATTCCCGTTGTCGCTCGGCCAATGGGCGGCGCAGAATGGCTTCACAGGCAAAGAACAAAAGATGCCCGCCGTCCAGGACCGGAATGGGCAATAAATTCAGAATGCCCAGGTTGATGCTCAAAATGGCCGCCAGAAACAGCACGTTGGAGAAGCCCCGTTCGGCCGCCGCGCCGGAGGCGCTGGCAATCATGATCGGCCCCCCGATGTTGTTTGAGGAAATTTCGCCCGTCAGCATTTTGTAGATGCCGATCACGGTCAGTTCCGACCATTTCCACGTTGCCGTCGCCCCGTGAAGAATGGCCATGAGCGGCGAGGCTGTGCGGATCACCGACCGTCCCGAACCGGTAATGCCGATTTTGCCAATCGTGGCGGTTTTCTCTCCGTCTTCCGTGATGTGATGGGGCGCGGGGGTGATCGTGAGCGTGAGAAGCGCGCCGTCACGCTCCACCTGGGCGGTGAGGGGAACATTGGGATGCGTCCTGATCATGTTGGTCATCTGTGACCATGTATGCATCTGCTCCCCCTGGATCGCCCGGATGCGATCTCCGTCCTCGATCCCTGCCGCCTGCGCCGGCGTATCCGGCATGACGGACGTGACAATGGGCGGAGCGTCTTCGATGCCAATGACGTAAACCGGATTTTCGCGATCGTCCGGGTCGTAGAGGTCGGGGGTGACAACAAACGCTTTCAGTTCGTCGCCCCGGCGCACTTCAACGGCGAGCGCCCGTCCGCCGCTTTGGGCCATGGCGGTGTACACGTCGCTTTGTGTGGTGATCTCGCGTTCATCAATGCTGGTAATCCGGTCGCCGACGTGAAGGCCGGCCTGGGCGGCCGGAGAGTCCGCTCCGATGGCGTTGATCGTGGGTGCAAGCTCGGCAAAGGATGGAATGGGCAGGGGGGCGCCCATGGCCAGCCAGGCTGAAAAAATCAGGTAGCTTAAGAGAAAGTTGAACCCCGGCCCCGCCGCCACGATGAGGGTGCGTTTCCAGAGAGGTTTATGGACGAATGATCGTTCTCGTTCCTCCGGTGCGACGGGTTCGCCGCCGTCTTCCCCGAACATTTTGACGTAGCCGCCAAGCGGAATGGCCGAGATGAGGTATTCGGTCTCCCCGATTCGGCGACCGATGACTTTGGGCCCGAACCCCAGGGAAAATTTGAGCACTTTCACGCCCGCCCAACGTGCAACAATAAAATGTCCACATTCATGAAAGGTCACGAGGAGACCCAGCACCACGATAAACCACCAGATCTTTTGGGCTACGTCGTAAATGATATCGGGGGACATGGCGTAATGTGTGAGGACGCGGAAAAGAGTCTGTTCACATCAGGCTGTGCTGCCGATGAGCGCCGAGGCTTTTTCTCTGGCCCATCGGTCGGCATCCAGGGCGTCCGGCAATGATGTCAGCGGTTGAATCGTGGCGCATTGTAGCGTTTGTTCAATGATATTGGCAATGGCTCCGAAGGGGAGTCCGTGATGCAGAAACGCGTCAACCGCGACCTCATTCGCCCCGTTGAGAATCGCGGGACAGGTCCCGCCCTGTTCAAGCGCCTCATACGCCAATTTCAGACAAGGAAAGCGGACAGGATCGGGCTGCTCAAACGTCAATTTCCCGAATTGCCATAATTCCAAAAATGGCAGATCAAGCGGCAGGCGTTCAGGGTAATTCATCGCGTAACTGATCGGCGTCCGCATGTCGGGCAAGCCCAGTTGGGCGATCACCGATCCATCCCGATATTCGACGAGTGAGTGGATAATGCTTTCTCGGTGAATCACCACGTCGAGTTGCGCGGGTGGGCAATCAAACAACCAGCTGGCTTCGATGACTTCCAGCCCTTTGTTCATCAACGTCGCGGAGTCAATGGTGATTTTCGATCCCATTTTCCAATTTGGATGTTGGAGCGCCTTCGCGGGCGTGGCCGCCTCGATCACTTCTTTTGAGCAATCCCAAAATGGTCCGCCGGAGGCCGTCAGAATGATGCGGCGGACGTCTTCGCGTCGCTGGCCGGCGAGCGACTGAAAAATCGCGCTGTGTTCGCTGTCAATGGGGAAAATCGGCATTCCCTGGCGGCGCGCCTCCTCTTGCATCAGTTGCCCGGCCATCACCATGGGTTCTTTGTTGGCTAACGCCACCCGGCGGCCCGCGCGAATGGCCGCCAGGGTCGGCATCAGGCCCGTGCCGCCCACGATGGCCGAGATGACCAGATCGCTTTCCGGATAGGCGGCCACTTCGGTCACACCGTTGGGACCGTCCAGGATGCGGATGGCGGGGTCGTCAACGCGGGCTCGCAATCGTTTCGCGGCGTCAGCGTCGGCAAGGGCCACGAATTTTGGATGAAACAAGCGAATTTGCTCTTCGAGTTTTTGGTCATTGCGTCGGGCGGCCAACCCTGCAATCGAAAATTGATCGGGAAATTTGGCAACAATGTCGAGGACGCTGTCCCCAATGGACCCGGTTGAGCCAAGAAGAACGATCTGTTTCATGGTGAGTGCGGCTTTCGGTTGAGACCGGAGCCTACAGGCCTTTCATGAACGTCATATAATAGTAAAAAGCTGGCACGCTGAGCAGCAGGCTGTCAATGCGGTCAAACATTCCCCCATGCCCGGGAATCAAGGAGCTGGAATCTTTGACTCCGGCATGACGTTTCAGCGCCGATTCCGAGAGATCTCCCAGGACTCCCAGTCCCGTTAACAGGATACCCAGGATCAGACAATCCAGTGGCGTGACGATGGGGAAAAACCAAAGATGGCCAATCCAGGCCATGATGGGGGCCGCAATCAGGCCGCCCAGCAACCCTTCTCTGGTTTTGTTCGGACTTAATTGCGGAGCCAGCGGCCGCGAGCCCCACATTTTCCCGGTATAGTACGCGGCCGCGTCGCCCGCCCAGGTGACCAGCAGCACGAAAAAAACCCACAAGGCCCCGTCTTGCTGATTTCTCAACCAGAGGAAATGCCCCAGGGTATACCCAATATAGAGGACTCCAAACAGGAGAATGAACAGAGAAAATGGCCGGTGTGCCGCAGGCGCAAACCAGACCTGGTAGCAGAGAAGGATTGTCAGCGTCATCACGAGAGCCGGAGGAACGCTGAGAATCGTGGGCCACTGCATCGCAATCAAGAGACACAAGGATCCAAGAAACCCGACGACGACATGTTGCAGGCGATACTGTTTGTCAATGAACATGCCGATGCACTCCCATTGCGCGAGCAGGACGGTCAGGCCGATGAGCGCAAAGAACGCCAATGGCGGAAGATGGCGGGTGAAGATGTACATGAGCGGGACAAAAACCAGCGCGGCGGCCACTCGCGTGGCGCCAGCCTTGTATGCGGATGATCGGGACGAGAGAGGGTCCGGAGGATTCGTTTGTTCCCCGGAGGCGGGCTCAATCACGGTTGCGCTCACAACCCGTTCTGCGGAGCAACAGCATGGGAGAGACGACCAAAACGACGTTCTCGTTTTTGGTAATCGAGCAGGGCCAGGAGCATTTCGCGTTGCCGGAAATCAGGCCACAGGGTTTCCGTAAAATACAACTCGGTATAGGCCAGTTGCCAAAGCAGAAAATTACTGATTCTCGCTTCCCCGCTTGTGCGAATCAGCAGGTCCGGGTCCGGCAGGTCGGCCGTGGAGAGATACTGCTCAAATTGGGCTTCGTGAATCGGCCCCGTCACTTTTCCGCATTGCACATCTTCCATCAAACGATTTGTGGCGTCAAGAATCTCGGAGCGTCCTCCATAACTGAGGGCCACGGTGACGACGTTGTCGGTAAAATGCTCGGTCTCCTGGGCGATGGCGTACACGAGGTTTTGCACGGAAGAGGGAAGGGCGTGCAACCGGCCAATGGGGAGAAACTTCATGTGCCGTTCTTGAAACGTCCGACGTTCCTGCTGGAGAAATTCTTCGAGGAGCGACATGAGCAAATCAATCTCGACTTGGGGCCGATTCCAGTTTTCTTGAGAGAACGCATACAGCGTTAACAATGGAATGCCCAGCCGGGAACAGGTATGCAGGACTTCGCGAAGAGCAATCAGCCCTTCCCGGTGCCCGACAATACGCGGCAGGTTGCGAGAAGACGCCCACCGACCGTTCCCGTCCATAATCACGGCCACGTGGCGGGGCAGGCCGGCATGATCAAGCTGCGACACGAGATCGTGCTCCATCAATGCCGAGAAGCGCTCTGGTGAGTAGGGGGTCATCATCCGTGAGTGAGCCGTCTGTGCGGCATGAGCCCGTTCCAACCAAGAACAGGACTGAGGGCTAATCTAATCATGAGCCTGTGTTTTGTCAAACGGAGGGCACGCAAGTCATGGTGCATGAGAGTGGTGTTGCATGAACACAGCGTCGCCTGTGCCCTCGTGTGGCCACGAGTTTTGTGTTCATTTCTTGCGCATGTTTCGGTTGTCGTGGTAAGTGTACGGTCCATGTCTCAATCGGTTGTGAAACTCGAACAGTTTTCTCTTCAGGAACGCGAAGTTGAGCAGGCTTTGACGCGGATGAACGTCCGCGACGTTGATTACGCGGATATTTATTTTGAATCAACGATTGCCGAATCCGTGTCCATGGAGGAGGGGATCGTCAAGCGGGCGGTCAAAAGTATTTCTCAAGGCGCCGGGGTTCGGGCGACTGCCGGAGAAAAAACGGGGTTTGCGTACTCCGACGAATTGTCGAAACGGGCTCTGGAACTTGCGGCGGATACCGCGCGTTATATCGCCAATTCCCCGAGGGGCGACGCGCGGGTCCCGGTGACCCATCGTCCCGACGGGACGCAGAATCTCTACCCGCTCAGCCAGCCGCTGACCACAATCGCCGCGTGCGAACGTGTGGACCTGCTCAATCTGATTGATCGCGAAGCGCGTCGTTGTGATCCGCGCATTACGAAGGTGATGGCCTCGTTGACGACCGAGCATAAAACCATCTTGGTTGCGACGACCGATGGGTTGAGAGTCGGCGATGTGCAGCCTTTATCAAGATTGCAGGTGACGTGTATCGCCGAAGAGGGCGCCAATCGGCAGGTCGGCACCTTTGGCGGCGGCGGGCGCGTTGGCCTTGCGTTTTATCATGAGCGGCATCGAGCGCGGTCGTATGCTCAAGAAGCCGCCCGGCAGGCTATCCTGAACCTCAGGGCCGTTGACGCGCCGGCCGGCATCATGCCCGTCGTGTTGGCGGGCGGCTGGCCAGGGATTCTGCTGCACGAGGCGGTCGGACATGGCCTGGAAGCGGATTTTAACCGAAGGAAAACGTCGGCTTTCAGCAACCTGATCGGTCAACGCGTGGCGTCCGACGTCTGCACGATCGTTGACGACGGGACTCTGCCTTTCCGGCGAGGCTCGCTCAATATTGACGATGAAGGCGTCCCCACGACCAGGACCGTCCTGATCGACAAGGGAATCTTGCAGGGCTACATAACGGATCGTCTCAACGCCCGGCTGCTGGGGATTCCTTTAACCGGGAACGGCAGGCGTGAAGACTTTCGAAGTATTGTGCTGCCTCGGATGACGAACACATTTATGCTGGCGGGCGCGTCCGAACCGGAGGATATCCTTCGGTCCGTGACAAAAGGCCTGTACGCGGTCTCGTTTGGAGGCGGACAGGTGGATATCACCAATGGCAAGTTCGTGTTTTCGGCAAGCGAAGCCTATCTGATCGAAGACGGCAAGGTGACGAAACCGGTCAAAGGAGCGACCCTCATCGGCAACGGGCCGGATGTGCTCAAGAACGTTTCCATGGTGGGCCATGATTTGCAATTAGATTCCGGCATCGGCACGTGTGGAAAAGAAGGGCAGTCCGTTCCGGTGGGCGTCGGGTTGCCGACGATTCGCATTGACGAAATTACGGTGGGGGGGACCGCCGTCTAACGACGTCATGTCGGCACATTGCGCACGTCTTCTTCATTGTGCCACATCCAGTCTCCGGTCATACGTCATGGATGAATCACAGGCAATCCTGAGCAGGCTGGCCGCCGACCTGGTTGATCGGGCCAAAGCCCAAGGCGCCACGGAAGCGGACGTGCTGGTGGCGGAAGGGGATTCGGTCGCGGTGCAGGTGCGGCTGTCGGCCGTTGAGCGTTTGAGCCAGGCGCGGGAAAAACGTTTGGGTCTTCGCGTCTTTTTCGGCAAACGATCCGCCAGCGCGTCCACCTCGGATTTTTCCAACGCGTCGCTGGACCGGCTGGTCGCTGATACCTGCGCGTTTGCGAAGGCGGTCGCCGAGGATGAGACGTCAGGGCTTCCGGAGGCCGTGGCGATGGCTCCCGATGTGCCCGATTTGGATCTCCATGATTCCACCACCATGACCGTGGAGGAAGAAATTGACTTGGCGCAACGCGCGGAACAGGCCGCCATGGATGTGGATCCGCGCATCACCAATTCCGAAGGCGCCGAGTGCGCGGCGGCCCATGGCGCCGTGGTGTTGGCGAATACGCACGGGTTTGTGGGCTACCATCGCAACTCCCGGTTTTCCGTGGTCGTGACGCCCGTGGCCGCGGGCTCGACCGGGCAGGGCATGCAGCGGGATTCCTGGTATACGGTGTCGCGGAAACGGCATGAGTTGGAGAAGCCGGAGGCCATTGGGAAAACGGCGGCGGAGCGGACGCTTCGGCGCCTGGGGGCTCGGCAGGTGGGCACCCAACGGGTCCCCGTGATTTTTGACCCGCAAACCGCCAAAAGTCTGTTGGGACATCTGTCAGGCGCGGTTTCCGGGTATGCACTCTACAAAGGCGCCTCGTTTTTGCTGGGATGTCTGGGGCAACCTGTCGCGCCGAAATACGTGAAGATTGAAGATAACGGCCGGATGCCGGGCAAGTTGGGGTCTCGCCCTTTTGATGGAGAGGGCTTGCCCACTCGACAAACCATGCTTGTCGAACATGGTGTGCTTGCGAGCTATTTGCTGGATACCTATTCCGGCAGAAAACTGGGCATGGGTTCCACCGGGAACGCTTCCCGAAGCATTGGCGATAATCCCGTCGTATCTCCGACGAATTTATTTCTCCATCCGGGTGATGCTTCGCCCGAAGACGTCATTCGATCCGTCAAGCAGGGGCTGTACGTGACCGAGTTGATCGGCTTTGGCGTCAATATGGTGACGGGGGATTACTCGCGTGGTGCGTCCGGTTTTTGGATTGACCATGGCGAGCTGGCTTATCCCGTTCAAGAGGTGACGATTGCCGGCAACCTGAAGCGAATGTTTCAGGACATTGAGCTGATCGGGAATGATTTGGAATTTCGAGGGAGGCTCGCGAGCCCCACCATCAAAATCCATGAAATGATGGTGGGAGGGAGTCATTGATTCAAGGAGTTGTTATGCCGCTTGACGTTGAGAACGGGGCGAAAGCCTTGCAATTGATTACCTCACGATATGATCAACGGGAATGGAGAAAAAAAATTGAAAAGACCTTAAGCCTCCCGCCCGGCGGGCTTGCGAATGACGCGCAACGGAAAATTTTCATGTATCTCAAGCTGCAACTCCAAGCCTATAAATCCCGGCGCGCCGACCCGCCTTCCTGGATCGTCGGCGGGTACGCGACCAAAGAGGTGATTGATCGAGCCCGTTTTCGCCCTGCGGATATTGATCCGACCATGACCGACACGGACGTGTCTTTCCTCGGAGTTGATCCTGGCGCCGATGTGGATGAGGCGTGGTGGGAATCCATGCTGGTCACGTGGTTTGAGACTTCGGAAGAAGCCGCCGAAGCGTCCGGGGTCTCTGACGAGGACCGCGCTGGTCAGGAGCGCTCCGACGATGCGGAGAGCCGTGAAGACGGGAGCGCTCCGACGCAAAACCCACCATCGGCATCCTGACCGCCGGCGTCTTAAAACAAATCCATTTGAACGGGTCTGGTGTCGGCGGTCGCCTCGGCTTGCCGCGTCACGGTCATGGTGTTCAAGAGCTGCTTTAATTTTTGGAAATCCTCACGCAGGGCCGGGAGCAGATTGGCCTGGTGCAGGGCCGCGGCGGGATGGAAGAGAGGAAACAGGAGAAAGTCCGGTAATTGAAACTGTTGCCCATGAACTTTCGTGATCCCGACTTTTCTGCCTAAAAGCGTTTGGGTCGCAAAGTTACCCAGCGAACAGACCAAGCGAGGTTTGATGAGCTGAATTTGCTGAAGAAGGAAAGGTTTGCACGTCTCTACTTCGTCGGGCAGGGGGTTGCGGTTCTCCGGAGGACGGCATTTGATGACGTTGGCAATGTAAATCTGAGACCGCGAGAGCCCAACCGATTTCAATAATTCCGTTAAGAGATTGCCCGCTGCGCCGACAAAAGGAATGCCCTGTTTGTCTTCGTGAAACCCGGGCGCTTCTCCCGCAAACATGATGGACGCATCGGGATTTCCTGTTCCGAAAACGACTTGGGTGCGTCCGGACGCCAGACGGCATTGTTGGCAGTTGCGCAAGGAGTCGTGCAGGTTGGCGAGAGACATGAGAACGGCATCATAGGAACGGGATTCGCTGTTGTCAATGCGAGCGGGCACACAGCCGTTCGACGGCCCATGACGCATCGCCGGGACGCGGAGGTGACGAGGCCGGGGCCTCTCATTCCCAAGCTGCGGTGCATTACTTGCCGCGGGGAAAACGATTGTGTACTGACGCGCGCACCCAGGCTGTCAGGGCGATGACCAGGCGAAGGGGCGGTGGCACTCGAACGCGGGAAGCAAACACGGCAAAGCGAGTGTGTTCAATACGGGTTAAAAGGCTGGAGTAGATCGCGCGCATGATTTCCGCCGGCAGCAACGCCTGACGATTCGTTGCTGAAAGGGCCTCGTAGGCGGCTTGCGCGCTTTGATAGTACTGACGAGCCCGGGCAGCCTGGAATTTCATGAGCCGAATAAATTGAGGCGAATACGTTTTCGCCAAAAGTTGCCGCTCGGAATAATCAAACCTGACCAGATCTTCCTGGGGCACGTAAATCCGGTTTCGCTCCGCATCCGACCCAACGTCGCGCATGATATTGGTGAGTTGGAAGGCCAGGCCTAAATTGATCGCATAGTCGCGCGCGCGCGGGTCTGTGGTCCCAAACACGTTTAAACAGATCAGTCCCACAACCGATGCCACCCGATAGCAGTAGAGAGACAAATCTTCAAAGGTGGCGTACCTCCTGATAGTCAAATCCATTTCCATCCCGTGCATGAGTTCCTGAAAATATTCCCGTGGAATGCCAAGCGTGTGAACGTGATTCGCCAGATTGACGGTCAACGGGTCTTGGGGTGCGCCGTGATACATGGCTGCAATTTCCCGGCGCCATTGCGCCAGACGGTCGTGCGGATTGACGCCTTGCGGGGGATGGTCAATGGTTTCGTCCAATTCGTGGCACAACGCGTAGATGGTATGCATGGCTTCCCGGCGCGGGCGGGGAAGAAAGAGAAAGGAATAATAAAAACTGCTCCCGCTGCCTTTGGTTGTTGGAGTGCAATGAGCCCGGGGTTTTGTCGTGATTGTCTGTGCCATCAGCGAACCTGGAACACGAAGTGAACAACGTGCGTGGGAAAGGCCGGGAATCCGAGATGCCGTCAGTCGTGAACACGCGCTGTTTGCTGCCGGACGCGGCTGTCGTCTAGGGCTGCGCTTGCAGGTCCCCTTCCCGAATCCACCCGGAGGCTCCGGAGTGTGTCCGTACGCGATAGACCCACCTGTTTTTGATGAACCTCCCGTCAACAATCGTCACCACATCGCCGTTTTTCACCGAAGGCCCATGCCGCGTCTCTTTGGCGTCATTCTTCAACCGGAGACGCGCCATGACGCCTCCCTTCAGCGTGACGAACACACGTTGTCCTTCATGAAAAACGGGAATGGGAGCAGCCTGTGATGACAGGACGGGTTCTTTGTCGTTGGGTTGAAGAACGGGCGCGTCAGCGTCCGGACCGAGTCGTGCGCCGATTGTCCATGTGGCGAGCTTGGTGATGGATGATCGCCTGTCCGGATCCATGGCGACATACCCCATGCCGGCCACCAGAAGCATAGCCAGTATGATCGTGAAGAACGGGCGGCGAGGACGGTTCTGCCGACCATCGTCAATGTCTTCAAAGTGCCCATCGTCAAGATCTTCGAATCCGTCATCGTCAGGCTCTTGATTCGCCAGTTTCGCAAAGAAGAGAAACGCGAGAGAGGGACGGCACCGTGTCGAGAATGGCATGGTCAACGTCATGAAGACGCTCCGGTTTGGCGCAACATGCCACGATGAGAGGGCCTGTTCGCGGGGTATTGCGTGGCTTTATCCGACGTCGTTCCAGCAAAGAACAATTCTCATGGCACGTACCCGTACCACACCGCCTAGGGGTTGTCAATTCGTGTCAAGACGAAGGGGACATGCCGTGTTTGGGACGCGAAGGTTGATGAACGAGACGACATTTGCGGTGATGGCGATTGGCCAGTTTGGACGGGTGCGAGAGCAACCGCGTTGTGGTGTGTCGTCTCGGTGTCGGATGAGACATGTGTGTCGTCGAACAGCATTGTCTGCATGGTTGCATATCGGATTTGTCTTATGCAGAATGCGTTGAATCCTCGGTGGCGTCTTGCACCGGAGGCTTCTTCCGCAAGCCGTCCGCAACAAAGCGGTATTCTGGAAAGTTTGGTTTCAGGCAATGCCATGCAGATCCTTGTCCGTGCCCGGAGTAAGCGTCTTGTCGGGTGAAGGCTTGTTCTGCCTGGCATGGCAACGGAAACGAACGGATGAGTGCGGTTGGACGCGAAATTTTGTCGGAAACCGAGGTCGAGGTTAACCGGTGGCCAGTTGGTATCGCCCAGACTCTTTAACCCGAGACCTGATTCATCTGATCAACGCGCGCCGGCATGACCACGGCGATGCCGAACTTGCCATTGACGTCCTGCAGGCGTTGCTTGAACAAGACCGAGAGCATGACGTGCTCACCGTTCTGGCGGCGTTGGATGAGGAAATGGCCGAATGGCTGTTTGACCTGTTTGCGGAGGCCGCGTGTTCGGTCTTGATTGAAGGCGACTCCGATGACGACCCCGCCTATGCCGTGCTGGGTGCGTTGGAGTTGTCGTTGCAGGCGAATTTGGCCGCGCCGCTTGGCTTGAAGATTGATCCGGAGAAAACGGCGGAGTTATTGCGGCACTGTCTGCACATTCCCGTTGGAACCGTGGTGACGGTTGAACCGCGATTGCTCACCGATACCACGTTTGAGGCGTTAACCCTCCAGAAACTGCATGATCATTTGTCGAATATGGCCAATGCGCAACGGCGGCGCCCCATTGCCGCTCGCTTGCATCCTCCGGTCGAATCCACGGCGTTTTTACTGTTTGAATTAATTGGTGCGCGCGAGTCCGCCCTCCCGGAGACCATCCACGAGAAAGACCGGGAAGCCTTGTTGCAGGGGCTGGCGGACCAATGTCCGGAGATCGCGTTGGCGCCGAATATGCTGGAGGTGCCGGTGTATGCCGCCTATGGGATGTTCGACGCTCAAAATGCCGTCAGGCTGCATCGGCTGGCCGACGAGACGGCGGCGGTCTGGCATGACCTCGATTCGTCGGTGCGGAGTCGCGCGATCGTGCATTTGCACACGCAATGCGGGAACGGGGTGTACATGCCCGTGTGGACGGACCTGTTTGACCCTGATTTGCCCGAGGACCATGGTCCGATTTGGACGTCGCCGGACGTGTGGGTGTTTACGGCGGACTTGCCGATTGAGTGGCCCGGCGAAATGTTGACCAACCGATTACTGGCCGAAGGGTGCACTCGCTTTGAGAATCATATCGTCGAAGCGTCGGAAAACTGACAGCGTCTGCCTATGGTGATTCGTTTTTTCTGGAAAAATTGTCGTTTCTGCGATGGCGATGCCCTGTGGGTCGAAGCCACGAAAGCGGAGGCTGCGTGGTTTGTATTTCCGCGTTTGTCGGAAGAGGATATTTCCCAATCGAAGCAATTTGCAAAGGAATCGGGACATCTCGCCGAGATGATGGGCGGCCGACCCAATCTGACGTTTTGTTTTTTGGTTGCCAAAGACCTTTCGTTTATCCGTCCTTTTCAGGTGCATTATCCTGTCCATCAATTATGGAATGCCTATTCTCCTTTCCAAAAAATTTCGGAGATGACGGTGGCCAATCTTGATGCAGTGCGCGGCATTGAGTTGCCGCTGGAAAACCGGGCATCAAGTTGAACAATCCCGAACGTCGCGGATTTGGTCAGGTCATAACCGTATCCCGCGAGTGTTGTGGTTTGGCGTGGGGACGTGTGAAAACGATCTCCTGATCACCCGTGCCGGCCCCGCACCCGTCCGGCGCTTGCGTGAGACGTCACAACGGGTGTCGTTGAGTTCCCGCCCCTGTTCAATTGAAGCGAGAGACTCCGGAATCGGCGCGCGAGTCTTCCCATTTAGGGAAACCGTTGCGCCACAAGCCGTGCGGTTATGGCGGAGGTGTCTTGTCGAGAGAGGTGAGGTCCTTCCTCGTAGCACAACACCCTGAGTCGGTTGGTCAGTCGAAGCAATTCATTATGCCCTAAACAGAATTCCTTCCTGCGCGGATGTTGATACTGGAGATGGTTGTCAATCAGAAACGTTTCATAGATGAGAATGCCCCCGGGTTTCAGGGCGCGAAGGAGCGCGGGAAAGAGTGGCCGAAAGAGATAGAAAAACACCACGATTCCGTCATATTCCTGCTCGCCAAGTGAGGGGGGACTGTCCGGGTTGACTTCCAGGTCCAAGGTCCTTGTGGAAAGATTCGAAAGGCGTCGTTCGTCGCCTGAGCATGCAAGGGCGTCCAGGGCGGCCGCGTCCCGGTCAAGACCGATCACCTCGTACCCTTGAGACGCCAGGTACAAGGCATGCCTGCCTTGTCCGGCGGCCACGTCCAGGATCTTGCCGTTGGGGATTCTATGGGCATTGGCGATCAGAAACGGGGACGGTTCTGATAACAGGGAGGCGGCCGCGCGCGCGCGCGGCCGCGGATAGGTCAGGCGCACACCGACTGAACCGGTCACGTCCGGGAGCGGTGGCGCGGCTTTGCGTAACCAGATCGTGAGGCGCGCGATAGGGAATTCCGTCAGCAACGTCTGCGCGATCCGGTTCGCCAATTTTTCAATCAACATGGTGTGATTGGCCGTGCCCACGTCAACGACCCGTTGGGTGATTTGGGCGTAATCCACGGTTTTTGCGAGATCGTCGGAATGAATGGCGTCTTGGACCGAGCAGGCAAATGTCACGTCAGCCAACAGCGGTTGCGGGCGTTGTCGTTCTGCAAGCGTGACCCCGCACCGGGCGTGAAACCGTATGCCCTCAATGACGATTTCTTCGTTCATGCCGGCATTGTCTGGTCGGCGGGAAGACGTGTCAAGCCATGGGGCGCAGGCGCCCGTTGCTTGACCGGCTTTCGGGCGGGCTTTTATAATAGTACGCAGATTTTGACAAAGGACGGTTTTGCCACGTGACGGATTTGACCCATTTCAATGAAGACGGACGCGCGAGAATGGTTGACGTGTCGGCCAAAGTCTCAACGGAGCGTATCGCGGTGGCTCAAGGTCGCGTGTTGATGTTGCCGGATACGCTCCGCCGTATTCACGAAGGCACGATTGCGAAAGGCGATGTCTTGGCCGTGGCCCAGGTGGCCGGCGTCATGGGCGCCAAGCGGACGCCGGATATGATTCCCATGTGTCATCCGCTGATGCTTACCAGCGTGAATATCGCTTTTCAGGAACATGCGCAACCCGATGAACAGGGGCAGTGTTCGTTAACCATCCAGGCTTCGGTCAAGACCACCGGCCAAACCGGGGTTGAAATGGAAGCCCTGACCGCGGTGGCGATTGCCGCGTTAACGATTTACGATATGTGCAAAGCCGTGGACAAGGGCATGAGTGTTGGCGCGATGTGTCTGGTTTCGAAATCCGGAGGGAAATCCGGAACCTATGAACGAGCCGGCGGCGCGGTGTTGACCCCGTCCAGCGTCCCCCCATCATGACCGTGACCGTGAAATTGTTCGGTGCACTGAAAACCCGGTTCGGCCAGGCATCCGAACTCACGGTGCGGTTGGATGAAGGCCGGCGCGTGTGTGATTTGATCACGGCTATCCGCATGATGAATCCTGACGTCGGGAATTTATTGCTCGACAAAAAAGTCCTTGTGTCGGTCAATCATGATGTCGCTCATGGCGAAACCGAACTGGCAAGCTCTGATGACATCGCGCTGCTTCCGCCGTTTTCCGGCGGATCGTCTGCACCAGGGAGGATGACGGTCTATGTCGCCCGTTGACGTGGAAGACGCCATGTTGGTCCGGGTCCAGCGCGAAGATTTTTCGATTGATGAGGAAATTCATCGCGTGCGGAATCGTTCCAAACGGATTGGGGGCATCGCCACGTTTCTTGGAACCGCACGAGACTGGTCGGAAGGTCGGGACGTCAGCCGTATGGTCTTTGACTACTACGACGGGATGGCTCAAAAGAAACTTCGGGAGATTCGGACCCGCGCCCTGCATGATTTTGACGTCATTGAAGTGCTGATTCTGCACCGGTATGGGGACATTGATATTGGTGACAATATTGTGTTGATCGTGGTGGGTGCCATGCATCGCGCGGACGCGTTCAAGGCCTGTCAATGGTGCATTGACGAATTAAAGCAGATCACCCCGATTTGGAAATGTGAACACACGCCTGACGGAGACGTGTGGATTGAGCAACATCCATGAACGTCTTGCCGGCCCCATCGGTCAGTTCCGACCTTGTTGATACGTTCGGTCGTCCTTTGCGGAGTTTACGCGTGTCGGTCACGGACCGGTGCAATCTGCGCTGTCAGTATTGCATGCCGGAAGATGAATACACGTGGCTGCCTCGCGAGACGCTGCTGAGCTTTGAAGAAATCAATGTGCTGGCGGGGATATTTGCGGAGTTTGGCGTTGATAAAATCCGACTGACGGGGGGGGAACCGCTGCTTCGTCGTGACCTTCCCACGCTGATTCGCCTGTTGAGGCAGCAGACGTCCATTCAAGACGTCGCCTTGACCACCAATGGCATTTTGCTGGATGAGCAGGCGGCCTCGCTCTGTGAAGCCGGTTTGCATCGCATCACGGTCAGCCTTGATACCTTACAGCCCGACCGCTTTAGAACGCTGACCAAACGCGACACGTTTGATCGCGTCTTACGCGGGATCGCCCGTGTCAACGCGATTGGATTGCCCGGGCTTAAAATTGACACGGTCGTGATCAAAGGGTTCAATGATGATGAACTTGTCGCGTTAATCGAATACGGCAAAACCGTGAACGGAGAAGTTCGATTTATTGAATATATGGACGTGGGAGGCGCCAATGATTGGGCCAGGGACAAAGTCTTCTCCCGGTCCGAAATCCTGTTACGCCTCGAACGGGCCTATGGACCGATTGAGCCGATTCAAGAAAAGAGTTCAGCTCCGGCCCAACGGTTTCGACTGGCCGATGACACCACCTTCGGCATTATTCCTTCGACCACGACTCCGTTTTGCGCCACGTGTGATCGGAGCCGCTTGACGGCTGACGGATACTGGTATTTGTGCCTCTATGCCAAACGCGGGTTGGATTTGCGGGAACCGCTGCGGATGAAAGATTTTATGACCGTGCGGGACCGCATTCGTTCGGGATGGCGCATGCGCGTTGACCGTGGCGCCGAAGAGCGCAAAGCGCTTGAGTCCTCAAGCGGGCGCGGCCAATTTATTGAGATTGACGAGCTTCGTCAGGACCCGCGTTTGGAAATGCACGCGCGGGGCGGGTGAAGGCTTCCGCCTCCGGTTTTTTCTTTTGACGATAACGGTGAACGACGGGGATGTCATGGCTTGAGGCTCCCGTCACGCTGTGCTACATTTCCGACCCTGCCGTTGCTTGATTCAAAAAGGTCTCCCCAATGAGCTGGTTTCACAAGGACCGGTCGAACGACTCGGAGAAAAGCAAGTTGAACATTGTGCAGGGCATGTGGGTCAAGTGCGCCTTTTGCCGCGCCATTGTGTATCGGAAAGAGGTGGATCGCAATCTCAAGCTCTGTCCCAAATGTGGCTATCATTTTCCCTTGTCCGTCTCGGAACGCCTTGACGTCTTGCTGGATCCGGACAGCTTCCATGAATGGGATGCCGAGTTGGCGCCTGGCGATCCTCTCGCCTTTGTCGATACACAGCCGTATCCCGACCGACTGCAGACCTATCAGACAAAGACCGGGAGATACGATGCGATCGTCACGGGAGAGGGCATGTTGCATCATCGCCCGATCATTATTGGGATCTTTGATTTCAGATTTATGGGCGGCAGCATGGGATCCGTGGTTGGAGAAAAGATCTGCCGGGCCGTGGAGCGGGCCGTGGAGCGCAACCATCCATTTTTACTCGTGACGACGTCGGGTGGGGCAAGAATGCAAGAAGGGATACTTGCTCTGATGCAAATGGCGAGAACTTCCGCCGCCATTGCACGGCTGCATGAAGCCGGCGTGCCGTTCATTGCGCTGCTTACCGATCCGACCTTTGGCGGAGTCACCGCCAGCGTGGCGATGTTAGGGGACATTATCCTGGCTGAACCGAAAGCCCTGATTGGTTTTGCGGGGCCGCGAGTCATTGAGCAAACCATCAAACAGCGTTTGCCTGATGGGTTTCAACGCGCTGAATTTTTACTTGACCATGGGATGATTGATGCCATTGTCAGCCGCCCCCATCTTCGAGAGACCATCCATACCGTGTTGCGACATCTGACTCCCGGCGCGTCAGTCACGATCGAGCCTCATGCGTTTGCGTGAAACCCTTGAGGGTTGTCACCGTGTCCCGATGGTCACGGGCTCGTCATAAGGGTTGTTTCTTATGGGGCTTTCCTACGAGACGACACGAGAGCGTCTCTACGATTTGCAGCGATTCGGAGTCAAGCCCGGGCTGGAAACGGTTTCTGCTTTATTGTCGGAACTGGGTCATCCCCAGCATGGTTTCCCTGCTCTTCACATTGCCGGAACCAATGGCAAAGGGTCCGTGGCCGCGATGACGGCTTCGATTCTTCAGGCTGCCGGGGTCCGGGTCGGGCTGTATACGTCTCCCCATCTTCTCGACTTTCGTGAGCGCATTCAGGTTCAGGGGGGGGGCATTTCCGAAGATCGCGCGGTTGACCTGTTTGCCCGAATTCAAGCCCTCCCGTCCTTTGTCCCGCCGCCGACGTTTTTTGAGGCGGCGACCGTCATGGCCTTTCAGTACTTTGCCGAAGAACGGGTTGAAATTGCCGTGGTCGAAGTGGGAATGGGAGGGAGATTCGACGCGACGAACGTGTGTCGTTCCATGGGCACGGTGATTACCAATGTTTCATTGGACCATGAAAGATATCTGGGAGACACTCTCCCGGCCATCGCCTTTGAGAAGGCGGGGATTATGAAACAACACGTTCCGGTGGTCATTGGGCCAGTCGCCCCGTCTCCGGATCATGTCCTGCGGGAACACGCGCACCGCACGCAGGCTCCGATATTTGCCTTTGGCCACGAGTTTATGAGCGTGGCCCATTCTTCCGGGGAATTCGATTTTCTGGGGTTCAACGGCGATTACCTGAAGCTTCGCTGCGCTCTTGAAGGACGGCATCAAGCTGTCAATGCCGGTTGCGCGTTGGCTGTCCTGCAATCCGGCGTCATGCCCAGGATCCCGATTCCCGAATGGGCCATTCGACAAGGGCTGGAGCACGTTTCCTGGCCGGGTCGGCTTGAACGACTGCGAAATGATCCGTTGACCCTATGCGATGGGGCGCATAACCCAGCCGCGGCAGCATGCCTCAAGAGCTTTTTGCGGCGGAAGCGTTCCGAACAAAGAGGGCGCCGTCTCATTTTGGTGATTGGCATGATGCGGGACAAAAACCACACCGCTTTTTTGCACGAGTTGGTCCCGCTGGCTGACGTGGTGATTTTGACGCAAATTGATTCTCCGCGGTCGGCTTCCGTGGACGTCTTGAAACGTGCCCTGCCGGCCATGGACGTCCCGTTGCATGAAAGCGCTTCTCCCCGAATGGCCCTTGACGTGGCCGCTTCTCTGGGAGGTGAAAACGATCTTGTCTGCATTACGGGATCGTTGTTTCTTGTCGGATATGTGAAAAGTCTCCTGGCCGGAAAGCCATATGAGCCTGTCGTTGGATAACCGCGTGACAGGCCGATTCCCCTGGGTCAATGGGCTGGCGGTCGGGCTCCTGATTGGCAGTCAGACGGTCTCCCCTGTTGTGCGTGACGTGTTTGCGCAACCTGTTCTTCCCACGGCGGCGTCGGCGGATTCGAATCCCTCTTTCCCGTTCCACCTCACGTGCGAACGAATCGAGTTTGATCAAGTCACCGAGGAATTCAACGCCTTTGATGCCGTGACGGTGACGCAAGGCCCCGTGCGGTTGACCGCGGACCAAGCCACACTGCACAAACTGTCCGGTCGTTTAACGGCCAGAGGCCGCGTACATTTGAACGATCGCGCGACCGACGTATGGGCGGACGAGTTGACCGTCAATCTGAATACGGAATCCGGGAGTGTGACGAACGGCAGGATTTTTCTCAAAGGCACCAATACCTGGGTTCGCGGCCGTCTTTTTCAACGGTTTTCTGAAACGCATTATCGCGTGAAGGACGGTACGTTTACGAATTGCAACGCGGCTGACGGGCAAATTCCCGATTGGAGTTTTTCTTTTCACGACGTGGATGTGGAGCAGGGCGACAGCGTGTTTGCCAAAAATGTATGGTTGCATGTCCGCAATTATCCGATTGTGCCTCTGCCTGTGCTGCGCTATCCGACGCCGGGCGCCAGACAAACCGGATTGCTGGTCCCAACGACCGGGTTCGACAACGTTTTTGGCTTTCAATATCGGCAGGGATTCTACTGGGCCGTTTCCCCCAGCCAGGATCTTACCGTGACGCCGCAAATTTTATCCGAACGCGGCCAGGGTGGAGAGGTTGGCTATCGCTATGTTCTGAACCGGCGTTCGCGGGGCAATTGGCTGGTCAATGCTTTTCACGATACCGAAGAAGATCAGGTTCGCGCACAACTGACCGGCACGCACGTTCACCAGGTGCATGACGCCCTTCTGATGCAAGCCAAAATCAACTACGCGACCGATCGGACGTTCTTGCAGGACTTGAGCTCATCCGGAATTTTTCGATCGCTTCCGAGCCAGGAATCCATCCTGAACGTCAGGCGACGATTAACGGGCGGCAGCGCCTATCTCAAGGCGCAATATTTACAGCCGTTAAACTCCGGGGGGCGAGACACGTTTCAACGGTTGCCGGAAATCGGGCATCGGTATCGCGTGTTCCTGAAAGGAGACACGTTCAATCTTGACGTTGGCATGGATTCGACGTTTGTCCATTTTGTTCGTGATCGGGGATTCAGCGTCAGCCGTTTTGACGTCATGCCCACTGTGTCTGTTCAGGGGTTGCATGTTGGACATATGGTTGGCCTTCGTCCTCATCTCACGCTCAGAGAAGTTCTCTATTCGCGCGGACGGGCGGCTTCCCAGGGCGCCGCCCGTGGTCGTGGGACAGTATGGCTGGGGTTTGAAGCCGTCTCAAATGTCTCGCGCGGTTTTTCGGTGGGAACGGATCATCGGCTTCGCCATACAATTGAACCGCGTCTGTTCTACGAATATGTGCCGCCTTCCAGGCAATCCGATCTGCCCCAGATTGATGCGACTGATAACTTACTGAAGAAACACTTGTTGACCTATTCCGTGAAAACCGGCTTAAAAGATGAATGGAGCGGCAAACAGCCGACGACGGTCGCGGCGTTCGAAATTGCGCAAAGTTATCATCTTGGTGATGCGCCGGGCCGGGCAGATGTTTTTTCCAACGTGTGGGCAAGAACGACTTTTGAAGTCCCCGTGACGCATTTGCCGGATGCACTAAGTCGCCTCCGCCTGAATGTTGACGCGTTCTATGACCCGAGCGACCAGGCATTCACGCAGTTGAATTCGGCGATCGTCGTACAGGCTCATCGGCTGGCGTACGCGGACTTGGGCTATCGCCGCACACGAGCCGGAACGGTTCCCCGCCGTGGCGATGTCTGGAATCCCTTGTCGTTTAATGAAGTGCTGGCGGCTGACTCGGAAATTCATTTCTTTGCTCCGGGTGGCGCCATTCGTCTGCCAGGAGGCTGGACCGTCGGGACCAGAGCTTATCATGATTTTGCCACGGGACAGACTCCCGAATGGGACGTCGTCGGCTTGTATCAAAATCCCTGCAAATGTTGGTCGCTTGGCCTGTATTATATTCGCCTGGCGAGAGAAGATGACCTTCCTGAACGGAATCAATTTAATTTTGTCCTCACATTACGTGGCGTGGGGGCCACGCCCGGCTTCGGAACCCGGATTCTCCAGAGCATTTTGGGTCCTCTGTTACAGGGCGAACCCGGTCTGCCGTGGTCGCCAAATTAAACTGAACGACAACGCGGGCGCTTTCGTCCAGCCGACTCTCCCGTCACTGTTCACCACGAAGAACCCGTTCCGCCACTCTGGCTAACTCCGAGTCGGCTTGATGATCTTCGGTAAAAATTCGCAGTTGGACGATTCGCGAAGGCAGAAACTCGAAGAGTTCCTGCAGTCGTTCTTTTTCGACGGATTGAGTCGCGGGGTCATAGAGGTAAAACTGAAACTGCCCCATATTGAGAACGTTGAAGGGGCGTGTGTCTTTGCTGGCCATGTCCACGCGAAACGTCAGGTCTTTCAGGCGGCGAGGCAATTGCCGGCGAAGACGAGCTTCAAAGGTCGCGGGCGTCGTCATTGCCCCCCGTGGCGGGCATTCTCGAATCGCCAAGGCTTTGCTGTAAGCCGTTTTCCATTTGATGTAGCGTCCGACAATGCGACTCCATTCCTTTCCGATTCGCTGTTTTTTCCGGTTTGACGATGACTCCCATGTGCGGACCGTTTCCAACAGGGACCAATCCGTGAGCCGCCGATATTGTTCCATGTGATGAAGCGGGTTATGGGGAAAAATGCATTGCATGGTTTCGCGGAAAATTTCCAGGATGTGAAGATCAATCGCCCGGGACGTACGATGGTAATACACATTGGAATAGAGATAGAGCCTCGCGTTGAGAAACATTTGAAGAGCCGGCAAGCCGTTTTTATGAAGGGCTAATCCCTTTGGGGTGATCAGCGTGTAATGCATCAGTCGAGGAATATCCACTGGACCGATGGCGACGCCGCACATATAGGAGTCGCGCAAGACGTAATCGAAATTATCCGCCGTGAAAAGCCCCCCGATGAGCGGTTGGAGCAACCGAAGCCACCGGGGATAGCGCTGGCTTGGCTTGTTGGGATCTTTCAAAATCAAAAACGCAATATGGTCGGGTTTGAGCGTTTCACGGTCCGCAAACGCTCCCGAAGGACTTCGCCGCACTCGTTGAATCAGCAAGCCTAATTCGTTACGAATAATGGCTTGCCCCAGGCGTTCATGAGATAACCCGTAACGGTGTAAAAAGTGCCCGTCAAAAAAATGACAGAAGGGACCGTGTCCCACATCGTGGAGCAGCGCGGTGACTCGGAGCAAAGCTTCGACGTAGGGGAAGGTGGGAGTGTTCCGAACCGTTTGGGCGAGGGATGGATACACGTGTTTGGCGTATTGCCCGGCAAGATGCATGGCCCCCAAGGCATGCTGGAACCGACTGTGTTCCGCCGCGGGATAGACCCATCGCGCGCTTTGCAGTTGATAGATGTACCGAAGACGCTGAACCCAGGGAGAATCAATTAAGTCTTTTTCCGTCGTTTCGTTCGGGTCGGATGATGGACCGGGAACCGTAAATTGAATGTAGTGATGAATGGGGTCGGCAATCAGAGAAACGGCATGGGATGCTGGTTTGGCTATCATGGGCTGTATCGGAAGGGAACGGAACGTCCGAGGGGGATTGTACCCGAGCCGCATGGAACGAACAACTGACAGTGCCATTCGGCCCGGCTTGTTGTTCCGAACGACGGGGTCAATCGGTTGGGTTGGTGTGTGGGATGGAATAACGGGAAACCAGGAACAAGCCCAAGGGGTAGGCAAGGAAGGCGCCGAACACGCTAAGGGTGAGCGCCCCAAGGGTAAAGGGAAGAAGGAAGGGAAGCCCCCATTCGTAGAGCGTATGAACGGAAAAATCCTTCCATGAAAAATCGGGAACTTCCGGCATGCCTGAAAGACGAAATCCCGTCCACATCGTGGCCGTCAAAATTGGGACAACGGTCCAAGGGTTATTAATGAGCGTGCCTGCCACGAGAGCCGGACAATTCAGACGAAACGCCCAGGCCAGGAAAATCGCACTGGCAAAATGCAGTCCATAGGTTGGCGTGAACGCGATGAAGACCCCGAGGGAGAACGCGAAAGCCGTTCGCTGAGGCGTGTCGTGGCGGGCGAGCGCTTCCTTGATTTGTGCGCGAACGGTTTTGAAAGATATCACGATGATGGACGTAGCGAGTGGGAGCTTGGCCGTGCGGCAAAGTGGTGATAGCTCTGTTGAAGGAGTGTTCGGGAGCGGCCATGATGCTGCGTCAGGCGTTGACCGAATGTTTTCGGTTTGATGGTTCCAATCCAGGAGATGGACACGTTGGTTTGCCTGGAAATCCTTAATACTTTTTCGTGGTTGTTGGCATGGCCGGCAAACAGAAGCTCATAATCTTCGCCTCCGCTCAACGCCAACTCCACAGGGTCCAACTGATTGCGGCGGGCAAAGGTGCGAAGCTGCGAGGAGAGTGGCAGGGCCTTCGCCCAGATCTCGACTCCCACACGACTTTCTTCGCAGATGTGTCCAACATCGCCAGACAGTCCGTCAGAAAGATCAATGGCGGCACAAGCAATGCCGTGTGTTGTCAGAAGCTGCCCGATGCGAACCCTTGGGGTGGGCCGTAAATGGCGTTGGGTTAAAAATTTTTCAACCGCGGACAGCCTGAATTTTTGACGGCGTTTGACGCAGGCTTGCAGAATTGTCAGTCCGGCTTTGGAATCGCCCAACGTCCCGGTCACGTACAGATGATCGCCCACGTTCGCGCCACTTCTGGTGAGCGCGTGATTTGATTGAATCGAGCCCAGGATGGTCAGACTGAGAAACATGTTGCGTGGAGACGACGAAGTGTCTCCGCCGATCAATTCGACCTTGTGGGGGCCACAGGCGTCTCGGAGTCCTCGATACAGTTCTCGAATATTTGAGGTCGGACTATGGTCGGGTATCGCCAGTGACACAAGCAGATACAGGGGCTTTCCCCCCATGGCCGCGACGTCACTGAGGTTGGCTGCTCCCGCTCGAAATCCCACGTCTCTCAAGGTTTGAAAGTCGAGGTCAAAGTGCACGCCTTCAATGAAGGCGTCGGTGCTCAGAAGCAGCTGTTGCCCCGGCAAGACCTTCAGAATGGCGGCGTCATCTCCAATGCCCTTCACCACCAGTCGAGAGGACGTTGCCCATTGCCGGCGCAGTTGTCGGATCAGGCCAAATTCTCCAACCGTCTTGAGGGAGTCGTATCCAGCGGAGCGGCTCATACGTGATGAGGAAGGGCGGCGTGGCAGGGGATTCACCGCCGAGTCTTTTTCGCGGGGAACGCCGCGACCCGTTTTTTTCGGTTCGACGATAAGAGTTTGGCCTCTATTGGTTTTGGCGTTTTGAGTGCGATGCGCATGCGGGGCGGTAATTGAAGCGCCGCGGCAAACACCTGATTCACGGTTTCCGCAAAGATAATCTTCACGCCTTTGAGCAAATGTTTCGGGAGTTCTTCCAAATCTTTTGCGTTATGTTTGGGAAGAATGACCGTTGGAATGGCGGCTCGCTTGGTTGCGAGTATTTTTTCTTTTAATCCGCCGATAGGGAGTATGCGGCCGCGCAACGTGATTTCTCCCGTCATGGCCACGTCGTGGCGTGTGGGAATATTGGCCAGCCCCGAGGCGATGGCCGTGGCCATGGTGATTCCCGCCGAAGGTCCGTCCTTGGGGATGGCTCCCGCGGGGACGTGCACATGGACGTCGGTGTCGGCGAAGGTGTCCTGTTGAATGCCGAGAGCCTCGGCTTGGGTGCGGACGTAGCTCAATGCGGCCTGGGCGGACTCCTTCATAACGTCGCCGAGATGGCCGGTTAAGGTCAGGTTGCCCTTCCCCTTCATCCGAAGGGCTTCGACGTGAAGGGTCTCGCCGCCCGCTTCCGTCCATGCGAGTCCGGTCGCCAGCCCGACCTGGTCTTTTTCCTGTTCGGTTTCCGGGAGATGTTTCGAGACCCCCAAGTATTTACGGAGCGAGTGGGGCGTGAGGACAGACAGTTTGGGTTTGCCTTCGGCGACTCGCCTAGCCACTTTTCGCATGGTGTTGGCGATTTCTCGTTCCAGGTTTCGGACGCCGGCCTCGCGCGTATAGTGGGTGACGATTTTCTGAATGGCGGAATCGGTAATGCGAAAGTGTTTCTCGGAGATCCCATGTTCGTCCAGTTGTCGTGGAATGAGATAGCGGCGGGCAATCCCGAGTTTTTCTTCTTCGGTATATCCGGGAATTTCAATGATTTCCATCCGGTCTCGGAGAGCCGAAAGAATGGGATCAATGAGATTCGCCGTGGTGATGAACATCACGTTGCTGAGGTCGAACGGAACTCCCAAATAATGATCCGTGAACGCATGATTTTGCTCTGGGTCCAGGACCTCCAAAAGGGCGGCCGACGGATCGCCTCGGAAATCCATCCCGACTTTGTCAATTTCATCCAGCATGAACACGGGATTATTGGTGCCCGCCTGTTTGATGCTTTGAAGAATGCGGCCGGGCAGGGCTCCGACGTACGTCCGGCGGTGTCCCCTGATTTCGGCTTCGTCGCGCACGCCTCCCAGACTCATGCGCACAAATTCTCGACCCAAGGCTCGTGCAATTGATTTTCCCAACGAAGTTTTGCCCACGCCGGGCGGGCCGACGAAGCAAAGAATCGGGCCTTTGAGTTTCTCTTTAAGTTTTCGCACGGCCAGATATTCGAGGATGCGTTCTTTAACTTTTTCCAGATCATAGTGGTCGGCGTTGAGGACGTTGTGGGCGGCCTGGATATCCAGATTATCCGCGGAGGCGTGACTCCAGGGGATTTCGACCACCCATTCCATATAGGTGCGCACCGTCGCCGCCTCGGCGGTGTCGGGGTGCATTTTTTCCAACCGCTTCAGTTGCTTGTCAGCTTCCTGCGCGACCTTTTCCGGCATGCCGGCCTCCGCAATGCGCTTTCGAAATTCCGCCGCTTCTTCGGCGCGATCATCCAATTCTCCCAGTTCTTTTTGAATGGCTTTCAATTGTTCACGAAGGAAATATTCCCGCTGCGTTTTATCAATTTCATCCTTGGCATCGGCATGGATTTTTTGTTGCATTGACAGAACGTCCAGCTCTTTCGAGAGGATCTCGGTGACGCGCTTTAATCGGGTCAGCGGATCGTCAATTTCCAGGATTGCCTGGGTGGGATCCACTTTTATCCCGAGGTTAGACACAATCACGTCAGCCAGGCGGCCGGGCTCCTCCACGTTTTCGATGACCACCATGACGTCCGGCATGAAGACTTTGCCCAAACTGGCGATTCGGTCAATCTTTTCTTTTGCCGTGCGAATGACGGCTTCGGTTTCGAGGGATGGGGCCCGTGCCACGGAATCCGGCATCGGATGAATGTGAACGGAATAAAACGGTTCGGATTGGATATAGTCAACAATTTTCGCCTTGGTCAGACCTTGAATGAGAATTTTGATCCGTTCGTCCGGGAGCTTCAGCATGCGCCTGATCATGCCGACCGTCCCGATTTCGAAAATGTCTTCGGGTTGCGGGGATTCCGTGTCGAAGGTTTTTTGGGTCGCCAATAACACCATTCTGTTGCCGGTGAGGGCGGTCTCAATCGCTTGAATGGACATTGCTCGCCCGACAAACAGGGGTAACACCATATGGGGAAAGACGACGATATCCCGGACGGGGACCAACGGCAAATGATCGGGCACGTCAATGTCTTGTGGAGCCGGATGGAGATCTTGATTCATCACGACACGTTCAACGCCCTTCTTGCATGATCGTTGTTACGGGTGCCACGGCATGAGAGAAAAAAGCTGGTTTGGGGTTGCAAGACAAGGGTGGACAATGAATCGTGTTTCGTTGATCCATGCGTGTTGCGACGACAGTGTTTGCCGAGGTGTTTTCTCAACGGGTCTTTCGATAGTAGGTGAATGAAAAAATGAAAGTCAAGGAAGGACAATCCACGAGATGACAAAACTTTACAAGTCTCAGGCCGCCATTTATAATGTCATCGGCTGACCTTCCTTTTCAATCGTGTGATTGTCTGAAGCAGACCCTTGGATGAGAACGTGTCCGGTTTGTCGAGCGTTTTCAGGTGAGGGCGATTTGTGTCGCCGCTCACATGTCTCATGACGATACTTTCGCCACAAAGACCAGCGAGCGGTGACATGAACAGCACGGCAAGGCAGTCTTGTCTCCGCCTGTTCCTGCCCGGGATGCTTCGGAAATCCCTTGGAATATGCGGCACGATTTTTTGGTGTGGGAGTATTGTCCTGAGTATGCCGTCACTCGGCTTCAGCCAGGATGTGAGCCAAAGCCCACCGTTACTGGTGGACAGCGTGACGGTTCAAGGGAATCAACGCATCGAGCCATCGGCGATCCTCGGACAAATTACTCTTCAAGCGGGCGATCCGGTAACGGAGCAGGTCGTGCGTGACCAAATTCGCCTGGTTTACGACATGGGATTTTTTGAAGATGTGCGCGTCCAGACTGAAACGGCGCCGACGGGCGTGCAGGTGATTTTTGTGGTGAAGGAAAAGCCATTTGTGGTTGAGATTGTCTTTGATGGGAACGACGCGTTGTCGGAGGATAAGTTACAAGAAGTCCTCACACTGCAGAATCAAGCGTTTCTGGATCAGCAAGCGATTAAAATAAACGCGGAAAAGATTCGGGAGAAATATGAAAAGGATGGGTATCATAAAGTAAAAATCATCCCGATTGTTCGGGCGTTGGATGAGAGCCGCAATCGGGTGACGTTTTTTATTCAGGAAGGCGATCGCGCCAAGATCCAGTCGATCCGTTTTGTCGGAATGACCATCTTCGATAGGAGTGACTTGTTGGAAGTCATGGCCAATCGTGAATGGAGCGTGTTTTTTTCTCTCTTGACGGACGCCGGAATCTTGCACAGAGAAGAACTTGACAATGACGTGGAACGCATCAAGGAATTTTATTCGAACCGGGGGTATCTCGACGTCCAGATCGGTCCGCCCGGCATTGAATTGAGCGGCGACAAAGAATCCGTCACCCTGACGTTTCGAATTATTGAGGGGCATCCCTATACGGTTCGAACGGTTCAATATGAAGACAACACGGTCTTTGACGACGCAGAACTTGCCCGGCATTCGTTTCTCCACGTTGAGGATGTGTTTCAACGGACGACGATTCGGGACGAGGTCTCCCGCGTGACGGACCTCTATGGGGCCAAAGGGTACTCCTTTGCAGAAGTGACGCCGGGGTTGGCTCCGAACGATGACACGCTTACGACTGACGTGACCTTTACCATTGACGAAGGCGCCCTGATTCGCGTGAGAGAAATTCACATTACCGGGAATGACAAGACGCGGGATAACGTCATTCGGCGAGAGTTGCGTGTGGATGAGCAGGAAGTCATTAATTCGGTGGCCATGAAGCGAAGTTTTCAACGGCTCAACAATTTGAACTTTTTTGAGACCGTCGAAATTCTTCCCGAGCAGGTCGAGGAAGATAAAGTTGATCTTGGGGTGCAAGTCAAAGAGAAACCCACGGGCCGGTTCAGCGTCGGCGGCGGGTTTAGCACCCTTGATCGTTTTACCGCCATTGCCAATATCTCGGAAGGCAATTTGTTGGGATTGGGGTATCTGGTTCGGGTTCGCGGGCAAATAGGATCGCGTCGGACCATTGGGGTCTTAACCTTCAGGAATCCGGCGTTGTTTGACGGTCTGACGTCTTTTCAAGTCAACGGGTTTAGCACGGAAACCAATTATTTGACTTATGAAGAAGAAAGAATAGGGGCCACGGTCCAGTTTGGACGGGCTATTTCCGAATATATTACCGGAAGTTTGACCCTGGTCGGAGAGGCGATTAAAATTAAAAATCCGGTCAGTAACGCGGCCCAGTCCATTGTTGACCAAGTAGGGACGCAATCCACGACGGGGTTTCGCGCGAATCTTTTCCGTGACACGCGGGACTATTTCCAGGATCCTCGCCGCGGGTCGCGCTCGGGTGTTCGCGTCGGCTTTGGGACCGAAGTCTTCGGCGGGACGAATAATTTTTATCGGCTCGAGCTTGATGGGCTCAAATATATCCCGTTGCCATTTTGGGACCTGCGAACGGCGTTCCGCGGTCGTTTCGGATTAGGTCAAGGGTATGGGGGGGATTCCCTGCCGTTGACGGAACTCTTTTTTGTCGGTGGCATTAACACGGTGCGTGGGTTTCGATTTGGGCGGGCGGGTCCAGTGACCTCAAGCGGAACGCTGGAGGGGGGCACGAAACAGCTGATTTTGAATGCCGAGCTGATTATTCCGGTGCTGCCCAGCGCGAAGTTAAACGGTGTGCTCTTTTTTGATTATGGCAAAGGATTCGCGACCAGCGAAGACTTGGATTTGGATTTGCGGCCCGCAACCGGATTGGAAGTGCGGTGGATTTCGCCGTTTGGTCCTTTGCGCGCGGCTGTGGGTCTCAATTTAGATACTCAACCCCAAGAGCAGGGCACCGTGTTTGAGTTTTCGGTTGGGAATGTCTTTTAAGGGACGATCGTGTTGAGACCGGCCACTGCAATCCGTGTGTCGTTACGGCTTCGCGCGGGTGCGGCGTTCGCGGGTGCGGCGTTGCTGTCTTGTGTGGCGACGGGCTGTTCAACGACGTTGTTGGAATCGTCTGACGCAGGCGGTCAAGCGTCATCTGCCGGTTCATCCATGCCGGTGCCCATCGCGGTGGTGGATACGCAATGGTTATTGAACAAGTCGAAGATGGGACAACAAGTCAATGAGACCCTCAACCAGTTCATGACGGACCGGCGGGCGTTGATTGAACTCGAACAAAAAGAACTGCGGAATCTGGAGAGTGAATTATTGCGCCTCAGCGGCGTCTTGAATCCCTTGGCCAAGCAGCAAAAGGAAGAACAGTTGCGCCGGCGTATGTTGGACTATCAACAAAAAGTTGATGACATGAACCAGGAGTTTCAAGCCAAACGGGCTGAGCTGTTAGACGAATTTCGCGACTACGTTGATGGGGTGGTGCAACAAATTGCTCAACGGCAGGGGATGGTTTTGGTTGTGGAAAAGGGCCAGAATACTTCGACCCGATATTATAAACCGGGCCTGGATTTTTCTTCGGAAGTGTTGGAATCCTTAGATCAGAGCTTTGATCAGTAAGGCCAACCCGATGGGCCGTGCGACGTTCCAGTGACGGCGCCCGGTGGCGGCACGTGCCTGTGTGTTTTAGAGCGAGGATGATGGGATGAACGATCAGAGGGCCGGCAGAGACCCTGTTCTAGAGACGAGTGCCCTGCAAGCCATTCTTCCGCATCGGTACCCGTTTTTGCTTGTGGATCGCGTGGTGGAGCTTGAGCCTGAGCATCGGGCGGTCGGATTGAAAAACGTGACGATCAATGAGCCATACTTTCAGGGCCATTTCCCCGGCCGGCCCATTTTCCCCGGCGTCCTTATCGTCGAAGCTCTTGCCCAATTGGGTGGGGTGTTGGCTATTCAATCGTTGCGCGTTGGTGACGCGCCGGTCCTGTATCTGACGGGCATTGAAAAAGCGAAGTTTCGGAAGCCGGTGCGGCCGGGGGATCAAATACGTTTGGAGGTCACAGTGCTCAAACGCCGGCCGCCGTTTTGGAAAATGCGAGGGAAGGCCTTTGTCGGGTCCGAACTTGTTTGTGAGCTTGAATCAACGGCGATGGTGTCGTCAGAGGATGCGAAAACCCCGAATGCCGAGACGAGTTAGCTTGTCTCTGTTTCGACGAAACCTGTGATAGGCGGTTGCGATGTCCATTCATCCCACGGCGTTTGTGCATCCCAAGGCTGAACTCGATGCAGACGTGACTGTTGGTCCTTTTTGCGTGATTGGCGAACACGTGGCCATCGGCAGAGGAACCGCATTGGGTTCTCATGTGTGCATTGAAGGTATGACAGCAATCGGTCAACGGTGTAAAATTTTTTCCTACGTATCCATAGGATCGCCTCCGCAACATCTTCAGTATCATGACGAACCGACTCGTGTCCGTATTGGCGATGAAAACATTTTGCGAGAGTTCGTCACGATTCATCGCGGGACGGCGTTTGGCGGAGGCGTCACGACGATTGGCCGGCATAATTTTCTGATGGCGTATGTGCATATCGCGCATGATTGTCACGTCGGCAATGACGTGGTCATGGCCAATGCCGCGACCCTTGCCGGGCATGTCCTGATTGGGAATAGCGTCGTCATTGGCGGATTAGTCGGCGTGCATCAATACGTGCGGATTGGAGATTACGCCATGATTGGCGGATGCTCGGCCGTGGTGAGAGACGTGCCTCCGTTCATGCGTGCTGCCGGGAATCGAGCCAATCTTTATGGAGTGAATGCCATTGGTCTGCGTCGCGGGGATATTGCGACTCAGCGGATCCGAGTGTTGAAACAGGCCTATCAATTGCTGTTCCGAAAAAGGCAGCGAATGGCCGATGCCATTAAACTGGCTCGTCATCAATTTCAAGATAGCCCGGACGTCCTGGTCCTGCTCACGTTTTTGGAGACTTCGACGCGCGGGATCTGTCGTTCCGTACGAAAGAGTCGGGACGATCAAGAAGAATTTTAGGCGGTCACGCGGTTGGCAACTCCAGAACGTCCGTCTTCGACTCCCCCTCTCCCGACCGCCGGCGGATGGATCGGCCTCATCGCAGGGAATGGCCGGTTTCCCCTCATTTTTGCCGAGAATGCCAGAAAACTCGGGTTGCGAGTCTCGGCCGTCGCCCATCAGGGTGAGACGGCCCCCGAGTTAGAGCAGGTTGTTGACCGGATGCATTGGGTTCGCGTTGGTCAATTTGGAAAAGTTATTCAAGCGTTGCAAGGTGACGGTGTGCAGCAAGCCGTGATGCTTGGGGGGATGAAAAAAACCCTGCTTTTTTCCGGCGTTCGTCCAGACTTCCGGGCCATTGCGTTGTTCAGCAAACTGAAATCGTGGAAGGATGATCATATTCTCCGGGCTTTTGCCGATGGCCTTGAAGAGGAAGGGATTACGATTCGGGAATCCACTTTTGGGTTGTCTGACATTCTGGTCCCGGAAGGGGTGATGACGCGGCGGAGCCCGTCCAGGAAGGAACAGGATGACGTGTTCTATGGATGGAGCGTTGCGAAAGAGAGTGGCCGAATGGATATTGGCCAGTGTGTGGTGGTCAAGGATCGCGTGATTGTCGCGGTTGAAGCGGTTGAAGGGACGGATGAAGCCATCCGGCGCGGTGGTCGATTGGCTCGGAAGGGGGCCGTGGTCGTCAAGTGTTGCAAGCCTCAGCAGGATTTACGTTTTGATTTGCCCGCGGTTGGGCCCCACACGATCGCGGCGATGGATGAGGTGAAGGCGTCCGTACTCGCCATCGAGGCCCGCAAGACGATTATGCTTGATCGAGAGGAGATGCTGGACAAAGCGCATCGGGCTGGTGTCGCGATTATTGGCGTCGCGGGGTAAGGAGATGCGGCGGCGTTCCTTGTTGCCGCACCCCACAGGTTTTTGGCCGTCCCCGGGTCGTTGCCTGCGTGCTGCCACTGCCCCGCTGATGATGACGGACGTGCGGGTGGTTCGGTTGTTTCGGACGACGGTCAATCTCAAGAAGACTTACGATGACGGCAGCACTGAAAGTCGGCGTGATAGGCGTTGGACATCTTGGTCAACACCATGCCCGTATTTATTCCGAATTGCCGCAAACGCAATTGGTCGGCGTCGCTGATATTGATGACCAGCGACGGGCTGCAACAGGCAACTGTTTCGGGGTGCCGAATTTTTCGCGTTATCAGGATTTGCTGAAGCGCGTCGCCGCGGTCAGTGTTGCCGTGCCCACGTCGCAGCATCTGGAGGTGGCGCGGGACTGCCTTGCGGCCGGCGTCCATGTCCTGGTTGAAAAGCCCATTGCCGTCACGCCGGCGGAAGGACGGCTGATGGTTCGCTGTGCGCAGGAGAACGGGTTGATCTTGCAGGTGGGGCACGTGGAGCGGTTTAATCCCGTCATCGGTCTGGTCAGAGAGCGTCTTGCGCATCCGCGGTTTATCGAATGTCACCGCCTCGCACCGTTTCAATCACGGGGGACCGACGTGGACGTGGCGTTGGACTTGATGATTCATGACGTGGATCTTGTGTTGTCTTTTGGGTTGGGGCAGGTCAAAAAAGTGGAAGCCGTGGGCCTGGCGGTCCTTTCCTCGCTGATTGATTTTGCCCATGCTCGCGTGGAGTTTTCCGATGACTGTGTCGTGAATTTTACGGCGAGCCGAATGTCAACGGGCCGTTTACGAAAAATGCGCCTCTTCCAGGACAATCTGTATCTTTCCGTTGATTTTCACTCTCGCCGAGGCATTGTGTATCGCCAAACGGGACCCATGGGCGCTGACGCATCCGTGGTTGAGGAAGCCATTCAGGGAGGCGATGCGGAACCGCTGAAACGGGAATTGGAAGTTTTTGTCCAATCCATTCAAACGGGCGCTCCGGGTGGCGTCTCCGGTGAAGAGGGGGTGGCCGCCCTGGACGTGGTCCACGAAATTTGCCAGGCGATCCGCGGCGCGACTTCTCTGCCGTCCGGGCGTTCAGCCTCAATGCCGTAGCGGTGCGCGTGGAGCATGGCTGGTTTGTCAATCATGATTGTGGCCGGTGAGGCGTCAGGCGATCTTCATGGCGCCAATCTGGCAAAAGCGTTAAAAAAACTCCATCCTGAAATCAGGCTGGTTGGCGTAGGCGGGCAGCACATGCGAGCCGCCGGGATCGAGTTGGTGCAGGGACTGCATCGTTTGGATGTCGTCGGGGTGCCCGGGCCGGTGATGCTTTGGAAGGGACTGGCAAATATTGCGATCCTCAAACGGTTTTTGAAACAGGAAACCCTGGATGGAGTGGTTTTTGTTGATAATCCATCCATGAATCTTCGATTGGCCAGAATTGCGGCTCGTCTTGGCCACCGAGTGATCTATTATATCGCTCCGCAAATTTGGGCATGGGGCCGGCGTCGGATGAACGTGATGAAGCATGTGGTCCGTCGAATGATCGTGATTTTGCCGTTTGAGGAACCCCTGTATCGGGCCGCCGCTGTGCCCTGCAATTTTGTGGGACATCCCTTGCTCGACAGTCTGGAGCCGAGCTATGAGCAGTCCCGTTCGCGAAAACAATTGGGGCTTCCCCTTGAAGGGTTAATTCTTGGTGTGCTTCCCGGGAGCCGTCATTCCGAAATTCAGTCGCTCTTGCCGCCCATGATGGGTGCGGTGCGACGAATTCATGAATCGTTTCCCGGCCTTCATTGCGTGGTCGGACAAGCGCCCACGGTGCCCGATGCCTGGCTCAACGAGGCGCTTCATCGCGAGCGGTTTCGCGTGACCGTAGTGCCGAACCAGCCCAATGAGGTTATGGCCGCCGCCGATTTTCTGTTGGTGGCCTCGGGGACCGCCACCTTGCAGGCGGCCCTGATCGGCACACCGATGGTCCTCGCGTATCGGGTGTCATGGCTGACCTGGCTTCTTGTCAGAATGCTGGTGCAAGTCGAACACATCGGGTTGGTGAATCTGGTGGCTGGACGCAGGCTGGTGCCGGAATTCTTACAATCGGAAGCGACGGCGGAACGACTGAGCGAGGCGGCCCTTCGGTTTCTTAACGACCGGGCTCAATATGAGCAAATGCGAGAAGCCCTTCGGTGCGTTCGCGCCAAGCTCGGAACGTCCGGGGCTTCCCTTCGAGCGGCGGCGGAGGTGTTGGCCGAATGCCGAGCCTGAACATTTTCCTCAGGATTGTCGCGTACCTCCGTGCGTACCGGGTTCGGGTGGTGGCGGCCTGTGTGTGTGCGGCGGGTGTGGCGGGCTTGTCGGGACTGTATGCCTGGCTGGTGCAGCCGGTCTTGGACGGGATTTTTATAGAGAAAGACCATGTGCTTCTCATGGCCTTGCCCCTCGTGATTCTGGGAGTGGCCACGTTGAAAGGTGGCTTCGCGTACGGGCAAACCTATTTGATGAGTTACGTGGGGCATCGGGTCGTGGCAGAGATTCGCGAGCAATTGTTTGGACAATTCCTTCGGCTTTCGTTGCCGTTTCACCATCGGCATGCGAGCGGCCGCCTGGTCGCGCGAATCATTAATGATGTCAATGAAATGGCCCATGCCGTTCCCAGCGTGCTGAAGGATTTGTTTCAGCAGGGGCTGACGTTTTGCGTGATGCTTGGCGTGGCATTTTATCAGAATTGGCGGCTGGCGACGGTGCTGATGTTCGTGATGCCTGTGTCAATCTATGCCATTATAAAAATCGGCATGCGGTTGCGAAAATTGGCCGTCAGGGGACAAGAGTCAATGGGAGACATGGCTTCCACGTTAAAAGAAGCTTTTGCCGGCATTCGCATTGTCAAAGCGTATGGGGGGGAACACATTGAGCAACAACGGTTTGCCCGGAGCAATACGTCTTTCATGCGGGCCAATATCAAGTCGTCCCAACTCACGGCGTTTGCTTCACCGCTGTTGGAAGTGATCGGGATCGGCGGGATTGCCGTTATTATTTGGTACGGTGGATTTTTGGTCATTCACGATCAAATGAAGCCGGGAGAATTTTTTTCCTTTTTAACGGCGATGTTTATGGCCTATGCTCCGGTGAAAAAGATCGTGGGATCAAATGCCGTGATTCAACGCGCCCTTGCCGCGGCGGACCGAGTCTTTCACATGATGGATACGGACCATGAATTTGTCCATGATGGCGGTCGTACGGTGTGGCCGGGCATGTGGCGTTCCCTTGAATTTCGGAACGTGAGTTTCTGCTACGACGGCGAAACCAAACCGGCCATTGCCCAGCTTAATCTCACCGTGAATTTTGGCGAAGTCGTGGCGTTGGTTGGGAAAAGCGGGAGCGGCAAGTCCACCTTGGTGAGTTTGATTCCAAGGTTTTATGATCCGTCCGAAGGCCAACTGTTCATTGATGGCCGGGATATTAAAGACGCGGCGTTATCCTCTCTGCGCAGGCAGATCGCCATTGTCTCTCAGGAGATCGTGTTGTTTGATGAAACCGTACGGGGTAATATTGCGTACGGACGCCCGGAGGCCAGTGAACAAGACATCATCCAGGCGGCACAGGCGGGCCATGCCTGGGAATTTATTGAGGCGTTGCCCGATCGGTTAGACACGGTGATTGGAGAAAACGGCGTCAAACTTTCCGGAGGTCAACGCCAGCGGTTGGCCATCGCTCGAGCGATATTACGCAATCCACCGCTGCTGATTCTTGATGAGGCCACCTCCGCCCTGGATACCGAGTCTGAACGATACATTCAGGCCGCCTTGGCCGAATTGGTGAAAAATCGGATGACGTTTGTCATTGCCCATCGCCTGTCCACGGTTCAGCATGCCGACCGTATCGTGGTGATGGACGCGGGACGCTTGGTGGAAATGGGCGTCCATCATGAGTTGCTTCGACGGAATGGGCTCTACGCGCGTCTGTATGAAACCCAATTTCATGACGTGCCGGCTGCATCCGCATTACGGTCGTAACAACACCAGTACTCTTTCTCTTTATGAAACAGTGGCTCCAATTAAACTGCTTTCCGTTCTTCGGCGCCTTTGCGATTCGGATGCTTGGTCGCTCAATGTCGTGGCGTGTCCATGGATCCGAGCACGTTGATCGGCTGTATCGGCAAGGCCGTCATATTCTTATTGCGTTTTGGCACGGACAACAATTGATGATGCCGTTAGCCTACCGTGGACGTCGTGCGCACATTCTAATCAGTCGGCATCGGGATGGGGAACTGATTTATCGAATCGTCAAGCGATTCGGGTTCGGCGCGATCCGTGGCTCGACGACGAGGGGAGGATCAGGGGCGTTGCGTCAACTCATTCGTTTGGGACAACAAGGCGTTGACCTTGTCGTGACGCCCGATGGCCCCAAAGGTCCCCGGCACGTCGTTCAACCGGGCGTTGTGGCCCTTGCGAAAACGACGGGCATGCCAATCGTGCCTCTGACCTTTGCCGGCTCAAAAAAAAAGTCTTTTCCAGCTGGGATCGGTTTGTGATTCCTTATCCGTTTTCACGTGGGCTGTTTGTATGGGGAGCTCCGATCTGGGTCGCTGGGGACGCCGATGCCGAGGCGATGGAACGAATGCGGCAAACCGTCGAGGCGAGCCTCACGGCACTGTTGTCTGAAGCCGAGGCGATGGTTCACCGGCCGGATTAGAGAGCCGTTGCTCCGCGTCCCGGGCCATGGCTGGTCGCCTGTTGCGAACGCGAAGGCTTGACGGGTTCCTTTGATGTTCCGCGGAGGGCTGCATACCTGGATGTGGTACGGTCTTTATAATGTTCTCCTTATTCTCGGTTTGCCCGTCATTCTTGGTGTGTTGCTGATCAAAAAACGCTGTCGCCACGGCTTGTTGCAAAGGTTGGGCTGGGTGTTGCCTCGCGATTGGCCCACTGACGAAAAAGTTCTCTGGATTCATGCCGTGTCCTTGGGCGAAGTGTCCGCCATTGTGCCGTTTGTCACGGCGTTGCATCGTCGGTATCCCGCGTTCAGGATCGTCGTCTCAACCGTCACGGAAACCGGACGAGAAGCCGTGACGCAGCGATTGGCGGGCCTGGCGACCCATTGCTTTTCGCCGCTTGATTATCCGTGGATTGTCCGCCGGTTTATTGAGTCCCTGAACCCAATGGGATTTTTCGTTGTCGAAACCGAGCTTTGGCCGAATGTGTTGCGCGCGCTCCATCGTCGCGGCATTCCTTCTGTGATTGTGAATGGACGGTTATCGTCCAGTTCCTTTGTACGATATAAGTGGATTCGGCCTTTCATGCGGCGAGTCCTTTCATCCGTGTCGTTAGGGCTTCTGCAATCTCGCCGGGATGAACGCCGCTTTGTCGAATTAGGCGCCGCTCCCACGCAAATGCACAGTACGGGTAATATGAAATTTGACCTGTTCCGAGAGGGAGGCGTTGCCGCTCAGGGCGCCATTGACCGTTCAGCGTTTGGGCTGTCGAAGGACGAGGGGCTGATTGTTGCGGGGAGTACGCATCCCGTTGAAGAGGAAGCGCTGCTGACAAGCTATCATGCCCTGGTGCGTTCCTGTCCGCGGGCGGTTCTGCTCCTCGCTCCGCGACACATTGAGCGAAGCGACGTTGTGGCTGAAGCGATCCGGAAGTTTGGGTTTCCGGTGATGAGACGGAGCCGGTTGCTGAAGGACATACATCGTGATGGGGAAACCAGCGGTCCCCGCGTCATTCTTCTTGATACCCGTGGAGAATTAGCCCGGGTGTACGGGTTGGCCGTTATGGCGTTTGTCGGCGGGACATTGGCGCCCGTTGGAGGGCATAATCTGTTGGAGCCTGCGGCTTGGGCCAAGCCGGTGTGTTTTGGCCCATACACCGATCACTGTCAGGACATCGCAGATCTGTTGATTGAAACCGGAGGTGGCATTCGGGTTCGCAGCGTTCGGGAATTGACGGAAGCGTTGACGAACGGGATGCAGGACCGGGCCTGGGTGGCACAGGCCGGGCAACGTGCCAGGAAAATCATTGATGACAATCAAGGGGTTGTCGAGAGAAATTTGAACCTGATTGATCAGGTTGTCGGTTTTCGCGGCACGTAACCCTTCTGTTTCTCATGAGGGTTGCTTGTCGTCGGTACTCCCCAACCAGGTGTTCATGAGCCATGAATCATGGATGGAAGTCGCTGATTGCCGCCCCGTATCACGGCCTGATACGTACTCGAACGTGGCTGTACACACAGGGGTGGTTCACGAGACGTCGGTTGCCCTGTCCGGTCGTCAGCGTGGGAAATCTCACGGTTGGCGGAACGGGCAAAACACCGATGGCCATGTGGGTGGCCGGCAACCTTGTGGAACGAGGGAAAAAGGTGGCCATCCTCAGCCGAGGATACCGCAGAAAAAACCGGCAAACGTTTGTACTGGTGTCCGATGGACGGGCCATCCTTGCCGGGCCGCATGAGGCGGGGGATGAACCGTATTTGATGGCGCGTCGCTGTCCGGGGGTGATTGTGGCGGTTGGCGCGGACCGTTATAAGCTGGGCCGTTGGCTCTTACGGCAGACGCCCATTGACTGCTTCGTTTTGGATGATGGGTTTCAGCATTTGCGTCTTGATCGTGACGTCAATTTGTTGTTGATTGACAGTTCCGACATCAATGGCCTGACAGCGCTGCTTCCCATCGGAAAGCTACGGGAGCCGCTTGGGGAAGCCAAACGAGCTTCGGCCATCATCCTGACACGAGTGGATCATGCGGCAGCGGCGGCCCGCGTTGTGGAGCTAATGAAGGCGGCCATGGGGTCCGGGTTTCATCCCATCACCACGCGATTTACACCTCAAATGTTGATCGGGCTATCGGAATCCACGCCGCGGCCTCTTTCCGCCGTCCGGGGGAAAAGAGCGCTCATCGTGAGCGGAGTGGGTAATCCGAATCAGTTTCGCCGGATGGTGGAGACACTCGGCGTTCAATTGGTCGCCGAGTTGGTGTTTCGCGATCATGAGGCCTATTCCTCTTCGACGATCAGGGAGATTGACCGCCGAGTTGAACAGAGTCAGCCGGAGGTGGTACTCACGACGGAAAAGGATTTAATGAAAATGCCATCATCGTGGTCGCCGGCCGTTCCCGTGTTTGCCGTGTCTCTTGCGGTGGAGTTTTTGGATGGCCGGCATCGCCTGGAAGAGGCGTTATCGGTTCTGTAACGGACGTCGGAGATTGGGCGGCGTCAAAGGGATTGAGTCAACGGGTTCTCATCGCCATGGCCGTCAATACGTTCACGATCCAACCGGACAGCGTCAAGAAGATTTTGGTGCGCGGACCGAATTGGATGGGCGACGCCGTGATGTGCGCCCCGGCGTTGGATACGCTTCGTCAAGCGTTCCCGGATTCGGAGATTTCTTTGTTAGTTCGTCCTGCGATTGGCGAGTTGTTTGCCGGTCATCCAAGCCCGGATCACGTGGTGAGCTATGATCATCAAGGTGTTCACGCGGGATGGCGTGGAACGATCAGGCTGGCGCGGAGCCTTCGACGGGAACGGTATGATCTGGCCGTGTTGTTTCAAAATGCCTTTGAAGCGGCATTCTTGGGTGTGCTGGCCGGCGTTCCTTTGCGGTATGGCTATGCGACGGATGGCCGCAGGTTGTTGCTCACGCATCCTGTCGATCCTCCGGACCCCAAGCAGAGGAGGCACCAGGTTCAGTATTATCTGGAGATGCTGAGACCCCTCGTGCAGGAAACATCTGCCCCGAAGCCCGTGTTGCACGTGGGTCATGAAGAAGAGGCTATGGCGGACCGGTTATTGCGGGAAGACGGCGTCCAGGCTTCGGATGTTCTCATTGGGTTGAATCCGGGATCCGTGTATGGTGGGGCGAAGCGCTGGTTGCCTGAACGGTTTGCCGCGGTGGCTGATCGGTTACTCGTTGATTTACGTCAACGTTCCCCGCATCCCGTTCGATGTCTGATTGTCGGAGGTCCTGGAGAGGAGACATTGGGTGAGGCCATTGCCCAACAGATGGTTTCGATCCCGTTGATCCTTTCGGGAAAAACCTCCGTGCGCGCCTTAAAAGCCATTATCAAACGATGTCATATTTTTGTGACCAATGATACGGGTCCGATGCATGTGGCGAATGCCCTGGGCGTTCCGGTTGTGGCTGTGTTTGGTTCAACGGACCCCCTGGTCACGGCGCCTTACAATCGTGCATGGTCCGCCGCGATTGTCAGAAATCCCGCGGATTGCTCGCCATGTCTGTTTCGTGAATGTCCCATTGATCATCGTTGCATGACGTCCATTTCCGCCGATCAAGTGCTGCACGCCGCGCAGGCCATGCTTGCGAAGCGAGGCGTGTGCTGATCGTTGGTTGCCTGTGAATGAATCTCCGGCGATACCCGCAAAGCAGACGGCGGTCTTTGTGGATCGTGACGGAACGTTGCATCCCGACGTCAGGTATCTCTCGTCTCCCGATGCGCTGGAATTGTTTCCGCATGTCCCCGAGGCCGTTTTTCGCTTAAATCGCGCGGGGATAAAAGTGATTCTGGTGACCAATCAATCCGGAATCGCACGCGGATATTTTTCTCTCAAGGATTTGGAGGCTGTGCATGAGAAACTCAAGGCCGGTCTCGCCTCGGCAAAGGCCTGGCTGGATGATGTGCTGTTTTGTCCGCATCATCCGGATGACGGGTGCCGGTGCCGGAAGCCGAATCCGGGAATGATCGAACAAGCCACGACTCGGTATGCCATCAATGTGTCACACAGTTACGTGGTGGGCGATCAACCACACGACTTGGAGATGGCTCATCGCGTCGGGGCCAAAGGTGTTTTGGTCATGACTGGTCCGAACAGTCATGAATCGTTGGCCGTCTGTCGAACACACAACACGTTGGTTGATTTCGTCGCTCCGTGTTTTTCCGATGCCGTCTCCTGGATCCTTCGTGATTGGACGCAGTCTCCAGAACGCCGTCTGCACTAGTCGCGGGCTTCGCTTTGTCCCGTCAACGCATGATTATGACTCCGCCAAACAATCTCCTGATTATCAAGCCCAGTTCCTGTGGAGACATTATTCATGCTCTGCCGACGGTGAGCGCGTTGCGAACGGTGTTTCCTGACGCAAAGATTTCCTGGTTGGTCAAATCCGACTGGGCCGAATTGCTGGAAGGACATCCCGATCTCCATGAAGTCATTCCTGTGGATTTTCAGCTTCATTCGTGGTGGGGGATCATCGCAACCATTCGCAAGCGGGCCTTTGATTGCGTGGTGGATTTGCAAGGTCTGTTCCGGTCCGGTCTGCTCGCGTGGTTGTCGGGTGCTTCGGTGCGGGCCGGGTTTGCTCGGGGACGGGAGGGCAGTCCGTGGTTTTATACCCATCGGGTTCGGTTGCCGAATGACGGCAAAACGTTCTGGCGTTTGCTGGATACGCATGCGGTTGACCGTAATCTCGCCATGGCCAAATTTTTTGGCGCGGCTACCGCATCCCCACAATTTTGGTTGCCGAGACTGGAGAGTGACCAGGTGGCGATCAATCGGTTGTTCGCAGAAGCGGGAGTGGAACGGCACGACCGGCTCATTGCCATGGCTCCGGCTTCACGGCAGGCCATGAAAAACTGGCCGGTCGGCCGGTTTGTTGAGGTCGCGGCGGCGTTGACGAAGCACAAGGATATGAAAATTGTCCTGCTCGGATCATCAACCGATTGCCGGATCGTCCGGCCCTTTTCCATGGCTCTCGGGCCCGCGTTGGTCAATCTGGTTGGAAAAACACGGATTCGCCAATTGAGTCTTGTCTTTGATAGAATTTCGCTGTTTATCGGCAATGATTCAGGGCCGATCCACGTGGCTGCCGCATGCCGGGTTCCCGTGCTTGCGTGCTTCGGCCCTACCAATCCTCAAGCAACCGGCCCGTATGGAACAGGCCACGTTGCCATGGTGAGTGAGACAACCGCGTGTCGCCCTTGCGGGTTGCGCCAATGCCGCAATCCTCATTATCTGGAATGTTTGGAGTCCGTTTCGGTTGAGGACGTGGTGGGCCAGGCAAAAAAAATGCTGGCGTTGTGAAGCCGTCGCGGCTCGTCCATGTGTGAAGAATGATGGAACCGAAAGTCTCGGTGGTGGTCATTGCCTATAACGATGCACTCAATCTGCGCCCTTGTTTGGAGAGCGTGAAATGGGCCGATGAATTGATTGTCGTGGATTCGTATAGTACGGATTCCACGGAAGCCATTAGCCGTGAATATACCGCGAACGTCTTCCAGCATGAATTTTCAGGATTTGGAAAACTTCGCAATGACGCCGTTGCGCATGCGACGCATGACTGGATCTTCAGCCTGGATACCGATGAGCGAGCGACGGCGGGGATCCAGGAAGAAATTCGCTCTCAACTTGAGCGCGGTCCGGAGGCCGAAGCCTTTTTCGTGCCTCGCCTGAATTATTTTTTGGGTCGGTTGATCAAGCGGTGCGGGTGGTATCCCGATTACCGGCAACCTCAATTTTTTCATAAAGGCCGCATGCGATATACCCAAAACCTGGTGCATGAAACCTACGAGCTTGACGGCCGAATCGGCTATTTGCACTCGCACGTCGAGCAGTATCCTTTTCGAGACATTGCCCATTTTCTGATGAAGATGGATCGCTATTCGACGCTGGTGGCGGAAGAAATGGTCAAGCGGCAACGAAAGTTTCACGTGCATCAATTATTCTCGCATCCCCTGTTTACGTTTTTCAAAATGTACGTGATGCGGAGAGGATTGCTGGACGGGAAACCGGGGCTGATTCTTTCCGGTCTGTATGCGTACTATACGTTTGTCAAATACGCCAAATTTTGGGAAATGACGAGCAGGCACTCAATGAATCGACGAGAGAGGATGCGGTGAATTGTTAATCAAGGATCCACCGAACGGCGTGCCTTCATTACGCATTCTTCATACAGAATCATCGGAAGGCTTGGGGGGGCAGGAATACCGAACGTTACACGAATGTCTTGGTATGAAAGCCCGCGGCCATCAGGTCTATTTGGCCGTCCAGCCTGACAGCCAATTACGTCACAAGGCGCAAGATGCCGGAGTGGCCGTTCTCACGGTGGCGATGAAACCTGCAAGATGGCCGATTTGTGTCCGCACCTTTCGGCGTTGGCTGCGGAACTTTCACATTGACGTGTTGAATACGCATGGGTCTTTGGATAGTTGGACGGCGAGTATCGCCGCGAGAATGATCAACTCGCGCCCGTTGATTATCCGCACGCGTCACAAGTCCACCGCCGTGACTCCAAATTTTCGGCATGAACTTCTTTACCGGTATCTTCCTCATGCCGTGTGGACGACCGGCGAACGGATTCGGCAAGATCTCATCTCCCGAAACGGTCTGCCTGAAACACACGTGACTTCAATCCCGACGGGCGTGAATCTGGAGGTGTTTTATCCGCAACCTCCCGCGTACTCCCTGAAAGCGCAATTAGGGATTAGAGCCGAATGTCGCGTAGTTGGAACGGTTGCGTTTTTGCGAGATTATAAAGGGGTGGAAGGCATGCTCTCCGCCGCTCAAATGGTGGTGGAGCGTTGCCGTGATGTGCACTTTGTTGTCGTTGGAGATGGCCCTCAAAAATCGTTCCTGGAGGCATTGGCGGTGAGTTTGGGAATTCATGAGCGAGTGTCATTTGCAGGGTTTCGTGAAGACGTGCATAATTTCCTGTCGTTTTTTGACGTTGTCGTGCTGAATTCCATTACCGGCGAAGGCGTGCCGCAAGTGTTGACGCAGGCGTTGGCGATGGCGCGTCCCGTCGTTGCAACAAACGTGGGTTGCATCCCTGAAGTTATTCGTCATGGAGAGACCGGTCTGCTTGTGCGTCCGTCCCACCCGCAGGAACTGGCCGTGGCCGTGACGGAGTTATTGAAGCATGAAGGGCTGCGAAGAAAAATGGGGGAGGCGGGTCGGCAATTTGTCGTTCAACATTATAGTCTGGAAGGTATGCTGAATAAAATTGAGCGTCTCTACGGTACGCTGGTATCATAAACAGGTTGAACGAGACAGAGAAGAAACCGGGTTTTGCTTCTCTTTGGAAGCATCCTGTGAGTCAATTGTCAAAGAAGGTCAATGACGGAATGAAAGTCAGCGGGTTTACATTTATTCGCAATGCCGTTCAATTCGATTTTCCGATCGTCGAAGCCATTACGTCGGTTCTGCCGATTGTGGATGAATTTATCGTGAACGTCGGGAAATGCGATGACGGGACGCTGGCGCTCGTTCAATCAATCGAAACACCGAAGATGAAAATTATCGAAACTGAATGGAATGATGCGTTGCGCGAAGACGGTAAAATATTCGGCATACAACAGGATATTGCCTTATCGCATTGCACCGGTGACTGGGCGATTCTGGTTCAAGGTGACGAGGTGTTGCATGAAGACGATTATCCGGAAATTCAGAATGCGATGACGCGCTACTTGCACCATCGGAACGTGTTGGGGTTAGTGCTAAAAATGATGCATTTCAAGGGAGACTATTGGAGTCTGGATCCCTGGATGTACAGAAAGGCCACGCGTATCGTCCGCAATCATCGTGGCGTGCGTTCAGCAACCGATGGCTGTGATTTTGGGACTGCAGACAAAGCCCAAATGATCAAATCCGGTCCTTATGGGCAACTTATCAAGGCACGGGTGTTTCATTATGGCTATGCCCGCGATCCCCATTTCTTAGAAGAAAAATGCAAATACCAAATTGACCACCATCAAGGCGAAGAATTATCAGAATCGGACATTGCGTTACATGCTGCTCTGCATGCCGAATATCAGACATATGACATCCTCAAAGATTACCGTGGTACCCACCCCAGTGTTATGAAAACACGGATAGACTCAAGGAGGCCGTTGCGGCGACGACGCAACCGGTGGCTCAATCCGCGATTCTATAAGGAGGTGATGCTCCATGGTTTTCATGGGTAAGCACGGAACCTGTCGCGTTGATGATAGAAGGGGGCACTGTCGAAGCAATGTCCGATGTGGCTGTTTGGGTCTATCGAAAACGGAATAAGATAAATGAAGGCACTGCAAAACAGGAACGCGTTGCAAGGCATTGACAAGGTATTTGTGTTAAGCGTCAAGTCGTTTTCCGATAGAATCAATCATATGACAAAGGAACTGGGCGAACACAAGATCAACTTTGAGTTTGTTTTTGATTTTGACATCCCCGATCTGCAGAACGAAGACTTGGCTCTTTTCTCTCCCTGCAACTTGGAAATGCCGGAGAAGTCTTTGGTTCTCAAGCATATCGCTGTCTGGAAAAAAATGGTGAAGGAAGGTCTTAACCGAGTACTTGTTCTCGAAGACGATGCCCTGCTATGCGATGATTTCAGGGAAGCGATGCGTGAAATCGTAAGTGCTGCGGATACATTGGCGCCAGGATATTTGATTTTTCTGGGAGGCGCCGACACGAAACGGCCCAAAGATTTTTTTGAATATCCATCAGCTCTGATTCCTTGCCAAATGACAACCGCCGAAGGTTTTATCATTGACAGCGCCATTGCTCACAGACGTCTGGAGTGGTTGAATCGCAATACGGTGCGTTGGCCTGCCGACAACTTGATGTGTAAAATTGATGAGGAGATTGGGGCTCCGCATTTCTGGTTCCGGCGGACAATCGTAGAGCAGGCAAGCTGTGCTGGAAAATTCAAAACCACTCTTAATGGCTCCCGTTCCAATCAGAGCCTTTTGTGCATTCGATTACGCTATCGTTGGCGGAAATTTAAAAATCAGTCCGTCAAGCGATGGATTAACAACTGTTTCACCAATTCATCTATGAACTCATAATGAACGCAACGGAAAACAGACGCATTGCATGGGCGACGTACGTACTTCTAGCTCTGCCTTTCGTGACCGTGTTGTCTCCAACCCTGACAGGTCTTTTGGAAGTCGTGCTTTATCTGCTGTTTGTTGTTACTCCTGAATTGCGAAAACGGTTTGTCAGTAGCCTGTCTCAACCCATGGTCATATTTGGTTTCTGCTTGTGCTTCATCATCATTGCCTCGAGTTTCTGGAGTAACGCAGACTGGGAGAGCAAGCTGGGTCCCATTAAGAACTGGAGGAAGATTTTTCTCTTGCCCATTGCGGTATCGCTTATCAACAGCTCGTTATGGAAAGATCGCTTCTTGCTTGTGTTTATCTTTTCGGTTACCGCAATGGCGTTCCTGTCATGGGTTTCCTGGCTGAGCGACATTACTATCTATAAGCCAGCAAACGCAATGCTGAGAAGTGATGCAACCCAAGGCATGATTTTTTTTGTTGTGGCTTTTGCATCGGCTTGCATGGTTACATATCACAAAGGTATTTCATTGAAATGCAAAAAAATACTGACGATATGTTTTCTCGTTGTTATATCGAATAGTGTTATTATCTCAACTGGCCGAAGTGGATATATACTGGGCATAGTGCTCGTTGGTTGCTTTGGCCTGTACGCGGGCGGGAAAAAATCTCTTGTCATCACGCCGCTTCTTTTGGCGATAACCGCCGGCATTTTATATCTGTCGCCTGTGCCGCATCATGAAATCGCCAAGGGTTGGAAAAATATGATGAATGCAGAAAATGCCAGTGAAAACACTTCTGCTGGCCTTAGGGTCGTGTTCTGGAAAAACACTCTGCCTGTTATAAAAAAGTCACCCGTCATCGGTCATGGATTACGGGGTTTCAAAGCGGAATATGCGGAGCAAGTTGCAGGCATTGAAGGTTGGAAAGGAATTGTCACAGATGATCCGCATAACCAATACCTGTTTATGCTTGCAGAGCAGGGGATGCTCGGTTTAATCGCGTTATTGGCCTTTATTCTTTCCTGCTTTTTTCAGAAAACCGATCCATTTTATAGATTCCTGGGTCTATCCATCCTTGTCGGATGGATGGCCACTTCGTTATTTAGTGGTCACTTTTCTTCCTCGGTCGAGGGAAGATTTGTTTTATTGTGGTGTGCGGCAATGCTGGCAATGCCTTTAGCGAACAGATCTTCCAGTCCTTTGCAAACAACAACGTTGCCATTACGCCATGATTCAATGGCATGATGACGTTCGCTGATATTCGTGCATTCGCCAGACAGCGATCAGGTTCCCAATGGTTCCAATGTGTGTGTTCCAATAGTAGCCGATGCGAGCACCAATCTGTTTTCGTCGTCAGCGGTGATCTGTGGCGATCCTGTGCCATTTCAACGTCGCTGCGGTTGCGGGCTGTGCAGTCCGCAACCAAGGGCTACGCACCTGATCAAGGTCACCGCCGAGTGCATTACCGGCAGACACGACCGGGGCGAAATTTTCGTCACCGATTATCCCATTCCAGATGGCACTTACATACGCGACTGCATTCATATGAACGGATGGATCTCGACCCTTCTCCCTGCACTGAGTACGGTGGAGCAGTGATTGGCCGAGTGCCAAGCTGGTGCTGGCGGAACATCGCGATGGAGATCCGTCCATCCATCATAGTCGACGATACCGATCAGATCGCCAAAAAATTGGCTGGGGTCTCAAGCACGACTTGCTAGAGATGATCATTGCCTCAGCCGTCTTCTGGGAACGATCCTTCCTGTGACCATGTCTTGCGCATGCTTTGAACGCTTCCCGGCATAAAATGCGCATACAGAACATTCTGATTATCAAACTCCGCTACGTTGGAGATGTGCTCCTTTCGACTCCGGTCATTCCGCTGTTAACGCGGCATCTTCCAGACGTCAGGATTTCTTTTCTTGTCAATGCTGGCACGGAAGCCGTGTTGGTTCACGACTCCAGACTGAAAGAAGTCATGCTGTTGCCACGTGGTTCCCTTTGGTCTCAAATCCGGTTTTTTCAAATGCTTCGTTCCAAGCGCTATGACTGTGTGATTGATCTGACGGACGGGGATCGTTCGGCTTTCATCGGTGTGGTGACGGGAGCTCCCGTTCGTTTGGGATTCAACCATAAGCGCCGGTGGCGCCGCCGGTGCTATACGGATGGTGTGGAAGGACTGTATGGAACCATGCATATGGTTGAGTATCATGCGAAGGCTTTGGAGTTTTTAGGCATACGCGACGTTCCAGGCAATCCCGAACTTTTTTTGTCGGAGGATGAGCACCGTGCGGCTTCCCATATGTTGGAAACCGTTGGGCTGTCCGGGCAGCCGTGGATCATGATACATCCTGCGGCTCGTTATTGGTTTAAGGCATGGCCCGCCGAACGCTTTGCGGCATTGGGAGATGCGTTACATGAACAGGGTTTTCAGGTTGCCCTAGTGGGAAACCGGAATGATCGACTTCTGGAAACAGAGATTCTTCGGTATGCCAAACGTTCCTTCGTGTCGCTGATTGGCAAAACAAGTCTGTTGGAATTGGCGGCGTTGATGAAGCATTGCCGTCTCTTTATTGGCAACGACGGCGGCCCGATGCATATGGCCGCGGCCGTTGGGTGCCCTGTTGTGGGTCTGTTTGGTCCATCCGACCCGGCAGTCTGGGGGCCGCGAAGCCGATACGCCAAAACCATCTATAAAGGGCTTGATTGCCGCGAATGCTTTTATCCCGGCTGTTCTCGAGGAGAGCAGAGCTGCATGAAATTGATCACCGTTGAGGAAGTCTTGAGGGAAGCGGAGGAATTTTTACAGGGCCCCAGGTAGAATTGATGGCAATGGCACGCGATCTGAAATGGCGGAGAGGGCGGGATTTGAACCCGCGGTAGGGGATTAGCCTACGACGGTTTAGCAAACCGTTGCCTTCGGCCGCTCGGCCACCTCTCCACGTTTGGTTTTGATGATTGTCCAACTGGTTATAACGGATTGATCAAGGAACCTCAAGAGCCGGTCGCGGCGGGGTTGCGTATTGGCCTTTTTCTTGCGCGGCGTCTCACCGATTGGTGGCGAAGGCTCCACGTTGACTGACTGGAAAGGGGAGAAGCCTGCCTGTTCGTTTCCCGCCGTTGCTGTCCTGGCGGCAGGAAGTGAGAAGAATCCGTTCAGGCCTGTCCGGACAATGATTCGCCGTCCTCGCGATCATGGGGAGAGACCATGTCGTCTCCAATTTGTTCGGCCAGATTTTTGAACTTTTTCACCTGTGGATGTTCAGGGGGCAGGGGATTGCCATATTCATCAGTGAGCAATTCCTTCATGCCTTCAAGCATGGCTTCCATTTCGGGAAAGGAAACTTTAGGCAATTTCTTTTTACCCATGGGTTTGCCTCCAATGTCTGACGAAACGGTACCGGGGCTTTGATGCTCTGCCGTTCCCGGCCGGCCGTCGCGGTCTCTGCGGATTTCAGGCGTGTGGTGTGCCTATCGGGCGTCGTCGTTTTTCAGAATGCCGTTGATCAATGTGCGAAAATTGTCAATGCCGAGATGCTCAACCTTCAGGTTGCCATCGAGTACGACGGTCGGTGTGTGTGTCACGCCGACTCGTTCACCCCACGCTTTCCCTTGTTCAAAGGCCTTGTAAGGCTTGCCGCTCGCCAGTCCGACTTCAAACGTGGTGCCGTCCAGACCAACTTCCTTCACCAGAAGCACACGCAGGCTTTGATCAAAAATATGAATCTTGTCGTCATGAATCGTCCGAAACAACACGGTTTTCATTTCGGAGCCTTTCCCCATGGCGCGGGCTTGTTCATACATTTCGAAAGCCGTGGGCAGTGTCCCGCGAATCACGGGAAAACCGACGAGGCGTACTTCCAGGCTGTCGCCAAATTCTTTTTGTAACGTTGACGCCACGATGCTGTCGAAACGGTGGCAATGCGGACAATAAAAATCAACAAATTCCACAAGCAGGACCTTTCCGTGACTGTGCAGCGACGCTTCATCTTTTAAAATTTGATATTCGCCAGGCAATGGCTCCGCAGCCTGCGTGCTTGCCGAGAGCAGCGGGCATGACAGCGTGCCCGCCACAAGTATCGCCCGGCTTATCGTCAGCATGTTTACGCCTCGCTCCTGATGCCGTATGTTGAAACCCATACGCTCACGCTATCATGATCGGAAGTCTCATGGCAAAATGCCGACAATGCGGGAATCGGTGGCGAGACGTCTCTCCGTTGCTGTGCGGCGTCGCGTGTCTTTGGCACGATACCATCATTGGACGGCCCTGGCGTATCATAGAAGACAAGGGAAGGGACATGACGGGCGCCAGCGTGTTTTTCCGGGCGTTCAGACAAAGGAGATCGGTGAATGAAGATCATCAGCGTGGCGGATTTCCAGAAATTTTCAGATGAAAAAATGAAAAAACACAGTGTGTTTTCAACACCGAGGTTGTTTTGCGACGTGTACTGTTTTGAGGCGGGCCAGGAACAAAAGGGACACGTTCACGCCGACGAAGACAAACTGTATTTCGTGTTGGATGGCCACGGCAGATTTCGTGTCGGCAATCAGGAACACGTCCTGGGGCCAGGGCAAGGGACGCTCGCACCGGCGGGCGAAGAACACGCCGTCACCAATCATTCCCAAGCCAGGTTGCGCGTGCTTGTCTTTATGGCTCCGAACCCGTCGTCAGCCGGTCGTTAGACGGGGTCGGCGGGTATGGCTATGGTACAGCGTGCCATCCCGCAGGGTTCGTGAACGAGTGGGCCAGGCCCGCACGGCTTGCCCATTCATGGTCTGCCGCGTCATGCACGGCTTCGCCTCCTCATGGGTCTTCAGCGGAACCGGCTTGTTGGTTGACGTGCGGACCGCATTACGCGGAATCCTCGAGGGATTTGGAAGAAGGGATCTGGGTGACAATGAGGGAGCGGACCTGGTAAATCCCGGGCAATCCGGCTCCCATGGCATAGACCAAGCCTTTGGTTCGTGTTCCCAGCGCCAGTAGCCCGCGCCGGCGCCCTTTTCTGTCAATGCCGATGATTTCAATAGCGGGCGGGGCGAGGGCGTAGCGTTCAAGATTGTCTTGCGTCCGGCTGATGGACAATTCCGCGGGAAGGTCAACCAGGCGGCTGACAAACAGTATCACCGTCTGCTGGTCAATCCCGGCTGATTCCCTTCCTTCAAGATGCCAGGCTCCATGTTGCTGAATCAGGGTGTACTGCCAGTCGCCGGTTTTCACGGTGACCAGGGCAATCTCCTCGGCTTCCATGCCAAATAAGCGTTTGTCCTGAAGGTGAAACACGTCACTCGGCAATTGTTTGAGAATCCTGGCCGGGATCCGATACACGGGGTCATGCTCCGACGTCACGGCATAGGCATCTTCATCGGGAGCCATGGATGGAAAGAACGCAACGTGATGACTGTTTCGTCTCGTATGAACCGTGGCCGTCATCCAGGGGCGGCGAAGTTTGCTCAGCAGCGGTTGCTTGTCGGCCTGTGAATCAATAAATCCGGTCGCGGTTAAATTTTCGAGGGTCATGAGCAACGTGCCGATGGCGGTGGTATCGGCCGGGGCCTGCACCGGAGCGGTGAAGTTCCAATGGGACGAAGGCCCGTGGAAAGAGTCACCACGCCGCAGCGCGATGCTCTGGTTCGACGTCCGGAGTTGTATGCGTTCAACCGCGGCACGGTCAAACGGCAGGATATCTTTCAGTCGGAAGGTGTTCAGGGTTTTTTTTCGGAAATCCGCAACCGAGAGCGTCGTCAACAAAATGTGTTCATCTGACCGGCGTTGCGCGTACAAAGCGGATGACAGGGGAGCCGTTGCACCCAAGGCGATGGCGTCGGTCTGCTCGCCCGTTGTGATTTCAATGGTCACATGGGGGTGGTGCAGGCCGTATGGCTCCGGCGTTGTCCCGTCTTCCTGAATGACCCGAGAGACCCTGCCGATTTCCAGCGCGCGCAACACATTTCCAATTTGGCGAGCATCGCCTCTGGTGGCGACCGGTTCGAGAATCCGCCAACGATTCCGTTCGTCTCGGCTCATTTCAATGCGTTCGGTTCGAGTCGTATAGACCACATGCGTCACGTCACGGTAATCAAAGCGCAGGAGGCGTTGAGCCTCGGTTTGTTGCACCGCCTCCTTTTCCATCGTGGGAATTTCAATGGTGGACACGTAGATGCCAAGCGCGATGAGCATGAACGCAAGGAGAGCCGTGGTGCGATAGGACGTCATGGAAGGAACACTTGGACTAGAGACGGCGGCGACGGCGCCACACCGTGACACCGAGTAAAAGGAAGAGAAAAGGAATCGAGAAAACCTGTACCGCAAACAGCAGATGCTCTTGTGCGGGGTTGGGAATAAATGGTGCGAATGACGATTCTTTGGGGCTGAGGGCCATTAACGTGCCTTCATCCGCCAACCAGGCGACGGTATTGAGTAAAAAATCGGTATTGCCGGGAAACGTGAGATAGGCGTTGCTGGCAAACGCCGAATTGCCGATGACCACCAGTGAAGGAGCGCCGGCGGACTCGGCGGTTCTCGTCAAGGCGCCCGCGAGAGCAAACGGGCCCTTGACGTCCTGCTCTTCTTCATATTCTGGAGTGCTCTTCGGATCAAAATTCGTTTCAGCCCAACTGTGCTCCGATGATTGCATCAGCGACGTAAAGGTAAAATTTGCGGCGGATGACGGGTCAAAAGACACGAATTGCAACACGGGGAGCACAATCGGAGCGGTAAAATCCCTGGTAATCTGATGGGTTGTAAAACGACGGACAAGTAACGCCGTCGGGTTCCCTTGGGCGATGCGATCTTCGGGGTCAACCACAATCCCCGGGCCAAGCGTGAGACCCCATTGAGAAAGCCATTCGCCAAGTCCGGTGGTGAGTCGGGGGTCAAGCAGGAACAGGAGCCGTCCGCCTTCGGCGACGAAACGCGTGACCCGCCGGAGTTCTTGTTTGGCGAAGGCCTGGCGAGGGCCGGGAATAATGAGGACATCGGTGTCGTGCAGAAGGGCCGGATCGTTTTGGAATGTGCCGCGCGCAATGGTATATCCTTGTGCCGCAAGTCGTTCCCCGGCCAGTGATAATCCCCCGCGCTCCTGGTCCGCGATGCGGCGTTCACCATGTCCTTCCAGAAAGGCAAGGCGTTTGAAGCGATCTTTCGTTGCACGGATCAACGCGTTCGTGAGATTCGTTTCCGTGGGTTTGGTGACGTGGACGGTCCGCGTGCCGCTTTCGACGACAGCCGTGTTCATGGTGGAAAGCTCATATTCACGAAATCTGGCAGGTTCTTTTTCGGGATCAACGTAGGTCGCGGAAATTCGGGGATTGGCATAGGTGTATCCCTCCAGCAAATCCCGATAGGTCCGAAACCCTTGACTGCCCTCATGAGCAAACACCGTAATCCTGATGTCCCGCGTCAGTTGTCCGAGAACGCGCAGGGTTTGCGGGGCTAATGAAAAGCGCTGCGTTTCAGAGAGGTCCCACCGGCCGCCATGTCGAACGGCTAGAAAATTGATGATGGTCAGGATGCCCATCATGATGCTAATGGCCATGATGCCGTTCAATCCCAGTCGCGTTGCTCGGGAACTGGAAAATTTTTTGAGCCGCGTCCAGTTTCCCGCTAGATAGACGGTGAGGCAGAGTAAGGCCATTCCTTCCAACAGAAGCGTGGTCATTGGCCGACCCGGGTCAATCTGTGAGAAGACGAAGCCTCCCAGACCAAGTCCGATGCCCACAATGCCGAGAAGAGGGACTATTGCCATCGGTGTGAATCAATGACCCTGTGCGCAATGAACAACATGAGCACGGTCCCGGACAGGTAGTAGACCACGTCCTTGACTTCAACGAGACCGCGAACCAGTCGGTCATAATGTGCGTGGAAAGCCACATAGGACAAGACGTTGCCGGCCATTGTGTCTCCCAGCAGTGCCCCAAGCCCGCCGACCAGCCAGACGACAAGCAGAATCCCAAAACTCAAAAAGGCCGCAATCACCTGATTCTCGGTCATGGCCGAGGACAGAATGCCGCACGCCAGGAACAATCCGCCCTGTAACGCCAGGGCCAGGTACCCGGTTGCAATGGGGCCCCACTGAAAGTGTCCATACAAGGACAGCAGGAGAGGGGCGCATCCCGTCAGAGAGAGAAGGCCCAAATAGAGAAGCAGCACACTCATGTATTTGGCCGATAGAATTTCGTTAATCCCGATGGGAGAGGTGAGCAGGAGTTCAAACGTCGCCAGTTTCCGTTCTTCGGCAAACAATCGCATCGTCAGGATAGGGAGGAGAAACATGAGAACGAACTCCAGACTGTAAAACAGTGAGCGGAAGACCAACTCGTTCAGATTCAGTTGGGCATAGGAGTTCTGGATTTGTAGCAGCCGAATCGTTTGCTGGCTTGCGTTCATCACCATCAGGTAGGAGATCAAACCGGAGACAAAAAGAAAAACCACTCCGACGACGTACAAAACGGGTGACACGAACACACACCGCAATTCCTTGGCGAGCATGGTCTGAAATGGCGTCATGCCGGCGATCGCTCATTGTGGCCGGACGACGCGGAAAAATCGGGATGGTTGGGCGTGCGCATCCCGGACGGGTCGTCCTGTTGCGTAAGTTGGAGAAAGACGTCTTCCAGAGAAAGAGCAAGCGGCGTGAGCTCGAGTAGCCCGTACCCTTGCCGCACGACGAATTGAGCGAGGATGTCGCGAATGTCCCGTCCGGGTTGGCAGGCAATCGTACAGGTATGGGGCGCGGCGGTTGGAAAGACGTCAAGCACGCCGGAAAGCGTTCTGATGCGTTCTTGCCAGTCCGGTGCGGGCTGCTTCACGGTGAGGCGCATTTTCTCGGATTGATGCAATCCGGCGGATAGCTGAATCGGAGCATCTTCGGCCACGATGCGGCCTTGGTGAATAATGACCACGCGATCGCAGACCGCGGTGGCCTCCGGGAGGACATGGGTGCTCAGGATGATGGTGTGTGATCCGGCGAGACTTTTAATCAGCTTGCGTATGTCAATAATTTGCTTGGGGTCAAGCCCCACGGTCGGTTCATCCAGGATGAGAACCGGCGGGTCATGAATCAGGACCTGGGCCAGCCCGACCCGTTGACAGTAGCCCCTGGAAAGATGTTCAATCACGCGATGCCGCACGGAGCCCAGTCCCATTTGCTCAATCACGTTGGCTTTGCGTGAAGCCACGCGTTGCGACGCCAGGCCTTTCACCCGACCCACGAACGTCAAATACTCATCCACGGTGAGTTCCCGATAGAGAGGCGGGGTTTCAGGTAAATAGCCGAGGCGTCGCTTGACTTCCATTGATTGCTCCAGGCAGTCAAAACCCGCGATACTGACTCTGCCTTCGGTGGGAGGCATAAAGCAGGCCAGGATACGCATCGTGGTGGTTTTCCCTGCTCCATTTGGGCCGAGGAAAGCCAGAATTTCACCCTTGTTGACGCGAAATGTCACGTCATGAAGGACCGTGCGGTTTCCGTAGCGTTTTGAAACGTGTTGGACGGTAATCATGACAACACAGACATGAAAAACTCTGGCATCTTCTTGAAGCGAAACTGCAATCACATGGCATGTCAGGGTATGCAACAGGGCAGGACCACTCCATCATACGGATGGGAGGAAATGTTCGTCAAGACGAGGCGAACTGCAGCTTCAGGGAGGAAGCACGATATTTTCGTTGACAATGACGGGGAATTCATTTATTAAATATATCGTTTAATTTTAATAAGTTGATTACCCGCTTTTTTACCCGCTTTTGTCCGCTTCTTCCGATTTCCGGTTTGCTGTAGAACCGAGTTGATGAGCTATGGGAAATTGGGGAAGACCAACAGCCTGCAGTACGATAGCAGGTGTCTCAAGGAATGCAATGGAAGGGATATCAAGCAAAGAAGGAGGTAGTGGCATGTCAGAAGGCAAGAATTCTATCGCCCGTATCCTTATTGGCATAGGACTTTTGGTAATGTTGTCGGCCTGTCAAACGTCGAAACAGGTTGAAGTCATGGGTGCCGGGGATTTATCCGCACAGTCGTCTGCCGATTCCGAAGGGAGTGCTCTTGACGGACGATCCATGGGCGAGGAAGAGTTAAAATTTGGAGAAAAACGTTTCGGCTCATCGGGTGCCCAAGGGGTGACTCCTTCCGACCTCATGCCGGAAGGTCACGAGCGTATGGGGATGGGAGACACTGAAAGCATGGGAAGCATGAATCAGGCCGACAAGAGGATGCATTCCCCGCTGGCACCTGTCTTTTTTGATTATGACAGCCATGCGATTCGTGCGAATGCCGTCCGCGTGTTACAAGAGAACGCCAGACTCCTCAAGAGTAAATACCAGAATTCCCGTGTGTTGGTTGAAGGACATTGTGACGAACGTGGAACCGTCAATTATAACGTGGAATTAGGCAAACGTCGGGCTCAAGCCGTCAAGAAATATCTCATTGATCTTGACGTGCAGGAATCCAGGATTGATGTTGTCAGCTACGGGAAAGAGCGGCCGTTTTGTATGGAATCCGAACCGAGTTGCTGGCAACAAAATCGACGTGGACATTTTGTGTTGCCGTAGAAATTGTCGTGCATTCTTGATTGCAAGAGAGGGCTGAAGCGGGCTTTCCCGTTTTGGCCCCTCTCTTGATGCTCCTCACAGGCACATTTCTCTCCTGCAGTCAGTAAGCCGCCTCTCACACGTGAAACAATTGTTTCGCGTGTGCGTCTTTGTGGTTTCTCCGCATCTTGTTGATATTTTCTCCATGCGGGAAACAGGGATGGTCCCGCAGAGCCGCTCCGTCGGTCGGTAGCCGGCAAGGTCCTTGTATGAAAACGAAAACCAGCGTGTTTGTGACGTTTGAAAACGAATTTGCTCCGCTCGGCGGGCTGGCAGCCGTCATGCGTTGGCTGCCGCAATGCATGGCGGAGCAGCGGCATGGCCGGTGTATTGCCATCACCCCGTTTTTTCGGGAGATCGTGAAATGCCGGCCCACTCTCCTGGAATCAATTTGTTCGACCGGCATCACCGTTGCCCTCGAATTTGACAAAACCAGACATGTGCTTGAGGTCTTTCACCACCGGGATGCGCACGGGTTGACCACGTATTTGCTTGATTCGCCGGGATTTTTTAACGCGCCATGCGATTGTGATGATCCATCCAGTCTCACGGCGCCGTGCAATCCCTATGTTGATCCGGCCAACCCCAACCACCTGCTTCGCGATGCCTTGTTTTTTTGCGCGGCCGTCCCGCGCGCGTTGGTCGCGCTGGAATACACCGAACATCTCATTCTCTGTCTTCAGGACTGGGAGGCTGCCTGTGTGGCGATGACGGCCAAAGAGGAGGGTCGTCTGACGTCGGTCTCGTGTCTGCTCACGCTGCATAATTCATATGACCGACGCGTGGCCGGTCAAGACCTGAAAGTCATTTCATCCCGACGTCTTGCCGGACGGACGGTGCTGTCAAAAATGGCGGTATTTTTGGATGGCCCCATCTGTACTGTCTCCAAACACTTTGCCTATGAGTTGGAACACGATCCGGTGCAGCGAAAAATTTGTGCGCCGCATTTGCAAAAACTCTTTCAAAAACAGACGGTTTGCGGTATTGATAATGGCGCGTTCGGCAAGCTTGATTTTCCACGAGAATCCAGAGACCGGGCGGCCCATGGGCACGTCAAGCTGCTTCTCCGGGAAAAAGCCCGCCGTCGTCAAGAGATGATCACACACGTAAAAAATTCTGGTCAGTCACGAGCCTGGGGATCGTTGGACCTGACGGATTTTGACGGACCCGTGTTTCTGTTTTTTGGCAGGGATGATCCTCGACAAAAAGGGTATGACGTGGCTGCCGAAGCCATTCAGCGCATTCCGGCCGGTCGTGCCCGTTATATTTTTCTTCCCATCCCCGGTGATGAAGGCGTGGAAGGTTTATCGTTTCTCAAGAGGCTGGCCGGGGAGCGGGATGGGGAAGTCACGGTCTTCCCATTTCGAATGACCCAAGGCTATCGGGCATTGCAACGCGGGGCTTCCTTCATCGTGATGTGTTCATTCTACGAACCCTTTGGCGGCGCCACGGAGGGCTATGCGGTCGGTACGCCGGTGGTGGCGCGGGCAACGGGTGGACTGGTGCAGCAAATTGTTCCCTGTCCCGCGAAATGCCTGACCGGAGCCGTCACAACACTCAGCAGCCGGTACCATCACGTGTCAGATCCGCCAACCGGTTTTCTCTACCGCGAACCGAAATTGAACGCGAAAGACATGGAACATGGCTGGAGGAAAATTCTGGATTGCGCGTATTGGCCGCACCGTGACCGGGTGGCCGAGCGTTCATCCATTCCCGTCTTTGAATTGATGGTCGAACACGCCGCGACGGCTCTGCAGGATGCCGCAGAACTCTATGAAACGGACCAGACGAAGTACGCGAACATGATCGTGAACGGGTTTCACATGCTGGACAAATTTTCCTGGAACGCGGCGGTTCGTCGGTATCAAGAGATTTTCTCGACTCTCTAGCAGGGCTATGGCGTTGTCTCGTGTTCGGCCTCTTTCTTCTTTCCTGCTTGTTTTCTCCGTTCCCGTGGAGCGCCTTGACGCCAATCAGCCGGAATCAGGAAAAGATTTCTTTGAGGAAAATTTATTCCTCAAGCGTTGAAATATCTCCCGGGTCCTGGCCGAGTTCTTTGGCTTTCAGCACGCGGCGCATGATTTTACCCGAACGGGTCTTGGGCAACGAGGTCACCACTTCGATTTCTCTGGGAACCGCGATTTTCCCCAACTCCGTTTGGACGTGCTCTTTGAGGTGTTTGCTCAGTTCCGCCGTGCCGCGTTGACCCTGTTTCAGAATGACAAAGGCTTTGATCATCTCACCGGCGGTTTGATGCGGTTTGCCGATGACCGCGGCCTCGACCACGGCTTCATGACTCACCAGCGCGCTCTCCACCTCGGCGGAGCCGATGCGATTGCCCGCGACTTTGACCACGTCGTCAGCCCGCCCCATGAACCAGAAATAGCCGTCGTCATCCTTGTGGCATACGTCACCCGCGGTGTAGCAGCCGGGAATGTTCTGCCAGTAGCTTAAGTAACGATCAGGATCGTTGTGTATGGTCCGCATCATGGAGGGCCAGGGTTTTTTGATAACCGCGAATCCACCACCGGCGCCGATACTCTTTCCGGTCTTATCCACGACGTCTGCTTCGATTCCTAAAAATGGTCGTGTCGCAGACCCCGGTTTCAGTGCGACACATGGGAGCGGGGTCACCATGATTGCCCCGGTTTCCGTTTGCCACCACGTATCCATAATCGGCTTGGTGCCGCCGGTGACGCGATGGAACCATTCCCATGCTTCGGGATTGATGGGTTCGCCGACGGACCCCAGGATGCGCAGGGTGGAGAGATCGTGTTGCCGGGGCCAGTCTTCGCCGTACTTCATGAGGAGGCGAATGGCCGTGGGGGTCGTGTAGAAAATTGAGACGCCGTACGTTTCGATGAGTTCCCACCAGCGACCAGGGGTGGGGTAGTCGGGTTTGCCTTCCGCCATGAGGATGGTTGCGCCATTGAGGAGCGGGCCATAGACAATATAACTGTGACCCGTGACCCAGCCTGGGTCGGCCACGCAGAAATACACGTCGTCGTCTTTCAGATCAAAGACATATTTGGCGGTGATGTAGGTCCCGACCATGTATCCGCCGTGTACGTGGACCACCCCTTTGGGTTTGCCCGTGGTGCCTGACGTGTAGAGAAAATAGAGCGGGGTCTCGGCGTCAAGAGGCTCTGCGTCGCAGGTGGTTGACTGTCCTGTGAGCCAGTCATCCCAATCAAGTTCTCTGTTGGCGTCCAGGTCAAGACCCGGCTTTTCTCGTCTGACCACAATCGTCTTCTCTATGGTGGGACAGTTGACAATCGCCTGGTCCACCACTGTCTTCAGGGGAATGGGTTGGCCTCGATCGTAGCCGTAATCCGCCGTGATCGCGAGCCGGGCTTCGGCATCGTTGATGCGAGATTGCAGCGCGGGGGCGCTGAAGCCTGAATAGACAACGGAATGAATGAGGCCGAGACGTGCGCAAGCCAGCATGGCTATCACTTGTTCCGGAATTTTCGGAAGATAAATCGTGACGCGATCGCCTTGTTTCATTCCAAGACGTTTCAGGGCATTGGCGCAACGGTTGACCTGACGATACAGCCCGGCATACGTGAAGATTCGTTCCTCTCCTTTTTCTCCCACCCAAATGATCGCGACTTTGTTGGTTCGCCACGAGCGCACGTGACGGTCCAAACAGTTATACGTGATATTACAGGTCCCGCCGAGAAACCATTTTGCCCATGGGTAGTTCCATTCCAGGACGGTGTGCCACGGAGAGAACCAATCAAGTTCCTTGGCGACGCCGTCCCAGAATTTTTCAGGATTGGCGATTGACGCTTGATAAGCCGCTTCATAGTCCTTGATATAGGCCCGCTCCACGGTTGTCTCCGTCGGTCGGTAGATTGTTGATGTTTTCAATAACGTCTCAATGTGTTCTGCCATGACTGCGTCCTCTTAAAAGCCTCACCGCTGCCGCTGGAAGGGGTCAGTGAACCCACTGCCGATACCCGTTCCATTATGCGTGGGCATGGATGATGGTGCAAGCGTGTTTCGTTACGTGCGTTTCGATGGTTGATGGGCCGGCAAGAGTAAGTCCAGGACGGTTTTGGCGGGATTGAACGTGTGGCGCGGCACTTCGACGAATACGGAATGCCATGCGGACATCGCGCCGTTCCAGAGGCCCGAACGTTCCAGAGCCTTCAGCGTTCTCCCTTCATGGGACTTCTGTAGAATGAATCCCCCGGCGGCGGCATCGCCGAATTGGTGAAGGTTGAATGCATGGCCTTTGTAATCTCGCACGCCGCACACGATATCCACCGGGTTAAAGTGCGTTGCGGATTTGAAGATGGCCTGTTGGGTCGGCGAATCGGGATCAACCTGGGCGTGATCCACGATTTGCAACGAGCTTGCGCCATCGTTCGGTTCCACCCAGAACGGTCCGCCGCCGGCGTCCCCGGTGTCGGGAACCATGCCGCAGACTCGGAGCGGCCGGTTCAACCACGTGATCAGCCACTGCGCTTGTTGATCATTGGCGAATGTATTCCACTTGTCGGGCAAGGTCATCGCCAGCGAACGTCGCGCCCATTTCGTGATTTGCCCGAGGAGGGCGGATGAGACTGATTGAGATTCAAGTTGAGTCAAAAATGAAAACAGGGTGTCCTGCAAATTGAGGAGTAATCCGCCGAGCGTTTTTTTGGAACGATACGCGGCGGCTTTGTGATGGTCATGGACGACGTTATCAATGTTTTTGATCAACACAATGTCGCCGTGGAGTTCGTCGAGATTCGAGAGTAAGGCTCCATGTCCGGCTGGCCGGAACAGCAGATTCCCACGGGAATCATGGAATGGCTGGTTGTCCACGTCCACGGCGAAGGTGTCCGTCGAAGATTTTTGGATGGAACAGCCGACCTTCCAGGTTACCGCGTATTGAGCAAGCTTCTGACGGGCTTGTTCAATATGGCGTTGGATGGCTTCCCGATGTTCCGGTGCCGTCGTCAAGTGGAGGCGAGCATGGCCTTTGTCATCGTTGGCGCAGGCGGCGGCTTCGACCAAATGTTCTTCAATCGGCGTTCGCGGCGCGCGGGGATACCGGTGGAACGCGAGCAGGCCCTTGGGCAGCTTGGCGTAATTCAGCCCCGGTTCGTGAAGAAGTGCGTCGAGGATCTGGTGGTGGCGTCCTTCAGAGACTAAATGGTCAAGTTGGCAGCCTTGGCGGGACAGCGCGTTCTTGAGATCGTGGTAAAAGGCGAATTTGGAGAGACTGGAGAGACATTGCTCCAGCACGCGTTGGTCGGAGGCTGAACCCCGGCTGGAATGCGTTTTGAGGCGACAGGCCTGGAGCGCTTGAAACATGCGAGTGGCAGCGCCCGATGCCGGCACAAATTGTGTCACACGTCCGGCGGCCATGGATTGTTCAAAACGTTGTATCAAGGTTGGCACGCTCGCTGGGCGTACACGGTGAATACCGTCGTTGATCACGCAAGGCTTCTTGAGCTGAGTAAAAGAGGTCCCGCGTCGAAACGTCGCCAGTTGTTGCTCAAACGCCTGGATGGAAATTCCCCGCTCTCGAAGTTGCCGGCGGTCACGAGGTGTCGGTATCGCCTCGCTTGCAAGTGTGGCCGGCATGGTGGGGAGACCGCGTTTTGGGGATTTGCGGGCCGGGCCGTCCGGATAAGACCTGTTCAATCTTCTCGCCATTGTCGGACGAAACTTTTCGTCTTGCATGGAATTGCGGGGCAGGGGGCTTCGTCTTGTACGGTGAGGCGTTAGTCCTGCGCGCCTCCCTGCAGATAGCCAAGCCCGATTTTCAGCGCGCGGCGCGTGACTTCACACCAACGATTGGGAGGATAGTCTTCCAAAATTTTTACCATCTTGGGGTCCTGGATATCCAGTGCGATGATCTTCAATACGCCATCTTCAATTTTCACTTCCGCCATGGTCGTCCTCCTTCGCGTCCTGATGGTGAAGGGTTGCATGTGAGGGTGCGTCTGTTGCGAGCGAGGGGTTACATGATTTGATAATCGAGATCCACCATTTTTGTCGCAACATTGGCGGCATCCCGAAGTTTCCGCATGGCTTCCGACGTATCGCGAATGAGCCAAATTTTCATGTTGAGTTGCTCGATGGGTTCAATGGATTTCTCATTGCGGAGTTTGGCAATGGACCAGACCACTTCGGTCAGCACCGGAAAATCAATATCGGACGACTCATCCATATTTTCCAGGTTTGTATTGAGATACTCGAGGAGCGGAGGGGTGATGGCGGGGTCCCCGGTATGGGCGCCGATTAAGCCCAGCCCCTTGGCGGCGGCGGCCTGCATGGTTGACTGTTTCGTTGTCGTGAAAATATCGGTGAGTATCGGGGTCGCCGAACTGCCGAGTCCGGCCAGGGCCAGCACCGCTTCTTCGGCATACTCGGCATTTTCATCTCTGGCCAGTTTCACCAAATGCGGAAAGGCCTGTTTTGATTGAACCTGCGACAGTGTGGCCAGAATGCGAAGTTTGCGGCGTTTATCCGTCTCCGGAAGTTCCAGCAGTTGAGCCAGCCGGTCGGTATGTCTCCATTCCGTGGCGACCATGACCGGAAAATCAAACTCCTGTAGTTGATGGTTTAATGCGTCCATGGCGTAGTCCCCGGAATTGGGAGCCTTGGCCTGTTTCGCCGCGGCATAGGCATCCTCAAAAGCGGCCCGGGTTTCTTTGTACCACCCTAAATCCTGGCCGCCGAGTCTGTAGCCGAACAGACAGGCCGGCCCTTTCCACAATCGGGCGGGCGCGTCGGCCAATTCCGCGTCCCCGCCGGAATTCGTCGTGCCCGACCACCGTTTTCGTTCTTCGCATTTGACGCGCAATTCCACGTCGTGGGCTTCGTTCCGGTCGGTCACCGTGGCGTATCCAATTTCTTCCAGCCGCACCTTGACCGTGGCCATGAGCTTGTCCGGAGGCACCCGTCCCTTTTCCGTCAGAGCGATGACGTTGAGATAAATCGTTGCGACGTTCGCCAATTGCTCCCGTTGCTCATTCGTGATGTAGGTTCGGCGTGCCATGCCGTCTGTGGTGATGGCCACAAGACAAAAACAGACGAGTATTCCGGATAAAGGTTTCATCATGAATCCTCTTAGCTCTGGCCTCTATTTATGGTCAATTGATAGATTGATATCGTTGGTCGGATTTTTGCTTAAGTCAAAGTCTCTGGGTTTGCCATACGCATTCACCTTGCGGTCAGCGAGTCGAACAATAAACGGTATTAAATACTCGTGACCACAAGCCATTGGCGCCATTATGCCCAAAGTCAGAATCGTGCCGATGAAACATTTATCCGGACTGAAACCAGTTCCCAACTGGTAGGTTAGATATTCAACGCCTTCAACGGCCCGCGTTGTGTCTGGAGTTCCCAAAACCTGTATGACTTCGGCTTTGGTCATGCCAATATTTAACTCATTTGTTTTTGTTAGCGATGTGGCACAAGCGGTGACTCCCAAAAACAGAAAAACAATTATGGCAGTCTGTAAAACATAGCGCATGGTTCGTTGTCTCCCTAGTTCCGATTTCGGCATATTCAGAAGATTTACCCGTCCATGTCAAGCGGCAATTTCCATTTCTCCTAACTGACGTGTCCGTCCAAATCAAGCTGCTTGTAGGTCCAATTCGCCGCCTCTCGCAGCGCCGCCATGGCTTTGGAGCGGTCGTTGATGAGCCAGACTTTCTGATTCAGTTCGTTCATGGGTTTGATGGAATCCTCATCCCGCAGTTTGCCGAGGCTCCAGACCACTTCGGTCAGGACGGGGAAATTAATATCGGCCGAGGTGTTGAACGTCTGCAACGCGCTCTTGAGGTAATCAAGAAGCGGGGGGATGGCCGTGGGGTTGCCGCTGCGGCCCGCCACGTCGCCCAGGGCTTTGGCCGCCGCCGCTTGAATCTCGGGTTGCGTTGACGATTGAAATAAATCGGTAAGCACGGGAATGGATTCTTCTCCGACGCCGGCGAGAGCCTCCACGGCTTCCTGCGCCAAATCCTTATCCCGCATCAGCTTTGTTAAATGAGGAAGCGCCGCTTCGGCTTCTATGGCGCTCAAGGTGGCGAGAATAAAGAGTTTGCGGATTTTCGGCGTGTGGGGCGCGTCTAATAATTTCACCAGGCGGTCGGGTTGCCCCCATTCCGCCGCCAGAAGAACGGGAAAGTCGTATTGCTTGAGGCGTTCGAGCAATTGGGCGAGCGCATAGGTTCCGGCGTCTTTGGCGCCCGCGGCTTGCGCCATTTGCATGGAATCGTGGAAGGCGGTGCGGACTTCTTTGTACCATCCGAGATTGCGACCCTGGAGTAAATAGGTCAACACGCACGCCGGCCCTTTCCAAAGCCGCGAAGGCGCGTCAAGCAATTCGGCGTCTCCTCCTTCCGCCGTGGTGCCGGTCCAGGTTTTCCTTTCCTCGCACTTCACTTTGAACTCGACGTCGTGGGCTTGCGTTTTGTCGCCGACCACCTCAAACCCGACCTCTTTCAGGCGTTGAGAGACGAGCGTCTGAAGACGGGCGGGGTCGGTTCGTCCTTTTTCGGTCAGGGCAAGGGCGTTCACGAATATGATACGGGTTTGTTGCAGTTGTTGTTTTTGTTCCGGCGTCAAGTAGGTTCGGCGGGCAACACTCTCCGGAACGACTGCCGTTGATACGCTGACGACGGCACAGAGTGTGAGAACACAGCGCCAGTGTTTCATAAGAAGTCTCCTTTCGCATGGGTCAGAGCATGCAGGAGATGGTGGCTGCTTGGATTTTCGATCACGAAATAGAGACGAGTCATTGTCTGTGTGATGCCTTTTGCCGCATCGTTGACTATACGCTGGTCTGAAAAAACCCGGCAAGTCTCTTGCGAACCCTTTTGCAATCCGCGAGGTCGGCGAGACGGACCAAAGCCGTCATAAGTTGAACGGACATGGTGAACCGCGCTATACTCTTCGCCCTATGCTGAAAAGAAAAAAAATTGCAATCATTGGCGCCGGGAACATGGCGGAAGCCATTGTCGCCGGGTTGCTGAAAAAGGGGGTGGTTTCCCCAAAGCAAATTTTTGCCACGGATGTGGACCCCCGGCGACTAGCTCATTTTCAGAAAACCTTTCACGTCCACGTTGGACAGGATAATAGCCAAGCGACCCGGTCTTCCGATGTCATTGTGCTATCCATTAAACCTCAAATGATGAATGAGGTTTTGGGGGGATTGGATTGCGCTCCTCGTGCCGACCAACTCATTATTACCGTGGCGGCGGGAGTTTCGATTGCCACGATTGTTGGGGGATTGCATCCGCGGGTTCGCGTGGTACGGGCCATGCCGAACACGACGGCCATGGTTCTGGAAGGCGCGACGGCTTTGGCTGGTGGCCCTGGCGTTACGGGAGCGCAAATGAAGATCGCTCGGGCGATGTTCGAGGCGGTGGGTCACGTGGTCGTGGTTGATGAGGCGCATTTAGACGCGGTCACCGGTTTGAGCGGCGGGGGAGTCGCGTACGTCTATGCGTTTATTGAAGCCCTGGCCGACGGAGGAGTGAAAATGGGACTGTCCCGCTTGCACGCGCAACTCCTGGCCGCGCAAACGGTTTTGGGAGCGGCCAAGATGGTGCGAGAAACAAAGGAGCACCCCGGGACGCTGAAAGACCGAGTCGCTTCACCGGGGGGCACGACCATTGCCGGGTTGCACCAACTCGAGAAAGGGCGGCTGCGCGGGACGGTGATGAGCGCCGTTGAGAGCGCGGCGCTTCGTTGTCGGGAGTTGGGACGACAGACTCGTGGTTCAGGGGAATCTGCTCCCGCGGCTTCTTCGGCGAAGCGACCCGCGTCGAGAGGCTGACGCGGGTCCCTCATCCGTGTTTGGCGGATGCGGAGGGGACAAGACGCGTGCGGAAGAAAGGAGTGCGTTGTGTCGTACTGGTTGAAAGTGGTGTTTACCGATAATGAGGAACTCATGGTCAGTGACGCGCTTCGTCATACCATCAGTGATGATATGGAAATTTTGGAAATTGACACTCCCAAAGAGGTCGTCATTATACCGTTGAAACAATTAAAGTATTTTTCATGTGATGCCGCGGTTTTTAACAAGAAACAATAATCGGATGGAAACGTTGCCCTCACGAACGCATGGCGGTCAACACGCTTCTCCGTCTTGTCGTGCGGGAAACGAAGCTCACAAGATGGTTCTTACGCTCCCGAGGACAACGTAGGTCGGATATGGAAAGGCGAGTGACATCCCATACTGAAGAAGAGGAAATGAATCAGCGTCGGCAGTTGCTGGCGCAGGCTCGAAAAGGCGTCCAAAAGGCCGTTAATCAACTCATGGAATTATATCAGGTGCGGGTGTATAGCGGCGATGGTCTCAAATCTCTGAAAATTCGCAAAACACTCCTGACGCCGAGTTCTTCAAAGCCCAAACACACGAGTGCGGCGGCTGCGTCACGAACCAAGCCGGTCAAAGGCCGCACGATGTGGCAAAAAAAATCTCGCGTCACACGAACCGCAGTTTCACAAGCAGCCCAATCCAGGCGATTGACCAAATCTGGACCGAAACACAAGGGGGCCGGAAAGCAATCGGGCGTGTCACCAAAAGCAAAAGCTCAAACGAAACCCAGGAGCAAAGCAAAACCCGCGCTCAAACCAACTCGCAAATTGAAGCCATCCCGTACGGCGAAACCTCCAGTCAAAAGAGGTTCACGCAAGGCGAAGCCCAAAGTTCAGCTAAAAAAACGTCGCCCGCGCAAACTGCAACCCAAGACCAGACCCAAGGCAGGCAGGGTATCCCATACGCGGTTAACAATCAGGGCAAGCTCCAAGGTCAAAGCCGGAACAAAAGCCAGGACTTCAGGGAAGCCAAAGGGCAAGGCGGCTCCAAAATCAAAAGTCAAAGCCAAAGCCAGGACTTCAGGGAAGCCAAAGGGCAAGGCGGCTCCAAAATCAAAAGTCAAAGCCAAAGCCAGGACTTCAGGGAAGCCAAAGGGCAAGGTGGCTCCAAAATCAAAAGCCCGACGACCGCGCTAACAGTGATTTTTCACAACCGCCCCAAACCGGCGCACCGATTTTCAGTAACAGGGACATGGCGAATTGTTGAGGTGCGGCAGGAAGAAACAGATCGGCCGTGGCAAGTCAATGGTTATCGCACCGCCACTCGCAATCCGCCGCCGGCAAGTTTTCCCGCGATCTCATCGGCCGACTTTCTGGCGCCTTGATAGACTTGGGCGCTTCCCTGGTTGTCAATGCGCCAGGCCAACTCAAAGGCTTTGGATGAAGTCATTCCGGGAATATGCCGACAAAACAGCTCAATGACTTGCTGGTAAGTATGGCAATCACAATTGTAAACAATGACTTCAGCTTCAAAGTCACGACCGGTGCCTGGTCCGGTTTTTTCTTCCGTGACTTCCGTCACTTCTGTCTCAGGTAGAGTCTCCATACAGATCCTGTCGGCAAGCGGGCCATGCACAAGGCGTATCCGGCGCGGCGGCGGATTGAGAAGTCCGCGAAAAAGATTGATTGGACTTTGTTTTGCTTGCGTGGTGTAACGATGAACCCGGCGATGATGCCTCTGTGACTGTGGCTGAAACAATTCATTGTACCAGAAACAGGCATGTTCAAGCGAATTCTTTATGGGCTGCCATCTGTGTGTTGCGGGCGTGAGTGGAGCCGTGCTCACAGTGTATCCGGCGGGTTTTGCCGTATGCTTGGATCAACAAGGTTTAAGTACAGGTGCATGACGGGCAAGAGGAACCCGTGCGCCGTGACGGGGAGGAGTTTTGAGTAAAACCATTCTGGTAACCGGAGCCGCTGGATTTATCGGAAGCCATACGGTCCAAGCGCTTGCGGCGCGAGGAGACCGGGTCGTGGGGCTGGATAACCTGAACGATTATTATGATCCGGCAAGAAAACAAGCCAACGTACAAGACGTGCGACAGGCCTTGCGTCGGAGCGGCCAATCGGAATCTTTTGTCTTTATGGAAGGGGACATTCGCAACCGGCAAACCGTTGCAAAGATTTTTTCTGCTTACGAGTTTGACGGGATTATCCACTTGGCGGCGATGGCCGGCGTTCGGTTTTCGATTGAGAGGCCCCATCTGTATTGCGATGTGAATGTGACCGGAACTCTGAATATGTTGGAGGCGGCCATCGGACGGGGAGAGGGGCAAGCCGCGCGTTCCTCGTTTCCCGTCTTTGTGTTCGCTTCAACTTCTTCCGTGTATGGCCGGACGCGACACATACCTTTTAAGGAAGACGATCCATGCAACCGACCCTTGGCTCCCTATGCGGCCAGTAAGAAAGCCGGAGAACTGTTGGGCGCTTCGTACCATCACGTGTACGGGCTGGCGTTTACGGCGCTCCGTTTTTTTACGGTGTACGGTCCACGGGGCCGCCCGGATATGATGGCCTATAAGGTGTTGGACAATATTTTTTTCGGCCGTGAAGTCCCACTGTATCATTCCGGACAAATGCGGCGGGACTGGACGTTCGTGACGGACATTGTGCGGGGCGTGGTCAATGCGGTTGACCGTCCGCTTGGGTACGCAGTGGTGAATCTTGGAAGAGGCGAACCTGTGTTGCTGGCCGAGTTTGTTCAATTAATCGAAGAATGTGCCGGACGCAAAGCCCGCCTGGTTCCCGCGCCGATGGCGGAGGCTGACATGGCCGATACGTATGCCGATGTTGTCAAAGCGCGAGCATTGCTGGACTATGCTCCGCAGGTTGCAGTGAGAGAAGGGATCAGGCAATTCTTGACTTGGTATAAGAAGAACGTGTTGGCCTCCTAGGCCCTTGCCCCTTCGGTTGGAGGTTTTTCAGGGCCTGCCATCATGAATGGTTGCAACGAGCCGCCAACGCTGATGGACGATCCCAAAGAATGTCCCGCGCGGTTGTTCTTGTCTTTTGAAAATACCATACACGAGACGATGCCTTGCGTCATTGTCATTTCTTGCCACTCCGGCAGCGTGATGGTAGAGTGAATGTCCCGCGCTGGAGTGGTGGAACAGGCAGACACCCGGGACTTAAAATCCCGTGCTTCGAAAGAAGCGTGCCGGTTCAAATCCGGCCTCCAGCACCATCCGCCCAGCCCCCCAAGTGTCCGCCCCCGCCACTCCTTGCAATCCCCCCGTCGTTTGGGGTATATTCCCTCTTCTTATTTAGATCCCAACAACCGAAACCGAGGCCGCTCATCAGTCATTTCTCGCGTATCACATACCCCCGCAAACGTCGCCGGGGATGATTGATGCGCTCGCCACTTATTCACTCACACCTGAAAAAGGCCATGCCATGACATTTTTCCATTTGCCGTTTTCCGTAATCAAAAATGTGCCGAAAACGCCTCAACCCGCGCCTGCGGGCGTTTCAGTGGATAGTTTTGTGCCCCCCCCCCCCCCTCACGGATAAATTCACGCCTGACCGCTAACGGCGGCAACTCCGCCAGCCTTGCTAAAACAGCATCCGCCCTCGCCCTGTTCGCCCTTGCCCTCACCTTCATCCCCGCCCACCACGCCTCAGCACAGGCCGGACCATCTTTCGGCGCGCAAACCATTCGAACGCTGGTTCTCACCGCCGACTCCCCTATCACACCGAGTATCCTGCCGGCAGCCACCGGCGGCACTACCCCGTTGCGCTATGCCATCACCCCGGACCTGCCCGCTGGGCTGAGTTTTGACAGCGACACCCGCACTCTGAGCGGCACGACAACAGCAACCCAACCCAGCACACGCTACGCCTACACCGTAACCGACGCCAACAGCCAGTCGGCGATGCTGAACTTCAATCTTGCCGTCAACGAACCGAACCAACCGGTTTTCGACGGCAGCATTTTCCTCATTGATGAGACGTTCGCCGTTGACGTCCCTGTCGCCTTGACCCTGCCGGCAGCCACCGGCGGCACGCCCCCGCTGATCTACAGTCTCGGCACACTATTGGGCACTCCGGCCATGATTCCCGGGTTGATTTTTGACGCCGACAGCCGCACCTTGAGCGGCACACCAGGGATGACGCAGCCCAGTACCCAATATGCCTACTTGGTACGTAGCAGTCGCGGCGGAGTCGATCAAATACTTGTATCTATCACCATCACGGCGGAAACCATACAGCCGGACCGCATGCCAACCTTCGGCGCCACCATCGCCCCCCAAACCTACTTCACCAACACCGCCGTCAACGTAACCCTGCCCGCCGCCTCCGGCGGCAATGGCGCCTTGACCTACGCCATCACCGAAACCCTCCCCGGCGGCCTCACTTTCACCGCCGCCACCCGCGTCCTGAACGGCACCCCCACCACCGTGCAAAGCGTGATGACCTACACCTACACCGCCACCGACAGCGACGACGGGCTGATCACCACCGATTCCAACCCCGACAGCGTGGAACTGCCCTTCACCATCACCATCACCCCGCCGCCGTCCGTCACCGGCGGCGGCAACACGGTCACCACCACCACCAGCGGCGCCACCGATGCCATGGGCACCCTGGCCATAACCAACCTCCCCGACGGCGTAACCCCCAACTGGCGCACCGCCGACCGTGGCACTTACGGCACCCTGACCCTCAACGCCGCCACCGGAGCATGGACCTACGCCCTGGATAACACCCGCGCAGTCACCCAAGCCCTCGGCCCCACCGCCGCCCAAGTGGAAACCTTCACCGCCACCACCACCATCGCCGGCGTCCCCCTCACCGCCACCATCACCATCAACCTCAACGCCGGCGTCTTCCCCGATGACCCGCCGGAAGTCGTCTTCGCCGGCGGCCCGCGCATGATCGTGGACGAAGGCGCGATGGTCACCCTCGACGGCAGCGGCAGTAGCGACCCGGAAGGCCAAGCCGTAACTTTCCTGTGGACGGTGGACGCCACCAACGAAGTGCCGGTCACCCTCTCCGACACAACCGCCGCCGCCCCCACCTTCACCGCCCCGGAAGAACGCACGAGACTAACGTTCACCCTCACCGCCTCCGACGACAGCACCCCACCGAACACCGCCACCGCCACACTCACCGTCCAGGTAGGCCGCAGCCAGTTTGACAACGTGCACCGCGCCATTCTCCCCGAAGTCACCCGTGCCATGATGGACACCACCGTCAGCGCCATTGCCCGGCGGACCGAACACGCCGCCACCGACCATGACGCCTCCGCCGGCGCCACCTTCAGCCTGGGCGGGCAGTCCACCCTGGCCGGCGCCCTCCAAGCCAACCAGGCCGCCCTGACCACCGGCGCCTTCAATGTCAAATCCCTCCTGGGCCGCTCTGCCTTTGCCCTGCCGCTCAACCAAGCCGGCGGGCCGCTGGCCGGCGTCACCCTGTGGGGCAACGGCGCCTACCGCAACCTGTCCGGCAACAGCGCCACCGTGGACTGGGACGGCGACCTGTTCGGCGCCACCGTGGGCGGGGACGCCTGGCTGACCGACACCCTCTTGACCGGCCTGGCCGTCTCCTGGGCCGACGGCACTTTTGATTACACCGACCGCAGTGGTACCGACCCGGCCCCCGGCACCTATCAGGCCACCCTGACCAGCCTGCACCCCTACGTCAGCACCAGCCTGCTGGACGGGCAGGTGACCCTCTGGGCCACCGGTGGCTACGGCTGGGGCGAAGTTGAGATCACCGACACCGCCGACCCCACGGCCGAAGGCACCGTCACCGCCGACACCCGGCTGGCCACCGCCGCCGTGGGCGGCGCCGGCCGCCTGCTGAACCAGCCGGGCCTGCTGACCCCCGACGGCACCACCACGGTGCGGGTCAAAGCCGAAGTCCTGACTACGGCGATCAAAGCCGAGCAACAAGGCGACCGCCTGGCCGGCCTGACCACGGACGCCCGGCGGCTGCGGCTGACCCTGGAAGGCAGCCATGCTCAACCCTTACCCCATGGCGCACACTTGACCCCCAGCGTGGGCGTGGGCCTGCGGCATGACGCCGGCGACGGCCGCACCGGCACCGGCGCGGAAGTCAGTGGCGGCCTGCGCTACGCCCATCCCGCCCTGCGGCTGACCCTGGAAAGCCGGGGCCGGGTGTTGCTCGCCCATGGCGGCGACTACGACGACTGGAGCGTGAGCGGACGGGTGACCCTGGCGCCGGGCGCCCAGGGGCAGGGCCTGGCCGTCACGCTGGCCCCAACCTATCAAACCACCACCAGCGCCGGCGGCCTGGCGCAACTCTGGGAACACGGCACGGCCAACCGCCCGGCGCCCAGCGGCCCGACCACGCCGCAGGGCCTCATGGAAGCCACCGTCGCCTACGGGCTGCCGGTAGGCGACCACCTGCTGACACCCTACGGCGGGATGACCCTGGGGGCGGCGGATGCGCGCACGTACCGGCTGGGCAGCCGGGTCAGCCTGGCCCACCGGCTGAATATGAGTCTGGAAGGCGCCCGAAAAGGCGCGACGGGCACGATCCCGGTGGATCATGGCGTGCGGGTGCAATTGGAGTGGCACTGGTAAGGACAGGAGTGAAGTGTCCGGCTCCGCCGGCCCAGTTTGACGCTGGATTCCCGCCTGCGCGGGAATGACGGTCCGGGGTTTTGAGGTGTCAAGTATATAACCCCCTTATTTTGGGCTGGTACTGTGTGTGATACGAATGGCCTCAACGGGAGCTTGGGCCTGGAGCCAGGTCGGTGGTATGCGGGGAATAATCCGGTCAAAACGTTGTGTTTTTAGGTATATAAATCCCTTAAAAACTGCCTTGCGTCCCTGGACGGCATATGCTATAAGGGGTACTCGCTACGATAAAAATCTTGGAACTGCTTGAAAACAGAAGTGGCCTTGAGATTTTTGAGCGGCCCTTTTTTATTAATGTCCTTTTTAATGGGGAGGTAGGCAATGCACAAGGTGCTTCTATCCGTCCTTTTAAGTTTTATTCTGGTGTCGGCTGGTTCTTCAGTCGTGTTTGCATTGCAGTCCGGGGGTGTGGAAGTTGGGGATCTTGCGTCCGGGTCTGTTGTCGGGCAACCCTTTAAAAGTCTTGATGTTGACCTTGAATTCACCGCTTTGAAGCTTGGCGGGAAAAAAGCCTGGTATCCTGGAACCTCGATTCTGGATTTGAGAAACCAGGGAACGCGGGGTCGGAGGGGGCAGCCTATTTTAATTAAAGTCACCAATGCGCTGGATGGCGATCATGGCTTCAGCCTTTCTGCCGATTCGGCCTTCGCCGGTCCTACTTCAATGAATATCAAAATGACATTGAAGGCTGGAGAAACCAAGTATATTGGTATCCCCATGAGCGACCTGACGTATGTCACCGCCCCTGGCAGCATGCAAGTCAAATGTCAGTTGCACAAGGCTCACCTTGGTTCGCATCTCATGATCTTGAAGTAACAGGGAGAGTCCTCGGTTTTTTTGAGTGCGGACAATCAAAAAGCCCCGTTCCAGCAACACGGAACGGGGCTTTTTGTCGGCCTTGGTCTTCCAGGCTTACACGGCTTCTCCTTTCCCGCAATCAACCGTCGCGTTGAGGGGGATATTTTGGGCCGCGAACACTTCCCCATCAAGGATCAGCAGTAAAAATCGGCTTTCAACGGGGGACTCTCCTTCCTTTTGAGGGGTAAAGGTGTTGAGGTCAACGATCATTTCCCGTTGTGTTGCTTTCTGGGCGGCGTTGACGACCCAAAAGTAGTGACGGGCCTTGGGGAAAAGGTTGACGACAAAATGGTCAATGACACGTGGCATGGCCGGTGATGAGGCGGATGCCGACATTGACGGGAGAAATAAGACAAGCCCTGCAAAGAGCATGAGCGTTTTTTTCTTCATGGTTCAGCCTCCTCATGAAAGTCAAGGTGGAGAGGGAAGGGGTGAACTGCCTGTCATTTGATACTATGATACTATAAATGATGTCGGCCAGAATGGTAAATGGGGGCAACTATCCCGGGCATGTTGCCCCGTTGTGTGAGATGAAGGGATGCCACAGGCGTCCGCAGACCATTGTGGCGTCAGACCGGTGTTTGTCCGCCCTGCGATCCCTGGCAGTACGGTTGTCCGGACCATGAGTCGTTCGTCACGCTCCATGGCTTTGCAACGGACTCAAGCAACGGGAAGGCCGTCCATCTTTCATGCATAAGAAACATCGCCTCCTGTTTTTGGTTCTCATGTCGCTACTGTTAATCTCCGGGGCGATATTTTTTAATGCCCCCAAAACAATGGAAATCATCGAAGTCCGGTTTCCCGGTGCGGTCAATCTTCAGGCAGAAGTGGCTGCAACGCCGGAAAAGCTGTTGTTTGGGTTGGCCTTTCGCGAGGCTCTTGCGGAAGACCATGGCATGCTGTTTCTTTTTGAACAGTCTGATCGTCATACCATATGGACCAAACAGTACCAGTTCAATGTTGATTTGATTTGGATTAATGAAAGTAAGCACGTTGTCCATCTCGTCGAAACCGCTACCCCCTGTTTGCAAGATCCCTGTGAGCGGTATGGGCCGCCCCCTGAACGGGCACGGTACGTGCTTGTGGCAAACAGCGGATTTGTTGACCGAGCCCGGGTTGCCGTGGGCCAGGGACTTGTCTTTGCCTTGCGGAGGTAAGCGGTGAGTGGTCCCGCACGGGTTTTTGTCTGCCGGAAGGGAGGCGTTCTTGCCTAACGAAGCCGGCACGGCGTTGCCGATGGAACCTCAATCATCAGACGAGTTTGTGTGCGTTGGTAAAATGGAAGACGTTCCTCACGGAACGTCAAAAGCCGTTAAGGTGAAGAACAAGACCATCGCGCTCTTTCATGTGTCGGGACAGTTTTTTGCGATCAATAATATCTGCCCGCATGAAGGCGGACCGCTCGCCAAGGGACGGCTGAAAGGGTACGTCGTCGGGTGTCCCTGGCATGATCTCCAGTTTGACGTTCGTAACGGTTTTGGCACGGATGGAGGGGGGTATTGTGTCGCCAGCTATGATGTCCGGACCCGGGATGGAGAGATTTTTGTCAGTTCCGCGTGCCGAGCCATATAATGGCCAGCGTACTCTTTGTTGTGAATGGATGCTGTTTCTCCACATGCAGACGACGAGTGCGGGGCTGCGTTCCTTCCGACAGGGTTGAGCCGGCGGCCACCACGAGTGGATAATCTGATGGACGGGCAACAGGCTGATGCGAAACGTCTTGATGCCGCGGTCGGCGTGCCGTTGACCGTGAATCTTTGGGAAGATCGCACGCGAGGCGAACAGTGGGTTCCTTCGTATGATTCCCGCCATTTTGTGCTGACGGAGGATGAGTTTTTTTGCACGACCAGCAATAATGCGGTGGAATCTGGCAACCGTCAGTTTGCCTTTGAGCCGCTCCAGACCGGCACGCACCGGTTGGAATTTCACAAACGGATGGCCTGGAAATTTACCGCCGAAGCCCGACGTGTGTTTCTGGTCCATGTTCGGTGAACGGATTTCTCGCGTGACCTTTTTCACATGCCCGATCTCGCGTATCTGAACGGACACTTTCTTCCCCTGGAAGACGCGAAAATCTCCGTTGAAGATCGAGGATTCCAATTTGGCGACGGCGTCTATGAAGTAATTCGGGCGTATGGCGGCGTTCCCTTCCGGCTCCCCGACCACCTTGTCCGGTTGGAGCGGAGTGCCCGGGCCATTGCCCTTCAGAGCCTGCCCTCCAAACCCGAATGGGAGGAGTTGATACGGGAAGGTATCACAAGGAGTGGTTACGGCGAGTGCAAGGTGTACATTCAATTGACTCGTGGAGTGGCGCCGAGAGAACATCTCTTCCCCGGTTTGACGAATCTCACGCTCGTGATGACGTTTCGGGAAATTGCCGGGATTGACGCGTCCTTCCATCGGCAAGGGGTTCAGGCCATTACGCTTCCGGATCTGCGGTGGGCCATGTGTTCCATTAAAAGCCTGAATTTGCTTCCGAACATACTGGCCAAACAGGCGGCGAACGATGCCGGTGCCTTTGAAGCGATTCTGGTGAAGGATGGGGTGGTCACCGAAGGCACGTCAAGCAACGTGTGCCTGGTCGGGAAGGGGAGCATCATGACCCCGCCGTTAACCGATCATCTGTTGGCCGGCGTCACGCGGGACGTCGTGTTGAAACTGGCGAGGAAACAGGGCATCGCAGTGGACGAAAGAAATGTGTGCGAGGAAGAGTTGACGCAGGCTGATGAACTGTTTCTGGTCGGGACGACGATTGAAGTGTTGCCCGTTTCACGGTTGAACGGAGTCCCGGTGGGAACACGAGCGCCGGGAGCCGTGACGCAAGCGGTCAGCGAAGCGTTGCGGCGCTGTATTCTGTCCGAAACGGGACAGGCGTGAACGGGGGGGGGCTGTCCTAACTCATTCAGTTGGCGCATGTTTTTTATGAAACCGCGTTCCCAAAGTCCAAGGACTCTTGACACTTCCCTATGGTTTTCAGTACTTTTTTCTTTCCGTCAGCGTGTGGCATTGCCAATGATTGCCCATGTTGCTTGAGCATCGTCCTTGCCTGGTCGTTGTGTTTCTTTTGAAGGAGGCCGGTCCATGTTTCATTCTCATCGATTTTCCATGAAGCCACGTGCAGTCCTGGGATGGGGAAGTCTGCTTGCCCTCACGTTCTTTGTGCTTCCGCTCTCCGGCGCCGGAGCCGAAGATCACGACGCGCGACCACTCATTCACGCGACCGGGATGAATCAGCAAAGCCCCGGATGGGCCGAGCGCCTCAAAGGGCAGACGATCGTCGAAAATGCCCAGGAAGGCAGAGCCGAACGTGCCGCGCTTGTTGAACGACAACACGAGCGGTTGATGCGGCAAATGGAGCACGAAGCGGAAGACTCCAACTCGGGTGGATTCGACACCATGTCCATGATGCATCAATACGGCGCCGGCAAAGGGAACTATTTGCTGTCTTCCGATACCGATGCCGAACCGGTCTCCATGAACGGTGGCGGAAAATGCCCGGCGACGGCTCCCGTGCGGCATTATGACGTGTCGGCCATTAACGCGGAAATCACGCTCAATCAATGGCTGGATTATTATCCCGGCTATATGTACGTGCTGACCGAGCATATCGAGAACGTTCGTGAAGAAGAGGCGAAAAACGCCGAGGCGCGAGAAGCGGAAGGTCATCATGAGCCGGGCGCCGTGAAAAACGGCATTCAAGGTCAATATATTCAACCGCTGGTGATTCGCGGCAACCAGGGCGATTGTGTGAAAATCACCCTGCGCAACCAGTTGGAATTTGGCGAGGACGTCAGTCTGCATATCAATGGGTCCAGCATGGTGGTCAGCAAAACCGGTCAGCCCGCGACCACGACGAATCCCGATGCCATTGCCAATGGTTTCGACGAGGAATGTGAAGAAAATTGTCAAGTCGCGCCCGTGGAACTGGAATGGTATATCCATCCCGCCACGCAGGAAGGCGGTCGGCAATTCCACAGCTACAGTAATGACCGTGAGTTGACCGTCATGGGTCTGTTCGGGGTGTTTGTGGTTGAACCGGCCGGCTCGGAATATTTGGACCCGCTTGGGACGGGTCCCGCCGGGAAGATGCCGAGTGGCTGGCAGGCTATCATTCAAAATGGCCAGGGGCCGGATTTCCGGGAATTTGTGTTGATTTATCATGAAGTTGGCGATGAAGCCTTCCGGCCCGTGAACAGACACGGGGATTTTCTTCCGCAGCGTGATCCGTTAACCGATGCCTATCGGCCCGGGGCCAGGGCGCTGAATTACCGCAGCGAACCGTTTGGCATCAACAATATGCACGTTCAACATGAGTATTTTGGATTTGAAGATGAATCAATGGCCTATAGTTCTTACACGTTTGGTGACGCGGGGCCGACGATTCCGCGGAGTTATCTGGGTGATCCGGCCAAGTTCCGCCTGGTCCATGGCGGATCCGAAGTGTTTCATTCCCATCATCCGCATGGCGGAGCCATTCGCTGGGCCAGAAGTCCTCGCGCGGTTGATCAGATGCCCATGTGGCACAAAGGGCAGAATGGGCCCGTGAAGTATCCGCTCATTCGCGCCAAGTCGGACCGGGTGGACGTGGAGGTGATTGGGCCGTCTGAAGCGATAGATTTGGAAACCGAGTGCGGGTCGGGATTGTGTCAATATCTGGCCGGCGATTTTCTGTTTCATTGCCACGTGGCGCACCACTATGTGGCCGGCATGTGGGGCTACTGGCGGGTGTATAACACCCTGCAGGTCCCCGGCATCCAAAACGACGTGATGCTCCCTCTTCGCGAGTTGCCGGATCGTGTCGGGCGTATTGTCAGGCCGGTGACGTCCGATCAGTTGGTGGGCGCCACCGTTGACTGGTTTGGCAAGAAGTTCACGATCGTCGAGAACGGCAAAACAACCAATTGGCAGTCGGATCCGGCCGTGGTGCGGATTCATGATTGGGTGGAAATGCAATTGCCGACGCGCGGTCTTCCCGGTCACGTGGAGGACGAGGTCGGCCAAATTAAGTCGTATGATGCGACCGTGGTTGATTGGGCCTGGGACGGGACGCGGGCGATGAGTGAAAAAGAAAGTACGATCGAAAATCCCAAATACCATGCGGAATGGCAGGGGTATGAACCGGGAAAACGACGGGCGATCTGGTTCGAGCCACAGACTGGAAAAGTCGCGTGGCCGTGGCTGACGCCTCACTTTGGAAAACGGGCGCCGTTTTCTCCGGATCGGAATCCCGCACCATGGTTGGAAATGATCCATTTGGATGACGATGGTCAGCCGTCGGTGGAGCCGGCCCGGCCGGGCGAAAATGGCCGGTGGAGCCTGTGTCCGGATCGGGCGGGTTCTCAACGGTATAATGTCCACTTCATCAAGCTTCCGATTGAATTGTCGGCGGCCGCAGGGAAGCAGGACGCCATTGTTGATCCGAACGGGTTGTTGTTCGTGGTGCATGACGAAGAACAGGCGATTCGGAATAATAATGATTTGAAAGTGCCGTTGGTGTTCCGCGCGAATATTTATGATTGCATGGACTGGATTTTGACGAGCGAATGGCTCGACGATGACTTTACGAATTTCCAATCTTCAAAGATCAACACCCATTTCCATTTTGTCCAATTCGACAATCAGGCGTCCGATGGCGTGATCACCGGGTTTTCCTATGAGCAGTCCGTCCGGCCCTTTACGCAATTCGACAAGACAACAAAGAAGGGATTGCCGGTGCCCATGAACGCCAAATTCACCAAGGCGGCCAAGCCGGGTGCTCGGACCGCTCGCGTCACGAATGCCGCGCAGTATCATGTCGGCACCGTGTTGCTTGTCGGCGCCGATAATGTCGAAGGTTCGGAAGTGCAGCGCATCACCGGCATTGATCGGAAAGCGCAGACGCTTACCTTTAAGGCGCCGCTGAAGCATGCGCATCCCGTGGGGGACATTGTGACGGTTGAATTCGTGCGTCAACGGTTCTGGGCCGATGCGGACGTCGGTTCCGTGTTCTGTCACGACCATGCGTTCGGCGGAACGACGTGGCCGCATGGCGCGGTGTGTTCTTTCCTGATTGAGCCATTCGGGTCCACGTGGCATGATCCGGCGACGGGGGAGGCCAAACGGACCGGCCCGGTTATGGATATTCACACCGTGGAGCCCGTGGGGTACGGTGTGAGCGGGAGCTTCCGTGAATTGATGGTACAGATCATGGATACCGTTCCTCATACGGTCAACGTGGTGACGGCCGGCAACCCTCCCGGTCAGCCGGTGGCGGTGGCCCTGGAAGCCGGACGGACGGTTTCTTTCCAAATGCCGCCGAACGAGGCGATTAAAATGACGCCGATGCCTTTCCTGAACGGAGGGACACATACGACGGGCGGAGCCTTGAATTTCCGGGCCGAACCCTTTGCGCAGCGGTTAGCCAATAACCCGGCAACCTCGCAGCTGTTCAGCAGCAGGATTCATGGGGACCCGAGTACGGTCATGCTGCAGGCGTACCTGGGTGATGCCATTGTCGTTCGGCTGATTGATGTGACGATGAACGAAAGTAACGTCTTTACCATGTCGGGGCATAACTTCCTGACCGAGCGGTATGCCGGTGACGCCAATCGGAAGAATTCCATTCATATTGGCATTGCCGAACGCTATGACCTGGTTGTGCCGCAGGCCGGTGGCCCGAGACTGCAGCCTGGGGATTACATGTATTTCAATGGTCGAAGTTCAAAACTGTCCGAAGGCTCATGGGGTATGATTCGGGTCTTGGAGAAAGAAACGCCCGATTTGCAACCCCTCCCGAATGCGGGTTTCGGCGGGCCCGGCATTAAGAAGCCGTTGCCGCTGTGTCCTCCCGATGCTCCGGTGAAGCAGTTCAATGTCGCGGCTATTGATTATCCTCAAATGGCCTTTAATCCCAACGTGGAAGAAGCCATTGAAGTGGATTTTGAGCGAACCATCGCCGTCCGAAACCCGGATGCGAAGATCTATATCCTGGAAGAAGAAGCGGCCAAGGTCTCCGGGGAATTCCAGCCCATGCCCCTCACCTTGCGAGCGAATGTCGGGGATTGTCTGAAGGTGAAACTCACCAACAAGATGAAAGAGGGCAGGGCTTCTTTCTCCGCCTTTTCCCTGGCGTTTGATCCCGCGGATTCTCAAGGTGTCAACCTTGGCAATAACCCCGGCGATCAAACCGTGGCTCCCGGGAAAAGTCGAACCTATACCTATTATGCGGATCCATCCACCGGCGAAACGCAATCCCTGGTGTGGGATTGGGGGAACGTAGCGATGAATCCGCGAAACGGGTTATTCGGCGGGATTATCATCGGTCCCAAGGGGTCACAATATCGTGACCCGAAGACAGGGGCGGATATTTCCCTGAAGAACCGTTGGCTTGCCGATGTGATTGTTGACCGGACGATCCCCGGCAATGAACATCGGGCCAACTATCGCGATGCGTCCCTGTATTTCCAGGATGAAGACAATATTATTGGAACCAGCTTTATGCCCTATGTCCAAAACGTGGCCGGGCTTATTGGGGTCAATTACCGCAACGAACCCTACTTGTATCGTGAAGAGCTTGGGTGTTCGCTGGGTCGCATGTTCCAACCTTGTCAGGTTGATGATCCGCAGGACCCGGTGACACCGCTTATTGAAGCCCATGCGGGTGATCCGGTTCGGATCCATGTGTTTGGCGCCAGCAATGAACAAAACGGCATGTTCACCCTTGAAAAACATGAATGGCCGATTGAACCGTTTATGCCGGGCGCCGACCACATCAGCGTCGTGGAATTTTCAGGCTCTGAAGGCATTGACGTGTTTATTCCTTCAGCGGGCGGTCCCTATACCTTGGCGGCCGATTACGTGTACAGCAATGCGCGGTTGCCCTATTCACAGTCGGGGCAATGGGGGTACTTCCGGGTGTTGTCCAAAAATGACCAGCGCATTCTGCCGCTTCGAGGCGTGGCTCCGGGCGTGAAAGAAGCACGGGGGCCTCGGCCTTCAGAGGGTAGCGTTCGACCCATCTCGTTGAATTGATCATTGCCCGGCGAAGTTCGTGGGTAAAAAAACGGGGAAGTCGAACATCGGCTTCCCCGTTTTTTTACGATTCGCCTCTTCTTGATGGTGTACGGCCTTTGGGCACAGAATCGGGAATATTGATTGAGGGTGGCAGGATGCATGTAGTGACGGTATGGACGGCGGTGGTTGCCCTCGGGATTCTTTTGTCGGCTTCACCGGGATGGTCCTATGAAGAAATTCCGGTCCGGAACGGCGGAACGATCAAAGGTAATGTGAAAATCACCGGGGCGCAACCGAGGCCCATGGCGTTTAATTTGGTGACCATTCCCGATGCCGTGTATTGTGGCCGGATTTCCACGGGCACTGGATGGCGGATTGTCGAAGATTTTCTTGTTGGACCGGACGGCAGCCTGAAAGATGCGGTGGTCATGCTCACAGGGATTGAAAAGGGGAAGCCTTTTGTATTGCCCAAAGTGCGAATTGAGGCGGTGGACTGCGGTTTCTTCCCGTTTGTGAACGTGTTGCGAGACCGGGATGAAGTCACGGTTGTGAATATGGACCCCGTTGAACACGACATCCAGGGCTACCAAACGGCTCGCGTACGGGGCGCCAGGGTTTTGTTTAATCGCCCGTTGCCCATGAATCCTTTCCACAAGATGCTGGGGGTGTTGCAGCACCATCGGCATTTGCCGGGAACCCCGATGGTTCAAAACATTCATCTCGGGAAGGGGCGAAATATTTTTGTGATGCAATGCGGATTTCATCCCTATATGTTTTCCTGGGGGGTTGTGGTGCAAAATCCCTACTATTTCATCACGAAGGAAGATGGAACGTTTACCATCACGGATGTGCCTCCCGGGGAGTATCAGTTGACCGTCTGGCATGCCGGCATGAAAAAATATTTGGAGCAGCCCGTCGTGGTGAAAGCGGGGAGTACGAGTACCGCACATTTTGAATATGCGCCCATTCAGGGGCGCCGCAGTGTACACGAAATGCACGAGAATCCGCACTTTGGCATGGAACTGTTAGGGGAAGGCGTTGAAATTATTCCCTCTGTTCGGTTGCAGCATCCTTGATGAAACGCATGTCATGATGAAACCGTCCGTTGCGATAGTGCTGTGCGTCGCATTTTTGGCTCCCGATGGATTGGTTTGGGGCTATGAGGTCCGCGAAGTCACAAATGGAGGACGGGTACAGGGAACGATCACGCTTTCCGGCCCCGTTCCCGACCCCAAGGCCTATAATCTGGTGACGTTTCCTGACCCTGAATATTGCGGGCGGATATCCAATGGAAACGGTTGGCGACTGCTTCGGGATTTTTTCGTGAACGAGCAGGGCCGGGTGAAAGACGTGGTGGTCGTCGTGGAAGGCGTCAAGGCAGGCAAGCCGTTTGCGGTTTCCGTTCCTCGTATTGAGGCAAGAGATTGTCGGTTCCTGCCATTCACCACCGTCGTGAGAAGCGGACACGGTGTTGAAGTCGTGAACATGGACCCCGTGATGCATGACATTCAAGCCTATGAAACGTCGGCGGTGACGGGGCCGAGAGTGCTGTTTAACTCACCGCTTCCCTTTAACCATCGGCATCAACGAGGCAACTTGCATGCGAGGCACACCCATCAGCCCGGAGTGTCCATGGTTCGGCAATTCCAATTGAGCAAACAACGCCGAACCTTTGTCATGCAGTGCGGCTTTCATGCGTATATGGAAAGCTGGGCGATCGCCGTGGATAATCCGTATCATGTTCTGACTGACGACAGCGGGCGTTTTGTCCTGGCCGACGTGCCCCCCGGCGACTATGACCTTCGTGTGTGGCATCCGGGCATTAAGCGGGTCATCAAGAAGAACGTGACCATTGAACCGGGGGGTGAGGTCACGGTTGATTTTCAATTACCCTCGCCCCGACGACAAAAGACGGTGCTGACGGTTCGCACGCCTCCACGATTTACTCCTGCGGCACTGGGGCGAGCATTGACGATCGCCCCCATTCTTGAACGTCAATAGTTGTATGGTCGTCATCATCCCCCGTGCCATCCAAACGGGGCGGCATTGGCTTTTTGCCGCTTTCCCCTGTTTGCTCTTTTTCATCCTCTTCGATTGTTTCGACGAGTGCGTGTGTGCCGCGCAATCTTTGGGTGTTCAGACATCACACGATCTGGAATTTTCGGCCCGTCTCAACCGGCGAACGGACGGAAAAATTTCCCGGGCCCAATTATTTGTGAAAGGCGACCGGTACCGAATCGAACATCTTGGGGGCATTAAAACGGATTTAGGCTATGCGACGGTCACGATTGTCCGACTGGACCGACAACAGGTATGGTACGTGCTTTCTCAGCGACGGTTGGTGGTGGAGGTGCCGTTGACTCTGGACGATGTGCTGCCCCTTGCCGTGGCGCTGGACGGTGAAGTGTCGAGGGTGCGGATCGGCGACGCGCTGATTGGTGATCAGGAGGCCGGATTGTATGAAGTGGTGGTCAATCGTCACGATGGTCGGGAGGCGTATTATGAGTGGGTTGATGAATCCCGACAGTTGCTGCTGAAATTGGCGAGTCAGGACCGAGATTGGTCGGTCGCCTATGATCGAGTCATTCTCTCCGGCCAGCCGGACTATTTCTTTGAAACCCCGTTAGGGTATCGCACATTACAGGCGACTGAAAAGGGTGGATGAAGGATACGTCAAGATGACGTGGATAAGGGTCTTCGTGAGTCTTGCCTGCGGGATTGCGCTGACGGGCGGAACCGTCGCTGCGGTCAAAGCCGAACCATCTTCCCGGCAGACGCTTGCTTCTGCGACACAGACGTTCAAGCAAGGTGATTTCCACAAAACGATAGAGCTTGTTGAACCTCTCCTTGGCGACCCGCAATGGCTTCGAGCGTCCCGCCGGTTATCCATGCTGAGTGCGGTGCGTCTTGGAAACACCGCTGAAGGTCTGGAAGCCTATGAGCGTTTCGTCGCCGCCACGGGCAGGGAGGATGAAGCGCTGCTGCGAGAACTTGCCATCCACAGCATGTTGCCGTTCAGGTCGGATATGCGGGAACAGGTGAGAGGAGCGGTGTATTCAGCGTTAAAAGAAATTCCTTCTGACGACGTTGTTCCGTATTTTCAAGATGGACTCAGCGATGGATCAGGCATGATTCGGGCGTTGGTCGCCGAGGGCATGGGGAAATTTCCGGCCGGGCGACAATCGGCAATCTTTCGCGGAGCACTCAACGATCAAGCGGGGTTGGTGCGGATGACCGTCTTGCACGCTCTCGGCCGGTTTGGCGACGCTGCCGCCATTCCTCTCATCGCCCCGTTGCTCAAGGATGAGCAGACCGTCGTGCAGGTCGCGGCCGTGTCGGCGTTATATCAACTTGGACAAACACAACACTGGCAGAACATGGAACGGGCCGCCACTGTGACCGAGGGATATGAACGAGGGGCGGCGTTACGGATGCTTGGTGTCATAGGAGACCCGAGAGGATTGCTTCTTCTCACGCAAGGGCTTCACGATACACAGCCGTCAATTCGGGCGGCGGCGGCGGCCTCGCTGGGGAAGCTTGGTCTTGCCGAAGGGATCCCGCCATTGCTGGCCGCAGTGTCTGACCCCGTGCCAGCCGTTCGCAGCGTGGTGGCCGTGACCTTGGGTCAGTTACAGGCCGAACAGGCCGTGTCGGTGTTAACGCTGGCCTTGCTACATGATGACAATATGGGAGTTCGGGCGGCAGCCGTCGCGGGATTGTTGCAATTGAGCAGCCCGTTTCGCGTGGTGGCCGGGACCGTGCGCGAGTTAATGGATCAACGAAATCCGGGGCTGCGATCCTCCGTGGCGAAAGCGCTGGGGCATGGCCGAGCGTACGACGTGGCGGGTCCCTTGCGGCTCTTGCTCAATGATCCTGTGCCCAAACCGCGCATTTCAGCGGCCAGGTCGCTTGGCAGAGTGGGCGGACGCGCGGTGATTCCGTATCTCAAAAATCTCATGAACGATGCCAATGAATCCGTCCGAGTCACCGCGGCAGGCGCGCTTGCGCGTATCCTGTCCGTTCCACCAGAGATTTGACTTCGGTGCCGTGACCTGAACGCGTGCCATTTGAACGGGCGACTGTCTTGCTTTGGAATAATCGGCTATGAATCGTTTCGGTATTCACTCCTGCCGAGTGCCGCGGGTGATCCGTCGCTTCTTGTGCGCGTGGGCGGTCGGTTGTGCCGTGATTCCCGTCCCCGTGTTCGCGGGTAACGAATCCACGCCTGTCTCATCAACGATCCAATGGTTGGGATGGGGAGTCAACGCGTTTGATCGGGCTGATGCTGCAGACAAGTTAATCCTGCTTGATCTCACGGCGGTGTGGTGTCATGCCTGCCATGTGATGGATGCATCCACGTACGTGGATGCAGGGGTCGTGAAATTGCTGAATGCCGAATTTATTGCCATCAAGGTTGACGTTGATCAACATCCGGATATCGCGGTTCGGTATAAACGTGGCGGGTGGCCAACCACCAGTATCCTGCTCCCGTCTGGAGAAATCCTGTTCCAGGCGAATTTCTTGACTTCTGAAGAACTGATGGAAGCCTTGCGTGCTTCCGCAGACGCGTACAGGGACAACAAACGAGACATTGCCGAACAAGCAGCGAGCGTGTGGGCACGCGTGGAATCTGCCAAACGAGCACGTACGCAACCGCGTGGTCCCATTCAGCCGGCGATGCTTGACCAGTTGCTCGACGCCATGAAGCAGCAGTATGACCGAGTGGACGGGGGATTTGGAGATGCCCCCAAATTTTTTGAACCCGAGGCTATCGCATTGAGCTTCACGCGCCATTTCTGGCGTCCGGATTCGGAGTTTCAGCAGACGGCGTTGTTGACGCTGGACCGGCAATTGAAACTCTATGATCCAATCTGGGGCGGATTTTTCCGCTACGCCGAAGAGCCTGATTGGTCAAAACCGCATTATGAAAAGCTGCTCCATATTCAAGCCTCCAATCTTCTCAATTATCTTGAGGCGTATCAGATGACCGGTCTGGCCACGTATCGCGAGGTGGTTGAAGGGACGATGCGTTACGTGACGCGGTTTCTTGCCGACCGGGATCACGGAGGGTTTTATGCCAGCCAGGATGCCGGTGTTCAAAGCGGAAATGGTTCGGGTGTCGCTGTGCCTGGCGACAAGTTTTTTGCCTTGAATGAGCCGCAGCGTCTGGCCCTTGGCATGCCCGCTATTGACCGGACGATGTTGACCGACTGGAACGGCTTGATGGCCAAAGCGTTGCTTACGGTCTTCCAAGTCATGGGGACCGTTCATGACCGGGACTTTGCCCTGACGACGCTTCGGCGGATGTATCAAGAACGGTATCAACCAGGGCGCGGGTTGGCGCACTTTCTGCGCCACGGTCACCCGCGGCAATTCGGGTTGCTCGCCGACCAGGTTTTTTTTGCGGAAGCCCTGATTGAGGCCTTTGTCACCACCGGCGTGGTTCTGTATCTCGACCAAGCCGAGACCGTGATGGCGGATTGCATTCGACTGCTTGAAGATGACCAGGGCGGCGGGTATTTTGATCGAGTCCCGTCTTCATCCTCATTGGGATTGTTGAAATTTCCTCATAAGGATCTTCGGGTCAATGCCGCCCTTTCGATGGTCTTTTCCGACTTGTATTATCTGACCAGGAAGCCGCGGTATCGAAAACAAGCCCGGACTATTCTTCAATTTCTCGCCGCAGCCGCACCTGTACCGGTCGCTCAAACGGGTCGCGCGATCCATCGCTTCCTTCACTATCCCGTTCATATTGTCGTGGTAGGTGACAAATCCACGGTTGCGGCTCAAGACCTGTTTCTTCACAGTTTGGCGGTCTATGTTCCCGGGAAAGTGGTTCGGTTTTTGGATCCTCGAGTTGATGTACTGGCCATTGGAGCGATCACGTTCCCCAAGGTGTCGGGCCCTTTGGCTTACGTGTGTACCGACAGGATTTGCTCCAGTCCCATTGCGCGGGCCGATGACTTGGCGCACCGCTTCCGGGAAGTGTTCGCTGCCATGACGAAGTCGCGGCAATCCTTCTCGACGATGGATGGCGGTTCCCTTTCCATACCCCTTCAATCTCCGTAATCCAAAACAGTGCAGCCACTATGGCGTGTGACTTGACACGTTTCCTGCGTGTTGTTATAAACGAGAGCTGGCAATGTTGAAGAACCTTCTGAGGAATTTCCCGCCCGTGGCAGGTCTGTGCATGTGAGGCGGCCAGGGAACAAAAAGCCGTCAGGTTTTATTCCCCCCGAGTCGGGCGACAGGTATTCTCAAGATTATTGTGAAGGAGGAGAGATCATGAGGAATCGTCAATTGCTTACGTTGTCCGTGTTTCTTGGCGGGTTGCTGGTGGCCATGCCGCTGATTGCCCAGGCTGGCGGGATGATTAAAGGCACAATCACGTATTCCGGCAAGCCAATTCCGCCAAAAGAATTTGCCTTTTCCAAATTTCCCAATCCGGCGTTTTGCAAAAAGAATCCCAGTCAAAAAGGTGACGATACGCGTTTATTGAAAGAAGTCGAAGTGGGCGCGAACAAAGGCCTCAAAAATGCCATTGTGTCCGTTCGCGGCCTGAAAGACAAAGGCTTTCAGCATACGCCGAAAGTGATCGCCAAGCTGTGCGAGTTCTTGCCCTTTACCGGTGTGCTGCTCAACAAAGGGAACTTTATTGTGGAAAATACCGATGCGGACCCCGATGATCCCAAGTCCAAAGATGGGGTGTTGCATAACCCTCATAGCTTTGACGTGCTTGGTGCGAGATCCTCAACCTTGTTCAATATCGGTTTGGCCCAAAAAGGCGACAAGCTTAACAAGAAAATCAAGATGCGCATGGCCAAAAAAGGTTCCGTCCTTCGGTTGCAATGCGACCAGCATGAATTTATGCAATCCTGGTTCTTGCCTGTGAGTAACGCCCATTTTGGCGTGTCCGGCGGTGATGGGTCTTTTGAAATTACAGACGTCCCCGCGGGCAAGCACAAAATCCTGGCTTGGCATCCAGTGGCCGGGAACGTGACGATGGACGTGGATGTCAAGGATGGCGCGACCGCCACAGTGAACTTCGACATCAAAAAGAAAAATAAGTTTAAGCCGTAACGCGTCAGAGACGCCTTCGTTTTTTCAGTCCATGGAACAGGCGACAACGGTTTCCCGTTGTCGCCTGTTCCATGCTTCTTCGCCGGAATCCTCGTTTCTTTTGCTTGCGTTCGCACGTTCCAGCCCGCTACTATCACGCATTGAATCGGTCTTGGTTTATCGCATTGACAATGCTAAGGATGTGCCGTGCCTCGGGACCTGTCTCTCGCCGAAATTTTTCAGATGGGGTATTACTGGGAGACGAAAATTCTCCTGACGGCGGTGAAACTGGATCTTTTTTCGGCCCTGGATGCCCATGCCGACTCTCCCGCCGACTTGGCTCAGCGCCTGGCTCTCAATGAACGGGCCTTGCATCTGCTCGTCAACGCCCTGGTCGCGATGCGAGTGTTGACAACACACGATGGTCGAGTTGCGAATACCAGCGTCTCACGAAAACATCTGGTGCAAACAAGTCCGGACTACGTTGGCCATCTTCTGATTCTTCACGATTCGGAATGGACGAATTGGGGGAATCTGGAAGAGACCGTGCGAACCGGCATTGCCCCGGTGCGTCACCATCTGTTTGCAACGAATCCTGAACTGGGCGCTCACGTGTTGGCGGTGTTGGACCGCGTTGGCCGAGGGAGCGGCGTGAATCTTGCGAAGTCCCTGCAACTGGACGGGAGTGAACATGTGGTTGACGTTGGTGGCGGCGCAGGGACCAATGCGATCGCGTTTTGTCGAGTCTATCCTCATCTCAAAGCGACGGTCTTTGATCTTCCTCAAACCCTGAAGGTGACGAAGCGGTATATTCAGGACGCCGGAATGGAAGACCGGATTACTTTGCGGCCGGGGAATTTTCATACGGATTCATGGGGTGGTCTCTACGACCTGGCGTTGCTGTCCGATGTGCTCCATTACCAAAATTATCAAGCGAACGCGCACCTGGTGAAAAAAGCGTTTTCTCATTTAACGGAAACCGGTCGGTTGCTGATTAAAGATCGGTTTTTGGACCAGGGTCGAACGAGTCCGGCCTGGACCACGGCGTTTGCCGTGCATATTATGGTCAACACGGAGCAGGGCGAGTGTTTCACGACAGAGGAAGCCATGGAGTGGATGACACAGGCTGGTTTTGAATCCGTCACGGAACTGTCGCCGCGGGCGATTGTTCAGGGAATCAAACCACGAGGAGGCGGCAATGGCTGAATGGTTCAAGGAACCCGGGTTTGCCGGGACGCATGCGACGATGGGGGCCGATGTGAGCCAGTTGATGGCGTTGCTGTTCACCGTCCTGTTCCTTGTCGGAGGCGTACAGGCCAGGAGAGGCAAAGGGACCGGTCATCACTGGTTGATGCTGGGCGGCATGATTGCCATGCTCGCGTTTTTCACGAGTTATTATTTATTTCGCCAGTTGGGGGTGTTGGCCTTTGAAGGCAAGGAAGGGTTTGGCGGGTCTCAAGCTCTGTATGAGAACGTCTTTGTCCCTCTGCTCACGTTTCATATTCTATTGGTCGTGGTCGGATTGATCATGGCGATTTATATGATTGTCCTTGGGTTTCGCTCCCAGACGTTTCTTGATGGGCGCCGCAAGTTAAAAGACGCCATCGTGCAAACCACCTGGAAAAAAATCTTGACGGTGTTTGGGGGCGTGACCGCCGTCGTGATGCTGTTGTTTGTCAGCCGTGTGTTCACCTCCGGGTTTTCCATGGGCAAACTCGGCGTCTATGCCGGCCTGTTGACGCTACTTGCCATTGTGTTTGGCGTGGAGGCGACCATTCAGCGAATCTGGCCGAATGGCGCGCGGCGCCATCAAGTGTTGGGCCGGTTTACCATCGCGGTGTATTGCATCCTGTTTGTGACCGGAAGCCTGACCTATGCCATGCTGTATATTCTCTATCCTGGACGAATCGGGTAGGTGGTGATGACGTGTGCCTGCGGTTCGGATTTCCGGCGGTGCGCCATTGAAGAATGGGATGAGCGGCATTCATTGCTTCGGTATGCCTGCCGGCATTGCGGATTTCAGTTGGGAATCGAGGCGGATAATCGGGAAGCGTCCCGCTTCTTTGACTCGCCGACGTGGACTGACGAAGCTCAACACCGTTTGGAGCGATTGCCGCCGTATATTGAACCCCTTGTGCGGCAAGAGGCGGAAGCCTATGCCGGTCAAAAAAACCTCAAACTGATTTCAACCGGCGTGATGGCGGAAGCCGGGAATGGCGGCATGATGTCCTGGCAGCCTGACGCTGAACGTCGTTTGTCCCGAATCCCCGGGCCGGTTCGGGCGATGGCCCGTGTGGAGCTGGAGCGGACCGCTCATGACCGGGGGATGCCGGAAGTCACGGCGGCCCTGATGGACGAAATCAAAGCTCGCTATTTCGGAATAACGGCACAGACGACGTAATGCGTAAAGGATTATGGGGATGCGGTTTGTCACCGTTTCCGCGTCCCGTGTTGCACCGACCGGAGATATCACGATGCACAACAAGCAACTTGGGCGTTTGGAAGAAGTGAGCATTCGGGAATATTGGTTTGACGAAGCCAGGGATTTCACGCCATGGCTGGCTCGGAAAGAAAATCTGTTTCAACTTGGAGAGGCGATTGGCCTGGAATTTGACCCGAAGACGGTAAATCAGGAAAGCGAGGTGGGCGATTTCAGGGTGGACATTTTGTGCAAAGATATCGATGGCCGTGATGTCATTGTGGAAAATCAACTGGGAAGAACCGATCACGGTCACCTTGGACAATTGCTAACGTATGCCGCAGGAAAAAACGCGCCGATTATCGTATGGATTGCCAAGGAATTCAGGGATGAACGCCGTGCGGCGATGGACTGGCTCAACGAGAAAACAGGCGGGGACGCCCATTTTTTTGGTGTGCAAATAGAACTATGGAAGATTGGCAAATCTGATCCTGCTCCCAGGTTTCATGTTGTTTCCAGTCCAAACGATTGGACGGAAACGGTACGGGCGGTCCAAAGTCATGAGTTGACGAAGAGCGATCAGTTGAGAATTGTTTTTTGGACGGGGTTACGCGACGTGATGGTGGAGCGGGAGGGTGGCAGAGTGAAGGCAAGAAAGACGCCGAATAAAGATTCTTGGACGACCTTCTCTATCGGTCGGTCCGGCATTCATTTAAATGCCCTTCTTCAGACCACAAAAAACAGGGTTGGCGTTCAGCTTGCTTTGCTGGACGACCGAGCGAAAGCACACTATCATCTCTTGTATCAAGACAAAGGGGAGATAGAAAAAGAAATCAGACAGGAATTAGTATGGAGAAAATTACCGGAAGGGAAGCAGAGTTACATCGAGATATTTTGGAACGACTGTGATGCGCAGAATGAATCACAATGGCCTGCATTGCATAAGTGGTTGCATGACAACTTGGAGGCATTTCATTCAACATTCCACGAGCGCATAAAAAACCTGGATGCGAGTGATTGGCAGTTCTTGGACGATCCGGATAACGATAACGACTGATGGACCAGGCAATCACGTGCAAACACGGCAAGTTTCCGGATAAACACACGCTGTTGGAATTCCCATGTTTCATCGCCTAGCGCTTCGGGTTATTCCCCAACTACATGCGGCCGTCACCGAACCCGACGTTCGAAAGCGGAAGCGTTGGGTGATGCTCGCTCCGGGGCTTGTTGCGTTTCTCCTCTACCGGCTCTTCAAATATTTTCTTCCGCTCTCCGACCCCTTGCTCCTGTTTGCGATGAGCGGTGTGCTTTCGACGTTCGCCGCATACTGGGCGTACGCGATGGGGCGTCAAGAGTCGCCGGCTCGCATTGTCCAAACGGACGGGCTTCGTCGTCTTCTCTGGGTGGGCGGATGGATCGGGTTTGTCTATGGCGTGCAGCTTTCGCTGTTGGTGCTGGCGCTGCTTGCGCTTTTTGTCAATTATCATTTTCTCCTGCATCCTGAAGGGCCGGCCATGATGGCCTTGATTATCTCCTGCACGGCGGTCACGCGTGATGCCTTTGAAATCGGGCATATTGGTCGCATGGAGTCGCATGGCTCCCGGATGGTGACCTTTCCGGACGGTGGTTCGTTTCGTGACTTACTCCGGCGTGATTTTTTTCATTCGGCCCGATGGGGCGGGGCGGGATTGGCGGCCGGCGGAACGGTCGTGGCCGCGTATCGGCTCGGCTGGGCAGGGGGAGGGCACGAGACAGGGTCGGCGTTGCTGGTCTGTGCGTTGGCGGCCGGTCTCGCGCATGGAGCGTTTTTAGCCGGGCAACATCCGCTCAAAGGCTTCTCTGCTCGTCTCACAACGCAGTCATGGTGGGAAGCCTGCGAGTTTTGGATTTGGCCGTGTTTGACGTTTGCATTGACTTACTATTTAGTGCAAATTGGTCTTGTCATGTTTGTGTTGCGGTTTGAGGGTGTGCCTCTTTTCTTGCATGTGGCCATTGGCGGAGTGACGGCCGGGATGATGGCGGCGTATGGCTATTGCCTGGGGGCCAGGGTGCTGGTCGAAGCGCAAATGCAAGGCGGAGTCCCCGAAGGGTTGAAACGTTGTCCATTCGTGATGGACATTTTGGCCAAAACAGGGTGGGTGTCGTCAGGCCGGGCGGACAGACCTGCGGCCGTTGCTCAAGAGCAACGCGATCAACCGCGCGAGATACTTTCATAAGCATGGCTTCGCGTTTTTTTCTTTCGCTCGTTCTTGTTCTCGGCTGTGCGCTTGTCGCTCCCACCACCGTGCGGGCTGATTCAGAGGCCCCTTCTCTTCCTCAATCGAACCAGGACGTCTATTATCAGACCGAAGGAATCCCTCAGGGCCTTGCCGCCGCGGCGGTTGAATCCGGCTATCCGCAATGGCGACATCTGGATAACCGGATTTTCATCTGGTTTGTCACTCAACAGCATACCTATTTCGGGGGATTTGTGCTGGCTCTTCCGTTGTTTGCGTTTCTGCTGGAATTCGTTGGTTTGTCCCGTCGTGACCCTCAGACGGCCAAACGCTACGATGGACTCGGTCGCGATATTCTTCGCGTCGGTGTGCTGTCGCTTACGGTCACGGCGTTGTTGGGGAGCGTGATGCTGGGTGCGTTTCTGATGCTCTATCCTGATTTTATGAAGTACATGGGCTCGACGTTTAAAAACATGATGCCGATTTATGCCGCGGTATTTTTGGGAGAATCCTTTCTTCTTGTGTTGTATTACTACAGTTGGAACCGCCTGGCTTGCGGAGCCAGGAAATGGATCCACCTGTCTCTCGGAGTGTTGGCCAATGCCATGGGAGTGCTGTTGCTCCTGTTGGCGAATGCCTGGGCGTCGTTTATGATGGCGCCGGCGGGGGTGAACGCCGACGGACAATTTTTAGGGAACCTCTGGCATTTGCTGCACTCACCCTTGTGGAATCCGTTAAATGCCCATCGTTTTCTGGCGGACATTATGTCCGGAGGGGCCGTGGTGGTGGCGTATGCGGCCTATCGGTTTTTGAAGACCCAGGGGCGGGACGAGCGGGCGTATTACGATTGGATGGGCTACGTGTTCCTTGTCGTCATGGTCTGTGCTTTGCTCCCGATGCCCTTTGCCGGCTATTGGCTCATGCGGTCTGTCTTTGAATTCCGCCAGGAAATGGGCATGACCATGATGGGTGGGTTGCTGTCATGGCTGTTCGTGATTCAGGCCAGTACAATCGGCGCGTTGTTTCTTGGCATTAATTATTACGTCTGGCAATCCATGGGACGGTTCCGTGACGGGGAACGGTATCACCCCTATTTCAAATGCATTGTCGGCGGGCTGATGGTGTCCTTTTTGGTATGGTTTACACCGCATACCATTGCCATGACCCCCGGTGAAATGAAAGCGATGGGGGCGGCGCAACATCCCGTCATTGGTCAATTTGGAGTGATGTCCGCAAAAAACGGCGCCATTAATATCATGATCTGCCTGACGGCCTTGAGTTACCTGTTGTATCGCCGGGCCAATCGGACCATCACGGTTTCCTGGGCCAGAGCCGGCAATATCGCAATCGGGGCGTTGTTTGTGACGGGCATGGCCAATATCGTATGGGTCGCTATTTATGGTTTTTATATTCCCGCTCATGTCCGGGTCGGCTTGTCCCTTCCGCAGGGTGCGACCACGGCCATGGTCTTCATTGGCGGGCTCTTGATCAATCATGTGATGTTGAAGGGGAGTGCGCGTCGCGGTCCCGTCCAATGGGGCAAGATCTCCGTTCGGGGGATGGTGGCGTTGTGTGGGGTCGCGGCGACGTTTTCCTGGGTGATGGGATTGATGGGGTACATTCGGTCGGCTGGTCGCTTGGGCTGGCATGTGCATGAAGTGATGGCGGATCTTTCCCCTTGGGCGTTCACGCCTCAGATTACCTTTGCCGCCAAAATGGTGACCATGAACATGGTGTTATTTTGGGCATCGGTGTTTTTCATGTTTTGGTTGTCCACGAGAGATAACACGTTCGTGGTGGAAACCGATTATCCGGCTGAACCCGACGGCGTGTCTTTCGCGCGGACTTTTTCAAAGGAGGAGTCGGCATGAGAACGGGCCATGGTCGTAGCCTGACGGGGATTGTGTTGCTGGCGCTCGTTTTTCCGTTGGTGAGTGAACCGGCCGTCTCGCGGGGAACGACGCTCGAGGATTTTCACCATGCTGATGAGGATGGGTTCCCTCAAGGATGGGAAGGGTCACGAAGCACAATGACCGCGAAAGAAGCGTACGCCATTCACAAAGAAGGTGAAACCGCGTTTCTGAAAGGCAACCGGGCGAATCAGCGGGTTTATACCAAGTCTATTGAGTGGAATCCCCAAACACATCCAATTTTACGATGGCGATGGCGTCTGCAGTCGGTTCCGGAAAAAGCCGATTTTGTTGCGGCGGTCTTTGCGAATTTGGATACGGATTTCCTGCTTATTCCAGTTTCGACCAAATATGTCTGGAGTAACCTGAAACGCAAAGGATCGGTGACGGATGGCGGATTCTTTGGCGCGGCTGAGATCGTGGTGCGTTCAGGGCCGCAGCCGTTGGGTACATGGGTGGAAGAAGAGGTCAATGCTTACCAGGATTTTCAAACAATTCATCATCATGAACCGGCGGCAATGGCGTGGGGTATTTCGCTGCAAAGCGGCCCCGGGGTGGAAGTGGATTTTGGATCCATTGAGGTCAGCGCGAACGCACGCATTGTCGGCGAACGTTGACGAGGAGCCCCGCTATGTCTCGCGCACGTATTCTAGACCTAGTGCTGGGCGTTGCGGTTATGGGGACGGTCGGGGTACTCATTGGCATCCTGCTGGGCGGCGTCTTTCTCTATCTGGCAACAGGGATGGGGTTGCTCCTGGGGATGGGGATTGGTCTGCTTGGCGGCCGCAGGCTGATTGCCGGAATTTTTGTTGGAACGATTGGGGGCGGGGCCATGGCCTGGGCCGTTTCCGGGCCTGACACTCTTACGGTGGGTGCGGGGTCCGGGGCGGCCATGGGGGGATTTTTGGGAATATGGATCTCAATGTTGATTGACGGATTTTGGCAGAAACGCGCGCCGGCCGCTCCTTCGTCAGACCAGGACGCATAGGCCCATGGAACAACCGATGTTCTGCTTTTCGAATCATCTGCAACGCAGGTAACTACTGAGGAATTATGGACAATCGCGGCGTGTTAATTGGTTCCATCATCTTTGTCTTTGCCTCGTTTATCTTGATGATGGTCCTGCTGATCTATGAAACGTATAAAGGGGCGGAAAAGCGGGACCGATTGGTCGCGCAGTCTGCACAAACCGGACCGCGGATCATTGAGCCGGTGACGCTCCAGGATTTTTCCATGTACCGTACCATGGTTGGTAATGAAGGGCGTGCAATGGTCGAAATTCCGGAAGGGCCCTTTACCATGGGATATGAGCAGGGGAATCCCGATGAAGCGCCTGCCCATCCGGTGTATCTGAAGGCTTACTTTTTCGATCTCAATGAAGTGACGCAGTCGGCATACGATCGTTTTGTCAACATGACCAAACGATCCACCCCCAAGGTTCCGGTCTTTGAGGAAGATATTTCAAAACTCATGGACCCGGATTTTCCGGTCGTGGGCGTTGGATGGAATGATGCCTTTGCCTATTGCCGATGGGCGGGGAAACGATTGCCGACCGAAGCCGAATGGGAGAAAGCGGCGCGCGGCGAAGGCCGCCGACTGTATCCCTGGGGCAATGAATTTAGCCGCACGTTTTCCAATATTGACGGAGAGGATGACGGGAGTCGGTATTTGGCTCCCGTGGGATCGTATGAAGGTGGACGGAGTCCGTACGGGGTCTACGACATGACGGGCAACGTCGCTGAATGGGTGGCGGATACCTATAGCCCCCACTATTATCAACAGTCGCCATTTCGCGATCCTCCCGGTCCGACCAGCACGGAATTCAAGGTCATGCGAGGCGGAACCTGGCGTGATTCTAAACTCAACGCGAGATTAACCAAACGGTTCTCAGCCAAAATGTGGCGAACCGATGCGACGGTGGGATTCCGCTGTGCCCAGAATGTCGAGGCCATGGCCCCACAATCCTAGGGGTTGCCCCAATGGTGCCCCTCGCATGGTTGCGATATCATGGAAGGTCGCCTGAAACTGATTTTGCTTGCCGTGATCGTGTTTATGATCGGCATGCCGGTCTCGGGGATTTTGCGCGGCACCAAGCCGCCGCCACCTGATCCCGATCGTGTGGCTATGGTGCAGGCGACACGATCTTCCTCTTCGGAACCCACACGAACAATCATTCAGGAAGTCATGGTGTTGATTCCTCCAGGAGCGTTTATTCAAGGGACCACGCGTGGCGGATTCAATGAACGCCCCGAACGTTCCGTGACTCTTCAGGGATTTTGGATTGACCGGTATGAGGTGACGAATCACCACTATGGAAAATTTGTGGAGCAGACCGGTCACCGAAAGCCGGGGCCTCCGTCTCGCTATGCCAAACGGTTGGCCCAGTTGCGTGGGCCGAATCAGCCCGTCGCCTATGTCTCCTGGTATGATGCGGATGCCTATTGCAAATGGAGAGGAATGCGTTTACCCACGGAAGTCGAGTGGGAAAAAGCCATGCGGGGGCTGGACGGTCGGCTCTGGCCCTGGGGGAATTCTCCCAGACCCTCTAAGGCGAATCTGGGAGGGGGGGAGGATGGATATAACGCGACGGCCCCCGTTGGCTCGTTTCCATTGGATAGAAGTCCCTTCGGCGTCCATGACGGCTTTGGAAATCTGATGGAATGGGGGGACGATTGGTACGAGGAGCAAACCGGCCGTCCCCATGAAGCGCGTCAATCGGAAAATTTTGCGGATCGCGGCGGGTACAAAACGCTTCGAGGGGCGGGATATACCAGCCATGGAACGGACTTGAGAATCACGACCAGAAGTTTTATGGTCCCGGACTTTCGGGATGAAACCATCGGTTTTCGTTGCGCGAAATCAGACTAGGAGAAAACGCCGCACCGGAAACGGGTTGTGTCGCTTGGCGAGTCGTGCCAGCCGGTCGGCAAATGTTACAGAAAATCAAAGTAATACAGGATCAAAAAGACGGCTAAAAGAATATTGACAACCATTCCGGCCAGCACTATAATATCAAACAATTTTGCATTATTTCGCATGTGTGGTTCATCCCGTGGCAGACAAAGTTTTCGAAAAGTTCCTGTTGAGTATCACATCGGGAAGAAACGTGTCAAGCGTATAATTTACTAAGGTTCATCATCTACGTACAAAAGGGAAAAGTATGGCACAATCCGATCCGGTTCCTATCAAGGTTGGCAAGGCGGTATTCTATGTGACCTGTGCCGTGGGCCTGTGGTTCTTTTATTGGTTTGCCGGTATGCAATGTCCTTGTTGAACAAGGCACAGACTAGGCAAGCGTAGAGGAGGATTCCAGAATGCAGACGGCTTTGTACCTCGCAATTTCGATTGTGATTTCGGTGGCATATTTTCAGTTCGTTGACTGGTTTCTGATGGATATGCAGGGATTGGATTATTTCTATATTCTGCGGTAAGCAACGTATTCATATGGGATCAAAGGAAATCCAACACAGCAAGCGTTTGTTCTTTGAATAATTTCAAAGAAAAAAGGAGGTTGGTCATGGGTCGCCTCAAGCATAGACAGGCCAGGAGAAAAATTCTGGCCGCCACCGGTCTTTTTGCAATGGGAGTCATGTTGTTGCTCCCGGTCTTTGTGGCATTGCCGGCCTTAGCCGCCGGCGGGGCACCGGCAGCAGGAGGGCCTCCTGCCGATGTGGTTGCCGCTCAAGAAGGAGAGGGCGAAGCGGAAAAAGTCGAAATCGGGAGAGACGTCTACTACAAAACGGAAGGTCCCGCGGTCGGGGCCCCGGCTCCCAAAACTGCGGATACGGAGGCCTTTTATCCGCGCTATAACTTTGAGAGCCGCGTCCTGCTTTGGGTGGCCAATCAGCAGCATCTGTATTATGGCAGTTTTGTGCTGGCCGTACCGATTTTCTGTATGTGTATTGAATTCGCCGGCTTGGTGACGAAAGACAAGGCCATGGCGAAGAAATATGACCAGCTGGCTTATGATTTTATCAAGATCAGTCTGACGGCTTACTCGCTGACGGCTATTCTCGGCGGTATTCTGATTTTCACGTTCCTGACGTTGTATCCTGCCTTCTTTGGGTATCTTTCCAGTATTTTCCGCCCGGTCATGCATATTTATGCGCTGATGTTTGTTGCGGAAAGCGGAACCCTCTACATTTATTACTATGGATGGGACAAGATGAAAGAGGGGCTGTTGAAATGGTTGCACGCCAGCATGTCGGTGGTCTTGAATGTCATTGGGACGGTGTTGATGTTCCTCGCCAATTCATGGATTGGGTTTATGATGTCGCCTGCGGGCGTGGATGAGCAGGGGCGCTACTTGGGGAATATCTGGCACGTCATCCATACGGCACTCTGGAATCCCCTGAACGTGCATAGGATTCTTGGAAATATGGCGTTTGGCGGCGGGGTGGTGGCGGCCTATGCCGCCTATCGGTTTTTGTCGGCCAAGAATGATGAAGAGCGCGCGCATTACGATTGGATGGGGTATATCGCGATGGCTCTCGGTGTGGCTTTCCTGATTCCCCTGCCGTTTGCCGGATACTGGTTAATGCGGGAAGTGTACGCCTATCGTCAGCAAATGGGCATTACCTTGATGGGCGGGTTGCTGGCCTGGTTGTTTATCATTCAGGCCACAATGATCGGCATACTGTTTTTGACGACGAATTATTATCTCTGGCAGGCCCTTGGACGAATGACCGGCGGAGAGAGGTTCCAGCGTTACATCAAGTATTTTGTGTTTATTCTGGTCGTTGGCCTGCTGGTTTTTATTACGCCCCACACGATTGTGATGACGCCGGCTGAATTAAAAGCCATGGGCGGTCAGCAGCATCCGGTGTTAGGGAACTACGGTGTGATGTCCGCCAAAAACGGGGGCATTAACGCGATTATTATGATCACGATCGCCAGTTTTATATGGTATCAGCGTGGCAACAGAGTGCCGGCGGTCAAATGGGCGAAGTTTGGGAATATCTTCCTGATCACTTTCTTTGTCGTGGCTCATCTCAATAACGTGTGGGTTGCCTGTTATGGGTATTTCATTCCCGCAAACGTTCGAATAGGGCTTTCCGTTCCACAGGTTGCCGGAACGCTTTCCTGCCTGTTTATTGGATCGGCGTTAAATCTGGCGATGTTGAGGCAGTCCAGGGAACTCGGGCCGATTCGATGGGGTCAGATCGCGCCACGATCCCAGTACGCCTTGATTATGCTGGCCACGGCCTTTACATGGATGATGGGATTAATGGGTTATATCCGGTCATCGGTCAGGCTGTTTTGGCACGTCAATGAGATTATGCGTGACAATTCGCCTTGGGCGTATACCCATACCATTGGGTTTGGGGCGAATGTGATTTCCTTTAACGTGCTGTTTTTCTGGATTACCATCATGTTTGTCTTTTGGCTTGGCGCATTGGGCGCCAAAAAAGTGCCCGTGCCTGCGACTCAATCGGTTCCGGGAGTCACGCCAACGCCACGACCGGCAACCGGTTATTGATCATTGAACTGTAAATGAACTGATTAGAGTAACGTTGCCCTGGTCTTGGAGTATGAAAAGGTCAGGGCAACATTCTGATTGGAGGGGTATCCGGTGGTTGAATTAATGACGGAAGCAATCTCGATTGGATGGCCGGCATTTGCTTTTTTTATAGGGCTCTTGGTTTATTTCCAGGTAAGAATAACGGACCCGGTTCAAAAAAAGAATGCCACCTTTAAGACGTTCATCGGCATTCTTTGTGCGTTTATGGCCTTTATGGCCATTGCGAATTACAAAAATAATTTTTACGGGGAAAGCCGCCTGCTCCCGATGTCATTGGTGATGATTACCTGCCTGACGTACATTATGGGTATTTATTTTTCCAATATCGGGGCCCTCATGAAGATCGGGGGACTCATGTTTTTTGTGGCGGCCGCGTTGTCCGGATATGGAAATTGGTTGCCTCAGGTGGAAGGCGGGTTTCCGCCGCCGGAAGTGAAGTTGGACTTCCAAAGTATGACTCCTCAACAATTGGCCGATGAGGGTGAAAAAATTATTTTTGGCGGTCTTGGGCAAAGCAAGGTTCAGGGGGCCATCGGGAAAGGCCAATGTCCTCTGTGTCATGGGTTTAACCAGGGATTTTTGAGCGAACGGGCTCCGAATCTTTGGGGGATTCCCGAAAGAGGATCCGAACGACTGAAACACGAAAATTATCATATGAATAATCCTGCCGCTCGGAATACAGAGCAAAAAGAGTCGTTTGCTGGGTCGGGGACCGCCACGAACGGGCAGGAATATATTGCAGAGTCGCATGCCTGTCCGAGTTGTTTTGTTGTGCCGGGATTCGGCGTCAAGGGAACAAATGACGCGGAAAGCCCTATGCCGAGAATTCATAAGCCGCCCATTTCACTGACGCTCGGAGAGTTGGTGGCGGTGGATACCTGGCTGTATGTTCGTCAGGGCAAGGAAGCGCCAACGTACGAAGTCATCGAAGAGTCTTATGAGAAATTTATTCCCGAGGCTGACAGGCCGCAGGCGAGCGAAGAGGATGGGGTTGCCGCGGGAGGAGTGTTGGCGACCGGAGAAGAACCTATTACCGATCTCTTCATGAAAGCCGGATGCCCGGCCTGTCATACGATTCCGGGGATTAAGGGAGCGACGGGGAAAGTGGGTCCCCTGTTGAGTGAGGGCAGTAATGCTCCCAGAAGGCTCAAGGATCCGACGTATAAAGGAAAGGCACAATCAACCCGTGAATATATCACGGAGTCAATTTTAAATCCCAGCATGTATGTCGTGAAAGATTTCCCTGATAACCAAATGCCAAAGGATTTCGGGCAAAAATTAAGCGCCGGTGCTGTCAACAAAATTGTGGATTATCTGTCCAGATTGCAGGAGGGGCGGGATCTTCCTCCATTGGAAGAATTCAATTGACAACTCATAACGAATCCTTGGACGCTGTAATTTCACAAAACAGGAGTGCAAGACCATGACCTGGTTAAAGTTAGTGGAAGGCTACATGCCGATGCAGATGATTTCAGAGTTGGCAATGTCAATTTTGGTGTTTGTTTTGGTCAATTGGGCGTTGCATCGGTCTGGGATGGCGATTCCAAAATTTTGGGCGGGAGTTGGGGTGTGGCTGTATATCCAGTTCTATTTAAACTACCGCATTTACCCTCCCATTCCCTTTAGCGTACGCGCGATTTACGGCACGGTGTCCGCCTGTGGGATTTTCATGTGGGTCTCGGGGTCTGAAAAGGAATGGCAAGAATTTAAGCGTCCCATTCTCAACGTGATGGACGGAATCAGTGATTTTCATAAAACGATGCGCACCGTCGCGCTGATCGTTATTCCATTGGCGTTAGGAGGCTTTGCGTATAGCTCGTTCTTGCCGAGCTTTGAAGAGCCGATTGAGTTGCGGACGGTGCATCCGGCGCCGCCGGCGACCACCAAGGTGCATGGGAGAACGTTTGTCCTGCAAGTGGTGGAAAACCCTTACCGGGTCAATACGGACGGGCACTACGATCAGGAATATACCAATACCAGGATTGTGGAGCAGTCCATGGGGCGGTTGCTGAAAGACGTGAATGATCCGCAATACAATCCGTGGGACCCGAACGCGGAAGGGTATATCAAGTACGTACGGGAAGGCGGAGAGATCTTTTTTCAGAACTGTCATTTCTGTCACGGGGATAACTTGAATGGCCGCGGGTTGTGGGCGTACGCGTTTAATCCGATTCCGGCGAATTTCACGGACGCAGGCACGATTGCGCAGTTGCAGGAGACGTTTGTGTTCTGGCGTGTGTCGAAAGGGGGCATTGGGTTGCCTGGCGAAGGTTTCCCCTGGGCATCGGTGATGCCGCCATGGGAACAGCATCTGACGGTGGATGAAATCTGGAAGGTGGTCATGTTTGAATACTGGCATACGGGGTATTACCCCCGGACGTGGGATTAAGAGTAAGGGAAGAGGTGGCCGGAGGCCCACGGCATTTTTCTATACGGACTCGTAAAATAAAGAGGCAACCAATGATGAGTACGATGAGCATCGCGACTGTCACGGTGGCACGCTGGGGGTTGATCCTAAGCGTGAGTGTGTTGCTGGGTATGGTCGGAAGCAGTTGGGGGCAAGACGATCTTCCTGAAGGGTTTGTCGCACAAGGACCGCCACCGGAGCCGGCGGCCGAAAACATTGAAGCGGGCAAGCGCGTCTACTTCACGAAATGTGTCTGGTGTCATGGGGTTGAAGGTGCCGGCGACGGGCCTGGTGCGGTGCGCTTGTGGCCCCGTCCGCGGAATTTCAACTCCGGGACGTTTAAGATCCGGCATACGGTGAGTGGACAGTTGCCGCTGATTGACGTGGACTTGTTCGACACGGTAACCCATGGGTTGCCGGGGTCGGCGATGCCGTCGTGGGAAGGCATTCTGACGGACGAGCAACGCAGGGATGTCCTCGCGTTCGTGACCACCCAGCTCGTCCAGGATCGGGATTGGCAAGACGAAGAATTTGAAGAGTTTTTTGTGTTGGATTCAGATGAGTTATCCCCGAAGTCTGCGACGCCGGAGTCCATCAAACGGGGCTCGGAGTTGGTGGTGGAGAGGAAATGCATCGAATGTCATGGCTTGGAAGGGCGGGGCGATGGGAATGCGTTTAATTTAAAAGATGATTGGGGTTTCTCCATCCAACCCGCTGACTGGCATAAATGTTGGAATTTCCGGGGTAGCCGGCAAGACCCATACAACGTGAAAAATATCTTCCGCACATTCTCGACGGGTCTGAACGGTACGCCAATGCCGTCGTTTGCCGATAATACGAGTGTGGATGAACGATGGGACATTGCCAATTATGTGAATTCGTTATGTGAACGGGACACGGAAATTGACGTTGTCCAGGGGCAGGTCACGGATGACACGGCGCAACAATTGGCACAGGGGGTGGCGTTGGGGATTGATCCATTGACGGACAAGCCCAAGAGTAACTTCGTGATTCCGTCAAAGTATGTGGAAGGCGACTTGCCTGTGGAGACTGAAGACGAACGATGGAATCTCGTCCCGAGACGGTGGATTGCGATGGGCGGGCAGATTACCCATAAACCGCGAAATTTTGTGAATCGGATTGACGACATATGGGTCCAGGCGCTGTACAACGACACGCATATCGAGTTTCTGTTCCGGTGGAACGATCGGAGCCGGAGTATCCAGGAAGGGGACGTGGACTGGGATCCGACGGAAGTGAACCTGGTGGACTACGGGGTGGAAGAGCAACCTGCCCAGGGGACGACGTTTGCCGAAGATCCGTTCCATCAAGAATCAATTGCCGCGAAGCAGAATCGCTATGCGGTATATAACGATAGTATTGCGTTTCAATTTCCGATCAAGTGGCAGGAATTGCCCGCACCGAGGAAGCCACGCTATTTCTGGGGGGATGAGAGGTTCTCTGCCGATCTGACAAAATGGACGGCAGACGGGACCGTGGCGGTGTATGAAGGTACTGGATGGGACGAAGACTTCACCGAGCTGGATTTTGCCGAAGAGGTGGAAGTGGTCAAAGCCGACTGGGCCAATGGCCGGTGGACCGTGATTCTGAAACGGCCGCTCAAGGGCGACTATGAGGAAGTGGCGTACTTGGAGCGTGGTCAATATATTCCAATGGTATTTTTTGCATGGGATGGACACAACGGGGATGTGGGCCGTAAAATGGCTGTGTCCGCGTTTTACTATTTAGTGATGGAGCCGCCGATTCCGATGACGGCATATATCTATCCGATATTGGTCGTGGTGGGAATTATCGTGATGGAAGGCTGGGTCTTAGGCCGGAGGGCGAATAAGAGGAAAGCCCAGCGTCAAGTCTAACACGCGCTGAGGCCATGGCCGAAGCCCGTGGCAAATGACAACGCACAAAGGGGGTGGATGTCTCCACCCCCTTTTTTTATTTAGACCCTGACGATGCGTCAAGAAATTTCCGGTGTGATCTTAGCCGGCGGGAAAAGCCGAAGAATGGCGGCGGATAAACGACATGTCTCCGTTCATGGAAGACCGCTGTTGGACAGAGTATTGTCCGTTTTTCTTGATTTATTCCAGGAAATCTTGCTGGTGTTGGCTGAAGAAGATATCCGAAAGCCGGACGATAGAGTCAGGATTGTCACCGATATTGTCCCCGGATGTGCCGCCGTGGGCGGATTGTATACGGGTCTGTGTTATTCCCAATATCCCCGAACATTTGTCGTAGCCTGCGATATGCCGTTTCTGAATCCAGACGTCATGAAATTTTTTGTGACAGCGGCGCCGGAAACAGATGTTGTCCTGGCCGAACTGGTGACAGGTCTTCAGCCTCTGCACGCGGTGTACTCCAAAAACTGCATTCCGTTTTTCAAGAAAATGATTGATGCCCACGATCTTTGCCTGCAACATATTACTGATCAAAAAGGCCTTAACGTACATCGTATTCCTGAATCAGCGATTAAAACACTGGACCCCCAACTTCTTTCCTTTCTGAACGTGAATTCACCATCCGACGTTGAATTTGCCAATAAAATCCAGCCCGGCTCTCGTTCCCGTTCATGAACATTTCATCGAAACAACACTATGTTTTGATCATCCATCCTGGAACGTTAGGGGATGTGCTGTTGTCTCTGCCGGCCATCCGAATGGTTCGTCGGACCTTTTCTTCTCATGAGATCGTTCTGATGGCTCAAAGCCAGGTCGGCCGTCTGCTGCGGGTTTGCGGAGAAATTGATCATGCGTGGAGTACGGAGGGAGCAGTCTTGAGTGCATTGTATGGCGAGCGTCCGGCTCTACGGGTTCCGATTCGGGAAGCGCTGTCCCAAACGACCCATGTGGTGGGATGGCTTCCTGACGGGGAGGGCAGACTGACTCGCAATTGCCGAAACTTTGGGATTCAACAGATGCAATTCATTTCACCAAAAGATGCCAGATTGCGATCGCGCCATATGTCGGAACGCTATGTGGAAACTCTCAACTCCTGGGCGGCACCCTTTGAGAATGGGAGGATTTCATTTTTCCCTTTGAAGATGCACGGTTTAGGCGACGTTGCTCCTCACGTTGAAGGCGTTGGTGATGCGCGCGACACAAAAACCGTACTTATCCATCCGGGTAGCGGGAGTCCGCATAAATGCCTCTCATTCGAAACTCTGGGGCGACTCGTGCATGAGGTCGCCCGAGATCCTGCTGTCCGGGTTCTGATCTGTGAAGGTCCCAATGATCGTGATTGCGTGGAGCGTTTGCTGCGCAAGGTGGGTGAGACGTCCTATGGTCTTCTCCGTGAGAAGACCCTTGAAGAAATGTCTCATCTCCTGACCCATGCGGATCTGTTCCTTGGGCATGATTCTGGTTTGACGCATTTGGCCGCCGCTTGGGGGGTGCCCACCGTGGCGATCTTTGGACCGACGGATCATGAGCAATGGCGGCCGCTTGGAGAGCACGTTGTCGTGCAAAACGGCCCGTTGTGTCGGTGTCGGACGTGGGCACAGGTTCAGGAATGTCGGGAGCGCGTGTGCGTCACCCATTCCGTTGAAGCGTTGCTTGGGGTTATGAAAACGCAATTGGCTCAAGTCGGCCATATGCAGCCGAGACAAACGTCGATCAAGGGTTATGAAAAGCAACTTTGCTTGCCAGGCCACGACTATGGTAGATTATTGGCCCGCCTCTTTTTGGTTGTCTGATTCCTGATTCGTTGCGATGAGAACACCATGCCCACTGGAATAGTTCAAGAACAGGTAACCTCCGCCATTGCCGGCGCCTTAGTACAGGCTCAGCAACAAGGTTTATTGCAATCAAAAAAATTCCCTCAACCTTCGGTTCACTTTCCCAAGTCCGAGACATGGGGGGATTTGTCTTCCAGCGTGGCAATGATTATTGCGAAGCAGGAAAAACGACCTTCATTGGAAGTGGCACATGTGATTGCCGAACAGCTCAAAACCTCTTGTCCTTTTCTGGAAAAGGTGGCGGTGGCCCCACCTGGATTTTTAAATTTCACGCTTCGCTCGGACTGCTGGTTGTCTGTGCTTGAGGTGATTGATCGCATGGGCGAACGGTATGGGCACAATGACGTTGGACAAGGACAACGAGTCCTCTTGGAGTTTGTGAGTGCCAATCCCACCGGCCCTCTCCATATGGGACATGGTCGCGGAGCCGCTCTGGGTGAAGCCTTGGCCAGATTGCTGCAATCGGCCGGTTACGCGGTGGATAAAGAATATTATATCAATGATGCAGGTCGCCAGATGACGTTGCTGGCCGACTCCGTGTACGCGCGTTATCTTGAAATGCATGGTCGGGAGTTCTCTTTTCCCGAGGATGGCTATCATGGAGACTATATCAAGACCCTGGCCCAGGCCGTGGCTCAAGAGAAAGGTGATCGTCTTTTGACCCTCAACCCCGAAGACGCTCGTCGGGAATGCGGCCAATTGGCCGCTCAACAGCTTGTGCGAGTTATTCAAGAGGATCTTGTGCGATTTGGTGTGGAGTTTGAGCGTTGGTACAGCGAAGCCTCATTGTTTTCTTCAGGAAAAATCCAGGCGGCCTTGGATGATCTTGAACAGCGGGATCTGGTGTTTCAGCAGGATGGTGCGACGTGGTTCCGGTCTTCTCAATTTCAGGATGAAAAAGACCGCGTGGTCTGCAAGCAGGATGGCGCCTACACCTATTTGGCCTCAGATATCGCCTACCATTGTGACAAGTTGCGTCGGGGATACGATTGGCTGATTAATATTTGGGGCGCGGACCATCATGGATACATCCCGCGCATGCAAGCCGCGATTCAAGCCTTTGGCTATGCCAAAGAGCATTTACGGGTGGTTGTTGTTCAAATGGTGCGTTTGTTGCGTGATGGCAAGAAAGTCGAGATGTCCAAACGGGCCGGTGAATTTGTCACGCTTCAGGACGTGGTTGACGAGGTGGGCGCCGACGCTGCGAAATTTTTTTTTCTGATGCGTCGGTCGGATACTCATCTTGAATTCGATCTGGAGTTGGCGAAGAAGCGGTCCGCTGAAAATCCTGTCTATTATGTCCAGTACGCTCACGCACGGCTGGCCAGTTTATTCCGGATCGCCCATGAACGAGGATTTGCCATTCCTCCTGTGCGCGAGGCTTCACTGTCCGTCCTAGTAGAGCCGGAAGCCATTCGGCTTATGAAACATTTATCGGGTTTTCCCTGTTTGCTTGAAGCCAGCGCCAAGGCTTTGGAACCTCATCGCATCACGTTTTATCTGCAAGAGCTTGCGGGATTGCTTCACGTTTTTTATTACAAATATCGAGTCCTCCCGCCCAGAGGCGACGGTGTCATGGAAGAGGAATCCGACGAACGCGATCGATGTGGGGAATCGAGTGAAGCGGGACAGACGGTCTTGCCGCCGGATGTGACCGCGGCGAGATTAGTGCTTTTGAAACAAGTTCAGGTGGTTCTTCAAAATGGACTCCGGTTATTGGGAGTCACAGCTCCGGAAAAAATGTAAGGTTCTTCCTTTCCCGATATTTTGAAGAACTGGTATGATTGCAATTTCGCGCGACGTCCACGTTACTGGATTGACGGCTGACTGTGATTGTCTTCTCCGTTGTACGGCATGACCCTGACTGTGCTGCCCGTTCCGCCACGCTGTCTACGGCTCATGGGACAGTTGAGACACCGGCTTTTATGCCTGTCGGCACGTTAGGAACGGTCAAGGGTATCGCTCCCGATGAGCTTCAGGATTTGGGGTTTGGGCTGATGTTAAGTAATGCCTATCATTTGTATTTACGCCCCGGTCATCATGTTATTCGAGGACAAGGCGGACTGCATCAATTTACAGGATGGAATGGCTCGATTCTAACGGATAGCGGAGGGTTCCAGGTGGTCAGTCTCGCGGCGTTACGAGAGATCACGGATGACGGTATTGCCTTTCAATCCCATTTGGATGGCTCCAAACATCACCTCACTCCCGAGTTGTGCATGGACATTCAGATCGCCTTGGGATCGGACATTATGATGGCATTGGATGAATGCCCGGTCCATCCCTGTTCAAGAGAACAAGCCCGCGTCGCGGTGGCGCGCACAACGAAGTGGGCTCAACGCTGTGCCTTGGCTTCGCGCGGCCATCAGCAAGCGCTGTTTGGCATTGTGCAAGGGGCACTGGATGCCGAACTCCGCCGACAGTCCGCCCGTGAGTTGGTGGAAATAGGATTTGATGGATACGCCATTGGTGGTTTATCGTTGGGAGAAGAGAAATCTGCCCTGTTTGCCATGGTTGAAGCGTCGGTTGCCGAGCTTCCGTCTTCCAGCCCGCGTTACCTGATGGGCATGGGCCTGCCTGAAGACCTGGTTGAAGGCGTGATGCGCGGTATGGATTTGTTTGATTGTGTGATTCCGTCGCGCCATGGGCGGACGGGATGGTTATTCACGAATCAGGGACGGATTCTGATCAAGCAGGCTCAATATACAAAGGATGAGTCTCCGGTCGATGAGCAGTGTGACTGTTATGTCTGCCGGAACTATTCCCGGGCGTATTTGAGACATTTGTATCTCTCAAAGGAAATGCTGGGTGTACGACTCAATACCATTCATAATCTTTGGTATTATCGTACGTTGATGGCCAGGATCCGTTCAGCGATTCAGACCGGATCCTTTCTCGCGTTTCGTCGGCAGTTTTATGATCAATGCCGTGCGTATGCGTACAACGGTGCCGCGTATGCGGCCCCGTTGGAAAGTGGCGATCGTCCCGTGTCATTAGGATCGAACCAAGGAAAGGATTGTTAAATGGGAATAGCCTCGATAGCCTGGGCACAATCGGGAGGCGCGTCGGAGGGAGCGGCCGGCCTGCTTTCGTTTGCGCCCTTCATTTTGATTTTTGTAGTGTTTTATTTTCTGTTGATCCTGCCGCAACAGAGAAAACAGAAACAGCAGAAGGCGATGTTAGGCCAATTAAAGAAGGGCGACAAGATCATTACGTCCTCTGGAATTTGGGGTTCCATCACGAGGCTGGATAAAGACACCGCCACCGTGCAAGTTGACGATAATACGAAGGTGAAAATTCAACGTGACAGCGTTGCCCGTTTACGGGCACATGAAGAAGGGTAGAGCAAAAAGGGCGGAATGATGAAAAAAGTTCGTGGCCGACTATTGCTTGTCCTGTTCCTGTCCGTGGTATCGCTTTATCTGGTTCTCCCTTCATGGCCGGGGCTGTATAACGCAATTCCCGATAGCGTCAAGTGGGTGATTCCTCCTCGCGGCGTGTCGCTTGGTCTTGACCTGCAAGGCGGTATTCATTTGGTTCTGGAGGTGGAAGAGGATCGGGCCGTCGAGATTGCCGTGGACCGTGCCGCTAAAGCGATGCAAGATCTTTTGACCGAGCACGATGTCACGTTTGCAAATCTTGCAAGAGTCGGTGGTCTCCGGATTCAGCTTGATCTGGCCGAAGAAGGAAAAGTCGAAACAGCGGCAGAGTTCATTCGCGAGGCGTTCCCATCGTATTTCCAGGCGTCCAAGGACGGTCGCACCCTGGTTTTTGAGTTGCTTGAGCCTGAAGTTGCTCGCATCAAAAACTCTGCCATGAACCAAGCCTTGGAAACAATTCGAAACCGCATTGATCAGTTCGGCGTCACGGAACCCCTGTTGCAACGCCAGGGGCGAACGCAGATCGTCATTCAGCTTCCGGGTGTCAAGGATCCTGAGCGTGCCAAACATTTGATCCAGGATACCGCCTTGCTGGAATTCAGGATGGTTGACGACGACAATGAATCAAAACTTGCACTGCCTCGGCAAGTTGAACGAAGTGAAGAGCAACACATTCTCGAGCAATTTGCGGACAAGGTTCCAGACGGGTCTGAAATTTTGTTTGAACCCATCCATGATCCCCAGGATGAGACACCGGTCTTGAGTCGGCCACGGCTTGTGCAAACAGTTGCGGCGTTAACCGGAGATGTGTTGCAAGACGCGCGTGTCAATTACACAGATTTCAGCGAAATTTACGTTGGCATCACGTTTGACAGTAAAGGCGCAAAAGAATTCGGGCGTCTTACCACCGACAATGTGGACAAGTTTATGGCCATTGTCTTGGATGGCACGATCTATTCGGCGCCGCGCATTAATGAACCGATACGTGGCGGACGGGCTCAGATCACCGGGAATTTTACCACAGACGAGGCGAATGACCTGGCCATTGTCTTGCGCGCGGGTGCGCTTCCCGCGCCCATGAAAACGGTGCAGGACCTGACGGTGGGGCCTTCTTTGGGACGAGATTCCATTGAGAAGGGCCTGCAAACCCTGATCATTGCCGGCGTTATTGTGCTGATATTTATGGTGATCTATTATCGAATGTCCGGCTTGATCGCCGATGCGGCGCTGGTTTTGAATCTCCTCTGTTTGTTGGGAGCGTTGTCGGGACTCAACGCCACGCTGACGCTGCCGGGTATCGCCGGCATTATTTTAACAATTGGGATGGGGGTGGACTCCAATATTTTAATCTTTGAACGCATTCGGGAAGAACTCCGACAAGGCCGCCCCGTTCGATTGGCGGTTGATGCCGGATATGAGAAAGCCTTCTTGACCATTGTCGATTCCCACGTGACGACCCTGATTACCGGGTTGGCGCTGTTTTTATTCGGCACCGGGCCGATCAAAGGGTTTGCCGTGACCCTGTGTCTGGGTATTGCGATCAATCTTGTGACCGCATTGATAGGGACCAAAGTGGTCTTTGATTTCATCAATCGGCGACCACTCAAACGGCTGAGCATTTAACGGGTCTTGAGGCTGAGCATGTTGGAAATTGTCAAAAAAACCGACATTGATTTTATGGGAAAACGCCATATTGCCTTTGGCGTTTCCAGTGTGCTGGTGCTACTCGGATTGCTCGCCCTTGTGCAAATTGGGAGAGGATCGGCCAATCTTGGGATTGATTTTGCCGGCGGCACGGCCGTCCAATTAAAATTTGAGCATGCGATTGGGATTGAGCAAGCCCGCCAGGCTCTTGGAAAACATGGCTTGCATGAAGCGGAGCTCCAGGAGTTTACCAAGGACCATACGCTCCTGATTCGGATGAAGACGGACGATACGCTTGAAAAAAAAATTGCGGGAAAAATCGTGCAGGTCTTTGAACGGGAATTTCAGCATAACAAATTTGTGATTGATTCCAGCACGGCTATTGGCCCGACGATCGGGCGCCGTCTTCAACAAGACGCGTTGCTGGCAATTATCATTTCCCTGATTGGGATTATTCTCTATGTGACGACACGGTTCGAATTACGATTCGGCGTTGCCGCGGCTATTGCGACCTTTCATGACGTGCTGGCCGTCTTGGGCATTTATTATATGCTGGACAAAGAAATTACGGTATTGGTCGTGACCGCTTTGTTGACCCTGGCCGGCTACTCTCTGACCGACTCGGTCGTTGTGTTTGACCGCATTCGGGAAAACCTTCGCGCCCGGCGACGTGATGCTATCGCGTCCATTATTAATAATGGCATTAATCAGGTTCTCAGCCGAACGTTGGTCACGACCCTGACGGTGGTGCTGGTCTTGGTCCCCCTGACAATGTTTGGAGGCGAGGTGCTGCACGACTTTTCTCTCGCGTTGCTATTAGGCGTGCTGATTGGAACATATTCCTCTGTATTTGTGGCGAGTCCTCTCCTGTTCGTTTTGCCGGGCGGAAAAGGGAAATTACTCAGTCGAGGCTCCTAATCTCGACTTTTGTTTGTGTTGCCAATCCTTGACAATGGTTGGTCACTCCTGAAAAATTTCCTTGCAAAGTAACACGTTACGAACGCCACGTCCTCTTTAGGCTGTTACCAAAATGAAACGATGGATTTGGTCGCAGAGCCTCCAGCGCAAAACCATTTTCGGGATGGTGCTGGTTGGACTTCTCCCGCTTGCCCTTTCGTTATGTCTTGCCTATGTGGAAGAGCGTCGTGCGCTTCGGGAAACCACGGGTTCAAACTTAAAAGGGATTGCGGTGGAGGTGGCGAGAAAAATTGAAACTCAAATCATGCGCGGCATTAATGAAGCGCAACAGCTCGCCACCATTCCCTTTATTCGTGCCGCGGTGAAAGATGCCAATCGGAGTTATGAAGGGCGAGAGCCCCGGAAAATCAAAGCCTTGATTGAAGAATGGAAAAAGCGCTGGCGGTCACGAACGAATCCTCACGAATTTCCCGTCTTTGTGAACCGTATTGCGACCAATTATCTCATTGACTGGCACGCGGTCAGAAAGTCCGACTATTTGGGTATTGTGGTGACCGATAACCAAGGGGCTCTGGTGCTGAGTTCTTTACCGCAAGTCAAATTTTATCATGGAGACTCGGAGTGGTGGGAATCGGCGTTTCGGCAGGGCCAGGGTCAAATTTACGTGAGCGATTTGACCTTTGAACCTTCGTTTGGCACGCATGTGTTGAACGTGGCCGTTCCTATTTTTGACCAACAGCGCCGACAGACGTTAGGGGCCGTGAGCATTATGTTGCGACGGGATTCGTTGTTTCGTTCGATTTCCGAGGTGACCGCGGGCGTCACCGGTCATGCCATGCTCATGGCCGCCGATGGCATGCCCTTGATTTGCCCGGTGTTATCGCTGGAGCAGCATACCGTTCATCCAGCCATGGTGACCGCCATTAACAACACTCAAGCCGGATGGGTGCAGGTGAACCGCGATACCCATGGAGCGCGAGATTCGCTGGTTGGGTATGCTCATTTACGGATTCCGGAAACGTTAGCGTCTGAAAGTTTCCGTGGCGGGCAGTGGATGACGATTGTTCGGCAAAATCCGGAGGAGACCTATGCCCCGTTGCAGCATTTATTGGTGAAGGTCGCGATTTATGGCGCCGTTGTGTTTGGCATTTTGTGGCTGGCGGGGCTCATTGTGGCTCGAAAAATTATGAGTCCGATTCAAACCTTGCACGAAGGCGTGCAACGCATTGGCCGTGGCAATTGGGATCATCCTCTCGTTGTGCAGACCGGTGATGAAATTGAAGTGCTCGCCAATGCCTTTAATACAATGACGGCCAGCCTGAAGCAATCCTTTTCGCAGTTGAATGCGCAAATGGATGAAATCCGTCATCTGCAGGAACGGTATCGCGATCTGATTGAAAATTCTTCTGAAATGATTCATCAAATCGACAAAACCGGGCGTTTCGTTCACGTGAATAAAACAGAATTGGAAAAACTGGGTTTCACGTTGGACGAAATGCTCTTGATGCATTTGTGGGATATTTTGCCTTCGGAGAAGCATGCGGAAGCGCTGGACTATGTGCGGCGGTTGCCGGGCCAGCCGAGGAGTACCATTGAAACGGTGTTTCTCACGAGAGACGGCACGCCGATTGACGTGGAGATTCATTCCACCGCCTTGATAGATGAGGAAACGGGTGACCTGGTCTATACGCGCGCGTTTGTACGAGACGTCACCGAACGGAAAGTCCTGCAGCGACAAATTGATCGGCATACGGTCCATTTGGAGCAGGAAGTCGCCGCCCAAACGCAGCAACTCTCTGAATCGGAACGGCGGTATCGTGTGCTCTTTAATCGCTCGGCGGATTCGATTTTCATGGTTGATCCATCCGGTATCATTATGGCGGTGAATGAGCGGGAACAAGAGATTCTTGGCCATGCCCAAGCCGCATTGCTCTCGCAATCCATATTGACGCTCGTGCCGGATTCATGCAGCAAGACGGTCGAGCAGTTATTAGAAACGGTGGTTTTGAATGAAGAGAAAGTGCTCGCCGTCGAAGTGCAAGTCTTTGATGCGCGGCAAACCTTGCGGTTCGTCGAAATGGACGTGATTCGCGTCGGAGAGGGCGTAACGCTGTCGGTGATGGTGCAGCTCCGTGATATTACGGAGCGAAAGCGTTTGGAAGAGCAACTCCAGCGGCACAGCGAAGGATTGGAAGCGAAAGTCCAGGAACGGACGAGGGAGATTCGGGAAACACAAACATATTTAGAAAGCCTGCTCGAAAATGCCAACGATGTGATTTATACCCTTGATCGCGATCAACGCTTTACCTACGTGAACAGCAAGGTGGAGAATTGGGGGTATCGCAAAGACGATCTGCTGGGTCGGCCGTTCCTGACCTTGGTCGCCAAGCGTCATCGCGGGCGTCGGCTGAAAGACATCCTTGAGATGGAAGTCAAACAGGAATACGAAGTGGAAGTGATCAGTCAAACCGGAGAGCTTCGGTCGGTTCTCGTCAGTGTCTCACCGCTGGACAATGACCGACATGGTGCGACCGGCGTCCTGGGCATTGCGCGGGATATTACGGATAGAAAAGTCATGGAACAGCAATTTCGAAACGCCGAGCGTTTGGCTTCGGTTGGGAAGCTGGCTGCCGGAGTCGCGCATGAAATTAATAACCCATTGGGGGGGATTTTGAATTGTCTGTATAATATTCGGAAAGGGGCGTTGCCGCCTGAACGTCAGGAAGAATATTTCACGTACATGGAGGATGGCCTTCGGCGTGCCCAGAAAATCGTTCGTCAATTGTTGGATTTTTCCCAGCAGCGCGAGCCTGAATTTTCCATGAACGACGTCAATGGACTGGTTGATCGAGTCCTGGCCCTGACACGTCACGCGATTGCCCGGAAAAATCTGCAGTTGCACAAAGACGCTGAACAAGCTATCCCGCCCTTGTTTGTCGACCCGCAAATGATTGAGCAGGTGTTGACCAATTTGATTCTCAATGCCGTTCAGGCTACCGAAGAAGGCGGCTCAATCACCTTGCGAACAAGACAAGTCAATGATCGTTGTGCGATAGACGTGGCCGATACCGGGTCGGGCATTCCCCCCGAGGCGCGCCCGCATATTTTTGATCCGTTTTTTACCACGAAGAGCACGGGCGAGGGGACGGGCTTGGGCTTGTCGGTGAGTTTGGGCATTGTTGAACGACATGGCGGGCAATTGACCGTGGAGAGTGAAGTCGGGACGGGCACCGTCTTTACCGTGGATCTTCCCCTGAACGCAAACTGGGTTGAGACGGCGAAGGTCGCGGGATGACGCGATCGGTCTTAATCATTGATGATGAGCCGCTGATGCGGTTGTCCATGTTGGACGCGCTCAAAGCCGAGGGGTACGAGGTTCAGGAAGCATCCAATGGCGAGGACGGTCTCCAAAAAACCAAAGCGAGTCATTACGATGTGGTGATTACCGATTTGAAAATGCCGGGCAGTGACGGTCTCCAGGTGGTGCGCGTGTGCAAGGAGTGTGCTCCTGAAACCGACGTCATTGTGATTACCGCGCATGGCTCGGTTGATACGGCCGTCCAGGCGATGAAACTCGGGGCCTGTGATTATATCACCAAGCCTTTTTCCATGGATGAATTATTGCTGACGGTGGACCGCGTGACCAGGGTTCGGGCCTTGCGCCAGGAAAACACGGTTCTTCGTCAGGCACTCGAGGGAAAATTTAATTTCGATGGCATTGTCGGAAAAAACGAACAGATGCGTCAGATATTGGAACAGGTCAAACTGGTGGCCGTGACAGATGCCACGGTGTTGGTGTTTGGTGAAAGCGGAACCGGGAAAGAAATCATCGCCAATGCCATCCATCGAAACAGCCCAAGAAGGGCACAGTCCCTTATAAAAGTCAGTTGTGCCGCCTTGCCTGAAACCCTGCTGGAAACCGAATTATTCGGGCATGAGAAAGGCGCGTTTACCGGGGCCGTCAATCAACGGCGCGGTCGGTTTGAATTAGCCCATAAGGGCACCTTGTTTTTGGATGAGATTGGGGAGATTTCCCTGGTGGTTCAGGTGAAATTGCTTCGGGTGCTGCAAGAACGTCGATTTGAACGGGTGGGGGGGAGTGAGACTCTTGAAAGCGACGTGCGGTTGGTCTGTGCGACGCAAAAAGATTTAAAAAAAGAAGTCGAAGCAGGACGATTTCGCGAAGACCTGTTCTATCGCTTAAACGTGGTGCAAGTGACGCTGCCGCCCCTGAGGGAGCGGAAGGAGGATATTCTGATTCTGGCGAGTGATCTGCTGCAACGGAGCGCGAGTCGGGTCCCGCATGCCGCGAAACGGTTTTCTTCCGAAGCCCAGGAAATGCTGCTTCGTTATTCCTTCCCGGGGAACGTTCGTGAATTGGAAAATACGATTGAACGGGCGGTGGTCTTAGCTCGGGACCGAGAAGAAATCCAGAATGCGGATCTCTGCGGGCAGACCAACTGCCCGTTTCTTGGGGGAGCCGTGCAGTCCGGGTGCGGATTTTGCCAGGAAGGGCTGTCGCCTGCCGCGAACCCACCGTACAAAGGAACCCTCGCCGCCGTTCGAGAGCGTTGTGAGAGAGATTATATTCTGGCGGTGCTGGTGCGGGATGGATGGAATCGAACCGCCGCCTCGCAATCCTTGGGTCTTTCGCGGAAAGCCCTGTGGGAGAAATGTAAACGGTATGGCATTTCGACTCCGACTTTCGAGGCGTCATCCGGCTGACGGGGACTTGGAACGCGATCAGGCTTCTGAGCCGTCTCCTCCTTTCCACAGTTTCACCGTCCGGTCCCAAGAGGCGCTGGCGAGCGAGCGAGCGTCCGGAGAAAAGGCAATGCCTCGAACGGGGCCGTGGTGGTCTTTGATCACACGAATCTGTCGTTTTGTCTGAATGTCCCACATCTTGATGGTGTGGTCGTCGCTACAGCTCACCAGAAGTTTTCCGTCCGGGGAGACAATCAAACCGCGAACCCATTCGGAATGCCCTTTCACTGTTTGAAACTCTTTCATGTCTGGCATGGCAAAATATTTGATCGTGGCGTCCCGACTGCCCGTCATCATGGTTTTTCCGTCCGGCGTAAAGGTAATGGCTCCGATCCAATATTCCATGGGTTTTTGAAACCCTCCCTGTTCATCAACAAAGAATCCGCGATGTTCCGTTTCTTCATCGTTGGGCTCATCACGCCAATGCCCGTCATGAACGTGTTTCTCTTCTCCGCTGGGGAGGACTTCGTACAGCTTCAATTTTCCAATGTCGCTTCCACCCACCAGATGGATGCCATCGGGAGAAAATGCCGTGCAGACGGTCCAATGGTGGTCATATTGATCTTTGCCCAGGAGCGTCATCAATTCGGTGCCGGTGGTGATTTCCCAGATTTTGATGTCTTTATTTTGTCCGGCCCGGGCCAGCATCAAGCCGTCCGGGGAAAAGGACAGGCTGCAGACCGCGTGATCATATTGGGTAAACAGGAGCCGGGTCGTTTCCCCCGTATGCGGGTTCCAGAGTCGTATGGTTCGATCTTCGCTACCCGTCGCGAGGCTTTGGCCGTCCGGACTAAAGGCAACTTGGCGGATATCGTTGGTGTGTCCTTTCAGGGATTTGAGAAGCCGCCCCGTTTCAATTTCCCAGATTCGAAGGAAACGGTCCGCGCCCACGCTGGCGAGCGTCACCCCGTCAGGAGAAAACGCCACGTCCCAGACACCGTGAGAATGTCCGCGAAATGTCCTGATTTCGTGAGCGCCGGCTTTCCAGTATTCCAGAGCATCAAGAGGCGGCAATGCCGGTTGAGGGTCTTCCGGGGGCCTTGCGAAGCCGCTGTCAGGGGATGAGGTATGAGGTTGATTCATGCAACGGACGTCCGTATCGGCCCGGGCACGGTCTTGTGCCATCCATCACCGGGGCCTTGCGTCTGAAAAAAATCCACGACTATAATGCCCCGAGTTTCCTGGAGCGCAATACTAGCGAGCCGTGGCGTGTGTCGTCAAGGATGGACGGGTTGCGGCATGGCACGGTTTCGTTGCGGGGGCGTTGGGCGTTTCCTGCAATGCAGTTGAGACACTGAAAGGGTGCAAGAATGGACATCCGATTTCAACCGGCTTTGCTTCAAGAAGTCATTGATTCGTTTTCGGAAAAAACCGAACGCGAAGGAGACCCCACCTATTACAATGAATTTCATGAATTGGCCGACCCGATCTACGAGAAATTTTCCCTGGACGACCGGGAGCCTGAATTCAAAACATTATATCAGCACCTGTTTGCCAAATGGGGCTTTGCCGATATCTTGCGGGACGGGTTTGACGAATTTTCCGACCTCAAAGACCGGATCGGCATTGTGCTCGTTCGCGGTGTGCTCAAAGAAGACCAGGAAGGGGTGGACATTCTCCGGAAATGGGGGACGGTTGAAGAAAAGCTGGCTCGTCAATTTGAAGAAAAGGGGCAGAAAGGCGTCGGGATTAAGCTGATTCCGCGGCGGTTTTACGATCCGGCTATTAACCGGTATCTGCGCCATGAATTGACGCATGTCTCCGATATGCTCAATCCGATTTTCGGGTACGACCCCGATACGAAAGTCGGCATGAACCCGGGTGAAGAGCATCTCATCCTCAATCGGTACCGCATTCTGTGGAGTCTGCACGTTGACAGTCGCATTGTTCGGTTGGGGAAATCCCCGATGTTCAGTCGGGAATACCGCTTGAGAGAATTTCGGTCCTGGTACCGAAAGGTCCCGCCGACGCAAATTGAATCGGTGTTTGAAGGGCTCTGGCAGACGGAGTATTTCACCCATGCCGAGTTGGTGGAAATGGCGCAAGACACGCTCCGGGTGATGGAGCGGGCGGTCGAGGTCGAGGAAAGCGAGATTCCGGACGTGCCCACCAAGCCCATGCTGATGCCCGGGTTTCCCTGCCCGCTCTGCCGCTTCCCGACGTATTCCTGGGTTGAAGATATGGAAGAAACCGTTGAGCCGTACGTGCTGGAGTACATCAGGGAAAACCATCCGGGGTGGGACGTGGAGTATGGGGCGTGCGACCGCTGTGTGGAGGTGTACAAGCTTCGCGCGGCCGGGGTCGTCTAGGTGCTAGGGCAATATTGGGGACATTCATGAACGAGATGCAAAGGAAAGTCCTTATTGCTGTTGCCATAATCGTGTTTGGCATGTTGGTATACCCACCATTCAAAATGCCGGCGGGGCGATATATAAAGACTGATTATGGTTGGATTTTTGGTTTCAATATTAATTTTGCCAGTATTGATGCGAGTACCCTTATTGTCCAGTGGATTGGTGTACTGATTGTCGGTGGCATCATTTTCTTTTTGCTGAAAAAATGAATAATTTTGGTATGCCGATAAGGGCCGACTGAATGGCGCAATCTTCCCATGGGTCCGCAGACCCTTCTGATCCTTCCTGTGGACGAAGGAATTTTCTGAAACAGAGCGTGGTATCTCTCGGTGTCACGGTGCATGAGTACGTCAAGCATCAGGATGCGCAAGAGAAGAAGCAGGAGGCGCCGGAGGCCGTCAGAACCGACTGGCTGCGGCCTCCCGGTGCGCTGGCGGAAGCCCGCTTCCTTGAAAGCTGTACGGGTTGCGGCGAGTGCATTGAGGCCTGTCCGCATGGGAGTCTTCGCGTCCTTGAAGGGCATGAGACCCCCGTGCTCTATCCCGATGAAAAACCGTGTTACCTCTGCGATGATTTTCCGTGCATTGCGGTCTGTGAACCGGAGGCGTTGCAACCGGTTGGGGCCGTCACGGACGTGGACATGGGCATCGCCGTTGTTTCTCAACGGCTGTGTACGGCAGGCCAGGGCTGTAACGCGTGCGTGGCGCAATGCCCGACTCATGCCATTGGCATGGACTTTTCTTCAATGAGCATTTGGGTTGACCAGGATCTTTGTGTGGGATGCGGGATTTGCGAGCATACGTGCAGGACGGTGAATGATCAGATTGCGATCAAGGTGTTGCCGTCGAGATTACGCAAGTTATCTTAGGTACGTCATGCGATCAAAAGGATTAATGGTCAAAAGCCTTTATGAGAATGGGGCAAGGCTCCGTATCTTTACTTTTTGAGACCTCTTGACTTCAATTGCCCGGTTAGCCTATCATCGGCCTTCAGTTCTTGGTAGAGGGGTTTCATGAGGCTTGTGGGTAGATGAGGATGCCAGCGTGATCCCGAAGGAGAAGGAATCTATGGCGGTGAAGTTGACCGAAGGGGTGAATGGTCGGTCCCCTGCTTCCGCGACGCAGCGAGCGGGTTCGTCCTTAAAAGATTCTCCGGCGGTCGAGCGTGCGTTATCAAGAAGCAAACTCTACCTGTTGCTGTCCTGGAGTTATTTGTATCCGGAAGATGATGAGTTTTTGGATTATCTGCAAAGTGGCGAGTTGGTTGAGGATGGGCGAGCGGCTCTGACCAGTTTGAGAGGGGCCTTGCCCGTTCCCCTTGATGCGGAAACCGAAGAAATCCTGGATGCCATCGCCAGCCGTTTTGACTCGGTGGAAAATTGGGTGTCCTCGGAGGGCGTCAACTGGGATATTCAGGCTCTTCGGGACGAACATCGTCGGGTGTTCAGTAACGTCATTGCTTTGGATTGCCCGCCGTATGAAACCCTGTTCGGGAATGACCATGTTTTTGGTCAATCGTACGTCATGGGCGATATTGCCGGGTTCTATTCGGCTTTTGGCGTTCAACTTTCCCAGGATATTCACGAGCGCTTGGATCATTTAAGCGTGGAGCTTGAATTTTTGCATTTTCTGGCTTATAAGGAATCCTATGCGTTGTGCCACGATGGTCCGGAAAAACTCAAAACCGTCGTGGACGCCGAGAAGAAATTTGTCAAGGAACACGTAGGAAGATGGGTGCCTTTATTTTCCGGGATGCTGAAGAAGAAAGCGGAATATGGCTTCTACAATATCGTTGCGGATTTAACGTCCCAATGGACGGCTTTTGAAATTGCCTATCTGGGTGTGACGCCTCAACCGTATTCGGAGACAGACTATCGTCCGGCTAATCTGGTGGCTCCGGAAGGACAGTCCTTTGAATGTGGTGCGCAAGATAAAGGTAATGAGCTCAGTCTCTTGATGAATGAAGTTGGGGCCCAGGAATTTCTGGAGAAAGAAAAGCCGGAATCATCAACGGGGCAATCGGGGACAGCGTAGCTCACAACAAGAAACGAGAAGTCTGACGAGGGTGTTTTGAGGATTGGGGTTTTCATCGCGTAGGATTTTTTAAGGAAGTAGGGAGTCCGCAGTCATTTAGCGTTAATCTTTATTAAAGGAGGATGCGTCATTATGAGAGTGATGCAGACGCGTAACAAAGGATTAGTGTTCGGCATGCTTCTCTCTGCCATGGTCGTTGGTGTGCTGTTGACGATGTGGCAGGTGCCGCTTGCCGTCAGCCAACCGGTGACGATTCCGGTGGGCAAGATTGACGGGTCCATCCCGATGGACGCGGCGAACCCGGTCTGGGAAACGGTTCCGGGTATTGTCGTGCCTTTGAGTGGCCAGACTATTACCACCCCCATGCATCCCAATATCTCGGTGAAAACCGTCATGGTGAAAATGGCCACCAACGGCAAGGAGATTGGGGTCTGGGCCAATTGGGGAGATCAGACTCTCAACAACACCACCATTGGGCCTCAGGATTTTCGGGATCAGGTGGCGGTGCAGTTTCCCGTGCAGACCTCGGGAGCGCCTCCGTTCCAGTGTATGGGTCAGTCCGGAGGAACCGTCAACATCTGGCGATGGAATGCCGAATGGCAACGTGATATGGGAGCGGGCGTCGCTGGAATGTGGGACGTGGACCAGCAATATCCTTCAATCGCCTGGGACTTTTATTATGAAGAGCCGGCGGGTGGAGTGACGTACCCCGATCGGATTGGTCGAAGCTTGGGGCCATTCAATCCAGGGATTTGGTCCGGGAACATTATGTCTGACCCGGACATGCGGAGGAGTTCGGTTGAAGATCTGAACGCTAATGGATTCAGCACATTGACGACGCAAGCGTCTCAGAATGTGATGGGTAACGGGCTATGGGAGCCTTATGGCGCGTTGAAGGGAGGGTGTTGCAGTGGTCCTACCTGGCGCGTGGTGTTCAAGCGGTCGATGACCACGACTGACAGCAATGACGTGCAATTTCGCTCGGGCCAAAGTATCCCGGTGGCGTTTGCGGTCTGGGATGGGCAGAATGTGGAACGAAACGGCATGAAGGGGATCTCCACTTGGTTTACCGCCAAAATGCCGTAAGTTGTTCTGAATATTTTTGCCGTTACGAATAAAAAGACCCTGGGGTCCCGAAGTAGAGGGGGCTTCAGGGTCTTTTTCTATGTGAATTCCCCTCTGTTCTTCTCCGGTTGTATTCCTGGTATCTCGTGATTGACGCAAATCTGCCGGCCCTTTTCCATAGTTGCATGAAGAAACCGATGCCGTGTATAAGAATTATTGAGCCTGATTGTCATGATTTGTCTGAGCAAAGTACATGAAAGTCGGTGACGGCTGGCCTATCTAATCAAGCAAGGATTCGTGAGGAAGCCAACACCTGAATCATTGAAAAAGGCAAACCGGTGAACATCTCTTTGCTGTTTCCTCCAAGTTGGCATCCCTCGCAACCCTATCTGAGTCTGCCGTGCTTAACGGCTTTTCTTGACCAGGCAGGGATCAGCAACCACTCTCAACGAGACCTGAACATTGAACTGCTTGATACCATTTTGTCGAGGACCTATGGCTTGGATGTCTATGAAAGGCTTGTTGAAAAGCTGAAAAATCTTGAGCAAACCCGTGAGGGAGAAACGGGGCCGGGCAGCAACGAACATTACGGTCGAATCGTGGAAGCCTTGGATCGGTTTCCCCATTTGATTGACCACATTGAACTCGCGAAAGCGTCTCTGCGGGGAGAAGAGTTTTATGATATTGATCGTTACCGGGAATGCCTCTTTTTAATCGACCGGTGGCTGGAAGTGGTGTCCTCCATTTATTTCCCCACACGAATCACCGTTGTCGACAACCAGTTTTCTTATTCTATTTATTCCTCTCGTGACATTGTGAAAGCGATACATGACGAGGAACAAAATCCGTACATTGGATTGTATCAACGGTATTTTCTCCCTTCGCTTCTTCATGGGAAGCCGGATTTGATTGGGGTTTCAATCACGGCAACGTCGCAGATCGTTCCCGGTCTGACCCTGTGCCGGCTCATTAAGGAGGCAAACCCCGACATTCATGTGATTGTTGGAGGGAGTATTTTTACCAGGCTGGTGGATAATCTGCGGCGCTGTGAACGTCTGTTCCAGGTCACAGATGGTTTTATCGTCTTTGAAGGAGAAACGGCGTTAATGGAGTTGGTCAATCAATTGGAGGGGAAAAAGGATTTTGCCAAAGTGCCGAATTTGATCTATCGCGAAAACGGCAAGGTCATTGTGAATCAGCCGTTTTATTCCGAAAATCTGGCGCAGCACCCGGCTCCCAATTACGATGGCTTTCCTCTCGATCGGTATCTGGCCCCGAAGACGGTCTTGCCTGTGCAGTTTTCACGAGGTTGTTACTATAAAGACTGCGCCTTTTGTGCGCTGACGCTGGATCATCAAAATTTCAGGCAAAAAGATCCGATAAAAGTTGTGGACGAGTTGCAAGGCCTTGCTCAAAAATATGAGACACCCTATTTCTTTTTTACCGATGAATGTCTGGCGCTGTCGCCCACTCGCCGGCTGTGCAAAGAAATCCTGAACCGACAATTCGACATTCAATGGACCGCAGAACTTCGCTTTGAGAAAAATCTCTCGAAAGAACTCCTGTCGTTAATGCGAGACGCGGGATGTCACAAGATTGTGTTTGGACTGGAAACGTACAATAAGCGCATGATGGATTTTATGCAGAAAGGCATCACGCAGGAGAGTGTTCAGCGGATTTGTTCGGATTGCGTGGACCTGGGCATCGCCGTACATTGTTATATCATTGTCGGCTTCCCAACGGAGACGGAAGAAGAAGCGTTGGAAACCATGAATTTTGTGCTGGACACAAAAAAACTGAATTCGTCCTATGGATTTTCCTGTCAGCCCTGTCTCTTTGATCTTGAAAAAGAAGCGCCGATTATGAGCGATCCGGGAGGCTATGGCATTCAGCGTATTATGCGGCCGGCCTCGGAAGACTTAAGCTTGGGCTTTTTCTATGAAGTCAAGCATGGCATGACGCCTGAACAGGCCGAAAAGCTGTATCAATCCGTGTACGAAAAAATAAGAGAAGTCGTCGTGGAATTACCGTTTAATTATTCAATGGCCGACGGATTGTTGTATATCGCTCGTCGCAACAAACAACACGCGTCGCAATTGACCACCGTCTCGTAATCAGGAAAAGCCGTATTGGGTTTTTCTCATATCTGCCTGGCGGTCAAAGGTCACAAAAAGGCGGAACGGCATGGTGGAGATGATGGGAGCGGCAGCATCGGGGCACCGAATCGAACAATCTGGTCCCCCGGGAATTCTGTTTGACTATGCGTTAAAATTTCTCCTGCTTTCGGCATTTTTGGAGCTTGTGCTCTACCGCCTGGCGTCCAGGTTGGGCATGCATATGGCCAAGCTGGCTGAAAAATCTGAAGCCGTGCGGGTCACGTTTCAAACGCTCTCCTCCCTGGGTTTTTTTCTTCTCAACGTCACCGCGCTTTTGTTGTTTCTGGTCTTGTTCATTCTGTTGATTCAAAAATTACGGCAATCGGCGTGGTCGGGGCGTTACGACCAGGTGCTGATCCCGGCCGTCTCGTTGCTGGCGGTACTCACGGTGGTGTATCTCATCGTGCCGCCCGTTATGCTCGGCGGGGTGGTCTATAATCTTGTGTCCGTCACGATCCTCCTTACGCTCATGGCGGAATTTCTGGCGACGCATCGTCTGTGGAGTCAGCGGGTCACCGTGGGGTGTTTTGTGCTGGGCATTTTTGGATGGATGTATTATCAGACGGTGTCCACGACCTATGGATTATTGGGCATTGTCGTTCCGCCGCCCCTTGTGCATGAAGTGAGCCGGGGAGGGGAATTTCTCATGGTGCTGGCAAGTATTCTTGTGTTGTGGTCATACGGCAGCACCTCGCTCTTTACCAAAAACAGGACCCAACGGAAATGGGCGTTGACCCTGCTGGTGAGTGGCGGCGCGACCTTTTGTACGTTGCTGTATCTTGATTGGTTCCTGTCGCTCTATGATCCCGCACTGGCCGAGGAGGCGAGAAAGGCGGGGCAGGGTATCGGCTGGGTGTTCCAAATGGGAATGGGGTACACGTTTTATTTACCCTTTGCTTTGTATGTCGCGGGGTTTACCTGCTGGGCGTACACCGTCGTGAAATTAGTGTTAATCGGCCGATTGGCGGGATATGGTCTGGGGCTGATGTTTATGGCGGGATATGCCTTGCAGTTGTCGCATCTGACGTTCATGGTGATCGTTGGGTTGATGTTGATGACGCTTGACAAGCGGGGAACGTTGGGGAAATTGCGGGACAAAGCCGAGGCCGCGATGTCTCGTCCTGTGTCCCCCGCGCTTAGTGCGCTACGTTGAGAGGACGTGGAACAATCATGGAATCACACAATGTCGAAGCGGAGAAAGAAGGCGGAACGGCTGAGCCTCACACTCAAGGACCGTCGTTAACCCCGGACGAAGAAATTGCGGAGATTGAAAAATTACTGAGTGACGCTCCCGATGATTTTCAGGCCCGGTGTCGGTTAGGGGAGCTGTACTTTGGAAAAGGGAAATTCGATGAGGCCTTGGCCGAAGTCAAAAAGGCCATTGAAATGGCTGAGGGTTTGAGAATGGAAATGGACCGCTCTCTGGCCATGTATTACTCGAATCTGGGAACCATCTATGGCACCAAAGCCATGATGGAAGACGCTCGCCCTCAATTTGAACGAGCGTTGGAGTTGAACAAATATGATGTGCTGGCGTTGTTCAATCTGGGGAGACTCCATGGCGAAAAAAAAGACTATATGCGGGCCAAGGAGTATTTTGAGCGATTAATTGAAATTACCCCTGAAGATCCCATCGCGTGGTATAATCTGGCGGGCGTCTATGAACAATTGGATAATCCTCAAGTCTCGGATTACAATACCCTTGATATGGCGGTGCAGGCCTATATGAAAGTGCTGGAATTTGATCCTGCGCATTTGGAGTCCAGTTTTAAGCTGATGGATATTGCCTTCACGTTGAAAAAACACGACATGGCCGTGAAAATCATGGAAGAAGCCGTGGATCACAGCCCGGATGAGCCGTTGGCGTATTACAATCTCATCAATACCTATGAAAAGTGTAAGATGTTTGAACAGGCCGAGGAGGCGCGGCAACGTTTAAAACAGCGGTTTGCGAAGCGAACCCGTGACGCCGCGTCATCTTGATTGTTTTCATCGTAAAAGGAGAAATCCGGCATGTTTGGGAGTTTGGGTTTTACCGAGTTGATTTTGATACTCTTCATCGTCCTGATCATATTCGGTGCCGGCAAATTGCCGCAGCTTGGCGAGGGAGTCGGGAAGGCGATCAAGGGTTTCAAAAAATCTGTGCATGAAGCGGAAGTCGTTGAGTCCGAAGCGCACAATGTGGCCGAACGGCAGAACCCCGCGCCGGTTTCCCCGCCATCTTCGGAGCCGGACCCTGTTGCATCGCAAGCGGGGCCGGTCCCACAAAGCGAACAGACAGGGACAGGGTCCTTGAACACAAGTTCTGCAAGCAAAACCGGCTCGGACGTTAAAGGTACGGGGCGGTTCTGACTTCGTGAGAGAGAAAAGATTTGTCCTCATGATAAGGAGTGCGATATGGAAACGAGTGTAGAGTCACTAACCGGAAAAATTGAAACGTTTGCGGGGAATGGCAAGTCGCGCAGTACGGGTGATGGGAAACGTGCGAAGAAAGCGGGGATTCCCTTGCCGAATCACGTGTGCGTGGACAAGGAAGGCCGATGGCTCTACATCGCTGAAAACGGGTCCGATCGGATTCGACGCGTTGATTTGGCAACCGGGACTCTTCATAACTATGCGGGCATTGGAGAAACCTGTTATAGCGGGGATTACGGCCCGTGCGGGGAAGCCGGGCTGTACTTGCCTTTGAGTGTGGCGGTTGATTCGAATAATGATTTGTATCTTTGCGATTCCGGAAGTAACCGCGTTCGTAAAATCGATCATCAGACCGATATTATTACGACGGTCGTGGGGTCCGGTGCATCGGGTTTTCAAGGTGACGGCCCTGCCCTGGAAGTCAACTTGACCTATCCCGGGGCGATTGCGTTTGATTCGAATGACAATCTGTACATTGCGGACACCCAAGCCCACCGTATTCGGAAATACGATCCTCTCACGGGCATGGTGACCACCATCGCCGGGACATGGTCCGGAGAAGATGAAAATTGGATCAGTCCCCTGACCGCGCAAAATCTGGTGGTCCTGTCCGGTGACGCGATTGGCATTGATTTCAGTGATGATCAGGGATGGCTTCGCCCCCAATGTTCGGATAATCTGGATCTGTCTCCCTACCTTGATGATGGACGGCCGGCGCTTGAAGCGAAACTGTGGGATATTGTGGCGATTGATGTGGATCGGGACGGCAACATGTTTCTGACGGATAAAGCGAGTAACCGCATTCGAAAGGTTGACGCGCAAACGGGCATTATTTCCACGGTCGCCGGAGTCTGTCGCTACGGGTATGACGGAGATGGAAAACCCGCGGTCATGTCCATGTTAAACGTACCGGAGGCCGCCATCGTTGATGCCGATGGCCACGTGTATATTGCGGATTCGATGAACCATCGCGTCCGTAAAGTCAATGCCGACACGGGCCTCATCGAGACCGCCGCGGGCAATGGGGATAGTGGATACGACGATAAAAATATGGGGGGATGCGGCGCCGCCCGGTTTGTGGCCAAAGAAGACACGGGCATGCTTGCGCATGGCGATGGATATTTAGCCGTCAATGCGGTGGTGAATGCTCCTTCAGGCCTGGCTCTTGACGCGCACGGCCATCTCTATATTTGCGAGCGAAATGAAAATAAAATTCGGCGAGTCAAGCTCCGGTAAGGATACCCGCTTTCATGCGTACGATGTCGTAAAACCACGTTCGTTTTTCGCATGATGTTCCCAACAGATTGGTTTGCCCAGAACGCCGGAAGCGATATGATGAAAGCGAAGCGAAACCCCGCTCGCGCGCTTCTCGCCACGGGAGCGGGCATAGTGTTGATGGCGGGGGGGCTTGGCTGGCTCGGCGTGCCCGTGGTCAGTTCTCAAGGCATTGTGATCCGGTCGCATTTTCTTGAAGGAGATGTCCCAACCAACCCTTCCGATGCCGCGTGGGCAACCATCGCGCCTATTCCCATTCCGCTGAGCGGTCAGATCATTACTCGACCGGTCTGGCCTGAACCAAGCGCCAAAGTCATCTCGGTCCGTTCCGCCCATAACGGCAAACACATTGCGTTTTTGGTGGAATGGCAGGATGCGACCAGGAACGAACGGCTCACTCCGGGCGTCTTTCGTGACGGGGCGGCCATGGCCCTCCCGCTGGGCGATGCGCCGGCGTTTTTCTGTATGGGGCAGTTGGACCATTATGTGAACATTTGGCACTGGAAGGCGGATTGGCAAAGCGACGTGGATCGCAGAAAAGCCAGGGCGAAAGAAAAGAAACGAAGCAAGCGGGGCATTCGTCGATTTGAAGTCATTCCTCGCCGGCCTTCATCAATCGAAGATCTCATCGGAGGAGGATTCAGTACCCTCACGAGCAAAATCCGCCAGGGAACAGTCAAGGGAGAAGCTGAATGGAAAAGCGGATTTTGGCGAGTGGTGATGAAGCGTCCATTGACCAAACCGGGGGATGATACGTCCAATGAAGCCGTGTTGATTCCCGGCAGACTTCAGGCCGTGTCTTTTGCCGTCTGGAACGGTGAAAATAAAGAACGGAATGGGCAAAAAGCGGTGGCGTCCTGGCTCCAGCTGTTAGTTGATCCCGTCGGCGGGCCGGCTGCGCCTGCGAAACCATAAGGCATCCATCACAACAATGCACATATGGAAGTTTCGCTCTTCTCGTTCCATGAAGCGAGCGGCGAGACCAGACGAGTGGCTGATGAGAGTACACGTTGCGGGCATGGTGACGATTCTTCTCGGCAGCGTTGTGATGGGGTGGCCCGTTTCCGCCTTTGCTCAATCCAACGAAGGCGGCATGACCGAAGACAAAGCCTATGCCTTGGCCGAAGCGTTTGGCGTGGACGTCGGAGAAGTGGATGAAGAAATCAAGGAACTGCTTGGACTCACCAAAGCCGAAGGCGTGGTGGTCTTTGCGGTGATTGGCAACACGCCGGCGGATCGTGCCGGCATCAAAGTCAAAGCCCTTATCAAGGAAGTGGACGGGCGGGAAATCCGCAATTTACTGGAATTGGGCAGGGCGTTGGAAAAGGCGATGCCGACTCAAAATTTTTCCGTGGCGACCTTTGAAACGGCCGGCGTTGACGATCAAGGCGTCGGCGGCGGATTGAACTTTCACTTTGTACGCATTGAAAAGGGGTAGTTGACGGCATGCCGTCTTTGCAACATTCCGGGAGTCGTCCAACGTTTTATGGCCTGTCGGGATGGAACGTCCTGGCCGTTCTATTGGGAATCCTGTGGGTTCCGTTGCCCTGCGCCAATGCCCAGGACACATCGGGCGTTCCCGAAAACCGCGCGTGGATCGAAGAAATTGAAGAAATCTTTATCCCGTCGGATCAATGCAAACAATGTCATGACCGCCACTACGAGGAATGGAAGGGGATGCGTGAACAAACCCCGGACCTCAAGACGTTTGGTCGTGTGGACGGAGCGCTGTTGCATGGGACCGCCCTGACGTCTCCCGTGTTCAAAACAGTGCTTGGTTTGTGGCTACGCACCAACCCAACGGCGGAAGAAAAGCTTCGATGTCTGGCGTGTCACGCTCCCGCCGTGACGGTTTTTCCTCAACATGCGGAAAAAATCATGGCTCAAGTCCTGTCTGAAACACCCAAAAGACGAGGAAGAAAGGCCGCGAAGCACTCCCGCGGTGTTGAAGGAATCGGCTGTGCGGCCTGTCATCTGATTGATTCGGTCAAAGAAAAACCGTCGGATTATCCCACGTTTCATATCAATCCCCAAAAAACCATGTTTGGCCCCTATGCGAATGCCGAAGACAACCTCGTGCACCCCTCAAAGCAAGCCGAGGTGTACAGGGGCGCTCAATTCTGCGCCTCCTGCCATTTCAGTAAAGTGAAAGATGTGACCGACGCCGCATTGCCTGGCCAGATTTTGCAAGGGACGATTTGTCAGGATTGCCACATGGAACGGTCCACGGGCAGTTCCACCTCCAAGCATGGGTCTCTGACGCGGCCTATCGGACGGCATTGGTTTCAGGGGATTGTGATACCGGGCATCATGCTTAGCAATCGAAATCTGCAGGCGGAGTGGTTCCCCCGTGTGGACATTGACGTCCAACAGGCGGGTCACGGCGTTGAAGGTCAAGTTGTCGTCAGAAATGGGAGTCTCCCCCACGTCTTTCCAGGAGGCGATCCCGTTCTGAAGCAGTTTTTTGTGACGGTGACGGTCAAAAATGCCGACGGGCATGTACTTGGAACCGAGCAAAAACACTTTGGCTTGCCGTTTGAAAAAATTCTTCGTGGGCCGATTCCAAACCCGCTCGTCAACGGAGGAACAACGCGGAAAGTGCCCTTCTCGATAGCCGTGCCGGACGGGTCCGTGCCGAGTTCCGTCGAAGCAACGTTGAGTTATGCCTTAATTCCTGAACCGGGGCAGGCCTTGCTTGAGAAATATCTTGCGACTCTGGAACACGAACGGGATAAAAAGAAAGCCAAGGCGATTATCGGGGATTATACGTCGCAACGTCTGCTCACGTTCCGAATCCAATCCTTGCACGCCAATCCCTGACCGCCTGCTTCATTGATGCCAACGGGATGCGTGAAGGTCGGCTGTATGAAAAATTTTTCCCCTATGGCGCGCTGGATGACGGGGCTGTTCACGGTGAGCGCCGCTCTGGCGCTTTCCGGCGGTCTCCCCGGCGCCGAAACCGTACCGTCGGCCGCCGGGAATGGGCCGGCAAAACCGCTGGAAAAAGCCTTTCCCCATTCTCAAAAATGCAAGCGGTGTCATTTGCGGGTGTTTGAAGAATGGGAAGCCTCCGCCCAATCCCGCTCAATTTTAAGCGCTCCGTTCCGTGTGTCGTTGGAGCGGTATCAAACGACTCCCGGCGGTCAAGACGGCAGCATGTGTTTTCGGTGCCATGCGCCGAGTGTGTTGGAATATCCGGATCATACAAATCGCTATATCGAGGAAGTCGAATCCGGTGACCCGAAGCTGGACGGGGTGGGGTGCGCGCAATGCCACTTGATCAAAGACGTGAATCCCAACCGGCATCCTCCGCGCCCTGTGTATGAACTCGGGCGGGTCGTGTTTGGCAGCTACAAACAACCCGCGGATAATCTGGCTCATCAATCTGCCCCATTGGAGCTGTACGGCCAATCACGGTACTGCGTGGCCTGCCATGAAAATTTGCCCGGGTATGAGCGGCTTCCGGACTTATTGGGCCCCTGGCAACAGACTGCAACCCAAAAGAAGGGGAACAATTGCCAGTCATGCCATATGCCGGAGGCCTTTGGGGAATCGGCCAACGGAGAACGCAACCGAAAAATCTCGAACCATAGTTTTCCCGGGCGTTTCGGCAAAGTCCGTGCCGATGCGGTGAAACTGACTGTTGAAACCGACGTGCAAGGCATGGAATCTCAAGTAAAGGTTACGATTCAGAGCTTGGTCCCGCATAATCTTCCCTTGCCCCATCCTGGGTGGTCGCGCATGGAACTGGATGTCACGATTCTGGGAAAAAACTTGCGGAAAACGTATTCGGAACAACGTTACTACGAACGCGTCTTTGGTGATAAAACCGGAAAAGCCACGGTCTTTGATTTTGAAGCCGTGAAGGTCATGAAAGACAATGTGCTCAAGCCAGAGGAAAGACGGATTGAAGTCTTTACCATTCCGACTCCCAAAGACGCTCCGTCCATGGACGTGATCGTGACCATGGCCTATTCGCCCATCCATGGCCCCGAAGACTTTGTGCGAGAAGTCGAACAACGGGCCGCGTTAGGTAAAAAGGATCGTGCGTTTCAACCCGTCAAGGTCGCGCATTACCGGGAAAACATCAAATTATAGAGAGAGCAGGCGTTACCGGTCGCGCGGTGAACGACCCTAAGATGTGACGGCGCCCTTTGCCGCGGATACGACGCTTTTCGCGTACTTTGCGAACACCCCGCTGGTGTACTTCGGAGGACGGGCGGTCCATTGACGTAAGCGGGCATTCATTTCATCAGTGGAAATACCCAGGTCAAGCCGCCGATTCGGGATATCAAGCGTAATGGTGTCTCCATTCTTGACAGCCGCGATGGGGCCGCCTCTGGCGGCTTCCGGAGCCACGTGTCCGGCCATCAATCCATGCGTGGCCCCGGAAAACCGGCCATCCGTCAACAGGGCAACAGTTTTCCCAAGGCCGGCGCCGACAAGGGCGCTGGTCACGCCGAGCATCTCTCTCATACCGGGCCCGCCTTGAGGCCCTTCATAACGAATCACGACGACGTCGCCATCCACGATGGTTCCCTGCCGTACCGCGGCAAAGGCGTCTTCTTCGCAATCAAACACGTTGGCCGGACCGGTATGGGTCAGCGTTTGATGCCCCGCGACTTTGACCACGCATCCGTCGGGGGCCAGGTTGCCGTGCAAAATCACCAGCCCCCCCGTTGATTTGAGCGGTTCTTCCACGTGACGGATGACCGTTTGTCCGGACGTTTCCGACGCGGTGGCGGCTTCTTCCTTGAGGGTGCGTCCCGTGACGGTGACACATTCGTTCTTGAGCAAACCCGCATCAAGCAGGCGTTTGGCCACGAGACGGGTGCCGCCGGCCTGATACAAATCCACGGCCATGTACTGGCCGCCCGGTTTCAAATCGGCGATCAGGGGTATCCGCCGGTTGATGGCGTCGAAATCGCCGATATCCAATGCCACGCCCATTTCATGCGCAACGGCTAACAAGTGGAGCACGGCGTTCGTCGAGCCGCCGGTCGAGGCCACCGCGGCAATCGCGTTGGTCAGGGCGTCCCGCGTGATGATCGCGTCGGGGCGCAGGTCGCGTTTCAATAGATCCATCACGAGATGCCCGCATTGTGCGGCCACGGACGCTTTCTTCGGATCCAAAGCGGGAACGTCGTTAAATCCCATCGGGGATATTCCCAGAAATTCAAACGCGATAGACATGGTATTGGCGGTAAATTGCCCGCCGCAGGCGCCCGCGCCGGGACAGGCGGAGCTTTCAAGGTCATGCAGGTCGGCATCCGACATGGTGCCGCGCGCGTGAGCGCCCACCGCCTCAAACACGTCTTGAATGGAAACATTGCGGCCCTGGAACCGGCCCGGCATGATAGAGCCTCCGTACAGCATCAGCGACGGCAGATTGAGCCGGGCCAGAGCCATGACCGTGCCGGGAATGGTTTTATCGCACCCGGACAGGGCCACCACCGCGTCAAACAAATGACCGCGAACCACCAGCTCAATGGAATCGGCCACGACCTCGCGGCTGACCAGCGAAGCCTTCATGCCCTCCGTGCCCATGCTGATCCCGTCGGACACCACCACGCTGTTAAACTCAAGAGGCACCCCGCCGGCCTCGCGGACCCCCGCTTTGACCGACTCGGCCAGTTCGCGCAGGTGAGCATTGCAAGGCGTCACCTCGGACCAGGTATTGGCCACCGCGACGAGCGGTTTGGAAAAATCCTCATCCCGAAGCCCCACCGCCCGCAACATGGCCCTGGCCGGCGCGCGTCCGGGGCCTTCCGTCAAATCACGGCTTTTGTGTTTGAAATCCGATGCCATCCATGTTCTCCAATTTTCGGCTCATCGTTTCAAAAAGGCGCGTACAGGAAGAGGCAGAATGTGGCATAGTCACCGCGGTTTGGTCAATGATTCGGCGCTGTGCAGATTGCAGGCCGCAGGTCGGAGGGAGACAGATTTGGGAATTTCAGGAACGCATGACGGGACTAGGCTGACGGGGCATGATCCTTGGCCTTCGCCATCATTTTGCAGTACGAGCAGACCTCCGCGGACGTGGGTTGGCCGCACGTCGTGCAGGGGTGGAGGCGTTGCCGGTCGTGTTCGGCAATTTCGCTCCGGGCTTCGTGCGGTTTGGCCTGGCGGTCCAGAAATTTCAGGTAAAAGTTATGCTTGGTGCCAGGCGAGTCGGCTTCCAGTTGATTCAGGGCGTGTTTGTAGGCCAATGATTTAGAGCCTTTGGCCATCGGGCATTCATCAACGATGTAATCAATGCGATGGATGACCGCGTAGGCCGCGATCTCGCGCTCGGTCAGGCGGTACAGCGGCTTCACCTTTTTGGCAAACCCGTCCGGGGATGCGGGCAAAGCCGGCGTCTGTTTATCCAGATAATCCGTCTGCCAGTTGAGCACGTTCCCCAGTAACCTGGCCGCCTCGTCATCCAGATTATGACCGGTGGCCAGCACGTCATAGTCCCGCTCAACGGCCGCGCGGTTGAACTGATACCGCTTCATGGTCCCGCAGGTCGCGCACGTTGGCCGTCTGACCAATGTCGCCAGTTCCCGAATGCCGGCTCCCTGTTCCTGCTCAACCGTATGAATATGAAGCGTCGCCCGATAGGGAGCCGCCACGGTTTCCGTGAAGCGTTGTACCTTCTGCCGGGACTGGAGAGAATACTCGCCGATGCCCAGGTCCACGTACAGGGCGTCGGCCCGGTAGCCGAGTTTCAACAGGATGGCCCAGAGGGCGAGGCTGTCCTTGCCGCCGGACACGGCCACGAGAATGCGGTCGGCGACGGTGAACATCCGCTGGGACGCGATGGCGCGGCGAACCTGGGTCTGCACAAACTCGGCAAAGCAGTCTTTGCACAGCGAGATATTGTGCCGGGGCATTTTGATAATTGCGGGATGGGAACATTTGCGGCAGCGCATGGCGTGACTACCCTCCGGAAATCACAGACCGGATTTCAACGGAATCGGCATCCTGAAGCACCGTATCCTCCGTCACCAGCTCGTCGCCACGAATGACCAGGTAGGCTTCCGGGGTCAGATTGAGTTGTTGCAACAGTTGGTGGACGTGGACGGGGCCTTGCACCGTCAGCTCTTTGCGCGGGTGTGTGACAATGACGTTCATGCTGGGTATCATAGGGCCGGAGAAGGCGGATTTGCAATGAACCGCCGATTCCGCCGTCTTGACCGGCATGCTGATTTGATTTGGCAAGATGGCTTTCGAAAAGATATTATCCGGTTGGCTGAATTTGGGGAAAAGGCAAAAGCATGAGGAGGGATTATGTATGGATAGCATCAGGATAACCATCAAAAATAAACCCTATGACGTGTCAGCAGAGAAGGTCAGACAAGTTGCCAGAGATTTCGAACCGAAAAACCCCACGGATTACTATGTGGAAGTCGAAGGGAAACAATTCCCAACGAGACAATTAACTCTACTTGCTGCTGAATCAACAGATTCACCTGAATCTTATAATGCCATAGTCACTTTGATTAAGTTGGGTTTTACGGTTCGATATCTGCGTTAAATTGAGGAGTGTTTCTATTCCCCTGACCATTGAAGAGGAGGCCGGTAGAATGACTAAACGAATCATTACACACGAAATCAAACTGGAAAAGTCAGTAAAAATTATACTTGCCGTGCTAGCGATTGGCGTGTGTGCGAATGTTTTTGCGCCGACATTGAGCGTCAAGGATGCGTTGGCAGAATTGAGCAACTATAGTACGTTAAGGATACATCATTCTGGAAGTGTGAATGTGCGTTGACGAAATCAGATAACGAGAAGGGCATCACATCCGTGGCGGATCCCCAATCCATAGAGCAATTAAGCATCAACACCATTCGGACGCTGGCGATGGATGCGGTGCAGGCCGCGAACTCCGGCCATCCCGGCACCCCGATGGCGCTGGCCCCGGTGGTGTATTGCCTGTGGAACCGGTTTTTGCGTTTTGATCCCGACAATCCCCTGTGGCCCAATCGGGACCGCTTTGTGCTGTCGGTGGGTCATGCGTCCCTGTTGCTGTATGCCATGCTCCATCTGTGCCGGATCAAGGCGGTGGATGATGAAGGCCATCCCACCGGCGCCCCGGCGGTGAGCGTGGATGACATCAAACAGTTTCGACAATTGAACAGCAAATGCCCGGGACACCCGGAATATCACTGGACGTCGGGCGTGGAAACCACGACCGGGCCTCTTGGGCAGGGCTTGGCCAATAGCGTGGGCATGGCCATGGCCCAGCGGTGGATGGCCCGGTATTTCAACCGCCCCGGGTTTGAGATTATCAATTATGACGTGTTTTCGTTGTGCGGCGACGGGTGTTGCATGGAAGGCGTGTCCAGTGAAGCGGCCTCGCTCGCCGGCCACCTCAAATTGTCAAATTTGTGCTGGGTGTACGACAACAACCGGATTACCATTGAGGGGAAAACCGCCCTGGCCTTCAGCGAAGACGTAGCGGCGCGGTTTCGCGCCTATCACTGGAAGGTGTTGCGCGTCGGCGATGCCAACGACGTGGCATCGCTGGATCAGGCGTTCCGTTCATTCAAGACCGAAACCGGCATGCCGACCCTGATTATCGTGGACAGCCATATTGCGTTTGGGGCGCCGAATAAACAGGATACGCATAAGGCACATGGCGAACCGTTGGGCGAAGAAGAAATCCGTCTGACGAAGAAAAATTACGGGTGGCCGGAGGATGCGAAATTCCTGGTGCCCGAGGACGTGTTGGCGCATTTTCGGTCCGGGATGGGAGAACGGGGCCGGACTGCGCGACACGACTGGAGCAACACATTCCAGGCGTACAGGGAACACTACCCCGAACTGGCGGAGCACCTGTCTCAAATGGAGCGTCGTCAACTCCCCGAAGGCTGGGACCGGCAGTTGTCCGCATTTCCCGCGGACCCCAAAGGGCTGGCGACGCGGGAGTCCTCCGGGCAAGCGCTCAATGCCATTGCCAGGGAAGTGCCCTGGGTCATGGGAGGCTCCGCCGACCTGGCCCCCTCCACCAAGACGCTTCTGACCTTTGACGGAGCCGGAGATTTTCAGGCCGGGTCCGAAGGCGGCCGCAACGTGCATTTTGGCGTCCGGGAACATGCGATGGGCGCGATCTTGAGCGGCCTCTCGCTCTCGAAAGTGCGTCCCTACGGCTCCGGGTTTTTGATCTTCAGTGATTACGGCCGGCCGGCCATCCGCCTCGCGGCCATGATGAAAATTCCGGTGATTTATGTGTTTACCCACGATTCAATTGGCGTGGGCGAAGACGGCCCGACGCATCAACCCATAGAACATCTTGCGTCGTTGCGCGCCATTCCAGGGCTGATGACGATTCGGCCCGGCGATGCCAATGAAGTCGTGGAAGCGTGGCGGGTGATTATGCGGCTTCGGGATGAACCCGTGGTGCTGGCCTTGACTCGGCAGGCCCTGCCGACGCTGGACCGGACACGGTATGCGCCGGCCGACGGCCTGGCCAACGGGGCGTACGTGGTGGCCGATGCCGGGAACGGCAAGCCCGACGTGCTGTTGCTGACGTCCGGGAGCGAGCTGTCCCTCTGCGTGCAAGCCTATGAGGAACTCACGGGTCAGGGGATCAACGCCCGGGTTGTGAGTATGCCGTCGTGGGAGCTTTTTGACCGGCAAAGCCAGGCATACCGGGATACGGTCCTTCCGCCGGCGGTGACGGCCAGAGTGTCCGTTGAGCAGGCTTCCGCGTTTGGGTGGAGTCGCTATGTGGGGTTGCGCGGAGCGAGTCTCGGCATCAATACCTATGGGGCGTCGGCGCCGCTTCCGGATTTGCTCACACACTTTGGATTTACCGTCGCCCGGGTCGTGGACGCCGCCAGGCGGCAGATCGAGGCAACATAACCATGCGCGTTCGTCAACGTCGCGCAACACGAGTCCGCGTGAACACAGATTGTCCCCGCACAACACTCCCTGCACGTATCTCTCAACAGCGAGGCATCGGGTCATGAATCCTCTCATCGCATTGCAACAGGCCGGGCAGAGTCCGTGGTATGACGATCTTCGTCGGAGTCTCATCACCTCGGGCGAGTTGAAAACCATGATTGACCGGGATGGGTTGCGGGGGGTGACCTCCAACCCGTCAATTTTTGAAAAAGCCATTGCCGGCAGCGCGGACTATGACCGGGACTTGAAACGCATTGCCGGCGGGATGACCGGCGTGAAGCAGATCTATGAATCGCTGGTCATTCGTGACATTCAGGACGTCGCGGATTTGCTGCGGCCCGCGCATCAGGCGACCCAGGGCCGTGACGGGTACGTGAGCCTGGAAGTGTCCCCCGCTTTGGCGTTCAATACCGACGGGACGATAGAAGAAGCCCTGCGTCTGTGGCAGGCGGTCAATCGGGCCAACGTGATGATCAAGGTGCCGGGCACCACTGAAGGGTTGCCCGCCATTGAACGGCTGGTGGGGCAGGGCGTGAATGTCAACGTGACCCTGTTGTTTGGCGTGGACGTGTATGAACAGGTCGCGCGGGCGTATATCCGCGGCCTTGAACAATTCGGCGCGAGCGGCGGGATGCTGTCCACCGTCGCGTCGGTGGCGAGTTTCTTTGTCAGCCGCATTGACACCGCGGTGGATGAACAGCTTGATGCCGCCCTGAAACAAAAGCCGGATGGAGACACGCGCGCCATGATGGAAGCGCTCAAGGGGAACGTCGCGATTGCCAATGCCAAAATGGCCTATCTGAAATATCAGGAAATCTTTGCGAGTCGCCACTTTCAAGCGATGACGCCGCACGGCGCACGGCCCCAGCGTCTGTTGTGGGCCAGTACCGGGACGAAAAACCCGCGGTACCCGGATACCTATTACGTGGATCGTCTGATCGGGCCAGAGACGGTGAATACCATGCCGGCCGCGACCTTCCAGGCGTTTCGGGATCATGGAACGGTCGCGCCCACCCTGACGGAAGGCGTGGAAGAGGCGCGGGCCGTCATGCGGCGGACCGCCGAATGCGGAATCAATATGACCGAGGTCACCGACCGGTTGCGTCAGGACGGCGTGCGAAAATTTGCCGAATCATTCGAACAGCTTATGGGAGCGATCAGCCGAAAACGCCTTGAGATACTTGGCTCGGAAATCAACCGTCAAGCCTGTGCGGCGGGATCATTCGACGCGGCCGTTGCCGCGACGCTCACGGAGCTGCGCGCGAAGAACTTTGTTCGCAGATTGTGGGCCAACGATCCCGCGCTCTGGCACCAGGATCCGGCCCATCAAACCATCATTCGAAAAGCCCTCGGCTGGCTGTCCGTTTCCGAACGGCAAGTCGGGCAGGCGGCCCGGCTGCGGGCGTTTGCGGAAGACGTGAAGCACGCCGGTTTTCAGCATATCCTTCTGTTGGGAATGGGCGGGAGCAGTCTCTGCCCGGAAGTGTGCCGCATGACGTTTGGCGTGCTTCCCGGCTATCCCGAACTGCACGTGCTGGACAGCACCGTGCCTTCGCAGGTGAAGAGTTTTGAAGCGCGCGTGAACCTTGAACGCACCCTGTGCATCGTGGCGAGCAAGTCCGGATCAACCACCGAACCGTTGGTGTTCCAGAAATATTTCTTTGAACGGATGCGGCAAGTCATGGGCGACCGCGCCGGCGAGAATTTTATCGCCATTACGGACCCGGGATCGCTCCTGGAACAGATGGCCAAAAAACTCAAGTTCCGGGAGATTTTCCCCGGCGTGCCTGAAATTGGAGGACGCTATTCGGCCTTGTCCAACTTTGGGCTGGTGCCGGCCGCCGTGATGGGAGTGAACGTTGAATCGCTGCTGCAGCGGGCCGAACGCATGAGGCAGAGCTGCGACGCGCCCGTGCCCGCGGCGGACAATCCCGGGGTCGTGCTGGGTGCGGTCCTGGGCGCCATGGCCAAAGCCGGTCGTGACAAGGTCACGTTTCTGATCTCTCCCGCCGTCGCCGCGCTAGGCGCCTGGTTTGAACAATTGATTGCCGAAAGCACGGGCAAAGAAGGCACGGGCATCATTCCCGTTGACGACGAACCATTGGGCGCGCCGCATGTCTATGGCGACGACCGCCTGTTTGTCTATCTCCGTAGCGCGGACGGAGCAGACCCGAAACAGGACGCCGGGATTTCAGCCTTGCAAGCGGCCGGTCATCCGGTCGTGCGTATTGACGTGACGGACGCGATTAATATCGGGCAGGAGTTTTTCCGGTGGGAAGTCGCCGTCGCCGCCGCGGGGTCGCTGCTGGGCATCAATGCGTTTGATCAACCCAACGTCCAGGAGAGCAAGGATTTCACCAAATCCTATCTGGAAGAATTTCAGAAAAACGGGAAGCTGCCGGAGGATTCGCCCGTGGCCGAAGATGGCGGCGTGCATATTTTCGCCGATGCCGCGAATCACCAGGCGTTGGCCGGCGCGTCTTCGCTGAACCGGGCGGTGGCCGCCCACCTGTCCCGTGTGCGGTCAGGGGATTACGTGGCGATCAACGCCTACGTGGAACGAACGCCGGCGGTCCACGACCGCTTCCGGCGTATGCGCGCCGTCATCCGTGACGCAAAACAGGTGGCGACGACCCTGGGGTACGGCCCGCGCTTCCTGCATTCAACCGGCCAACTCCACAAGGGCGGCCCCGATTCAGGAGTGTTTATTCAGGTGACGGCGGGCGTGGAGCATGACCTGGCCATTCCCGGAGAACCCTATTCCTTCGGCGTCCTGGCGGCGGCACAGGCCCTGGGAGATATGAAGAGCCTTTCCGCCCGCAATCGGCGCGTGATTCGGATTCATCTTGACAGTGACGTTGAAGGCGGGGTCAAACGAATTCAGGAAGCGGTGGAAGCGGCGTTGAAAAAATAGTGGGGATAAAGGCTATGGAAATGTTTATCGTGGAGGTTAAAGAACTTAAATACTCTTCCGGAACAAACTCCCAGCAATTGGCGCTCGGACCTTTCGTTGCGGTTGAAGAACATCCAAATTCTCCTGGAGCAAACAGTTCATATCTCGAATGTAAGACGAATATTGGTTGTGTAGCATTTTGGGGAACAAAACCAAGCAGGATGGACAACATTGAACTCATCGCAAGCAGGAGAAATGCCGGAGGGTTCACAGTGGAATACGATAAGACTTGGCCCCCAAACGCAAAGTATCCACATCATGACGTGTGGATTCTCGAGACAGCAAACGTTAGGTTAATGCCGTTAATGCCAACGGGACCGACAGGGAAATATGCCGCAGCAAGGGAAGAATGGGATAACTTCGGTAATTTAAAATAAATACAGCACTTGCGTTGCGGCACTTGAAGATTTTCCCATTCCTCACACCAGCCGCCACTTCCGCCCGTCCGTTTCAATCAGCCTGTCCGCTTCAATAGGCCCCCAGGTGCCTGCGGGGTATTCCGGCAGCCAGCGGCCGCCGTGGGTTTCCCATCCTTGCAGAATATCCGTAATCCACGTCCATGAGGCTTCCACGGCGTCCCGCCGCATAAAGAGCGAGGCGTCTCCGGCCATGACGTCCAGCAGCAGCCGTTCATAGGCTTCCGGCGACGGCTCGGAAAAGGCGTCGCCATAATTGAAATTCATTTCAACGGGGTGGGTATTGGCGCGGTTGCCGGGAATTTTTGACATGATTCTCAAGGCCATGCCTTCCTGCGGCTGAATGCGAAGCGTGAGCAGGTTGGGCGCCTGGCGGGCCTGGGGGTTGGTGTTGAAAAGAATTTCCGGGATGTCGTTGAATTGCACCGCGATTTCCGAGGCCCGGCGCGGCATGGCTTTTCCCGTTCGCAGATAAAAGGGCACACCCGACCACCGCCAGTTTTCGATATGGCACTTCAGCGCCACGTACGTCTCCGTGGTTGAATCCGGCTTGACGCCGTCCTCGCGCCGGTATCCCGGCACGTCCTGGTCCTTGACGGTTCCATGGGCATATTGCGCGCGAACGGTCAGATGCTCCGCGTCTGTCCCGCGAATCGGGCGGAGACAGCGGAGCAATTCCATACGCGCGTTGCGCACGACTTCCGGGTCCAGTGAATAGGGCGGTTCCATGGCGATGAGGGCCAGCAGTTGGAGAATATGGTTTTGCACCATGTCGCGGAGCGCGCCCGCTTGCTCGTAATAGGCGGCCCGCGTGCCCAGGCCTTCCTCTTCGCTCACGGTAATCTGGACGTGGTCAATGTATTTATGGTTCCAGATGGGTTCAAAAATACTGTTGGCGAATCGAAGCACCATAATATTCTGAACCGTTTCTTTCCCGAGGTAATGATCAATGCGGTAGATTTGCGATTCGTCAAACACCTCGCCAATCGTCACGTTGATGGCCTTGGACGACTCCAAATCGTGACCAATGGGTTTTTCGACAATCACGCGGGAAAAGCGGTCGGCGCGGTCGGGCGGATAGATGAGTCCGGCCTGCCGCAAGCCCTGACAGGAGGGAGCAAAGGAGCCGGGAGGAATCGCCAGGTAGAAGATGCGGTGCCCCGGCAATTGGAATTGCTCCTCGACGGATTCCAGCCGGTTGCGAAGCGTGTGATAGGTGTCGGGATCGTCAATGGACCCGGAAACATAATGCAGTCGTCGCGCGAATGTCTCCCACTTGTCCTGCCGAAGAGCTTGCCGGGAATAGGTTTCAATGCTGGTGCGGGCGACGGCTCGGAACTCGTCGTCGCTCCAGACTTTGCGCCCAATGCCGATCACGGCGGAGTTGGGCGGGAGCAGATCGTCAAGCCACAGATTGTGGAGAGCCGGCAACAATTTGCGGCGAGTGAGATCGCCGGATCCCCCAAAGATAACGAGGGTGCAGGGTTTGGCCGTGGAGCTTGGCCCGGTTCGCGTCGTGGGAGACTGTTCTGACCCGGTGGTCATGGCCGGCGTCTCGCGTTCGGGTTCACGGCTGCTTCCGTTTGACGCTGTGGCCGCCAAAGGCCTGGCGGAGCGCCGCCAGCATTTTTTCCGCAAACGGCTCTTCCTGCCGCGACCGGAATCGGGTAAAGAGGGCGGTGGACAGGGTGGGAACCGGCACGTCCTTGTCGAGCGCGTCCATCAGCATCCACCGCCCTTCGCCGGAATCCTGAACGTATCCTTTTAACCCGTCGAGTTTTGGATCTTCCTTGAGCGCCCCGGCTCCGAGTTCCAGCAACCATGACCGCACCACGCTTCCGTGCATCCACAAATCCGCAATCTTGAAGAGATCAAGGTTGTAATCGCTTTTCGCCATCAATTCAAACCCTTCGGCATAGCCCTGCATCATGCTGTATTCAATGCCGTTATGCACCATTTTGACGTAATGTCCGGCCCCGTGGCCGCCGACGTGTGCCCATCCGTCCGGCGGGGCGAGCGTGGTCAACACCGGCTCAAGCCGGGCCACCGCGTCTTTGTCTCCGCCGACCATCAGACAGTATCCCTCTTGCAATCCCCAAATGCCTCCGCTGGTGCCTGCGTCCACGTAATGAATCCGTTTGTTTTTCAAGGCCGCGGCCCGGCGAACGTCGTCGTGGAATTTGGTGTTGCCGCCGTCAACGATGATGTCATCGGGTTCCAGGATACCCGAAAGCGTTTCAATGGTTTCTTCCGTCGGCGCGCCGGAGGGCACCATCACCCAGACGGCGCGGGGCCTGGCGAGCTTCGAAACAAGGTCCTGCAACGAAGACGCTCCGACGGCTCCGGTCTGTTCCGCTTGGGCCGTGAGCGCCGGCATCCGGTCACAGGCAATCACGCGGTGGGCATCGTCCCGCCGGAGTCGGGTCACCATATTCATGCCCATTTTGCCAAGTCCGACAAATCCGATTTCCATGGCCGATCCTTTCCTCCTGGCGTGCAACGCGGTGGCGGGATGACAAGGCGCTGTCGCTATTCCACTCAACCATACCGCAAAAACCCCCAAAGGGCAAAGCGGGAAATGCAACAGTGATCGGGCGGTACGTGCATGCCGGCGATGGGAAGAAGGCAAAGCCCGTCCCTGCCAAGTGACAGAATTCTCGGGACGTTTTATAATGTGCCGGCATGAGTCCCAAAGCCATTTCTTCGACTCCCATGCCGGACCCGATGGTGTTGGAAACAACGCTGCGGAGTCGGCTGCCCTTTCGGGCCGAACTGGTTCGCGTGGCGGCGTTGCGCGGGGATGCGTCGAATCGGCGGTATTACCGGCTCGAGTTGCAAAACGGGCCGGTGCCTTCGCTGATCGTGATGCAGCTCGCGGACCCGGAAGGATTCAAGGCTTCGGAAGAAGCCGTGAGCGGGGGAGCCGGGGATATCAGGGAGCTTCCGTTTCTGAATATCCGCCGGTCGTTGGCCCATGCCGGCATTGCGGTCCCCGCGCTGTATTTTTATGATGAAGCGGCAGGGCTGCTGTATCTGGAAGATTTCGGCGACCGGACCATGTGGCAGGCCTGTGCCGAGGGCGGGGAGTCCGCCGTTCGGACCTGCTATCCTGCGGCCGTCACGACGCTGGCGCGGATGCAGCGTCAACTCACGGCGTCCGTGGCCGGCGCGTGCCAGGCCTTTTCCCGCTCGTTTGACGGGCCGCTCCTGAAGTGGGAATTTGAGCATTTTCTGGAATACGGCATTGGGGCGCGGCGTGACAACAAGCCGATGCGCGCGGATGACGAAAAAGCGGTGCGCGCCGCGTTTGACGAAATCGCCGCCTTCCTGGCCGGTCAGCCGCGGGTCTTTACGCATCGTGATTATCACTCGCGGAATTTGATGGTCGCCGGTGACCGGCTCGGGGTGATTGATTTTCAGGATGCGTTGCTGGGGCCCGCGACCTATGACCTGGCCTCTCTTCTTCGGGATTCCTACATGGTCCTGGACGAAGCCTTTATTGATGAAATGCTTGATCGCTATATGACGGAGATGCGCGACGGGCTGGATCCGGATGCGCAGGCCCGCATGTTCCTGACGAATCGCGCGGCGTTTCGGCGGCTCTTTGATTTCACGAGCATTCAGCGCAATCTGAAAGCGGTCGGCCGGTTTGTGTATATTGACCGGGTCAAAGGGAATCCCGGGTTTCTTGCGGATATTCCCCGGACGCTGGGGTACGTGCGGCGGAATGTGGAAACCTATCCCGAACTGGCCGCGCTGCGCCGGCACCTGACTCCCTATATCCCCGAATGGCGGTGAAGCTCGTTCCATGAAAGCCATGCTGTTGGCAGCGGGATTCGGTACCCGGCTTCGTCCTCTGACGGAGTCCGTTCCCAAACCATTGTTGCCGCTGGGCCCGTATCCGCTTCTTGTGTGGAATCTCCTCCTGTTGCGTCGTCACGGCATCGGGGACGTGATGATTAATCTCCATTATCGCGGCGAGCAAATCCGGCAGGCTCTGGGCGACGGATCGCAATGGCGCATGCGCCTTGTGTATTCTCACGAACCTGTGCTGCGTGGAACCGGAGGCGGCATCAAACAGGCCGAGGATTTTTTTCAGGACGGGCCGTTTTTTGTGTTAAACGGAGACACGATTGCGGATCTTGATTTATCCCAATTGGCGGCCCATCATCAACGGGAAGAGGCGCTGGCCACCATGGCGCTTCGTGACGGCCCCGATGTCGAGCAATGGGGGGTGGTTGAAACGGACCGGCGTGATCGCGTGCTGCGCATTAACGGAAAAGGACGGGTGGCGCAAGAGGGCGATGCCCCTCCGTCCCGGCGGCTGTTTGCCGGCGTCCATGTGATAGAGCCGTTGATGTTGCGCCACGTTCCCATGTCGGGTTGTTCCTCGATTCTGGAGGCGTACGTGTTGTGGCTGGAACGGGGAGCGACGGTGGCCGGATATGTCTTTTCAGGGTACTGGTCCGACGTGGGCACGCCCGAACGGTATGCTCAAGTGCGACGGGACGTGGAGGCGGGAATTTTGACAATTCCGGCATGAATGACGGCAACCATGGGTTCTGAATCATCACCGGCGCGGACGTCCGTTCCATCCGGCCAATCCATTCAGCAAGCGTTCCCCGCACCGTTTCAAGACGGTGTGCCTCCCGGCGGACACGTCGTGACCGACTCCCGCGGACTCATCCGGTCGGCGGACCGGGCGGCGGCGGACATGATGCGGGCGTCCCGGCGGGACCTCGTGGGACAATCGTTGTCTGATTGGCTGGCGCCGGAGGATGGTGCGATCCTGCAGTCCCAACTGCGGCGGCTTGAACAAAGCGAGTGTGGGCTTGAATGGGAAACGACGCTTGCCCCGAAGGGTCTTCGGAATGTTTCCGCGTGGCTGACCGTCTTCGCGTTACGGGAAGCCTCGGGGCACATGGCGGCCGTGCATTGGATCATTCGGGACCTGTCGGCATGGAAGCGACAGGAGGCCGGCGACCGGTTGCTCCAGGACCTGGGCGAACACGTGCTCAACGGGTTGTCGCTGCCGCACATTCTGTCGTGGTTGTGTGAGCGGTTGATGGGACTCGTTCCCTGTCCGTTGGTTCGGGCGGCGACACGAGGCGCCGGAGATGCGTTCACGTGTGTGCAGGCCGGCGAATCCCGTTTCCACGCGGAGCCGTCGTGTCACGAATGGACGTCCGATGAACGGCGCGAGCTGGAATCCGTGCTGGACACGCATGAGACGCTTCACCGTCAAGAGGAACGCCATCAGGCCGGGGAGTCGAACCAGGGAGCCGGCCGGTATCCGTCGCGGCTCCTGGTTCCGTTATGCGCGCAGGGTCGCGCGGCGGGGGCGCTGGCGGTCTATGGCGCGCGGCAAGAGCCGTTTGATCCGCGCACGATTCAATGGCTTGAAACGCTTGCGCGGCGGGTGACACCGTTTATCGCGATTCATCAGGACATGACGGTTTGCAAAGAAATGGAAGCGCGGGTCTTCCACCTTGCTCATCACGATCCTCTGACGGATTTGCCCAATCGGACACTGTTTGACGACCGGCTCAAGCAGGCGCTGGCCCACGCGAAGCGTCATGGCCGGGGAGTCGGGGTTCTCTTTGTTGATCTGGATCATTTTAAAGCCATCAATGATTCCCTGGGGCATGAAACGGGGGACGCGCTGCTCAAAATCGTGGCGGACCGTCTGACGGACTGCGTGCGCGCCACGGATACCGTCGCGCGGTTGAGCGGCGATGAATTTGCCGTGATTCTTCAGGATGTGAACAGGGAGCAGGACGCCGGGCGAGTGGCGCGCCACGTTCTGGAAGCCGTCCGGCAGCCCGCGGTCGTGAGCGGGCGGCGTATGCAGACCACGGCCAGCGTGGGGATTGCGATGTATCCCTTCCATGCCGCCGACCCCGGCGTCTTGATGGCGCGGGCCGATCAGGCGATGTATCGCGCAAAGGAAAAAGGCGGGCATTGCTGTCATTTTGTCTCCGATGCCATGAGCGTGTAGCATGTGTGGCGAGCGGGAAGTTGAGGGACGGCGGGTATTGCGTTAGGCTCACGTCGCATGAATCCGCAAAAACCCCTGACGATCGCGTTAATCCAAATGGCGTGCGATGCCGCTCCCCTGGCGAATCTTGCCTCCGCGCTCGCCAGGGTTGAAGAGGCGGCGCGCCGGGGCGCCGGGGTGGTTTGCCTGCCGGAACTGTTTCGTTCGCCCTATGTTTGCCAAACGGAAGACCCGGCGCTGTGTGATCTGGCGGAGCCGGTGCCGGGGCCGTCAACCGACGCGATGAGCAAGGTCGCGGCCAGGCACAACGTGGTGATCCTTGTCCCGGTCTTTGAACGGCGGACGGCCGGGATCTATCACAACTCGCTGGCGGTGATTGACGGCGATGGAACGATGGCCGGCCTGTACCGCAAGATGCACATTCCCGACGATCCGGCCTACCACGAGAAATTTTATTTCACGCCGGGCGATACGGGGTTTCAGGCGATTCAAACGACGGCGGGTACAATCGGCACGCTCATCTGCTGGGATCAATGGTATCCCGAAGCCGCCCGGCTTACGACGTTGCAAGGCGCCGAGATGCTGTTCTATCCCACGGCGATTGGGTGGCATCCGTCGGAAAAGGCGCGGGAAGGCGAGTCGCAGCGAAGTGCCTGGCGGACCATTCAGCGCGGTCATGCGATTGCGAACGGCGTGTTCGTCGCCGCCGTGAATCGGGTGGGGCATGAGACGCCCGCCGAGGGGGGGGACGGTCTCGAATTTTGGGGAAGCTCGTTCCTGTGCGACCCGTTCGGTGCGGTCCTGGCCGAAGCCTCGATTGACAAAGAAGAAACGCTGCTTGCGACCATTGACTTGAGCCGTGTTGAAGACGTTCGGCGTCATTGGCCGTTTCTCCGCGACCGCCGGGTTGATGCATATGCCGGGATCACCAGGCGGTTCCTGGACGGTGGCGACGACGCCGGGCCGCGTGAACGGGTGTCCGGGAGGAGGAAAAACCCGTGACGGCGCGGTTGCCGATGCAGTCGTTCAAACGCATGTTCAGGCTGGTTATGTTACATGCAGGATCTGCAGGGAGATGTCGTTGAAATTGGTTGAGGCGGTGAACGCACTGCTGGAAAACGGAACGTGTACCAGGACGATGTCGTATCACAACACCCTGGTCCTGAAGCGTTAAGCGTCCATGAGCTTGAGACGCCGCCGAGGGGCCGCTATCCGTCACGGTCATGGGAAGAGACAACGCGACACAGCGGGGGAAAACGGTGCGGCGGGTTTCTCCTCACGCGCCAACGGGATTTCGCATGCCGGCGGAATGGGAGCCGCATGAGGCAACCTGGCTCGCGTGGCCCCATCACGCCTCCGACTGGCCGGGGAAACTGGCGGCGGTTCGTTGGGTGTACGGGGAGATGGTGCGGAAGCTGGCGGAAGGAGAGCGCGTCCGTATTCTGGTCAATGCCCCGTCGCACGAAGCGCGCGCGCGGAGCCTGCTGTCGCGGGCCGGCGCCGACCTTTCCGCCGTTGATTTTTTTCACGTCCCCACGAATCGCAGTTGGACCCGGGACTGCGGGCCCATCTTTGTCACGCGCGGCCGGCCGGCGCCGGAAGTGGCCGTCGCGCGTTTTGCTTTTACCGCCTGGGCGCGCTACCCCGATTGGAAACAGGACAATCAGGTCCCGGTGCGAGTCGCGTCCCGGTTGCGCTGCCGTTCCTTCCCCGTGACGCACAAGGGGCGTCCGGTGGTTCTGGAAGGAGGGAGTCTGGACGTGAATGGCGTTGGGACCGGGTTGGCCACCGAAGAATGTTTGCTTGATCCGGAGATTCAAGTGCGCAATCCGGGATTTTCGCGTGAGGATTATGAACGGGTGTTCAAAGCGTCGCTGGGCGTCGCCACTCTGGTGTGGCTGAACAAAGGCCTCGCCGGGGACGACACCCACGGGCACGTGGATGACGTGTGCCGGTTTGTGAATCCCGCGACCGTGGTGTTGTGTCAGGAACGGAACGGCGGTGACGCCAATCATCGCGCGTTGGCCGACAATCGGGAGCGGTTGGAACGCGCGACGCTGGACAGTGGATCAACAATCGGGATTGTGCCCTTGCCCATGCCCGCTCCGCTCTATTGCGGGGGGCGGCGGTTGCCGGCGAGTTACGCCAATTTTTATATTGGGAACGCGTCCGTTCTCGTCCCGACGTTTAACGATCCCAACGACCGGATCGCGCTGGGCATTTTGAGCGACGTGTTTCCCGGCCGCCGCGTGACCGGCATTCACGCGGTTGATCTCGCGTGGGGTTTTGGGACGGTGCATTGTCTGACGCAGCAACAACCCGCCCTGCCCGCCGCGTGACGGTTTCCACGTCTGCATCAGACACGGGCCGCCATGGCCTGTTGGCAGCTGTCCCCGCCGGGTTTGTGAAAGTCAGCGGCTGGCGCCGCCGGTTAAACGCTGGATTCCCGATTAAAAATGTCGGGAATGACGGAGGGGGTAGGGCGGGAATCCAGTCTGCGATCTCTGGTTGCCATTCCCGCGGAGAAAACGCCACTGTCATTCCCGCGCAGGCGGGAATCCAGCGTCTAACTGGGCCGGCGGAGCCGGCCACTTCACTCCTGTCCTTACCAGTGCCACTCCAATTGCACCCGCACGCCATGATCCACCGGGATCGTGCCCGTCGCGCCTTTTCGGGCGCCTTCCAGGCTCATATTCAGCCGGTGGGCTAAGCTGACCCGGCTGCCTAGCCGGTACGTGCGCGCATCCGCCGCCCCCAGGGTCATCCCGCCGTAGGGTGTCAGCAGGTGGTCGCCTACCGGCAGCCCGTAGGCGACGGTGGCTTCCATGAGGCCCTGCGGCGTGGTCGGGCCGCTGGGCGCCGGGCGGTTGGCCGTGCCTTGTTCCCACAACTGCGCCAGGCCGCTGGCGCTGGTGGTGGTTTGATAGGTTGGGGCCAGCGTGACGGCCAGGCCCTGCCCCTGGGCGCCCGGCGCCAGGGTCACCCGTCCGCTCACGCTCCAGTCGTCGTAGTCGCCGCCATGGGCGAGCAACACCCGGCCCCGGCTTTCCAGCGTCAGCCGCAGGGCGGGATGGGCGTAGCGCAGGCCGCCACTGACTTCCGCGCCGGTGCCGGTGCGGCCGTCGCCGGCGTCATGCCGCAGGCCCACGCCCACGCTGGGGGTCAAGTGTGCGCCACGGGGTAAGGGTTGCTCATGGCTGCCTTCCAGGGTCAGCCGCAACCGCCGGGCGTCCGTGGTCAGGTCGGCCAGGCGGTCGCCTTGTTGCTCGGCTTTGATCGCCGTAGTCAGGGCTTCGGCTTTGACCCGCACCGTGGTGGTGCCGTCGGGGGTCAGGAGGCCCGGCTGGTTCAGCAGGCGGCCGGCGCCGCCCACGGCGGCGGTGGCCAGCCGGGTGTCGGCGGTGACGGTGCCGTCGGCCGTGGGGTCGGCGGTGTCGGTGATCTCAACTTCGCCCCAGCCGTAGCCGCCGGTGGCCCAGAGGGTCACCTGCCCGTCCAGCAGGCTGGTGCTGACGTAGGGGTGCAGGCTGGTCAGGGTGGCCTGATAGGTGCCGGGGGCCGGGTCGGCGCCACTGCGGTCGGTGTAATCAAAGGTGCCGTCGGCCCAGGAGACGGCCAGGCCGGTCAAGAGGGTGTCGGTCAGTTGCGTGTCCCCGCCGACGGTGGCGCCGAACAGGTCGCCGTCCCAGTCCACGGTGGCATTGTTGCCGGACAGGTTGCGGTAGGCGCCGTTGCCCCACAGGGTGACGCCGGCCAGCGGCCCGCCGGCTTGGTTGAGCGGCAGGGCAAAGGCAGAGCGGCCCAGGAGGGATTTGACATTGAAGGCGCCGGTGTTCAGGGCTTCCCCGTTTGATTGCAGTACGTCCGCCAGGGTGGACTGGCCGCCCAGGCTGAAGGTGGCGCCGGCGGCGGCGTCATGGTCGGCGGCGGCTTGTTCGGTCCGCCGGGCAATGGCGCTGACGGTGGTGTCCATCATGGCACGGGTGACTTCGGGGAGAATGGCGCGGTGCACGTTGTCAAACTGGCTGCGGCCTACGCGGACGGTGAGCGTGGCGGTGGAGGATTGCGCCGGGCTGCTGTCGTCGGTGACCATGAGGTCGAAGTTCAGGGTGGTGCGCTCTTCGGGGGCATCGAAAGTGGCGACGGCGGTGTTTGCGCCGGAGAGGGTGACTCGCACGTCATCGGCGGCGTCTTGCGTCCACGCGAAGGTCAATTCGGGTTGGACCTGGCCGTCTTCGAGCGGCGGGGCTTCGGGGTCGCGGGTGTTGGTGGCGTCCAGGGTAACATCCATCTCGCCTTCGTCCACGGTCATGCTTGAGCCGCCTTCAAAGACGATAATCGGGCTGTCGTCGGGGAAGGTGCCCGAGGGGAGGCTGACGCTGATGACGCTGTTAATCGTGATGTCGCCGACGGTGGTTTGGATGCCGAAGCTGTCGGTGGCGGAGTCGGTGGGGCCGAGGTCTATGGCGGCGTCGCGGCTGTTGTCCAGTTGGTAGTTCCAGTTGTCGCCGACGTTGGAGGTCAGGGCGCAGGCGTCGACCAGGGTTACGATGCCGCGAGGGGGCTGGTCGGTGATGCGGTGGACGACGGTGGACGGGTTGCCGGTGCTCTGGTCGGTCGGGATGTTGTTGACGGTCAGCATGCCGCAGGCGGTGCCGCCGGTGGTAACGCCGGTGGCGGCGTCAAACGTGGCGGGGGTGAGCATTAAGGGGTTGTCGGCGGTGGTGGCCGTGTTGTTGTCGTGGTCGACGCCGTTGCCGCTGACGGATGGGCCTATGGTAACGGTGAGGTCGAAGGTGGCGGTGCCGGTGGCGGGGTTGGAGGGGGCGTTATCGGAGACGGTGAGGGTCAGGGTGACGGGCGTGTCTTCGGTAACGGTGGGCGTGTCCCAGGTGGTGTTGGCGCTGGTTTCGCTGGCGAAAGTGCCCTGGTTGGCGGGGCTTGTGGTCCATGCGTAGGCCATGGTGGCGCCGAGGTCCGGGTCGGTGGCGGTGGCGCGCAGGGTGACCTGGCGGCCGGATACGACGCTGAAGGTGCCGGTCATCGGCGGGGTCGGCGCGCTGATGGTCACTTCGGGCGCGTCATTGGCGCCGGTGATGGTGATGACCACGTCCACGGTGGCGTCTGGGTTGACGCTTGCGGTTACGGTGAAGGTGTCGGTTACGACTTGGCCGCCGGGCAGGGCGTCGGTGGCGGCGTTGTTGTTGTCCAGGGTATAGGTCCAGGCGCCGGGGGCGGTGATGGAAAAAGTGCCGTAGGTGCCGGATTCGCCGGTTTGGGCAACGACGTTTTTGTTGGTGCTGGTGGTAACGACGGTCAGGGCGCCGCCGACGGCGGTGCCGCTGTCCTCGGTAACGGCGCCGGTGGTGACGCTGCCGCCGAACGTAACCGCCACGGCGACCGGGTTGACGGTGACCGTTGCCGTGCCGGAGAGGGGCGGGGTGGCGTCATCCATAACGGTCAGGGTCAGGGTTACCGGGGCGGTGCCGCTTGCGGGGGCGGTCCAGGTGGTACTCGCGGCGGTGTCATCGGCGAAACTGCCGGTGTTGGGGGTCGCGCTCCATTGGTAGGTCAGGGTGGTGCCGGTATCGGGGTCGGCGCCGGTGGCGGTCAGCGTGACCGCCGAGTTGAAGTCCACCTGCATACCCTCCGTGGGCGCGCTGATGGCGACGGTGGGCGCGTCGTTGACGCCGGTGATGGTGATGATGACGTCCACGGTGGCGGCGGCGCTGGCGGCGGCGGCCACGGTGAAGGTGTCGTCAAGAGTCGCGCCCGCGGCCAGGGCGTTGATGACGGCGTTGGCGTTGTCCAGGGTATAGGTCCAGACGCCGGCGGCGGTGACGGAGAAGGTGCCGTAGGTGCTGGGCTGGTCGGTCTGGACGGCGAAGTTTGTGTTGGCGGCGGTGGTGGTGATGGTCAGGGTGCCGGTGATGGGGGGGGTGACGCCCTCGTTGACGCCGCCGGTGGTGGTGCCGCCGAAGGTGACCGGCACGGCGACCGGGTTGACGGTGACCGCGTCTGTGCCGGTGGCTCCTATCGGGGTGGTGTCATCGGTGGCGGTCAGGGTCAGGGTGACCGGGTCGGTGCCGCTGGCGGGGGCGGTCCAGGTGGTACTGGCGGCATTCGCATTGGCGAAACTGCCGACGTTGGGGTCCGCGCTCCATGCGTAGGTCAGGGTGGCCATGTCGCCGGTATCCGGGTCGGTGCCGGTGGCGGTCAGGGTGACCGGCGCGCTGAAGGCTACCTGTGGGCTGCCTGTGGGCGCGGTAATCTCGACGGTGGGGGCGTCATTAGCGCCGGTTACGGTGATGGAAATGAGCGCATTGGTGAGAGGGTTGGCGGTTCGAACGGTGACGCTGTCTGTCCTCGTGGCGCCCATCACCAGGCTGTTGGTGTCGTCGTCGTCGTTGTCCAGGGTGTAGGTCCAGACGCGGTTCTCAGTGATGCTGAAGGTGCCGTAGGTGCGGGACACATCGGTTTGGGCGACCACGCGTGTGTTTGTGCTGCCGGTGGTTATGGTGCCGGAGACGGTGTCGGTGGCGGCGTCTTCGGTCACGGCGCCGGTGGTTTCGCCGCCCAGTACGACAACCGGTGAGAACATGGTGAGGGTGTGCTCAACGGTGTCGGTGAGGGCCGGGGTGGCGTCATCGGTTACGGTCAGGATCAGGGTTACGCGGTCGCCGGTGTTGCCAGTGACGGGGGGGAGCCAAAAGGTCTCGACAGCGTTGGGGGGGTCGAAACGGCCCCGGTTCGCGGGGCGGGTGGTCCACGCGTAGGTCAGGGTAGTGCCGGTATCCGGGTCGCTACTGCTGCTGCCGGTGAATTGGGCTGTTGCGCCGAAGTTCGCCGACGCGGGTAACGTACCAGTGGGCACGCCGATGACAGCCACGGGCGCGTCATTCGCGCCGGTGATGGTGATGGTGATGTCCTGGGTGCCGCCGGCGGCGGCGGTTACGGTGAGGGTGTCGGTTACCTCTTCGCCCGCCGCCAGGGCGTTGACGGCGGTCTCGTTGTCGGGGTTGCCGCCGAGGGTGTAGGTCCAGGCGCCGTCTGCGTCGATGCTGAACAGGCCGTATTCGCCGTCTTCATCGGTGAGCGGCGAGACATCGGTGCTGCCGCCGGGGTTGGGGTTGGTGACGATCAAGGTGCCGGTGACTTCGTCTGTGGCGGCGTCTTCGGTGATGGCGCCGGTGCGGTCGCCGCCGAAGGTGATCGGCGTGGCGAGTTGAATGCGCAGCGTCAAGTCGGCGCGGTCGGCGGCGGTGGTGGTGGCGTCCCGGTCTTGTGCGCGAAAGGTGAACTCGCTGGTTTGCGGCGGGGCGGCGTCGCTGAGGGTGCCGCTGATGGTGCGGATCTCGGCGAAGCCGTTGAAGGTCAGCCCGAGTTCGGCCAGGGTTTCGCCGCTTCTGTGGATCAGGGTGTAGACCTGCCCGCCGTCGCCGCCGGTGGCCGCCGGCAGGGTCAGGTTGACGGAGTCGCCGGGGTCAAAGGGGTGGACGATGGCGGCGGTGTCGGCGAAACTCGGGGCGCCGGCGTCGGCTGGCACGCGTACGACTGTCTCATATGTGCCGACTTGATTAAATGCGCGTTCACCGGTACGCGCCCCCATCGTGATGAAGGTGCCAGTATGTATACGGAATCGAATAAACACATTTGTATTCACGACTTCCGATGCCGTATAGACGGTCCTTACCGAGTTCACATTATCAAAAGTGCCGGGAGAGCCGGGGACCGAGCTGAGATCAGTAAACTCCCACAGGCCTGGTTCGTCGGTGATCGCCCCGCCGCTCATGGTCAGCCCGACGACGTTGATCCGTTCACCGGGCGCGACGTTCGTAGGCCCCGCGGCCCCTGGTCCCACTTCAAACGTCCGCAACTGCGCCGAGGCGTGCTGGGCGGGGAGGCAGGTGAGGACGAGGAGGCAGGTGAGGACGAGGAGGGCGGCGAACGCGCCGCGATTAGTGGCCGGGCGTAACATTTTTCTGGGGGGGGGGGGGGGGCAGGAATGGCCGCTGCAACGCCCGCAGGCGCGCTGTGCGGGGCTTTGAGCGCATTTTTGAGTGCGGACGGCAAGCGGGAAAATGGAAATGTCATGGTATGGCCTTTTTCAAGTGGACGAAGTGTACGTAAAGTGGTGAGCCTTGGTTTCGGTTGTTGGGGCCTTACGGGGCCAATGGTAGAGGGGACCATAAATGATAAGTGGCGGGATTGCAAGGGGCGACAACGCCGCCGTCATTCTCATTCCCGGGAAGAACCTGCCCCCGGCTTGAACGGGAGCGGGAATCCAGAGGAGAGACGGGGCGGCGAGGGCGGATACTTGGGGGGGATGTCAAGGCGAGGATGGATTTCCAATTAACAATGTCGGGCATGACGGAGGGCATGACGGAGGGCATGACGGCAGAGAGTACGGGAATGGCATCTCATTGGCCGTTCGGGCGCACGGGCATGGGCGCTCCGGCACGCAGGTCTTGACGCTTGTGCCGGAACGGCCGTCACGTTCGCATGAGCGCCATGCCGGCCGAGCGTCTTCCAGAGCGGACGCATCTTCGGATGCGCGCCGTTTCGGTTGCGAACGCGTCGCGTCAACGACCGGACGAGCCGGTCTCTATCATTCTCCCGTCGGCTGTGATAAGGAAGAAAGAAAGGAGTCGGGAATGAGAACGGGAAGAGTCTTCTCAAGCGGGCAAGCGGAGCGATCATGATGGAATCCGGCCAATCCCCTCCCGGCCCGGCGCGCCGGGAACTCACGATGACCGGCGCGCCCATGGTCCGTGATCCGGTGTGCGGCATGATGGTGGACCCTCGCGCGGCGGCCGGACACTGCGAATATCAAGGGACGACCTACTCGTTCTGCCGTCCGCAATGCGAAGAACGGTTTCGCGGCGATCCGGACGGGTATCTGGGCGGCCGCGACAAGCCGTCCATGGCCGCCGCGCCGGCCGGGCCGGAGACCGCCTATATCTGTCCGATGTGCCCGGACGTGGAATCCGGGACTCCGGGGGCCTGCCCGTCCTGCGGCATGGCGCTGGAATCCCGAATCGTGACCGTTGAGGAAGACGCCAACCCCGAACTCGTTGACATGACTCGGCGATTGTGGATCGGGGCGGCGCTGGCCTTCCCGATTCTCGCGCCGGCCATGTCGGACATGATCCCCGGGCAACCGTTGAACGCGCTGCTGTCCGTCAAGGTTTTGAATTGGGTGTCGTTCATCCTGGCCACTCCCGTCGTGGCGTGGGTCGGCCGTCCGTTTTTTCAGCGCGGGTGGGCCTCGGTCGTCAATCGCCGCCTCAATATGTTCACCCTGATTGCCATGGGCACGGGAACGGCCTATCTCGCCAGCGCGGCGGCCACGATACTGCCGGGCCTGTTTCCAGAGTCTTTCCGGACGGACAGCGGCGACGTGCCCGTGTATTTTGAAGCCGCCGCCGTGATTATCGTGTTGGTGGCGCTGGGGCAGGTGTTGGAAATGCGGGCACGCGGCCAAACCGGGCGCGCGCTGAAATCCCTGCTTGGGCTGGCGCCCAAAACCGCGCGGATCGTGCGGGACGAACACCGCGAAGAGGACGTTCCGCTGGCACGGGTCGCCATCGGTGACCGCCTGCGCGTTCGCCCCGGCGAGACCGTCCCCGTGGACGGCGTGGTGCTGTCAGGCTCCACCTCGGTTGATGAATCCATGGTGACGGGTGAACCGATTCCCGTTGCCAAACGGACGGGAAGCCGGGTCACGGGGGGCACCATGAACGGCACGGGCGCCGTGCTGATGGAAGCCAGGCGCGTGGGCCGGGACACCATGCTGGCGCAGATCGTCACACTGGTGGGCGAGGCTCAACGCAGCCGCGCGCCCATTCAGCGGGTGGCCGACACGGTGGCGGGCTATTTTGTTCCGCTCGTCGTGCTGGCCGCGGCCGTCACCTTTGGCGTGTGGGCGGCGGTGGGGCCGGAGCCACGCCTGGCCTATGCCCTGGTGAACGCCGTGGCCGTGCTGATCATTGCTTGCCCGTGCGCGCTGGGGTTGGCCGCGCCGATGTCGGTGATGGTGGGCATGGGCCGGGGCGCGACGGCGGGCGTCCTGATGAAAAACGCCGAAACCCTTGAACGGCTGGAACAGGTGAACACGCTGGTCGTGGATAAAACCGGCACCTTGACCGAGGGCCGGCCCGTTTGCCAATCGGTCGTGCCCGCGCCGGGATTCAGCGAGACCGCGCTGCTCCAATTGGCGGCGGGCGTTGAACGAGCCAGCGAACATCCGTTGGCCCCGGCCATTGTCGCGGCTGCGGAAGCGCGCGGCCTGACGGTCGGCGCGGCCCTGGAATTTCGTTCGCAAACGGGTGAAGGCGTCAAAGGCCGCGTGGACGGGAAAACCGTGGTCCTGGGCAATCGCACCTTTCTGGAACGCGATATGGGCGTGCCGGCGAAGGCCTTGACGGACCTTAACAAACACGGCGACGCGCTGCGGCAAGCGGGGCAAACCGTGGTGTTCGTGGCCGTTGACGGGCGCCCGGCCGGTCTCATCGGCGTCATGGATCCGGTCAAGGCCTCCACGGCCGACGCGGTGCGGTCTCTGACGCGCGACGGCTTGACCATCGTGATGGTGACGGGCGACCATCGGCAGACCGCCGAAGCCGTGGGCGCGCAACTGGGCGTGCGTCACATTCACGCCGACGTGCTTCCCGAACACAAACACCAAATCGTGAAACAGCTCCGGGGACAAGGCCGCGTGGTCGCCATGGCCGGGGACGGCATCAACGACGCCCCGGCGCTGGCCGAAGCGGACGTCGGGATCGCCATGGGGACCGGCGCCGACGTGGCCATCGAAAGCGCGGGCATGACGTTGGCGACGGGCGATCTTCGCGGCGTGGTCTTCGCCCGGAACTTGAGCAAAGCCACGATGAGAAACATCCGGCAAAACCTGTTCTTTGCCTTTGCGTACAATGCGCTTGGCGTGCCGGTCGCCGCGGGCGCCCTCTATCCGTTCTTCGGCATACTCCTTAGCCCCGTCATCGCCAGCGCGGCCATGACGTTCAGCTCGGTCTCGGTGATCGTGAACGCGCTAAGACTGCGAACGGCGAAGTGATCATCCCGTGGTTCCGGACGCGCGGGAACGGTGCGTGTGCGGCAGCCACTCGTCATGTGTCTGCGAAAGGTCGGGGAGTCCATGAGCCGTTGCGTGCGGCGGGATAACAGCGTCACGGCGTGGCGGGTGAGCCGCCGTGCTTGACCGGATTGGGCGCGGCTACCGGGTCTGTCTGGTCGGGTTGGTGGAGCGATGCCGCCGCGCCGCCGTGTGGGTGGTCATCGGCGGCCTTGCCGTCGCCGGACTGTCCGCGGCGTACACGGTCAACACCCTGACGCTTGATACGGACCCCATGAACCTGCTGGACCCCGACCTGCCCTTCAGGCAGTTGCAGCGGGACTTTGAGGCGGCGTTTCCGCAACTCGACAACTTGATTCTGGTCGTCGTGGATGGCGGTTCCGACGAACACAGACGCGACGCGGTTCACGAATTGGCCGAGCGTCTTGAACGGCAACCCTCGTTGTTTTCCTCGGTGTACCAGCCCCGCCAGGATGCGTTTTTCGACCGCTACGGCTTGCTGTATTTTGACGCCGAGGAATTATGGCGGCTGGACGAACGTCTGACCGCATGGGAGCCGTTTGTGGGGACGCTGGCGCATGATCCGAGTCTGCGCGGGCTGTTCTCCATTCTCACGTCGGCGCTGGAGGAAGAACCGACGCCCGAGCAGCGGACGCGGCTTTCCACAATCTTCACTTTGTTGAGCGAGGCGATTGACGCGCAGCGGCTCGGGCGGCCCCATGCCCTGGCATGGAAACAGGTCATGCTTGAAGACGTGACGGACAAAGGCGACCCGCGGCACGGGTTTCTTCTGGCGCAGCCGAGGCTTGATTATTCAAATCTGGACGCGGCGGCGGCGGCGCTCGGCTCGCTTCGCCGGCACGGCCGGGACCTGGAGGAACGATTCGGCGTGCGGATTCGACTGACGGGCCCGGTTCCCATTGAAGCGGAAGAGCGGGACACGATTGCCGAGGGCGCCGGGATGGCGGCGGGGTTGTCCCTGGCCCTGGTGTCGTGCGTGCTGCTGATCGGGCTTCGGTCCGTCCGGCTCGTGAGCGCGATGGTGTGCACGCTGGTCGTGGGCTTGCTGTGGACGGCCGCCTTTGCCGTGGCCGCCACCGGCTCGTTGAATTTTATTTCCGCGTCCGCGCCGGTGTTGTTCATCGGGCTGGGCGTGGATTTTGGGATTCAGTTCGGCATGCGGTATCGTGAAGAACGTGACCGGGGCGGCGACCATGAAGCGGCCTTGCGGCGGGCGGCGGGCGGTGTCGGCGGGGCGCTGACGCTCGCCGCGCTCGCCGCCGCACTTAGTTTTTTTTCGTTTCTCCCGACGGCCTACCGGGGCTTTGCGGAACTGGGGCTGATTGCCGGCGGCGGCATGGTGATGGCCTTGTTGGCGAACGTGACGTTTTTTCCCGCGCTGCTGACGCTGTTCCCGCCGGCTGCCCGGCCACGGGCTTCCCCGTCACTTCGGAGCGCCGGAGAAGATTCATCGGAACGGCCGGTTCTCATCATTCGGCGCCGGCGGGCGGTTCTTGCCCTGGCGGCGTCCGCGACGGTCGCGGCGCTGGCGGTCTTGCCGCTGGTGCGGTTTGATTTTAATCCCTTGCACCTTCGGGACCCTTCAACCGAAGGCATGTCCACCTTTCAGGAATTGCTGGCGGACCCGGAGACCTCCCCCTATATGATTCAGGTTCTGGCCGGCGACGTCGCGGCCGCCGATGCCGTGGCGGAACGTCTGAAGCGGGTGCCCGACGTGGACCGGGTGGTCACGCTTTCGAGTTTCGTCCCGCGCGATCAAGAAGACAAGCTGGCCATGATTGACGAAATGGCCGTGGTGCTCGGTCCGCTTCTCACGCCGCGGGAGCCGTTAGAGACGCCGGATGAGGCGGTCGAGGTGCGGGCCATGCAAGCCTTTCGCGAGGCCCTCGGCGCGCATGAAGGCGCCGGCGTTCAGCATGATCCCGCGCCGGCGGCGGTGCGGCGGGCGATAGACAACCTGTTGCGCGATGCCGGCGGCTCAACCCGTTTTGCGGCCGAACTCCGCGCGGGATTGCTTGGAGATTTTCCGGCGTGGCTTGAGCGGTTGCGGGGATTAATGTCCCCGGACACGGTCACGCCGGAGACGCTGCCGGAAAGCCTGACGCGCCATTATCGCGCTGCCGACGGCCGGGTCCGCGTTGAAGTGTTTCCGGCCCGAAACATCGGGGAGAATCACGTCTTGCGTCAATTCGTGGATCGCGTGCGGCGGGTGGCTCCCCGGGCGATCGGGTCGCCCGTGGGCATCCTGGAAGGAGGCCGCTCCATCATTGACGCCTGTATGCAGGCGACGGCGCTGGCCGTCGCGGTGGCCGCCCTGTTGCTGCTGGCGGTTCTTCGACGCATCGGCGACATGCTCCTGGTTCTCCTGCCGCTGGTGTTGACGATGGTGTGGACGGTCGCCGTCTGTTTGGCGTTGGGCATCCCGCTCAATCTGGCAAACGTGATCGCCTTGCCCCTCGTGCTTGGACTGGGGATTGCCTTTGGCATTTATCTGATTTTGCGAAAACGGGAAGACGGCTCCATTGCCAGGGTCATGCGGAGCAGCACGGCTCACGCCGTACTCTTGAGCGCCGTCACCACCATGGCGTCTTTCGGGGCGCTTGGGTTTTCGCGGCATCCGGGCATGGCCAGTTTGGGGATGTTGCTGGTGGTGGTGTTGACCATGGCCATGGTCTGTGCGTTGGCGGTGCTCCCGGCTTTACTGGCCGAATTGGGGCGGGAGGCCGAATCGGGGAACAGGAGATAAGCGCCGGAATCACGGGACGCGACCCGTTACGGGATTCTCTACGTGACACCTCAAACCCCCGGACCGTCATTCCCGCGAAGGCGGGAATCCAGCGTCAAGATGGGGCGGCGCAGCCGGATATTCCATGAAGGTAGCGGCGGGCGCCGCCGGTTGGGCGCTGGATTCCCGATTGAAGATGTCGGGAATGGCGGAGGGGAGCATTGCGGGCATGACAAAGACGGCGGTTCATGGGCTGATGAGTCAAAGAGATCATTCTCAACCGTTACGGCGCGCCGGTTTCTTCGCGTGGGGACGGGTCGGCGTCATCAGCCTCCGGGTCGGTCATGGCTTCGTCAAACAACAGCTCGTCCGGAGGATTCCCGTCGTGGATCAGAAAGGTTCGATGCTGACGATACGCTTCTCGCGTAAAGAGATACGGCTCGACCGCGGCCTCGTCCCGAAATTTGATGGCGGTTTTCGCGCGCGCCCGTTTATCAATGAAGCCTAAAATGGCAACGGGCACGATAAAAGGATTGGTGACGTAGAACAGAATATTGGTGACGGCGCCGACGCCGATATTCGGCGAGTCCCGGACGGAATTCGGCCCGAAAAGAGGAAGAACGACGTAGGAGCCTTCGTCCATCCCCCACACGCCAAGGGTTTGCCCAAAATCTTCGTCATGGGCTTCCATGCCGAGAGGCGTGGCCATGTCCCAAATGCCCAGAAGTCCGAACGTTGAGTTCACGACAAACCGCCCGATATCCTCCATGCCCTGCCGGCCCTTGCCCTGAAGAAAGTCGTTGAGGATGACGTTCGGGTACGCCGCGTTGTCGAAAAAATCGGAAATGCTTTTTCTGACCGGCCGCGGCGTGTACGCGACGTAGAACTCGGCCGTTTGTTCGGCAACCGTCCGGTCGAGAAAGTCATTGATCAGGTAGATCGGGCGGTTCACCGGCTCAAGCGGATCGGCCTCCGCGGTCTCGCCGCTTGCGGAGTGAGTCGTGGCGCACCCCGTCATCACGGTGAACAGGGCCAGGGCCGCCGCCAGGCCCCTTCGTGTGTCGGTGTGGTCGTTCACGTTTCGCATGGACGTCGTTCGTGTCCCCGGACAGCCGCCGGCGACTGTACCATCGGCAAGCGCTAAAGTCCACGCGTATTGTCTTGAATCCGGTCTTGCAGGCGCCGGAGCAGCGCCGGGAATCCCTCCCGTCGCAGAATGCCGCCGTACTCCGCGCGTTTCAGCGCCACGTCGCTGACGCCATTGACGCTGATATTGAGAATTGTCCACCGGCGGTTCACCCGGTGCACCATATAGCTGAACGTCAGGCGCTCTCCGTCGGCTTTCACAAACCGGCCGGTCACAATCGCGCGACTGTCCTTGCGCAACGGTTTTTCCGAAAGCACGTCAAACCGCTCGCCGTCATAGTCCTTGAAACGCGCGGCATACGTCGCAATACTCAAATCCCGGAACGTGCGGAGAAAGGCGGCTCGTTGCGCCGCCGCGAGTCCTTTCCAGCGCCGTCCGACGACCAGGCGCGCAATCGCGTTCAGATCGTGTGTCCGGTCAACAACCGGAGCGATGGCGTCATAACGGCCCTGGTAGCCGAGGGCGTCGCCTTCTTTCATGATGGTGATGAGCGAGTCCTGCAGTTCGGCCACGACGTCGGCGGCCTCGCCGGCGACCGCGTGAACGCCGGCTCCCCACGCCGCCCAGCACACGGCGGCGCCCACAAGAGACCGTTTCAGGATGCGTATCATGCCGGGCACAGTATAGCATGAACGCCGCGGGCGGCGAACGCGGTTCGTCCGCGCGGGTTATGACGACGGGCGGCGGCCCTCAACGATGCGAAACCGGACTTCGTCCACGTGCGTATAGGCGGACGCTTCCCCGCCGACAAACAACCCGCACCGTTGGACGCCGGCGGGCCATCCCGTTTCCGGCGGGGTGATGACAAAATAGCCGGACTGATCGCCCATGCCCATGACGACGTGGTCGCCGGCGAACGGGCGGTGCGTGCCGTCCGTGCGCGGCGTTTCGGGAAAACATTCCGCACGAAGCGGCACTTCGTCGTAGGACGCGGTCACGAGTTCAAACACCAGGTAAATCTCTTCCCGCGAGGCGGGAAACGTATCGTGCGGTTCAACGGGGATAAACGCGTGAGCGCCGGTGGGCCGGTCGTCCCGCACGACCCGGTTGGCCGGAATCACGTACCGAAACATGCTGAAATCCGCGTCCCGCCCCATCAACGACCCCCGTGCGTCGGTCTGCGGCTCGGGCGCGACCGGCTCCGTCGCGAGGCGGCGGTACAGTTCTTCCTCGCTCATGGGTTCCGGGGTCCCGGACGCGGGGGCGGCGTCCGCCGCGTCGTTCCCCGGCGCGGGGTGTTCGGCCATCCGTTCTTTCGCCTTCGCGATCCACTCGGTCAGTTTGTGTTTGTCCAGAACCCGAAGACCGGCTTTGGGCGGCGCGTCTCTGGTGCGTTCCTCAAAATCAACGGCCGCCTCATACAGGGCTTCAAAATAGAGCAGGGCTTCGCCCCACCGTTCCAGCGACATCAGACATAGGCCGACCCGAAAAAACGCATCCGCATACACTTCGTCGGACGGCTTCAACGTGGACAGGGTGGCAAAAACGTCAATGGCGTCCTCGCACCGGTCAAGCGCCAGCAGCGTCATCCCCAATTCATGGGTGGCGGCGTAATCGCTGGGATTGAGGGCCAGAATTTTCCGGTAGATCGGCTCGACCTCTTCATGGCGGCCCGCCTCAAACAGTCGCCAGGCATGGGCGCGCATGGAGGCCCATTCTTTCCGCTCCGCCGCGGACCCTTCAGGAGTGAACACCGGCTCAAAGCGGCGGCCCCGTTCCTTGGTGGCTCCGTAGATCACCGACATCAGATTGCGGGCCGCCGCCTCCTCTGGAGACCCGGGCGCCGCCATGCGCAGGACGCGCGTGACTTCGTCGCGCGCGCCTGGCCCGTCCAGAACGTCAAACCTGGCGCGGGCGAGCGCCAACCGCCAGCCCGGCATATCCGGGGCCAGGGCCACCGCTTGTTCATACCACGCCAGCGATTCCTCAAGGCGGTCGAGTTTTCGGAGTTCCCGCGCCAGCCGGAAGGGGAGCAGGGGATTTTCGGCGTCAAGCCCGGCCATGCGCTGCAATTCGGCCACGGCGCGGTCGCTCCGCCCCGAGCGCAACAGCACGCTCCATTTGGCCCAGCGCACGTCCAAATCCCGCGGGTGCGTCTTGAGCGCCGTGTCATACGCCGCAAGGGCTTCGCCGTGGCGGCGGGACGCGGCGGCGAGGATATGCCCGCGCAAGGCGTGCAGCCGAAGCGCGTGCGGATGCGCGTGAATCCCCTGGTCGAGCAGATCCAGCGCGCGCGCGGCGGCGCCGTCCATCCATGCGGCTTCCGCGCGCGCGGCGATGACGTCCGCCGCGCCGGCGCGCGGCTCATCGGCGGCCGGGGCGCCTGCCGGCGCCGCCGCGAGCAGCGCGGCGCACACCATGGCCGCCACGTGCCGATTGCGGACCAGCCGGCGAACGGAATGTGTCATGAATTAAAATCGTTCGGCTTGCAGCACGTCGGCGAGGCTGTTGATGTCAAGCCAGTGCCCCACCGTGTACAGCACCCGTATCGCCACGTTTCGTTTGCGTAATTCACGGAATAATTGCGCCATGCCCGCTTTCCTGTTGGCGGGGTCGGCCAGCATCTCCTCCAGCAGGACTTGCAGCCGCTCGGCGGCGCCCGCCGACACCTTCAGGAACCCCATCCAGACCCCGTGCCTGGACGCAGGCGGCACGTCTTGTCCCAGATGCTTGAGATGGATGACGGCGTTGTACGCGTCCCGCGAATTGGGGGCCGTGCATTCCGCAAACCCTCCGAGCCGCGTATAAGCGGTTTTCCCTTCCCACAAACTGTCAACGGGAATCACCCAGTCGTCGGATTCCTGCACAAGGATTTGAGGAATATATTTATTGAACAGCAGGTCGCCGTAGGAAATGACCGTCGCGTGAAAGACGCCCCGCCGTGCCCGCAGCGCTTTCAGGAGAGAAACGAGTTCGCCGGTCTCCGCAAAGTCGTCGTTGTCAACGTACGTCAGATTGGGCAGGGCGACGGCCTCTTTGTGATACCCCCGAACCACGGTAATATGTTTGATCCCCACGGCGTGATACGCCTCCGCAATATGCGACAGGATCGGCATGCCTTGAATGGGCACCATGGTTTTGGGTTTGTCCTGCGTGAATTCGCCCAATTCGTCGCCGCGGGACGCGGCCAGAACAATCGCCGCCGGACGGTCGCCGATGTGCGGCAGGTAGCGTTTTTCGGCTTCCTGAAGTTCGGCGGCGTCCTGAAGCCGGAAAATTTCAGAGACCGGCGCGATATTGTCTTCAACCGAAAGCAGGTGTTCGCTGTCTTTCACGACCCGCGCCGTTTTCTGCATGGCGGTCACCGCCGCGCGAAGCAGGTGGTTCGCCCAGATCACCACCGAAAACCCGTGTTGTCGAAACACGTCGGTCGGCGTCGCGTAATACCTGGTGGGGACAATCACCACCGGGCAGCGGGCGCCCCACTCCCGCTTGAACGCGAGAATTTCATCGGGGACCGCCAGGGCGCTGTGAATGAGGATGCCGTCGGCGCCCGCCCGGTGATAGGCCTCGGCCCGGCGCAGCGCTTCGGGCAGCCCCCAGCCGCAAATAAAGGCTTCCACTCTGGCGATCAGGCAGAACGCCTCGTCGGTTTGCGCGTCCTTGCCGGCCTTGATCTTCCCGCAGAACTCGTCAATATCGGCCATGGGTTGGGTATCGCCATGCAAAAAACTGTTGGTTTTGGGGAACAGCTTGTCTTCAATGCAGACGGCCGCGATCCGGCGTTGTTCAAGTTTCCGGATCAGGCGCTGCATATTGTTGAAATTCCCGTATCCGGTATCGCCGTCCAGCAGGATGGGGATGCGCGTGGCGTCGGACATAAATTCCAGGTGGTCGAGGATTTGCGTCCAGCTCGCTTCGTTGTTGTCGCGGACGCCGAATTGCGCGGAGATGGTCAGACCGCTCGCCCACAGGCCGCAAAACCCCGCCTCCTCGACGATTTTGGCGCTAAGGCCGTTGTGCGCTTCGCAAAAAAACTCCACGCGGCTGGACAGCAGGAGGTCTTTGAATTGCCGGGTTTTCGACAGGAGAGGCGGTGGGGTCATCATGGACGATTAATTCATGGTTGGATCACAAGGCATGTCCGCATACAACGACCAGTCGCGCCGAAGCGTGCGAAGACGCGTGCTCCAGAAGCGGCGGTGATCCGCCTCAAACATGGCGGCGGAGTCGGCGGGCTGCGTGAGCCACGACCCGCTTTGCATTTCATGTTCCAGTTGGCCCGGCGCCCATCCGGAATATCCCATGAACGCCCGCATGTTTGCCAGGGAAGAAGGATCGCGCAGCAGATCATCCAGAGCCTTTGCGTGGCCGCCCAGATACACGCCGTCAAAGATATGGTGGGAATCATCCCGGCCCTCGGGCGTGCGGTACAGAATCAGCAGGTTGTTCTGTTGAACAGGCCCCCCCGCAAAGACCTTGTGATGCTGGCCTTCAAGGATGGGGACGTGCGGGAGCACTTCGGGGATGGTGATCTGTGTCGGGCGATTGACCACGACCCCGAGCGCGCCGTCGGGTCCGTGTTCGCACAACAGGATCACGGTTTGCTGAAAATTGGGGTCGCGGAGGCCGGGAGTCGCAATCAGGAACAGCCCTTTGCCGAGCGGAGTCTCCATCCTGCGATCTTACAAGGGACAACGGGTGTTCGACAAGAGGCGCCGATCCGGCCCCGTGAACGGACCCGGCGTGAGCGGGCGTCCCGTCAGGTGCGGTAATCCTTGAATTCCACCTCGGCGCCGGGCAACTTGAAAAACGCGCGCATGTGCTTTTTCAAGGTGGCGCGGCCGTGTTCATCCCCGAGGTTCAGGTGATATTCATTGATCATCATCGTTTTGACCCCGCCGGATTTATTCCATTCGGTCCAGCAGGCCAGGCACACATTCTGCTTGATTTCTTCCTCCAGTTTTCCCAGAAAAAGCGGTTCCGTCATCTTCTCCATCGTTTGTTCACACTTCAGACAGCGAATGTTGTCCATACAAAACCTCCTTTGTGGCCTGCGCGATCATGGGGCACGGCCACGAGGCCGTGAGACAAAACAATTGTACCATGCCCGGCGGCGTGCTGAAAAGACAAAGCTCGCGACGTGACTGCGGCCGGCCCCCGGCGGCGTTCCCGCGCAGGCGGGAATCCAGCGTTCAACCGGCGGCGCAAGCCGCTAACTTGGCGGAAGTGTCCGCCTGCGCCACCCCAACCCACAACCGTCACCCCTTGCAAACCCGTGAGCGTTTTGGTTATACTCACTTTTTCATTTACCCAAACAGGAGCCACATAGTCATGCTATTTTTCCATTCACCGCCCACACTCAAAAACACCCCAAAACCGCATAAAACCGCGCCTTTGAGCGTCTCAACAGCCATTCCTGCCCCCCCCCCCCCCCCCCCTGCACAACAAAATTCACGCCTGACCCCTAACGGCGCATCCCTCACCGCCTTACTCCTCCTCGCCCTCACCCTCATCCCCGCCCACCACGCCTCGGCGCAGATTTTTGACGCCGCCGCACCCGGTAACAACCTCACCTACACCATCGTTGAGGACGCCAGCCCCAATACCGTAACCGCCAATTCGTTGACATTCGGGAACGCCGTGCAGCTGCAAGTAGGTGTTTTCACGGCCCAGGACACTGATGGCATGTACGGAAACTTTGTAGTTCGCCTAGGTGCTCCCCTAAGCAACACAGCGGTACTGACCTACACACTGGACAACGACAATGCCGCCGTGGATGCCTTGAACGACGGCGACACACTCACCGAAACCTTTACCGTGGCCGGGGAGCAGACCAGCGGAACAACCGGCCCGGTCTCCGCCACCGTCACCATCAACATCCAGGGCGAGACCGACCCCCCAACCTTCGGTGCCGCCACCATCCCCGCCCAGAGTTACACCCCCACCACCGTCGTCAACCTGACCCTGCCCACCGCCACCGGCGGCCAGGGCACAGTCATGTACGCCATCACCGAAACCCTGCCCGACGGCCTGACCTTCACCGCCGCCACCCGCGTTTTGGACGGCACCCCCACCACCATGCTAAGCATGACGACCTTCACCTACACCGTGACCGACAGCGACACCCCGCCCGACATCACGGAACTGCCCTTCACCATCACCATCACCGACCTCATGCCAACCTTCGGCGCCACCACCACCATCCGCCCCCAAAGATACGCCCCCGATGAACCCATCAGCGTAACCCTGCCCGCCGCCACCGGCGGCACCGGCGCACTCACCTACGCCATCAACCCGACCCCGCCCCTGCCCGACGGCCTGACCTTCACCGCCGCCACCCAAGTTTTGGACGGCACCCCGACCACCGATCAGGATGAAACGACCTACACCTACACCGCCACCGACAACGATGCCACCAACCCCGATAGCGCACAACAGACTTTCACCATCGCCATCGGACAATTCGGCACCTTTGGCAACATCAACCGCGCCATTCTCCCCGAAGTCACCCGTGCCATGATGGACACCACCGTCAGCGCCATTGCCCGGCGGACCGAACAAGCCGCCACCGACCGGGACGCCTCCGGCGGCGCCACCTTCAGCCTGGGCGGGCAGTCCACCCTGGCGGACGTGCTGCAATCAAACGGGGCAGCCCTGACCACCGGCGCCTTCAATGTCAAATCCCTCCTGGGCCGCTCTGCCTTTGCCCTGCCGCTCAACCAAGCCGGCGGGCCGCTGGCCGGCGTCACCCTGTGGGGCAACGGCGCCTACCGCAACCTATCCGGCAACAGCGCCACCGTGGACTGGGACGGCGACCTGTTCGGCGCCACCGTGGGCGGGGACGCCTGGCTGACCGACACCCTCTTGACCGGCCTGGCCGTCTCCTGGGCCGACGGCACCTTTGATTACACCGACCGCAGTGGCGCCGACCCGGCCCCCGGCACCTATCAGGCCACCCTGACCAGCCTGCACCCCTACGTCAGCACCAGCCTGCTGGACGGGCAGGTGACCCTCTGGGCCACCGGCGGCTACGGCTGGGGCGAAGTTGAAATCACCGACACCGCCGACCCCACGGCCGAAGGCACCGTCACCGCCGACACCCGGCTGGCCACCGCCGCCGTGGGCGGCGCCGGCCGCCTGCTCAACCAGCCGGGCCTCCTGACCCCCGACGGCACCACCACGGTGCGGGTCAAAGCCGAAGCCCTGACTACGGCGATCAAAGCCGAGCAACAAGGCGACCGCCTGGCCGGCCTGACCACGGACGCCCGGCGGTTGCGGCTGACCCTGGAAGGCAGCCATGAGCAACCCTTACCCAATGGCGCACACTTGACCCCCAGCGTGGGCGTGGGCCTGCGGCATGACGCCGGCGACGGCCGCACCGGCACCGGCGCGGAACTAAGCGGCGGCCTGCGCTACGCCCATCCCGCCCTGCGGCTGACGCTGGAAAGCCGGGGCCGGGTGTTGCTCGCCCATGGCGGCGACTACGACGACTGGAGCGTGAGCGGACGGGTGACCCTGGCGCCGGGCGCCCAGGGGCAGGGCCTGGCCGTCACGCTGGCCCCAACCTATCAAACCACCACCAGCGCCGGCGGCCTGGCGCAACTCTGGGAACACGGCACAGCCAACCGCCCGGCGCCCAGCGGCCCGACCACGCCGCAGGGCCTCATGGAAGCCACCGTCGCCTACGGGCTGCCGGTAGGCGACCACCTGCTGACACCCTACGGCGGGATGACCCTGGGGGCGGCGGATGCCAGGACGTACCGGCTAGGCAGCCGGGTCAGCCTGGCCCACCGGCTGAATATGAGCCTGGAAGGCGCCCGAAAAGGCGCGACGGGCACGATCCCGGTGGATCATGGCGTGCGGGTGCAACTGGAGTGGCACTGGTAAGGACAGGAGTGAAGTGTCCGGCTCCGCCGGCCCAGTTAGACGCTGGATTCCCGCCTGCGCGGGAATGACAGTGGTGTTTTCTCCGCGGGAATGGCAACCAGGGATCGCAGACTGGATTTCCACCCTACCCCCTCCGTCATTCCCGACGTCTTTAATCGGGAATCCAGCGTCCAATCGGCGGCGTTAGCCGCTGACTTAACGTTCCTGGTTTGCCTCGCGTTTTTACGGCCTGTCAGGGCGGGTTTTCGTCATGTCCAGCACGACTTTCAAGACGCCCGGTTTGGCGGCATGGGCCAGGGCTTCCGGTCCTCGTCCAGTGCAACCAGCGCATCAAAGAAATCCGTGGCGCTTCGTTCATGCAGGCCGCGTGCCTTGCGCAAGATTTGGGCATCCTTGTGCCCTTTTGCTACAATCATGAACACTTGGAGTTCAATCGCGCTTCATAACGTCTTCGATCCCCAAACGCCATGCCCAGTTGCATGATTTTTTCAGGGGGAGCAGGTTGAGGCATGCGTTCGTCTCCCGGGATAACGGTGGTTTGATGACGGGTGAATGGACGAGAACGTTAGCGCACGGAATTGGATTAGACAATAAGCTAAGCCCGGCCGTAGCGTACAAAAGCGGGAACGGCCAAAGCATGTCCTGGCTGGCCGGAGGAGGGAGGTCTGAAGGGCGTGGCTTTCGAACGGGGTTGCATGATGAATGACTGTCATGACGGGCATTGCCGGCGTGGAAGGGAAGGCGGGGCGATGACTCCATGCTCATTATTTGATTTGAAAAAGACGGCCGGACCGATTGAAGCGGAGCATTTGGGGATATACGTGCATGTACCTTTTTGCCGGGCACGTTGTCGGTTTTGTGCATTGTATATGGAGATTCATCGTGACGATCGCGTTCAAAAATTTCTGCGGGCTTTGGATCAAGAGCTTCGTCTGTATGCGCGTGACGGCGAACTCCGGGAGATTCCAGTTCACACGATTTATCTGGGAGGGGGCACCCCCACGACCTTAACCCCGCGGCAACTCTTGCTGGTGTTGGATGCCATTCGCGGATGTTTCGCGTTGGCGGATGATGCCGAGGTGTCCGTCGAAGTCCATCCGGGGACAATCACCCGGGATGGGCTTGACGCGCTTCGGCAGGCCGGGGTGACCCGCCTTAGTGTGGGAGGGCAATCGTTTGACAAGAATGAGCTTCTGGCATTAGGCGGGCGCGCCTTTGGCGCCGGTATTCGACAAGCCGTCCATTGGGCACGGTCCGTTGGCTTTGCAAACGTTTCGCTGGACCTGATGTTTGGATTCCCGGGGCAGTCGGCGGAATCGTGGCAATGGACATTGGATGAGGCCCTTGCCGTCTCTCCCACGCATCTCTCCTGTTATGCGTATACCCTGGACGAAGGTTCGCCTTTTCATCGAGCGTTCGTTCATGGAAACGGAGCGGAGCCGGACGTGGAATTTCAGGCCAGATTGGAAGAACTGGCCGTCAAACGTCTGTCCGCCGCAGGCTTTGAGCGGTATGAAATTTCAAATTATTGCCAACCCCGCTATGAATGCCGTCATAATATGCGGTATTGGCAAGACCAAGCCTATCTTGGGCTGGGTCCCAGTGCACAGTCATATCTTGGCCGTGTCCGGTTCGGCAATGTGGCGGATTTAGAACAATATACCGATGCTTTGAAGGGGAAGATGTTGCCTCTGGACGAGATCGCCTGTTTATCCCCTGAACAGCAAGACCGTGAACGGATGGTATTCGGGTTGCGCATGTTATCCGGAGTGCCCGTTTGGCCGGCGTGCAAGGAGAATGATGAACAGACTGTTTTTAGCCGGGCGATTCACCAATTAACGCAAGCGGGGTTTTTGGTTGAAGGGCAGGGGAAATTGCGGTTGACCGATTTGGGCATTCGTTACGCCGATACCGTGGCCGTGGCGCTTTTGTGAAGCGGACTTGGGAGTGTGTAAAATTGAGCGGGAGTAGCATATGATTTTCCAAGCATTGCACAAAAAACTGGCAGTCTGTTCAATGGCTTATGGCTTCTGAATCAAGGGCAATTATCAACATGATTATCTACAGTTGCATCACAAAATTTGTGGACAAAATCAATGACGTTCTCTTCCAATGCACTCAATTTATAAAACTAAAGTTACGGTTTAATTAAGTTAATATAAGCGTGAATTAAAAGGCTTTTTATTCTGGCAAGGCTATAAATGTTTTGCTGGGAGAGGAAAGCCGAACAATGACATTTTCAAGCCTTGACTTGAAGAGACTATTGAGATTTTGAGAACGTTATCCACTGTCTGAAAAAGGGTTTTGGTCTGAAGCGGATTTTCGATTCTTGCCGTAATCAAGACCGCACAATGCTTGCAAGGCGTTCTCTCCTCGCTTATTAAGCTGGTGAGCGCCAAGGATTCCACATGGTTTGGCGCCCTGCACGAGCCATCCGCGCTTCCCATGCCTGGCTGTTCCGGAACACGATGCCTTTATGACACGAGACATGTCTGACCGTCCTCCGCGTCTTTCCAAATCAAGATTTCTCTCTGGTCTTCAATGCCAGAAACGTTTGTATCTGGAGATCCATGCTCCTCAATTGGCGACCAGGCCGGACGGCCAACGCCAGAGCATGTTGGATATGGGAAAAGAAGTCGGTCAAACCGCGCACCGGTATTTTCCGGACGGAGTACTGGTTGCCGAGGATCATCGGCATATAGCGGCCGCGGTGGAGAAAACGGCCGCCCTGATAGCCGATTCCCAAGTGGGCGCGATTTTTGAAGGGGCGTTTCAATTTGAAGGAACCTTGATTCGCATTGACGTGCTGGAACGCGTTGGTTGTGCATGGAAGCTGATTGAAGTGAAGGCCTCCGCCAGGGTGAAATCCGTGCATCTCGACGATCTTGCCGTACAAACCCACGTGTTGCGGGGAAACGGGCTTGATCTTGCCGGGATCTTCCTGATGCACATGAATAAACATTATGCCTATCCCGGAGGGGAGCCGGACCTGAAAAAATTGTTTGTCCTTAGAGACCTCACCGAGGCGGTCGGAGAAAGACTTCCGGCTCTTCCCGCCCGCCTGGAGCAGATGCGCGCGATGCTTGGCAAGAACCAGGCTCCCGGTGTCGAGCCGGACAGCCACTGTCATACTCCCTATGAGTGTCCGTTCTGGGCGCATTGTACGGCCTCCAAGCCGGCTCGATGGATTTACCATTTACCCGGCGGCGGTAAAGACGTCGTGCGTCGCTTGAGCACGCAGGGGATTGAGACGATTGACGATATTCCTCCCCACGTGGCGCTGACCCGGTTGCAGCGATGCGTGCGGGATAACGTTGAATGGATCTCGCCGCGGCTGTCGGAGGCGCTGCAAGCGGTTCGTTACCCGGTCCATCATTTGGATTTTGAGACCTGTATGTCCGCCATTCCCCGGTATGCGCGCATCCGTCCGTATCAGCCCGTCCCGATTCAATGGTCGAACCATATGGAGATGCAAGACGGCTCGTTGCGCCATACCACCTGTTTGTGGACGGAGCCGAACGATCCACGCGAGGCAATCGCGGTGAGCGTGCTGGAGTCCGTCGGCGAGGACGGCAGTATCTGCGTGTATTCCGATTCCGAACAATACATCCTGCGGTCCCTGGCCGAAGCCGTGCCCGCCTTGCGGAACGACCTGCTTCGATTAGTGGCGCGCCTGTGGGATCTCTTGTCTGTGATGCAAACTCACTATTACCATCCGGATTTTCAGGGGTCATTTTCGATGAAATCCGTGTTGCCCGCTCTTGTGCCGTCACTTGGTTATGGAGATTTGGAAATCCGGGACGGGGCGACGGCCTCAACGATGTACCATAGAATGGTCTTTGTTGAAACCGATTGGGTTGAGCGTCAACGGCTGGCATCGGCCCTGCACGCCTATTGTGCCAGAGATACGCAGGGGATGGTGGAACTGCGACGCGTGCTGTCGAGCAAAGCGCGTGCAGCGGCCACACCCTCGTGACAGGTGGGAACGGGCCGTTCCCGTGGTGTCTTGTGGGGAACCAACCGGGTTCCCTGCCAACTCTTTCGTTGACCCACTGCCCGCTCCTTGTTAGAATCTCTTTACATGTCAAGCACTTGGGTGCGCTCGGCAAATGAGTTTTGGTGTGGATGGCCCTTCCTTGCCGGAGCATGCGTTTCTCTATCACACACTGACAAACCCTACGATGCGGATTTTAGTCTTGCATGGGCCGAACCTGAATATGCTGGGTGTGCGTGAGCGGGAGCTATACGGGACGCAGCCTCTTCCGGCCATCAATGCCCAACTGATGGAATTGGCCAAGAGCGAGGGAGTGACCATTGAAGCCAGACAGTCAAACAGCGAAGGAGAACTGGTGTCGTGGATTCAGGAAGCCGGGGACCGGTTTGATGCGATTGTCATCAATCCCGCCGCCTATACGCATACCAGCCTTGCCATTCGGGACGCTGTCTTGAGCGTTGGGCTGCCCACCGTTGAAGTGCATGTGTCGAATATTCATCAGCGCGAGGAATTTCGCCGGCATTCCTATCTGGCCGGGGTGTCCGTCGGCCAAATCAGCGGGTTTGGGGTGTTCAGTTATCATCTCGGGATTCGAGCGGCCGTTGAGCATCTGAAAAGAACCCGGGCAACACAGGACTAGGGAGTTGCGGAGCATGCACAAGTTTTTCACACTCACGCCGTATGCGGCCAGTCCACGCAGGGGTGGATCGTGATTTCGACGGCGGAATTTCGCAATGGCGTTCGAATAGAGTTGGCGGGAGTGCCGTATTTCATTGTGGAATTTCAGCACGTGAAACCCGGCAAGGGCGGCGCGTTTGTGCGCACCAGGTTGAAGAATTTCAAAACCGGCCAGGTGCTGGAGAAGACGTTTCGTTCCGGTGAAAAATTTGATGAACCGAATCTGGATGAATGCGAAATGCAGTTTCTCTATGCAAGCGGCGACGCCTGCACCTTTATGGACACGTCTTCCTATGAGCAATTCACCTATCAACACGCGCAACTCGGGGGCAACAGAGATCTGCTCAAAGAAGAAACAAAAGTCAACATTATCCTCTACGAAGGCAGCCCCATCTCCGTGGTCCTGCCGATCTTTATGGAATTAAAGGTCGTCGAAACCGACCCGGGCGTTCGAGGCGATACCGCCTCCGGAGGAACCAAGCCGGCCGTGGTTGAAACAGGGGCCACCATTAAGGTGCCGTTGTATCTGGAAGCCGGTGAGATTATTAAAGTTGATACGCGGACCAGAGAATACGTCGAACGCGTCAGGTCCTAACGCATGAAAAGCGAACAGCGAAAAGAAATTCACGAACTGATCGCCATTCTGACCGAACAGAATTTGACCGAAATTGAGGTTGAACGGCAGGATTTACGGATTCGTGTCAGACGGGAATTCGCGGCCGCGTCACGCCCCGCCGGTTCGCCGGTGTCCGTCCCCGCCCCGCGGCCCGGTCAGGCGACGTCTGAAGCGGCCGTCGAATCCACGGCCAGGGGGTCATCGCCATTGTTCACGGTCACCTCGCCCATGGTCGGGACGTTTTACCGGTCGCCGTCGTCCGATGCCGATCCCTATGTCGAAGAGGGGAGCGTGGTCAGCAAGGGGCAAGTCTTGTGCGTGGTCGAAGCCATGAAGTTGATGAACGAAGTGGAATCCGAGGCTGACGGCCGCATTGTCAAGGTGTTGGTTGAAAATGGGATGGGGATTGAATACGGCCAGCCGTTGTTTGTGATTGAACCGCTCACGGCTGCGTGATTCCCATCCACTCCGCGAGAAAACCGTTGTGTTCAAAAAAATTTTGATTGCCAATCGTGGAGAAATCGCCCTTCGTATCATCCGCGCCTGCCGGGAAATGGGCATCAAAACGGTTGCGGTCTATTCCGACGTTGATGCGCAGTCCCCGCACGTGCGCCACGCGGACGAGCAAGTGTGCATCGGGCCGGCCGACGATGCGTTGAGCTACCGCAATATTCCCAATGTCTTGAGCGCGGCGGAAATCACCGGGGCCGATGCGGTCCATCCCGGCTATGGGTTTCTTGCCGAGAACACACATTTTGCCGAAGTCTGCGAATTAATCGGCATCACCTTCATTGGGCCGACCTCCGAGCAGATTGCCTTGCTGGGCGATAAGTCCAAAGCGCGAGACACCATGCTGCAACATGGGATTCCCGTGATGCCGGGGAGCGACGGTGAGATTCGTAATCTCGATCATGCCGTGCAAGTTGCCAACAAGTTGGGCTATCCCGTCATTGTCAAGGCTTCGGCCGGAGGAGGGGGACGGGGCATGCGGGTCGTGGATCGCGAAGACGATTTGGGGAAAGCGATTCTGTCGGCGCAGGTCGAAGCGAGAACGACGTTTACCCATGACGGCGTCTATCTTGAAAAGTATTTTCTTGATCCCCGGCACGTCGAAATACAAGTGTTGGCCGACGCGCACGGGCACGCCGTGCATTTGGGGGAGCGGGACTGTTCGGTTCAGCGCCGCTACCAAAAGCTGGTTGAGGAATCCCCGTCCCCCGCTGTGGATGACTCGTTGCGGAAGGAGTTGGGGAAAGCGGCCCTCAAAGCCGTCAAAGCCGTGCACTATCGAAACGCCGGAACCGTGGAATTTTTGCTCGACCAGAATCGAAAATTTTATTTCATGGAGGTCAATACGCGAATCCAGGTGGAACATCCGGTCACGGAAATGGTGACCGGGGCCGATCTCGTCAAAGAACAGATTCGCGTGGCGGCCGGGTTGCCGTTGCGATTTCAACAAAAGGATATTCATTTCACCGGTCACAGTATCGAATGTCGCATTAACGCCGAGTGTTCGGAAACCTTTGTCCCAAGTCCCGGCGTGGTTCCGCGTTTTCAGATGCCCGGGGGACCGGGGATTCGAGTGGATACGGCCATGGAAGCAATGGGGCGGGTCAATCCCATGTACGATTCCCTGATTGCCAAGCTGATTGCGCACGGGAAAGATCGGGAGGAAGCCATTGCCCGGACGCGGCGAGCCCTTGATGAATGTGTGATCGAAGGGGTGAAAACGACGGTGCCGTTGCACCGGCTTATCTTAAGCAATCCCGATTTTCAAAAAGGCGGAGTCTCCACGGGTTTTCTGGACCGGCTGGTCGCCAGCCGGACGTCTTAGTGTCGCAGCCTTCCCTTGTCGGTGTGTATCTGTTGCTGGATGAGCAGTGGGCTTCCAGGCTTGATTTGTGCCGCGTGCTGGAGTCGGCGGTTGCATGCGGCATTCGGTTATTTCAATACCGCAATACCACCGGGTCCATGCGGGACGCCTGTGCCAGGGCCAAGGCCTTGCGAGCGGTCGCCACGCGACGAGGCGCGTGGTTGATGGTCAATAATCGGTGTGACGTAGCCCTGGCGGCGGCAGCGGACGGGGTTCACCTGGGGCAGGCAGATCTTCCGTTGGCGTTGGCTCGCACGATCATGGGACGTGACAGGATCATCGGCATCTCCACGCATCGCCCGGAAGAAGTGCGGGAAGCGACGCTGGGAGGCGCGGACTATCTTGGGTACGGACCGGTCTTTCCGTCAACGACCAAAGACAACCATGAGCCGGCCGTGGGCCTGGCCGGGTTGCGAGCCATTCGTTCCCTCACGCCGTTGCCGGTGTTTGCGATTGGCGGCATGACGCCTGATGTCCTTCGGGGAATCGTTGCAGCCGGAGCCGATGGCGTGGCTGTCGCCTCCGCCGTGCTCAACTCCTCGCAGATCGAGCGGACGATGCGCGATATGGTCAGTCAATTCCCCGCAGCATCTTCGCCACTTCCCGCATAGTGGCATCGTTGGCCAGCCTGTGGATGCCGGTTTCCCATTGTGATTCCATGCAGGGTTGAAAGGGGAGAGGGCCGAAGACCGGGACTCCGCTGAGTGTGCGGATCCACGTGGCCGTCGTCGCGGTTTGGAGCCGCGTGTCCTCGTTTGTCTCCGCGATGGTGCGGGTGAGCAACACGCCCGCAATCGGAATGCCCGACTCACGAAGACTCCGAAGGGTTAATCGCGTATGGTTGATCGCGCCCAAGCCGGTTCGACTGACGACCAGGCAGGGAAGTCCCAGAAGTTCGATCAGGTCGCGCACGTCCTGTGTCTGTGTCAGCGGAACAAGTACGCCGCCGACCCCTTCCACCAGCATGTACTCATGGCGAGACGCAAGCGTCCGGTAGGCGTTGAGAATGGTGTGCAACGCGATGCGTGTGTGCGCGAGTCGGGCGGCTTCGACCGGCGCGATTGGTGCGGGCAAAGAATACGGGCTGACGGATTCCATGCGTTCTTGAGGCGTGAATAATTCCCGCAAGCGGCGTGCGTCGGAAACGGATGCCGTGGCATCCCGCGCGGCTCGCGTCTCGACGGGTTTCATGACGCCGACGTCGGCCCCGGTTTGTCGCAACGCGACACCCAGCGCCGCGGTCACAACGGTTTTGCCGACGTTCGTGTCCGTTCCCGCGATGAACACACCTTTGACGGATTGGGCCGGCACGTTGGTCGTACTCACCACATTCGATTGTCCACGTTGTACACTTGTCCCGAGATGTCTTGCGTGGCGGCCAGGCGGTAGACAAAATCGGCGACTTCCTCAAGAGACGGGGTGCGTCCCAGCACGTGGTCGTGGAGATTGTCGTGGCCGGGAAACGCGTCTCCCGTCAGCGGCGATGGATGCCAGCCCGGAAAGACCGCGTTGACGCGAATATTGTCGTTCCCGAGTTCACGCGCCGCCGATTTGACAAATCCCAGCGCGCCGGCTTTGCACGCGGCGTAGGCGGTTTGCCCCGCGTTCCCCACGGCGCCGCTCAACGAACCGATCACGGTCACCGATCCTCCGCGCCGTTCGGGAAAGAGCCGTATGGCCTGTTGCAGGCAGAGAAACAGGCCGGTGAGGTTGGTGTGAAGCATGTGTTCCCACTCCGACGGCGTCAGACGGATGGTGAGGCGGTTCACCGTTTGCCCCACGGACCAGACACAGGCATTGAGTTCGGGCCACGTGCTTCGCACCTGGTCAAACAGGGCATGGATTTGTCCTGAATCGGCGATGTTGGCTTGAAACGACTTGCCACGCCGGCCAAGGTGTTCAATCGTGTGAAGCGCGGCTTTGGTTGAGGCGTGATTGGTGTGATAATGGACGCCGACGTTCCATCCGTTTCTGGCAAATCGCAGACAGACCGCGGCGCCAATGACTCCGGAGCCTCCGAGAACGAGCACCGCCGGGGTGGACGGATCCGTGGAATCGTGATCCCGGTCGAATGGTTGACGGGGTGACTGGTTCATCATGCACTGATTATCACGCACGGAACGTGGCAGGGCAAATTTCAAAGCGCAACAGAGGAGGCCGTGTCTTGCCGCTCTCCTGGGGGTATGCTACGTTCAAACTCCGTGGTCTCCCTCTTTGTGCCGCACTGAACTGTCGTTTGGATGAATCGTGTCAGGGGACGAACGTCGAAACCGTGTGACAAGTGGATGGATGCCGGTTCTGGCGGTCCTGGGTCTCGTCGCGGGCTGCGCCGGCCACGGGTCCGGGCAGGGCACGCCGGGCGTGATTCATGACGCGAGCCTCTATTTTCCCGATCAACAGGGCAATGAGTGGCGGTATCGGGGACGTATCACCAAAGGGACCGTTGAGCAGATTAAGGATACGATGTTCGTGAATGTCTCGACGGTCACGGGGCGGGAAGAAAAAGACGGCGTCATGGCCGTGGTGTTTCATGATACCAATCCCGGAAACCAGGGGCCGACCGATAGTTACTATTTTCGCGACGCCGCGGGCCTTCGCTATTACGGGTCCAAGCCGGGGACGGTATTGGAACGGCAGTTGATCCCCTATCAGATTGTGCGGTTTCCGCTTGAGCTGTCCGGCTCCTTTCAGCAACTGGATCGGAAGAACCTCAATCTGGGTTTGGATATTGACCGGGACAACCGGGCGGAAACAGTGGACGTACAGGCGACCGTGACCATCCACGGGCGGGAATCGGTGACCGTGCCGTCAGGCACGTATCAGGATGCGGTTCGCATGGAAGTACGCATGAAGTTGTTTGTGCATCTCTCGCGTGACGGGACGCAGGTGTATGGATTGGACACCATGACGGTGTGGCTTGTGAAAGGCCTGGGCCTGGTACGATATACCGAGCGTCAGATTATTCCCGGGATGGAGGCGGGGCAGGAACGCCTGATTGAAATCACCGAGGAATTGGAGGAAGCCAGTTTGCGGCGCGGGAGCGCCGTCTTCAGTCGGCAGCGCATCCCGGCGTTCGGTGCGCCCGTTGGATCATGACGACGCGGGGTTTTCCTGCGCGGCGGGCAACTGGGCGTTGAGGAACGTAATCGTTGCGTCCCATGCTTGCCGGGCCGCCGGTTCATTGTAGGCGTTCGGCCGCAGTTGATCGCAAAATCCATTGCCGGTGCCGGGATGCCGGCGCACGTCCGCGGTGTGACCGGATTCACGCGCGAGACTCGTCAATTGTTCAAGCCCCTCGGCCGTCACCGTGTCGTCCGTTTCGGCGGCGTGATACAGGAGATGGCAATACAGATTCTTGATCGAGTCCATGGGCTCGGGGAGTTTGCCGTAAAAGGCAATCGCCGCCCGCAACCGTTTTCGTTTGAGGGCAAACAGGATGGCCATGGTTCCGCCCAGGCCCAACCCCACCACGGCATGCGCATTCCGCAGCGCCGATTCCAGCATCGGGTCTTCTGAAAGATTCGCGTTGAGAAATTCGCACGAGGCGTTGATGTCCTGAAGCACCGTCTGGCCGTCAATTCTTTCGGCCAGCGCATCCGCCACTTCCTCGCTGGTCGTGACCATGCCGCCTTGTCTGCCATACAGGTTGGGGACCAGGACGGCGTAGCCTTCGCAGGCCAGTCGCACGGCCAACTCCTTTGAATCCGGCGTCAGCCCCCATTTGTCGTGAAGCAGAACAATGGCCGGAAATTTTCCCGTGGTTTGCGGCCAATAGTGAAAGCCCTGGACCTGGTGCTCTTTGGGGATCCTGGTGGCGGTGTACGGGTCAACCATCTGGTCTTTGTGGGTCTCAAACACACCTTTACTGGAAAAGCGAACCGCTTTGTATCCGATTTGATCCGCGGTAAACGGTGTCACACGATCCGGCATGGCGTTGTGTCGGCTGAACGGCTGATTCGGGAGAACGGCTGTGCGAACAGGCGGAACTATAGCGAGCGGGTCAACGGCTTGTCAACGAAACGAACGGGATGATTGCCACGGTGATGACACGCCAAACGCACATTCGGCGACTTCGGCGGTCTGCGTCCCTTCCCGAACCATGTCATGGATGGGCAGCAGGCTTTCGGCCCGTTGGATGTTCTCAAGCCGGCAGCGGGTATTGGGATGGGGCGGGACAAACAGCGTGCAGCAGTCCTGATCCGGTTCAATGGACGTGTTAAATGTTCCGATGTGCTGCGCTTCGTTGGTAATTTCGAGTTTGTCCATGCCGATCAACGGTCGAAGGATAGGCAGGCCGGGCGCTTCGCTCACGACTTGGAGGTTTTCCGCGGTTTGGGAGGCGACTTGCCCGAGACTGTCGCCGGTGACCAGCCCCCAGCAGCGTTCTTTTGCGGCCAGCCGCTCCGCGATGCGCATCATCATCCGCCGGTACAGGACCACGCGAATGGGTGCGGGAGAATGGACGACGATGTCGCGTTGAATGTTTCCAAACGGGACGAGGTATAAACGGGCCGTTAATTGATAGCGCGTGAGATGGGCAACCAGGTCGCGGACTTTTTCTTCGGAGGTTCGTGACAGCCAGGGCCGGCCGTGAAAATGAACAAAGATCGCTTTGCAGCCCCGCTTCATCATTCGGTAAGCCGCCACCGGCGAGTCAATGCCGCCCGAAATGAGGCAGAGCACATTGCCGCTGCTGCCGGTGGGCAGTCCACCCGGTCCGGGGTGCTTGACGAGCGAATAGTACGCGGTGTGATCCACGACTTCGACGACAACATTGACGTCCGCCGCGTGAAGACGCACGCGTTTTCCCGTCGCGTGACACAGGTACGCGCCGATGGCCCGGTTCAGCTCAACGGAGGTTTGGGAACACCGTTTGTCGGCGCGCTTGGTTGTGACGCGAAAGGTGTCAAACGTTTCCGTCCGGAGCGCGGCTTCAATGCCCCGGCACAGGGGCGTGATATCGGACGAGTCATAGGCGATGGGCAGGGAGCGCGCCAGGGAATAATTCGCCACTCCAAACGTATGCCGAATGCGATCCTGAACGGCCTCCCAGGATGCGTCGTGCTGAAACGTGACGCGGATACGGCCGGAGAGAGACTTGACTTCGGTGGCGTCGGTCTTGCGCAGGGCATTCCGAAGATGCTGAACCAATCGCCGTTCAAACACCCCGCGGTTTCGCCCCTTGAGCGCCAGCTCGTGATAATGGACCAGGGCGTGAGGCATTACCCGGCGTTCTCCAGAAACCGTTCGGCGTCTATCGCGGCCATGCACCCGGAGCCGGCGGCCGTGATGGCCTGGCGGTAATGCGGATCCTGGATGTCGCCGGACGCGAACACCCCCGCCACGCTGGTCGCGGTGCCATGCGTGGTTTGAATATAGCCATTGGGATCCAAATCAAGCTGGCCGCGAAAGAGCTGCGTATTGGGAGTATGCCCGATGGCGACAAACACGCCCTTGCACGCCATCTCGCTCGTTTGGCCGGTTCGCACGTCACGAAGCCGGATGCCGGAAACCACCTCGTCGCCCAGGACGTCTTCGACCGCCGCATTCCATTGAAACGAAATTTTTTCATTCTTGAACGCGCGATCCTGCATGATTTTTGACGCTCGAAGCGTCTCGCGGCGATGAACGAGGGTGACGCGGCTCGCAAATTTTGTCAGAAAGATGGCTTCTTCCAAAGCGCTGTCGCCTCCGCCGACCACCGCAATGGGCTGGTCTCGAAAGAAAAATCCGTCGCAGGTGGCGCAGGTTGACACCCCGTGCCCCAGGAGGCGGCTCTCGGACGCGAGGCCCAGCAGATTCGCCGTGGCGCCGGTGGCAATGATGAGCGTTTTGGCCTGAATGGTTTCTTCGTCGTCGAGGGTCAGGTGAAAGGGTCTGGCGCTCAAGTCGGCTTTGGTGAGATCAACCGACCGAAAGGCCGTGCCGAACCGTTCCGCCTGCGCGCGCATGTCCTGAATCAGTTTGGGCCCCATAATCCCGTCCGGGAAGCCCGGGTAATTTTCGACGTCGGTGGTCAGGATCAATTGACCGCCGGCTTGCGAGCCTTCCAGCATCACGGGCGCAAAATTGGCGCGTGCGGTATAAATCGCGGCGGTCAGTCCGGCGGGGCCGGATCCCGCAATCACAACGTTGTGCATGGTCGTTATCCTTTGTGAGAAAAATGAGATGGTAACACGCGGCGTGTCATGCCCGGTTTCGTCCGCCGCCGCAAGGCCGCTTCTTGCCGGAATTCCCGATAGAGCCGGCGAACCTGCGCGCGGAGTTCGGAGATCGGCAGCATCCCGTTCAGCAGATGATCCGCCGCGCGGCGTTTTACGGACAGGGGCAACTGTCCGCGCAGGCGTCCCGACGCTTCCGTTCCGGTCAATCCATCGCGCCGCCGCGCGCGTGCAAGCCGGACGGCTCGCGTGGCCGTCACCACAATAACCCGGTCCATTCGTGTGTGGGCGTTGGCCTCGATCAGGAGCGCCGCGTCGTAAATGACGACCGCGTCGGGCCGGCGGCGGGCCATGGCCGCCGTGCGTCGTGCCTGTTCCCGCGCGACTCGTGGATGCACGATACGGTTCAGCGCGGCCAGTTTTCCCGGATGGCGAAACGCCAGACCGGCCAGGGCCGTTCGATTGATCCTGCGGTCGGCCAAGAGGACGCGCGCACCGAAGGTGCGCACAATGTCCTTCCAGGCCGCTTTGCCCGGCTCCACCACGGTACGGGCCAGTTGATCGGCATGGATGACGCTTGCGCCGCATTCCTGAAACAGCTCCGCCACCGTCGTGGTCCCGGTCGCAAGCCCGCCTGTTAATCCCACCAGCAGCATCCTGTGTTCCAGTATAGGGAATTGTCACCGTCTCCGAAAGTCGCAGACGGCATTCGGCGAGACACGGAGGCGCCGCAAACTTGACCGTGGAAACGCGCGTCCTGTATGTGCCCCCTGTATGTGCGCATGGGATAGTGTACGGGGCGGAGTAAAGTCAAGAACGGGAGCGGCGCGGGAGACGGCCGTGACAGGGCGGTACGGCGCGCCCGTCCTGTTCTCCATGGCCCTGTTGAGTGCGGTGTGCGGCGTGAGTGCGGCGGCCGCGTCAACGTGGAACGTGGCGTTGGACGGTTCCGGAGATTTTTTGTCCATTCAGGAGGCGATTGACCGCGCGGAGGACGGGGATACCGTTGTCATTCGCGCGGGACGTTATGCCGAGGACGTGACCATCCACAGCAAGGCCGGCCTGACGGTGACGGGGGCCGGCCCGGAACACGTCTTTATCGCGGGGCTGAACCGGGTGGGGACGCTGCATATTGGAAAATGGCCGTACGGGGCCGCCAACGTGGCAATCAGCGGGATGACCATTCAACAGCACGGCGGCCTGGGCGTGGGGATTTTTAACGGGGAGGGGGTGACCCTCAACAACCTGCACGTCAACGGCATGGTCTTCGGGCAGCAGGTTCGGAACGTGCGGATTGAAGATTGCGTGGTGGGAGGCAGTCGCACCACCGGACTGGCGTTTGCCGACTCCGGCGTGACGTTGACGGGCAATGTGATTCACGACAACGATCATGGCGTGTCCGTCGGCGGAACCTCAACCGTGCATCTGGAACGGAACGTGGTGACGCGCAACCTGTTTGAAGCGGTGCTGGTGACCGACAAGGGCCGCGCGACGCTGCTGAAGAATACCCTCGTGAGCAATGGCGGCGGGGTCGCGTTTCAGGACGAGGCCGCCGGCAGGGTGGAAGGCAACATTATTGACGGGGCAGGGGTGGGCATCGCGTGGTCGGCACGGTCCGACGTGGCCATCGTCCACAATGGCCTGCATGGGAACGGGCTGAATTATCAGATGGACGGCAGTCCCGCGTCCTCCGCACCGGATTCCCGCGCCTTTGCCGACGTCTATGCCCCTCCGATGTTTGTCGCGCCGGAGCAAGGGGATTACCGGCTCAAAGCCGATTCCCCGCTGCTTCGCGTCGGCGGGTTTGCGTACCTGGGCGCGCTCGCCCCCGCCCGCGAGTAGAGCAGGCCGCCGCAGGCGCGGCATCCCCGAACATGTCAATTCGCCAGCATCGCCTGCATGAGCGTTTTCCCGCCGATCAATGCTCCGATTGACAGCCCCACGTTCGCCAGTATGTGGATGGCCCACGTGAGATACTGCGCGTTGTCCAGGAGGGCGACGGACTCCAGAGCCAGCGAAGACATGGTGGTCAGCGACCCGCAAAATCCGACGGCCACGACAAGCGCGTGGCGGGCGTCCAGGTTCCATTGATGAAACAGGACGACAAACATGCCGAGGATAAACGCGCCGGCGACGTTGACGGCCAGAATGTTCAGAGGCAGCGTGTTGAACAGAAACTGGCTCTCCGTCATTTTATACCGGACGCAGGCCCCGACGGTGGCGCCGACGGCAATCAACGCCACGTCAATGATTTTCACAGGCCGGCACGCCCGCCGAATATGTGATTGTTTCGCATGGGGTTACGGTAACGGGAGCGCGCGGACAGATGCAACGTACCCAACCGCGCGGTGGTTGCCGGACGCCGCGCCATGACCCGTCAGACCGGCCAGCGTTCTTCCCGCCAGGCCATGTCCCAGAACATCCATTCATAGCGGGAACTGGTCAGAAATGCCCGCATCATGCGATCCTTCTCATCCTGTCCGGCGCGTGTGGCTTCCGTGTCCACCAGCGTCCGCATCCACCGGGCGACGGCGGCAAATTCCGGCGAGCCGTACAACAGCAGCCACTCGCGGTACGGATGACCCGCGACGGGCGGGCCGTTTCGCAGCAGGTGTGTGCCGACGACACAATAAATCCACGCGCAGGGGAGGGCGACGGTCGTGAGTTCGGCCAGCGTGCCGGTCTGGGCCACGCTTCGCATGTGCGTACAGTACGCGTGATTCGTCGGCGCCGGCGGCGTGCGCCGCATATCGGCGGGCGTGAGCTTCCATTGCCGTCCAAAGGTTTCGTGCAGTCCGCGTTCCACCACAATGGTTTCTTCGACGAGTTTGGCAAAGCGAAGCGCCGTATCGGGGTCCGCGGCTTTCTGCGCTCCCAGAGCAAAGACGCGGGCGAGTTCTTCCAAATATCGCGCGTCCTGCAGAATATAATATCTGAATTTCCGTTTGGGAAGGCTGCCGTTTCCAAGAGCGGCCACGAACGGATGCGTGAGTTGCGCATCCCAAATAGATTTGGCCGCCCGCCGCATGTGTGCCGTGAAACTCATGGTATGTAGGTGGTGCGATGGGGGTCAGGGGAGCGGGGATATGTGCATGGGTTCTTATTCGTCTGTCCTGTCCGCAAGGCGCGCGTCAATGGCTTGCAGCCGCCGCTTCGCTTCGGCTTGCGCTTTGAGGAGTTCACTGGAAGATAAACGCCCGGCAACAAGGTCGCGTGCCTCTGCGAGTTGTTTATCCCCATTCACAGCCGCTATGGAATACCAGATATAGGCTTCCCGATAGTCCTGCGGCACCCCTTCGCCGTTGACATACCTCACGCCGAGGTTGTTTTGGGCCTTCGCATGGCCTTGGTCGGCGGCTAGTCGGAACCACTTCACGGCTTCCCGATAGTCCTGCGGCACCCCTTCGCCGTTGACATACCTCACGCCGAGGTTGTTTTGGGCCTTCGCATGGCCTTGGTCGGCGGCTAGTCGGAACCACTTCACGGCTTCCCGATAGTCCTGCGGCACCCCCTCGCCGTTGTGATACATCACGCCGAGGTTGAATTGGGCCGCTGCATAGCCTTGGTCGGCAGCCAGCCGGAACCACTTCACGGCTTCCCGATAGTCCTGCGGCACCCCTTCGCCGTTGACATACCTCACGCCGAGGTTGAATTGGGCCGCTGCAAGGCCTTGGTCGGCAGCCAGCCGGAACCACTTCACGGCTTCGCGGTGGTCCTGCGGCACTCCCTTGCCGGTGTCATACATCCAGCCGAGTAAGAATTGGGCCGCTGCAAGGCCTTGGTCGGCAACCAGTCGGTACCACTTCACGGCTTCGCGGTGGTCCTGCGGCACTCCCTTGCCGGTGTCATACATCCAGCCGAGTAAGAATTGGGCCGCTGCATAGCCTTGGTCGGCAGCCAGTCGGTACCACTTCACGGCTTCCCGATAGTCCTGCGGCACCCCTTCGCCGTTGTAATACCTCCAGCCGAGGTCGGATTGGGCTTCTGCATCTCCCTGCTCGGCGGCTTGCCGAAGAGTCTCCAGTTCCGGTGTCTGTGCGAACGCGACCCCGCATCCAATAGCGAGCGACAGAAGCGCCGAGACCGCAAAAACGACTGTTCCGGTTATACGCATGGGTTCATTTCGGCGGAAGTGTGCTACCGCGCACAATTGTAGTTTATCGGGGCAGGCATTCATTGAAGGGAAAGGTTTTCATGATTCAACCTGGATCAGCGTTTCATCCGATCCGACGTGGTCGCCTTCTTTGACGTGGATGGCTTTGACTGTGCCTGCAATCGGCGCGGTGACGTGGTTTTCCATTTTCATGGCTTCAATGATGAGGACGGCGTCGCCGGTTTTGACTTTGGCGCCTTCCGCGACGAGAATTTTCACCACGCGGCCCGGCATGGGGGTGGTGACGTCTCCCGGCCCGCCTGGTTTGGCACGGCCGTTTTTCGCCGCGCCGGTGGAGACGGGGGTTTCCGGGCCACTGGCGTACACTTCCTGAAGCGGTTCCAGATAGACTTCTTCCAGCTTGTCGTCCACTTTGATGTAATACGGTTTTTTCCCGTCAACGGTTTGCCCGGAGCCGGACACTCGCACGTGGTACGATTCGCCGTGGAGGGTGACGTTGAATTCAATGGGCGCGAGGTGCAGGTCATGGCCCGGCCCGGTGCCCGCGCCGCCTTCAATGTGCGGCTCCAGCGCTTCGGGTTTCAGGGTGCCGCTTTCGCGTTCGGAGATAAACTGCAACGCGACGGCGGGGAAGATGGCATACGACAACACGTCTTCTTCGGAGACCTTGTGTTTGCGCAGTTCTTTTTTGGCGTTTTTCAGTTCGGGGTCCAGGTTGTCCGCCGGGCGGTTGGTCACGGGTTTGTCGCCGGCAATGGCTTTCTGTTTGGTGGCCGCGTGCATCGGGCCGGGCGGTTTGCCGTAGAGTCCCAGAAAATAATTTTTGGTTTCGTTGGTGATGACTTTGTACCGTTCGCCGGTGATGACGTTCATGGTGGCTTGCGCGCCGATGATCTGGCTGGCCGGGGTGACCAGCGGCGGATAGCCCATATCTTTGCGCACGCGGGGGATTTCCGCCAGCACGTCGTGGATTTTCCCGATGGCGTGTTGTTCCGCCAGTTGGGATGCCAGGTTGGAGGTCATGCCGCCCGGCACCTGCGAGAGCAACACGTCCGTGTCCACGCCGGTATAGTCGCTTTCAAACTGGTGGTATTTTTTTCTGGCGGCCCGCAACTGTTCCGCGACGGGCTTGAGTTGGGCCAGGTCCAGGCCGGTGTCATACGGGGTGTCGCGAAGCGCCGCGATGCAGGTTTCCGTGGGCGGGTGCGACGTGCCACCCGCCAGCGGCGACATGGCCGTGTCCAGAATATCAAGGCCGGCGATAATCGCCATCAGCGAGGACATGGATGCCATGCCCGACGTGTAATGCGTATGCAGGTGGAGCGGGACGCGCACGGCGGCCTTCATGTGCGTCACGAGTTGATAGGCTTCAAACGGCGGCAGGAGGCCGGCCATATCCTTGATGCAAATGGTGTTGGCGCCGAGGTCTTCCAGTTTTTTGGCCTGGTCCACAAAATGATTCAGGTTGTGGACGGGGCTGCTGGTGTAGCAGATCGTGGCTTCCACGTGCTTGCCGCATTGCCGGACGACCTTGACGGCGTGTTTCAGATTGCGAATGTCGTTCAGGGCGTCGAAAATCCGAAATACGTCAATGCCGTGTTCCGCGGATTTGACGATGAATTGTTCCAGGACGTCGTCGGCATAATGCCGGTAGCCCACCAGGTTTTGCCCTCGGAGCAGCATTTGCAGCCTGGTGTTCGGCGCCGCCCGCCGGAAGGCGCGCAGCCGGTCCCAGGGGTCTTCCTTCAGGAACCGCAAACAGGCGTCGAACGTCGCGCCGCCCCAGACTTCCAGCGACCAGAATCCCACCTTGTCCAGTTGTTCGGCGGCGGGGATCAGGTCTTCCGTTCTCATGCGAGTGGCCAGTAGCGATTGATGCCCGTCCCGCAGGGTGACGTCCGTCAGGTGCATGGTGCGGCCGCGCGAGGTTTTCACATCAAGCGTGTCCGGACGTTTGGCTTGCGCGCGTTTCCCGGATGGTGCCGACGCGCGTGTGTTCGTCTTGCCGTTTGCCTTGCCCCGTGGCGTTGGTTGTTTTGCCATGTGATGCCTTTGCGTGAGAAAGGGTCGTGGCCGGATGAGACGTTACAGCCCTTCGTAGGCCGCAATGGCGGCGGAGAGCGTCAGGACGAGATCTTCCGACTCCAGGACGTTGTCGTATTCGGCAAGCTCCGGATGCGCGTTCAGGTACGACGTGTCAAATCTTCCCGCGCGAAAATCCGGTTCTTCCATGATTTTTTTCATAAACGGAATGGTCGTTTTGACTCCCCGCAGCACAAACTCTTCCAGCGCCCGGTGGGTGCGCCGAACGGTTTCGTTCCACGTCCGGCCCTGCACCGTCATTTTGGCCAGCAGCGCGTCATAGTAGGGGGGAACGGTATAGTCTTTGTACACCACGCCGTCAATCCGAACCCCGATGCCGCCCGGAGAGAGGTACGCCGTGATTTTGCCCGAGGAGGGGCGGAACCCGTTTTGCGGGTCTTCGGCGTTGATCCGGCATTGAATCGCATAGCCCTGCAGATTCACCTCATGTTGTCCAAAGACGAGCGGGCGCCCCGCGGCAATCCAAATCTGGTTTTGCACAATGTCAATGGTGGTGATTTGCTCCGTGACCGTATGTTCCACCTGGATTCTCGGATTCATTTCGATAAAAAAGTATTGTCCGCCCTGATCCACCAGAAATTCGACCGTGCCGGCGTTGTGAAAGTTGGCGGCGCGCGCGATGGCAATCGCGGCTTCGCTCATTTGGCCACGCAGTTGAGGCGTCAGGACCAGGGATGGGGCGATTTCAAGAATTTTTTGATGGCGGCGCTGGATGGAACAATCCCGTTCGCCCAGATGCACCACGTAGCCGTCCTTGTCGGCCAGCAGTTGAAATTCGATATGGTGTGCTCGCTCAAGATATTTTTCGAGAAACAGGTCGGCGTTTCCGAAGGCCGCCAGCGCTTCCCGTGCGCCGGACTCCATGGCCTCTTTCAAGCCTTCATCGGAATGCACGACGCGCAGGCCGCGCCCCCCCCCGCCGGCGCTGGCTTTGACCATGACCGGATAGCCGATGGATTGGGCCAGCCGCTGTGCTTCTTCGATGTTTTGGAGCCGGCCCTCCGTGCCGGGAATGATCGGCACGCCAACCCGTTTGGCAAGCGCCCGGGCCTGCACTTTGTCTCCCAGCAGTTCCAGGGCTTCGGGTGATGGCCCGATAAACGTGATGCCCGCCGCTCGGCATAAATGGGCGAATTCGGCGTTTTCCGCCAGAAACCCGTACCCCGGATGAATCGCGTCCACGCCGACGCGTTTGGCCAGACGGACAATTTGTTTGGCGTCCAGGAAACCCTGGACCGGACCGGGGCTGACCAGATACGCTTCATTGGCTTTTTTGACGTAAATCGCCATGGCGTCGCATTCGGCGTAAATGGCGACGGTGGCGATGTTGAGTTCGCGACAGGCCCGGATGACCCGCATGGCGATCTCACCGCGATTTGCCACAAGTATTTTTTTGAACATGAGCCGCTGCCTGCATTGTTCCGGGAAACGTGTAAACTCTGGTTGCGTTAGAGAGTCATCCGGCGTGACACGTTGTTTCCGGGAAGCTCGTTGCCGGAGAAGGCGGATAGGTCTGTGAGGTGAAGACTATGTACCACGGAACGAGAGGAGCTTGTCAAGAGGGGGCCTGTCTCATCCCATCCTGATTACTCCCCGTTGAGAGGGTAATATTTCACGACCGAACCGGTTTGATCATGGAACAACCCGCTGGCGCCCGCCTTCACGGTTCGTTGTCCCGCGGGAGAGAGGACGTAGGCCAAAAAGGCGCGGGCGACGGCAGAGGCGTCGGTGTTCATGACAAAAACCACCGGGCGCCGCAGTGGGTAGGTGCCGTCCAGGACGGTTTGATATTCAGGTTCAACGCCGTCAATGAATACGAGTGTGACGCCATAGCCATCCCGCCGCGCTTGCAGGGCGGGGCCCATTGACACATAGGCAATGGCATAGGTGTCGCCGTTAATGGCCTTAAAGGTTTCGTTCTCTTTTTCGACGACGCTGCCCCGGCTGTCCGCATGATGTTCAATGCCCAGGAGTCGTTCAAAGGGCTGACGAATGTTCTGATTCCAGGTTCGCTGCAGCAGCGAAATTCTCGTCTCCGGCCCGTCTTCGTACACTTGCGACCAGAAGGTGACTTTCCCGGAAAAAATTTGCGCCAGTTGTTCCCTGGTGAGTTCGTCGAGCGGATTGGCAAAGTTGATCACCACGGCGATGCCGTCCCATGCCACCGTGGTCGAAGGGAGATCGTGTGCCGCCTGACCGGTGATCGCAATGTCGGCCCCGCCGTTTCGAATTTCTTCGATGGGCCTGGCATTCTGGTGCCAGAAAAAATCAAGGGACGTTTGGGGGTGCAACGCTTCAAATTGTTTCGCCAACGCCTCAATCGCATACCGTTCCGGCCCGTTGCCGACGATGAGCGCGGCGCCGGTTAACTCTTCGGCCAAGCCAGCCACGGGCGCGCTAAGCAGCAGCGCGGTCGCCAGCAGGGACGACGTGACCGCATGACGGCGCATGCCGCGCCGCGGCCCGTTGGGGGCGGGACAATCCGCGTCCCGCAACGAGCAACGTGGCGATCCTGTGTCAATCATGCGGGGAGTCACTGGCAGGCAAGCCATGCGAGGTGAATCGGGCGCGCGCTAATTTTCTCCGGAACCGGCATCCCCGTGGTGCGTCATTCTGGGAGCGCCGGGCACGGCGCGCGCGCCCATGATCGGCGGCAGTTTTTTAAATTTATCCATTCTCTCGTTGTACATGTTCCTGGCTTTCATCTCGCTGAATCCGGGTTTCTGTTCCCCCTTGACCTGTGAAGCGAATACGGACATGAGCCGGCTGGCGTTGACTTCGTGGCATTGGGGACAGGGCGTGTCTTCCGGTCTTGCGTTGACGGATTGGAGTAATTCAAATTGATGGTCGCAGGCTTTGCATTGATATTCGTAAACGGGCATGGGTTGGGTCACTCCCTTGCTGTGGATTCATATGGGTCGTTAGGTCAAACCCATTATACATGATTGACCGTGCCGCTGGCCATCACAAGATGCCGGTCATGGCAGGGAGCCGAATCTTGACGTCTTGAATTTTTCTCCTTTAGAATCGGAACGTTTGATGGCTGTGATTTATTACAACGTGTGAGAGGGGGGGTCATGTCTGTTTTGGTGAGAACGTATCGGTTGGCGAGTGGGTTGCAACAGGAAGAACGGATTGATGATCCGGACCGCATTGAACGGTATATGAAACTTTTTGATCGCGAAGATCTGAAAAAAATCCAAACAGGGGCATGGGTCAGAATTGAAAAAGATGAGTGGCAACTTCTCAAAGACTGACGCGGCCTTTCCTCATCCCCGTAGGTTCGCAGATGGCTATTTGGGTTAATATCCGACGATCGTTGGATGAGGCCGTTCTGCATAAAGAACGGTGCATCGAAGTTCCTTCCACACCCATGCGGTCTGATTTTTGGGAGGGCGGATGGTTTGAATATCCCGATACGGACACCGCCATGGATGCCTTGGAACAGTCCGGGGTGATGCGTCAGATGAAGTGTCGGCTGTGCAAGCCCTGAAGCGGGGCGTCCGGTACGGGCCTATGGCTGAAAAATTTGGCGGCTATCGGTGGGTGAAGGATGGGTATCTTGATAATCGCACGCCGGGAGTGGTGGTGGGGACGATGCGCTTTGCCGCCCTTGGGCCGGTGGATGTGTATTTGAACGGGGATTTCAAGCCCGACATTGCCGGGCAGATTTTTTCCTTTACGAATTCACGGTTTGCCGATGACGCCAACGCCGCGTCGCGCTTGCTGGAGTTGGCCGTTCCCCAGATCGGCACTGTCAGTTCGATTTCCTTTGACCCGCATCCTCTGCTTGCGCCGCATCCCTATATTGAATGGTTTTCGCTCACGGGAGACCATTATCGGATTGAATTACAGGAAGGCGATGCGCGGCTTCTCAATCCGGACGAGGCCTTGATCCATGACGAGGACAGTCGAAAGATCAGGGAAGCCCATGCGGGTCACGCGGCTCATCCTTCTGCGGAGCCCATGCCGTCCGAACGGGAATGGTTCTAGCGTTTGACCGGGATCGTGTGCGTGGCGACACCTCTTTCGGTCCGTGAAAAATCTGTTGTGTTCATTGACAGTCCTTTTTCCCCGTCCGTACAATTCCTCCCCTTATGACCAACGATCGTTTTCTGAAAGCCTGCCGCCGCGAACCCGTGGATCGGACTCCGGTCTGGTTTATGCGTCAGGCCGGACGATATATGAAGGAATATCAACGGGTTCGGGCGAAGCATGGCATCCTTGATGTCTGTAAAACGCCGGAGTTGGCCGCGGAAGTGACGCTCCAGCCTGTTGAACGGTTTGACGTGGACGCCGCCATCATTTTTGCGGATATCCTGCTGCTGTTGGAGCCGATGGGGCTGGAGCTGACTTTCCATGAAAAGAAGGGACCCGTCATTCTCAATCCGGTGAGACATCAAGACGACCTCAAGCGATTGCGCCGCGTGGATGGCGAGGCCTTTCGATTCTCATCCGACGCCGTCAGGTTGGCAGCCAGGCAGTTGGATGGACGCGTCCCCCTCATTGGTTTTGCCGGGGCTCCCTTTACCCTGGCCAGTTATGCCATCGAGGGCGGGAGTTCACGAAACTATATCGCCACCAAGCAACTGATGTTCGGCCGGCCCGACCAGTGGCATGCCTTGCTCGAAAAATTTTCTGAGACGGCCGCCGTGTATCTGCACAACCAGATTCAAGCGGGTGCGCAGGCCGTTCAAATTTTTGACAGTTGGGTGGGGTGTCTGTCTCCGGGCGACTACGAGACCTATGCCTTGCCGCACGTCAAATCGCTGATTGAACGTGTACGGCCTGCGGGCGTCCCGATGATCTATTTTGGAACGGGAACGTCCACGCTCCTGTCCATGATGCGAAGCGCCGGCAGCGACGTCCTGGGGTTGGACTGGCATGTTGAGCTTGATGAAGCCTGGGCCCGCATCGGGTTCGACGTCGCCGTGCAGGGGAACCTTGACCCCGTGGCGTTGTTCGCGCCTCTGCCGGAGCTTGAACGCCGCATCAAAGACATTCTGGAAAGAGCGGGGAATCGGGTTGGACATATTTTCAATCTCGGGCATGGCATTCTTCCCCAAACCCCCGTCGAGCACGTTGAGGCGGCCATTGAATGCGTGCATGCCCGGAGCGCTCGTTGAGGCGCGTTGCCCTGCCGGTTGTGAGTGGTGCCGCTCCGATGATGTGGTTGAATAAGAGGTACAAAACGGTGAAAGCGTTACTGCATGGTTACTACGCAACGAGAATTCATCTGCCGATCTCCGGGGTCGCCAGATCGTGGCGGCGGTTTTCCAGGCGCGTGAGAAACAAAGAGGGGGGATTGTTGCAGCAGGTGGCGTTGCCGGGGATTTCATGGAGAGCCTGCACGGGTCGGCGACTGGTCGGGATATGGGGGGGGGAAAGGTCATGAAAATATCCGATCTGGTGAACTCGGTGTGATCAACCTGATTTCGGCGGAGTGCGAGGACGGCACCAATCTGTTCGAAATTGGCACATGCGACGGCCGCACGTCGTTGAACTTGGCATTGACATGCCCCCCCCATTGCAAGGTGTACACGCTTGATCTTCCCCCGGCCATGCAACACCCGTTGCTGTCGGCCGCATCGGGGGAAAAGATTGAACAATACCGGACGTCGCATCCTGTCATGACGGCAAAAATCCACCGGCTATTCGGCGACTCGGCCACCTGTGATTTTTCTCCTTACGCGAACTCGTGTTCGTTGGTGTTTGTTGATGGCGATCATAGGTACGATTATGCGATGTCCGATACGCGTGCCGCGATGAAGATGGTCACACGCGGGGGAATCGTTTTGTGGCATGACTACGGAATCTTTGATGGCGTCACGAAAGCGCTGGAGGACATTGAGGCGAGAGAACAGATGGGTTTCAAAAACATTCGCGGCACGAGCCTGGTGTATTGGAAGCACGGGCAGGGAAGATGAATGTTTGGGCATAGTCAACCCCGGGTTGCCGGTTCTGGTTTCGGACAGTGATAGCGCATGGCTGTTCCTAAACGAGTCGTGGTCGTGGGCGGAGGGATTTCAGGCCTGTCCGTTGCGTTGGCCTTAACGGAACAGGCGGGCATGACGGGGCAACCGCTTCACTGTACGGTCCTGGAGGGCCATGCTGCTTTTGGCGGGAAAATTGTCACGAACCATATGAATGGATTGGTCGTGGAGGGCGGTCCCGATTCGTTTCTTACGACCAAACCGTCGGCCCTTGATCTGTGTGAAAAACTGGGGCTGACTTCGCAGTTGATCAATACCAGCGAGGGAGGTGGTCGGGCGTTTACCTATTCGAAAGGGCGCTTGCGCGAGTTTCCCCAGGGTCTCATTTCAATGGTTCCCACCACATTGAGCCCCTTGTTTCGGAGCGGAGTGGTGTCCTGGGCCGGCATTGTGCGAATGGGGGCGGATTGGTTGATTCCCGCTCGACCGGAGAACGGCGGGGAAGAGACTTTGGCCGGGTTTTTTAGTCGGCGTCTCGGCGCCGAGGCGTTTCATCGCCTGATTGAACCGTTCGTCGCGGGGATTTATGCCGGTGACGCGAATGAGTTAAGCGTGGCCGCGACGTTTCCTCAATTCGTCGAGCTGGAGCGCAAACATGGCAGTCTCCTCAAGGGGGCCTTGGCCATGCGGCGGACACGGTCTTCGCAACGTCAGGGGACGACGTCCGCCCGCACACTCTTTACGACCCTGCAAGGCGGGCTGGGTGATTTAATCACTCGGTTGGCGGACAACCTGTCGGATGCCGGCGTGTCTCTTCGGCGAGGGGCCGCCGTGCGGATGGTGCATGTGTCACGGGATTCCCGTCACGGCCCACCGTACCGGCTTGCGTTGGAAGGAGGAGAAACCCTGGACGCCGAGGCCGTCGTCCTTGCGACTCCCGCGCCGGTTTCCGCGGGTTTGGTGCGCTCGTTCGACCGCGAATCCGCCGCGTTGCTCGACCAGATTCCTTATGCCTCTACGGTCACCATCTCCATGGCCTATTCCGCGCCGGAGGTCAAACGTCAGCTTCGCGGCTATGGCTTTGTGGTGCCGCGCATTGAACGTCGCGACATGATCGCCGCCACGTGGTCGTCAATGAAGTGGACGGGTCGCGCGCCCGCCGGCCAATGTCTGATTCGGTGTTATCTGGGCGGTCGCGGGCGCGAGCATGTGCTGGATTTGGACGATGCCGAACTGACGCGGTACGCTTGTCGGGAATTGGAAGCGATGGCCGGCATTCAAAGCCGTCCGTTCCACGTGCAAGTGTATAGATGGCATCAGGCAATCCCGCAGTATATCTGCGGGCATCGAGAACGGGTCCGACGCATTCGCCAAGGCGTCGCCCGATACCCCGGGCTGTACGTGACGGGAGCGGCGTATGGGGGAATAGGCATTCCGGATTGCATCCGTGACGCGGGGAGCACGTCTGAAGCGTTGAGCGCCTATTTGTGGACACAGGCATCGTGACGATTCTGTTGGCTGTTTGGGCGGGATGAGGAAGAGGGAACGTATGGAACACCGGCCCTGCGTTCGGGCTCATGCCATCATTCGCGGCCTGGTTCAAAAGGTCGGGTTTCGTGCGTTTAGCCAAGCTCACGCTGTCCGGCTGGGGTTGACCGGCTGGGTGAAAAATCTGTCGGATGGTCGGGTGGAAACGGACGTTGAGGGGACGCAGGATCTCGTGAATGAGTTTATCCGCGCCATGAAGCACGGGCCGCCTCTTGCTCACGTTCAAGACGTTCAGGTCGAGTGGCTTGACCCGCATGCCCGGGGTTCGGTTTTTGAGATTATCGAATGAGTGGATGGCGATAACAACCATGCCTGGGGCGGGTTTCAGACTGAAAGGGTTGAGCCGTGGATTATAAATCGTTCATTCGCGAGGTTCCGGATTTTCCCAAGCCCGGTATTCTGTTTTATGACATTACGACGTTGCTGAAAGACCCGCAAGGCTACCGCCGGATCATCCACGATCTCACGGAGCGCTACCGGCATGACGCCATCGGCAAGATTGCGGGTATTGAGTCTCGAGGTTTTATCCTGGGATGTCCGTTGGCGTACAACCTGGGGGTGGGGTTTGTGCCTGTCCGCAAATCGGGCAAACTGCCGGCCGAGACGTTTGAGGTGCGTTATGATCTTGAGTATGGATCAAACTCGCTGGCGATCCATCAAGACGCCGTGACGAAGGGAGAACGAGTCCTGGTGGTTGATGATCTTTTGGCCACCGGAGGGACCGCGGCCGCCACCGTGCAGTTGTTGCGGCAAGGAGGGGCGGAAGTTGTCGGGTGTGCCTTTGCGATTGAATTGCTGTTTTTGAAAGGACGTCAAAAAATTGAGGGGTGCGAGATTCATGCCTTGATGAGTTACCCATGAATTGTTATGGTTGACAGCTTCTAATTTTTACCGCTTCGTTGCGTGTTGTGAGACACAATGGACGCAGCGAAACTCGGCGGAATGCCATGCGGGTGGAAAGGGAGACGTGACATGGCCGGAAAATCCACGAAGAAAGCTACGACGGCTGTTTCCAGACGTTCTTCCAAAACGCTGGAGGCGAAAGCGTCTGCGTCGTCCAAAGGCCGGACACGAAAACCTGCGTTGCGTTCGGTGAAAACGGCACCGACAAAGAAAAAATCAGTTCCCCAAAAGACCGATCAAAAAAAGACTGCCCAGAAAAAGGCTGCTCAGAAAAAAACCGGTACCGGCAAGCAAGCCGAAAAGGTTGTTCATGAACCCCTCCCTTATGTCCCCCCGGCGCCCAGGAAGGCGCTCTCTCCGCGGTCCGTGAAACTGCGGAATCTTATGCTGGAGAAACGGGTCAGGATTATGAAGGAAATTCAAGACCAGCTTGGGCATACCTTGACGGAGGAGCAGCAACGGCGGTTTGAATCGGCCATGGACAGCGGAGACCAGGCCGTTCTGGACTTGGACCGCGAGATGGACATTTCTCTTCAGGAAAAGCGGAATCGGGAACGTCAAATGATTGACGAAGCGTTGGTGAGTTTGGACGAAGGAACCTATGGCATCTGCGTTGAGTGTGAGGCCGAAATCAGCGAAAAACGACTGGCCGTCATGCCGTTTACAAGGCTGTGTGTCGCATGTCAGGAACGAAGCGAATTGTTTGAAAAAATCGAACGGGGTGAGCAACGAAGCTAACCTGACCGCCATGGATGATTCCCCGCCTTTTTGTATTCTTTGCCCCGCCCCTCCTTTTTGATTTTCCCCAGGTCTGCACAAGAACCGAGACGTGACGGCAAGCCGTCGAACGGGCTTTCTGCTTTGGTGGGTCGTTGCGAGCATGGACGGGAGACGGTATGCTGTCCATCGTACAAGGTATGCCGTGAAGGAGGATTGCGGAAACAAGATGGTGAGTGTGACAAAAAGGCCGTTCGGTACGCGATGAAAGCCGTGGTGTTGGCCAGCGGCGGGCTTGATTCAACCGTGACGGCCGCGATGGCGCGTGATGAAGGGTACATGCTTTATTTTCTCACGGTCATGTACGGTCAACGTCATCAAATGGAAATTCAACGAGCGCAAAAGATCGCAACATGGTTCGGGGTTGCGGAACATAAAATTCTCCACGTGGGTCTGCATGAATTCGGCGGGTCGGCGTTGGTGGGTTCAGGAGACGTTCCCAAAAATCGGTCGGGGCGGGAACGGCAGGCCGGCATTCCTTCAACCTATGTCCCGGCGCGAAACACGATTTTTTTATCGTTGGCCCTGGCTTATGCCGAGGTGGTGGAGGCCTCCTGTGCATTCATCGGCGCCAATGTTCTGGATTATTCCGGGTATCCTGATTGTCGCCACGAATTTTTGCGTGCGTTTGAAAACGTGGCTCGGCTCGGCACAAAAAAAGGAATGGCGGGCGAGACGTTTCAAATTAAAGCGCCGCTTCTCTTTTTAAGTAAACCACAAATTATTCAGCGGGGACGGGCTTTCGGAGTGCCCTTTGAGTTGACCCACAGTTGTTATGATCCGCAAGAGGGCGACCTGGCTTGCGGGCAATGCGATAGTTGTCTGATTCGGCTGCAAGGGTTTCAAGAGGCTGGATTTCAGGATCCAACGCCCTATGCGGCGAACGCCTCAAGGCAGTCAATACGGGCTGGCGTGAGAGGACATTCCCGATGAGCGCTCTTGAGCCTGACAGAGTCCGGCCTGCCGTGATGCCGGCGGTCGTGAGATGCTTGGTCCTCGGCACCGTGGCGTTGACGTGCATGGTCAGTTGTTCCCAAGGGCAAGAGGAAACGAGTTCCAGTCGTGCCGCTTATGATCATGGCTTGCAGGCGACGTCTTCGTCTCCGGTCTCTTTCCGGCCGGTTCCTGAGGAATATCAAGGAGGGGAAGAACGGTTTGCCGCGCTTTGTGCCGGCTGTCATGGCATGGCGGGCAGGGGTACGGACGTGGGGCCGCCTTTGGTGCATAAGATCTATGAACCCTCTCATCATGCCGACGTTGCCTTCATGCGAGCGGTTGCTCAAGGCGTTCGAGCCCACCACTGGGCATTTGGAAATATGCCCAACGTGACCGGGGCGACGCCGGGCGATGTTGAAACAATCATCCCCTATGTGCGGTGGTTGCAACGGGAGGCGGGTATTTCTTGAAATATCCGTGTTCAGGAAGACGTCATCCGTGACGTGTCATGATGAAGAAGACGCAACGAAGAGAGAGGGATTTTCTTTTGCATGACCGGAGGCTGTTATTCATGGAGTGTATAGACCAGGTGGGTGTCAGTTTGGGCGACTCCTTCAATGGCATGAATTCTGGTGAGGACTAATTTGGTCAAGGCTTCCTGGCCGGGGACTTCCACTTTGGCGAAAATATCGGGCTTGCCCCAACAGGCGTCAATGGTTGTAATTTCCTCGATTTCCGCTAACACATTCTTCACTTTGGCGATTTGTCCGGGTAGCACGTTGATGAGCACATAAGCCGTTTCTGGCATCTGCTAGTCTCCTTTTTTAAAATTCCACCCCGAACCCAAGGGTGCGAAACAAGGATGAAGGCTAACGCAACAAGGGCCTCGAAATCAAGGAAAGAACCCGGCCTCGTTTGAGTGGAATCACATGGCTTCTCTTTTTCAAGCATTCAAGCAAAGTGGATGCGACACCGTCATTGTCATGAACGGGGGTGGGTATTCAGCAGTGGCCAAACAGTGTCTTTCGATCAGGCGGGTCAAAGAACCGACTGCCACCTGACCGCACGCAGAGCCAATGCTCACGGGTTGCCAATCGTGGAAAACGCCGGGATGGTCCGCAAGATCATTCCCTGCATTCTTTGAGACCAGGAAGGGCGTTGAACGGACGCGCGTGTTCTGTCGGCACAACGCATGGTTTTCTGCTTGTGCTCTTTTTGCAGATCTGCTTGCCTCCGCCAACCGCCGCCGAAGAGATACGCGTCGCGGTGGCATCGAATTTCGGGGCTGTGCTCTATGAGATTACCGCCGCTTTTGAGCGGGAAACCGGGTATCCTGCCGTCATCAGTTCGGGGTCGAGCGGAACGCTCTATGCGCAGATCAGAAATGGCGCCCCGTTTGACGTATTTTTTTCGGCAGACGTCACGCGTCCGAGGTTGCTGGAAGAGGAGGGGGTCGCGGTGCAAGGCAGTCGGTTCACCTATGCGGTTGGACGACTGACGTTGTGGAGTGTGATGCCCAATGTGGTCAAGGCGGACGGATGGTCCGTGCTGACGACAGGCAATTTTGAGCATCTGGCCATTGCCAATCCCAAGACGGCGCCGTATGGCGTCGCCGCCCAAGAAACCCTTCAAGCGATGGGACTGTGGGAACAGATGATGGGTCGGATCGTCCAGGGAGAAAATATCGGGCAAACCTTTCAGTTCGTTTTCTCAAAAAACGCCCAATTGGGGTTTGTGGCTCTTTCTCAAGTCCTGGATTCCCGTATCAACGGCATCGGAAGCCGATGGGACGTGCCGGCGAATCTCTATGACCCACTGCGACAACAAGTGGTGTTGCTGGTCAACGGACAACACCGCAAAGCCGCCACAGCCTTCCTGGACTACGTGAAAGGGGCGAAGTCTCGGACAATCATTGAACGGTTTGGCTATGGATTGGAATGACCACACCCGGGAAGCGGCTCGATGAATCTGCCAGAAATGGCATGGGGTCCGTTGTGGTTGACCATGCAACTGGCCGGGGTGACCGTCGTGGTGCTGTTGCTGGTCGGCACCCCTCTGGCGTGGTGGTTGGCCTTCACGAAATCGCGATCGCGGACCCTGATTGAGGCGATTGTGGCGCTCCCCATTGTTCTTCCGCCGACTGTCCTGGGTTTTTATTTGCTGGTTGCGCTCGGCCCGCATGGCCCGATTGGCGGCCCATGGAAGGCACTCACCGGGTCGGCGCTCTCTTTTACTTTTACGGGGCTGGTCATCGCCTCGACGTTCTATTCGCTTCCCTTTGTCGTTCAACCGCTGCAAGGGGCTTTTGAGGCCGTCGGGACCAAACCGCTGGAAGTGGCCTGGTCGTTACGAGCTTCTCGGTTGGATGCGTTTTTCACGGTGGCGTCACCCATGGCCATTCGAGGATATGTGAGCGCGCTGGTACTCGGCTTCGCCCATACCCTTGGTGAATTTGGCGTGGTGCTCATGGTGGGAGGCAATATCCCGGGCGTGACCACGGTCCTGTCCATCGCCATCTATGATCACGTCGAGGCACTTGAATATACCCAGGCTCATTTTCTTTCGGCCGTTCTCCTCGTCGTGAGCTTTCTCATGCTGACGGTCGTCTATACCGTCAATCGTCGCCTGCCCATTCATGTTTCATGATGATATGAATCAGCTCGACGCACGATTCCGCATTGAGTATCCCGGCTTTCGTTTTGACGTGGCTTGTACGGTTCCGCTTGAAGGGACCGTTGCGGTTTTTGGGGCATCAGGGAGCGGCAAGACGACGCTGTTGCGGTGTATCGCCGGCTTGACCCGGGCCTCTTCCGGATTTCTCACGTTCGGCCAGGAAATCTGGCAAGACGACGTTCAAAAGATTTTTGTTCCGGTTGAGCGACGACGCGTGGGAGTCGTCTTTCAAGAGCCCCGGCTGTTTCCGCATCTCAACGTGGAACACAATCTGACATATGGCATGAAGCGCACTCACCCGTCCCGGCGACGACTTACCTTTGATCAGGTCAGTGGGCTGTTGGGGCTTGTTCCTCTCTTGCAGCGTCGCGCGCATCAGTTATCCGGTGGTGAGCAACAGCGCGTGGCCATAGGACGGGCGCTGTTATCCAGTCCGCAACTGCTCTTGATGGATGAACCGTTGGCTTCTCTTGATCAAGAACGCAAGGAAGAAATTTTTCCGTTCATCCATCGGTTGAATCAGGAATTGGGAATACCGGTTCTGTATGTGAGCCACAATCTCAACGAAGTGTTACGGCTGGCCCATGACATGCTTGTGATGCACAAGGGGAGAAACGTGGCCGCCGGACCGGTTCAGGATGTGTTTGCTCGGCTGGATCTGCCGGGTTTGGTTGAATCAAACGCGGTCGGCGCCGTTCTTGAGACCCGGATTGCGGATCATGAGCCGCAGTTCGGGTTGACACGGGTTGAATGTGCCGGACGATCCATCTTCATCCCTCAACAGCACCTTCCCATTGGGGCGTCCTTGCGCGTCCAGATTCTGGCTCGCGATATCAGCCTCGTGGTTGGATCCCCGCCGGCTTCCAGCAGCGTACTGAACGTCTTGGAGGCGACGATCGTTGAGGTTCGTGAGTCTCAGAGTGACCGGTATGCCGTCGAAGTGAAGCTTGACGCGGGTTGCCTTCTGTTAGCCAGGATTACCAGAAAATCCTTGCATCAGCTTAAGCTGCACATTGGCCAACAGGTCCATGCCCACTTCAAAGCCGTGGCGTTGAGTGCGTGACGGGACCTGCCGGGGTGGGGATTGGTCGCCGTTCATGGACAAGCCGTTTACTGAAACCTGGCGAGACGATGGGGCAATTCAGGGCACATCATTATTTCTTTTCAGCAACCACGCATTGCGTGCCGTCAAAGACTTGACAGGCTGAATCGCCGCTCGCCAGCTTCCACGATTTGATGATCGGTGGATTGGGTTTTCCCTGAAATTCGACGACGACATCAATCAGTCCGCCGACGGGCAGCTTCGAAATATGGGGCGTCGCGCTCTCGCTGGCTTTGATCCAAAGAATGCCGCTTCCGCTGTTAATCAAGACAAATCCCGTATCGGGTACGACACGGATGACAGGACTGTAAAAACTGCCTTCGACGCCTAGTTTGTCCGTAAAATCCATGCCTGGCGCGGGCGCCGAAAGAAGAAACAACGCGAGCAATGGAAGCAGGCCGACAAGAGGACGATAGGGCAACATGACGGATCTCCTTGGTGGGAGAAGTCGAATGGTGTGGTATTATGGCGGTTCAGGCAACAGATGTCCAGAACGAGCGCGGCTTTCACGCGACGGTGACCGGCGTTTTACGGGTACTTCAGTGGCGCGTGAATCGTGGATTCGGTACGCGCGTATGATGGGATTCGTTTTATCCTCAAGAGAGATAATGACGTGCAGGGGTTCCGGAAGATTGAGTGCTGCGCGGTAGCTTTCAAATTCCATGGCAATTTTAATATCCGTGACGGATGGGCGAGCGGGGCTGTGCGTATGGGAATGGTAAAAGGCCGTGAGCGCGATGCTCTGTTGTCGAATGTCCTTTTGGGCTTGAGACAATTCCTGTGCGTCCATTTGGAAGGCGATATCGGCCCGTTCGTCCGGAGAGAGTTGTGTGAGATCGGAAAGTTTTGCCTGATCGAATTGAGCCAGTTCGGCCTCGCTCAACCGGGCCAGAATGTTTGTAATCCGGTACTGTTTCGTCACGGTGCCGTTCCTGCCGGCTAACATGCCGCAGCATTCGCGAGGGTCGAGGCTCCGCGCGTGCTCAATCATGTTTTCCCAAATATCTGCCGGGATGTCGAGCATGCGGGTTAGAGACTGCAGGAGACGTGGTGTTCTTCCAGCGTGGTGATCGTCGGGGTGACGCCGCAGAGTGGGCATGTCGGGTCTTTGGGGCGACTGACTTTGCGGAATTTCATGTCCAGGGCGTCATAGATCAGTAAGTGGTTCGCGAGCGTGTCGCCGATATTCAAAATTTCCTTGATGGCTTCATTGGCCTGGAGAATGCCGATCGTTCCCGCCAGAACGCCCAATACCCCCGCTTCCTGGCAATTGGGAACCAACCCGGCGGGAGGTGGTTCGGGGTAGAGGCAACGATAACAGGGATAGCCTGCGTGCGGTTTGATCGTTGCGAGTTGTCCTTCAAAACGAAAGATGCTTCCGGAAATCAAGGTTTTCCCGGTAAAAAAACAGGCATCGTTCACAAGAAACCGGGTGCCGAAGTTGTCGGAGCCATCAAGCACCAGGTCGTATTCCGGCAACAGATTCAAAATGTTCTCGGCGCCGAGAGGTTCTTGATACGTCTTGACCTGGACGTGGGGATTCAAGGCCTCCAACAACCGGCGTCCGGACTCCACTTTCGGCATGCCCACGTGCGGCGTGGTGTGAAGAACCTGCCGTTGCAAATTCGAAAGATCGACCACGTCGCCGTCAATCAATCCAATCACGCCAATGCCCGCCGCTCCGAGATAGAGTGCGATCGGGGAGCCAAGGCCGCCTGCGCCCACGACGAGGACTTTGGCCTGGCCGAGCTTGTGCTGGCCTTTTCCGCCCACATCCTCCAGAATCATTTGTCGGCTGTATCGCTCTATTTGTTCTTCGGTAAACTCCATCGGCTGTTATTCCACCACGTTTAATTCAATTGGATCGACGGATATGCCGGTTTTGCGCAACCCGTCAATGGCGCGTTCAATTTCTTCGGTCGCCCCTGAAAACTCGACGTCCATCCAGCCGGTGGTTTCGCGCACGTCGGCTCGTCGAATGCTGGTGACGACCTTGTAGTCACGCCCAAGGTGATAAATGACGGGCTCGGGAATTTTTTCTTCTGGAAATCGAATGTGAAATCGAAGTTTAGCCATGGCTTCCACCGGCGATGGCGGGAATAATGGAGACCTCGTCCCCATCCTTGACGGGCGTTTCTTTTCCCGTCAGGAAGCGAATATCTTCCTCGTTCAGATACACGTTGATAAATCGCCGAATCTCTCCCTGCTCGTCGCATATCCGCTCTTTGAGCCCGGGATGAGCCGTATTCAACTGGTCAATCACTTCGCCGATGTTGTTGCCTTTGCCTTCGACCTCACGTTCGCCTCCAGTCATCGGGCGGAGGGGAGTTGGTATTCGTACAGTAATCATGCGGTCCCCTGTTGTCCAAACATTTGTTCAAATTTGACCAGACTTGGCGGGATCCGGAATGGACGCCCAACCGAATCCACCACGGCTTCTTGTGTTTTTAGGCCGTTGCCGGTGATGTAGGCGACGGTCACGTCCTGTTTGTTGATAACGCCTTGTTTGACGAGTTTGCGAAGGACTCCAATGGCCACGCCTCCCGCCGTTTCCGCAAAGATTCCTTCAGTCTGGGCCAACAGCTTGATGCTTTCTATGATTTCGTCGTCGGTGACCGCTTCCATGGCGCCTCCGCTTTCCTCGGCGGTTTTTAACGCATAATATCCATCGGCGGGGTTGCCAATAGCCAGGGACTTTGCGATGGTGTTCGGCTTGACCGGCTTAAAAAAGTCCCGTCCGTCTTTGAAGGCCGTTGCGATCGGAGAGCAGCCTTCGGCCTGGGCGCCATTCACTCTGGTTGGGACGGTTTTGAGCAGGCCGATTGTTTTCAATTCGTTGAGTCCCTTCCAGATTTTGGTCAACAACGATCCTGAAGCCATCGGCACCACAACGTGATCGGGCGCACGCCATTCTAATTGTTCCGCCACTTCAAAAGCCAGTGTCTTGGATCCTTCGGCATAGTAGGGGCGGATATTCACGTTCACAAAGGCCCATCGTCGTTCGCCGGCGATCTCGCTGCATAAGCGATTCACGTCATCATAGGTGCCTTCGATTTCCACAACCCTGGGTCGAAAAATCAAGTTGCCCAGGACTTTCGCGGCTTCAAGGTCGCTGGGAATAAACACGTAGCATTGCATGCCGGCTTGTGCCGCATGAGCGGCGACGGAGTTGGCCAAATTGCCGGTGGACGCACAGGCCGCGGTTTCGTACCCCAATTCACGGGCACGTGTCAGGGCAACGGCCACCACGCGATCTTTAAACGACAGAGTCGGATGATTGACGCAATCGTTTTTAATGTAGAGTTCGTCAAGGCCTAAAAAGGCTCCCAGGTTTTTTGCATGTACCAGGGGGGTCATGCCGGCATGAAGGCCAATCGTCGGCTGACCTTCAATCGGCAACAGATCCTGGTATCGCCAAAGCGACTTGGGGCCGGCCTGAATCGAGGTTTTCGTCATCCTTTGTTTGATTTCGTCGTAATTATATTTGACCTCAAGAGGCCCAAAGCACAGTTCGCAGACGTGAAGGGCCTCCATCGGATATTCTTTCCCGCATTCCCGGCAAATGAGGGCTTTCATCTTCACCATGGTTCCGATCTCCTTCGGCACCCGGTCGAGGACACTAGGAGACGCCGACTGTCCCGGACGGGTGCAGTTGGCACGCGTCTTGTTCGTGCTCAAATAACGTGGTGATGTCCGGATGGTTGCCACACAAACGACATTTGGGATTTCGCTGCGTCTGTATTTCACGAAACACGGTTTTTCGAGCGTCAAAGTCGAGGATTCGGTCGGTGAGAGGAGTGCCAATCCCAAGAATCAGTTTCAGTGCTTCTGTGGCTTGAATGGTGCCGATGATGCCGGCCACCACGCCGATGATGCCCGCCTCCTGGCAACTGGGCACGAGTCCTGACGGCGGCGGATGTTTGAAAATGCAGCGGTAGCAGGCTGATTGTTTGGGCAGAATGGAGAACACTCGGCCTTCAAACCGAAGAATACCGCCGTGCACGAGAGGCTTTTCCGCAAAATAGCAGGCGTCGTTGATGAGAAATTTTGCTGGAAAATTATCCACCCCGTCAATCACCACGTCGTAGGGCTTGATAAAGTCCAGCGCGTTTTGGGCGTGCAGGCGGTCTTGGTAGGTTTCGACCGTGACGTCGGGATTGAGCCGACTGATTTTTTCTTTCGCGGATTGGACCTTGACCCGCCCGACGTCATCTGTGTGGTGGAGCACTTGTCGTTGGAGATTGGACCGATCCACCACGTCGTGGTCAATCAATCCAATGGTCCCGATGCCGGCCGCGGCCAAATATAAGGCGGCCGGCGAGCCAAGCCCGCCCGCGCCAATGACCAACACGTGTGCCCGGGAAATTTTCTTTTGCCCTTTCCCGCCCACTTCGGGAAGAAGGATGTGCCGGCTGTACCGAGTGATCTGTTCTTCAGTGAAACTCATGTGTAGCCCGATGCGACGATGGAAACGCGTCAGATATTAAAATACTTTTCGATGCTGAGGTATCGCTCGCCCGTGTCGCACAGCACCGTCACCACATTTTGCCCGGGACTCAAGTCTTTCGCCACTTGTTGTGCGGCGAAGACGTTGGCTCCGGCGGAAATGCCCACGAGCAACCCCTCTTTTTTCGCCAGTCCTTTTGTGGTTTGATAGGCTTGGTCGTCAGTGACACGAATAATATCATCAATGATTGAACGATTCAGCACTTTTGGCACAAACCCGGCCCCGATGCCTTGAATTTTATGCGGCCCTGGCTCTCCCCCGGAGAGTACGGGCGACCCCGCCGGTTCGACGGCGACGATTGTGGTGGCCGGCGCGCGTTTTTTCAGCACTTCCCCGCATCCCGTAATGGTCCCGCCGGTTCCGACGGCTGCGACAAACGCGGCAATGTTGCCGTCCAACGCATCCCAAATCTCCACCGCCGTGGTTTTTCTGTGCATCTCGGGATTCGCCTGGTTTGAAAACTGGTCAGGCATAAAATATTCTGGATTCTGGTCAAGAATGCTTTGCGCCTCTCTGATGGCGCCCTTCATGCCTTCCCATGCCGGGGTCAAAATCAATTGTGCGCCATAGGAAGATAAGAGACTGGCCCGTTCAAGGCTCATGCTCTCCGGCATGACAAGAATCAGTTTGTACCCGCGAACCGCGGCGACCAGCGCAAGCCCAATGCCCGTGTTTCCGCTGGTTGCTTCAACGATGGTGCCTCCCGGTTTGAGCGTGCCGACACGTTCCGCCTCGTCAATCATATTGAGGCAGATACGGTCTTTGACGCTTCCGCCGGGATTGGCAAACTCCACTTTTCCGAAAATGGTTGCGCCGCCTTCCGGAGAAAGACGATGCAATCGAACCAACGGAGTGTTGCCAATGCCTTCCGTAATGGTTCCCAGATACGTGGTGGTCACGTTCCGCCACCCATATAGAACAGGAATTCCACGGTATCGCCTTCCTTCACGGTTGTGGTTTCGAGTTGGGCGCGTTCAATGATTCGGGTGTTGAGTTCGACGGCTACCATATGCGGATCAACCGCCTTGTGTTTCAGGATGTCCATGATGGTGTTGGCCTGAAGTTCTTCGAGTTTACCATTAATGGTGATTTGCATTGTTCTCTTTGCGGTAGAGGTTGAGAAGAATAAGGCTAACAAATTGCTGGCAATCTCGTCAAGAAAATGTGAAATTACAAAGGCTTATGAAAGAAGCTGCGGGACGAGATCTTTGGCCGAACCCCGAATGGCCAAATCAACGAGATCGGAATGCGGTGTTGGCTCCCAATTCAATTCCGCCACAAAGGCCCCGTGTTCTTTGGCCACTGGGCCAAAAGACGCGGCCGGGGAGACCACGCCGGACGTTCCGATAATCAGAAGCACCTCACACGTGCGCAACGCCTCAAAACTCTTTTGAAGATCCACGGGGTCCAGCGATTCGCCAAACCAGACGATGTGGGGGCGGAGTCGCCCCTGACAGGTCGCACATCTCGGTACGATGGCGATCGGAACGTCTCGGTTGACGGTTATCTGCCCGCATTGCGTGCAACGCACGTTCCAAATGTTTCCATGAATTTCCGATAAACGCTGCGACCCCGCCAACGAATGCAGTCCGTCCACATTCTGCGTAATGAGCCAAAAATAACCCACTCTGTTCTCCAATACCGCAAGGGCGTGGTGGGCTGGATTCGGTTTCTTGGTCGCGATGAGTTCTCGGCGCCAATTGTACCATTCCCATACGAGTTGAGGGTCTTGAGCAAAGGCCTCGGGAGAAGCCAATGCCTCGGGCCGGTAGTTCTTCCAGAGACCGTCCGCGCCGCGAAAGGTCGGGATGCCGCTATCCGCGGAAATACCGGCTCCGGTTAGGACCGTGACGGCCGTGGCCCTGGCAAGCCGTGCTTTCAGTGCCTGAATCATGGCTGATGTGTTCATGCGCAATCCACAATGGGTCTCAACACAATCAAGGTTCGCGGTCTCTGACGTGTGCAGAACTCAAAAAGTTGCGCGAGAAGAGGTGATAATGAAAATCGGTCAGCTTCTCGCTGGTGTGCCACAGCGTCTTCAGTCGTTCCTCGTCCAGCGTCCAGGGGCGCGGGCGATGCGGGCGGTCATGCATGTAATAACCGCCGCTCTTGTTTTGTACCTTCGGGCTCGAGGCCAGCCACAGGACTGTTTCCGCGCCTTTCTGCGGGGTGAGGAGGAAAGGGCGTACGAGGTGGTAGACTAATTTTTTCAGGATTGCGCTGTGAATCGTACCGAGATTGGTTTTGACCGCGCCGGGATGCATGGCATTGACCGTGATGCCGCTGTGTTCAAGGTGTTGGGCGAGACCGCGCGTAAACAGAATATTGGCGCCCTTGGAGCGGCCGTAGGCCTTGAACGCTCCGTAGCTTTTTTGCAAATGCAGGTCATCAAAGTCCAGCGGGCCGAAGAAGCGGTGCGCATCCGAGGCCACGACCACAATCCGTGACGGAGCCGATTCTTTGAGCCTCGGCAGGAGCATGCCGGTCAGCAGGAAAGGGGCAAGATGGTTGACGCCGAAGCTGGCCTCATAGCCGTCACAGGTTTCCGTCCGCCTGGTGAACAGCGCCCCGGCATTGTTGATCAGCACATCCAGCGGGCGCCCACTGGCTATGTATTGTTTGGCGGCCTCCCGCACCGAGTCCAAGGATAAAAAATTGCAATACAGTCCGTCCGGCTCTTGTCCTGTCACGGCCGCTATTGCTCTCCGAATAGCATGGCATCGGGAGGGATTGCGGCCACCCACCACGACCTTGGCCCCGATTCCGGCCAGCTCCAGCGCTACGGCTTTTCCGATACCGCTGCTGGCGCCGGTCACAAGAACCGTTTTGCCACAAAGAGGATGGTCGTTGTTCATCGCCCCGTCCATCGGATAATGGTTTTCCCGCAGGGCCAAAATCCCGACTCACCGAATTTGTCTTTAGATGTGGCGCAGATGGTGTTCAAGTAATGCGTGATAGGCGCGGATCCGTTTGACGTACCGGACGGGCTCCCACCCTCTGGCGTATCCATATTGGAGGGCTTTGTAGTATTGTTTTTGTGACACGAGTGGCAGGATGGTTTTAAGGTCTTCCCATGAATGGGGGTTTTTACCCATTTGGCGGGCGAGGTGTTGCGCATCTTTGATATGCCCCATTCCCACGTTATACGCCGCCAGGGCAATCCAGATTCGCTCTGGTGTTCCGATATGGGCCGGCAGTTGTCGCTCCAGTTTTTTGACATATCGGGCGCCGCCTTCAATACTTTTTGTTGGATCCAACCGGTTCTGAATGCCCAGGGAAGAAGCGGTGCTGCGAGTCAGCATCATGATGCCTCTCACTCCGGTCGGACTGACGGCATGTCGGTCCCAGCGTGATTCCTGATAGGCTTGAGCGGCCAGTAACGTCCAGGGGATTGCATGGACTTGAGCGGCTTCTTCAAATTGCCGACGATACTGTGGCAGGCGTGTTTCAATATGATGATTGAAGCGGTACACTTCCCACCATGTCAGGTCGAGCGTGACCGGATTGACCACGTCTCCGGCGGACGGTTTGGCATGCGGGGCGTTCCACCACGCCAATGTGATGAGGAGAAGGAGGGCCACGCAAGTCGTCAGGCCCATGACCATGACGGACGCCGTTCCCAAGCGGTGTCGGATATGCCGGGTCAGGCAGGTTGACGGAAATGGGATCATGTTCGTTATTCCCTTTTGATACAAAGCGGATACGATCTCATGACCAGTCTGAAGAAACATGCTTGCATGGATCGTGTGGGTATCGCAAGAGGTTTTTTTCGTCTCGCATGCGTGACCGTTTTCATGGTCTGACCAAGGAAAGATGTTGGTCTCATCTGAAACTTGTGCTACAACCCTGCAGGAGGCCCTTGAAACACCAACACCATTGCAGGTTCCGTTCCCCGTTATGCCGCGGTTGTAAAAGATTCAAGGAACACATGAAGAAAGGATAACAAAGGACGATGGAAAGAACGTTGGCCATTATCAAACCCGATGCCGTGAAGAAACGAGTTATTGGCGACATCATTCAACGGTACGAAGCCGCCGGCCTCAATCCCATTGCGGTCACCATGCTGCGCATGTCGAAAGCGCTGGCCGAAGGGTTTTATGCGATACACCGTGAACAGCCGTTTTTCGATGCGTTGACCACGTACATGAGTGCAGGATCGTCAGTCGTGCTCGTTCTTGAAGGAGACGATGCCATCAAAGTCCATCGAACGCTCATGGGAGCGACGGATCCCCAAAAGGCGGAACCGGGAACAATTCGAACGGTGCATGGGACCTCGCTTGAAGCCAATGCGGTTCATGGCTCGGATTCTCCTGAAACGGCCAGCTTTGAGATAGGATATTTTTTCCCGGAAATGATTCCGCCTGCTCAAGCGCACAGGGCTTGAGCCATCCGCCTGAACGCCCTTGCGGGAATGCCGTATTCGGGCGGTGTCGCATCACGACATGCCGCGTCCTTCTTTCCATTGCCGACTCCTTGCCGCAACGCTTTTTGGTACCCTTCTGTTGAGCGGGTGTTTCCGGTTGACCGAGCCGGGTCCGGGGTCACAGCCATTGCGCGTCCAGATTGAAAAGCGCGTGTTGCGCGACGCGAAACAGGCGTTCGCGCAGGCCGACTATGCAGAAGCGATTCTGTTGCTGAATCGCTTTATACGCAATCATCCTTCATCCTCTCGGTCGCCGGAAGCACGATGGTGGTTAGCCCGGTCGTACCAGGAGACGGGTGCCCTGCCTTCCGCCGTTGAATACTTTCGCCTGTTAGCCAACGCGCCGACTCCGAATTTTTATGCGGCTGAAGCCCGGCTTCGTGTCGCGCATCTTGAAAACGTGCTGGTGGAACCGACGACGAGCGGACCGGTCAGGGGGATTCTGGTTTCGCTTGAATCGCTCAAACAGCCAGGCGACCTGGCGTCCGTCCGTTCAGCCAATCGAGAAATTGACGGCTCCATGATTCTCCTGGATGTCCCCTGTGACCTTGATGGGACTATGCCGGGCAACGGGCAGCCCGTGTCTCCACGCATGCTGCAATCCGCCATTCGGCATCTGCACTCCCAGGGGATGGCGGTGTACCTTGGGGTGACACTCAGGTGCATGGGACATGTTGCGTGGAATCAACAAGGCACGTTGGAACATTGGAAGGACTGGGATTATCACCCAGAGTCAGGAACATTACGACGTTCGCCGTATTACTCGTTGAGCCGTTTTGGCTACCGGGCATTTCTTGTCGAGTGGCTCTCTCGACTTCGTGACCTTCCGCTTGCGGGACTGGTGTTTCGGTATGAGGTTTTCTCGGGATTGTATGAGGGGTTCCACCCCGTAGCCGTTCAGGCGTTTGAGCGGGAATTCGATGTGGACTTTGATCCGGTTCGGGTCTTGAAAGACTATGGACCGATGCCGGAGACCGATGCCGATGCCGGCGTTCAGCTTCCCGCTGTGTTTTGGAAATGGGCCGGATGGAAAGCTCGGGAACGGCTCCGGATTCTCCGGAATTTGGTTGCGGCCGTGCGCGTTCATCTTCCTCATGTTCGCTTCGGGCTTGAGGTGCAACTCCAAAGCGTTGCCGATCCTCTTCATGGGTTGGTTCATTTCGCCGAAGATTGGGTGGATGCGGCGCACGGCCCGTTTGATGTGTTGCTGACGACGATCAAGGCAACGAGTTCGCCATGGCTCCCTTCCGCCCCCCATGATTCGCCTGCGGGACGCGTGAAAGCATGGTCGGTTCCGGTGATGAAACTGGTTCAGTATCTGGGGAGGCCTGAAAAAATCTGGATCATCCTGCCTCGCCCATCGCTGCGCACACCCGGCCCGTTGCGGATATTTCCCAAAGGAGTGGGGCGCGTCTATGATCATCGCGTGGTTCCTTGACAAACGCTCACCCCCTTCTTTAAGAACGATTTTGGGAACGCGATGAAGGAGGGAGAAGGAGTTCGGAATGATTCCCGAGGATTTACGGTATCACAAAGACCATGAATGGGTTCGGCGTGACGGACGGCGCGTGACGTTGGGGATCAGCGATTTCGCTCAAGATGCCTTGGGCGACGTCGTGTTTGTGGATTTGCCGAACGTCGCCACCGAGCTGACAGTGAATCAAGAAATGGGTGAGGTGGAATCAACCAAAGCGACTTCCAGCCTTTACTCACCGGTGAGCGGAACAATCCTGGAAGTGAATGACGCCTTACAGGATCATCCCGAATATCTGAATCAGGATCCCTATGGAAAAGGATGGATCGCGGTTCTTGAGTTAGCCAATCCTGCCGACGTTGAAGCGTTGATGACTGCTTCTCAGTACGAGGAATTTCTGTCCTCGCAACGTTAATGTCCTCCCAACGACATATCGCCATTCTTGGTGCGGGCCCAGGGGGATACGTGGCCGCTATTCGGGCGGCGCAATTGGGCGCCAAAGTCACCGTGATTGATAATCAGATGCTGGGCGGGGTGTGCCTCAATTGGGGCTGTATTCCGAGCAAGGCGCTGCTGGCGGTCGTTGAGTTGGGAGAAAAACTGAAGAAGGCGCAGGATTTCGGCCTGCAACTCTCGCAGCCTCCCGCGTATGATCCTGCCAGGATGGTTGCGAGAAAAAATCGCATCGTCAGCGGGATGGTGAAGGGCATCGCCGCCTTGTTTCAACGCTGGGGTGTCTCGCACGTCCAGGGAACGGGGCGGCTGGTGAATGACCAGACCATTCGCGTGTCCCATGCCGACGGCTCCGAAACCGTGGTCCAGGCCGATGGCCTTATTATCGCCACGGGTTCCTCGCCGCCGGCATTGCCGATGTTTCCCGTGGACGGCCATGACGTGATGACAAGTAAGGAAGCCCTGGAAATTCCGCGAAGGCCCGAGCGATTGTTAATCATTGGCGGTGGCGTGGAAGGCTGCGAATTTGCTTCCCTCTATGCGGGATTGGGGTCGCACGTGACCATCGTGGAAATGATGCCTTGTCTGTTGCCTGAAGAAGATGAAGATGTGTCGGCTTTGCTTGAACGTGAATTGAAAAAATGCGGCGTGCGAAGCGTGGTCGGGCATTCCGTCACGCATATTGAAAAGACGGAGGCTGGAATCAGAGCGGACATGGACGATGGAACACAACTGGTGTGTGATGCGATTTTGGTCTCGGCGGGACGGCGTTGCAACACAGAAAAAATCGGGTTGGAAGACGTCGGTGTCACGCTTGGCGACAAAGGCGAGATTGCCGTGAATGAACGTCTTCAAACAACTGTGCCGGGCGTGTACGCCATCGGCGACGTGGTTGGTAAGGCCATGTTGGCACACGTGGCATCGGCACAGGGCAAAGTGGCCGTGGACAACATTGTCGGGCATGCGAAATCCATGCAGTATGACGTGGTGCCGGCGGGCATCTTTACGTTGCCGGAGATTGGCCGGGTCGGATTGACTGAACGGCAAATTCGTGAACGAGGCCTGTCTCCCAAGGTGGGACAATACCGCTATGGTGGGTTGGGAAAAGCGCATGCGGTCGGGGACATTGTTGGGTTTGTGAAGATTCTGGCCGACCCTCAAACGGATCGTGTGCTGGGGGCTCATCTGGTTGGGGCTCACGCGGCGGATTTGATTCATGAGGCAACACTGGCCATGCAGTTGAAGGCCACGGCCACGCAGATAGCCGACATGATTCACGCGCATCCCACGCACGCCGAAGCGTTGCTGGAAGCGGCTGAAGACGTTGATGGTCTGGCTATTCACCTGGCCAGAAAACGACCGTGATGCGCAGGCCGCCCGCCAACCATCTGTCAACGCTCCAGGCATGTGCCGTCAAACTTGTCCTCCTTGCCGGGACCGTGGGGTTTCTGTACGCCGCCGGCTTGTTGCCTGGCTCGTCTCCGGCCACAAAAGACCTGCGTCCGGAACGACCGCCCGTTCAAGCCGCAACCGTGGTTCGCGTGGATATTAATCATGGTTCGTTGGATGACCTGCAAACGTTGCCGGGCATTGGAGCGGTCCTGGCTGAACGCATACTCCGCTACCGACGAGAAAATGGGAGCTTTACGTCAATGGCGGATATTCAAAACGTGAAGGGTATTGGCGCGAAACGGTTTAATCAACTTCGGCCTTATATTCACGTTGGGCGATACAAGGCTTCGTTCAACGGATAAGGCACGTTGTGTATTGGTGTGGGTGCGGAGAAGCTGATGGCCGATCAAGAATTGCAACGCCAGCTCAATCTTATCACTCGCGGCTCCGTGGAGATTATTCCGCGACAGGAACTTGATGATCGCGTACGGGTTTCGTTGAAAGAGGGGAGGCCCTTGCGGGTGAAGGCCGGGTTTGATCCCACGGCACCCGATCTGCATCTCGGTCATACCGTCCTGATCCAGAAGCTGCAGCACTTTCAGGAACTTGGACATCAGGTGATTTTTTTGATCGGGGACTTTACCGGGATGATTGGCGATCCGACCGGCGTCTCCGAAACGAGGAAAGCGCTGACCGGGGACGAAGTCTCGGCCAATGCCAGGACCTACGAGCGGCAAATTTTTAAAACGCTGGATCCTGCGAAAACGCGCATTGAGTATAACAGCCGTTGGATGCGGGACATGCGTGCCCAGGAAGTGATTGAGCTCTGTGCACGCTATAGCCTGGCGCGCATGTTGGAACGGGATGATTTTTCCGAACGCTACCGGGCGCACAAGCCCATCGGCATCCATGAATTTCTTTATCCGCTCGTGCAGGGGTATGATTCCGTGGCGCTTGAGGCGGATCTAGAACTTGGCGGAACCGATCAAAAGTTTAATTTGCTTGTGGGACGCGATCTGCAGCGTGCATGGGGTCAGGTCCCTCAAGTCGTCATGACGATGCCGTTGCTGGAAGGGACCGATGGCGTGCGAAAGATGAGTAAAAGTTTTGGAAACGCCATTGCCCTGGAAGATGCTCCCGCCGACATGTTCGGCAAGGTCATGTCAATTAGCGATGCGCTGATGGGTCGGTACTATGAGTTGCTCACCGCTGACGACTTGAATGCCGTCAAGCAACGGCATCCCATGGACGCGAAGCTGGCTTTGGCGGAAACGTTAGTGGCTCGGCATCACGGAACGAAGGCCGGGCAACGGGCGAAGGATGACTTTCAGCGGCAATTTCGTAAACGGGAATTTCCCAAAGAACCGGATGCGACGGTTGCGTTAACGGCAGCCGATTTCCCGGATCCAACGTGTCCCGTCATGGGGTTGGTCGATTTGCTCATGCGAACGGGGTTGTTGCCAAGCAAAGGGGAAGCGCGTCGCCTGATTACGCAAGGCGCCGTTGCCGTGAATCAGCAGCATTATCGGGACAGCGGAGCGATGCTGCCCCTGCAATGGGGCGTAGCCTATCAAATCAAAATCGGCAAGCGGAAATCTGCGCTGGTACACGTACGGACATGAGCGGGTTTCAGTGGATTCCCGCCTGTCCTTGACTGCGATTTCAGGCCCTGCTAGAACCAATTGTTCGCAACTATGATGAGCGGGTGTGGCGCAGTGGTAGCGCAACGGCTTCCCAAGCCGTTGGTCGGGAGTTCGAATCTCCTCACCCGCTCCAACCATTTCTCAACTGCCATAATTTGATGGAAGTTCAAGCGGCTGGAGTTAGTTTGCGTGTGCATTACCTACGCTAAGCGGTTGTTTGCTCGGCAGAGGCATGTGTGACTTGTGTTGCTTGAACGAATTGTGAACGGAGCGGGAAATTTGAAGAGTTCAGGCGTGGCCGATTTGTCCGTGACGGTCGCCCGGTGGCAGTTCCGATGGATGATCCATGAATGAATTTCCGCCGAATTCCTGGGCCATGAGGGTGCTGATCACCTGGTTCAACCGACTATTGACTTCTTCCTCCGAAACGTGGTCGGGAACCTGGATATTAAAAACGATTTGGACGTTTTTCATGGATCTGCCGACTCCTTTTATCAATGCGGGAATTGCCGATATTCCGTGTCGTGCCCCCTTCCGGTAGGATTTCTACACATTCTCTTTGCCGTTTGCAACGTTCATTGCCCCCAAAATTATTCCAGACGCTTTGCTGAAATTGGCCGTCCGACCCGTTATGGAATGAAGAAATGTATCGCTTCGCTGTTCCCTTGGCATGCGTTGTTTTGGTATACTTTTTGGCCATGACTCCATGTCCTCGCTGTCAAACATCTATTTCCTGCGAGTATAATCCATTTCGTCCGTTTTGCTCAGAGCGATGCCAGCTCGTTGATCTTGGGGCTTGGCTGACCGCCGCGCACCGCATTCCCGACGAGTCCGAGCCGTACACCTCCATGTCGACGGAGGAGTCCCCGTCAAACGATTGTTAAATCCATCTGGTTGACTCATGGGAAAAATCATTACGGTCCAGCGAAAAGAGAATGAGGCGCAGCTTGCCGAACACTATATTCGCACCTATATTTTGTTCCCGTCAGGGTTGTTGGGGTTGCTGGCCATGATCATCGGAATCCTGGCGTTGGTGTATCAATTATTTATTGAAACCTATGATGCTTGGACGTTTGCCAAAAGTTCGGGGCTGATTGTGGCCGGTATGCTGCTCGGGTGGGGACAAACGCGCTACCACCGTTATCTTTTCAGAACATTTCCTGAATTTTGGGCGAGCCGGATGAGAACGTCCCGTGTTCGTGGTGCACAACGACTCAAGAAAGTTTCCACGGAAGTGAAGTTGCAGCATGCCGGTCGGAGCCTGGTTCCTTTTGCCTATGTTGTGGGGATTGGGTCTTTACTCGGGCTTTCGGCGTGGAGTTTCGGCTCCGGTTCTCTGGACTATATGGCGGCTTTTACGTTGCCGTGGGCGGGATTTTTTTGGGGAAAGTTGTTTACCTGGCATTCCATCATCCCTCCGGCGGGGACGAAACAGTAAACCGCCTTCGTGTTGTGTGTTCCGCTACTTCTTTGACTTTTTGGTTTTGCGAGCGTTGGCCTGGGATGTACCGGCTTCCATTTCGGCAAGACGTTTTTCCAGCCGCGCCACCTGGCGATAGAGTTCCGGAAGATGCCGCACCAGGACTTGCGTGCGAAGGGATGCGTGGTGTTGTGTGGCGGGTCGCCCCGACACGGTGGCGCCGGGCTCCACGTTTTTTTCAATCCCCGATCCCGCCGCGATCATGGCGCGATCGCCAATGGTGAGGTGATCAATCAATCCGGCTTGTCCGCCTATCATGACGTGTTTGCCAACCGACGTGCTGCCCGCAATGCCGACTTGTGCCACGATAAGACCATTTTCTCCCAAGGTCACATTGTGAGCGATTTGAACTTGATTGTCGATTTTTGATCCTTGTTTGATATGGGTGCGCCCGAACGTGGCTCGATCAATGGTCACGTTGGCCCCGAGTTCCACATCGTCTTCAATGACCACGATGCCGCGTTGCGGAATCTTATGGTGGCGGTCTTCGTGTTGAATATAGCCAAACCCGTCGCTCCCAATAACCGTTCCGGCATGGACGATCACCCGAGCGCCGACCCGACATCCTTCCAGCACGTTCACGTGTGGATAGAGCACGGTATCAGGGCCGATGATGACGTCGTTGCCTACACAGACTCCAGGGTAAATCGTGACGCGGTCGCCGATGGTTGCACGATGCCCAATCGTGACGAATGGTCCGATAGAGACGTCGGTCCCAATGCGTGTGTCCGTGCCTTGTGCGATGTTTGGGGCTATTCCGGTACGAGGCGCGCGCTTCGTGAAAAAACGCGTGACCAAATGAATAAAATCCAAATGGGGCTGCATCGAGACCAGTTGGGTCGCTTTCCAATCATGATAGTATTGGGACACGACCACCGCCGAGGCGCGCGATTGTTTGGCCGCATCCGTCAACCGATTGCCGGCCAGAAAGGCGAGATCGCCTGAACCCGCGTTTTCAAGACTGTTGACCCCGGCAATGCGGATATCCGACGGGCCATAAATTTGTCCGCCGATGGCGTCGGCCAGTTTGGTGAGCGAATGCCCGTCAGCGGCCGTTGGGCGAGTCATCGCTTTTTTCTTTCGGATTTGTCTGTGGCCGTGCGCTTCGTGGCTCTTCCGGTGGTTCGGGCGGTCGGTTTGCTGCCCGTGGCGGGATCCTTTTTGGTGGAGCGGGAACGCTGTGGGGCCGGGTTGCTCTGCGTTCCGGAGCCGGTCTTTGTTGGCGCGGAACGTTTGTGAGTCGGTGCGGAAGAGTGTACGGCGTTGGCCGTCGGCGGTGACGCATGCACTCGCGCTTCAACATAGGCGGTGACGTCCCCCACGGTTTGCAGTCCCGGCAGGTCTTCATTGGGAATTTCAAGATCGAAGTTTTTTTCCAGATCGTACAACAGTTCAAAAACCATCAGTGAATCCAGCCCTAAATCATTGCGGAGGTGATGCTCCGGCTTGATTGCCGCACTCTCTCGTTTCAATGACGTCGCAAGGGCTTGTTGAATTTGTCGCCCAATCAGAGACCAGGACGTCATTCCCGTTTCCTTCTCTCCCGCCTGCATCGTCGTATGTTTTTCGCTCTACGGTTGGTTATCGTGAGTGAAGCCGCTTAAAGACCAACACCCCGTTATTACTGCCAAATCCAAACGCATTGGCCATGGCAACGGTAATGCGGCCTTCCTGGATTTTTGGAGATATGCCGGGCAATTGGCATTCAGGATCAGGATCTTCATAATTGGGGGTGGGGTGAATCAGGTTCGTGGTCATGGCCATGAGAGTGGTCACGGCTCCGATCGCTCCGGCCGCGCCCAAGGTATGCCCGATCAAGGATTTCGTCGCATTGATAAAGAGTTTATTGACTCGCTGTTTAAATACCTGGCGGAGTCCGCGAACTTCCACTTCGTCCCCGATCATGGTGGACGTCGCGTGGGCGTTCACGTAGTCAACGTCTGCCGGTCTGGTTTTGGCCTCATCTAACGCGAGGGTGATGGTTTTCGCGATATCGGATCCGTCTTCCCTGGGGACGATCATATGGTAGGCTTCGCTCGTCAAGGCGTACCCCGCGACTTCGGCGTACATCCTGGCGCGTCGGCGTTTGGCATGTTGCAGCGTTTCGAGAATCAAGGCCCCGGCTCCTTCGCCCATGACGAACCCATCCCGCCCGCGATCAAATGGTCGGGATGCGCGCGTCGGCGCCTCATTGTATTTGCTGGAGAGCGCTCGAAGAGAGCAAAAGCCAGCGAAGACCAACGGGGTGATGCTGGCCTCCGCTCCCACGGCAATGACGACGTCCGCTTTGCCTGAACGAATGACCTGTAAGGCTTGGCCGATGGCATGGATGCTCGACGAACACGCCGTCGAGATTGTGAGGTTTGGTCCTTTGGCCCCAAAGGCCATGGCAATAATTCCCGAAGCCGAATTCAGGGTGATGGCGGGGATGAAATTGGGATGCACGCGGTGAGGTTTTTTTGTCTGGTAGAGCTGCGAGATTTCCCGTTCACCCATGATCATGCCACCCATGCCCGCACCCACCATGACGCCGACGCGTTCCGGCCGTTCTTTGTCAAGGCAGATTCCCGCGTCGGTCAGTGCTTCGTTGGCCGCGACCAAGCCAAGCTGGGCATAGCGGTCCACGCGGCCGACCAGGGTCTCATCAATATAGTCTTGAGGGGTAAAGTTCAGAATTTGTCCCGCAACCCTCGAACGATAAGTCTCAGCCGGAAGGTCGGCAAAGGATTGGAGTTTCGTGATACCGGAACGACCGGCGACGGCGTTGTTCCAGAATGCACCGAGGCCGATGCCAATGGAACTCACGATACCGAGACCGGTCACGACGACAGTGGGTGCCATGAGAGTTCTAGCCGTTGGTGTTAAAAGCTCTTGCGTGCCATCGTGTGACTCGCATGATGGCCTAATATCGCACTTTGAGAAACAGGTTGAGACTCACGATGAGAAACATGGCGCATGTGATCCATGCCGCGACAACGGGGAGTAACGCGCCGCTTCTGCCCAGCCCGATGCTGAAGAGATGCGCGGCCCAAAACACAAAACCGATTCCTACGGCGTGTCCAATGCTTTTGGCCATGCCGGGTGCGCGGGCGTCGATGCCCCGCAGTCCGATGGAGACGCCGAGAAGCGTCATGAGCAACGCGACAAACGGAAAGGCCACGCGTCCCCAGTAGTCCGTGAGAAGCCTTGCGGTGTGATGCCCCTCTCGTTGCAAGTGGTCAATGTGCGTGCCGAGTCGGGCGAGCGTCATATATTCAGGCTCAAGCAAGATCCACGTCTTGAGGTCGTCGGGAGTTAAAGACAGGCTTAAGGGCAGCGTCGGCCGTTGCGTGCGATGCACCCGGCCCTGCGGGCCGATTGACCGTTGGGTAACGTGTTGTAAAGACCATTGACCATCGGTGAAATTGGCGCCGACCGCCGCAAGCGACTCGTACAGATGAAATTGATTGTTCACCCGGTAGAGCGCGACTCCGTGGAGCCGGGAGCCCTCGGGATCAACGTGCTGGATATGCATAATGGAATGGTCTTGAAGACGCAACCACAGATTGTCGGTTCTGAAAGACAGTGATTGTGGTTTGTGTTGAATATCTACGGTTTTAATATACTCCGCCTTGGCGTTGGCCAGGGGAACGACGACCGCCGTCAATCCCAACAGGATGACGGTGACGAGACCGCCGACCGCCAAAAACGGCATGGTAACGTGAAGGAGGCTCACATCACAACTCCGCATCGCTGTCGTTTCATGGTATTTATTGAGCAGTCCGATAGTGAGGAGTGAGGCCATTAAAACGGCAAACGGCGTGAGCTGGAAGGCAATGTCGGGTATTTTAAAGAAAAAATACATCAGGACTGAAGCCAGTTCCGCGTCGTGTCGGAGGAACTTTCGCAGTTTCTCGAAAAAATCAATCACCAGGTAAATGGTGAGCAGTCCGGTCAGGCACAATGTCAGGATTTTGAGATATTGCCGAACGATGTACCAGAACAGAATACCCATGCTTAGCGCCGACTTGTTCGATAAAAAAGCGTACAGGTGATCAGGAGCAGGAGCACGTTGGGAAGCCACGCGCCGGCAAACGGATGAAGAATGAAAGCCGTCACCGCAAATTCTCCCAGGATGTTGAGCAAATAATAGCCGACCATGACGACGATTCCCAGGACAAAGCTGCCGATATGCCCGGACCGTTTTGCGACAATGCCGACCGGGACGCCCAGAGTCCCAAGGATGAGCGTGGCCACGGGAAACGCAAGGTCTTTGTAATATTCCATGAGGCGACGAAGCATGCCGGTGTCTTGCCAGCCGGATTGGTCCAGTGTGGCGATCATATGCGGGTAGTCGGGGCGTTCGGGTTTTTGGGCGTTGAGAGGTGAGAATCTATCCATTTGAAGATCGTATGTCGCAAACGAGACTTGATGATAGCGGGTGACGTTCTTGGGAATTTGGTGAATCATGCCCTCATGCAACCGAATCCCGAACTGTTTGCGTTTGGGATCTTTGAGCATTTGGAAAGATTTGGCGGTAATGAGCAACGGGTTGCCTGGGTCACGGCGATCCGAGATGAAAATGCCCTGGGCCCGCTCCTCGGGCTCCGGAACGAAAATCATCAGGCTGTCCGTGGGCTCATAAAATATGCCATGCTCCAAAGCCAGGTGTAATTGGTCCTGGATCAGGCTCATGGCCAATTTTTTTAAGGAGAGTGACGACCACGGTTGTCCCCATTGTGACAGGTAGAACGTACCGAGGAAGACAAGAGACGAAAAGACAAAGACGGGAACCGCGATTCTAAGCAGACTAAGACCGGCCGCTCGCATAGCCACTAATTCGCTGTCCAAAGACAATCGGCTGAACGTGGCAATCGAGGAAATCAAACATGCGATTGGTAGCGTGAGCACCAAAAAGGGAGGCATAAAATGGATGATAATCTGGAACGTGGCCAGCAGGCCCACGCTTTTGGCCACTAACAATTCAACCAACCGCAGCATCTCTTTCGTCAACATGAGAAAGCAGAGGATGCAGAGGCTGATGCAGAAGGGAATCAGGAGTTCTTTGAATATGGACCGATCGAGGATTGTCATAGAATGGGAGCGAGGAGACACTAAACATTTCCGATAGGAAGCCACAGGATCATATAACATGGCAGGGAGACTGTAAATGGCCTTTCCTTGTGGTTTGGTCACGCCCCATGCCGTGAGCCGGATTCATCAACGGCGCCTTCCCGTATCACCGGTTTCGGAGAACAGGTCTTGCCCTGCGCGGGTTCCGGCGCTTGTGGCACGGACCAAACGCAGCGTATTCGAAACGTCAACGAAGGACCAGCGTGAAAATTTCTTTGCTTCCACGGTTGAGTGTGTTTTAATTGCATCCGATGGCGTTGAAAAAAAGTGTGGCGATGAATGCTCGAACGGGACGAACGTCTGCACGTACTCGTCGGTTCTCCCCAAGACAGGCGCTGCAACGCATTCGGCTTTTCGCGACCGACGTTGACGGGGTCCTGACCGATGGCGGCCTGTATTATTTGGATTCGGGTGAGCAAGCTAAAAAATTTAACGTGTGGGATGGTCTTGGGTTGGCGTTGCTCAAGCAAGCCGGGCTTGTGACGGCCCTGATCACCCTGGATCACACTCAATTAGTGCCCCTTCGGGCCGCCAAACTCGGGATTATGGAAGTTCACCAGGGCGCGCGGGACAAGCTGACGGTGTTGAAAGCACTATCGGCCAAATATGGAATTGGACTTGAGGCCATCGCCTATATGGGGGATGATCTGAATGATTTGCCCGCTCTCCATGCGGTCGGATTTTCCGCGACGCCCGCGAATGGACAAGCCCCGGTTCGGAAAACGGTGCGGCACGTGTGCAAAGCCAGGGGAGGCGAGGGGGCGGTTCGTGAAGTTGCCGACCTGATTTTGGCCGCTCAGGGCTTTACTCCCTGCAAGGACAAGCTGGATTTTTCCTGATCCCCTCGTGTGTCCCGTCGCACATCAACCGACGTCCCGTTGCGCATCAATGACCATGCAAGCATCGGAGGATTCATGTTCCACGTGAGGCACGCGTGAGGCAGCCACACCTGTACACCGTTATTCTTGCCGGTGGAAGCGGAACCCGCTTTTGGCCGTTAAGCCGCGAACGGTTTCCGAAGCAGTTGCTGCGGATCGTTGGCGGAGATGAGACGCTGCTTCAGCAGACGATCCGACGCGCGTTGAAAGTCGTTCCTGCCGTGCGCACGTGTGTCGTGACCAACTATGCACAAGCCGAAGCGGTCAAGCTGCAATTGTCGGATTGGAAAGACGACCTGGCCGACAATCTTGTGCTTGAACCGCAAGGACGCAATACCGCGCCGGCTATCGGATTGGCGGCGCTTCGGTTATTGCGTCGTGATGCCAATGCGACGATGTTGGTTCTGCCGGCAGACCATATTGTCAAAGGGGATAAGCCATTCAAACAAGCCGTCTCTTTGGGAAATCAACTGGCTCAACGAGGCGCGTTGGTGACGTTTGGGATTCAGCCCGGCGCCCCCGAAACCGGGTATGGGTATATTCAGCCGAATAAGCGATCTTGTCTGGGAACTTTGGATTCGCTCTCAGGGTATGCCGTCGCACGTTTTGTGGAGAAGCCTGACGTGAAACAGGCTCGGCAATTTTTGAGGGCCGGCGGATATGTGTGGAATAGCGGAATGTTCATGTGGCGCGCCGATGCGCTGATAGAAGAATTGGCACGTCATCAGCCCGGGCTTTTGAACGGCCTTCAGGCGATTGACAGGATGATGGAAGCAGGTCAGTTGGGGAGCCGGCTTGCCAATCGCTATCAACGCCTGGAGTCGGTCTCGATTGATTGTGGTTTGATGGAACGGTCGTCGCGTGCCGCGGTGGTGCCGGTTGATTTTTTTTGGTCGGACGTTGGGACATGGAACAGTCTGGAGCACGTCGCTCCCCAGGATAAGCGGGGGAACGTGGTGACGGGAAATGTCGTCGCTCTTGATAGCGATCATTCCGTGTTGTTCGCGAACAAGCGGCTTGTCGGGGCTATCGGGCTTTCCAATATGGTGGTGGTTGATACACCCGATGCCACGCTGGTGTGTCCAAAATCACGGTCGCAAGACCTTAAATCGTTAGTGGATGTTTTGAGGAAACGGGCGGCCCCCGAGTATTTGGAACATGTGATGATTCATCGTCCTTGGGGATCGTACACGGTGCTTGAAGAAGGGCCGGGCTATAAGGTCAAACGCATTCGCGTATTGGCCGGGCGGCGGTTGTCACTTCAACTGCATCACCAACGCAGTGAACATTGGGTGGTGATTGCGGGAACGGGTCGTGTGACCCGTGGCACGACGGTCTTCTCTGTCGGCCCGGGGGACAGTGTGGGGATTCCGAAACGCACCAAACACCGATTGGACAATCCCGGCAAAGTTCCGCTTGACATTATCGAAGTCCAAAAGGGTGTGTACGTGGGAGAAGATGATATTGTTCGGTATCACGATGATTATGGACGAAGCAAAACCCGGTTCACCTGATGGGGTTCCCAAAGGAATTGTTCCATGAGCATTTTTCGTGAATATGACATTCGTGGAATCGTCGGCAAAGATTTGACGGATGCATTGGCTGAATCCATTGGCCGTGCCTATGGAACCATGGCCCAACAACGCGGTTGCCGGACGGTGGCAGTGGGACGAGATGGCCGCCTGACGTCTCGCACGCTTCGGGACCGATTGATCGCCGGTGTCACGGCCACCGGGGTGAACGTCGTGGATATCAGTGTGTGCCCAACGCCCTTATTATATTTTGCGTTGTTTGAGCTGCCCGTTGACGGCGGCGTGATGATCACCGGGAGCCATAATGCGGCCGAGTACAATGGTTTCAAAATGTGTGTGGGGCGGGCGGCTTTCTATGGCCAGGAGATTCAAGAACTCAAACGTGTCATTGACGCCAAAGCCTATGCGTCCGGAGCGGGAACGGTCTCCGAGGCGTCACTGGCCCCCCGTTACTTGCGGTATCTCAAAGACAGTTTTGCCGATGTGAACGGTCAGGGATTGCATGTGATGATTGATTGCGGAAACGGCGCCGCGAGTTTGGTGGCCAAAGAAGCCTTGGAGCAATTAGGCTGTCGTGTCACGGCGTTATACGATGATCTTGACGGGTGTTTTCCCAACCATCATCCTGACCCGACCGTGGCCGACAATCTTCACGATCTTATCGAGGCGATGAAGACCGCTCGGGCGGATGTGGGTCTTGCGTATGACGGTGACGCCGACCGTCTTGGTGTCATTGATGAACAAGGGAACATTATATGGGGCGATCATCTGATGTTGATTTTTGCACGGGACGTCTTACGGCACAAACCCGGCAGCACGTTTATTTCCGAAGTCAAAGCCTCTCAACTTCTCTACGATGACATTCAATCGCGAGGGGGCAACGCCATCATGTGGAGGACGGGGCATTCCGTACTGAAAGACAAGATGAAGGAAGAAAATGCCGTCCTGGCCGGGGAACTGTCCGGGCACCTATTTTTTGCCGATCGTTATTTTGGCTATGACGATGCCATTTATGCCTCGTGTCGGTTGGTTGAAATTTTGTCGAAGACGTCGGAACCGCTCTCGCTGTTTCTGGCTGATTTACCCTCCACGCAGGTGACCCCGGAAATTCGCGTTGATTGTCCCGATGACGCGAAATTCCAGGTCATCGAAGCGATGCAAAACCGGATTCTGGAATTGGCGAAGCAGCCGAACGCCATGGACCCAGGTCTCACGATCCGCGATGTCGTGACGATTGATGGCGTTCGCGTTCGCTTTGATGATGGATGGGGGCTTGTTCGCGCATCCAACACGCAACCCGTGCTGGTTCTTCGATTTGAGGCGACCTCGTCCGAACGGTTACAGGCTCTTCGTGCCTATTTGGAAAGAGAATTGGAATCCTGCCGTCAGGCCTTGCAGTTATAAAGCCGCGACTTCCTCGCTTCATCAGCTGTTTCTTCCCCTCGGCATTCAATGGCCATGGACGCAGTGAAAGGCTCGAAAGGCCGTTGATGACCGTGCCTGTGTTTTGATGATGGTGTGGTGTAGAATTCGGGAATGCGTTCCACGTCTGTTCGGCGAAAGCAGTCCGGCATTGGCATGACGGTCTGCGGAATCTTCTCGGCGCTATTCGTTGGATTATGCCTTGCCACTGCTGTGCATGCCGGTCAAGTGACGGAGCATCATCGCTACACCATTTCCCTGTGGGGCATTCCGGCGGGGAAGGCGACGATGAACGTTGAGGAACTGGTTTCGGAAGATGGGCAGTGGCTTCGACGGTTGGTGACCACGGCTCAATCCAATGATTTTATTTCTTTCTTCTTTCCCGTGAGAAATTATGCGGCTTCTCTCATTGATCCCCGAAGCCTGCTGCCTCAACGGTTGTTTTTTCAACGTCGGGAAGGCAATCGCCATGAAGAATTTGACGTGACATTTGATCATGTCGCCAATCAGGTGAGGCTTCTGAAGGATGGCAAACCTTCTGTCCATTCCATTGTTCCGGGCACACACGATATTTTGTCGTGTTTATATTTCTTGAGAGCCATGCCCGACCTTGACCCGGGCTCTTCCGTTCAGGTGAACGTTCATCATGATCGGAAAAATTATTCGGTGGAAGTCAGCGTGGAAGACATTGAATGGATTCGCGGCCCATGGGGAACCGTCGAAGCGATTCGTCTGTTGGCCCGCATGCCGTTTCGCGGGATTTTTTTAAACGAAGGCCACATCAGATTTTGGCTGACGAATACCAAAGATCGGATTCCTGTGATGATGGAAGCCCGTGTGATTGTCGGGTCGGTGCGAGCGTTGCTTGCAGGATGGAGGCCGTAACACAAATCGCCTCGACTTTTTGGACAAAGGGCTTATAATGCGGCTCAGGCCGCGTGAAAAGCCCGTTTCGATTCCCATGATTTCCTTAACTCGCCACATTCTTGAACGGCAACGATGCCATCCCGAAGACTTGGGAGCATTGTCCGCCATGATGACCCGGATTGCCCTGAGCGGGAAGCTGATTGCCCGAGAGTTGAGCCAGGCGGGGCTTCTTGGCACGCTTGGAACGACCGGTGCGACCAACGTTCATGGCGAGCAAGTCCAAAAATTGGATGAACGAGCGAATCAGACCTTTGTGGGCGTTTTGCAAGAGAGCGACATGGTGCGGATCGTGATCTCTGAGGAAATGGAAGAGCCCCTGGTCGTGGCTCAGGCTCAGCGGTCGGGAACCTATGCCGTGTTCCTGGACCCGTTGGACGGCTCCTCCAATATTGACGTCAACGCACCGCTGGGTTCGATTTTTTCCATTCATCGCCTGGACGCTTCTGGCAATTTTCTCAAAGCGGGCAGGGAGCAGGTGGCCGGCGGGTATCTCTTATATGGAGCCAGCACCATGCTCGTGTATACGTGTGGGGACGGGGTGCATCAATTTACGCTTGATTCCACGGCAGGGGAATTTTTCTTGTCCGGCTCACAGATTCAAATTTCGCCACGAGGGACAATCTATAGCGTCAATACAGGCAATACACATAAGTGGCTGAACGGTATTAAAAATGCCGTAGATTATTTTCAAGGGTTTGATGAGGAAACCGGACGACCCTATGCCTCCAGGTATACCGGATGTCTTGTGGCTGACGTGCATCGGGTCCTTTGGAAGGGAGGGGTCTACCTGTACCCGGGCGAAGAGAAAAAGCCGGAGGGAAAACTTCGTTTGATGTACGAAGCGGCTCCTTTAAGTTTCGTGGTTGAACAGGCGGGAGGAATGGGCAGTACCGGGGTGGAACGGATTGCGACCATTCAGCCCAGGACGCCCCATCAATGTATTCCGCTTATTATCGGCAGTCGTGAAGACGTAGAAACCGTCGAGCGATTTCTGAAGAATGAAGGATAACGCCGGATGAACTGTTCAGTCGGTCATGGTCAGAAGCAGATTCGTCTGTGTGAAACACATGCAACACTGAAAGAATCGGCATGATTTTGAGAACCGTTTTTTTTATCATCAGTATTCTGTTCGGACTCACGATAGGATCTCTCACGGGAGAAAGGCAGCCGCACTATGCGGTAGCCGGAGCGATTGTTGCGATCCTGCTCAGTGGAATGATGGTGTCCGTGGAACGTTCCTTGTGGCGGCTTCCGGCCCGCATGACCGTGGGTGGAGGAGTCGGCCTGGGTCTCGGGGTGGCGCTCTCGGGCCTGCTCATTGTTGCGATGAGTGCTCTCTTTCCACGGCCATCCATGATAGCCCAAGGTGCTGCGTTAGCCACGTTCTTGATTTTTCCTTATCTCGGACTGATCGTGGGCGTTCGGTATGGAGAAGGAGGTCACAGAACTGACAAGACCGCTACGACTGAATTGAACCCCGAGGAACGACCTCCGGCTCTGAAATTGCTGGATACCAGTGTGATCATTGACGGGCGGATTGCCGAGCTTTGTGAAACCGGGTTTCTGGAGGGAACGTTCATCGTTCCTCAATTTATTTTGCAAGAATTGCAGCATATTGCCGATTCAACTGATTCGCTGATGCGCGCGCGGGGTCGTCGGGGGCTGGATATTCTCAATCATGTTCAAAGTAATCATAAAGTCGAGATCCGCATTGTTGAAGACGATTTTCCGCACGTGAAGGAAGTTGATGCCAAGTTGGTGGAATTAGGCAAGAAGCTGGATGCCAAAATTTTGACCAACGATTTCAATCTTAACAAAGTTGCCGTGTTGCAGGGCGTGCAAGTGCTGAATATTAATGAGTTATCCAACGCGCTGAAGCCGGCCGTCCTTCCCGGCGAAACCATCCGGGTCTTTGTGTTGAAAGAAGGAAAGGAGGCCGGTCAGGGCGTGGCGTATCTGGATGATGGGACGATGGTTGTCGTTGATCATGCGAAACGATGGATTGGCAAAAATGTGGATGGGATTGTGACCAGCGTTTTGCAGACGAGCGCCGGCAGGATGATTTTTACCCGTCTGAAAGACCCGACCGACCAGGATGTGTTGAGTTTCTCCCGTGGATAAACTGGTCGCCGCGGTGGTGCCGGCCGGAGGGCGTGGGGCTCGGATGCAGAGCCATGTCCCCAAGCAGTTTCTTCAATTAGGCGACGTTCCGTTGCTCGTATATGCCCTTCGGGTGTTGGAGTCCAGTCAAACCATTGGTGAAATCGTGATGGTTGTTCCCAAGGATGATGTGCCCTATTGTCAGGACACGCTTGTGCCCCGGTTTGCCTTTTCAAAAATCAGTCAAGTGGTGAGTGGCGGGGCGCGACGGCAAGATTCAGTATGGAACGGGTTGCAAGCGGTTGATACCCGCACCGAGATCGTGTTGGTCCATGATGCGGTCCGGCCGTTCGTGACGGAAATGATGGTGCAAGCCGTGGTTGATCGTGCCAGAACCCATGAGGCTGCCGCCGTGGCCGTTCCCATTCGCGACACGGTGAAACAGGTGGCTCCGGACGGAATGATTGAAGCCACGCTTGATCGTCGGCGCCTCTGGTTGGCCCAGACGCCGCAGGCTTTCAAAATCGAGTTGTTACGGAACGCGCACCGGTTTGGTCAACAGACCGATGTTGAGGCGACGGATGACGCCTTTTTGGTCGAGCGATTCGGTCATCCGGTCTCCGTTGTGAACGGGAGCGCGTCCAATCTTAAAATTACTCGTCCTGAAGACCTGATAATGGGCGAAGCAATTTTATCCGCTCAAATGCATTATCCTTCCTCGTAACAAATTTTTCTCTTTTCACTGCGTGGTCGTTTCCTGTATCTTCACTTGGTCCGGTCGTGTGAAGAGAACGGGGCAAGGCGACAGATGCGCATCGGGATTGGGTACGACATTCATCCACTCAAAGCGGGAAGACCGCTTATTCTGGGCGGGATTCACATTCCGCATACCCATGGGCTGGATGGCCATTCAGACGCCGACGTGCTGACGCATGCCGTCTGTGACGCGCTGTTGGGGGCGATGGGGGCAGGGGATTTAGGCCGGTATTACCCCAGCGATGACCCCCAATTTGCCAATATGAGCAGTTTGGAGATGCTACGGGGCGTGCAGGCCAAACTTGCAGAACGAGGGTTTTGTCTTGTGAATCTGGATGCGGTGACCGTCGCGCAAGCGCCTCGCATGGGAGGCTATGTGGCGGAGATGGGGAGGCAGTTGGCCGCCGTCTTGCTGGTTGATTCGTCGCTCGTGCACGTCAAAGTCAAAAGCCACGATGCTCTCGGGGCGCTTGGAAGACAAGAGGGAATTGCGGCCCAAGCCGTGTGTCTTATTGCTCACAGGAAATCGGATGATTGTGCGGTAGTATGATCGGATGCCATGCACCATGATTCGACAAGATCTGCAAGCTGTCTTTGACCGGGATCCTGCCGCCCGAACCACGCTGGAGGTTTTCTTAACCTATGCGGGGTTTCAGGCCTTGCTGGCCCATCGGTTGGCTCACCGATTGTGGAAGATGAAGTTTCGATTATTCGCCCGCATGATTGCGCAGCTTGCCCGTTGGGTCACGGGCGTGGAAATTCATCCCGGAGCCGTGATTGGGCATGGGTTTTTCATTGATCATGGGATGGGTGTGGTGATTGGAGAGACGGCGGAAATCGGTGATTATGTCACGCTGTTTCAAGGGGTGACCCTGGGCGGGACGGGAAAAGAGAAAGGGAAGCGACATCCGACGTTGGGGAACCACGTGGTGGCCGGTTCCGGGGCCAAAGTCCTGGGGGATATTCGAATCGGAGACTCCGTAAAAATCGGAGCCAATTCGGTGGTCTTGCGTTCCGTCCCGTCCAATTCTACGGTCATTGGTATTCCAGGTCGCGTCATCAAGTCGGTGGGCGTTCGCGTGCCTGCAGAGGCCATGGATCACGCGAATATCCCTGACCCGATTACAGAACGGTTTGAAGCCATGGAGCGAGAAATGATTGACCTGCGAAAAAAACTTGAACGTGCGGAAGGCCAGTCAATGAGATAGACTCCGAACGAGACAAACGTATTGAATCAATCTCCATTCAATCCTATACTGGCTTTGTCAATCCGTTCATTTGCGTGATGATGTCCGGCGCGGGCGCGGCTCTTCGTGTTTTGAGACGAAGGTTCGCGCGGGGGTGAATACATACAGGAGGAATCGCTTGTGCACGAAGGTCTCCGCATTACCAAGCGCGTTCAGGAAATTCTCAGTTGTTATCAGAGTGAAGTGCCGGGTATTCGGGCGAATCTGGCCAGAGCATTAATGAGCGGCCGCCTGGCCGGAACCGGTAAACTGCTGATCTTGCCGGTGGATCAAGGGTTTGAGCATGGACCGGCTCGCAGTTTTGCCGTCAATCCTCCAGGGTATAATCCACATTATCACTTTGAATTAGCGATTGACGCCGGATGCAACGCGTATGCCGCGCCGTTGGGGGCGCTGGAGGCCGGTGCGGCGGACTATGCCGGGCAAATCCCATTAATTCTCAAACTGAATAATGGCGACTCTCTCTATAGCGGCGATGATTATAATCAGGCCGTCACCGGCAGCGTGCAGGACGCGCTTCGTTTAGGGTGTTGCGCGGTCGGATACACCATTTACCCGGGGTCGGCGTACAGTCAGGAAATGTATGAGAATTTACGGGAAATTGCGCTGGAAGCAAAGTCCGTCGGGCTGGCCGTGGTTGTCTGGTCGTATCCGCGCGGCGGTCAATTAACGAAGGCGGGCGAAACGGCGATTGACGTGGTGTGTTATGCGGCGCAGATTGCGGCTCAACTCGGGGCACATGTGATTAAAGTCAAAGTCCCCACGGATCATATTGAACAGGCGGAAGCGAAAAAAGTCTATGAAGCCGAGAAGATTCCGATCGGCACCGCCGCCGACCGAATCCGTCACGTGATGCAAAGCGCATTTGACGGCAGGCGGATCGTGATTTTCTCCGGTGGCGCGAAGGGCAAAGACGAGGCGATTTTTGATGAAGTGCGGGCGATTCGCGACGGCGGCGGGTGTGGTTCCATCATTGGCCGAAATTCCTTCCAACGCTCCAAGCCTAATGCGTTGAAGTTTTTGGAGACTTGTATGAAAATTTACGCGGGGCAGATACAATAGCGTTGAGCCGGGGATAGCATTCTTTCGCACACAATCATTGGCACAGCCATGGAATTACCAAAATACCACGAAACATTTATGCCGATTCTTGAAATATTGGGTACAGGAGAAAAACTTCACTATAAAGACATGCGCAAGCGTGTTCGTGATAAGCATTATTCTAACCTTCCGGAAGCGTTGCTAAACAAAAGAACAAAGACTGGCGCCAATGTTCTTCTTGACCGTGTTGGCTGGGCAAAATCTGCCCTGAAAACAGGAAAGTTTTTGGATTACCCGGAAAGAGGAATGGTTCAAATTACAGAAAAGGGCAAAGCGGCTTTATGTAGGGGGACACTGACACGTCGAGACGTGAGCAAAGATCCGGACTATTTAGCTCATGAGGCGAGCAAGGCAGAAAAAGAATCCGAAAATGAAGAGGATGGTAGCGAAGGTTCAACCCCGCAAGACATGATTGACTCGGGTTTTTCAGCACTTGAGTCACAGGCTAAAAGCGAGCTATTGGATAAACTAAAGAGTATTGATCCGTATTATTTTCAAAGAGTGGTTTTGATCCTGCTTGAAAAAATGGGATACGGTGACTTTGTGGAAACATCAAAATCCCGTGATGGTGGCATTGACGGGATTATCAATGAAGACAAACTGGGTCTTGGGAAAATTTATATTCAGGCCAAGCGCTATGATGAAAGTAAAGTGCGCGAAACGGATATCCGTAACTTCATAGGAGCGATGTCGAGCAATACCTTGAAAGGCATTTTTGTTGCCACGTCTTCTTTTGATGAGGGGGCTGTTAACAAAGCACATGATGCCCAACATTCAATCGTTCTTATTGACGGAAAGAAACTTGTGAATTTAATGTATCAGTATGGTGTTGGTGTGCATGTTCTCGATACGTACGAAGTCAAAGGCGTTGACGAAGACTTTTTTGAAGAAAGCTAATCTGCAAATTACAGTCGCGGCATGGTGCCACTCCACTCCGACCTGATTTCATGTCACGGTGCCACCAGGGTACTTTCCCCTTGAACTGATTCCCGTTCGTAATAGACGCGCAGAAGGTATAATCCTTGAGGTGGCGCTGTTTGGCCGGCCGCCCGGCGGTCCCTGGCTTCCAGAATAGTCGCCAGGTCATCGGATGTTCTTTTGCCATGTCCGATTTCCACTAACGTCCCCAGTAACGCCCGCACCATTTGTTTCAAAAACCGGTCAGCCTGAATGATGAAACGAATGAGTGGGCCTTCCTGCAAACAGTCAACCCGTTGGATGTCGCAGACGGGATTCCGCACGTCGGTCGGCGCTCCTTGAAATGACGTGCAATCATGCGGTCCCAGTACGTGACGCAAGGCGTGGCGCATGCGATGCACATCAAGGGGTTTGGGAACCTGCCAGACCCGAAGCCGGTCCAGCACCGGGCGGATGGGCTGATTGAGAATTCGATATTCATACGTTTTCGCATGGGCGTCGTATCGTGCATGGAAACGGTCGTTCACGATCTCCGTATGGCGAATGCCAATGTCTTTGGGAAGGATTCCGTTTAAGGCACGAGTCCATTCAGAGGGCGATAACGGTTTTTCCGACCGAAAACTCACCACTTGATCAAGGGCATGCACCCCCGCATCCGTTCGACTGGCCGCCACGGTCGAGATTACGCAGTGGGTAATTTGCGAGAGCGCGTCTTCAAGCGCCGCTTGGACCGTCGGCTGGACAGGTTGCCGTTGCCATCCGGCATACGCGGTCCCGTCATATTCAAGCCGTAATTTGTAGGTGGCCATGAACGGTTGCGCGGGAAGCGAATATCGTCACTGCCCGTCGTTCGATTCCCGCGCATAGAGGCATGGAGCGTTGGATGAATGTGTGCATCGTTGGATGCCCTGATAAATCCCCTCCGCCAGCTTTTTTTGAAACGCTGCATTTCGCAGTCGTTTTTCTTCCATGGGATTGGAGATAAAGCCGACTTCAGCCAGGATGCCGGGCATGGACGTCGAGAGCAGGACGTAGAACGGAGCTGTTTTTACCCCGTGCTCTTTGATGGTGTAATCTTTTCGTACGGTCTTGACGAGTGTCTCGTTGGTGGTGAATGCAAAGTTCAAGGATTTTTCGATCTTTTTTTTATTCACATTCTCGGCAAGGAAATATCGCCAGGGCGGGTCGTTCTTTTTGAGCGGCATGCCATTTTCTCGAGCGGCCACTTTGAGTGCCCTGGGATCACTGGCTTTTCCAAAATAATAAATTTCCATTCCCTGTATTGATCGCTGAGCATGTGAGTTTGCGTGAATGGAAATAAAGAGATCGGCTTTTTTCTCTTTGGCAAAGTCCACTCGCTTCGTTAAATCAAGAAAGACGTCCGTTGTTCGAGTCAGAAATACCTTGGCTTTGAGGCGTTCTTGAATCAAAGCGCGTAATGTTTTCGCAATCTGCAAGACGATGGCTTTCTCCTGAGTGCCGCCTTGGCCGATGGCTCCGGGATCTTTCCCGCCATGTCCGGGGTCAATGACCACACGCAGCGTCGGATAAAACAGGTCCACCACCACTCGGTCGGGGCGACGAAGAGTCAGGAGTTTGTAGGTTCGGAGGGTATCTCTATTCAGCGTGATGGTCACGGTTTTTTCTTTCTCCTGGGCGATTGCCATCGCGTGCGGAAAAGTTTTTTTCTTGATTTGCTGTTGCGCGTGAAGGCTCAACTTGCTGTTGGCCAGCGAAATCATGGTTTTTGTCCGGCCCTTGCTCTCGTTGATTGCAACGCTTCCGTTCATGACCAGGACGACACGGGTATGCGTTTGATGATCATGATAACGGATATTTTTGACCGTCAAGGCAGGGGGCGCTTGATGGACCGAGCGTTCCGTTTTTGCGAAAAGCATTGGAACCGGGAATGCGGTCTGGCTCGTGCAAACCCCTGGGACGGACGAGATCAACGTCAGGCCACAAGTGAGAATGATGAGCATACGAGGCATGATTTTCATGAAACGACGCGAGAACGATGACGTCCGGCAATCCATTGTTTTCAGGATAACAAACTTTTCCTCTTCTGTCATTGACAGCGTGGCACCATGAAATACCGTGGTGCATCATCTGCCGACCGCACGTCCTTGTTGATGAATAGAAACTGGGAGAGACTTGTGGGAGCGAGTGACGGGGAGAGGATGCGAGAAGTCCTTGTTCCCTGGTTTTCCACCTGTAGCCCGGACAGGGAACATCCCGTGACCGCGTGGTGTGCGATGACTGAAAAGGCAATCTTCGCAAATTGCGCAAAGCCGTCCGGGCATGGAAACACCGGCTCAAGGAATGTTGAATACACGTTTCGTATTCTGGACGGTGGCTTGCGCGATGGATTCCAAGGATTGTGAGCCGTTCCCCAAGAGCTCTGCCAGCGTTTGCGCCACGTGTTGCACATAGGCCGGTTCATTCCGTTTTCCGCGATGGGGTATGGGCGTCAAATAGGGACAATCCGTTTCGACCATAATGCGGTCCAGGGGGACGGTCTTCGCGATATCCCGGAGCATGGTGGCATTTTCAAAGGTCAGTATTCCGGAGAAGGACAGGTAAAAGCCTAAGTCCAGGGCATCTTTGGCGAGCCAGGCATCTCCGGAAAAACAATGAAGGACGCCGCCGACATGCACGGCGCCTTCTTCCCGAAGGATCGTTATGGTATCTTTTTGCGCTTCCCTCGTGTGAATGACCAGGGGAAGATTCAACCCTCGCGCAAGCTGAATTTGTTCACGAAACCGTTGACGCTGGACATCCCGTGGTGAATGATCGTAATGATAGTCCAACCCAATTTCGCCGTATGCGACGACCTTGGGGTGTCGGGCCAGCGACCGAAATTCCTCATGCCATCCTTCCGTGATTGCCTTGGATTCGTGCGGATGAACGCCAATAGCGGCAAAGACATTGTGATGAGCCTGGGCCAACGCAACGGCGGACTGACTGGTGGCGACGTCGCAACCAATCGTGACAAAGGCTTCAACGCCGGCGTCATGTGCGCGTTGCAAGACCTCGTCGCGGTCGGTATCGTATCGCGGGTCATCCAAATGCACGTGGCTGTCAATCAACATGTATGGATTGCTTTGCGTTGGTGGTCATCGCGAAATTCTAGCATATTGTCGGTCATCTGAGAAGCGCGGGAGGTCTTGCCGGGCAGTGAATTGGGATACGACGTTATTCCACATCATCAATGGATGGGTCGGCTGGTCACCGGCTTTGGACTGGTTGATGCTGCAGTGTTCGGCGGCGGGAAACGTTGTCGCGCTGGTCGTCGCCTGGCTTGCTTGGCGAATATGGATCAACTGGCGCCGGGGTGTGCCGGCGGCGGCGGTCCTGGGCGCCCTGATTGGCGTGGGGGATTTCGTGGGCGCCTGGCTTAAACTAGTGATTGGCCGCCCGCGTCCGTGTCAGGTCTTGTTGAACGTTTATGAGTTGACCGGATGTGGAGGCGCCTTCAGTCTGCCCTCCAATCATGCGTTGAATACCGCGACGGCCGCGGCATTTCTCTGGGTGTTATTCCCTTCCACTCGATGGATCGGGGGCGTGCTCATGGCGCTGGTCGGTCTTTCGCGCGTTTATCTTGGCGCACATTACCCCACGGATGTGATCACGGGATGGGCCCTCGGAGGGATGTTGGGGATGACCGCGGGGTATCTTGTTGTGAAAATCCGCGTCAAAACCCCGTAACACGGAAACACGTACGCCGCCTCGATGACATCTCTGGTGTTTTTCAAAGAGTGGGGAACGGGTCTGAATCAGCAGGGAGAACTCTGGGTTGGTTCCGAACCTGAAAATGAAAACTTCCCTTCCATTGCAGGACGGTGTTGTTGCAATCGTGCGGCAAGGCTTTACCAATGAGATTGAGATCGGGCGCTTTGGAATAAACTCCTTTGATAAAATGGGAAAATCGGCAGTCGCAAAATGTATTGACCGTCTCTTGGTTTTTCGGTTCAAAAATTAACGTCTGTTCACTGTCCAGGAAAACAAACCACCGATGAAAGGGCCACCCTCGATTGGAAGCGTCAGGAAAGTGATATCCCTGTTCATAAAAAGGACTTGGGGTTTCAATATACCCGGAACGACCGACACGCATGAGTTCACGACAGGCTACGGCGGGGTCCCGCACATGTTCCAACACGTGGCGGGCATAGATAAAATCAAAGGTTTGGTCTTTGAACGGCAAGGCTTCCAGGGTTGCCGCAACCAGGGGACGGCCATGACGCTTGAGGGGTTTGCCTCGTTCGGTATTGTCTTCAGGGAGAAGATCGACAAGATGGGTGGCATCCTCATGCGGGCGATGTCCCGATCCGACATCCAACACTGTTTTCCCGTCACGGTGACCAAACCGGCGACGAAAATAAATTTTGGCCGCAATGCGACAATCTCTCAGCGTCACGAGTTACCCTTCATGCGTCAATGCCGGATGTGCTCCATAACGTGGTGTTGACGGATTCGGTGGGCGTCGTGTGCCCGTCACCCCGGATGATTGTGCCGGACAGGCCTCTGTCACAGCTTCTGTAGCGCCGCCACTCGTGCTTCAATAGGCGGATGTGTCGAGAAAACCTGCATGAAACTGCGCGACCGACCGGAAATTTTCATGGTGGCCAAGGCATCTTCCGTCCGGTATTGATACTGCGAGTGCGTTACCCAGCGATTGATGGATTGCAACGCCGAGATCATGTGTGCCTTGCCCACGGTGTTGGCGGCAAATCGGTCGGCGGAAAATTCACGGCGGCGGGACCACCAGCTAATCGGAATCATGGCCAGGATTGACAGGATACATTGCAGAAAAAAGTACGCGCCGATGGCTAGCATTGGATTCCGTTCCGCGAGATGACGATAGACCAGACGGCTGATGAAATAGACAAACGTATTCATCAATCCAGCGAGTACCGTCGTTGTAAACATATCGCCGTTGTACACGTGCCCCATTTCATGCGCCAGGACGGCCCGCACTTCGCTTTCGTTGAGGGCGCGTAACAAGCCGGTCGAGACGGCCACCATTGAATTATTTTTTGACGGCCCGGTCGCAAAAGCGTTGGGGTCAGGCGAATCGTAAAGCCATACCTCCGGTGTTTTGATCCCGAGGCGCTGGGCGATTTTTTTGACCGTCTCATGCACAACGGATTCGGCTTGGGATTGCGGTTGGGTAACCCGCCGGCACTGCAACATCATTCGGGCCATTTGCTTGGAAAACGCCAAACTGATAAAGGCCCCGCCGAATCCAATCACAAAGGCCCATAAGAGGTCATGGTAGGCCAGTGATTCGCTGAGGTCGATCCCAAACGCCGGGAGCACCACGTTCGATAAAATCGTAAATGTGATTGAAAGGGTGATAAAGATCAGAATATTAGACAGCAGCAGCAGGCCAATGCCTTTCAGATTTTTCATGTGCTCCTTCTCTCCAAAGGCGGTCCGTCTCTGGATACGCGATCGTCGTGTCCCGTTTGCCGGAAAATCACGCCAACGCTGCCCCGAAGGCCTTGCTTGCCACCATGCATGTTTTCATCTCTGTCTCTCTCTGCTGTATAATACCATTTTCCCGGAAGTCATCAAGGTGGGATTTTCCCATTTGTGAAATTTATCAGTCGGGAAACCTGAGCAAGAAAGGCGATGGTACTTCGTGGCGGATACCGGGGGATGGTCGGCATTCGGTCGTGTGTCATGGCGGTACGTCGGGTGTGACTGATGAATGTGTCTCAATGGTTTTGGTTGATTCTGCTGATCTGTTGGGCGATGGTTGTGCCAGCGGTTGCTTCCGGACAGGACGCAAGCCTCTTTCTTGAACCCGACTCGGACGGAGTCCAACGAGGCACTATCACTCTCGACAGTTATACCTTTACCCCCAGTCATCTCAGTGTCCAGACGGGCTCTCCGGTGGAACTGCGTCTTGAAAACCGCAGCTTTCTGACTCCGCATAATTTTGTCATTGATCGTCCCGTCGCAGGTTTGCAATACGACGTGGATGTGAGTGCCGGAGAGAGCATCATCATTCAACTCCGGCCCGGTACTCCGGGAATGTACACGTTTTATTGTGACAGGCAATTGCTGTTTTTCCCCAGCCATCGTGAAGAGGGGATGGAGGGTCGTCTTGAGGTTCGTTAGAAGGCCACTGATGAGTGCCGGTGAACGGTATTTGTTGCATGACGTTTTGCAGCAAGTCTCTCGGTCGTTTTATCTGACACTGGCGGTGTTGCCTCATTGTGTGGCCAGGCAAGTGGGGTTGGCGTATTTGTTTGCGCGGGCGGCCGATACCATTGCGGATACGGGACAAATAGCCAGGAGCGACAGGGTGACGCTGCTGCGGCGGTTCAAATTGCAATTTGTTCGTGAACGGTTGGATTGGGAGGCAATCGCATCGGTCCAAACCATGCTGGCTTCACACCAAAATCATCCTGGTGAACGGAAATTGATGGAATGTCTGGAGGCCTGTTTTCAGGTGTATGCAGGTTTTGCTCCGGACGATCAAGAGGAGATTCGACGCGTCTTGCCGATTCTCATCAGTGGCATGGAAATGGACTTGGAACGTTTTCCGGGAGAGTCAGCGGCACAGGTCACCGCGCTGCCTTCGATGGAAGATCTGGATTTATACATGTATCAAGTTGCGGGATGCGTCGGTGAGTTTTGGACGAATCTGCTATGTGCCCATTTGCCGCGCATCCGCCGGACTTGGGACCGGGAATCCACAATGCGGACAGGCGTTCGATTTGGCAAAGGCTTGCAATTGACAAATATTTTAAAAGATTTACCCGTGGACCTTCGACGCGGACGGTGTTATATCCCGCTGGAGTACTTGGAACCGGCGGGATTAGAACCCCTTGATTTATTGGATAAGCGCACGATGCCTCAATTCAGCCCGATTCTTCATAGGTTGGTGGGCATGACCCTGGCCCACTTAGACCAAGGATGGTATTATGCCATGTCCATTCCACGACGCGAAGTTCGGTTGCGTCTGGCCTGTATGTGGCCGATTCTCATTGCGCTGAAAACCCTGCATCTCTTGACGACGTGCGGCAATGTTCTGGATCCGGAACAAGAATTGAAAATTTCGAGATCCGAGGTCTATCGGATTATATTGTCCACGGCGATGACCGGCGGCTGTGGCTACGCCGGCACACTGTACTGGGGACACCTCCGCAAGGCCGTTGGATAAACGGTTACGAAGTCTGAGGATCAATGCGCTTATCGCCTTTTCGAAAAACCACATAAATCGCTTGCGTGGGACAGGCATCAAGACACATTCGGCAGGTTTCCACGCACCGGGATTCGTCAAATTTATACGGTGGAGTTGATTGCCATGCTCCGGTCGGACAGACGGGAATACACACGGCATTATGTGTGCAACGATCTGGATGACGCACCAAGTGGTCACGAGTTACCATCATAGGGACGACTCCTTCAAAGAGCCCGCCCGAAAACATATCCAACATATTCTCGGGACGTCGCATATTAAGACTACCATCGCTTGACAAGTGAACGCATTTGATTTCTCCACGCTGAACCCCATGCCTCGTTGCCATCGTCGCGCTGGGGGTGTGAGCGTTTTCTCCCGCCGCAAGATAGAAGGAGAGCAATGCGGGATGGATTAGTTGGCCATTGGCGTCGCACAGGATTCAGGTTTGCAAGGAGGCATGTCATGTCCCGGCATGAGAAGACGTTCCACCAGTTCCCCCTTGACGACGTGCCGTTCCATAATTTCAGTGACGTCGGTTTCGCTCCCGATCCGGTACCAGACTCCTTCCGGATAAATGACGATACTTGGACCATACTCACAGTGATCCAAACATCCGGCCTTGTTGGCACGGACGCGACCTTTGAGTCCGAGCCGCCGGACTTCTTGCTTGAAGAACGCGTGGAGTTCCACCGATCCGTTGTTGGCGCAACAACCCCTCGGGTCTTTTTTTGGTCGTTGATTAATACATATAAAAATATGATGCCTCAACTCACCCATGGTTGCGTCTTCTCCCCGATTTCACTGAGAAATACAAAAAATAATAGTACAGGAAGATTCTTTCTCGTGTCCAGTGTAATGCGAAAAAATGGTGGAATGCGGCATGAACACCTGGCCGAGGCGGAAATTGGCATGCGACGGGTTGCCCCTGCCCGTGGAGCGGAATGCCCCCTGATATGCATGGTGTTCGGCCCGCCGGCGTGACAAATATTCCCGAAGTCGAGCCGCAAACGGCAATCCTTGCCTTGACCAACGCCGCTAGGCCTTTTATAGTCTGATTGGTGATCGGTGGGTATTGCATCTGCCGTCCACGTTGTTCAGGGGTTGGCCGAAGGGCGAAGAGAGGCGATGTGGTGCGGTTCACCTGTTCAGCGGTGGCCGAGGATCATGGCTTATTCTGTACACCTCTTGCTTGGAAACATTGAATGGATATCAATCTGTCGGGGCGTAGCGCAGACCGGTAGCGCACCGCGTTCGGGACGCGGGGGTCGGAGGTTCAAATCCTCTCGCCCCGACCACTTCATAGATAGACGGATCATGGCCCGTCATGTTCCGACACTCTTGCAAAAACCCTTGACCGGTCCTCACGGCGTGTTCCGTCAGGAAGCTTGACTCGATGGATTTCTGGATTGTGCTGGGAGGCGGACTCTTGACCGGAGGGATCGCTCTCGCCTGGTGGCGTCTTAGATCCCTGAAGCAAACAATCGAGCAATGGACCCGCCGGCAGTATTACGACCAGAGCGACCTTCGGGAAACGGCTCGCCAACATGCTGACGCACTGACAATCCTGCGATTACAACTCGCTCAGGTGGCATCCGGAAAAATTCTTGATGACCGGCTTGTTGAAACAGGGCGTCTGTATCATCAAATCAGTGCGGAGGAAGCAAGGCAAATGGCGGCTTCCCGATCTTCGGCGACGACGTTGGAGCTTGTCGTCGTAGACATTCGCAGTCACAAAGAGTTTATGACGAGCCATATCCCGGAGGCCAAGCATATTCCATTTGAACAGTTGGAGACGCGTGGACGTTATGAGATACCCAAGGATGTCGAAAAAATTTTAGTGTACTGTGAACATGGTGAACAAAGCCGGCTGGCTTGCGACTTTTTGAGTCGGCAGGGATATATGAATCTTGTGACCATTCACGATGGGTTTCAAAATTGGACGGGCCCCGTTCTCGGCACGGGGAATCTCGACTTGATACAAATTCAATCGAAATGAAAGCCGGCTCTCCAATACCGAACCGGCCAAACACAGCCATCATGGGTGAACCGTATACGATTCTGAAGGTGATGGGGCCGTATCGTGAGCCAAGAGAGTCTGCGTTGTCTTTTGATTATTCCGTCCAACGCCAGCATTGGGCGACCCCTCAAGGCGTTCGAGTCAAGATCGGTCTCAAAGAGGAGTTGGATGCCCTCAAGGCGAAAGTTTGGCATGTTGCCGAGGGAACGCCTGGCCAGCAACTGCGAATCAACCAGATACTGGGACGGGCGATTGCGGACGCTAAGCTTGCGATCGCCAATGAAGAAAACTTGTTTGATGAACGACGGGATATCATGATTGCGCCCTTCACGGAATCCTTTGCCTACCTCTTTCCTCGCCTTGAATCCTGGATGAACCAGGAACAAGACAGGCTTCGCCAGGACATCAAAGCGAAGGTTGGCCTGTAATGTCTTGAACCGTTTTTCAGGCTACGCCGTTCGTTGACTGAGCGTGGCCCGCGCTGAAACGCGATGTTTGAATCCGCGGTCACGAACGCGCGGACCTTACAATATTGGCTGATAGCCTTTTGAGTACAGACCCGTGGCTTCTTCTCCGAATCCCAGCGTGGCTCGTTCGGGCCGCTCTTGATTATTGAGATTAACGGCGTAATGTCCTCGAACCCGTTCCATGGCTTTTTCATATGGAATGGCACTCTGGTAAAAATCGCCTGGCGCATGCGCGCCGACGGACAACATGTGAATGACCTCGGCCGTCGCGTAGTGCGGGTCGGAAAAGATGTACACGTCGGCGACGGCAAATTCGTCAAGCGTGTTTCCCGGCGTGGTTGCCGGTATGCGTGAAGACAGGGAGCCGTTTGCTCTGGACGCTTGCAGGTGAGTGAGCAACGCGATGACTTGGCTATCGGTGGTTTGTCGGGGAACGAGAAGACCGACGGCGTTCATCGCTTCGACGTGGGCCGTGAGCGTCCAGGGAGGCGCCGGCGCCGATTCCGCCTCTTTGCGCAATAACGCGGCCATGCGTCCTGGCCGAACGTCATGGCCCTGCGGGGGTTGCATCTCTTTGGATTCTGGAAGAATCGCTTGAATAAAAATCCAGAGTCCAATAATGACCCCAAAAATAACCAGTGCGGGATGCAGGCCAACGCGGTGCTGCCGTTCGTTTTGGTCTGAATCATTCATGGGCTTGGCTGGTGGGAGGGCTTGAAGATGGTGGCGAGTCGAGGCGTTCCTGACGCTTTGCCACCTGCCAGAACACGTCCCATTCCGAAGCCGTCAGCTCTTGAAGAGGCTTGCCTTCTTGCGCCGCGCGCCGTTCCATGCACTGAAATCTCGATAGAAAACGTTCGTTGGCTTTTCGAAGCGCTTCCTCGGGATTGATGTGTAAAAATCGCGCGAAGTTGGCCATGGTAAATAACACGTCGCCGAACTCGTGTTCCAGAGCCGCATGCGTCTTGGGGTGTTGAACGGCGGAATGGGGCTCGGGCGCTTGAGGGGCTCGGATGGTTTCCATGCGGAGTTCTTCCAATTCTTCATTGAGTTTTTCTTGAACCTGTTCCAGCGTTTCCCAGTCAAACCCAACGCGTGAGACTCGTTGTTGGATTTGAGAAGTCCGCAGCAAGGAGGGGAGGGAGGAGAGAATGCTCGCGAGGATCGAGTCGGGCCCGTGTTGCGTGGAACGTTCCGCTCGTTTGATTGCCTCCCATTGATTGACGACTTGCTTGGCATTGAGTGTCGGTGACGCATGAGTGCGGGGGGAGAACACGTGAGGATGCCGTCGTATGAGTTTGCGCGTTAAATCAGCGATCACGTCTTCAATGCCAAAGTTATTCTGTTCGCACTCGATGCGGGCGTGGAGCAGGATTTGCAGCAAGAGATCGCCAAGTTCTTCGCGAAGATGTTGCGGATCGCGTCGATCAAGCGCGTCGAGAACCTCATAGGTTTCTTCAAGCAAACATGACTTCAGGGATTCGTGGGTCTGCTCCCAATCCCATGGACAGCCCTCGGGAGATCGAAGTTGCGCGACCATCCTGACGAGATCGTTAAAGATTTGTGACATCAGGGGCGCCGCTCCGTTTTGATCCTCTGTGTGATGCACACGGGCGTCGTTCGGTTGAGAATACCGCGGCGCCGCGTTTGAGTGACGGCTAGGATAACCGGTTTTCCCGACTGCTTCAATCGCCTTCTCAGCTTGCGGGCTTGTCGGAATTGTGGTATTTTCCCTTCGACTAAATTTGGGTGAGCGCCATGGATGAGACTGAAGGAGCAGGATTTGTTATCCGCGATAAACGCGGCCAATCCCGAGAAGACTCTGCTTCCGAGTTCGTTCAGGAAGCAGCCTTTTCCTCGTCCACCACAACGCCTCCGTCGTCCGGTTCAGCCCATTCCCAAGCGGGACCGCCACTCTCCTTTTCCTCATTTATTTTCTCCTTGGGCACCTCGGCGTTAATGTTGATGGGAGAGAAATTAGCCCCCGATCAATCTTCGCCTGCGTTCAATTTGCCGCAAGCCAAAGAAATCATCGATATTCTTTCCCTTTTGGAGGAAAAAACGAAGGGAAACCTGACCGAAGATGAAATGACCGTTATTCGCGATATTTTGTATAGTTTGCGGATGAAGTACGTTGGGCTCGCTTCGGATTTGCCTCCATCCGCATAAGTTTGCATTGTTCCTGCCTTCATCCAATGGGACACAGAAGGTTGCTGGTGCCTTGCTGCTCCCCGCCGCCTCCATTCACCACAATGAACGGCACAGGTGTCTTGCGGTTTATAGATGATCTCTCCGGCCTCATGATGGCGACTTCTTCCAAATTGGCCGCGCATTTATTGCCTTCCGCGAAACGGATCATTCGTGAGGACGCGCCGAGTCCCCAAAACCGGCATCGGCATCTCAAGCCGGTCTGGATCGTTCTGCTCCTTTTGATTCCTTGTGTGTTGCTGACGATGTACTACGCACAGTATGGGGAACTTGGAGGCGGGAAGTCGAATGCGCTGCTTCCCAGTCCAGGGTACGCGTTAGTTTTACTCCTCGTCTATTTTGACCTCGTCGGATTAGTCATTCTGACGCTCTTGCTGTCCCGGAATTTAATTAAAGCTTATTTCGAACGACGGCATCGGTTGATGGGTGCCGGGTTTCGAACGAAATTGATTGCCGCGTTCGTTGGGTTTTCCCTGGTCCCGACCATCCTGCTGGCGTTTGTGGCCAGTGGAGTCATCAATGAAGTGATTAAAGTCTGGTTTGATAATCAGATCGAGGAGGTACTCAGCGATTCCCAGGCGTTGGCCATGTTATATCATGAGGAACGTACGGCGTTGGCCATCAAGAGCGCCCATGCCATTAGTAAAGAAATTTATCGCGAAGATTTGTTGCACCCGGATCATCGTGAATTGTTGATGGCGGCTATGGCTCGGAAGCGCGAGGAATTTAACGTCGCCAGCGTGGAAATATTTTCATCTAAATTGGAAGCCTTTGCTCAAATGTTCGACCCGTCTGTCCCTAGCCGTGCCTTTCGTCTGCCGGCGGGTCAACTCGTCCTGCAGGCCTTGGATGCTCGTGCGGAAGTGACGTCAGTGCAAGTTGCGCCGGTTGGGCGGTTGATCCGCGCCGCGGTGCCGATTTTTTCCAATATCCGGACTGGCGACATTGGTGGAGTCGTGGTTGTCAATATCTACGTCCCTGAATCAATCTTGGAAAAAATTAAGGGCATTACCATGCAATATACGGATTTTCAACACATGCAGGCCATGGAAAATCCAATTAAAATCGGGGCGTATTTATTCGTCGCGGTCATCACCGTTCTGCTGTTGTTTAGCGCCACCTGGTTTGGGTTCTACGTGGCCAAGGGGATTACCGTGCCGATTCAGAAATTGGCTGAAGGGACGGATGCCGTCGCCAAGGGAGATCTCAATGTGAGAATTACCGTCAAGGCCAATGACGAAATCGGCATGTTGATCGAATCGTTTAATCGAATGACCGAGGATTTATTAAGCAGCAAGGCGAAACTGGAAGACGCCAATCAATCGCTCGTGCGAGCCAACGTCGAGACGGACCAACGGCGGGCTTATACGGAAACGGTTGTGGACACTATCGCGTCGGGCGTGATGTCTATTGATACGCACGGCATCATTACGACGTTTAATCATTCCGCGGAACAGATATTGGGCGTGGGCATGGACACCATCCGTGGTCGCCAGATGGTTGACGTGTTTCAATCCCATCAGCTCACGTTATTCCAGGAAGCCTGTGAGCAAGTCTTCATTGGCGGCCGGGACAATCTGACGCTTGAAGGACAGGTGGAGCGGCATGGGAAATTCCTGACCGTGGGACTGAATCTTTCCAAGATGCGAAATGAAGGAGGGCAGGATTTGGGGGTTGTGCTCGTGTTTGAAGATCGCACCGAATTGATTAAGGCTCAAAAAACCGCAGCGTGGCAGGAAATGGCGCAACGGATTGCACATGAAATCAAAAATCCGTTGACTCCCATCCGGCTCGCGGCCCAGCGGCTACGGAAAAAGTTTTTTGAGCAGTCACCTGATTTTAAGGATATTTTCGATCAATCGACAAACGTGATCGTGAGCGAAGTGGGCACGTTACAGCACATGGTTGATGAATTTTCGAAATTTGCGAGAATGCCCGCGCCGCATATGACGAAGGAATCGTTACATGACGTCATTGAGAATGTCAGTCTGCTCTACAGGGGAGGGCATCATGCCGTTGAATGTGTGTTGGCCTTTGATTCCTCGGTTCCGTTTTTCAATATTGATCGTGAGCAAATGCGGCGGCTGTTTGTCAATTTATTTGACAATGCCGTGCAAGCCATGGAACAGAAAGGGCGAATCTGGGTGACCACGGAGATGCAGTGGAAGCAGGCGCGGGTTCGAATAACCGTCGCCGACGAGGGGCCTGGCATTCATGAAGACGATCGGGAAAAACTGTTTATCCCGTACTTTTCACGCAAACGAACGGGGACTGGACTCGGCCTCGCGATTGTCCATCGCACCGTGACGGATCATAATGGTACAATTCAGGTTGCCAATCGTCATCCTCGTGGGACCACATTTACCATTGAACTTCCGACTGCCTGATACCGTGGATGGAGTCTGTCGGTCCCTGCGGCCCGTTCAAGACCATGGCCCTGGAAGATGAAGGGAGAGACCGTTCCCGGTCGCTATCGGCCCAGGTTCATGGTTCGGAGGAAAAAGCATGTCCGGTACCATCTGCATCGTTGACGATGAACCCGCTATCCTGCATACCTTGAGCGGTATTCTGGAAGACGAGGGGCATCAAGTCGCGGCGGCAAAAAACGGCATGGAAGCCTTGCAAGTCATTCAGACGAAATCTCCGGACGTGGTGCTCCTCGATATTTGGATGCCCGAGCTTGACGGTTTGGAAGTTTTGAAACGTGTTAGGCAGCAATTTCCCGCCATGTTGGTCATTATGATGTCCGGGCATGGGTCTGTTGAAACTGCGGTACACGCGACAAAGCTCGGCGCGTATGACTATTTGGAAAAACCGTTGGACCTCGAAAAAGTCACAATCCTGGTTCGCAATGCCCTGCATCAACGCAAACTGGAAGAGGAAAACAGCACGCTCCGCATTCAAGTTGGACGCCAGTCAGAATTAATCGGCAATTCACCCGTCATGAAGAAGCTCCTGCAGCAAATTTCGGCGGCTGCGCCGACGCATAGTCGTGTGCTGATTGCCGGGGAAAACGGCACGGGGAAGGAGTTGGTGGCCAGGACCATTCATCGGCAAAGTCCGAGACGGAATCGCCCGTTTGTAGAAATTAATTGCGCGGCCATTCCTGAAACCTTGATTGAGGCGGAATTATTTGGGCATGAACGCGGCGCGTTCACCGGAGCCGTTTCTCAAAAGCGGGGGAAATTTGATTTGGCGGATGGCGGCACGCTGTTTCTCGACGAAATTGGCGACATGAGTGTCGCCACGCAAGCCAAGGTCCTTCGCGTGCTGGAGGAACAGCAGTTTACCCGCGTGGGCGGGGAGAAACTCATACAGGTCAACGTCCGCGTACTCGCGGCTTCAAATAAAGATTTGCATCGAGAAATTGAACATGGGAATTTTCGGGAGGATCTGTTCTATCGGTTAAACGTGTTGCCGATAGACGTGCCGCCGCTTCGTGCACGGCGCGAAGATCTTCCATCCTTAACGCGGCACTTTTTAAAAATTCATGCGGAAGAACAGGGGATAAAACTCAAAGAGATCACTCCCGAAGCGTTGACCGTCCTGGCACGCCATGACTGGCCGGGCAACGTTCGAGAACTTCGCAATCAAATCGAGCGGCTGATGATTATGATCCCCCACACCCCCATTGAGGCGGCCGATGTGGTACCGTTCATGCCGAGAGAATCCGGCGCGGGCCGAGTCAGTCCGGTGGATCCGCCTGATTCCCTGCGCGAGGCCCGGAATGCCTTTGAGCGTGAGTATATTGCGATTCGTTTGCGAGAGAATGGATGGAACGTGGCGAAGACCGCCGATGCCTTGAAAGTTGAACGCAGTCATTTGCATCGAAAAATCAAGCTGCTGAACATGGAGCGTCACTCGAACACCTAGCGAAATCCATGGTCATGTTTGTCCGAGGCGGGTTGCCCGATGAGGGTGTCACGGGCTCTCTCGCTTGAATGGAGAACACTCCAATGCACTTGATTCGGCTAGGCATTCTTGTCTCGGGGAGAGGCTCCAATCTTCAAGCGATAATTGATGCGATCGAATCCGGAGCCGTGTCGGCCGAGATCGCCATCGTGATCAGTAATCAGCGCAATGCGCCGGCGTTGGAGCGCGCAGCACGTCATGGCCTCAACACCGCCTTTCTTGATCCGAAGTCCGTGGCGGGAACGTCGGACGCTCGACAAGCCTATGACCGCCAGCTCTTGCAGCTGCTGCGTCAACACCAGGTGCAGTTGGTGATTCTGGCGGGCTATATGCACATTGTCACGCCGGTTCTCATTGATGCCTATGCCTCACGAATGATGAATATCCATCCCTCGCTTCTGCCGAGTTTCCCAGGATTGCGCGCCCCACAACAAGCATTGGACCATGGGGTCAAGGTTTCGGGATGCACCGTTCATGTTGTGACGGAAGGCGTGGACGAAGGTCCCATCATCTTGCAACAGGCCGTGCCGGTGCGAACGGGAGACACCGTCGAGACGCTTTCTGAACGTATTCTCAACGAAGAGCATTGGCTGTTGCCCAAAGCCATCCAGTTGTTTGCAGAGGGACGGTTGCAGGTCACGGGGCGGGTCGTCCAGATACACGATGAGTAGTTTTATTGCGGGGTCGCGGTCCTTTTGATAGAGTGCATGGCGTGGGGGGCTAGCTCAGTTGGGAGAGCACAACGTTCGCAACGTTGGGGTCGGGGGTTCAAGTCCCCTGCCCTCCACCACATTCCCGATAGGTGTGAAGAGGAAGCTGACTGGCTCATGAGCAGACCCGACCAGGCGGGATTGTTGAAGACCTTGCGGGCAGGAAAATTTTTTGTCTCTCCTCCTGAACAATTTTACTAAACATTATTGAGAATATGCGCTTTTCCAAAAAAAGTGAATATGGATTGCGAGCCTTGCTTGAATTAACCCGTCTGTATGAGCATCGGTCGCTGCGACGTGCCGAAATTGCCGAATCCCAGCATATTTCCATGGGTTTTTTGGAAGCGATTTTGTTGGAGCTCAAGCGGGCGGGGATTTTAGAAAGTCGTCCGGGAGCGCAAGGTGGGTATCGGTTAATTAAGCACCCGGACGACGTTTCTCTCGGGCAGATTATTCGTATTTTGGATGGGCCTCTGGCACCGATTGCCTGTGCGAGTCAGACGGCCTATCACACGTGTCAAGATTGTCCGTATTCCACGGCTCGTGAATGTCCGATTCAACGCGTCATGTTTGAGGTGAGGAATGCCATTGCCAATGTCTTGGATCAGTACACATTACGGGCGTTTTCCGATTGTCTGGCGGACTCGAACCATCAATCCGGGAAATCCCCCAAACAGCGCATAGTCGAAACCCTCGGCATGACTCGATAAGGAGTGGCCTATGGATACACATCTTCGGAGCGTGGTCAAAGGCATGAGCTGGAGGATCCTGGCGACCCTTGTGACCACAATTGTTGTTTTTCTGTATTCCGGCGAATGGACGGCCGCGGCGCTTGTCGGCCTGATGGACGCACTCGCCAAAATTGTCTTGTATTGGGGGCATGAACGCCTCTGGCAGCGCATTACGTGGGGCCGTCTTCTCCCCACGGTCTTTTCACCCTAAGGCGCCGGAACAAAGCGAGAGGACGCTTGGTCATCTTATGACTCTTGACAATGTTCAGGCCCGAATGATAAGAAGGGAAACATTTCGAGACAGTGGCGTCTTGAGCGAGATAGTGCGGACGATGAAGTCCTCGGCTTGGCATGCAAGTCGGAGGACTTTTTTTTCATGGGAAGGGCGAGGCCGGATTCAGCGGCTTGTCCTTCGCGCACGTCGGACCCCGCGCAAGAGGAAAGAGATGCCGTGGCGCTGCGTCGCACGTCTCCAACAATGAGTTTGGACATAAGGAACATCCGAAACATGACTCAATGGATTTCACCCCGAGCTTTTCATGTGTTGGTCGCAACGCTTCTGTGGAGCGCGACGTTTGCCGGTACCGACTGCTGTGCCCTGGCGCAGGACAACGAGCCATCCCTGGCGAAGAAATTGGATCTTTCGCTGTCTGGCTACGTCGAAGCCTCGTACACCCAAAACTTCAATAATCCCTCGGATGGTGTGAATCAACACAGGGTTTTTGACGGCGATGCAAATTCCTTTCGGCCGAATATGGCTCAGATTGTTCTTGAGAGAATCGCCAAAACCGAAGGCAACGTGAAAGATCGAGCGGGATTCCGCGTGAAGCTGAATGTCGGCGAAGACGCCAAGTTTACGGGCGGCAATACCGGTAACGACGAATTTGATTTTCAAGAGACATATATCCAGTATATTGCGCCGATTGGCAATGGCCTCACGTTTCAGGCGGGGCGGATGAATACGCTGATCGGCTATGAAGTCATTGAAAGTCCTTTCAACCCGAATTTCTCCCGTTCCTTTCTGTTTGGCATAGGCGAACCGTTCACGGTGACGGGGCTACGGGCGTCGTATGATTTTACCGATCAGATTTCGTTTGCCGTCAGCGCCATCAACTCCTTTACGGGATTGCAGGCGGATGACAACAGCAGCAAATCGGTTGAGGCGTTGCTGTCGTATGCTCCCATGGACAACGTCGGTCTTTCTCTGTTTGGTTTCTGGGGGCCTGAAGGCATCCGGAATGACGCTGTTCGAAATCCGGCAGATGACGGAAACCCTGTTTCGCTTGAGCATACCGACCGTGTGCAGATCGGTGGTATTCTTGACTGGCAGGCTACCGATGCATTGGAGTTTGTGGTGGAAGGCTACTATGGCAATCAGGCCAATGCGGTCTTGGATGAAGGGAGTGAAGATGACCCCGCCACAAATGAGAATGAAGCCGAACAGCCGATGATTGGCAATGCCCAATGGGGTGGTATCGCAGGATACGTCCTTTATGACTTCAATGATGACTGGGGCATCCGGGTTCGCACGGAATACTTCAGTGACGGGTCGGGTTTCTTTGCATGTGGAGGCGAAGGCGGGGATTCGTCGGTTGGGAATGCGCTACAATGTGCTGCCGGCTGGACAGATGCAGACGACAACGGTGCGCAAAATCTCTGGGAAACGACGTGGACGTTGCAATACAAGCCGGTGTCCGACCTTCTCACGCGGCTGGAGTACCGTTACGATCAATCCAACAGGAACTCGTTTCAGGATGGATCCAATTTCGGCAATAATCAGTCAACCCTGGCCTTAGAAGCGATCTATCTTTTTTAGGGCGCGGCCCGATGCGGAGGATTGATGCAGCAATACGCGTGCGGCACGAGCGGTTTTCCGCCGCCCCGACTTTTCTGACAACGCGCTCATTGTCAAAAGGGGGATAGACCCATGAAATTTTTGCAAGCCATCATCAAGCCGTTTAAGCTGGATGAAGTCAAAGAGGCTCTGGTTGAGCTGGGTATTCAGGGGATGACGGTTACGGAAGTCAAAGGCTTTGGCCGACAAAAAGGCCATAAAGAAACCTACCGTGGGACAGAATATCAGATTGATTTTGTGCCGAAAATCAAGATTGAACTCGCCATTCCCGATGATATGGAACAACGTGTCATTGAAACCATTACGCAGGCTGCGCGAAGCGGCAGTATCGGCGACGGGAAAATTTTTGTGTCGGATTTGAATACGGCTCTCCGGATTCGCACCGGAGAGATAGGAGCTGGTGCGATCTAACCGGCTTTTCCCCAATTGTCTCTGTGCAACTGGCTGACTAAACAGGTTGCGAACCCTTTAAGCAGAGGTGGTATTGTGAAGCAGTTAACCTTGTTGTTGACGTGGCTGGCGGTTGTGGTCGCAAGTTTGGGTTGTGGCATTGCAGACGGATGGGCTCAAGACGGGACTGCGGGAGCCATTGACACGGGAGATACTGCGTGGATCCTGGTCTCTTCCGCGTTCGTGTTGTGTATGGTCTTGCCGGGGCTGGCTCTCTTTTACGGGGGCCTTGTCCGCAGTAAAAATGTACTCGGGACGATTATGCATACCGGCAGCATCCTGTGTCTCATCAGCATCGTGTGGGTGCTGGTGGGCTATTCCCTGGCATTTGGTCCTGACGTGGGTGGCCTGATAGGCGGTCTCGGATTTATCGGGTTGATGGGCGTTGGGGAGGAAGCCTATCCCGGTACCGGCATTCCTCATTTGGTGTTTATGGTGTTTCAGTTGATGTTTGCCGCCATCACCGTGGCCTTGATCACCGGAAGTTTTGCGGAGCGGATGAAATTTACGGCGTTGCTCCTGTTTGCCGTACTCTGGTCGGTCTGTATTTATTCGCCTCTCGCCCATTGGGTGTGGGGTGGGGGATGGCTCGCCGAGATGGGTGCGCTGGACTTTGCCGGCGGATCGGTCGTGCACATCAGTTCCGGGTTTGGAGCGCTGGTTTGTGCGATGGTGCTTGGACAACGGAAAGGCCATGGAGTTGAGCCCATGCCGCCGCACAATCTTCCCATGACGGTCCTGGGAACGGGGCTGTTGTGGTTCGGATGGTTTGGATTCAACGCCGGAAGCGCTTTGGGCGCCAATGGCTTAGCCGCGTCGGCCTTTGTCGCCACGCATCTTGCGGCCTGTGCCGGCGGGCTGAGCTGGATGATTGCAGAGTGGATACGGACAGGGAAACCGACCGTGCTCGGATTGGCGAGTGGCGTGATCGCCGGTTTGGCCACGATTACGCCGGGAGCCGGCTACCTTGGGCCTTTGTCGGCTCTTCTTGTGGGCGTGCTCGCCGGCGTGCTGTGTTATGTCGCCGTCGTGTGGAAAACCAGACTTGGATACGATGACTCGCTCGACGTGGTGGGTATTCACGGAGTGGGCGGGTTCACCGGAATCGTCGCGACGGGGTTTCTGGCTTCTGTTGGCGGGCAAACGGGATTCTTTTTCGGCAATCCCGACCAGGTGGTGATTCAGCTGGTGCTTGGCGTGGCTTCCCTGATTTTTGTTGTGGTGGGAACGTATATTATTTTGAAAGTCGTTGATTGCCTTGTTGGTCTTCGCGTCACCCCGGAAGAGGAAAACCTCGGCCTTGATTTAAGTCAACACAATGAACGTGCGTATTCCTGAATGTGACGCATGACAAACTCAGTGAGCATGGGACCTATTGTGTGTGAAGAAGGAGGTATGGAATGACTCCGCGTGAGGTATTGGATTTTGCGAAAAGAAACAAAGTGGCAATGGTTGATTTAAAATTCGTGGATTTAGTCGGGATGTGGCAACATTTTTCGATCCCAGCGTCTGAATTGACGCTTGATTTGTTCAAAGATGGATCGGGGTTTGATGGTTCTTCCATTCGTGGCTGGAAGGCGATTCAAAATAGCGATATGCTGGTGCTTCCCGACCCCGCCACCACCACCATGGATCCGTTTACCGAAATTCCCACACTCAGCCTGATCTGTAACGTGCAGGATCCGATTTCACGCGAGGTCTACGAACGTGATCCACGTGGAGTGGCCCAACGGGCGGAACACTATTTAAAGACCACCAAAATAGGAGACGTGTCCTATTGGGGTCCCGAAGCGGAGTTCTTTGTGTTTGATCATGCCAGTTATGATCAGAATTGTCAGTCTGGTTATTATTTTCTCGATTCGGAGGAAGGTATTTGGAATTCGGGGCAGGAAGGCCACAATGTCGGGGCACGGCCTCGGCATAAGGAAGGCTATTTTCCCGTTCCCCCCACGGACACCCAACAGGATATCCGCTCCGAAATGGTCAGGGAAATGGAAAAAGCGGGGATTCGCGTTGAAAAGCACCATCACGAAGTGGCAACTGGCGGGCAAGCTGAAATTGATCTTCGCTTTGACAGCTTGGTGAAGATGGCCGACAAAATGATGATGTATAAATACATTGTCAAAAACGTGGCTCACCGTCATAACAAAACCGCGACGTTTATGCCAAAACCCTTATTCCAGGACAATGGAACGGGGATGCATACCCACCAGAGTATCTGGAAAAATGGCAAGCCGACGTTTGCCGGCACCGAATACGCCGGCGTTTCCAAAGCCTGTTTGCATTACATCGGCGGTGTGCTGAAACATGGTCCGGCTCTGGCGGCATTTACGAATCCAACAACGAATTCGTATAAACGGTTGACTCCAGGATTTGAAGCCCCGGTGCTGTTAGCGTATTCCAGCCGGAATCGATCGGCGGGGATTCGGATTCCCATGTATTCTCCCGACCCCAAAGCCAAGCGGATTGAAGTGAGATTCCCCGATCCTTCCGCCAATTTTTATTTGGCGTTTAGCGCGCTGCTGATGGCGGGACTTGACGGTATTCAAAAGAAAATTGATCCCGGCAAAGCCATGGACAAAAACCTGTATGATTTGGCGCCGAAAGAAGCCGCCAACGTACCAACAGTTCCGTCAAGTTTGGGCGAAGCCCTCGACAACCTGGAGCGGGACCATCGTTTTCTGTTGCAAGGCGGCGTCTTCAGCGAAGATCTGGTGAAAACATGGATCGCCTATAAGCGGGAGCATGAAGTGGATCAGGTCAGAATTCGCCCCCATCCACACGAATTCTTTTTGTACTATGATATTTAAGGCGATGGGTGGTGAGTGGCAGAGCCTCTGCTGATGCATGAAGAGAGGGGACGTTTTGATCCACGAAGAAACGTCCCCTTTTCCTTGCTCGTTTATCGCCCGCACGGAACCAGTCAGCCCCGTTTCAGTCGCCATGCCTTGTGCAAACAGGCACGTGTGCCTTCTTGCCAGACTTCAGTTCTCTATCCCAATTTGCCCGGCCTCGTAACATCCTCTTCTTTCCATCATGAAATCGAAAACTTATTTTCATACCTCGTGAACTCTGCTCTTTCTTGATTTTTGCGTGAACGTGGTTATCTGATGGATAGCCGATCACTGATCAGGAACGCGAGAGGAACCGTTCATGATGGATATGAACCGTATGACATTAAGAGTCCAGGAAGCCCTGCAAGCAGCTTCCGATCTTGCCATGAGGCGGAATCATCAGGGTATAGACGTCGAACATTTGCTGGTTGCTTTGCTGGAACAAACTGATGGGGCTGCCGGCCCTATCCTGGAGCAGACCGGCGTCTCCACTCCCGCCGTGAAAGCCGAGGCCGAACGACACCTCAAAAAAATTCCTCAAGTCCATGGCCCGGGATCCGCCCTTGGACATATTCACGTGACTCAGCGAACGACGACGCTTCTTGTACGTGCAGAAGATGAAAAACAATCCTTCAAAGATGAATATCTCAGCGTGGAACATCTTTTGCTGGCCATGGTGGCGCAAGGCGGCATATTGCAGAAAGTAGGCGTGACGCGGGATGCGTTGTTGGCCGGGTTGCAAAAAATTCGTGGTCATCAAAGAGTCGCCAGTCAAGACCCTGAAGGCACGTACCAAGCATTGGAAAAATATGGCAGTGATCTCACTGCGTTGGCGGGACAGGGAAAACTGGATCCGGTCATCGGTCGTGACGAGGAAATTCGGCGGACGATTCAGATTTTATCGAGACGGACAAAAAACAATCCAGTGCTTATCGGTGAACCCGGAGTGGGGAAAACGGCTATTGTGGAGGGATTGGCCCAACGGATCATTAAGGGTGACGTGCCGGAAGGGTTGAAACAGAAGCGCGTGGTGGCCTTGGACATGGGAGCGTTGGTGGCGGGAGCTAAATTTCGTGGAGAATTTGAGGAACGGTTGAAGGCTGTTTTGAAAGAAATTCAATTATCCCACGGCAACGTTCTGCTCTTTATTGATGAATTGCATACCGTCGTTGGCGCGGGAGCGGCGGAGGGAGCCATGGATGCGGCCAATTTGCTCAAACCGATGCTTGCGAGAGGCGAGTTGCATCTGATCGGCGCGACAACCTTGGATGAATATCGTAAACAGATTGAAAAGGACGCCGCGCTTGAACGTCGCTTCCAACCCGTGTACGTGAAACAACCGTCAGTGGAGGACACGATTTCGATTCTGCGAGGGCTGAAGGAACGTTATGAAGTCCATCATGGGGTCCGGATCAAAGATGCCGCCCTGGTTGCAGCCGCACGACTGTCTCATCGGTACATTGGAGACCGATTTCTTCCAGATAAGGCCATTGACTTGGTTGATGAGTCGGCTGCTCGTCTTCGCACGGAAATCGAGAGTTTGCCGACTGAATTAGATGAGGTCTCACGGAAAGTCATGCAATTGGGGATCGAACGCGAAGCGCTCAAGAAAGAAGATGATGGAAGCAGTAAGGCCAGACTGGAAACGTTGGAAGGCGAACTTGAAAATAAAAGCCGCGCCTTGGCTGAATTGAAAAAACAATGGGAAGCAGAAAAAAGCGCCGTAGGGCGATTGCAACAAATCCGACAACGCATTGAAGATTTAAAACATCAAATTGAAAGGGCCGAGCGCGAATATGACCTGAATCGCGTGGCCGAACTGCGGTATGGGACAATGCCTCGGCTGGAACGAGAATTGCAGGCCGAGGAAGAACGTCTGAACCGGAAAGAAGGAGAAACGCATCTTTTGAAGGAGGAGGTTGACGAAGAAGATATTGCGGAAGTCGTCAGTCGATGGACGGGGATTCCTGTCAGCCGGCTTCTCCAGGGAGAAATGGAAAAACTCCTGCAATTGGAAAACGTGCTTCATCAACGCGTCATAGGGCAAGAGGAAGGTGTTCGGGCAGTCGCTGATGCAGTGCTTCGGGCACGGTCTGGCATTAAGGACCCCCAGCGACCAATCGGATCATTTTTATTTCTTGGCCCGACCGGAGTGGGAAAAACCGAATTGGCACGAGCTCTGGCGCAGACTCTCTTTGATGATGACGCGAATCTTGTGCGGATTGATATGTCGGAATACATGGAGAAACATACGGTGGCGCGACTCATCGGCGCTCCGCCAGGCTATGTTGGTTATGAAGAGGGCGGACAATTAACCGAGGCGGTGAGGCGTCGTCCGTTTTGCGTCATTCTCCTAGACGAAATCGAGAAGGCCCATCACGACATGTTCAATATTTTGCTTCAAGTCCTTGATGATGGACGGCTAACCGATTCTCATGGCAGAACCGTTGATTTTAAAAATACGGTGTTGATTATGACGTCGAACATCGGCAGTCAGGAAATCCTGGACGCCCAACAGCATGGACGAGCCTACGAAGCATTGCAGACGATTGTTCTTGACGAAGTCAAACACCATTTTCGTCCAGAATTTTTAAATCGGGTTGATGAAACTGTCGTGTTTCGTCCGTTGAATGCGGATGAGCTTGGTCGAATCGTGGAAATTCAGTTGGAGCTGGTACAAGCCAGGTTGAAAGATCGAAACATTCGTTTGGATGTTACCAGGGAGGCGGTATCGAATTTGGGAACGCGAGGCTATAATCCTGTGTACGGTGCTCGGCCGTTGAAACGATTGATTCAACATGACATAGAAACGCCGCTGTCGAAACTTCTGGTTGCGGGAGAAGTGGCGGACGGAGACGCGGTGATGGTGGATTGCAAAGACAATCAAGTGATTGTCGTCCCCGCCGTTCGGGGCTGAGAACGCTTCCTGAAAAACCTTCGGCACAATCCGTCTCAGACCTTCCCGACAAGCAAGACCATTGGGTAGCCCGGTTATTGCTTCGTTGCCGTGGTGACGGATTGACGAAGACCGGACGAATGGTCGTTCATGACGGAATGTTTAATGAGAATGTCCACAGGTCGAACCTGTTTCCCATAGTAGGCTTCATTGGAATCATCGCTCACGTACACGATAGATCCTTCCAATGAGACGCCGGCATACGCACCCTTTGAACGAGAAAATGAAAGAAAGCCGGCATGTAAATTTGCCGAGGTTGATCCTTCAACTCCTGCGCCATAGGGTCCGGCCGCAATGGACGCGTCACCGCCAAGTTTAAAAGATGAGGAATAGAGGTTTTCGACCGCTTCTTGTGTCATCGCCATCAGAATGACTTCTGAAGCATCCCCGCCAAACTGAAATCCAAAGCTGAGTCCACCGAGCACATAAAAGGCGGGTTGGCTCCATTCATCGGTTTGTTCGTCGTGGACGAGCAGTACCCCGCTGCCTCCATCCGCACCAAGAAAGAAAGCGCCCCTTAATCGTTGCGGAACAATCAGGATGGCCCTGGCTTCTTGAACGTGCTCTTGAAACCACGTTAAATTGGGGTCGTTGATGAAACTCTCAAAGGTATGTCGAGATCGTTCCACCAGTTGTTGCTCATCCACGCCACTGGCCGGAGCCGGGGTTTCCAAACACAAAAGACAAAGCAGTGCGGTTGGCCAAAGACAGAACCATGGCTTTTGTGAATGTCGTTCGGACTGAGTGTCATGCATCATCGATTTTTCCCTCCTTGAAGCAACAACAAGATCCGCATCGTTCATTCGTTCGTTATGCCTGAAACACGCAACGACGTCATTCGCCCATGATTTGTATAATCATCTCCCGTGATCGTTCCCGTGTATCAAAGTCGAGAATGATAATTTCCTGCCAGGTTCCCAAAAGAAGTTGTTTGCCGGCAAAGGGAATCGTGAGAGATTGACCTTGAATTTGTCCCCGTAAATGACTGTGCCCGTTATTTTCTCCAGGATTTCTGGTGTTATGTTGCCACGCGGGGTCGGCGGGAACAAGCTGGTCCCACAGTGTTTTGGTGTCGGCTCGCAATCCCGGTTCATCTTCGATGATAAGAACCGATGCGGTGGTGTGTTTCACGAATATCGTCACAATCCCCGTATGTAATGGAGCTTGGGACAGGAATTGTCTGATAGAATCGGAGATGTTCTCAATGTGAGAACGGCCTTGCATGTTCACAAAAAAATTGTGCGTGATGACAGGCATCGAGTCTTGGACGTTAGAGTGACCGCAAAAAACGTTGTTCGCTTGGAGAGAACGTTCTGCCTCGAGCAGCTTTGAGAATCGAGTCAAAGACCCCTGAGGCCGTTAATCGTCGAACGGCCTGCACCACCCGGGGACTGAGTCGGCCTTGCCGCTGTAATGAGTTCAGGTAGCTGAAAGCCTCCATCAAGCTTTCTTGAGATCGTGCATAGTAGTCTTTCCCCCGTTGATGATTACTATAGGCTTCCAACTGTTCGCAAGCGACAAGAATTTCCGCCAGTTCTTTGACCCATCCCGGAGACCGTACCAGCTTTTCGGGGTAATAATAATACAACGTGACCCGCTCCATCCAAGGCAACCAGCGAATTCCCATGCTCGCGAACGCTGGCTGTGCATGTCTCAGTTGACGGCGATGGCGACGAGCAAAACCCAATCGCATTTCGATTTGTTCGCAAGCCCACTTGGTGAGGGGCAGGCCCGCCTCGGCTAATTGTTGCTTGTAGGCTTTCACGAAGGCTTTGGTTTCTCCGCCGTAATTCGAATGGGGATAGCGTAACCGCCATTCAGCTGGCCTGGTCGGAACGTTGTGCGCGCGGGCCCAAGACCATAGTTGTCCAAAGAGACGTTGCTCGAGTCCAGCTCTTCCTAAATCATGGAGCAGGCAGGCAATTTGAAATTGGTAGACGCGTGATGGTTCATGCAAAAGGTGTTGGGACACCATCGCGCACATTTTCGCCGTTCGCAAGGCATGGGCTTTGTCATATCCTTTAATAATGGTGTTGGGTTTCAAAGGATGAGGATAATCATACAGTTGCAGCAACGTTTTGACCAAGGATTGCGGCAGGAGAAGAGGGGAATCCGTCAACGGAGACAGAGGCATTGGTCGAGGCATGGATCTCATGGGCCAAAACTAACGATGGTATAGCCATGGAACATCGGTTAAAATAGATGCCGACCATAATGGTACAATTGTCGGAGTGTCAAGAACCCGTCAAGAAGACATCCTTGTCCAACGTATTCAGTCAAGAGCGGAACACGTGACTTTCACTCGAAAACGCTTCCTTCTCAGCCTGTTTCTCATGTTGGTCTTTTGTTTTCTAGGCGTGGCATACGTTGTGACCTTTCAGGCTGATCTCCTGCAACGATTGGCCAAAAACCTCATGGCCGGATCTTTTGGAGAACAGATCACGATTCAGCAAATTCGTGTGAAGATTTTCCCTCGTCCTCAATTAGAACTTACGGACGTCAGCATCAATGGGCCGGGGCACGGCCAACAGATTTTTCAGGCCTCTGATATTCGGCTGGGGTTAGCGTTCTTCTCGACGGGGCACGATGCACGCATGCCCAATACGATGGTTGTCGAGAATGCCCGCCTTGATCTTACACGCGATGAAAATGGGCAATGGAACTATCAGAACATCTTCCAAGAGGAGTCGTCTCATGAGGTCGGCGCTTTACTTTCAGGGTATTCGTTGGAATTGGTCAATGGCTCAATCACTATCGAAGATCGGTACCACCGTGACGTTCCGTTGCGCGTCCATGCAGAAGAAGTTGAGTTGCAGGTTGAGCGATTGGTCATGGATGGCCCGACGGAATTTTTTCTTTCCGCAAGACTGTCTGATCAGGATACGGGATCCATGGTATCGTCCTATGGCACGATCGAACATATCGGCGAATTCCTGAATGTTGAATCAACGGAACCGCTGAATACCTCTCCACAGCTTACCGTGTACGTTCGCGTGGAACTTGATCGAAAAACAATTCTGCAAACAGCCGACTTCTTTGGAGTAGACGAGATCCCGGTAGGGTTGCAAGGACGAACCAACGCGCAAGGGCATATTCGTTTTGCGCCAGGTGTACAGGGATATGATTTGATTGCATCCGATCTTGTGGTCTTGACGGACATGATTGATCTGAACGCAGAAGTGAGTGTGGCCGGTTTGTTGCACCATGAGCCGCCAACCCTGTCCAGTAGATGGACAAGTACACCATTGGCGATTCGGCATTTACCGCATCTCATCCCACGTGACTGGCTTCCCTCCGGGCTTTATCATGACATCCACAGGGAAGCCATTCGCGGAAAGATCCAGGCGGTTTCGGCAACAGTTTCAGGTTCTTCCCGTAAAGGGCTGGGATATTCCCTGGCGGGAAAATTTCATGTGTCGGAAGGAACATTGACCTTCGGACGTGAATGGGGAAAAGCTGAGGAGATTGCGGGAGTGATCCATATTCAATCCGAGAAAGTTCGGCTGTCGGATTTTCAAGGTATGTACAACCAAATCCCCGTGACGACTGGAACGGGCACCATTGTGTTTCGTGATGAAGGACCTTGGTTGACGACGGAATTGATGGGAGATGTCTCCGCGCAACAAGCACTTGGTATCGTCAAAACTGCCTTTGATTTGAACGCCTCACACTACCCGATACAAGCTTTGCATGGTCAAACAGGACACGGATCCATGACGGTACGATTCGCCGGTCCCCTTCAAAATCCTGAAAAGATCAAGTTCCAGAATGCGGAATATCATCCGGAACGGGTGACGTTGCGACTCCCTGGGTCGCGGCGTCTCATCACACAAATGAGCGGGGGCATCGCTTTTTCACCGAGCCGTCTTAGTTTTGAGAACGTGACCGGGTTATACGGGCAAAGCGATTTCCGGATTGAAGGGGATATGAAATTTGGCAAACACCCTTCCATGAATATGGTGAGAATTCAAGGAAGCGTCCATGGTCACGACCTATTAACGCTGTTTTCCGATCAGGCCGTTTCGGATCAGAAAATGATTTCAGGCACAGCCGACTATGTGGTTATGGTCGCCGGCAACTCCGAAGCGCCGACGATAAGGGGAGGTGTCGATTTAAAAGGGCTGGGAATTCGTGTGCCGGGGATCATAGACAAACACCCGGCGCTTGCGGGACATCTTCATTTTAACGTTCAGATCGGCAAAAATCGCCAACTTTCTTTTGAGCAGGTTGCTTTGACTTTTCCATCCGTCCGCCTGGCGGGACAAGGACATATTCGTTACGGTCGCACGTTGACCCTTGACACCTCGCTGACGACCGAGCCCATCAATTTTGCCTCGCTACCTTCAGGACTTGAATTATTTGACGAGATGTTTTCCGCCGGGACGTTGGAGATTTCCTTGCGTCTTCTGGGAAAAGGAAAGCATTGGCAGTCATGGAGTAAATCAGGGTGGGTGGCATTAACAAACGGGATCGTCAACATTGAAGGGGTCACGGCGCCGGTTTCTCATGTGTTGTTTCGAGCCAAACTGAACGGGCATACCGCTGAGATCAAGCGTTTACAATGGCAGGTCGAGGAAAGCCAGGTTCAGGCTACCGGAATCGTTCAACAGTGGGACAGCCACCCCAAAATTACCGCGACAATAACGTCGCCGCAATTTGATATTGCTCGTCTGATACCCGAGGGCCAGCGGTCTCCCTTGCGGGAGATCTTTGAAAAAGTTGCCCAAACGGCCAGGGTCGCCGGCGATCTGCGGTTCGATCGTGCGTGGTATAAAGAATTGCATTTTCAGACCTTAACCGGACTGCTCAGAATTCAAGACGGTGTGATAGGCGTTGATCGCATTCAGGGAAAAACCGAAACCGGTACGGTTCAAGGACGCTTGTTAGTCCATCTGCCTATGCGACGGCCGGCCACGATGAAAACATGGTTTGATGTGTATCATATCCCCTTGTTGGCCTTGGAACAGACCTTTCTCAATACGGATGCTTTGGATGAACGATTACTGACGGGCATGGTGTCCATGCAAGGGTCGCTTGAAGGGCATGGCAAGGATGCGCGTGGAGTCTTCCCGACTCTCAATGGAACGCTACAGCTTTCCATTGAGGATGGGCATATCAAAAGAGGCACGGTGGTTCCGAAAATATTAACCATCCTGAACCTTCCGAGCGTGCTGCAAGGACAAGTCGATCTCCAGAAGGATGGCTATCCATTTGACCGGCAAACCGGGACGGTGACCGTCACGCATGGCCTGCTTGCTTCGAAAGACATTGTCATGAATGGGCCGATTCTGAAAATGACCGCAGCGGGACAGTATGATTTGGTGAGCGATGAGTTGGATATGGTGATCGCAGCCAGTCCATTTGGGCCGTACATGGATCTTCTTCGAAGAATTCCGTTATTCGAGATGTTACTTGATAGTGATGACGAAGAGGGAGTGACCACGGCTTTGTTTCAAATCAAAGGTTCGGTTCATGCTCCTGAAGTGAAGCCTTTGCCTTTGGAATCTTTTGCCTCCGGGTTGACAAACTTTGCCAAATTGGCCTTTACCGTTTTGAAAAATACCGTCACCTTGCCAGCAAAAATTTTTTTTCCGGAACAGAGCAATGAGCAATCTGTCCCGCAAACAGTTGACTCCAATGATGACGGGGAGGAATTTTAATGGGTTCTTACGGCGGAGAGATGTTGTAGCAGATAACGTTTGGCATCTCAATGGACGAACCAAGGTCAAGACTGTCACCAAATTCAGTGGCCAGGAAAAACGGCGGAATCATGACCGACAGGCACAATCAAAGAGTAGAGAACACGAGCATGGACGAGAAGCCGTTGCGCGAAATGGCATGAAAGGTTTTGGACATGATCCCCACCGTTGAATGGAAGGATGGGATCGTTCGTCTTCTTGATCAAAGCCTGCTACCCGGCCGCACGGAAATTCTTGAGTGTCAAGACGTCGAGGCGGTGGTCTCCGCTATTCGAGAATTGCGGGTGCGGGGGGCACCTGCTATTGGTGTCACGGCGGCAATGGGCGTTGCGCTGGGAGCACAGGCAGCGCGAGAGACGGATGCTCAGACGTTTGAACAAACAGTCTTGACTGTTTGCAGTCAATTAGCTGCGACTCGACCCACGGCGGTCAATCTTTTTTGGGCAATCAAACGCATGAAAGGCGTCTTCATGGCCAGCCGTGGCCGCACGGTCCAAGAGATTCAATCTCGGCTGGTACAAGAAGCATTGGCTATTCAATGCGAAGATATTGCGATGTGTAAAACCATTGGCCAACATGGGGCAAGCCTCATCAAGCATGGACAGAATATTTTAACTCATTGTAATGCAGGGGCTTTGGCGACAGCCGGATATGGCACGGCCTTGGGGGTGGTTCGGGCTGCGTGGGCACAGGGGAAAAAGATTCGTGTCTTTGCCGATGAAACGCGACCCGTCCTTCAAGGAGCCCGGCTGACGGCTTGGGAGTTAATGGAGGATGGCATTCCCGTCACCCTGATCACGGACAATATGGCTGGAGCCGTCATGCAGCAGGGCAAGATAGATCTCTGCCTGGTGGGTGCGGATCGGATCACGGCCAACGGAGACGTGGCGAACAAAATTGGCACGTATTCCATCGCGGTTCTCGCCAAGGCACACGGCCTCCCATTTTATGTCGCGGCGCCCTCTTCGACCATTGACATGTTGACTCCATCCGGCGCATCTATTCCTATTGAAGAACGCCCGACCCATGAAGTGACCACTTTGCATGGGGGGGCATGGATTGCTCCCAAGGGCGTTGCGGTATGGAATCCGGCTTTTGACGTGACTCCAGCCGAGTACATAAGCGGAATCATTACGGAACAGGGCGTGTTGACTCCAGACCAGCTTGCAGAAAAATTTACAAACTGAAACAGAGAGAACACTGTTATCGAAAGTATCCTTCCAAGACGATTTCATCCAAGGGACGCCGGTTGCTGGGAAACTCTCGTTGCAGGAGATGTGGTGGCAGGGATTCCCTGGAAGCTCGCTTGCCGATGGCGGCCATGGCAAGGACTTGGTACTTCTCCGGGACTCTGATCGTTTGCTTTGCTTGCTCATAATCAAATCCCTGCATGCCGTGGACAACGAGTCCTCTTCGCGTTCCCTCCAACGCGAAATTTTCCCATGCCGCACCCGCATCAAAGGCATGAGTGACAGCCGGGGCATCATCGTGTTCAAAACATTTTCTGGAAACGATGACGAGTAACACGGAAGCCTGTTGAGCCCATGTTTTATTCCCTTCGGCAAGCAAACCGACAAACAGCTCCCAAAACTTCGAACGTCGTTTGGCGTAGACAAATCGCCAGAGTTGCGCATTATTTGACGATGGCGCCCAACGAGCCGCTTCCAACAGCGGCATGAATTCATCATCGGATAATTCCTCGCCGGTCATGGAACGGGGGGACCATCTGTTTAGAATAATGGGATGAACGGCATAGTTTGCCCGTCTATGCTCCTTGACCTCCTCCGTGATCGAATCGTTCATAACGCACTCCTTTCTTAGTAGCCCTCAAGCGACCTTCTTGGTATTGCGCTTAGAAACAGCGGAACTATTGATTTTCGTATGGACTCAGTCCCAGAGTGCGTATTTCTGAAACGTTGGCATGATTTGAAATTAACTGAACGTTCAAGCTAGTTCAACGAGGGCAAATTCTTATGTGGAAATTTTGGATTCCTTAAGCCGAACCAAGCGTATCTGGTCTACGGATGCCCATACGGTTTTCTCCCGAGTCACCGTCACGGAGCCCGGTTTTGCCCCCTTGGGTTTTCTGACATTTTTTCTAAGCGTATACAGGATTTCGCCTTTCCCATTTTTTCTCAAATCGCTGTAAACCAACGCCAACAGAGCGGCATCCTTCAAGGTTTCGGGCGGGACCCGTTGTTTTTTCAGTTCGACGATCACGTGAGACCCGGGGATGCCGCGGGCATGCAACCAGAGATCGTCAGGTTTGGACATTTTGAAAGTCAGGGCGTCATTCTCGGTGGTGTTTTTTCCAACCAGAATGGCATATCCATCCAGAGAGCAAAAGCGACGATAGCCCGCCGCCGACGGTCTTTGTGGCGTTAATCGCCGCAGCGTGTTCTGCTGGCCGTTCGTGCGTCGCCCGGCCTGGTTCTCAAACACATCCGTCGTCTTGCCGCTTTCCAGTTCGTATAACTCGTTTTGAAGGTTCGCAACTTCGTTTTTTGTTTCTTCAAGACGAGGAACAAGGTCTCTTTGCGCGCCGGAAAATTTTCGGTATTTCTTGAAATACTCTTCAAGGTTCGCCGGTCCGTTTTTTTCAGGGTTAAGCGGAAGGGTGAGCGTAGGCAATGCTTCATCAAAGTAATCAACCACGCGAATATGGCTTTGCCCTGTTCTTAGTGCGAAGACCCGGCTTTTTAAAAGCTCGCCATATCGCCCATATTCACGATAGAGGTCAACCCTGTCACAATCTTTGGTTAAACGCTCTATTCGTCTCTGAAGTTTCTTGATGTGTTTCCGCAAGTGAGCCGTTTGTTGTTTGCGCTCGACTTCAAGGCACTCGTCTTGTTCAGCAATGCGGTATCGTTCTTCAATCCGTTGAGAAACGGGAAAGCCTGGCTCTTGAACGGCATGAAAACGTGGAAAAGGCTCTTGCCGGTCTTGAGGTATTTCGGCGGCCAAAGGAACAGGGGCAAGCGCAAAAGGTTGCCCCTCGATCCGACCGAAAACTTTTCCAGGTTTTAATGACCGTAAAATTATGGCCTGATCATTCAAGACAAAAATATTGGCCGAACGTCCGATGAGCGCCGCAACCAGAAAGAAACGATCATCGTTTTTTGTCAGTTCAAACCAGACAATTCGATCATTGGGAGTTTGGACGATGCGGTGAATGTTTGCGCCCAGGATATGGGCGCGCAAATATTGACAAAACAATGGGGGCCTCTGTGGGCTTGGCATTTTCTTGTGCAGGACATGTAACCGGCCGTGTTGGGAACGGGCCGAGAGAAGAATCGACAAGGAACATCTCGGTTGCCGCAGAAAGACGATAATCGTATGAGTCGTTGGTTGCTGAATTTTTTGAATGAATCCGCCCGCGCAGGCTGGTGCCATTTCGGCGAGGACTTCACTCACATCCTTGAGGCTTAACGTCATATTCTCCCATGTACGGGAGACGATAGTGTGCGAGGCGAAATTATGGTTCGCCGTGGACAGGGAAATCCGCTTTCAGGCTAGCCGCGAATTGACCGACCGCTTGAATGAAATCAGGGGAGTGCTGGTTTTCTTCTATGTTGCGGACAAGGGCACTGCCCACGACGACGCCATCGGCGAAGGTCACGATTTGGCGAGCCTCCTCAGGCGTGGTGATTCCAAACCCCACGGCCACGGGTTTCCCTGATTGCTTTCGGAGCGTCTGGACCTGTTGTCGAATGGAGTCTATGTCTCGTAGCTTCGCCCCGGTGATACCGGTCATGGACACATAATAAATGAAGCCATGGGTTTGCGTCATCACTGCGGATGTTCTGGCAGTCGTACTGGTTGGGGCCAGGAGAAAAATCAAACAAGGGCCTCTTGCATCGGAAGCTTGTTGTAACGGGCCGGCTTCTTCCATCGGCATGTCCGGCACAATGACTCCATCCACCCCGGCTTTGACCGCTTCGTGGCAAAATCGTTGTTCTCCCATGGCCATCACAGGATTGTAATACGTCATGAGAATAAGCGGTATTCGGGTTTTGGTGCGCAAGGATTTGATCATGCGTAAAATGCCTTGAAGTGAGGTGCCCGCTCGCAAAGCCCGTTCGGCGGCCCGTTGAATCACAGGCCCATCGGCAATAGGATCGGAAAACGGGACGCCGACTTCAATCAGATCGGTTCCGGCCTTTTCCAACTCCACGATTAACGTTTCCGTATCAGCCAATGAAGGGTCACCGGCCATGACATAGGCAATCAGGGCTTTTTCATGCCGTTGGCGGAGCCGGGCAAACGTGGCGGCAATACGGTTGGAAGACGTGGGCATGAATTATAGTTCGGCGCCCCGCATCCGGGCAATCTGATTGACGTCCTTATCACCTCGTCCCGAGAGATTGACGATCAGAATTTGGGTTCGCTTCATCCTAGGTGCGCGTTTGATGACTTCTGCGACAGCATGTGCGCTTTCCAGAGCGGGAATAATCCCTTCCTCGCGTGACAACACATCAAACGCTTCCAGCGCTTCCTGATCGGTCGCCGAGGTGTACTGAATGCGCCCCGAGTCATGGTGCATGGCATGTTCAGGGCCAACTGCGGGATAATCAAGCCCGGCCGAAACCGAATGCGTTCCATTGACTTGTCCATGCCGGTCTTGTAGCAGATAGGTCATTGTGCCATGCAGCACTCCAGGCGATCCGCCGGCAAATCGAGCCGCATGTTTTCCGCTGGTCAAGCCCATGCCTCCGGCTTCGACGCCAACCATTTGAATCTGCGAATCCTTGATAAAAGGGTAGAACAACCCAATACTATTGCTTCCGCCTCCCACACAGGCAACTAGGCAATGAGGGAGCCGGCCTTCCGCAACCAGAATTTGCCGTCGTGTTTCGCGTCCAATCACTGATTGAAAATCACGAATCATCATCGGGTAGGGATGTGCGCCTAAGACGGAGCCAAGCAAATAATGCGTGGTTCGCACATTGGTGGTCCAGTCACGCATCGCTTCATTAATCGCGTCTTTGAGGGTTCGGCTCCCCGTATCCACCCCGGTCACTTTTGCCCCGAGCAGTCGCATCCGAAAGACGTTCAACGCCTGCCGCTCCATGTCTTCCGTGCCCATGTAAATTTCCGCTTCCAAATGAAACATAGCCGACACGGTTGCAACCGCAACGCCATGTTGTCCGGCGCCGGTTTCCGCGATGACTCGACGTTTCTTCATGCGTTGCGCCAGCAACGCCTGACCAACGGCATTGTTAATTTTGTGTGCGCCGGTATGACAAAGATCTTCCCGCTTGAGATAGATCTTTGGCCCGCCTAAGGTCTTGGTGAGGCGTTTGGCAAAATAGAGAGGAGTCGGACGCCCTACGTAGCGTTTTAAATAGTCCTGAAATTCTTTTTGGAAGCGGCGGTCCTTCCGAAGTTTGGCGTAGACGTCTTCCAATTCCAGAATGGCCGACATGAGGGTTTCGGGAACATATTGTCCCCCATATTGCCCGAAACGACCTCGTTTCTCCTGACCTGGCGTCATGGAACGTTGCTTCAGACTCAAACGGGACACACGAAAACGTGCAAAAGGCACTTACTCTTTTTCCCGCACTTCTCGGGAAAGGCAAGGATTGTGTCAATAAGCCGTAGTATACCGAGTTGATTTATGGGGACACAAGTTGCACCGCTTGGATGAACGCTTTGACCTTGGCCGGATCTTTCTTGCCGGGAGCGGCTTCGACGCCGCTACTGACGTCCACGCCGTAGGGCTGAACGTTCAGGATAGCTTCCTGGACATTCCGGGGAGTGAGTCCTCCCGCAAGCAAACAAGAAAAAGCCCGAGCCGCTTTCGCGGCAAGGGTCCAGTCGGCCATGGTACCTGTCCCTCCATAGGCTGCGCCTGAAAACGCATCCAGAACAAATCCCCGAACACGGGCTCGGCCCCTGTATTCCGCCATGGCCAAAAATGTGTGGCGGTCACGAAGTCTGATCCCTCGTATCACCGGATGCCCCAGCGCTTCACAATAGTCGGCCGACTCGTCGCCATGAATTTGCGCAAACGCCAGCCCGCATTCATTCATGATCGTTCGAACTTTTCCGGATTCTTCATTCACGAAAACGCCAATGGGCAACACAAATGGCGGCAAATCAGCCACAATAGATTTGACGACGTTTGGACTCACATTGCGCGGGCTTTGTTTGTGAAAGACAAAACCGAGCGCATCGGCGCCGGCGTCAACGGCATGCAAGGCGTCGATCGGATTTGTAATCCCGCAGATTTTGATTTTAGGCATCGCCATGCGAAGACCAATGAGACGGGGCGGTTAAATCCAGCGAGTTCCTTGAGAGGCCTGTTCGGCGTTGTTTTGTTTGCGGGTCACGCCGCGCAAGTCCCGAATGGCGGCGCCGATGTCGTCCGCTCGAATCAACGCTTCGCCAATGAGCATGCCCCGGGTTCCGGCTTTCAAAAGCTGCAGGACGTCATCTCGCTTGCGGATTCCGCTTTCGCTCACAATGATTTTGTCGGGAGGGATCCGCGGGGCAAGCCTGGCGGTTGTTGCGAGATCGGTCGAAAAGGTTGTGAGGTCCCGGTTATTAATGCCGATCAGGACGGCTTCAGGCACTCGTTCCAGCAGTAAATCAATTTCCCGCTCATGGTGCGTTTCAATCAAGACATCCAGATTCATGCCTTTGGCGATTGCATGGAAATCTTCGAGTTGTATCCGGTCCAGTGCGGCCACGATGAGCAAAACAGCATCCGCCCCGTACGCACAGGCTTCATAAAATTGCACCTCTTCGACCATAAATTCTTTGTTCAATGCCGGAAGCCCCACGTGCTCTTTGACGTGGGCGAGGTCGTCCAGGCAACCTTGAAAAAAATCCTGATCCGTCAGCACCGATACCGCGGCGGCGCCATGTTCTTTGTAGATGCCGGCGATCGCGACCGGATCAAACCGGTCTTGAAATTCAGGACGCATCAATCCCTGACTCGGTGACGTCTTTTTGACTTCGGCAATCAGGGCAGGGGAGTCCGGCGTACAAGCCTCCTCGACAGCGTTGAGAAAGCCCATCGGGCCCGACCGATCGGCGATTTTCCCCTTTAGACTGGTCAGGTACCCGCGATTTTTTTTTCGACGGATCTCCGCGTGCTTATGTTCCAAGATTCGAGCGAGCATCACGGGCTGATCCGATTGGAAAATTTGATGAGTTTTTCAAGTTTCTCGCAGGCCGCACCGCTGTCTAACACGTTTGCGGCTTGCCTGTACCCTTCTTTCAGGTTTTTGGCTTTCCCGCACGCGACAAACGCCGGTGAGGCGTTCAGAAGCACCACTTCCCGTTTGGCATTGCGACGACCTTTGAGCAGATCCTGAATCACAATCGCATTATCTTTGGGAGTCCCACCACGCAGATCTTGTTGACTCACTCGGATCAAGTCAAAATCTTCCGGAGCAATATGATAGCTGGATACCCGTCCGGCTTTGCCTTCGGAGACATAGGTAAAATCGGTCAACGTGATTTCATCTAATCCATCGTTGCCATGCAAGACAAAGCAATGGTGGGTGCCAAGGCGAACCAGGACCTGGGCTAACGTTTCCGTTAAGGCATGATCATAGACTCCCATGATCTGGATGCCGGCCCCGGCGGGGTTGGATAAAGGCCCCATGATATTCATCAACGTCCGTATCCCGATTTCAGAACGCGGGGCGGCGCAGTGCTTCATCGCCACGTGGTACAGCGGCGCGAATAAAAAACCGATTCCGATTTCATTGATACAGGTTTCGACTTGTTCCGGAGGAAGGTCAATGTTCACGCCCATGGCGACCAATACATCCGCGCTTCCGGACTGTGAAGACACCGACTGATTCCCATGCTTGGCGACGGTCATCCCTCCGCCGGCAATCACAAATGCGGCGGCAGTGGAAATATTAAAGGTGTTGGAGCGATCACCGCCTGTTCCGCACGTATCCACGACCTGCGGACCGCCAACGTGAATACGCACGGCCATTTCACGCATGGCTTTCACCGAGCCCGTGATTTCTTCGACAGTCTCGCCCTTCATGCGAAGAGCCATCAGGTATGCGGCGATTTGAGATTCAGAAGCGGCGCCCTGCATGATGTCAAGCATGACCTCATGTGCTTCTTTCTCCGTCAGGCCGATGTTTTCAGCCAGTTTTCCGAGCGCGATTTTTATCATGCGGATTTAGTGGCTGCTTGTTGGAGGGAATGCGGATTGTCCATTCCTGAAGTCGAGTGCGAGAAAGTTTCGCAGCAAATCCATGCCGGACTTTGTGAGAATCGATTCCGGATGAAACTGCACGCCTTCCGCGCCGGTTGGACGATGCCGGAGGCCCATGATTTCACCCTCATCTGTCATGGCTGAAATTTCAAAATCGCCCGGCAGTGTTGATCGATTGACGATGAGTGAATGATACCGCGTGGCTTCAAACGGATTTGGCAGACCGTCAAAGAGCTTTTGGTTGTCATGCTTGACCCACGAGGTTTTGCCGTGCATCAACCGGTCGGCACGGATGATGTCACCGCCAAAGGCACAGGCCAAAGACTGATGTCCGAGACAGACGCCCAAGAGCGGAACCCGTCCGGCAAACCGTTGAATCACTTCCACGGAAATGCCGGCTTCTTTGGGTGTGCAAGGACCGGGAGAAATCACAATACGATCCGGATGAAGCGTTTCAATCGTTTGTATCGTGATGGTATCATTACGGTAGACTTGAATGTCGGCGCCCAATTCTCCCAGGTACTGAACCAGGTTGTAGGTGAAGGAGTCATAATTATCAATCATGAGTAGCATACATAACCATCAAGCGTCATGCGTCGCGTGTGCCGCCGGGTGTTCCTGTCGTGTCTCACCCCGCACTCGGACTCCGGCCCACTGACCTGTCCGTTACTCCAATCCCCGTTCTGCCATTTCAATGCTCCGCATCATGGCACGGGCTTTGTTGCAAGTCTCCTCGTATTCTTTGGTTGGATCGGAATCCGCGACAATGCCGGCGCCGGTTTGAATGAACGCTTCGTGACCTTTAATGACAATCGTTCGAATGTTGATACAGGTATCCATGGTTCCCGAAAATCCAAAATAGCCGACCGCGCCGGCGTATGGACCGCGCCGTGTGGGTTCGAGCGTCTCGATGATCTGCATGGCCCGAATTTTCGGCGCGCCCGAGACTGTGCCGGCGGGGAAACACGCCTTCATTATATCATACACGCTTTTACCGGGATCTAACGTGCCCGTTACCTGTGAAACGATGTGCATGACATGAGAGTACCGTTCGATCTTCATAAACGGATCAAGTGAAACCGTCCCGGTTTGCGCCACGCGTCCCACGTCGTTTCGTCCCAAATCAACCAGCATGACGTGCTCGGCTCGCTCCTTTTCATCGGCCAACAGTTCCTCGGCTAAAGCCTGATCCTGCGCAACCGTGGCCCCGCGCTTTCGAGTGCCCGCGATGGGCCGAACCACAATTTGGTCCTCTTCACACCGAACCAAAATTTCCGGCGACGAGCCGACCAATTCAATGCCTGCCACTCGAAGATAGAACATGTACGGTGAAGGATTAATCACCCGCAACGCGCGATAGATTTCCAGGGGAGACGCGCAAATTCTGGTCTGCCATCTCTGCGACACCACCGCCTGCACGATATCTCCGCTCTGAATGTAGTCTTGAGTCCGTATCACCATTTTTTCAAAATCGGACTGCGTCATGTTAGAGGCAAAGCAAGGGGCCTGCCGACGACGCATGGACGAAGGCCGGCGACGCAAGGGTTGTTTGAGTTTGGCAATCATGGCATCAATGCGGGTTGTGGCACCCATATACGCGGACCGGAGAGCAGATTTTGTGGGAGACGCAATATGGGCATTGGCCACAATTTTGATCGTATGCGTCACATTATCAAAAATTAACAAGGTGTCCGCTAAAAAAAAGGCGAGCAACGGCAAGGGGACGGACTCCTTGGGATGCGAGGAAACCGGTTCAAAAAATCGAACGATGTCGTATCCAAGGTAGCCGACGGCTCCGCCCGTGAATCGGGGGAGGCCCGCTACCGGCACGGGTCGAAATTCATTCATCAGGGTCCGGATATGGTCTAACGGATTATCGCCTAACGGACGCGTTTCTGTTTTGCGACCTTTTTTGATATGGAGTCTGCCGCCGTCTTCCCACAAAACTTGCGCGGCATTGCTTCCCAAAAATGAATAGCGCGCCCAGCTCTCGCCGCCTTCAATGCTTTCAAACAGGAAAGCGGTATGGCCAGAATTAATTTTGGAAAATGCGCTGACCGGCGTTTCTAAATCCGCCAAAATTTCACGATAAACCGGCACCAGATTCCCACGCTCGGCCAATTGGCAGAATTGGTCAAAACCTATTGAATAACAAGGATTTTTCATGACGGAAACGGTAGCATGCGACTTCAAAGCAAGTCAATGAACCACGGCAGATCCGTCATACCTGAAAAACGGTTGAAAATCGTGCAGGCACCTATTTTCGTTTCGCGCAAAATGTCCGCCAACGCTTGATTGCCATATTGCGGGGTGCCTATAGTGACAAGGCACTTAGACCTTGCCGTGGATGGAACGGATGAGTGGCCGTCCCGGATTCAGGAAAGACCGTTTATGAAAATTGTCAGATTTCGGGATCATGCCGGGATGGTTCACTATGGTGAGTGGACCACGAATACATCGGCTCGACTGCTTAAAGGCGACATCTTCGACCATTATGAGGTAACAAACAGGGTCATTGACATTCAAAAATTGCTGGCTCCGGTTGTGCCTCCGATGATTTTTGGCATTGGACTCAATTATCGGCGGCATGCCGAAGAGACCGGAGCGAAGACTCCGAACTATCCGGTGCTGTTTCTCAAAGCCGTCACCACGCTGAACCATCCTGGCGATCCCATCATCATTCCAAAAGTGGCCTCGGGGCAAGTTGATTACGAATGTGAATTGGCTGTGGTGATCGGAAAAGCCGGGAAAAATATCGCGGCACACCAAGCGCTTGATTACGTTCTGGGGTACACTGGCGCCAATGACGTGAGCGCCCGTCGCTGGCAGAAAGAGGGCGGGGGGAAACAATGGTGCCGAGGAAAATCGTTTGACACATTCTGTCCGCTCGGTCCCTGTCTTGTGACGCGGGACGACCTTCCCGGCCATAATACACTTGCCATGACCACCACGCTCAACGGCGAGACCATGCAGGATTGGACCACCTCCGATATGATCTTTGACGTCCCGACCCTGATCGGCTTTCTCAGCGAGGGCACCACGCTGTTGCCGGGAACGGTCATTCTGACGGGCACACCGCAGGGAGTCGGGTTTGCAAGAAAACCACCCGTCTTTCTCAAAGACGGCGACCGGGTCACCGTCACAATCGAACACATCGGAGCGTTGACCAACCCCGTTCTCGAAGAAGTGTAAAGGCCGGTTCATGCGTTTCCCGCAGAGTCCTTTATGGTGTTTTAAGGACTTCGGCCGGTTGCCTGGTCTCCAGAAAAACGCCGGTCCGCCGGACAAGAAAGAGTACGGGAACACCAAGCAAGGCGGTTATGAGAAAAAAATGTGAATAGCCGAGGCTGTCCACGATGGTTCCCGAGTAACCGCCGAGTATTTTGGGAAACAGGATCATGAGTGAGCTGAAAATGGCATATTGCATCGCGGTAAATTTTATATTCGTGAGGCTGGAGAGAAATGCCACAAAAGCCGCGCTTGCCAATCCGGCCGACAGGTTGTCCGCTGCAATCACCAGATAGAGCATGACGAGATCATGCCCCATGAAAGCCAGCGCCATAAACAGGAGGTTGGTGGCTGCCGACAGGAGGGCGCCCAGAAACAGGATGCGGATGACGCCGTACCGCAATGAAAAAATGCCCCCCAAAAAACCGCCGGCAATGGTCATGAATAACCCAAATGTTTTCACCACGCCGGCAATTTCCAGCTTCGTGAATCCCATATCCTGGTAAAACACGTTGGCAATCACACCCAGGACAATATCGGAGATTCGGTACACGCCGACCAGTGCCAAAAGCCATAGAGCCGATTGCAGTCCATAGCGTTCAAAGAAGTCTTTGACCGGAACGAAATAGGTGTCCCGCAGCATGTCCCGGTTGATGATACCCGTCCGTAGAACAAGCGCGGCAACCAGCCATGCCGCCAGAATCCCTGCGAACAAACGCGCCGCTTCGACCGCAATCCCGATGATCTGGGTCGTGCCAACCACTCCGGTGATCGTTGCGGTGAAGTCATCTGTCAGTTCCGCAGTATAGTAAAAGGTCAGGAGAAAGCCGGTCACGGAGGCGGCAAATATGACGAGCATACCCGTGTAATCCCTTATCGGGCGGGACGCCTTGCCTGTTTCATTGGCGCACGGTTCCGGAATCACAAGTGTCGTGCTCACGCCCACCAGCATGACCAGAGCCATCATGCCATAGGCCCACCGCCAAGCCTGATACTGATAGACGCCATTGGCCGACCCAAAGGCGCTGGCCAGAAACAGGGCGCCGGCTCCCGCAACCAGCATCCCGATGCGATAGCCCGCGATATACGTGGCCGACATCATGGCCTGTAGCGAGGTTTCCGCCGATTCGATGCGGTAGGCGTCAATCACGATATCCTGGGTCGCGGAAGAAAACCCAAGCCACGCGGCGGCCATAGCCATCAACGTGAGGTTGCTCTGACCTCCGGCGGGATCGATAAGAGCCATGGCAAGCATGGCGGCCATGACGGAACATTGCGCACACAACATCCATCCGCGCCGTCGGCCTAATGTTTGCGTCAGGATGGGGATAGGCAATCTATCAACGAGCGGCGCCCATACGAATTTGAATGAATAGCCCAGCCCGGCCCAACTGAAAAAAGTGACAGCCGCTCGCTCGACCCCGGCTTCACGCAGCCACAAAGACAGTGAGGAAAAAATTAACAGAAGGGGGAGTCCGGCTGAGAAGCCGAGAAACAACATGGTGATGACACGCCGATGCCAAAAGGCCCGGAAAACACGATACCAGTGCTGCGGTCCATCGGTCTGCATGTGTGAAGCCCATCCGGTGCGAGACACTGTCTCAACGGTTTTTACCGGTATCATGCATTTTGTCCGATCTTGCGATGAGGTTGAGAAAAACAAGGGGGACATTCCGAACACAGAAACGAAAACCCTCTTCAGGTTTTTTGAACAGGTGGTTATTCTTCCGACCGAATATGATGGTGAGAGCCAGAATGGGGGTATCCGCTCTGCTGGATACACAATATACAAAAAGGCCAACCGCACTTCAATAACTGCTTGTGCGGCGGCCAAAGACCGCACAGGCCGCATTGCCCGCGCTTTTCGGGATATGCTAGCGTTGACCGCCGAGGCGGGTTACGCATGACGAAGTACACCGACTTTATCAACTACCACCTGTCAATGCTGATTGATGAGACGCGGACCGGCGCTTACCATCAGGCTGTTTCCCAAACGGTGAAACCCGGTGACGTGGTGGTTGACGTGGGCTGCGGTTCGGGAATGCTTTCTTTCCTGGCTTGCCGTGCGGGTGCGCGTCATGTGTATGCCATAGAAAGCGAAGCCGTCATCGAAATGGCCAAACTCGTGGCGGCACGCAATAGTTTTCAGGATCGAATCACGTTTTATCACGACCATTCTTTCAACGTTGAGTTGCCCGAACGTGCCGACGTGATTGTGACGGAGACGATGGGCACATTTGGTTTTGAAGAAGGTATCATCGGTTCACTCACCGATGCCCGGGATCGTTTTCTCAAAAAAGACGGAAGGCTCATTCCCCATAACCTGGAACTGTTTCTTGCTCCCGTTGAGCTGCCAAAATTTTATGAACACGTCGTTGATTTTTGGGTGAACCGTTGCCAGGGGTTTGACTTCTCACCGGTTCGCGCCCTGACCGTCAACAATTTTCATCCATTGAAATTACATGAAGGGACGTTTCTCAGCGATCCCATCCGTGTGGAAAACGTATGGTTTGGGGGCATGACGCGAACGGAGGTCAGCGCGAAGTTCTCCGGATCTGTCAAGCGCCGGGGGTGGTGTCATGGGCTGGCCGGTTGGTTTAACGCCGCCTTGACGCCGACGCTTCAGATTTCGAATGGTCCTCGGGAGAAGGCCTCTCATTGGGGCCTGGCTTTTTTCCCCATTGACCGACCCGTCTCCGTGGAACGAGGCCATCGGATTGAGGCGGCAATACACTCAACGCAAAACGGTGAGCACTGGCATTGGAACGTGACAGTGAATGGGCATCGGTTCGAACAATCCACTTCAAAAGGTTCTCCGCTTTCGTTTTCCGAACGCCCAACCAGGACGGTCCATTGAGTATGTGGTCTGTCTCGAATTGAAAAAATTGTGGGTGGGGACAATGGAATCGGTCAGTGTGACAAAGACAAAAAGCCTGGCAGGATTGGCAGGAGAAACAAGGGCAAAGCAAGGCCTGCAATCAGAGCAAGCCAAAACTGTCGGAAAAGGCGTCTTGCTTGAAACCGTAAACGCACGAGACGCATTCTGTTGAAAAACAGCTAAGGCGTACTAACAATTAACCGTTGACCGATTGAAATAAGATTGCCGGTCAGGTTGTTCCACTCTTTCAATTGAGCAATCGTGACACCGTAGTTGCGAGAAATTCGGTACAGGGTTTCTCCGGCATTAACGGTGTGATAAATCGGTTCTTCGGCATCTCCCCCAAGGAGGTCAGTAAAATCTGATTCATCAAAGGAAAGGTCATTCAGCCCAAACTCCGAAAGCGAGGATTCGGAGAAAGACCTGTCTGGCTGTTCCCCGATGTCGTTGCCTGACGGGACTGCGGAGCCAGTGGAAGGGTCATTCGGTTGCTGAAGACTTTGTTCCTCTTGAAGATTTTGTTCCTCTCGCAGGGAATCAAGATCAACGGTCAGATCATGTTTTTGCGATTCCAGCGACGCTATTTCGATTTTCGCTTTCTGCAATTGGGCATTGATCTCGCCGGCCCGATTTTCTTCTTGCACTAACAGGCGTTGAAAGTTTAAGGCACGGGACTTTGCCACCTCATATTTTTCCACGCTGACACATCCGGAGAACAAGGCGGAAAAGAGGGTTGCACTTAGCAACCAAGGTGTTGCCCCATAAGCCGTCCATCTCATTGAGGCTGATCCATGTTCGTGTTGATGCCGCTTTCCGCATTGGGGTCTGGTCATAATAAGGCTCTCTTCATGGTGGTTGATTGGTGTCTGCGTTGAATGTGACGCACTATCCGCTCATGGTCAGTGAAGAAGAAAAGTAACAATAAATACTGAGGCCCATAAATGTCAAGTGTCGTCACAATGGAAGTCAGAACCGTACAGGGTCTCATTGACCCATTAGACGGCCTGTGCTAGCTTTTTACTCTCCGCAACGGCGCCGACATGGTATCACCAAAATCATCTCCTCCTTCTGACGTACAAAAGCGCGCAACGGCATTGCGCGAACGGATTCATCACCACGACCATCTCTACTATGCGCTCGGTAAACCGGACATTGCGGATACTGAATACGACAGACTGTTCAAAGCGCTTCAGGATTTGGAAGAACAATACCCTGCCTTGGTCACGCCGGATTCGCCGACTCGTCGAGTTGGCGAACGTCCTCTTGAACAATTTTCTAAAGTGCCTCATGAATGTCCGTTGTTGAGCCTGGATTCAGTCCTGGACGTGGATGCGGTCGTCGCTTTCGATAAGCGCGTGAGAAAAGAGCTTGCAGTCAACCATATCGAATACGCCGTTGAACCGAAATATGATGGGCTATCCGTTGAAATGGTGTACCACGATGGCGTGTTTGCCCGTGGCGCAACACGAGGCGACGGGACAACCGGAGAAGATATTACCGCGAATCTTCGAACAATTCGTTCTCTTCCGCCTCGCCTGGACTATGCAAAGCCCGTGCCGAAGCACGTCGTGGTCCGCGGGGAGGTCTATGTGCGCCTTCCTGATTTTCAAGCGCTCAATCGCCGATTAACTGAAAGAGGAGACAAGACGTTTGCCAACCCTCGCAATGCCGCCTCCGGTTCATTGCGACAACTTGATTCTCGAATCACCGCGTCAAGACCGTTGGTGTTGACCTGCTATGACCTGATGTTTGCCTCCGATCCGTTACCGCCGACGCATTCGGACGCTATTGCCGTCCTGGGGACATGGGGGTTGCCCGTCCCCGATCAACGTCGGATCTGCCGTAGTATTGACGACGTGATGATTTTTCACCAACGCATGATGAAACAGCGAGATCAATTGCCATTTGAAATTGACGGCATTGTGGTCAAAATCAACGCCCAGGCCCACCAGCGACGGCTTGGCGAAAAGTCACGCAGTCCTCGCTGGGCGATCGCCTTTAAATTCACCTCTCGCAAAGAATGCACTCAAGTCCAGGATATTGTGGTGTCCGTTGGGCGAACCGGAGCGCTGACGCCCGTTGCGTTATTGACCCCGGTGGACGTCGGCGGCGTCACGATCAGCCGAGCGACCCTGCATAACGTGGAAGAAGTCGCGCGCAAAGACGTACGGGTCGGCGATACAGTCAAAGTCGAGCGGGCGGGGGACGTCATTCCCGATATTGTCGAACGGATCTCGATTGCCGGTGAGCAACGAGCCGGTCCATTTGTGGTTCCCGATAACTGTCCGGTCTGTCAGTCGGCCGTGGTGCAGGACGGTCCGATTTATTATTGCACGGGGCACACGGTATGCCCGGCGCAGTTAAAAGGACGGATCGAACATTTTGCCTCCAAACGCGCCCTCAATATCGAGGGGTTGGGGAAAAAAACGGTCGCTCAACTTGTCAACGAAAACATCGTCAAGGATTTGTCGGACGTGTACCGGTTAACCAAGGAACAACTCTTGCGCTTGGACGGATTCGCCGAGAAATCAGCCATGCAGTTACTGGCGGCCATTGCGTACAGTCAACGCCCGTCTTTGGAGCGTTTTCTTTTCGGCCTCGGCATTCACCATGTCGGCGCGCATGTGGCGCACGTGCTCGCCATGCGGTTTGGTTCCCTGGAAACGCTGCTAACGGCCACACGGGACATGCTGTTGGACGTTCGTGACATCGGGCCTGAAATCGCGCAGAGCGTGGCGCATTTTTTTGCCGAACCCCGAAACGCGGGTGTTCTGAAACGCATGAAAGAATCGGGGGTAACGGTTCAGAACGTTCCCCGCGAAACGAGTGCACCGGCGACGGGCTTGCAGGGGAACGTCTTTGTTTTAACCGGCGGCCTTGAGGGGTTGAGCCGACAAAAAGCCACGCAACGCATTGAAGAACTGGGAGGAAAGGTGGCGTCAAGCGTCAGTCAACAGACCAATTACGTTGTGGCGGGAAAAGACCCCGGAGCAAAATTAGACAAGGCCAAACGATTGGGCATTGCGGTCATTGACGAATCGCAATTACTTGAACTCACTCGAAAGTCCGAAGCGCCTTGAAGGCACCCATGGCAACGGATCTCGTTATTCAGAAGGGGTCACGGAGGAGGGCTCCGTTTTTTGGGAAGATGTTTCTTCCGCTTTATGAATCTGGATGCTTTTAATGGATTTTTCATCGGCGTCACGAACAGTCAGCAAACAGCCGTCCACACGCAGGTCTTCGCCCACCGCAGGAATGTGTCCGAGTTTCTGCTGCATTAGGCCGCTGATTGTATTCTGGTCTTCTTCGTTCAATTCAACTTTAAGAAATTCGTTGATTTTCCGAACTTCCGTTCGTCCATTCACCAAAATTTTATTTTTTCCAATCCGCTTGATCAGTTCTTCAGTGACATCGGTCTCGTCCAAAATCTCGCCCACCACTTCTTCCAAAAGATCTTCCGTGGTCACCAAGCCCAGCACCCCGCCAAATTCATTGACGACGATCGCAATGTGCCGTTTCTGCTCCTGAAACTGTTTCAGTAAATCACCCGCCCGTTTGGTCCCCGGAATGAAAAAGGGCGGACGGGCCAATGCCTGCAACGTGCTGTCGTGCTTTCCCTGTGCCAGATCACGCAACGCTTGATTACGATAGAGAATCCCGGTCACATTTTCGAGAGTGCCGTCATAGACGGGAATCCGAGAATATTTGGATTGAAATAATTCCTCTTTGGCTTCCCACAGGGAAAGCCGGCCCGCCAGACCAAACATGTCAATTCTCGGGGTCATCACGTCTTCAGCCGTCACACCGCTAAACTCAAAGACGTTCTTGATCATCTTGCCCTCGTCCGTCTTAAGCACTCCGGCTTTAAGCATGACCTTCAGCTCTTCTTCTGTCACAAACGGTACGGCCAGACCCCGTCCTCCGGTCAATTTCAAAATCAGCGGTTCCAACAGGTACAGCATCGGGGAGAAGAGCCGCTCGACCCAATAGATAGGATGAGCAAGTATTTGGACGGCCGAGTCCGCATGTTTGGCACACAGTGTTTTGGGAACAATTTCCCCGAAGAGCAACACAATCATCGTCAGCAGGCCCGTCCCAATCGCGACACCCTTGGATCCGAGATAGTGCAACGAGACGATGGAGACTAGAGCCGCGGCCGTCAGATTGACCACGTTATTGCCAATTAAAATCGTCGCGAGGAGACGTTGAGGGTTCCGTCGAAGAGAGAGGGCCCGTTGGGAAGCCCGCCGTCCTTTCTCCGCCATGGCCTGCAAACGGCTTTCCGTGATGGAGAAAAACGCAATCTCCGCTCCCGAAAAAAACCCGGAGAGGATTAAACAAATCAGGATGGCAACAAATTCCATAGAATCAGATCAGAGGCGACCGCTCATAGAAGGCAGGCAATATCAGTCAAGAACATCCGTGCCGTTTAATCTGCTGCGGCCATGTATTGGAAAACGGCAGAAGAATAACGAGAAAGGTGGTTGGAGATTCTTATGCTGGTGACGGGAATATCGTCTGGGACCGTCGTCGTCCATTGGTGGCATGAGCCTACCACAAGACTTTCTTCCTTTCAACTGGAGGGCGTCGTCCCTTGAATGCTTTAATTTATCAAACAGTTATGAACGATTTATGGATTGGACAACGGTTCAAATTTGTAATTTTGCTTACTCAAAACGGGAAAAACCGTAAAAATTGGAGTGCTGTGGGGAATCATGCCGGTTTCCGTTCCCGGACTTAACGTCAGATGTAAATTGACAAAATTGAAACTCAAGCCTTCCTGCCATGGGTGTGATTGTGCTTCCGCATAGGTTTGGACCTTGTCCGAAGCATAGGACCGGGTCATCAGCCCGGCCCCTCCCTGGAGGCCGTAGTCGGCCAAGTCCGGGGCGCCTTGTATCAAAATTGAAACTTTCGAGGCATCAAACCATATTTTAAAGTTGCAACTTACCTGAATAAATGGTCCGAGACTGCCGGTATGTTCAAGCACGGCGAGCGGGTAGGCATGTTCTGGAGGGATGTCACGAGAAGAGGGAACAGGGCCGGCGGGAAATTCCGAATCTTTCATTTCGGATACGGACACAAACAAGAGATGCGGGTCATCCAGGGCAATGTCGTAGACCTCGCCGTCATGGTAACTGCAAAGCTTTCCCATTTCATACCGAAGAGGATACGAGTACCCCATTTTGGCGTAGAAAATCCTGATACCTGCTTCAAGCGGATCATCGGGACGACGGCTGATTTTCAAATCGAACGGCAGCATCATATGAAACCCTGTCGTCCGAACGGCCATGAAGGGGGCGCAAGCGCCGGGAAACTCTTTATACAACGCCTCGTGATTGGGTTCAAAGCGCTTGGGTGTCCCGCCAAAATGCTGGGCGGTTTTTGCTTCCTTTGTCAGCCGGTATTTATTTTGGTAATACGCGCCGGCTCGCTTTTGAGCCAGGTCCAAAAAATATTCGGGAAGATCCGTCTCGACGATCAACGTTTGACGGTCGGGGGACGGACTTCGGCCCGATTGCATCGCTTCGGTATAGATGCTGAATTCAGCGCCGGTTTTCTGAATGTCATGATCCAGTTCCTTCGCGAACCCGGGATCCATGAACCGCGTCTGCGGCAACAACTGACGAGCTTTTTGCAATAATTCCAGTTTTAACGAGTAGCGTTTGGGTTCCGCGGCAATAACCTGGGTGGTGGCAAAGAGCAACGTAAATTGTTCTTCCGCAGAAATGCCGAGCGCCGTCAAATCCTGTTCGCGGAGAAACGTCATCGCCAGCGGGCCAAACGCCTCTTCGCGGCGGAGATTTAATGTCAGGAGATAACTTAGATAGGAACGGGCTTCATCCTTGGTCATGAGTGCGTATCCACGCTCGTTCTCGGACAACCGGTTCCGGTTGGATAAGCGGCGAAAGAACGCCGAAGGGAAAATCCGTCAAGTGTTGGCCTTGCAGGTGCGCATGACGATCAATGTTTTTCCGGCAACCAAAATATCTTTGCATAAATCCCGTTTTTTGCCAAGAGCCGTTCCGTGACAGTTGTGCCCGTCACTCACAGAGAATGAGAGAGAAGCCGCCGCAACGGATTTCCGCACTTGTGTTGACACGTATGGACGGCTTCTTCTACCGTTGTTTTCCATGTGTACTCATCATTGATCGGAGAGCGATCCACATGCCGACAGATACCGATTCAACCACCATCAAGAGAGCCTGATTATGGCCGGTTGCGACGAGATTGATCTCCACGGGTACACGGTGGAAGATGCGATTGAACGATTGACGGCTTGCCTTGATCAAGCCCTGCGCCGCGACTGTTCGGCCATCAGGATTATTCACGGACATGGGACGGGCGCACTCAAAACGGCCATCCGCCAATTTCTCAAACAGTCTGTCCGGCGGTCTTTCTATGTGGCGTCGTTTCGACCAGGAACACAGGGTGAAGGCGGAGATGGCGTGACGGTGGCGGAATTATCGCGATGATTTCTCATTGCGGGCTTTCGTTAACGCGCGGGTAAGCGACCTTTCCCCAGACAGGTGAATCGGGGTTCTTCTCGATATCAGCCCGCATGATCTTCAGAATCACCGGTACAAGGTTGGCCATAATCCGGCTACCGTCTCTGATCTGGTCTTGGCCCCATCCTTTGGAAAAAGTCACACCGCCGTGAAAAATCTGATTACGCAATGTATAGAGTCGCATGAAAACCTCTGCGAGGAGACCAGGAACATTGCCTGCCGCTAGGGCCCTTTGTGCTCCGGCATTGTTGCGTTTGAATCTTTCGTTCCAGTTCTCGCACTCCGACATGCCTCGAACACTCTCCCAAAACGGCTCAAACACATATGGGTTCTTCAAAAGAATACGGATTGGGCCGGAAAATGTCTTCCAAAGAATAGTTTGGATGGCTTGCTTCTTATCCAGCTCCACAATTGCTTTCAAAAAATCCTTGAATTTTTTACTTTCGCCATAATCTGTCTCTGTGGCGGTGAGATCAGCCCCATAGGCCGCATTGAACGCAATCCAGAGGAAGATGAATTTCTCGTCATCTGACGTGGTATTGTTGCTTTGTTTGAACCAACTATCGGCGCGCCGCATCCGGTCAGCATTATGATCTTTCAATGAGAAAGCTTTGTCGGTCTTTGGCATGGCTGTCACCTCTCAATTGTCACGGCACCTCCGCACCGGGGTTATTTCGCCGATTGTTATTTGTTAAGGCGATGGCGACGTTTCGTTGAAATCCGGAAAATTTCGCACGTCGAACCGGAGAACCCTCAAAGGCGTGCAAAAATTCTTCCTCGCTCAATTTCGATAATTGAGACAAATTGGGACTCTGGGCAAGATCACCAGGATCAAAAGCCGTTTCGTCGGTGGGCGGAGCGAAGGCATTATAAGGGCATATGTCCAAACAGTCATCGCACCCGAAGATGCGATTTCCCATTTGGGTTTGGAGTTCTTGCGGAAGAGCCTGTCTGTCACCGCGATACTCGATGGTGAGATAAGCAATACATTGCCTGGCATCAACGACGTAGGGTTCAACAATGGCCCCGGTCGGACAGGCTTGGAGACACAGGGTGCACGTCCCGCACAAGTCAGCCCCCGGTTCATCGGCCTCCAACTCCGCCGTCGTTAAAATTTCTCCAAGAAGCAGCCATGAACCGAAAGCAGGAGAGACGAGATTGGAATGTTTGCCGACCCAACCTAATCCAGCTTGTTGCGCCCAGAATTTTTCCATTACGGGGCCGGTATCCACGTAATGACGCGTGTGACAATCCGGCTCAAGGAGCTTGAGCTCCCGTTCGAGTTTCTTGAGCTTTTTCTTGAACACGCGATGATAATCACGTCCCCAGGCATATCTGGCAATTCGCCCGTTTCCCTGCCGCTCATCCGCAAGAACATCAGTCTGGTAATTCATCCCAACGGAAATAATGGATCGGCAGTTCTCCAACACCTCGGAAGGATTGGAACGCCGTTGAGGATTTCGCCCCATCCAATCCATGGTGCCGTGGTACCCGCGAGCCAACCAATTCCCCAAACGATCAAAAAGGTCGTCACCGGCATGCGGCTTCGGACCAGGGGCCTGCGTTGACCGTACCGATGGCACACGGGCGATTCCCACCGCGTGAAACCCATGTTCCCGGGCGGCGTGTTTGATACGATCCGTTGGAGAGGACACAATGTGGAGGAAAGAGCATTCCGGCAACGACAAAGCCGCCCGGCGGTTACTCTTTATAGATTTTTCTTGGCTGGACAGAGGGAATATCGCCTTCGCAATTGAACATCACGCTGAACCGGGCGGAACAATTATCCGTCCCGCACGAACCGCAGGATCCGACAATCCTGGTTTTCCAGTCAGTTTTCTCTTGATCAATCGCACAGGTCGTCTTCCCGCCTTTGGAGACGTCAAGCCACGGGGTGTCAGATCCCGGAAATTTTGCGACTTGACACCCGGGCGGTATGGGCACGTCACAACTCCGGCTTTGTTCGCCCTTGACCATTCCAATATTGCAAATGGATTCGGTACGGGGCTCCGCCTGCGTCGCCACGCTGCCCGGCAACAAGATTCCGCCGACAAGGGCGACCACGCAAACGGTCATTCCGAATGGTTTCATGCCAGCCCCTTTTTGATTTTCACTCTCCCGTTTCAACGTACCTGTCACACGTGCATTCTAACACAGCAATCCCGGTCTGGGCCAGTGCCGGCGACGGCCCGTTGAGGTCTACAAAACGAAGGCCCGAGAACGTAGTCCCGGGCCTTCAACGCCGCAAGCGGCAACGAAACAACAGGGAGGCGCTTACATCATTCCGCCCATACCTCCCATGCCGCCCATATGGTCATGGCCGCCCATGCCACCGCTTTCTTTTTTCTCCTCCGGCAAATCGGTCACGGTCACCTCGGTGGTCAACATCAACCCGGCGACGCTTGAGGCATTTTGCAACGCGCAACGCGTCACTTTGGTCGGGTCAATGACGCCGGCCTCAACCAGATCAACGTATTCGTCCGAGGCGGCATTGTATCCGCGGGTTGGCTGATCCTTGCGTACTTTATCCACAACGATTGACCCTTCAACGCCGGCGTTTTCCGCAATCAGCCGGATCGGCTCTTCGCACGCCCGTCGAACGATATTGACGCCAAATTGCTGATCACCCTGTAATTTCATTTTTTCCAGGGCTGGAACGGCTCGCAACAAAGCCACGCCGCCACCCGGAACGATCCCTTCTTCGACGGCGGCTTTCGTCGCATGCAGCGCGTCTTCAACCCGGGCTTTCTTTTCCTTCATTTCGGTTTCAGTCGCGGCCCCGACGTTAATGACAGCCACGCCGCCCACGATTTTCGCCAACCGCTCTTGAAGTTTCTCCCGGTCATACTCCGACGTGGTTTCCTCGATTTGAGCTTTAATCTGTTTCACCCGGCCTTCAATCTGCTTGGGATCTCCGGCGCCTTCCACGATCGTGGTGTTATCCTTGTCAATGGTCACTCTTTTGCCGCGACCAAGATCCGTGAGCTTCACGTTCTCCAGTTTCACGCCCACTTCTTCGGAAATCACCTGGCCGCCGGTCAGAATGGCAATATCTTCAAGCATGGCCTTTCGACGATCGCCAAACCCCGGGGCTTTGACCGCCGCGATATTCAGGGTACCGCGCAGTTTATTCACCACCAGCGTCGCCAACGCTTCACCCTCAACGTCTTCGGCAATAATGACCAATGGCTTGCCCATTTTGGCCACTTGCTCCAGGAGAGGGAGCAGATCCTTCATGGCGCTGATTTTCTTTTCGTGGATGAGGAGGAAGGCGTCTTCAAGGGACGCTTCCATCCGTTCCGCATTGGTCACGAAATAGGGGGAAATGTATCCGCGATCAAATTGCATGCCTTCAACCACGTCCAGCGAGGTACTCATGGACTTGGCCTCTTCCACGGTAATGACGCCATCTTTGCCAACTTTATCCATGGCTTCGGCAATCAGGTCGCCGATGGTGGGGTCGTTGTTGGCGGAAATAGAGCCGATTTGCCCAATTTCTTTCTTGGATTGACAGGGCTTGCTGAGTTCTTTGAGCGTTTGCGTGGCCGTCTCAACGGCTTTATCAATCCCCCGTTTCAGCTCCATTGGATTGGCGCCGGCGCTGAGGTGTTTGACCCCTTCACGGAAAATGGCCTGCGCTAAAATGGTGGCCGTCGTAGTGCCGTCACCGGCCACGTCGCTGGTTTTGCTGGCCACTTCTCGGACCAATTGCGCCCCCATGTTCTGATAGGGGTCTTTCAACTCAATTTCTTTCGCCACGGTCACACCGTCTTTGGTAATCGTGGGAGCACCAAATTTCTTGTCTAAAATGGCATTCCGGCCCTTCGGGCCCAATGTGGCCTTTACGGCGTTCGCCAATTGATTCACGCCATGAAGAATCGCGGTTCTGGCTTGATCACTGTACAATATCTGCTTCGGCATAACAGCCCTCCCTCAAATTAAAGTGTCACTTCAAATTTCATTAACGTTCGCGGAATTTCCCGTTCAGGAATCAACAAAAATGCCGAGGATATCCTCTTCTTTCAAAATCAGACAATCATCGTTTCCGATTTTGATTTTGGTGCCGGAATACTTATCAAATAGAACCTGATTGCCGACCTTCAAGTTTTCGACGTCTTTCCCCACGCCTTCAACCGTCCCGCGTTGTGGTTTTTCTCTTGCGGAGTCAGGCACATAAATGCCCCCGGACGTGCGCTCCAGTTCTTCCGTATACGTCACAAAAATCCGGTCGCCAAGGGGCAAAAATCCTCTGGCTGCCGCCCCCTTGGTTGCGTCTTTTTCCTTTGTTTGTGTGGCCATGTGACAACATCCTCCTTTGTGGTTAAAAGCGTCTGGTCTTGCCGTGTGCTGCCGGGCTGTCCATGTCTGTGTTGTGAAATCCTCGGATTTGAGAATATCAACGACCAACTCGTTCAACAGATAAGGTCTATTTGAATCAAGTCAAGACGTCAGGGCAAAAAATATGGAAAGGATGCTTGACGGGTCATGGACCTTGCGTCGGAGTCAGCCCCGTAATTCATCAAAATCCCGCAGCTCGGCCTTCATAAACTCGCGTAATTTCTTGATAATTTTCGCCTCTATCTGCCGAGACCGCTCCTTGGTAATCGAATACTTGTGGCCGATCTCCTCAAGGGTCAATGGCGTTTCCGAAAGAAGCCGGTTCCGAAGCACGTCCTCATCCCGTTCACTTAAGGTCTTTGAAAATTCCCTCAGCTTTTTCCGAAATAAGCGCCGCAGTTCATCCTGGGCCAATGACTCGTCAATGCCGGGCGTTTGGGCGGGAAGTAAATCAAGAAACGTCCCTCCGTCCTTCTCTGCGCTGAGCGGCTGATCCAGGGATAATTCCCAGCCGCCCAGGCGTTGATCCATTTCGAGTACGTCGCGTTCTCGAACCTGGAGACGATCCGCGAGCAGTTTGGCGTCGGGCACAAAGCCTTGCCTTTCAAGCTTGGCCTTTTCTTTTTTTAAGTTATAAAAAAGTTTCCGTTGTTTCTGCGTCGTGCCGATTTTGACCAACCGATGGGAATTGAGCAGATACCGGAGTATATGCGCTCTGACCCACCACGCGGCGTACGCATAGAAACGGACGTTGCGGGAGACATCGAATTTTTTAATGGCTTGCATGAACCCAACATTCCCTTCCTGAATCAGATCCATCTGGTCGGCGCCGGTATGAGCATATTCCCTGGCAATGGCGACCGATACGCGGAGATTGGCTAAAATCAACTTGACAGCCGCTTCTTGATTGCCATTGACGCGGTACTCGTGAAACAGCCGCAATTCTTCTTCTTTGGATAAAAACGGGTATCGGCGAACCTCAACGAGGTACCGCTCCAGCGTGGTGGTGGGCACGAGACCCCTTGACTCGGCTTGACCGGATGCATCGCCGGGTTCATCAACACCCTGCGCGCCCTCTTTCCTCGCATCGGAGACAAAGGCATATTCAACATCCACGGGAGCGGCGCCGTCATCCTCTTCAGGCGGGCTGTCGTCTTGCTGAGAAACAGGGGGCAGGTTTGCCATTGAAGCCTTTCCGGCCGGCCGGTCAGGGCCGTGTGCCGTCTTATTCAAAAATTATAAACACTATCCGGGGGAATCACAAAAGCATGGCCCGGCGCGCTTTCAGGCGCCGGCTCGCCCGTCCTCAATTGCGACGGCTCATGACGATATTCTATAGTGCCGTCACAGCCTCTTTGCACAGACGTCGCGTGTCGGCATCACGCCGTTCAGTCTTGTTTGTCTTGGCCCATTCATGAAATCCCATTTCCTCACGAGCGGTCACCGGCCTTCGTTATTCGGAGCCTGGCTCCACTTTGAAGTGAGTTTTGTCGCTTGGCTCCTGATAGGCGCGTTAGGCATCGCCATTGCGCAAGAATTCGCCCTGAGCGCCACGCAGAAAGGGTTGCTGGTCGCCGTCCCGTTATTGAGCGGAGCTCTCCTACGTATTGTGGTTGGGTTGTGTACGGATCAATTTGGCGCCAAACGCGTCGGGCTCGGGCTGCTCGGGATGGCAGGGATGGCCCTGTTGTTGGGATGGTTGTCCGGCCATAGTTACGCCCAAATGATTGGGGTCGGTCTTCTGCTGGGATCGGCGGGAGCCAGTTTTGCCATTGCGCTTCCGATTGCGAGCCAGGCGTATCCACCCCAACGGCAGGGGTTGGCCATGGGGATCGCCGCGACCGGCAACAGCGGAAGCATTCTGGCCGTCTTGCTGGCGCCGCGTCTCGCCGACCATGTGGGATGGCATGGCGTGTTTGGGTTGATGATTGTTCCCGTCGTGCTGACGGCGGCGGTCTTTGCCATGGTCGTTCCTGACCGTTCTTTACGAAAGACGGCACCGGTCTGGAACGGCCTGACGGACTCGTTCCGCATGGCCTGTCGCGAACGATTCATGCAATGGCTGTGTTTCTTCTATGCGGTCACGTTTGGAGGATTTGTGGGTTTTGCGAGCTTCCTGCCAATTTTTTTTCACGATCAATATGGCCTTGATATGGTCACGGCCGGAACCATGACGGCGCTGTGCGCACTGGCCGGCAGTCTGGCAAGGCCGATGGGCGGCTATGCGGCCGACCAGGGCGGCGGTCTGCGCTTGCTGCAAGGGGGCTTGCTGCTGGTCGGCGGACTGTGTGTGCTCCTGGCCTGGTTCCCGCCGGCGTTCTGGGCGGTTCCATTCACCATCACGACGCTTTTTTGTCTGGGCTTTGGCAACGGCGTGGTCTTTCAGGCGGCCTCGCTTCGCTATCTGGACAAGATGGGAACGGCGTCGGGATTTATCGGGGCCGCCGGCGGCGTGGGCGGGTTTTTGCTGCCAGTCTGGTTTGGCCTTTTCAAGGATGTCACGGGAACGTATGCAAGCGGATTTCTGATGTTGGCATTACTGGCCGGAGTCGCGGCGGGCAACGTGGCCCGTATGCAACGATCCATGCCCGTGACCGGACGACGTTGACGCACCTTCCACTCGTCCGTCACGCCGCGTTTGCCGTCCGGTCCGCGTATAGTTTTGATTGACAGGCGAGTGGGAACCCCCTATAAACTTTCCACAAGGAACCCGTGAACGATGATGCCGTTTCATACCATTGAGGAGGCCCTTGCCGATATTCGTGCCGGGAAATTTGTCATCCTGGTAGACGATGAAGATCGTGAAAACGAAGGGGACATGGTGATGGCCGCCGAAGCGGTCACCCCCGAAGCCATCAACTTTATGGCCAAACACGCCCGCGGCCTCATCTGTCTCACGCTCACGGCCGACCGGGCCAACCAACTCCATTTGCATCCCCAGACTGCGGACAATACCGCGCCGTTCGGAACCGCTTTTACCGTGTCCATTGACGCCTCGCGAGACATCACCACGGGGATTTCAGCCGCCGACCGGGCCACGACCATCCGCATGGCCGTTGACCCATCCTGCAGACCCTCCGATTTCACCAGGCCGGGCCACGTGTTCCCTCTGCGGGCCCATGATGGAGGCGTCCTCAAGCGGGCCGGCCAAACCGAGGGCTCCGTTGATCTGGCTCGCATGGCCGACATGTATCCGGCCGGCGTCATTTGTGAGATTATGAATGACGATGGCACGATGGCAAGGGTTCCGGACCTTGCGGATTTTTCCAGGCAGCACGGACTGAAACTCATTACCATTAAAGATCTCATTCAATATCGGTTGGTCCGTGAGACCTTTGTGAAAAAGTCGGTGAGCGCCCACCTGCCGACGGTCTTCGGAAATTTTGAAGTCCGGGTCTTTGAGAATGAGCTGGACAGCGGAACGCACATCGCCCTGGTCAAAGGCCTTATTGACGAATCGCCGACGCTCGTACGGGTACACTCGGGCTGTCTCACGTCGGACGTCTTTGGTTCCTTGCGTTGCGATTGTCGGGACCAACTCCAGCGAGCCATGGAAGTGATTGAAAAGGAAGGCAAGGGGGTGTTGCTGTATTTGAATCAGGAGGGGCGGGGCATCGGGTTGCTCAATAAAATCAAGGCCTATCACCTCCAGGATCAGGGAAGCGATACCGTGGAAGCCAACCTGCAACTGGGATTCAAACCCGACTTGCGGGATTACGGTATTGGAGCGCAAATTCTGGTGAATTTGGGATTGAAGCAAATCCGCCTGATGACGAACAATCCGAGAAAAATTGTTGGCGTTGAAGGGTATGGACTCACGGTGGCCGAGCGCGTCCCCATTGAAGTCGTTCCCAAAGAAACGAATGTCCGGTATCTGCAAACGAAAAAATCCAAACTCGGTCATCTTTTAAACAACGTCTGATCGTCCGAAGCTCCGCATTCCGCGCCCACTGATCCATGGCCGTCTATCGTGAAACCCGCTGAAGGAAATCTGAACGCCCGGGACCTGCGCTTTGGAATTGTGGTGAGTAAATTCAATGAAGAGGTGACGAGTCGTCTGGAAGCCGGCGCGCTTGAAACGTTGACACATCACGGTGCGCACGGAGATGCCATTCAACTCGTTCGCGTTCCCGGAGCGTTTGAAATTCCGTTAGTGGCCCGACAGTTGGCCCAATCCAGGCAATTTGACGCCGTGATTTGTCTGGGAGCGGTCATTAGAGGCGAAACCTCTCATTTTGATTTGATCAGCGCGGAAATGAGCCGGGGCATTGCCCAGGCTTCTCTGGACGCGGGCACTCCCGTTGTGTTCGGTGTGCTGACGACCAATACCGCGGAGGAAGCGCTGGCCAGAGCGGGCACCACCGAAATCAACAGAGGCGTGGAAGCCGCGCGTACCGCCATTGAAATGGCGACGCTCATGCGGGAATTGCATAAACGTGACCGCAAGCCAACCGGCTTTCGGCAACGCTGACCGCGCATGGGTGCGAAGACGACCGCCATGGCAACACAGGAACCATCCGATGAGGCGTTGTCCAACCCCCGGCCTGGTTCTACGCGGCATCACGCTCGCGAACTGACTCTCCAAATTCTTTTTCAATGGGACTTTCACGGTTCCACGGAATTTTGGCTGGAACAATTCTGGTCTCAACAAACAGTGACTCAATCCGTTCGGGCATTTGTGACGGAGTTAGTCACCGGCGTGCAAACCCATCACGCTGAACTCGATGCCCTCATTGCGGACTATGCCCGTAGCTGGACCGTTGCGCGTATGCCGGTGGTGGATCGCAATATTCTTCGACAATCCATCTATGAATTGCTCTGGGTCCCCGACGTCCCGGCCAAAGTGACGGTGAATGAAGCCCTCCAATTGGCCAAAAGTTTTGCGGACGACGAAACCAAACGCTTTGTGAACGGGATGCTGGATCAACTCATCAGACAGGACGCGCGGCTGGCCTCCAAACGCATCGCGCTCGTCCATTAACGGTTGCTGTCGAGCCACGGGATCATGGTGTTTCCAACGAAGAGAACGTGCCGATGATTGAACGGTATACCTTGCCCCGCATGGGTGCGGTCTGGACCACGGAGCGAAAGTATGAAACGTGGTTGCAAGTCGAATTGGCCGTCTGTGCGGCGCTTGAAGAAACAGGCCGGGTCCCGAAGGGCGTGGCGAGACGGATCAGACACACCGTCACCCTCAACCCGGACCGAATCGGGGCCATTGAACAGGTCACTAAACATGACGTGATTGCGTTTCTGGAATCCGTGGCCGAACAGGCGGGGGCGCCGGCCAGGTATTTACACACAGGCTTGACGTCCTCCGACGTGCTTGATACCGGACTGGCCATCCAATTAGTTGAGGCGACGGCCATGATCATGGAAGAGCTTGATGCCTTATTGAAGGTTCTGGAAACCCGGGCCTTCGCCTACAAAGACACGATGATGGTGGGACGGTCCCACGGCATTCATGGGGAACCCATTGCGTTTGGATTGAAATGGGCCCTGTGGTACGCGGAATTCACACGTCACCGAAAGCGCTTGGTCGCCGCGGGAAAAGACGTGGCCGTGGGAAAATTTTCCGGGGCCATGGGCACGTTTGCTCACCTTCCCCCGCACATTGAAAAAGCCGCGTGTGCGAAACTGGGATTGCAGCCGGCTCTCGTGTCCAACCAGGTGGTGCAACGAGACCGGCATGCCGCGTTTCTCGGCACGTTGGCCCTGATTGCCGCCAGTATAGAAAAGGTGGCCACTGACATTCGCCATCTCCAGCGCACCGAAGTCCGGGAAGTCGAAGAATATTTCAGCGCCGGACAAAAAGGGTCCTCGGCCATGCCGCATAAACGAAATCCGGTGGGGTCGGAGAATCTCTGCGGCCTCGCGCGCGTCATTCGAGCCAACAGCCTGGCCGCGCTGGAAAACGTCGCGCTGTGGCATGAACGCGACATCAGTCACTCCTCGGTTGAGCGCATCATTATTCCGGACAGTGTGATCCTGATTCATTACATGGTCGTCCGCCTGACAACCCTTCTCGACAAGCTGGTGGTGTATCCAAAGCGGATGCTGAAAAATTTAAACCTGACGGGCGGGTTGGTGTATTCTCAACGCCTGTTGCTGGTGTTGGTGCAACAGGGGATGGAACGTAAAACCGCGTATGAAACAATACAACGCAATGCCATGCGGGCATGGGAAGAACGCGGCGCGTTTCAAGACCTCATTGCGCGGGACCCCGTCATCGCCAGTACCTTGACGCGCGACGAAATTCAAGCCTGTTTCGACCCGCAATGGTATGGCCGTCACCTCACCCAGGTCTATCGCCGGGTCTTTGGTTCAAAAGCCGTCTCCCGACATCGCGGACAACGCCGGGGAAGCCACCGCAAGGCTCCCTCATGATCAAGGCAAAAATTTATGTCACCTTGAAAGCGGGCATCCTGGATCCCCAGGGCCGGGCCATCCGGCAATCGTTGGGCGCCCTGGGGTTCTCCGGCGTCAACGACGTCCGTGTGGGAAAATTTTTGGAAATTGAATTCAACGAACAAGACCCCGCTCAAGTGGAAACGCAACTCAAAGCCATGTGTGACAAACTGCTCGCCAACCCGGTCATTGAACAGTACCGTTACGAACTGGCGCTCCACCCGTCATCGCCCCCGTCATGAAATGGGGCGTGCTTGTCTTTCCCGGGTCCAATTGCGATCGCGATTGCGCGCACGTCCTGTCGGACAGACTGGGGCAACACGTTCGCTTTATTTGGCACGGCGACACCGGGCTGGGCGGGGCCGACGCCGTGGTGCTTCCCGGAGGCTTTGCGTACGGGGATTACCTTCGCACCGGCGCCATGGCCCAATTCTCGCCGATTATGAAAGCCGTCAAAGAATTTGCCGGGGCGGGCGGGCTTGTTCTCGGCATCTGCAATGGCTTTCAGATTTTGCTTGAGGCGGGGTTATTGCCCGGAGCCATGTTGCCGAACACGGGGCTGTCCTTTATTTGCAAGGACGTCTGGGTCAGATTGGAAAACGCCGCGACGCCGTTTACCCAACGCTGCGAATCAGGACAAGTCCTTCGACTCCCCATTGCCCATGCCGAAGGCAATTACTACGCCGACCCCATCACCTTGTCCACATTGCAAGCCAACGCCCAAATCGTGTTTCGTTATTGTCAGGCGGACGGCACCGTGACCGAGACGGCCAATGCCAACGGCTCTCTCGATAACATTGCCGGGATTCAAAACACGGCGGGCAACGTTCTGGGTCTCATGCCGCACCCCGAACGCGGGACTGAATCCATTGCAGGCAATCAGGACGGACTCTTCGTGTTCCGCTCCATGATTGAAGCCGTGACGGCATCACAAGCCGGCGCAAAATAGGCAAGTTGTCGCCTGGGCTTTTTATGGCATTTTCGTAGCGCCGTGTATTGGCCTTCCCCTGCCTAATAGTCGTCAACCTCTTCATTCTCATCAGTGGCCGCGTCAGGCACATTACCTCCGTACCGCTCTGGCTGTGCGGGTAGGTTGGTGAGATCACACCCCTTGACCTCGGCCAGGGACTTTACCCGCTTGTTCCGATCCAATAACGCATTGCCTTCATGGCCCGGTGCGTTATTCATATCAATCAACAACGGCGATACAAAGAGCGCCATAAAGACATCGTGGGAAGGGAGTCAAGCAAAACCAATGTGGGGTCAAGCGTGAGAAGTGAAAGATGGAATTCCCAAGAAAATGGTGCCGAGGGGCAGAATCGAACTGCCGACACCAGCCTTTTCAGGGCTGTGCTCTGCCAACTGAGCTACCTCGGCACGAGGCATGATCGCGCAAGGGGCGAGTGGAGAAATTCCAGTGCCTTGAAACAGCAACGGCAAGAATGTGTAGCAGGATTCTCCATGGAAAATCAAGGGATGCCATGGATTGCAAAGCCGGCGACCCGGCTTGACCTTGTTTGCCGGGCATGGGTATTCTCAATTTTCCGCCGGACAATTACCAATGCGACAGATACGGCTGACGTCTTGTTGAGGGACAACACCGGTATGAACGCGAAAGACATGCAGGAAGAACTGAAAGAACAACACAGGGAGGGGCAGGCCGAAGACCCCGACGTCCCCGCAGACGAGTGCGTTGATCTTCCGACCTATCTCCTGACTCTTCTTGAACGGGCTAGGTCCGCATCCCGCACGTTAGGCAGTGTGACGACATCGGTCAAAAATACCGCGCTGACGGCCATGGCCGCAGGATTGGAAGAAGGCGCCGACAGGCTGCTTGAAGAAAATGCGAAAGACCTTGAAGCCTTTGACGCCGGCCATGGACAAGAGGCCATGGCGGACCGGCTCACGTTGACCTCCGGGCGTATTCAGGACATGGCGGACGGCATTCGTCACATTGCGACGTTGCGCGACCCCGTTGGGCAATCATCCGGCATGAGGAAACGCCCCAATGGCATGACCGTCGGGCGGGTCCGTGTGCCCATCGGCGTCATTGGCATCATTTATGAATCGCGTCCGAACGTGACGGCCGATGCGGCGGCCTTGTGTCTCAAATCAGGAAACGCCTGTGTGCTTCGAGGCGGATCGGAAGCCATTCATTCCAACCGGGCCATTGCCGGCATTCTGGCCGAAGCCGCCCACAAGGCAGGGATTCCCGAGGGCGCCGTTTCCCTGGTCGAACGCACCGAGCGAGAGGCAGTCGTTGCGCTCCTGAAACATGACCGGTTGATTGACTTGATTATCCCGAGGGGCGGCCCCTCGCTCATGCAAACCGTCAACGACCATTCAACCATCCCGGTTATTAAACATGACAAAGGCGTGTGCCATACCTATATTGACGCCGACGCCGATCTCACAATGGCCGAAACCATTAGCGTCAACGCCAAGACACAACGGCCTTCGACGTGCAACGCCATGGACACTCTGCTGGTGCATCAAGGCATCGCCAAAAATTTGTTGACCAAGCTGGGGAAAAGTCTCACCGACGCCAACGTCGAAATCCGCGGCTGCGACAAGACCCGTCATTACATTCCCGAGGCGCGGGTTGCGACCGACGACGATTACGGCCGGGAATTTCTCGCGCTGGTTTTGGCCGTCAAAGTGGTCAAAGACATGGATGAAGCCATGGATCATATCCACACGTATGGCTCCCGGCATACCGAAGTCATTGTCACCAGGGACTACGGCCGGGCCATGCGGTTCCTCCGGGACGTTGATGCCGGTGCGGTGATGATCAACGCCTCGTCCCGGCTCAATGACGGGTATCAATTTGGTTTGGGCGGGGAAATCGGCATCAGCACCGCCCATATCCACGCCAGAGGTCCCATGGGGTTGGACGATCTCACGTGCTCCAAATACGTGGTCTATGGCTCGGGACAGATTCGAGAGTGATCCGCGCGTCCGCCGAAATCTTGAAAAACCAGTCCGCCATTGTTTCATCCATTCTCCACAATCCGGAAACGCTGACGTTGCAAGGGAACCGGTCCCTGGCCGCCGCGTTTCCATCCGACCGCGTCACGTGCCGCCAACTCGCCACCGGCCATCTGGTGTTGTATGGCCCGCTGGGGCGCCGCATCCTGATGACCGACCCCGGCGGGCACCCGCTGCATGAATGTGAGTGGCGGGAACACCCCGACGGCACGGTGTATCTTGTGTCGGCCCGGTTCTACCTGGACTGGGGACAATGGGTGGGCCTGAAACCCGCCGGGTTGGTGAACAGGATGACGCTGGACCTGACGACCCGGCCGGGGTGGCACAGGCTGACTCGGCAGGATCTCCGCATGATGGCCGCCCGTGCCATGGGCGTCGCATTGGAAGCCGTCGAGTTCTTTTACGCGGATGATGACCTGGTCATCGAGGCAACCGGGCATGCCACGATTCGTCAACGAAAAGACGCGCTGTACGTTTTGGATGACGGCACGTTTCAACGCGCGCGTTTTATGTCCTGCATGAGTGCGATGCATTGGGCGCATATTGATTATTTGCCCGTGGTGGAACTGTTTCAGTCGCTGTTGCCCGGAACGGGCAGCGCGGCATTTGAATTCATCCGCGGGCTGTATGACGATCAACACCGTCGCGGGCCGCGGGCCTTGCAATACCGGGGCATTCCGACGTATCCATCGGAAGCCGCCTTTGGCTTGTTCAGCAATTTTTTTACCGCCACGCATGACGGCCAGGAACAGCCTTTCGCCGTCTTCATGGACGCCTCCCGGTCGCATGAAGTTGATTGGCTGCCGCACCCCGACCCGCCGGTGCGCCACGTGGCTCCTCATCATCGAATGTGTCTGACGGTCCAACGCGGAACCGTACTCAAGGTGACCGGAATGGATGACACCAGCGGTCTCCCGTTTGTGGCTTCAAATCAACAGGGACACGCGCGTAGCGAGAAACGGCTTGCCGTACATTCCGGGCGACTGTTTCTTGACGATCACGCGACCTCGCACGAGATAGTCCTTGAGCCGGGATGGGGCGTCACCCGGGAATCAGGGTCGCGGGCGACGGCTCATCACGACCGTTCGTGGAAAGACCTGTTTCCCGATGGCGCGCCTGCGGTCTCGCCGCACGAAGCCTATTCGGCGACGTTGCTCTATCCGGAAGATGACACGGTCATCGGCGACCTCGCGAGCCAGCCTTTTGTGGCGGAGTTTTGGAATGATCTCATGGAGCACGATCAAGACCTGGCCGCCCGGGTCGAACACGCCGCCCATATTTTTATTCATGGTTTTGACGCGGCCATTGGCACTCTGCTTGCCGGTCGGCCTCAATCCGCAACAATTGTCTATTCACATGGAGCCTATGCCCAAAAACAGGCCCAGCGGCTCTGGAACCAATGGACGCGGAACCCTCGGGACGGGCAGGGGGCCTATCGCTTTTTGGGCCATGACGCCGTCCGCCATGATGTGTATGAGACCACGTATGATCTCATGTACGTCTGGATGCCGTTTCTTGCTTACCAGGACCCCGCCCAACTCCGGGCGTATGCGCAACGTATCAACGGCGCTCTCCGGCGCAACGGACTGGCGTTGCTCGCCGGGCCGGATTCTCTTCCTGCTCTCATTTCCGGACTCGCCCTGGAAATTGTGAGAGGGGACCTGGTTTCAGATGTACAGCCCTTTCGTATGCACAAAGCGATTTTGCCGCGAGCCACGCTGCATCCGCGCCTCCACGCCTGGATCCTCAAACACACGGAAACCCGTTCACAACCGGAAGCGCTTGACTCACCGCTCTCAAACCTCGTAAGATAGTTACACCTTTACGACTCATCCGGTGAGGTGAGAAAAGGGAACACGGCATGATGAATACGCGGGGCGGGTGTGGCCCGCAATGTACGTCACCTTCTTCTCATTTCGAGGAGAAGGTTTTTTTTTGCCCGGGGAAGCCATGACACGGACGAAGCCGCAACCCAGCCGCGAATCGGTCATGATGGACGGCCATGAAATGGCGCGGGCCCTGGTCAGAATCGCTCATGAAATTTTAGAACGGAACAAAGGCTGTCAGAACGTGGCCCTGGTCGGCATCCGCACCGGCGGGGTCTATTTGGCCCAACGATTACAACGACTGATTCGGCGCATTGAGCAAACGGACGTTGGATTGGGAGAATTGGACATTACGCTCTACCGGGATGATCTGGCCATTCGCAAAGATCAGCCCGTGCTCAAAAAAACGGACATTGCGTTTCATATTTCAAATCTTAACATTGTGTTGGTTGATGACGTGTTATTCACCGGACGCACCATTCGCGCGGCCATGGACGGGCTGATGGATCTGGGGCGTCCGTCGGAAATCCAGGTCGCGGTGTTGATTGACCGGGGACATCGGCAACTGCCCATTCGAGCCAATTACGTGGGCAAAAACATTTCGACCGCAAAAGATGAAAACATTCGGGTTTTCCTCGAAGAATCGGGCGAAGAAGATCGTGTGTCCAGACTCACGAGTCGAACGGTCGCGTCATGAGCTTCAAACGAAAAGATCTCCTCGGGCTGGCCTCGCTTGCCCCCGACGAAATTTCGCTTCTCCTGGAAGCCGCGGAACCATTCAAGGAAATCAGTGGACGGGAGATTAAAAAAGTTCCGGCCCTTCGAGGAAAAACCGTGGTGAACCTGTTTTTTGAACCCAGCACACGGACCCGAACGTCGTTTGAGCTGGCCGCAAAGCGGCTAAGCGCCGACGTGGTGAACGTGTCTCCTTCATCCAGCAGCGTGGCCAAAGGGGAGACGCTGCTCGATACCGCCAGAACACTTGAATCCATGCAGGCCGATATTATTGTGCTCCGACATTCTTCGGCGGGCGCCGCGGAAAGCCTGGCCAAACATATCCGGTTATCCGTCATTAACGCCGGTGACGGTTGGCATGAACATCCCACCCAGGCGCTCCTGGATTTGTTGACGATTCAAGAGAAGAAAGGGCGCCTGCGCGACCTGCGCGTGGCGATCGTCGGCGATATCGCCCATAGCCGAGTGGCGCGGTCCAATATTCACGCGCTGACAAAAATGGGGGCATGCGTGCGCGTCGTTGGACCGCCAACCATGATACCGCCGGGTCTTCATCGGTTTGGGGTCGCGGTGTTTCACAATTTGGATGAGGCCATTGACGGCGTTGACGTCATTATCACGCTGCGGCTCCAACTTGAACGCCAGGGACGCTCGCTCTTTCCTTCCATCAGGGAATATGCCCGCTTGTACGGCCTGACGGAGGCCCGCGTGCGACGGGCGGCCGACGACGTGCTCATTATGCATCCGGGCCCGGTGAATCGAGGCGTCGAAATATCCCATGACCTCGTTGACGGCGGTTCCGCCGTTATTCTGGATCAAGTCTCAAATGGCGTGGCCGTGCGAATGGGTCTGATGTATTTGCTCTCGCAATGGAATGAATAACGACGCGGCCCGCTTGTCGGGCGGCGTTCAACGGAGAACGACATGAACATTTTGGTAACGGGAGGCCACGTGATTGACCCCGGCCGGTGGAACGGCGTGGCCGACGTGTGGATTGAAGCCGGCATCATCAGCGCCGTGAAACCCAACCTTCACCATAAACTGAAGGAGAGCAAGCCCCTGCGGACGATTGACGCCACGGGCCTGATCGTCTGTCCCGGTTTTTTGGATCTGCACGTCCACTTTCGAGAGCCGGGATTTGAATATAAGGAAACAATCGCAACCGGCTGTGCGGCAGCCGTGGCGGGCGGGTTCACCTCTGTGTGCTGCATGCCCAACACCCGGCCCGTCAATGACTCGCGGTCGGTCACGGAATTTATTCTTGCCCAGGCCGCGGCCGCCAAAAAGGCGCGTGTCTTCCCCATCGGCGCCATTACCAAAGGATCGGAGGGGGAAACACTGGCGGAAATCGGAGAATTATTCGATGCCGGTTGCGTGGCGATTTCCGACGATGGCTATCCGGTCATGAACAGCCTTGTCATGCGCCGGGCCATGGAATACGCCTCGGCCTTTCATCTGCCCGTGGTGGATCATTGCGAAGACCGTCATCTCTCCCGCGACGGAAGCATGCATGAGGGCGCGGTATCCGCGGAACTCGGGATTCCCGGCATTCCGAAGGCCGCCGAAGAAGTGATGGTCGCCAGGAATATCGCCCTCGGCGAGTTAACCGGAGCCCGGTTGCACCTCCCGCACGTCAGTACGCTGGGGTCGGTCCGCATGGTTCGGGAGGCCAAGGCACGGGGAGTACCCGTGACCGCCGAAGCATGCCCGCATCATTTCTCGTTAACGGATGAAGCCGTACGATCGTTTAATACCCAGGCCAAAATGAATCCCCCCTTGCGAACCGATGAGGACGTGCGGGCCGTCAAGGAAGGGTTGCGGGATCACACCATTGATATCGTGGCCACCGATCATGCCCCTCATGCCGCCCATGAGAAGCAGTTGGAATTTGACGCGGCTCCCTTTGGCATCATCGGGTTGGAGACGGCCCTCCCGCTCACCCTGAATCTTGTCGAAGAGGGGGTCCTCACCCTGGAGCAGGCCATTGCCAAATTGACGAGTGAACCCGCTCGCGTGTTTCGTTTGCCTCACGGCACACTGGCACCGGGAGCCCAGGCCGATCTCACGCTGATCAACCCGACCGCCACATGGGTGGTGGACCCTGCGCGGTTTCACTCGCTCGGCCGTAACACTCCGTTTGCCGGTTGGACCATGAAAGGACGGGTCGTCAAAACGCTGGTGGGCGGGGAAGAGGTATACAGTGACTCTGGTGTTGTCCGTGATAAGTAACGGTACGAGGGCCGTTTGTGCCCGTCGCGTACAACGATGCCCCCGTTGTGTCCCACACGTCAGGAACCTTGAATGACTCGACGCCCATCAGGATGGTACCTGTCCTGCGCATTGCTGGAATTGCTCGGTCTCATGATCTGGATCGGCGGTTTTGCGGCGATCCTCACGATGGTGATTCCGGCCGTGTTCAATACCATGGACGTGGAGACGGGCGGTCGGTTTTTACGCCGTGTCTTTGACGGCTATCATGCCGTGACCGGCGGCATTGCGATTCTGCTCATTGGGACGGCCCTCTTTCGATACTGGAAACATCGGCGGGAGCCGGAACGGAGTCCGCCGCCTGGACGTTCCGAGATCGGTCTGTTGACGGCTCTGGCACTCGTGACGTTTTTGATTGTGGCGGTGGCGGGGCCACAGGCCGTGGGATTGCAGGAAGCCGCCTTTGCGGCGGAGTCCCGGGAAATCCGGCAAGCGGCTTTTGACGATTTTTTTCAACTCCATATGATTGTGCGCGCCCTCCACATGATCAACGCCGGACTCGCCGTCGGTTTGCTCGTGGCGGCGTTCCTCCGGTGGATGCGTCATCGGCACGCGTTTGATGGAAGCCGGGCATCATGAAAAACGCTCTGCTTGTCCTGGCCGACGGCACTCGGTTTGAAGGACGCGCGTTGGGCTTTGAGGGTGAAACCGCCGGTGAAGTGGTTTTCAACACCGCGATGACGGGATACCAGGAAATCCTCACAGACCCATCCTACAAAGGCCAGATGGTCCTGATGACCTGTCCTCATATCGGCAATTACGGCCTGTCGCGGGAGGATGACGAATCCCGATGCACATGGGTCGAAGGGTTTATTGTCAATGAAGCCTGCCGGCGTCCCAGCAATTGGCGCTCGGACCTTTCGTTGCATGACTATTTAGTGCAACATCGTATTGTGGGCATTGAAGGAATTGACACGCGATACCTCACGCGGCATCTGCGCGATCACGGCTCTCAAGCGGGAGTCATCTCCCACGTTGATTTGAACCCCGGCCGTTTAGCAGCCAAAGCCGGCGCGCTCCCTTCTATCACCAGTCAGGACTTGGTCGGGGCCGTGACTTGCGCGTCGTCCTATGAATGGAAAGAAGGCACCGGAGCATGGCCGCAGCGCGAACAGGCAGCCGGGCAATCCCGTCCTGTCCCGGCAACGCCATTCCGGGTTGTGGTCTATGACTTTGGCGTCAAACAGAATATGTTACGACGGTTGGTGGATGAAGGGTGCGACGTGACTGTGGTGCCGGCGTCAACAACGGCTCAGACCGTTCGCGGCATGAATCCGGACGGCATTCTTTTGTCCAACGGCCCCGGCGACCCTCAAGGCCCGTCGTACGTGGTCCCTCATATTCGAGAGTTAATCGGGTGGCGGCCGATCATGGGCATCTGCCTCGGCCATCAAATCCTGGGGCTGGTTCTCGGACTCTCCACCTATAAATTAAAATTTGGACACCACGGCGCCAACCATCCGGTGATGGATTTACGGTCAAGAAAAGTGGAAATCACCTCACACAATCATAATTTTGCGGTGAATATGATCTCGGGAAAACCATCCATGAACGTCTTTGAAACTTCCTGGGGTCCGTTTGAACCGACACACGTGAGTCTCAATGATGGTTGCCTGGAAGGCCTGGCCGGAACATCCGTGCCGGTGCTTTCGGTCCAATATCATCCGGAGGCCTCTCCCGGCCCGCATGATGCTTCGTACCTGTTTGGTCAATTTCAACACATGATGGAGAAGGCCCATGGATAAATTCCTTGTGCTTGGCTTGGCGATACTGGCAGCCGTGGGATGCGTGCCACAGTCTTTCTTCCTCAAGACGGGCCCGTTACAGGAAACCGTCCTGTCCGGCACGGGGCATGATAAGATCGCGATGCTTGATATTTCCGGGTTATTGACCTCTTCCAAGCCCACGGGTGTGCTGAATCAACTGGCGGATCGTCCCAGTTTGCCGACGCGCTTCAAAGAGGAATTAACGAAAGCCGCCGACGATGACGCCGTTAAAGCCATTGTGCTTCGCATCAACACGCCGGGAGGCACGGTGACGGCTTCGGATATTCTGTATCATGAACTGCTGGAATTTAAAAAGGAACGCAACATCCCGGTGGTCGCGTCCATCATGGACCTGGGCACGTCGGGCGGCTATTATGTGGCGATGGGCGCCGACCGAATCGTGGCGCATCCGTCTTCGGTCATCGGCAGTCTCGGCGTCCTGATGCTCACGCTCAATGCGTCGGGTCTCATGGAAAAAATCGGCCTGCAGGCTCAAGCGGTGACATCCGGGCCTCATAAGGACATGGGCTCGCCGTTCCGCACAATGACCGATCAGGAACACGGGATTTTTCAAAGTGTGCTTGACTCGTTTTACGAGCGGTTTCTTCACGTCATTGAGAAAGGACGACCCAGGCTGAATCCCGACACCATTCGCGCGTTGGCCGACGGCCGCATTTACTCGGCGACGCAGGGCAAGGCCCATGGCTTGATTGACGTGATCGGCTATCTGGACACGGCCATTGAACTGGCCGAGCGGGAAGCGGGGATTGAAGAAGCTCGAGTGGTCATCTATGAACGGGCCGACGGCTACCACCCGAATATCTATGCGCAATGGTCCGGAGGGCACATGGAGACGGGATGGGGATTTCCCAAACTCAATGCCCTGTCGCTGACCACGTTCTTCGCGGGCGGGACTCCGGCCTTTCTCTACCTTTGGTTTCCGTAGGATGAATGAACAAACCGGCACAGGAATGACCGCGCCACCACGCATGACGCTGTTTGAACGCGGACCCGGGACCCGGCAGATTCTGGTCCTGTGCGGCTTCCTCCTTGTGGCCGGTTGCGTCAAAGCTCCGGGGACGGCGCGCGACCAGGTCATTTTCATTTCAGAGGAAAAAGAAATGGCCCTGGGAGCCGATGCCTTTCGCAGTGTTCTGCGACAAGCTCGATTGAGCACCAACGCCGAAATCAATGAAATGGTGAACCGCGTTGGCCAACGCATCGCGGCCGTGGTTGACCGGCCGACCTACCATTGGGAATTTGCCGTGATTGACGATGACACCACGATGAACGCCTTCGCTCTTCCGGGAGGGAAGGTTGCCGTCTATACCGGCATTCTGAAACGCACGGACAACGAAGCCGGATTGGCCACGGTCATTGCGCATGAGATCGCGCATGCGCTGCAACGGCACGGCGCGGAACGCATGAGCCGAGGCATTCTCGATAAAATCGCTCAGATAGGAGCTATCGCCGGGGCCGCCACCGGCATCGTGAACCCCGAAGTGGCGATCAGCGCCATGAGCGTGTACGGTCTGGGCGTCACGCTTCCACACAATCGGCGACAGGAATCGGAAGCGGACTATATCGGCCTGCAACTAATGGCGAAAGCCGGGTACGATCCTCGCGAAGCCATTCGTTTTTGGGAACGCATGAGCGGCTGTCCCAAGCAAATGATTGGAAAATTTTGTTTTCGTTCAAATGCGGCCGTCCCCGCATTTCTTTCCACGCACCCGTCCGACGTCTTGCGGATTCAAAACATCGAAGGCTGGCTTCCGTCCGTCCTGCCGGATTATCAGCCGCGGCCCGACGACGCCGAACGGGACCCCACTCACCCGTCAGCCGCGCCCTCTTCCGCCTCAACGCCCGTGAACTGACGTCATGCCGAGACGAGACGACTTACGGCGCATTCTCCTGATTGGCTCCGGACCCATTGTGATCGGTCAAGCGTGCGAATTTGATTATTCCGGCACGCAGGCGTGCAAAGCGCTCAAACGGGAAGGGTATGAAGTGGTCCTGATTAACAGCAATCCCGCCACGATCATGACCGATCCCGACGTGGCGGATCGCACGTACATTGAACCCATCACGGTTGACGTGGTGGAACGGATTCTTGAGCGCGAACGCCCCGATGCGTTGCTGCCGACCATGGGCGGGCAAACGGCGCTGAATGTGACGATGGACCTTCAGAAACAGGGCATTCTCGAACGCTACCGCGTGCGGCTCATCGGGGCCGCTTACGAAGCCATCGTCAAGGCTGAAGACCGTGACGCCTTCAAACGGGCCATGGAAAAAATCGGGGTGGCCACGCCGTTGAGTCGGCTCGTCCGAACCCGCGACGAAGCCCTCGGTGTTCTGGACACCGTCGGATTTCCCGCCATTGTGCGCCCGTCCTTCACGTTGGGCGGAGCCGGCGGGAACATTGCCGGCAATCATGAGGAGTTTGAACGGTACATTGATTGGGCCCTGCTCACCAGTCCGGTCGGGGAGGTCCTGATTGAGCGTTCCTTGATCGGCTGGAAAGAATACGAGCTTGAAGTCATGCGCGACTTGCACGACAACGTGGTCATCGTCTGTCCCATTGAAAACGTTGACGCCATGGGCGTGCATACCGGCGACAGCATCACGGTGGCGCCGGCCATGACCCTGACGGATAAAGAATATCAACGCATGCGGGACGCGGCGATTCGTATCATCCGGGAAATCGGCATTGAGACCGGCGGGTCGAACATTCAATTTGCCCTGAACCCGAAAAACGGGGAGATGATCGTGATTGAAATGAACCCGCGCGTGTCACGAAGTTCGGCGCTGGCCTCCAAGGCGACGGGGTTCCCCATCGCGAAAATTGCGGCCCAACTGGCCGTGGGCTATACATTGGATGAAATGACCAATGACATTACCCGCGTCACCAAAGCCTCCTTTGAACCCGCGATTGACTACGTGGTTGTCAAAATTCCGAGATTCGCCTTTGAGAAATTCCACGGATCCAATCCCACGCTCACGACCCAAATGAAATCCGTGGGCGAGGCCATGGCCCTGGGGCGAACGTTTAAGGAAGCGTTTCACAAAGCCTTACGGTCGCTGGAAACGGGTCGTTGTGGATTGACGTCCCTCCACGCACTGGACCATTACCTGCCGGGAGACGCCGTCAATCCGGACGTCCGGGAACGCATTCGCACGGCCTTGCGGTCACCCCATCCGGATCGTCCCTGGCACATCGCGGATGGGCTGCGGCTGCGCACATCCAAAGATGAAATCGTTGCGGCGACCCATATTGATCCGTGGTTTCTGGATCAAATAGAGGAACTCGTGCTCTTTGAACAACGGTTACTGACTCACGCGCACACGGAATCCCGGCATCAAACCGTTGAATCCGGCGCGAAGCCGGACGCGCTGTTTCACGAACCCGACTCGCGCGCATTGCTCACGGAGGCGAAACGCCTGGGCTTTGCGGATGAACGATTGGCCCAATTACTGAACACCACGGCGGAAGCCATGCGAACGTTCCGACACACCCGCCTGCCCTCTCACCGGGTGACCTATGCGCGAGTTGATACGTGCGCCGCCGAATTTGAAGCGATGACGCCCTATCTCTATTCCACGTATGGCCGGACGTGCGAGGCGCGCCCGACGAACCGGAAAAAAGTCGTCATTCTGGGCGGCGGGCCGAATCGGATCGGGCAGGGTATTGAATTTGATTATTGCTGCGTCCATGCCACGTTGGCCTTGCGGGAATTGGGCATTGAAACCATCATGGTGAATTGCAATCCCGAAACTGTGAGTACGGATTACGACACGTCCGACCGGCTCTATTTTGAACCGCTGACCGAAGAAGACGTGCTGAACGTCACGGACATTGAACAGCCCATGGGGGTGGTCGTCCAATTTGGCGGACAAACGCCGCTCAAGCTGGCGCGTCCCCTGGCGCGGGCGAAGGTCCCGATTTTAGGCACCAGCCCCGACGCCATTGACCGCGCCGAAAATCGTGAACGGTTCAGTGCCTTAATCACCGCACTCGGCCTCCGGCAACCGCGAAACGGCACCGCACGATCCGACAAGGAAACCTATGCCATTGCCGCGCGGCTCGGCTATCCCGTCATGGTGCGCCCCTCGTACGTCCTGGGCGGACGGGCCATGCAAATCGCCTACGATGAAGATTCGCTGCGCCGGTACGTCACCGACAACGTCCTGACGACCGGCCAATATCCGCTGTTGATTGATCAGTATTTGACCGATGCCATTGAAGTGGACGTGGACGCGGTGTCCGACGGAACCGACGTCGTCGTGGCCGGCATTATGGAACACGTGGAAGAAGCCGGCATCCATTCCGGGGATTCCGCCTGTTCCCTGCCCCCGCATTCGTTGCCCGCGGAACTGGTGGACCGGATTCGCCGGCAAACCGTCACCCTCGCGCGCGAACTGCGCGTGGTCGGTCTGATGAACGTGCAATTTGCCGTTCAGGGCCATGATATTTCCATCCTGGAAGTGAATCCGCGGGCGTCGCGCACCGTCCCGTTTGTGAGTAAGGCCATTGGCGTTCCACTGGCCAAGCTCGCCATGAAAGTCATGGTGGGTCATTCGTTGCGGGACCTGAAATTCACCACGGCGCCGACGGTGTCCCATATTGCGGTCAAGGAATCGGTGTTCCCCTTTACAAAACTGGGGAACGTTGATGTATTATTAGGCCCTGAAATGCGTTCAACCGGGGAGGTGATGGGGATTGACCGGGATTTCGGGTGGGCATTCGCCAAATCTCAAGCCGCCGCGGGTTTGAGTCTGCCCCTGACCGGCACCGTCATTATGAGCGTGAAAGACGGCGACAAACCCGGCACCGTCAACGTCGCCAGGCAATTGCAGGCCATGGGGTTCACCATTCAGGCCACGCGGGGAACCGCGTCGTATTTGCTTGAACACGGTCTCACCGTCGAAACCGTCAACAAAGTCAAGGAAGGGCAGCCGCATCTGGTGGATCACATTAAAAACCGCCGGGCGCATCTGGTCGTCAATACCGTGGGAAGCGCGTCTTCGCACGCCGATTCTCTGTCCATTCGACGAGAGGCCATCCGCCAGAATATTCCCTATTTCACCACGATTCAGGGAATCCGCGCGGGCGTCACGGCCATCGAAGCCATGAAGAAATCGCCACTGACGATTAAATCGTTGCAGGACTATCATTCGACGGAGAACAATCCGTGATGGGCACGCAACAGAATCTTCCGATTTCAAACCCCGACGAATGCACGGCGCTAGACATACCCGACGCGGAAGTCTATCTATACCCGTCGCTGTTTGCTCCACGGGACGCCGATGCCCTGTTGAGCGCATTGCGGAAAGAGATCGCCTGGAAGCAGGAAAAAATCAAACTCTACGGGCGGGAACATGCTATCCCAAGATTGACGGCATGGTACGGCGACCAGAACACAACCTACGTGTATTCCGGCATCAAAGTTGAAGCAAGCCCCTGGACGGCGAGCTTGTTGAAAATCAAAGAAACCGTGGAACTGGTGTCGGCGGTTGCATTCAACAGCGTACTGCTGAACTTATACAGAGACGGGTCTGACAGCGTGTCATGGCACAGCGACGACGAACCGGAACTGGGAGATAATCCCGTCATCGGCTCCGTGAGCCTCGGCGCGGAACGTCCGTTTCACATGAAACACAAAACCAAAATGGATAAAGACGGGGAGCGGCTGGCAAAACCAATACCGCTGACACACGGCAGCTACCTGCTGATGAAAGGCCCCACACAACACCACTGGGTTCACCAAATCCCCAAGAGCAAAAAAGACGTGGAAGAACGCATCAATCTGACGTTTCGGGTTATACATTAGAAAAGGCAGGCATGAAACAGCGAGGCACCTTCCAAATTATGAGGTTTGATGAAAAGGGCGGCGTATAAGAAGGACCAAATGGAGTTTTTCGACTGGTCTGCGTCTTGGATAACGGCGGCAAAATAGCAATCTGGGGGAAGACCGGGGCCATGGGTAACATCAATAAGGTTAAGCAAGCCGGGCCTGCCTGCATGGTGGAGTGCGAGTACCGTGAACCCAAAAATTGGGGGAGAGAACAGTTTGGGCATACCCATTGGGTTCAAGAAGATTACGACCTTAAGATCATAACGTAGAGCAGGCAGATGTTTGAAAGGCTACTTGAAGGGATTTTTCAATCTGAAATTGTGGGGTAATTTTAATGTTCAATGCGTTGCTTGAAGGCATTTTTGAGTCTGTCGGCAAAAAAGAGAACCGTGAAGAGCAGATCAAATACCTCACCAGTCTACAAGAACCAGCAAAAGCTCTTCATGAGTCTTACAACACTCAAGATGGATGTACCCCCAAGTATGAAGATGAGAAAACCAGACACGCATATCTGTTGAGGTACTTCCCTTTCTATAGCCAGCTTCTCCCAGAAATCCTTCAGAAAAACAATGACTCCCTGCCAAAGAAAAAGCATCTCACGGCGACTTTTTTCGGTTGTGGCCCCGCACCTGAACTCGTTGGGCTTCTTCAGTTTTTGCGATCAAATACTAAAACCAGACAAGTAGATGCCAACCTTGTTGATATTGCTTCGGACCATTGGAGGCATGCCAGAAATATTGCAATCAATTATATTGCCGCCAGAAACTGGGCACAGAGGTTTTCAAATTTTGTCTTCACCGGAAAATGGGAGAGGAAGCTATTAAAAAACGTCCGGCTAGTAGAGGCAGATATTGCAGACAAAATGATGTTCTCTTCGTCCGATATTTCCGGACTGATTCGCAAATCAGATTTGGTCGTATTTCAAAACTTTTTGAATGAAATAATAAATGATGACGACAAAAGGCTTGCGACTATCGAGAACATGAAACAAACACTTGAAAAATTACCAACTAATTCTATTGGGATTATTATTGATTGTAGTGGATACCACAAAATCGACAAAATCATAAAAGAGCTACTTGAATGGGGGCAAAAGCCTGAATTGGTAAGCATTGTCAATGTAGGCTGGCCCGAGTGTGACTGCCGCGAAAAGTGGCCTCATGAAATTGAAAAAATAACTGATGGCAAGCCCTTTTATCTTACTACAGACCTTGAGACAGACCGTAAGAAAAACCCGGAATGGGATGGGCTATTCCTTAGGCGTAGAATTGCCTATGTATATTTGGCTTTTCGGAAAATCAAGCGAAGGTAAATCGACAAACCCATGTGGAGGCATGATGCGTGTTCCGATAACAAAAAAAGGCCATGAGGCCCTTAAGGCCGAACTGGACCGGTTGCGGAAAGTTGAACGCCCCCAGAATATTCAGGACATCGCCGAGGCGCGGGAACACGGCGATTTGCGGGAAAACGCCGAATACAAAGCGGCGAAAGAACGGCAGGAATATCTTGGCACGCGGATCAATGAACTCAAACAAAAACTGGAGCAGGCGCAGATTATCGAGATCGGCGCGGGAACAGGGGAAACCGTGGTGTTCGGCGCGACCGTTCGCCTTCTTGACGTGCAATCGGAAGAACAGAAAACGTACACCCTCGTCGGCCAGGAAGAGGCCGACGTCAAAAACGGCTCAATTTCCGTTCAATCTCCGATCGGACGCGCGTTAATCGGGCGCCGCGCCGGGGACGTGGTGTCGGTGAACCGCCCGGCGGGAATGATTGAATACGAAATTCAGGAAATCTTTTTTCAGGAGTAGCCCCGTGCCTTCAGCCATATCCGTCGTGACGCTGCTGACCGACTTCGGCGACCGGGACTACTTTGTCGCCGGCATGAAAGGGGTTATCCTGGGCATTAACAATCAGGCCCGCATCGTGGACGTCTCGCATCGCGCGGCCCCGCACGCCATTGAAGAAGCCGCCTTTCTGCTGAACGCCTGTTATCGGTATTTTCCCGATGGAACCGTGCACGTCGTGGTCGTTGACCCGGGAGTCGGCTCATCGCGCAGGGGACTGCTCGTCACGACGCCGCGATTTTTCTTTGTCGCTCCCGACAATGGCGTGTTGACCCATATTTTTGAAACTGAACGGAGCGTAGAGGTTCGGCACATTGAAAATCGTCAGTTTCGCCTGGATTCGGAAGGCGCCACTTTTGATGGCCGGGACGTCTTTGCGCCGGCGGCCGCCTGGCTGACGCGAGGCCAAACGCCGGGAGCGTATGGCCGTTTGGTGTCCGACTATCACACGCTGCGGATTCAAAAACCCGAGGTGCGAGACGGAACCCTGCATGGTCGCGTCGCCTACATTGATCATTTCGGCAACATTATGACCGACATCACGCCCGATGACATTCACGCCTTGCACCAGGCCGGCGGGCGACAACGCATTTCATTTGCCATAGGCGGCATGATCATTGATGATATCAAAACGCATTACGAGCAAGGCTCGTCCGAAAAACCGGAGGCGCTGATTAACGGCAACGGTTATCTTGAAGTGTTTCTGAAAGAAACGAGCGCCGCGAACCGACTGGGGGTTACGGTCGGCACACCTCTTGAAATAAAGCCACAATAAGTAAATAAGAGGACGTCATGGCAAAAGTTTCGGTCATTCTGGTTGGTGTGGTTATCGTAGCCGTCGTGGGCTGGCCAGGCTGATCATTACTTGAATCCCGTTTTGCGGAAAACCCTTACGGACGGGAATGACAGGCAATGGCGGAGGTCTGCGGGACCATGCAGAAAGACGGCAAGCTGCCGGGCATCGCGGCGGGAGAAAATAACGCGCTCACGTTCTCAAGCAAAGAAGTGGATTTTTTCAAAAAAGACGATGTCCGGTATCCGCTTCAAACCGACTGCCTGGTTTCCCATGAAGGCAAAGAGACTGCGTGCACGTTCCGCAAAGAAACAACTGATGGCAGTTGGTCGTTTGTCAACTGAAATCAAAACAAACGAGAAAACCCGTGGGAACCCGTCCGTGCGATGGTCATGCTCCCGCCCGGCCGGCATGGTGAGTCCGGTACGCGCTCCAACAGGCCGCCGCGAAAACATTGACCATTCGCGTTAATTCCCGCTCCGACATGGTCAGCGGAGGAACCAGTACCGCAACGTTCCCTATCGGCCGAATGAGAAGCCCCCGACGACGACATTCCAGCGCCACGTGACGGCCCATGCGCGTGGAAAGGGGAAAGGGTTCACGGGTGTCTTTGTTTTTGACCAACTCAATGCCCGCCATCATGCCGCATTGGCGGACGTCTCCCACGATCGGCACGTCGGCCAGGGCACACAGAAGCCGCTGAAACAACTTTGAACGTTTCTTGACCACGGCTAACGTTTTCTCTTTTTTGAAGATGTCAAGATTGGCCAGCGCCGCGGCGCAGCCAAGCGCATTGCCCGTATAGCTGTGACCATGAAAAAACGTTTTGAAGTCGTGGTATTCTCCAAGAAACGCCTCATAAATTTTTTCCGTGGCCAGCGTCGCTCCGAGCGGCAAATACCCCCCGGTGCACCCCTTGGCAAGACACAGCAAATCAGGCGTCACGTGTTCATGATCACAGGCAAACATTTTGCCGGTTCGGCCAAAGCCCGTGGCGACCTCATCGGCAATCAGGAGCACGTTGTATCGTGCGCACAACGCTTGAACGCGTGAGAGATAACCCGGAGGTTGCGTGATCATGCCCGCCACCGCTTGCACCAGCGGTTCGACGATCACGCCGGCAATGGATTGCTGCCGTGTCATCAGAATTTCTTCCAGAGGGTCGAGACAGGCCGTTTTGCACGAGGGAAAGCGCAACTGAAGGGGGCAACGATAACAATAGGGGGCGGCAACCGATAATGTTGAAAAGAGAAGAGGCCGAAAGCGTTCCTGAAAGAGGGCCATGCCACCCACGCTCATGCTCCCTATGGTGTCGCCGTGGTAGGCGGCGTCCAACCGGACAAAGGCCGTTTTTTGTGTGTGCGGCGGATTCCGCTGCTGCCAGTATTGCAGGGCCATTTTCAGGGCCACTTCGACGGCCGTTGAGCCATCGTCCGAGTAAAACACGCGTGTCAGCCCTTTGGGGGCGACCTTGACGAGTTCCCTGGCCAGGGCAATAGAGGGCGGGCTGGCGGCGCCCAGCAGAGTACTGTGGGCAACTTTGCCGAGTTGGGTCCGAATGGCCTTGTCAATGGTGCGGTGCCGATGTCCGTGAAGATTGACCCAAATAGATGCGGTACCATCCAGGTATTTGTTGCCATGGGTATCGTAGAGATAAGAGCCTTTAGCTTTTTCTATGATGAGCGGGTCTTCCTGCGCCCATTCCCGCATCTGGGTAAACGGGTGCCAAAGATACCGTTTATCCCATTTTGAGAGTATTTTGGTTGAACGAATAGCCTTGTTTTTTTTAATAGTAACAAATTGTTTCATCGTTAAATTATTCTATCACTTTAGATTTAGAAAGACATGGGCCATTTCTCATATCTGACCGTTCCATTCACGGATGAGGAGCAAGAACGGCAACACCGACAGCCATGACCGCGCACAACCCGGCGCCATATTTTCAGAATCCCGCGACCGCCGTATTCCGGGAGAAGGCTCGCGCAACAAGAGCGCGATGCGGCGCCACAGAAGCTGGGAAATTATAGAAGCGCATTCTTTCTTTGACAAGACGTGGGAACCTTCATAAAATCAACAGATTGTGATGACGTAATGAACAGCCTTTCCGATATCCGCAACTTTTCCATCATTGCCCATATTGACCACGGAAAATCCACCCTCGCTGACCGCTTTCTGGAGTTAACCGGAGCTATCACGCCAAGGGAATTTCGTGAGCAAATACTGGATGATATGGACTTGGAACGCGAGCGCGGCATTACTATTAAGGCGCGCGCCGTGACCACGTCTTACAAAGCGCATGACGGACACACGTATCAATTGAATCTTATCGACACCCCCGGACACGTGGACTTTACCTATGAGGTCTCGCGCAGTTTGGCGGCCTGCGAGGGAGCCTTGTTGCTGGTTGATGCCACACAGGGCGTGGAAGCCCAGACCATCGCCAATGTGTATCTCGCCATGGCCAACAATCTCGTGATTCTTCCCGTGATTAACAAGATTGATCTGCCCAGCGCGGATATTGAAGGCGTGAAGCAGCAAATCGCCGAGGTCCTGGGCATGGACGGAGAAGAGACTCTCCTGGTCAGCGCAAAGCAGGGGATTGGGGTGGATGAAGTGCTGGATGCCGTGGTCCGGCGAATGCCTCCGCCCACCGGCGCCCTCAATGCCTCGCTCAAGGCGTTGATGTTTGATTCCTGGTTTGACAGCTATCAGGGCGCCATTGCGCTGGTTCGCATCGTTGATGGCATGGTCAGACCGGGTATGCCCATCCAACTCATGTCAACACAACGAACATTCGACGTGTCGGAAGTCGGAATTTTCTCTCCGAAACGAACCAGAACCAACGAGTTGCGGGCCGGTGCGGTTGGCTACGTGGTCGCCGGCATGAAAGACGTCGCCGACACAAAAATCGGGGACACGCTGACCGAGGCCGCCCGACCGACAAACGTGCCGTTACCGGGCTATCGCGAGGCGAAACCCATGGTCTTCTGCGGGCTGTACACCATGGATCACTCGGATTATGAAGATCTTCGGGATTCGCTTGACAAGCTCCGCCTCAACGATTCCTCGTTTGTGTACGAACCGGAATCTTCGCTGGCGCTGGGTTTTGGCTTTCGTTGCGGGTTCCTGGGCCTGCTTCACATGGAAATTATTCGTGAACGCCTGCATCGCGAGTATGGGTTGGAACTCATCAGCACCGCCCCAACCGTGATTTACCGGGTCAGGACGAAACAAGATGAAGTGCTGGCCATCGAAAATCCTTCCAAATTTCCCGAGCCAGACGCCATCGCCGTCATGGAGGAGCCGTTTATCCAGGCCACGATCATTGCTCCGGAACGCTATGCCGGAAATATTCTGTCCCTCTGTCAGGAACGGCGGGGCACCCAAAAATCCATGCAGTATCTGGATACCACGCGAATCATGCTGGTCTATGAATTGCCCCTGAACGAAATGGTGCTGGATTTTTACGACAAGTTAAAATCCCGGACCCAGGGCTACGCCTCGTTGGATTACGAGCTGACCGAATACCGGGAATCGGAGCTGGTCAAACTCGATCTGTTGCTGAACGGCGAAACCATTGACGCGCTGTCGTTGATCGCGCACAAAGACAAGGCCTATCACCGAGGCCGTCAGTTGGCGGAAAAAATGAAAGAACTGATCCCCAGGCAGATGTTTGAGATCGCCATTCAGGCGGCAATCGGGAAACGCGTGATTGCGCGCGAGACGATTTCCGCCATCAAGAAAAACGTCACCGCGAAATGTTACGGGGGAGACATCACCCGAAAACGGAAACTCTGGGAGAAACAAAAAGAAGGGAAGAAGCGAATGAAACAGATCGGGCGGGTGGAAGTTCCCCAAGAAGCGTTTTTGGCGCTGCTGAAAGTCAAGGATGACGCATGAGTGATTCCAAGTCGAACCCCGTCTCCCAACCGGATCCTTCCTCCACGGACGCCGATCTCACGTCCTCCGAAGAAGACGCCGGGCACAGTCGGACCATGCCGAAAAAGTCGCTCTGGCGGGAATACGCCGAAGCCATTCTGATCGCGGTGCTGCTGGCCTTGTTCATTCGCGCGTTTGTCGTCCAGGCCTTCAAGATTCCGTCGGGGTCCATGATTCCCAGTTTGCTGATCGGCGATCATATTCTGGTCAATAAATTCGCCTATGGCCTGCAGCTTCCGGGGGATTGCGCGTTTGAGATCTCCTTTCCCCCGGTCACCTGCTATTCCTCCAATACGCTCATTGAATTTGACGAACCCGGGCGGGGAGACGTCATCGTGTTTCGGTATCCGGAAGATGAACAGAAAGATTTTATCAAACGGATCATCGGCCTGCCCGGAGACACCATTCGCCTTCAAGACAAAACCGTCTATATCAACGGCCAACCGTTTCACGACAGCTCCTTCACCCAACGCGTGGACCCCGGCGTGATCGCCGGACGGATTAATCCCCGAGATAACTTTGAGCCTCGCACCGTTCCTGAACATTCCTATTTCGTCATGGGCGACAACCGCGACCAAAGCCTGGACAGCCGCTTTTGGGGATACGTGCAACGGCATAAAATCAAAGGCCGCGCGTTTCTCGTCTATTGGTCATGGAATCGCCACGGCGCCTGGACGGAACGGGTGCGGTGGAGCCGCATTGGTCAAAGCATTGAGTAATGCGCGCGGGACAGCTTGTTGTGGCGTCTTTGCCGACTAAACGACCATCCTCTTCCCGGAGGAAGCCCCCCGGTCGCGTCACGCCGGCGACCGCGCCGGCGTCTCTGGCACGGTACCTGCGCCGGTTCTCCCGCAACAACGTGCTGGTCCTTGGCGACCTGATGATGGATCACTACATCTGGGGCGCGGTTAGCCGTATTTCTCCCGAAGCTCCCGTGCCCGTGGTACACGTGGAGCGGGAATCCCTGCAGCTCGGGGGAGCCGCCAATGTGTACGCGAATATTCTGTCCCTGGGAGGCCAGGCCCGGCTTTGCGGCATCGTCGGTTCCGACGACGCGGGGCACGCGCTACGCAAGGCCTTGCGCCTCGGAACCAGGCATCATGGGATTCTTGTGGACCCCACCCGGCCCACGACCAAAAAAACCAGGGTCGTGGCCCATCGCCAGCAAGTCATTCGGTACGACGTGGAACAACGTCACGCCATTCGCCCCGCGTTGACCAGGAAGATCTTGCACTACGTGGAAACTCACCTTGCGTCCCTTTCCTGTATCGTGGTGTCTGATTATTGCAAAGGCGTCGTCACCCCTTCGCTGATGGCCCGGCTTGGAACGCTGGCGCGTCAAAACGATATTCCAATCATCGTTGATCCCAAAGTCGAACATTTTCCCTATTACACCGGCGTCACCATCGTGACTCCCAATCATCTGGAGGCCGGGCAGGCCGCCGGCCGTGCGGCGCGCGACAATAAATCCATCCATGAGATCGGGCATCAATTGCGCAAGCAGCTTGGCTGTGAAGCCGTGCTGGTGACCAGAGGCGAGCGGGGGATCAGCCTGTGTGAAGCGACGGGACACAGCCGGCATATTCTGGCCATGGCTCGGGAAGTGTACGACGTCACGGGCGCCGGGGATACGTTGATCGGCGCCCTGGCCCTGGCCCTCAGCGCGGGAGCCTCCATCCGGGAAAGCGCAATCCTGGCCAACCATGCGGCCGGGGTTGCCGTCGGCATGATCGGCACCGCGGCCATCACCAACGCGCAACTGCAAGAGGCTTTGTGTCGTGCCGGCCGCTAACCCCAACGTGACGATCGTGATTCCGGCCCGGTATGCGTCCTCCAGATTTCCCGGCAAACCGTTGGCGCTGCTGGCCGGACAACCGTTGATCCGGCACGTCTATGCGCAAGCCGCACGGGTCCCGCACGTTGCCCGGGTGCTTGTGGCAACGGACGACGTGCGCATTCACGAGACCGTCCAACGGTTTGGCGGCCTTTCCACGATGATCACCGTTCCGTGCCGGACGGGGACTGACCGGGTGGCCGAAGCGATCCGGCATGTTCCCTGCGACGTGGTCGTCAACCTCCAGGCCGATGAAATCCCGTTGTCCCCGGAGTTCGTCACGGATTTAATCACTCCGTTTCTTGCCGGCGACGCGGAAATGGGCACCCTGTGTCGTCCGTTCAACAACCACGAGGAATGTGACCATCCTTCGGTCGTGAAGGTGGTGACGGACCGGCGGGGAAAGGCGTTGTACTTTTCCCGAGCCCCCATTCCGCACATTCGAGATCAGACGCCCACGCTGCCGCCCTTTGCCTCTCTTCACGCAGGGGTGTATATTTTCCGCCGAGAAACCGTGCAGCGATTCGCCGCGCTGCCGAGCGGGGAGTTGGAACAGGCGGAAAAGCTCGAACAGTTGCGAGCGCTGGAACACGGGATTCCCATTCACGTGTGGGAAACCGCGCAGGCGTCGCTTCGGATTGATACGCCGGAGGATTTGGACGTGGCCAATGATTCGTGGGACGGACTCATGGCGGAACGGGAACACGCGGGAACGCCCGTGAAGGACATTGACCGCCATGGGTAAATTCATTTTTGTGACCGGCGGCGTGGTGTCCTCATTGGGCAAGGGGCTGGCGTCCGCGTCCATTGGGCATCTGCTGGAAAGTCGGGGGCTCACAATATCCTTTCTCAAACTCGATCCGTATATCAACGTTGATCCCGGCACCATGAGCCCCTATCAACATGGAGAAGTGTACGTCACGGACGATGGAGCGGAAACGGACCTTGATCTCGGCCATTATGAGCGGTTTACCAATTTGACGCTGTCGCAGAAAAATAATTGCACGACCGGGCGCATTTACGACTCGGTCATCAAAAAAGAACGCCGCGGCGATTATTTGGGGCAAACCGTCCAGGTCGTTCCGCATATCACGGATGAAATTAAACAGATGATTGTCAACGTGGCGTATGGCACGGACGTGGTGATTGTGGAAATCGGGGGGACGGTCGGCGACATTGAAAGCCTGCCCTTCCTCGAAGCCATTCGACAAATGCCCTTTGACGTGGGCCGCGAAAACGTCCTGTATATTCACCTCACCCTCGTTCCGTTTATTGAAACCGCCGGAGAATTGAAGACCAAACCCACGCAACATTCCGTCAACAAACTTCGCGAAATCGGCATCCAGGCCAATATCCTGTTGTGCCGGACCGACCGGTTCCTGTCGCCGGAGGTCAAGGCAAAAATCGCTCTGTTTTGCAACGTGGATCAAGGCGCGGTGGTCACCGCAAAAAACGTGGATACCGTGTACGAAGTTCCCATCGTGCTCCGGAAAGAAGGACTTGATGAGCTGATCGTCCGCTTGTTGCGTTTGGAATCCGGTCCGCCCAACCTCCGTGATTGGGACGCCATGGTCCAAAAACTCAAACGCCCCACCCATGAAGTCACCATTACCATGGTGGGAAAATACATGGGGTCCAAAGAGTCCTACAAAAGCCTGTCGGAGGCGCTCGTGCACGGCGGACTGTCCAACGACGCCGGCATCAACATTCAATGGATCGAGTCCGAGACGCTCGAGCGAACCGGCGTGGAGCAATGCCTAAGCGCCGCCGACGGAATTTTGATTCCGGGCGGCTTCGGCACGCGAGGCATTGAAGGCAAAGTCGAGACGATTCGTTACGCCAGGGAAGCGGCCATTCCTTTTCTTGGACTCTGTTTGGGGATGCAATGCGCGGTGATTGAATGTGCCCGTCATCTCGCCGGACTGCACGGCGCCAACAGCGCCGAATTTGATTCAGACGCCGCCTACAAGGTGATTGATCTTCTTCCCGAACAACGGACCGTGGAGAACAAAGGCGGGTCCATGCGGCTCGGCGCGTATCCCTGCCGTCTTCAGGAAGGCTCTCTTGCCCGGCGCATCTACGGAACCGGCGAGGTGTATGAACGCCACCGGCACCGTTACGAATTCAACAATGATTTCCGCGAACGGTTAACCGCAAACGGGTTGACGATCAGCGGCACGTCGCCGGATGGGCGACTTGTCGAAATGATTGAATTGAACGACCATCCCTGGTTTGTCGGGACCCAATTTCATCCTGAATATCATTCACGCCCTCATGCTCCTCATCCTGTGTTTCGCGCGTTCATTCAGGCGGCGCTGCAACGCAAAGTTGGCCTCTAACGTTCACGGCTTGCTCGCCGCTCTGCGGGAGAGCGAGCCGATTCATGGAGCGACTCGGAAATGACGACGACCGGACAAAGAACGCCATGACGCGGGAAGTGTCATTGGGCGGTATTCAAGGCGGCGGCGCCAGCCCGCATTTCCTCATTGCGGGTCCGTGCGTGATCGAAAGCGAACGGATGAGCGTGGAGACGGCTTTTCATATTGCCGAAATCGCCCGGGAAGCCGGTTTTCCCTACATCTTTAAATCGTCGTACGATAAAGCGAACCGAAGCGCCCTGCATTCGTACCGGGGACCGGGCATTCAAGAAGGCCTGGCCATCCTGCAGGCCGTCAAAGAACAGGTGAACGTTCCCGTCCTCACCGACGTGCACAGCGTGACGGAAGTGCGGCAAGCCGGGCAGGTCGTGGACATTATCCAGATTCCCGCGTTCCTGTGCCGCCAGACCGATATGCTCATTGCCGCGGCTCAAACCGGCAAGACCGTCAATGTGAAAAAAGGGCAGTTTCTTGCTCCCTGGGACATGAGCAACGTCGTGAAAAAGCTGGAGGAAAGCGGGACGCGACAAATCGTCCTCACCGAACGGGGCTGCTCCTTTGGCTACAACAATTTAGCCGTTGACATGCGATCGCTGCCGGTGATGCGAGGCCTGGGCTATCCCGTGGTTTTTGACGCCACGCACAGCGTGCAACTGCCCGGCGGCCTGGGCGCGCAATCATCCGGACAACGTGAGTTTATCGCGCCACTGGCCCGCGCGGCGGCGGCGGCCGGGTGCGACGGATTTTTTATGGAAGTCCATCCTCATCCGGACGAAGCTCCGTCAGACGGACAGACGATGGTCCCGCTTCACAAACTGAAAGCGTTGTTGCAAGAATTACAGCAGGTCTGTCACGTGTCCGGAAAAGGCTCAACGATCACGCTGTAACAAGGATCCAACCGCCGATGGCCATGATGACATTCCAGCCAAAATCCGACGCTCCGGAGACCGGCGTGGAGCAGATGTTCAATCTTCCCAACGTGCTGACGTTGCTACGAATCCTGATGATTCCCGTGTATGTTGGCTTGTTTGCCACGCCGACGGCGAGCCGGGCCATTGCCGCGTCTGCGGTATTCGGATTGGCGGCGTTGACCGACTCACTGGACGGATATATCGCGCGACAACGCGCGCAAGTCACAACAATCGGCCGTCTTTTCGACCCCATCGCCGATAAATGCCTGGTCATCGCCGGGTTGGTGTTGCTCGTCCAATTCCAACGGGTTGAGGCCTGGCTGGCAATCACGCTCATTGTGCGTGAACTGGCCGTGACCGGCATCCGGGCCGCGGCCGTCAACCAGGGATTCATCATTGCCGCCGGGACACTGGGGAAATATAAAGTCACACTCCAAGTTTTAGCCATCATGCTGTTAACTCTGGAAGGCGCGGTTTCGTTACCCGTGCTGACTATCCATGAAGTCGGCACGGCGACTCTTTACGCGGCATTGGCGTTTTCTGTTGTCTCTGCCGGACAATATATGCGGGACGCCTGGAACGGCCTTTTCAAAAAAGTGGCACACACCTGATTCTCCATGTCTCCTAATGTTTCCGGCTTGCTTGCCTGCTTCGCAGCCTACCTGCTTGGCTCAATTCCCTTTGGAATTGTTTTCTCTCGTGTCCTCGGGACAACGGACCCGCGATGGGCAGGCAGTCAAAACATCGGTTTCACAAATGCGTTGCGAGTTTCGGGGAAAGCGGTTGGAGCCCTGACGTTAATCGGCGACGCGGGAAAAGGCTGGCTGGTTGGCTGGATTTTGAGCGCCGGGTTCGTTCCGAATCCATGGCCCCTCATGGCCGTCTTTGCCGTGGTAGTAGGCCATCTTTTTCCGGTTTTTATCCGATTTCGCGGAGGAAAGGGCGTTGCCACGGGCCTGGGCGGCATCCTGGGACTGCACGTGCCGCTCGGGATTGTGCTGATTGCGACTTGGGCGGCTGCCGTTGGAATGTGGAAATATTCTTCAAGCGGAGCGATTGCGGCCTTTGGGGCGCTCCCGGCACTTGGCTGGTTCATGACGTTCGACGTGGAGTTTGCGATTTTCAGCGTTCTGCTCGGCGGGCTTGTTATTGTCAGACACAAAGGCAATATCGTGCGTCTGCTCAAGGGCACAGAGCCGCGGGCGTGGTAACTCCGTGGTAAATCCTGTATTTGACATAATACTTCTTATGCGACATTATCAATTTTGGTAACCGGCCAGTGATTCAGCGATATTTCAGCCATTTCAGAGGCCGACGCATTGTGGGCCTTGCCCCGTCCCCCAATCACAAACCGCTTACATGGCCGTTCAAATCCAGGATGATCCCGCTGTGGCTGGTCCTGGCCTTTTGTCTGCCGGGTTGCTCGGCTCAACAAGGCTTTGATGCCAAACTGTTCAACGAGTCTCAAGGATTGCAGATTCTGGAAGAGATACAGGAAACGATTACGCAGTTAGCCGAACACGTCACCCCCACCGTCGTTGGAGTGTCCACCATCAGAAACCTGTCCAGGACCGGCGGCATACCGCGTCAGGACGGCGCGTATATCCCGGGATCCGGTTCAGGCGTGGTGATTCACGAAGACGGCTATATCGTCACCAACAATCACGTTATCGGCAATGGGATGAAGGTGGAAATCCATTTTTCCGACCGCTCCACGCTCATTGCGGACATCATGGGGCGGGATCCCGACACCGACCTCGCGCTCTTGAAAGTCCACGCGGCCCGCAAATTTCCAAGCGCCGTGTTCGGAGATTCCGGTACGGTCAAAATCGGGCAATGGGTCCTGGCCGTGGGCAATCCGTTTGGATTGGACCGAACCGTGACCCTGGGAGTCATAAGCGGGATTGGCCGGGAAAATATGAACGTGTCCCGTTACGAAAATTTTATTCAGACCGATGCGTCCATCAATCCCGGCAATTCCGGCGGCCCGCTCTTTAACTTGCGGGGCGAAGTAATCGGGATCAACACGGCCATTATCAGTTTTGCTCAAGGCATCGGATTCGCGATTCCTTCCAATATGACGAATCGTATTGTCCGGCAGCTCAAAACGGGCGGCAAAGTGGTTCGGGGTTGGCTCGGAGTCGGCATTCAGCCGTTGCCCCCTCAACTCGCGGACACGGCCAAGATCCCGGACGGCCTGGGCATTATGGTCAATGAAGTGTTTCCCGGCGAGCCGGCGGCCCGCGCAGGCATACGGTCCGGTGACATTATTACGCAAATCGGGAACGAACGACTGACGTCAACCAACCAGTTGTCCCGCGTGGTTGCAGGATTTACTCCGGGCGAAAAAGTCCTGGTCCACGTCATACGGGATGGGAAGCCGTTGCGACTGCACGTTTTTCTGGGCATCAAAAAAGATGAATCCGTTGTGGCCTCGCTCCCCTTCACCGCCACAGAAATTGACCTGGGCATTGACGTGACCCCCGTGACCGAAGATCTGGCCCGGCAATTCTCACTTGAACAAGACACGGGCATCCTGGTGGTTGACGTGGCCCGGACGGGCGTCGCGTACGCGGAGGGCATCCGAAAAGGCGATGTGATTCAGGAAGTCAATCGCGCGGCGGTGCCCACCATTCGGGACTTTCGCCGAACGCTGGAAGCGATCAATCCGGGGGAAACCATCTTGCTCCGGATCCTTCGAGAGTCAAAAACGTTTTTTGTCGTGTTGCAACCGGACAAGTCACCGACTCCGAAACGCCCCAAAAGGCAATAATCAAGGACCGTGACGGCCCCTCCGTTACCGCCGCCTCCCCTGCTTCCACTTTCATTTGGATGGATGACAAGTCAGCGGCTCACGCCGCCGATTGAACGCTGGCATCCAGCGTCTAACTGGGCCGGCGGAGCCGGCCACTTCACTCCTGTCCTTACCAGTGCCACTCCAATTGCACCCGCACGCCATGATCCACCGGGGCCGTGCCCGTCGCGCCTTTTCGGGCGCCTTCCAGGCTCATATTCAGCCGTTGGGCTAAGCTGACCCGGCTGCCTAGCCGGTACGTCCTGGCATCCGCCGCCGCCAGGGTCATCCCGCCGTAGGGTGTCAGCAGGTGGTCGCCTACCGGCAGCCCGTAGGCGACGGTGGCTTCCATGAGGCCCTGCGGCGTGGTCGGGCCGCTGGGCGCCGGGCGGTTGGCCGTGCCGTGTTCCCAGAGTTGCGCCAGCCCGCTGGCGCTGGTGGTGGTTTGATAGGTTGGGGCCAGCGTGACGGCCAGGCCCTGCCCCTGGGCGCCCGGCGCCAGGGTCACCCGTCCGCTCACGCTCCAGTCGTCGTAGTCGCCGCCATGGGCGAGCAACACCCGGCCCCGGCTTTCCAGGGTCAGCCGCAGGGCGGGATAGGCGTACAGCAGGCCGCCGCTGACTTCCGCGCCGGTGCCGGTGCGGCCGTCGCCGGCGTCATGCCGCAGGCCCACGCCCACGCTGGGGGTCAAGTGGGCGCCATGGGGCAAGGGTTGCTCATGGCTGCCTTCCAGGGTCAGCCGCAACCGCCGGGCGTCCGTGGTCAGGCCGGCCAGGCGGTCGCCTTGTTGCTCGGCTTTGATCGCCGTAGTCAGGACTTCGGCTTTGACCCGCACCGTGGTGGTGCCGTCGGGGGTCAGCAGGCCCGGCTGGTTGAGCAGGCGGCCGGCGCCGCCCACGGCGGCGGTGGCCAGCCGGGTGTCGGCGGTGACGGTGCCGTCGGCCGTGGGGTCGGCGGTGTCGGTGATGGCAACTTCGCCCCAGCCGTAGCCGCCGGTGGCCCAGAGGGTCACCTGCCCGTCCAGCAGGCTGGTGCTGACGTAGGGGTGCAGGCTGGTCAGGGTGGCCTGATAGGTGCCGGGGGCCGGGTCGGTACCACTGCGGTCGGTGTAATCAAAGGTGCCGTCGGCCCAGGAGACGGCCAGGCCGGTCAAGAGGGTGTCGGTCAGCCAGGCATCCCCGCCCACGGTGGCGCCGAACAGGTCGCCGTCCCAGTCCACGGTGGCACTGTTGCCGGACAGGTTGCGGTAGGCGCCGTTGCCCCACAGGGTGACGCCGGCCAGCGGCCCGCCGGCTTGGTTGAGCGGCAGGGCAAAGGCAGAGCGGCCCAGGAGGGATTTGACATTGAAGGCGCCGGTGGTCAGGGCTTCCCCGTTTGATTGCAGCACCCCCGCCAGGGTGGACTGCCCGCCCAGGCTGAAGGTGGCGCCGGCGGAGGCGTCATGGTCGGTGGCGGCGTGTTCGGTCCGCCGGGCAATGGCGCTGACGGTGGTGTCCATCATGGCACGGGTGACTTCGGGGAGAATGGTGCGGTTGACGTTGCCAAAGGTGTCGAATTGTCCGATGGCGATGGTGAAAGTCTGTTGCGCGGTGTTGGCGCCGGCGGGGTCCATGTCGGTGACGGTGTAGGTGTATTCAACGGCATCTTGCTCAATGGTCGGGGTGCCGGCCAAAACGCGGGTGGCGGGGGTGAAAGTCAGGCCGGCGGGGAGAGTTTCGGTGATGGCGTAGGTGAGTGCGCCATCGCCGCCGGTGGCGGTGGGCAGGGTTACGCTGACGGGTTCATCGGGGGCGTACCTTTGGCGGGGGATGGTGGCGTCGAAGATCAAGGGGGCGGCGGTGACTTCAAGGGCGAAAGTCAGGGCATCGGTGCTGCCGTCATCATCGGTGGCGGTGTAGGTATAGTCAACCGAAGTGGCTGCCGCCGCCGGGGTGCCGGTGATGGTTGGGGGGTTGGCGGTGCCGTCAAATATCAGGTTGGCGGGCAAGGCCGGGCTGATGGTGTAGGCGAGGGCGCGGTTGCCGCCGGTGGCGGTGGGCAGGGTTATGGTGCCGACGTCAACGGTGGCGGTGTAGGTCTGGTCGGCGATGGTATCGGCGAAGATTGGGGTGGCCTCTGGTTCGGTGGTTATAGTGAAAGCTGGTAAAAATACGATGTCACCATTGCTATCGCCAACGCCATATATAAATCCGGAGAGGGCGCCGGAAAATTCCGGTGTGCCGGAGAGTACGCGGGAGTCGGCATCAAAGGTCAGACTTGCACTAGGTGCATTGAGGTTAATATCATAAGTCAGCGGCGGGTCACCACCGGTGGCCGCCGGCAGGGTCAGGGGCGTGATGGGCTTGTTGATCGTGAAGACCAAGTTGGGGATGGTCTGACCGCCGAAAGTCGGCACTTCGCCGGCTTGGGCCTGGGCGTGCTGGGCGGGGATGAAGGTGAAAACGAGGGCGAACAGGGCGAGGGCGGATGCCTTGTTTGGTAAGGTTAGCGGTTTACTATGTGTATCGGGGGGGGGGGGGGCAGGAATGGCCGCTGAGACGCCCACAGGCGTGGTTTTATGCGGTTTTAGCGGGTTTTTGAGTGCGGGCGGTGAATGGAAAAATAGCATGACTATGTGGCTCCTATTTGGGCAAGTGAAAAGGCGAGTATAACCAAAACGCTCACGGGTTTGCAAGGAGTGGCGGTTGTAGGTTGGGGCGGTGCAGGCGGACACTTCCGCCAAGTTAGCGGCTTGCGCCGCCGGTTGAACGCTGGATTCCCGCCTGCGCGGGAATGACGACCGGGGGCACGGACTGGCTTCCTGCCCCCGTTCAAGCCGGGGGCAGGCTCTGCGCGGGAATGACATCGGCGCACTCTGCGCGAGGGCGGCAAACCACGCAAACCAACACGCGAACACGGCGCGGCTTCCGTTACCGCCGGACGGCCTCGATGATGACGCCGTCCCAATCGCCGGTTCCACGTTTTAATCGCCGGCAACGGGGGCGGTGAAATCCGCAGGTCTTGAGCCATTGCCGCACGTCCATGGCGCGATAGGTGTTTCCCGCCGGCGTGTACAACAACATCGTGACGGCGAACAGGTTGGTTTCCATGACGTCACATCCCGGTTCGTTCATGAGAAAGGTGTCCTGAATGAGAATGCGGCCGCCGGGGTTGAGCTTGCGCTTGAGTTTGCGAAACAGGGTTGTGTTTTCGGCCTTTGAAAACATGTGAATCACGTTTGACACCCACGCCACGTCAAATGTTCCGGGCACCGGACTGGTAAACAGGTCGCCGGGGTAACAGGACAACCGCGCGCCGTGTCGTAACGGTTTGGCGACGTGCCTGGCGACCTCAAGGGCCGCCTCGCGGTCCCAGACGCCGGCTCGCAGCCGGGGATTGCGCTTCAAAAACTCCAGGGCATAGGTGCCTGGGCCTCCTCCCACGTCCAGAAGCGACGTCGCGTGTTTCAGATCAAGTTGTGCGGCAACCTGTTTCGCGGCTTTCAATGACCGCTGATGCATCGCCCAGGTGAACGAGCGGCGGTAGTCAGGGTTATCCGGCCCGTTGTGTTCAACGGGTGTTCCCGTCCGAACGACGGCCGGCAACTCCGCCCACTGTTCCCATTGCTGTTTGAGAAGATCAAGATACGCCCCGTGACAGTCCGGGCTGTTCCGATTCAGGTGCGTGCGTCCCAGGCCGCCGACACCATACGCGGCGCCTCGTTTGTGCAACAGGCCGGCGGTTTCCAGATTGCGAAGAAGAATCCCGACCGCGCGTTCATCGGCTTTCAACGCCCTGGCCAGCGCGTTGGCGGTCCACCACCCGCCGCCCATGATGGTAAACACGTCGAGATCAAGCGCCGCGGCCAGTACGCGCGGCAAACGAAACGCATACAAGGCCTTCTTGAATGCATCCATGGTGCGAATGGGCGATGGCGTCGTCATGGTATTGTTGATCCTGAAACCGGCGCGCGTGTTCCCGTTGACGTTATAACAAGGCCCGCTCAACCACGGCTTTCGCGCCGGCCATGACGGACGTTCCGTCTCCGACCAGGAGCGCGTCAAACTGATACTTGAGCAAACGCCGCAACCCGTCGCGCGCTTTGGCGGGATCGGCGTATTTTTCGGCGGGCAACAGGCTCACCGACCCCGCGGGCTTGCCCAGCAGGGCGTCGCCGACGATCAGAATGCCGCGGCCCTGCTGGAGAAAAAGGGCCGACTCGCCGGGGGACTTCTGGCCGGACAACCGGATGACCCAAATACCGCCGGGCAGCAGTTCGCCGTCGGCAAAGGTTTTGTCGGGAGTCACCGACATGGCCGGGGCATCCGCTTCCGGAACGTATATGCGCGTGTTCAGCGCGTGTTGATACGTCGCGGCTTCGCGTTCGTGATCCCGGTTGGTGAGCAGGATGTAATCCACCGGGCCGGCCTGTGTGAGCTGCGCCAAATCAGCGGCCGGGAGAGGCGGAGGGTCCACCAGAATGCGATGCTCGCCCACGTCCAGCAAATGGCCGTTGAACTCAATTTGCTTGTCCTCGGAAAACCACGACCACGTCGCGATACCCGGAAGAACGGGTTTCATAGTTCGGCAATCGCCTCCCGGAGCATGGTGGTTGTTTTGTCCCGAATGTCCTCTTCGGACGGCAGATCGAGAATATCGTCTTCAGGCACCGTCAGAAATTTCCGGTTGGCCCCTTTCGTCAGGGAAATCAAAAACCGGCCATTGGAAGGCACGGTGGGAATGACCACCGCAACCGCGCCGTCAAGCCCCTTCACCAGCTCACGAAATGTTGCCTGCCCTTCTTCAAAATCTTCCATGTCGTCCCTTTCAATCCCGTCGCGACGCGCCCGAAGACCGCGCGGCGGCCGCGTTTATAAAGCTCCGGCTCCCGCCTCCCCGCCGGCCAGCAACGCGTTCACTTCCTCCAGGATGGCCGCATGGTTTGCCAACGCCATATTGCCGACGCGCTGCCACCGAATCACGCCGGATTGATCCAGAATATACACGTTCGGAATGAACCGTCCGCCGCCGTACAGTGTATCCGTGACGCGGTCCGGGTCCGTGAGATACGGATACGTGATGGTCACGGGAAACGTGCCCAGAAACGCCCGCACGTCGGCCTGGGAATCGCCCGAGGAGTTCACGCCGACCACCGCGACGTTTTGCCCTCGCGTGGCCTCATGGACTTTTTGCAGATTCGTGCTCTGAATCAGGCAGGGTTCGCAAATGTGGAACAGGCCAAGCACCACGACCCGGCCCCGCAAGTCCTTCAACGACACGGACGCGCCGGTGATTGAGGTGAGCGAAAACGCCGGCGCCGGCTCGCCGACCTTAAAGAATCCTCCGGCCCAGGCGGACGAAGACACGACGAGGAGCAACGCAAGACCGGCAAACGAAACACGGTGACGTTTCATGGGATCCTCCGTTGTGGCGCGCCGGCCCGATGCGGTCGCGCGCCGATAAGAGCCATCAAAGACGTCCCGAATCTTAACACATGGTTTTTTCGCCGGGCAATCAAACGAAAGGGGATTCTAGACTTGACACCTCAAAACCCCGAACCGTCATTCCCGCGAAGAGCCTGCCCCCGGCTTGAACGGGGGCGGGAATTCAGAGGGGGCATGCCAAGGCGAGGATGGATTCCCGATTGAAGATGTCGGGAATGACGGAGGAGAGCATTGCGGGCATGACAAAGACGACGGTTCATGGGCTGATGAGTCAAAGAGATCATTCCCAACCGAAACCTAGTCGGCGACCATCACCTGTTTGAACCGTCGGCCTCAAACAGGCCCAACTGATTGGCTTCGGCTTTGGTCAGGGGGATGGGGTATTGCTCGGTAAAGCAGGCGTGGCAGTAGTGGTCGTTGCGGCCCGGAACGGCATTGAGCATCCCTTCCAGGCTCAAGTAATGGAGGCTGTCGGCGGTGACGTAATTGCGGATTTCTTCGACGGCATGGCTCGACCCGATCAGCTCCTTCTGCGTGGGCGTGTCAATGCCGTAAAAACACGGCGAAATCGTCGGCGGCGAACTCACGCGCATATGCACTTCTTTCGCCCCGGCGTTGCGAAGCATTTTGACGATTTTTCGGCTGGTCGTGCCGCGGACAAGGGAATCATCCACCACCACCACGCGGCGGCCCGTGACAATGCCGGGCACCACGTTCAATTTCAACTTCACGCCAAAGTGCCGGATGGCCTGTTCCGGTTCAATAAACGTTCGTCCCACGTAATGATTCCGCGTCAACCCGATTTCAAACGGAATGCCCGACCCTTCGGCATAGCCCAGCGCCGCCGGCACGCCGGAGTCCGGAACGGGAATGACGATGTCGGCGACGACGTGCGCTTCTTTGGCCAACTGGCGGCCCAGGGCTTTGCGAATGGGATACACGGTGTGGTCGCCGAAGATGCGGGAATCCGGCCGCGCGAAATAGACGTATTCAAATACGCATTTTGCGGGACGCTCGGGCATGACAAAGGGATGATGCGAGGCCATCCCTTTGTCATTGATGACGATGATTTCCCCCGGTTCGACTTCCCGCACAAACTCGGCTCCCATGAGATCAAACGCACAGGTCTCCGACGCCACGACCCAGGCGTCCTTGAATTTTCCGAGGCACAACGGCCGGAAGCCGTATGGGTCGCGCACGGCGACCAGGTCATGATCGGTGAGCATCACCAGCGAATACGCCCCGCGCACCAGGGAAAGCGCCTCAATCGCCCGCACCAGGAACGTATCGCCTTTGGAATGGGCGATGAGATGGACGATCACTTCCGTGTCGGAATCGGATTGAAAAATAGAGCCATAGGCTTCGAGTTCACTGCGAAGCATGGACGCATTCGTAAGATTGCCGTTGTGCGCCATGGCCAGGTTCCCGAAGGCAAAATTGACGGTCAGCGGCTGCACGTTGCGAAGGAGGCTCTCTCCGGAAGTGGAATAGCGATTGTGGCCGATGGCTTTGTCTCCGCGCAGGCGGCGAATGTCTGTTTTACCGAAAATATCCGCGACGAGTCCCATGCCCTTTTCCATGTGGAAATTCCGGCCGTCCGACGAGACAATGCCCGAACTTTCCTGCCCGCGATGCTGAAGCGCGTACAACCCCAGATACGTGAAGTTGGCGGCCTCCCGATGCCCGTAAATCCCGAACACCGCGCATTCATCATGAAATTTATCGGGGGTTGCCGGTCGAAGCGGTTCGTTCCGCCGCATGGAAGACGGGGGCGGGGCGCCGAATGCGGGGAAACGGTTCTTCATGTTCGACGGTCTCCGTCTAGGCCAGGAGTTTGCGTTCCAAACTGTGGCTCCATCGCTCAAACAACGCCGCAACCGGAACCGCCACCGCCCTCCCCGGCTGCCCGCCGGCGGACCCGCGGATTTGAATCACCAGATCTTCTCCGCCGACGCCGCCAACGTCCCGGGCGGGCACGCCATAGTCCACGGCAATGGCCAGCACGCGCTCGGCATGAGCGGGCGAGACCGAAAGCACGACCCGCGAAGGACTCTCGCCGAACAACAGGGCATCCGTGCGAAGCCCGTTCGCGTCAAGCTGCATCACCGCGCCGACCGGTTTCCCTTCGACGACCTGCGGTCCAAAACAACATTCCGCCACGGCCACCGCCAATCCGCCGTCCGAACAATCATGCGCCGATTGCACCAGACCGTCCTCAATCAACCGCAGCACGCAATCATGCAGGGCTTTCTCCGTCTCAAGATTGAGCCACGGCGGCGCCCCCTGCTCCCGATGCCGCACGACTTTCAGGTATTCGGTGCCGCCCAAATCTTCCCTGGTGTCTCCCAGCAGAAGAATCCGGTCGCCGGGCTGTTGAAACCATTGGGTGGCGACGCGGTCGGCCGGCTCGATAAGCCCCACCATGCCGATAATCGGCGTGGGATAAATAGACAGGCCGTTGGTTTCGTTATACAGGCTGACGTTGCCGCTGACAACGGGAACGCCAAAAGCCCGGCAGGCGTCGGCAATCCCTTCAATGGCCAGCGTCAACTGCCACATCACGTCCGGACGCTCGGGGTTCCCAAAATTCAGGCAATCCGTCACGCCGACGGGCCGGGCGCCCGAACACGCCAAATTGCGGGCCGCTTCCGCGACGGCCAGCATCCCGCCCACATACGGATTCAAGAGACAATAGCGGCTGTTGCCGTCCGTGGTCATCGCCAGCGCCTTGTCGGTGCCTTTGACGCGCACCACGGCCGCGTCCGATCCCGGACGCACCATGGTATTGACGCCCACCATGTGGTCATATTGCCGGTACACCCAGGCCTTGCCGGCAATCGTCGGCGAGTCGAGCAACTGCAACAGGACGTCCTCCGCGTTCGCGACGTCGGGCAGGCTCTCAATCGTCAGAGATTGCAACAGGTCCTGGTAGCCGGGCGGCGCAATCGGACGCTCGTATCGGGGACTCTCATCCGTCAAGGCCCTGGCCGCGATTTCCGCCACGACGCGTCCGTGTTCCTTGACGCGGACCGTGCCGTCATCCGTGACCCGCCCGATCACCGCCGCGTCAATCCCCCATTTTTCGCAAATCGCAATGACCTGGTCTTCCTGTCCGGCCTTGGCCACAAGCAACATGCGTTCCTGTGATTCCGAGAGCAGCAGTTCATAGGGCGTCATCTTCGGCTCGCGGCGCGGCACGTCGGCCAATTCCAGTTCAATGCCCGTTCCCGCCCGCGCGGCCATTTCGCAGGACGCGCCCGTGAGGCCGCCCGCCCCAAGATCCTGAATGCCGGCCAGCAGATCCCGGTCTAAAAATTCCAGGCACGTTTCCAAGAGCAGTTTTTCCAGAAAAGGGTCGCCGACCTGCACGTTCGGTCTTTTCTGTTCCGACGCATCGTTAAAACTGTCCGAGGCCATCGTGGCGCCGTGGATGCCGTCCCGTCCGGTTTTCGCGCCAATATACAGCACCGGGTTGCCGATGCCTTTGGCCGCGCCCCGCAGCAATTGATCGGTACGCACCAGCCCCAGACAGAACACGTTCACCAACGGGTTCCTGGAATAGATGTCGTGAAAGGCCATTTCGCCGCCGATTGTCGGCACGCCGACACAGTTGCCGTACCAGGCAATCCCGGACACCACGCCTTTCACCAGATGACGATTGCTGGGCAGGTCCGGTTCGCCGAACCGAAGAGAATCAAGCAACGCGATCGGCCGCGCGCCCATCGTGAAAATGTCCCGCAGGATGCCGCCGACTCCGGTCGCCGCCCCCTGAAAGGGTTCAATAAACGACGGGTGATTATGAGATTCCATTTTAAATACCGCGGACAGTCCGTCTCCAATATCCACGGCGCCGGCGTTTTCCCCCGGCCCTTGGACGACCCGCTCCCCTTCGGTGGGAAACCGCTTCAAATGGACCCGCGAGCTTTTGTACGAACAATGCTCGCTCCACATCACCGAAAAAATCCCGAGTTCCGTCAGATTGGGCTCGCGTCCCAACTGCGCAAGGATCCGCTCATACTCCTCCTCCGTCAGCCCGTGCCGCGCGATGACCTCCGGCGTGATGTCAGTCTGCGAGTTCGGCATACCCATAAAATTAAAGCAAAACTTTAATAATTGAAATCAGGGCCGTGTGCCGGGATTGATTCCCGCGATATACGCAATCCACGACAAATCGGCTTCGCCATTTTCCACCCGATGATAGGTGCCGGTGCCGTCGCCGGTTTCGGGGTCTGTGCCTTCCCACAGGAAATGCACGTCATGGAACCCCGCCTCCTTCATTAACTCCATGACGTCGGGAAGGGTCCACATCCGCCAGTCATAGACAAAGGCGTTGCGTAGTTCACTCTTATCCCGAAAGGCGAAATGAATACGGGCGGTGCAGAAGTACGTGGCCGGATCAAAGGCGTCCTGATCCCAGACAAAGGTAAAATCGCCAATACCGTCATCATCGGGGTTCTCAATCTCACGGGTTTCTTCCAGCAACACCTGGCTTTCGCTCCCGCCCCAAATATCCAGCACAAACATGCCGCCGGGCCGCAGGGATGCTTTCGTTCGCTTGAAATAGCGAAGCAGCGTGGGCCGGTCCTTGAACGCCATGTAGCTGAAATTCATCGCCACCGTCAGTTGGACTTCCGGTGGATGAACGTCCAGAACGTTTCCCTGAATCAGGGTCAGGCGTTGTTGCTGGTCGGCGGTCAGGCCCGACGCATTGTGTGCGATACCCCACTGGAGCGTGGCCTCATCCAGATCAATGCCGACGGCCCGGTTCTCGGAATGGCGGGTCACGAAATACGCGGCGAACGCGGCGGTGCCGCAGAAGTCTTCGCGCAACAGTCGAAGGGGCTGTCCGGTATAATCCTCAAAATACGAAACCAGCAATGGAACGTCGTGGTCGGGACTTTGCACACTTTTTTGATACAGGACGTGGGGGTCGGCCCGGTCGGCCATGACCGGGCGCGCGGCGGCGCGCGGCTTGTCCTGTTCCATGGACGAGTCTTTTTCTTTCATGAACGGTTCAATCATCGCCGACCTGCCGGTGAACGATATGGAAATAGTTTGTGAATAAAGGTATCATACGGGAATGATGGAATCGGACGCCAGAGGCTTTTTTATCAAATATGCCGTCCCGGCCATCGTCGCGCTTTGCGCCATCCTTGACGGTTGCGCCAGTGGCGGGGGCGGCGGTGGTGGCGGTGGTGGTGGCGCGCCCCCAAGCTCGGGACCCCTTACACCCCGCGTATCGCCGGATACATCATTCATTCAATCCGACGACCTTACTTTTGACGACGACAGGATGGGCTTTGAATTATCCGCGGAATACACCGTCAGGTACACCATTGTCGCCACGGGCGAAAGGCGCACCGACACCCACCTGGACAGGATCAACGCCGCAGCCGCCTACGCGCGCGGCGCCACCGGGGCGGGCGAGACGATTTTGATTATGGACAGCGGCATTCGCAGCACCCACCGGGAGTTCACCGAAGGCATTTCCACCAAGGTCACCTTTGAGACCGAGACGGGCTACAACCCAGGCAATATGGAGAGATACCACGGCACCGCCGTCACCGCGCTGGCGGCGGGCAGGAAGGATGGCGGGGCGGGCATGAATGGCCTGAATATGCACGGGGTGGCTTTCGACGCCGATGTGTATTTCAGGGAGGTGAATTTGAGCGACCCGCTACCGGGCTATAACCCGTACGAACTGCATCTCGACGGTGCCGCGGAGGACCAGGAGTTTGCTGATTTTATCAGCCCCCTGTTCTCCCGCCCCGAGGGCGCCGTCATCAATTTCAGTTTTGGCCGGGATGGTGCCATTTCCCTGTATGAAAGGGGTTTGGTGCGAAACAGGCTGGCGCGCACGGCGGCGGTGCTGGCGCAGGCGGGCACGCCGGATGCCGACAAAAAAATTGTCGTGTGGGCCGCCGGGAACGCGGGCGGGCGGAGTGATCTGAATGGCGTTGCGGCGCGATTTGATTCCCCGGAACTGCTGTCGGGTATGAGTGCGTACTTCCCCGAACTGCAAAGCCACGTCCTCGCCGTGGTGGCGCTGGATCAGGATGGCGAGATTGCCGATTACTCAAACCGCTGCGGCATTGCCAAGGATTTTTGTCTCGCCGCGCCGGGCAGCGACATGCTTTCAACGAATACAAGAAACGGTAACGACCAGGAATATCTCCTGGGCAGCGGCACCTCCTTCGCCGCGCCGATGGTCAGCGGCTCGCTGGCCCTGCTGCGCCAGTACTTTCGCGGACAACTCGGCAACACCGACGTGGTCACCCGCCTGCTCGCCACCGCCAACCGCCGGGGCATCTACGCCGATTCCGACATCTACGGCCACGGTCTCGTGGATCTGGATGCCGCCACGCGCCCTTCCGGAGCGACGAGGGTACTGACCGGCATGTCGCTCAATGGCCCGGCGGTCGCCGAGGAATTGAGTTCACTGGCCGGCGGCGCGGCCTTCGGCGACGCCCTCGTCCGCGGGCTGGCGGGCCATCAGGTCGCCGCCTTTGATGCACTGGACGCGCCCTTCTTCCGGTCCCTGACTGCCTATCTTCGCACCCCGGCGGCCACACGCGCCCGAATCGAAGACCGGCTCGGGGCTTTGGGCGCCGACCCGCGCGGCTCCGTGGTGTGGGAGCAGCCGGGGTTCTTCGCGTTCCGCCTGCGCGTTGAACAGACATTCAGCGGACAGCACGTGCGCGCGTTGTCGTTTGCCCAACACATTGGAGCCGGGCAGATGTTTCTAAGCCTGCATCATCATCCGGCTTGGCGCCTGGGGTTGCACGCCGACGGGGTGGTGGAGCCGGGCATGTTCAGCGACGACGCCTTTGCCAGTCCTTATCTCGCCTTCGCGCGCAACGGCGGCAGCGCGGGACTGGAGTGGCCGCTGGCCGCAGGCTCGGTCCGGGCGGTGGCGTTTCGCGGCGGCGCGCAATGGGGCGAACGGCGCGACCCGGACACGAGCCGGGCGCTGGGAGCCGTGCTGGAGTACCGGCTCCCGAAACGTCTTCACGGAACTCCCGCGGGCCTGGCCGTGCAAGCCGGCTGGCTGCGGGAACCGGAACGCCTGATGGGAAGCCGCGCGCACGGGGCCTTCGGCGCGTTGAGCGGCGGCACCGGGTTTGCGGGGATGAGCGCGCACACGCGCGTCGGACCGCGCTGGAGCGTCTTTGCCGCCACGCACCTGGGCTGGAGCCATCCGCAGGTGACCGGCCAGGGTCTGCTACAGGACGTTTCTCCGCTGTTAAGCAGCGCGTTCAGCGTCGGAGTCACTGGCCGGGAATTCTGGCAACGGCATGACCGCGTGTCGCTGCGGGTCTCGCAGCCGTTGCGGGTGGAATCGGGCCATGCCTCGTTGCGCTGGGTCGCGGGCCGCACGCGCCACCGGCAGGTGCGGCTTCAAGAGGCACGGCTGAACCTGCAGCCATCGGCGCGCCAGGTGGACATGGAACTGGCCTACACGTTGCCCGTGAGTGTGGCGGACCCGAAGCGGAGCCTGGCCGGGGATGCGTTGAATCTTGCCGCGCTGGCCAGGCACCATCCGAATCACACCCGCGCCGCCACCGAGTTTGCGCTGCTGTTTCGCTGGCAGCAGGTGTTTTGAATTGAGGCCCGTGGCCCGATGTTGTCCAACCGTTGGTATTCGTTTATGATGCCGTCAGGACCAACGGGTTGGCCGCTCGCGCCGGCAGCCTGTTCCATGAAGACCCCCCATAAGGAAGGACTGTGAAGATGGAAACCCGCGCACGCGAACAGACCCCCGCCGGCGGCGACGATGATCCCAACGCTCGTGAACTTTTGCGGCGCGCGTTCGAGAAAACCTCGCGGTGGCCCAAGGGCTTTGGAGGATTTCAGGCCGGCCTCCGCATCAACGTCAACGGCGAAGAAACCGTCGGCGCCGTCACGGTGAAGTCTTCAAAAGAGGTTGAGGTGACTCTGCCGAACGAAGAGCTTCAACGATGGGCGCAAGGCCAGATTTCGATGATGGCCACGCATCGGGGGCCGCGAACCTTTGATGAATCGGACGGGAAATACGTTCTGTCTTTTGCCGGCGGGGAACACCATCCCCAGGGGCCGCGCATTAGTCTGGGCGATTCCATGGGGTCGTCCTATCGTATCAAAGACAACCGCATCACGCAGATTAACCGGAAGATGCCGCACGTGGCGTTCACCATTAACGTCGAAGACAGCGCCCTCACGCAGGATCACACCTATCTCACGACCCGTTACACCGTGTACTACTACTCCCCCAAGGACGGCTCGCTCGCGAACGTCGAAAGTTTTTCCGATTCGCACGCCCGAGTCGGCAACGCGGATCTCCCCGCGACCCGCCGCATTATTTCCTATGAAAAAGGCGAGATGGTGACGCGCACCCTCACGTTTGAAAACCACAAACCCCTGTAACACCCGGCACGTCATGACAGGTTCCGTCCGCCGGCGCCGAAGCTCCCGAACGTGCCGCCAAAGCCCCCCCGGCCCGTGCCCCAGTATTCGCCCCGGCGCCAACGCTGAAACGGATGCCGCCGTTCCGGACGGGTAAACCGCCACAGGACAAACACCATGCCCGCCACCAGCGCGGCCGTCATCCAGAAACCGGCGCGCGACGACCGCTTTGGCCGCCCGGCTTCGTTGGCCATCCCGCCCGCCGCCGAGGCCAATCCCACCGCGGTTCGGTACAGGGATTCTCCGTAGCGGGCATTTCGGAACATGGAAAGAAGATGCCGCTCCGACAATTCATCCAGCTCCGGTTGTCCGATCGTTGCAAGCACGTTCCGCCCGAGCACGACCACGGCTTGCCGCTCTTTCGCGGAAACGAGCAGCGCCATTCCCCGCTCCTGTTGCGCCATGCCGATGCGCCATTCCGCATACAACCGCTCCGCGTACGCGCGCGCATGAGGGTACGCGCCGACCGTCGGAACGGTGACGACGATCATTTCGACGCCGGTGCGGTCCTCCAGTTCCCGGCAGACTTCGCGAATGCGGGTTTGCCAGTCGGCGTCAATCAAATTTGCGTAATCGCTCACGTAGCCCGGCGGCGCCGGCAACACCGGCTTCCCGGCTCCGCCGGCATAGTCCCTCGCCAGGCCCGGAACCGCGCCCTGCATCCAGGCCAGCGCAATCACCAGAACCGCCGCGCGCCGGGGCCACGTCATGGCAATCGCCCCTCCTGTTTCATGCCCGTGACGCGATCCGTCAATCGGACCAACCCGGACAGGTACCGCTCCAGCAGTTTCGGGAGTTCATGTTTTCCCGGAGCGCTCAATCCGCGCTTCAATCGCCATACCTCAAGAAACACCGAAGGATCCACGTTCAAAACCGCATTCAGATCATCCAGCGCCGCTTGAGAGTTCCCGCTTGATGGATGACCCAACAGGCGGTACAACCCGCGAAGACACGCAAGCAGCGCCGTGAGCGAAAGCGGCAGCAGGGCCTGTATCGCTTCAATCCTGCCCCACCCTTCCACGTAGCATTGACGAACCCGCAGCAGATTCCCGCGAAGCTCCTGTTCACATTGAAAGAACACGTGCGCGGTCGTGACCCGCAAGCCGGGAAACGGATCACGTCCTTCCAGCAGCACGTGATGGGCTTTGATATCCAGCAATTCCAGCGGAAACGCGTCCGCGCTCCGTTGAAGTTCTTCTTGCGTGAGAAACAACGGCGCGACAATGTTCTCCGCGGCCCATCGCTTCTGAAAACGACTCCATTCCCAAAGCACGGGCTGCGTGATCCGTTCAAGCATGATCAACAAATTGACGTTGGAGTATCCGGACAGAAATTCGCCGCGCGCGGCGCTTCCATAGACAAGAATGGTTTGCGGCGCCAGCGCCTTGTGTGTGTTGACGGATTGAAGAAACCCGCGCAGGAGGACACGCAAGTCTTCCGGAAAATGAGACAGGGGCGGAGTCGCGGCCATGCTTACCGCCAACCCCGTGACGCGTCGCGGGCCGTGTTGTTATGAAAGGGCATGAGGCGGTCGTTGGTTCGCACGGGGGTCCGGCAACACCCCCGCGGCCCGCAGGCGATCCATCATTCCGGCGAAGGGCGGGGTGTCCCGCAGCCCGGCCTTCGCGGTCAGTATTTGATATTTGAGGCGCCGGTTGCGGTCAATGGTGGAAAAGACCCGGTTACGAAGCCAGGCAACCAGCGGATTCCCCGTATTCCAGAAAAACACTTCTTCATCCGCCAGCCGCTGCAGCATTTCGACGGTCGGCCGCCGCTGTTGTTCATACGCGGACAGCGTTGTTTTGGAAAAATCGTCTTTGGCCAAACACGAAGGAACCAGCTTCGCCAGGGCCGCGGCGTCGGCCATGGCCTGCATGCGCCCTTGCGAGGCATGCGGATTCATCCCGTGAGCGGCGTCCCCGATCAGCACGGCCCCGTCAGCGACCCATGTGCCGGCACGGGCTCGACCCGCGGGCATCACCGCCGACTGGTTCCAGTCCAGAAACCCCTGAAACGTGGCTGACAGCTCCGGATAAATGGCGGACCATTTCTTTTGCAGGGATTCAACGCCCGCCGCCCGGATCTCGTTTCCGGATGCAGAACCGATCATGAACACAAGATAGACTTTCCCCTCCGCGGCCGGGAACAACCCCAGAATTTCTTTTTTCCCAAGAAAATATTGCGCTTCATCCAGCCGCTCGGGGCAATCAAGAATGGCGACAAGATAACTTTCGGCGTACCGGTGCAACGTGGTCCGTATCCCGAGCGCGTCACGCACCATGGAGAACGGGCCATCGGCTCCCACGACCAGCCGGGCGCCGATGCGCACGGGTTTTCCGTCAACGTCGGCCTCCACCCCGGTCACGGCCTTGTCTTTTTTCAGGACGTTGACAAAAGACGCGCCATACCACAGTCCTCCCGGATTGTGTTTCTCCAGGGCCTCCAGCACCGCATGGTGGACGGTATGGGGCAGCGTCACCAGGGCGCGGTTATAGGGAGGGGGCAACTCGTCATAGTCAATGGAGCAGAGCCGCTCGCCGCCGATCTGCCGAAAATGGAAATGTCGGACCGCCTGCACCGCGTCTTTGGGCAATGAATCCAGCAGACCCAGGTCATCCAGAATCATTTGCCCGTTCGGCTGAAGAATTTCTCCGCGTATGCCGCGTGGAGGCCCCGAAGCCCGTTCAAGCACGAGGGTTTGAATGCCCTTTCCGGCCAGTAGCAGACCCAGAACGGCTCCTCCGCCTCCGGCGCCAACCACAACGACGTCAACGTGCATATCCATCGGATCAGGCGGACGGCGACGGGCTACTCGTCTTCAAAGATCGTCTGAAAATAGTCACCGGCTTCCTCCCAGGCCTCGGGATTGGTGCGTTTGAGCCAATCCTTCAAAAATGTTTTTTGCCCGGGAGAGAGCATTTGCCTGATTTGGTGGGTCCGCCCCTGCAGCGGCTGCAAAAATCCGACTTTTTTGACGGGATCAAGCGTGGCCGTCCGAACGTACAGATTGGTATAGGCCGAAGGCCGGTCATGCTCCCCTTCTCCCTGCAGCCATACCGAAATATATTTCTCCACGTTCAATCCGGAACTGTCCAGCGCCGGGTCGGTTTCATAAAACACGTCGTGTTCGGTTTCAGGCAACGGGACGGCCTCATGAGCACGGAATAAAAAATTTTGATTCCACATAGAGACGGGTCTGCGGGACAATCAACAAATCAGGCGCGCCTTATCGCATCAAAACCGCAACGCCCCTTCCGTCATTCCCGACGTCTTCAATCGGAAATCCATCTTCGCCTTGAAATCTCCCCGATGGATTCCGCCCGCAAAACGTGCGGAATGACAGCAAAAGGCAACGTACCACAGCGACTTTTTGAGGGTCAATCAACTCACCCGCGTCAGCGAAGCGTCACCCCCTCCGTCATTCCCGCCATCCCCCCCCCTTTTTTTCCGTCATTCCCGACATTGTTAATCGGGAATCCATCTTCGCCTTGGCCTCTCCCCACTGGATTCCCGCCTTCGCGGGAATGACGGCGGCGTTGTCGCCCCTTGCAATCCCCGCCACTTGTTATGTTATACTTTTTCCCATTCATTGGCCCCTAGGGCCAACAACAGAAACCGAGGCCGCTCTTCAGTCATTTCTCGCGTATCGCATACCATCGGAAACGCCGCAGGGGATGATTGATGCGCTCGCCACTTTACTTGCACTGAAAAGAGACCATAGCCATGACATTTTCCCGCTTGCCGTCCGCACTCAAAAATGCGCTAAAAGCCCCGCACAGCGCGCCTCCGGGCGTTGTAGCGGCCATTCTTGCCCCCCCCCCCCCCCCCCCCCCCCCCTGCACGGATCGGAGGCCGGCTATGCTGGTCGGGGGCAAAATTATGTGTAGGGTCGGCAGGGCGTCGGCGCTCGGCGTGGCGCTTTTTGCGCTGACCTTTATTCCCGCACAGTACGCTGCGGCCCAGGACGTCCCCGACGATGGCACCACCACAGCAAGGCTCGCGGTGCCCGGCACGATCACCGACACTATTGAACCTCAAGCGGATCGGGACATCTTCCTGGTCGCGCTCGTATCCGGCGGCACCTACCAGTTTGATGCCGAGAGAACAAGCGATAACCTGGATACTACCCTCGGTTTATTTTCGCCCGGACATGTTGACTTTGGTTCGTTGGACTGCAATGACTTCAACATCGGTAGCCTTGCGCGTAATGACGACCGCGAAGGACTTACTACCGATTCCCGAATTACCCATACGGCGACACAAACCGGAGATCACTTTCTTTGTGTTGACGCATTAGGCACCACCAGTAGCAGCGGCTTTTACCGGCTGACGGCGACTGTCACAACCCCGCCGCCGCCGCCGACCCAGGACGTCCCCGGCGACGGTTCCACCACAGTAAGGCTCGCGGTGCCCGGCACGCTCACCGGCACTATTGGTGCTCCCGATGACCAGGACGCTTTCCTGGTCGCGCTCGTATCCGGCGGCACCTACCAGTTTGATGCCGAGATAACAAGCGGTGGCCTGGATACTACCCTCGGTTTATATCCGCCCGGACATACTAACTTTGTCGGGAGTACTTCCTGCCATAACGCCACCGGCGTACTTACGGGTAATGACGACATAGAATCATCAGGAGGAAACCCAAGCGATTCCCAAATTACCTGGACGGCGGCACAAACCGGAGACCACGTGCTGTGTGTTGACGCATTTGCCCATGCTGGGAGCGGCGGCGATTACACGCTGACGGCGGCTGTCACAACCCCGCCGCCGGGCTCGCCGCCGGATTTGAGCATTGCTCAGCCGACCGGTCAGAATACCGGCACGCTGTCATTCACGGTAACCAATAGCGGCGGACCAGTCGCTGTTGATGCTTCAACATTGGGCGTGTACCGCACGGAGCAGACGCTGACTGCGGTGCAAGCGAATACTGCCGCCGCCGCCGCGCCGCTCTGTTCGGTAACCGAATCAACCCCCAGCCAGTCGTGCGCCGCCGTTGTGGGCGTAAGCATCGCCTCGGAGATTGCGTTCGACAGCCCGTATAGTGGAACGGCCGCCACCAACACCCCGGTCGATGCCGGTACGACTGATTATTATTATTTCGTCTGCGTGACGGTCGCCACGGGCAGTGTTCGCACCTGCTCGCCGTCCGGCGCCCGCGTGGAGATAACCGATTTGAGGTTTTCGGCAACGCCCGCGCCTGCGGCGAATCCGACCACTGTGCCGGATGGCGCAACCTTCAGGATATCCTCCGCAGTGGAGAATGGGGGAAATGTGCAGCTATCAGGAAGGGCGACTTTTATCGTTTATGAAGCGCCGACGACCCTGGCCACGCCAAGTCCGCTCACCGCCGCCAGTCTCGATGCGGCCAATGCGGTCGACGTGACCCCCGACTTTGCCCAACCCCCCATTGGCCGGGTTGGTACTACAGGGCAATCATTACAAATGGTCGACGTCGACCCAACCCTCCAGGCGGCGGATACAACCCTCAATTATTTTCTCTGTATTGAGATACTTGACAGCGACATCAACGTAGAGAACAACTGCACCGGCCCGCTTGCGGTGCTCGTGCAAGGGCCGCCGACGATTCCTGATGTGAGCATCGCCACTTCAAGTTTTGATGGCGACACGCTAACCGCCACGGCGGCGAATACGGGCGCGCTTGCCACCGGCGCGAGCGTTGAATACTACCGCGTGAGCGGCGCCACCGATCCCCGGCCTGCGGTCGCCGCCGCGCCGCCGTCCGGTACGCCGGTGTGCACCGCGACCACGGTGCCGGTTTGCCGCCTCAACGCCACTGCCACGACGATGGATATTCCGTCCAAGGCCGCCAGCCTGGCGGTCCCTGACTTCTCCATCACGCCGCCTACCGCGACCGGCAATTATTATTATTTCGTCTGCGTGGCCCACGCCGACGACACTAACAAAGCCAATGATTGCGGCCCATCGGCGGGGAATCCCGATCCGGTTTTGAGCATTTCCCGGCCATCGGGTCAGAATACCGCCACGCTGGAATTCTCGGTAACCAATGGCGGGGTATTCATTGTTGGCGCGACCACGTTCAGCGTGTATCGCGCTGAGCAGACGCTGGATGCCTCGCAAGCGAATACCGCCGCCGCCACCGCGCCGCTGTGTTCGGTAACCGAATCCACCAATAGCCAGCCGTGCGCCGTCGTTACCGGCGTGAACACCGTCACGCAGCTTACGCCGGGCGCGTATAGCTTCACGGCGGCCACCAACACCCCGATTGATGCCGCGACCACGGATTATGCTTATTTCGCCTGCGTCACGATCACCTCGGGCGGTGCCCGCACCTGCTCGGTCACCAGCCCCAGCGTGGAGATAACCGATTTGAGAATTTTGGCAACGCCCGCGCCTGCGGCGACGCCGACCACGGTGCCGGATGGCGGAAGCTTCACGTTCACCGCCAGCGTGGAGAACGCGGGAACTTTGCAGCCGTCACGAAGGTCGTTTTTTGTCGTATATGAAGCGCCGACCACCCTGGCCACGCCAAGCCCGCTCACCGTCGCCAGTCTCATTGCGGCCAATGCGGTTGACATAAGCCCGACCCCCGCCGCCGGCACCATTGCCCGGCTTGGCGCCGGTGCGTCAGCACCACGAACGCTGGCCGGCGTTACCCCAACCGCCCAGGCGACGGCTACCACCCTCAATTATTTCTTCTGCATTGAGTCACTGCCCAGCGACGTCAACCTGGAGAACAACTGCACCGGCCCGATTGCGGTGCTCGTGGAAGGGTCGCCGATGATTCCTGATGTGAGCGCCACGTCAACTCTTGTTAGCAACACGCTAACCGCCCTGGTGAGTAATACGGGCGTGGATGCAGTCGGCGCGAGCGTTGAGTATTACCGCTCGTTGACGGCAAGGGCCGCCGCCGCCGCATCGCCCGGCACCGTGCCGCCTCTATGCAGCGCCGCCTCCCAGCCGGACGGCGGCGGCGGCGGAGATAACGCCAATCTTTGCCGCCTCACCGCCGCCGCTAGTGAAGATATTCCGCGCGGCGACAGCGACCGGGCGGTAACCCCCGCCGTTACCATCACGACGCCCACCGCGCCGAACGATTATTTTTATTTCGTCTGCGTAACCCACGCCGACGACGTCAACAACGACAATGATTGCGGCCCGTCTCAAAGGCTGAACGTGGACGACTTCACAGAGGGCGTGTCGCGCGCGGGGGCGGTTACCCTGGACGGCAGCACGAGTTCCGGTATTATTGGAGCGAACAACGATAGAGACTGGTTCACCATCCCCACGCAGGTATTGGACACCACCTACCGCTTCACCATCACCCGTGCGGCCGGGGCCGGCAACGCGCTTGTGCCCCGGCTCCGGGTGCGCGCGGCGTCCGGCACCGTGCGCCAGAACTTCGGCACCACCAATTCCGCCACCCGTTCCCAAAGACTCTATATCGTCAACGACGGCGCGCAGTTGTATGTTGAAGCGATGGGCAACGGCTCCACGACCGGCGCGTACACCCTGACCGCAGAAAACCTCGGAACCGGCGATCTGACCATTGTCGGCGGGCGTCCCACGGGCGAAACAGGCGCGGTCATGGTGGGCGCCACCTTTGACTTTGAATTCACGGTCACCAATAACGGCGCCGGCGGCGCCACCGCGTCCACGGAGGTGCGATATTTTTACAACACCACCGGCAACGCCCTGGACCCCGACAGCGACACCCGTGCGGACGGTGCGGACGGGATGCCGGTTGCCCCACAAGAGATTGCCATACTGCTGGATGACGCCACCGCAACGGCGACCGATACCCTGCTCATCCCGTCCACCACAACGGCTGCAACGCTCCATTTTGGCGCCTGTGTGGTGGCGGCGGATGGAGATGCGGATGACACCAACAACTGCAGCGACCCGGTTGCCGTAACCATCACCCGGGCGCCGGTCACCTTCCCCACCACCATTGACACCCAAGCCTACGTCGTCGGCACCGCCTTGAGCGTAACCCTGCCGCAGGCGGTCGGCGGTGCTGGCGGTGGATTCACCTACGCCATCAACCCGACCCCGGCCCTGCCAGACGGCCTGACCTTCGCCGCCGCCACCCGCGTCCTGGACGGCAACCCGACCGCCGCCCAAATCCTAACCAACTACACCTACACCGCCACCGACGCCGGCGGCGACGTTGCCCGGCTGCCCTTCTTCATCGTCATCCTTGATTCAACGGCGCCGGCGGCGTTCCTCACCGCCACCAACCCGGATCCACTGGTTGAAAACACCCTGGACGGGGCCACGCTGGAGGTGACGCTGGCCTTCACCACGTACGTTGGCACGCTGCTTCCATCCGGTTTTGAGTTGAATGCGACCCGCTTCGGAGGTAACACGCACGATCCGACCGTAGCCTCGGTGGTCCGCGACAGCGACACCCAAGCCACGCTGACGCTGGCCTACGGCGGCAACGACTTTGACGGCCCATCCCCCGCCACAATCTTTGTTCAGGTGCAACCCGCGGCCCACACCGGCGCCGACGAGCTGACAGCCCCCCCTCGGGTGGATGTCTTGCCCATCGTTGAAAACAACGTCGCCACGCTGTCCGCCCTCGCCTTGTCTGGCGGCGTCTCGCTCACCCCGCCCTTCGACTCCGGCACGTTCATGTACACCGCGGCCGTAATCAACAGCGTTGCCGACATCATGGTGACGCCGACCGCCACCAACGACTTCGCGACCATCGCCGTGGACGGCACCGCCGTGGACAATGGCACGGCCAGCGCCGCGATTGCGCTGACCGAGGGCATGACCACCGACATTGCAGTGCTGGTAACCGCCTCGGACGGCGTCGCCACGCAAACATATACCATCGCCGTAACCAGGGCGGCGCCGCCGGCGCCCGAGTTGAGCATTGCGCCGCCGACCACAAATCCCGTTGCCCCTACTCTCTCAGGTGACGACAGTTTTGATGTGGTCGCCGTGGTAACCAATAACGGGGGTGCGGCGACTGCGGAGGTCACCACCGTGAACTTTTATCTGGTGGCGGATGCGGCTTCTGTAACCACGGTCGCCGACCTCGGATCCAGTGATGGGTCAGGCACGATTGCGGCGGGGCTTGCCGCCTCGGGCGGCACCGGAACCGTAACCCGCAACATCTTCGGGCCAGGTACGGGTTCGGGCTTTTATGGGTTATACGCTTGTTTCAGCACCGTTACCGACGCCACCCTCGCCACCGACTGCGCGTTCAGCCGCTTCCTCTATGACGACAATATCGGCTCAACCACAACCCGCCACGACAGGAATACGGGCATCGTGGTGGCGGCCCGGACCGAGACCTCCCGCATTTCACATAGTAACGATAGCGACTGGTTTAGTTTTGTGCTGGAAAACGGCGCGCGCTACCAGATTGATTTGACTTCGGCGAACGCCACGCTACTCACCATCCGCGATAGCGGCGGTACCGTCATCAGCGCGTCTTTGATTACCGGCGGCGGCAACACCCTCCAAAGCAACACCTATACGGCGGCCGCGGATGGCGCGCATTTTATTGAAGTGGTTGATAATGGCGGCGGCGCCGGAAATTACACCCTGGTCATCACCCGGCTGGCCGCGCCGCCGGCCGACGTCACTTGCGCGGAAGGCGGCCCGGCGGTGCCCGCCACCCTGACCGTGGGTTTTGGCGACCAGGTAACCCTGCAAGGCTTCACGCCCTCTGTGGGCGTGCCGTTGCGCTGGGGCACGATTCCGACCGGGGTAGGCGCGTTCGCCGGCGGCCAAGCCGGCACCACCTGGACGGCGCCGGCTCACGACCCGGGCGCGTTCACCCTGGAGTATGGCGTCGGCGGTATGTCTGATACCTGCACCGTCGCCGTAACCTTGAGCGGCCCATTATCCTTCGCCGCCGCCATCGCACCCCAAACCTACCAACTCGGCATTGCCGTCGGCACCGTAACCCTGCCCGTGGTCTCCGCCGGCGCCGGCGCAGCAACCTACGCCCTCACCCCGGCCCTGCCCGCCGGCCTGACCTTTGACGCCGGCGCCACCCCCCCGACCATCACCGGCACCCCGGAGGCCATCGCCGCCGAAGCGAACTACGCCTACACCGCCACCACTGCCGGCGGCGCCCTTGACCTGCCCTTCACCCTGGAAGTAACCCTGCAGACCATCACCATTACCGGCGGCGGCGGCGGCCCCAGCGACCTCGCCGCCACCGTCGTTGAAGACAGCGAAGCCTTCGGTGACGCCACCGGCACCCTGACCATCACCAACCCCAACCCCGGCGGCAGCGACGAGTTCGTCGCCATCACCGCCTCCGACCCCGAGGGCATGGGCACCTACGGCGACTTCACCATCGCCGCCGACACCGGCGTCTGGACCTACACCCTGGACAACGCCGACGACGACACCAACGCCCTGGACGCCCTCGTAATCGTTCCAGACGTCTTCACCGTCGCCGCCGCCGCCGACTCCACCGTCACCCAGGACATCACCATCAGCGTAACCGGCGCCAACGACGCGCCCACCGCCCGCATCACCGCCCCGGCGATGGGCGCCGAAGTGTCCTACAACGGCGTCCTCACCCTCACCGGCAGCACCAGCAGCGACCCGGATATCAGCGACACCCCGGACACCCTGACGTTTGCGTGGGACGACGGCTCCGAAACCACCGGCACGTTTGGCGACACCACCGCCGCCGACACCACCTGGACCGCGCCGTCCGGCGGCACGCTTGGGGGCGTAACCTTGAGATTGACGGTCACCGACAGCAGCGGCGCAACGAGCAACACCACGGTCATCGTCCAACTGGTGGCGCTCACCATCACCTTTGCCGACGACCTCACCGGCGCAGTCACCGAAGACGGCGACCTCACCGACACCGGCGCCCTGACCGTTACCAGTTCCGACCCCACCGGCAGCACAGACGTGGTGGTGCAGACCAATACAGACGGCGACTACGGCCTGTTCAGCATCGCCGCCGCCGGCGCTTGGACCTACACCCTCGGCGGCAACCCCGACAACGAGACCGCCGTCAACGCCCTGGCGGGGGGCGTTGAGGTAACCGACACCTTCACCGTCACCGCCGGCGGCACACCCCAGGACGTCGTCATCACCATCACCGGCGCCAACGACCCGCCCGTGGCCACCATTGACGCGCCCGCGGACGGCACGACGGTAGACTTCGGCTCCACGGTCACCCTGACCGGCAGCGGTACCAACCCGGATGGCGCGGATAACGATCTGGCCTACGAATGGAGCACCGTCCCGCCGGGTCGCGGCAGCTTTACCTCCAACACCGGCCGTAACGGCCTTTGGGTCGTCCCCACCGGCGGCGGGGCCGTAACCATACGGCTGACCGCCCAGGAAGTTATAAGCGGCACCCTCACCGACACCGCCGAAATCACCCTCATCCCGACCCTGACGGCGGTTACCTTCAGTAGCGCCACCATCGGCGGCGTGACCGAGGACGATGCCAGTATGAACACCGCCACCGGCCAACTGGCCCCGATGACCAGCACCGGCCCCACCACCGTGGCCGTCCAAACCGACCAGCCCGGCACCTACGGCATGTTCTCCATCACCGCCGCCGGCGACTGGACCTACACCCTGAACGACGACGACCCCGATACCGACGCCCTGCCCGGTAGCGGCCCGGCCTCCACCGTAACGGACACCTTCCGCGTCGTCGCCACCGCCAACCCCGCCGCCACCGTGGACATCACCATCACCATCACCGGCGCCAATGACGCGCCCACCGCCGAGATCACCGCACCGCCGGCCAATACCATGGTGTCGTTCGCCGGGACGATCCCCGTTACCGGCGCCGGCGAAGACCCGGACACCGGCACCACCCTGACCTACGCCTGGACCACGATGCCGGCGAACACCGGCAGTTTTGCCAACGCGACCGCCGCCTCCACCACCTGGAGCGCGCCGTCCACCGAAATGTCCGTCGCCTTGCACCTGAGGGTCAGCGATGACGCCACCCCGGTCGCCACCGCAGACGCAACACCGGTCACCGTCATGGTGGTGCCGGTCGCCATCGTCGGCGACACCACCGGCAGCGTCACCGAAGACGGTGACCTCACCGCCACCGGCGACCTCAACATTGACAACCCGACCCCCGGCAGCGACACGACCTTCATAGCCGCGAATATGAATGGCACCTTCGGCGTCTTCACCATCGCCACCAACGGCAACTGGACCTACACCCTCAACAACACCAACGCCGCCACCAACGCCCTGGCCGCGGGGCCTCCGCTAACGGAGACCTTCACCGCAACCGCCGCCGCCGGCAGTACGCAGGTCATCACCATCACCGTCAACGGCGCCAACGACGCGCCCAGCGCCGCCATCAGCGCGCCCGCGCCCAACGCGCAGGTGGCGTTCGGCGAGGCGGTAACGGTAACCGGCACCGGCACCGACCCGGATACCGGCACTACCCTGACCTACGCATGGCGCACCCAACCGGCAGACCGGGGCAGTTTTGCCAATGCCGCCCTTGCCAGCACGATGTGGACCGCCCCCGCCACCGGCACCGCCAACGTCATCCTGATCCTGGACGTCAGTGACGGCACCGCCACCGTGAGCGCACAGGTCACCGTCCGTCCACGCGCCGCGCCCATCACCTTCACCGGCAATACCAGCGGCGCGGTTACCGAGGACGCCAACACCACCACCGCCACCGGCACCCTGACCGCCGTCAACCCCAACCCCACCGGCGGCACCGACTTCATCGCCATAACCGACCGCGCCGGCACCTACGGCGCCTTCTCCATCGTCGCCGCCACCGGCGTCTGGACCTACACCCTGGACAACGCCGACATCGACACCGACCGCCTGACCACCGGCGACAGCCCGACCGAGACCTTCACCGTCGTTGCCGAAGCCGACTCCTCCGCCACCCAGGTCGTGACCATCACCATCACCGGCGCCAATGACACGCCCACCGTCACCATCAGCCAGCCGCTCCCGTCCGCCGGCACCTTCAGCGTCATATCCGGCCAACAGGTAACCCTGCGCGCCACCGCCACCAACCCGGAAACCGGCGACACCCTGGGCTACACCTGGAGCGCGGCCCCCGCTACCGGCAGCTTCGCCAATACCGGCAGCGCCAACACCATCTGGACCACGCCCACCGTCGCCAGCGGCAACATGGACGTCACCCTGACCTTGAGCGTCTCCGACGGCGCCACCGCCGGCACCGACATGGTTGACGTGCTCGTGACCCAACAGCCGGCCGTCACCGGCCCCGGCGTTGGCCTCATCGATAGCGACGGCGACACCGCCACCGACCTACCGGTCAGCGACGTCACGATGACTGACGACAACGGCAACATCCTCGCAGGCGGCGTCGCCACCGGCGTCCTGACGGTTGACAACGTCCCCACCAACGCCCGCCCCACCTACAGCGTCATCCGCCAGCCCGAATTTGGCAGCGTCGCCCTCGGCCCCGTGGTCAGTAGCAGCCTGGCCTTCCAAACCGAGAATATGCGGATGTGGACCTACACCCTGGATAACAACCGGGAAGCCACCAGAAACCTCGGCCCCGACGCCGTCGACATGGAAGATGACTTCGACGTCCGAACCACCGTCGCCGGCATTACGATTGACCGCACCATCAGCGTCTTCCTCGAAACGGGCACCTTCCCCAACGACCGCCCCACCATCATGATCGTAGTCGGCGGCCGGAACGTGCGCGTGGCCGAAGGCGGCACCCTGCGCATGACCGTGGAAGAAGGCGAGGAAATGGTCTCCCTGGATGCCCGCCTCACCCGCAACCCCGAAGGCGGGATGACCACCGAAGACGGCATCCAAGTCGGCCTGGGCTTCACATGGGCGGACGCCGGCAACAACCCGGAGATCATGTTTGATGGCGGACTCGGCGGCGGCTTCCCCATGGTCACCTTCACCGCCCCGGACGAGCGCACCACCCTGGAGTTCACCCTCGCCATCACCGACAGCGACACCCCACAGCAAACCGCCAACGCCAGAGTCACCGTCCAGGTAGGCCGCAGCCAGTTTGACAACGTGCACCGCGCCATTCTCCCCGAAGTCACCCGGGCCATGATGGACACCACCGTCAGCGCCATTGCCCGGCGGACCGAACAAGCCGCCGCCGACCATGACGCCGCCGCCGGCGCCACCTTCAGCCTGGGCGGGCAGTCCACCCTGGCGGGGGTGCTGCAATCAAACGGGGAAGCCCTGACCACCGGCGCCTTCAATGTCAAATCCCTCCTGGGCCGCTCTGCCTTTGCCCTGCCGCTCAACCAAGCCGGCGGGCCGCTGGCCGGCGTCACCCTGTGGGGCAACGGCGCCTACCGCAACCTGTCCGGCAACAGTGCCACCGTGGACTGGGACGGCGACCTGTTCGGCGCCACCGTGGGCGGGGATGCCTGGCTGACCGACACCCTCTTGACCGGCCTGGCCGTCTCCTGGGCCGACGGCACCTTTGATTACACCGACCGCAGTGGTACCGACCCGGCCCCCGGCACCTATCAGGCCACCCTGACCAGCCTGCACCCCTACGTCAGCACCAGCCTGCTGGACGGGCAGGTGACCCTCTGGGCCACCGGCGGCTACGGCTGGGGCGAAGTTGCCATCACCGACACCGCCGACCCCACGGCCGACGGCACCGTCACCGCCGACACCCGGCTGGCCACCGCCGCCGTGGGCGGCGCCGGCCGCCTGCTGAACCAGCCGGGCCTCCTGACCCCCGACGGCACCACCACGGTGCGGGTCAAAGCCGAAGTCCTGACCACGGCGATCAAAGCCGAGCAACAAGGCGACCGCCTGGCCGGCCTGACCACGGACGCCCGGCGGTTGCGGCTGACCCTGGAAGGCAGCCATGAGCAACCCTTACCCCATGGCGCCCACCTGACCCCCAGCGTGGGCGTGGGCCTGCGGCATGACGCCGGCGACGGCCGCACCGGCACCGGCGCGGAAGTCAGTGGCGGCCTGCGCTACGCCCATCCCGCCCTGCGGCTGACCATGGAAAGCCGGGGCCGGGTGTTGCTCGCCCATGGCGGCGACTACGACGACTGGAGCGTGAGCGGACGGGTGACCCTGGCGCCGGGCGCCCAGGGGCAGGGCCTGGCCGTCACGCTGGTCCCAACCTATCAAACCACCACCAGCGCCGGCGGGCTGGCGCAACTCTGGGAACACGGCACGGCCAACCGCCCGGCGCCCAGCGGCCCGACCACGCCGCAGGGCCTCATGGAAGCCACCGTCGCCTACGGGCTGCCGGTAGGCGACCACCTGCTGACACCCTACGGCGGGATGACCCTGGGGGCGGCGGATGCGCGCACCTACCGGCTAGGCAGCCGGGTCAGCCTGGCCCATCGGCTGAATATGAGCCTGGAAGGCGCCAGGAAAGGCGCGACGGGCACGACCCCGGTGGATCATGGCGTGCGGGTGCAACTGGAGTGGCACTGGTAAGGACAGGAGTGAAGTGTCCGGCTCCGCCGGCCCAGTTAGACGCTGGATTCCAGCCTGCGCGGGAATGACAGCCGGGGCGGGAATGAGTGCGGAGTGGTGGCTCTTCTCTCTGGTGTCATTCACCCAAACTTAGAGGGCTGAAAAGTCAAACACCTGCTTACTCAACAGACCCGAACCACCGATAGCGGTACGCCGCCACAAACCGGTAGAGCGTGCCCATGATCCAGCGCCCCGCGCGAAACCTCCAGCAAAACATGAAAAGCGTTCCGGCCGCGAGACCCGGCAGCAACGGAAGAAACGCTTCCGGCCCGTCACGAACCGTTCCCTGCGTGTCAACCCAGTACGCCATGGGAGGACGGCGGCCGGCCCGGTAGCGTTCCCCAAGACATTCCCGCGCCCTGCGACTGTCGTAAGGTACAAACTGCACGGCGCCGAAACGCCCCGTCCGCTCCATGTGCCGTTGCACCGCCGTGCAAAGACGGCAATGGGAATCATAAATGAGACACCCGGACGGCGGCTTGATTGGAACGTCGTTTTTCATGATCCGCCGCATCCCCTCCCCGGTTTTCCAGTGCACCACGTTTGACAGGCAGAAGCAACAGAAAATCAGCCATACCGGCGTTGCCGACCCCGGCCCAACCACGCCATTGTCCACGCGACAGTGACTGCGCCGTTCCAAACGACGTCTTTCACCGGATAAAGCGGGCTTGACAACTCACGTCGTTTGCTCTATAAAGTCCGTCAATTGAGGTGGCAAAGCGTGTGGGGAACGACGATGTTCTCTCACGGGCCGCCAAACTAGTCAGGCAAAGCAACAGCAAGGACAGCGACGTCCTTTTGGTTCACGGGAAGAACCAGGAGGGCGTTTTTTTTTACCCGCTCCTCCTGGCCGCAATGGCGCCGGAACGCATGGCGATTCCGGCATGAACACAAGCCGAGGCAGGAAAGGACACCAGGTCATGTATAAATTGACGCACACGACAATCACGATGCTCTTTGCGGGACTCATGTTCATCGCCCCGTCCGCGTTTGCGGGGGCAAAATTCGAAATAGACGAGACCAAATGGATCAGCGTCGGCGCCGGCGCACGGGCCAGTTTTACGTCGAGAGACAATGGCGCACCGAACGGACAGAACTGGAGCAAGGATTTCAGCCTGGAGAACATGCGGCTCTACGTCAACGGACAGATTCACAAGAACCTGAAGATTGAATTCAACACCGACTGCACGGATTGCGTGGCCAGCGATGGCAACGGCCGCGGCACCATGATCGTCCTTGATGCGATCGGAAAGCTGGAATTCAACCAATACTTTAACGTTTGGGCCGGACGGCTTCTGGTTCCGGCGGACCGGGCCGAACTGGACGGGCCATATTTTCAAAATACGTTTGACTTCAACAAGACGCCGTTTTACCCGTCGGACTTCGGCAATTTCGTGGCCGGACGGTTTGGCCGCGATGACGGCGTGAACGTCTGGGGCGCCCTGTTTGAGGACAAACGGCTGACCTACGTCGCGGGCGTTTTCGACGGCGTGGACAGCGGAAAGGAGAACCGCCCGAACACCAGTGACCATCTGCTCTGGGCGGGCCGGGTGAGCTACAATTTCTGGAACGTGGAACAGAATCCTGGCTATTACACCAGCAGCACCTACTACGGCAGCCAGGGAGATATTCTGACCTTCGCGCTTGCCGGGCAATACCACGCGAACGGCGTCGGGACCGCAACCGATCAATCGGATTTTCGCGGCTACAGCGCCGACCTGCTTATGGAAAAAGTGCTGGCGAACAAGGGCGTGCTGACGCTTGAGGGAGAATACAAGGTCTTTGAAACCGGGTTGACTTCGGCATTGGAAGAAAAAACCCGGGACGATAATGGTATGCCCACGACTAATGACGCCACCTGTTTCTGCCTGTTTGACGGCAACTCCTGGACGGCGACGGGTCTGTACCTGTTCCCGGAAAAAATCGGGATCGGGCAATTCCAGCCCTACGTGCGTTTTACGGAAATCCGGCCCAGGTTGAGTACCTATCGCAACGAATACGAAATCGGGACGAATTACATCATTGACGGGCACAATGCCAGTATCTCGCTGTTCTACCAGTACGGCGACATCGCCACAAAAGGACGAGAATGGAGGGGGCCGCAGGACGGAGACGAAGAAAGCTCAATCAAGCTGGCCATTCAATGGCAGCTTTGACCGGCGCCCTGTATAGTCCGCAACCATCAAGACACCGACAAGGAGACACCTGCAATGGACAAGACACAACAACCGGAACATGAACACAACATGAACGACACACCGCTTGCGCGACCGGACGGGAAAAACCGGCGCGAATTTTTAACGACCGCCGGCAAAACGGCGGCGGGGTTCGGCGTGGCGGCGTTGCTGGGCAATTTGGGAAATTACGCGCTGTCCTACGCGGCAGACAAGGAGCCTGTTCAGATCGGCATCCTGCATTCGTTGAGCGGCACCATGGCCATCAGCGAAGTGTCGTTGCGGGACGTCGTGCTCATGGCCGTGCAGGAAATCAACGCGGCGGGCGGCGTGCTCGGCAGACAGATTCAACCGGTCGTGGTTGATCCCGCGTCCAATTGGGATTTATTCGCGGAAAAGGCCAAACAACTGCTCCTGGTCAACAAGGTCGCCGTCGTGTTCGGCTGCTGGACGTCCGTGAGCCGGAAATCCGTTCTGCCCGTCTTTGAAAGCCGCAACGGGCTGCTGTTTTACCCCGTGCAATACGAAGGGGAAGAATGTTCGCGCAACGTGTTCTACACCGGAGCGGCCGTCAACCAGCAGGCCGTGCCGGCGGCGGAATATCTGATGAGCGAGGAAGGCGGAGGATACAAAAAATTCTATCTGCTCGGAACGGATTACGTCTATCCCCGCACGACGAATAAAATTCTGCGCGCCATGCTGCTCGCCAAAGGCGTGCCGGCCGCCGGTATCGGCGAAGAATATACCCCGTTTCACCACCAGGATTACCAGACCATTGTCGGCAACATCCGGCAATTTTCCCGTCGCGGGGACGCGGCGGTGATCAGCACGATCAACGGGGACAGCAACGTGCCGTTCTACAAGGAGTTCGCCAATCAGGGGCTGCGCTCCGAGGACGTGCCCATCATCGCCTTCAGCGTGGCCGAAGACGAACTGCGCAGTATGGACACATCCGCGCTGGTCGGACACCTGGCCGCCTGGAATTATTTTCAAAGCCTCAAGACCGCGGAAAACGAAAAATTCGTGGGCGACTTCAAGAACTACTGTCGCACGCAGAACCTCCCCGGCGGCGACAAACGGGTCACCGATGATCCGATTGAAGCCGCGTATTTCGGCGTGCACGTCTGGAAGCGGGCCGTGGAAAAAGCCGGGACGACCAATGTGGACGCCGTGCGGAAAGCCGTGTACGGCATGGAATTCGACGCGCCGGGCGGCAAGAAAAAAATGGACGAGGTCAACCACCACACCTACAAGCCCGTGCTCATCGGCGAGATTCGCGACAACGGACAATTTGCGATTCTTTCCAAAACCGGCCTCGTGCGGGCGGAACCCTGGAGCGAATACACCAACCCGGAGAAAGGATGCGACTGGGTCGGCCACAAAGGCACCTATAAAAAAACCTGACAACCGGACGGGCTCGGGCATCGCTGCCCGGGCCCGCCTTGACGTTCAACGGCGCCGTCGCCGCAAACCGGCCATGAATGCCGCAGGCTTCACACAAACCCCGATGACACGACCATTCACACGGACGCGGCTCCTTCCCCTGCTGGCCGTCGCGTGCTGGTGCCTGCTCAACCTGCAAGCCATGGGATGGGCCCAGGTCGCGCCGCCGCCGTCCACGCCGCACGGCGAGGATGGGATTCACAAGGCGCTGACCGCGCTCACGGAAGGGACCCGGCCCGAACAAACACTGGCCGCGGCCTGGCTGCTGGAACATGGCGACCCCGGCCTGCTTCCTCAACTTGAAGCGCTCCGAGCAAAGACAAACCGGCGGGTTCGCAAACTGCTCAAGCCGGTCATCACGCTTCTCCGAAATCAAGCCGGCCTGGCCAGTCAGGACGCCGGCGTCCGCCGCCGCGCCGCCAGGGACCTTGGCGTGCGGGGCACACGGGAAGCGTTGCCTGTACTCCAAAACGCCCTGTCCGGCGAGCGGGACCGGTGGGTCACCTATGACCTGGAAGAAGCGGTCAATTTACTCAACGTGGAATACGCGGACCCGCAAGGCAGGCTTGCGGCCATCCGAAAGCTGGGCGACCTGCGCAGCGCCGCCGCCCTGCCGGTGATGCGGGAACTGGCCGACCGGCCGGCGAACACCCCGGAACAGCACAGGCTCCGCGACGCGGCGGCGGAAGCCGGTCACCGCATCCAGACGTGGCAGACTCTCGCAAGCGGCGTGGAAATACTGCTGCAAGGATTGAGCTTGAGCTCCATTCTCCTCCTCATGGCGCTGGGACTCGCCATTGTGTTCGGCCTCATGGGCGTCATCAATATGGCGCATGGGGAGATGATGATGATCGGCGCCTATGCCACGTATGTCGTGCAGGAAATTTTTAAAGCCTGCCTCGGCGCGCAGTTCTTTGATTATTATTTTTTCTTCGCCCTCCCCTGCGCGTTTGTCACCGCCGGCGTGGTCGGATGGATACTGGAAGGCACGCTGATCCGGTTCCTGTACGGAAGGCCGCTCGAAACGCTTCTGGCCACGTGGGGCGTCGGACTCATCCTGATTCAGGCCGCCCGTGTCATCTTTGGGGATCTCACGGCGGTTCAGGCGCCGAGCTGGCTCAAGGGCGGCGTGCAGGTGATGGTCGGCGTGCAGTTTCCGCACAACCGGCTGTTCATCATTCTGCTCGCCCTCTTCTGCGTGGCCGGCATCTATGCCATCCTCTTTCGCACGGGTGTCGGCCTTCGGGTCCGGGCGGTGCTGCAAAACCGGGACATGAGCGCCTGCCTGGGCATTCCAACCAGAAAACTGGACGCCTACACCTTTGCGTTCGGCTCGGGGCTGGCGGGACTGGCCGGCAGCGCGCTCACGATGGTGGGCAACGTTGACCCGGAGCTTGGCCGGAATTACATCGTGGACTCGTTCATGGTGGTCGTGACCGGCGGCGTGGGCAAACTGGCCGGCACGGTGACGGCCGCCATGGGCATCGGCACGCTGAATAAACTGCTGGAACCGAGTTTCGGAGCCGTGTATGGAAAGGTGACGATTCTGGTCATGGTGATTCTCTTTCTGCAATACCGGCCGTCCGGACTTTTTACGCTGAAGGGGCGGCGCCTTGATTCCTGAACATCATCGAGAACCCGCGCGCGCGGCGGGAGGCCCGTGGTTCTGGATCGCGGGATTCGCGCTGCTTGCGGGGCTTCCCCTTCTGAATCTCCTTCCCGACGATTCCGTCCTGCACGTATCCGACTTCACCCTGAACCTCTTTGGAAAATTTTTTGCCTTTGCCATTCTGGCGCTGGGGATTGACCTCATCTGGGGGTACACCGGCGTGCTTAGTCTCGGCCACGGCGTATTTTTCGGATTGGGCGCCTATGCCATGGGGATGCACCTGATGCTGGGAATCGGCGCGGACAGCGTCTATGGCAGCACACTGCCCGACTTTATGGTCTGGAATCAGGTCAAGGCCCTTCCCTGGTTTTGGGCGCCGTTTGACAATTTTGGATTTTCACTGGCCGCGGTCGTGCTGGCGCCGATGACGTTCGCGGCGCTCTTCGGATTCTTCGTCTTTCGCAGCAGAATTCGCGGCGTATATTTTTCCATCATGACGCAGGCGCTCGCGCTCGTGGCCTGGCTTGTCTTCAATCGCAACGACACGAACCTGGGGGGCACGAACGGGCTGACCGATTTTAAGCAGATACTGGGATTCCCGTTGAATGATCCCGCCACCCAGCGCATACTGTACGCCGTGACCGTTCTGTGTCTGGGCTTGGCCTATCTGCTCTGCCGCCGCATTACCCAATCCCGGGCCGGACGAGTCCTGATCGCCATTCGCGACTGCGAACAACGGGTGCTGTTTTCCGGGTACTCGCCCGCCAATTACAAACTGTTTGTGTTTGTGATCTCGGCCGGACTGGCGGGCGCCGCCGGCGCGCTTTACGTTCCGCAGGTCGGCATTATCACGCCCAACCAGATCGGCGTGCTGCCCTCAATCGAGATGATTATCTGGGTGGCCGTGGGAGGACGGGGAACCTTATCGGGCGCGATTATCGGAGCGACCGGCGTCAACTGGGCGCGAAGTTTTTTGACCAGCCATTTTCCCGAACTCTGGCTGTTGTTCCTGGGCGGGCTTTTTGTCGCCGTCGTCATGTTTTTCCCAACGGGCATCGTTGGCCTGTTCAGGAAGGTATCGGCGATGCCGCCGTTCCGGCCATCCAAATCCGCGGATTCAAAAACGGCCGAGGCGGCCGATTAACGTGAAGGATTGACGACCGCCATGGACGACACCGCACTCGGTTTGGCCCAAATAGAGGAAGCCGGCGGACGAACGATTATCGGCTCCCGCCATCAACGTTCAATCATGTATCTTGAAGGCGTCACGGTGGATTTTGACGGGTTCAAAGCCCTGAACGTTCTCAACCTGGCGGTGAATTATCACGAGCTTCGAGTCGTGATCGGCCCCAACGGAGCCGGCAAGAGCACGCTGCTGGACGTGATCTCCGGAAAAGTGCGGCCGGTCGCGGGCCGCGTCGTATTTGGACAGGCCACGGATCTGATCGGCCTTCGGGAACATGAGATCACCGCCCTGGGCATCGGCCGAAAATTCCAGACGCCGTCGGTGTACACCACCCTCCCCGTGTGGGACAATCTGGACCTCTCGCTGCGCCGGCACAGCAAGGGCGTCTTTGCCACCCTTTTGTCCAAAACGAGCGGCGAGGAATCGGACAAAATCTCCCGAACGCTGAAGACCATCGGACTGGAGAACAACGCTCACGTGCTGGCCGGCCGGCTGTCGCACGGAGAAAAACAATGGCTGGAGATCGGCATGGTGATCCTTCAGGACCCCGCCCTGCTCCTCATTGATGAGCCCGTCGCGGGCATGACCGACCGGGAAACCGAAAAAACCGGCGAGCTGCTTCAATCGCTGACCGACAGGCATTCCATGATCGTCATTGAACATGACATGGAATTTGTCAGACAGATTGCGAAGACGGTCACGGTCATGCACGAAGGCGCCGTGCTGTGCGAAGGGCCCGTCGAACAGATCCAGCACGATCCCCGCGTCGTCGAAATTTATCTCGGACGGCAAAAGGAAGCCGATGCTTCGGTGTGAGACGCTCAACGTCTTTTATGGGGAAAGCCACATCCTTCGGGATATTTCCCTGGACGTCCGGGAAGGCCAGGTCGTCTGCCTCATGGGTCGAAACGGAGTGGGGAAAACCACCCTGTTAAAAACCATCATGGGGCTGCTCACGCCGCGCACCGGCCACGTGTACGTCAACGGCACGGACTGCACAAGGCACACCCCGGACCGGCGGGCGGCGCAGGGTATCGCGTACGTGCCACAGGGGCGGGAACTGTTTTCGCAGTTGACGGTCGAAGAAAACCTCCGATTGGGATTTGAAGCCCGCCGGGGGCTTAGGGATCACAAGACCGCCGAATCGGCCTACGAAGAAATTTACACTGTTTTTCCGGCCCTGCCCGATTTGCTGGCCCGACCCGGAGGAGTCTTGAGCGGCGGACAACAACAACAGGTGGCGATCGCGAGAGCCCTGCTGACGCAGCCGAAGCTGTTGCTGCTGGACGAACCGACGGAAGGCATTCAGCCGTCCATCGTCGTCGAAATCGAGCGCGTCATCTCGGACTTTAAAAACCAACGCCGATTCGCTATCTTATTGGTTGAACAGTATTTTGAATTTGCGGCCAGGCTGGCGGATACTTTTGCGCTCATGGCCAAAGGCGCCGTGGTGGCATCTGGCCCCGCCGCCGATTTGACGAAGGAACACATCAAACAGCACCTGGTCGTGTGACGGCATGCATCTTAGCCCGAGAGAACAGGAAAAATTACTCATTTACGTGGCGGCGCAACTGGCCGGGGACCGGAAAAACCGCGGACTCAAGCTCAATCATCCCGAAGCGGTGGCGTATATCACCGCCGCGATACTGGAAGGCATTCGGGACGGACGCTCCGTGTCCGACCTGATGAGTTACGGGGCAACCATTTTGACCAGGAATGACGTGATGCCGGGCGTGGCGGAAATCGTGCCGGAGATTCAGGTGGAAGGCACCTTTCCCGACGGGACAAAACTGGTCACGGTCCACACGCCGATTCGGTAACGGAACGGAGGCACGTTCATCATGCCGGGAAAACCTTCACGCAAGCCGCGGCCGGCCCGTTCTCCGGCCAAAGCCGCGGCCCCGAAAAAATCCGCGGGCCAGTCCGCACGCCGGGCGGCGCGCGCAACCGCACAGGCCCCGCTCGTTCCCGGAGAAATCCTGCCGGCCGACGAAGCCGTCACGGCGTTGGCCGGCCGTCCCACCATAACGCTGACGGTGGCCAACCATGGGGACCGTCCCATTCAGGTCGGCTCGCATTGTCATTTTTTTGAAACGAACCGCGCGCTGCGGTTTCCCAGGGAACGGGCGTTCGGCTTTCGACTGAACATTCCCTCGGGCACCGCCGTCAGATTTGAACCCGGAGAAGAAAAACACGTCTCGCTTGTCGCCTTCGGGGGAAACCGCATAGCCTATGGCATCAATGGATTGACCAACGGCTCGCTCGACGATGACCGGATCAAGGCGCAAGCCCTGGCGCGAGCCGCCGAACGCGGTTTTCTGGAAGAAGACGCCGCCCGATGAAAATTCCCCGCCGTCAATACGTGGATTTATTCGGTCCGACCACGGGCGACAGAATCCGCCTGGCCGACACCGAGCTCATCATCGAGGTGGAACGCGATCTGACCACGCCCGGAGAGGAAGCCAAGTTCGGCGGCGGGAAAGTCATTCGGGACGGCATGGGACAATCCCCAACCGCCACGCGCGCCAACGGCGCCCTGGATACGGTGGTGACCAACGCGGTGATTCTCGACCACTGGGGGATTGTCAAAGCGGATATCGGCATTCGCGACGGGCGGATTTTCGCCATCGGCAAGGCGGGCAACCCGGACCTCATGGCGGGCGTCACGCCGGGGATGGAGATCGGCCCGGGGACGGAAGTCATCGCGGGGGAAGGAAATATTGTGACCGCCGGCGGCGTCGAAAGCCACGTGCATTTTATTTGTCCGCAACTGATTCCCGAAGCCCTGTCCGCGGGCATGACCACCCTGCTGGGCGGCGGAACGGGGCCGGCGACGGGCACAAACGCCACGACGTGCACCCCGGGGGCCTGGAATATCGGCCGCATGTTGGAAGCCGCGGACGGATTTCCGGTGAACCTCGGATTTTTCGGAAAGGGCAACGCGGCGCTCCCCGACGCGCTGGTCGAGCAGGTTGAAGCGGGCGCCATCGGCCTCAAGCTGCACGAAGACTGGGGCACGACGCCCGCGGCCATCGCCACGTGTCTCGACGTCGCGGACAAGCACGACGTCCAAGTCGCGATCCACACCGACACGCTGAACGAAGCGGGCTTTGTGGAAGACAGCATTCGAGCGTTTGGCGGGCGAACCATTCACACCTTTCACACCGAAGGCGCCGGCGGCGGCCATGCCCCGGATATCATTCGCGTGTGCGGCGAGCCGAACGTCCTGCCGTCTTCAACCAACCCCAGCATGCCGTTTACGGTCAATACCATTGACGAACATCTGGACATGTTAATGGTCTGCCACCATTTAAGCCCCCGCGTGCCGGAAGACATCGCCTTTGCGGAATCCCGCATTCGCGGGGAAACCATCGCCGCGGAGGATATCCTGCACGACATGGGCGCGATCAGCATCATGTCGTCGGATTCCCAGGCCATGGGGCGAATCGGCGAAGTGATCACGCGAACGTGGCAGACCGCCCACAAAATGAAAGTGCAGCGCGGTCATCTGCGTCCGGACGGCGCACGGGCGGCGGCGGACCGTCATGATAATTTTCGGGCCAAACGCTACGTGGCCAAATACACCATCAATCCGGCGATCACCCATGGCATCGCGCACGAAGTAGGCTCGGTGGAAGCCGGAAAACTGGCCGACCTGGTGATCTGGAATCCGGCGTTTTTCGGCGTGAAGCCGGCCCTGATTCTCAAAGGAGGCTTGCCGGTCGAAGCCGCCATGGGCGACCCCAACGCGTCCATTCCCACGCCGCAGCCGGTGTTGAGCCGCCGCATGTTCGGAGCGTTCGGCCGGGCGCCCTTCACCACGAGCGTGACCTTTCTTTCGCAGGCGGGAATTGACCGCGGGATTCCCGCGCGCCTGGGCTTGCAAAAACGGGTCGAGGCCGTCTGGCGCTGCCGGAGCATCGGTAAACGCGATTTGAAACTCAACGACGCGCTGCCCCGCGTTGAAGTGGATCCCGAAACCTACGTCGTCAAAGCCGACGGACGGCGGCTGACCTGCGAGCCTCTGGCGGTGCTGCCCATGGCGCAGCGCTATTTTTTATTCTAACGCTTCACCCGACGTTCACGGGCGAACGTCCCGACGCCGCACGGATGGATACTCAAGCGTTCCTCCACGGATTCCGCTGTCTCGACACGTTTTTCCCGTCGGGCGGGTTTGCCTTTTCTTCCGGTCTGGAAACCGCCGTTCAGGAAGGCGGCGTGCGCACGTCCGAAGACCTGAACCGGTACGTCGCGGATTACCTCCGGCGGGGACTGGGCACATGCGAAGCGGTGGCGGCGGCCCGCGGGCATCACGCGGCCCGCCACCATGATCTCGACGGCGTCATCCAGGCCGACCACGCGCTTGAAGCGATGAAATTGTGCGGGGAAACACGGGCGGCCAGCCGCCAAATGGGGCGCGGCCTGCTGCACAACGCGGTTCGCACCGGGCATGGCCACGGCATCCTTGCGGAGTTTTGCGAGGCCGTCGAGTCGGGACGCGCACCCGGGCATTGGGCCGTGCTCCTCGGCGTCCACCTGCAAACAGCCGGATGGAATCGGCAATCCACGGTCGCCGGGCTGCTGTACCAGGCCGGCACCGGTTTCGTGTCGGCTTCGTATAAATTGATCGCCATCGGCCAGCGTGAAGGGCAACGATTGCTGGAGGCGTGGACCCCGATGATGGTCGAATTGAGCCGAACCGTTGACGCCGGCACGCCCATGACGTCCTGGGCTCCCGTCCAGGACATTTACGCCATGCGGCACGCCCGATTAACCACCAGACTGTTCAGGTCGTAACCGCCATTCACGGCAAGAAATGAGAGAAATGCAAAATACAATATCAGCAATTCAACACCCCGGACCATCATTCCCGCGAAGGCGGGAATCCAGCGTTAAGATGGGCCGGCAGAGCCGGACTCTTTCGGAAGGGTAGCGGCTGTCGCCGCCGGTTAAACGCTGGATTCCCGATTAACAATGTCGGGAATGACGGATACAAGAGCATGCCCGCCTGCGCGGGAATGACAAGGGAGCAATTCAGGTCGTCACCATGCACGTCGGCGAGCACGTCACCGGAGGCGGCGGAGAACCCGCCGCGCGCACGCGGAACACCGCCGTCACCGTCATCGGCGTCGGCGGGCCAGTGGGGTCCGGCAAAACCGCGCTGGTCGAAGCGCTGGCCCGCGCGCTGCAATCCCGCATCCAACTCGCCGTCGTCACCAATGATATTTTCACAAAAGAAGACGCCGAATTTCTGACCACGCGCGGCGTGCTGCCCCCCGAACGGATTCTCGGCGTCGAAACCGGGGGCTGTCCGCACACGGCCGTCAGGGAAGACGCCTCCCATAATCAGGACGCCATCGGGGAACTGATCGCCCGTGTGCCCGGCCTGAAACTGGTCTTTCTGGAAAGCGGCGGGGATAATCTGGCGGCCACCTTCAGCCCGGAACTCGTGGACGAGGTGATATACGTCATTGACGTCGCCGCGGGGGATAAAATTCCCCGGAAAGGCGGGCCTGCCATCACGCGGTCAGGACTGCTGGTGGTGAATAAAACAGACCTGGCCCCGCACGTCGGCGCAGACCTGTCCATTATGGACCGGGACAGCCGGCGCATGAGGGGAGACAAACCCTTTGTGTTTACCAACCTCCTCGCGGGCGAAGGAGTCGCCATGGTGGCGGAATGGGTGGAACGATGCATGCGCGCGCGCGCCAAACACTGACGGCCCGCGCGCCGGCGGCGCGCCAACGGCCTCCCGGAGCGGCCCCGCCGCCCGGCGCGGACACGACGCCTCCCCCAACCCGCACGGGAGAACTTGTTCTGAAATACGAACGCCGCGACGGCAAAACCGTCTCCACGTATTCACGCTGTTCCCACCCTTGGTATGCCTTCCCGCCTCTGTATCTCGACCGCACGGGATGCGCCACGACGTTCCTCGGCAACCCGTCGGGAGGATTCGTCGGGGGAGACACGTGTTCGCTGCGGGCCACGTTGGGACGCGACGCACACGTCCTCTTCACCACGCCCTCGGCCACACGGGTCTATCGAAGCGACACGGCCCCCGCGCGTCAATTCATTGACGTGACCGTCGGCCCCGATGCCGTCATGGAATGGGTCCCCGAACCCACCATTCCGTTTGCCGGTTCGCGCTTTGAGCAGCGCATCACCGTCCGGCTCGGGACGGGCGCCTCCCTGCTCCTCCGGGATGCCGTGGCGGCGGGCCGTGTGGCCAGAGGAGAACGATGGGCGTTTTCCCTGTTCAGCAATCGGATCACGATCACGCTTGCGGACGCGCGCTCCCTTGAAGAACGGTACGTGCTCGCGCCGATCAAGGACAACGGCTGTCTGACCTTCGACCAGGGATGGAATTATGCGGGTTCCCTCTTCATTGTGAGCGAGGCGGTTTCGCGTTCAACGTGGACGCGTACCGGAGAAGAACTGGCCTCGGCGCTCGACGCCCATCCCGAACGCATCCTGGGCGGCGTCTCGGAAACGTCCGTTCCGGGCCTGGCCGTCAAAGTCGTGGCGCGCACCGCTCCCGATCTCAACGCGATGCTGGACCGCCTGTGGGGCGTCGCGCGGATGAACATCTGGCACGCCGCGATTCCCGACCTGCGCCGCTACTAGGAACACGCGCCGGCGGGCTATTCCCCCACCCGCACCAGCAGGGCGCGGTCTTTACACACGGAAAACGTGTATTGATACAGCGCGACCGTGGCAAGCAAATACAGCACGTTCAAGCCCGCGGCCAACACGAGAGAATCCCAGGGAACCGTGTGATGCAGCAGGACCCCGCGCATGCCTTCAAACACGTGCGCGGCGGGGTTCGCCAGGGCCAGCGGCTGCAGCCAGGCGGGCAGCACGGAAAGAGGATAGAACACGCAGGAGATGGGCTGAAACAGAAAGACCAGCCCCCAGGCCAGGACTTCGGCCTGCTGGCCGAACCGCATAATCACCGACATGGTTAAAATGCCGATCAGCCATCCGGAGGCAATCAGATTCAGGACAAACGGCAGGAGGGACAGGCCCATGAGAAAAACGTTATACGAATAAAAAAACAGGGCGAATCCCGCCATGATGATAAACACGGCGATCACCTTCAAGACGCTCATGGCCATCATCGCCATCAGAAATTCCCCGGCGGTCAGGGGGCTGGAGAATAAATTCATCAGATTTCTCGACCAGATTTCTTCCAGAAACGAAATGGTGATCCCCTGCTGCGCGCGAAACAGAATGTCCCAGAAAATAAGCGCGCCCAGAAAAAACGTCACGGCGGCGTGCAACCCTTTCCCTTCCTGGGCCAGATACATCGTAATAAACCCCCACACCACCAGGTCCAGCAGGGGCCAGTAAAAAATCTCCAGCAACCGCGGAACACTCCGGCGGTAGAGAAACAGATGCCTCGTCATCAGCGCCGCGATGCGACCAATGTTCATCGTCCGTTCCCATCCGGTGAAACGTTCGGGACCGCCGCCGCGTCACGCACGGCGGACGGCGCCCTCCCCGAGCGGCGCGGCACGAAACCCGTCGAGGCCGCGGCGATCATGCGCGGTCCCGCGCGATTTTCAGGAAGACCCGTTCGAGGTCCCGTTCGCCATAGCGCGCGACGACTTCTTCGGTCGTCCCCTGCGCGATCATTTTCCCGCGATGAAGAAACATGATCCGGTCGGACATTTCTTCCATCTCGCGCATATTGTGGGAGGCATACAGCATGCTCAAGCCTGACGCCGCGCGATAGTCCTTGAGAAATGCTTTAATCCTGTGCGCGATATCCGGGTCCAGACTGGCCGTGGGCTCGTCCAGAAACAGGATTTTCGGTTCGGTCATGACGGCCTTTGCCAGCGTCAGCCGCGTGAGTTGTCCCGACGACAATTTGCGGGTGAGCGTCCGGCGAATGTCGCCCATGTCCAGTTGTTGAACCACGTCGTCAATGCGCCTCTTGACGTCCGACAGTCCGTACAATCGCCCCGTCACGTGGAGATTTTCTTCCACGGTCAGCGCGTAGGGCATCGAGATATACGTGGAAGAAAAATTAATCCGCCGGAGAATGGTTTCCCGATGGTTCCGGAGATTGAGTCCGAACATCTCAATCGTGCCGTGCGTGGGGGTGATCACGTCCAGCAGCATTTGAAACGTCGTGGTTTTTCCCGCGCCATTGGGGCCCAGCAGACCGACGGTCTCTCCGGGCCGGATCTCGAAAGACACATGATCCACCGCGGTAAACTCACCAAACCGTTTCGTCAGATTCTGAACACGGACAATGGGATCAGACATGGGCGCGGCCGGCATGACGTTAAAACAACAACGTTCCGATTTTGTCCGCGAGATGGCACACCTCGCAATTTTTGCGAAGCACCCTGCCCTCGAACGCGGTGTGATTGTCATGGCAGCGCACGCAATCGGCCATGGACGCGTTCCACAACGCCGATCCCTCGGGGTGGTCGGGGGCATGCGGTTCCCCGTCCAACGCGGCGTGTCCGCGCGGAATGACAATGGGGTAGCCTTTGATCGGCTTGCCGTGCACCACGCGCGCGTGACAGGTCGTGCAGCCCTCTCCCCGACCGCGTGCGCCAAACGCCTCCATGTGCGTCCGGTGGCTCATGACCAGGCCCACGCCGTTGACGGGTTTCGGCAAATCTCTCGTCGCAATTTCCGACGTTCCGAGTATCGCGCGGTGGCAACGCAGGCAGACGGCCGAATCCACGCGCGCGCGCAAGTCATGCGTGTCGGTCGGCGTCCCAAACCACGTAATGGCCACGTCGCTCAAACCCTTCACCACCTTGTCTTCGAGAAATCCCGTCAAGCCGGGGCGCACGTGACATTCCACGCAGGTCACGTCTTTGTGGGACGACGCGGCCCAGCTTTCCACCGACGGCCGAATGGTGTGGCAGGATGCGCAAAACCTCGGATGGCTGGTGAGCGGCACGGCCGCCGTCCCGGCCATCAGCAGGACACCGGCAATCGCCGGCAGGATGAATGCGCTCCTTCGGTTCATGTCAGGCGGAAGCGGTCCTGGGGTAATGCCGGACAATCAACCGCACAAGCGACGCAATATCATCCCGGTCAATACACGGCACCGCCGCTTCGATGGGTTGCATCGAGACGATGGCCAGCAGGCCCTCGACGGACACGTTCACTTCATCAAGCTGTTCGCGGACGACGGCGATTTTCGGATAGGCTTCGCTCTTCCACCCTTCCGCGAGAATTAAATCCGCGTGGCCGTCGAGAAACCGGTTGCCGACGTCTTCGACGTTCAGCTCTTCCGAGACGTCGGCAAACATGGCCATGCTGCCCCTGGACACCACGATGACGGCGCTGGCGCCGGCCTGTTTATGCCGCCAACTGTCCTTCCCTTCCGTGTCCAGGTCAAACCCGTGCCCCGCGTGTTTCACGGTCGCCACGCGGTACCCCTCGCGAGTCAATTCGGGAATCACGCGTTCAATCAACGTGGTTTTCCCGCTGTTTGAACGTCCGACAAAGGAGAGGATGGGCGGCGCCATGGGCTACAGAATGTTGCCGAGAACCTGGACGTGAACGGTATCGCCGGGATTGACGTGTTCAACGTCTTCCGGAATATCAATCAACCCGTTGGCTTTGACCATGGACGTCAGGATGCCGGACCCTTGCGGACCGGTGGTTCGAACGGTCAGTGTTCCGTTTTTGTGTTCCAGGATGCCCCGCAGGAAATGCCGCCGGTCGGGACGCTTGGAAAACCGTTCCTGAAACGCGGCCCGTACCACCGGGCGCGCCACGTGCCGGTGGCCTCCCATTTTCATGACCGCCGGGCGAACCAGTTGTTCAAACGTCACCATGGACGACACGGGGTTGCCCGGCAACCCAAACGCCAGCTTGCCCCGGATGGAGCCAAAGGCCAGGGGTTGACCGGGGCGAATCGCCAGTTTCCAAAAATGCATGTCGGCGCCCAGCTCCGCGAAAACAGCTTTGGTAAAATCATAGTCGCCCATGGACACGCCGCCCGACAACACCAGGATATCGCAGCCCAGACCCTGCGCAATTTTCTCTTTGAGGGCTTCGGGCGCATCCCTGGCAATGCCCAGCAGCAACGGAATCCCGCCGGCTTCCTGAACGGCCGCGGCGATGCCATAGCTGTTGGAATTGACGATTTTATTTTCATCAAACTTCTCGTCCAGGTCGGCGAGTTCATCGCCCGTGGACAGAATAGCCACCCGCGGACGCTGATGCACCGGCACAAACGATTTTGCCAGAATCGCCAGCATGCCCAGTTCCGCCGGACGCAGTTGCGTGCCGCGGGAAATGATGCGCTCGCCTTCCTTGACGTCTTCCCCCTTTGGACGGATATTGGCGTTCCGTGGTTCCGGCTGAAAAATCCGGACGCCGGTCCCGGACGGCTCCGTGAATTCCACCCGCACCACGGTATCCGCCCCATCGGGCAGAGGGGCGCCGGTCATAATCCGAATGGCTTCGCCGGGTCCCACGGTTTTGGCGGCCACCTGCCCGGCCGGCACGTCTTCCACGACCGTCAATTCCGCCGGCCTGGTGATGTCATGCTCTTTTTTGATGTCTTCCCAGCGAACGGCGAATCCATCCATGGCCGAATTATTCCACGGAGGATTGTCCCGAGGCGCCACAATATCCTCGCCCAAGACGCGGTCCAGCGCGTCCAGCAAGCCGACTTTCTCGCACCCCAGCGGCGCGGCGGCGGCCAGCACGATTTCCTGCGCGCGCGCGAGAGTGGTCAGGTCATTCATGGGGTTCGGCTGCTCTGCGGTTTCTTGAACGGGCTTCTGGACGGGATCTGAACCAGCGAGCCTTTTTTCTTGCAATACTCGTCCACTTTATTGGCGATGCCGTGATACGCCTCGGCCGTCGGCGAGTCGGAATGAAACAAGGCATACGGTTCGCCGTAATCGCTTTGGCGCACCACGTCGGGGTCCAGCGGGATGCGTCCCAGAAAGGGCACGTCCATGTCGTGAGCGGACGCTTCGCCGCCGCCCATTCGAAACACTTCAATGGACTTGTGACAATGCGGGCACTCAAGACCGCTCATATTTTCCACAATGCCGATAATCGGCAATTCGCTGTCCTTGGCAAAGTTGACGGATTTGCGCGCGTCAAGCAGCGCGACCTCCTGCGGAGTGGACACAATCACGCAGCCCGTGACTTTCCCGATCAGGTCAATCGTCGTCACCGACTCATTACCCGTTCCGGGCGGCAAATCCACAATGAGATATTGTAAATCCTGCCATTCCACGCCGCCGAGCAATTGATTGATGAACTCAAACTTATAGGCGTCTCGCCAGATAATGGGGTCGTCGGAGTTCTGCAACAGAAAGGACATTGAAGCGATTTTCATGTTGTAGGCCTGGTGGGGAATAATGCCCCCGCCCGTGCTGATCTTGAGGCGTTGGCCTTCGGCGCCGACCATTTTGGGAATGTTCGGGCCGTGAATATCCATGTCGCAGATGCCCACTTCATAGCCCTTCAACGCCAGGCTCACGGCCAGGTTCGTGGAGAGGGTGCTCTTGCCGACTCCGCCCTTGTTGCTCATGACGAGAATTTTGTAGTCAATGCGCTCCATGCGCTTCGCCACCAGCCACCGGCTGTGGCCTTCCTTGTCTTTCTGGCAGGTTTCATTCTCATCACAAATGGCGCAGGCCCACATATACGTGCAAGCATCGCCCGTAGTTGAGGATTGCATAATCGGCAATTCAGTCGGCATGTATGCCTCCACGTTTACAATGACAATCAATCAAAAAATTCATGGTCAACGTCAGGGAACGCCCACATACTCATCGGTCGCGCCGCCCGATCCGGTTGAAGGGTTGGGGCGCGGCGCGGCGGCGCCCGCCGAGGGACTCGCGGCAACGTTCGCGTCCGCTTCATGCTCCCCGTCCGCCTCTTTTTTCTTGAAGAACCCGGCGCTGATAATGCCGACCTCATAGAAAAAATACATCGGCAACGCCATGAGACATTGATTAAAAGGATCCGGGGTCGGCGTCAAGAGCGCGGCGAAAAGAAACGAACCCAGAAACGCCCACTTTCGGTATTTTTTCAGAAAGGGCGCGTCGGTCCACCCCAGTTTAGCCATAAGCGTAATCGCGAGCGGCACTTCAAACGTCAGGCCAAACACCACCAGAAACCACAGGGAAAAGCCCACGTAACTGGCAATGGACAATTGCGGAATAAATCCGGCCTGCACACCGTAGGAAATCAGGAAGTTCAGCGCGAACGGCAGCACAAAAAAGAAACAGAACGCCAGCCCCAGGTAAAACGCGATGGTGCTCGTGATGACAAACGGCGCCACGAACCGGCGTTCCTGCGCGTGCAGGCCTGGCACCACAAACGACCAGATTTCCCACAGGATATAGGGCGTCGCGAGGACCAGCGCAAACAGGGCCGCCACCTTGAGGTTTTGCCACAAGGCTTCGGCGGGAGCCAAAAACACAAACGGGATTTTCGGCAACTCCGTCGGCACCCACGTCAGGCTGCCGGGAACAAACATATTCTGCAGCGGAACCCGCAGCCATTGCACCAGGGTATCGGCGTAGAAAAACGTTCCGATAAACAGCAGGGCCACGACAATGACGGCTTTGGTCAGCCTTGCCTGAAACTCAAACAAGTGCTGCATGACCGGCATTTTCCTATCCTCGAAAGGATTAAATACCTTGTCCTGCACCCACCGCTTAAATGTTGACGTGTCCGCCATGTCTGTCATTGCACGGGCGATGCGGATTATCGCCGCGCGTCGCCGCGCGCGGGATACCACGACCTTATTGAGGATTCACCGCCACAAACAGATTGTTGCCCCTGCGGCTAAGAAACAGCACGACCAGTTCCTCTTTCTCAATCCGGGAGGCCGCGCGTTGATAATCGGCCAGGCTTTTCACCACGCCCCGGTTCACTTCCTGAATGACGTCGCCCCGCTGCAAGCCCGCCGCTTCCGCCTCGCTGCCGGGCTTCACTTCATTGACGACGACTCCGGCCATCTCGTCGGACAAATCAAGCTGCTTCCTGTTTTCCGGCGTCAACGGGCCGACGTCCAGCCCCGCGAGCACGTTATCAAGCGCTTTCAAGGCCGAGGGAGGAGCGGGCATGTTGCCGCGGGCCAGCATGGCATCCGTCGGCCGTTCTCCCACGTTGATGGTCAGCGTCTCCTGGTCGCCGTCGCGCAGAATGGTGACCTCAACCTCGGCGCCCACCGGCGTCCGGGCCACGATATGCCGGAGATGGTTGATGTCCCGCACCTGTTCCCCGCGATAGTCGAGCAGCACGTCGCCCCGCCGCAAGCCCCCGACAGCGGACGGGCCATGTTCATTCACTTCGCTGATCAGCACCCCGCCCGTATGGGACTCCGGCAACTGAAACGACTGCGCCAGGGCCGGCGTCAATTCCTGAATGGCCACCCCCAGCCAGCCGCGCACCACCCGTCCGGTCGTGATGAGGCTGGTCGCGATATCCCTGGCAATCGCGACGGGAATCGCAAACCCAATCCCTTCGGAGCCGCCGGTGCGGGAAAAAATGGCCGTGTTGATGCCGACGACTTCCCCCACCATGTTGACCAGCGGCCCGCCGGAATTGCCGGGATTAATCGGCGCGTCGGTTTGGATAAAATCCTCATATTCCGTGATGCCGACGTTGCCGCGCCCCACCGCGCTGATAATGCCCATCGTGACCGATGACTTCAGCCCAAAGGGGCTGCCGACGGCCAGAACCAAATCCCCCACCCGGCTCGCCTCGCCGCCGCTCCATGAAATAAACGGCAGGTCGTCTCCTTCAATTTTGAGCACGGCCAGGTCCGTTTTGGGATCGGTCCCGACAATCTCCGCCGGAAATTCCTTGCCGTCAAACGTCGTCACGGTAATTTTTCGGCCGTTTTCCACGACGTGGTTGTTGGTGACAATATAGCCGTCCTGATTGATGATGACCCCGGAACCGGCGCTCATGCCCGGAGGCCCGAACGGTCCAGGAGGACGCGGGGGCCGGGGCTGCATGGGAGGCCCTGGAGGTCCTGGCGGGCCGCCAAACGGTCCCGGGGGCAGCCGTCGGGGACGGCGCATCCCTTCCCCCTCCGCTTCCGACACCGCGACGTTCACCACGGCGGGTTGAACCTTCGCCACGATCTCCGAAAATCCCCGGCTAAAGGCTTCTGGCACGGCGGCCAGCGCCGGCCCGTCTCCGGGGCTTCCGGCAACAAGCAGCGTCAGCAGAACGAGTGAAACTTTTCCCTTGCGGCATTCCTGTAAAATTTCCATAATCATAGAAAAATGTCCTTTAGAGTTAATGACTTATATTGGCAACACACCCTGCTCGCGCAGAATGAACCCATGACGGCCTCCCGCCGTTGCGCAAAAATCGCCGCGACGAAATATATCCATTTGATTCTACACTAATCTATTCCGGCTCTTCAAAGGCAAATTATCCATATGCGCATTTCATCATTCATTCGCCGCGACGCACCGCGTTCCGCCGGCGCTCGTTTCACGGGGTCTTTCCCGCACTCATGCGCGCACTGACGTTCCATACGGCCCTGGAATATCGCGCGCGGCACCCCGCTCCGACGCCATCGCCGGGAGAAGCGCTCGTTCGCGTCATTCAGGCGGGCGTCTGCGCCACCGATTTGCAGTTGGTTCAGGGGTACATGGACTTCCAGGGCGTGCCGGGCCACGAATTCGTCGGAATCGTCGAAGAGGCCCCGCAGTCAACCCTGAAAGGACGGCGCGTGGTTGGTGAAATCAACGCGGCCTGCCGGGCCTGCCCCGTGTGCCGCGACGGGAGACCGACCCATTGCCCCTTTCGAACGACGCTGGGCATTGACCGCCGCGACGGAGCCTTTGCCGATTTTCTGTGTCTCCCCGCCGAAAACCTGCACCCGCTTCCCGATGAGATCACCAACGATCAAGCCATGTTCACGGAACCCCTTGCCGCGGCCTGCCGTATTCTTGAACAGGTGTCCGTCGGGCCGGCGGACCGCGTCCTGGTCATTGGCGACGGCAAGCTTGGGCTGCTCTGCGCCCAGGTCCTGCACCGTGCCCCGTGCCGCGTAACGGTCCTGGGACATCATCAGGAAAAATTGCGGATACTGGACGGCCTCGGCATTCACACGCGCCGCGCCGCCGACGCACCGGCGTCCGGTTTCGACGTCGTGGTTGAGGCGACCGGCACACCCGGCGGATTCGCCATGGCGTCCGCCTCCGTCCGTCCCGGCGGAACCCTTGTGCTCAAATCAACCCATCGCCATCACACGTCCGCCGATCTGACGGCTCTCGTTGTCAATGAAATCACGGTGGTGGGATCGCGATGCGGTCCGTTCAGGCCGGCGATGGCGCTCCTTCGTGAACACGCCGTGGCCGTGGACGCACTGATTCACGCGCGCTTTCCGATTGAACGGGGACCGGAAGCCCTGGCCCATGCCGCCAAACCAGGCGTCTTGAAAGTCGTGCTGGACATGACGGAGACACGCCCAGACGGGCCGTGAAAACGTGAGGCAACCCGAAACATTTCCGGTCGTCTGCCCCGTGATGGTCTGATGGTTTTTTCGAGACTGGTTCCCCGCCCCTGTTGTCATTCCCGCGAAGGCGGGAATCCAGAGGGAAAGGCCAAGGCGAAGATGGATTCCCGATTAAAAATGTCGGGAATGACGGAAGGGGTAGGGCGGGAATCCAGCGTCTAACTGGGCCGGCGGAGCCGGACACTTCACTCCTGTCCTTACCAGTGCCACTCCAATTGCACCCGCACGCCATGATCCACCGGGGCCGTGCCCGTCGCGCCTTTTCGGGCGCCTTCCAGGCTCATATTCAGCCGTTGGGCTAAGCTGACCCGGCTGCCTAGCCGGTACGTCCTGGCATCCGCCGCCCCCAGGGTCATCCCGCCGTAGGGTGTCAGCAGGTGGTCGCCTACCGGCAGCCCGTAGGCGACGGTGGCGTCCATGAGGCCCTGCGGCGTGGTCGGGCCGCTGGGCGCTGGGCGGTTGGCTGTGCCGTGTTCCCAGAGTTGCGCCAGCCCGCTGGCGCTGGTGGTGGTTTGATAGGTTGGTTCCAGCGTGACGGCCAGGCCCTGCCCCTGGGCGCCCGGCGCCAGGGTCACCCGTCCGCTCACGCTCCAGTCGTCGTAGTCGCCGCCGTGGGCGAGCAACACCCGGCCCCGGCTTTCCAGGGTCAGCCGCAGGGCGGGATGGGCGTAGCGCAGGCCGCCACTGACTTCCGCGCCGGTGCCGGTGCGGCCGTCGCCGGCGTCATGCCGCAGGCCCACGCCCACGCTGGGGGTCAGGTGTGCGCCACGGGGTAAGGGTTGCTCATGGCTGCCTTCCAGGGTCAGCCGCAACCGCCGGGCGTCCGTGGTCAGGCCGGCCAGGCGGTCGCCTTGTTGCTCGGCTTTGATCGCCGTAGTCAGGACTTCGGCTTTGACCCGCACCGTGGTGGTGCCGTCGGGGGTCAGGAGGCCCGGCTGGTTCAGCAGGCGGCCGGCGCCGCCCACGGCGGCGGTGGCCAGCCGGGTGTCGGCGGTGACGGTGCCCTCGGCCGTGGGGTCGGCGGTGTCGGTGATGGCAACTTCGCCCCAGCCGTAGCCGCCGGTGGCCCAGAGGGTCACCTGCCCGTCCAGCAGACTGGCGCTGACGTAGGGGTGCAGGCTGGTCAGGGTGGCCTGATAGGTGCCGGGGGCCGGGTCGGTACCACTGCGGTCGGTGTAATCAAAGGTGCCGTCGGCCCAGGAGACGGCCAGGCCGGTCAAGAGGGTGTCGGTCAGCCAGGCATCCCCGCCCACGGTGGCGCCGAACAGGTCGCCGTCCCAGTCCACGGTGGCGCTGTTGCCGGACAGGTTGCGGTAGGCGCCGTTGCCCCACAGGGTGACGCCGGCCAGCGGCCCGCCGGCTTGGTTGAGCGGCAGGGCAAAGGCAGAGCGGCCCAGGAGGGATTTGACATTGAAGGCGCCGGTGGTCAGGGCTTCCCCGTTTGATTGCAACACGTCCGCCAGGGTGGACTGCCCGCCCAGGCTGAAGGTGGCGCCGGCGGCGGCGTCCCGGTCGGTGGCGGCTTGTTCGGTCCGCCGGGCAATGGCGCTGACGGTGGTGTCCATCATGGCCCTGGTGACTTCGGGGAGAATGGTGCGGTGTACATTGTCAAACTGGCTGCGGCCTACCTGGACGGTGAGCGTGGCGGCGGCGGAGTTCGGCGGGGTGCTGTTGTCGGAGACGGTGAGGGTGAACGTTAGTCTCGTGCGTTCTTCGGGGGCGGTGAAGGTGGGGGCGGCGGCGGTTGTGTCGGAGAGGGTGACCGGCACTTCGTTGGTGGCGTCCACCGTCCACAGGAAAGTTACGGCCTGGCCTGCCGGGTCGCTGCTGCCGCTGCCGTCTAGGGTGACCATCGCGCCTTCGTCCACGGTCATGCGCGGGCCGCCGGCGAAGACGATGTCCGGCGGGTCATCGGCGATGGTGATGGTGAAAGTCAGGCGGGCGGGGTCGGCGTCGTTGTCGGTGGCGGTGTAGGTGTAGGGTACTGCCCTTTGCTCGGTGGTGGGGGTGGTGCCGCTCAAAACGCGCGTGGTGTCGTCAAAGGTCAGGCCGGTGGGCGGGGTCGGGGTGAGGGTGTAGGTCAAGGTGCCATCGCCGCCGGTGGCTTCCGGCAGGGTGAGGTCGGTGATGGCGGTCTCGGGGAGGTAGGTTTGGTCGGCGATGGTGGTGGCGCCGAAGGTTGGCATGAGGTCGGTGATGGCGATGGTGAAGGACAGGGTGTCGGCGTCGGTGGCCGCTTGGTTGGCGTCGGCGTCGGTGACGGTGTAGGTGTAGGTGGTTGCGGCTTGGCCGGTGGTGGGGGTGCCGTCCAATACGCGGGTGGCGGGGGTGAAGGTCAGGCCGTCTGGCAGGGTTTCGGTGATGGCGTAGGACAAGGTGCCGTTGCCGTCGGTGGCGGTGGGCAGGGTTACGCTGACGGCGGTGCCGGCGGCGTAGGTTTGGGGGGTGATGGTGGTGGTGCCGAAGGTTGGGGTGCGGTCCGAGTCGGTGGCGCCACGGATGGTGATGGTGACCACGGCGGTGGCCGGGGTGGTGCCGTCATCGGCGGCGGTCAGGGTGAAGGTGTCCGTCAGGGTCTCGCCGTCGTTGAGGGCGTCCACGGCGGGGTTGGTGTTGTCGAGGGTGTAAGCCCACAGATTTATGAAACCGCCACCGGGGCGTTGAATTGTCATGAATGTTCCGTAGGTGGTGGGTGTTTCGCCTACCTCCACAATGAGAAGGTCGGTGACGGTGCCACGTGTGACTAGTACAAAGTCGGTGTCGGACAAGGCTCTATCGGTGCCATCCTCAAAAACCTCGCCGATGAGCGCGTTGGGGGTGTTCCGCGGGGCGACAATCCTCGTCGGATCGGTGGATCCCTGGATGTTAATGGTGATGGTGGCGGATTGGGCGCCTCGATTTCCTGCCGGTCCGCTGGTTTGATTGGCGTTCACGGTAAAGGTTTCGGTGAGCGACTCGCCGTCGTCCAACCCATTCACGGCGGCATTGTCGTTGTTCAGGGTGTAGGTGAAGAGTGCTGTTCTGGTTTGAACAACACCACCAGGAAACATTCGCTGACTCAGTGCGAAATTTCCGTATTGGCCCGGCGTGTCCTCTATCGTGAAAGTGCCCGCCCGTTCATTCGACCCGTTTCCGAGGCGCAAATCGCCAGTCGCCGTATTGGGAACGGCATCCTCGACGACGGTGTACATGAAGTCGGCCTGGCCGAAAGGGAAGATCTGGGCCGAGGCGTGCTGAGCCGGGAGGATGGTGAGGGCGAGGAGGGTAAGGGCGGAGGCCGTGTTTAGCAGGGCCAGCGGCTGTCGTCGCCGGTGGGGTTGTCCGGCGGATGGTGCGGATGGTCCCGGAGTTTCGCCTTTTGGGCTACGCGCGCCGTCCTGCGGGCGTGGCGTAATCGCGCTCCCGGCAGTCATGGCCGGGCCCCCGATTTGTGCTGGGGGGGGGGGGGGGGGGGGGGGTACCATACACGGCACTGGCCGGCGCAGGCGCAAACCGAGGCGGACGCGAGACGTTTTCTGGCACGGGCAGTGAATAGGAACAAGTCATGGGGTAGCCTCTTTTTGTGTTTAGGGTATGGATAGCAAAGAGGTAAAGATAACCTAAACTGCCAGGCGACTGCAAGTCAAAGATGGATTCCCGATTAAAAATGTCGGGAATGACGGGGGGCAACTCGTGGTTACTTAGGCATATACATCCCCATTGTTGCATCATGACTTTCCATAAACATACACTGGATAGCCGTGAAATCCGGTGGGTAGCGGCGAGTCAGCTATGAAATTTCTTTTCCCCGTCACGCTAGGTCTGCTCTTCCCCTCCATCTTGCCTCTGTCGGGCATGCTACCGCATGCCGCAGCCTTTTCGATTGAACAACCGAAGACATTCAGTACCCATCCCTCAAATCACAAGATTTCGGTCGTCATCAACGTCGGGGAAGTCACGGGCATTACCAGGGTCGGATTCTATTGGTACGGGGAAGAGGAAGACATGCTTAAGGAATTCGTCGAAGAAAAATTGGCGACCGTGACCGCCGACCCGCCATTCGGAGTCGCCCTTCGCCCACCCAAGGCTGCCATTGGCGCCTACCGCCTTCTGGCAGTCGCCGCACAGGAAGGCCGGCAAGTCAACGACGAAGAATGGGCTGTCTTTGACGAAGTCCTCCTCCACATCCAACCCCATAGCCCATTGCAAGCCATCGAATTCCAGACGAACAAACCGCTAAAATTTGGACGAGCAGGCGCCGTGCGGGTCTATGATCAACTGGATTTTTTAGGCAAAACCATCAATCTTCCAGTCGCGGGACGCTTTGCGGACGGAACGGTGCGGTCAATGCGCACCGCATCCACGGGCACGACCTACCACGTCGAGGATCAATCGGTTGTCACCATCAGCAAAAACGGGCAACTTCGACTGACAGGCAACGGCGCCACGACGCTCACCGTCCGCAATAGCGGATTGGCGCATACGCTTGACATCCTGGTGGAAGTCAATGCTGAACCGAACCAGCCTCCCGTCGCCGACCCAGGTGGAATCCAGACCGTTTCTGCAGGCGAGACCGTCATTTTGAACGGCCTCAACAGCCACGACCCGGAAGGCGGTTCCCTCCAATATCATTGGGCTCAAATTCGAGGCAGCAAGGTCGCCCTGCTTGACCCTTATGCCTCCAAAGCTCGGTTTTTGGCGCCGTTTGTGGTCGAATCCCGTCTCTTTCGATTTCTACTCAAAGTGACCGATATTCAGGGCGCCGACAGTGTGCCTGCATCGGTTGACATTGTGGTGGAACCATAATTACAGAGCGGAAGCAGACAAACTGTGTCCGGCTTTCAGATAGGCGTCAATCCCCGCAGCGGCTTTCCGGCCTTCCGCAATGGCCCAGACGATGAGCGAGGCGCCGCGCTTTGTATCGCCGGCGGCAAAGATGCCCGCTTTGTCAGTCATGAAATTCTTGTCCACCACCACGTTCCCGCGCGCGTCGTATCGCACGCCGAGACTATTGAGCAGCCCCTGTTTCGCCGGGCCGGTAAAGCCCATGGCCAGGAGGACCAGATCAACGTCCAGATCAAATGCCGTTCCAGGTATCGGGGCGAATGATCCGCCGGCATCCGAGACCCGGTGAGCATGCAACTTTGTCACGTGGCCACGTTCCCCCGAGAATTGCGTTGTCGAAACACTCCACTGCCGGTCACACCCTTCTTCATGGGCATGGGAGGTACGGAGTTGCATGGGCCACAGCGGCCAGGGCGTGGACTCCGCGCGCCGGAGTGACGGTTCAGGCAATAACTCAAACTGAAACGCTTCCCTGCACCCCTGGCGATGCGCGGTTCCCAAACAGTCGGATCCGGTATCGCCGCCGCCGATAATCACGACCCGTTTGTCTTTCGCCGTGATCCGTTCGCCCACGAGACGATCTCCGGCGTTCAGTTGATTCTGTTGGGTGAGATACGGCATGGCAACATGGATGCCCCGCAGGTCCCGGCCAGGCACCGGCAAATCACGCGCCTGTTCAGCCCCGAGGGCCAGACACACGGCATCGAACTGCCGAGCCAGGACTGCTCCCGTCACCGTCACGCCAACGTTGACGTTGGGTTCGAACCGCACGCCTTCCGCGCTCATCTGATCCAGCCGTCGGTCAATGACCCACTTTTCCATTTTAAAATCCGGAATGCCGTGCCGCAGCAGCCCGCCGATTCGGTTGGCCTTTTCATACACGGTGACATGGTGGCCCGCACGGGCTAATTGTTGGGCGGCGGCCAGGCCCGCAGGGCCCGACCCGACGATCGCAACCTTCTTGCCTGTTTTAGTCACCGGCAGAACCGGTTCAATCCACCCTTCCTCAAATCCGCGATCAATGATGTTCCATTCAATCACGCGGATCGAGACGGGATCCGCGTTGATGCCAAGCACACACGACGATTCGCAGGGAGCCGGGCACAACCGGCCGGTAAATTCGGGAAAATTATTCGTCGAATGGAGCGCCTTGAGCGCATCCTTCCACCGTCCGCGATGCGCCAGATCATTCCACTCGGGAATCAGATTGATCACAGGGCATCCGTTTGTGCTTTGACAAAACGGTACTCCGCAATCCATGCACCGACCGCCCTGGCTGCGGAGCTTCTCTTCGGGGAACGGCGCATACATTTCCTGCCAGTCCAACACCCGCAGTTCGACCGGGCGTCGGGCGGGACCTTCCCGCACAACATTCAAAAACGCGCGCGGGTCACCCACGGGCCGCTCCCTGTTTCGTCTGCCGGGCGCCTCTGTTCGCCGTCGCCTTACGTTCCGCCAGCACCCGCTTGTAATCCAACGGCATCACCTTCACAAACTTGGGAAGCATGGTCTGCCAGGCGTCCAGGACCATCCGGGCTTTGCGGCTTCCGGTATATCGGACGTGGCACTCAATCATGGTTTCCAACGTGTGAACGTCTTCGGCCGCCACCACCTTCTCCAATGCCACCATGCCCAGATTACACCGGGATTCAAATTTTCCGTCTTCATTCAAAACATAGGCCGCACCGCCCGACATCCCGGCGGCAAAATTTCGGCCGGTTTTTCCCAACACCACCACGACCCCACCCGTCATATATTCACATCCGTGATCCCCGGCCCCCTCAATCACCGCGCGGACGCCGCTGTTTCGCACCGCAAATCGTTCGCCCGCCGTCCCGTAACAATAACATTCGCCACGAGTGGCGCCATACAACGACGTATTGCCAATAAGAATCGTGTCTTCGGGCTTAAAGGTCACGCCTTGGGGCGGGACCACAATAATCTTGCCGCCAGAGAGGCCTTTACCCAGATAGTCATTCGACTCGCCTTCGAGACGGAGGGTCACGCCGGCGGCCAAAAAGGCGCCAAACGATTGGCCGGCGGACCCTCTGAAGTGGATGGTAATGGTATCGGGACGCAATCCTTCTTCCCCATATTTGCCGGCGATGCGACTGGACAGGATCGTTCCGGTCGTTCGGTCGGTATTACGGATGGGCAGATCCAGCGTCACCGTTTCTTGCCGCGCAATCGCCGGCTCGCACAATGTCACCAATTGCCGGTCCAGCACCTGATCCAACCCGTGGTCTTGCGATTGAACCTTGTGTGTCGCCACTTCAGGTGCAACGTCGGGCCTCCACCGTAAGGGAGAGAGATCCAGGCCACTGGCCTTCCAATGGTCAAGGGCCTTTTTCACTTTTAATTTGTCACTGCGGCCAATCATCTCCGAAAACGTTCGGAACCCCAGTCGCGCCATGAACCGTCGAACCTCTTCCGCCACGAAGAAAAAGAAATTCACCACGTGCTCCGGTTGACCCGTAAACCGCTTGCGCAGTTCAGGGTCCTGGGTCGCGACGCCGACCGGACAGGTGTTGAGATGACACTTCCGCATCATGATGCAGCCTTCGACAATTAACGGCGCGGTGGAAAAGCCAAACTCCTCGGCGCCGAGCAAGGCCGCCACGACGACGTCGCGGCCGGTCTTCAATTGCCCGTCGGTTTCCACTTTGATGCGTCCACGAAGGTCGTTGAGGACCAATGTTTGATGGGTCTCTGCCAGGCCCAACTCCCAGGGAAGCCCGGCGGATTTAATGGACGACAAGGACGACGCCCCCGTCCCGCCGGAATCACCGCTGATCAAGACTTTATCGGCATGCGCCTTGGCAACACCCGCGGCCACCGTGCCGACTCCCACTTCGGAGACCAACTTCACGGATACGTCCGCGGCGGGGCTCGCGTTCTTTAAATCAAAAATGAGCTGTGCCAAATCTTCAATGGAATAAATGTCATGATGCGGAGGCGGTGAAATGAGTCCCACGCCCGGCGTGGAAAACCGCATTTTCGCAATCACTTCATCTACTTTATGACCGGGCAGCTGGCCCCCTTCTCCGGGTTTTGCGCCTTGCGCCATTTTGATTTGCAACTCTTTCGCGTTGACCAGATAATGCGCGGTCACCCCAAATCGTCCTGAGGCCACTTGTTTGATATACGAATTTTTCGAATCGCCGTTCGGCAAGGGCATGAAACGGTCCGAATCTTCCCCGCCTTCACCCGTGTTGCTCTTGGCTCCGATCCGATTCATCGCGATCGCCAGCGTTTCATGGGCTTCTCGACTGATTGCCCCATACGACATGGCGCCGGTGGTAAACCGTTTCACGATTTCCCTGGCAGGTTCGACGGCGGCCAGCGGCAACGGCGCGGGCAAACAATGGAAATCCAGTAAACCGCGAAGATTCGACCGCCGTTGACTTTCATCATTCACCAATTGCGCATAGTCTTCGTACGTCCCGGCATCGTTGCTTCCGGCCGCATGTTGCAACTTGTAAATGGTCTCCGGATTCCAGTTATGATGTTCCCCCTGAATGCGGTAGTGAATCTCGCCGCCAAAGTCCAGCTGTCGAATGGGAACCGGCTCATACGCGACCCGATGGCGGCGCAAGGCCTCTTCGCCGAGTTCCCGCATCCCCATCCCCTGAAGACGAGAAGCGGTCCCGGTGAAATAGCGATTCACGAGTGTTTCATGCAGCCCGATGGCTTCGAAGATTTGCGCCCCGCAATAGGACTGCACCGTCGAGATGCCCATTTTTGAAAAGATCTTGAGCAGGCCTTTGTTGATGGCTTTGATAAACTTCTCCGACGCGGTTTCAGCGTCAATCCCTTCCGGCAAATAGCCTTCGCGTTCCAGGTCTTTATAGGTTTCAAACACGAGATAGGGATTCACCACTCCAGCGCCATAGCCAATCAGGCACGCAAAATGATGCGTATCTCGCGGTTCACCAGTCTCAAGAATCAATCCGACTTCCGTTCGCGTGGACTCACGCACCAAATGATGATGGACCGCTGAAATCCCCAGCAAGCTGGGAATGGGCGCCCAGGCCTCGTTGACGCCGCGGTCACTCAATATCAAAAACTTGAATCCCCGCTGAATGGCCCTGGACGCATCCTGACACAGTTGATCCACCGCCGCCCCCAGCCCATCCGCGCCGTCGGACACACGGAACAACAGGGACAACGTCTTGCTGACGAAATGAGGGTCTTCAATTTCCCGGATTGTGGCCAGTTGCGCATTGGTCAGAATCGGCTGCTGAACTTTAATTCTGCGGCAGGCTTCTGGAATTTCCGCCGTGAGATTGGGCTTCGGCCCGATATTCGTGACCAACGACATGACCAACTGTTCCCGAATGGGGTCAATGGGAGGATTGGTCACCTGTGCAAAGAGTTGTTTGAAATATTTCGGCAACAGTTGCGGCTGATTGGACAGCACCGCCAACGGAGTATCCGTTCCCATAGACGACACGGGTTCTTCGCCGTTGATCCCCATCGGCGACAACACCATTTTGAGTTCCTCCACGGTGTATCCGAACGCTTGCTGTCGCTGACGAAGGGTTTGGTGGTCCGGTTGAGGCACGCTCAACGGCTTCGGCAGTTCATCCAACGACACGCGGTACTGGGTCAGCCAGGAGCGGTAGGGTTTGCTCTCGGCGATGTGCGCTTTGATTTCTTCGTCGTCAATAATGCGGCCCTGTTCGGTATCAACTAAAAACATACGGCCCGGCCGAAGACGGCCTTTTTCACGAATCTGCTTCGGGTCGGCCGGTAAGACCCCGGCTTCAGACGCCAGGACGACGACGTCATCCGTCGTGACCTGGTAGCGACACGGCCGCAAGCCATTGCGATCCAGGGTGGCGCCAATCCGTTTGCCATCCGTAAACGCGACGGCCGCCGGCCCGTCCCAGGGTTCCATCATCGAGGCGTGATATTCATAAAATCCCCGTCGCTCCACACTCATGTGCGGATTGCCGGCCCACGGTTCAGGGATCAACATCATCATGGCATGAGGCAGCGACCGGCCGGCCATCACGAGAAATTCCACCGCATTGTCGAGACAGGCGGAATCGCTTTGCTCTTCATAGACAATGGGGTAGAGTTTTTCGAGATCCTCGCCAAACAGGTCGGATGCCAGGCGACCCTGGCGAGCACGCATCCAGTTCACATTGCCGCGCAGCGTATTAATTTCACCGTTATGGACAAGATACCGATAGGGGTGAGCCAGCGACCAGGCCGGGAAGGTGTTCGTACTAAAGCGGGAGTGAACGAGAGCCAGGGCCGAGATCATGCTGGCATCGGTTAAGTCCGGGAAAAACAGGCCGAGTTGCTCGGGCAACAGCATGCCTTTGTAGACAATCGTGCTGGAAGACAAACTGCAGATATAAACTTGGCCGCGTTCCACCAGCGCGGATTCACGAATCGCCCGGGCAATGCGCTTCCGCACAATGTACAACTTCCGTTCAAACCGCGCTTCATTCAAAATGTCGCGAGCGATGAAAAACTGCTGGATGGCTGGAAGCGTTTTTTGGGCAAGCGTGCCAACGTGTTCGAGCTTCACCGGCACGTCGCGCCACCCCAAGAATCGAAGTCCCTCTTCGCGAATAATGGATTCAAAAAGGCCTTCGCATTGACGGCGAAGCTGTGCAGCCTGGGGAAAGAACGCCATGCCCACCCCATAGCCGGCCGCTTCCGGCAGATGAAGACCTCTGTCCTGGCAAACACGTCTAAAAAACTCATGCGGGATTTGCAGAAGGATCCCCGCGCCGTCGCCGGTACACGGATCGCAACCTTGTGCTCCGCGATGGTACAAATTTTTCAAAATCTGCAACGCTTTTTCAACGATATCGTGGGACTGCCGCCCTTTAATGTCGGCAACAAAGCCAATGCCGCACGCATCCTTCTCAAACCGAGGATCGTAAAGGCCCTGTTTGGGGGGAAAACCGTATAGTGGGCGGTGATCACTCATGAAGTCTGACACAGTCGAAGCCCGTCGTTGAATCAGGCAGGCCCCACTGTGCGCGCCATGCGTTGCGGGCGGGCCTGTCACGGTGGCGGCCTTGTCAGCAAAATGCGTCAAGACCATGCCGCCTCACTCACGCAAAAAGCAGGAGAACCGGGGAGCATCGGAGACGAGATGTCAATCTACTGGATGCGCAAAAAGGTGTCAAGACAGACCCCATGAAACCCCGTCCCAGCGCTTGCGTTCGGCGGCTCAAGCATGGCTCAAACATGGAGAGCGCGGCATCCGCTTACCTTGACAACCACCAGGCCCTCACCTAGGATTCCACGATGGCCGATGGACAGCCAGCCGTTCAAAGTTCCCTCACGATGGATGCGGTCTGGGAGATCTACCATGAAGATCTCGAAACCATTGAATCGCACATTCGCCATCACCTGAATTCCGAAGTCCCTCTGATCAACGAAGTGGCCGCCCACATTTTCGATGGCGGCGGCAAACGCATTCGGCCGCTCCTGTTGAGTCTCTGCGCTCGCCTCACGGGATATGTCCCCAAAGAGGACTTGGTCCTCGGCAGTCTCATTGAATGCATCCATACGGCGACACTCCTCCATGACGACGTCCTGGATGAAGCCGCCCTTCGCCGAGGGCAACCCACCGCCAGCCGCATTTGGGGCAATCGGGCCAGTATTCTGGTGGGAGACTATCTCTACTCACAGGCGATGCAGCAGATTGCCGCATTTGAGAACCACGGAATCAATGATACCATGGCCATCGCCTGCCGGAAGATGGCGGAAGGAGAAATTCTTCAATTAACCGCCAACCGACACCCGCTTGTGCCCGAGTCAAATTATTTACGGATTATCGAATACAAAACCGGCGCGCTGGTGGCGGCCGCCTGCAAAGTCGGAGCTATTCTGGGGGGAGCCTCTCCCAGGCAACAGGAAGGATTATATCAGTTCGGTCTATCCCTGGGCATGGCCTTCCAGCTCGCGGACGACCGGCTGGATTATATGGCCAACGACAAAAGCTTGGGCAAACCCCTCGGACAGGATTTGAGGCAAGGGATGGTGACGTTGCCGCTTATTCATTTATTGCAATGCCTGCCGGTTGAAGACCGACAAATCCTGGCCGCGAAAATTGGAACCGAAGCCGTTGACGAGCATCATTTGTTGTTGATCACGGCCCTCATGCATCAACATGGATCCTTGCAATACACCACGGACCGCTCCCACGAATACATCACCGCCGCTCTCTTGAACCTCGATGCCTTTGACGATTCCACGGCCAAGCGCGCCCTGACCGTCGTAGCCGATTACATGGTCAGCCGCAACCGGTAAGCCTTGCCCCGCAGGACCGCCAGAAAGATCAGCCCGATGAGAATCCACATGATTTCGCGGATCCGGCGAATGAAGGCAAAGGCGATCCCCGTCGTCTCACCGTACCCCAGGCCCATCAGCAAAAAAAGATAGCCGCCTTCTTGCGCTCCCAATCCACCGGGAATAAACGAAACAGCTCCCTTGATCAGGACGGCGGTCGCGGCAATTGCCAAAGCCACCAGCCAACCGACCTCCGCGCCAAGGAAATACAAAATCGCATAGACTTCGAACACCTCCGTCAGCCACGCAACAAAGTACACGCCAAGGGACACCGCAAACGTCTGGCGGCGCTGCCGGTAAAAATTGCGAACCGTCCGGTCTAACTCCAGAAACTGCGGCCGATACGCGTCAAGCCACGGCGATCGAATGCGGCACCGTTCCGCCAGCGTTAACAGCCCCATTCCAATGCCGTATCGCTGCATCAGCACAAACAGGAAGACGGCAAACATGAGCATCCCCAAGCTGACGAATGCGGCCAGGACACTGTAGATTCCTCCCCCGACGACCCACCACAACAGGCCGATCCCCAACAACATGAAGAGGATCTGCGCGATGGCCATGATTGTCTTGGCCGTCACCACGGACGCAAGCCCGTCCACCATCGGGACCTCATAGCGCGTCAGAAGATAGGCCTTCAGGGGTTCGCCGCCAAGCATGGCCGTCGGAGTCGTCACGTTAATGGCTTCGCCGGACATTCTCACCATAAACAACCGGACAAACCCGACTCGACTCGCCCACGGACCCAAAATGAGAAACCATCCATAAGTATCAAGACCGTACACCACCAGGAGCGGGATGAGAATAATGCAGAACGCTCCAAAACCAACGTGTTCGGCTGTCTCCCATACCTGCGACGGGCCAATATGCCAGAGCAGTCCGCCCAGGACAAGCAAGCCTATCGTCAGCAACGCAATCCGGATCATGGGAGGCATTCAGAACATGGGAACGGCACACACAACAAATGATGATTGATGCGTCAAGACATGTCTCAACTGTACGCCTCGGCTCACTGTCCGGAACACAATCTGAAGAGACCGTCAGGCTTGATGCGGCCGAAGCGCTCGACGAAGACTCCACGCCATCAGCAAGGCAAACAGGCTTGCCCCCACGGCACCAAGCCATAAAAACCAGGACAACGCCCCCAAACAGGCAAACACCGCGACCACGACGGAAAAGTCACGGTTGGCCAGACGTTCAAGAAGCCAGGTAAAACGGGTTTGATGGACGAGAGCCAGGTCTCGCCAATGCCCCGGCTGAGCCTTGAGGGACAGGACCCGATTCACCGCCCACAGAGAAACCCCGTTGGAGACAACGGCAATGACGCCCAGCATCAACGGGAGGGGGCGTGCTTGCCAGGGGCCTGCTTGATAGGCGCCCCAGGCAATCCCGGCAAAAATCGCCATATGGACAATGTTGTCCGCCACAAGGTCGAGCGCTTGACCAAACGGCGATTCCGCAAAAGTCAGGCGCGCCACTTCTCCATCGCAGCAATCCATAATCACCGCGAACTGAAACAGGGCGGCTCCAAGAATACCCAGCGGATACGAGCCCGTGGCAAAACACGCCGCACCAAGAAGGCCGATGAGCAACGACAGCACGGTAATGGTAGTGGGCGAAACTCTCCATTGAAGAAAAAGCCGGCTGAACAGCCCGGAGAGTTTCCGATTCACATAACGGTCAACCATGCCATCCAAACTGCCTTTCGCGGTTTGCAGCGAACGGAACAGCAGGCGTTCCGCTTTACGCAGCCCGCCGGGTTCTCGGGCGTCTTGATACCCATAGGAGGCAACAGAGAGCACGCGGACCGTTCCTTCCGCGGCGGCCTGCTCCAACGCCAACCGAATCGGACCCGTTGCCGGCGTTCTCCACGCACCGGAGATTCCGAATAAACGAACCGGCAAGACCACCAGATCCACGGCGGACGCAAACCCATTGACTGTGTCCACCTCCGGGACAAGATCGGAGTACTGCCGGTCATAAAAGACCACTCGCGGTCGAAGTCCGCTCCGATGACGATCAACCTGCAACCGCACGCCCGGATTCGCGTCCCACCCCCAGTCACCAGGCCGACCGGTCGCCACCACGGCCCGTCCTTCTCGCCCCGCTGTTCTAAAAGATTCAATCAACGACGGAGTACAGACCATATGACAACCGAGAATGAGGCATGCCCCCTGCATCTCATTCGCCAGGACCTCCCACGTCTGAGAATCCAACGGAGAAAATTCGCGAACAGGGAGCCAATGAATCGCCGCGTGAATACGATCGTCGCCGTGAATCAGCGAACGAAGCGACGCCTCCTCATGGCCCGCAAGGATCAGAATGCGTGAAATCCCGCCACGCTGAAGCGTGAACACGGTTCGTTGAAACAGCGTCATCCCGCCAAGGCGGGTCAACGCCCCCACGGGGGATCGATCAGACCCCGCAGCCAAATCAAACACACCTGACGAGGCCAACAAGATGGCCGTATCAATGGTACCCACCGCAGGTGTGTTCAGGGTTCCGTCCATCGGTCACATCCCGCGCAAAGCCGCTGCGATGTCTGGTCAGACATGGGCCTTGCGTTTTCCCAAATCTCCCGGTTCTCCCAAACGAGGTAAAATATGGGTTCTGGCCCGTTCCACGTCTTCAGGGAAATCAATTTCAATCCAAGGAAGCCCGCCGATTTTCTCAAATCCGACCGGGATCTCATGAAAAAATTCTTCCAAGGCATCTTCATATTCAAGATCCAGAAGTCCCCGATTCACACACGTTCCCACCGAGCGAAGCAAGCTGGGCACGGCGGCGTACGCCACGCGCAGAAATCCCACGCCTTCGCCTGCCGGATCATATTCTTTCGGGATATGCTTGGACAGCGCCGCCACGCGCCCGTCTCGCACCGCAACCATGCATTCTTCCGTGCGTTGCGCCACCGTCTCATCCACCAACAGGGCGTTGGGAAACGGCGAGGTGAATAACCGGTCAAGGAGAGCGGGATGAAACAGCAGATCGGCATCCATGATCACCGCGTCATCATCCAACGCCTGCCGGGCCACCCACAGAGAGCCGATGCTCCCGCGTTCAAACTCGGCATTGACCAGACACGTCACGTCCAATGGGGAGGGATAGGCCGCCACGGCCTCATGAATCAATTCCCGCTTGTACCCGACCACCAGACAAATCCGGGTGACGCCCAGATGAAGCAGCGCGTCGAAATAGCGATACAGAAGAGGCCTGCCTCCGATTTCAATCAAACACTTGGGACGATATTGCGTCAGCGTATGAAGCCGCCTCCCGACCCCCGCAGCCAAAATGACCGCTTTCATACGCTCCCGGTCTCGTGCCTCAATATCTCTTCAAACGCCCCCAAAAAGTCTTCAATGTTTTTCTCCTGCAAGGCGCCCATATTCGCCACACGGAAAATCTTCGACGCGAAATGCTCCTGGCCGGCATAGATGACGTATCCGCGCTCTTTCAGGCGGTCGTGCAGAAGGGGATACGTCAGACCGTCCGGCAGATAAAAGGCCGTCAAAGAATTCGAGCGGCGACCGGCGGGAAGAACGGCTCGAACCCCAAGGGCGTGCATGCGTTCACGAATCATCCCGGCCAGCCGCCCATATCGCTCCATTCGATGGGTCACCCCTTCTTCAAGGAGTTCGGATAAGGCGGCATCAAAGGCGGCATATAACGGAACGGCCGGCGTGAAGGGCACGCTACCCTTTTCCTGTGCTTCATCATAATTGGCCAGATTCAAATACCAGGAGCGCCTGGGATATTTTCTGATATTTTCCATAAAGCCTTTTCGAACCAGAACAAATGAGACCCCCGGAAAGCCCTGAATGCATTTCCCCGCGGTCCCGGCCACCATGTACATATGCCGCCCCGCGATATCCAGAGGTTCCCCCCCCAGCCCGCTGACAGAATCCAGGACAAAGACACACCCGCGGCTATCAACGTGTTCGGCGATTTCGTGAACGGGATTGATCAGCCCCAGCGTCGTTTCATGATGAACCATGACCACCGCGTGAACCGACGGCTGTTGTTTCAGCGATTTCAGAATGGTGTCCGGATCGGGCGGGACGTCCCAATCATATTTGATTTCAGCAATCCCCAGGCGTTGCGTCCCGACGATTGAAGAAATCCGGGCCCCATACACCCCGTTGTTGACGTGAATGAGCCGCTTCCCCGCAGGCAGGCACGACATAATCGAGGCCTCGACCGCCGCGGTGCCCGACCCGGTCAACAGAATCGCGGTGTAATCGGATTCCGCACCCGGCACAAACGCTTCGAGAAGTTTGCGGCGAATCGTTCCAAGCAAGTCCGCGCATTCGGATTCCCGATGACAGAGATCCGGCCCCATCAAGGCATTTCTGACGCGGTCCGAAACGTTGACCGGACCTGGATTGAGCAATATCATGCGCGTTCCGTCATCCTTGTCCCTTCGGCCTCACGACCGCCCAGCCAAACAACCGCTACACGGCGGCGCGAAAACGTTGTGTCACATCAGGCGGATCCAGCGCCACGCGATCCGCATCCTCTATCTGTTCGTTGACTTTGATCAGCAGGAAATTCGGGCCGTCGCGCTGCAGCATGTCCTTGAATTCATACACCAGATCTTCTCGTTCCCAGACCCGTTCGACGGTGGCATACCCCGCCGCCTTGGCAACCTGGTCCAGCCGAACCAATCGTGAATAGGACGGCTGATTGCCGGTCGTCCCGTACACCTCATTATCAAACACCACGTGCGTCAGGTTCCTGGGCTGCAAGGCGCCGACAGTGGCCAGCGTGCCCATGCCCATGAGGACGTTACCGTCACCGTCAAAGACCACCACCCGCCGCTCCGGTTTCGCCAAAGCAAGACCCAACCCGATTGAGGCCGCGACGCCCATTGACCCAATCATGTAAAAATTGCCGGCGCGGTCATGGATTTTTTGGGCTTCCCGTGAAGGCAACCCATTACAAATAATCACGGGCTGGTCGGACAGCACGTCAAAGAGCGCGTGCATCGCCTGGGCCCTGCTCTGCATCACACCTTCTTCAGGTCGCATGGCTTGAGGCTTTCTTTTGTACGGCGTTCGCGGCGCTCATCATGGTTGCAGTGTTTTGACCACGCCTTTTTTCAAAAACAACGCAACAGGGATTCGTTGGTCCAGAAAGGTCTGCATGGCCCATCGCAGATCATCCGTCATGGTCTCCCGGGACAACGTGCGATGCGGAATCCGAATCATCTCCATCAACTGCGGCATGGTTTGCCCCATCACCAAATGTTCCGGTGCGTCTTTCCCTTCAAACCCCCTCCAGGAAAGAATCATCAGGCAGGGGATCCGATAGATCAGATGCAGCGACATGAGCACGTTCAAGGCATTGCCAAGCCCTGAATTCTGCATCAACACCGCGGGAGCTTTCCCTCCGAGAAACGCACCCGCGGCCATCGCCACGGCTTCATCCTCCCGAACCGAAGGGGTGTACAGCCGGCACTTGCTCAGCGCGTCAATGATCCCACCCAGGATGGTATCGGGCACTCCGGTAAAAAAATCAAAGCCGGTATCATGCAAGGCTTTGACAAAATCATCGCTTTCAATCATGACCACGACACATTTCACCGGGACGGCACAAAAAGGTTGTCAACACGGCCTCATGGGAATACGCATGTCCGGCCCAACCGTCGAAGACGCAGAGAAACAGGGAAAGGCAATTATAACGAAGGGAGCGCACGGTTCTCAACACACTGCGGGTCGAGGGCCGCGTCCCCTCGAATGTCTCTCGCAATTGCAGAGGTTCGGCGTAGCATGTACACTCCGGGCTGTTGACCACAGGTTCCATGGAAAGCCCGTCACGAGGAGCGCGGAGCAATATGAAACGCGGACAGCGAGAGGAATCACCCTATACGGCCCAACAGGCCACAAACGGGATTCACGCACCGCTCCCCCTTTTGGAAACATGGCCCAATCAATTTCCCGGCTATGAAATCACCATCGAGATCCCGGAATACACGGCCATTTGTCCGAAAACACACCTGCCGGACTTCGGCACAATAAAAATTCACTACATGCCCCGAAAGGCCTGCGTGGAACTCAAGTCGCTCAAACTGTACATCCACGCCTATCGCAACATCGGCATTTTTTACGAAAACGCCGTCAACCGGATCCTTCAAGATTTCGTCAAAGCCTGCAAGCCCAAATGGGCCGTCGTGACCGGAATTTTTACCGCTCGCGGCGGCCTTAGCAGCACCATTCAAGCGAAATATCCCCGATAAATCCACGAATCACGAGAGCCGAAGGGATGCCGATTCCCGGACGCCGCGGACAACAGGCACGGATACGCCGGGGCGGGAGTCTCCGATGTGTCTTCTTTAATGGCTTTTGTAGAAATCCCCGATACTCTCGACCACCAGTTCCATCTGCGCGTCGGTGAGTTCAGGGTAAATCGGCAGGGACAGCACGTCTTGAGCCATGCGCTCCGAAACCGGAAGGTCGCCTTTCTGATAGCCAAGGGGTTGGTAACATTCCTGCAGATGCAGGGGTACGGGGTAATAGACTTTATGCCCAATCTCACGTTCCTTCAAATACGCCATCAACTCGTCGCGTCTGCGGACGCGAACGGTATATTGGTTAAAGACGTGAACGTTGCCTGAATCCGTCACCGGCAACGTCACATGCTCGGCCAATCCGGCCTCACGAAACAGCCGCTCATAGGACACCGCATTCCGAGCCCGTTTTTCATTCCAACCGCCCAGGTATCGCAACTTGACGTGCAACACCGCCGCCCCAAGTGCGTCAAGGCGACTGTTGAGACCGATATGGTCATGGTGATAGTCCGAGCGACTCCCATGGACCCGCAACGCGAGGATGCGTTCACGGACGTCCCGGTCATTCGTCACAATGAGCCCGCCATCTCCAACGCCTCCAAGATTTTTCGACGGAAAAAAACTAAAACACCCGGCATGCCCAATGGTCCCGGCTTTGCGCCCATGACGACTGGCGCCGATGGCTTGACAGGCGTCTTCAATGACCGTGACACCGCGTCGCTCGGCCACGTCCATGATTGGCTCCATGGCGGAGCACTGCCCGAAGAGATGGACGGGAATGACGGCTTTCGTCCGAGGAGTGATCTTTTGCTCAATCTGTTCGGGATCAATCGTCAAGGTGTCGGCCTGAATATCAACGAAAACCGGCACGCCGTGTAAACGCGAGACGACCCCGGCCGTAGAAAAAAAGGTAAACGGCACGGTGATCACTTCATCGCCGGGTTCCACCCCCGCGGCCATTAAGGACAACAGCAAGGCATCGCTCCCCGATGCCACGCCGACGGCATACCGGCACTCAAGATAATCGGCGAGCGCCGTCTCAAAGGCCTCAACCCGTTGACCGAGTATAAAGCTTTGTTCCTCGCAGACCTCTTCAATGATTGACAGAACGTCCGAACGAATCGGCTGAAACTGCGCTTTTAAATCTAACAATGGGACCTTCACGGAAGACAGTCTCTCCTGTTACCATAGGGCAGGGAACGGTCGCATATTCAAACATACACGAAAGGAACGAGCAAGTAAGAAACGCCGCAACCGTCCTGTTGCGTGATCCTCCGTTCCCATCATCTCCATACGCTCGACGCATTTCATGAATTTTTGCAGCGCCTGCGGAACACGACTCACGTTCACAATCCCCGATGGGGACACCTTGCCCCGGTTTGTCTGTGAACACTGCCTCGCCGTGCATTATGAAAATCCCAAGATTGTGGTGGGCTGTATTCCTGAATGGAAGGATCGTGTGCTGCTCTGCAAACGAGCCATTGAACCCCGTTATGGACGATGGACGTTTCCGGCGGGGTTTATGGAAAACGATGAGACCCTGGAAGAAGCCGCGGCTCGTGAAACCCTGGAAGAAGCCAAGGCAGAGGTGGAGATTTCCCGGCTCTACGCGATTTTCAGCCTCCCCCTTGTGAACCAGGTGTACGTCGTTTTTCGCGGAACCATGAAAAACACGGACTGCGGGGCGGGCATGGAAAGCCTGGAAGTCGCTCTGTTGAAAAGAGAACAGATTCCATGGTCAACGCTGGCCTTTCGAGTGATTCACGAAATACTGGAACGATATTGCCAAGATGGAGACCGGCAGCATGGCCCCGTCCACGTAGGAACGATTTCCCTCCCTTCTCCACCGTAACATGAGCGCCGGTTATTCCTCCGCCCAGCAAACCGTATCGCCGACCACAATTTCGCCGTCATCGAAGACCTCGCCAAACGCGCCACCCGTCCAGGCTCGGGACATGGCCGCTTGAAGCCCGGGGCAGGCTTCTTCCATGCGTTCGCATGGCGTTGTTTCACCGACGATACGAATCCGGCACCGTCCGATGCGCAGAAGGCGCTTCCCGGAACGGCGCAGGCTGAAGCCGCTGATTAATAAATTCGCCCGGCGCGCGGAGGGCGGCAACGCGCCATTGACTTCCATCATTAATTGTTCCCAGGTCTCTCGTTCCAGAATGGTGACTTGCCGTCGTCCCCCCTGATTCGCGTTGCCAACCAGCCCGTTTCCCGATTGCAAGGTCGCCCGCTCCACGGAATCCATGGGCCCGCGTTTCATGCGTTTGATCCAAACGGCTTCAAGCCGGCCTTTTACGTCCATTGTCCTCATCTCTCTCCAGCAAGCCGCCATTCGCCATTCCAGCATGTTTTTGATCCTTGCAACACCGATACTTTATAGTGAACCGCGTAAGACTGGTATGACAAACAAACAAAAGCTGATTATATATTTGACACATCAAAACCCCGGACCGTCATTCCCGCGAAGGCGGGAATCCAGCGTTAATATAGGACGGCGGAGCCGGATGCTTTGACTTCGGGGGCAGGCGTTTCGCGGGAAGAACGGCGAGGCGGGAATGGCACATGGGCGGCGGTTGGAAGTTGGGGCGCCGCCGGCGGATGATTTCGTGAAGTCAGCGGCTGCGCCGCCGGTTGGACGCTGGAATCCCGATTGAAGATGTCGGGAATGACGGAGGAGAGCATTGCAGAAATGACACAGACGGCGATTCACGGGCTGATGAGTCAAAGAGATCATTCCCAAACAAAAACTAAGAATGACCGGCTCAAACAGTAAAAACGCATGACCACCGAACACGACGTTCTCTGCCAAGCCGTGCGGCAGGCCGGACAGGCAATCCTGGCACAAGCTCGCGACGGGTTTGAGACGTATCAAAAAGCCGACCGTTCTCCGGTCACATCAGCCGACCTTGCGGCCAACGAGATTTTGCATCACGTCCTCACCGGCGCGTTTCCCGATGACGGGTGGCTGTCTGAAGAAAACCCGGATACGCCCGCACGCCTGTCACGGTCCAGAGTATGGATTGTGGACCCGATTGACGGGACAAAACATTTCATAAAGGGCATCCCGCAATATTCCATTTCCGTGGCGCTCGTTGACAACACTCAACCCGTCCTGGGCGTGGTGTATAATCCGGCCACCGAAGAACTGTTTTCAGCCATTCACGAAAACGGCGTGCGTCTCAATGGCGAACGGCTGCATACAACCGGCCGAGCCGGCGACAGGCTCTCCATTTTAGTCAATCCCGCTCGCCTGGGCGGCAAGGCATTGCAACCGTTCAGCCGCGACGCGCAGTTAAAACCCATGGGATCCATCGCCTACAGCCTGGCGTTAGTGGCCGCCGGACAAGCCGATGGCGCCATTAACTTCGACCCGCTTCATGAATGGGACGTCGCCGCCGGATGGTTGCTGGTGAACGAGGCGGGCGGGACGGCAACGGACAGCAAAAAGAACCTGATTGCCTATAATCAGGCCAATACGCTCGTACGAGGAATTTTTGCGGCACGGCAGGGCAGTCAACGACCGTTCGAAACCTTGGTCGCCGACAAGACCCGACACGCGCCGCCGGAATGAGGCGAACCCTTATTCCACGGTCACGCTTTTGGCCAGATTACGCGGGCGGTCAACGTCAATCTTGCGCAGCGTCCCAATATGATAGGCCAATAACTGCAACGCGACCGTCAACGGAATCGGCGATAGCAACGCATGCACGTCGGGAATCGTAAAAACACAGTCGGCCAACGCTTCAAGGTCACGCTCCCCTTCACTCGCAAACGCAATGACCGGCGCATTCCGCGCCTTGACTTCCATAAGATTGCTCATGGTTTTTCGGTACAGCCGATCCTGCGGAGCCAGAACCACCACCGGCATGTCTTCGTCAATCAGGGCAATGGGGCCATGTTTCATTTCCCCCGCCGCGTATCCTTCCGCGTGGATGTAGGAAATTTCTTTCAGTTTGAGCGCGCCTTCCAGCGCAATCGGATAATTGATCCAGCGTCCAAGATACAGGAAGTTGTTTTTTTGATAAAACCGTTTCGCCACCGACAGGAGTTCGGCGTCCCGCTTGATCACGTCTTCAACCTGACCCGGCAGTTGCCGCAATTTATCCAGCCAATCCCGAACCGTGTCCTCTCGCAAGACGCCGTGCACTCGACCGACGTGCAAGGCCAGGAGATGCAGCGCAACGAGCTGGCCGATAAAGGCCTTGGTTGACGCCACGCTGATTTCCGGCCCGCAGCGGGTGTACAGCACGCCATCGGATTCCCGGGCCAGCGTGCTGCCAACGACGTTCACAATTGACACGACGCGCGCGCCCAGGCGTTTCGCATCTCTCGCGGCATCCAGCGTATCCGCGGTTTCTCCCGATTGTGACAGGGCAAGAAAAATATCGCCTGGCTGAACCATGGATTCCCGATACCGGAATTCAGAGCCGATATCCACCTGGACCGGTTTGCGAATCAGTTCTTCAAACAGGTATTTCCCCACCAGCCCGGCATGCCAGGACGAACCACAGGCGACAATCCAGATCTGTTTGGCGGCCCTGAACTCGTCCGGCGTAATCGTCACATCCAGGAACGAGCCCCTGCCCGCCTCGTCACAACGATCCCGCTCCCGCAGCGTATCGAGAATCACTTGAGGCTGCTCATGAATTTCTTTGAGCATGTAATGAGGATAGCCCCCTTTTTCCGCCGCGTCCGCGTTCCAGTCAATTTCGACAATTTCCCTGGAGGCCGGCCGCCCTTCCGCGTCAAGCACGGTGACGCCGCTCGGTCTGACAATCCCGACGTCTCCGTCTTCCAAAAACATCACGTTTCGGGTATGAGCGAGCAACGGCGTGACATCGGAGGCCAGAAAGGAAGCGTTCCCGCTTTGCCCCAGGACCAGAGGACACCCCGACCTGGCGGCAACCAGAGTATCCGGCTCGCTCTCGCACATACCGACAACCGCATAACTCCCCTGTAATTCCCGAACAGCGTCCTGAAACGCCTCCTGAAGGGATCGTCCGTCCTTCATGGAACAGGCCAGTAAATGAACGATGACTTCAGTGTCCGTCTCGGACTCGAAATGACACCCTTGATGCTCCAGTCGCCGTTTGAGGACCAGGTAATTTTCAATAATGCCGTTGTGAACGATGACAACGGGTCCGGAACGATGGGGATGGGCATTGTGTTCGGAAGGTTTGCCATGCGTGGCCCACCGCGTATGGCCGATCCCGATGGTCCCAAACAGGTGTTCTCGCTTCAGAGCCTCTTCCAGATTCTGTAATTTGCCGACGCGCCGGCGGACTTCAATCCGGCCATGCCGCAACACGGCCATCCCCGCCGAGTCATACCCTCGGTATTCCAGACGCTTCAACCCCTCGACGAGCACGCCGGTGGCGTTTGCCTTCCCGATATATCCGATAATGCCGCACACAGGCGTCGCCTCACCCTTTTCGCGGAGGATGCATCGCACATCTCAAGAAACGGCCGGCACGGTTACTTGTCCGGAACGTTTTTCGTCCTGGTCCTGGAACGGGATTTGGATTGTTGTGTGGATGACCGTACAACGTCCTTTGGAGCATAGGCGCGACGCCGGGACGCCCCACCCTCATGATTGACCTGCCGGCTCCTTGATAACGCCAGGGCATCGGGAGGCACATCCCGGGTAATCGTTGACCCCGCTCCCACAACCGCCCTTTGCTCCACCGTGACGGGAGCGACCAGTTGGGTGTCGCTGCCGATGAACACCTCATCCTCGATAATGGTCCGCGCTTTTCGGTATCCGTCATAATTGCACGTAATGGTCCCCGCCCCGATATTGACCCGTTTGCCAACGGACGCATCACCCAGATACGTGAGATGATTCGCTTTGGAATCAGGGCCGAGTTCCGTGTTTTTTAATTCGACGAAGTTCCCGGCTTTGGCGTGTGTCCTCAAAATCGTTCCCGGGCGAAGGCGCGCAAACGGCCCGACCGTTGCATGATCTTCTATCACCGCACCGTCTATCACAGAATGGTCCTCAATGGCCACCGCATTCCCAACCACGCTATTGGTCACCCGGGAACCGGACCGAATCGTGCAGTCGGTACCGATGGTCGTGTGCCCTTCCAACGTGACACCGGGATAAACCACGGTGTCCCGTCCTATCGTGACATTCTCGTCTATGAACGTCGTCTGCGGATCGAGCATGGTCACACCCTCCCCCAACCATTGCGTCCGAATGCGTTGCCGCATCACCTGTTCAACATCGGCGAGCTGTTGCCGGCTGTTGATCCCAACGCATGACGAGGAGTCGGCCGCATAATGTCCGGCCACTCGGCAACCCCCGGTCACGGCCAAGCCGATGAGATCGGTCAGATAATATTCCCCTTGGGCATTCCGGGGCTGAATCCGGGCCAGAGACTGAAACAGGAACCGCGTTTCGACCACATAGGTCCCGACGTTCACTTCCCGGATGGCACGTTCGGCTCGACTGGCGTCCCGCTCCTCCACCACGTTGACAACGTGCCCGTTTTGCCCTCGGATCACGCGTCCATAGCCTTTGGGATCGGACAGGGTTGTGGTCAGGATGGTCAGAGCGGCGTTCGTTTTTTCATGATGGGCCAACAGCCGCTTGATGATCGCTCGCGTCAACAACGGAGTATCCCCATTCAAAATGAGGCAATGCCTGGAGGCGGCCCTCCCCTGACGCATCAAAACGGATTGGGTCTGTCGCACCGCATGGCCCGTTCCCAACCGATGACGTTGAAGGACACTTTGACAGGGGCCGAATGCTGATTTGGATTGTTCGAGAAAAGCCCGGAGCCGTTCAGATTGATGCCCAATGACCACGACCACGTGAGCATCCGCAACGTGCCTGGCCGCCGAGATCATGTACCAGACCATGGGACGCCCCGCCACCGGATGCAGCACTTTGGCCGTTTTGGAGCGCATGCGTTTTCCCATGCCCGCCGCCAGGACAATCGCCGAGATTTTTTTCATGGCCTGTTCTTCACGTCGAGACGGTGCGAAACATCGAAGATTACCCTGTCCTGACTTCGACGTTCCGTTCAGAAAAGGCCGGAGGGTCTTGAGAACCAACGGTCGAAGTCCCCATGCTCTTCCCGGAGGAATAGAGTCCCCCCGACACAATCAATTTCATGGCTTCCTCCACGCTCAAGTCCACGGACATCACTTCCCGCTCCGGGACCAGCAAAAAATACCCCGACGTCGGGTTTGGAGAGGTGGGAACGTACACGTGAACCAGGGGTTCCGCCGCCAGCGCCTGCACTTCCTCTTTGGTTTCCCCGGTCACAAAAGCCAGGCAGTAGTTCCCGTCCTTTGGAAATTGAATCATGACCACTTTATTGTATTTTTCCCGTTGCTGAAACGAGAGAATATCCATCATGGATTTCAGGGTCGCATAGATCCCGCGGACAATCGGCACCCGTTCCAAAAATTCTTCCCAACGTTTCACCAGCCGGCCCCCGATATAATTCGTCCCCATAAACCCCGCGAAGACAATCAGAAACACAAGCGTCAGGATTCCCAACCCCGGCACATAATAATCTTTCGTCACCACCTCGGCCAGCATGTTTCCGAGAATGCTGTCCACGGCGACAAACAGGGTTTTCAGGACGAGCACCGTACCCCAAATAGGAGTCACGACCAGCAGTCCGGTGAGAAAATAACGCTTGAAAGCCGTACTGGACATCATCAAGAGAAATGGAAACGGTTAGACAGACTCGTTCGCTCTGCTCCGCCACAGTGCCACGGGCATCCGGCGAACCATCGGGCAACGAACACCCGCACCGCCGAATGGTACAAGCATAGGTCATCGGCTTCAAGCCCTTATATTGCGAATTTCAGCGGGGTGGATTACGATGCACCGTGGCAACCCGGCGGTTTCAGGACACGTCTCGCAGGTCAAAATCATCGCGTCGCAAAGGTCTCTTGATCACCTTTGAGGGGATTGAAGGCAGCGGAAAATCCACCCAGGCTCACGTCCTTGCCCAATACCTCCAGTCCAAAGGATTCTGGGTTATTGAAACACGTGAACCCGGAGGGACCCCGGTGGCGGAACAGATTCGAGAGCTGTTTCTTCACCCTACCCGCAAACGGCCCTCGGCGGCCCCCCTGACTCCCGAATGCGAAGCGGCCTTAATGCTGGCGGCCCGCAGCCAACACGTGGCCGAGCGACTGCTGCCGGCCTTGCAACAGGGCGCCATCATCGTCTGCGACAGGTTTTCCGACTCAACGCTTGCTTATCAGGGATTCGGCAGAGGCGCATCGGTGCCGGAGCTTCGGCGTCTCATACGCTGGGCCACGCGGGGCTTGACTCCCGACGCGACGTTTTTGTTTGATCTTCCCGTGTCACAGGGGTTGAGACGACGCTTGCACAGCCAGGACACAAACCGGCTGGATCGTGAAACGCCGGCCTTTCATCAACGGGTTCGGAAAGGATTTTTGATCCTGGCCCAACAACATGCGCGCCGTATTCATACCATTCAGGCCGGCCGGTCCACCCACGCAATCTCCCGGCAACTCCTCACGGTGGTTGATCCCCTGCTGGCGGCGGGACTGAAATCGCAACGATTGGTCGTCAAACGTTTTTAAAAACTGCCACGCACCAGAACCATATGCCATTCGCGGACGTCATCGGCCAGGAAGGCCCGAAAAAGAAAATCCGGATGGCGCTGGCTCACCGGACGATTGGCCATGCCTACCTCTTTTCGGGCGATGAAGGGATTGGCAAACGCCTCATGGCCCTGAAATTCGCCCAGGCCCTCTCCTGCGACACGCCTCCCGCATCGTCTCAACCTGATTCGTGCGGGCAGTGCCGAGCCTGTCGGCAAATCGAGGCGGCCACCTACCCCGACGTCTTGATCATCGAACCGGAGCAGGAGAAAACCAATCCACAAATCAAAATTGACCGGATTCGAGAAATTGAACACCACATGATCTATCGGCCGTTGTTGAGCACGCACAAAGTCTGCCTGATTGACGATGCCGACCGTCTCACGCCGAACGCGGCCAATGCGTTTCTCAAAACGCTGGAAGATCCTCCCGACCACAGCCTGTTTATTCTGGTGACCAGCCAACCGTACCGTCTGCCGGCCACCGTACGCTCCCGGTGTCTGACGCTGCACTTCCCGTCCATCACCGCCACGCAATGCGAAGAAGCCCTTGTCCTGAAACAGGCCATGGCGAGTGACGCCGCCAGATTTCTCTCTCAAATTTTCGGAAACCGGATTGGGGCGGCCTTGCGAGCGGACCCCGCCCACCTTCGTCAACGGCACGATCAGTTTCTGCAATTATGCCGACCCGATACCCTCACCCATCCCACGGCCATTCTGCAACAGGCCGAAGAGCTGTCAAAAGCCCAGCCATTCCCGGACGTGCTTGACTGGCTGGCACACGGGCTGCGCGACCTTCTGCTGATCAGGCTTGGGGCTGCGCACGACCTGTTGTTACATCAGCCGCACCTCTCGCTGCTGCAACAATGCGCGGCATCGCTCGATCCAACGGACCTCATAGATCTTCTGGAATCGCTGCACAAGCTGGAACGGGCGCCGAATCAAAACCTGAATCTCCAGCTCTGCCTTGAAAATTTCCTGTTTCGCTGTTACCACGTGCTCCACCGTCATGCGGCCTGAACAGAACGCACCATTCCGGAACGGCCGTGATGACGCGTGGCGTGGCCGTCACGCGGGAAGCCCTCTTCTTCACGGATAACACATGCCTGAATCCTTCTATATCACGACCCCTATTTATTACGTGAACGACGTCCCGCACATCGGTCACGCGTACACCACCATCGCCGCGGACGTGCTGGCGAGATGGCATCGCCTGCTTGGGCAAGACGTCTTTTTTCTAACCGGCCTTGACGAACACGGCCAAAAAGTCCAGCGGGCGGCGGCACAGGCCGGGATTCATCCCCAGGAACATTGCGACCGACTGACGCCGCCATTTCGCAACCTTTGGAAGAAACTCGCGATTTCCAACGACGGGTTCATTCGCACCACGGACGCCCCGCATCAAGACGCCGTCAAACGATTGCTGCAACGCCTGCATGACAGGCAACTGATTTACCGCTCGGATTATACCGGCTGGTATTGCACCTTCGATGAACGATTCTGGACGGAAAAGGACGTGGAGCATGGATTATGCCCGGATTGCAGACGTCCGGTCGAACAAATCGGCGAGAGCAATTACTTTTTTCGCATGAGTCGCTTTCAACAACGACTCATGGAACATATTGACGCCAATCCGGCGTTCATTCGTCCGGAATCCCGCCGCAACGAAGTGTTGGGGTTTCTGCAAAAACCATTGGAGGACCTCTCGATTTCCCGTCCGAAATCCCGTGTCTCGTGGGGCATTGAACTGCCCTTTGACAGCGACTATGTCACCTATGTGTGGTTTGACGCGCTGGTGAACTACATCTCGGGGCTTGAATACCTGCCCGCCCGTCCGTCCGTCGGTCGTTTCTGGCCCGCAACGATTCACCTCGTCGGCAAAGACATTCTCACCACCCACGCGGTGTACTGGTCAACGATGCTCATGGCGTTGGAGCTTCCGCTGCCGCACACAATTTTTGCACATGGATGGTGGACCGTGGATGGCGAGAAAATGTCCAAAAGCCGGGGGAACGTCATTGACCCGTACGCGATGGCCGAACAAGGCGGCGTGGATGCGTTCCGCTACTTTCTCTTGCGTGAAATTCCGTTTGGACAGGATGGCGATTTTTCGCGCGAAGCATTCATCGGGCGCATCAACAGCGACCTGGCCAATGGCCTGGGCAACCTGTTAAGCCGAACCGTCACATTGATACAGCGTTGCTGCGACGGCATCGTTCCGTGTCCAGACCCCTCCGCACTCACGGACATGGACACCGAACTGCAAGCTGCCTCCACGTCGCTCATTCACCACACAATGCCCCATCATCTCCGTTCGGACCGGATAGAATATCATCGCACCCTCGAAGCGATTTTGGGATTGGTGCAACTTGGCAATCAATACATAGACAAAACCGCTCCCTGGGTCTTGGCCAAAGACCCCGCGAACGCGAAACGGCTTCAGACCGTGCTCTTTCACGCTGCGGAAACCCTGCGGTTTCTCTGTCTCGCCATCTATCCGTTTATGCCAAACACCGCGCCGGAAATGTCCCGACAACTGGGGCTTTCCTGTGATTTTTCCCACGCTCTGCTCGGCGCCCCTCTCGCCTGGGGTGACGTGAAACCGAATGCGACGGTGATAAAAGGGAACGCCTTATTTCCAAGAATTGATCATTCCACCCTCTCACAACACGGAGACTCCATGACAACCGAACAACCGGCGGCTTCACCACACTCACGGCCCGCAGCCCCATCCTCATCCACACCCGACGTCAACGCATCGCCCGCTTCCTCATCGGACGACAAGGATTCCCTCGTCACCATCCGGGACTTCCAAAAGATTCAGCTCAAAGTCGCAAAAATCCTTGCGGCCGAACGCATACCCAAATCGGAGAAATTGCTCAAACTGCAAGTTGACCTCGGCGCCGAACAAAAACAGATCGTCGCGGGAATCGGGAACACCTACAGCCCGGACGACGTGGTGGGGAAAACGGTCGTGGTCGTGGCAAACCTCAAACCGGCAAAACTCATGGGCGTGGAATCCCAGGGAATGGTCCTGGCGGCGGGAGACGCCGACGTCACCAGCCTCGTGTCATTGGTCAAAGACGCGCCGCCGGGAATGACAGTGAAATAAATGGGAACTATTGAGAATTTTACCCAACCCCCGTCAGCGCGCGGGTGGCTTTTGGTAGTCCCATTTCTTTTTCGGCGGGGACTGCATGATGGCTTTGGCGACCTGCTCCGGTGTCGCCTGAATCGGCGGGATGATGGATTTCACGGGACAGCCCGCGTGGGTGTCGGTCAGTCGTGTCAGGCATGGCGATTCTCCTACCTTCTGGCCCTTGACAGAATAAAGGCTAATCTTTACCTGTAATGTGTACTGTCAGTTAATAAAGAAATGGGGATAACAATGGATGTGAACTGGTATGCGGTGATCGTAGTCCTTTCCGTGGTGCTTGCCATTGGCAAAGGTCTTTGGGCGGTGGCAAGATGGGGGAAGGGCGTAGATGTGAGTATTGCAAATATCAATGAGAAAGTTACGAATCTAGCAGATAAATTTGATAAAGTTTATAACATGTTCACCGCCTTTTTGGGTCGTGAGGTCACGAAAAGCGCCAGCCCTATTTCATTGTTTGAGCTTTGCGCTGGAACTTCTCCATTGCATCATGCTACGACGAATTGTATCTGAAATGGCTCGACCAACACTTCCCTGTGTTCAATAGAGTCTGCCATCACACGCAAGACCAGCGCTTCCACTTGCGCAAGCGCTTCCTCCCTGGTTTTTCCATATTTCATCACGCCCGGTATGTCCATGACCTCGGCGATCCATCTTCCATCTGTCTCCTTTTCGGTTTCTATCGTGTAGATCATGTTCCGGCCTCCTTTAATTTGCAGTACCTGACACGCCCGGCTACCGCAGGCTTTTTGTCAGTGAAGATGCGTCATGCTATTTCCAATCCAAAATTCCGCAAGATCGCAACTTGGATTGTATCCTTATAGGATGAACGTAAAATCTTGGCAACTTCATCGGAATAACTTGCCGCCATAACAATGACGGCGTCAACGGGATCGGTGCTAAGAAATGCAAGACCATGGCGCTGGAAGACTTTAAATGAGTCGCATTCTCTTGACCGGAGGGGCCGGATATATCGGCTCGCATACAGGCGTTGAGCTGTTACACGCGGGGCATGAAATTGTCGTCTTCGACAATTTTTCCAACAGTCATCCTGAAGTTCTTGATCGGATAGAACAGATTACCGGCAAATCGGTCAATCTCGTTCGCGGCGATATCCGAAATCAGACAGAGATTGAGGCGGCAATCACCACGCATGGCTGTCAGGCCGTGATACATTTTGCCTGCCTAAAAGCAGTCGGCGAATCAATGGAACAGCCGCTGGAATATTATGAAAACAACGTGGCAGGCACACTATCTTTACTACGGGCCATGCGGACAACAGGCATCAAGACGCTTCTATTCAGTTCATCCGCCACCGTGTACGGCATCCCGCAATCCCTGCCGCTCAAGGAAACGCACCCGCTTTCCGCGACGAACCCCTACGCCAGATCAAAGCTGATCATTGAGGAAATCCTCCGGGAACTTCATCGCGCCAATCCCGAGTGGCACATTGGCATCCTGCGCTATTTCAATCCGGCAGGGGCACATGAAAGCGGCCTGATCGGCGAAGACCCGCTGGGCGTCCCAAACAATCTCATGCCTTTCATTGCCCAGATTGCCGTCGGTCGCCGAAAAAAACTCCAGGTCTGGGGCAGTGACTATCCAACGCCGGATGGCACGGGTGTTCGTGACTACCTGCACGTTGTTGATCTCGCAATCGGACATCTATTGGCATTGCGGCATTTGGACAAACCGCAATGCTTCGCGTTAAACCTTGGCACCGGCATTGGCTATAGCGTTCTGGATATGATTCAAGCCTTTGAAATGATCAGCGGCAAAGCAATTTCCTACGAACTGGCGCCACGCCGAACAGGAGACGTGGCGTCCTGCTATGCCGATCCGTCGCTGGCGTTGACAGTCCTCGGCTGGAAAGCGGACCGGAGCCTCACGCACATGTGTGAAGATACATGGCGATGGCAACAAAAAAACATCCACGGATATCTTTCATAAAGTTGCACAATACCCTCAAAATAACTAATGAAAGATCACCCTCAAGCCATGCATGCATTTTCGGTTCTGCTATCAGTGTACAGCAAGGAAAACTCACGGCATTTCTCCGAAGCCTTGCAGAGCATTTGGTCTTCACAAACTTTAAAGCCGCAGGAAATAGTATTAGTCAAAGATGGCCCTTTGACTGAAGCGCTCGACTCGGAGATCGAAATATGGAAAAGAGAATTGGGAAAAATGCTGAAAATTGTGCCGTTGGAAAAACGATCGGGACTTGGACATGCGCTTGGCGTTGGCCTCTCCGCATGTTCACACGATATTGTTGCCAGGATGGATACCGACGACATTGCGCACCCCGACAGATTCAAAAAACAAATCGGTTTTTTAGAACAAAATCCGCAAGTGGATATTATCGGATCTGCCGTCACCGAATTTCAGGATGACCCAGATGTGCTCACGTCAACGAGACGCGTTCCATTGCTCCATGGGCAAATCCTGAAATTTGCCAAATCACGAAGCCCGTTTAATCATCCCTCCGTCGTGTTCAAAAAAGACTCGGTTCTCAAGGCAGGGAATTACCGGAAATGTTTAGAGATGGAAGATTATGACCTTTGGGTGAGAATGTTTTTGAACGGTGCCATTGCGGCCAATATGGAAGAGCCGCTTGTCAGTATGCGGGGGGGGCTTCTAATGTTGGACAGAAGAAGAGGCTGGCGGTACGCAATTCACGAATATAAAGCGCAAAAGACATTTTATAAAATCGGTTTCCTTTCTTCATATGAAGTTGTCAGGAATCTCCTCATCAGAATACCCGTGCGCTTGTTACCGGCCTTTGTGCTACAACTGGCATACAAGCTGATTCGCGCACAACGCATACCATGACCAGTGGCGATCCCTGAAATTCTGATTGGCATCAAGGGCGTGCTGTGAAAATCATCAAAGAGCATGGACTTTCCTTAATGTCCGACCAAAGACATGGTCATCACAACAAAGGCCAGCGTAGCAAGAATGAAGGAAAACCCATAGAAAACCAGCACGGCGCCGCGATGAGAAAAACCACGAGCGAGTAAACGATAATGAATATGTTGTTGATCGGCCTCGAGGAGACGCCTGAAATGTCTGATCCGTTTGAGACAAGGTTCTTCCCTGTTTCGTTGTATCATTCGCAAGCTCTCAATCAAACGCCTCGTCACGGCGAGCACGGTGTCAAGGATCGGAAGACCGAGAACGAGCAGAGGAATGGCAATGGGCCATGCCGTTGCTTCACTGAACGAACCCATGACGGCGGTCACAGCTAAGATATAGCCCAGAAGCAGACTCCCTGAATCGCCCAGAAATATCGTTGCCGGGTGAAAGTTATATCGGAGAAACCCTGCTAAAGCGCCGAGCAACGCCAACAGGATCAGTGCGGGCTGGAAACTTCCTTTGACCAGAAAGAGTACCGCGAACGTTCCGGCCGCGATGATGGCTAGGCCAGAAGAAAGCCCGTCCAATCCATCAATTAAGTTCCATGCATTGGTAATGAAAAGTACCCAGAAAAACGTCAAAGGGAACGCCCAGATCCCCAAGTCCATGGGACCGCCGCCGAATATCGAAAGCTGTTCAAAACGAATGCCCCACAGGATGGGAATCAGAGACGCGACCATCTGGCCAATCAACTTGACGCCGACAGAAAGATGCCGCAGATCATCCCAGAGACCGACAAGGAACAGGACGGTACACCCGAGAAACAGAGGGAACAAAAATCCAGAGGCAATCGGAACGTCAAGCACAGCCCAAGCATGGAGACATGAAACAGCCAGGACAGCAATGAGCGTCGAGGCAAAAACAGAGATCCCTCCAAGCCGTGGAACAGGCTTGACGTGAATTTTCCTGAACCCCGGATGATCAAAAACGCCGAGCCTGTTTGCCACTCGACAGACCAACGGTGTTAAAAGAAAAGATAAGACCGCGGCAATGCCAAACAATACAGTTGCACTTAGAAGCATGCCCAGAATCACCCACTTGGCCGGAAAACCTGCCAAGCCCCCAATAAACTGAAAAAGTATCCGTATCCTAAAGAAGGCTTCGGCGCAAGACAAAAAGCGCGAAGGATCCCAAAACGTAGCCGGCAGAGACGCCTAAAGCCAGCGTGAAGGCGGAAGGCACGTGATACACCAGAATGACCAATACCGCTCCCGCCAGCGTTGCATATTGAATTCCTCTGCCAAGCAGCACGAAAGACCTCATCCTGTTTTTCGCCATAAAAAAAACTTTCAACGTGCCGAAAGGACTGATCCCCAAAATGACTCCCGTCATTGCCAAGAGCAAAGGAACCACAGGCTCCCATTGCGACCCGAATACCATGGGGATGAGGGGACTCGCCAGGCAGAACACCGCCATCGCGACCATCCCCAACAAAACCGTTTGAACGGCTAACACCTGGCCCAGACCGCGTGTGCCGCGTTCGGAGGCAACACGATGGCTGAAATAGTTGTACGCGACTCTTTCCGTCACCGGCGCAATAAGACTCTGCGGAGTACCGGCTAATCTTCGCGCCTGAAAAAAATATCCCGTGGCTTTCTCGCCGGCCGTCCAGCCAACCATCAAGATGACCAATCGTTCAAAAAAATGTTCCAGCCACCCATCCAGCCACAGCCCTCGAAATTTTTGATACAGAATTTTCCAATCGTGCGGCCACAACCAACGCAGACGAAATTTGACCATGCCCCCAATGAAGAGAAGGCCGGAAAACCTGCCGATGGTTTCCGGTAATCGTTGCAGATACAGCACCGGGTATCCAATCCCCATCGCCGCGCCAGTCGCGACAAAAACATGGCCAAGCAAGTGCGCGCCGGACTCCAGCATGGCAAGATTTTTGTAATGGAAACTTCGTTCGTAAAAAGCCAGGATCACCTCATCCCAATTCGCCGCTATGGTGCCGAACAAAAGAAGCCCGGCCCAAATATCCCACAGCCCGGCCAACCAGAGCAGGCACCACGCACCGAGGCTTAACACGATTGATTCGACCACAAGCGCGCTGAAGAGAATGTCTTTCCCTCCCGCCTCAAGCTCTTGGGGTGATTCGCGGATGATGATGTCTTTGATCTTCAAACGCGCCACGCCGGCAACCAGTCCGATTGTGGCTTGGATCACGGCAAAGCGGCCAAACTCTTCAGGAAGCAGGTACCACACAAGAACCAGATTTGAACCAAACGCGACGGCGGTTCGACCCGCTCCGCCTCCCAGCATCCACAGACAATTTGCAACGATGGTGTTAGCCGATAACCGATTAATCTTGAGAAACAGACTATCCATGGAAGTTCACGAATACGGAAAGCGCTTGAACCACGCTCATCGCCGGACAAGCCTGTACAAACCGGCTTCATCTTAGGTCATGACGACTCTGGCATATGACGAGCAGGGCGTTGTTCTTCCTGATCAGAAAGGGAAAATCCAACGGCGACCAATATCCAAAACAGGTGGGCCAGACTTCCGGTGAAAAGGTCATTGCTGGCAACTGCGACACCATACCCCAGTGCCGTAAGCGCTACGGCCAACTTGACGGACGCAACTTCGGTACTCTTGCCATCTCGAGCATCTTGAGAAAATTTCTTGATGATGACAGCAAACGCCCACAACAGAAAGATAATCGCGGGCACTCCGCTTCCCATCGCATATAGTAAGAATGCATTGTGCGAGTGGTTTCCTTTACAGGCGCCCGGTGGGTCGCCCGGATACAATTGTTGGAAAATATCTGTCCCAAACCCCGTGCCAACAACCGGATGATGCAACAATTCTTTCACGGCTAACAACGAGCACGCCAAGCGATCAACGATGCTATCCGGCACAACAAGCATCTCAAGATACCCTAGCCGGCTGACTCCAAACAAGACACTCACGAACGCCACAGACAACAGAATGCAACCCGCAAATACTCTCCAATTTTTTCTCAAGACCCCATAGCCAAACCCCATCGCTGCCAACCCAAGCCACGTCCCACGAGAATAGGCAAAAAATTCGGCAAGAAGCAACAGACATAAGACGCCACCCAATACCAGCTTCTCACGATGTGTCTTTACCCAGCGAAAGCAGATAGCGGCAAAAGGAAGAGCGATGAGCATAAGAGTGGCGAGCCAGGGACTGTTAGACAATGGTGGCTGGGCTCTAACCGTTAGGTCCAACAACTGCCCGCCATTTTCAATGAAATACCAAATGCCGTAGAAGCCTACGGTGGATGCTCCAACCAGAACGGCCACGATAACGGACTTCCAATAGTCCGTTCCCGTATTGTTTTTCAGCACGAGCAAAGCCCAATAAAAGACGAGAATGCGGGCTGCCAGTTTTCGCCATTCCACAAAACTGTAGGCGGGATCAATGGAAAAAGGAATGGTGATGAGTATCCACCCCACCAACAACGCCAGCGGCAAATCAATGGAATTACGAACCCAAACAGCATTCCCCTGATAGACGGCAACACCTATCGCTGTGAAGAGGAGCACAAAGAACAGGTATTCCTGATAGTGAAATGCCGCGGGATAAAAACTTAAAAAAGCCAGGAAGGCCAAGCCCTGGCCTTGTGCTTTCCAATGAATAGCAATCCACTGAGGAGCAGTGACAACGAGTCTCACTACAGTCCGCGCGCCATGAGGTCGTGCAGATGAATCATCCCGACGACCTGTTCCTGGCGATTCAACACCGGCAGCACTGAAATCGGCTTTGTTCGCTTCTCCATTTTTTCCAGGGCCAGGTAGGCATTGGCATTCTCAAACACAAATTCCGGGACGGTATTCATGATCTCGGCAATCGTCAAACCAAACACGTCTTTGTGCGACACCAACACCCGGCGAATATCATAATCCGTCACCAACCCCAGCAACCGTTGCGCCGCGTCAATAATAGAGACGGCTCCCGCCCGCTGCCGGGTAATTTCGGCAAGCATGAATCGCACGTCGCTTGACACGGGCACAACCGGGTTGGCCTCACCCGACCGCATGATGTCGCCGACCGTCAGCAGCAACCGCTTCCCCAATTGCCCACCGGGATGATTGCCGGCAAAATCATCCGGCTGAAACCCGCGCAATTTCATGAGCGCCATCGCCAGCGCATCGCCGACAACCAACGCCGCGGTCGTGCTGCACGTCGGTGCGATATTGAGCGGGCACGCCTCTTCCTCCGTCGGAACGTGCAGCAGGATATCGGCATACCGGGCTATGCTGGATTGCGTCTGGGCGGTCATGGCAATGACTGTCGCGCCGGTTTTTCGCGCCACTTGAAGGACCGCCACCACCTCGTCACTCTCACCCGATTTGCCGACGGCCAGCACAATATCGTCTTTCCCGACGATCCCCACGTCGCCATGCATCCCATCCGCACTGTGCAGGAACACGGCCGGCGTGCCGGTTGACACCATCGTGGCCGCAATTTTTTGCGCAATGATGCCTGATTTTCCCACGCCCGTGACCACGACTTTCCCCCGGCAGGCAAACACCCGTCGCACGGCTTCTTCGTACGCCGCCCCGACGTGTGGCTTGAGCGCATTGATCGTCCTGACTTCCAAATCAATCACTCGCCGAATTTCAGCCGGGATGTCCATGGGTATCGCTCGCGGGGAGAACCGATTCAGACCGCATCGCCATCAGAAAGAAAAGAGAGAAACCTTTTATTACATTCTCCAAAGCAGCGTCAAATGGCAGTGGATGTTTTCCACCTTAAAATTTGTCATTCCCGCCCCCTTGTGGTCATTCCCGCGAAGGCGGGAATCCAGCGTCTCATTGGGGCGGCGTAAGCCGGACACTTTGGGTAAGGTTCGCGGCCGGCACCGTCGGTTGGACGCTGGATTCCCGATTAAAAATGTCGGGAATGACGGAGGGGAGCATTGTGGGAATGACGGTCCTGGGTTTTGAGGTGTCAAGTATAGAATCTCCTTACGGATTGTGTTGACCGCCAGGCAGAGAAGCCCGGTGTGCCGCAAACACCGCATGGACGTTCTTCCCCTGTTTGCGGAGACGTGCCCGCGCGTTGAGAAAAATCCGTTCAACCAGCTCCCAATCCGCGACCGCGACATTGTAGCCGCGAAAGACTTCCACCCATCGCGGTTCTTCCCGCGCCGCCCGTTGTGCGGAATAGTCCACCAGAGCCTCAAGTGTCTCCGACGTCCAACCCGTTGATGGAAACTCCCTGGTCAACACAGCCACCCGCTGCTCCCCATATTTTGCAGACAGCGCGGACGCAAACCATTCCCGCGCACCGGGGTCGTGGCTCTTGAGAAACACCGCTTGAGACTGGATCAAGGCATGGATCAGTTGATTGGCTTCGGGACTGGACTCCGGCGGCAAGACTCCCGCCTCATGCACGACGGCCAGAATCGCCATCACCGAGCCAAGATGAGAAGCCGGCGTCCGGCCGGACTGCGTCGGTCGGGACGGGACAGGCGGGAAAAAAATCTCGTTGATTGTACTGTACGATCCTCCAGGCTGCGGACCGCCGCTCAACACATACACCCGCCCATCCATTGCGACGGCGCCCAGGCCATGGCGCGCCGTCGGCATCGGCGCCATCGCCTGCCAGCGATTCAATCGCGGACTGTATCGTTCATTGTGCGGAAACGTTCCCGCGCCGGACTCTCCCCCAAAGACGTAGATCCACCCGTCAACCACGTCGGCCGCAATGCCGCTCCTTGGCGTCGGCATGTCGGCCATTGAAACCCATTGAGCCAGATCCGCGTCATAGGCTTCCACCGTGGACAGGTTTTCCCGATAGTTGAGTCGCACACGGCCGCCAATCGCGTAGAGGACGTCCCCTATGGTGACCGCGGCCAAATGATCGCGTGGCGTCGGCAACGGAGCCGCCGCGGCCCATTGATCAAGGCCCGGATCGTACACTTCAACGGCTGCGGGATTGCGCCGTCCGTCATAGCCGCCGACGGCAACGATGTTCCCCCGCAACGTCGTCACGGCCAACCCGCCGCGAGCGGTGGGAAGCGAAGCCCGTTCATCCCATGTGCCGCGACCCGCATGGAACCGCCACACGCGGTCGGACGGTTCCCAAATCGTGTCATCCGATTGCGTAAACCCGCCGATGATATACAAGGCCCCGTCAACCACCACGGCGCCGGCATGATGCAGACCGACGGGAAGCCCGGGCTTTGAGGCCCATTGATTCGTCGTCGGATTGTACGCCTCCACTCCGGCGCTCACGGACGATTGCCACATCGTCCACGGGCTTGATGGCTCAAAACCTCCAACGACGTAAATCAATCCATCCAACGCGGCCACGGCCACTTCGGTCCTCGCCGTCGGCGCGGGTGCCCCGGTCATCCAATGCCCCAACTCGGCGGCATGGCTTTCGCTCACGAGTGCAAAGAGCAAGAAGATCAACGGCCACACAGGCCTGCCCGTCTGTTCGCGTCGGTCACGATTTCCGGATTTCATTGGTCACCTCTCATGCAATCCGACATCACACGAATACCACAGACAGCAGAGACTGATACTCTGCCTTCCTTTTTCTTCCTGAAACAAGTAAAATCTGAAAATTATGGTGAGCGTAAAAGATCGCATCATACAAATAGTGACAACCGCCATGGACGTGGACGACTCTTGAGGTAACGCTGGCAAGGTTCGGACAATGAGTCAAGGCAAACCAATGATGAACAGGATCGCGCTCATCACCGGCATCACCGGCCAGGACGGTTCCTATCTGGCCGAGTTTCTGCTGGAAAAGGGATATACGGTACACGGCATCAAACGTCCGGCCTCGTCGTTGAACACCGAACGCATTGACCACATCTACCGCGACCGGCATCAAAGCAACGTCAAATTTCACCTGCATTATGGTGACCTGACGAACAGTTCCAACCTGACACGCATCCTCAACGAGGTGCGGCCGGATGAAATCTATAATCTGGCGGCGCAATCACATGTCGCAGTCTCGTTTCAATCGCCCGAATATACCGCGGAAGTTGACGCGGTGGGCGCACTGCGGCTGCTGGAAGCCATCCGTTTCCTCGGCATGGAGAACACAACCCGCTTTTATCAAGCGTCCACATCCGAACTCTATGGCCTGGCACAGGAGGTTCCGCAGAAAGAAACCACACCGTTTTATCCGCGTTCCCCCTACGCGGTGGCCAAGCTGTACGCCTACTGGATCACCGTCAACTACCGCGAAGCCTATGGCATGTACGCCTGCAACGGCATCTTGTTCAACCATGAGTCGCCGCGGCGCGGTGAAACCTTCGTGACCAAAAAAATCACCAAGGCCCTTAGTCATATCGCCCAAGGGCTGGAGCCGCGTCTGTACCTCGGCAATCTGAACGCGCTGCGCGACTGGGGTCACGCGAAGGATTACGTGACAATGCAATGGCTGATGTTGCAACAGGAGAAGCCGGAGGATTTTGTGATCGCGACCGGCATACAGTATTCCGTTCGCCGGTTTGTCGAGATGGCGGCGAACGAACTCGGCATCCGGCTTCGCTGGAAAGGAACGGGCGTCGAGGAAAAAGGTGTCGTTGCTTCGGTGACAGGCGAGAACGCTCCTGCCGTTAAAGAAGGCGATGTCATTGTCGTGGTTGATACTCAATACTACCGCCCGACCGAAGTTGAAGCGCTGATCGGCGATCCATCCCTGGCCCATCAAAAGCTGGGCTGGGTATCCAATGTCACCATTCACGAGATAGTGGCCGAAATGGTGGCGCACGATCTGGAACAAGCCAAACGTCAGGCCGTGCTGAAACGTCATGGCTTTGATGTCGTCATGCCTCGCGAGAACTGACTGATGGCACGGCTGAACGTGTTTATCGCCGGTCATCGTGGCATGGTGGGGTCGGCGATCACGCGCCGGCTGGTGAAGCAGGACGTTGAGATTGTTACCGCCGAACGTGATCGGCTGGATCTGGCTCATCAGGCCGAAACGCTTGCATTCATGCAAGATCGGCAGGTTGACCAGGTGTATCTCGCGGCCGCGAAAGTCGGAGGCATTGCCGCAAACAACAGTCGTCCGGCGGAATTCATCTATGAAAATCTCATCATTGAAAGTAATGTCATTCATGCCGCCTGGCAGGCCGGTATTCAGAAGTTGCTGTATCTGGGGTCTTCCTGCATTTACCCACGCCTGGCGCCACAACCGATAACCGAAGAGAGTTTGCTGGCCGGCGCACTGGAGCCAACCAACGAACCGTATGCGATTGCCAAGATCGCCGGAATCAAGCTATGCGAATCGTATAATCGCCAGTACGGAACTGATTACCGCAGTGTGATGCCAACCAATTTGTACGGGCCAAACGATACGTTCCATCCTGATAATTCCCACGTCATCCCGGCATTGATGCGGCGCTTCCATGAAGCCAGGATGGCCGACGCACCTGCTGTAACCGTCTGGGGCAGCGGGACGCCGAGGCGCGAGTTTCTGCACGTTGACGATCTGGCGGAAGCCTGTCTGCACGTGCAAAATATTCCGCATGAAACGTATAGCCGGCATACGGACCCGATGCTGTCGCATATCAACGTCGGCGCCGGAGTGGATTGCACCATTCGCGAGTTGGCGGTGATGCTCGCGGAAGTCGTGGGGTATTCCGGGGAGATTGTGTTTGACAACACGAAGCCGGACGGCACGCCGCGCAAACTGCTGAACACCGGCAAACTGACCGCTCTCGGATGGCAGGCTTCAATCCCGCTGAAACAGGGCTTACGCAACACCTATCAATGGTTCATGGCACAGCAAGCCAATTAATGTGAATATCCCGTCGGTCTTACTTGCACATCACGTCATCATCGGACATTGTCGCCCCAAACAGGGAAAGGAAGACGGAAGCCTGTCTTATGAACAAATCAATTTCCTTGTGGTTCACCGATTTCAGCCATGAAGAAAACGCGGAAGTCATCAAGCAAAAGCTCCTTTACCGTTTTCTTGCCGACCATTTTTCTGTCACATTAAATCCAAAATCCCCGGATTTTTTATTTTACTCCGACAGTGGCGACCGTTTCCGCTCCTTTTCCTGCACACGCATTTATTGCACGGGTGAAAATGTTTGCCCTAACTTCGCTGAATGTGATTTTGCTTTTTCATTTAATCATACCGATGAAAAAAATTTCCGCTTACCGTTATCCTTCACAGGAGGCCTGGGTGAAACACTACAAGACATATTCAACCAACGCGCTCATGGCCACGAACTGTTTGCCGCAAAGAAAAAATTCTGCAATTTCATTTACCGAAATCCGCATTGCGCGCAACGCAACCATTTTTTCAAATTATTATCCAGATACAAGAACATTGACGCGGCAGGCGAGCTCTTTCATAACACTCCCGGATTAATAGGACGCGACCATGCATTAAGCCATGAATATAAGTTATCATTCATTCGTCAATATAAATTTACCATTGCTTTTGAGAACGAGTCATGCCCTGGATATACAACCGAAAAAATCATCCACGCCCTGGCGGCGGGGTCTGTGCCGATTTACTGGGGTAATCCGCACATTGTCCGCATATTTAACCCCGCAGCTTTTATTAATTGTCATGATTTTTCCAGTTTTGAAGAGGTCGTGAAAACAATTATCACGCTTGACGGCGACGACAATGAATACAAAAAATATCTTTCTGCTTCGCCATTTATTGAAAACAAAAATACTGTCAGGACAGAATCAGAAAGAGCCTTGGCGCGGTTTGAGGAAATTTTCTCTCGCCCGGTCGTTCTTCCGGTCGCCCAATCCGCCTATAACCGAACTTTAGGGCTTGTCCCGCGATCTATTTTTCGAAGACTGACCCGGCACCTCCGGAGGAGACGAAGAAGCCTGCAATATGTTTCTGCGTTGTTGATACGCGGGAAACTTCCCCGCTAAGCGTGTCGGCACAATGAACATGCGGGGAGAATACATTCCCATGCGTGCTAACGACAGTGGACGTTTGAAAACCCGCAACCCCCGCCACGATAAACACGGGACGCTCCCCGAAAAAGAGGGGGCACAGACTATTGCGTTTGCCGCTCCGGCATGCTTTAATATTGCTGATTTTCGGCAAGGAGCCATGCGGTGAGTATATTCGACTTTGATACACACAAAGCCATAAAGTCCCTCACGGAAGCAGGGGCCAGCGAGGCCTTGGCCGAAGTGATGGTTGCCACCATCGGAGGCGCCATGACCGGTAGCCTGGCTACCAAAGTTGATCTCGCCGAACTCAAAACTGAACTCAAAGGCGATATCGCCGAACTCAAAACCGAACTCAAAGGCGATATCGCCGGACTCAAAACCGATATGGCGGTTCTTGAGCAAAGACTCACGACTTTGCTGTATAAGCTCATCCTTGGAACAGCGTTCGGCATTGTCGGGTTGACCGTTACGTTGATTAAATTGCTTTGACGGGCCATCACGGCCTCGTCGCAACTTCCCTCCGTCATCCCATTCCCAATGCCGTCATCACTCCGGACGTTTGCAATCCAGAATCGTTGCCGGAGCGATCTCGTGTGAGAGATTCCGTGCTTCACGACTGACATTCCCGAATGACAATCGCCCGGAATGACCGAAGGGCTGTTTGAAAATCTGTACGATCATCACTATAATCATCGCTCGCTCCGCAGCGTGTTCAATCCCCATCACAAGGCGGCCATGCTCGCAAAAGTCTTTAGCGCCGGACTGCTCGGATTAGAAGCCCACCTGATTGAAGTCGAAGTGGACATCGGCGGAGGCCTTCCGCAGTTTTCCATCGTGGGCCTGCCCGATGCCACCGTTCGGGAAAGCCGGGACCGCATCCGCGCGGCCCTCAAAAATACCGGCTTCTCGTTTCCTCCCAAAAAAATCACGGTCAATCTCGCGCCCGCCGGCTTAAAAAAAGAAGGAGCGGGGCTTGAATTGAGCATGGCCATCGGCATCCTGGTCGCCGAAGGCATCATTGCCCAGGAAACGGCCCAGCAATACGTGTTGGTGGGCGAACTGTCGTTGGACGGCCGAATCAAACCGGTCCGGGGGAGCTTGTCCATCGGCATGTTGTGTCAAAACCGGCGTCCCTTGATTCTGCCGGTCGAGAACGCGCGCGAGGCCGCGGTCGTTGACCATGTCAGCGTGTACGGGATGCACGCGCTCCCCGAAGTGGTGGAGACCTTAAATGGCAAGCAGCCGTTGACCCCTTTCACCGCGGACAGTCATCCATTGTTCCAGGCTCCCGCTCAATCGGAAGAAGACTTCGCGGACGTGCGCGGTCAGAGACACGCCAAACGCGCGTTGGAAATTGCCGCGGCCGGCGGACACAACGTCCTGCTGATCGGCCCGCCGGGTTCCGGGAAAACCATGCTGGCGCAACGCCTTCCCGGAATTCTGCCGCGCCTCCGTCCGCAGGAAGCGCTGGACACCACCCGCGTCCACAGCGTGGCCGGCACCCTGTCGGCCAATCAGTCGCTCATCACCACCAGACCCTTTCGCGCCCCGCACCATAATATCTCTGAAGCGGGTCTCATTGGGGGCGGCACCATTCCCAAACCGGGCGAAGTCTCCCTGGCGCATAATGGAGTCCTGTTTCTGGATGAAGTCCTGGAATTTAAGCGCTCGGTTCTGGACGGATTGCGACAACCGCTTGAAGATGGTACCGTGACCGTGACCCGGGTCAATGCCTCCATTCAATATCCGGCGCGGTTCATGCTCATCGTCGCCATGAACCCTTGCCCTTGCGGCTATTATGGTGACCGAACACGTGAATGTATCTGCAGCCCTCAACAAATCCGACGGTATCGGGGCCGGCTGTCCGGGCCGCTCCGCGACCGGCTTGATATGCACATGGAAGTCCCGGCGGTTCCCGTTTCGGACCTCGGGCACGATGGGCAATTGGCGGAATGTTCGGACATCATTCAGAAACGCGTGGCCGATGCCCGCCACATTCAGGCTCATCGGTACACAGCCGACAACCTGTTTGCCAATGCCCAACTCAAACCCAGGCACATGAGAACGTATTGTCGCATAGACCAAACCGGCAAAAAACTGCTGGAGCAAGCCGTGACGCAATTGGGACTCTCGGCGAGGGCCTATGGGCGCATCCTGCGCGTTGCGCGCACCATCGCGGATCTGGCAGACTCGGAGTCTATTGAATCCTCGCATCTCGCCGAGGCCATTCAATACCGGAAGTTGGACCGGGCCACGGTTCTCTAGCAAGGAGTTGGAAATGCATACCGTCCGAATGTTTTGCTGGTGGTTCATGCTTGGCTCCCTGATGGCTCTCGCGGTGCTCCTGATCCAGGGAGGCATTCGGGACATCATGCTTGCGAGCGAGCCGATCTGGAATATTCAATTGATTGCGTTACTGACCCCGATCATTGGAGGCGGACTCCTGGGCGGCTGTGTCGCCCTGATTCTCAATCGTATTCGACAACCCGATCATTCTCGTCCCCCGGAAGCACAAACAGGCCATGGATATTCAAATCGGACCGCATCTTTACCGCAACAGCAACGGAATCATTGAAATCGAAGGCCTCCCGCAGATCGAAATTGAGCCGCCGCCATCGGGCGGATTCCCGAAAGTCAATTTTGCTCTGTTTGACGCGGCGGGCAAAATGCCGGCAAAACTCATGAACGGCACGCTGGCGATTAACGAAGGCCGAGCCTATGCCCTCGAAAGAAGTCCGGCGAGTCTGGTGATGCGGCATCAAGAAAGCGGGAAGGACATTCTTCACATCACGCTTGAAGAGCATGGGCGGCTTGTGATCTCTCAAGGCGAATTTCATACCTTGAAAGCCCACCTCGTCACCATTACCCCTTCGGAATGGACCCTTGAAAAAACAACGGGGCAAAAAGGGGAAACCGACCTCAAGGGCAAAGCCGTTTCGCTAGGCTAAAAGCCCCCGCATCCGCGTCCGTCATCCCGACATTCTCCCCCTCCGTCATTCCCGACATTTTTAATCGGGAATCCAGTCCTCGCCTTGCAGTCTCCCGGATGGATTCCGCATAAAAAAACGTGCGGAATGACAGCAAAAGGCAACGGGATCAGCCTGTCCGTGCCGGCACCATGGCATTTTTGACCGTCATCGTGATTCCTCGACGAAAGTTTTGATATGTCATGTAAGGCCTCACAACTCGTCCAAATACCGATTTTGATGAATCATGCGAATGGTAGTTTGATAACCGCACCGCCATAACCTCAAAATCGGCAGCCTTTGCCAGCGTCACGAGTTCCTTGCGTGTATATTCCCGAAAGTGTCCGGGGTTGTCCCTGCTCTCCCTGATCATTTCATAAGGATTGAAGCCCCGTAGCAACTTCAGTCGTTTTTTTAGCGTGGCGGCGTTCGGTGTTTGGATCACCAAATAGCCTCCGGGGGCCATAAGCGACCGGACAAAGCTTAAAACCTGTTTTGGGTTTGTGTAAAGGTGTTCAATGACTTCGGCCATAATCACCAGGTCGGCTCTGGGACCGTGAATCCAGCGAGTGGAGTCCAACGAGTCATTCAGATCAAAAGCAAAATGTGTCGTCTTGTCGTGAAAAACGCTACATGGAAAATGTCCGCCGCGATTTTGAGAACCGTCGAATCCCAATGTAAAAATTGAATCCTGCGGGAACGCATGATGGAGCAATTCCGTAAAAAACGAAGGCCCGATATCCAGGATTTTCATAGGGGATCTGTCGGGGGGGGATAGCCACTGGCGGACTTCGAGGACTTGCTCGAAGAGAAAAGCATATCGTTTTGCGTGAGTCCTGATATAGCTTCGCGCTTCGCCGTGCATCTCTCTATTCCTGAAAAACTCAACGATCGTTTCGGATGTTGTGAACATATCGTTCTCCCGGATGTTATAAAATTCTCCTGGCAGACTGTTGACCGGACAATCTTCACACCCCCAACACTTGCCCCATCCGTTGCGTCGCCTGTTCAACGTCCGCGCTTGCTACGTCCAAATGCGTGACCGCGCGAAACCGATGCTCGCCCACGGTATTCAGTAACACCCCGGCATCTTGAAACGCCTGCAGTAAGTCCCGGGTCGAGCGGCCGCTTCGCACGACCTCAAACATGACGATATTGGTCTCGACCAGGTCAGGGTCCACGTACACCGAGGGAATCTGTTGAAGCTGAAGGGCGAAACTTTTGGCGTTGTCGTGGTCTTCCTGAATCCGTGTGACGTGGTGCTTCAGGGCATAGATGCCCGCGGCGGCGAGAATACCGGCCTGCCGCATCCCGCCGCCAAACCGTTTTCGCAACCGTCGAAGCCCGGCAATGCGGTCCCTGGTTGACGCGATCAGGGAACCGACGGGAGCGCCCAGTCCTTTGGACAAGCAGAACGACACGGTATCAAAAGGCCGCGCAAATTCCGCGGCAGGCACACCGGACGCCGCCGACGCGTTGAATAATCTCGCGCCATCCAAATGCGACGCGAGACCGTGTTCTCCCGCCAACTTCGTGATTGCCTGAATCGTGGACAGCGGATAGACGGAGCCGCCGCCGACATTGTGCGTTTGTTCCAGACATAACAGGGTCGTCGGGGGATGATGAACATCGTGCGGCCGAATCGCCGCCGCGATACGATCCGCCGCCAGCAGCCCCCGATCCCCCTCGACGCAACACAACTGGACCTGGGACAACGCGGAAGCCGACCCGCCCTCGTAGCGAATAATATGAGCGGTCTTTTCCACAATCACTTCATCCCCGGGACGCGTATGGATACAAATACACAGTTGATTCGCCATCACCCCGGTGGGAACAAAAAGGGCGGCTTCCTTCTCCAGCAATTTCGCGGCCATGGCTTCCAGGGCATTGACCGTTGGGTCTTCGCCATACACGTCGTCCCCAACCTCGGCGTGGGCCATGGCCGCTCTCATGCCAGGAGTCGGTTTGGTGACGGTATCGCTTCGCAGATCAATCATCATGGAGCCTCATCGGTCAACGAGCGCTGCTATGGCGTGCGGCTTTGTCGTATTCTACGGGAGTCACCGGACAGGGACAAGAAAGGGCATCCCGCAGCCTCTGACGAGACAAAGCGTTTCCAACGTTGCCGGTAAGTATCACGCAACCGGCCTTGCAGATGCCCCGCCTCGTTATCTTTGAAGCGGCTCGCCGCCTTGCGTCTCAACCGTCAGTCCTGTTTCCGACAAAACCGCTTGTATCGCTTGTTTGGAAACGGGTCCCGTGCGAAGGATAACCGGCTTGTCCGTCACGCTAAAAAGCGTGGAAGGCGGACGTCCCGGAGCCGGCCCCGTATCAAGAATTAAATCAACGTCATGGCCCAACGACGCCTGAACCGCCTCGGCCGTCAAACAGGGGGCGTCCCCGGAGCGATTGGCGCTCGTTCCCGTCAACGAACCCGTCTGCTGCAATAAGGCCCGCAAGAATGAAGGCGCGGGTTCCCGAACCCCAATGGTGCCCGTCCCCGCCGTTAACACGGGAGACAACGACGGTCGCGCGGGAACAATCACGGTCAGAGGCCCCGGCCAGAATGCGTTCAGCACCGCGTCAGCCCAGGGTGGGACGGAACCGGCCAGGGCATCAAGCTGACTCCGTTCCGCGATCAGGACAAGCAAGGGTTTCCCGGAAGGCCGGCGTTTGGCCCTGACCACACGGTCAAGGGCCTGCGCGACCGAAACCGAGGCGGCCAGTGCGTAAGAGCTTTCTGTCCCAACCGCCAGCAGCCCGCCGTGACGAACGAGGTCAACAATCGGGAGAAAAAAAGAAGGAGGCGGATCGGAAGGAACGTGCAGGGTCCTGGCCACCGGTGACGGCCTTTCACGTGGATGGCGGTTCTGACGACAACACTCGTTCGGCAATATCCGTTCGGCAATACCGCCCTTCAAATTCAATGCGCCCGGCAACCCCGTACGCGCGCTCGTGCGCCGCTTTGAGGGAAGCTCCCCAGGCGGTCACGCCTAACACCCGGCCTCCGGCCGTCACAATATCCCCGCCCTCCCGGGCCGTTCCGGCATGAAACACGGCGACGTGATCTTCATCCGCGGGTTGCGGAAGTCCGGCAATCGGGAGACCATTCCTGTACGCGCCGGGATACCCTCCGGAAGCCAACACCACGCACACCGCGGCTTCCTCGAACCATTCAAGACGCAACTGGTCCAGCCGATGCTCCACCACCGCTTCCAGAACGTCGGCCAGATCCGTTTTCAACAACGGCAGCACCACCTGGGTTTCGGGATCGCCAAACCGCGCATTAAACTCCAGGACGTAGGGAATCCCCTCCCTGACCATCAGGCCCGCGTACAACACCCCATAAAAAGGACTGCCCATGCGCGCCAACCCTTCGATAGCGGGGTGCAGCACGTTTTGCAGAATCTTGTCGCGCAAAGCCGGCGTGACCAACGGCGCCGGTGCGTACGCTCCCATGCCGCCGGTATTGGGTCCGGTATCGCCCTCCCCTATCCGTTTATGATCTTGCGCGGCCACCATGGGAAGCACGGTTTTCCCGTCGGCAAAGGCCATCACGGTGAGTTCTTCGCCGTGCAGACATTCTTCAATGACCACTCGCTTGCCGGCATCGCCGAATACCTGACGCACCAGCATATGCGTCACCGCGTCCGTGGCTTCCCGCGCCGTTCGGGCTATCACCACACCTTTCCCTTGAGCCAACCCATCGGCCTTGACCACAATGGGGAACGAGCAATGTTCCAGATACGCGAGCGCGTCTTCGGCACGATCAAAGGTACGGGCGTCCGCCGTCGGAATCTGTTGACGGATCATCAGGTTTTTGGCAAAGGCTTTACTGGATTCAATCCTCGCGGCGTTTTGTGTCGGGCCCAATACGGCCAGCTTCTTTTGCCGAAACAGATCCACAATGCCCGACGCCAACGGCGCTTCGGGTCCCACCACCGTTAAGTCAATGGCTTGCTCTTCGGCGAAACGTTGAAGGCCGGGCAGATCCGTGACCGCAACCGGCACACAAGTGGCCAGTTGACTGATCCCCGCGTTCCCCGGCGCGCACCAGAGTTTGGTCACGCGAGGGCTTTGCGCCAGTTTCCACACCAGCGCGTGCTCGCGCCCGCCGCTACCGATGACGAGGATTTTCATTGTGCTTCATTATTTCCATCATCGTTTTTTCTTTTTGCGTCCTATTTTCTTCTTTTGGGGAACAGGCTTGCGTTTCCTGCTCCTCTCTTTCAATGGTATCATGGCCTCTTTCAGGTAAACAAACGAAGGCCCTAAGCGTGCGTGGTCACGATGGATATGGAATGGGACGATGCCGGCCTCTCGGTCGATTGCGCGGCACGTTTGCCCTGATACGATCAGGGCGCGGATCGGATGCGTGCCTTGTCCCTCGCCAGTCGGCCATGTATGATGTCGCCATTTATGGGCGATTGTTCCAGTTAGTTTCACCCCACACCGAAGTGGATATATTATTAGGCGACGCCAGCAAGGCAAAACAAGTCCCAGGGTGAACGCACAAAATCATTTTCAAGCAACTGGTGCGCGATATGGTGGTAGCTGACCGCGCTTGGCTGGGGGCATCACTGTCTTAGTAGATGACGAATGGTTACCGGGTTATGCGATGTGATTGTTTTATTATTTGGGGAAATGGATTAAAAAACATTCCGGAAATCGTAGGCATTATCCGGGACAGTGGACAGTACAATATTATTAGAATCACAAAAAAAGATATTGGCTGGATGTCCAGATTTATTAAAAATGTTTATGCCTGTGATACTGTCCCCTGGATACATTTATGGGTCAAAACAAGGTATCTGCTTAAAAGCCCAAAGCAGTGCATATTTATATTAGTTGAAAATAAAAATCCGGATGAAAAATATGGTGGTGAAGGAAAATTCCGTCACATTCAATGTCAACATATCAACGAAACAAAAAGATTCATTAGAAGTCAATATAATCCAAAATTTGAAGATGCAGAAAAGACAATCGCTCCGCTGCCACCGGGAGTTTCACATGAGCATTGCATTCATGCCACTGACTATGAATCACAGGTTGAATATCTTCTGGGCTATTTCAAATTAAAGAACCTGCATTTTTATAAAAGAAACAACCAATTTTCTTGTTATATCCCATGGCATCTTCGTGTCGGTACACACAATCAAATTACTGAAATAGACGTGGATATAAAACATATTTACGCCAATATTTATGGATATACCTACCCCATAAGACTGGAAGATACACCACATTATCAATATGTATCAGGAGACAAGAGTCCATACATAAACTATTTCAACAAAAACTTTGGCACGGTGCTTCAGGAAGATCATTTTCCAGAAGCATTTGACATTTTAATCAGGAATTTTGATGAAAATTATCGCAGAGATGATGGGAAGAAATCTTTTGTGATAATCAATGACAGGAACGTTATTTTAGACGGAGTTCATCGAGCTTCCATACTGATGCATCGTGGCAGGCAAAGAATAAAGTGTATTCAAATCTTATAAATCTGCAAGAGTTTTTTGTAAATTTGAACGACAATGAAGATTATTGCATCTTAAGAATGCCGGAAACGTTCCCGAATTATTATGAATATAGTGATTTGGATATTCTCTGCAAAGACCGGACACGCATGCTTGATTATATTAATCGGTTCTTAAAACAATATAACAATATCGATATTAAGATACATTACCCGAAGAATGGACAACATACGCATATTGATATTTATCCAAAGGGAAAATCGCTGGACTTCAAGTTTGATTTAATTGACTCATTTTCAATTTACAAAAAAAGCACAATAAATCCTGGGCTTGAAGATTCTATTTTGAGCAACAAGGTAATCAAGAAAAATGCCTGCGTTCCGAGCGTACCCCATGAAATGGTTGTTCGTATGTTGGAGTACGTCGAGTACAAAGATACAAGACCGGATAAAATAAAACATTTGGGATATGTCCAAACACATCACAAATACAATGCGGAGTTTAATAATCTTTGGAATGCTTTTGTGAAAGAAAGTAATGGAACCGCAAAATCAGAACCGCAGTTAATGATCCTCGTCCGGCTCGTTGGCGGGCTGGGCAATCAAATGTTTCAATACGCCACCGCTCTTGCCCTGGGGTGGCATTGGCAATGCCCCGTCAAGGTGGATATTCGGCACTATGACCGCCCCGATAGTCGGACTTATTCGCTGGATCGGTACAAACTTGCGCCGGTCATTGCCACGACAAAAGAGCTAGAGCCATTTGAAAGCGCTTCCGCTTTTTTACAACGCTATTTGCGGCGTTTTGTTCCGCTATACCAACCAACTCATACCATCTACCGTCAATGGGGTTTTCGTTATGACCCCGGCCTCATAAAACTGCGCCCGCCGGTTTTTTTACAGAGAGGATATTTCCAAAGCGAAAAATTCTTTCTCCCTTACGCCGAAACAATACGCGATGTCTTTCAACTCAAATATCCATTGCCATCTCGAGGTGAGGCACTTAGAAAACAGATTCAATCCACGCCGTGGCCCGTGGCGGTGCATGTCAGGTGCGGCGATTATTTGACCCTTCAACATGTGTACCGATTGTGTACGCGTGCCTATTACGAGCAAGCAGTCAAGATCATTCACAACTTGAGCGGGAAAAAAGCGACCTATTTTGTTTTCTCCGACGATATTGTCGCTGCGCGGAAGATGCTGTCGTTTATCCCGGATGCTGTTTTTGTGACCCCCCATGAAGATCAGCCATGGGTGGACATGAATCTTATCGCAACCTGCCGGGATGCGATTATTGCCAATTCCAGTTTCAGTTGGTGGGGAGCATGGCTTAACCCACATCCCGACAAACATATAATCGCCCCTCGCTTATGGTTTAGAAGGCTGGCAAATCAAGACATCCGTGATCTTATTCCATTGCAATGGCACTCTCTTGAAGTGTGATTGCCAAGTTATCACTATTTGGTCACGCGAGGGCTTTGCGCCAGTTTCCACACCAGCGCGTGCTCGCGCCCGCCGCTACCGATGACCAGGATTTTCATGGGTACTCAATCATCGTCAAGCTCTTCAAAATCCCTGGGCTTGGGGCGATGTCTTTGTAACCATTTTTCTCTGTCACGCTTGATGAGCATTCGAGCTCTGGCGGGACTTATACTTATTTCTCTCCGCGTAGCAGGATCGACAAAGTCCGGTGCGCCCTCTCCAATCTCTCCCGTCTTCTTGCGTACCACCATACTGTTTAATTGAGGATATTTTTGCTTCTTGCAATACTTGGAAATACACCCAAGAACGCGGCCCACAATGCGTATGTCGCAACCAGTTTTATCACTGACTTCCTCATAGGTCAGTAACAATTGATTGTTTTTTGCGGCCTGCGTGAGTACACGCCAAAACTTACTTGCCCATTCAGAATCTGTCATAACCACCTCCCGTTGTTGTTTATCCGAACACTCAACCAATCCCCCATACCTCAATGCCGAAAATGCCTCATGCCCGTCATGATCATGGCTAGGTTCTGCTCATCCGCGGCTTTGATGATTTCTTCGTCTCGGATACTGCCGCCCGGCTGGATCACCGCGGTCACGCCGGCTTTGGCGGCCGCATCAAGCCCGTCGCGGAACGGGAAAAAGGCATCCGACGCCATGACGCAGCCCTTGATGGGCAGTTTGGCTTTCATCTCGGCCAGCGCGACGGAATCCACGCGGCTCATCTGTCCGGCCCCGATGCCGACGGTTTGCGCGGCATTGGCAAACACAATGGCGTTGGACTTCACGTGCTTGCATACCTTCCAGGCAAAGGCACAGGCAGCGTATTCCGAATCCGTGGGTTTCCGTTTAGTCGGCACCTGCAAGGTTTTCAAATCCGGCAGGGCGCCGAGGTCCCGATCCTGCACGATCAATCCACCGACCAGTTTTTTTAAGTCATACCCCTCGCGGAGACGGCTTTCGAGTCCGCCCACCGTCAGCAACCGCAAGTCTTTTTTCCGCTGCAATTCGGCCAGCGCGTCGGCGGCAAATTCCGGGGCAATGAAGACTTCGACAAACGTCGAGGTCACTTCCCGGGCCATGGCCAGATCAACGGGCCGGTTGCAGGCAATCACCCCGCCAAAGGCGGAGACCGGGTCGGCTTCCCTGGCCTTCACGTAGGCGTCAACGGGAGTGGCGCCACGCGCCGCCCCGCACGGATTATTGTGTTTGATGATCACTACGGCCGTGTCAACGAATTCTTTCACCAATTCCAGGGCGGAGTTGGCATCCAGATAATTGTTATAGGACATGGCCTTGCCATGCAGTTGACGGCCATGGGAAATTGAGGGCTCCGTCCCGCCGATTTCCCGATAGAACGCCCCTTCCTGATGCGGATTTTCGCCATAGCGCAGGATTTCCGCACGTTCATAGGTCAGAGACAGACGCGGTGGAAAGGTATCGGCCGCCCCGGCGTCATGCTGCCGACTCAAATAATTCGCAATCAGGACATCGTACCGCGAGGTGTGCTGAAACACTTTCCCGGCCAATTCGCGCCGAAGCGACAAGGGGACCGATCCGGCCCGTAACGCCTCCAGCACGCGGTCATAGTCGTCCGGCTCGACAACCACGACGACGTCCTCATGATTCTTTGCGGCCGACCGAAGCATGGACGGACCGCCAATATCAATGTGGTTGATGGCATCCTCAAACGTACATTCGGGCCTGGCAATGGCCGACTCAAACGGGTACAGATTCACCACCACCACGTCAATGGGCACAATCCCGTGCTCCCGCATTTGCCGCACGTCATCGGGCCGACCGCGCCGGCCCAATAACCCTCCGTGAATTTTAGGATGCAGGGTTTTGACCCGGCCCTCCAGAATCTCGGGAGAACCGGTATGCGACGAGACGTCCGTTACCGGCAGCCCGGCCGCACGCAACGCGTTGGCCGTTCCTCCCGTTGAGAGAATGGTCACCCCAAGTTCGACCAAGCCCCCGGCCAACGCCTCAACACCCGTCTTGTCGGACACACTGATCAACGCATGGTTCCATTTGCCCATTGTTCGCCCCTTGATGGTCTATTCAATAGTGGATGAAAGGAAAAACGAGAGCGAAGTTTACCAAATGAGCCTGCTTAACGGCAACGGAGCAGAGGCGGAAATTGATCCCTTCGCGCCGTGGCGCATTGCCCGTATGTCGCCGGCCGTTCCGTCCAACCGGCATCCCTGAATACCCGTCACAAGCCCGCAACACGTGCGCTCCGCTTGCGCCGTCAGCCTTCAGAAGCCCATGATAGAATCGGCCTTTGACCGTGAGGTTGGAACCTGAAGTCATGAACACAAAGCCGCCACCAGCCTGGACTCTGGACCTTGGGGCCCGATTGACTTCGCCGACGACCGTGCATTTCAAAGTCTGGGCTCCCATGGCTGAAGCCATGAGCGTCAACATTCACGCGTCCGCGCCGGCAAGCCATCCATTGTCTCCGACCCGGCAAGGGTATTGGGAGGGAACCGTCTCGGAGGTCTCGGCCAACGCTTGCTATACCTACGTCGTGAACCAAAACCTTGAACGCCCGGACCCGGCCTCCCGGTTCCAGCCTGAAGGCGTGCATGGGCCTTCCATGGTGATTGATCCATCCGCGTTTCCCTGGACCGACCATGCGTGGACAGGGGTGCCGCTTGAACAGTTGATCATTTATGAACTGCACGTCGGCACGTTTACGCCCGCAGGCACGTTTGACGCGATCATCGGCAAGCTCCCCTATCTTCGCGATACCGTCGGCGTCACGGCGCTTGAATTGATGCCCGTGGCCCAGTGCCCGGGCGTGCGCAATTGGGGATACGATGGAGCCTACCTCTTTGCCCCGCAAGCCAATTACGGCGGCCCCGGCGGACTCAAACGCCTGGTAGATGCCTGCCACGCACACGGCCTCGCCGTGATCATGGACGTCGTGTACAACCATCTCGGGCCGGAAGGCAATTACCTGGGAGACTACGGCCCCTACTTCACGCCCCGCTATCCGACTCCATGGGGGCAAGCCATCAATTACGACGGGCCGCACAGTGACGCCGTGCGATGGTTTATCACCGGCAATGCGTTATACTGGATCACGGAGTTTCACATAGACGCGCTCCGACTCGATGCCATCCACGGCATATTCGATTTCAGCGCCAAACATATCTTGCAGGAACTGGGGGAAGCGGTTCACGAACAGGCCGGCCGGCTCGGGCGCGCGATTCACGTCATCGCGGAAAGCGACCTGAACGACGCACAAGTGATTACCCCCGTCGCGCAAGGCGGCTACGGACTGGCGGGTCAATGGAGCGATGACTTTCATCATGCGCTCCACTCGTTGCTGACCGGAGAACGGCACGGCTACTACCAGGACTTCGGCGGGCTTGATCACCTGGCAACGGCGATCACGGACCGCTTTGTGTACTCGGGCCAATACTCGGCCCACAGAAACCGTCGTCACGGCAATTCGGCCAGAGAAGCGGCGCCTTCGCAATTTGTCATCTTTTCACAGAATCACGATCAAGTCGGCAATCGGGCGCGCGGCGACCGCCTCTCAACTCTCGTTCCCTTTGAGGCGCTGAAGCTGGCGGCGGCGGCCGTCCTGCTGTCCCCCAACATCCCGCTCGTGTTTATGGGGGAAGAATATGGCGAGACAGCGCCTTTTCTCTATTTTATTGATCATGGGGACCCCGAACTGGTTGAAGCCGTGAGGCAAGGCCGCATGGCGGACTGTGCATCTTTGGACAGGCATGACATGCCGGACCCGCATGATCCATCAACCTGCGCACAGTCCCATTTGCACTGGGACGAACCGCAAACGGAAGAACGGACGTCTTTACTGCGGTGGTACCACACGCTCATCCAATGCAGACAATCGGTTCCGGCTCTGGGTGCGGGGACCCCAACGGACGCACTCACCGTCTGGTCCGACCCAAAGGCCAGGGTACTCACCATGCATCGAACGGGCCGGTCGGGGCCGGAAGCGTTGAGTATTTTAAGTCTCAACAGGAACGCGACACGCGTTTCACTGCCTCACCCGCAAGGTCACTGGGAACTGCGGCTTGAGTCAGACTCGCCGGCATTCGGGGGGAAACACGCACTGCCTGCTTTGCATCATCTGACGCCGCCGCACGCCACACGTTCACTCCAACTCCCACCTTATGCCGTATGGGTCTATACCGCTCAGCCGGGCCGATGATCCGGTCTCGCCGGCCCAGAGACTAAACCGTGAGAAGTCCGGCCCTCCGGCACATGCCGTCGCGAACCATCAGCAGGCTTCACGCCGCCGGGTCCGCACAGATTTTTCAACGGCCTCGGGGTATACGAATATGACGGATTCGTTATATACTCTCGCGGACGTCGGACATGAACAAAACGGAGCTCGCATGTTGTCAATGCCGTTTGCCTTAATCACGACGATCACAATCGTGTTTCTCGCGGTGGCTTTTGCGCTTCAAAACGACCAGGTGGTCGCCATCCAGTTTTTCGGATGGACGTTTGAAGGGTCGCTGGTCCTGATTTTACTGACCACCCTGTGCCTGGGTATCATCATTCACATCCTGGCTGCCATGCCGGCACAGATTCGGAAAGCGCAGCAAATGACGCAACTGAATAAACGGGTGGCGGAATTGGAGCAACCGCAAACGCCCCATGAGCCGCCTGCCGGTGAAGAACGGAAACCCGTCACGTGAGCGACCCCGCAAGGCAGCCCCAACGGCCCGGCGCCTCGCCCATGCATGAACGAACCCATCAGCGCGTGCTGGCGCTCATCATGGCCGGAGGCAAGGGCGAACGCTTAATGCCGCTGACCGAACAGCGCGGCAAGCCGGCGGTCCCGTTTGCCGGCACCTATCGCATCATTGATTTCGTGTTGAGCAACTTCTTAAACTCCAGAGTGCTGACCATGTACGTGTTGGTCCAATACCGTTCCCAATCGCTTATTGAACACTTGAGCCGGGCCTGGCGGATTGGCGGCCAGAACTGGCAAAGTTTTCTGACGGTTGTGCCGCCGCAGATGAAAGGCCGGGGGAAATGGTATGAAGGCACGGCGGACGCCGTGTATCAAAATCTGAACCTCGTCAAGGATTTCGCGCCCAACCTCGTCGCCGTGTTTGGCGCCGATCACATTTACCGCATGGATCTCAGGCAAATGATCCAGTTTCATTTGGACAACCACGCGGACGCGACCGTGTCCGCGCTGCCGGTCCCCATCCAATCGGCGAAAGGACTGGGGGTTATTCAAGCGAACGCCAAACAGCAAATCACCGGCTTTGAGGAAAAGCCCAAACATCCGAAGCCCATGCTCGACAATCCTCGAATGGTGTTCTCGTCAATGGGCAATTACCTCTTCAACACCGACGTCCTGATCAACGCCCTGGAACTCGATGCGAAGAGTCTCGGCTCCCACGATTTCGGAAGAGACCTCATCCCGGCCATTACCAAATCACACAAAGTCATGGCTTATAATTTTTTAGACAACGTCGTTCCGGGGATTCACCCCTATGAAGAATGGGGGTACTGGCGCGACCTCGGGACCCTCACGGCCTACTGGCACGCGAATATGGATATTTTGGGCGAACGCCCGGCGTTTGATCTGCATAACAGGCATTGGCCGATTATGACGGATACGTCAGGGGCGACCTCCGCCAATATTGTGCGCTCCCGGCTGGATGATACCTTGGTGGGACAAGGGAGTTTCGTGGTTGACGCGCATCTCAAACGATCCGTCCTTGGCCGCAACGTCAGTATTGGCGAAGGCGCGGAACTTGACGAATGCGTGATTCTGGACGGGACCGTCGTCGGGCCCAACGTCAGGCTCAAGGGCGTGATCGCCGACCGGTTTAACGTGATCCCCTCCGGCACGGTTCTCGGATATGAGCCGAAGCAAGACAATGGTCTGCGATATACGGTTGACAAGTCCGGACTCATCGTCCTTCCGCGAGGACATTCCTACGGTGGTCGGGCCGTCCCTCCCGTTACCACCGGCTAACCAACCGCGTCCAAACGGGTTTCACCACGCACAGAACGGGCCTGAACGACTTGACAGCCTTAGGCAGTATTCCGAAACGGGTTCCTGAAGAGAGACCATCCAGATGCCGGTTCCCCGTTTTCCACTAGCAACCTACCGACTCCAATTCAACCGGCACTTTACGTTTGCGCATGCCGCCAGGGTGATGCCGTATTTGGCCGATCTCGGCATTTCAGATTGTTACACCTCGCCCTATCTCCAGGCCCGCCCCGGCAGCCTCCATGGGTACGACATCGTGGATCCGACACAGTTGAATGCCGAAGTCGGGTCGGCGGCCGACTATCAAATTTTTGTCAACGCCCTGAACGCGCACCAGATGGGACAAATCCTGGATATCGTCCCCAATCATATGAACATCGCCGGCCCCTGGAATCCATGGTGGCAAGACGTCCTTGAAAACGGCCCGGGTTCCCGTTACGCGCATTTTTTCGATATCAACTGGACGCCGGTGCAGCGCGAACTGCAGGGAAAAGTGCTGCTCCCCATCCTGGGAGACCTGTACGGCGTCGCACTGGAAAACGGCGACATGACGCTGTCTTGCCAGGAAGGCCGATTTTTTGTTCGCTACGACGAGTGTCAATTACCCATAGATCCCGGCTCGTATCCGCTGATTCTCAATCAGCGATTGGACGCGCTGATTGACCGGCAGGATGCCGAATCCCCGCACGTTCAAGAACTGCAAGACATTCTCGCGGCCCTCGTGAATTTGCCGAACCGAAACGAGACAGACCCCGAACGAATCACCGTCCGCTATCGAGACAAAACAATCCTGCAACAACGCCTGGCCGCACTCACCGACGGCAACCCGGCCATGAAGGACTTCATCCACGACAATCTCCGCGTCGTGAACGGCACCCGTGGAGACCCTGGCAGTTTCGACCTGCTGGACTCCCTCCTTCAAGAGCAGGCGTATCGCCTGGCATTCTGGCGGGTGGCGGGAGAAGAAATTAACTATCGTCGCTTTTTCGACGTGAACCAACTCGCGGCCATTCGGATAGAAGATCCCGACGTCTTTCAGCACGTCCACCGGTACCTGTTCTCCCTGATGCAATCAGCGACCGTGCATGGCCTGCGGGTTGACCACGTGGATGGCCTCTACGAACCCCAACGATACCTTGAGCAATGGCAGGAATGGGCGCAAACGACACTCGGCTTGTCGGCCGATTCCAAAGGCCGCTCGCTCTTCATCGTAGTGGAAAAAATTTTGGGGAAGGGAGAAGTCCTCTCCGGAGATTGGCCCATCCACGGCACCACGGGGTATGACTTTCTCCACCTGCTCAACAACCTGTTTGTGGATTCCCGGCATAAACGAGCGATGGACGCCTGCTATGCGGAATTTACAAAAACGTCAACCGCCTTTGAAACCCTGGCCTACACATGCAAAACCCTGCTCATGGATACCTCCATGTCGAGCGAGTTGAATGCCCTCGGGCATCGCGTGAAGCGTTTATCCGAACAGCATCGCTCCTCACGCGACTTCACCCTGAACAGCCTCACGCATGCGCTCAAAGAAATTATCGCGTGCTTTCCGGTCTATCGCACCTATCTGGCCCCGCACGAACACGAAGCCGTCAGCGACCGGGACCGGGCCTACCTGCGCATGGCCGTGATTCAGGCCAAACGCAAAAATCCGGCGACCAGCGGCCAGGTCTTTGATTTTCTCCATGACCTCTTGCTTAAGACCCGGCCCGGCGGCGACGTGCCTTCCTGGGAAGCCGTCCGGCCGTTCGCCATGAAATTTCAGCAGACAACCGGCCCGGTGATGGCGAAAGGCGTTGAAGACACCGCGTTTTACATTTATAACCGTTTGATTTCACTCAACGAAGTGGGCGGAGAACCCACGCAATTCGGCATTCCCGTCGCCGCGTTCCATGAACGGATGCGGGAACGGCAACAGCAATGGCCGCTTAGCTTTTCCGCCACCTCGACTCATGATACCAAGCGAAGTCAGGACGTACGCGCGCGCATCAACGTCCTGTCCGAACTGCCGCGGGAATGGAAAACGCGGGTCAGGCGATGGCACCGGCTCAACAAAAAGAAAAAGATCCGCCTTGAAGGCAGGGAAATCCCTTCCCGCAATGAAGAATATTTCCTCTATCAGACACTGCTGGGGGCGTGGCCTTTTGCCGGACTCGACTCCCCCGCCTACTTGGATTTTTGCCGGCGTATTCAGGACTACATGCTCAAAGCCGTCAAAGAAGCCAGCGTGCATACCGGTTGGATCAATCCCGATGAGGCCTATGAGCAAGCCGTGAGCCGGTTCATTCAGCACATTCTCGAACCCGGCCCCTCCAATCAATTCATGGAAGACTTTCTGCCCTTTCAGCACACCATTGCCCGATATGGTATGTATAATGCGTTGGCACAGGTCGCGTTGAAAATCGGGTGCCCCGGTACGCCGGACTTTTATCAGGGGTCGGAGATCTGGAATCTGGCGCTGGTTGACCCGGACAATCGTCGGCCCGTTGATTTTGAACATTTACAGAACATGGCAAACACCATGCCGTCAGACGGGCCGGCGATCACGGAAACGTTTCTGCGGAACCTTCTGGAATCCTATGAAGACGGACGCATCAAATTCTACGTCACCCGCACGTTACTCAACTACCGCAAGGCCCGCCGTGAGCTGTTTCAGCGTGGCGACTACGACCCCCTTGAAACACATGGCGAAAAACGTCAATATCTGTGTGCATTTCAACGAACGTGGGAAAATCAGGAGGTGATCGTCGTGGCGCCGCGTCTCATCCACGGCATCATCCCGGACCCGACGGTTCCGGCGCTTGGTCACGACGTATGGGGCAATACGTGCGTGGCGCTTCGGAACGATGACCGGACAACCCGCTACCGACACGTGCTGACGAACCAAACAATCGCGTCACAAGCCAACGAGGGTCGCGCCACATTGGCCGTCTCTGAAATCTTTCAACAACTGCCCGTAGCCATCATGGAGCGCATATCATGACAACGCTGACATCACGACCGGCAAACCACGGCAGACATCAAGCGTCAACAACCGACCCCGAAAGCGATGAAGCTCTGGGATGGGAAGGCCACGTCACCATCCCCAACGCCCCGATTTTAACCAAACTGCTGAACAACTGGCCCGAACTGCGAACGGGTCTGGCGTTCAGTATGGTGTTCGTAGTGGGAGCGATTGTCGGAGGCACACTGCTTGCTTTATTGGGGGGGAATAAAAAATCCGCGAACGAGTAACCGGCGCGGCCATTCAGTCCATCGGCAAGGCTCAACGACTCCTGCTTACAACAGAGCTGAAACAAGGATCGTTAAATTTTTGAGTGATTTAGCGAGAGAGTGGTGAGGAATGACTCTGGAAATCCAAGACTCTGTCATTGGGAGCGGCAATACAATGAAAAATGAATTCCCCAGCCTCATCCATTATTTTACCTTGCATGGTGAATATCGTGTAGCCGGCTTCAAGTAAATACTTTCGTCCATCCCATTCTCTTAAAGAGTGAACTTCGAACACCACAATCGGGCGGGACCGTCTCAGGATACTCCTCATACCAGCCAAAACCTCGAAACCCGCACCTTCAACGTCAATTTTCACAAGGTCAATCCCCCTCTCATAAGAGGAGAAATACTTATCCAATGATGTGGAGGGGACAGAAAACTCTGCACGGTTGATCGTATCTATTTCATTCGACCCAATAATATTCCATTCAGCCACACTCCGATTGATTCCAGGGAACACCTGTGCAAACTCTTTCTGACCATCACTCACGGCGAGATTCTCTACTTTTATCCGACCACGAAATCTTTGATTATTGTAGGTAACCAGTCGTGCATTCTCGTGATGTAATTCGAAAGCATGGATAAACCCAGATGGACCCACAAGGTTTGCCATCAGGAAGCTATACTCGCCACGATTGGCTCCAACATCGACGCAACACCAACCACTTTGTATATTCTTGTTCATAAATTCCCAGACGTCTGGTTCAGCTTTTCTTACAATGGACGCATCAAAGAAAAACCCTCTGATGTAACAGATAGCTTTCAGCCGTTTAAATTTTCTGCAAGTTTCGCGAAACATGTCCAAAGCCTTCATAGTCCGTTGCGGCACTCTGGTTGACAAGAACGGCATTCTTTCAAGATTCATGCTTTACATACATGTGGCTTATCTGATCATTCTTCGATATTCATCATGCCTGCCAATCCATACCCATACCAAGTCATCACCGTCTTTGACGTCCAGTGACCTGTAAATGCGACCAACTCGAATTGACCAGAATTTTCCGACTTTTTTAAAGTGAAGGGAAGGGCGATGAGGATTGCTTTCGAGCAACTCGAAGTTACCCAAAGCTAAATCTTGCGTAGCTTTTGAAAGATTGTTAAAGCATGTCCAAAACCGCTTTGTTGTCCTGCCCACATACAGCTTACGGGATCCATTTCTGAGGTTTTTCAGAAACGGCCTCGTCTTTCAGAAAATCCAATTTACCCGATGTTGAGTCTTCCTCTATTTCTCTATCCCATTCTCCCCAATCTTCCTTGGTGAACCACAATATTCGGATTTGCACGTACACTTTTCGCGAGAGAGAAGTAATTGATGATCTAATGTCTTCTAACATTGACATAGTAACGCCTCCCTTTAAGTTTCCACTATGGCTACCGCCACGATGGGCAACGGGAGGTAACCATACTTGACACAATCAACATTCTTCAATATCAATCTTTTGTCTATCCGCCTTACGTCATATTGCCTATTACGCTATCGGTTATGGAGCCGGCGAGTGGGATTGAACCACCGACCTACGGTTTACGAAACCGTTGCTCTACCACTGAGCTACGCCGGCTTTGGGGGAAATAGCGTGATGGCGATGGGACACGTCATCCAGCCAGAAAGCCATCTTATTTTCTGAAACGCCCTGTGTCAACCGACGCAAGGCAAGTGTGGAAACACGGCACATGGATGGCATCCAGGCCGATAACCCATTGAGTGATTGACAGAGTTTTTCCCGCTGGTTATCGTGACGGGGTGTCCTCTTCCGCTGGCCCAGACTCCCCGCCTTCCCCACCAATTCCCACGTTCTCCGCGTCCAACGTATCATCCCTGATCCGGCTCTCGAATCAAACGGGAACCCTCCTGCTTCTGCTTCCGTCCCTGTGGGCCTTGGTTTTAGCATCGGATGGCCGACCATCCGGTCTGCTGATCCTTATTTTCACGGCTGGAGCATTCATCATGCGAAGCGCCGGTGTCATTATGAACGATCTGGCCGACCGTTCGTTTGACCGCCAGGTGGCACGTACCGCCACTCGTCCGCTGGCCAGCGGCGCACTTTCCCCTTTTCATGCCGGCCTGATACTTGGCGGGCTTCTTCTTGCCGCCGCTGGCCTTCTGGCCTTTTTGAATCCGCCGGCCGTCCGGATCAGTCCAATTGCATTGGGATTGGCGGCGGTTTATCCTTTTACAAAACGATTTGTTCACGTCCCTCAATTTTTTCTTGGTCTGGCCTTTGGCTGGGGCGCCGTCATGGCCTGGGCCGCTGTTCGGAATCAACTCGACCCCACCGCGTGGCTGCTTTTTGCGGCTACCATCTGTTGGGCCTTGGCCTACGACACCATTTACGCACTTCAGGATCGCGAGGACGATCGTCGTATCGGGGTCAAATCATCCGCTATTTTCTTCGGCGCCCGTGTGTGGGTGGCCGTGGGCCTCTTCGAGACGGTCATGCTTGGACTTCTCGCGACGGCGGGTTGGCTGGAAAATCTCAACTGGTCGTTTTACGGAGGATTGGCCGGAGTTGCCGGGTTTGTGAGCCAGCAGGTCTGGCGGCTACGCGGCACGGTGGCCCCCTCGGAGGCCTTTGCGATGTTTCAACACCACGTTGGAATCGGACTGATTGTTTTGGGCGGGTTGTGGCTGGGCACGTTCTAGCGGCGGCGTTATTCCGGCGAAGGGATGGGCTTATCGGGTTTCGGCGCGCGCAACGTCTCAAGATAGACCGTCACCGCTTTGGCGTCATGATCATGAAGCCCCAGGTTTGGCATGCGCGTGTGCTTTTTCATGGCTTGCGGGTATCGAATCCAGCGATAGACCCATGTATCATTGAGCCGGAACCCGGCACGGTCCAAAGCCGGCCCGACCAGCCCGCCCACGTCGCCGGTACTGTGACACCCGTTACACCCGTATTTATTGAAATACAGGTTTTTGCCTTCTTCGGCCAGCTTGATCCGTTCTGTCCCGGCCATGGTGAAATCCGGTCGTGAGATGTGAGCCATTTTGGGGCGTTTTGAGAAATTCTCCCACGCCACTCTGGCGACTTCAAACTTTTCTTCCTCGCGTTCATAGGCTTCCTCTTCCGGAAGCACTATTTCCTCTTCGTCTTCCATATCCATGTTTTCATCGCTGTCTTCAGATTCTTCGGCTTCCTGTCTCTCCAGTGCGGCATCCATGGCCTGTCTGGCCTGATCGTATGTGGTCCTGGCAGCATGAAATTGCGACTCCAACTGGGCTTGCCGACCTTCAACGTCAAACGTCAATGAGCCGCTATGCAGCGTTCGAACGTATCCGACAATCGCCCATAGTTCGTCTTCGGAAAGGGTATGGCGAAACGTGGGCATCGTCGCGACCGCGAAGTAATCTTCATCGTCAAGCACGGCCTGCAGCGAGGTATCTCTCATGTCCCGCGAGATCGTATTAAAAATTTCCTCATCGGTAAACGTGGACATTGTGGTCTCTTCCGACAGATCGCGGGGACGAGGATCCGGCATCCGTTCCCAATTAAAACCTTCCGCCTGCCTTCCGGTTTCGCCGTGACAGTGCATGCAGTAATGGCGATAGAGCTTCCGGCCTTTCGAGGTTCTTTCGTCCTCAAACACGGCACAGCCGCTGGCCACCGCCACCACGAGGGCGGCCACACCGACGACGACCACGCCCAAGACCCGTCGCATGTCTGGTGCCCCCTTCATGCCGAGTTGCCTCTCCGGATTTTTCTCACCAGGAACCATTCAAAACCGGCGGCAATCGCAATCCCCAGCGCGACGTATCCATAGACGGTATTGTCTGACGGCGGCTCGGCGCGGAGATACCACCAGGAAGAGATGGCTTTCTGCGAGCCTTTTTCTTTCACAATTCCATCAACGAGTTGGCCGTCCCACAATGCAAAGGCCACGTTCGTCCATTGACCGGGAGTAATTTGCACGTCGTGTTCGTCCTCCGTTTGCAATGACCGGGAAAAGACCACGCGCCAGACTCCCTCCCGCCACGCTCCCGTTGCCGAGACGTGTTGGCGTTTTTGCGCACGAAGCGTTTTAAACCCTTTGGCGCTCATATCAACGGCTTTGCCGGCGGCTTTTTTCCAGTACCAGATATTGACCGGACCGCCTTCGACTTGCAGCATTTCCTGCCCATGCCCAAAGTGAGCCTTGCGGTCTCCCACCATAAATTCGAGCGCGGCGGCATCCGCGGCGTCTTCGGACGGATCGTCATATTCCAGCATGACGGCCAAATCCCGGCCGTTATGCATGCCGCGAACATTGACGGCCTTCACCGTGACTTCCTGAATGCGGTCCGGCCAATGAACCTGGGGGGCCAATCGAAATTTCGACGGCTGGATCGTGTCCCAGACGGCCGCATTCGGGTTATCGCCGGGCAACGCCTCGTCGGTCAGATGCAACCGGATGGAGATGCTGCCGGTGTCGCCTTCCATATCCGGTTCACTGGCCAGAACCCAGGACGCACTGAATCCCGTCACCACGAACACGACGCACAGCGCGACCTTGAAAATTTTTTCACGTCCCATGTGCATGCTCCTTACGACCTGTTCGCTTTCGCGAGGCTACTCCTCTTCTTCCCATGTGCGCGGAGACTGACCGGCCCCCGCATATTCACCCATGATGATTTTCCAGATCTGTTCGTCCGTCAATTCTTTTTCCCACCGAGGCATGGCGGATTGCCACGGCATACCCTCAACCGGCAACCCCACCCCGCCTTTTTTGATGCGCCAGAACAGATAGGACTCCTGCAACTGCGCAATGGTTCCCGGATCTCTGAAATTCGCCGGGGGCGGATTGAAACCCACGGCCGCCGGGCCTTTCCCGTCAAAATTTTCGCCATGACAGGGAAAACAATTCGCGAAATACAGTCCCTGGCCCGCCGTAATATTTTCCTGTGTGCTCGGAAACGGGTTGGCCAGCCCGACAAATTCACCGGGAGGCGCGGGATGAATGGTTCGGTTTTCCGCCGGCGGCATTTCGCTCGGCGCCAGTTTTGTGTACGTCTGCCACCCCACCAGCAAGGGGAACAGCACAAACACGATGAGGCGCGCGGTCCCGGCGATGCCCACCTGCCCCTCGCCGGTCAAAAACCGACCGATGGGACCCATAAAATCGTCAAGACTCGCGCCGCTCATCGTATAGAAAATCACGGCGGCGGAAAACGTCAGGGCCACGTACAGGAAAATTAAACTGGCCGGCAACGGCGCGGTGAACAACGGGAGAACGAACTTGAGAAACACATACATTCCCGCCAACAGGATGGCCGTTTTCGCAAGGGGACCTTTCATGGTTCACTCTCCTGGCTGGTTGGCTCCGTGGGCGGCGGCGGACGCGACCGTCATGGCGCCGTCTTCACGTATCCCAAGCACGTCTTTGACTGTGATACTGATGGGTTCGCCGCTCATTTTCTGGAGAAACGCAATCACCGAGTAAATTTCCTGTTTTGACAAGGCAATCGGATTTTTATCGATATGCGGCATACGGGCCGGATATTCCTCCGGGACCCCTTCGTGCCTGAAATCCAAATAAATGTAGGCTTGGGGTTCGGTGAGACTTTCATAGATGAATTCGGGTGCGAGTTTGGCGCCAATGCCTTTCAAATCCGGACACCTGGCGGATTCACTGGGCCCGATGGAATGACACAAGGCGCACTGGCCTTTGCTAAAGAAAATCTTTTGACCGATCCCGGCCAAATCGTCCGGTGTTTTGACTTTGGTAATATCAAACGTCTCAATCGCCGGAGGAAGAGAGGCCATCTGCGGCACGCTCAGGGCAATCAGGCTAAACGTCCCCAGAACGATGATCACGAACCCCCCGACCCGCAGGAATTTCGATCGAATAAAGAGCAGGATGCAGACTCCGAGTCCGACGACAAGAAGCTCGATTATTTGAAGTAACGTCACTTCACTCATGGGCCTTCAATCCGGTTTGGTCCTTCCGCAACCATTCGTTTCTCATGATACGCCGTCCCATCCTTCCCGCGCGTTCAGACATGTTTGGCGTCTTCTCTCGGCGCCCCTCCGGCCATCGCCGGCGCCGCGGACCCGGGAATCCCGGCCGGATCTGCCGCACGTTGCCCCTGTTCCGGACCTTTCTTCCCTTTATCGCCCATCGTGGCGACCCAGAAGATAAAGGCCACCAGCAAACAAAAGACAAACGTATTCAGCGACATGAAGGCGGCGGCATACCCCAATGCGGGCGAATACGCATATTCCGAGGTATCGCGCATCACACCATAGATATGCCAGTGAACCCGGGACGATGATCGGGCGTAGCCCATCAACGACATGAGCAGGATCACCATGACCGCATTGGACACCAGACAATAGGCGGCACGGATGGGCATCCGCCCCCAGACCATTTCGGTGGTTGTCCTGGCGCTTTTCATCAGCACCGCCGTCAAGGGCGTGAAGGTGAGCATAATAAACAACACGATCAAGACCTGGGCCACGGAAAAATAATTAATCCGAATAATGGCCGGCACGAAATACCCCCAGACCCCCAGAACAATCACGGCAACGCCGGCAACCACAAGCAGGGCGCCCATCACCGACTTGGCAATTTTCGCCCACGTGGCTGTTTCCTGTTTTCCGGCCCGCCAATACATGATGAAACTCATAAAGGTCACCAGGATCATGAGATTCGCGACGGTCATCTTTGCGGACATCACGCCGAAGACGCCAAGTAGCGGATGGTGGGTGCCGCCCATTTTTCTGGCTTCTTCAAGGCTGGCCACCAGGGAGTGGGGCGTCATCCACACGCCAAGACACACCATCAGCACAATCAGCATGGCAAGAATCGGCCGTCTGTAGCTTTGTTCGGAGCCGGGTATGCGATAGGTAATCCCCATCCAGAAATAATAATTGGCGCCCAGAAACAGGACGCCGATCAGCATGGCCTGCAAGATAAAGAGCCACGCCAGAAATCCTCCCATCAAGGTAATGCCCATTTGCTGGTTGTATTGATAGATCTCCCGCATGAGCCAATACCCGGCGAAAGGAAGGGGGAGCATGCCGAACACGCCGATGAAGTTTCCCACGTAGCCCATCCAGTCGTAATGTTCCCGTTCTTCCCGGCTGGCGGCAAGCAGATACCGGATGCCCGCATAGGCCCCGCAAATAAATCCGCCAAGGACGACGTTCGCAATGAGTCGGTGAATATTGACCGGCCACCACGTTGGATTCCAGGTTGCCGCCCACGCGCGTTCAATCGCCGTTCCGTCGGTCACCACGACGGGACTGGCCTGGAACGTGGCCCAGGAATTGGGCACAATCATAATGCCCAGGGCAAACAGGTTGAGTAAAAATCCCAGCGTCAGATGAATCCATTTTTTATTGCCCTGCATGGCGTCCCACCCGTACCAGTACAGGTAGAGGACGGCGGTTTCCAGAATGAACAACATGCAGTAGGCAAGAAAGGAAGGGAAAAAAATGTCGGAGAGGTACGCCATCAGTTTGGGATACAGGCCGATCAGCAGAAACAGCAGAATGCCCCCAAACAACGCCGTGGTCGCATAGGCCGACGTCAACAATTTGGTAAATTCTTTGGCCAGCCTGTCATACCGGGCTTCTTTGGACTTCCATCCGACGATTTCACAGACCCAGGCAAAGATCGGCACCCCCAGCACGAAGCCGGCAAGGAGTAAATGCTGCTGGGCCACGACCCAGACCACATTCCGGCTTCCGAATACCGGGATATCCCGATATTCCACGGACATGGCTTGCGTAGCGGCATCCTGCGCCCAGACACAAACAGGGAGGAGGACGAGCGCCCCCAGGACACTCCACGCGAACAGGGATGATCGTTTCACCGTTGGCAACCAGGACTTCAGCGTTTCTATTGTGCCGTGGTTTTTCATGTGTGGTCCCTCATCGGTGAATGCTCGTTAATGCGCATGATCGCCATGTTCGGGAGCGTTGGAATGTGACGTTGACTGTTTGGGCCGTGCCGCTTTCCTGTTTTGTTGTGACTTGGCCCCCTTCGCAGGCTCTTTTCCCACCGCCTGGATCGTGGCTTCCGCACGGGTCAGGACGTGCTCCGCGGCTGTTATGACTTGTTGAGGAACGATCCTCTCTTCCGCTTTTTTCACGTTCACAAATTCGTATTCCTCGTGCGGATGCGGGGTGCTGACGGGTAGCAACCCCCAAAACAGAACAATCAGGGCGACGGCCGTTCCCGTAAAGACCGTCAACAACAGTGGTTGATCGTTGGGAATCCGAAGGCGATCCCATTGGTGCACGATATCCTGAAAGGTGCCGTCAACGGGCGTGGACGCACGAACAACGCGTTGAGCCAAGGCTCCTAACCCAAACAACCAGCCATAGAGCATGACAAGCAACACAATCGTGACCGGTACTCCCATCATCACCAGCTCCAGGCTAATTCGTTCCGCAATGGGAATCGTGACGAGATGATCCGAGACAAAATCAACCGTCCCTTCGACCGCCCATATCGCAACGGCTTGTGCGCCGCTCACGATACCATACACGATCGGAAGATAGATAACGGAAAAGACCGCCCATGGCCCCCACAACCGAAGCCCCATCCCCTGCGGAGGATCAAGACGCAACCGTTCCAGAAACACGGTTCGCGCGCACAACCCCAAGGCCCAGATATCAATGGGAATGGAGAGCAACAACAACGCCAGCAGTCCGCTCCCTTCCCACGGATGGACGTGCGCCGCCAACAACACCAGCACGATGACCAGTTTGATGGGAACGCCGGTCCAAAAAGTCGGCCAGGCAACAAAGAGCCCGAGTTTCGCGTTTGGCATCATCGCTTAATCCAAAAATTCCCTGTTGAGCACCGCGGACACGGTGAACAGTAAAATGACCGCCATAATGGCAATCCAGCCGATCAACGCGATCGGCCGCTTAAAAATATCCCGTTCCGGGCTCCGGTCAAGAAAAGGCAACGCCGCCAGGAACGCTAAAAACGCTCCGGGAATCGCGATGGCTCCCAAAAACTGTCCAAATTCTCCGGCAAAAATTTTCAAGCGCAACATTTGAAACAGAAAGAGAAAGTACCATTCCGGCTCCGGATGATAGTCGCCCGGGTCGGGAGTCGCCTCTTCCAACAACACCACCGGTTCAATAAACGCCAAACTGCAAATAATCAGGAACACCGAGGCCATCGCCACGATATCCTTCCAGATTTGCCTGGGGAAAAAATAATCCGTTTTGGCTTTGAGTTGTTCGGAGGTTCCACGAAACGGGCCGGCGGGGCCGGCCTTGCGAAACAGGAACAGATGGAGGCCGGCCAGCCCCATTAACGTCGCCGGCAAAATCATCACGTGAATCACAAAGAAGCGACTCAACGTCATTTGCCCAGGCGTGGGACCTCCCTTCAAAAATCTGGCGATGAAATCCCCGATGATCGGGGTTTTATCCATAATCTCAACGCCCACGACCGTGGCCCAGTACGCCCGTTGGTCCCAGGGAAGCAAATAGCCGGTAAACCCGAACGCCATCACCAGCCCAAAGAGGGCCAGCCCGACCAGCCAAATCAGTTCTCTGGGTTTTTTATACGATCCCCATAAAAACACCTGAGACATATGGGCAAACACCATCACCACCATGGCCGATGATCCCCAGAAATGGTAACTCAGCAGAAACCATCCGTAATCCACTTCGTGAATGATGTACTGTGTGCTTTGATACGCATGATCGATGCTCGGGACATAGTAAAACATCAACAGAATCCCGGTCACCACCTGCATGATAAAAATGAACAGCAAACACGACCCGAACACATACGCCCATCGCGAGCCTCCCGGGACGGGCTCATTCAGCATTTTGGCCTGAATCGTTTTCAGGCCGACTCGTTCATCGACAAACTCGACGAGTTTTTCAAATGCGTTGGGTGCGTTCTCGGGATGGGACTGGTCGTTCATGGAAACCTGACAGAGGCAACATTAAAGAAGCCGGATTTGGTCTTTCACACCGGCTTTGTATTCAACGTCAATAATTTTCACGTCCCCCGCGGCATTGACTTGCATCGGAAGCACGTCAAGGGACCGTGGGGCGGGCCCGTCCAGCACCGTCCCCGCCTCATCATAGAGGCTCAAATGGCAGGGACACAAAAACACCCCGTCGGGGTAATTCTTTGTCCTTCGCCACTTGTAGCCGCATCCCAGATGCGGACATTTTCCCGAAAAGCCAATGTGCGGCGCATTGGCTTTATTCACCCAGACGACGGTCCCCTTGCTGTCATAGAAGGTCTTGTCTTTTCCGCCGTAAACGGCTTTGCGGACTGCAGGCGTCGCCTTCACCACCCAAATATTCTTTTCGATGTTCCGTTCGGGCATGAACGCTTCCTGGCGGCTCCGCGTAAACTTAAACTGGTATCCGATGTTTTCTTTTCGTATTTTGCCGACGTTGCCCACGGGAAACCAGGTGTTATCAAACGGCCGATACATGGGTTGCATGAGATATTTCAAAACCGGAAAGGCCAAAGGAAGCGCAAGCAACGCGCCAATCGCATGCGTCATATTCGCAAAAAAACTTCGGCGGAGCACTCCATGTTCGAGCCGCGGATAGGGCACAAGGATTTCGCCGGGCGCCACGCGAAGGTGATCTTCCAGATGGGCAATCTCCACCTCGTGAATCGTGACGTAGGCGTCGCGGTCCAGCACGGGCAATTGCCTGAATGTATCCGTTGAACCCCGGAGAACAATTTCTTCTTCATTCGGAACGGCTTGCACCAGGTCGAGCGGCACCTGACGATCAACGCCTTGCCCCCCGAATTCCCTGACAATCACATGGCTAATCTCATGGGACAACGGATCGACAATGACCTTGGACACGCTTCCGACTTCCCCGTCCGTACAGCGCGCTTTTGCTTTGATTTTCGGTTGCATGGAACGACAATGCCCGGAGACCGGATTATGGCATTTTGATCGGCTTCGGTGTATCCACCGAAGCGTCTTTCAAAGACGACACAAAGGCGACCAGCGCGTCTATCTCATCGTCAAACATCAAATCTTTATATTTGTCCGGCATTTTGCCTTTCTTGTACTGCTTGTCAAATCCTTCGGCCATCCAGCTTTTGGGGTTGAGAATTTTTTCCCGAATAGCTGCAGACGTCATGAGATTGCCGATATTGTCCAGGATCGGCCCTCGCTTCTTTCCGCCTTTTCCGAAGAGTTTATGGCAGTTGTAACATTCCTGCAGCTCCCACTGCTCTCTCCCCAGCGCGATTAAATCGCCGGCCACCGGAGCGGACGCGGAAGCGGGTTCCGTGTCCACGACGACCGAAGCCTCACCGCCCAGACTTTTTAACTGCCGTTCAATCGCGGCAACACGCGCATTCAACACTTTCGCGCGCGCGATCAGTTCGTCGGCTTTGCCTTGTTCGGTTCTGGCCCGGCGCGCCTTCAGCACCTTTGCGATTTTTCCTTTTTCCACTTCAGGATCATACTGCGGAAGATTGGTGGCTCCGCCGATATACACTCCCGAAATCACGAGGTAAAACAACACGAGGCCGACGATGGCCTTGCTCCCTTCAAGCCGCTTCATCGAAGGTGCATCAAGCAACATAAACACAAAGGCCCCCAGCATCGCGTAGCTGAAAAACATGACCTGGAAGACGGCCGGAAAATGCGTGACCCTCGCCGCCAGCACCAGGATCATCCCGACGGTGACGCCGAACAGGCCTTTCCTGACAAGGGCCCGTCTGAAACTCTGCTCAGCCATATTCGCTCCCACTTTCCATTACTTCACACCCGCCGGCGCCACCTCCGCCTTTTGCCCGCCGGGCCTTAACGTCACGACAATGGCAAAACTCACGACAAGATAAAAGACCAGGGTGACCCCCGTGATCCACCAAGCGGAATAGGCCAACGTTGGCGTAAACGATTCCGGGGTAAAGTCCGGCACGAGGTTATACACGTGGTAATATTTTCTGGTGAGCGACCGAACCGTCCCCATCAGGCCCATGGTCCAGATGGCGCTAAACGCCAGGAAAATCAGGACGAACTGCGACGCGAAGTCAATTTTTCCCCAAATAATGGTTCCGGTTCTGATGGCCCGATTATAGAGAATATAGTTGACGATGGTTAAAAACACCAACGTGAACGCGGCCGCGTTTTTTGCCGGCATCAGCGCCAATTCACTGGCCCAGGATGGAAGCTCAAACTCTTCAGTCGCCAAAGCCTGTGTGGCCACAAATCCGTGCGGCGTCATCCAAATGGCATCGGCCACCACAATCATCAAAAATCCGACCTTGATCATGGTGAATGCCGAAACGGTAAATCTCAAACCCGGCAACTTGCTCAAGAGCGGCGGAAGGAGGACCATCAACGCCAGAAAGATCATTGACTGCCATTCGGGCGGTGGGAACATTTTCCAGGCCACGCCCATGACCGCCGGAATGAGGATCACCGCCACCATGACCAGCCCGGAAATCCGCACCTGCTCCACTCCCTGAATGCGCTTCATACTCAGCCAGATATAATAGTTACTGGCTAAAAAGATCAGGCCGACCATGGCGCCCTGCATTTCAAAAAACATCGAAAGCTGGTCGGCCATCATGTAGGGACAGATGGACGCGTCATAATCACACAGTTCATAAGCCAGGAGATACCCCATGAACGGAAGCAGCAGAAGGGCGCCGACGCCGATCAGATTGCCCACGAATCCCATCCAGTCATAATACGAGCGCTCTTCATCCGTTTTCGACCCCATATACATATACGCCGCGACGAGCCCCGCGATAAACCCGCCGAATGTCACGTTTCCGACCAACCGATGAAGATTCAACGGCATCCAGCTATAGTTGGCGACCTTGTCCCACAAGCCCGCGGTTTCGATAAAGGCAAACAACGAGATGCCCTCAGGGGATTTGGCGGGCGTATTCATAAAAGCCGTGGGACCATCAATGGCAAACAGGGTGGTCGTGCCCACCACGTTTAGCAGGACCCCCAAGGCAATATGACGGGCTTTCTTTTCGCCTTTCAGCGAATCCCAGGAATAAAAATACGTGTACAGCACAATGGTTTCCAGAATAAACAAGAGCGGATACACCACGGCGAAAATCAAGAAGAAATGCTGGATCAGCCATGTGGTGAAACCGGGGTAGGTGGCCAGCAGGACAAAAATAAACAGCCCGCCCGTCAACGCCGTCATGCTATATAAGATAACCGTGACTTTGGTGATTTCCCTGGCTAAGCGGTCGTACTTCTGGTCATGATTTTTATAACCCAGCCATTCCGAAACCACGGCAAAGATCGGCGCACCCAAAATAAAGGCCGCAAACAAAATGTGGAGTTGGGCCACGACCCACACCCCTGTCCGGTTTCCGGTATACGGGAACTCCACGGATGGAGCAGCTGGAATCTGGGCATAGGCGACGGCAACGCCCCCGGTCAGAAGCCCGAGAAAAATCCAAAGACTGCGGGTTGTGGTTTTCAAGGGTGGTGGCCCTCCTTTATTTATCTATCTGTCTGCCATCCGTCCGCCCCCAAAGCGAAGAAGGCAATGCCGTGTGTTACTGTGAAGCGTCATCAGAGACCATGGGAGCCTCAAACATCGGCGCATCATCGGGCGTTCCCGCAGGAGCCCATTGCTTGTGCGTCACGTTGTATTCCATCCCCTTCAAACCAAAGGTCGCTTCGTAGGCAATCACCTTCCACCGTTCATCCTCGGACAGCTTGGATTTCCAAGCTTTCATTTTGGTGCCTTTGACCCCTTCGGAAATACGCCAGAACCATTGGGAATCGGAGAACAGCTTCATGTGTTTCGTCTGACGAAAATCCCGGGCGCCGGCTTTCACGGGCTTGCCATTTTTCCCATGACAGCTGGCACAATTGACGTCAATATTTTCCTTGCCGATAAAAAGATCTTTCCCGGCCTCAATAATCTCGGGGTTGTTCCAATAGCCTTCAGGCATATGGCGGTCGGCATATGCCGGCGGTGGCGGCGGCGGCGGGACAGGCGGCTTCGCTTCTCCGCAGGCCGACAAGGTCCATCCAATCGTCACAATCGCCACGACGCCCAACGTCTTTCGACATGTACGTTTCTCCATCATCACACTCCTCACTTTTCTAAAATGAACAGGCAAAGAAACCGGTTTCTTCTCTTTATTCGCTTTCCTTCACGACACACGACGTCCCTCACGCAACGGGGACAGCCCGAGCAAGGGCGAGGAAGATTGTCGAAACGGCTGCGTGGAATCAAGTCGGGGATGTGCCACGTGGAAGGGTCTATCCAGAGAATTGGCTTTGTCTATTGGAGAGCCCGGCGCCGCCCCTACCCGCAGACATCCTTTGTGACGGGAAGGGAAATGCCACGTAAAAGGTCGGCGATTTCTAGCATATGGGCTTTCATCTGTCAATCATCAGAACACCGGAACGGTCCACGGTGAGGAAGACATCCTGGCTTGTACCACCCGTTTACCATGACACGCGTTGCTCGCCGGGTCTGGTCAAACGGTCCCCGTTCGGAGGGGTGGCAACGGGCATTCTCCGGCGTTCAGGCTATGACAGACGGGGCAAGATGGCATGAGACAACAAGACAAGACGCGCGCGCAGGCACAGAAGAACGCCTCAACGCATTCTCACGCACAGGGGAAACACGAGGCAAGGGGGGGTTACGTCGTCCTGTTTGCCAGCTTTTTCTGAACCCAGGCTTCCCAGGATTTTCCCGAGGCCGTATCCTGCCCTGTAAAATGAATGCTTTGAATGTCGCGGCAGGAAATTTTCAGGGGAGCAGGGTTGTCCGATTGGAACATTTCGAGGTAGGCATCCGGGCCATCGGCGCCACGATTGAAGACATAGCCGCAAAGGGATTCACGAGACTTGAGTGCAAGGGTCACGTCGCCTCGGTAATCAAACGCCCATTCAATGACGTTGAGCCATTCCTCGTGCGTGGTCGGGCGAAAGACCGCCCCCTGGCGGCTGTTTTCGGAAGGGGATTCAGTCGTCTCTTGAGACATGGATGAATCGTGCCATCGAACGCAGGGGCAAAAACGAGGGGAATCAGGTCGCGTTGGGAAAAAGCGTGGCCTTGACCGTTCCGGCAAATCCGGACCACGAACTGAATGTCTCCTCGACGGCCGAGGCTTCGTACCCGCAATGCACCATACAGTCCTTGCATTGTTCATTGCGCCCAACTCCGTACTGATCCCACGCGGTCTCGTCAAGCAAGGACTGAAAACTCCCCGCGTATCCGTCCTGCAAGAGGTAGCAGGGTTTTTGCCAGCCAAAAATATTATAGGTGGGATTCCCCCACGGCGTGCATTGATACTCGCGCTTACCCATTAAAAACTCCAAAAACAGGGGCGATTGGTTGAACCGCCACCGACGCTTTCGATTCGTGAGGAGATGAGAAAACAGTTCCTGCGTCCGATGCCGTTTTAAAAAGCTCTGTTGATCCGGAGCCTTTTCGTAACTGTAGCCGGGGGAAATCATCATGCCTTCCACCCCCAGATCCATCATCTCATCAAAAAAGGCCCGCACTCGTTCCGGATTCGCGTCGCTGAACAGGGTCGTGTTCGTGGTGACGCGAAACCCTTTTTGCAACGCGGTTTTGATCGCTCGCCTCGCGACGTCATAGACCCCGTCACGGCAAACCGCGAGATCATGTTCATCGCGCAACCCATCCATGTGGATACTGAAGCTCAAATAGTCGGATGGCTCATAGTCGTCAATTTTACGTTCCAGGAGAATCGCGTTCGTGCACAAATACACGTATTTTTTTCGCTGCACCAGCCCTCGCACAATCTGCGACATCTCCGGATGGATGAGCGGTTCCCCGCCGGGAATGCTGACAATCGGCGCACCGCATTCTTCAGCCGCCGCCCAGCATTGTTCCGGAGTCAACCGTCGGTCCAGCACGTGATCGGGATACTGGATTTTTCCACACCCGGCACAGGCCAAATTGCACCGGAAGATCGGCTCCAGCATCAACACCAGCGGATAGCGTTGCACGCGCTTGAGTTTTTGCGAGATGACGTAACTCGCAACGGTGAACATCTGGGAGAGAGGAACAGCCATGTGTTTTCAGAACCCTTTCTTCGCGTTATGGGTCTGCAAATACCGCACTCCACATCTTCCGCTTGCGACACCATCGAGACCTTCACCCATTTCGGTCAACCACAGGCCTCAAACGCGCACGGGCCGGGAAGGCAATGGAGGCGCCGAGCGGAATCGAACCGCTGAATCGCAGTTTTGCAGACTGCTCCCTTAACCACTTGGGTACGGCGCCTGCGACGGCATTATAACGAGGCCATGGAACCCTGACAAGGAGACGGCACCCCACGCCCACCGCACCCATGTTCCGTCAAAGCATTGCCCCTTGACCGTGGCGAGTCAGCTTGAGGGCAAAACGGGCAAGTCACGACTCACGGATGCAAAGGGAGAAACCGCGGCAACAGGGGAAGCCTCCGAAGAAGAGGCTGGCGACGACTCGGAAGGCCCGCTTGCGTCGTGCTCTTCCAACGCCATCAACTCGACCTCGTCAACGAGCACGTCCACCAATTCTTCCGGCGGCACCTTTTTCACGAGTTTCCCTTTTTTGAACAAAATACCCATGCCCTGTCCTCCCGCAATGCCAATATCAGCTTCTTTGCCTTCACCGATACCGTTCACCACGCACCCAAGGACCGACACGTTCAAGGGCTTTGTAATATGACTCAACCGCTTTTCTATTTCACCGGCCATCCGCACCACGTCAATTTCCACCCGGCCACAGGTCGGACAGGCAATCACATTCACTCCCCGATGCCGCAGTTCCAGAGCCTTCAGAATTTCAAAACCGACCTTCACTTCTTCCACGGGATCGGCGGCTAGCGACACTCTCAAGGTATCGCCGATGCCCTGGGACAATAACCATCCCAACCCAAGCGCGGATTTAACCGATCCGGTCATCGCCGTCCCGGCCTCGGTAATGCCAATATGCAGCGGATAATCGGATTGATGGGAAAATAACCAATAGGCGTCAATGGCCATGTGAACGTCAGAGGCTTTTAACGACACTTTCATATTGGTGAATCCCATATCCTCAATGGCATGGACGGCATTCAACGCTGACTCCGCCAGGGCCTCCGCAGTGGGATACCCGTACTTCTCCAAAAGCGGGCGCTCCAACGAACCGCCGTTGACGCCAACGCGAAGGGGAATGCCGCGATCTTCAACCGCTTTAATGACTTCGGCCAAGCGCCACCACGGCCCGATGTTGCCCGGATTAATGCGAACACAGTCCACCACTTGGGCGGCCTTGACCGCCAGACGATGGTCAAAATGAACGTCCGCAATTAAGGGAATCGCCGTTTGGGATTTGATTTTGGGAAGGGCTTCGACGGCCTCCTGATCCGGCACCGCAACCCGCACCAGCTCACACCCAACCTGTTCCAACCGATGAATTTGTTCGACGGTTCCCTGCACGTCCCTCGGATGCGGGATGGTCATGGACTGGACGGAAATGGGGGCGTTCCCGCCAATCGTAACGGAACCCACCTGGGTTGGCTTGGTCTGTCGTCGGGTAATGCGCATAAAACGAGAACCGCGTCGTCAGGCGAACTCGGTTTGGACGGAGACGTGAGCGAATAATTGTTTCGCGTGTCGGTAAATGCCGTCAGCCGTCAAATCATATTTCTCACGCAGGACGTCTTGAGGGCCTTGCTCAATGAACCGGTCAGGCAACCCCATGCATTTTGTCGGCACATGGACCAGGCCTTCATCGGAAAGACACTCAAGGACGGCGGAACCAAAGCCACCCATTTTCGATGATTCTTCTATGGTGAGCAGGCACTTCACTTGCCTCGCCACGTCCCCAATCAAGTCACCATCAAGGGGTTTGACAAATCGCGCGTTAATCACCGAAACGGAAATCCCCTCTTGCTCCAGCCGCTCGGCCGCCTCCATCGCCTGATGAACCATCACGCCTATCGCCACCAAGGCAAGGTCCGTCCCCTCTTGCACTAATGCCCCCTTGCCCAGCGGCAACACTTCCGGCACGGCGTCCATGGCCACCCCTAGACTCGAACCACGAGGATAGCGAACCGCCACGGGTCGGTTATAACTGAGAGCGGACCTGACCATGTGCTGTAATTCATTTTCGTCCGCCGGGGCCATAATCACCATGTTCGGCATATGCCGAAGGTATGCAAAATCAAAGGCCCCATGGTGCGTGGCCCCGTCCTCGGCCACGAGTCCGCCTCGGTCAATACAGAACGTCACCGGAAGATTCTGCGTGGCCACGTCATGAATGACTTGGTCATACGCCCGTTGCAGAAAGGTGGAATAAATGGGAATCACCGGCCGCAGGCCTTGCGCGGCCAAGCCCGCGGCAAACGTCACGGCATGTTGCTCGGCAATCCCCACGTCATAGAATCGCCCAGGAAAAGCCTGCCTGAACGGCGTCAACCCGGTCCCTTCGCACATCGCCGCTGTAATCGCCACAATGCGGGTATCTTCTTTAGCCAATCGAAGAAGCGTGTCAATGACGACGGCGCTGTATGAGGGTCGCGTCGCCTGTCTCCTGGGGGTCCCCGTGTCGCGGTCAAAGGGCGCACTGGCATGAAACCACACGGGATCTTTCATGGCCGGTTCATAGCCCAACCCTTTTTTGGTGACCACGTGCAATAAGGTCGGGCCGTTCAGTTTCAGCACGTTGTGTAGCGTGGGCAACAAATGTCCGAAATTGTGGCCGTCAATCGGACCGACGTACCGCAGTCCCAGTTCCTCAAACAGCAACCCAGGCAACAGCAGTCCTTTGGCCAACTCTTGAGCCCGGCTCGCTATTTTCTTAACCGGCTCCCCAATCTGCGGAACCAAGTCCAAAACTTGATTCGTTTCTTCGTTGATGCGAGTACACAATGTACCGGTAATCGTCCGGTTTAAATAGGCGGAAAGCGCTCCGACGTTTTTCGAAATTGACATTTGATTGTCGTTCAAAACCACCAACAGGTCTTTCTGCAACTCACCGGCGTGCTGAAGGCCCTCAAGCGTTAAGCCCGCCGTTAACGCGCCATCGCCGACGACACAGACGACCTTATGCGATTGTTGGCGTTGTTCGCGGGCGGCCACAAACCCCACGGCCGCCGAGACGCCGGTACCCGCATGACCGGCATCAAACATGTCGTAGATACTTTCTTCCCGCTTGCAAAACCCGCTTAATCCGCCAAATTGACGAATCGTGGCAAATTGATCTCGACGCCCGGTCAACAGCTTATGGGCATAGGTTTGATTGCTGGTATCCCAGACAATCACATCCTCGGGAGTGTTCAGCACGTAATGGAGCGTCACCGTCAATTCAACGACGCCAAGGTTGGAGGCAAGATGCCCGCCAACGTTCGAGATGACGGAAACAATAGACTCCCGGATTTCCTGGCAGAGCTGTGAAAACTGCCCAGGAGACAATTTTTTGAGATCAGCGGGGCTTTCAATCATTTTCAGGAGAGACATCGCCTATCCTCTCATCAGCAACACTGCAAGCAACACCACGAACGGTCTGGCTGATGGAAAATCCATGAAAAGCCGTAGTTTGGCAACCGTATGGGACGATGTCAAGCAAGCAGTCCGACGAAATCCCGGCAAGCGGTTCCTGGCATTGTTCAATCTGTGCAGAAGGCAACGTGCAGACCGCGTGGCAACGAAGGGACAAAAGAAGATCCGGCACACTTCAAGGAGAGGACAACTTGCTTCGCAATTTCTCAAAAAGACCTGCCACCGATTTGGCCTTGATGATCCGGTCAAATTGGCCTCGAAAATTTTTGACTAAACTGATGCCGTCAATAACCACGTCATACACTTTCCAGCTATTCGAACGTTTCAGTAAACGATAATTGACGAGCAACTCGATATCGTTGGAAACCACCTTCGTCTGCACCTCCGCAAACTCTCCCTTTCTCCGTTCTTTGAGGTATGTGATTTGCTCACCGGAATAACTGTCAACGTTCCTGGCGTACGTGTGCGAGAGAAATCGCTGGAAGAGGCGCACAAATTCTGTCCGTTGGGTTGCATCCAATGTCCCCCAATGTCTTCCCAAGGTCCTTTTGCCCATTTCTTTGTAGTCGAAACGCTGTTCGATGATGCGCTCCAGGGTATTCAATCGCTCCCGGGATCGTTCAGACCCTTTGAGTGATGCATCTCCCAGTACCTGCAACACCCGATCAAGGGTCCCTTGCATGGCTTCTGTGGCGGATTCCGCCCCCGCCTCGGCGACGACGAAGAGCGAGAACACTCCCATCATCAGCAATCCGGGAATGCCGACGCCAAGCAGTCCTCGGGTCGTTGTGGCCACGGCTCTGGCTGCTGATGGTCTCTGATGCATCACGCGGTTAGTGCTCATCGGCGCGTTGCGTTTCCGATAACAGCAAAAAGAACGTTTCAAAAAATTGAGTCAGCCTGGCCGACGCCACATTTTTTTGCCGGCGCAGCCGATTGAAAGCCGGCCATACCACGGGGGTGGTCACGACGGCCCACACCCCTCGCAGCATGGTGGCGGGCTGGCAAAGCAGAGACAGGCCAAGGGGCAGGTCTTCCTCCGCAAGATCTGAAATCGAGCGGAGTACAAAAAAGGGAATGCCGTGTCGCGCGGCAGCCGTTCCGATCGCCGCACTTTCCATGTCCACACCACGTGCTTCACAGGCACGACCAATGGACTGCTTGTCTTGGGCCAATCCTGCCATAGTCCGAACCGTCACGACCCGCCCGGGCAACACGGCATGCTCTGCTAATTGTGCCGCATCCTGAGCCTTTTGTCGATAGAATGCGCTACAGGCAGTAGAGGAATCGGGGAAAGAACCCATGACGTCCGATGGACGGCAGACAACCTGCTGCGGCATCACCAAATCACCAATATGTGCGGGAACCAAGGCGCCGGCGAACCCTGAAGAAATAAACACGGTCCAAGGTCTTTGGGTTGCAACCGCCTGACAGGCAACCCAGGCGTTCGCCAGCCCAATCCCCGTTTGGATGACAGCGACGAAACAGGAAGGGTGTTCCCATCCACACCATTTGACCCCGTTGACCCGCTCCACACGGCTTGTTGGCAACGCGCGCACAATGGCTTGAAATTCCCAAGGGGTCGCGACAAAGACGGCAATCTGCTCCAGAAAGCACTCCGGAAAATGGTGAAGACGGAAAGAATGGCGGCCATGCGCCAGAGGCTACGACCGGTTCCCGGCTAATTGGGCGATGTGTTTCAATGCTTTAGCCTTCTCCTGTCCGTGCATCCGAATGTTACGATACATAGCCAGCGCCCACATGGGGAAATATTTACTGTACCCATGATAACGAAGATAGAAGACCCGAGGAAAGCCCGTGCCGGTATGGAATGGCTCGACCCACGTCCCGTTGTCCAGTTGCTGGCGAAGCAGAAAATTCACTCCTCGCACGACACTCAAGGAATCCGAGGCGCCCGTGGCCAATAAAGCCATGAGAGCCCACGACGTTTGTGAGGGGGTACTGTCGCCTTCTCCCGCCCACGTCTGGTCGGCATACGACAGGCAGGATTCCCCCCATCCGCCGTCCACGTTTTGTTTGGATTCCAGCCAGACCACGGCACGTTGAATCCATGGAGCGGACATCGTCTCGCCAATAGCCTGAAGGCCGGTCAGGACACACCAGGTGCCATACAGGTAATTGATTCCCCAGCGCCCATACCAACTGCCATCAGCTTCCTGCTCGCGGCGCAGAAATTCAATGGCCGGGGCCACGGCAGGGTGGGATCGGTCATAGCCCAACACACCAAGCATCTCCAGACACCGCCCCGTTAAGTCCGCCGTGGGCGGATCAAGCAACGCCTGATGATCCGCAAAGGGAATCTTGTTGAAAATCAGCCGGTCATTGTCTCGATCATAGGCTCCCCACCCGCCATTGGAACTTTGCATGGCCAACACCCACCGACTCCCCCGCCGAATGGCTTCATCACGGTCAGCGGGCTGCAGAGGCGAGAGCTTTGCCAGGGCGGTCACGACTGCGGCCGTATCATCAACGTCGGGATACCAGTCATTTTCGAATTGAAAACACCATCCGCCGGGTTTGGCCGAGGGAGAAGACACGATCCAATCCCCCACCTGCTCCGTTTGGCGGGAACGCAACCAGGCAGCGGCACGAATCAGCGCCCCATGCTGAACGGAGAGGCCTCGCTCCATGAGGGCCCTGATGGTTAAGGCCGTATCCCAAACGGGGGAATGGCAAGGCTGGAGGTGAAGGGTCGCCGGCGTCTGCCAGTCGGCTGAACTCGGCGTGTCAATCTCCAACGCCTCAATTGCTCGCAGCGTTTTTTGGATCAATGGATGGCTCACGGGATAGCCAAGAGCCACCAAGGCAAAGACCGAATTGGCCATGGCGGGATAAATGGCCCCAAGGCCTCCTTCGCCCCGCATATGCTCCAGCAACCAAGCCTCGGCTTTCTTCACCGCTTTTTTTCGTACGGACAGCAGCGCATATTTTTCATAGATTTTGAGGACGGCATCACTCCAGACAAAAAAGTTTCGCCAACTCATGAACTCGCAATCTTTCTGAAACGGGGGCATCTTGCGATAGTTCACCCGATTCGGAGCCACACAAAATAACTCTTCAATCCCCTGCGCCGCGGCAATCCGGCATTCCCGGCGAAAGGCAAAAACGATGAGCAACGGCACGATAATGACTCTTGACCAATAGGAGACGGCATAGACATTAAAATAACATCCTTGAGGCACCAGCATGATTTCGGGCGGCATGCTCGGGATGCCTCTCCAATCGTATTGTCCAAACAAGGCCAACGTGATTTTCGTAAACACATTGGCCGCAATCACGCCGCCTTTCTCCAGAATGGCTCGCCGGGCTCGACACATGCCCGGATCGTCCTGCGAAACCCCGGCCAGCTTCAAGGCAAAGTACGCTTTGACTGACGCACTGACGTCCATGGGGCCTCCGATATAAATCGGCCACCCCCCGCCTGCCAGTTGAGTCTTTTGAAGATAGAGAACCATTTTGGCTTCCCGTTCGGCATCAACCGCACCGATATACCGACGCAACATCAAATACTCTGAGGTCAACGTCGTATCCGCCTCTAATTCCTCGGCCCAATAACCTGCTTCGGGATGCTGTCGCTGGAAGAACCAGGCCTGACTCCGCGACAACGCTTCTTCGACGGCTTCAGCATGGCCAACGGTTGCGTAGCCGGAACGGCCGGGCAACCGTTCCGGAGCCTTCTCCACGGCTGGGTTATTCGAAACCAACTTCAGTGAAGCGCCGCAGGGTTTCCACGGATGTGACCGGAAGCTGGGAGGGACAGAAGAAAAAAAGCTGTCGGACAGTCGAACCAGAAGATTCTTGAGAAGATCCATAACCGAATCGTATGACAAAAGAGGGTACGTCGAGAAAGAGCCGTGTCTGGTGGCCTCACACCCCAACCTTGGGCAATGGCGCCCAGAGAATCAATGGCTTATAGCAGACTCTCTCACAGAGAGTCAAGTATCGGAGACGAGCGGCAGGGCACGCGAGATGTGGCTATAACGCGACATCATTCGTCACGTTCAGCAAGGTTTTCTTCTCATCAATAGTCCACACGTCACAGGTCGCATCACCGTCAAGGTTGGCAATCGCAACTGCCGTAAAACCGCTGGCGGAAACCTGATCTAGGGAAGACGCCTGACACGACGCGGGCAAGACTCCCACATTACTCGTTCCCAATTCGTAGTAATACCGTTGCGAGGTCCCTGTCACGGCAAAACCGATCGCGTTGAAATCGTCGATATATTTGTTATTTTCGGCAAAATACGACAACTCACCCGTATGAATCGCCACCAAGTTGCCTTTGGCTTCCGATTGTTTGGCCCGAGCTTGGTATCTCAGAAAATTCGGAATGGCAATGGCCGCCAAAATACCGATGAGAGCCACAACAATCATTAACTCGACCAAGCTAAACCCGCGCTGCTGGTGAATGACAGATAACATACGTTTCCTCCTGTACCATGAGCCACCGCTTCCCCGCACGGCACCGCGCGGCAGGCACTGGCTGATTACCGACTGCAGTCCGCCTTGGGAACGGAAGGCCCCGGCAATGGCCGAAGCCGAATCACGGCTCACGTGAACCCGATCTTCCAATGGCGTCCCATTCAGATTTGGGGATTCCCAAACCCAACCTCACGGAATCGTTTGATGAGCTTTTCATTCTTCGGATCCAAAGTCAGAGACCGACGCCACGCTGCTTGCGCTTCCTCATGATGATCTTGCGTCAGATAAATCTCTCCCAAATGCTCAAAAATCACGGGGTCATCGTTCACAAGCTCGGCGGCCCGCTTAATTTCCCGAAGCGCTTCGGCCACCCGACCAACCTTGAATAACGCCCACCCCAAACTATCAACATACGACCCATTGTCCGGTTTGAGCGTGACGGCCCGTTGCGTTAAATGGACGGCTTCTTCCCCATTGATGCCCCGGTCGGCATAGCTATAGCCCAGATAATTCAGCGCATCGGCATGATCGGGATTGCTTACCAACACCGCTTCCATTGCCCGCACCACGTCCGGGAACCGATTCAGTTTGTCATACGTGGCGCCAAGATTAAATCGCAGATCCTCGTCGTTGGGATGATGGGCCAATCCCGCTTCAAACGCGGCTCTGGCCTGTTCAAATTGCTCGGCTTGCAGGTAACTCAACCCCAACAACAGATGCGTTTCCGCATTCCCGGGGTTGAGCGCCGCCGCCTGAATCAAATGCGGCCTCGCTTCATCAAAGCGTTTGAGGCGATACAACAGAAAACCCAAGTGAATCCGGCTGTCATAAAACGTCGCATCCATCGTGATATTGGTGCGATAGGCTTCAATCGCATCCTTAAAATCATCAGTCTGTTCGTACACCCACCCCAAATAATCCCGAACCCGAAGCTCCGACGGATACACGTGAACCAGCCGCTTCAAATCCGCAATCGCGCGAGGAGTGTCTTGCATTTCCGCATGAACCAGCGCCTTGCGTATCTGCGCATTGAAGTCCATGGGGTCATCCGCAATGATTTGCTCTAAAATCTTCAGGGCTCGCCCGTAGTGCTGTTGTTGAAACAACAGCCGAACAAAGTCGTTGCGGAAATTTTGGGCGTGCGGAGTGCCGGACGCCATAAATCGTTCATACAGTTGCATGGCTTCCTGCAGGTCCCCATCGGACTCATATAACTTGACCAGGGCTTGATAGGCCGGCTCAAATCGGTCAGCCCGGGTGATCGCTTGACGGTATGCGTCTTTGGCTCCGGCTCTTTTGCCCTGGGTCTCTAGAGCTTTACCTCTGTAGAAATATCCGAGATGAGACTGTGGAGCATGGGCAATGCCCCTGGTGAACGTCTCTTCGGCCTGAACGGTTCGCTTGAGATTGAGCAGCAAGACCCCTTTTTCAAAATACAACTCCCCCCGTTCAGGATCCAACCTGATGGCTTCTTCATAGAACGCCAACGCACGGTCAGGTTGACCTGCGCCGGCGTAGATTTTCGCCATCTGAGCCAGTCTGACCGCATCCCAAACCTGCTCGCGTGAAATTTGATCCAGCGTGGCCACCGCGTTGGACATGGCCCCTGACAAAAACTGCATGGCGGCCAGCCGCACGCGTAACAAGACCGACTCCGGGTCAACGCGCAGGGCAGCGTGATACTCGACAATGGCCGTCGGCACGTCATTGGCCAGTTCCGAGACATATCCTCGCAAAAAATGAAAGTACGCCGGTGCGGGCAGAGGTGACCGGACGGAGTCGGGTTGCGCAACGGAGTCGCGTTGGGGATCAGGCACCGCGGCACACGACGCCACAATCAGAGGCATGAGGAAAACCACGACCGCCGCCCGTGCCCGCCAGCCCCCAAGCAACACCATGCCTGCCCCGTGAGGAAGCGCCCATGAGGAGCGGCGCGGATGCGTCGGTTCCCCTTTCAGCCTGGATGAGGAAACCAGCCTGTCAGGTCTCATGGCGCCGGGTCTCAAGATCGACAAATTTGGCATACCGTTCGTGGAAATATAACTGCCGGTCGCCCGTAGGCCCATTTCGGTGTTTCCGAATCAAAATATCGGCGATGCCTTTTTTCTCCTCGGTGCCGGGATTATAAACTTCTTCCCGATAAATAAACATCACCACGTCCGCGTCCTGTTCAATCGCCCCCGACTCCCGAAGATCGGCTAACACCGGGGTCGGCGGTTTCCGACTCTCGACCGCACGGCTCAGCTGGGACAAGGCAATCACGGGAACCTCCAATTCTTTGGCGAGCGCCTTGAGCGCCCGGCTGATATCGGAAATTTCCTGTTGCCGGGATTCCGCGTCACTGCGACCCTGCATGAGTTGCAGATAATCAATGATCAACAGATGCATCCCCCGCTCCGCTTTGAGACGACGAGCTTTGCCCCGCATCTGCTGAACCGTCAGCCCGCCGGAATCATCAATGAAAATCCTCGCCCGTTCTAGGCGGTCAGCCGTCGCAGACACCGCACGCCAGGCCTCGGCATTCAATTGCCCCGTTTTCAAGTCATGCGAATCCAGGCAAGCCTGGGAGCTAAGCATCCGAAGAACAAGCTGGATGCTGGTCATTTCCAAGCTGAAAATACCCACGGTTAAATCCGCATGAAGCGCGGCATGTTCGGCGATGCCCAAGGCAAGACTGGTTTTTCCCATACTGGGTCGTCCCGCAATAATAATGAGATCCGACGGTTGCAGACCGGCGGTGATCTCATCAATATCTTTATACCCCGTGGGCACCCCGGTAATTTTTTCTTTCCGGCTGGCCAGCCTGTCGACAAACTCAACGCCCTCCTTCACGATGTCCTTCATGGCAACAAACGACCGCTTCAAGCGTCCCTGGGCGAGTTGAAAAATCTCCCGCTCCGCCTCTTCCAGGAGATTTTCCGACTCCACCCGCTCGTCATAGCCTTTTTCCACCACGTCGGTGGCAACGTGAATCAACCCGCGCAACAGGGCTTTGTCCCGCAGAATTTTGCAATGGTGGCGGATATTGGAAGCGCTGGGGACAGCCTGAACCAATTCCGCCACGTAGGAGCCGCCGCCGACCAGATCCAATTGTCCTTTCATTTTCAGGAAGTCCGTCAACGTGATCTGATCAACGACTTCATTCCGTTCAGACAGTTCGATCATCGCCAAAAAAATGGTTTGGTGCGCGCCACGATAAAAATCCGTTTCGGCAATCAACTCAAGCGCGTTAAAGAGCGCGCGATTGTCCAACAGGATCGCCCCGAGGATGGATTGCTCGGCGTCAAGATTTTGAGGGGGCAGGCGAAGAGCGGAAACGTCAGACGCGGGCATGCGCACCTTGGAGGATCAGGGTTGGGAGGTCATGCATGCGAACGGTTCGTGCGGCGGTCCCCTTTGTCTTTTCAACCGTGACCAGCCCTTCCCGGCTTGAGCCGGAAGACATTCCCACCATCACCGCCCAGGGCATGCCGGACGCACGCGCACGTTTTCGAATCATGCGGAGGCGGGCCGCATCCCACCGAGGCACGGATTCATACCGCACCACCAACCCGTGCGAACGCAGGAGCTGACTCACCCGAAACGCTTGCCCAAAATGAGAGGGAGGAGCGGCCACGAACACGCCGGGGTTGTCCAACGCCCGCTCCGATCCGCCACCGTCAAACGCGCTGAATAATCGAGCAATATCCAGCGCAAAGCCCGTCGAAGGCAGATCATGTCCAAATCGTCCGATTAAATGGTTATAGCGTCCGCCTCCGCCCAGTTCGCGTCCGACGTTTGTGGAAAACACATCAAACACGACGCCATCATAGTAATCAAAGCCCCGAAATTCCCCCAGGTCCAGGAGCAGGTGATCCTTGAGTCCGGCGGCATCAAGCAACGCGTACACGTTGGCCAACCGTTCAATGGGTTTCAGTAAATGAGGATTACGCCCGGCGACGGCGCGCCCCCATTCCAGGACTTCCTCCCGCCCATACCGCTCCGGCGCGCCCAGAATGGCTCGGGATTGCTTGTGCGACACGCGCTCGCTTTTCAAGAGTCGTTCAAGTTTCGGGAGATCTTTATGCGCGGCGGCCAGTTCCGCCTGTTTGCGCCCCCGGTCCGACAGGCCGGACTGTGCGAGCAACGCCTGGTAAAATCCGACGTGCCCGAGCGAAATTTTAAAATCCGCCAACCCGACGGCTTTCAGAGATTCAATGAGCAGGGCCAGAATTTCGGCATCCATCCACGCGTCATCGGCACCGATGAGTTCGACGCCCAGTTGAAACACTTCCCGTTCACGGCCCGCATGTTCGGGCTCATAGCGGAACACCGTGGAACGGTAACTGAGCCGCAGGGGAAAGTGTTGCCCCGCCATGCCCATCGCCACAATTTTCGCGATTTGCGCGGTCACGTCCGGGCGAAGAACCAAAATGCGCCCGGTCGTCCAATCGGCAACTTTGTAACACGTTTCGAGAATCTCAACCGGCAGGCCGGCCGACAGCACGTCCAGGTATTCAAAAGTCGGTGGGATAATTTCGCGGTAGCCCCATTGCGCAAACCCATCAAAGACCACGCGCTCCAACTGACGGACGCGTTGCGCCGCGTCGGGCAACAACGTGGTCATCCCGATCGGGATCAGCGAACGGGCCGTCGTCTCCAACGAACCCGATGGGTGTTTTGCGCGTGGTTGGAGACGGCGAGGCATCGCACAACGAAGACGGTTAGGAAACGCGTGAAAGATCCACAAGGCGCACGGAAAGAATATCCCATTGGTCTTTGATGGTGTCCAGCACCTGAAGAGGCGGCGGTCCATCCAGCCCAATGATCAACAACGCATTGCTGCCTTTTTGCGTGCGAGAGCATTGCATCCAGGCAATATTGATGTCGTGTTCCCCGAGAATGCGCCCAACCGTTCCAATGACACCGGGACGGTCAACATTGTAGATCAAGAGCATATGGCCTTCGGGAATGACTTCAACCGCATACGCATTGCTTTCCACAATGCGAGGGTCCTTTTTGTGATACAGGGTCCCGGCCAGTTGATGCATTTGATTGCCCACTTTCAGATGCAGGCGAATCAAGCTCGTATAATCCCCCGTATCGCCCCCTTTAATCTCCTTGACCTCAATGCCGCGTTTTTTCGCAATAAACGGCGCATTGACGGCATTGACGGCGTCCTGCAAAATCGGGGCCAACAAGCCCTTTAACACCGCAACCGTTAGAGGAGCGAGGGAAAGATTGGCCACCTCTCCGCTATATTCCACGGTGGCCTGTTCAATGCCTCCGTCAATCAGTTGCGCCTGAAATAACCCCATCCGCTCAGCCAACTCCAGGTAAGGATGGAGTTGCGGCAAACTTTCCGGCGGCACCGAAGGAATATTCACCGCGCCGCGCGTCACCCCCTTTTTAAAATAGTCAACGAACTGCTCGGCAATCGCGACGGCCACGTTTTCCTGCGCTTCTTCGGTCGAGGCACCGATATGCGGGGTGCCGATAAAATTATCCAGCGCGAGCAAGGGATGATCCGGCCGCACGGGTTCCGCTTCAAAGACGTCGAACGCCGCCGCCGCGACTTTCCGGCTTTCGAGCGCCTCGCACAGATCCTGTTCATTGATAATGCCTCCACGCGCACAATTCACGATCATCACCCCGTCTTTCATGCGTTGGATGGTTTGGGCATTGATGACAGACCGCGTCTCATTGGTCAACGGGGTATGAACCGAGATGAAATCGGATCGCCCGAACAACTCGTCCAATTCCACGACCTCGATGCCCAGCGTACGCGCGCGGTCGGCCGCTAAATAGGGGTCGTGGCCAATCACGTTCATGGCTAAGCCCTGCGCCAATTTTGTCACATACGTGCCAATTTGCCCCAACCCCACGAGCCCGAGGGTTTTGTTGTGCAACTCCGTCCCCATGAATTTGCTTTTCTCCCACCTGCCGGCCTTCGTCGAAGCGGAGGCCTGGGGAATTTTACGGCTCATGGCAACGATCAGCGCCATTGTGTGCTCCGCCGTCGTAATCGTATTGCCGCCCGGCGTGTTCATCACGACAATACCCCGACGAGTGGCGGCTTCACAATCAACGTTATCCAAGCCGGTCCCGGCGCGGCCAATGATCTTGAGACGGCTCCCGGCGTCAATGACTTCCGTTGTCACCTTGGTCGCGGACCGAACGATAATGCCGTCATAGTCTTTAATGGTTTCCAGCAACTGTTCTTTGGACAGCGTGGTGTTCACGTCAGCCGTAAACCCTCCCCGTTCCAGTACTTCTACACCCCGTGCTGACAAACTATCGCTGACCAGAATTTTCATAGGCTCTTCCCCGGGACAGGCTACACTTTCCGTTGTTCAAAATCCGCCATATAGGCGATTAACGCATCCACGCCGGCGTCCGGCATGGCGTTATAGATGCTCGCACGCATGCCGCCCACCGAACGATGCCCCTTGAGCGTGGTGAGCCCGGCGGCGGCGGCTCCCGCGAGAAACTCGTCGTCCAATGCCGGATTGGCCAGGATAAACGGCACGTTCATCCATGACCGGCAGGACGGCTCCACGGGGTTACGATAGAAACGAGACCCATCAATTGAGGCATACAGCTTCCCGGCCTTGCGTTCGTTGATCGCCGCCATGGCCGAAAGCCCCCCTTGCGCCTTCAGCCATTGAAAAACCAGGCCCGCGATGTAGATGGCATAAGTCGGCGGGGTATTCAGCATGGACTCGGCCTGGGCCTGTTGCGCGTAATCCAACACACTGGGCGTCGTCGGCGATGCGCCTCCCAGAAGGTCATCGCGCACAATCACCACCGTCACGCCGGCCGGTCCGATATTTTTTTGGGCGCCCGCGTAAATCAACCCAAACCGGCTGACGTCAATGGGGCGGGATAAAATGGTTGAAGAAAAATCACCGACGAGCGGGACGCCGCCGGTGTCCGGCACTCCGTGAAATTCCACGCCGCCGATCGTCTCGTTTGGGGTGTAATGGACGTAGGCCGCATCGGCGCTCAGCGCCCAACTGTCCGTCGAGGGCACTGTGTGAAATTGACCGCTTTCGGACGACGCGGCCACGTTCACATCGCAATAATTCCTGGCCTCACTCACGGCTTTTTTGCCCCACGCCCCGGTCACAATATAATCGGCCTTGCGTTTCCCCCGCAAAAGATTCATGGGAATGGCGGCAAATTGGCCAGTGGCGCCGCCTTGCAAAAAGAGCACTTTGTAAGACGGCGGAACACCCAACAGGTCACGGAGGTCCTGTTCGGCCCTCTCAAAGACGGCGATATATGCTTTGCTCCGATGACTGACCTCCATGATGGAGGAGCCGGTTCCGTGCCAATCCGGCAACTCGGCCTGGGCCTGCCGGAGCACGGCCTCCGGCAACATGGCCGGCCCGGCACTGAAATTATACACACGCGACATGCACGACTCCCAAATGACGAAAGAGGAAAATTCGCTGTACGAGTCCGCCAGTACCCATCTCAGACCGTTTACGCAGGCACAGTCGGCGTGACACGAAGCCTGCACAATCAACACTAGCAACAACGACTCATGCCGGGAACGGAAGGGTATTGACGCTATCACACGGTCTGGAACCGGTCAAGGATCCGACGTGGTCCACGAAGACATGCTTCACCCGCTATCCTGATCAACCGCCCCTTGTCACAAGAGCAGAGGTTCACCTACAATGCGGCCCTCGCAAAGAATTGCTTCATGAGGAACCATCAATGATGCACGGATTACGATTTGAACGTCGCGACGAAGGAAATTATTACAAGGTCATTCTTCACATCGGCAGCACGTATGTGCCGGTCAACGACGAGGACATAGAGGCATTAAAAAAGACAAGCGAGACCATGGGCGATGGGTTTCTCGAATTTTTCCTGGACAGGGTGGGCTATTCCTCTTACCTGAAAGAGCAACTCAAAAGCGCGTTACTGAAAAGCGGCGAACGCCCCGCACAACTTGCCACACTTCGACAGGCGATACGGGAGCTGTAAACGGGCGCCGCAACGCGGAGAGCCGGACACGCGTTCGACAGATCGCTCTCATCCCGCCGCGTCACGGTTTAATCATGATATCCGCCCACAATCTTATCAATAAAATTCAAGATGGCCGTTTTCTTCACGGAATCTTTCTCCAATTCCAAAGCCCGTTGATAATGCTCGCCTGCAATCTCCGGTTTGCGTTTCAGATCATACACTCGCCCCACGCCAAACATGGCCCTCGCGTCATCGGGATTGGCCTTGATGGCGACACTAAAGCTGTCAAGCGCCGAATCAACCTGCCCTTTCTCCAATAAAATCCACCCAACTTCCGTTGCGGCCAAGCCACAATCCGGCTTGATTCGCAGAGCCTCTCGATATTCACGCATGGCGAGGTCGCGGCGGCCTTTTTGTTCGTAGACACCCGCCACGGCACAGCGCAGTTCGGCATCGTCGGGATTGAGCGTCACCGCGATTTTATATTCCCGAATCGCCACATCAATCTTGCCTTGTTCGGCAAGCGCACAGGCTAAATTCATGTGCCCCAACGCATCATCGGGCTTGAGTTTGATGATTGCCCGATATTGGGGAATGGCCATTTCCAACTGGCCGTGTTCTTGATACGCCACGCCCAGATTTAAGCGGGCGGCCAAATAGGCGGGATCCAATGTAACGGCTTGGCGGTACGCCTTGATGGCCTGATCCGTTTGGGCCATTCGCTGATACAGTTGCGCCAGAAAAAAATGAGGAAAGGGAGAAGCGGGGACCAACCGCATCGCCTTGTGATAACTCACGAGAGACGGCTCCGGCAGACCGGACTGAGCCAGACACAGACCATGGATTAAATGAACGTAGCCCGCTTCCGGATACGTCGTGCTGAGCCGACCAACCCATTCCCGAACGGCCGCAATATCCGCCTCTTCCTGTAGCGACTTCGCATACATCTGCCAGGCCAGGGCAAATTCGCCTTTCAACAGATACATGGCATTCAGGGTAAAAAACGCTCGGGGGCCGGCCTCATCACTCTGAGTCCAGCGCGTGGCGGCGGCGAGTCCCGCATCCCAGTCTCCGGCGAGAATGGCTTGTTCGATGGTCCGTTCTTCACTCATCGTGCGACCAGGTTCCGCTCCAGTGCAGCCAGACGTGCCGAACCATGGACCATCGGGCTTCAGCGAGTCAGTGTATCCTCGACGTCGCACGGGGTGGCGACGATCAATTCACCCAAATAGGGATACTGCTTCATCACTTGTTGTTTCATCTCCCACGCCACGGCGCGGTAGGACCAATGGCCTTTGACCCCCGACCGGAGTCGGCACATATACTCCGCCTGGGCATAGTCCATCTTAAACACGCACCGGACCCTGAACCCAAAGGGAATCGCGTACAGCGACGCCTCCTGATCCATCCCCCGCAAGCCTTCGATATCACGCTGCACCGCGTCCATGGCTATTTGATAATCCCGACCCAGTCCGGCTTCATACAGGAGGGCGGGGATCTCATACCCATGGACGGTGGTAAAGTTTTGTTGGATTTGCTGGCATCGGCGATGCCGGTGCAGATCCCGCCATCCTCCGATATCCATCACAATATCAAAGAGCAAGGGATAGCCGCATCGAAACTCCTTCATCAACTCGTGATAGGGACCTCGACGCCGCAAGGCGATTTCAAGCGTTTCCTGTTTTTCCTTCTCGGACCACTCCCGCACCAATTCCAAAATCCGCCGATACGGCGCATGACTGACGCGATAGAGCAAACTCGTCACCAATTCATCCATCAACGAATGGGGTTCAATGAGATCCACCGGCGCCGCCTGACCGACCCAAGCCGACGGCACGTCCAACCCTGCCTTGCGCAGGATGTTCCTGGCATGCTTCGACAAATCGCGATACCCCTCGGCTTGAGAGTCATCGGCCCGGGCGTGACGCGCCAACGTGGGCGCCAACGGTTCCGACGGGGCGGCGGCATCACCGCAGAACGCTCCCCACACGTCCGAGGGAGCTTTGGCACAGGCCTCCTGCAGTTCCCGGCCAAGCGCCTGGAGTTCGGAGAGCGGCGTGGACAAGAGTCGGCCTATCTGCTTTTCCAGCGTCCGGATACTCACCACCTGCCCGACGTTCGTCTTGGAGGCAAGAGGCAACGCATAACGGGTGACGTCGTACACGCGCGCGGCCAGCGTCCGCGTGTAATTCGCCTCGGTCATGGCATCGGGTCTGGGATGTTTCCGTTGCAGATGGTCAAGAAGCGGCTCATGAAACGTTTGATAGAGCGTAAAGAGACTCCTCAAAATCCCCAGATAACAGGCCTCGGTTTCAGAATCCCTGATGCCCGGCGGCACATAACAGCCGGCCACGGCAAAATTTTGATACCGGCTGGATTTGGCTTGTCCATCCCACAGCGGTTCATCTTCCACGCGAATAGCCGCCAATTCAGAAATATTTTCCAGGCACACGGTCACATGCCCGAGATCGGCGATCGAAGCATGGCCATAGGCAAAATAAAACTGCTCCCAAAACTTTTCCGACGAGTGCCCGTACACCCACTTCAAACTGTCTTCAATGGAATCCGAAGAACGGCTATAGCGCGCGAGGGCATACGCCGATTTCTCCGGCGGCATCGGCGCGAGCACCACGACCCGACGTTTGTTTGGTTCCTCAACGGACATGCGTCAATTCCCCTCTGTGCCCACAAACCACACGCAACAGGCACGTCGAAACCGACCCACTATAGTCAGGCGACGAGCCAATCTCAAGCCGACATCGTTCCAGCCCGATTCACGCAAAAACCCCTTGCAATGCACGGCGTTGATGAGTACACTCCGCCGCCAGTATTTCAGGGACAGCCTCCAACAACACAATCACGGGCAAGCACTCAATCATGAGCGGGAAAGACCGAGCCGCCCAGCGATGACCACGTCACTCAACCAGCGTTCCATTCATGGCCAATGGTCTTCCCGCCTGGTCTTTATCATGGCGGCCACCGGCTCCGCCGTCGGCCTCGGCAACATCTGGAAATTTCCCTATATTGCCGGGGAGAACGGGGGCAGTGCCTTTGTCTTGTTCTATATCCTCTGTGTGGCGGTCCTGGGCATCCCGCTGATCATGGCGGAGCTCATGCTGGGCTACCGGGGCAAACAGACGCCGGTCAACGCCATACGGGCGCTGGTAGCGGAAAACAACGCGAACCGGGGCTGGCAGATCATCGGGTGGGGCGGCACTCTGGCCGGCCTGTTGATCCTTTCCTATTACAGCGTCATCGGTGGATGGACCATCGGGTATATTTTCCATTCAGCGACCGGGCACTTTTCAGGTTTGAGCGGCGAGCAGGCCACGCACCTCTTCGGCGATTTTGTCGGCAGTCCTCTGTCCCAAATAGGGTGGCATACGATGTTCATGATAATCACCATGGTCATCGTGGCCCGGGGTGTGCGGCACGGCCTGGAAAAAGCCGTCACCTATCTCCTGCCGACGCTGTTTGTGCTGTTGCTCATGGTGCTGGGTTACGCGATGGCGACCGGCTACTTCATGGCAGCGCTCGACTTTTTATTCACGCCGGACTTCAGCCGGTTTTCGAGTGCCAGCATGCTCACGGCCCTGGGCCACGCGTTTTTTACGTTGAGCCTTGGCATGGGGGCCATCATGATGTATGGGGCCTACGTGCCCCAAGGCATACCCATCGCCGCAAGCTCCGTCGTCATTGCCTTCTTCGACACCCTCGTGGCCCTCGTCGCCGGCATGGCCATCTTCCCGATCGTGTTTGCTAATGGTTTGGAACCGGGCGCCGGGCCCAGTCTCATTTTTCAAACCATCCCCGTGGCCTTCGGCAGCATGGCGGGAGGGACGTTGTTCGGGACGCTCTTTTTTGTGTTGCTCATGATCGCCGCTTGGACGTCATCCATTTCACTGATTGAACCGGCAGTCACCCTGCTGATCGAAAATTTCCACATGACACGCCGCAACGCCGCCGTCTGCGCGGGTTTCGTTACTTGGCTACTAGGATTCGGCACGGTGTTTTCCTTCAACATCTGGGCGGACGTCACGCTCTTCGGGATGACGTTCTTTGATCAACTCGACTACCTGACCTCCAATATCATGCTGCCGCTGGGCGGGCTTGGCGTCGCCGTCTTTGCCGGGTGGGTGATGACCAAAGACGCGAGCCGGGAGGAAATCGGCGGACAACACGGTCACGGCGTCTATGCCGTCTGGCGGATATTGATTCGCTGGGTCGCCCCTCTCGCGGTGTTGATTGTCTTCCTCCACGCCATCGGCGTCATTTGCAGCATTTTCCCCATGTGGTGTTCGTGACGGTTTTGTTCCGAGCGTGATCGGGCATCGCGGCTCTGCTGGTTCAATGTACCATTCTCCCTTGCAACTCTGGAAGCGTTTCCCTACCGTACCACGCTATGTCGCACATGCCTCCGTGGTTCTTGTGCCTGCTCGCGGGCATCGGCTACGCGCTTTCCGTTTCCAACCTGCTTGATGGTTTCCCCTGGGGCGTGTTCGCCTGGATCGCCCTGCTGCCCCTCCATTTGGCGCTGACCGGCGTCACCGCGGGGCAAGCCTTGTTGCGCGGATGGCTGGCGGGATGTGTGGCGTTCACCGGCACGATGTACTGGGTGGTGAACGCGATGCATCTCTATGGCAACGTCCCACTCGCCATCAGCATCGCCATCATGTTGTTGCTGGCGGTCTATCTGGGGCTGTACGTCGGGCTGTATGCCTGGGGATTCACCTGGCTGGAACGCAGACGGACAAATATGGCCTGGATCGCGGCCCCCTGCCTGTGGGTATCCCTGGAATATGTGCGCACCTATGCGTTGAGCGGATTGCCCTGGGGCCTCCTGGGGTATTCTCAATGGCCATGGCTGTCCATCATCCAGATCGCCAATATCACGGGCGTCTATGGCGTGTCATTTCTCATTGTGCTGGTGAACGTCTCCGTGTTTCTGCTGCTCCGTTGGGCCGTGGCCCAACAACCTCATCGCTCCGCTCTCCGTCAACCATGGGTTCCCCTTGCCGTAACGGCCGCGACCGTCCTCGCGGTGTGGCTCTATGGATTGAGTCAACTCACGCCGCCTGTCTCGGAACACCTCACCATTGGAGTCGTGCAAGCCAATATTGACCAGGCGCGCAAATGGGACGCGGCCTACCGCATGGAGACGTTGGCGCAATACGACCGGCTCACGAAAACCGTCGGGCCGGACGCCGACCTGATTCTGTGGCCCGAAGCGGCCACCCCGTTTGTGTTTGAACAAGAGCCGGGCTATCAATCGCGTGTCGTTGACATCATGAAGGACGCGCGTGCGCCTCTTGTGTTTGGCAGCCCGGCCATTCGGCGTCACACCGACGGCACGCTGTCGTTGCTGAACAGCGCGTACGTGCTGAACCGCTCCGGGGACGTCGCCGGGCGTTATGACAAACAACACCTCGTTCCCTTCGGGGAATACATTCCCCTGAAACCGATGCTCTTTTTCCTGGACAAGCTGGTCGTCGGCATCGGCGATTTTCAGCCGGGCCCGGCCCCCGTTCTGCTCTCCATTCCATACGGCGCGGCCCGGCGACAGGCCCGGTTTGGGGTCGCCATCTGCTATGAAGTCATTTTTCCAGACCTGGTGAGACGACTCGCCGACCAAGGCGCCAACTTTCTGGTCACCATCACCAATGACGCCTGGTTCGGCAACACCGTCGCCCCGTATCAACATTTTGTCATGGTCGTCTTTCGCGCCGTGGAAAATCGTCTGTCGTTCGCCCGGGCCGCCAATACCGGCATTTCCGGGTTTATTGATCCGACCGGACACATACTGGCGGCCACGCCCGTTTTTACCGAACGGGCCGTCACCGGGGCGATTCCCCTGCGCGGGCCTTCGACGGTTTATACACGATTTGGCGATGTGTTTGCCCTGGCCTGTGTTATACTGACCGCGTTGGTGATGGGACTCGCCTGTTTTTTCCACGGGCGGAAATCATCTCTCCGTTTTCAACGCCCCATAAAGGAGTCAAGAATGCTTGAAGACATTCGGAGCCGCTTGCACGCCACCGGACAGCACATTCAGGATTTACGGAGGCGTCTTTGACTTGCCTCGCCTGCAGAACGAATTAGAGGAACTTGCGCAAGAAAGCGCTCAACCCGATTTCTGGAACAACACGCAAATCGCCACCAGGGTTGGACGGCGCAAGGCCGCGATTGAGCGAAACATCTCGCGCGTCACCGAATTTCAGCAACGACAGGACGATCTGGAAGCCACGCTCGAACTGATTGGTCAGGAGGATGACCCGGAACTGCACGCCGAATTGGACCAGGGTCTGCTGAAGCTGGAAACGCTCCTGGATCAACTGCGTACGGAGCAACTCTTGTCCGGCGAACATGACGGTCGGTCCGCGATTCTGGGCATCAACCCCGGAGCCGGCGGAACGGAATCGCAGGATTGGGCGCAAATGCTGATGCGGATGTTCGTCCGATGGGCCGAGAAAAAAAAATTCACGGTCGGCGCCATTGACCTCCAACCCGGCGATGAAGCCGGCATCAAAAGTGTCACGCTGAGCATGGACGGCCCTTATGCCTACGGCTATTTGAAATCGGAAGCCGGCGTCCACCGATTGGTGCGGATCTCGCCGTTTGACGCCAACAAACGTCGTCATACCTCGTTCGCCGCCGTGTCGGTGTATCCCGAACTGGATGACGACGCGGCGGTCGAAATTGACGACAACGATCTGCGGATTGACACCTTTCGCGCTGGCGGGGCCGGCGGACAAAACGTCAATAAAGTCGAAACCGCCATTCGCATGACCCACCTTCCCACGGGCATTGTCGTGCAATGCCAGAACGAGCGCTCGCAATTGCAAAACCGCATGGGAGCCATGCGTGTCCTGAAAGCGAAGCTGTTTGAATTGGAACAACAGCGAAAAGACGCCGAGTTTCAGAATATCGTCGGCGAAAAAAAAGACATAGCCTGGGGCAGTCAAATTCGGTCGTATGTCTTCCAACCGTATCAACTGGTCAAAGACCACCGAACGAATCATGAGACCGGGAACGTCGCCTCGGTTATGGATGGAGACCTTGATCCGTTCCTGGAGGCCTACCTCAAACAGACGATGGCGCCCACGGGTTTCTAACGAACGAACAAGGGCCCGTCGAGACGGTCTCCGTTTCATGGCAACGCATGGCCACGACGTGATGGATGAATCACACGAACAACGCGCGCAACGCATTCAAAAACTCGAGACGCTGAAAGCCCTGGGGGTGCAGCCCTATGGCACGCGCTTTGAGGCGACACACCATGTTGAAGGCCTCGTGGCGGCGTACGGGGCGAAAACCAAAGACGAGCTTGCGCGGCACACCATCTCCTGTTGTACCGCCGGACGCATCGTGGCGCTCCGCCGGTTTGGGAAAGCCGCGTTTGTCTCGCTTCAAGACGGCGCGCACCGGCTCCAGGTGTATTTGAAGAAAGACGTCTTGGACGATGCCGCCTTCCGACTGTCCCAAGAACTGGATTTGGGCGATTGGGTCGGCGTGGAAGGTTGTTTGTTCCGCACGAAAACCGATGAGCTGACCGTCGAAGTGCGGACGCTGACGTTTTTATCGAAAGGCCTCCGGCCCCTTCCTGAAAAATGGCACGGCCTGACAGATATCGAAACCCGTTACCGGCAACGTTACGTGGACCTGATTGCCAATCCGGGCATCCACAATATTTTCAAGACGCGCAGCAGGTTGATCGCAGGCATTCGCGCCTATCTCACCGAGCATGGGTTTCTCGAAGTGGAAACGCCGATGATGCAACCCATTCCCGGCGGGGCGGCGGCTCGCCCATTCGTCACGCACCACAATACGCTCAATACGGACCTCTACCTGCGTATCGCGCCGGAGCTGTATCTCAAACGCCTGATTGTCGGTGGATTTCGGCAAGTGTTTGAAATCAACCGGAGTTTTCGCAATGAAGGCGTTTCGACGATCCATAATCCCGAATTCACCATGCTGGAATTTTACCAGGCCTATGCCGACTACAGGGATCTCTTGGTGCTGACCGAAGATTTATTCGGCACACTCGCGCGCAATCTCCTCGGCACCACCACGCTGGCCTACCAGGGACAGACGATTGACCTCACGCCTCCCTGGCGTCGTCTTCCGTATTTTGAAGCCATTCTCGCGTACAACACGTTTGAGCGGAACGTGCTTGAAGATCAGGCCGCGGCTGCAACCGCGGCGACACGGCTCGGGCTGGAGATTCCAAAGGGAGCCTCGTTGGTTGGAATCTTGAACGTGATTTTTGAAGAAACCGTGGAACGCCACCTGACTCAACCCACGTTTATCACGGATTATCCTGCCGAGATCTCTCCGCTCTCGCGAAGAAAGGATTCGGACCCCCGGCTCACCGACCGGTTTGAACTGTTTATCGCCAGCCGCGAACTCGCGAATGGATTTTCCGAGTTGAACGATCCGCTTGACCAACGCCAACGCTTCGAAGCACAAGTCTCGCAACGAGAAGCCGGCGACGCCGAGGCGCATTATTTCGACGAAGATTTCCTGCGCGCGCTGGAATACGGCATGCCGCCAACGGCGGGAGAGGGCATTGGCATTGACCGGCTGGTGATGCTGTTTACAAACCAGGCCTCGATTCGCGACGTCATTCTCTTTCCCCAACTCCGCCCGGAGCCATCGTGATGACCCGGCCATATGAAATGTTTGTGGGCCTTCGGTACCTCCGAGCCAAACGTCGGACCCGGACCATTTCTCTCAACACCGTCATTTCCATCACCGGTATCACCCTGGGCGTCGCCGCCCTCATTGGCACCCTCGGAATTATGACGGGTTTTCAGGAAGACTTGCAGGAGAAAATTCTGGGCACGACGTCTCATATCGTCGTGCAGCCACAGGGACAGCCGCTCATGGCCGGGTATTCGGAACTGATTCATCAAGTGGAACGGGTACCGGAAGTGGTGGCGGCCACTCCTTACCTGTTCAAACAAGTCCTGCTCACCTCCCCAACCGGCGTCCAGGGCATTGTGCTGCGCGGCATTGATCCGAACAAAGAACCCGAGGTCACGGATATTGCAAAGAACGTGACGTTCGGCAGCGTGCAGGAGTTGGCCGTTTCACCGCCCACGCAACCGGATTCCAGACCGCACCCCGGCATCATTTTGGGGAAAGAACTGGCGATGCACCTGGGGGTGTTCGTTGGCAATCGCGTCAACGTCGTGTCGCCCGTTGGCCCTGTTCGAGCGATGGGAATGACGCCGAAAATTCGGCCGTTTCACGTCGTCGGACTGTTTGCGTCCGGTATGTACGAATACGACTCCTCGCTGGCCTACGTGGCGCTGGACGAAGCGCAAAAGTTTTTTGGTCTCGGCAAGACCGTGACGGGCATCGAAGTCAAAGTCGAGGACGTGCTGACGGCCAATGCCACTGCCGCACGGATCAATACCGTTCTGGGAACGGAGTATATGGCAAGAGATTGGATGGCCCTGAACCATAATTTGTTTTCGGCCTTGCGCCTGGAAAAAACCATGATGTTTTTGTTGCTGGTCCTGATTACGCTTGTCGCGTCCTTTAATATCGTGGGCACACTGACAATGATCGTGAATGAAAAGCAACGCGAGATTGCCATTTTGAAAGCCATCGGCGCCACCCCGACCGCCATTATGCGAATTTTTATGTTGAATGGCGTGGTCATTGGCTTAACCGGCACCGCGATTGGCATCCCCCTGGGCTATACCTTTCTCTACCTCATTGAACAGTATTGGACCTTTGATCAAACCGTGTACTACATTTCACATATTTCAGTCCATGTGAAGGCCATGGACGTGCTGCTGGTTTCGTTTTCCGCCATTTTGATCAGCTTTGCCGCGACCCTGTATCCCTCGTGGCAGGCCGCCAAACTCGCCCCCATCAGCGCCATTCGATACGCGGAATAATCATGAGTCCCTCACCCGCTTCAGCACGGCCCTTGCTTCAAGCGACCGACGTGGACAAATCATTTATATTGGGAAAGCAAACCGTTGAAGTGTTAAAAGGCATCAACCTTGAGGTCCGGCAAGGCGAATTTCTGGCCATGGCCGGGGCTTCGGGAGCGGGAAAAAGCACGCTCCTTCATCTTCTGGGAACCCTGGACCGACCAACGCGGGGAACCATCTGCTATGAAGACCGGGATATTTTCCGATTGTCAGAACACGAACTCGCTCATTTTCGCAATCGGCGCATTGGGTTCGTGTTTCAATTTCATCACCTGCTGCCTGAATTTACGTCGCTGGAAAACACGTACCTCCCCAGCCTCATGCAAAAACGGCCGGTCGAACAATGTATCGAGGAGGCGAGCGCACTGCTTTCGGAAGTCGGTTTGGGACACCGTTTGCATCATAAGCCCGGTGAACTGTCCGGAGGCGAGCAACAACGCGTGGCCATGGCGCGCGCCCTCATTCACAATCCGGACGTGGTCTTGGCCGACGAACCAACGGGAAACCTGGACTCTCACACCGGCGAAGCCCTGTTTGCCCTGTTACGAACGTTCAATGAACAACGAGGGACGGCATTCGTCATCGTCACGCACAATGAACGCCTTTCCCGGCAGGCCGACCGCTTGATCCACATGGTGGACGGACAGATTGTGAATGAGCGCACGGGGTAGGAAGCGGGTGGAACGGATTGGCGTTCCGGCGTCTTAGTTCGGCGCCGCCGTAATTCTGTCTTGAATCGCGTCAAAGGTCACGTTCGACACCACGTGTTTGGCGAGCAGTTCTCCGCGAAGCCGGTAGGGACGGTTGGCCACCACCATTTCGGCCATGGCCTCGGTCAACCCCAACACGAATATGAGGTCCTTCGCGGAAGCCGAATTCAGATTCACGGGCGCCAGCGCACCGTTGAGAGGAGTCGAGACGGGAGGCGGCTCCAACGGGGCTGTCTGGTCCGTCATCGGTTCCGTTGAAAGAGCGCCATTGTTCGGTTGAAGAGTCTCGGCAGACTCACGGGCTTCTTTGAGTTCTTTTTGATAGCGACGCACCGTCTCCCGCAACGCGCGGTTTTGCCTTTTTAGCTGCTGGTACGCATGCTGAATGTCTTGCAGTCTCTTCGCCCTCGCTCGGCCGGCCTGCTCCAACTCGGCCTCATGAGCGGCGAGCAGGTTTCGTTCACTTTCATGGCTTTCCTTGACCCGCTGAATTTCGGCCCCCAGCACTTCTATATCAAGAGCCACCTTTTCATTTTCGGCTCGTAGGTTCTCATTTTCCTGCGCAAGAGCCTCCCGCATCATCCGGCTTTTTTCCAGATCCGTCCTGGCCGACTTCATGTCCGCCACGGCCGCGTCGTATTGACTCTGACTGATGACACAGCCTCCCAGCAATAATCCAATAACGCAAAGAAGACCGACCTTCCAATGCCCTTGACACCGACTGTGCATGCGTTCCCCTCTTTCTCTCAGCGGTAAAAAGTTGCGGAAGCGGGTTCCCACTGGCTCTCGCATTGAAGTATACTATTTGCAGTATGAAAGGCCCGGGCGTTGGTTGTCAACGCGTTCGCGAGAAGGAACCATGCGCGTCGTCATTGACCGCCACCTCCATGACAACGATCCATCATCCGTCAAAATCTGAACGGGCGCAACCCGCCAGACGCACTGGCGCCTCAATCGGCTTCATCGCGTATGAAAGAATTTGGACCAGGGTTAGCCGGCTTGCTCGGCCTTGTCGAAGGCTTCACTGAATATCTTCCCGTCTCTTCAACCGGCCATCTCATTCTGCTGGGACATTGGTTGGGATTTACGGGCGATATGGCCATTAGCGTCGAAATTTGCATCCAGTTGGGAGCCGTGTTAGCCGTCGCCGTTTACGAACGCACAAAAATTCTCTCGCTCCTCAGACAGGCCAACCAGGAACAACGCATCATGCGACGCCAACTCCACACCGTATCCGGGTTCGCGTCCCTGCCCGCTCTCCTCAAAGATTCAGCCGACACCTGCAAACACGTCTGGTTTCTCATTGGCCTTGGCGCGGCAGTTGTGCCGGCGGCGTTTGCGGGATTCTTCGCGCATGAGTGGATTGAAGAACATCTCTTTGCTCCCCAAACCGTTGCCGTGAGTCTTCTCATTGGAGGGATCATTATCCTCATCGTCGAAGCCTGGCCGCAATCCATTCGCTGTACAGAGTTGGAATCAATCGGCCTGTCAACGGCCGTGGGCGTGGGACTTGCGCAGTGCGTGGCGTTAATTCCCGGCATGTCTCGTTCGGGCTCGACCATCGTTGGAGGCCTGCTTTTGGGTCTGGACAGAAAAGTCGCGACAGAATTTTCCTTCTTCCTGGCGCTGCCAACCCTGTGTGCCGCCACCGGCTATAAAATGGTGCAGGCCGCGCATCTCTTTACCACCCAGGACACGCTCGCACTGACGTTTGGCATGGCGGTGTCGTTTCTTGTGGCCTGGGCCGTGATTGCCTCCTTTCTCGCCTATGTCAAACGACACACGCTGAAGGTGTTTGGCTATTACCGAATCATCCTCGGCATCCTGATTCTCCTCGTCCTGTAAACCCTTCGCCACAAGGAACGAGTGAAGAAAACGGCGTGAGGCGGGCGACCACGATGACGGCCTGACGCCACCATCCTGTCGGTCAGAAGCGGTAGTAGGGGGGGCGCCGATCTTTCAACAAATCATTGTACGGATTGATCGCCTTGTTGCGGGCCTCGTTGATAGCAATCTCGACGACTGCGAGGTCCGCCTTGTCGGCAGGCGCCCGAAACAGCACGTCGCCTTTCGGTGAAACCACCTGGCTGTTCCCAATATACGTCAGCGGCGGTTTGCCACCTCTGGCTTCCCGACCGATTCGATTCGCCGTAATACTAAAGATCCGATTTTCCAAGGAACGCGTCACCATGGCGTCGGGACAGTGGGGCATGACCAAATTCGCGGGATGGCACACAATGTCCGCCCCTTGCAACGCGAGAGTCCGGGCGGCTTCGGGGTAGTACCAATCAAAACAAATCATCACCCCAAGGCGGGTCTGACCAATATCCCAGACCAGCAATCCTGAATCACCTGGGCTGAAGAATAACGTTTCCTCAAAAAACAAATGCGTTTTACGATAGCACCCCATGAACCCCGAAGGCCCGACCACAATCGCCGAGTTGTAACAGTGGTCACCCGCCCTCTCGGGCAGGCCGACGACCAGGTGCATGTGATGGCGTCGCGCAAGTTCCACGCAAGCCCGGGTGGTCGGCCCATCCGGAACGGGTTCGGCGCAATCCAGGACTTCCTCCCGAGAGACAAACTGGTATCCGGAAAAGGCCAGTTCAGGCAACACAAGCAATTCACAATCCACCGAATCCAGCCGAGAGGCAAACTGGTCAAGATTGCGTCGCACCGCCCCAAATTCAGGATTAGACTGGAAATAGCCGACCTTCATCAGTCACGCCCCTCAACCGTCCCGCAAAAACAAAAACGGGCAGGAACGTCCCGCCCGTTTTTTCATGCCATCATCACAGCCCGACGCCATCAATGCATTTTTTTGTCATGCATCTTACCGTCCATCATCTTGCCATCCATCATCTTACCGTCCATCATCTTGCCATCCATCATCTTGCCATCCATCATCTTGCCGTCCATCATCTTGCCATCCATCATCTTGCCGTCCATCATCTTGCCGTCCATCATCTTGCCGTCCATCATCTTGCCGTCCATCATCTTGCCGTCGTGCATCATTCCGCCGTCGTGCATCTTTTTTCCATCCGTTTCGTTGAGATGCATGACCGCGCTCATTGCATGTTTCGTTGCCACTTCGGCATGGCCCTGATTGCCATGTGCAATCGCTTCTTTCAACGCATGCACGCCTTCGTCAAGATGAGCATTGGACATTTCCTTCTGTGCCATCTCCGCGTGCATCAAGGCTTCTTCGGCATGAGACACAATGGCGCCGGCGTGCCCCATTCCACCATGTTTGACCGCTTCATCCGCGTGCATCATCGCTTCATGAACGTGCATATTCCCTCCGGCTAACCCCGGCGTGGCAACCGAAAGCCACGTGGCCGCACCCAGCAAACCTGCGAAAAAAATGTGTTTCGTCATGTCAGACCTCCTCTGCAAATGCTGAAAACCCATAAAAGACACTCCCGTGGACTTCTGCTGTTGACCCGTCTATCCTCGCATGCTTGTCCCGTTTCTTCAAGACGACCGTGGTGTGGTTGTGCCCGTCACCTGCCCGAGCAATTTCATATCTTTTTCAGCGGGAGCCGCAAAGTCCCGGCTCCATTCCCACCAGGACCCTGGATAATTCCGCACCTTCTCATAGCCCGCCAAGCGAAACAAAAAATAGACCCAGGCGGAGCGTACGCCGCCCAGACAATAGGTGATGATTTCCTGCCGTTCGCTAAGGCCAAAGGCATGAAACATTTCCCGAAGGGCGGTCGGGGATTTGACGGTGGCATCGTGCCGGAGAAACGCATTCCAGGGAATATTGACGGCGGACGGAATATGCCCCGGTCTGGGCAATCCGTCAATCTCCTTCCCCGCATATTCCTCCACGCTCCGGGCATCCACGATCACCGTGTCCGGATGCGGGCTTTTCAGCAAGTGTTTCAGCTCCTGTTTTTGAATGCTCACGTCCGGCTGAACCAAGGCCCGAAACGTGCCGGGGGCGGGTCGAACCGCTTCATGTTCATAGGGGCGATGTTCAGCGGTCCATTTAGGCCAGCCGCCATCCAGGATATTCACTTTCTTGTGCCCGAGGTATTGCAGCATCCAGAACATTCGGCCTTCATCGCCCCAATTATCGAAAGGATTGCAATAAACCACGACGTCGCTCGAGTTATGAAGGCCCAGGGCTTGAAGCCGATGCTCCAACCGAGCGAGATCGGGATCCAGCAACCCTTTGGCCGTCGCCTGCGGATCGCTGTATTCATGCCACGTACTATGCACCGCCCCCGGAATATGGGCGGTGTACGCGCCTGCACCGCGCACGTCAAGAATGACCAGATCGTCCCGGCCAAGATTGAGGAACAAGGTTTCCGTGTCAATGAGATACATGGCTCAACCCGCGGTGACAGCGTCCCGACGCTCTGTGAAAGAAAACCGGTCATCCGAAGCGGAACAGCCGGCGCGAACGTCAACCAGAGGCTCCGCGTCAAGCGCCACCTCCAGGTTTTGACCCAGAGGGAAGCGGCGCGTGTAGATGGTATACCGATACGGGCGGTCCGACTGCAACCCATAGGCTTCCCGCAACATGGCATGCTGCCCGTCCGTCAGAATATGATACCGTACGCGAGCTTCCACCACCAGATCCGACCGTCCTTCAGGGATTTGATAAGCAAACTGATAGTCACGGCTCGCCAGCGGCCGCAACCGGTTGTCATACACTTCGAGAATGACGGGCTGCCAAAGAATCCACCGCCCCATGGTGTCGCTTTGTTCCTGAAGAATCCGTCCCGCTTGATCTTTCACGTAAAATTCCACGGTAAAATGGCGGTCGGGGTCGCCCGTGGGAATTTTATGACCGGCGCCGGCGTTGATCAGGGTAAGCGTCATGGTCACGGTGTCTCCCGGTGCGGGGGCGGGGGGATCCGCCTTCACCTGAATCGCCACGGCACGCTTGATCATCTCCGGATCATGCCCGCCACGCCAGAGATGCCGCCGGCCCTGCCGAATGGGCCCGCCCACCACCGCCGGACGAGAAATTTCCGGCATGTGGCAATGCTGGCAGGTGAATCCCCGCTCCTTCATAAAAAATTCACCTTCATATTCCGCAAACGTGCCGCACGGCCCCGCGCGATAAAACTGCAAAGGCCCGGAAGCCACGCTATGACAACGACGGCACACGGCGGTCGTGCGAAAGGAGGGATCATAGGCCGTGGGATGCGGCGCCGCCGAATCGTCGAACGGCCCCAGGATGACGCCGTCGCGGACGTGACAGGCCGCACAGGTCACGCCTTCCCGCTGATAGGCCGCATCGTATTGCGGATTGTCTATCTGGACCGCCTTTTCAACACGATGACCGGGTATCGTCCGGATCAGCGTGGGCTGCTGATTGGCCAACGGGGTGTGGCAATTGAGACAAACCCAGACATGATCATCCTTTTTCCAGTACGCTTGGAAAAATGGGTCCTGATAGGCATCGGCATGGACGCTGGTTTTCCATTCTTCATAAATCTCCCGATGACAGGCTCCGCACGCTTCGGCCTTCAGCGAGTCGAGGCCCGCCGGAATTTTCTGGAATGGAATGGCATGGGCATAATCGTCGCGCAATCCAAAAATCACGGTGGGCCGGATCTCCGTATAAAAATAATAGAGGACAACCGGAACCGCCACCAGCAGGATCAGCAACACAACCAGTCCGCTTTTGCCGCGTCGCCAGTGCGCCATGGGTTACGCGTCCATCAACGCCAACAGATGCTGCTCAACCGAAGCCGCCAACGCCCGAAGGTGATAGCCTCCTTCCAGGCAGGCCACAATCCGGCCATGGCCATGAGTCCTGGCAATGGCCGCCACAATACGAGTGAGTTCGCCATAGCCTTCATCCGTCATGGCCATGCTCGCCAACGGATCATCGCGATGCGCATCAAATCCGGCCGAGATCAACACAAACTCCGGCTTGAACGCGTCGGCGGCCGGCACCAGGACGTTGTGAAACACGTCTTGATAGTCATCGGCGCCTTGCCCGCCGGACATGGGAACATTGATGGTCAGCCCTTCTCCTTCCCCTCGCCCGCGTTCATGTGCGGCGCCGGTCCCGGGATAATGCGGATATTCATGCGTGCTGAAAAAGAGCACGGAGGGATCGGCCTCAAACGCATGTTGCGTGCCGTTGCCGTGATGCACGTCCCAGTCCACAATCAACACGCGTGCGAGACCATGCCGCTCCTGAATGTACCGAGCCGCAATCGCCACGTTATTATACAGACAAAACCCCATGGCCCGGTCGGCCTCGGCATGATGCCCCGGCGGACGAACCGCACAAAACACCTGATCCACCCGGTCATCCATGACGGCATCAACCGCCGCCAGCGCCCCGCCGACCGCGAGAGACGCGGCGGGCAGCGAACCGGGTGACAGCGCAGTGTCCGCATCAAGCGAGGCATAGCCCTCGTGCGGCGCCATGGTTTCCAACCGTTGCACATACGCGGGATCATGAATGCGCGTAATCCATTCCTTGCCGGCTGGTCGTGGAGGAATCCGCGTTAACCGCGACAGCGTCCCGGACGATTCCAGCCGACTCACAATGGCCCGCAACCGCTCCGGCGACTCCGGATGCTGCCGCCCCATCTCATGCTCCAGATACGCCGGATGCGTCACAATGCCGACACGGCCCACACCACACCCTTTCTTGATGGGTTTCCTGTCTCCCCGACTGTTCAGCGGAGGAGAAGGGGAGCAACGGTAACACAGAGTCCGGCGTTAGACAACGCAAAGCCGACAATGCTAGATTGCCTCGGCGAAAGACGACACCCTCAACCGCTTGCCATGGAGTACACGATGCCCGATCCAAAGATAGAAAAATTTAAAAAGGTCCTGCAAATGGACCCCAACGACGAAACGCTCTGGTTTGGTCTGGGAAAGGCCTACATGGGAGATGAAAACTGGACAGAGGCCATCGCCGCTCTTGAAAGCTGCCTCAAGGTGAAGCCCTCCTACTCGGCGGCCATCCTCGCCCTGGCGCAATGCCTGCACAACAATCACCAGCCGGAACAATGCCGGGAGATCTGCGCCAAAGGCATTGAAGCCGCCACCGCCAACGGCGATCTGCTCGTGATCAAAAATCTGGAAGAGTTGCGGGATTCGTTGCCTCGCACGTCCTGAAATTTCTGTTGCATAGAATGAATAGCTCCCCACCGAAACCAGCACTAGCGGTTTTGTGGCCGGTTAATATGGGTAATTACGGGCAGAATCGCCTTCCGGTGCAAGAGACACTTGAAAGACTTCGCCACCACTCACAAGACGTTCAATTCATTGCCTGTCACTGGAGACGATCGGGAAATTTTGTCTTCATTGATTCCGGGTACGTCACAAGAAAAATGGCTCTTGAAACAGGAAAAGTCGTCACGGGATTGACGTGTCTGGTCCGAAGATTTGTTGATCTGGAAAAGGTGAACTTGGCAGTTCCTCCACAGGCTCAAACAAAAAACAGTTCAGTGATTTTGCCAACTCCGACAGGAGAAAAAAAGTTGATTCATGTTGCCCTCTCACAGAATGTCGCCCAAGCAACCCGCAAGATCAGAGCGATTGACACCCGCACGGAAATTCTTGCATGGCTCACCCCGCAAGATGCTTTATGCCTGTATGATAGACCTGCAAAAGGTGGAGATGTGGGCCAAGTGACGAACAGGGTTCTTGATGTTTGCCGAACAAACCACCCTGACATATATGGAACCGGTCGAGCACTGAGCGTCATCAGAGACCTTCTTCATAATCGGAGCCTGCGTTATGACTAATAAGTATCTACAGGATTGCTTAAAGCAATTTCCCGAAGTCAGTAAGAAACGATGGGGGCGTGAGTTTGATCTGGAGGAACTTGAGAAGAAAGTTAAAGCTTCACTAAACCCAGAACGAAACCAAAAAGATGTCAGCATGCGTGAAATACGTCAATGTTTCGATGACCATTTCACAAATACAGAACACTGGTGGTTTGATCGGTATTGGGTTGTCCCCTCCATTGACAAAATTGATGAAAAATATCAAAAAAAAGGATTTAACTTTTGTCAATTGTCGAGGGAAAACGAGAACAAGGAAGAAGAAAAAAAGTTTATCGAAGATCTTCTCGGAGCATTTCGAGACATTGGATTGGTCTCAATCATTCTGAGGTTTATCTGCCCTGATTCCTTTGGGATTCTGAGCCCACCAGTCGAATATGCCCTTAATTTGCGCAGGGGAAAGACTGCAGTGGCAACGTATAGGAATTACTTAAAAGATCTTCGAGAAATCCGTCAACACTATGAATTTAAAACTGCGGCTGAGGCCGATAAGGCTCTGTGGGTCTTGAAACATCATATGTGCGATGACAAAGGAACGAATGGTAAGAGAATCAAAAAAGCAATTGAAGAAGATGAATTTATGCTTCGATTGCGGGCAAAAAATCTGGTTATACCGATCAACGAGCTACCTTTGGAACGACTGGCTATCGCCCTTTATACGGTTAAGAACGATCTGGCGGCACTTGTCGCATGTTACGCTCTGGAAAAAAATGCTAAAAAATGGGCAAAGGCCACAGACAGGTATAGTAAAGCACTGAGGCTGTTACGGAACAATCCTGACGCAAAGGCTGAACCGTCATTGGGCAATTATCTTGAGGCATTACCTGAAGTAGAAAGGTTGTGTACTTTGAACCGTGGGTTGAGTAAGAACGAATTGCTCGAAATCCGCAATAACATATTTCACGGTCTTAAGATGCCACAGGATAAAACTATCAAAAAGCTCGTTGAAACCGTTTTGAAAATCGGACAACGAGTAAACTCGCTTGAAAAAGGGAAAAACCTCGCACCGACTGACGTCTAGTATACCCTCACCGCCCCGCCCCGCCCCGTTTCCTCTCCGCCGTCAATTCCTCCAGCCTAAACTGTTTCGGGAGCAGCACAGGGAGCACCAGCGCGACGGGGTCGCCGCGTTTGAGGGTCGTGGGTTTCTCCAGTTGCAGCAGGACGTTGGCCGCAAACGCGTCGTAATCCGGCAGGAAGTCGTAGAGATTGGGGGTGAGCTTGTATTCCTGCGACTTGATTCCTTCCCAGACGGAAAACGTGCGCGACGGGTCATGATAGAAATGGTTGGGAATGTCCTTGAGCATCAGCCCGACGTGGCGGGGATAATAAAAACGAATCCCGCAGCAGAGTTTGGCATAGCCGCTGTTGAGAATCGTGTCCACGTACATGCCGGAAAACGACTTGTACCCCAGCAGCCGTTCTTCCGGCCTGATTTCCGGAGCCTGCCATCGCAAGCCGTCTTTGGTTCGTCGAATCCTGCAATCCACCGGACAGCGCACGAGCCAGCCATAGTGACCCGCCATACGCACCGGCCCGCAATCATCCGGAAGCACCGTGTAGCCGCCGGCGGCCACGTCCCGTTGTTCCGACAGGGGCATATGCGTCATGAGCGGCCGGTGGGGATGGAAATCGAGCTTGAGGCGTTCCGGCGCAATCGCCGTGGTGTACTCGCGTTCCCAGTAGATCGTCAATTGCACGTTGCCGATGTCAGGCGTTTCGCTCATGGCTCCCGTCCGTGTCCACCAGCACAACGCCGTTTAACGCGCGGCGCCGGTCTCTTGCACGTCCTGATTCATCTGACCCCGCTTGACCATCCAGGTCACGTCGGCCACGCGCTTTCCCAGCGCACGCGCACCGGCAAGCTCCTGCCCGTTTATCCCGGGACTGTCGCCTTCCGTCACCGCGGACGCCCCAAACGCCCCGCCCCCGCTCACCACAATCATGCGATTTCCCAGCATCGCCGCCAGCATCGTCAGCATGGTCACTTCCTGGCCGCCCGATACCTGACCGCCCGTGGCAAACGCCGCGCCGACGGTGTTCCGCAGCTTCAAGTCGGGCCAGACGCCAAACTCCAGTTGCCACTGATCAAAAAAGGTTTTGACGGCGCCGGCCATATTGGCCCAATACACCGGAGATCCGACCACCACGGCATCGGCGGCGAATAACGTCTCCGCCGTCACCGTCTCGACGCGTTCCACTCGCACCTGTGTTCCGGGAACCGACCGCGCGCCATCCGCCACCGCTTGCGCCATCGCTTCCGTATTCCCCGAAACCGAATAATACGCCACCAGCACCGTGACGTCCCGGTCTTGCGGAGACCCGGCGTGAACGGGCTGCGCACACACCGCAAGCGCAAGACACCACAGACAACCCCAGCGGCCGGTCAGGCGGTGCAACACGAACCGTTTACGCATGAAGCCCCTCGTGGGATACGACACCGGCGGGACAGGAACACGGGATGGTCATGGGCGCTTTCTCGGAGGACGCAACGGTCATCGGCACGGCCCATGCCGCTCTCATGACTCATGGAAAAAAGAAGCGCGATTCCACGCAAAGAGTGCGGGCGACGAGCGGCCATCGCGATGGTTAGATATGCTCGGTTTCTTCTTCCATGTGTTCTTCGACGGAAACATGAGTCAGGGCGCCGCGATGGTCGCAACGATGGCATCGAACGCGCCACTCTTCAATCCATTGTTCCTGCACAAACGATTGATTACATTTGGGACAGATAAACACGCCTTTGACGTAATGCACTTTCCGCTTAAACTTCATGGCTTTCCTCCCAAGAATACCGAATCAATCCCCTCAACGAGTCAAACCTGCCACAGGGGATTTTTTCTTTGCAACCAAACGGGCGGGGGCCGCGGCGCGTGGGGCCGATTGGTCCCTAACTCCGGCGCCGTCGCTTTCTGGGAAATCGCTCGGTATGGACTTCCTTCAGCCGCGTCTGTTCGACGTGCGTATAAATCTGGGTCGTGGCAATTGTGGCGTGGCCCAACATCATCTGCACGGCGCGCAAATCGGCGCCCCGCGCGAGCAGATGCGTGGCAAACGAATGCCGCAACATGTGCGGGAAGATGGGCTTGTGAATACCGGCTCGAAGCGCCCGCATTCGGAGAAGATGCCAAAAGCTCTGACGAGTCATGGCCGTGCCTCGCCGCGTCACAAACAACGCGGTGGCCGATCTCCCTTTCAACAAAACCGGGCGCACGTCGCGGCAATAGGCTTCCACCTTCCGACGCGCGAGTTCGCCGACGGGCACCATCCGCTGCTTGTCGCGTTTGCCGGTCGCCAACACGGACCCCACTTCCAGATTCACCGCCGACAGGTCCAGCGAGATCAATTCGGACACGCGAAGACCGGCCGCATACATCAATTCCACCATGGCGGAATCCCGAACGTCTTCAGGCCCCTGCCCGACCGGCAATTCCAATAAGGCGGTCACTTCGGCTTCCGTGAGCGTCTTCGGAAGTTTCATCCATTGCTTCGGCGCCCCCGGCAGTTGCGACAGCACTTCCGGAGCCCCGTGTTCCATGCTGAGAAATCGGTAAAACCCGTGTATCGCCGCCAAACACCGGGACACCGACGCCGGAGACAATCGCTGCCCGCGCAGATGGCCCAGAAACTCCGTCAAATGAGGCTCCACGTCAAGAGGGTCGCGCAGGCCCTGCAACGCCAGATACGCCCGCAGTTTTTCAAGGTCGCGCCGATAGGCCAGCAAGGTGTTGTGGGCGACGCCGCCTTCGACTCGCAAATTGGTCAGATACTGATCAATCAGGTCGTCCATACGCCTTGTTTGTGGAACATGCTCAACGCCCATACGGGTTCCCGCTTGCGTCCCGCCAAAAGATCCGGCCATGGGCGGCCCTAGTCGCCGGCTCACCGAAGACGGTCAAAGCGGGTGGCGAAAGCCTTGACGTTCCCGAAGTGTCTTGACAGAAACCGATCATGGCGTTATGTACAAAAATGCGTAACAATGGCCCATGAGCATTTCTAACGTTTCTTCTCCATCTCTCTTGAAACGGTGCATCCTCATCAGCGTGAGCGTCGCGCTGTGGCCGATGGCGGCCTTTGCGCAACTGTCACCAAGTCAACTGGTCGAAGAGCAGGCTCTCGCGCAAATCAGGTTTCAGCTTGAGCAAGAATACAGTGCGGCGGCTTTACAACTGATTGAACCGTTCCTTGAGCAAACGCCTCCGCCTGCCCGGCTCGATCACTTCATCTTTTGGCACGCCGTCGCCCTGAACACGCAGGGAGACGCCAACCACGCCATCATTGTCCTCGAACAGTTTCTGGAAGAATACCCGGTCTCTCCTTTGACCGGCAAAGCGCAATTGATGCTCGGCACGCTCTACACCGAATCACACCAGCCCGACCGTGCCGTCACCGTGCTGTCCCGGGCGTTGAACCTGGCCCCCGATGACGCGACGCGGAAGGCATTCCGACGGCGCTTGCGTCTCGCGTACGAGTTACAAGGTGATTACCGTCGGGCGGTTCAAACCGCACTGACGCAAATGGCGGAATCCGGGGAAGCCGAACGACGCGATCTCATGGACGCCATAAACAACCTCATTCTGCAAACAATGGACGAACGGTCGCTCACCGGCCTCCTGGAGGCATTTTCCACCACTTACCCGGGCGACGTGGTCTTGATTCGCCTCATTGAGCTGCACACGACTCATGGGGACGAGGTCCTGGCCGAACGCGATATCCGTGCCTTTCTTCATCGCTTTCCGAATCATCCGTATGCCCAGACCGCCGCCGCCCTGCTCCGGTCCTTCATTGCCAAAATCAAAGCCCATCGCCACGTCGTCGCGGCGGTCATGCCCTTGTCCGGCGACATGAAACCGTTTGGGACCGAGGCGTTCAATGGCATTCGGCTGGCCTGGGAACAAGAGGCCTTTCTGGGGTCCAACGCGATTGGCCTTGTGGTCAAAGACAGCGCGCGGCCGGCGGCCCAATTTCGCCATGAGGTATCTCGACTGCTTGACGAATTCAACCCGATTGCCCTGATTGGTCCGTTACTGGCTCGAGAAGTTCAACGCCTGGCCGACGTGCCCGGTCGCGCGGCCGTGCCGTTTATTACCCCCACGGCCACCCTCCCCAACGTCAAACAATTGGGACGGTATTGGTTCAGCACCGCCATGACGCCTTCTCTCCAAATCAAACGCCTTGTGGAATATGCCATGCGGCATTTCGGCTATACCCGGTTTTGCGTGCTGACCCCGCAAACCATCCATGGCCGGCAATTGAATCACATGTTTCAACAGGCTGTCATCATGAACGGGGGGGAAGTGATCGCCGTCGAGTCGTATCAACCGGGAACCACGGATGCGTCGGCACAGATGACCCGCATCAAAACCAAAGATTTGAGCCGCTATGGCGCCCTGGTGCCGATGGAAGCCGAAGAGCCGGTCCATCCCGCTTCCCGGCCCGTTCAGGAAGAAGCACAGCTCGTCTATGTTCCCGGATTTGACGCGCTGTTTCTCCCCGGACGTCCTCCCGACGTGGCCTTTCTCTCCGCGCAACTCGCGTTTCTTGACATGCCGACGACGTTACTGGGCACGAACGGGTGGAATCACCCGAATCTCTTGACATGGGGGCACAGCACCCTTGAAGGAGGATTTTTTGGGGACGCGCTGTTTTTTCAGAGCGCCGACCCGAACGTGCGGCATTTTGTCACGAACTATCGCGAGCGGTTTCAGACCGACCCTTCCATTTTCGCCGCACAGGCCTACGAAGCCATGCGCGCCATCCTTGATACGATTCGCCAGGGCGCCACCACCGGGCCTGAAGTCCGCGAACAACTGTTGGCCCGGCGCGACCTGCCGACGTTGGGCGGATTGAGCCGCTTTGACGAGGGTGGCATCCTCGACCGCAAAGTGTATATGATCCAAATCCATAACGGCCGATTTATCCAGCTCAATTAAAGTCCCGGCCTGCCGCGTCATGGTCCAATTTTTTCACACCTTGTCCTATGTCATTCTCCCGCTCATGACCGCCGTGGTCCTGCATGAGTATGCGCACGGCTGGGTCGCCAATTATTACGGCGATGACACGGCTCGAACCCATGGCCGACTCACGCTCAACCCTCTCGCGCACATTGACCGTTTCGGCACCATTATCGTTCCCCTGCTCTGTTTGCTGTTACCCGGCGGGTTCCTCGTTGGCTGGGCAAAACCCGTTCCCGTGACCCCGGGACGTTTGCGCAACCCTCGACGCGACATGGCCCTTGTGGCGGCGGCAGGCCCGGCCATGAATTTCGTCCTGGCCCTTCTCAGCGGCATCTTGCTGAACGTCCTGTTGACCATTGATCCGACACTGCAAGCCCATTGGCCGCCCCAGCCGGGCATCGCGCCGCGAACCGACCTGCTCGGCATGATCCTGTTGCCGCTGGTGGCCATGGCCTTCTTTTCGATTATCATCAATACGCTGCTCTTTGCCTTTAATCTTCTGCCCATCCCGCCGCTCGACGGCGGCCGGATTCTCATCAGCATCCTGCCGCTCAAACCCGCGCTCATGCTCGGACGACTGGAACCCTATGGCATGCTGATTATTCTTGTCCTGCTGGCTCTTGATTCGCGGATTCCCGTTATCAGCGGTTTTATCGGAACGATATTCCACTACATGACGGGTGATATTCTTTTGAGGTTTGTGTTGTGAAATAATCGCAAAGGAGCGACGGATGCGCATCGTCAGCGGCATGCAGCCCAGTGGGCGACTGCACCTGGGCAATTATCTGGGGGCCCTCACAAACTGGAAAACCCTTCAGAAGGACCATGAATGTTTCTTTTTTGTGGCGGATTGGCACGCCCTGTCCACCAATTACGAACAGACCGGCCAGGTAAAAACCTATGTCCGGGAATTGCTGATTGACTGGCTCGCAGCGGGGATTGACCCTGACCGGGCCACGGTCTTTATTCAATCGCACGTGCCGGAACACGCCATCCTGAACATCCTGCTCTCGATGATCACTCCGGTTCCGTGGCTGGAACGGAATCCGACCTATAAGGAAAAACAGGAACACCTTGAGGGACGCGACCTCTCCACGCATGGGTTTTTGGGGTATCCCGTTCTTCAAGCCGCGGATATTCTGCTCTATAAAGCCGAGGCCGTGCCGGTCGGCAAAGACCAGCTCCCCCACCTGGAATTGACCCGTGAAATCGCCCGGCGGTTTAACAGTCTCTATACCTCCGTGCTGGTGGAACCGAGAACCTTGCTCACGGATTTTCCGAAAGTCGTCGGAACCGACGGACGCAAGATGAGCAAGAGTTACGGGAACACGATTAATCTTTCAGACACCGAGCCGGAGGTCAGGCAAACACTCAAGACCATGGTCACCGACCCCGCCCGGGTGAGGCGCACCGACCCGGGCAATCCCGACGTCTGCCCGGTGTTTGAATTCCATCAGATATATTCCAGCGCCGCGATCATGGCGCAGGTCAACCAGGAATGCCGCACGGCACAGATCGGCTGTATTGACTGCAAGAAATTTGTGGCGGATGGCGTCGTGAAGCAACTCTCCCCGATTTGGGACGCCCGCGGCTCGCTCAAAGCCAATCCCAAACGACTCGACGACGTCGCCCAAGCCGGCCGGGCACACGCCTCCACAGTCGCGGCCCGCACCCTTGAAGCAGTCAAGGAAGCCATGAAAATCTAACCGGCATTCGTTTACGACGAGCAACCTGGGACGTACGTGCCCAAGCGCCGACAGACTTTGTGCGAAGAGGCAATTTGACTTCAGCTCTCGCTCAACGTACTATTCGGTTCTCACCCTTTCCTTGCCGCTTTTTTACAACATTTCAATAACAGGAACGGTATGGCTATTCGGGTTGGAATCAATGGGTTTGGGCGCATTGGGAGAAACTTCCTGCGAGCCTCCCTTGAGGACCCTCGGGCCATAACGGTCGTCGGGATCAATGACCGCGCCGATCCCGAAACATTGTGTCACCTGCTGACCTTTGACTCGATCCATGGCCGATTTCAAGGCACGGTCGAGACCAAAGACGATCACCTGCTGGTCAATAACCACCCCATCAAAGTGTCGGCTCAACCGGACCCCGGGGCCTTGCCCTGGAAAGAGCTGGGGGTGGACGTGGTCATAGAATCAACCGGGCGATTTACCGACCGGAAGGAGGCGGCCCGGCATTTGGCAGCCGGCGCCCCCCGCGTGGTGATATCCGCCCCGGGGAACGATGCCGACCTGACGGTCGTGTTGGGCGTGAACGAGCAATCGTATGACCCCCGGTCGCATCACATCATCTCCAATGCCTCTTGCACGACCAACTGCCTGGCCTCGGTCGCCAAAGTCCTGCTTGAAAATTTCGGCATTGACCACGGGTACATGACCACGATTCACTCCTATACCAATGACCAGCAACTGCTGGATTTACCGCACAAGGACCTGCGGCGCGCCAGAAGCGCGGGACTCTCCATCATTCCGACCTCCACCGGTGCGGCCAAAGCCTTGCATCTGGTGATCCCTGAACTCAAAGACAAACTGGAAGGCATCGCCATCCGGGTCCCGACCCCCAATGTGTCCCTGATTGACCTGGGCGTCCATACCCGACGGGATTGCGACGCCGCCGAAGTCAAGGCGGCCTTTGCCAGAGCCGCGGCAGGCCCGCTCAAAGGCATTGTCGGATATTCCGAATCGCCCATTGTCTCCATAGATTTAAATGGAAACCCCTGTTCGGCGACGATTGATGCGCCACTCACGACCGTGATGAATCGTCGGTTCGTCAAGGTGTTTGCCTGGTATGACAACGAGTGGGGCTATTCATGCCGCTTACGGGATTTGGTGAAATTTTTAGCCTCGAAAAACTAAGGCAAGCGGCGGCGGCCTTTCTCAAGGAGAGCGCTCCCGGGTCCGGAGGAAACGCTCCTCATGCAGATTACCAAACAAACCATTGACCAAGTTGACCTTCGAGGAAAACGCGTCATTATTCGCGTGGACTTCAACGTGCCACTCGATGACGCCTGCCAAATCACGGACGACTCCCGGATTCACGCGGCCCTTCCCACGATCAACCACGTCGTGGACGAAGGGGCAAGCATGATTCTCTGCTCACACCTGGGACGCCCCGAAGGCGCCGTCTGCCCGAAACTCAGCCTGGCGCCGGTGGCCAAACGTTTGAGGCGCGTGATGGGAAGGACGGTGACGTTTGCGCCGGACTGCGTGGGGCCGGCCGTCAAAAATCTTGCGAGTCAATTACAACCCGGCGACGTCCTGTTGCTCGAAAACCTCCGTTTCCATCCCGGAGAGGAAGCCAACGACGTTGCGTTTGCCGCGGAGCTGGCATCGTTGGGCGACGTGTTTATCAACGAGGCGTTTGGCACCGCGCATCGGGCCCATGCCTCAACCGTCGGGATCACCAAATTCATCAAAGCGTCCGCGGCCGGCTATTTAATGAAGCGGGAAGTGGAATACCTTGAGGGGGCCGTAGAAAATCCCATTCGCCCCCTTGTGGCCATTTTAGGCGGTTCGAAGGTTTCCGGAAAAATCGGCGTCATCGAAAATCTCGGCAAAAAAGTTGATAAAGTCATTATCGGCGGCGGCATGGCCTTTACGTTTCTCAAAGCCATGGGCATGGAAATCGGCCGGTCCCTCGTCGAAAACGCGATGCTTGATTTTGCCAGAGACATTCACGCTCATGCCCTTGAACGCGGCGTCAAATTTTACCTTCCGGTGGATTGCGTCGTCGCGGCCAGCCTCGACCCCGGCGCCGAAACGAAAATTGTTCCCACTCAAGAAATTCCCGAAGACTGGTATGGCATGGATATCGGGCCGGCCTCCGTCAAACTCTTTTCCGTGGCCGTACACAACGCCAAAACCATTCTCTGGAACGGGCCGATGGGCATGTTTGAACGAGACGCTTTTGCACGGGGAACCCAGGCCATGGCCCATGCCGTTGCCGATGCCTATGCCCTGACGGTCGTCGGGGGCGGCGCGACGGCCCTGGCCGTACACTACGCCGGCGAAACCGAGAACATGTCGTTTATTTCAACGGGGGGCGGCGCGGCACTCCAACTCTTGGAAGGGAGAGAGATGCCGGGCCTGGCGGCGCTGCCGAATCGGTAACGGCTCCCTTGGACTTCTATCGCCCTGATTCACTCATTTGGTGAAGCCCCGACTCATAGCAGGCAACTGGAAAATGCATAAAACGGCAGCCGAGGCCGTCGCGTTTCTCCGCCAATTCCGGCAAGCCCTGGCTCCCGGCTTGTCAGTGGATATTGCGCTCATGCCCCCGTATATTGCCCTGTCCGGCATGCAACACATGTTGCACGCCGATGATTCGTTCACACTGGGAGCACAGGACCTGCATTGGGAACAGGACGGTGCCTATACCGGCGAAATCTCCGGCCGCATGCTGAAAGCCGCGGGGTGCCGGTCGGTCATCATTGGACATTCGGAACGCCGGCAACTGTTTGGGGAGACCGACGAGCGGGTCAATCAAAAACTGAAAGCCGCATTGCGGCATGATCTCGCGCCCATTCTCTGCGTGGGGGAAACCCTGGAGGAACGGGAAGCCGGCCGGACGGAACACGCAGTGAACGCACAAATGAGGCAGGGCCTGCGAGACCTGACCCGCGAGCAGATTGCCGGCGTCACCATTGCCTATGAACCCATCTGGGCCATCGGCACCGGCTGCGCCGCGACCGTGCGGCAAGCTGAAGAGATGCATGCCGCGCTTCGGGCCATCGTCAATGCGGAATGGCGGCACATGGGAACGGAGATGCGGATCATTTATGGAGGCAGCGTCTCGCCCCACAATGCGCGGGAACTCTTCGGTTCACCGGAGATCAACGGGGCGCTGGTGGGAAAAGCTTGTCTTGATCCTGAAGATTTTGCTAAGATTTGCCAGTTCGCATCGTCACCGTAAATAATCGGGAGCCACCCATGTACACCGCCACCGTCATTCTGCATCTCGCCGTCTGCTTCCTGATGATTGCCTCCATCCTGCTTCAGGCGGGGAAGGGGGCGGAAATCGGCGCCGCATTTGGCGGAACCAGCCAAACGATTTTCGGCAGCCGCGGACCAGGGACGTTTCTCAGCAAGGTCACAATAGGCACGGCGATTATTTTCATGCTCACGTCGCTCGGCCTGGCGTTACTGTCCAGACAGGGAGATATCGCGTCTTCGGTGATTGACGTTCCCGCCACGTCCAGCCAGTCCACGCCATCCGACGCAACGAGTCAGGACGACACGCGACCTGCCGCGTCTGAATCGCAACCCGACGACGCCTCGCCCTAACGGCAACACGATAGTACGGGTAGCCATACAAAGTAGACTCACACCGGAAAAAGGTACGTATAGCCATGCCTAAACACCAGCAACACGCTACACGACAAAAGGAAATTAAGATGAAAGCGGTGAACGGATCTCAGCCCTATTCAATGGCAGGCTTCTTGCTATTACTTCTGTTGCTGCCAGCTTGTGCAACCTCCATTGAAACGATGAATCAGGAGGCACTTGGTTGGATTGGCGAGCCGGTATCGGATTTAGTCGTCTCACTCGGCCCGCCTGATAAGCGGGAAGCCATGGAAGATGGCATAACCATTCGGCAATGGCTTGTGTCCGACAACCCAATTGTTGAACATCATGACTACAGAGGAAATCCGTACCACATCGGGCCTGATATGGTAAGTGAGACAATAATCCGCTCATGCATCATCACTGTCGTTTCACGTGATGGGAAAATTACGAATTTTTCCTATGATGTGAATAATGACACTGCCGTTGGATTTGCAAGAGATTTATGTCCACGTTGGAGTTGGTTTGAGAACGGCATAACGCCGTTGCACTATGAGGCATGTACCGGCGACGTGAACATGGTGAAGGCACTACTGAATGCGGGCGCGGATATTGAGGCAAAGGACAAGAATGGCGCAACTCCATTGGACTGCGCAAAAGACGAAGGCCACACGGACGTAGTGAATATACTCAAAGAAGCGGCTCAGGCGAAATGATTGCTGCTGGCACAACTTGCAGAGCAAGACAATCAGACGACACAGACCATTCAGGCATATCAAAAAGTCCTGCTCACGAACCCCGACTCCGTTGACGCCCATTATGCCCTAGGGTACCTCCTGCAAGCCCAAAACCAATCCCCACAAGCCGCGATTCATTTCCAGGAAGTAATCCGCCTGAATCCGAAGCTACTTGAAGTCTATTACAACCTCGGCGTGTTTTATGAATTTCATTGCAAGGATACAACTTGATCCTGTTCTCAATATCGCAAATATCAGAAACGCGGCGGCCAAGACGAGTGCGTTCAAACCCTGTTTCAAAACGGGTCGTGTACGCTCTGACCCTGTTCCATCTGAAATCCTCTTTTCTGCAATTCGTGGCTTGGTCTGTCCACAACTGGCAACGTAAACGCAGGTCATATGGGCAACATAGAAGACGGGCTACGAACGTTCATGGAGTACAGGCCCGACGAATGACCCACAAGCCCAATTGCTTGCAAGGCAACACAAATGGACATCAACAACTTTGAGCAAGAAATCGGGGAACACAAAATCTGGGGCCACATAAGGAAAGCAATGAAGATACATGATAAATACGACATTCTAATCAGTGATGAGATATCTAACTTAGATGCTATCGAAACACGAATTGCAAACAGAGTCGCAACACGAAATCAAGAAATGGCAAATATGCCACACAAAAAGCGTGAGGAATTGTGGATGCGGCGAATGGAGTGGGAGAAGGAACAGTGGGTTAGGGATCAGGAACGTGCCAACATGCCCAAACCTCCAACTCTTTTTCGGGTATTTAAAGAAAAAGGTGGGACAGACGAAGTCTTGAATAACCATCTATTAGGGACACTTTGGTTCCAGTCTCCTAGGCGTTTTCGCAAGATTGAGGGTGCACAAGCAGATTTCTTAGAAGGCCTTGGATCGTATGAGAAGTCCTGTGGTGGGATCAGTCAAGACATTAGCGACAGCACCCCGATAGACCCTGCCTTCATTTTATGCTTTGGCGAACAAGCTGAATCATTGCAAGACCTTGGAGAAGATTATTTAGAAGTACAGGATCCATGGGAACTGAAAAGACGAGTAGAGAGGAGTCTGCCGGATGGAAGCCAGGTAAAATGGATAAAAATTAAATACGACAAGGAGTGGAAGGTTAAAGTCGATCTTAACCCTTCCCAACAATGGTTTCGCAAGCATTGTTCGAAGCCAAAAAAATACGCTGATGAAAAGGAATGGCGCTTGGTGATTTTCCTTGCCCCACCATTACAGTTACTCAATGAAACGCTTAAGGTAAACGTTGGAAACTTGCAAGATGTCTTTCGATACAGGGGCCACTACAAGAAACAGTGAAATCTCTTTTTCTCTCAAGTCGCGGGATTAGACGGGCGTCAGCCAATCGGCGTACTTGGGATCTTCGCCCTTCACGATATCAAAGAACGACTGCTGAAGCAGGTCGGTGATCGGCCCTCGTTTTCCGGTTCCCACCTGACGATCATCAATCTCCCGAATCGGCGTCACTTCGGCGGCCGTTCCCGTGAGGAACACTTCTTCGGCCACGTACAGCGCGTCTCGCGTAAACCGTTCTTCAACCACCGGAATCTGGCGTTCCCGGGCCATGGCCAGAATGGAATGACGGGTGATGCCTTCCAGGATGGACGTTAAGGGCGTGGTCTTGAGCAAACCCTTGGACACGATAAACACATTTTCTCCCGTTCCCTCGGCCACGTAGCCTTCCGTGTCCAGGAAAATGGCTTCATCGTACCCCGCCTTGTTCGCTTCATGCTTGGCTAAAATAGAGTTCACGTAGTATCCGGGGACTTTCGCCCGCGTCATGGAGACGTTCACATGGTGCCGGGTAAACGATGAAACCTTCGCGCGAACGCCCCGCACCAACGCGTCATCCCCCAGATAGGCGCCCCAGGGCCACGCGGCAATCGCCAGCCTGACGGGATTCTGGCCGGGGTCGAGGCCCATTTCACCGTACCCCACGTAGAGCAACGGCCGGATATAACAGGAGTGCAGTTTATTGACCCGCACCGTTTCAATGATGGCTTCGGAGACGTCTTTCCGGCTATACGGGACCGTCAGCAACATAATGTGCGCCGACTCAAACAGCCGGTCCACGTGCTCATGGAGGCGAAAAATCGCCGACCCGGTTTTCCCCTGATAACAGCGAATCCCTTCAAAAGCCCCCAAGCCATAATGCAGGGAATGCGTCAAAATATGGACGGAGGCGTCGTTCCAATTCACAAAGTCGCCGTCCATCCAGATTTTTTCACTTGCCGTAACCATGCCGGGCCTGCCTGTGTGTTGGGTTGGGAGCAGAGACGGTACTCAAAAATGATTCGTGATCAAGTCGTTATACCGAGGGGGTCCGCCCCTGTCAATCAGACGTCTGATTGGCCCAGGCCGTCACACCTTGACACTCCCTCTGGCCGCATGATAAATGTGCCGATGGTGAAAGGACAGATCGGCACCATGTACGCAATCTTGGAAACGGGCGGCAAGCAGTATCGGGTCGAACCGGGAGCGATGATTCAGGTCGAAACCCTGCACGTCGAAACGGGGCAAACCGTGGAATTACAACCCGTTCGATTCATTGCGACGGATGAAAAGCCCCTGCTCGGCCAGCCGGACCTTGAACATGCGCACGTGAAAGCCACGGTCATCCGACACGGCCGAACGCGGTCAATCAGAATCTTCAAGAAAAAACGCCGAAAGAATTACCGCAAAACACGCGGACATCGTCAACAATTCACCCAGCTCCGAATCGAGGCAATCGTCACCGGGTAAACGGAAGGATCAAGGCAACGGCATGGCACATAAAAAAGGCGGCGGCTCATCCCGAAACGGACGCGACAGTAATCCTCAATACCTTGGCGTGAAGCGATACGCCGACGAACAGGTGCAGCCGGGTTGTATTCTCATTCGCCAACGAGGCACCAAGTTTCATCCCGGCCATAACGTTGGGATGGGCAAGGATCATACCCTCTTCGCCAAAGCAGCCGGAGTGGTGAAATTTGAGGGAGGCGAAGCGCGACGCAAGATCAGCGTGTATCCCTCCGCGTAACCCACGATCCGGTTCATCCATCCAGCCTCCCCTGTTTGCTCTTCCCGATCTTCCTCTTCTGAACGCCGCGGCGCCGAGGGGCCTCATGTTCATTGACCACGCAAAAATTTTTGTACAAGCCGGCAACGGCGGAGACGGCGCCTGCAATTTTCGCAGGGAAAAATTCATGCCCTATGGCGGGCCGGATGGCGGGGACGGCGGGCATGGCGGCAACATCGTCTTCAAAGCCTCCACCCGCGTGACAACGCTGCTTGATCTGAAATACCAACGCCACTATGCGGCCGAATCGGGACGTCCGGGGCAAAAAAGCAACCGGCACGGTCGCTCCGGCTCGGATGTGACGATCGCCGTCCCGGTCGGAACCATTGTCAAACATGCGGAGACTCTGGACCTCCTGACGGATTTGGCGGCCCCCGGCCAATCCACGATTGTGGCCGCGGGAGGAAAGGGCGGAAAAGGCAACAGCCGGTTCGCCACGCCAACCAACCAGGCGCCCAGGAAGTTTGAGCGGGGCGTCCCCGGAGAAAAGCTGTGGCTTGACCTGGAACTGAAGCTGTTGGCCGACGTGGGTCTCGTCGGATTGCCAAACGCCGGAAAATCCACGCTGCTGTCCACGCTCTCCGCCGCTCACCCGGAAATTGCCGATTATCCCTTCACCACGCTGCGCCCGCATTTGGGGGTCGTCTCCCTGGGCGAGTACGACAGTTGTGTCATGGCCGACATTCCCGGGCTGATTCAAGGCGCCCACGCGGGCAAAGGCCTGGGCCATCAATTTCTCCGGCATATTCAACGCACACAATTTCTTTTGTACCTGGTTGATATTTCCGAATGGACCACGGATGAGCCCGTGCCCACGTTTCATGTGCTCCGGGAAGAACTCTCCACCTTTGATCGCACGTTGGGCGAACGTTCGTTTGCGGTCGCCGGGGCGAAAACCGACATCCGGGGCGATGGCCGGCGTCTTGCCGACATCCGGCGATATTGCGAGGAACAGCGCATTGCCTTTTTCCCGATTGCCGCGGCCACGGGTGAAGGACTGGGCGCCTTGCGCGCGTTTCTCGCCCAACGTCTTCATGCGGACAACACGGCATGAGAGCGCGCATCCTGTCACACGCCAAACGCCTGGTCATTAAAATAGGCAGCAGCATTCTGGCCGCGCGAACGTCGGGCTTGCGTCTCGACCACATTCAACGCCTCGCCGACGAAATCGCCGACCTCAAACGGGACAAACGGGAAATCGTCCTGGTGTCATCGGGAGCCATTGTCGCGGGCATTGAGCAACTCGGCCTCAAGGCCTATCCGCAGACCATCCCGTTGAAACAGGCCGCGGCGTCGGTCGGACAGAGCCGCCTCCTGCGCGCCTATGAAAACGGCTTCCAGAACACCGGACACACCATCGCCCAGGTGTTGCTCACCCACCAGGACCTGGCCGACCGAAAACGTTTTCTCAATGCGAGGCACACGCTCACGACGTTGCTGGCATTGGGGGTCATTCCCGTCATCAATGAAAATGACGCGGTCTCGGTGGAAGAAATCCGTTTTGGCGACAATGACACCCTCGCGGCCCAGGTCGCGCATTTGGTGGATGCCGATCTGTTGATGATCCTCTCCGACGTGGACGGACTGTTCACCAAAGACCCCCGCCATCATCCCGATGCGGCGTTGATCGGCCACGTGACCGACATCACGCCCGAAATCACACAAGGCGCGGGAACCTCCCGGAGTCAGGAAAGCCGGGGGGGCATGGTCACAAAAATCCAGGCCGCGCAACTCGTCGGCCGGTTTGGACTCCCGACGCTGTTGCTCAACGGCGAAACGCCGGGCCTGCTGCGTCGCGTGTTCACGGGAGCCGACGGCGGCACCCTGTTTCTTCCCCAGGGACGGAAACAGCCCAGTCGCAAACACTGGATCGCCTATACGCTGCGGTCGAAGGGGCAGCTCATCCTGGATGCCGGCGCCGTTGAGGCGCTTGTTCGCCGGGGAAAAAGCCTGCTGCCTTCCGGGATTGTTGACGTCAAGGGCACGTTTGTCCCGGGCGACCCGGTGTCCTGCCTTGACGCGGACGGCAAAGAGTTTGCCAAAGGATTGGTGAATTTTTCATCAGAGGTCGTCTCCGCCATCAAGGGGCGGAGGACACAAGACATTGACCGCGAACTGGGCGCGCAGGAATATGAGGAAGTGGTCCACCGGGACAACCTTGCGCTGCTGTTCTCGCCCGCGGACCCGTGATTCGCCCCATTCGTCGCAACGATGAATGATTCCCCACTCACTCGAATCGGGTTGCTGGGCGGAACATTTAACCCCATTCACAACGGCCACCTGTCGCTTGCCAAACATGCCCGGCAAGCGCTGGCGCTTGATCAAGTGATCTTCATCCCGTCGGGAGACCCGCCTCATAAAGCCGGCGCCTCACTGGCCCCGGCTCACCGGCGATTGGCCATGGTCAGGCACGCCGTCGCCGGAATCCCCCGCTATGCGGTGTCCGACGTGGAAGCCGCCGCGGCGGAGACGTCCTATACCATTGATACAATCCAAACCCTTCGCACGGCATGGCAAGGAGAATTCTGGTTTATCGTCGGACTTGATGCCTTCATCCAGATGGCAAGCTGGAAATCGGTTGAGACCGTCCTGTCCTTGACGAACGTCCTGGTGCTGTCGCGGCCGCACGTTCAATTTTCCCAAGCGGCCTCGCTGGCGTTCCTGCCTCCCCTGCCTCCCGGTCACCTGCAACGGTTGGATGCCGGCACGCGCCGGCGCGTGGATCTCCCCATCGGCCCTCATACCACGGTCACGTTTCTTCGGACCACCCCGTGCCAGGTGTCCGCGTCCGCCGTCCGTGAACGCATTCGGCAGGGGCTGGATGTCGCGGACTGGTTGCCACCCCAGGTCCATTCTTATATAATTCGCCACCACTTGTACGAACAGCGATGAGGAGACACCAGATTTCAGACATCAAAGACAAAGTCTTGGTCATCGGCGGCATCGCCCTTGAGAAACAGGCCTCCGACGTCATGGTGCTTCACATTGAACGCCTCACCTCCATTGCCGACTATCTGGTCATTTGCTCCGGCAATTCCGAACGTCAGGTGAAAGCCCTGGCCGAAACGATTCGGCGGGAAATGTCGTGTCGTTTCGGCCATCACGGCGCCATGGAGGGCACCACGGCGGGGACATGGGTCCTGATTGATTATGGAGACATCATTGTGCATATCTTCCGGGAAGACATTCGGATGTATTACGGCCTGGAGAATATGTGGAGAGACGCGCCGAACGTCCCGCAAACCGAATACGCCGCCCCGCCTCACGCAACGTATCGCGCACAGGAAGTCGGCGCATGACACAACTTGACGCGCTCGCGGAACAGGTTCTGCACGGCCACGCGGTCACCCGTGAAGAAGGCCGGGCGATTCTCCAAACCGACGAAGCCGGACTCCTGCCGCTGGTCAACGCCGCCTATACGATTCGCCACGCCTTTTGGGGGCGGAAAGTCACCCTTCAGATGTTATTCAACGCCAAAAGCGGCGCCTGTCAGGAAGACTGCCACTATTGTTCGCAATCCAGCGTCTCCACCAGTCCCATTGACCGCTACGCGCTCGTGTCTCCGGAGAAAATGCTGAAAGCCGCGCACCAGGCCCACGAAGCCAAGGCGCAACGGTATTGCGTGGTCATCAGCGGACGCACGCCTTTGGAAAAAGAAGTCACCGACATTGCCGCCGCGGTAACGCGGATCAAACAAGAGCTTCCCATCCAGGTCTGCTGCTCTCTGGGACTCCTCACCGAACCCCAGGCCAGACAACTCAAAACCGCCGGCGTTGACCGGATCAACCACAACCTGAACACGAGCGAAGCGTATCACGCGTCCATCTGCACGACGCACACGTATCAGGACCGCGTGACCACGTTACGCAACGCGCGCGCGGCGGGACTGGAATTGTGTTCCGGCGGCATCATCGGCATGGGCGAATCCGACGACGACCTGCTGGACCTGGCCTTCGCCCTGCGCGACGTGGAGCCCGACTCTATTCCGTTAAACATGCTCCATCCCATGCCCGGCACCCCCCTCGCCGACTCCGCGCACCTGACCCCGCAACGTTGCCTCACCGTCCTCTGCCTGTTCCGTTTCATCCACCCCAAACGCGAACTCCGCGCCGCCGGCGGCCGCGAAGTCAATCTTCGCACCCTGCAACCCATGGCCCTGTACGTCGCGGATTCGCTGTTCGTCAACGGCTATCTCACCACCCCCGGCCAACCCGCCGACGAAGTGCAGAAGATGATTGAAGACATGGGGTTTGAAGTGGCTGAAGCGCCGGTCTGCCAAACCTAAATCTGCCGTTCAGCGAATTTCAGCGAAAATTTTGCGCGGTTGGATTCTTTGCGGGACGCGGATTAGTGTTCCAACGTCAAATCTGCGGGAATGGCGAAAGCAATGCCTTCAATGTCTTTGTCAATGAGCTTCGCAGTGACGATGCCGACCAAATTGCCTTCGCTGTCGAACAATCCGCCGCCAGAAGAGCCGAATGATATTTCCGCATTGGTTTGTATCACACGATTGCCATCTCTGGTTCGCAACTGCGATACCAGCCCATCGGACAACGACAAATCCAGTCCCTTGGGCGCACCCAACGCATACACGTCCTCGCCGACGTTCAGCGTGTCATAGCGTCGCACCGTGACTGGAACACCCCACAGGCCCACGACATCCAATAGACAAAAATCCCTGTTTGCATCGGCATGGCGAATGGTGGCGGGATAAGCGGTATCGGTGTTGGCCCGGCGGTTGTGCGCTTTATACACCGTGATGTCACTGCCTTCATTTACCACATGGCAATTGGTCGCCACGATATTAGGACGGATAATCACCCCGCTACCCTGACTATCGCCGTTGAGAACCACCACCACCGACCGCCAAGTCTGTTCAAACACATGCGTGGCGATATTCGTGCGTTGTGGTATGGGAGCGATAGCGATGTTTTCGCTAAGCGCAGGTTTCGACGCAGGCTTTTTCTCGCGGTTTTCAATTGCCTCCATTCGCTGTGCCGCTTGTTTTCGCAAGGCGCGGATGTTGGATCTGGCATCAAAACTCCTAGAGTGTTTGCGTAAAAAATCGGCTGCACTTTCATTGCCATTAGCTTTGGCAATGGAAAGCCAGATATACGCTTCGAACACATCTGCGATAACGCCTTCACCTAATTTATATGCCATGCCCAAAGCATATTGCGCCTTTGCATCGCCTTGCGCCGCAGCCTTGCGCCACCAGTGCACCGCCTCACGAGGATCTTGTGCAACGCCTTCACCTCCCTCGTATAATAAATTGCCCAAATTATTTTGCGCCCACGCATGTCCCTGCTCCGCCGCCTTGCGATACCAGCGCACCGCCTCACGAGGATCCTGTTCAACGCCTTTGCCGGTAGCGTATGAATAGCCCAAACTATATTGCGCCACCGCTTCCCCCCGTTCCGCCGCCGCTCGCCATTTTGCAATACCAGCGGCCAATTTATTTTTCGCCTGTTCCGCTGCCACACGGTTCTGTTCATCGCGCAATTTAGCTTCCGCCCACGCATGCCCCTGCTCCGCTGCCTTACGATACCAGCGCATCGCCTCACGAGGATCCCGTTCAACGCCTTCGCCAGCATCGTATGCAAGGCCCAAATTATATTGCGCCTCCGCATCCCCCTGCTCCGCTGCCTTACGATACCAGCGCATCGCCTCACGAGGATCCCGTTCAACGCCTTCGCCAATATCGTATGCAAGGCCCAAATTATATTGCGCCTCCGCATCCCCCTGCTCCGCTGCCTTACGATACCAGCGCATCGCCTCACGAGGATCCCGTTCAACGCCTTCGCCAGTATCGTATGCAAGGCCCAAAAGATATTGCGCCACCACATCCCCCTGCTCCGCCGCCGCCCGCCATGTCGCAATGCCTTCACTGTTTGCCGCACATCCCACCATCACTACTATCACGGTGACAACCATCAGGTAAAACAGTCGTGTTTTCATTAAAACCTGCTCCAATTGTTTACGGTGGATGACAAGGGCAATATCACTGCTTCCTGATAGGGGTCCAAGTATATTGTCGCTAACCTAACCAATAAACTACCCAACGGCAAAAAAATCAATTGCGACCCAGACAATCAAAAAAACTATCCCAAACCCGAACGAGTTAATTTGCCAACTCCACCAATTCAATTTCGAAGACTCACATTCACTTGCCTTTTCTTCTTCACCTACAAAGCGTGCCGCAAAGTATTCTGCATTGCACTGAATGAATGTCAAATTGTTTACTAGGTGCGTAAGCCCACAGAAACCGGAAAACAGCAAAGACAATAAACCTAGGACTTGAAACAGAAGGCCAGACAAAGCAAGACAGGTTTCATATTTTCCGCTATGATACCCGTCTTCCAGTAAATACGATACGGCAAACCCGATCGTGGCAACGGATAACGAAATCAGAACAGAGCTGAGCTTCAAATAGAGGGGATGCATCAAGCCGTACCACCTGTTCATGTATTTTTCCATGTCCCGCCTATATTCTTTTTTTGCTGCCGAGTTGTTGTCGTCGTTGCCATCCATTCAATTCACCTCGCTTGATTGATGAGAAACATCGCTACCGCCTTGGTGTCAATGCAGGACTCCAACGATATTCGCTTGACCGCCACCGTGCAAACCACTGTAAGCAAGCCGCCGGAGCACAGATATTACCTCACTCATACCGCAACCCGTCGGCAATCTCCCCGCGTGTCGCCCACCGGGCCGGAAGCCAGCCGGCCACCAACGACGTGACGCCCGCGATCAGCGTGGCGTGCATGAGAGACGCGACGGGCACTGTCATGTGGATGCTCCAGCCGAATGACTGTTTGTTAATCACGCCGATCAGCAGGGCCGCGAGCAGGACGCCGCCGAGCAGGCCGAGGGCCAGCCCCAGCAATCCCAGACAGAGCGATTCGCGGAGTACCAGGCCGCGCACTTGCCCGCGGCTGGCTCCAATCGCGCGGAACGTCGCAAACTCGCGCCGCCGCTCAACAACCGTCGTCAACAGGGTGTTCATAATCCCAAGTAGCCCGACGATGACCGCCACGGCTTCCAGGCCATAGGTCAACCGAAAGGTGCGGTCAAACACGGCCAGCACATCGGTCCGCAGTTCGCGGTTGCTGACAATCGCCACCGGGGCGAGCGGCGCGAGCGCCGCGTGCAGGTCACGCCGAACCTGTTGCGCGTTCGCGTGAGGGTCAAGATAAATCCCCAACACCGTCGCGGTCGCGTCACCCCACCATTGCCGGTAGAGCGACCGGTCCATGACCACCTTGCCGCCGTCCGTCGCATAATCATAAAAGACGCCGACCACGCCGAACTCCTTGCGCCCGGCGTTTGTGGGCAACGCCAGCGCGTCGCCAACGTCAACTCCAAGCCGGTGGGCCAGTACTTCGGAAATCACAACCCCCTTTTCCGCAATGGCCCGGCGAAGAAGGCGGGAAGACTCACCGTTCACAAACAGGTATTGACTGCGTTCCGCGTGCAGGGAGAGATCCCGCGCCACCAGCGAGACCTGGGTGGGGCCGGCTTGCACGCGCACGTGCCGGTAGGGATCAACGGCCGCCACGCCCGGCACGGCCCTGGCGCGCAGAATCATGTCCGGTGAAAGGCCGGAGGCCGTCTCGAGTTGATTGGGGTCCAGCAGGCCGGCATGGGGCGTGACAATCAAATCTGCCATAATGGTTTGATCAATCCATTGCTCGACGGTCCCGCGGAAACTTTCCACCATCACCCCCACCCCCACCACGATGGCGATACCCACCATAAAGGCCGACAGCGTGACACTGTTTCGCCCCGAAGACGCGGCAATCTGGTCAACGGCCAGGTGCGTCATGGACCCCGACGACGTGTTGAAGCACGTCGCCCGCACCGCACCCAGCAGATGAATGCCGAGCGGAGCGAGCAGGGCGCATCCCAGCAGAACACAGAACGCGGCGGCATAGCCAAACACGGGAAGGCCATTGACCGGACCAGGCAAGGACAGCAGCCCCGCCATCCCCAACACGGCCAGGGCCGACACCGTCCACCGGCCATGACGATGGTGACGAGTGGTTTCATAGTGCCCGGGAGCCAGGGCTTGAGCCGGAGCCGTCCGACTCGCTTCCCGGCAAGGCCCCAACGCTCCGATGACGGACAGCGCCATTCCCAGGAGACAGCCTCCCGACAGCGCCAGAACGCTGAACGCCGGCACGCCGGGCGTCTCCATGCCATAGAGTTCGGACACCGTTTCCGCTTCAAGCGCGACCAGCCAATGCGCCAGACCGCTCCCAAAGACGGCCCCCAGGCTTCCCCCCACGGCGCCGATGATGATCGCCTCGCCCAGAAACAACAGGCCAATCTGCCGTCGCAACAGGCCAATCGCCCGCAACAAGCCGATCTCCCGGCGATACTGCACGACGGAAAATCCCACGGCGTTATAGACCAAAAAGATTCCAACAAACAGCCCGACGGCGCTCAATGTAGTGAGATTCAACTGAAACGCGGTGAGCATATGCTGCACTTGGGCATTCCGTTGTGCGGAGCGGCTGACCAGCACGGAAGGCCCCAGGCGTTCCTGAAGCTCCTGAATCACTCGATCCACCGACGCGCCGGGGAGCGTCACAAGATCCAATCCGTCAAGTCGGCCCAGCCGCGCAAAGTGGACCTGGGCGGCGGCAATATCCATCACCACGAAGACCCCCCACCGCTTGACACGTTTGGGAAACGGCCACGTTCCGCGCACCGTCGCTTCAAAATGGCGTGAGCCGGCGCGCACCATCACGCGGTCACCCCGGCCAACCCCCAGGCTTGCGGCCACGTCGCGATCCACAAAGATCGCCTCCGCGCCAAGCAGACTATCCAGCGAAAACTCCCGTTGCGGAGCGGGGTCGGCCCGCCACGCACCCGTCTCCTCACCGGCCAATGCAACCAGGTCCAGCCCCCACACGAGACTCGCCCGCGTGGCTCCCGCCTCCGTTTCGAGAATGGCCGATTGGGCAATGAACGGATGGATGCGTTGGACGCCGGGGTGCGCGCGAATCCGTTCAATCAGTCTTTCATCAATTCGCCGTTCGGCCCCCGAGATATGAATCGCGGCCTCTCCCACCACCTGCGTCACGGTTCGTTGAAACGCGTCAAAGACGGTTTGATTCGCCAGAAACATGGCAATGGCGGCCGCCACGCCGACGCCCACCCCCACCACGGTCAGCGCGGTTCTAAGAGGCCGGCTTGTCAAATGCCTGAAAGCCAGCATCGCAAATAACAACACAGGGTTTGACAAAATTTGTTTCCCGAAATGCCGTTATGGTATCGTGTGAAACCCCACGTGGAGCATGAGAACAACCAGCGGCGTCTCACGCATGATCCGTGGCCCCGTGCCTCGACACAGGCCTTGCTCTTAGAGATTCCTGCGGCCCTGTCTGGCGGTCTTGAGCAAGAGTTCCCGTTTCTTATGAATGCGGGGATAGGCGGGATGGATCGCCTTTGAAAAAATTTTCACTCATTCACAACCGTCTTCATTTGCCAGATGCGACGCGAAAGAGGGTGCAAGCGTGATGGCCAAAGCCAAGTCCGGGACTCGAGACATTAAAGGAAATTCCAAAGAAAAGACCGAAGAGACGTTCTCGCTGACTTCCCGTCAAAAAGAAATTCTTCGCCTCGTGGCTCAAGGTCACACGAACAGGGAAATCGGCGAACAACTGGATATCAGTGTCCGCACGGTTGAAGTCCACCGGTTTAATCTGATGCGCCGGCTCCGCGTGCGAAACGTGGCCCAACTGCTTAGACAAGGGATGCTCCTGCGGCTTATCCCAAAACATGCCGTTCCCGGCAAGTCACATCCCCTCTGACCGCGACACCGGATCATTCGCTCCATCCTGACACGTCAATGCCAAACCCGCGGTTGGTCGGGACAACGGCCGAACCGCCTTTGAACGGGAGTACCGGGAGGGCCGTCACACGCGTTTGCGGTCAGAGTTCCCGCAAGGTTCCCCGACATTCCACAAGCGAACGGCAGCCTTTCTTTTCCAACGTCTCCGTGAGTTCGTTTTCCAGTCTTTGAAAGACCCCGACTCCTTCGTCAACGAGCGCCGTGCCAATCTGCACGGCGGACGCGCCGCATAAACTATGTTCAAACACGTCCGTACCCGAGGCAATGCCGCCCGTTCCAATGATCGGCATCCGGCCGTCAAACAACTTCCAGAACGCGCGCACGTTCGCTAACGCGACGGGTTTAATCATGGGTCCGCCAAGGCCGCCGAACCCGCCCTTGGGCTTGATCACCACGCATTCCCTGTCCGGATCAACCACCAGCCCGTTGCCCACGGAGTTGATGACCGACAAAAAGGCGACCCCGACCGCTTGCAACATACCGGCCACGGCTTCCTGATGCACCGGGTCAAAATACGGAGGCAGTTTGACGCCCATCGGCACGGTGACGACGTCTTTCAATTGCAGGAGCAACGCGCGGGAAGCCTCCACGTCATAGCCAATCTGCGGCTTTCCCGGAATATTCGGGCAGGACAAATTGACTTCGAGCAGGTCGGGCCGAACGGCCGTGATCGCTTGCGCCGCGTCAAGAAAATCAGAAGGGCACAGCCCGGCGATGCTGGCAATAATGGGTTTCCCAAACCGCCGAAGGTCGGGAATGAACGTGGCATAGGCCGGATAGCCGAGATTGGGAAGCCCCATGGAATTAATAGAGCCGCCCGGAAAGGTGTAATACCGGGGGGCGGGATTGCCTTCCCGGAACGCCGGTGTCATGGATTTGGTGACGATAGCCCCGCTCCTGGACAGACCCAGAGTTTCCAGTTCTTCCCGTGTGACGCACAAGGCCCCGGCGGCATTCATCAAACAGCTTGGGAAACGCACGCCGGCAATCGTAGTGGAAAGATCCATGGACACGCTCATCTCATGCGCAGGCCTGGGGCGCAGACGACCGGGGACGCAGTTGCCCATCGCAGAGTTCGTACACGTGGTCGGCAATCCGCGCGGCGGCTTCGGAATGAGTGACGAAAATGACCGTTTGGGATTCCGCCCTGGCCACGTGCTGAATCAGCGCCACCATCTCCCTGGCGGTCTGCGAGTCAAGATTGCCCGTCGGCTCGTCCGCCAACAGAAGACGCGGACGATGGACAAGCGCTCGAGCCAGAGCCACGCGTTGTTGTTCCCCTCCGGATAATTCCCAGGGCCAATGACCGGCCCGATGGTGGACTCCCACCTTTTCAAGCGTCTCCCGAACGCGTTCTCGAATGAACGCGGCAGAGGCCCGCTGCAGCCGTAAGGGCAACCCGACGTTTTCCGCGGCCGTCAGCCCCGGCACCAAATGAAACGCCTGGAACACCATGCCAATTCGCTCACGCCGAAATCTCGTCCAATCGGCGTCGGAAAAGCGGCGAGTCAACTGACCGTCGAGACGAATGTCGCCGGAGGTCGCGCAATCAAGGCCGGCAAGCAGATTGAGCAGCGTGCTTTTTCCGCTTCCGCTTGGGCCCATGATCACACAACAGTCGCCGGCGCCGACCTGAAGGCTCACGCCCCGCAGGGCGGACACCGTGACGTGCCCGCGATGGTAGTCTTTGCAGACGCGATCCAATATCACCATGGAAACGAGGCCTTTTTTTCAGCCGGAGACCGTTCGGGTGAGCATGTGAACGCCTCCCCGTCACGACGACTCGCCGAAGTCTATAGCACACTTCTCAAACGGCCAACAACGCAAGGCGGGACGTGAGGCTTGACACAGGCTTGAACATTTCCTAGATTTTTCTTCCGAGTCGCCGAGGGCAACCGCCCGGAAAAATTCCCGTGAAAAACACGACCACTCGACTGCTTCGCTGTCTCCTGCACGCCGTGTTTCCCATGCAGTGCCGTCTGTGCGGCACCGCCCTCTGGGATGATCCGATTCCTTTTTTTTGCCAGACCTGCTGGAACGGTATTGTGCCAATTTCTTCGCCAACCTGCCCGCGCTGTTCCCGTCCTTTCGCTTCTCCGGTCGCACGCTCCCATAGTCCCGGGCACGAGTGCGGGTCTTGCCGAAAACGCCCGCCGGCCTACCATCAAGCCTGGACGCCATACGCCTATCAATCCCCGCTGAAAGAAGCCATTGGGTTATTCAAGTACCGTGGCAAGACGCAACTGGCATCATCGCTCGCGCAACTGATGGCCAGGGCCGGCGCCCCTCCAACGGCCCTCGACGCCATTATCGCCGTGCCGTTGCACCCTCAGCGACTCCGGGAACGGGAATTTAATCAATCCCTGCTGTTGGCGCGTTATTTGGGCAGGTACTGGAATCTTCCCGTGCTCACCAACATCCTGAGACGGACGAAACTCACGCAACCACAAATTTCCTTAAAACGACGAGAGCGTCTAAAGAATCTTCGGCGATGCTTTGCCGTCGCAACCCCCTCCGTCATTGAAGGGAAAACCCTGCTGGTCGTGGATGACGTCTTCACCACGGGAACCACGGTCAATGAATGTGCCAAAACCCTTCGCAAAGCCGGGGCACAGGCCGTCTATGTTCAGACGCTGGCCAGAATGGTCTGATTCCCTGGCCTGAAGGACCTTCCGGTTGTCGTCCGGTTTGGGAAGAAAATCAGAGCTAAACCGGCATAAACAAAGGGGGGACAGGGTTTTAAGAAAGTCAAACACAGGGCTACGGAATGATGGGACGACAGGCAGAACGACCCCAGACTCTGCGTGCCGATTGGACACGAAGCAGAAATAGATCATGCAACCCGTGTCTTTGAGACTGTCAAATCCCGGCAATTTATCTTGCATTCAAAACAAAGGGTATGCTATATCTTTCCAGTTTAGGTTCGCCCCACACTGGAGGACGGCGAGGCGGAAGCCGGGCCGTGGGCGGGCATGCTGTTGAACATTGATGGAACGTTCGCTTCGCACGTTACCTGAAAGATCCTGATACAGGAAAGGTGAGTCCCCAATATGGTATCCATTAAACACTTGTTAGAAGCAGGCGTCCATTTTGGACATCAAATCAATCGCTGGAATCCCAAAATGAAGCCCTATATTTTTGGGGAAAAAAACGGCATTCACGTGATTGATTTGCAACAGACTGCCGCCCTCTTTCTCAACGCCTATCATTTTGTCCGGGATACCGTCGCGGCCGGAGAGTCAGTCCTCTTTGTCGGCACCAACAAACGTCAAGCCGTTGATATTGTCGAAGAAGAAGCCAGGCGATGCGGCATGTATTATGTGACACAACGATGGCTGGGGGGCATGCTCACCAATTTCCAGACCATCAGAAAAAGCATCAGTCAACTCAAAAAACTCGAAGCCGCCCACACCGACGGAACCCATGAACGCCTCAAGAAAAAAGAAGTCCTGTTCATGGAAAAGGAACGAGCCAAGCTGGAGAAATTTTTGAGCGGCATCAAGGACATGGACAACCTGCCCGGGTGTGTCTATGTGCTGGACACGCGCATTCAACACATTACCGTCAAAGAAGCGAATCGTTTGGGAATCCCCGTGGTCGCCATCGTGGACACCAATTGCGATCCTTCAGGGATTGACTACCCAATCCCCGGCAATGACGACGCCATCCGCTCGCTCAAACTCTTTACGGCTCACATCGCGGACGCCTGTCTGGAAGGCCACGCCATTCACGCCAAGCAAGAGCGCGCGCGCAAAGAAGGCGGAGAAGACAGTCTGTTGGCGGATATGCTCTCTACCCGTTCTCACGACAATGAGACGGAACGCGTGCACACGCCTTCCTGATCCGTAAGATTTTCGTCCGTCACGTTGTTTCGTTTCACGCCCAGCCCACACCAGCAAGGGAGAACCCGACACCATGTCCAGCTTGAGTGCCCTGGTCAAAGAATTACGCGGTAAAACGGGAGCCGGAATCCTCGATTGTCAAACCGCGCTCAAAGACACCGATTCGGATATTGAAAAAGCCGTTGACCTGCTTCGTCAACGCGGCTTGGCCGCGGCCCAAAAAAAAGCCGGACGGGAAACCAGGGAAGGCGTCATCGCATCCTATATCCACGCCGGGAGCAAAATCGGCGTCCTCGTGGAAATCAATTGCGAAACGGACTTTGTCGCGCGCAACGACGAATTTCAGGGATTCGTCAAAAACGTCGCCCTCCAAATCGCCGCGGCCAATCCCGCCTACGTCGCACGCGAACACGTCCCGACCGAGCAGGTTGACCGGGAAAAGGCCATTTACCTGGCGCAGGCCAAAGAACTCGGCAAGCCGGCGGCCGCGCTCGAAAAAATCGTTCAGGGAAAACTGGAAAAATTCTACCAGGAACATTGCCTGCTTGAGCAAGCGTTCATCAAAGATCCCAACGTCACGATCACCGAAATCCTCACGCAAAAAATCGCCATAATCGGAGAAAATATCACCATTTCTCGATTTACACGCTACCAATTGGGGCAGGAATGACGCCTGTTCAGTACCACCGCATTCTCCTCAAAATCAGCGGCGAAATGCTCGCCGGAGACCTGCCTTACGGCATTAACCCCAACGTGCTCTCAACCCTCGCCGGTGAAATCCGCGAGGTCGTTGACATGAACATAGAGGTCGCGCTCGTGATCGGCGGCGGGAATATTTTTCGAGGCATTGCCGCCAGCGCGGCGGGGATGGAACGAGCGTCGGCTGATTACATGGGTATGCTCGCCACCCTGCTCAATGCCCTCGCTCTGCAAAACGCGCTTGAAAAAGCCGGGGTGGTCACGCGCGTCTTATCCGCCATTGAAATGCGGCAACTGGCAGAAGGGTACATCCGCCGGCGAGCTATTCGGCACCTTGAAAAAAAGCGCGTGGTGATTTTTGCCGCCGGGACCGGCAACCCCTATTTTACCACGGACACGGCGGCGGCGTTGCGTGCCATGGAGATACAAGCCGACGTGGTCATCAAGGGCACCAAGGTCAACGGGATTTACGATTCGGACCCGCTCAACAACCCTTCGGCAACCATGTTTGCCGAACTGCCGTTTCTCTCCATCCTCAACAAGAACCTGAAGGTCATGGACGCCACGGCCATTACGCTCTGCATGGACAACAATCTTCCGTTGATCGTTTTTAACGTCACCGAGCCGGGCAATTTAAAACGCGTGGTCCTGGGGGAAAAAATCGGGACGCTCGTGAAACACGACGCCGTCCTGACGTAGCCGAGGCACATGACCGATGCCGTACCAGGCCATTCTCGCAAAGATGACTCACAAGATGGACGGCGCCATCGAGCATCTCAAGCAGGAACTCGCCGGACTCCGTGGCGGGCGGGTGTCCTTATCACTCCTGGACCACGTGCAAGTTGATTACTATGGCACGCCGACCCCCCTGAAACGGGTGAGCAACCTCTCAATGCCGGACAGCCGGCTCATCATGATCCAGCCATGGGACCCGTCAAGCATTCACGACATTGAAAAGGCCGTGCTGGCGTCAGATCTCGGCCTCAATCCATCGAACGACGGGAAGGTGATTCGGATCCCGATTCCTGCCTTGAGCGAGGAACGTCGAAAAGAATTCGTCAAAATTTGCCGGAAATACGGGGAAGACGCAAAAATCCACATTCGAGGCATCCGTCGTGAGACCAATGACGCACTGAAACGCCTCCAAAAAGACGCGACGATGACCGAGGACGACTTGCGACGGGGCGAGACGGACGTTCAGAAAAGCACGGATGGCAAGATTCAAAAATCCGATGAACTCTTAAAGAAAAAGGAGGAGGAAATCTTAGAGATTTAAGGCCCCGCTCGTGTCTTTTCCCGCTGCCACAAATACCCCGACCGCTCCTGTTTCGCTGACACCAACGCTTGCCCGCATCAGCCTCCCCGCGTTAGCCCACAACCTCGGCGAACTGCGTCACAGGATCCCGCCACGCACGGCAATCCTGGCGGTGGTCAAAGCCGACGGCTATGGCCACGGAGCCAGGACGATGGCCGAGGCCTTGTCTCAACTCGGAATCCAGCATTTCGGGGTGGCCACGGTCGAAGAAGGCGTGGCCCTGCGGGAAGCCGGACTGCCCGGAACCATTCTTGTGATGGGCGGTTTCTTCCCATGGCAATGCCAAGCGCTCATCAATGCCAACCTGATTCCCGCGCTTTCAGACGCCGATGCCGCCCATGCCTTGAGTCAACGGGTGCCACACCAGGTTCGGCCGTATCCCGTTCATATCAAATTGGATACGGGCATGCGACGGTTGGGCTTCACACCCGAGGCGGCATTGTCCCTCTTGCAGTCACCTGTTTTTTCTCATGACTTGTCGTGCCAGGGTCTCATGACCCATCTCGCCGACGCCGAGAATCCGGACCCCGGCTTTACCCTTCACCAGCTTCATCAATTTGAAACAGCCGTTCAGAGCCTTCGCGTCGCCAAAGACCCTGTCCCCCACCTTCATGCCGCCAATACCGCAGGCATACTCTGGCACCCTCAATCATGGCTGGACATGGTCCGGCCCGGACTGTTGTTATACGGGTACGCACCGACGCCGAACAGACACACGCCCCTTTCCCTGCAACCGGTCATGACCCTGACAACCAAAGTCGTGCACGTCAAAACGGTCGGGAAAGGAGAACCCGTCAGTTACGGCAACCTCTACCGCACAAAACGGGATTCCCGGCTAGCCGTCCTTCCCATCGGGTACACACACGGATATAACCGCCGGCTCTCCAACAACGGAGCCGTCATCATTCATGACCGGCGATGCCCGGTCGTCGGACGAATCTGTATGGATATGACCGTGGTTGACGCAACCGATGCCCCCGGTATCAAACCGGGAGACGACGCGCTGTTACTGGGCCAATCGAAAACACAGGCCATCACCGCCTATGAGCTGGCGAAGTGGCAGGACTCCATTCCGTATGAAGTCTTGTGCAATCTCGGCGCACACGTGAACCGCATGTATGAACCGCTGACAAATCTTTGTCATGAGTGAGACAATGCCGCGGAGCCAGGAGGACCGACGCGCCACCCGTCATGCGGTCATTCACGTCTTCAGTTTCTTCTTCAGCCGCTTTTCCACACTGGCGACTTTTCCGCTTAAGCGGCCCTGATGCCCTTTGCGATAATCAACTTTGATCGTACAGGAAACGCGGCGGCAATCCTTCTTCATCCGCTCATAACATTGGCGCACCACGTCAAAGACCTCATCCCATTCCCCCTCCAGCACCGTGCCCATGGGATTCAGGCGATACGCGACCCCGCTCCGGTCAATAATCTGCAAAGACCGTGACACGTATTTTCCCACGCTTTCGGTTTGACCCAAAGGCGACATGCTGAATTCCAATAAGACCATCGTTCCCACCATCCTTTGGAAAATTATGAAACGGACGACGCATCGCGATCAATCCATGACCGGGGATACGCGATGTTCCCTGTCAATTGAAAACCCTCCACCGCCGCCTTCAATCGCTCCCGCCTTTTTTCCGCACCCGGTTCACCGGCCTGGACTTCCTCGCGCACCGCGCCCAACCAATCCAGAAACCTTTCAAATTCTTCGTCAAAGATCGCGTCACAGTTCTGTCGCAGGACGCCGGCCAGCGCAGGGGACGCGCCGCTTGTACTAATCGCCATACGAAGCGCCCCTCGGTGGACCACGGCCGGCATCATCACATTCGACAATTCCGGCCGGTCAGCCGACCACACCAAAAACCGTTCGGCTTCCGATAATGCCCGTAACGATTGCGCGAGATCCGTGTCGTGCACCAGGGTATTGAGGACCATAAAAACGCCCTGCGTATCACTTGATCGAAAGCGTCGTCCACGATGAAGAATGGCGCCGGACGCCGTGAGTTTCCGAAGCGGCACGTTCAACGTGGGGTTCACCACGACCACTTTGGCCCCGCTATCCAGCAACAGCGAGGTCTTGTGTGCGGCCTCATCTTCACCACCGATGACCGCGCAGAAGCGGCCTTGCAGACTTAAAGAAATTTGAAAACCGGGATTGCTGGTCATGCCGATACTTCCTGACCTCGCACGATGGTGGCCCGCAACCAATGACACCAGGCGATTAACCCGTTTTCCTCAAAGCCTTCCTCGCGCAACAACCGGAACCCGCACACACAAGAGGGGCCACGAACGGAGACGGCATCACTGGGCGATGAATGATAGAGGAAACGGCCCTTACGCATCAGAGTCCAATTCCATGTGCCAATAAAGATAATCACGCCAACTGTCCGGAGCGTTCCGAATGCCAATCATAATGGTCAGGGTGGGATTCCATCGCGGCTTTGCCGGTTTTTTCAGCAAGTGCATATGGGCTTCTTCCGGAGTTCTTCCGCTCTTTTTGTTATTACAACGCCAGCACGCCGTCACGATATTGTCCCAGGTTTTCTTGCCACCGTTGGCAATCGGCACGACGTGATCAAACGTCAGCTCTTCGGTTCGAAATCGCTTGCCGCAATACTGGCATGTATATTTGTCGCGGGTAAAAATATTAATCCGTGAAAACTTGACCGTCCGATGCGCGGACCGTAACTTGACGACTTTCAGGAGCCGCATCACCGAGGGGAGCTTAAAGCTGATCGTGATGCCTCGAATTTCCCGATCATAACATTCGAGGACTTCGACTTTCCCTTGACAAAGCAACGTGATGGCCTTCTGCCATTGCACAACCCGCAGAGGCTCATATGTGGCGTTTAACAATAACGTCATAGACCGCCATCCCCGGTGTGACGCATGAATCCCGCCCGCTTGTATAGCATCAGGACCGGCGTTGAGGCAACAGCCGCCAGAAATTTCTCACTTGAGACGACCCAAACACCTTGATAAGGTGCAACTTTTTCCGGACCGGCTCTTATGCACTACGTAAACGTGGCCCGCATTCAAGACCTGCCACCCGGAACCTGCCTTTCGGTTGACGTAACGGGCGATCGCGACGTGGCGTTATACAACATGGACGGAAAGATCCTGGCATTGCGGAATACCTGCCCGCACGCCGGAGGCCCGCTCGGGGACGGCACACTGGAAGGGGACGTTGTGCGCTGTCCGTGGCACGGATGGACCTTTAACGTGCGCACGGGACAATGCCTGAAAAACCCCGTTCCGGCCTGGTCGGTCACCCGTTACCCGACTCGGGTGGAACATGGCATCATCCAGGTCGCCTGTCCGCCTGAACAGGGAGGAAACGCCGGGATATTTGGTCTTGATGGGGCAACGGCGGCAACTGATGAAACGGCATCAGGTGAACGGCGGCCAGAGAAATCACGCGGACCGTTTGATCCTTCAACGTGACCCGCCACGCAAACTCCCGTTCAATCCATTCCTGCGACCCTTTTTCCCGGACAAGCATTCTGACGGCGTACACGCCGGGACGTTCTTTGCCGACCTGCCACGCGCCTTGATGAAAGAGCACACCGCGAATGGTCAACTCTTCGACATATCGGTCCAGCGCCTGTTCCAACGTGGGAGCATTGCGGGCGGGATGAGCACGAACCAGCTCCAACGCTTCGTAGGCCTGGGCATCATCCGGAATATCGGGGGTGTTCCCTTCGGGTCGGGAAAACACAAAACCCGAGATCACGAGGAGCGCCAACGCCCCAAAGCCTACGAAGCCTCTGATACCGACCGATCCCATAACAATTCCGGTTCTCCGGCGTGATGGGCCATCCATCGCGCCGACACAAACAACGCGTCGCTCAAACGGTTCAAAAAAGGAATGACGAGAGGGGCCATCGCTTCCTCACGGGCCAAACGCACGCACCGACGTTCGGCCCGGCGGGCGACGGTTCGGGCCTGATGAAGAAACCCGGGAACTTTCCCGCCTCCCGGCAACAGGAATTCTTTTAAGGGTGCGAGATCTTCCTGGCACCGATCTATCCAATGTTCCAATCGTTCAACGTCCCGAGGGGTCACCGACGGCATATTCTTGAATGTCTGCCCCGGAGCGGTGGCGAGCAATCCCCCAATGTCGAACAATTTATTCTGAATCCATGCCATCGTCTCTTCCAATCGGATGGCCGCGTCACCCTGTTCCGTATTATTAAACGCCCGGACCAATCCGATGATCGTGTTGAGTTCATCAACCGCCCCATAGGCTTCCACCCGAACGGCATCTTTCTCAACATCCTGACCACCCGCCAGCCGCGTGCGGCCGCCGTCACCGGTTTTTGTATAGACCTTCGAAATTCTCATGCTGATCTCTCATGGTTGCCCGCTCCGGCAACGCGCACACCGGAGTGGGTTATCATCGCCGGCCAGTCATCCACCGGCACCCTCACAGACCGGGCACTTCAAAATTCACGCGGAGGCCGCCGAACACCGAAAGCCCGGGTGTCCCGAAATTTAAAACTTCCTCATACTCTTCGTCAAAGAGATTATCCACGCGAACGTAGGCCTGGGCCCGTTCGGTCATATCATAATTCGCCGCCAGATTGACCACCGTGAACGAGTCAAGACGGATCGTATTATCACGACGATCAAATTGTTTGTCTGCAAAACGGACGTCAAGCGTCACGAGCAACGGATCAATCGGCTGATAATACACACTCACACTGGCCTGATGGACAGGCCATCGTGCGAACCGTTTGGCCGTTTCCATGTCGCGTGTCAGCGTCGCGGCATATTGCCCCTGCAATTCCAGAAATTTTGCCAAGGGACGATCCCGTAGCACGACCATCTTGATTGACCCTTCCCAGCCTTGGGATTTCGCCGATGCCGCATTGACGGGACACCCAAAAATGGCCGTAGCCGGGCAACTCGCCCCAGGGCCGACATTCTGAATGAGATTGCGATACCGATTCCAGAAATAGCCGCCGCTAATGGTCACCCGCTCGTCTAAAAAGGTCTGATCCACCCCCACGTCAAAACTCTGACTTTTCTCCGGCTCCAAGTCGGCATTGCCAAAGTCAGGGAAAAACAATTCGTTGTTGCTCGGCGCCCGAAACCCCGTCGCATAGCTGCTGCGGATTTTTGTGTGTGTGGCGTTGAGCAGATAGCCTCCGGTCACGCGATACGTGGTCGCCTCCCCAAAAGTGTTGAAGGCATCATGCCGCACCCCGGCCGTGGCAAAGAAGCGGTCAAACAGGTTGAATTGCGCCTGACCAAACCCCGCATGGGAAGCATTAATCCTCTTCGTGGCAAACGCCGCCTGGGCTTCACGAAATTGATACCCCATCGTCAGCGTGAGGTATTGATTGAGGCGAAAATCGTGCTGACTCTCGATTCTGTTCGTCAAGCCGCGGGTCTTGCTTGAATTTTCCGAGGCCCTCTCCTCGGCACGCGACAACGTGAAGGCATGTATCCACCAATCAGTCAGCGGCTGACGCCAGGTTCCGGCGAAAACGAATTGTGTGGTATTCGTTTTGGTCTTTAGCGTATCGGCAGGGGCGCCAAAAAAGTTGTCGGTATTTAACGAACCATTCACCCACCTGAAGTTAAAGTCGAGTCGGCCATCGGCGGGAAGCCCCATGCCGAACCGGGCCGAACTCTGCCAATTCCGGTATGAATCGCGCTCGGAAGCCCCTCTTCGATAATTCGCCGCGGAAATGCTTGTGGTATCCCAGCGGGAGAGCGCGAGGGAAAAATCAACAGGCCCTTTCTGCCCAGACAGGCTTCCTCCCTCTCGTACCGTGTTGAAAGCTCCATATTCAAAAAACGCACCCGCCTTCGGCTTCCCACGGCCCCGTTTCGTCGTGATGGCAATGACTCCACCCACCGCATCGGCGCCCCACAGTGTACTTTGCGCCCCACGTACGATTTCAATTTTCTCAATGTTATCCACGGTTAAATCGCTAAAGTTAAACCCTCCATTTCCCGCCGTATTCACAATCGCACCATCAATCAGCACCAGCGTCTGCTCGGATTTGCCACCACGGATCCGCACGGTGGCGAGCGTGCCGGGTCCGCCGGATTGAAACACCGCCGTGCCTTGTGACAGACGCAGCGCTTCCACCACCGTCTTGATTTTTCTTTTTTGAAAATCCTCTTCGGTCCACACCTCGACCGCACTGGTCACCCGACGAAGAGGGACCGGCGTTTTGGTGGCGCTGACGACCAGGAGGTCCAGCTTCTGAACGTTCGAATCATCGGAAGGCGGTTGACTCAATGCCCATGACGGGAAACACAGACCGGCGGACAGCATGGCAAGACACACACAAGCAAACAGACGACACAGCATAATCAACCTCCCTTTGGCTCGAAGGGTGGGTTCAGAAATCAACGGCAGCTGGGTCTCCTGACTTGCGGATCATCACTCCCCCTGCGCCTTCCCGGCCGCTCCACGATGGTCAACCTCCCGGCTCACGCATCGCGTCGCCGGCCAGTGGCCTGCGACAGTGTTATTCCCCGCTTACAGTGGCGGCACCGTGATGGATTTGCACCATCTTCCCCGACACATGCCGTAATGGTTCCTTGCTCCCGTTCCTTTCGTTAATAGTGACACAAAACCGGGAAGGCCCCGCCTCCCCGCCCGACCCTCTCCCCCCAACGGGGAGAAGCACGTTTCACAGACCGTCGTTCCGCCGGCATATTCCCTCACACCGGCAACGTGACGCGCGGCGCCTGCGAATGCGGATGCCGATCAACCACGACCTCGCACCGGTACACCGATGCCAACACCTCGGGCAGCATCACGTCGGCCGGACGCCCCCGTTTCACAATGGCTCCCTGATGCAGGAGCAATAATTGATCGCAGCATTGACTCGCCAGATTGAGATCATGGGACACCATCACCACGGTCAAGCCCCGTTCCCGATTCAACTGCCGAAGCTTCCGCGCAATATCAAGCTGGTGGTGGAGATCGAGAAACGCGGTCGGTTCATCCAGAAGCAAAATGTCCGTATCCTGCGTCAAGGCCCGCGCAATCATCGCCCGTTGCCGTTCACCACCCGACACCTCCGACATCGGGCGGTCGGCCAACGAGTCAATTTCCATCTCGCGCATGGCGCACGCGGCGCGCCGGACGTCGGCGGACGAATCCCATCCCCACCCCTCAAATGAACGATGGTAGGGAAACCGCCCCGTCAGCACCAACTCCCCCAGTGTAAAAGGAAACAAGACCGTCGCGTCTTGAGGCACGAAGGCGATTCGCCGGGCCAGCTCGACCGACGACCAGGTGCCGGGAGCCTGTCCGAACATATGCACGGCGCCGGACGACGGACGCAAAAGCCCCATCAATAATTTGAGGAATGAGGTTTTCCCTGACCCATTGGGGCCGATCACACCCACAATCGTTCCGGCCGTGATCGCACACGTGAGGTCTCTGACGGCCCAGTCATGACCGGTGGCGTGATCATAGCAAAAAGACAACGCCCGAACGTCAAAGGCCGGAGAAGAGTCCAACGCCTTCACAACGCGACTCCCGCCCGGCGCTTCACCAGCAAATACAGAAAGATCGGGCCGCCGATGAGCGCCGTGACCACGCCAACCGGCAGTTCGGTCGGCGACAACACCGTGCGGGCGGCGGTGTCGGCCACCATGAGAAAGGTGCCTCCCACCAACGCGGAAGCCGGCAACAGAAGGCGGTGATCCGCGCCGCCGATCATGCGAACCGCATGCGGCACAACCATGCCGACAAAGCCGATCGGACCGGCAATGGACACCACCGCGCCGGTCATGAACGCCGCAACGGCAAAGATGAGTTTTTTGACCCGTTCAATGTCCACGCCCAGCGCCCGGGCGGTTTCTTCGCCCATGGTCAGGACGTTGAGCGGTCGAGCCAGCCAGAACAACACCGCGCCGCCGAGACACAGAAACAGCCCAAGCCACAGCAACGTGGCGTAATCCGGCGCGATCAACGTGCCCATCAACCACATCATCATGTTGAACGCCTGCGCGGGGTCGGCCACGGAAATCGCGAACATGATCAGGGCCGCAAAGAACGCATTGAGAATGACGCCGGCCAATAACAGCGTGTGCACGGATAACGCGCGATACGTCACGCTGACCCGATAGACCACCAGAATGGCAAGTAGCCCCCCGAGAAACGCCCACACCGAAAGCGCCGACACGCCCAAGGCCATGCCTCCGACACCAAACAACATGCCAAGCGTGGCGCCAAACGCGGAACCGCTGGAAATGCCCAGCACGTAGGGATCGGCCAGGGGATTGCGAAGAAGGGCCTGCAGGCCCACTCCCACGGCGGCCAGAGCCCCGCCAACGAGAAACGCCAGCACGACGCGCGGAAGACGAATCTCCAACAGGATGAGACTGGCGGCGCCAACCGACTCAACGTCCTTCCCGCCCGTGGACAGCATGTCTCCCACGATCCGAAGCACGCTCCCCAGAGCCAGCGATTCCGCTCCGACGGCAAGACAGGCGACCCCGGTCAACAGGCTACACACGACCAACCCGGCCACGCTGGCCAGCCAGCGAAACGCGGACAGGTGGCCGATGGCGACGGCCGGCAGCCCCGCGTCGGACCCGGGCAGCGTCTCGACCGGCAGGCCGGGAAGCCGGGCGCTCCATTGACCGCCGCTCACGGCCCGATCTCCTGAAACACGTCAGGGTGAATGGCACGGGCCAACGCCGCCAGCCCTTGCACGATTCTCGGCCCCGGTCTGTTGATCAACGTCCCGGGGACGAAATGCAGACGCTTGTTTTGCACCGCCGCAATCGTGCCCCATCGAGTCCATTGACGAAGATCCGATGCCGGCGCATCATTCCCCTCCCGTGAGGGAAACAGCAGAATCTCGGGGTTTTTTCGCAACACAACTTCCATGCTCAACCGCGGCCAGGCGCTGCCGGCGTCTTTCGCGACGTTGTCCGCTCCGGCCAGTTCAAGGAGTTGATGAATAAAACTGCCCGGTCCGACGGTGATAAACGGCTGATCGTACAAGACGTACAAGACGCGCGGGGCAGGCAACGCCCTGACTCGTTCGTCAATCGCCTGAATATCCGCACGCATGGCATACACCAACGCATTGGCCTCCTGGACGCGCTCCAACATCCGACCCAGGGTCTGGATATGGGCATAGACGTGTTCCACTGACTGAACATCCATGGTGAACAACGGAATCTTCAAACGCCGCAACGTCTCCAGCGCGTCATCCCGAATCGCCGTGAACCCCAGCACGAGATCCGGTTGAAGCGCCAGGATAGCTTCGGGGTTGGGGCGGGAATCTCCCACGGTCTTCCTGGTGCTCGCCTCCGGCGGGTAATCGCACCACGTCGTCACGCCGACGACCGACGGACCCGCTCCAATGGCAAACAACATTTCCGTGATGTTCGGCGCAAGAGAAATCACACGCCTGGGGGTCTTCGCCAAATACATTGTTCGACCGGTGTCATCAACAAACGTCCGCGTGGACACATTGGCCATAAAGGGCATCCCCGTCAGAATTCCCTGTTGACGACGTTTCATGGTGGTGGAATGGTCGGAAAAACCAAAGAGCGGGCCGGCGACGAGGAGCGTGAGCAGAATGACCACCAGGCCGACAAGACCAGAGCGGGTTTGCCGGCGCCAATCATGTGCGCCGGAGCAATCCCGGCCACGCTGCAAAGCCGTCACAATAAAAATCCCCAAGGCCAGAACGACCTTGAGGATTCTACCCGCGTCTTCATCCTCACCCGAACCCCAGCCCACGAAGGTTCGAAGGTCATGAAATCCCGTTCGTCAATCCGGTTGAACCGGCGACAACGGCATTCCTGACACGGGTCGGTCTTCTGGCTTCTGGATCCTAGCCTACTTCCCGGGCCTTCCCATCAAAAACCGTGTTTTCGACAGTGGCGTGGACGGGGTTCGTGTCCAGTTACAGCGGCGGGACCGCGAAGGAGTCGCACCTTCTTCCCTGTACCCGTGTCTCGCATCTTCCGAATGTGCAAGGGACTGTAGGGAATATGGTATCGGTTGTCAAGCCGACGGGAGGCACAGCGGCCGCACGATGGCCCGTATATCAAGGTGTGGTTCGACGTGATCGGCCCAATCATCAAGCGCCGACGTCGGAAGCCGTTCCCAGAATAGCAAGGGCTTTTGCCATGGTCGTTTCGGGGAGGGCCGAACAGGTGCCCGACCCATTCATCGCGCCACGTCAAGGGTCACGCGGGCGGGAAAAAGCCGGTCAACATCCTGACGTCGCCGCACGTCCCGCAACAGTGTTTCGACTCGCGGAACCACGCGGCTTTCAAAATTGACGTGGCCATTGGTCGTCACGGTCACAGGTCGGGAAAAATCAACTAATGCGTCGTTCAACAACAGCGTATAACGACGGACGCGCTCGGTTCGGACGTCAATATGATTGTCGTGTGTGATGGTCGCGTCCAGGGTGGCGTACACGTTGTTTTTCATCAGATCGTCCGATCGATCCACCAACCGCTCCGAAAACATCGCGATACGGTCTGTGGCCTCAATGCGCACCCAGCCAAAATCCGACAAATGGCTTGCGTCCCGAACCACCGTCAAGCGCCGCGGATAGGGGTCGCGGCGCTGCCGCCCAAACCACTCCATCAATGCCGGCAGTTCTTGTCGAGGAAAAAAATGACCGCCGGCATGCGGATGAGCCAATGTATGCTCGCGGTACGTGAAGGCGATCCCTCGCCGCGCCAACTCATTGGTAATGTTCCGACTCAACCAGACGGGCATAATTTGATCCCTGGCTCCATGAATCACGTACACCGGAGCCTGCCGAAGATTGTCCAAAAAAGGAAAGAGCACGTCGTCAATGCCCCCGGCCATCGGCGCCACCCCGGCAAACCGGGGCGCGTGATGCATCCCGATCATCCACGCGCCGATGCCGCCATTCGACATGCCCGTCAGATAAATCCGGTTGGGATCAACACGGTACCGCGCGCGCACGTCCCGGATGGTGGCCAGCACCAGTTCTTCACTGGTCCGGGTCCACCACGTCCCCATCGCGGAGGTGGGACAGGCAAGAATATAGGCGTCGCCCAGCCTCGTGGCCCATCGCTCCAAATAGGAATCGCCCGTAAATCCGGCCCCGTGCAAACAAACCACCAATGGCAGCACCGCGGCGGCATCATAGGAAGACGGCACAAACAACCCGTACGACAGCGTGTTCCCGCGAACCCGAATCGGCTGATTCGGCAACATGCCCGTTTGAGCAGGGTCATCAGTCCGGGTTTCCCGCAGCAGTTGGATCACTTGCTCCAGACGCGCATCGGGATGCTCCAGAATGGCCTGCAGGAACGTCTCGGCCCGCGTGCGGTCTTCGACCGAGAGATACTGCAGGAGAAGGGCCGCGACGGGCTGGACGGACGTTCGGGGCGAATCGGGCGGAGCGGCCTGTCCCCACGCATATGGACCCACGAGCAGGTTTCCCGCGGCCAGGAGTCCGACAAGAAACGGCAAGCCGCGCATCAGACCGGGACACCGACGCAAACGGTGGGCCGGACGGGTGCGGCGGTCTCCGACATTCACCGCATCTCCTGGACGGCTGTTTCCGGCACGGCGCGGCGCAGACGCAGAAAAACGGGAAAACGCGGAATGCCGTTTTTGGTCAGTCCCTGGTATTTGTAGGTGATCGTCGTGCCGACGGGCGGCGGATTGCGGCGCAGGGCGTCGGAAAGGCCGCTGCCGACAGCGAACACCGTGCCGTCTTCGGCGCGGACGCGCAGCGATCCAATCAACCCGGCGTATTTACCCTTGCCGGGATTGTGGCCAACGACGACGGCATCGGCATCGGCAACAGGTTTGTATTTGAGCAAATCGTCACTTCTGCCGCCCCGGTGCCGCGATTCCGCCCGCCGCAACATCAGTCCTTCGCCGCCGGCGGCGATGACGTCGGCGAAGCGTTGCTCCAGCATGTCGCGCGAGGCAATCGGATCGTGCGTCGCCACCCGCCAATAGCGCGTGTCGTTCGCCGCCGCCAGCGCGGTCAACGCGGCGTAGCGTTCACGGAAGACACCGCCGTGTTCGGGCAAATCAAACACCATGTATCGAATGTCTCGCCATCCGTCGTGCGGACGCCGACGGCGGACGATGGACGTTGTTGCTTCAAAACGTCCGCGCCCCAGCCATAATTCGCCGTCCAAAACGGCGGCGGGCAACCCGGCGACAAACCACGGCGGTGCGGCGAACAGTTGGCCCCCACGCGAACGCAACCGCCTCCCATCCCATAGCGCGCGGACGCCATCGTATTTTTCACTCATCCAGTACTCGGCAAGATTGACCGCCTCATTGCCGGGCCGGTACGCATTCGCCAGCGAAAAATCGTGAGGAGTCGTTGGCCCGTCGTCGCCGATGGCGGCAACCGCGCACACGACGACAAGAGCGGCGGCGGCGAGCGCGTTGGTCCAAAATGAAATCGGCATAGAACGAGGTTCCCGTGCCAGTCCGTCCTTCACGCAACGACGGAGACACGAGTTGGGGATGAGCCGGCGCCGCGCGCCCCGTCCGGATGCGTCAGGCCATCTTCAACAATTCGCCGATCGCGCCGCCGATGCCTTCAAAAATTTGATGCGGTTTCGCGGTCCCGTACATATAGGCCGGCGTGGTAATCACTCGTTTGGCGGCATCCACGACAAATTTGTCAACCGCGCACGCGGTATGCCTGGCTCCGGTTTTTTCGATTTCCGATGCCGTCCCCCGGTCATCGCCAATCGTGACGCTCACGCCTTGCTCGCCAAAGGCCAGGGCCATGATGGCCGGCGCAATACAAATCGCGGCAATGGGTTTGCGCCCGTCATGAAATTCTTTCACGATACGAAGGACGTGAGGGTCAATCGTTCCCCCGCTCCCCTTGTGCGCAAAATCACATAAATGGAGCGCCGCCCCATACCCGCCGGGCAACGCCAGGGCGTCAAAGTCCCGCGCCGTGAGTTCTTCAAGCGGACGAATCTCGCCCCGCGCAATACGGGCGGCTTCCTGCAGGACGTTGCGTGTGTCGCCGGTTGGTTGTTGCGTCAGATGATTGGTGACCGGCACGTCCTTATTCGGCGCAAAACACCGATAGGCCGCGCCCCGTTGTCCAATCGCCACCAGCGTGCTGACGGCTTCGGTGATCTCCGCCCCATCCAAAAATCCACAACCCGACAGAACAACCGCAATGTTTTTCATCATGCCCTCCCCAACGTTGCATGTAAGATGATCCGGCACTCATACGGTAACGCCACACTGGCCTTCCCGCATGTTGCAATACCCAACCATCTGTACTCCCGCCGGATGTTTCTCCATATCCAGTTTTTCTGTTTACTCTTCATCAAGTCGGCGTTTTGTCTCATCGCGCGCATCACTGATCGTGTCATGTTTACCGGAAAGGAGAGTATCAATCATGCACCAGACACGGCCGGTAGGAAAGATTTTTCCTGTTTTCATTTTGTGTGCCGGCTTCATCTGTGGTCCCAGACTGTAAACAAAAGAACGATCGCTGCTGGCAGCAGGAGCAGGCCATTGACGTCTCACCGCCGACAGATCACTGACAATCTTGTATTTCTCAATATGGTGTACGGATTGAAGCTCTCCGTGATAGCGAAATCCAATGTAGTTTGGTGGAATGCGCGGCCAGTTATTCCCTGCAGGGTGAAAATAATGCTTGTGCTTCTCAACCACGTCAATCCATGTATAGTCGCACCCTGATTTGATTGGGTTCGAGCTGAGAGCGACGACGAACACGTTGTTGTCACTTTGGTTTTGCATCGCAACATACCCTCCAAGGTGCAGATACAAGTGATGAAGCCAGAGTTTTTCTGTGTGTGATCCGGTCTTTTGACGAGCCTCGGCAACCATGTGCCTGACGTCTGCCCATGAGTAATGCGCAACAGGCACGCCGTTAATTTTTTCCGGCAGACTGCGGGCCACGCCATCTTTCGTGACGGCGCTCAAGGAGACAATCCTGCGTTGAGACCCTGTACGCCTCGGCATTCGCCGGGAATATTCTGCAAGTTGATTACGACTCGGAAGCGTCCAGCCGCATTTTGCCTCAATGATCACGTGGCAGAAGTTATCACTTATGAGTTCAATATCGGTAATGCCTCCTGTTCCATATCGTTGTAACTCTACAACCACGGCATGGCCTCCTGCCGACAGACAACCAACCAGCTTTTTCACCAGCATATTGCGAAACGACGGACATCTGTCAATCGCCCATCCCAACGCAAATGTCGCACTGTTCTCATCTGTACCGAGAAGCGCGAATATGTTTGTTGGTTCTCTCCCGAAACGACGCAGTGTCATGGCGATCATTCACTCGAACATTTTCCATCACACTCGGCAGCAGGAATACCATCTTCGTTGTCAGCTTCCCACTTGGTGTGTTCCGCATCCATCCGTGAAAGTCTGCCCCTCTTACGGCATGGGCGGCAAGGTTCCGGTGAGCAGCACGTCTTGTCCAAGAAACCGAAGCCGCATGTCGGACACCGCCACCGCGTCGGCCAAACGTGCGGGCGAAAGACCGCCGAGCAGGCCCGTGGCATTGCGCCCTCCCAACAACATCGGCGCCATGTACAGAGACACACGGTTCACCAGTCCCTCGCGCAAAAAACCGGCGTTCAACTCACCGCCGCCTTCCACCAGCAACGTGGTGATCTCCATGTTCCCAAGCGCCTGAAGGCAGCGGCGGAGGGAGACGCGGGCGCCTTTGGGAGGAAGCATCAAAACCACCGCGCCCATTTTTTTCAACCGCTCCATGCGTCGGGGATTGGCTCTTTTTGTGGTGACCACGACCGTCGGAGCGTGCTCAAGGCCCTGCAACACCCGCGCCGAGACGGGAATCCGAAGACGGCTGTCAACGACCACTCGAACCGGCGGACGGGCGGCACGTGCGCGCGGGTTCCCCGCAGCGTCCCTCACGGTTAACCGAGGGTCATCCCGAAGAACCGTGTTCACGCCCACGGCAATCGCGTCAACCCGGCTGCGCAACCGGTGGACGTGTGCCCGTGCCGCGGCTCCGGTGATCCATTGCGATTCTCCGGCCGCCGTGGCCAACTGGCCATCCAATGTCATCGCCGCCTTAAGCGTGACGAACGGCCGGCCGGTTTGCATCCAATGGGAATACGCCTCATTGAGCTTCGCGGCTTCCCGGTTCAGGCACCCGACGTCAACGACGATCCCCGCCCGCTTGAGTCGTTGAATGCCGCGGCCCGCCACGAGGGGATTCGGGTCGCGCATCGCCACAACGACGCGGCGCACACCAGAATCAAGAATGGCCGGCACGCACGGCGGCGTGCGTTTCCCCGTATGGCAGCACGGTTCCAGCGTGATGTAAAGGGTGGCGTGACGGGACCGGGACCGGGCCTGTCGCAACGCAACGATTTCGGCATGGGGACCGCCGGCTCGTTTGTGATACCCGGAACCCACGACGCGTCCCCTGGCCACGACCACCGCGCCGACCATGGGATTCGGGCTCGTCGTCCCCCGCCCTCGAGCCCCGAGCTTGAGGGCCTGTTTCATGAAACGGACGTCTTGCGCGACGTCATTCACCGGCGAGAGCGAGTGTTGCGCGTCCGCGCTTTGGCCTTCGGCTTGGAGGCCGCGGCCGTCACCCGACGTACGCGCTTTGGAGTGTTCGCCGCCACCCGCGCCGGCGCGTTCACGGACTTCGCGGCTTTGCCTTCGCCTTCCGCCTTCAACACGGCTTGAGCGGAAGCCAGGCGAGCAATGGCCACTCGATACGGAGAGCAACTCACGTAGTCAAGACCAAGCTGGTGGCAAAATTCGACGGAACTGGGATCCCCGCCGTGTTCCCCGCAAATCCCGAGTTTCAACATCGGACGAGTCGCCCGCCCTTCACGCATGGCCAAACGCATGACCGCGCCCACGCCTTCCCGGTCCAGCACGGCAAAGGGATCAAATTCCAACAGGTTGTGGTCGCGATAAAAGCCCGTAAACTTGGCCGCGTCATCCCTGGAAAATCCGTAGGTGGTTTGGGTCAGATCATTCGTCCCAAAGGAAAAGAACTCCGCATCGGCGGCGATCTGCCCGGCCGTCACCGCCGCCCGAGGCAACTCAATCATGGTCCCGACCAGATACGTCAATTGTTTCCCGCAGCGTTGCATGGTTGCATCGGCGACTTCTTTGATCAGGGCTTTTTGCGCTTTCATTTCCGATGCCATGCCCACCAGGGGGATCATGATTTCCGGCACGATCTTTTTCCCTTCTTTGGCCACCTCACAGGCGGCTTCCATGATCGCCCGCACCTGCATACGAGTAATTTCCGGCATCGTAATACCCAGGCGACAGCCCCGGAGGCCAAGCATGGGATTGTATTCATGCAGCTCGTCAACGCGCGCCAGGATTTTTCGCTTTTCCTGAATTTCCGGTGAATCCACGTTCATGGCCTCGGCGCGCCCGATCTCCACCATGAGTTGTTCGCGTTTCGGCAAAAATTCATGCAAGGGCGGGTCCAGGAGCCGAATGGTGACCGGGTAGCCTTGCATTTCCCGGTAGAGCCCCATGAAATCCTGTTTCTGGAGGGGCAGCAGTTGATTGAGATACTGCTCCCGTTCCGTTCGGCTCGAGGCCAGGATCATGGCTTGCATGACCGGCGCGCGGTCTTCCGCAAAGAACATGTGTTCCGTGCGGCAGAGCCCAATCCCTTCCGCGCCGAACCCGCGCGCGATGCGGGCTTGATTCGGGTCATCGGCATTGGCCCGAACGTTGAGCCGCCGTATTTCATCGGCCCATTTCAAAATGGTGGAAAAATAGCGAAATTTTTCGGACCGGGTCGCGGACAGGGTGCCTTGAATCACCTGCACCACTTCCGACTCGACCACGGATACCATCCCGCCATAGACCAAGCCGGAAAATCCGTTCAGGGAGATCGTGTCCCCTTCTTGAAACACGGACGGGCCAATCCGCACTTTGGTTTCATCCTTGAAGACCTCGACGTCCTGACATCCGGCGACACAGACCTTTCCCATTTGCCGCGCCACCACCGCGGCATGGGAGGTCATGCCTCCCGTGGCCGTTAAGAACCCTTCCGAGGCGTGCATGCCATGGATGTCATCCGGGCTGGTTTCTTTACGAACGAGTATGGCTTTTTCTCCCCGAACCTTGAGCGCCACGGCATGGTCGGGGGTCAAGGCGATTTTTCCGCAGGCGGCGCCGGGACCGGCCGGCAGCCCGTGGCCAATCGGTTGACATTTCTTTTCGTCGTTCCGTTCAAAAATCGGGTAGAGATATTGAGCCAGTTGTTCCGGCTCCACCCGACTCACGGCTTCGTGTTTGTCAATCAGCCTTTCTTTGACCATCTCAACGGCGATCCGAACCGCGGCAATCCCCGTTCTTTTTCCAACCCGCGTTTGCAGCATATAGAGCCGGCCTTCCTGAATCGTAAACTCCATGTCCTGCATATCGCGATAATGTTTTTCCAGAATGCGTTGGGTGGTCACGAGGGATTGATAGGCAGCGGGCAAGACGTCCTTGAGGGTGGACACCAAACGGGGTGTGCGAACGCCCGCGACGACGTCTTCGCCCTGGGCGTTGAATAAACATTCCCCAAAAAACGTTCGCTCCCCCGTGGACGGATCCCGAGAAAAGACCACGCCGGTTCCGCTGGTCTCCCCCATGTTCCCAAACACCATGGCCACCACGTTGACCGCGGTTCCCCAGGTATCCGGGATGTGATAGATTTTTCGATAGGCCGCCGCCCGGTCTCCAAACCAGGACGCAAAGACCGCGTGAATCGCCATCTTGAGTTGTGTAAACGGATCCTCGGGGAGCGCGCATCCGTTTTCCCGCCTGATCACGTCGTGAAATTCTTCGACCAACTCGCCGAGCGCTGTGGGGGACAGATCGGTATCGGTCGCGGCCCCGACCTGGTTCTTTTTCCGTTCGAGGACCGCGTCAAATTTTTCCCGAGGCACATCCATCACCACGGAGCCGAATATCGTGAGAAAACGCCGATACGAATCCATGGCAAAACGCATATTCTGCGTTTTGTTGGCCAACCCCAGAACGGTTTTCGAGTTCAAGCCCAGATTCAACACCGTATCCATCATGCCGGGCATTGAGACGCGGGCCCCGGACCGCACGGCGACCAGCAACGGATTTTTCGTATCTCCAAATCCGGCTTGCATGGACCGCTCGACCCGTTTCAACGCTTGCAGCGTTTGAGGCCACATCGCTTGAGGATCCGTTCTCCCGGCTCGAAAATATTCCAGGCAGGCGTCCGTCGTGATGGTAAATCCCGGGGGAACGCGAATCTGTAAATTCGTCATTTCCGCGAGACCGGCGCCTTTCCCGCCAAGCAGCTCTTTCATGGTGCCCTTGCCTTCGGCTTTGCCGTCTCCAAAGTAATAGGCGTATTTTTTGTTCTGCATGTGCTTGGGGCCCCTTGTCAATTTATACAAGAGCCGACCGGAAAGTTTGGTTCGCCGGCACGGTCACCACGGTGGAAATTTACCACCAAATTTTTGATTTCTCAAAAAATTATTCAAACCAGCCCTGTTGGCAGGCCCCCCCGGAACCCGACGGCTTATGACGGCTCATGTTTTCGGAGACGCGTCTCATACCACGTCAAAAGCCGACGCTTGGCCCACATACCCAGATAGATGACCGCTCCGGTAAAGAGCAACAGCCCCAAGAGCCGATGATCCGCGTCGCCGGCATTTTCATAATACAGGTTCCCGGCAACGCTCATGGCCAACGGCTCGCCCTCCCGTAATGAATGAACCTGCCCGGTCGGGTCGGTCACGTCCAACCACTCCGAACACACCTGAATCGGGCCTTCAACCCCGGATACCTCGGTCCAGGCAACTCGGAGACAAGGGCCCGATTGCGGATCGTAGAGTTCGGCCTTGGTCAAGACACCATCCAGATCCAGCCCGGTGAGCCACAAGACCCCCAATAACACGAGATTACAGACCACGATCAGGACCAGCGTGATCCCCAGGCGAAACCACCGCAATCTGGATGCGACAGAGATCATGCGCGGTCACGCCTGCGGTCCAATAATGGAAACGGCTCCCTTACTGGCCTTGAACGCGGAGGCGAGACAGATCGCCATAGACCGAAAACAGATCATCAACCTGGCGCAACAACGACAACCGATTCGCTCGTATCCCGGATTCCGGCGCATTCACCAACACCTCTTCAAAAAATTGGTCAATGGGGCCTTTGAGCGCCATGAGGCGCGTCAGCACTCCGTGATAATCGCGGGACGCAAGCGATGGCCCAACGGTGCGCCTGGCCGTTTCCACGGCATGGTGCAGCACGCGCTCCGTGGCATGGGCAAACCGGTCAGCATGGACGTCATCCGTCGTCCATGCTTCTTTGACAACGATTCGGTGCACTCGCGTAAAGCCGACCATGAGGGGAGCAAACTCTTGCCGGACCGCGAGGGCTTGCAGCGCTTCCATGCGTAACAACAAATCCCGGATATCAAGGTCGGCGCCGTTGTGACGCGCCAGGACGCCATCCATCACGTCTTCACGATAGCCGGACACCGTGCGCCCATAATATCGAAGCCGATCTTCCAGAAATCCATACAAGGGCTTCAGAGGGGCATGGCCGTCCACCGCTCCGCCCGGCGGCGGCACGGCTTTGACGCCCTGCTCGTCAAGAAGCCGTGCCGCCTGACGCAAGAGTTCCCCAAAATTGACGTTGATCCCGGCTTCAATCGCAATGCGAATCAGGCCAAACGCATGGCGGCGCAGGCCATAGGGGTCTTCCGAGCCAGACGGGACAATCCCGGCATAGAAAAAAGCCGCCAGGGTATCCATCCGGTCGGCGAGTGAAAGCAATCGGCCCGCCGTCGTCGCGGGGATGTCATCGTCCGGTGTTCGCGGCTGATAGTATTCTCCAATGGCTTCACAGACTTGGGCGGACTCCCCGTCGTGCGCGGCATATTTCCCCCCCATCACACCCTGGAGTTCGGGAAACTCCCCGACCATCCCCGTCACCAAATCGGCCTTGCTTAAGAGAGCGGCTCGCTGACAGGCCTCCCGCGCCTCCGGGACTCCGGCGGCGTCGGCCAGGGCTCCGACCAGTGCGATCATGCGTTCGGTCTTTTGATGCAGAGAGCCCAGTTGTTGATGAAACACCACGCCGTTGAGTTGTTGCACCCGTTCGGCCAGTTTTCTTTTGCGATCCTCATCAAAAAAATACCGGGCATCCGCCAGCCGCGCGGCCAACACCCGTTCATTGCCGACCCTGATCCGCTCCATGTTCTTGAGATTCATATTGGTGGGCGCGAAAAATCGAGGGAGTAAGGCGTGTCGCTGATTCACAACCGAGAAAAACCCTTGATGCGTTTTCATGGAGGCAATCAGGACTTCCGGGGGCAACGCCAGATAGCATGGATCAAATGTCCCGCTCAGCACATTGGGCCACTCCAGCGAAAAGACCGCTTGCTCAAGCAGGACGTCCTGATTGTCCTGATACACCCGTCCGTTGGCCGAACGGGCAAGGCGTTGGAGTCGCTGCTCAAGAACGGCCCGACGCCGGACCGGATCAACCATCACGCCCGCGCGTGCCATCGTTTCTTCATACGCTTCCGGTCGGTGTATTTCGATCCCCTTCTTCGCGGCGGATTTCCCGCCTGCCCGCAAGCGATGCCCCCATGAACGCGCCCCCGACCGCACACCCGCATAGTCAATGGCTAAGGGCTTCGCGCCCACCATCGCGACCAACCAACGAATTGGCCGGGGATACCGGGCTCCCGATGCATTCCATCGCATGGTTTTCGTAAACGTGATCTGCTGAAGCAGACCGGCAAGATGCGCGGTGAAAACCGTGGCCGCCGGCAATCCTTTTTCCCGTTTGACCGCGCACAGATAGGCTCCTTTCGGCGTGTCCCGGATCTCCAGGTGCTTAACGGCCACACCTTGAGATTTCGCAAATCCCTCCGCGGCTTTGGTCGGCTGTCCTTGAGCGGTAAACGCCACGGCTTTGGAGGGACCCAGCGTTTCGCGCAACGCCGAGGATTGCGTCGCGGCCAATCCCACCACGATGACCGTGAGACGACGGGGGGTTCCATAGGTTCGGATGCCGTCATGGAACAGGCGTTGAGCCGCCAGGAAGTCTTCCATCAAGCGGGCAAGATGACGCATGGCCGGCTGAATCATCTGCCATGGCAACTCTTCAGAGCCGATTTCCAGGAGAAAGGATGTCGTAGAAAAACGATTGCGTGCGGACTGTTTCTTCGGCATGTGGGGGTGAGACGACTGTCGAGATTTCATGCGTCGGACGAGTGGGAATTAGGATGGAACATGCCTCCGTTGCCGTTTCGGCAATGAAGCGCCGATGGAAGCCAGCCCGGATTTGGCTTGGCCCAGCAAAGGAAAACCTAACTGTTTACGTCTGGCGACGTACGCATCCGCGCATCCCCTCGCGAGTCCGCGCACGCGTCCGATATAGCCCGTTCGTTCAGCCACACTCAATGCACCACGCGCATCAAGCACATTGAACAGATGAGAGGTTTTCATGCAATAATCGTAGGCTGGCAGCACCAGCCCTTCCTCTAATACTTTGCGACATTCTTCCTCGCAGGCCGTCAACATCGCCTGGATCATGGTGATATCGGCGACATCAAAATTATACCGCGAAAACTGAACTTCGGAGTCGTGAAATAAATCTCCGTAGGTGGCCTCCTCGGACCACTGAAGATCGTAGACGTTATCAACGTCCTGTACATACATGGCAATCCGCTCAGTGCCATAGGTCAACTCCACGGTGACCGGATCGAGGACATGCCCGCCGGCTTCCTGAAAATAGGTGAATTGGGTGATTTCCATGCCATCAAGCCGCACTTCCCATCCAAGCCCCCATGAACCCAAAGTCGGGGATTCCCAATCATCTTGAATAAACTGGACATCATGTTTTCGAGGATCAAGCCCCAGCATGGCGAGGCTGTCCAGATACAACGCTTGGATATTGTCCACGCAAGGTTTGATGACCACCTGGTATTGATAATAATGTTGCAGCCGATTGGGGTTGGCGCCGTACCGACCGTCAGTGGGACGACGGCAGGGCTCGACATACGCCGCCCGCCAGGGCTCCGGCCCCAACACACGCAAAAAGGTGGCCGGGTTAAAAGTCCCGGCGCCTTTTTCCAAATCATACGGCTGGCAAATGATACAGTGTTGATTGGCCCAGAACCGATGAAGAGAGAGGATAAGATTCTGAACGGTCACAGCGGGGGGGCTACCGTGGACATTAGCGATGCCTGTCGGCCTGATCAGCGAAACAGATCATTAGAACCATTGATAACACAAAAATCAAGGTTGGAAAGTAACAACAAACGCCGGGAGTGTCAACCGATGGCAAGACATGGAACGACAGGTCAACGCGCCACAGAAGCGCGTCGCTCTATTTTCAAGCTGTTCCAGGCCGGCAAACGGTTTCCTGACGACTCCCCGGCAAGCGGGGATAACGGGCCTTGTGGCCAAGGCAAGTCATCCCCCCTACTTGACGCTACCAGGAAGAGGCGCTTTTCAACGGAAACACGTTCCACTATCCTCCCAGATGCGCCTTCAAAATACCGGAGTCTTTTATTGACGGATTATTGGGAGCACGGTCCAGTGCCATTTGAAAATGATTCGTCGCCTCACCATGGTTTCCCAACTTATCCAGCGTTAAGGCCAAATTATAGTGAGCTTCCGCGAGATCGGCATTGGTCGCGACGGCCTCTTGAAAATGTTGCTGCGCGACGTCCCAATGGCCTTGTTGATAGTGATTGACCCCTTCATTATTGGCCTTCGCTCCCTCAGCCTGCGCCGAGGCAAGAAGGGCTCCGGACTTGGCTTCCATTGACGCCTCTTCCGGATTTGACAACTCCGTATCATACCCGGCCTCACACCCAAACATGAACGCGAAAACCAACATCAGACACACTGTGGTATGCGGTGAACGTGTCATAGCGTCCTCCTTGCTTGCGTCCTGACCCCACCTGCCGACTGGCGGCAGACACGGGCTTCTGTTCTCTTTCGTCTCACTTCATCCAACGAGACACAACTATACCACAAGCACGACGCCCGGTCTACAATCACGACCAGTCAGATAATCCCGAGATCCATGGCCAGGGCGCAATCCCTTGATATTCAGAGACCGTGCTCGCGACCCCTTGAACCACGCTGGCACGTCATTTGCCCGCCTCCACGCCCCATGGTAGAATCCACACATGTGACGCTAAATCCCGCGTCGGCATTGCCTCCATGGTTCACTTCTCCACCCCATGCTTAAACAAGTCCTGACCATTGCCGGCTCCGATTCAGGGGGCGGGGCGGGAATCCAGGCCGACCTCAAAGCCATGTCCGCGAATGGCACCTATGCCATGTCCGTGATCACCTCGATCACCGCGCAAAACACCAAAGGCATCACGGCCATTCACGATCTGCCCGCATCCATCGTTGAAGCGCAGCTGAATGCCATTTTTGAAGATTTTGACGTGGCCGCGGTCAAAACCGGGATGCTGTCTTCCGCCTCACTCACGTCTCTGGTCAGCCGGAAATTGCGGCACGCCCGCGTGCCTCACGTCGTCGTTGATCCCGTCATGGTGTCCAAGAGCGGGCAAGACCTTCTCCAATCAGACGCCATGGACGCCGTCAAACAAGAACTCATTCCCACAGCCTCCGTCATCACGCCCAATATCCATGAAGCGGAACGGTTAACCGGCCTCACGATTCGGTCGCTGGCCGAAGCCAGACGGGCAGCCAAACTGCTGCACCAACTGGGATGCCGGCACGTGCTGATCAAGGGTGGACATTTACTTGACCGTCCGGCCACCGATCTGTTGTACGATGGACGTTTTTTTACCATGTACCGGGGAGAATGGATTGACACGCCTCACACCCATGGAACAGGGTGTACGTTTGCCGCTGCTTTGGCCGCTCACCTGGCTTTGGGCAAATCCCTTCCTGACGCGGTTGAAACGGCCAAACAGTATATCACGTCCGCCATTCGTCACGGTTTGGCGATCGGTCATGGTCGGGGGCCGACCAATCCGTTCTATTTTCTGTCCTAAGCGTCACCGCCTTCACGTGTGCCCTGTTTGTCTCGTATCTCTTCAAACCGCGACCGGCTGGAACACCTTGTCCATCGGCACGACACTTGCGGCTCCCCGGACCGATCGCCAGTTTGGAAAATCCGAAAATTTTTGTACAATGCGCCTTCAGGCAACGAATCTGTTCCATGCCCCTCGTTTCAAAAAAGATCAGCTTGTGACCCGGAACCGATGATGACCGAGACCGCCGCCAAGTTAAGCGAGGAACAGCTTGCCGTTTTTCGGGTACTGTACCCTTGGTATAAAGAAGAGGTGTTCCGCCGCCGGGAACAAATGATGCGCCTCGCGGCTTTTGGCAGCGCCTTTTTGGTCCTCCTCCTTATCACGATTCTCGCACTCGCTCCCTCGTCTCCCGTTGATCCCACCGTCAAAGTCTTTGCCATGACCGGAACCGCTCTGTTCTCGGCGTTGTTTGTCTACCTTATTCTGCAGCAACGCGACCGCCACCGCGTGGCCAAACAAACCCTGATTGCAATGGAACATGTGCTGGGGCTGTACGACGAAGGGCTCTACATGGTGGGCAAAGCCTTATACCCAAAAGATTGGCAAACGGCCTGGCTCGGCGACCGAAGCGTGACGGTGTACGTGGCCGTGATCACGGCCTTGACTGTGCTGGTCATTGCGTCAATTGTCAGCAAAAGCTGACCGGCTCGCCCGGAATGGGTCACGCGCGTTCAGCGTCTCATCCGCCGCCAACCGCCTCCGTAGCCCGCTCCGCTCCCAACGGCTTCACCAACAGAATCAGGACCGCTAACAGCGTGAGATTGCTCATGAGGGCCACCAGCATGGCAAACCCCGTGAGCAGGCCAAAGTAGATGGTGGGAATAAAACTGGAAAAGGCCAGAATACTAAACCCCACGGTAATCGTGAGCGCCGTGTAATAGATGGCGCGGCCGATGCTCCCATGGCACACCCGAATCGTTTCCCTGTATGTTTGATACTTCACAAATTCCACTTGAAACCGGTGCACATAGTGAATGGCGTGATCAACGGCAATGCCCACCGTGATCGCCGCAATCGTAATGGTCATGATGTCCAACGGAATACCCCACCAGCCCATTAAGCCGAGAACCGACGAGGCCGCCAACACGTTGGGGAGAATGGCCACAAACGCGAACGACACACTGCGAAAGAGCACCATGAACATCAGGACAATACTCAGAAAGACCGCGCCGAGCGTCAGAATCTGGGACTGGTATAAACTTTGGAGCAAATTGTTATAGAGCACCGCCATGCCCGTTGGGTGCACGTGCGCCCCGGCAAAGCCCATAGTCTCGACCAGATACGTTTGAATGTGCTCGATTAATTCTTTTCGTTTGAGCGTCGGCGCGGACTCAATCAGCCGCATGGTCACACGCGTCTGCTTGCCGTCGGCAGACAAGTACGGGGCAATCAGCGCGGCCTTCACGGCATCGGGCATATACTTGTGCAGAAGCGCCAATTCATAGTCCTCCGGCATCCGTCCATCATTCAACTGCCTGAAGACTTTCAGCCCCGTGGCGAGAGACAAGACTTTGCCGACCGACGGCAAGGATTCAAGATAATCGTGAATGGCTTCAATCTGCGTCAACCGAGACCCGTTAAACCAATAGGAGATCGCTTCGGTTGCAGGCTCCTGGCCGAACGGATCATCAAACGGATCGTCCATGTCTGGAGCGTCGCCAGGCAAAGCGGACGATGCGTCATCCGCATCAAACACAAAATCCAACGGCATGGTCCCGCCCAACTTCGTATCAATCAATTCCATCCCCTGGTAAATTTCCGTCGTGCTTTTAAAATGATCGATAAACCGGTTTTCCACTTCCAGTCGCACGACGCCCATGCCTCCCAGCACGGCCACCACCACACAGGCGAGCATGATCAGCCTGGAATGCTTGAGCGTGAATTCGGCCACCGCCATGGTGAACGATCGCGTGGCGTCCGCGCGGCCCACGGCTTGCTCCGGCTTGAGTAACACCAGCACCGCGGGGAAATAGATGAAATTCAACGCAAACGCGAAGGCGGTCCCTATCGTCATCATCCAGCCAAAATCAATCACGGGCCGAATGTCGCTGACCATCAAGGAACCGAACGCCACAATAGTCGTCACGGCCGTATAAAAACAGGGCTTCGCCATTTCTCGCATGGTGTCAAACACTAACGCTTTCTGGTCCCTGCGCGGAGTGTGTTCATTCAGAATGCGGTAGCGCACAATCAAATGGATCGTTAAGGACATGGTGATGATGAGCAACAGCGAGACAAAGTTTGAGGAAATGACCGTCACGGGCCAATCCAGAAAGCCCAGGTAGCCCACCATCACACTGACCGAAATCAGACAGCAGGACATGGGCAGCAGCACCCAGCGCAGCGCGCGAAAAAAATAGACCAACACCGCGGCTAAAAAGCCGAGGACGCCAAGACCAAACACCGCAAGGTCGTGTTCAATGAAACTCGTCATATCGGCGATGATCATGCGGACCCCGCCCAAATAGACTTGAGCGTGATTGCGATACTTCTCGAGAACCCCGCGAATCGCCTCGACATCCTTCCGTTCGGTTTCCGCAACGGTCACATGATAGTCGGTAAAGGCGCGCACCGCCGCCTGCAAGGCGACGTCTTCCGCCGGCGTCAGCCCTGACGCGGCCTGTTTCTCTCTCAACCGATTCCGCGTTTTCAACAACCTCGCATAGGTCGCGTCTTTCTTGAAAATGACCTGGATCGCCGTCGTGCGACCGTCCGGACTGACGAGATGATTTTGATAGATGGGGCTTTCCAGAAATTCTTTTCTAGCGAGTTCCCTGTCAAGACCCGGAGTCTGGAACGTCCGCACCCCGCCTTCACGACTCAATTCTGAAATGGACACGTTGGGACTATTCACCAACGGCACGTCCAAAATAGAGACGACCGTTTCGACCGATTGAATCCGAGTCAAGTCATCGCGAAGTCGTGCGAGGCGTTCGGTCGAGGCGGGAGACCATAAATCTTCGGAAGGCGTATAAGCGACGATGAGAAAATCATCCGAGCCGTAACGTTCCCGGCTGGCGCGATAATAATTCAACGCCTGGTCGTTTTCTAAGACAATTGATTCAGGGGACGCTTCCAATCTAAAATGGCGGGATTCAACCGCGAAGAACGTCACCAGGACACACACCAGTCCCAATGCCACAACCGGCCGGTCAATAACCAGAGCGCGATACCATCTGAGAAACGGTGACTGCACGATGATTCTTTCCACGATGCCGGAAGCCAAAGGACTTCGTTGCCCGCAATCCGTCGCGTGATAAAATAAATAAAGGCATGATACGGTGCAAGAGAAAAAACGGGGAAAAATACGAAAGTGACGGATTTCCTTTGAAGATTCAGGGCGAAACCGGCAGAAGTAGCTGGATGAACGGTCAGGCGGAGGGTCGCGTCGTCGAGAGGGTATCGCACGCGCTCGCAAGAGACACCGGACGAAGGCCGGATTGCTCCGGCGAGAGACCGGAGTCGCATCCCTGAATCAAAGCCAACCACGCGAGACGCGGAGAACGGAGCCCCCGATGTCAATGACCGCTAAACCTGGAACAGAAATCGCCACGCTCGGTGGTGGATGCTTTTGGTGTCTTGAAGCCGTGTTGGCCCGCCTGCGGGGCGTGGAATCCGTGGAGTCGGGCTATATGGGCGGGACGCCGCCCAATCCGTCGTATGAAGCCGTCTGTACCGGGCGGACCGGACATGCCGAAGTCGTGCAGGTGACATTTGATCCCGCCGTCATTGCCTACCGTGAATTGCTTGAAATCTTTTTTGCCCTTCACGATCCCACGACGCTCAACCGTCAGGGCCACGACGTCGGCACCCAATATCGTTCCGTGATTTTTTCTCATTCCCCCGAACAGGAAGCCACGGCACAAGCCATCATGGCCGCCATCACGTCAGACAACCGTTTTGATGCTCCGATCGTGACTGAAATCTCTCCCGCACAAACCTTCTACAGGGCGGAAGACTATCATCAAGAATACTTCGTACGTTATCCCACCCAACCGTATTGCGCCTACCTCATTGCTCCCAAGATCGCCAAGGTCTCCGAGCAATTCGCCTCCAAAATGAAGGGTTAAATGAGAATCCGTCCGTGCTTGGACCCCATTGTTTCATGGTCTCGCCCCCTGCCCTCCTGGCCTTGACAAGCCCGCCGTAAACAAGAAGAACGGCCATGGCATTATGCAATACTGGCCTTTTGCAAACCCACAATATGATTTTTCACTGTTTTTCTCCGAAAATCTATGGTATACTTTATTGTTATCTTCTTTTGTGTTAGTCATTTACACATAGACGGGGCAATCAAAATCGGAAACGGGTAGCATTTTTGTGGTAATCTTTGCCACAGGGCTGTGCCATAAAAATTCCGTTTCTTGTTTCTAATATATTGATTTTATTTGTTTTTATTTCGTGAGTACTTTTATGGACATCATCAACAATCCAGTGATTGAGTCTCATACGTGAAGGGCTGACCTTACCTTTTGTGACCAAATGTGTGTATAATAAAGCAAGAAGATATACGGATAGGCGTTTTCTTGACGCCGGTAAGGGATTAGACGATGGCAAAAAGTAAAAACAACGGTGTGGGGAGAGGCTCGTTGGAGCCACTCAGTGCATGGAAACGGCACCAGGCCCTGCAGGAACTGGCACGGTTTATGGGACAAGAGGGCCTCGCCCATCTGACCCAGTTGGAATATGACCTTGCCGAAGAGAAGGCGTATTCGGTTCAATTTTTTGTTCGGCATTGGGGATCATGGGCTCGTGCCGTTGAAAAAGCGCGGGAGCTGATGGGTCAGCAGGATATTCCCGAACCACAACCTTCTCCCTATGCCGGCCTGGTGAACTGTCTTTGCGGAAAAGCCTGTCATTGTGAAAAACAGTTTTGGAGTCCCGACCGACGCAAAATCCGGATGTGCGACGCCTGTCGGGCCTGGTCGGACAAGTTATCGGTGGATGACCAGTTCTTTTACCTGACGGACGAAACGACCTTCAACACCAGGAATCGGACCAGAGGAGCGACAAAACAGGGGCGCCCCAAAAAAGACACCCTGCGGGTCAGCGTAAAATAAGGCCTTGCCGTTGCCACGGAGGCGCGCGCCATCCGTCGCTTGACAACCAGCTCCAGGAAGTTGCCCCTTCGCAAGGCGTGAAACCGCCTCCCCATCTCCGGCTGACTCATCGTGACAGACCACTGGCAAGCCGGTTCCAAATAGGATGGGGTGTCTCTATGCGAACAACCGACGGACATCAAGCCTGTCACGAACCAAAGGCCTGGGAAATAGCTTTCCCCATGACACCCGTCCGGGTGCTGGTCGTCCTCCTCATTGGATGGCCGCTCTGGCTTCCGACGGCTCCCGTCCTGGCCTACACCGAACACTCCGTGACCAATGGCGGCCACATCTCCGGGAAGGTCAGGCTCAACGCACCGGCGCCGGCCCCGAAAGCCTTTAATCTGATCGCCTATCCCGAACCCGTGTTTTGCGGCCGTATTTCCACCGGGAACGCCTGGCGCCTCCTTGATCAGGTACAAGTCGCTTCCGACGGAGGCTTGCACAATGCCGTCGTCATGGTGGAAGGCGTTCACCGTGGGAAACCGTTTCCCCCCGACTCGCCAACGATAGAAGCCAGGGACTGCACACTGACTCCGCAGGTGATGGTCGTGCGAAACCACCAGGACATCCGCATTGTGAACCTGGATCCCGTTCTCCACGATATCCAGGTATACGAAGTGGCTCCGTTTGGGTCCGAGGTGATGCTGCATCGGCCGCTTCGCATGAATCCCTATCATCCGGCAACCGAGGCCGGGGCACATGACCACCTCCCCGGCACCCCGCTTGTTGACACCATTCTCTTCACCAAACAGCGTCGCGTCTTTTACCTGGAATGTGGATTCCACGAATTCATGCAGACGTGGGGCGTGGCCGTGACGAATCCCTACTATGCCGTGACGGATGCCCGGGGGCAGTTCACCATCTCCGACATTCCGGAAGGGGTCTATACCCTGATTGCCTGGCACCCGGGCATGGGAGGATTGCTGGATACGAAAGCCGTGGTCATTGCGGATGACACCCTCCGCGTTCGGTTTGAATTTGAAAAGGCCGTGGACCGCCGCATGGCTCACACCACGATGGTTGAAACCCCCCACTATGACATCGGGACCCTCGACACCTTTGGGGAACGCATCAACATTCAACCCACCCATCAAGTCCAGACACCCTGATCCTCAAAGACCGTCGCCTTGACGCGGGCCTCTTTCTCTGAAGTGGCGCCCCCGAGACGATTTGAACGTCCGACCTGCGGTTTAGGAAACCGCTGCTCTATCCAGCTGAGCTACGGGGGCGCACCAGGGACAAGTGTGTGACGGAAGGAATACCGCTCTATCATCGCAGGAACAATCAGGATAAGACAAGGCTCGGACCGGCCATCTGTTCAGTTGGCATCCGAACGCGTCCGGCTTGACAAGCAACGACAGGCAAACACCCCGAAGACCGTTGTTGAGACTAACGTTTCCAGCCGCCGCCCAGCGCCAGATTCAGCGTAACCCATTGTTCAAGCCGGGCGCGCTCAATGCTGACGAGGTTGCGCTCAGCCGTCAACATTTTTTGCTGAATCGTCAGCACGTCAAGCAGGTCCGTTTCGCCTTCATGATAGCGGAGTTGCGCAAGGCGGAACGCATTGCGGGCCTCTCCGACGGCTTCACGGGTCGCCGTGCCGCGCGTGCGAAGGACGACATTTTGATCCAGGCTTGTTTCGACTTCTCTGAACGCGTTCAGCGCGACATGGCCATAAGCGGCGAGCGTCTGTTTCTGTTCGGCGGTTGCGATTTTGACCTGCTCCAGGCGGGTGCCGCCGTCGAAAAGCGGCGCGACGAGATTGCCGCCGATCGTCCAGGCGACGTTGGCGGGATCGAGCAAATGACCGAGCTGATTGGACGATCCGCCAAGATCGCTCGTGAGGCTGATCCTCGGCAATCTTGCCGCCTTCGCCTGGTCGAGGTTGCTGAACGCCGCCGCAACCCTGCGCTCGGCCGCAACCAGATCGGGACGGCGCTCAAGAATGTCGGACGGCACCCCCGCCGGCGGCGCCGACGGGACCTCCGGCAACGATTGTCTGACGTGAAGATCGGCACCCGGGTAGCGTCCCAACAGCACTTCAAGCGCGCGCAAGGCCTCGCGGTGAGAGCCTTCCGCCGCCGCCAATATCGCCCGGGCCGTCGCCAAACCGGATTTGGAAAGGGCGAGATCTTGAGACGAACCGAGACCATGTTCATACCGGACGTTGACAATACGGTTGGTTTCCGTCAGCGCCTCAATGGATTTGCGCGTGACATCTGCCAGCCGCCCCGCCTCGATGGCGAGAAAATACGCCTTCGCAACCGCCGCCGCCAGAGAATGTTGAGAAAAACGGAAGTCCGCTTCAACGGATTCAGCGGTTGCCGCCGCCGCCTGTTGCCCGGACCGGATGCGGCCCCAAACATCAAGTTCCCAATTCACCTGCAAGCCGATACTGACGCGGCTGGTGTCCGGCGCCGGACTGGCGACCACGCCTGACCGTCCGCCTTCACTCGTGAGCGTGACGGCCGGTTGCAACGCCGCACCCGCTTGTCTCGCCAGCGCCCAGGATCGCTCCACATTGGCCGCGGCGGCTTGCAGATTTTTGTTGTTCGCCTGCGCTTCGCGCACCAGCTCCCTCAAGGTTTCGTCCCGAAACGGATTGATCCAATCCACCTGAACATCCCCCACCGCATCCTGCGCGGTGGCCCACGCGGCAGGCATGTCCGGCAGACTGGCGCGCACCACGCCGCCAGCCTCTTCACGGGAGGTGACGGCAGTGCATGCCGCAAGCACGCAGGTACCGCACAGCAACAAGACGGCGCGGAAAAGGGTCATGATCATCTCTCCGAGACCGACGCTGTTTCCTCGCGACGGATATGAAAGAACATCGCGTACAGAACCGGCACGAGAACCAGAGTCAGCAGGGTCGCAAAACTCAATCCCGAAACGAGGACAACCGACATTGACCGGAAAAAAGCATCAAAAAACAACGGAAGGACACCCATCGCGGTGGTCAGGACGCCCATCATGACCGGCCGGACACGGCTGGACGCGGCATCAATCACCGCATCATACCGCGGCTTGTTTCTCCTGATCTCCATGTCCATCTGCGCCACAAGCACAATGGCGTTCTTGATGAGCAGGCCCGACAGGGACAACAGACCGAGGATCCCCATGAACTCCAGCGGCATGGCGGTGGCGACCAACCCGCCCACAACGCCGATCAGGGCAAGCGGCACCACCAACCAAATGACAACCGGCTGGCGGACCGTGCCAAAGAGTACGAACACCGTGAGGACCATGGCCAGGAATCCAAACGGGAGCGTGGAGGACAGATTGTCGTTCGACTCCCGGGAATCACCATATTCCCCGTCCCACTCCAGCGTGTAGCCATCGGGCAGGGGGAGCGCTTCAACGGCAGGCCTGATCCGCTTGAGCAATTCAGACGCCAGTTCACCGGGCAAGGGGTCGCTCTGGGCCTTGATCGTCCAGACACGGTTTTCGCGCCGCAACAGGCCGTTCCGCCAAATGGTTCTGAAGCCGTCCGTCACCTGTCCAATCGACACGGTGCGGCCCGTGACCGAACTCAAGACCTGAATGTTCCTGATCGTCTCGACGCTCACGCGTTCCGCGACGGGAGCGCGCGCAATGATTGGCAGCAGGTCGTCGCCTTCCCGATACACACCCACCGTGTCTCCGGAGAAATGGGTCCGCAAGGCGGACGCCAAATCGGCCCGCGAGACGCCGGCACGCCGGGCTTTGCGTTCGGAATAAACAGGTTCAATCACACTGACGGGTTGACGCCAGTCGTCCTTGATGGACAGGGCGCGGCCGTCCGCCACCATGATGGTTTTCGCTTGATCGGCCAGACGTCGAAGCACGTCAGGATCAGGGCCCTTGAACGTCGCTTCGATGGTTGATCCGCCGCCCGGCCCCAAAATAAAACGCCAGACCTTGGCTTGCGCATCCGGAGAGCGTTCATCAATGAAGCCCTGAATCTGCGGTATGAGCCCGTCAATCGCCCGATAGTCGTCCACACGCGCAAGAATTTGCGCATAGGAAGCATTGGGCGATTCCGACGAGTAGACGAGCATGTAGCGGAGCCCGCCGCCGCCGATCGAAGTCTGGACGGCATTGACGCCGTCCAGCTCGGCCACGAAAGCTTCCACGTCCCGAATCTCTCGCTGCGTTTGGACAATATCGGTCCCCTGCGGCAACCAATAATCAACCACAATCTGCGGCGTCGTCGAGGCGGGGAAAAACCCGGTTTTCACAAACTGGAATCCCCACAATGACAGGACGAACAGTCCGGCCACGCCCCCAACCACGACGAGTCGCATGGCAAGCACCCCGTGCAGGAATCCTTTGTAGAGGCGGAAAAACACATTGTCGCCCTCGTGGCTGGCGGAGGCCACGGCAGACGAGTCCCTGAAAAGCCAGGAACAGAACAACGGCGTCAAGGTCACGGCAAACACCCAGCTGAACAGCAGAGCGATAAGAATCACCCAAAACAGATGCCCGGTGTATTCGGCGGTCTCCCCCGGGGCAAAGCCAATCGGCCCGAACGCGATGATCCCGACCAGGGTGCCGCCAAGCAGCGGCCATTGCGTCTGGCTCACAACCTTCTTGGCCATGTCCAGGGTGTTGGCGCCGCGCCGAACTCCCACGAGAATACCTTCCGTCACCACGATGGCGTTATCCACCATCATCCCGAGCGCAATGATCAGCGCACCCAGCGAAATCCGGTGCATGGGGATCCCGACCACATACATCACGGCCAAGGTCGCGAAAATCGTCAGCAGAAGTATCGTGCCGATGATAACGGCGGACCGAAGCCCCATAAACAGCAAGAGCGTGACGACGACAATCACGAAGGCGGCCATCACGTTGAACAGAAAGTTCCGGACCGCGCCATCCACCACCTTGCCCTGGTGGTAATATTCGTGGAGCTTGATGCCAAGAGGCCTGCGACTCTCCGACTCTGCGACTTTTTCGTCAACAGCCCGGCCGATTTCCACAATGTTCGCGCCCGGAACGGCGGAGACACCCAGCGCGATGGCCGGCTGCCCATTATAGCGAAAGAGCTTGTCAGGCGGGGTTTGATAACCGCGCCAGACACGCGCAATGTCTTTGAGCGCGATGATCCCGCCATCCGCCGATGGGGAGACGAGCATGTTCTCGATGGCCTCAACGGAATCAATGGCACCCGATGGATCAATGACGATGCGCTGATGGCCGATGGTGACATGGCCGGCCGAGACCACGGCGTTCTGCTGGGCCAGCACGTCATAGATTTTTTTGACGGATACCCCCAACGCGGCGGTCTGCTCACGTGAGATGGCGACGAAAATCGCTTCCTGCAAGGCCCCGCCGAGACTGACTTTGGCGACACCGTCAACCTGCAGGAACTCGCCTTGTAGTTCTTCGGCATAGCGTCGCAATTCGGCCGGGGTGTACCCGGATCCCGTCAGGAAGTAGTAGAGACCATAGACGTCCCCGAAATCATCGAAGACCTCCGGACTCCGCGCGTCCGGCGGCAACAAGCGTTCCGCGTCACTGACCTTGTTGCGCAACGTGGCCCAGACCGCCCGCAAGTCCGACCTGGTTTTTGAGAATGCATATTTGATTTCGACGTTAATCTCCGAAACGCCGGACGAAGAGACCGACTCAATGACATCCACTTCCCGCAGTTGCCGAATCGCTCGTTCCAATGGTTCGGTGACCTCCCTGGCCACCTCCAGAGGACTGGCGCCCGGATAGCGAGTGACGACCTGCGCAACCCGAATGGTGAACTCCGGGTCTTCAAAACGCGCCAGGTGCCGGTAGGCCGACCATCCGCCGAACAGCGTGAGGCAGATAAGGATCACGCCGAGGAGTTTGTTCCTGATTGTGAATTCCGCGATGTTCATGATGGTCGTCCCTGCGTGGTCGAGAGGGATGACGGACAGCGCTCGCCGTTTACTGCGTCCAGGGACGAACCTTCATTCCTTCCGCGAGATAGGCGGCGCCGGCGCCGGCGATGGTGTCGCCGGTCCGCACGCCTTCCGTGACAATGACCGTCTCGCCGATACCGTCTTCAATGGTGACCCGGCGTTTGGCCACCGTCATCGTGGTGTGATTGACCACCCACACGTATGGCATGTCACCGTCGCTCATCACCGCAGCGAGCGGGACCGACACACGGTGACGCCCCACGCCCGCCTGTTTCGGCGACGAGACGGTTTCCACCGTCGCCGTCATGCCCGGCAGGATGATCAAATGGTCAGGCGGTTCAAACGTAAAGGTGACCGCGTAGGTTTGAGACGTCGCGTCCGCCACTAGGGAAGCTTCCAGGAACGTTGCCGGAATCCGGTGCTCCGGGGCGGCGTCCAGTAGGACCGAGGCGCTTTCATTCGTCCGTGTATTGACTTGGGCGATCACACGAGCCGGCAAATCAATCGTGGCCTTGAGCGCCCCTTGACTCATCAATTTGGCGACGAGCTGGCCAGCCTGTACATTCTGCAGGCGCTTCACCTGGATTTGGGCAATGACACCGGAAAACGGGGCCCGCAACACCGCATCGCTCAAGGCTTTCCTGGCGGAAGCGAGCTGGGCATGGGCGATGTCGCGTTGCGACTGGCGCTCTTCCAGGATGCTTCGAGCAATCGCATCTTCTTTGGCAAGACGCACGGCTCGTTGATAGACTTTTTCGGCATTGTCGAATTGGGCTTCGGCTCTGGCGACGGCATTGCGAAAATCACTTTGATCGAGACTGGCGATAATGGCGCCCCGCTCAACGGACTGGGTTTCCTGAACCGGCAACGCTGTCAGCAGCCCCCCCACCGGAAAACTCAAGTCCGCCAACTGCGCGGCATCAATGACGGCGGGATACCTGTTTGATTGTTGAGTCGCCGCTCCCGCGATGGTCATCAGCTTCACGGGTCGAACGGAAGGTTCTCGTGGTTGCACGATCTCCTCCTTGTCGCAGGAGACCAGAAAAACCACGGCGGCCACCGCCAGAACCATGTGCTTGAACTTGCCCGCGGACATCCGCATGATATTTCCCTATCGTCCTGACTCTTGGAGACGCGTGTCATGCACGTTTCCACTGTACCGAAACGGGCCGCGGACTGGCAAACCGCCGACCATGAGACCCGCTCACACCGGATGGCAACTCCATCGCGACGGCCCGTTGCAGCGACGGTGCGTTGACGACAGGCTCATGCGCCGTCTCATCGTGGCTTGCATGCTCCTCGTCACATGCGCGTCCGCCAACCTCTCCAACGCCTGGACACCGTGGATGACGCCTCCCATGCGGCTCAACGCCACCTTGGTGGAAGGCGACGTTGAGCGGTATGATTAGATGCGGGACTTCAGCCACTCTCCTTCGGCAACGCTGACCACAGCACCATGCTTCCTCACGATTCACCCGTCACGAAGCATGTTCGGCGTTTGCGCGAGCAGGTCATGGATTGCCATCGAACATCGTCACAGACCCCAACAATTGCCCGCGTAAGGACTAACCCATGAAACCGATCTCCAATCCGCCGAACCCCTTTGAATCCGCCCACCGGGAATTGCTCGAACCGGCCCCGCACGTCACCACGCAGGTTTTCGAGGAGCGCACCGGCGCCATCCTGAGTCGAAACGACAGCCCCGATCTGCCCTTTCGCTGGAGCGTGAATCCTTATCGCGGATGCTTTCATGCGTGCGCCTATTGCTATGCGCGACCGAGTCATCAGTACTGGGGATTTGGCGCGGGGACGGATTTTGAATCCAAACTCATCGTGAAGCCCAATGCGGCCGAGGCCTTGCGAACGGCGTTTTTGAAACCATCGTGGAAAGGCGAACTCGTGGTCTTTTCCGGAAACACGGACTGTTATCAACCGTTAGAAGCGACCTATGAACTCACACGGGCCTGTTTAACCGTGTGTGCCGAATTTCGAAATCCCGTCACCATTATTACCAAAGCCTCGCTCATTCAACGTGATCTGGATCTTCTGCGCATTCTCAATGATCAGGCGTACATTCGGGTAGGAATCAGCGTGCCCTTTGCCGACGACGACGTTGCGCGAAAGGTCGAACCGCAAACACCATCCATCACCAAACGCCTGGAGGCCATGGCCGTCCTCTCTGCGGCCGGCATTCCCACCGCCGTCTTTTTGAGCCCGGTCATCCCCGGGCTCAATGAACAGGATATTCCTCGCATTCTTCGCCTTGCGAGACAAGCCGGAGCCACGTACGCGACCTATACACTGTTACGGCTCAACGACAACGTTCAGCCCGTGTTTCTGGAACGCATGGCTGAAGCCTTTCCCGACCGCATCAAGAAAATCGTCAACCGCCTGAAAGAGGCCAGAAGCGGCACGCTGGAAGAGAAACGATTTTTTACGCGCCATCAGGGACGCGGCCCGGGATGGCAGACCATCAAACAATTATTTGATTTGACCATCCGCAAAGAAGGCTTGCAGCGATTCAGGCAAGACGAAACCGTTCCGGCAACCTTCCACAGACCACTGTCCGCGCAACGCAGGCTGTTTCCTTGAAACTACAGTCCCGGGCACAAGAAAGACTCCGGGCAGCTTCGACGTTTCCCCACCGCCTGCATTCGACGATCATGGAAACCACGCACCCCATCCGGCTTCCCCTATTCGCATTTTGGGGTTGGCAGAAGGACGTCCCAATCTTTACAATCGGCGAACAGGCGCTTCGTCTCCGCGCAGGCCCGATACCCGTACAGACTCGCGTCTCTCCTGTTTATGACAAATGGTGATGCAATGCGGAATGGTCGTTGGAAAAAACTGTGTGCGGTGTGCCTGGCCGGCATGATCGGCATCGCGGGATGCGAGGACGCGAACACCCCCTGGGACATGCACATGGACCGCGGCGACCGTCTCGTGCAACAAGGACGTTTCAAAGAAGCCAAAGAAGCATACGACGCGGCGCTCAAAGAAGCCGAACAGTTTGGCGAACGCGATCCCCGGCTTCCTCGCACATTAACCAGACTGGCCGGACTCCATGACGCGCAGGGCTCCTATGAGCTGGCCGAACCGCTGTTGAGTCGGACCGTCCGTCTGAACGAAAAAATTTTAGGAGACCGCGCCCCGCAGTTGGCCGCCAGTTTGAGCAATCTCGCGGCGCTGCATTACGCTCAACAACACTATGAGAAAGCCCTGCCGCTCTTTGAACGGGCCTTGCACGTTCGTGAACGGGCGCTTGGCGCAGACCACAGCGATGTGACGCTGGATCTCAAAAATCTCGCGGGAGTGCTGGCCGCTCAGGAACAGTATGAGCAAGCGGAGGCGCATTTAACCCGAGCCCTGGCCATCACGGAACACCATGCCGGCAACGACGACCCCGCTCTGGTGGAGAGTCTCAATAATCTCGCGCTCCTGTACCGCGCACAACAACGCTATGACAAAGCCGTCCCGTTGCTGCAACGAGCAATGGACATCAATGAAAAAACCTTTGGCGCCGACAGCCCGGGGCTGATCGGCAGTCTCAACAACCTCGCTTTTCTGCATGTGACCCAGAAGGCATACGACAAAGCCGAAGCGCTGCTGAAACGAGCGGTACACATTCATGAAAAATCCTTTGGCCCGGAGAATCCGCGACTGGTGCCCGGCTTGACCAATCTGGCCGAACTCTATCGCATCCGGGAACAATTCGACCGGGCCGAACCGTTACTGCGCCGTGCCTTGGAAATTAACAAAAAAAAATTCGGTCCCGAGGATGAAAAAATCGCGAATGTAGCGAACAATCTGGGGCTGCTCTATTTGCTCCAGGAGCAGTATGCCAAAGCCGAACCACTCTTCATTCAGGCTCTGGCCATCAACGAAAAAATCCTGGGCCACGATCACCCCACGGTCGCCCGCACGCTGAAAAACTACGGCGCGCTGTTGAGAAAAACCAACCGGGAAAAAGAAGCGAGGAAACTCGACGCCCGGATAGCGAACATGAAGAAAACGTGAGGAAAAGCCCCTCTAGGGTTCAGGCACGATCAGGGCACGTCCGGACGTGGGTCGGAAACAAACCCATCGCGGTGGGGCATTTGAACCTTGGGGAGCGTCTCCTGATTGAGCACCGCGTCCTTCTCCAGCAGTCCGTTTCGAAACAATATCCAGGCCGCCACTGAATACACCTGATTGGGCGTTAACGACTGCGGCGCGTTCAAAGGCATCGCACGATACAGATAATCAAACAACGTCGTCGCATACGGCCAATAACTGCCGACGGTTTTCAGCGGGTGAGGGGTCGCCAGCGTGCCCCGGCCGCCAACCAGCCTGGACATGGGCCCTTCCACCCCGGTCTCGCCATGGCAACTCGCACAGCGTTCGGCATACACCTTGACGCCTTCCCCGACCGTACCGCTGCCGACCGGCAACCCTGTGCCATCCGGCGCCACATCAATATCCCAGGCCCGGATCGTGTCATCCGTCGCCACCCGTCCAAGATCAAAGGAACCGCGCTCCGCCGCACTCCACGCCACAGCCAACGGCATCCACGGAAGAACAAGGAAAACACAAGAGCGAAGAAGACGACACATCACGGGGCGGGCCGCGGCAGACGGCGGGGACGGTCACACCTGCACATTATGCACGCCCCCTTTGTTGTCAATCTTCCAACTTTGGATGGCATTATAGTGGTAGTACGAATTGAGACCGCGGACGCCGATCAATTCCTGGCGCGTGGGTTGCCGATACCCGGTTTCATCGGTGCAGCGGCTTTGGAGAACGGCTTCCCGGCCATCCCACCACCAAGCCATGCGAAACCGGGTGTGGCATTTCGGCAAAACGGGATCCTGCAAGGTTGCGATTCGCCAACGTGTTCCGCCATCAACGCTCACTTCCACTTTGTTAATCCGCCCTCTGCCGCTCCACGCCAACCCCCGGATTTCACGGTAGCCCGGTTCCTGTAATCGCTGCCCCCCGGACGGCGCCGTAATCACCGACTTCGCGTCCATGTCAAAGGTAAATTGCCGCGCGGTCCCATCCGGCATCAAGTCGGTATATTTCGAGGTTTCTTCACGAGTCATCAACGGCGTGGAAACCAGTTTCAGCCGTCGCAACCATTTAATGCACGTATTGCCTTCCCACCCCGGCAGCAACAACCGGAGGGGATACCCTTGCTCCGGACGGAGCGGTTCCCCGTTTTGCGCGTAGCACAACAACGCGTCGTCCATCATCCGATCCAATGGCAGACTGCGCGTCATCGCCGCGGCATCGCCGCCCTCGGCGAGCATCCAGGCCGCCGCGGGGTCGAGTCCGGCTTCCCCCAACACCGTCGCCAGTCGAACCCCGGTCCATTCGCTGGTGCTGGTCAACCCATGGGTGTCCTGAACGGTTCTGCCCGTTGGCCCTTTCCATTCTTTCCCGCTGTTGCCCGAACACTCGACAAACACAATCCGTGAGGTCGCGGGAAACTGTTTCAGCTCATCCATGGTAAAAATCAACGGTCGCCCCACCAGGCCATGAACCAGGAGGCGATGCCGCACGGGATCAATGAGCGGCACGCCGTTGTGGTGGCGTTCAAAATGCAGAGCCGACGGGGTCACGATGCCATGCAAGTCCTGTAAGGGCGTTCTTGACCGCTGTGTCCTCGTCAATCGCTTGATACGGTCAAATGGCGAGCGTTGCCCATAATCCGAAGCCGGCGCGCCGGGAACACGGGCGGGATCGTCCGGCACGTCCGCCGTATGTCCCATGAATGGCGACAGCAAGGCATGTGCCGCCGCCACCCCCAGCGCCGACGTGGCGCCGACCAAAAAAGCCCGGCGCGTCGGCGGGTCTTTGTGCCGCGCGGTGACGCCCATCAAGGATTCCAGCTTCTCTCGTGACGGCTTCATCATGCATCCAGAAAACGGTGTCGCCATCCCATGAAAAAAGCTTAAACCAGACGGGGGGATTACGCAAAGGCGCAAGGGTGGTCCCGGCCATCACGACGAAACCGCCGGGACGCCGCACGGGGAAAAACGGCCAAACGAAAAAATCTGGTTTTCTGCTTGACTACCCGTTGATGGCTTCGGTAAACCGACTAACAACAAAAGGAATGCGGCGCCGATTCTCTGACCTGCACGCGCCGCACACCGGGACCACCATCAATGGAGAGGATGCATCGCCCGACGGAGCGCATCGCCACGAGTCACCTATGCCCTACCAACCAATTGAAAATTACGGCTTAATCGGCAATATGCGAACCAGCGCGCTTGTTGGCATGAATGGAGCGATAGACTGGTTCTGTTTTCCCCACTTTGACTCGCCAAGCGTGTTTGGCGCCGTGTTGGATGATCGCAAAGGCGGATGGTTCAAGATTGCGACCCAGGGGAATGCGGCGAAACACAAGCAGTACTACTGGCCCGACACCAACGTGCTCGTCACGCGGTTTCTTTCAAAAGAAGGCGTGGGGCAAATCATTGACTTTATGCCGGTCGGGCTGAAGGAAACCGAAACGGGCTATCAAGGCATCATTCGCCGCGTTCAGGCGATTCGCGGCAATCTGACCTTTCGCATGGAATGTTTCCCCGCCTTCAATTACGCGCAAGACCGCCACGACACCACCCTGACCGAGGACGGCGCGCGTTTCGACACGGCGGAGCTGTCCCTCTGCCTGGGCGCCACCATTCCCTTACGGCAGGAAGGCAGCGGTGTGGTCGCTGACTTTGCGATACAGGAAGGGCATGAGGTGAGTTTTGCGTTTCAGGAAGCCGAGCGAAGCCATGAACGCTGTGCGGCCATCTCGCACGATCAAGCCGACGCGCTCTTTCGCCAGACCGTTGCCTACTGGCGACAATGGCTTTCCAAGTGTACCTATCGAGGCCGCTGGCAGGAAGTGGTGCAACGCTCGGCGTTGACCCTCAAACTACTGACCTTTGAACCGACAGGGGCGATTGTCGCGGCGCCGACGTGCAGCCTGCCGGAAGAAATCGGGGGAACACGCAATTGGGACTACCGCTATACATGGATTCGTGACGCGGCCTTTACCATCTACGGCCTCTTACGCATTGGGTTTACCAAAGAAGCCGAAAAATTCATGCACTGGATCGAAGCGCGCTGTCACGAGCTCAATCCTGACGGATCGTTACAAATTATGTACGGCATTGACGGCCGACATGCGTTACAGGAAGTCACCTTGTCCCATCTTGACGGCTATAAAGGCTCGCGGCCCGTTCGCGTCGGCAATGGCGCCTACAATCAAATGCAATTGGATATTTACGGCGAATTGCTGGATTCGGTGTATCTCTACAACAAATACGGCGCGCCGATTTCCTATGATCTCTGGAGACACCTGCGCCGTTTGGTCAACTGGGTGTGTGACAACTGGACGCGGCCGGACGAAGGAGTCTGGGAAGTTCGCAGCGGCCGGCAGCACTTTCTGTATTCAAAACTCATGTGCTGGGTCGCCGTGGACCGGGGACTGCGCCTGGCCGACAAGCGTTCATTTCCCGCGGATCGTGAGCGGTGGCTGAAAGTACGAGATATGATTTATGAAGAAATTATGGCAAAAGGCTGGAGTACGAACCGGCAAGCCTTCGTCCAACATTACGGCGGCGAAACCCTTGACGCGGCCAACCTCATGATGCCCCTGGTCCTGTTTGTCTCCCCGACCGACCCCCGCATGCTCAAAACCCTGAAGGCGATCAATCAATCCCCGGAGCAAGGGGGGTTAGTCGCCAACGCACTGGTGTATCGGTACAACGTCCACGAAACAGAGGACGGGCTCGACGGCGAAGAAGGCACCTTTAATATTTGCACGTTTTGGTTGGTCGAAGCGCTCACCCGATCGGGCCAGATTGACGAGGCACGACTCATGTTTGAACAAATGCTCGGCTATGCCAATCACCTGGGGCTCTATGCCGAAGAGACCGGCAATCGCGGCGAAAGCCTGGGCAACTTCCCGCAGGCGTTTACGCATTTGGCGTTGATCAGCGCGGCGTTTAACCTGGATCGAATGCTGGGGCATCGGCACTCATGACGGCGGTATCCATCGGTTCGCGGCCCGGACCATCCGTCGTGCCGCTCTCCGCATCCTCAACACGTTTGCATGGAGGCCGGCGCTTCGACGCTCCATGACCGGCGTCGGCACATGGACGGATCTTCCGATGACCACTCGCCGGGCTATCCGCAAATTTTCGCATGGTGCGGAGAAAGAGCAGGCACCCGGACGCATCGCACAGCCTCGCAATCTTCGCTCCCTCATGAAGAACCGCTTGCCCGCCCGTCTCTTCTCGCTCTTGCAACAAGCGGGAGAGACGGCTGAACGGCATCGGGCCCCCGTTTATGCGGTCGGCGGTTTTGTCCGTGACCTCCTGCTCGCCATACCGAATGTCGACGTGGATGTGGCGGTGGAAGGCACGGGGATCGGCTTCGCAAAAGCCTTCGCGCACCAACACCGGGCTCGTATCACCGTTCACGAACGGTTCGGCACGGCCACCCTGGCATTCCCGGACGGGCACAAGCTCGACGTGGCAACGGCGCGAACGGAACAGTATGACTATCCAGCCGCCCTCCCGACGGTGGAGCCGAGTTCCATCAGGAACGATTTAGGCCGGCGGGATTTCACGATCAACACGCTGGCCATCCGGCTCAATACCCCTCATTTCGGTGAACTGGTGGATGGCTGCGGCGGCCGGCAAGACCTGCGTGACAAAACCATTCGCGTGTTGCACGATCGCAGTTTTTTCGAAGACCCGACCCGCGTGTTTCGAGCCATTCGATTTGAGCAGCGCCTGGATTTTCGATTGAGCAAAGAAACCGCCATCCTTATCAAGGAAGCGGTGCACAGGAAACTCGTTCACCGGCTCTCTCCGTCTCGCCTCACAGACGCAATCCTTCAGGCGTTATCGGAACGCGAACCCGCAAAAGTCCTTGCCAGACTGGCAGACTTTCATCTGCTTCAATGCATTCATCCGCAACTGAAATGGTCGCCCGAACTGGCCCGGAGGCTGAACAGGGTTGAAAAAACCATCGCGTGGCATGCCCGGCTTGATTCCAGGCGTCCCTTGCAGTCCTGGGTCATCTACAGCATGGCCTTCATGGCGGCTCTGCCCCAACCGGCCGTCGAAGCCGCCCTTTCCCGATTCAAACCGCCTCGCCGCCAGGCCCGGTCTATTCTCTGGATCAGGCAAGAGGGCGAGCGCCTCCTTTGGTCCCTGAATCAACGGCCACGCGTCAACCCATCCGAGACGGTCCGAGCGCTCCGCGACCTTCCGGATGAGACGCTGGTCTTTCTTCTGGCCACAACCAAGTCGGAAACGGGAAAGCGAACCATTGCCGCCGTACTTACCGCCTCTCAACACATAACCCCGATCTTAACCGGGAAAGATCTGAAAGCGATGGGCCTCAAACCGGGGCCTCTGTACAAAAAAATCCTGGACCGGCTTTTGGACGCGCGACTGCATGGCACAATCAAGACCGAAGCCGACGAACGCAAACTGGTCGGCCGGCTGACGCAACACGCATGAAAACGCTTGTCTTGTTTGACCGGAAACGCTAGGATTCCGCATGGCCGTTGTCTTGCCCATCGCAAAGTTTTTGCTGCGACTGGTCGCCCCCAGCATTCCCGAACTTGTGTCCGGCATGACGGCCCTCAAACAGCGGCACGGAACGCACCGGCAACAGGGGGAGACGTTCGAAGAACGCCTTGCGGAACTTGACTATCAATTCGCTCAACAGCTTGCCCTGATCGCGACACTGACGAAACAAGCCGACTCCATCCAAACGATTTTTCGATTGACATTGTTCATCAGTATTGCCGCCTTGTTGCTCTCGCTGACGGGTCTTGCACTCATGTTGTACGCCTGACACTCCGCCTCGATTCTCCCGAACACGCGCCCCACGGGCGAGACGGAGAAGACCTCGCGTTTCTTCCTCACGGCTTCAACGGCCTCAACGATGCGGAAATTACTGGTCTCGCAAAATTTAGTGGAAGTCGAATCATTCAAGGCACTGCTTGAGCAGGAAGGCATCCAATCATGGATCAAGAACCAACGGGGATCCTCCCTGGCCGGTGAAGTGCCTTTCGCGGAAGTCTTCCCCGAACTCTGGGTCATGGACGACGCCGACTATCCCGCGGCTCGGGAATTTTTAGAAAACTGGCACGCCGCCACACCCTCGGAATCCACAGGCTGGGTCTGTTCTGGTTGCGGAGAATCACACGAGAAGGATTTTACGGCGTGCTGGAATTGCGGACGTGACCGCTCCGCCTGATGGTGGTGGCAATCAACAATGCGACGAGAAGCGGGCGTCGTCTCGGGCGGTTCGGCCACGAGGGATCATCGAGAGTTGTCTAGCCGGACGCGAAATGCTCGACTGCCACGCGTTTGATGGCGCGGAGGTCCAGCTTGCCGGTCCCCAGCACCGGAATGTGCTCAACCTTGATGAAGGCGTCTTTTCGCGGGATGAATAAATTCGGCAACCCGCCGGCCGCGACGCCATCCAACAGACCGGGAATCGCGGTTTCATCCAGCGTGTGAAGCACCACCAGTTGTTCGCCTTTTTTGTCATCCGGGACGGACGTCACGGCAAACACCTGTGTTTCGACACCGGCGGCTTGATGCAAGGCCTCTTCGACTCTTCCATGCGGCACCATCTCGCCGCCGATTTTGGCAAAACGGGAGAGCCGGTCCGTGATGGCGAGAAACCCGTCTTCATCGAGCATGGCAATATCTCCGGTTATGTACCAGCCGTCATGCATGGCCCTGGCCGTCAGGTCCGGACGGTTCAGGTAGCCCTGCATGAGATTGGGCCCCTTCACAACCAGCATGCCCGGCGTTCCGACGGGCAAGGGAGCAAACGAATCGGGGGCGACAATGCGGACCGACATGCCGGGCAAAGGCCGGCCGACTGTTTCACGACGCGAGGCCGGTTGGTAAAATCCCGCCGCGCGAAAATCCGGACAATTGACGGAAATCACGGGAGCGCATTCCGTCACCCCGTACCCCTCCACGGGGCGAATCCCAAATGTTTCCTCAAACGCGTCGGCCAGGCGCTTCGACAATTTCTCGGCGCCGGTCAGCACAATGCGAAGCGACCCCAATTGATCCGGTGTGCATCGCCGCCAATACAATTGCAAAAAAGTCGGCGTCGTGATGAGAACGGTGACGCGGTGTTGATGAATGAGCTCGCCAATGACTCCCGCGTCCAAGGGCGTGGGATGATACACCACGCCCATGCCATGATTGACGGCCAGCCAAATCGTCGCAAGGTAGCCAAAAGAATGAAAGAACGGCAGCACACCCAACAACCGATCATCGGGCCCCATGTGAAAAACCTGCGCCAACCCTTCGACGTTGGAATCAATGTTGAAGTGACTAAGCATCACCCCTTTGGGATCTCCCGTGCTGCCGCTGCTAAAAATAATCGTCGCGAGATCATCCGTCCGCGAACGACCGGTCGCGCCGGCGAATCGCTCCAACATGCCAATGGGCGCAAAGAGCGCCAGCGCAAAAGCCGTCAACCGCCCGGCTGTCCCAATGGTGGTGCGAATGTCGTCAATCCAAACGATTGTAACACCTTCGGGACTGTCCAGATTCGCTTTCTCCATAAACAGCCGGCTGGCAACGATCGTTTCAAGGCCGGCTTCCTTCGCAACCGACTCCATCCCGCTTCGCCCGGTCGTGTAATTGAGATTGACGGTCGTCCGCCCCGACAGCGTGGCCGCAAGATTGACCAGCACCCCGCCGACGCTGGGCGGCAACAGGATGCCCACGGTGCGCTGCCGCCGCCAGTGGGGGCGGAGCGCGCGCGCCAGCGCAATGGCGCCAACGAGCGATTCCAGGCACGTGACGTTCGGTCGAGTCGCATCGGCAAACGCGACACGCCGGGGATGACGGCGAGCCGCGCGAACAAAAGAATGATGGAGCGGCCGCCGGTCGGGTTTGCGGTAGCGCCAGGCCTCCTCGCCCAATTCCTGGACTCGCTGCCGCGCTTCGGCGGCCGTTGTGGTGGCGGGCATAGGCGCGCCGTAGGCAACGGTCACCGGGTAGGGAAGGCGTTCCGGCCACTTCATCAGAAATTTCCCGCCGATAAAACTGAAAATGCTGCCCCAGACCCGGTCGAGATACACGGGAATCACAGGCGTCTGCCGGCCCTTGACAACCCGCTCGAATCCCTGGCGAAACGACAGCAGACCGCCGGTGCGCGTAATTTGCCCTTCGGGGAAGATGCAGACCAATTCTCCCTGGTCCAATTGTCGTCCGGCTTCGCGGAGTGAATGGAGAATCTCACGAGGGGAGCCTTGGGAAGAAATGGGAATCGCGCCCAGAATCCTCGCGAACCGATGCAAGACCGGATGTTCGTAATAGCGCCGGTCAACGACAAAGCGAACAGGACGATCCACGCTCGCCAACAGCAACAATCCGTCCACAAACGACACATGATTCGGCAGCAACAACGCGCCTCCGCGTTCAGGCACATGCTGCCGTCCCACCACGCGCAGACGGTACATCGTATGGGTGAAAAGAAAGAGCGTCATGCGAAGAAACGTTTCCGGCATCACCCGCACGGCCCAGGCCGTCAAGACAGCCGTGACGATCCCCGACACGATCAAAATGTCGCCGGCGTTGAACCCGAGCAACGACAGGCCCCATGCAGACAAGGAGCCGGCCAGCACGCCACTGAAGACAACGGTGTTACTCAACGCGATGACCGCGCCGCGCCGATCTTCAGGGGCGCGCCACTGAATGAGCGCGTTAATCGGCACCACGATAAATCCGCTGGCCATGCCCAGCCATCCCATGCCGCACACCGTCCCAAGCAATCCGGGACGCATCACGCCAAGGAAGAAAAGCCCCGACGTTAATCCAATCGCACCGAGCGGGATATGTCCCACCTCCACTTTGGAGTAAGACAGTTTTCCCGCGAGCAGCGAGCCAATGCCCACGCCAATGCCAAAGGTGGCCAACGGCACGCCGGATAACGAATCGGATAATCCCAGAACCACCTTCGCATAGACCAGAATATCCTGCCCCACCAAACTGGCAATGGTCCAATACGCCACGTTGCCGGCAATCCCCAACCGCAGGGCCGAATCCGCTTGAACCGCCGCCCAGGCTCCGCGCAACGTGGCGCCAAGCCCGCCTTCCTCCCGCGCGCGGGGAACGGCCGGAATCAGGAAAGACGCCGCAAATCCCGCAAAAGAAAACAGCAGAAGCACCAGGGCCGCCATCCAGGGAGACGCCCCCGCGAACTGGAGCAACACCCCTCCCAGCCCGGTTCCGCCAATAATGGCGAGAAAGGTCCAGAGTTCAAGTTGCCCATTGCCGGCAGCCAACCGTTCGTGCGGGAGCAGCTCCGGCAAAATCCCATACTTCGCCGGGCTAAAGAGCGCGCTTTGAATCGCCATGCCGGCCAGCACAATGAGCGGCAGGATCCCCCCCGATGGGTTGCCAGAGAGCGCCAAGGCGCCCAAGGCCATCAACACCACCTCGACCGCCTTCATCACCACAATCACGGAACGCTTGCTGAACCGGTCCGAAAAGACACCGGCAACCACGGACACCAGCACAAGCGGCAAGGTGAACACGACAAACGTGAGAGTCGTTTGGGCCTGGGAAGCGGCTTCAAGCGCCGGCCCCGCCCCCATGTGCGAGGCCAACTGCTTGATGGCCAGCAACGCCACCATCAATTTCCAGGCATTGTCATTGAACGCCCCAAAAAACTGGGCAATCAGAAGGCCTTGAAGGGGCGGCACGCCTAGGCTCCGATTGTTGTCAGCCATAAAAAATGCACCGATCTCATGGAACCGCGCCAGGCGGTCAGGTTTTCCCGGCTCACATGGTTTCATGGCGGACGCCGACACAACAGAACCGGGTACCGATTGGCCATGCAAGCCCAAGGACAGTTTAGGAAATCGCGTGAAAAACGGCAAGAGGTTAACACAACGGCATGTGAGAAGAATGAGATTGCCGGTCTTCTTGAGACAGCACACGAACGGTGCCGTACTCCCCGTCATAACCCGGAGCGATGGTCACGTTGCCCTCGCGCATGCGTCGAACCACCGTGGCCAGGAGATGCCCTCCATGCTCTTCAAGATCCGGGATGGGCACGTCCATCAAAATTTTGAATTCATTGCCCAAACTCGCAAGCAGGCCATGGTAGGCCCCGGTCACCCCTTTGGTCTTGACTCCGGCGCCGTTGACCTCGGCAAGCAACTCAATCAGCGGAACCAGATTCCTGTAGGGCAGCGCGGTACGAAGACGGTGGCCGGCCGGATGATCGGCCAGCGCTTCAATCCGGTGCATGACCCCGCGAGTCACGGGCTTTCCACATTTCGGGCATAAATTATTGTGCGTTCTGGTTTCCTCCGGGGACAGACGAACCCGGCAGTTTCGATGGCCGTCATAATGGTACTTGCCTTCCTCGGGAAAAAACTCAAGCGTCCCCAGAAACAGCGCGGGGTCGCAACCGGTAAAGGCCTTTTTGATTCCGGTGAAAGACAAGTCGCCGTTCAACACGTTGGCTTCACGGCCCAGCTTGCCGGGCGAGTGCGCGTCAGAATTTGAAATCAGGGTGATGCCCTCAAGCTGGCTCAACCGCCAGTTCATGGGCGGATCCGAAGAAAGTCCGGTTTCAATCACCTGGATATACGGCGTCAGTTCCCCAAAACATTCTTCCAGGGAGTCAAAACCCGAGTTCGACCCGAACACCGAAAAGTGCGGGGTCCAGGCGTGGGCCGGAACAAACAAGGCTTCCGGCGCGCGGTCCAGCATCATGCGCAGCAATTCCTCGCTGTCCAATCCCAGAATGGGACGGCCATCCGATTGGAGGTTGCCGATGCGCGCCAACTGTTCCGTCAGACTCGCCACGGCGCTGAAATCCGGCGCAAAGACCAGATTATGCACTTTGCGCGTACGCGCGTGGCGCTTATAAATACTGCTGATCTCGGCAGTCAGCATAAACCGCACGTCCGCCCGGCAGGATTCAGGGATTCCGGCATCCACCGGAGCCGCCAGCGCCGGTTTCAGGCGATAGAGTCCCGGTTCAGCCGGTTCGAGCTTCTCCCGGAGTTCGGCAAACCAGCCGGGATGCGTGAAGTCCCCGGTCCCGACGACCGTAATGCCTTTGAGTTGCGCCCAGCGATACAGATTTTCCGGGACCATGTCCTTGCTGACGGCACGCGAGTAGCGGGAATGAATATGCAGATCGGCGATGAACGACATGGAGGTTCCCGGATAGTTTGTTCAGCTTACCGGGTACCATCGGCAGGGGCAAGCGGCGAGCAGGACGCCGTGCGAGTTGCCACGAGGCCGTTCATGCGGGTCTTGACGAAACTTCCACGTCACACACACAATGGGCCTATGAAAGACACAACGCCGACAGAAGCACACAATGCCCGCGACTGGATACCGCACCTTCGAAAGATTTACGACCAGGCCGTGCTTCGGTTTGAACAAGGAGCGCGGGGTCCCGAAGCGGTCATTGGCCGGGAAGCCCTGGCGTTGCTTGATGCAATCGGCACCTCCGCCGGGGAGCTGTATGATTTTGTCGAGGATTGGGTTGAAGACGGCGAGCCGGATTTCGACACCGTGGCGGCCATCACCGAAGTCCGCCGAGCGTACTTTTTAACGGTGCAACAGGGAAAAGCCTCGGACAACACGGTTCGTTCGGAAACCCTGCCGTCCGGTTATGCCGCATTGGGCGGGTACCGGTGGCTGCCCCGCATTATCGCCAAAGCCCGCGCCAAACTTCGCGGAGAACTGTCGGCGGACATCATGTTTGATTGCGGCGCCGACCGGCCGTTTTTGCGGAACGTGAACATGGAACCGGCCGAATTTTTGAACGTCGTGTGGCAGGCCGGCACGGACGATCAACTCATATTGGAAGCCGTGCAGAAAAAAGTCTCGTAGTATTCTTGCCATTGACAAGGAGTGCGACATGACGGAGAACATTCGTAAATCCGACGACGAATGGAAACGGCAACTCACCCCGGAGCAATATACCGTCACGCGCCGACAAGGCACCGAACCGGCCTTCAGCGGCGCCTACTGCCACAACAAAGCCGGCGGAACCTATCATTGCATCTGCTGCGGCGCCCCCCTGTTCCTCTCCGAAAACAAATTTGACTCCGGCACGGGCTGGCCGAGTTTCACGCAACCCGCGACCGCGGAGGCCATGGACACCAAAGCCGATCAAAGCCATGGCATGACGCGCGTGGAAGTCACATGCCGTCGCTGCGACGCCCACCTCGGCCACGTCTTCGACGACGGCCCGCCATCCACAGGACAACGCTTCTGCATCAATTCGCTGGCGTTGGATTTCAAGGAAAAGGATGGGGAATAAGCGGGCAAATTAGCCGGATTCTCGTTGACAAACAGGGGCAAGCAAGCTAGGAGAGAGCCATGAAAACCAGCATCAGAAAATGGGGCAACAGTCTTGCTCTGCGCATTCCCAAATCCCTCGCCAGCGAGGTTGGTCTTAAACCCGACTCTCCTGTCGAACGATCGCTCCGCAACGCGGAATTAGTCATATCCCCCGCACGACAACCCACCGCTCGGCTGAACGACCTGCTAGCCAACGTCACAGAGCACAACCGGCACGACGAAGCAAATACCGGTCAGGCAGTTGGCGGCGAAATCTGGTGAGTGCAACCGGGCGCGCCCCACAGCGTGGCGATACCGTGTGGATTGACTTCAATCCCCAAGCTCAAGCAACTTTCGGCGACGCCGTTTTATCTACAACAGTAGAAATTAGGCGCCTCTTTTAGACTCAGAAGACAGGGAGCCATCCAGGAAGGATCTACAACAGTAGAAATTAGGCGCCTCTTTTAGACCAACCCGATCACTAATGGCATGAATCTTATCTACAACAGTAGAAATTAGGCGCCTCTTTTAGACTTCACATAAGGTACCATGACAACATGATCTACAACAGTAGAAATTAGGCGCCTCTTTTAGACAGGGACGCAATGCCTATCTTGCGACACGGATCTACAACAGTAGAAATTAGGCGCCTCTTTTAGACAAAAAATCGTGATCCGGTGCCCGTCCGATCTACAACAGTAGAAATTAGGCGCCTCTTTTAGACTCTCGCGTCCGGCGACCCATGAAACCATCTACAACAGTAGAAATTAGGCGCCTCTTTTAGACCCCATCCGTACATCTCGACGGGACTCAAAAAATCTACAACAGTAGAAATTAGGCGCCTCTTTTAGACACGCGCGGAGGAGGGACGGGCGAACCATCTACAACAGTAGAAATTAGGCGCCTCTTTTAGACATGCTCGACAATCCAATCCACTATCCATCTACAACAGTAGAAATTAGGCGCCTCTTTTAGACCCCATGCCGTGTCGATGACGGACCCACATCTACAACAGTAGAAATTAGGCGCCTCTTTTAGACATGTCATGGCGAAAGTGGGGATCACAATCTACAACAGTAGAAATTAGGCGCCTCTTTTAGACATAAGGATTCGCAAATCAGCATGCCCATCTACAACAGTAGAAATTAGGCGCCTCTTTTAGACAGTGAAGTATCCGAAAATCTCACACTCGATCTACAACAGTAGAAATTAGGCGCCTCTTTTAGACGTGGTATTGAACTATCATTCCATCCGATATCTACAACAGTAGAAATTAGGCGCCTCTTTTAGACATGACCTGCCGGTCGTGATTCGATCGGTATCTACAACAGTAGAAATTAGGCGCCTCTTTTAGACATAGGGGGGGGCACCTGGCTCCCCTTCCATCTACAACAGTAGAAATTAGGCGCCTCTTTTAGACTGCGGTGTCAAGTATTTTTTATCTATCCAATCTACAACAGTAGAAATTAGGCGCCTCTTTTAGACATCGTAATCTATGGGTAGGGGATATGATCTACAACAGTAGAAATTAGGCGCCTCTTTTAGACTAATAAATCTAAAAAATCAACTGAAAATTTACATTTTTTGTACAGAATTGCCGTAAATGCTTTAACTAAAAACCCGACATCAAGATGGAAACCCTCTAAAACGGCATTAAGACCAAGGTTTGCAAATCCCAAAGAATTGATGGTTGCAAGCCTGACGTAGATAATGTTTACGCAACAAAGATTAACCCTTCATCATCATTTTTTGCATATCCAAACCTTAACTCCTTACAGTTTTTGCTAAGAATAAAAATAATAACACTGTCAGCTTGAGTGAAATGCTTGACAAACTTCCCTTCTACTTCAGAAATGATATTGCTTAATATTTTTTCACTGTTCCTGATTTGAAACACGGAATACTGCACACGGTAGCCGAATTTACTTAAAAATTTGGAAAACTTACCTCTAATTTTATTGTCGCTTATGTCATACGATACGATCAGCATTTTATTTTTCCGATAGATTAAACACCGGATATTCATCTATCGGCTTTCCACGGATGAAGCACCGGTAATATGTTTGCACATAAAGAAAAATAGGCTCTTTATAATCCAATACGGCTTCTAACAACCATCGTAAGTAAGGTTCACTGGATTTCCCAAACAGGCGATACTGTTTGTTGACAACAGTAAAGTCTTCTCTTCTAATTTCACCAAGGGAATACGCTTTTTTTACACGCGCATCAACAATGGAGCGAAAAGGTTCTACCACGTCACATACTAACGATTTTCTCTGATAAAAACATTGATGGTAAACACCTTTGTAGGTATCAAAACCGTAAAGATTCAACAGCCCCTCAATGAAGTGGAATAAAATCGTGTAGCCGGTATCTAGTAGTGAGTTGATTGGATCATGTTTCACTCTTGGCCGTCGCGCTACCCAATGACAGCTCCTGAAAAAGATCTTAAAGAATTCTCTCGACGCGATGCCCTCAAAACCCAATATTTTCGTTAGGTCAAGCTCATCTTTACACAAGCAAACGCTGAAACTCTCTAGCCTTTTTATAGTTTCTTTTGTTGCATCATCTTTATTGCGAATTTTTTTGAGCAGGTAATTTTGATTTTCTATCTTGTTCCTTATCAGGCATAAGGCAATGGAAAGTGACGAATATTGATATTGTTTTTGCCTCAGGAGAAAGTTTCCTTCTGTTTTTGCCCCCCATACTCCATATACACGCAGGCTGGTTGTCATAAAAACAAGCGTAAAACCAAATTTTTCCGCGCGTTGGAGTAGGCCCGATGTAACAGTTATGTTCCCGACAACATAAAGAGCATACAACCGGTAGCAGGTTGATTGATGAATGATTTTCTCTTCTCCGTTTTTTACAATAAGGTTGTCATTTTTAAAACTTATTTTTTCTCTGTTATTCATAAACACAAAAACAATCTGTTTTTCCTTAAAATCCGGAAAGCTCAGCATGTCTCGGCCTTTTCATCGCAAAGGCTCGCATATATGCATTTATCACACTTTTGAGGGTTGGATTGAAATGGGGCTTCTAAATCATACCGGTTAATGTCCACGAGCAGCCTTGCAAATTTCTCCTGCATGATTTTATCTTCCTCAGGCAGTACCACCGGATAACTTTTGTTTGTGTCCATACTATACAAGCGAAGTTTTCTGACTTCGTAACCCATTTCCCTAAGGGAATGGCACTGTGCATATAGTTGAAAGACGTAGCCATCATAGATGGTCTTGATGCGTTTCTTGCGCTCGGTCAACAAACCTTCTACTTCGTCAAAGATGTCTATCCTGCCATGCAGTTTGTATTTTTCTGAATAAACCGCAATGCCTTGTAAGACTGCTTTTCTTGTGCTGTATTTCCCTGTATCAATACTCTTGTGGGCTTGCTTACCCGCTATTTGCGGTTTGTCTTGGTAGGTCAGCGGTTCGCGGTTCCCATAAAGTTGGTGGAAATAGATAGAGCGCGGACAAAAAATAAAATCATTCAGAAAAGAGATGGGAATATAGGTTTCCATTTTGTGACTTATTGTGACTTAATTACTTGCTATTCTCTTTGTTGTACCGCTTTTTCAGAAACTCATACCATGCCTTGTTCCTCAAGTCTGGTTTGAATTTATGAACATCGGCTGTATTGTTAAGTTGTTCAAGCATGAGCAAACCTTTGAGTCCGATATGATACGCTCCGTTTGCATCAGCATTTTGAGGCATGCAAGAACCCGCATTGCGTGAGTCAAAGAAAACACCACCGATGTCTTTCACCGGCGAGATAAACCAGTCTTCATTTGTTCCTATTTTACTATTTCGCATTTGCAAGGTCAGTTTGAGTAGCCGAATAAAGGACTTGAAAAAATCCCTGCTATCTTGCTGCTCAATTTGTCCAATGATGCATTCACCATCTTCAAATTTCACTTGATATTTTTTAAGTAACTCTTGCAATTCATGGGTCAAGTCCACGGATCTGCTTTCCCATTGCTTGTTTTTATTTCTGAAATTTTCCAGCCTCTTTCCGTAACTACACACGACCCAATCCTGCTTGCCTCCTTCGGCTTTGTCGGTAAACTTTTCGTAGTTAAAGTGAAATTCAAAATATTCCTCATCGCTGTTGAAACAAATCTTTTCAAACTTTTTGAAAAAGGTGCTTGCCTTTTCAATCGTCTCATAGTTTGGATAGAGCAAGCCGACAAAACCAGTTGCGGGACAGACCTTAGAGGTATGATAAGCTGGCACATAAAAGATAAATCCTGTTTGCTTGCCTAATTTTTTAAAACTTTCAAAGGGAGCAGTGAGTTGCAGGGCCCTCAATGTCCCACCCACATCATCGGGGTTTCTGTCCTTGAATACAAGATAGTTGAGCTTGTCTATAAGCATTTTTTCAAACTTTTGATAAATCTGTTTTTCAATCTTAAAGCGTCCCCTTTTGAATCCAAAATTCAAATCTTCAAATACCACGATAGCGTTATGCTCTACCATTAGTTTTGCGATTTTATGGACCACCTGAGATACATAGCCTTCTTTTAAATCTTTGATTTTTGCAATGGTTCCCCATGATTTTCTTTCTCTATCTCTTTCTTTTTCCCGTTTATCTAAAAGGTCGTGATAGTCGTTCTTATCCAGAGGATTATTAAGGCTGTCCTGTAAATAATTCCCTTTTTCGTCTGTTAGAATTTCCCCTTTTTTATTGATGGAGGTGTAATACGCTAAATGCCTCTCTCCTCTGTCAATGCCGATAATGTTCACTGCTGGATTTTTATTGAGATAGGCATTGACTTGGTCATTGAAATCAGAGGGTTTACTACCTGCCTTGAAGTTACATGTGATCGGCACATGGAATAAATAGGTGTTTTCAGCATAACGACGATCCTTAATGATCGGGTAGGTTTGTCTTTTCTTGGGGTCGTTCGCATGGTGTCCTTGACCCCAGATCTCATCGGAATATTCAATGGACTTCTTCCGATAAAAAAGTTCTGCGTTGCCATTGAGTTTATAAACAACATTTTGCAAGTTTTTCTTATCGAACAACGTCTTCCAGTACAGCGTTTGCAAATTAGGCCTGCCTTTTGTCTGTGGTGAAAAATCTTTGTTGTAGATTTGAAAAAGGTACAGTTTACCTTCCCTAACAAGTCCGTGAATGTGGTCCTCTGCAATGTCTTGCCATGTGATTTTGTAACCTTGATGCTCAACCTCCCCGTAAAACACACTAATATCTTCGTAACTTTTCGTTGGAGAAAATTGGAAGCCAAATTGCCTCCAATCAGGGTGGCTTTGTATGGATTCCTTAAAGAAATCGATCATCTTACGCATATCGCTGATAGAAAAGTCTTTCTTCTTAAATCCTTCTTGCGGTGCACCACTTTTGGTATGACTAGCACCATTTCTTATACGTAAAATTTCCCCAGAGGGATCATAGGATTTAATATTCTTCTGACTAAAGAATACCTTGGGCAGCGTTCTGATAGCACCAGGCAAAAGCTTATATTCCATTTTCTGATAGCAATTCCCTGATTGAGGCAAGTCGCCTCCAAACAATGTCCTGTTCTCTTTATCCATTACACCAAGAAAATACTGTCCGTCTTTCATAAAAAGCACACAAGCATTGTCTCTTTCTTTGTTTTTGTCCCAGCCGTCTGCGAGTGTTTGATTCTCAAAGTTCAGTTTATATTTCTCAACGCTATAGGGTTTTTTTGTTAAATAGTTACGGGTTTGGTTGTAGAGGGGAATGATCGTTTGAACAGTCTCAAACAAAGGATCAAAATTACCATAAAAAGTACTGTCTTTTTCGAAGACTTCTACTTTCTTTGCCTTATTCCTCTCAAGCCGAGTATGCAAAGGTCTCAAAAAGCCTTGTAGAACCATCAGAGCGTCCAGGTAATGCTTCACGAACTGTACTTTTTCTTTTTCATTCTTGAGACTCTCGTCTTGAATCATTTCGTATTCTTGCAATACCGGCATAGCTTTTTCATATGTCCGGTTGATTGTTTCGAGCAAATCTCTTAATTCAAGTACGTTTTTCTCATTTCGTTTTTTGATGGCTAGAGTCATGAAGTAGTCGCAAAGCGGCGACTCGCTCATGGCAATATCCCATTGCTGTTTAAGACTTACAGTATCATTTGTTTTTTCGCAGTTTGTCTCACGCTGCACTTCATCCTTTGTATATCGCTCACCAAAGTACGTTTTTAAAGATTCATGAATATCGGCAAAAGAAAAGTATGACTGCTTGAGCCATTTTTCTCTTTTCCCTAATAAGGAAGCACTTACTTTTTTACCGAGTGGCGAGGGACATACGTTATTTTCTGCATAATAATCCAAGCAATGGCGAATCGTGTCCCAGGCACCAAAAAGATGTTGCGAGATGTCTGTTATGGCGCGGTCATTTTTGATATAAAGCTTCCCAACGTCCGCATCTTTAATAGCCTTCATGGTTTTGTTTAATTTTTCCGTGACATTCAACGCTCCGGCTCCGTCCTTATCAAAAATGAGATTTCCCTGATCGTCAATATTGAAGGCGGAGGTGATTCTTTTGCATAACTCGGCATCGTTGGCAATATCCTCCAGGCGGAAGGATGTTGTGTTGCGATCACTCAGAATTTGTTTGTAAAGATCCTCTAACTGGCATTTGCGGACTTCTTTTCTTAATTTTTCTTCATCGGAAGCTGTTGCTATTTGATTTTCCAGCTTCTGGGCATAGAGATTGATTTTTTCATTCACTCCTTGTTGTTTCTCATTACGTTCTTTGCTTTCCCCTCCCCTAATCTGGTTGTACTTTTCAATACCTTCCTGCGTTAAACATTTATTGAAACCCGTGAGAGTAAAAAAATCATTCAACCGAACCTTAAAGTTTGTTGCCACGTCAGAAAAATCAACACCTAGACTTTTGGCTTTCTTGTAACGTTCGATATTATCTAAAAACTTTGGCAGGTTTTCGTGAATCAGACGATAGCCAATAGCAGTGCTGTGAGCCTTATGGGTATAAATGTTTTTTCGGTTTTCATTGAAACCACGAAAGTAGGTCGTCCAAGCGTTAAAGTCTTTAATGATTTTCTGTGGATCCTCAATATCATCTATCTGGATTGGGTTTTTTTCTAACCATTTCGGTAAATCGTCTTGGATAAATTCCTTACTAAACAATCTTTTATTTTTCAATTGATCTGCTACTTTCTGACGCAACTTCGTTTGCTGATTCGCCAGCTCTGTCTTTAAATCGTCATTGTTTTTATTCTTTTTAAGCTCGCTATAGCTTGAGGAAAATTCGCATAAATCTTCTTCCCCGAAAGAAAAACCCGTTAGTTGTTCATGGATAAAAGCTTTGTGATATTCATCAATAATCTTTTTGGCAGATTTGTATTTTTCTGCCAGCGCTTCGTCTTCTTGAAGCAAGCCATTTGCTTGGATATGTCGTTCGGTTTCTCCAACAGCCTTAAGACGAAACCGCAAGGTTTTGCTTACGGCGTACTTGTTGGTAAATTTGTCAAATAGAGTACCCATATTCTAATTTCTCCCAGGCTTTAAGCTTTCCCTGAACCACAATGCCATACAGGCATTGATGATCTGCTTTTTGTAAAAATCCGATCCCGTTGAGGACACTTACTGCGACAGCTTGTTAAACGCGTCCAGCGACGCGACTTTGTAACATTCGGCCATCGTTGGGTAATTGAAGACGGTGGTCATAAAGTAGTCCAATCCGCCTCCCAATCCCAGAACCGCCTGGCCTACGTGGATCAGCTCGGTGGCGCCCGACCCGATCACGTGGACGCCAAGCAGGCCTCGCGTGTCCCGGTGAAACAGGAGTTTCAATAATCCGGAGTCGTCACCCATGATCTGGCCGCGGGCAATTTCCCGGTACCGGGATAACCCGACTTCATAGGGAATTTTCTTTGTGGTGAGTTCCTGTTCTGTCGCGCCGACCATGGAAATTTCCGGAATGGCGTAAATCCCGATGGGGAAATGATGCGTCATGGGGGTCGCCTTGACCTGAAAGGCGTAACAGGCCGCGAGACGGCCCTGCTCGGACGACGTGGCGGCCAAGCTGGGATAGCCGATGACGTCGCCGGCCGCAAAAATATGCGGGACGGCCGTGCGAAACTGTTCATCCACGACCAGCCGTCCACGGTCGTCGGCCTCCAGCCCGGCCGCCGGCAGATTCAACGATTCCGTGGCCCCGATCCGGCCAACCGAAAACAACACGAGATCGGACACGAGTTTTTTTCCCGATGCCAGATGAATGACGGCCTTCCGGGGACTCCCGTCGGACAATTCCAGCCGCTCAACGGTTTCCCCAAGCCGAAAGGTCACGTCGTGGCTCCGCATTTGATGAATGAGTTCGTCAATGATTTCGTTATCCAGAAATTCCAATGGCTGGTGGCGTTTATCCACCAGCGTCACGTCCACGCCGACGAGCGAGGCAAACATTGAGGCATATTCAAGCCCGATCACCCCGGCGCCCACGACCACGATGGTTCGCGGAATCTGGTCCAGGTTCATCACTTCGTCGCTGGTGATAATCAGATTATGGCTGCGGTGAATCCCCACGGGAGGGGACGGCACGGTGCCCACGGCAACCAGGATGTAGTGCGCGCGAATCCGGTGCGTGGCGCCGTCTCCCACGACGTGAACCGTTTGCGCATCCAGGAACGACGCCTCGCCATGAATCATCGTAACGTCGTTGCGTTGCAGTTGTTGTTCCATCACCTGCCCTTCCCGTTCCACCACTTCTTCCACCCGTGAAAACAACGTGTCGGCCGTTGGCCTGGACGAACCGGTGAACCCATGGCTGGTGCGAAATTGTTCCGCTTGCCGGCCAAACGCGAGGACGGCTTCCCGAAAGGTTTTGCTGGGAATGGTGCCGGTATCCACACAGACCCCGCCGACCACTCGGCGTTTTTCCACGACCACGACGCGCTTGCCCAGCTTCGCCGCTTGCACCGCGGCCCGCTGGCCCGCGGGTCCGCTGCCGATACACAGAAGGTCAACGTGCAGCAGGTCTTTCACCATGTTTCGGCACGTCCCTGATGCGTCACGTTCTGCTTATTCAATGGGCCGCTCTCCTTCCCCGCGCGTGAATCCATTCGCACGACGCGACGCCCCCGGAGGGGGAAATGTCCTGGCTGACGATTGAAGTGTTCAATGTGTGCGACACGGTGAAGGTATCAGAATACACAGCCCTTTTTCCCATGGCAAGACCTGTCGCAGGATCGGACTCCGTCTCGCGGAGATTCCCGCCGCCGGCCTGGCCCGCAACCTGCCGGTGATGATCCTGAACCTCACTTGATCGTTATCGCCGGAAACTGGCACATAGAGAAGCATGATTCCACTGAACCATTTTCTCACGCGAGGATTCCGATTCCGGTGACGGTTGCGTCTCTCCGAACGCCCGGCCTGGCCCTGCCGGTCGGCCTTGTTGCCGTCAGCCTGTTGGTCGCGGCCCTCTGGATGGCCAGGTCGGGGTCGCCGCCCTGTGACCCGCAGGACGCTGAAGCCACATTGGCGAATTCCGCCGACAGGGGCGTCCACGGTTTGAATCGTCCGCCAAGCCTGTCGAACCTGCTGTGGATGCATGTTGGTCCCCGATGGCACGCGCTCCCGCTCGCCGACAAACAATCGCTCGACAACATTGTCCGTTGCGCCGCGAGAACGATTGACGACCAGGGACAGCCCACGTGGCAGGCGGCCTACTATGATACACAGACGGGGAACATGGTCGCGCTGACAAGCCGGCGGTATGGATTCCGTTTGAAGACGGCTGGCGCATCCATGGATCGTTGATTGTCGTGACCCGGCCCTTCATGGGTGTTCAGAAGCCGGCCGCCCACTCCGCCGCCGGCTTTTCGGGGCACCCCTTTCTGGGGTCGCTCCATGCTATAATCAGGGTATTGTGCGCATTCTCATTGTCGAAGACGAACCCAAGGTCGCTTCATTTATTCGCCGCGCGCTGGAAGAAGAAAGCTATGCCGTGGACGTGTGCGCCGATGGCATTCAGGGGCGGGACCTGGCCTCGGAAGTCAACTATGATCTGATTATTCTTGATCTCCTGCTCCCCGGCCTGGCCGGCATTGACGTGCTGAAAGCCATCCGGGACGCCAAGGTCAACACGCCGATTCTCATTTTGACCGCTCGCTCAAAAGTGGAACAACGCGTGAAAGGGCTGGATGCCGGCGCGGACGACTATCTCACCAAACCCTTTGCCATTGAAGAATTGCTGGCCAGGGTCCGGGCTTTGTTGCGCCGCGCCAGCGGGGACACGGCGGGCATTCTGCACATTGACGATTTACTCTTGAACCCCATGACCCGCGACGTCACACGAGGCGGACGGCGGATTGACCTGACCTCGAAAGAATACGCGCTGCTGGAATACATGATGCGGAACGCGGGGCGCGTGCTCACGCGTCCGATGATTGCCGAACACGTGTGGGATCTCGATTTCGACACGTTCACCAACGTCATTGACGTCTATATCAGTTATCTTCGGAACAAAATTGACCGGGACCGTGAACGCGCGCTCATCCATACCGTCCGAGGCAGCGGCTACACGTTGAAGGCGGCCGATGGCTGACACCTCCATCCGCGTCCGGTTGACGATCTGGTATGGCGGCGGCCTGGCCCTGATTATGATTCTCTTCGCGAGCGCGCTGTACCTCGTCATGTCGCGGGCGTTGCAGGATCACGTTGACCGCTCACTGGAGGAAGCGGCCGTCGCCGCCGCCCGCTCCCTTGACGAGCACCGCTTTGGCCCGTTCCTGCTGTTGGACGACCTGACGCACTCGTTTCCCAAACTCGCCCTGCTCGACAAGTTCTTCCAGATTTTCGGCCCTCAAGGTCAAATCACGCTCCAGTCCGCCAACATCACCACGCGCAATATCCCTCTTAGTCAAACGGCCATGGACGCGGCCATTCAAGACCGGGCCACGCTTGAAACCGTCCGGTTCCACAATGCAATCCCGATTCGATTGCTTTCCTATCCCATTCGACACGGCGACACGCTCGTCAACATTTTGCGCGTCGGCACGTCCCTCATGCCCGTCGAAAACATGCTGTCCCGTTTGGTGTTTGTCTTGCTCATCGGCTCCCCTTTGGCGGTGGCCGTGAGCATGTTGGGCGGCTGGTTTCTGGCGGGACGAGCCTTGCGGCCGGTTGACTCCATGACACTGGCCGCCCAACGCATTACAGGAGGCGACCTCACCCAGCGCATTCACACGAATTCACACGACGAAATCGGCCGCCTGGCTTCCACGTTTAACGACATGATCGCCAAACTCGAAGCCTCAATCCGGCAAATCCGCCAATTCAGCGCCGATGCGTCGCACGAATTACGCACCCCGTTGACGATCATCAAGGGCGAAGCCGAATTGGCCTTGCGAAAGCCTCGCGCTCCCGACGTCTATCGAGACGTGTTGGCAAGCAATCTGGAAGAAATTGACCGGATGAGCCGCATTGTGGAAGAACTCTTGTTTCTCTCGCGAGCCGATCTTGGCGAGGTGACCATGGCTTCGGATCCCGTGTCACTCGACGCACTGGTGCAGGAAACGCACTTGCAGGCCATGGTACTCGGCCAGGAACGACGCGTCGAAACGATTCTGGAGCACGTGGAACCGGTTCAAGTGCTGGGCGATGAATGGCGGCTTCGAGAGCTGATCCTCAACATCGTTGACAACGCCGTGAAATACTCATCGCCCGGTGGAACCGTTCAACTTAGCCTCACCACAACCGGCGACCGGGCGCGGATTCGCGTCCAGGATCATGGCATTGGCATCGCTGTGGATGAACAACACGCCGTCTTCGACCGCTTTTATCGAACCGATGCGGCACGGGCCCATGCGCAAAAAGGCACGGGACTGGGCCTGTCCATCTGCAAATGGATTGCCGAGGCGCACCGCGGCGCCATTGAGGTTGACAGTGCGTTTGGCCAGGGTGCCCGCTTTACAATTTTTCTTCCCCTGCTGGCCGGCGCCGCGCGACACCCGCGCGGTTCGACGCCGACGGCCTGATCGTCCGCTCTGACCGAATCGCTCACCCTCCGTTCCCGTTTCCCTCCACGGCAACCGGCTTGTGGGTTAGAAATTTTTAATCCACGGCTAATTTTCTTTTCATGTACTCGTGTTACATATCGTTCAAACACGTGACTGCACGTTTCAACGTTCTCGCATCAAGGAGGAAAACATGGAAACACCGCCGCATCATCCATCACCCGCGTCCGTCACCGTGAAGCCCGCGCAGAAGGCCCCGACCGGCCTTGCGGTTCGCGCCATCCTTTTGGGCACGCTGGTCGCCGCCTTTTCAGCCGGCGCGGCAGGCTCTCCGGCATATTCCGATTATTCGACGGCGCTATCCGCGGCTCGGACCGAGGATCATGGCCGGTCCGGATTTGCACACGTTGTGAAACAGGTCCGACCGGCCGTTGTCAATATCACGGTCTCCAAGGTCGTGAACACCGGATCGCCGGAGACGCCTTTGTACGGCCGACCCGAAGGGTTCGGCCAGGGTCCGCGCGGCCGACATTTCTTCGGGCTTCCCTTCCCCGGTCCGAGGCACGAGCCTCGCGGGATGGGCATGGGCTCCGGGGTCATCGTGAGTCCTGACGGGTACGTGGCCACCAATCACCACGTCATCGAGGGGGCGAAAACCGTGACCGTCACCTTGCTCGATAAACGAACGTTCGCCGGCACGATTGTGGGAAGCGACCCGCAAACGGATTTGGCCGTGATTCAAATTCAAGGCCGGAATCTGCCATTCGCCTCATGGGGCGATTCGTCCTCCGTTGAAGTCGGCGACTACGTCCTTGCGATCGGCAGTCCCTTTGGTCTGCAGTCCACCGTGACGCAAGGCATTGTGAGCGCCAAAGGTCGCGGCGGCATGGGTATCACCCAGTACGAAGACTTTATTCAAACCGACGCCGCGATTAATCCCGGAAACTCCGGCGGCGCCCTGGTCAACATGCGCGGCGAATTGATCGGCATCAACACGGCCATTCTTTCAAGAACGGGCGGATACCAGGGCGTGGGGTTTGCCGTGCCTGCCGGCATCGGCCAACACGTCTATGCAAGCCTGGTGGAGACCGGAACCGTCGTCCGGGGATTTTTGGGTGTCGGGATTCAGGGCGTCACGCCAGATCTCGCGCAATCGTTTCAATTGGACCGCCCCGTCGGCGCCATCGTGACCAACGTCCGTGAAGACAGTCCGGCAGCCCGCGCCGGACTCCGGCGAGGAGACACCGTCATTCGATATCACGGACAACCGATTACCACCCCGCGGGACTTGCAACGCGCGGTGACCACCACCCCCGTCGGGACGGAGGTCGCGATCATGATCGCGCGGGATGGAGCGGAACGAGTCGTGCGCACGACGATTGTTGCGCATCCGATGAGCCAACGAGCCGCATCCACGGGACAACCCGATGCCGAGTCCCGCCTGGCGGGCTTGGCCGTGGAGGATCTCACCCCGCACACGGCCCAAAGGCTCGGCGTGGATGACCACGTAACGGGCGTGGTGGTCACCGGCGTTCGCGCCGGCAGTCGGGCCGAGAAAGCCGGACTGGTTCCGGGCGACATGATTCGCGAGATCAACCGGCAACCGGTTCAATCATTGAAAGAATTTCAGCAAACAGTGAAGGGGCTGCCGAGCGATCACACGGTTTTATTGCTTATCCATCGTCAAGGTACGCCTCTTTTTCTCACGGTCAAGGTGTAACCGGCGTTTATGGAGGGACCGGTCGTGAGACCTGAACGGCTCATCACAACCGTCTTGTCCCGACTCAAGGCGGGGCGAAGCGTGCCTCCGGCTTGTCCAATCCCATGACAACCAGACAGGAGAGACCCATGAACGGCACGATGCTCGCACACACGGCGCCTGACGACGGCCCAGCGCTGGAAACCGTGTATTTTCGGACCTTTCGGTCGCGTCCCCTTCTCGACCGACGGGAAGAATTAGAACTCGCGAAACGTATAGATGAAAGCAGCCGGCGCATTCGAGACTCGCTCGCCAAAGCGATACAATCCATAAGCCATCTTGCGCACAATGCTCACGTTCAAGACGCGTTACACGATCTGGCCGGCATTCGCGCGTTGAGCGGTTTCTCGGCTCCGTCCGTGGATGAGGCTCATGCACGACTATCAGAAGTCAGCCACGCCTTATCCGGCGCCGGCCGCAAAAACCGCATGCTCCGAAAACGACTGGACAGGCTTCAACACGCGTTGGCCACGGAGCGCGTGCAATTGGAGCAGGCCAAAGACAGGCTGGTGCAACGAAATCTCCGCCTTGTCGTTGATATTGCCAAACGCTTTACGGGACGCGGGTTGAGTTTGCTGGATCTCGTGCAAGAAGGAAATATCGGGCTGATGCGCGCGGCCGAACGCTTCCAATACCGCAAAGGCTTCAAATTCAGCACCTATGCCACGTGGTGGGTGCGCCAGGGCATTTTACGCGCCGTGGCCGACCAGGCGCGCACCATTCGCGTTCCGGTGCATGCCACCGAAGCGCGGCAGCGTATGCTCAAGACATCCCAACGTTTGGCGCAACAACTGGGGCGTGAACCCCGCAACGAGGAGATCGCCCGCTCGTTAGCCATGAGTGCTGAACGAGTGCGGCAGACGATGCAGGCGTTTTTAGACCCGATCTCTTTGGATTGTCCCATCAACGAGGGGGAGAGGTTTTTAGGAGACTGCATCCCGGATGACCAGTCATTGCCTCCCGATGAACATATTCACGATGAACAACGGAAGATCCAGCTTCATCAGATTCTTGGAGCTTTGAATCCGCGTGAAGCGCAAGTGCTTCGGTTACGGTTCGGCATTGAAGACGGACAGTCCCGCACGTTGGAGGAAGTGGGCAAAACGATGAACGTGACTCGTGAACGGATTCGGCAAATCGAGGGACTGGCTCTCAAAAAACTTCGCGAACCCGCAATGCAAGCGCAATTGGCCGAAAACGGCTAAGAGGCGGGACCGTCTTCAGCCGGATTCGCCAGGTCCAGGAGGAAGGTATAGATAAACGCCAGTTCTTTATAGCGCTGGAACCGGCCTGAAGCTCCTCCATGGCCCGCTTCCATATTGGTGACGAGAAGGACCCGGTTCCGGTCGGTTTTCAAACAACGCAACTTGGCCACCCATTTTGCCGGCTCCCAGTACTGTACCTGGGAATCGTGAAGCCCCGTGGTCACCAGGACATGCGGGTACGCTTGTTCCGTGACATTATCGTACGGGGAATAGGACAACATCGCATCGTAACAGGCTTTTTGGTTGGGATCCCCCCATTCATCATACTCGCCCGTGGTCAGGGGAATAGCCGTGTCCAACATCGTGGTCACGACGTCAACAAACGGGACTTGCGCCACCACTCCATGAAACAAGTCTGGCCGCATATTGAGCACCGCTCCCATGAGCAGCCCTCCGGCGCTCCCTCCCATCGCATATAATTGCTCCGTGGTGGTGTAGCCGTGCCGGATGAGGTGTTCGGCGCAGGCGATAAAATCCGTAAACGTCGTTTGCTTGCGCAGAAGTTTTCCGGCCTCATACCATTCGCGGCCCAACTCTTCCCCTCCTCGGACATGCGCAATGGCAAAGATGAACCCGCGATCAAGCAGGCTGAGGCGCGCGGAACTAAAGGACGCGTCCAGACTCGTTCCATAGGAACCATAGCCATACAGCAGGAGAGGATTGCCGGCCGGCTTTCGGAGGGTGTTCCGGTACACCAACGAAATCGGGACCGTTTTCCCGTCCGACGCCTCGGCCCACGTTCGTGCAGTCGAGTACCGAGAGGCCAGAAATCCGCCCAGAACCTCTTCTTGTTTGCGTAACACTTTGTTGCGGGTCTTCATATCATAATCATAGACTGAATGCGGCGTCGTCATGGAGGCGTAGAGATACCGCACGGTGGAGGTGGCACATTCCGGATTGTCTCCCAACGCCGCCAAATACGCCGGTTCGTCAACCTCCACATAATGCCCGCCTTCCCCACTCCACGGAACAATGCGTAACCGCACCAAGCCCTGATGCCGTTCTTCCGCCACGAAAAAGTCTTGAAATAACTCAACGGATTCAAGCAGGACATCATCGCGGTGGGGAAGGACCTCTTCCCATGACGACTGACCCGTGTGATGGACGGACGTCTTCATGAGGCGAAAGTTCTTCGCGTTCCAATTGGTGCGAATATAAAATGCGTCTCCATAATGGTCGAGGTCGTATTCATGAAACCGCGCGCGGGGGGCAAACACTGAAAATTCACCGTCGGGATTATCCGCCGAGAGATAGCGATACTCGCAACTCACGGATTGATACGACGCAATCAGGAGATACCGCTTTGATTTGGTCTTGAACACGGCCGTGGAAAATGTCTCGTCGTCTTCTTCGAACACCAGCGTATCGGAAGACGGGTGGCGGCCTAACGTGTGCCGAAAAACCTGAAAGGCGCGCAGGGTGTCCGGGTCTTGTTTGCTGTAAAAAATCGTCCTGTTGTCATTGGCCCAGGCCACGTTTCCGGTCACGCGTTCAAGACCGTCGCCCAACAACTCGCCGGTGGCCATATTCTTGAATCGAACCGTGTACAAACGCCTCCCTTGCGTATCAAACGAATACGCGAGCAGCGCGTGGTCCACACTCACGGCTATTTCGCCAATGGAGAAAAATTCATGGCCTTCGGCCAGCATGTTCACGTCCAGCATCACCTCTTCCCCGGCCTCGACCGTCTCTCGCTTGCGGCAGTACAGAGGATATTCTTTCCCCTCCTCATATCGCGTGTAATAGAAGTAGTGATCGAGTTTGCAGGGAACGGACGAGTCATTTGGCTTGATTCTCCCCTTAATCTCCGCAAACAGGGTTTTTTCAAACTGCGATCGGTGGGCCATCACGTTCCGGGCATAGTCATTTTCGTCCTTGAGATAGGCCAGGACGTCTGGATTGTCACGGTCACGCAACCAATAGTACGGATCCACTCGTGCATGGCCGTGTTTTTCCATGGTCGTGGGGATCATGGCGGCGCGGGGAGGATTGACCGACTCTCCGGAGACATCGCGGTTGATTGATGACACAGAAAACTCCTTGTGATCAGGCCTCAAGTCTCGTCATGATGACTCGTCTCTCCAGACCGGCCGAATGCGCAATTGCTTGGCCCGCCCGCGTCGTTTTTTTTGATCGAGCCGGCGCTCAATGGAACGTTGGGGCACATGGGGGAGGGTTCGGGCTTTTTGCGGCGCGAGCGCTTCGTGAAGAAGCCGGCAAAATTTTTCGAGCAAATCGGCTCGATTCACCGCCTGGCGGCACGATCGCTGGGCGGACAAATACAAGATCCCCGCCTTGCTGATCCGCGTGTTGAGCTTGTCGCACAGCCGGCGTTTCTGCGCCGCCGTCAACGACGTCGAACCCCGGACATCAAAATGGAGCGTCACGCGCGTATTCACCTTGTTGACGTTTTGACCCCCAGGCCCGCTGCTGCGCGACGCGCGCAACCGGAGTTCCCCTTCAGGAATGGAAAGTTTGGCCGTTATGGGAAGCACACGCCCCTCATCAGCATTGACCCAACCGGTCGGCTCCGTCGTCAAAGCAGGCAGAGTAAACAACGCACACAGTTTTCACAAGCAGAGTGCCATAACACAACGAGGGGGATCGCGTGAACCGGGAAGGGAAAGGAAAGGAGGGTCAAGCCTGAACGGGACGGGACGGGGTGTTGCGTGACAAAATCTGTCCTCGTCCCGTCCCGTTCACGGCATGCATTGGACCGGCGTCAGGCCCTGACTTCGACCGGAATCAATTTGGGCTTGGCTTTGTCCAGCTTGGGAACCTTCACCGCCAACACGCCCTTGTCATACGTCGCCGTCGCTTCTTCCAGATTCGCGTAGTTGGGAAAACGAAAGCTTCGGGCAAACGATCCATATCGCGCTTCGCGGACATGGTAGTGTTCTGTGTTCTCTTCACGCTCTCCTTTCCGTTCTCCTCGAAGCTGCAACGTGTGATCGGTCACGGATATCTTCACGTCGTCCATGTCAATGCCCGGCAACTGCGCTTCCACGTACACGTTTTCTTTGTCTTCGTGGACATTCACCGGCGGCACCCAATTCACCGCTTGCGCGCCCGGATCATCCCAATACGGACGACGAAACGGCTGCGTGCCCCACCAATCCAGTTCTTTCAACAGATCCCATTTGCCTGACATAGCACACCTCCTTGTGGCGGTATCAATCCGGTTGATCGTTGCACCATCTGTTTCCCATTCTTTCGAAGCGCCTCTGTCCTTTAGATAAGTCCGGCCGGATGAAAGTCAAGATCAGGTTGACGCGGCGTGTTCGCGACGGGTGGCCTGACCGCCGCGCCCATGCTCACTGGGTCGTCGAAACAGGGGAAGGCGCCGGAAACGGGAGAGGCCGGACATTCGGGAAGGATGGGGTCACGTGAGCGCCGAGTTGACGCCGAGATACATGATCATCACTTCCACGGCATGGGCCGCAATCACGGCCAGGAGATTTCGCCACCGCAGGAAAATCGCCGCCCAGATGAGTCCGTCCCAGACGGCGATCCAATGCAGGTGACGAAACGTCATCACCATAAAAGGGTCGAACGCAAAAACCAGCGCGGAAATCAGCATGGCGATGAGCGAGCAACACGGACGGGCGGCAAACGATTCCGGAAGCCACCGGCAACACACAGACTCCAGCCGCCCCAGGAGAAATCCTCGAAAGTTTAATTCGACACCGGCCGCAATCACGACAATCAGCCACGGAATCATCGCAAGCGCGGGAACCTTCGCATGAGGCGTCTCAATCAGAAACGTGATATCGCCCCCAAGCGCCGGTACCGCCCAAAGAATGACGGTCGTATTCAGCGCACCCAGGACGCATCCCGTCACGACTCCCCACAGCAGCCCCCGATCCATACGGCTCCGCGATAGTCCCAGCCCGGTCAGCGCATTGGCATTGAATGTCCACCATACGGCCATCGCACCATAGCCGGCGAGTTGAGGGAACAATTGCAGAAGCGGATTCCGCTGAGCCGAAGAGGACAACAGGTAAAACAATCCCGTCAGACAGATGGGGATGAGCGCCACCCACGCCGCACGTTCATGAGACGGCGTCATCATCAGGCAGGCTCCGCATACGGAGGGCGATGGTTCGCCTCACGTGTTCCGGCAGAGGAAAATCGGGAACGAGAAACGGCGAGGCTTCCGTCGTGTCTCCTTGCGACGGACGATTGTTTCCACGTATGATCAGGCTGGTGATCATTGGCAGGACTGCAATATTCGGAGACGTTTGTGCGGAACAGAGCCACCGTCATTTCCAAAGCCCGTGGATTGTTCTTCGGCCTCACCTGCCTGGGAGTTTTACTCCTTCGCACAGACATCCCCGACCTGTTCGCGGAAGACGCCACGCCACTGCAAGAACTTCCCCGAGCCGTTTTACGGCACACTCCTCCATTATTCGAAGAATGGAATTTTGAAAACAATCCGGATCCCGTGCTGCTGCCAGGGTTTTCCTCTCAAACCCTGGGTCATGGTCATCCCGGAGAATGGGTCGTGGTGATGGAGCAAAACGCTCCGAGTCGGACCCATGCGCTGCTGCAATCAACCCCCTGCCTTGTTCCAGGCTGCTACCAACTGCTCATTCAGGAAACGATTCGCGTGGAATACGTTGACATCTCGGTGGGCATCCTCTCGAAATTCGGCACGCCAACGTCGGCGGCCGGTTTGGTACTGGGGATGCAGGATCTCAAAAATTTCTACGCCGTCCTCGTGTACCCGGCCGACAACACCGTCAAGGCCTATCGTTTTGAAGACGGGACGCCCATGTTGATCAAAGCGCATCCGGTCATTCCCACAAAACGAACACCATGGCATTTCCTCCGGATCCAGAGGAATACGATTATGAGCAAGGAATTTCTGGAAATTTCGTTTGACAACCACTTCATTCTGTCTGTTGATGATTCCACCTTCCGTACCGGACAAATTGGATTCATGACCACCGGGGACGGAATCTTTGCCTTTGATAATCTGCGAGCCGTGGAACTTCTCACGAGCCGCCCACTCTCCCGGCCGCCGGCGTACTGACGGGGCCTTTGGAGTCAGACGCCCGGCTTTCCGCAAACAGCGAGTTCGTAACGGGCACGGAGACGCTTGGCCCGGCATGGGTCATCGCACTGAAAGAGCGTCGGTCGCGCGGATCCAACATTCATTAAATCAGCATTGTTCGCCAAACGTCACCTTCAGCAGCGAATAGGGATCAACCCGTGCCCCATTGAGTCGTACGCCCCAATGCAGGTGCGGGCCGGTCGCGCGTCCCGTGGAGCCGACTGTGCCAAGCACCTGGCCTTTTGTCATCGCCTGGCCTTGCTCCACGTCCACACGGGATAAATGAAAATACATGGAGAACAGGCCAAGTCCATGATCCACGACGACCCCCTTCCCCGTAAAAAAATGATCCATGGTGAGCCGCACAATGCCATCATTCATCACGGATACGGACGTGCCTTCGGGAGCCGCAATGTCTTCCCCGCTGTGGGGGTTTTTGGGTTGTCCGTTAATGACACGGCGACTTCCGAATCGCCCGGAGATTGTTCCCTGAACCGGCTCACGAAACCCGCCTGTCCACAAAGGATGCGGCCCCGCACCGCCAAAGGTTTGGCGAAGCACGTTGGATTCGGCTTTGACGCGAACAAGGGTGCGGTCATCGAGATCCACCATCGTTGAGGGCAACGTCAACCGTTGCACGGGATACTCTTCCTTGAGCACCCGCACGGCCAGACGACGACGCGCCGTTCGCCGGGGGTACACAATCTCAATCGTGAGTTCGGACTGACCGGGACGATCTTGCATATCCAGTCCCAACAGTCCGGCATACACCTGTTGCTTGAACGGGAAAAACGTCAGCGTTCGACCTGAAAACTCCCCGGTGATGCGGTCCGGCCGATCCTCGACGGGGATCGTCACAAACAGGACTTCCCCTTGTTTGCCCCGTAACGATCCATCCGCGCCCATGGAATGCCGGGACGCTTCCCCTGACACAAGATTGACCGGAACCATACTCGCCAACGCCAAAACAAGCGCGGCAAGCCGCGGGGCGATGACGACGTTCGTGCGTGAAGAACAACGCGGATCAGGCGAGGTCATGGCGACAGGGAAGCGGCGGGCACTTGAGCCAGCAGTTCATCCACCCGCCGATTGAACGCACAAAAAGGATCCATGCACAAGATCGTTTCTTCCCAATATCCATTTAATTTCAAATACGTCCAATCCACCGTGTAGGAGCGATTTTTGGCCCTGGCAAATCGAATAAAATCCCCGCGCACTTTGGCGCGGGTGGACTGCGGAGGGACGGACATGGCGCGTTCAATCGCTTGTTCATCCACCACCTTCGCCGTCCTCTTATGAGCCTGCAGCATATAATATAACCCGCGCTTGCGGTTCACGTCGTGATACTGCAAATCCATCATCGCCACGCGAGGATCATCCCACCCGCACCCTTTCCGGTTGACATAGGATTGAAGCAACCACTTTTTTGTCACCCAGTCTATCTCGCTCACCAAACTCATGGGATCGTCCTCCAGCGCGTTCAACACGCGCTCCCATTCCCCGAATACGTCGGCCATCACGTGATCATGCGGCTGCGCGCGGAGAAATTCCGAAGCTTTTTCCAAATACATGCGCTGAATGTCCAACGCGGAACATTCCCGTCCATCATCCAGTTTCACCTTTTTCCGCAACGTGGTGTCCCGGGAAATTTCCCGGATGGCCTTCACGGGATCTTCCAATTCAATGCACGGCACACAGTACCCTTCTTCGATCATGGACAGCACGAGATCCGCCGTGCCGACCTTCAGGTAAATGGCAAACTCCGACATATTCGAATCGCCAAGAATAATATGGAGGCGGCGATACCGTTCGGCATCGGCATGAGGCTCGTCGCGCGTGTTGATAATACTTCGCGAAGAAGTCGTGGACGACGAAGTTTTTTCGTGAATGTGCTGGGCGCGTTGAGACAGGAAATAGTGCGGTTTCCCCGCCACCTTGAGCACTTTGCCCGCCCCGGAAAAAATCTGTCGCGTCACAAAAAACGGGATGAGTTGTTCGGCCGCTTTCCAAAAATCAACGTCGCGCCGCATGAGGAAATTTTCATGGCATCCATAGGTGTTTCCCAGGGAGTCGGTATTATTTTTAAAAATATAGATGGCGCCGGCGAGTCCTTCTTCCCGCAGTCGTTCTTCGGCCATGGGCAAACAGGATTCGAGAATCCGCTCCCCGGCCTTTTCATGAATCACCAGATCGAAAATGTCGTCACATTCCGGCGTGGAATATTCAGGATGACACCCGGTATCCTGGTAAAATCTCGCCCCATTCGTCAGGAACGCGTTGGACGGCCAACTGTTCGGGATCAATCCTTCAAAAATATACCCCAGGATTTTTTCAACCGGCAGATACACACGGCCATTGGGAGAGAACGTCAGACCGTATTCACATTCAAGTCCGAAAATTCGTTTCATCGGCGCATCTGTTTGTAAGCGGATTCAAGGATCGCTATATTGCGGATCGCCACACCTGAAAATGTCTCCTGGTTGCCTGGTCCAGTATCTTTCATAACCCCGCAGGGGCGCTTTTTTAAGATTGAACATCAAAAGGTTAACCGATACATTCCAGCGTTTGCCATAGGAGAATTTCCTGGGCAGTGCTTCATTGTGTTTTTCCTCAAAGATGTTTTGATATCCTGCTATCTTGTCATATGCGTTTGTGTGCACCCCTCCTTTCGGGTCCACAAACACGATGCGATACTCATTACCCTTACACATCCAGAAAACAAAATCAGGAAGAAAACGGCGGTAGTCGTTCTTGTCAGTATCGTAGTAGGGAATGTGAACGTCGTCCAAAGATTCGTCTATTTTGCTGAACATCCAAGCATCCCATCCCACAGTATTGTTTCCAATCCATTCATCCAGCGTGTTGAGAAACCTGACCTCGCTATCAACCTTGATTATGTGCTGCATGTAGTCGGTTGTTTCTTTCCCCATAGAGTTTGTCAAAGAGTTCTTCCCGAAAGGAAGATTCCTTTTCTGCCCGTTCGTCAATACGCTTCATCAGCGTCTCGCGTATGGACTGGAAATACGCATGCTTCATGCGCATTAAATTGACGAAACCGGAGTCGCCATCCACTGTGGCGCCGGTGAACATGGACTCCAGTTCATCCAGGAAACGTTTTTCTTTAACCCTCATAGGGGAAGGTGTCCTTCACGCGGAATGGTGGATTAGCGCCAAGCAAAAAACCTCGCCGGAGCATACACCCCCTCCCCGCGTGCTTCAACAGAACGGGAGAACGGGCAAACGACAAAACGCGTAGTCAGGCCAGAAGGGTGTCGGCTTCGTCGAAGGGCACTCGACGAAACTTTCGCCCGATACGGGTGCGGTCAAGTAGCGCAATCTCAAGCGCGGGGAGCGACACGGTCTGCTCCGTCGCGGTGTTGAGGGCCTGCATGCACCGGGTGAGAGCCGCCTTCAGATCCAACGTGTCTCCCGAACCCCCGGCGTCGCGCAGGGCGGAGACGACGGCATCCGATCGTCCCCCGATGGCGATAAACTGCTTTTCATGGAAAATCGTCCCATCAAACGCGATACGATAAAATTCCGTCTGACCGGGGCCTTCTCCGATTTGAGCCAACAGCAGTTCTACTTCAAAGGGTTTCAATTCCTGACTGAAAATCGTGCCCAGGGTTTGCGAATACCCATTGGCCAGGGCGCGAGCCGTGACGTCCTCTCGACTGTACATAAACCCTTTCAAGTCGGCGTGCTGAATGCCCGCTTTGCGCAGGCTTTCAAATTCGCTGTATTTTCCCGCGCCCGAAAAGGCGATATTGTCGTAGATTTCCGAGATCTTGAACAATGACGTGCTGGGATTGTCCGCCACGAACAGCACGCCATCCCGGCATTCGATGGCAATAATGGAGCGGCCCCTGGCAATGCCTTTTTGGGCATACTCGGCCTTGTCCTGCATGAGTTGCTCGGGAGACACGTAAAACGGAAGCGACATCAGGTTTCCCGCTCCGATCTCACGCGAGCCAACTGCTCGCACAGGCGCGCGACCTCGGCGTCGTCCACGTCGCACACGCCTTTGGCATTGACGAACTTCATAGTGGGATAAATGCCGCGAAAGACATCAGGCCCCCCCGTGCCCACGTCCTCTTCCGCGGCGCTCAAGAGCGCCTCCAGCGCCAGGGGGATCACGTCCTGTTCGGACAGATTTTTGCGAAACCGTTCTTTCATGGTCACACGGGCATCTTTGCCGCCCGACCCCACGGCGTGATAATCCGTTTCTTCATATTTCCCGCCCGTGACGTCATATTTAAAAATCCGGCCCCGGTGTTGTTTCACGTCAAAACCCACAAACAACGGGATCACGACCAGCCCTTGCATGACCATGGGCAAATTCGCTTTCACCATGTGCCCCAGACGGTTCGCCTTGCCTTCGCAGGACAACAGGACGCCATCCAGTTTTTCATAATGTTCCAGTTCAATACTGAACAACTTGGCCATTTCAAGACACGGGCCGGCGGCGCCCGCGATGGCGATGGCGGAATGGCTGTCGGTTTTAAAGACTTTCTCCATGCGACGGGCCGCGACCTGATACCCTTCGACCGCGCGGCGGTCCCCGACAAGCAGCGCGCCGTTGTCGTATTTGACGGCCAGGACGGTCGTGCCATGCGAGAGATGCGCCAGGACGTTCCGTTGCATCTCGTCCGCCGATACCGGCAGGCGGCTCCCCGCGCCCCAACGCACGGCCGGCGTCAGTTCGGGTTTCGTTTGCTGGATCAAATCAAAAAAACTCGAACACCGTTCGACGACCTGCTTTGACGTTATCCATTCCATACGTGCCACCACCTCATCGGAGCAACCGAAGTCCCGCCGCTCGCTTTCATCCGTTCCGCTTACAACGATAGCCGCTTGAGGAGCGCTTGCGCCGTCTCAATGCCGTCAAACAACTCATCGGTCATATCCTGCGTCCCTTTCAACGGGTCCCTTAACGGAACCCGTTTGACGGAAGACTCGCCCACGTCAAAGAGGACGGACGTCCAACTGGAGCCGTAGATCTGCCGGGGGAATTTCTGAAGACAGGCGCCGCGGAAATACGCGCGCGTGCCACGCGGAGCATGAAATTCCGCGCGGGCGATTTCTTCATCATCCAGCAACCGTTCAATGCGCCGGCTCCGTTCAAGTGTATAATACAAACCCTTTTCCGGTCGAATGTCATGGTATTGCAAGTCCAGCAACGCCGCGTGAGGGCTGTCCCATCCGCAGCCTTTCCGGTCCAGGTACGATTCGATCATTCGTTGTTTGGCGACCCAATCCAACGCATTCACCAACTGCCGCGGGTCCCGTTCCAGCGCGTCCAGGACGGTTTCCCATCGCACCAGAATGTCCTTGGTCGCCGGAGATAATTCGCGGCAGGCGTAAAAATCATGCGCGGCGGCGAGGTAGGCCCGCTGGATGGCGATCGCGTTGGTCACGCCTCCGCCGGCTAATTTCAGGTCCGCTTTCACGGTGAGATCGCGCGAGACGATCTTGATCGCGTCCACGGGATTCGCCAGCACACAGGAGGGACGTTCCGCGCCCTCGTCCAGCATATGCGTGACAATCGCCGTCGTGCCCACCTTTAAGTACGTGGACAACTCCGCCATATTGGCGTCACCCACGATGACGTGCAGGCGTCGAAACCGGGCATCGTCCGCGTGAGGCTCGTCACGCGTATTGACAATGGGCCGTTTGACCATGGTGTTCAAGTCAACCGGACATTCAAAAAAATCCGCGCGTTGCGAGATTTGATAATGCGTGGACGGGGCGCCATGCTCCGAGCCGACTTTTCCCGCCCCCGCAAAAATGGGACGCGACACAAAGAACGGCAACAACGTCCGGACAATGGTGTCGAAGGGCACGGAACGGGACATTAAATAATTTTCATGGTACCCGTAACTGTTCCCTTTGCCGTCAGAGTTGTTTTTATACAGCACAGACCCGTTGCCGCCGGCCGTCCGATTGAACGCCTCCAGACATTTGGCGGCGACGAGTTCACCCGCGCGTTCATAGGCGACCAGTTCCCGAGCCGTACTGCATTCCGGCGTTGAATACTCCGGATGCGCGCCGTCAACGTACAGCCGGCCGGCATTCGCCAGCAGCTTGTTGAGCGCACGATTATACTCGGGACCCGGCCGTTCGCGTTCCCCTTCCACGTCAAAACCGCGAGCGTCTCGCAGAGGGTTTTCGTTCTCGTAATCCCACAGGGCCAGGGGCGCAAGGAGATCGGGATAACAACCGATCAACTGGAGGGAATGCTCAACGGGGTCGGCAGCACGGGGTCGGCGTGACGCGACGCCAAATTCAGTTTCTGTCCCAATAATACGCTGCACGGGCTCCTCATGCCACCGCACGCGCGAGCATTACAAATAATGCCCGGCATTCACGACTTCAATTTTTCGCGTTTCTTCAGAGCCGAACGTCAGGGTCCGAACGTGGACGATTTTTTCGCCTTTTTCCCCGGCGATACGGGCCCAATCATCGGGATTGGTCGTATTGGGCAGATCTTCATGCTCTTTAAATTCTTCCCGAATGGCGCGCAAACAGTCTTCTTCTTTCAAGCCTTTTTCACCCGTGCGAATGGCTCGCTTCACCGCAAATTTTTTCGCTCTTGAGACCACGCCCTCAATCAGCGCGCCGCTGGAAAAATCCTTAAAATACAGGGTTTCTTTTTCCCCGGTGGCATACGTCACCTCAAGAAACCGGTTGGGTTCCGACGTGGCGTACATCGCTTCCACCGTGACGTCAATAAGATGCGCGGCAATCGTCTTCCGGTCCTGTGCATGCCGGGCCAGTTCTTCGTCGGCAAACGGCAGGTCGTCGGTGAGGTATTTGGCAAAAATATCACGGGCGTTTTCTTTCTCCGGTCTGGGAATTTTGACCTTCACGTCCAACCGCCCGGGTCTCAACACCGCCGGATCAATGAGATCCTGCCGATTGCTGGCCCCGATGACGATCACATTGCCGAGTTTTTCCACTCCATCAATTTCGGCCAAAAACTGCGGAACGATGGTGGATTCAATATCGGAAGAAATCCCGGATCCACGCGTGCGGAACAACGCGTCCATCTCGTCAAAAAACACGATCACCGGATTGCCGGTCGCGGCCTTTTCCCCGGCTTTGGCGAAGACTTCCCGAATGTAGCGTTCCGATTCGCCGACGTATTTGTTCAGCAGTTCAGGCCCCTTCACGTGCAGGAAATAACTGCGTATTTCCTGTCCGGATAAATGCCGCAATTTTTGCGAAATGGAATTGGCCACGGCCTTGGCAATCATGGTCTTGCCGCACCCCGGAGGCCCGTATAACAGAACGCCCTTGGGCGGGGTCAGATGATGCTCCTGAAAAAGCTCAGGGTACAAAAATGGCAATTCCACGGCGTCGGTCACCTGCTCAACTTCTTTCTCCAGCCCGCCGACGTCTTCATAGTGCACGTCCGGAATTTCTTCTATCACAAACTCTTCGATTTCGGCTTTGGGGATTTTCTCAATGACGTAGCCCGACCGGACGTCATAGAGAAGGTGATCGCCGACACGGAGACGCTCGGCGAGAAGCGGCTCGCCCAACTCGACGACTCGCTCTTCATCATGATGCAATTGAATCAACGCCCGCGTCCCGTCCAGACGATCCTTTAACCTCACCACTTGCCCCTGGGGATCAAACGCCCTCGCTTCAATGACGTTCAGGGCTTCATTCACAATCACTTCCTGCCCTTTTCGCAACGCCGCGCCGTCAACCGAACGATGCACGCTGACGCGCATTTTCCTGCCCGATACATAGACGTTGGCGCTGTGATCATCGTTCAGACTGCAGAAGAGCGCGTAGGACGACGGAGGAGCCGTCAGTTTGGCGATCTCGACACGGAGGGTTTCAATGTGCGTTTTGGCTTCCTGCAGGCTGGCTGTCAGCCGCTCGTTGTGCTTTTGAGATTGCTGCAACTTGACCTTCGTCTCATAGGCGTTCCGCACTTCGTTCTCCAGAGATTGGAGTTCTCCGCGCAATTTCTCAATCTCCCGATTCTCATCATCGTGTTTTCTCAATCCCATAGGATCGTCCCCGCAGGATCATGGACGGCACGGAAGCCTGCTCGCCCCCGCAACGACAGGCAACGGGCCTCAAAGGTGTTTTCCGCCTTTCATGCCCTCGCCTGCGCGGAAGCAACGCCGGAGAGCCGACCGAACCTTCCGCGTGGCTACCCGCAAGAAGTCTAACACCGGGTTTCGGAAAGGGTCAATATCACGAAGCCTCCGTGACGTCGCGCCGCAGAGATGAAGTTCCGTCGCATACTGCTTGACGGCTTCACGTGGAGACGAGGCGTGGATGATTGACGAAATGGCCGCCACGCCACAGGCGCCGGCCTCCATCACGGGCGCCACGCGAGACGGCGTGATCCCGCCAATCGCATACAAGGGAATACGGCATTGCCGACTGGCTTCGCGAAGCGCGCCGAGGCCTAACGGGGCTCCGTATTCCCGTTTTGACGGCGTGGCATACACCGGGCCGAGCACAACGAAATCCGCGCCGTCTTTCTCGCTTTCGATCGCCTCTTGCACGGAATGCACCGACTTCCCAACGAGATACCCGTGGCCCAGACAGTTCCTGGCCTCTGCGACGGGCATGCTGTCCGACCGAAGATGGACGCCGGCCGCCTGGGTGGCGAGAACCAGATCCACGCGGTCATTGATCAAACACGGCACGCGGAAGGGACGAGCCAGCCGATGAACCGCGTCCACCAATCCCAGCAGGTCTCGGGTACCAAGGTCTTTTTCCCGAATGTGTATCATCATGCCTTGTTCGGGAATGATGTCTTTGAGGACCCGAAGCAATCCGTCCGCTCCGGTCCGGCGCCGGTCGGTCACGACGTACAAAGAAGGCAGATGGTTCGTTGTCGCAAACAAGGAAGGCTTTGAAGGGTGCAAAAGACGACTTTCTCGTCACCCGCCGGCGATGCCGGACACCGCAACGCTTCCAGAGAGCAGACGCCATGCCCACAAGGTGCGCCAGGCTGTTTCAACAACAGCCTACAACATGCCTTCAATCGGGCTGCTCGCCGTGGCATACAGTTTCCGAGGAATGCGCCCGGCTTGATACGCCAACCGCCCGGCACGCACCGCGTACTTCATGGCTTCGGCCATGGCAAGCGGATTGTCCGCCCCGGCGATGGCGGTATTCATCAACACCGCGTCGGCTCCGTATTCCATCGCCAACGCGGCATCGGAAGCGGTGCCAACGCCCGCATCAACGATCACGGGCACGTTCACGGTTTCCATGATGATTTGCAAGTTGCAGGGATTGCGGATGCCCAGGCCGGAACCAATGGGGGCCGCCAGAGGCATGACCGCCGGACAGCCAATATCAACGAGCTTTTGCGCCACCACGGGATCGTCGTTGGTGTACGGCAACACCACGAACCCTTCCTTAATCAAAATCTGCGCCGCTTCAAGGAGCCCGGCGGTATCGGGGAACAACGTCCGCTCATCGCCGATCACCTCGAGTTTCACCAGATCCGACACGCCGGCCGCACGGGCCAGCCGGGCATAACGCACGGCATCGTCCACGGTATAACACCCGGCGGTATTGGGAAGAATGGTGTACTTGCGAGGATCAATGTAATCAAGCAGATTTTCGGAATGTCTGTCCGTGATATTGACCCGACGCACGGCCACCGTGACGACATCGGCGCCGGACACTTCAATCGCTTTCTGCGTCTCAAGAAAGTTCTGATACTTTCCCGTTCCAACCCACAAACGGGAGCGAAACGTCCGCCCGGCTATGGTCAAACGATCCTCACTCATGGTCTTTCTCCATCCATGCACACCGATGTCCGCCGCCCGCCAGGTCCTGGCATTCCCAAGGGGCGCCGCCGCCGATAAAACTCATAATTTCAACACGGTCGCCTTCCCGAAGCCTTCGGGTCTCAACGTCTTGTTTATCGAGTATTTCACGGTTGATTTCCACGGCCACTTGCGCCACATTCAGTTGCAAATCCTGGAGCAGGTTCTGCACGGTTATTGCTTCACGCACATCGCGCGGGTCACCATTGACTTGAATGTGCATGCGTTGGATTCTTCAACAAACGCGGCGCCCGACCAGCCGCACCCCGTTCACGATACCGCCGTCTCCGATGACGCCAGTGCATCCTACGAGAGCCTTTCCAGCCTTGTCAATTTTGGAACGCGGCTTGCTGCAAGCGACGCCGTGAAAGAGCCTGACATCTCAAGGCGCAATCTTTTACAATAGAAACGTCTCACGCTTTCAACAGACCAAACGGCATGACCACCGTCCACGATTTGAACAACACCCTCGCCAACCTCTTCCTGTCCATGGCGGCATTGTTGCGGCAGCATGGAGACAACCCGTATCGGATTCGTGCCTATACACGAGCCGCCGACGTGCTCGCTCACTTAGAGTCTTCCGTTACCGAGCTCGCGCAGACGGGCACTCTCCAGACCTTGCCCGGCATCGGGAAAGACCTTGCGGCAAAAATCCACGAGTATCTGGACACGGGCGCCATCAAGGCCTATGAAGAACTCAAAATGCCCCTGCCGCCGAACATTCGTCAATGGAGTCTCCTCCCAGGCCTCTCCGACCCCATTGTGCATGATTTGTATTATCGGCTCGGCATTCAGACGCTTGACGATCTTGAGACTCTCGCCCGCTCCCATATGCTGCGAACGCGGCCGGGAGTCAACGTGACCGCGGAAGAATTGCTTGCGGCTATCCAGTGTTTACGCGGATAACCGGCGACGCAGCGACACGGTCCGGCACGACCTTCAATCGCGGCGCACGCAAAAAGCGAGCCGTGCCATGGCACACCACGCCGGAGAGTCCCCAACGAAGTCGCACGGGCGAGTCTGTGAAACGAAGACAGCGTTCTTGCCCGGACGATTACAGAGAGCGCAGGTCTTTGAAGACGTTCCAGGTCTTGAGCAATTCAATCGCCTTTTGAAGCTGCGCGTCTTGTTTCATCAATTCCGCTTCACGATCGTGTTGCGTATCGGGCTCCTCGCCGTCTGACGCCTCATCGGGTCTCTCTTCGCGTGACGGGGTCGCCGCATCGGGTGCCTCCCGATTCACGGCAACGGACTTTTGCGCCTCCACCACGATATCCGGTTTGACGCCGACGGTATGGATGGACTCTCCGCTCGGCGTATAGTATTTGGCCGTCGTGAGACGGAGGCCCGACCCGTCAGACAGCGGAAGAATCGTCTGCACGGAACCCTTCCCAAAGGTCGTCTTCCCAAGGATGATGGCTTTCCCCCAATCCTGCATCGCGGCCGCAACAATCTCCGATGCGCTGGCGGAGCCATGGTTCACCAGGACAATCATGGGATACTCATAGGGATCCGTCGCCAGACGGGCGTGGTACTCATCTTTCCGACCATCCCGGCCTTTGATCGAAACGACCAATTTGTCGGCTGGCAAAAATTGATCGGACACCCCAACCGCAGAGGACAACAACCCGCCCGGGTTGTTGCGTAAATCCAAAATGAGCCCCTGGATGCCCTGACTGCGCAACGCGGCCAATTCGCGGCCAAGATCTTTGGGCGTGGATTCCTGGAACTGCGAAATCCGGACGTAGCCGATGCGCTCATCAATGACACGGGACCGCACACTGTGAATCTTAATGGTATCCCGAACCAGGGTGAAAGTCAGAGGGTCCGCGGCCCTTTTCCGTTCCACCGTGATCGTCACCCGCGTCCCCTTGGGCCCTCGCATGAGTTGCACCGCTTCCATCAGCGTCATATCTTTCGTCGGCGAATCATTGACTTTCGAGATCACGTCGCCGGCTTCGATGCCTGCCACGTGAGCGGGCGTGCCTTCAATGGGAGCGATGACGGTGATACGATGATCCTTGATCCCGATCTGGATGCCCAACCCCCCAAATTCCCCCTTCGTTTCAACCTGCATTTCCTGATACATATCCGGAGTCATGTACGAAGAATGCGGGTCCAGCGTTTTGAGCATGCCACGCACGGCGCCATGCACCAGATCGTTGGTCTGAAGATCTTCCACGTAGTGTTTCTTCACCTGCGTCAGGACTTCCGCAAAAATTTTAAGATCTTCGTAGGATTCGCCGGCATGACCCGTTCTCTCGACTCCCTTGCCAACCAGCAACCCCAGGACGAGCGCACCCAGCACGACCATGCCTGAACTCCACCTCATTGAAGAACGTTCCTTTTCCATGGCGATATCCTAACTCGTTAAAAAGACAACGGACGCGGCCAACGATTTTGCGGCATCGCGCCTGTGACGCTCCGCCACCCCCGATTATGAGACGCCGGCACGGCCTCCAGTACGTTCACCGTTTGGCAAACCAATGCAACGGGTTCACCGGCTTGGTTCCTTTCCGCAACTCAAAGTATAACACGACGCGATCGGTCAATCCGGACGCGCCGGTTTCCCCAAGTCCGGCGCCTTTGGCAACCGCTTCCCCTTCTTTCACCAGCAACGCGGAGGCGTGGGCATAGAACGTAAAATAATTCGCGCCGTGATCCAGAATCACGACCAGTCCATAGCCTTTGAGCCAATCCGCATACACCACGTTCCCGTCGGCAACGGCCCGGATGGCCATGCCTTCGCGTGTGGCAATTTCAATCCCTTTCTTCTCCACGTACGTCTCAAACGTCGGATGCTTTTGCCGACCGAAGACCCCCACCAGCTTCCCCTTGACGGGCCACAACAACGCGCCTTTTTGAAACGACCCCGCCGGTGTCGCGCCGGGCGTGTGCCCGCGCAGATTCAGTTTCTTGAGCAAGGCTTCTTTGCGGTTTTCGGTCTGCTCAAGCGTGGCGAGCCTTTGTTCATGGGAGTGCGTCTGTTGCGTGAGACCGGCCAGGACGGCGTGCTTTTTGGACCTGATGTTTTTCATCGTCTGCAACTGTTTGCCCACCCGGGCTCTCTTGTCCAGCAACGCTTCATGCGTTTTCACCCGTTCAACTCGCAAGCGTTCAAGGCGCGCCACATCGCGTCGGTGCGCCTCAAGCCATTGACGCTCCCGCGCGGCCAGCGTGGAAAGATACAACAACCGGCGTTGAAATTGCGCATAAGAATCCGCCGCCAGCAACGGGCGGAACCAGCCGGCCCGTCCTTCCATATACAGTCGCCGCAGACGCGCGGCCAGCACGCCCTCCCGGCCGGTCACCTCCGACCGAAGCACGGCCTGCTGCGCGTCCATGTTTGTCATTGCCTGATCCATGCGTTTGATTTCCCGATTGATGACGGCGGCTTCGTCCCGTTCCTTGTACAATTGGCGATCGAAACGCTCAATCGCCCGCAAGAGCTCGTCATGTTTTTTCCGTGACCGATCGCGCTGTTTTTTGGTTGTCTCGATTGTCCGCTTTAACTGTTCAAGATCGTGTTGTGCTTGTTCAATTTTTTCCTGGAGCGAGCCAGCCGCCGCCGGCGCGGCGGCCATGAGGCCGGCGGATGTCGCAAGCACAAACGTGAGGGCGAGATATCTCATCAGTTCCTCATTTTCATCAAACCGAAGACCGAGAGCAAGCTGCTCCCACACCCCAACAGCATGCCGGCCATGACCAACAGCATGGAGACCGGCACCGGGAAAAACGTGAGAATCCGTTCCAACCCGCCAAACCAACCTGACGCATCAAGCTCAAACTGCAAAAACTCAAACGCGCCCTTCAACAACGCCAGGGACAGACCGCCGCCGACGGCACCCAGAATCGCTCCTTCGATCACATGGGGGATCGCGATAAAGGCGCCCGTGGCGCCAATCAGCCGCAGGATTTCAATTTCCTCTTTTCTGGCGTGAAAGGACAAATGGACCGTATTCCCGATAATCGTCACCGTGGCCACGGCCAGAATCGTCCCAATCACCACGGCGCCTAATTCAAAATAACTGACCAGCAAGGCCAGCGTATCAATCCAGTCCTGGCTATACCGCACATGGGCCACGCCCGGAAACCGCTTGACGCGGTCGGCAAACGCGCCCACGGATGCGGGGTCCTGAAATCGAGGAGACAAACTGACGACAAACGACGCGGGCAACGGATTCTCGCCCAGCTCTTTCAGGAAGAGAGCGTCGTCCGGAAATTGTTCCTGAAAATCTCGAAGCGCTCGTTCTTTCGACACGACGGTGAACGTGACGGCCGCCGGTTCACTCCGAAGACGCTTGCGCACACCGGACACCTCCTGTTCCGAGGCTTCAGGGTCCAAGTACACGATCACTTCAATGTCGCGCTGAAGGCTTCCGGCAAGATTGTTGAGATTCAGATACAGCAATAAAAAAACCCCAAAGCAGGCAATGGTAAAGGCCGTCGTGATCATGCCAATCACCACGTCCCCCCGATGCACGCGGAGATTGGTCATCGCTTCCCGCAATAAATACCACAGCCGCATTACGTCACCGCGCCCTTGTCAGACACAACGTGGCCCGCGCGCACATGCATGACCCGGCCGTTCATCTGCTCCACCACACGTTGATTATGGGTGGCCAGGAGAATCGTCGTGCCCTGCGCGTGAATCGTTTCAAACAATTCCGTGATTTCATCCGCCAGGTCCTCATCCAGATTTCCCGTCGGTTCATCGGCCAATAAAATAATGGGCCGGTTCACAATGGCCCGTGCAATGCAGACTCGCTGCTGCTCTCCGGCCGAGAGGACGCCGGTGCGTATCGCCTGTTTGTGATCCATGCCGACCGCCTTTAACGTCGCCACCACGCGTTGCCGCGCTTCGCGCCGTTTCACCCCCTGGATAATGAGCGGCAAAATCACGTTTTCATACACGGTTTTCTGCTGAAGTAACTGAAAATTTTGCGGCACAAAGCCCATGGTGCGACGCAGATAGGGAATGTCCCGTCCGCGCAAGCGGGCAATGTTGCGGTTTTGAACAAGAATGTGCCCTTCATCCGGCGTCACGGCTCCAAAGATCACCTTGAGAAGGGTGGTCTTTCCCGCGCCGCTCGGCCCCGTCAGAATGACACATTCGCCTTTGCCGATCCGAAATGTGACGTCACGAAGGGCGGCATAGCGATCAAACAATTTGGAAACGTGGAACAATTGAATCATGGGAACACCGGTTCACCATGGTCGCAATTTTCAGGGGCCATCCTGGTCACGTTCCGTGTCGTTACCAGCGCAAATCATCGCCGGACACCTCAAAGGCATGTTCAATGTGTTCAAGCACGGGAGCATCAGGCGTCTCGGCATGATACAGCAACACGTCAAACCGGCAAGGGTGATGTTCTAATTGATGGTGCGCAAGGTATTGAGCGGCTAAATGAATCAACTGCCGCTCTTTGTGCGCCGTCACCGCGTGGGACACGCCACCGTAGCGATCCGTTCGGCGCGCTTTGACTTCGACAAAGATCAGCAGCCCTCCGGTCCGGGCGACAATGTCCAGCTCACCGCGACCGAACCGGACGTTGCGACCCAGAATCGTATACCCTTTCCGACGCAAAAACCGTTCGGCGGCGGCTTCGGCTTCCCGGCCCAAGAGCTGTGAGTGACGGCTCACGCGTCCTCCCGCCCGCTTGTCAGCCACCGCCGCACCGGGCCAAAACAACGCCGATGCACCGGACTGGGACCAAACCGCCGAAGCAATCGGAGATGCTCCGGCGTTGGATACCCCTTATGAACGTGAAACTGATACCGAGGATCGCATCGGTGGTAGTCGCACATGATGCGGTCGCGGAAAACCTTGGCCAGGATTGACGCCGCCGCAATGGAACAGGAAAGCCGGTCGCCGTGAATCACGGACCGGTGAGGAATCAACCAATCGGCGCCGAGATGGCCGTCAATCAACAAGAAATCAGGGAAGACGGTCAATTGATTGATCGCCCGCCGCCACGCCAAACGCGTCGCATGGAGAACGTTGAGCGAATCAATTTCGGCCGCAGACGCGACACCAATGCCCCAGGCGCGCGCGTGCCGAATGATGGCTGAAAAGAGGATCTCGCGGTCGGCTGGATGCACCCGCTTGGAATCATCAAGACCCGGTAGCGCAAACCGACGAGGCACAATCACGGCCGCCCCGACCACCGGCCCGGCCAGCGGCCCGCGGCCGGCCTCGTCCAACCCGGCCACGTGGCGATGCCCACAGGCACGTGCGTCCTCTTCAAAGTCGCACGCGGGGCCAAGAGAGCCCAACCCTATGGCGTTATTGGTCAAGGCCACAAGACCAACAGAGCCTCACGTCGGATTAGTCGGCAACCTTCTCCGCCGGCGTTGCCGTTGCCACAGACGCGTCCTTGGCGGCCCTGGATTGGCCCGAGGTTCGGGAAAATTCCCGTTCGGCGACTTTGGCGTGTTTCCCTTTTTTCTCCCGAAGATAGTACAATTTCGCTCGCCGCACTTTCCCTTTTCGCACCACGTCAATTTTCGCGAGGGTGGGAGAATGCACGGGAAACACCCGCTCAACCCCCACCCCATAGGAAATTTTCCGAACGGTAAACGTCTCGCTGATTTTCTTGCCTTTACGAGCAAGCACCACGCCTTCAAAGACCTGCACCCGTTCTTTTTCGCCCTCGATGACTTTCACGTGGACGCGAACAGTGTCCCCAATTTCAAAATCCGGGACGGAATTTGTCGGAAAAGTTTGCTCAAGCCGTTGAAGCCGATTCATGATTGAAATCCTCCCCCCTCACTGACTGACATGACCTGTTCACCTTCCTGGAAAATCTCCGACAGCATGGCCTGATCGTCGCGGGGTAACGACTCCCGCCGCAATAAATCGGGGCGTTTGCCATACGTACTCCGCAAGGCTTCCTTCCGGCGCCACCGTCGAACGGCCTCATGATTGCCTGACAGCAAGACCTCGGGCACCGGATACCCGCGAACCGTCCGGGGCTTGGTGTAATGGGGATAATCCAGCAACGACTCGGAAAAGGAATCCTGTTCCACCGAAGCGGGGTCGCCCACCACGCCGGCCACCAATCGGACAGCCGCATCCATCATGACCAGGGCCGGCAACTCCCCGCCCGTCAGCACATAATCGCCAAGAGAAATTTCTTCGGGCGCCAGCCGACTCATTACGCGTTCATCAATGCCTTCATAATGCCCGCAGATCCAAACCAGCCGACGAGAGTCGCGACTCAGCTCTTTGGCAAGCCGTTGGGTAAAAGGCACCCCTTGCGGCGAAGGCACAATGATTCGCAAACGACTCCGCTCCTCGCCCAACGCGTCAATCGCCAGGAAAATGGGCTCGGCCTTCATGACCATGCCGGCCCCGCCTCCGTAGGGCGTATCATCGGCCACCCGATGCCGCTCCTCGCTAAAGTCGCGAATATTATGGACGCGAATCGCCACCAGCCCTTTGCCTTGCGCGCGCGCCACAATGGAGTGTGACACGACGTTTGTCACCATTTCGGGAAATAATGTCAGAAGATCACATCGCATCGCCAAGCATCCATTCCGCGGCCGGCACCACGGTCATGACGCCGGCGGCGACGTCAATCCGAGAGATCCATTGTTGCAAAGCGGGCAAGAAATATTCCGTGTCGGCGCCCCGAATCACCAACAGGTGCCCATGCGGGACTTCCACCACTTCTTCCAGCGTCCCCAGCACGTTGCCCGACTCGTCCCGCACCGTTAACCCAATCAATTCAAACTGATAATGGTGGCCTTCCGGAGCGGGCGGAACGTTTTCCCTGGGAATTTTCAGCCAAGCCCCGCTATAGGCCTTCACTTCCTCCGGCGTCGAGAAGGTCGCAAATCGCAAGAGATAGGACCGGCCATCCGTCCGGACATCGGTCACCGCCGTCACCAGGGTCTTGCCCGTGGGCGACTCCAATGTGACATCCTTCAGGTTCTCAAACCGATTGGGAACGTCCGTGAGCGAAAGAACCCGGGCCTGCCCCCTGACCCCAAACGGTTTCACCAGCTTCCCCACGGCGACCATGTTGTCCGCAGACATCGCTGCCTCTTCTCCGTCAACGTTTTTCGGAATGATCGCCGATTGGGGAATCGTTCGCCGGACCCATCGCCCACGCGATGGGGCAGGAAAACCGAATGAAGCAAAACCCTCAGGCATTCGTCTGCTTTTTCGATTCCTCGAACGTCGTCAAAATGCCCGACCGTCGAAGAAGCGTTCGAACAGTCACCGAAGGCTGGGCCCCTTTCCGAAGCCAGTCCAACACGCGATCCGATTTCAACGTGGTGACGGCCGGGTCTTTTAAGGGATCATGCGTGCCTAAAATCTCAATGTATTTTCCGTCTCGAGGCGCTCTGGAATCCACGGCCACGACCCGATAAAATGGTCGTTTGTGTCGTCCCCCTCGTGTTAATCGCAAATGTACCGCCACGACTGTCAACCTCCTGTGCAGTAAGATTGTGCCACAACAAAAACGCAGTATACTTGGTTTGAGCTTGGAAATACACCCTGGCGGGACCAACGGCCGCCCTTTTCCGGCAGGGTCCCGTTCTTCGAGAAATCCGGCCCTCGAATGTTTGTGAGTACGCCGTTCCTTTTCAGCGTGAGCGCCGACAACAGGGAGGCACTCCGAACCCTTCAAAACACAAAGAAAATGGTACATAGTTTAGCCAGAGCTCAGACAGTCTGTCAAGAAAAGCCCTGGCTTGACTTCACGAAAGCGATTGCCCTACGTTCCGCCTTAATACAGGTCGGCAGAGTCAGACTGTGATTTCCAATTTCCAAAGAGCGCAGCCGTGAAAAAATCAGGTTGGACACTAGTGGGATGTATCTTGATCGGCGGTCTAATGGGCGGTGTGTTGAGTGAAATTCTCAGAGCGTTGACGCCATCCGGGCCGATTCAAACGTTTTTTCTCCAATCGGTGCCCCTGGCCGTTGATCCGCCACTGACCGTTGACTTCGTCTTAATCAAACTCACCTTGGGGTTTCTCTTCAAAATAAACCTGTTCACGATCTTCGGCATTTTTTTCGGCATCTATCTCTACAAGAACCTCTAGCGCGGGGGTCCGCCCAGCTGAAGTTCCTTCCGCCGCACCGCCCGAATCCGGTCACGCAACCTCGCGGCACGTTCAAACTCCAACGCCTGCGCCGCGGCTTTCATCTCTTGTTCCAGGGCCGCAATCGTTTTGTCCACGTCGGCTTCGGTTGCATAGACGGCTTCTTCCTCCGCGGCGATGTCCACTTCACCATAATCAGACTCAGCCATGTGATAGTCCAACTCATAAATGCGTTTCTTGATGGTCTCCGGCGTAATGCCATGCTCGCGGTTGTACGCGGCCTGAATCTGACGCCGCCGCGTGGTTTCTTCAATGGTGACTCTCATGGAATCGGTCATCGCGTCTCCGTACAAAATCACTTTGCCTTCGCTGTTCCGCGCGGCCCGTCCGGCGGTTTGAATCAACGCGCGATGGCCGCGCAAAAAGCCTTCTTTATCCGCGTCCAAGACGGCAACGAGCGTCACTTCCGGAAGATCCAACCCTTCGCGCAACAGATTGATGCCGACCAGCACGTCAAACACGCCCTTGCGAAGATCACGAATAATTTCCGCCCGTTCAAGCGTATGAATATCGGCATGAAGATACCGAACCTTCACCCCCAAATCGTGATAGTACTCGGTCAGGTCTTCCGCCATGCGCTTGGTCAGGGTCGTCGCCAGCACCCGAAAGCCGCGGGCAACGGCCGCCCTCACCTCGTGCAATAAATCCTCCACCTGCCCCTTCGCCGACTTGACTTCAATCACCGGGTCCATCAGGCCCGTCGGTCGAATAATTTGTTCCACCACGTGCTGGCCGGCCCGCTCCAATTCATACGGTCCCGGCGTGGCCGACACGTAAATGACCTGATTCATGCAGGCTTCAAATTCCTTGAATTGCAGCGGACGGTTGTCCAAGGCCGACGGCAGACGAAAGCCATACGCCACCAACGTGTCCTTGCGAGAGCGATCGCCTTTGTACATCCCGCCGAATTGAGGAATCGTCACGTGGGATTCATCCACGATCAACAAATAGTCCCTGGGAAAATAATCCAACAGCGTCGGCGGCGGCTCACCCGGTGTCCGGCCGCTCAAATGCCGCGAGTAATTCTCAATGCCGTGGCAATAGCCCATCGCTCGAATCATCTCGAGATCGAACTTCGTCCGCTGCTCCACGCGCTGCGCTTCAAGAAGTTGCCCGTTTTGCCGAAACGCGGCCAGTTGCGCGGCCAGTTCTTCTTCAATCCCCCGCAACGCCCGGTCGTATCGCTCGGGCGCAATGACATAGTGGCTCTTGGGATAAATGGGAACCCTGGACAGTCGTCCCAGCACCGTACCGGTCATCGGATCAATTTCAGAAATCGCCTCAACGGTGTCGCCGAATAATTCCACGCGGATGGTATTCGAATTCGAGGCCGCGGGAAAAATTTCGATGACGTCCCCGCGCGCCCGAAACGTGCCGCGCTGCAGCTCGACGTCGTTGCGGGAATATTGAATCTCCACCAACTTGGCGAGCATGGCGTCTCGTCGAATGTCCATGCCTTCTTCAAGGTACAGCAACATGCCATGATAGACTTCCGGCGAGCCCAGACCATAGATGCAGGACACCGACGCCACGATAAGAATATCGTCGCGCTCCAACAGCGCCGACGTGGCCGCGTGCCGCATCTGATCAATCGTATCGTTAATCGAAGCGTCTTTGGCGATATACGTATCCGTCGAAGGAATATAGGCTTCGGGCTGGTAATAGTCGTAATAACTGACGAAATACTCCACCGCGTTGTACGGGAAAAAACTCTTAAATTCCTGGTACAACTGCGCCGCGAGTGTCTTGTTATGGACCACCACCAGAGTCGGTTTCTGGACGTTGACAATCACGTTGGCCATGGTAAACGTCTTGCCAGACCCCGTCACGCCAAGCAGCACCTGCTGATTGCCGCCGGCGTTCACCCCTTCGGTCAGCACGTCTATGGCGTTGCACTGATCGCCTTGGGGCGAGAATTCCGATTCCAGAATAAATTTGGACATCACCAACCTCAACCTGGCATCATAGCATAGTCTATGGAGCGCGCTGTGGGATTCATCTTCCTGTTCGTTGCGACACTTGCCGGCTTGCTTCCGGCGGCGCAAGCGGCAACTCCGCATATCAGCTCCTCTCACGAAGAAGCCCGGGTGTGGGAATCTCCGGAACACTGTGAACACGTGGTGCGAAATGGCGGTCGCATGGCCATGCGATCACCCGACGTCCTGCGGATTGGGACGTGGAACATTCGATGGTTTCCCTCCGGCAAGCCGCCGAACCGGCAGGGTCGTCTCACCGCGCCAACCGACTTGACATGGATGACGTGTACTCTTGTGTGGATGCAAACGGATGTCCTGGTCGTACAGGAAAGCTTAACGACCACCAAGGCCAGGGACTCGTGGACCCGGGTGTTGCAAGCCCTTGAACAGCGCACGGGAGACGCGTGGAGATGGTCGGTTCAACGATGCGGGAAACCTGACGGTCATCACGTGGGCATGCTGTGGAACGCGAGCAGGGTGGCGCTGTCCGACAGGCAAAGCCTCTGGCGCTTTAACAGGCGGGCCAGGTCCGCGCGCAACCCCTGCGCGGGCGGACGCCGTCCCGGCTCCTATGCGTACGTCCGGTCAACGCGCCGGTCGGGCGCCGACTTTCATCTGATCGGTCTTCACCTCAAGTCCGGGGCAACGGTCGCCGCGGTCGAAGAACGATACATGGCGCTGAATCGCATTGATGACGCCGTCGCGACCTTTTTGAGCGCAGACCGGGACGTGGTCATCCTTGGGGATTTGAATACCATGGGCGCCGGCGATAAACGCTCTCGACTGGCTGAATCGAAATACATTCGGCGCATGATGGCCAAAGAAACCCCGGGCTTTCGTGACCTTCCCCCGAAACCCCGGTGCTCGCATTACTTCCGGAGCCGCGGCGGATGGCTGGATCACGTTCTAGCCGCGACCGACATGGCCGAAGTGAGCGCCGGGTCGGCGCGGGTCACCGGCTATTGCGCCGCGGCCGGCTGCCGTCGAATCACGGGCGACTACCCGTCAGCCTATCAACGCTTATCCGATCATTGCCCCGTGATCATCGAAATCCACAATCGGGACCTGGACCCATGACGCATTCGGCGCCCACCCGGTGCGCCTGGGCAACCAATACGCTCCTGATTCATTACCATGATCATGAATGGGGCGTCCCCGTCCACGACGATCAACGGCTCTATGAATTTCTCACACTTGAGGGCGCCCAGGCCGGGTTAAGCTGGCACACGATCCTGCAAAAACGCGCCGCGTTTCGAGAAGCGTTTGATCATTTTGACGCGGCTTCAATCGCCAGGTACAACGCCAGAAACGTTCAACAACTGTTGAAAAACCCCGGCATCATTCGAAACAGACTCAAAATCCAGGCGGCCATTGCGAATGCGCAAGCCTGTCTTGCCGTGCAAAAAGAATTTGGAAGTTTTGATGCGTATCTGTGGCCAATGGTCAAAGGCCGGCCCATCCACAATCGCTGGAAAGCGCCGCAGGACATTCCCTGTTTCACGCCAATCGCCACGGCCATGAGCCAAGACCTGAAACGTCGGGGATTCACATTTGTCGGCCCGACGATTTGTTACGCCTTCATGCAAGCCATCGGGATGGTCAACGATCATACGACCAATTGCTTCCGGCACCACGTACTCTGCGGGAAAGGCCGTCGCTTGCCATCCTTGCCGCAACATTCATCGTGAAACCTCACCACGTTCCCATCCCCGCCAGGGATTCCCGTTCCCAATAAAAACCCTTGCAAAAAACTAACATATCCCATATATTGTGGTTGCACTCTATCTTCTATACAAAATATATGGTGAGTAGTCGCCTAAGCACATCGCACCTTGACGGGAGACATCGGGAAAATGGTTCTCTCAAGCCCCATCAGTCAAGCGTGACGGATGCCGTAGGACAATCGTGAAGGACGGCAGTCGCCGTTTCTGCACAAAAGGAGGCGCATGATGACAAGTCAGGCCACCATTGAGGACAAGGAAACGATGGTCTTTACAAAACGCCGGTCGAAAGGAGAAGCGCGATGGTTCGTTCGGGTCGCCTGCAACTTTCTCGAACCACGAGTGTACGGCCCATTCCCGGACGAACACGAAGCCGAACGGTTTCGAGAGGGCGCCGAGTTTGAACTCCGAAAATTGCTGGATTGCCAACTCCCCACTCTCTCAAACGAGCCTCATCTCCCCTGCATTGAATAACAGGTGTTGTTGGAACGGCGCGCGGCGAACCCCGGATCCATCTCCCCGACTGAAACGGGCCGGGAACACGACCGGCAACCCCATCTGACCATGCTGTGATTGGTATGCCCGCTGGCACGGCCGCGATTGTTGCCTCGGTCGCAACTCTTCCGACACAGTGAGCCGATGGCAGGAGAAAACTTTTTGCATGCGTGAGACCCCGCCCACGGTCATGGAACAGTCCTCTTCACCCATAATCCTGTCCCATGGAACCGCAGCCCATCCTTCTCAATTTCTTGCCCTCATCTTCGCAGTCACCCACTAGCTTTTCACAGGGATTGATTACGAATTACGTAGATCATGTCTCGTAACTGATTGAATATGTTACCCATTCAACAATCAAACAGGTTCATCCACAAAAAAATGAGGAAAAGCTTGTGGATTGCTTTTGTATAAGGAACAGCCGCAACGGGTAGAAGAGATGATATGTCGATTTGCCTGTTTTTTAGGCATTGTGGCACGGCATGGCACACCACAAAATCTATGGTGAGGAAGACACGTGAGGGATGGTACGTAACCAGATTGCGTGTGGTGAATTTGGTGAGATGAAACCAGTCAATACGGGCGGAGAAATCAGGGAAGCCGTGCCGGCCCCCATGACGCGCACCGACTCAAAACGTCTGCTGCCAGCGAAGCAGTAGCGCAAACTCGGTGGCGGTGCGGGTGTGGTTCGGATGATGCCGGGCCAACGCGGCAAAATTCAACACAGCCCCGGCCTGGCTCTGCTTCGGGTCCACCCCCACGGGCAGCGCGTAGGCCAGTTCCATGTCCACCTAGCGCGCCGAGGGCTGCAGGTTCAGCCGCGCTTCTTGCAGCCGTACCTGCCGGCGTGAGCAGACCAAGCCGTTCATCCGCCCAACCGAGGGCCGCGCCACCTTGCATTCGGCCCCGCCACTTTGTACAGTCCCATCGGCGCCGCCCATGTTTCTTCGTCTGTGGTGAAGCAAGAGAGTACCGATTGATGCCACGTCCCGCTCACGCACTTGATACCTTAAAAGCCAAACTCCTGGACATTCAACACATCAAAGGCGCCGCGGCCCTGCTGTCCTGGGACCAGGAAACCCAGATGCCGGCCGGCGGCGGTCAAGCCCGCGCCGAGCAGCTTGCCACGTTGCAGACACTCGCCCACGACAAATTTGTGGCCGCCGAAATCGAAGATCTCCTGTTGCACTTCATTGAACCGGCAACCGGATTGGCAACCAACAAGAGCGCGGAGTTGGACGACGCATCCAAAGCCCTGCTTCGGGAAACCTGGCGCGACTTCAGCAAAGCCAAACAACTCCCATCCGATTTTGTGACTCGCCTAGAGCGCACCTGTTCCCTGGCCCAGCAAGCCTGGGCCGAGGCGCGCCGGCAGGATGACTTTGCGCAATTTCTTCCCCACCTTCGGACGATCGTCGCCTTGAAATGTGAAGAGATTGACCACAGGGGCCACACCGGGTCCCCCTACGACGCGCTGCTGGACACCTACGAGCCCGGGGCGACCGTCGCCCAACTGCAGCCGATGTTTGCCGCCCTTCGTGACGGACTGGTTGCGCTGTTGCAACACGTCCGAGCATCCCCATCGCCGCCTGACGACCGAATGCTACTTCAATCCTACGATCACACCCGGCAGGTCGAGTTCGGCACACTGGTTCTGCGCACAATGGGGTACGACTTCAACCGGGGACGGTTGGATCTCTCGGCCCACCCCTTCACCACATCCTTCCATCCCACCGACGTCCGCGTGACGACTCGCGTATTCGAAAACGATTTCTCCTCCTGCCTGCTGAGCTGCATTCACGAGGGCGGGCATGGCCTCTATGAACAAGGCCTGCCCCGCGAGCAGTACGGCACCCCATTGTGCGAGCCTCTTTCTCACGGCATTCACGAAAGCCAATCACGGTTATGGGAAAACTGCGTGGGGCGTTCCAAAGCGTTTTGGACCTATTTTTTCCCTCTGCTGCAACAACGCTTTCCCGCACAGCTCGAGTCGCGGTCCCTGGACGACTTTTATGCCGCCATGAATACGGTGCGCCCCTCGCTGATTCGGGTGGATGCGGATGAAGTCACGTACAATCTGCACATTATGGTGCGTTTTGACATTGAGCGGGCCTTGCTTGAACAACGGGTCGCGGTCGAAGATCTGCCGGCTCTGTGGCGGGAGACCATGCGGGACTATCTTGGGATGGCCCCCGAACGAGACGCCGAGGGTGTGCTGCAAGACGTCCATTGGTCGCTTGGGGCGTTTGGGTATTTTCCCACGTATGCTCTGGGCAACCTCTACGCCTCAATGTTTTTTCAGCAGGCCAGTCGTGACGTCCCGACGCTGGAAGCTGACATCCAACGGGGGCAGATGCTTTCGCTCCGTGCCTGGCTCAACCGGCATATCCATCAACATGGACGTCGCTATTCATCCGCCGAACTTCTTCACCGCATCACCGGACAGACGCTAAGCGTTGAGCCGTTTTTATCGTACCTCCAGACCAAAATCGGTGGCATTTACGGCTTCACCGCTTCGCCGTGACGCGGTCGGTCGCACTTATCGCGTTGACGTTGAATCAAACAGTTATGTATAAGTTTCCTGTTCGTCGTTTTCGGCATGGGATATGCCTGAAGCGAAAGTGTCGTTGTTGGGTTTTTTACAATCACTTACCATTGCTCAAGGGAGGGTTATCATGAAACGTTTTCAACCACTCACGCGGTCTTACGTGGCACTCGGCATACTCACGCTGACGCTCCTCGCCGGTTTTTCCAGCGTGACGTTCGCGGATGATGCGATGAACAAGGACATGGCCAAGGATGCAATGATGGACATGGATAAGATGATGAGCGAGGGCATGATCAACATCAATACCGCCACCGCAAAACAGTTGGAAACATTGCCTGGGATTGGCAAGGAGTTGGCAAGGCGGATCGTTGGCTACCGAACCGACAATGGCGATTTCAAAGGCGTGCAGGAATTAGTGAAGGTCAAAGGCATTGGGAAGGAGACCCTGGCGAAGATGGAGGAACGCTTGACGACAGGGACCGACACCGAAGAAACACATATGCCCAAGTAGAAGGACAGGATCCTGTTCTTCTTCCACCTGGACTTGGATAACATGACAGGTAGTGCAAACGAGGTCACGCCACGATGGTTCGGCGGAGTCGGGTCGGTATGATTCGGCTCCGCCCCTCTTCACGTCTCCCCGGACGCTCTCCGGTCTCCCTCCATTGACAGACTCCCGTTTTTCCTGCGCGGTCCCTGCGTCGCACTCAAGAGATGAGCCATGGATGAGGTGTGGCCTCTCGGTCGTCGTCACGAGAGATGAAGGATTCAGGAACCAAGCGCCACGTTCAGCCTGGGGACGGCGTGGGGAGGAACGGAAAATTCTCCGGTGACTTCAATGCGGGACGGGACAAGCATGATGGAGTGGAACGGAATGTCACGAACGCACAATTTTTCTTCGGGCCGGTCCACCACGCTGATTTCAACGTCCTCCACGGATTTCGTGATCTCACCCACATCCTGCGGCCCGTAGGTCCCCACGACGGATGCCAGGATTTCCAGAATCTGTTCGTTCGCCCCGCCTTCGGCCATCGCCTGTTCCGCTAGCAATGGGACACAGTTCTCCGCCCGGCCAACGACGTCAAAATTCTGCAACCGTTCTTTCTTGCGCAGCGCCAGCAAATCATTATCAAGGTCCTTGCTGAACGCCCCATAGGGAAACCGCATAAATTCGTAATGCAGCCCGCGCACGCCTTTACCGAGCATTTGCAATTCCGCCAGAAAGATCAACTGTTGCACCTTCACGTCGCTGACCATGGACCAGGCGCGTTCCTGGACCATATGCAGCGCATAGACCAGCAGCGTCCGATCAATTGTGATGTCGTGAGGGGTTCGCATGACGGCGTGTCGCGTCCTTCTGCCGAAGCAATGGGAGGGCAATCCTAACGAGCCGCCGGACGAAGCGTCAACGCACAGGCGAATGCAACGGACGTCTTTCTCTCACGATGGCGTTCGGCACGCTCATACCCGACACGGGATTCCCGCTTGACCCTTCGCCGCATTTCGGTTTTAATAAGGCTCCTCCGGGCATGGAAATGCGTCTTGTATGACAAAATCCGCCAAAGAACTTGAGATTCTCAAACAACACCTTTCGAAAAACAGTCTCAAGCTGACCCGCCAACGTGAAAATATCCTCACGACCTTTTTGAAAATGGAACACGTGACGGCCGAACAGTTGTATCGGCTACTTTCAAAAAAGGACCCCCATATCGGCCTTGCCACCGTGTACCGCACCCTGAAACTCCTGTGCGAGACCGGCCTCGCGCAAGAGCAGCATTTTGGCGCTCAAACGCAGTTCGACAATGTGGCCCACAAAGGGCATCACGATCACCTCATCTGCACGAGTTGCGAGAAAATCATAGAGTTCGAGAATTGCCAAATTGAAGCCTTGCAGGAAGAAGTCGCGAGAAAGAACGGGTTTACGATTCGCACCCATAAGCTGGAGCTGTATGGCACTCCTGTGCAGTTGCCCACCGGTGAATGCAAGAATTGCGGACAGGATTTGGCCGGCAATGCCAGGAGCTCGCACCGGTGAGACAACGGCTTCGCACGCATCGCATGGGCATCCCGACGCCGGCGCTCGTTTTTTTAGCGGCGGCGATCTTGGCGAGTTCGTCCGTCGGCCATGCCGAGGACCGGCTTGTCGTCTACTCGGGCCGGGCCGAACGGTTCATTCAACCGGTCATTGACGCCTTTGCGGCCGAATCAGGCATCCACGTGCAACTGTTGACCGCAGACAGCACGGCGTTGCTCAACCGGCTTCAGATTGAAGGCGTCCGCACGCCGGCCGACGTGCTGATCACCAATGACGCCGGCACATTGGAACGCGCGCGTGAATTACGCTTGTTGCAGGCCGCCGCGCTCCCGGGCCTTGAGCAAACGATTCCCAGCCGATTCCGGGCGCCGGATAACAGTTGGATCGGCTTATCGGGCCGCATCTGGGTGGTCGTGTACAACACCACGATGGTCAAACCCGAGGCGCTGTCATCCATTCTGGATCTCGGCGACCCGGCATGGAAAGGGAAAGTCGCGATCCCCAGCGCGGGCAGCGTCTATTTACAGACCGGCGTTTCGGTCATTCGCGCGGTGAAGGGAGATGCGGCGACAACCCGGTTCCTCCGGGGCTTAAAGGAGAACGCCGGCTCATTCGTGTATGGGAAAAATCGGCAAATTGTGGCCGCCGTGGCGCGCGGCGACGTCGCCGTCGGCCTGGTCAATCATTACTATATCACCCGCCACCTGGCCACACAGCCCGATGCGCCCATTGCCCTGCGGCTCACCGATCAAGGGGATCGTGGCATGGGCATTATTCTCAACGCCGCGGGGGTTGGCATCGTGGCGCACACCAGACGTCTTGCGCACGCACAGGCCCTGGTCCAATTTCTGATTGCTCCCGAAGGACAGCGCCTGTTCGCGCACGCCAACAAAGAATACCCTCTGAATCCCCACGTGACCGCCGCGCCCGAACTGTTGCCGCTTCAGAGTTTTCAGATCGCAAGCGTCCCGTTAAGCCGCTTGGCCCGCCTTCGCGATCCCACGATGACCGTCATTGAAGACGTTGGACTCCGTTAAGCCCGCGCGCCCGCCGTCGGCGCCCCGTTTTCGTCCGCCCGCTCCGCTTGTCCTGCTTGGCTTCGGTCTGGCTCTGGCCCTTGTGCTGCCCTTGGCCTACGTGGTCGTTTCCGCCGCGACGGCAGACCTTGCGGTGTGGCGGAGACTCTGGACCACACGGATACCGGAACTGCTCCTGAACACGCTCTCCTTATCCGTCGGCGTCGCCGTCATTGACCTGCTGCTCGGCGTCTCGCTGGCATGGATACTGACCCGCTACACGTTTCCCGGATCCAGAACGTGGGACTGGTTGCTGATTTTACCGCTGTCCATCCCCTCCTATGTGCTGGCCTATACCTATACCCACCTGTTACAGCGAGGCGGAACGCTGGAACACATCTGGCAACGCGTCGCCGGGCCGGAGGCCGCCCTGTTTTCACCGTTCAGCTTCATGGGCGTTGTGCTTATTCTCGCCCTGAATACCTTCCCTTTTGTGTATCTGCTGGCCAGGTCGGCGTTAAAAAATTGCAACGTCTCCTTTGAAGAAGTCGCCCGCGCGTCCGGAGCCGGTCCATGGACCACGTTCTTCCGCGTGTCGCTTCCGTTAATCCGTCCGTCACTGATCGCCGGACTCTTTTTGGCGATTCTCTACGTCGCGTCGGATTTTGGCGCGGTGTCTCTGTTGCGTTTTCAGACCTTTACCTATGCGGTGTATCAGCAAATGACCGGGCGATTCGACAACGCCGCGGCCGCCTGCCTGAGCCTGGTGTTAGTCGCCTGCGCATTTGTCTTTCTCGTTGGCGAACGCCGTTTCCGGCAGCGGAGCCGGTTTTACCAGACCACCGGCCGGTATCAACAGCCCGTGCCTCAACCCTGCAGCCCCCTGACAGCCGTGCTGGCCACGGGGTATCTTCTTCTCGTATTCGGGGCCGCATTCGGCATACCGGGGTTTCTGCTCATCCAATGGACGGCCGAAGCCGTGGCGGCCGGCGATCTATCCGGGGCATTCGTCGGATACGTGTGGAACAGTCTCTCGCTCGCAGGTCTCACGGCTACCGCGGCCATCGTCTGCGGCATTCCCCTCGCGTATGTCGCGACCCGCCACCGGACATGGGCCGGCACCATGTGCGTGCAAGGGGCGTATGTCGGGTACATCCTCCCGGGACCGGTCGCCGCGCTGGCCGTCCTGGTCTTTGTCACGCACATGATTCCACAACTGCACGGCACGATTCTCGTCTTGCTGCTGGCCTATCTGGTGCATCTGCTCCCCGTCGCGCTGCAAGGCATGGAATCCACTCTGCAGCGGCTCACCCCGAATCTGGAAGAAGCGGCGCGCAGTCTTGGCGCTCGACCCGTTCGAACCTTTGTGTCCGTGACCCTGCCGCTGGTGCGAGGAGGATTTCTTGGCGCCTGGATTCTGGTCTTTGTCCAATGCATGAAGGAATTGCCGGCGTCACTCTTGCTGCGTCCCGTGGGGTTCGATACACTCGCCGTCAGAATCTGGCTTGAAGCCAGCGAGGAGTTGTATCAATTCGCGGCCCCTCCGGCTTTGCTGATCGTGATCATCACCATTCCGGTCGTGTTGCTCTTAATGCGAACAGACCGGCGCCCGGCGTAGAGAGCCAACCGCGCGCGCCGGCCTATGCACGCTTCTCCGGCACACCCACGCGGCGCGGCTCTTCTCAAACACCTATGACACAGCGGCCCCACCAGGACACCGCCATGGTTCTCGAATTGCAGAACGTTGCCTGCGCCTACGAAGCCGGATGCTTGGCCATCGAAGGCATTTCCTTGTCGGCACGGCAAGGCGACGTCATGGGTTTGTTAGGCCCGTCCGGGTGCGGGAAGACCACAATCCTTCGGGCGATTGCGGGGTTTGAATCGGTTGTCTGCGGCGAGATCAGGCTCCATGGCGAACCCGTTGCGGCCGTTGACCGGCACGTCCCACCCGAACGACGGCGCGTCGGCATGGTCTTTCAGGATTACGCCCTCTTTCCTCACCTGACCGTCCGGGAAAACGTGGGATTCGGGGTGACGCACGGCCCGGCCCACGAACGGCGACGCCACATTGACGCCATGCTTGCGCTCACCGGACTTTCAGACCTGGCTCGGCGGTACCCTCATTCGCTGTCTGGCGGCCAGCAGCAACGCGTGGCATTGGCGCGCGCGCTTGCCCCCCAACCGGTGCTGCTCCTGCTGGATGAGCCGTTCAGCAATCTGGACCCCGACACGACGTACCGCATGCGCAGGGAACTTCTGGCATTACTGAAAACAACCCAAACCACCGCCATTCTCGTGACGCATGACCATGAAGAGGCCTTGGGGATGGCTGATGCCGTGGCCGTCCTGCATCACGGACAACTCGAACAAGTCGCGTCACCCGAAACCGTTTACCATCTTCCGGCCTCGCCCTTTGTCGCGGAGTTTGTGGGGCAGGCCGATTTCATTCCCGGCACCATTCACGATGCCGTCGTCAGAACGCAACTCGGTGAATTTCCCGTCCCCCGGGACTATCGTGGCAGTCCGGACGTCGTGGTCATGATTCGACCGGATGACGTTGGGATTTGTGAAAACGGGAGCGGAGACGGCACTATTCAATCCAGGCAGTTTCGCGGTTCGGAGACGCTGTATGGCATCCGGCTCGCTTCCGGCACTCTCGTCCACAGCAGTGAATCTTCAACCCGGTTCCTGCCTCTCGACGCAAAAGTGGCCGTGCAAGTCAAAGCCACCCACACGATCGTCTTTGACAGAACCGTCATGCCGCGTTGACGGTTTGCTTGAAACAAACCTCTTGAAACGATGAACCGGCTCTATTCGCCATCGAAGACTCCAGCGTGTATAATAGAAAAACGCGGCGGCGCCACGAATGATCGACATGGTGAACCGGCGCATCCATGACCGTCCCGACTGACCGTTCACAGGAGGACCCACACATGAAGACTCTCACCGCATCGTCCCTGTTTGCACCCGTTGCTCCGTTGTTCACTGTTTGCCTGCTGTTTCCCGCCATGGCGTTTACCGAACCCATCGGTTCCGCCGAACCATCGCCATCCGAAGACTCCAGCTATACGCATGGTCGCATCGCCATGCAGGATGACGGCTCTGCTTCCGGGACGCCTCATCACGGCAAAATGGCTTCGGGAGACAGCGGCGCCCACCATGCCGCGCATACGTCGGGCCACGGCAAAGGGTACGCCAAAGGCCATGGCGACCGGGGGGCCGGTTCGCGGCATGCTCGCACCCATCAGAATGCGGCGGCCTTCATGGACCATATTTTGAAATTTAAAGACGGGATGAACCTGACGGACAATCAGGCACAACAGCTTCGCGATCTCAAGACACAGTATCAGAAGAGTCGGATCACGATGAAGGCCGACGTGCAGTTAGCCAGTCTTGACCTGCATGAAGTCTTGAAAGACGATCAGGCCGGCCTTGCGGACATTGAAGCACAATTGAACAACGTGCATGCCTTGAAGACGAAGCTGTATATGGCGTCAATCCAAGCCAAACGCCACGCCATGACCGTGCTTTCCGAAGAGCAACAATCGCGCATGAAACAAATTCACGAACGCATCAAGTCTCATGGCGGTCATGACACATACCGGAAACAAAACGCGCACAAACATGAATAGCGCGCACCGCCGATAACGATCCTCGCCCGTTTACGGCCGCGACGTCATTCGTAGCCGGTCTTGCAATCCGGAAGACACGGACACGTTTCCATCCGGGCCGACAATCACGCCTTCGACTCCGGGCAATCGCTCAATCAACGCCATGCCTTTTTCCGGGCCCATGACAAAAATTCCGGTATCCAGCCCGTCGGCGATCACACCGGTCCCGGCCACGATGGTCACACTCTGCACGAGACGGGACGGCCGCAGTGTTTGCGGATCAAGAATGTGATGATAGCGAACGCCGTCTTTCATGAAATATCGTTGATAATCGCCGGCCGTGGAAACGGCCGCGTCTTCAAGCGCCAATTGCCCAATCGTGATCCCGGTCGCGTGTCGGGGATGCTGAATGCCGAACACAAACCGTTGACCATCCGGCATGCGTCCAAAGGTTTTGATATCTCCGGAAATGGCGACCACGCCCGCCGAGGCGCCAGCTTCCCGCATCACGCGCGCCGCGAAATCAGCGGTATAGCCTTTGGCGATGCCGCCAACGTCCACCCGCATCCCGGAACGAGCCAGATATACCGTGCCGGAGGCTGTGTCTATGCGAATCCCGGAAAGTTCCACGAGAGGGCGCACGGCATCTAATGCTTCCCGGGTCGGAATACGCCCGTCACGACTGATATCCCAAGCCTTCACGGCCGGACCGATCGCCACGTTGAATCCACCATCGGTCATCTGTGCCGTTTCTAAAGACCGCTCCAGGAGTTCCAGTGTTTCCGGACCGACCCGGACGGGATGGCGGCCCGCCGCGGCATTAACCCGTGACAGCTCACTGCCGGGAATCCACGTACTCAAGATTTCTTCCAATCGGTGAATCTCGGCAAACCCCTTTTGAACGGCATCGTGGGCAACCCGTTGGTCCGGAGCCACGGCGGTCAGAAAGACCAGGGTCCCCATATGCATTTGGCCGCGTTTCACCATATGGGACGATGAGCCGCATCCCACCAGCCCTAACGCCGCCACACAGGTGAAGACAGCCCCCAGGAAAATATGTGCCCCTGCCACAACCTGTTTCATCATGTTTTTCGTTGGCGGATGACCGAAAACAAAGCCAATCCGCCTCGTCGAATGCCGAGAAAAAAGGCCTGTCTTCCTTGAAAAATAGACGGACGACAACATCTTCATATAGCCGATCTCGGCCTTGATTATTTCCAGAATAGCAACCGCTTACCCCTCTGTTTTACATTGTCAAAACAGGACTTGACAGCACGAACGTGCTTCTATATTATTCCGATTCTCAAAATCATATTAAATGATAGTGATTATCATATTAATTTTTAATTTCTGCTGAAAGTTGTCATGCCATGAGTCTCGAAAGCAAAGCCCATTTGTCGCAACGCCACGTTTCGCCAAGCGAGGCGCGCTGTGAATGCGGCCATCTCATCGCAAAAATTCGAGGGGTAATCTCGAACTCAAATGCAAACGCTGTAAACGCCTTGTTTCGATTTCCTATGCCAGTATCACGGAGCGTGAAATCTGCATCACGCCCTGCGGACCGTAAAACACGCATGAAACAACCTGATTCGCATTTCATCAGTTCATCAGTTCAAACGCCCAACTGTTCACCACAAAATGTCTGACAATCCACTAAACGCCGACATTCACACCGAGGACCGCAAGAGTCCCTTTTTGTCACCAAGAGGACCGACAGCGTCCCCAACCAACAAGGAGATCGCAATGCGACGATTGTTGATTGCGGGGGCACTCGTGGCCCTCATGATTGTACCACAAGCCATGGTCCGGGCCGAAGAAGGCTTTACGCCTGCACAGAAGGAAGAATTACGGGAAATGTTGCGGGAAATGATGCAAGAGCAGGCCGGACAGCGCAGGATGGACATGCCGGCCGGGCGTCCGCCGATGCGGGATGCCGAGGAAATGCCGGGGATGGGCGACACGACGCGGGAAACACCGCGGTACGGTGAGGATTTCAGCAGCGGCAGTGCCATGCAGGGCGGACGCACCATTTACGCCAAGCCATTCGTGAAAGCGCCGAAAACCATCGTCGGCGGATACATAGATTTTACGATTACGGACTGCGATGCCCGCTCACGGGATTGCAGTCAAGGGTTGGATTTTGACCAGGAGCGGTTTGTCCCGTTCTTCTATTCGCAGGTCACCGACCGGTTGAGCGTGGCCGCCGAGGTTGAGATTGAACACGGCGGGCCGCAAGGCAACCAGAACGACGGGGACGTCAAGATTGAATTCGCCACCATGGACTACCGGTTCACGGACTGGTTCAATCTCCGGAGCGGCATCATCCTGATTCCCATGGGCCGGTTCAACCTGCTCCACGACTCCCCGCTCAACGACCTGCCCCTGCGGCCCCTGGTCAGCCGCCTGATCCTGCCTTCCACGTTCGCCGAATCGGGAGTTGGATTCTTTGGCACGATTTACCCCACCCAGCTTTCCAAGGTGGACTATGAGTTCTATGTCACCAACGGCTTTGATGGCGATGTCGATGTCGAAAACATTTCGGAACGTGACGGGGTACGAAGCGCGCGCGGGAGTTTCCAAAACGACAACAACGGCAACAAGGCCATTGTCAGCCGTGTGTCGGTCAGCCCCTTCCTGGGCGTGGAGGTGGCCGGCTCCATTCACCACGGAACATGGGACGAGGACAGTAAAAATGACTTAACGCTGTTGGCCGTTGACGGCAACCTGCAACGAGGGCCGTTTGAAATACAGGGCGAAGCCGCCTGGGCCAACATTGAGGGGGGAAGTCCGAACGCAAACGGTCCCTCTACCGACTCTAACGACCCTCCAGGGACTCTCGACTACAACGGCCCCCCAGCCAACATGCATGGCTATTACGTGCAGTTGAATTACCATTTCCTGCCGGACTCGTTCAGGAGGTTCGCTCCGACGTATTTCAGCGACGCATCCACGTTCACGGGTATCGTGCGCTGGGGGCAGGTGGATACCAACACCGGCCGCAAAAATCTGGCGGACAGGAGCGAAATTGACCGGTTGACTCTGGGGCTCAATTTCCGGCCCACGGAGGATTCTGTGCTGAAGTTCGCGTATACGTTTAACGATGATCCTGGAATAGACACCAGTAATGTTCAGTCATTGGATACCGACGGGTGGCAGATTTCAGCCGCGACGTACTTCTAACGGAAGGAAATGGCCAATTTCATGATGATACGTTTCATGTGTTGCCTTGTTCTCGCAGTCACCACGGCGGGGTGCGCGACGTTTGGACGCGCGCCCCTCACCGTCAAGACGTCCTGCTCTCCGGACCAGGCCAGGGCCGCGGCCCTGGCCGGCATGGAGGGATTTGAGCTACGCAAGGGCAAAGAGGACGGGACGATTGCGACCGAGTGGACGATCATGGAATCCGGTCAACTCGCCGGCGTGCTCCAGCGCACGGCTAACCGGGAGCGCGCGCGGTTTTTTGTGGATCTTGAACAGGAGCGGGAGACCGTGACCATTTCCGTGCGCCAGGCCAGGGAATATTTTTCTCCCATGGGGGTGCAGTCGCAGTCCACTCGCTGGCGGCGCATTTCCCCCAACGCCGAAGAGGAACAGCGCGTGATAGACCGGCTGTCCGGCCAATTGAAGGACAAGGGATGCGCGATTCTCGGCTAACACGAACCACGCTTGTCGGGATGGCCGCCCTGTGCGGCATGCTGGCCGTCTCCCCGGCATGGGGGGATGACGAGGATAAGCCGCCGGAGTACAAGGAATTCCCGCAGGAACAAATCTGGGATCATGAACTCAAGCGCTGGCTGACGCCGGAAGAACTGGGGCATCAGGAAATTTATTTCACCGAAGAAGACGCCGCAACAGTCATGTTTGCCTCGTCGGAAACCATTCAAAAGAACACGTTGCCATTAACCCCCGAACAAAAAGCACGCGTGGAAAAGATTATCGGATGGAAATTTCCGGAAACCGTGTTTGACGTCTATATCGGGACAACCGAAGGGAAGATTGACGGATACGCGGTGGTGCAGAATACCATCGGCAAGCATCGCCCTATCACGTACATGGTGGCCGTGAATTCAGAGGGCGAAGTCATGAACTTTGAAGTGCTGGTGTACCGGGAAGCCAGAGGAAACGAGATCGCCACCAAACGTTTTAATTATCAATATCAGGGAAAAACCCTTGAAGACCCCATTCGGATTAATCGGGATATCATTAATATCACCGGCGCCACCATGTCGGTTCGCTCCGCCAGCGCCGGGGTGAAACGCGCACTGGTTCTGATCAACGAATTCTACTTACAGCCTCGCGGACTCGGCACCAACACCGTCATGGCGGGAAAAACAGAAAAAGGGTTTATTGAATCCATCCTGGGTCTCTGAGTGTTCCTTCCATTACGATGCGTAATTTCAATACTCGGTTTCGGCTACGTGATACCGACCGGCATATTCGTTTGGTGTACACTTGGTTCCTTGTCCTCATGTTTGCGGGGTTTGTCTTTACCTTTATCTGGGCTCACAGCATGACGGACCTGACGCCGAAAGGCCTCGTCGAGCATTATCGCGGATCGGATGAAAATTTCGGCGAGGCGATGTCGTTCGGTCAACTCGCTGAAACGACGCACTTTCACCTCTTCACCATGCCCGTCGTCTTTCTGATCATGGTTCACGTCTTGTATCTCACCATGGCCGGCCCCGCGTTGAAAGCGATCACCACGTGGGGGGCATTTGCGGGCGTGACGCTTGATCTCGTATCGCCATGGCTCATCACCTATGTATCCCCTCTCTTCGTGGTCACCATGTTGACCGGCGACGTGCTCCTGCTGGTGACATTTTTCATTATGTTTGTGATTCCCATGTATGAAATGTGGATTTTAAACCATCCATTCATGATGCGCGGAGATTCAAGAGAACAGGGCAATTCGTAACACGTCGTTTGATGAGGCCAGAGACCCGTCCGTCCAGAGCCCGGAAATACCTCGTGCTTTCCCGGGCTTTGCCGTTGGTTTCGGTCTAGGAAGGCAGTTTGGACCTATCCCACTCATCCTCTGGCGGGAGACGGGAACTTCCTCCTCCCGGCCTCCCGCTACCCGAGGGTGGACGGATTCACAAAATCGGAGTCGTCACTCGGCTGACCATGCGTGTCGTTGCGTAAAAACCGTTCAACGTCGTCATACAACGTGTTTTGAATGACGTCACACGCCTCCGGCTCTTCAATTTTTTGACCGCTCTGCCCGGTGACATGAAACACATCAACGACTTGATCGAGTTGCGTCCCGATTTTGGCCGCATGAATGGACAAGCCCAAGGCATACAACGTTTTGGCGATGTGGTGCAATAAACCCTGTTTGTCATCGGCAACCACGTCAATCAGGGTAAACTGATCCGATGTATCATTATGAATGTTGACTTCCGTACGATGTTGCCGGATCGGCATCTGGCCTCTCATGGCTATTCGTTGATTCTGTCTCATAAACTCTTCAATCACAATTTCTCCGCGTAACACACCGACCATCGCGTTCCCGACTTTTTCCAGCCGTGCCGGCGTCGGAGCGCCTTCAAAATCGTGGTCCTTCACCCAAAACGTATCCACCACAATACCGTCCGGTCTCGTCACAATCTGGGCATCCAGAACGCGCAGGCCTTTTGCCGCCAGCACGCCCGTCAGCTTCATAAATATCCCGGACGCCACGGCATCAAACGCAATGAATGAATACTCGCACACCCCGAGTTCCTGATGAAACGCGGCTTCAACCATGGGACGATCGTGGGTCAGGAATCGGATGGCGGAAAGGTGCGCGGTCATTCGATCCCCGGTCGTTCCTGAAAGATAGCGCGATGGAAAGGTTTCCAACTGCCTTTTGACCCATTCACGGGTTGGAGGAACGTGCCCCTGCGACGCGTGCATCTGTCTGTCGCCGCGTTGAGCGTGAGCCTGCCAGTTTTTCAAGACCTCACTGGTGAGGCGCTCGATATCACTCGTGGATTTCACCCGTCCCCTTTCCCCCGAAACACGGGGAAGCGCCAGCACATATAATTCGACAAGCAACGATTCTTTCCATTTTGTCAGCATGTTCGGACCGACGGCGGCAATGTCGGCCGCGGTCAGGAGCAAGAGATTGTTTAAGCGATTCGGAGTGCCCACCGTCCGCGAAAACGCCAGCAGAACTTTTTCATCATGAGGGTCACGTCGGAAAGCGGTATTCGCCATCAACAGATGTTCATGTACAAGAAACTCCAGTGTTTCGGTTTCGTGCGAGTCAAGCCTTAATCTCACGGACATTTCTTGAGCAAGCTTTTTGCCGACTTCACTGTGGTCTTCAGGCAGACCTTTCCCCGCATCATGAAGCAGCAGGGCCAGGCGCAGGATGTCTTTCCGCTCAATCTCCCGGTAGATCTTGCCAAAAATCCCTGGCTGCATCCCCAGGCGTTCAACGTGACGAACGGCTAACAGACTATGCTCATCAACCGTATATTTGTGATATTGATTAAATTGCATGAGTCCTCGAACGCGACCAAAGGCAGGGACCAGCTTCTCTAAAATCAGAGACTGATGCATCAGCATCAATGTATCGGCGACCGACCCCGGCCCCGCCAGCAATTCCCGAAACCGTTGACTCACGCCCGGAGCCGCAAACGCACGGGCGGTCATGTTTTCCATATGACGGTCAATCTCTTCAAGCACCAGTCCGTCAATCGTCAGCCCCTGTTGTTGCGCAACCTGAAAGAGCGTCAAGAGGTGTTCAGGATTCTCCAGCACCTGAACCAGCTTTTCTCCTGGTACGGACAGCCTGCCGTCAGATACCTGAAACAGTCCATTGATCAAAGGAGCAGGCCAAATATTTTTGACGCGAACCCACCAAGGCACGGAGCGGACACGATCCACAAATCGCATCGCGCAAGTATGGAGCCCCGTGGTCAGACGATAGTAGCGCTGCATAAACTGTTCAACGCCCAGCAGATGCGGTTCGTCCAGACAGCCAAACTCCCGAGCCAGTCGAACCTGTTCATCGAACGACAGGATTTCCTGGGCGCGCCCAGCCTGTAAATGGAGGAAGGCTCGCACCTTCAGTAAAAACTCTCGAGCTTCGAGCAACGCCATATATTCCTGGTAAGCCAACACGCCGCAGTTGGCTAAATCCTTCAACGTGGTCGCCCGATAACGGGCCATCCCGACCCATTGGAGCAAATGTAAATCCCGTAACCCGCCTTTGGTTTTCTTGATATTCGGCTCCAGGAGAAACACGGTCTCGCCAAACTTGCCGTAGTCCCGTTGTCGTTCTTCAAGTTTCGCACGGATAAATCCCTCGACTCGTTTCCCAAGCACGCGACTGGAAAACCGGCGCTGAAACTCCTGAAAGACTGACGGATTCCCGACCAAAAACCGTGATTCCATGAGTGCCGTTTTGCTCGCCACATCCTCCGCCGCAAGGACCAGGCAGTGATGAATTGAACGAACACTGTGTCCCACTTGAAAACCCAAATCCCATAAATGATGCAAGACCTGCGCGGAGAGATCCTCCACCACGGCTTCGCCGCCGGCACGATAGAGCATCATGACGTCAACGTCGGAATAAGGTGCGAGTTCACGCCTGCCATACCCGCCCACGGCCACAAGACAACAATGCTGCATGCCCGCGGCCGCGTCACGGCTCTGCTGGCTGGCCACGTTGCGATAGCGACCGACCAGGACCGCATCAACAAGATCCGTAAATCCCGACACGACTTCCGATCCGGAGACTCCTTCCCGCAGTCGTTGGAGAATACCCTGACGTCGCTCCCGCAACACGGCTTGCGTTGAGGCCATGCTCGACCCGGACGACGTAACAAGCGGAGTCGCCGCCTGTTCGGCCAATCTCTGATTCACGGACGTCTCCCCTTGACGTTGTCAGGGTCTTCAGTCATGCGCATGGGCAGTCAGTTCGTCCCGACATTGTTTGTCAATGCTTCACGTACCGGTTCGTAATCGGCATGCGCCGGTCTTTTCCAAGAGCCCTTTGTGTAATTTTTATCCCAATCGGAGCCTGACGGCGTTTATATTCACTACGATCCACCATGGACATCACGCGCTTGACGGTCCGAGCCGGAAATCCCATTCCGACAGTTTCCTGAAGGGAGCAGTTGTTTTCGACATAGGCCTTCACAATGGGGTCGAGCACGTCATAGGACGGCAAGATCTCCTGGTCGGTTTGATTGGGCTTCAGTTCAGCCGAAGGCGCTCGGTCAATCATGCGTTGAGGAATCACGGCCGTGCCATGGTCGCGGACGGCTTTGAGATTCCGGTAACGAGCCAGGTCATAGACCAGGGTTTTTGACACGTCCTTAATCACGGCAAAACCACCCGCCATATCTCCATACAGCGTGGCATAGCCCACGCTCATTTCGCTCTTATTGCCGGTCGTCAAGACCAAATGGCCAAACTTGTTTGACAAAAGCATCGCAATGGTCCCGCGGATTCGGGCTTGCAGATTTTCTTCCGCGGCATCGAATGTGCGCCGTCCACACGTTGAAGATAATATTTTCAAGTAGTGCTTCCAGAGACTCGTGATCGGAATGGTCAACAAACGAACGTGCAGCGCCTTCATCAACGCCTTGGCGTCAACCCGGCTTTCTCTCGAGGTAAAAGGCGAGGGCATGAACACCCCCATCACCCGGTCCTGGCCAAGAGCATCGGTGGCAATCACCGACGTAAGGGCTGAATCAATGCCTCCGCTGACGCCGAGTAACACTCGTTGAAAACGATTCTTCCGAACGTAGTCGCGCACACCCGTGACCAATGCCTGGTACATCTCCTCCAACTCGTTCAGGAATACGGGAGCGCGCGCAGGCAGAGGCTTTTTCGGTTTCCGCTGACCGCCCGATGCAAGACGCGCGCGCCTGACGGCATACCGCTGCTTGGTCGCCTGTGTTCGCACCGCGAAGCGCGTACCCCGTCCGGCATCGAAAGACAGATCGGCCAACAACAGGTCTTCCTCAAAAGCCTTGGCACACAAGATGACCTTTCCCGTTCGATCAACGATCATACTGTGACCGTCAAACACGACTTCATCCTGCCCGCCAACCATGTTCGTATAACTCACCACCACGCCGTTTTCCCTGGCTCGTTGCGCCAGGATGCGCGCGCGCGTTCTTGCTTTCCCAAGGTGATAAGGAGAGGCATTGATGTTCAGAATAAGTTGAGCGCGACCGACGGCCGCCTGATCACGGGTGGGCCCATCGGCATACCAAATGTCCTCACAGATATTCACGCCAAACCGCACTCCCCGGACTTGGCAGACTAACGCCTTTGTGCCGTGTGAGAAATACCGGCTTTCGTCAAACACTCCATAATTCGGCAGGAACATTTTTTGGCAGGTGGCCACGAGTTGACGGTCATGAATCACCGCCGCCGCATTAAACACACGTCGGGTTCCGGATGGAACGATTAAGGGGGTCGAATCCCGCACACGAAGAACCCTGCCCTCTTCAAGATAGCCGGCGACGACGGTGATGCCGTGACATTGACCGATCAACTGCTTGAGGGCTTCACGCGTGGCCTTGAGAAAACTCGGCTGCAGAACCAAATCTTCAGGGGGATAGCCGGTGACCGCCAATTCTGGAAAAACCGCAATATCCGCTCCGGCCCGGCGTGCCCGCTGAATCCATTTGACCATCGCGCGCACGTTCCCATCCACGTCTCCCACGACAGGATTCATTTGGACCATGGCAAGACGGCAGGCAGGCATCACAAAAATGTCCTCTTCGCGAACAGGGACGCGGGAGTTCAACCGTTGCGGTTTTCCCGATTCATTGTCCGGTTGACCGGCCTTCCAACTCTCCGGCCAAAATAATGGCCTCGGCAATTTCTCGCATGGACTTTCGCATGTTCATACTTTGACGCTGCATCAGCCTGAAGGCTTCGGCCTCCGACAATTTTCGCGAATGCATGAGATAGCCCTTGGCTCGTTCAACGAGTTTTCTTACGGTCAGGGCTTCCCTCATTTCAAAGGATTGTTCCAGGAGCCGAGTATGTTCAATGGCCACCGCGGCCTGGTTCGCAATGGCTTGCATGATCTTGATTTCCTTTTCATCAAACGCATGCATCGTAGAGGTATACGTATTGATCACGCCAATAACGTTGTCTTTAATCATCATTGGCACCGAGAGGAGCGAGCACAACGACTCACGCTTGGCTAAATCCCGGTAGAAAAACTCTTTCTCTTTTTTCACGTCAGCCACGTAAATCGGCCGTTGTTCTTTCACGGCACGTCCGCTGACGCTCTGCCCGATTTTTACCGGAGGCTTCCGGCGATAGGATTCGCTCAGGCTCTGCGTCGCGGCAATACATAATTTCCCGTCTTCCTCGTCAACGAGCATGAGAGAACAGACCGTCGAATCCAGCATCTGGGCAGTGGTCGTCACAATCAGGCGAAGAACATCATCAAGCACCCGGTTTGAAGCCACGGTTTCAGACACCCGGGAAAGGGTATCCAGTTGCAACGCCTGCCGCCTCATGGCTTCATACAACCTGGCGTTTTCAATCGCGCCGCCGACTTGATTCGCGATCGTTGATAACAGCGCGAGTTCGGCATCCTGGTAACGCTTCACCCGTTTGTGCTGCACATTAATGACTCCGATCACGTGGCCTTTTGTGACAATAGGAAGCGACACAAAAGCCTGGTATCGGTCCTCGGGCAAATTATGAAAAAATTTAAACCTGGGATCATCACTCGCGTTGCGAGGAATCACAACCGGCACCTTTTCTTGTGCCACCCATCCCGTAATCCCTTCCCCCAACCCCAGGGAAACCCGACCGATCAGCTTGGGATGAGGATTCTTGGATGATCGCAAAACCAGCTCATCCCGGTTCTCGGAGAGAAGATACAACAAACAAGAATCGGCCTTCATCACTTTGACCACCACTTCTACGGTGTGCTTCAGGACCGATTCCAAATCAAGCGTGCTGCTAATTGATTCACTAATACGATACAGCACTTCCACCTCACGCGTTCTTTCACGCAGAATAGCCTGGGCGTCCCTCTTGGCCGGTTTGAGAAGTTTGGAGAGCTGGCTCATGGGATCAAATGCTCGCAAGACGGTTTCCTGCCTCAAGATGCCTCATCGGCATTCTCATGGCAGTGCGCATACCACTGTTTCACGGCATGGCGCTCCAGAGGCATGACTTGGGCCGTCCCAATCGCCGTGGGAAGCACACAGTGGACGGTTCCTTGAACCACTTTTTTGTCATGACGCATGGCCTCCCATAATTTTGAAAAACCGTGGGCCGGCATTCGCACGGGAAGGCCCGTTCGCTTGATCAAGTCACGTTGCCGGCGCACAACACCGTAGGGACAGAGCTGCAAGTGATTGGCCAGAAGGGCTTCATGCACCATGCCAATAGCCACGGCCTCGCCGTGAATATATTTTTTGTACCGCCCCAAGGATTCCAGAGCATGCCCAATGGTATGCCCGTAATTCAAAATCTGGCGCAGACCGGATTCTCGCTCATCTTTGGCCACTACCATGGCTTTGATCTCGCAACAACGCGTGACCACCTTTTGGACGTCCTCATCCTTCATTTCAAGAAGCTGTGCCATTCTTTTTTCTAAAAAGGCAAAAAACGTTTTGTCGGCAATGACCCCATATTTAATCACTTCGGCCAGCCCGGCCAGCCATTCCCGCCTTGGGAGCGTGTGCAACGTGTTCGTATCAGACAACACGAGGACAGGCTGATAATACGCGCCAATCAAATTTTTTCCCAGAGGATGGTTCACCCCGGTTTTCCCGCCCACACTGGAATCCACCTGTGCCACAAGCGTGGTGGCCACCTGAACAAACGGGATTCCACGAAGATAGAGGGACGCGGCGAATCCGGTAAGATCCCCAATCACCCCGCCACCCAAGGCCACTAGCACCGACCGGCGTTCAAAGCGATGCTTGACCAACTCATCCACGATAGACGACGCGCACCGAAGCGTTTTGGCCCGCTCGCCAACCGGAACGCGGACCATGTGGCATGTGAATCCAGCTTGCACAATCGCCTTTTTCAGAGAGGCTCCATAGAAACGTTCAAGCGTCGGATTGGTCACGACTCCAACATGGCCGGCAAATCCCAACGAGTGTAAATGCCACCCAAGCTGGTGAATGACACCGGGACCAATCACGACATTGTAGCTTCGCTTGCCGAGGCCGACTTTGACCGTTTGGGGTTTATGACGTTGACCCATGACGAACTCCGCCTTGAGGTTGTCCGACTGCGCAACTGAATTGGCGCACGTCCACTGCGGGAAGCCCCGGTGCAACCAGCGCACCGAGGTTTAAAAATTCTTCACGTATTCCTGGTAGGCATCGAAATTTCGTTTCATTTCATCCAGACTATCGCCACTGAATTTTTCCAACATGGCGTTGGCCATTTCATAGGCAATGACGGCTTCTCCCACCACGCCGGCGGCGGGAACCGTACAGATATCAGAACGTTCCACCGTGGCGTCAAAGGGCTCCTTCGTTTGGATATCAACGCTCTGCTTGGGTTGATACAACGTGGCAATCGGTTTCATCGCCACCCGCAAGACAATGGGTTCCCCATTGCTGATGCCGCCCTCCAGTCCCCCGGCGCGATTGGTCTTTCGTGCAAAGCCCGGACCGGTCGTGCCGGGATAAATATCGTCGTGGACCTCAGATCCAAACCGACGAGCCGACTCAAATCCCATGCCGATTTCCACGCCTTTCATGGCCTGGATACTCATCGCCGCCATGGCTAAGCGTGCGCTTAAGCGCCGGTCCCACTGCACGTAACTTCCCAAACCGACGGGAGGATTGAGCACCACGACTTCGAAGATTCCACCCAGGGAGTCGCCTTTACGTTTCGCTGATCGGATTTGCTCAATCATCTTTTCACCGGCCTCGGCATCAGCACACCGAACTTGAGACTGCTCGGCACGTTCATAGGCAGCCAGGTAATCAGAGACCGCCAGAGCCGTCACGGATCCAATGCGGACGGTATAACTCACCACCCGCATGTTGAATGGCGATAACAGGGCCTTGGCCACGGCGCCGACGGCCACCCGGACAGCCGTTTCTCTTGCACTGGCCTTTTCCAGCACGTTGCGAATATCCCGATGCCCATATTTAATCGCACCAACCAGATCAGCGTGACCGGGCCGTGGACGAGTCACGACTCGTTCCGTCGCCGGGGGACCAGGTTCCACGGACATCACTTCCTTCCAGTTCTCCCAGTCCCGATTCCCAACCAACAACCCCAAAGGATTGCCCAGGGTCTTCCCTTGGCGGACTCCACAGTAGAATTCCACCTGATCCTTTTCAATGCGCATTCGGCCTCCTCGGCCGTATCCTCCCTGCCTTCTTGCTAAATCCTGATTGACCATATCCGCCGTAAGAGGAAGGCCGGCAGGAACCCCTTCCAGCACAGCCATCAAACCTTTTCCATGTGATTCACCGGCATTTAGATAACGTAACATTTTCCACCTGCATCAGAGACTGAAAAAACAGAGTGCCCGCATCATTGACCATGTCTCGCTACACCCTCCGTGCACTATGCACGCCATCCCGCTTGCCCTTCCGACGCGAACACGCGGGGGCGTCTCTCGGGACGGGAGACTTTTGCTCGGAAAGCGGTACACGCTTCTCTTTTACTTGCCCAGCACATACTCACTTGTCCAGCACATACGTTCTGTCAGGTTGCGACCGCGCACCCGCCTTTCCCTCCAACGCTGAAAGGGTCACCTCTTGATCCGTGATACGTTTGACAACTTGAGAGTACGCTGAAAGGACTTGTCCTTCCAGCACGATCAGTCGCTCCCCGTTCTCAAATTCCAAAAGAGCCAAATGACCTTGAGGGGAAGAAAGAATTCCTCTTACCCACACGCTTTGGCGGTCAGGTTCTGTCTTCTGTATGGAAGGAGGGGCTTCTTTCCGGGAAAGCGATTTCGGCACAAAAGGATCGCGATAGCTGTTGGAACGATACCGAAACACGTCATTCGTATGGTTCAACTGAGTGGTGAGAAAAAACGCATCTTTCGTCGCGTCGGGTTGATCGGCATGCACGTGCGAGGCGAACCAGTGCCCCCAACCCAACAACATGAAGACCATGAAGACAGTTGAGACAAGACTGGACATCGTGCGCTTATTGCATCGTCTGTTAACTTGTGACACGCTCTGACACGCGTTGCCCTGGTCGTGCAGGTGCCGTCGCCTGAAATCCGATCAGTTCAAACGAGGCTTGAATGCCGTTCTCCGGATTTTCCGCACTGTCCTCCAGGACTTGATAATCCATTGACCGCACAATCAACGTTTTAGGCAGCGTCTGCAATGCTTCAAGAAAACGTGCCAAAGCATGATACCGCCCCTCTACATAGAGCCGAAGCGTGACTCGATTCAAATCAGTTTCTGGAACAGGCACGGATTCTTCCGGTTTCCAGGACTTGAGCGTGACACCAACAGATTGAGCCGTGTCGGCTATCTCCGTCAGCAGTTGCTCAATGGGCACATGAATCCCCAACAACCTTTTTTGTGATTCGACTTGGGATTGCAGGCCGCCCGTTTCGCCTTTGAGACGATCCAGGCGATGCTGTTGCTCATCAATCCCGGCAAGCCGATGGTCCAACGATTGAAGGGTTTGTTGAAAAGCCTGAATGCGTTGACGTTGAGGATCGATGACGAACTGAAACACGATGATAGATACGAACCCCGTCAAGAGAAACAGGAGGGCAAGTTTGTGGACCCTGCCCGTGTCTTCCACCCAATCCAGAACGATGTCAACCATGATCCGCCGAGTCCATAGCCACATTCATCGAAAATCGAAAGAGTGCCGGCTGCGTCACGTGGGCCTGAATCTCAAAAACGCTCACGGGGCCCAGCATATCGGTGTTTTCCAAATCCCTGGCGAGTGCCAAAATACCCGCATGGGACAGGGCGACACCCGACAACGTGATCCTGGCACCTTTCGCCTGAAGCCGGCGTAGCCAAATGTCCAAAGGATCAACCACTTGACTGATCACCGACAAAAGACGAATTGGTCTCTCACGCTCCGTTGTCAGCGCTTTGAGGTGTTGGTGTTCAGCCAACAGAGTGTTTCGCTGCTCCTGAAACACAAGAATCCTGTCCTGGTGCTGCTGCATCACCGCAAGATGTGTCTGTCTGTCATGGATGGCCCGTTCAAGCCGTTGGACGGCTTGACTGCCGTCAACCGCCATCCACCCCCAAACCAAAAAGACGGATATCAGGACGACTATCCCGACCAGCAACTCTGATACGGAACGCCGATGACCCCGTCGTTTATCGTGTCGTTGACCTTTCAGCAGATTAATACTGACCATGATTATCCTCATGGAGGGCCAAGCCTAAAGCCACGCCTCCGAGATGGGCCGACTCTGACAGGGCTTCCAACTCTGTCTGATTCGCCGTATAGTCGATTCCGTCAAAAGGATTAAAGGCTATCGTGGGAATCGCCAACGCTTCTTGCAATTCACGGCGCAGTTGTTCGTGTTTCGATTGTCCGCCGCAAAGAAAAATCTTGTCTATACGGGGTTCCGGGTAACGCTCCAGGACCGACTCCACACAACATTTCACTTCACTGACGATTCCCCCAAAAGAAGGCGGCTGCAATGGCCCATCCTGCGGGGTATGTTGCGCGACAACGGCCTCCTGGGTGCAGGCTTCTGAATTGGCTGTTTGAATTGAGCGAATTTCCTCAAAGCTCATGTCTCGCACCAGGAGGGGATCTTCATTGCCCACAAACGCGAGATTCATTCCGCTTGCTCCCACGTTGACGATGCCGAACGACCGCCCTCTGCAGGCGAGACTTTTCCCCATCATCATATTCATCAACGCCAGACCATCAACGTCACAGACAATCGGGTGTAGCCCAACCTCTTCCAATACCGTTTTCCGGCTTTCCACCGCCTGTTGCTTGACGGCCACAAGCAACAACTCCATATCGTCCGATGCCGGCCTGTGTCGGGAAGACGGCAGGACCCAATAATCAAAATAGATGTCACGCATGGCATAGGGAATGTATTGATGACCTTGCCACGTCAAATATTCGTCAAGAGCATCTTCCTCGACGCCGGACAGGCAGATCCGCTTTACGATCACCGACGGTCCGGATACAGAAATGGCAACAGGACTGTCGAACAACTCCAGCTCCCGAATCAGATCAAGAAGCGCGGTTTTGAGCTTGTGGGGATTCTGGACAAGGACGCCGTCAACAACTTCCGGGTCAAGCTCCCGCCATCCGAACCGTTTCATCCGGTACCGGATTCCCTGTCGTTCAAGCTGAATGATCTTGATTGCGGAAGAACCAATATCCAATCCCACGCACGTTTGCGGTCCTGCAAACAAGCGTGTCCATTTCTTGAATCGTCTCATTCGTGGAGACTGAACACGAGGATTGGTTGTACGGGGATGCCCTGAGAGCCGTTTAGGGGCTTGAATCTTTTCGCCATCATTATCCTGCGGCTCATGATTCACCATTGGCGTCTCTCTTGCCGTGCCTGAATTCTTCAAGACTCACGCCAAGAATCATGGCAATATGTTCTTGCGTCCTCTTTTGCATCTTTCGTGTGGTCATGTAGGCCGTCACGGTTTGCGAGGGGATCTCAGCTTTTTTGGCCAACTCCGCAAGAGTCATGTTTCGATCACGCAAGATCCACGCCAGGTTTTTTCGCAACTGCGTGGTTGCGTCTCCTTCTTGTTCTTCATAACATTCAAGGAAAGTTGTCCTTGGAACATTCAGGAATGTTGAGATTTTCTTTAAGAGGTTCGATCGCCAAACCGTTTTCCTCAACAGATATGAGATACCTGCTTGATGGATCTTGATCGCATCCATAAATTCTTTTCTGGCTATGTCTTTCTCTCGCAAAATTTCTTCGAGCTTTAAGCCAAGTTTGGTCTTTTCTCTTTTTTGTCTTTTCGGGCCGGCCGCTTTCTGCCAGGCCTGAGGAAGCTGGCCAACGTAGGTTCTTTTTCGTTGACTGGCCGGTGCGATGCGAAGTTTGGCTCGATACGTGGCAACGCTCCGCTGCGCAATGGTAATCCCTTGATCTCTCAACCTCAATACAATGTCTCGATCGTCGAGTAACTTGCGCGGATCTTCTTTGTCAACCATTTCACGAATCAACTCGCGAACGGTGTGCGAGGATAAAAATTCCGCCCCAGGAGTCGCACGTTGAATGCCCCCGTCAAAGAAGAACTTGAGTTCCAACAGGCCTTGGGGGCAGTGCATATATTTATTCCTCGTCACCCGACTGATGGTTGATTCATGCATGCCGACATCTTCGGCCACCTGCTTCAGTACGCATGGTTTTAAATAACGAATACCCCGTTCCAGAAAGGGTTCCTGAAATTTGATCAAGCTCTTGACCACCTTCAGAATCGTTCTGTTTCTCTGCTCAAGACTGCGAAGAATCCACCGAGCCCCCCGCAATTTTTTTTCCAGGTAGGCCCTCGCGGCCTCGCCATCTCCATTCCTGGCTCCCAACATCCGTTCGTAATCGGGACTAATCCGCACGCGAGGCATCCCCTCTTCATTGAGGAATACCTGCCATTCTCCTTCGTCTTTACACACAAAGACGTCAGGCACAATGACTTGGTTGACATCGGAACAATAGGGCCGCCCCGGCTTTGGCTCCAGGCCTTCAATCACATGCACCGCCTCATAAATCTCTTCCACGGGCCTTCCAATTTTTTTGGCGACCTTGTCGTACTGTTTTCTCTGAAGGTCGTGAAGATGGTTCCTGATAATCAGTTCAAGCAGGGATTCCGGATGTGCGTTGCCATGAATATCGTCACTGCCGATGGGCATTTTCTGAAGATGCCTGAGCTGAATCAATAAACATTCCCGCAGATCTCGCGCGGCCACACCGATGGGGTCAAAGGTTTGTATTAACGACAACACAGAATCTACTTTTTTGACGGACACGCTGGCCTCTTCGGCCACTTCCTCTATAGACGTCCGCAGATATCCATCTTCATCAAGATTGCCAATTAAGACGAGTCCAATCGTTTTTTCCTCTTCATCCTCGGAAGAAAGCCGAAGCTGCCAGAGCAGGTGGTCTTCAAGCCGGGCCGGATTCTCCATGGTCTGCTCATAAGAAGGACAATCTATCGCCGAGCCAGGAGAACCATTGCCTCCGGACGGCCAATCACTTTCATAATAATCTTCCCACCCGTCCGGGGAGATCGGCTCGGAAAACTCATCGGCCTCTTTCTCTTCAACTTCTTCACCGGCATCCCCATCGCCAACCATCTCTTCCTTGTTCACGGGAACAGCCTCTTCGGACGCGGTACCATCCCCCTCATCCACATCGGCATTCAACTCTTCAAGGAGCGGGTTTTCCATCAAATGTTGAGCAACCACTTGTTGCAACTCCAGTCTGGAGAACTGCAATAATTTGATGGCTTGTTGCAGTTGGGGTGTCATCACCAATGTCTGGCTCGCCCGCAAATTAAGTTTTAGTTTCATATCGGCACCACAGGAAAGATGCAAGCACTCATAACGTGAAGCGTTCGCCTAAATATATCTCTCTGGCTTTTGGGCTCTTCACAATGGCTTCTGACGTTCCCGATTCCAGAATCGTTCCTTCATGAATGATATACGCATGATCCGTGATGGAAAGCGTTTCTTGCACGTTATGATCCGTAAGCAAGAGACCGATCTGTTTTCTCTTCAAGGATTGAATGATAGTTTGGATATCGGTCATCGCAATGGGATCAATCCCCGCAAACGGCTCATCCAACAATACAAAAAGAGGATTGGTCGCGAGAGCCCTCGTGATTTCCAACCGACGACGCTCGCCGCCAGAAAGCGTGTAGGCCATGTTTTTTCGCAACCTGGCCAACCCAAGCTCGTTCAATAAACTCTCCAGACGTTCCCGACGTTCCACCGGAGAGAGATTAAGAGTTTCCAGGACCGCGCCAATATTATCCTGAACGGACAAGCGACGAAACACGGAGGCTTCTTGCGGGAGATAACCAATGCCTCGACGAGCCCTCCGGGACATGGACAAGGCCGTGATCGAATCCTGGTTTAAGAAAATCTGTCCATGATCCGGCTGACAACGGCCGACCATCATGCTGAAAATGGTGGTCTTTCCGGCCCCATTCGGCCCCAACAACCCGACAATTTGTCCCGATTCGACTTCTAATGAGACACCGCGAACGACCTCCCGCCCCCTGAAGGTTTTTCGCAACTCCCTGGCGTAAAGCCGCGAGTGCCCTGCGACAGGTTGCAAAGGATCCAAGATTGCCTCCGGCCTTACCGCCCTTGTTCATCGAGAATCGTCACGTGGGATCCTCCTTCGACGATGCTTCGGTCTTCCTTTAAAAACATGGTCATTCGGGACCCGGACACCTTCGTTCCACGTTGCCAGGCCACAGGCGAATCGGTCAGGACAATTTTTTCTTCATCTTTATAATACACGGCCCGTCCACTCGTGGCTCTCCCGTCCGATCTTTCAATGACCACCTGGCCTGTGGCCTCAATCCGTTGAATCTTTTGACTCAATGCCTGCTCTTCTGTTTGGCGGCGTTGATGGCGGGGCCCTTCCTCAAACGTCACAATCATCCGAGCGGACCGCATGACGAAATCCCCTTTTTGCAAAACCACCATACCTTCAAAAATCGCCCGTTGGGAGTCTCCTTCGGCGGTCATGGTCTGTGAAGTAATCGTGGTGGGCTCTCCTTCTTCGGCAAAGCCGACTGGCACGGCCTGCGCCCAGAGGAAACCGCAGAGCAACAACGCGGCGGAGGGTAGCGTGCGAGATTCAGGACGCAACGTGTACCCGCACATCATCCAGAACCGTCAACGTTTCGGTTGTCAACTTGCCAATCAATCCAATACCCGTAATGATCAATCCATGCCCGTGTATCGTCACCGGTGTATTCGTGCGTATTTCCTGTTCCTTGTCCGCCCAGTGAATATGCGGGCTGAGAATCGTATAGCCATTGGCCAATTCAATCGCAATCACTTTTTGACGATTTCGAAGATCAAAATCGCTGCTAGCCGTATCAACCGTGCCTTCTTCAGCCCGCAGTTCCATTGCCTGACCGTCTTTGCCAAACAGCCGCACGTGAACGCTTTCAAGAATCACATGATGTTGAGACTCATTGGCCCGGGCCTTTTGAGCCTCCACCTCCCATTGGACTTTCCCTTCCTCGGTTTGACGATAGACAAAGCCTTCGATGCCGGCATCGGCGTTTTCAAAAACCGTTGCGGTCAGTACGGGAGGGGGCTGAGAGGACCGCACGTGCTGGGTCAGCACGTACCCAAGAAATCCCGCCATACTCAGTATGATTGCTCCCGAAACCCATCGAATCAGTGAGTGAGGCATACGCACGTCATTCCTTTGTGGAACAAGCCACACAGAGAATAGCACACGCCCCGAACCAAGTAAACTCAACGACCAACGAGGGAATCACGAAAAACAGGATTCGTCAACCAGTGAAAGCAGGAAAGTCGGCCGCTCAGGTGGGCAAAGACCGGAGGCAAGCGGAGGAGAGAATCACAAGACGATTATGACGTCTGCCGGGCATCTTCGGCCTCAGACTCAGGAACATCGGAGACCGCAATCGGCCCACGTTCAATGAACTCGATTGCCACAAGTTCCGCAGCGTCTCCAGGGCGCCGTCTCGTTGGAACGATCCTGGTATAGCCGCCGGCATGGCCGCGAAATCGTCCGGCGACATCGTCAAACAACTTGGATACAACGTCTTTTTTTTGGATAAAGCTCAAGGCGCGCCTTCGAGCATGCAGTGACCCGTCTTTCCCCAAGGTAATCATTTTTTCCGCGATACCGCGCAAGGCTTTGGCTTTCGCCACCGTGGTCTCAATCCGTTCGTGTTCCAGCAATGCGGTCACGAGGTTTCGAAACATCGCCCGGCGATGTTTCGTGTTTCGCCCAAATTGTCTGCCTTTTTTTCTATGACGCACAGCGCAACTCTCTTGCTTTAAGGTTCATTCAACTGGGGAGTGGTTTTTCCAGGGGTTTCTCGTTTGTGCCCTAAACCCAACCCCATCTCGGCCAACACTTCTTTGATTTCATTCAGAGACTTTTTCCCGAAGTTTTTGGTTTTGAGCATCTCCATCTCAGTTTTCTGGACGAGGTCTTCAATGGTTTTGATATTCGCGTTTTTGAGACAATTGGCCGCACGCACGGAAAGTTCCAGTTCGTTCACACTCCGAGTCAGATGTTTATTCAACTCGGCATGGGTTTCTTTGGACGCCGAATCATGATCCACCTCGGCTATTTCTTCACTGGGGATGCAAATGGTCAAATGATCGCGGAGAATCGTCGCCGACGAGGAAACCGCCTCTTGCGGCGTAATACTTCCATCCGTCCACACTTCAATATCTAGTTTATCATAATCCGTCACGCGTCCCACACGGGCATTTTCTACGTGGAAGTTCACTCGTTTCACCGGGGAAAAAATTGAATCAACCGGAATCACGCCAATAGGCAATCCTTCTTCTTTATTGCGTTCGGCCGGGACGTATCCTCTGCCGGGTTTCACAATCAATTCGATATCCAGCACCCCGCCTTTGTCCAATGTGGCGATGGGCAAATCAGGATTTAAAATCGTCACGTCGGCATCGTGCTGAATATCGGACGCACGGGCTTCGCCAGGGCCGTTTTTCTTCAAGCGTAGCGCTTTGGATTTATCGGTATGAAGTTTGATGCGCAGATTTTTGACGTTTAAAATGATAATCGTCACGTCCTCCGTGACGCCAGGGATCGTGGAAAATTCATGAAACGCACCTTCGATCTTGACGGAGGTTACAGCCGCCCCGTGCAACGATGACAGCAACACCCGTCGAAGAGAGTTGCCGATTGTCGTCCCAAAGCCACGCTCGAATGGCTCTGCCGTAAATCTCCCATAGATAGGCGAGGCCGTTTCGTTTTCCAACTCCAGCCGCAGCGGCAACTGAAAATCTTTTATCCCTTTGCTCATTACGCCTCCCTTCACCTCATCGCTCCCGGCCTGCACGCGGGCCGGCGGGTGACTTCAAAATTTTCAACGTTTAGCGAGAGTATAGTTCCACAATGATTTGTTCATTCACCGGGGCTCCAATGTCATCCTTCGTTGGCAACGCCCGAATGGTCCCTTTCAACGCCTCACGATCACAGTCAATCCAGGTCACCGTTGCCTGCCTCTCGGCAACCTGCACGGCGGCTTGAATCGCCAGCAGTTCCAAGCTCCGTGGTCGCACCTGAATCACGTCTCCAACGGAAGTGGTATACGATGGAATATCCGTTTTTCTGCCATTGACCACAATATGTCCATGACTCACGAATTGCTGGGCTTGCTTGCGTGAAAGAGCCAACCCAATCCGATAGACGACGTTATCCAAGCGACGCTCAAGCAACGCCAAAAGATTTTCGCCCGTGACGCCGGCCTGGCGTTCGGCTCGTTTGAAAATTCCGCGAAACTGGCGCTCTTGAATCCCATACATTCGACGCAATTTCTGCTTTTCACGAAGCTGGAGACTGTACTCCGTCGCACGGGTTCGAGTTCGAGATTGCCCGTGCTGCCCGGGCGCATAGCTACGCCGTTCAATCGCACATTTGTCGGTCATGCAACGTGTTCCCTTAAGGAACAGCTTGACACCCTCTCTTCGACAAATCCTACAAACCGGCCCACGATAATTTGCCACGTTTTTCGCCTCTCACTTGCAATGCTTCAGGCCTTGAGTTCGCGTTCCCAACGTCTGAAAGTTTAGTATTGAGCCACCGGTTACACTCTCCGCCTTTTAGGAGGACGGCATCCATTATGAGGAATGGGGGTCACATCGCGAATCAAGTTCACCCGTAAGCCCGCGGATTGCAAGGCTCGCACCGCCGACTCACGTCCCGAGCCCGGCCCGTTGACATAGACGTCAATGTGGCGCATCCCATGTTCCATGGCTTTTCGACCCGCCGTCTCTCCCGCCCGCGTCGCCGCAAACGGGGTGCTCTTTCTGGATCCTTTGAAGCCCAAGCCCCCCGCACTCGACCACGAAACAGTATTCCCCTTCATATCCGTAATGGTGATAAGCGTGTTGTTAAACGATGCTTGAATATGGGCAATACCCGCTTGCACGACTTTTTTCTCTTTTTTGCGACCCTTTTTTACGTTCATGCCGTCCCCTGCGTTCCTTTCTATCGTTTGGTCCTGCCAATTGAAGCCCGTTTCCCTTTTCTGGTTCGCGAATTTGTTTTGGTTCGTTGCCCGCGAACAGGGAGCCCCCTTCGATGCCGAAGACCGCGATAGGTCCCCGTATCAATCAGGCGTTTGATGCTGAGGGTCACCTCTTTCCGAAGATCCCCCTCCACGATATAGTCTTTATCGATCGTCTCGCGCAATTTGACAATGTCTGCTTCACGAAGGTCTTTGACGCGCATGGCACTGTCAATGCCGGTCCTTCGTAAAATCTGCCGCGCGCTCCACGGCCCAATCCCATAAATATACGTCAACCCAATATCAATACGCTTCCCAACGGGAAGATCAACGCCTGCTATCCGCGCCATGTGCTCTCCTTCGCACCGACCCGCACCCGCGTCCGGTCAGGACTGATTGAGGAACATCGGTGTTTCGTCATTAGCCTTGTCGTTGCTTGTGGCGGGGATTGCTACATCGAACCCGAACAACGCCCCGTCGTCGAAACACAATACATTTTGAACAAATCGGCTTGACGGATGATTTGACTTTCATGAACCAGCCTCTCTCCTTATTTAAAGCGATAGGTAATCCGTCCCCGTTTGAGATCATAAGGCGACAATTCCACCGTCACCTTGTCACCCGGAAGAATTCGAATAAAATGCATGCGCATCTTCCCGGAAATATGTGCCAGAATTTTATGGCCACTCTCTAATTCAACTCGAAACATGGCATTGGGCAATGTTTCCATGACCACCCCTTGCACTTCAATAACGTCTTCCTTTGCCATACTGTTCGCATCACGCCAACATCAATTGACGCTCACCTGCTCCTCGACCGTTGTGAGAATTTTCGGCGGCCCCACGGGTTGGATGGCCACCGTATGCTCAAAATGCGCCGAAAGACTGCCATCCTTGGTGACGGCGGTCCAGTGGTCGTCCAAAATCCGCACTTGCGGCCCCCCCACGTTCACCATCGGCTCAATCGCCAACACCATCCCAAACTGCAGGCGTGAGCCTTGCCCGGGACGCCCATAATTGGGAACCTGCGGGTCTTCATGCAATTGCCGGCCAATCCCATGCCCGACAAAATCTCGCACAACGGAAAACCCGTGAGATTCCACGTGGCGTTGAATCGTATGGCCGATATCCGACAGCCGATTCCCCGCCCGTGCCTGATCAATGCCTCGATACATTGCCTCTTCCGTCACCGTGAGCAAGGTTGCCACCTGGCCGGGCACAGACCCAACGGGGACCGTGACGGCTCCATCACCATAAAATCCATGAACAATCGCTCCCAAGTCAAGCCCGACAATATCCCCTTCTTGCAGCTCCCGGCTAGAGGGAATGCCATGCACCACTTCCTGATTCACCGAGACACACAGGGTCCCGGGGAAATCGCGGTACCCTTTAAAGGCCGGAATCCCGCCACGGTCCCGAATAAACGTTTCGGCTATTTTGTCCAAATGCAACGTGGTGGCACCTGGCCTGACCGCCTGTTTGAGAACCTGATGCGCCTCAGCCACGATCTTCGCCGCTTGCGCCATCAACTCAATTTCTTCCTCGGTCTTGAGCATAATCATATCGGGTTACGACCTCGCCAACAAAAGGAGCAATCGCGTATGGACATCTTCCACGGAGCCCGTCCCGTCCAATTCAGCCAGCACATTATGCTCCTGATAATAGGCGATCAACGGAGAGGTTTGCTCTTCATAAACCGCGAGTCGTAATTCCACCGTTTCTCTGGTGTCATCACTGCGTTGAACGAGGGCCGTCCCGCAGGCTTCACAGAGTTCTTCCCGTTGAGACGGACGATAATCAACATGATACACCGTAGCGCACTTTGGACAATTTCTTCGCCCAATCAACCGTTTGACCGCTTCCTCGCGGGGCATCACAAAATAAATGACGCGATCCAGAACCACATTCCGCTTCCGAAGAATGTCGGACAAGGAATCCGCCTGCGGAACGGTTCGAGGAAATCCATCAAGAATAAATCCCTGTTCACATTCTGGAGAACCGAGTTTTTCGGCCACCAGACCAATCACCACCGTATCCGGCACGAGATCCCCCCGATCCATATATTGTTTCGCTTCACGACCCAAGGCCGTCTTTTTGTCCACGCCAGCCCTTAATAAATCCCCCGTTGAAATTTTGGCAATTTTCAGGGCGGCTGAAACACGCTCAGCTTGCGTGCCCTTGCCCACCCCGGGCGCACCAAGAAAAACCAGTTGCATGTCCCGCTATCCGTTCCGGCCCCTTAAGCGCCCCTTGGATAAAAACCCTTCATAATTCCGCATCAGCATATGCGACTCAATTTGCTGTGCGGTATCCAACCCCACGCCAACGACAATCAGCAACGAGGTCCCACCAAAATAAAATGGCACGTTCAATTGGTAGATCAATAATTCCGGGATCACGCAGACAACGGCCAAGTACAGGGCTCCGGCAAACGTGATGCGAGTGAGGACTTTGTAAATATAATCCGCCGTTCGCTGGCCCGGCCGAATACCGGGAATAAACCCCCCGTACTTCTTCATGTTGTCCGACATATCAATCGGATTTAACACAACCGCCGTGTAAAAAAAACAGAAGAAAATAATAAGACCGACGTATAACAACGTATAGATGAACGACCCGGGAGCTAATTGCGCCCCAATCGCCTGAACCCACGGCACCTGAATAAATGAGGTGATGGTGGCCGGGAATGCAATAATAGACGACGCAAAGATTGGCGGGATGACCCCCGCCGTATTAATTTTCAATGGAATATGAGTGTTTTGCCCTCCATACACCCGACGCCCGACCACCCGTTTGGCATATTGAACCGGAACTTTTCGTCTCCCGCTCTCCAAAAACACAATGGCCGTCACTACACCCATCATGACCACGCCCAACAGAATAAGGAAAAGCAGGCTCAACTCCCCCACTCGGTACATTTCGAAGGTTTGCACCACCGCGCTTGGAAGCCGTGCGACAATCCCCGCAAAAATAATGAGGGAGATTCCATTCCCAACGCCCCGCTCGGTAATTTGTTCACCCAACCACATGAGAAACGCCGTTCCCGCGGTCAGCGTGATTACCGTCATCAGCCGAAACGGCCAACCCGGCTCCATCACAAATTGGCCCTGATTCATGCCTTCAAGGCCAAGCGCAATCCCAAACCCCTGCACCAGAGCAATGCCAATGGTTCCATAGCGGGTATATTGGATGATGGTCTTTCTTCCTCGTTCACCCTCCTTGGCAAGCTTTGATAAATGCGGAACAACAACGGTTAATAATTGGAGAATAATCGAAGCGCTGATGTAGGGCATAATGCCCAAGGCAAAAATAGTCAGCCTTGAGAGCGCTCCTCCGGAAAAAATATCCAAAAATCCGAGGAGCGCCCCGCCTCGGTCCAATAAGAACGTCGCCAGTTCATCATTGTTAATCCCGGGCGTCGGAATATGAGCCCCAATCCGGTAGACGACCAGCAGAGCCAGCGTAAACAGCACACGGCTGCGTAACTCCGGAATTTTGAGGATGTTCTGGAAGCTCGTAATGAGCCGTTCAAGCACGGTCAATGACCTTGGCGTGTCCACCCGCCTGTTCAATTTTTCGAAGAGCCGACTGACTGAATTTATGCGCTTCAATCGTCAGAGGCTTGCTCAGCTCTCCCACACCGAGAATCTTGATGGGCTTTGACCGCTTCTTCACAATCCCTTTCTCATATAAGACCCGAGGCGTCACCAGCGTGGCCGTGTCAATGTCGGAAAGTGTTTTGAGGTTGACCACGACAAACTCGGTCCGAAACGGATTATGAAACCCTCGCTTGGGCACCCGCCTGACGAGCGGCATTTGTCCGCCTTCAAAGCCCTCGACATTCGCTCTGCCAGACCGAGCCAGCATCCCTTTATGGCCTTTGCCGGCAGTCTTGCCAAGACCCGAGCCCGGCCCTCGTCCCAAACGTTTTCTCGTTTTTCTGGAACCTGATGCGGGTTTTAGCCGGTGGAGTTTCATCCCTCACTCACCTCAACCAGATGCTTGACCTTCTCCACCAAACCCAAGACCTGCGGCGTACCGGGGCACGTCACGGTTTGCTGCAGCTTTCGCAAGCCCAGATTCCGCAAATAGAGCCGTTGTTTTGAGGGGCGTCCGATTGGACTATGCTTCAGCGTAATGACAATCGGCGCATTTTGCCTGGATTGCGTCACGACACCTTCCTCAACATGTCAGGATCAAATCCCATGATCAACCTGACGAATCTGCTTCACGTCTTCCAGCCCTTTGAGTTGGGACAATCCGGCCAACGTGGCCTGGACCACGTTATAGGGATTGCCGCGGCCCAAGGTCTTCGCAATAATATTATGGACCCCGAGTACTTCGAAAATAGCGCGGACGGCCCCGCCCGCGATGATCCCCGTCCCTTCTTTCGCCGGTTTCATAAACACATGTTCCCCGCAAAACCGCCCATGCACGTCGTGGGGGATACTCCCGTTTTTCAAAGGCACATGGACGAGTTGTTTTTTTGCCCGCCCGACAGCCTGGGCAATCGCCGGCGGCACTTCAGCCGCCTTCCCCTTGCCGACGCCAACCCATCCCGCCCCATCACCGACCACGACCAGGGCACTAAAGGAAAACCGCTTGCCCCCTTTGACGACTTTCGCCACTCGGTTAATCAACACCAATTTATCCTTGAGATTTAATGTTTCAGGATTTACTTGCACCGCATGCCATCTCCCCCTGGTTAAAAAGTCAGCCCCCCTTCACGGGAAGCGTCGGCGACAGCTTTCACCCGACCATGATACAGCCGCCCGTTCCGGTCAAAAACGACGTGAATCACGTTCGCGGTTTTTGCCCGTTCGGCTAATAATTTCCCGACGGCCTGGGCCGCGGACTTCGAAGAACCAGACCGCACGGTTTTGCGAAGACCCGGGTCGCTGGATGACGCCGCCACAAGCGTTCGGCCAGACAGATCATCAATCACTTGAGCATAAATATGCGCATTGCTTCGAAACACCGTCAGCCTGGGCCGATCCGATGTGCCCTGAACTTTTTTCCTGACTCGAGCTTTTCGCCGTTCAATCCGGCGATATTTTGTCTTGGGATTCATACACGCACTCTATTTCTTGCCAGCCTTGCCGGCTTTCTTCATTAAGACTTCCCCAACGTACCGGACGCCCTTTTGTTTATAGACATCAGGTGAACGCACGCGTCGAATGTTGGCCGCGGTCTGCGTCACCAGACGTTTATCAATGCCGGCGACAGAGATCACGGTTTGCCGCTCGACCGACGCTTGAACGCCTTGGGGAATCGTCACGGTCACAGGATGGGCAAATCCAACGTTCAACGTCACCGATTGACCTTGCGCTTGGGCGCGATAGCCGACGCCCGTTAATTCCAACGTTCGCTGAAATCCCTTGGTCACGCCCTCAACCAAATTCGACAGCTCCATTCTGGTCAACCCGTGCAAGGCTTTGACGCGAGGAGCATTCCCGCGTCGTCCGACATGGACCACCCTGTCTTTGACTTCGACCTCAATCCCATCGGCAAGCGCCCAGTGTAATTGTCCCAAGGGCCCCTTGACGGAGACCGAACGATCTTCGACGTTCACCTCAACGCCGGAGGCCAGATCAATTGGTTGAATCCCGATTCTCGACATATCGTTGACGCCCCGAATGGTTTCAGTCTGCCGGTTCACCCATGCGCTACCACATGTGACACAAGACTTCTCCGCCCATTTGACTTCGCCTGGCTTGCCGGTCGGTCATGACGCCTTTCGACGTCGAAAGAATAGCCACGCCTAACCCGCCCCGCACCCACGGGATAGACGATACGCCAACGTATACCCGCTTGCCCGGTTTGCTGACTCGTTTGATGACCTCAATGACGGGTTTCCTTTGCCGGCCGGGGATATAACGCAATGCCACTTGAAGGGCCGGATGTCCGTTCAGCGTGGCCGGGAGTACATCGTGAATGAACCCTTCGGCCTTCAACACGGCAAGAATGCTGGCTTTCAGGGTGGAGGCCGGAATCGTCACGGTCGCATGACCCCGACGAAGGGCATTCATCATCCGAACGAAAAGGTCGGCAATGGGATCCGTCATGGACATAATATCACACCTTCATTAGGCAGAGACTGGATGCGGAGCTACCAGCTTGACTTGGTGACCCCGGGAATATCGCCACGGAGGCTGTGCAGCCGAAAACAAATTCGACACATATGGAATCGCCGCAAAAAGGCCCGCACTCGCCCGCAGAGCGGGCACCGATTATATCGCCGGACGGAAAACCTAGGCTCCGCCGCGGCCTTATTCCGTAACGCTTTTCGTGCCACAATGATCTCCGTCTCAATAGTTACGGATGACCGTATTTAACGAAACGGCATCCCCAAATGCGCCAACAAGGATTTGGCTTCTTCATTGCGTTGCGCGCTCGTCACAATCGTAATATCCATGCCATGAAGCGACGCCACGTCATCATATTTGATTTCAGGAAACGTTAGCTGTTCTTTTAACCCGAGCGTATAATTGCCGCGGCCATCAAAGGCCTTGGGCGACACGCCTCGAAAGTCTCGAATCCGAGGCAATCCAAGATTCAGCAACCGATCAAGAAATTCATACATCCGGCGGCGGCGAAGCGTGACCTTGGCGCCGATTGGCATCCCTTCCCGCAATTTAAATCCGGCGATGGCTTTTTTGGCCCGGGTCACGACGGGCTTCTGACCGGAGATCAACGCGAGCTCAGCCACGGCGCTATCCAGCAACTTGACGTTTTGCACGGCTTCTCCCAATCCGACATTAATGACCACCCGTTCCACGTGCGGCACCTGCATCGGATTGGAATAAGAGAATTCTTTCATCATCCGCGGGACCACCTCATCCCGATAACGCACCTGCAACCGTGGAGAGGACCCGCCCGCAGGCGACGGTCTTTTCTTTTTTCCCGGTTTGTCCGCTTCGGCTTTTTTTGTACTCATCACACTTTATCCAGCACGTCATCCGGACTCTTCCGCAAGACCCGTACCCGACGCCCATCCTCCAACGTTTTGATTGCCACCCGCGACGGTTTACCCAGAGCCTGGGAATACAGCATCACATTCGAAATATGCATGGGAGCTTCCCGCTCGACAATGCCGCCCTGTTTGATCTTTTGAGAAGGTTTCGTATGGCGCTTCATAATATTGAGCTTCTCCACCGTCACCCGGCCGTCCCGCTGATTGACGCGCAACACCTTGCCCGTTTTCCCCTTCTCCCGTCCGGCGATGACGATCACCGTGTCACCCTTTCGAACACGAAATTTGGGAACCGTCTGGCTTCCGCGTACCGTTCGAGTCGCCATGGGCGCTATAACACCTCAGGAGCCAGAGAAATAATTTTCATGAACTTCTTTTTCCTCAATTCCCGAGCCACGGGACCGAAGATTCTCGTCCCCACCGGCTCCCCTTGATTATTCACCAACACACAGGCATTGCGATCAAAGCGAATGGAGGAGCCATCGTCGCGCCGCCGGCTTTTTTTGGTCCGAACGATCACCGCTTTGACAACGTCCCCTTTTTTGACCGACGCTCGAGGAATCGCCTCTCGCACCGACACCACCACGATATCGCCAATGCCTCCATAGCGCCGACGCGTGCCTCCCAGCACATGAAAACACCGCACGCTCTTTGCGCCAGAATTATCTGCGACGTCAAGATAGCTGTGATTTTGAATCATTGTCCGCCAAAACTCCATCCACCGCGCAACACGAACGCCCCCTGCGCCAATTACGACGACAGACTGCGCTCACCACGCTCAACAATCGCCGCGACCCGCCAATGTTTATCCTTGCTGAGAGGCCGTGTCTCCACGATTTTTACACGATCGCCAACACGAGACTCATTCGCTTCGTCATGGGCTTTGAGCTTGGTCAACCGCCGCACCACTTTTCCGTACAACGGATGCTGCACCAGTTTCGTCACGGCCACAACGACAGTCTTATCCATTTTGTCGCTAACCACTCGTCCATATGATGCCCGCTGCCGTCTGTGTCTCTCGTTCATCATCCTCGCCATCTCATCAGACTAGGTTTTCGAATGTCCACCGGATCGTTTTTCGCGAAGAACGGTCTTAGCTCTGGCGACGTCTTTCCGGGCCAGACGAATTTTCATCGGATTTTCAATGCGCCCCATCGCGAGCTGACACCGTAGGTGAAACAATTCCTGTTTCAACTCATGGACTTTCCCGACCACCTCTTCGACTTCCATGCCTCGCAAGACTTTGACGTCCATCATTATGCCTCAGACGGGGTACTCGCCTCGCACCACAAATTTTGTCGCCAACGGGAGTTTATGCCCGGCCAAACGAAACGCTTCCTGCGCGACGCTTCTCGGTACGTCATCCATTTCGTAGAGAATGCGTCCGGGCTTGACCACGGCAACCCAAAACTCCGGATTGCCCTTGCCTTTCCCCATTCGAACCTCCGCCGGCTTTTTTGTAATCGGCTTATCAGGGAAAATCCGAGTCCAGATTCGACCGCCGCGCTTCACATGGCGCGTCATTGCAATTCTCGCCGCCTCAATCTGTCGCGCGGTTATCCGACCGGGCTCAAGCACCTTGAGCCCAAATTGTCCGAAGGAGACCTCTCCCCCACGGTAGGCCTTGCCCCGCATCCGGCCCTTTTGCACTTTCCGAAATTTAACTTTCTTGGGCGCTAACATAATAGAGACGTGACAGGCCGCGAGTGACGCATCACGACGGCATGGTTCATTGCGTTCGGGACAGGCTCCAGCGCGTCTACGACACGCCCAAAGACGCCTCTTCTTTCACAGCAGACGGCAACTTGGCATCGCCCTTGTAAATCCACGCTTTCACTCCAATGATGCCCATGGTCGTATGGGCCTCCGCAAAGCCATAATCCACGTCCGCCCTCAGCGTGTGAAGCGGAACGCGACCTTCCCGATACCATTCCGTTCGGGCAATTTCATTGCCACCCAACCGGCCCGCGCAAGACACCCGCACGCCCTGGGCACCCAACCGAAGGGCCGACGCCACGCTTCGTTTCATGGCACGACGAAATGAAACGCGCTTTTCCAATTGCAACGCGATATTTTCAGCAACGAGCTGCGCATCCAATTCAGGCTTCTTAATTTCCTTGACCGTCACGTAAACTTCCCGACTGTATCGTTGCTCCAGCGTCGCCTTTAATTTATCAACTTCCGTTCCTTTTCTTCCGATAATAATGCCGGGCCGGGCCGTGTGAATGATCACTTTCACCTGATTGCCGGAACGTTCAATTTCCACGCGTGAAATGCCGGCATGAAACAAACGGGTTTTGACCATTTTTCGAATGGCCACGTCTTCATGCAATAGCTTCACGAAATCTTTTTTTGCATACCATCGTGAATTCCACGTCCTGGTATACCCAAGCCTGAAACCATACGGATGTGTCTTTTGCCCCATAACCCCGTTTACCTCACAGCCTATCAGGGAATCTCTCTCACCGGAGACACCACAATGGTCACATGACTGGTTCGTTTATGGATGGGGTTCGCCCGGCCCATGGCTCTGGCCTGAAACCGCTTCAAAACCGGACCGCCGTCCACATAGGCTTTTGAAATTTTCAACGATTCGGGATCCCCCAATTCCTTTTGTCCCGCATTCGCGACCGCGGAATTCAACACTTTCGCCACAACGGGAGCGGCGGCTCTCGGCAAGTACTTGAGAACCGTCAACGCATCAGGCACATCGCGCCCGCGAATCACATCCATCACCATCCGCACCTTTCGCGGTGCCATTCTGACGTATCGCAATACAGCCTTTGCTTCAGCCACGACGTTCCTCTTGCTGCGGTCTTTTCCCCGGCTTGTTTACTTCTTTTTAAACGAAACGGCTTTTTCCGTTTTGGCCGTCCCATGGCCCTTAAAAAATCGTGTGGGCGAAAACTCCCCCAGTTTGTGCCCGACCATGTTTTCGGTCACATAGACCGGAACAAACTTTTTCCCGTTATGTACCGCAAACGTCCGGCCAATCATTTCGGGAATCACGGTTGACCGCCGCGACCACGTCTTAATGGGTTTCGAGTCGAGCGCCACATTCAGCTTTTCCATGAGGTGCGCATCCACAAAAGGCCCTTTACGAATCGAACGAGGCATCTTCGACTTCCGTTCTTCGTTATTGAGTCCGCCGCGCAATAATGAAACGCGATGACGGGTTTTTCTTTTTCCGGGTCTTAAAGCCTTTGGTGGGCAACCCCCATGGAGACACCGGGTGCGGGTTCCCCTGGCCGGACTTCCCTTCCCCGCCGCCATGGGGATGATCAACCGGATTCATCGCAACCCCTCGGACATGCGGCCGCCGACCCATCGCCCGAGAACGTCCGGCTTTCCCCACTGTGACGTTCTCGTGATCAAGATTCCCCACTTGTCCCACCGTCGCCATACACGTTCCCAGAATCCGACGCATCTCGCCGGAGGCCAGGCGAACCTGCACGTACTGCCCTTCCCGACCCATGACCTGACCGGCCGCACCGGCACTCCGAGCCAATTGCGCGCCTTTTCCCGGTTTGAGTTCAATATTATGAATGGTGGCGCCAAGCGGCATGGCGGACAATGGCAAGGCATTGCCGGGATGAATATCCGCGTTGGGGCCGGCCTGAATTGAATTTCCAACCGACAAGCCGACGGGGGCGAGAATATACCGCTTTTCCCCATCGGCATACGCAATCAACGCAATGCGAGCCGAACGGTTGGGATCGTATTCCACCGCAACGACTTTCCCGGGCACGCCCATTTTATTTCTCTTAAAATCAATGACCCGGTAGAGGCGCTTATGCCCTCCGCCGCGAAAGCGACTGGTCACCCGCCCGGCATTGTTCCGCCCTCCGGAGCGAGATGCGGAAATGGTGAGACGTTTGTCGGGTCGCGCTTTCGACAGCCCCTCACCCTTGATACCCGTCATGCCCCGCCGGCCGGGCGTGGTCGGATTATACGGTTTAATCGGCATCGCCCACTCGCTCCTTCTTTGTTCGCGTCATCATCCGCACAACACGTCGGTCCCACAATGACCAATCACGCGCTTTCATACAGCTCCAGTTTTTCGCCTTCATGCAGCGTCACGATGGCCTTCTTCCAATCCGGCCGCTTGCCCAGAAACCGGCCTTGACGCTTCTTCTTGCCCATGACGTTCATGATATTCACGGATTTCACCTTCACTTTGAGCGCCAGTTCCACCGCCCGACGCACCTCGATGCGATTCACGTCACTTTTCACCACAAACGCCACGCGGTTGGCGGTCTCTTGAAAGCCCGTAACTTTTTCGGTCAACAACGGCTTGACCAGGATGTCAAACGGATCACGACTCATGCCCAGAACTCCTGAACGATCGGCAGGGCGTCTTTCAACACCACCAGCGTCTCATAGCGAAGCACGTCGTACACAGCCAGGGCTTGCGGCGAAACCGCTTTCACTCGAGCCAGATTCCGCGTCGCGCGAAACACGTCGCGACGGTCTTGACCCACCACCAAAAGGACCGTGCCGTGCAAGCCCAGTTGACGCAACACCTGGGCCGCCAATTTGGTTTTCGGTTCCGAAAGTGACAGCTCGGAAAGGATCACCAGCTCTCCTGCGGTCTTCTTGGAAGACAGCGCGCTCTGCATGGCCTTTCGATACATTTTTTTGGACAGGGCGGAATCATACCGTCGCGGTCGAGGCCCAAAGACCGTCCCGCCATGCCGCCACAGCGGCGACCGATTCGACCCCGCGCGAGCCCGTCCCGTCCCTTTTTGCTTCCACGGTTTTTTTCCCGTTCCACTGACCTCGCTGCGCCCCTTCGTACTGGCGGTCCCTTGCCGAAGAGACGCCCGCTGCATGACCACGGCGGAATGCACAAGCACGGCATGCGGCGGCACCCCAAACACGCCCTCACTGACGTCAATGGAGCCTACGGACTGTTTTGTTTGATCGACAACTTCCATGGAAGCCATGATACCTTACCGCCTCTCCGACTTTCGGATCAGGACCAGCCCACCCACGGGACCCGGCACGGCTCCGGAGATGAGGACCAGATTCTCCTCCGGTCGAATGTCCATGACCCGTAAGCCTTGCACCGTGACCCGTTCATTCCCCATTTGTCCGGGAAGCGCCGTGTTTTTCCACACGCGAGACGGATACGAACTACTGCCAATCGAACCGGGCGCACGATGAAACATGGATCCGTGACTGGCTGGCCCGCCGCTGAAATTGTGCCGTTTCATGACGCCTTGAAACCCTTTTCCCTTGGAGGTCCCCCGCACGTGTACCATCTCTCCTTTTTCAAAAAGGCCCGCGGTCACAGCATCCCCCACCTGGCAGTCCGGCACACAGCGAAACTCCCACAAATACTTAAACAGCTTCTCTTGACCGGAGGCACGAAGATGTCCCACTTGGGCCTTGGTGAGCTTATGCTCCCGCACTTCCGTATAACCCAGTTGCACGGCGTCATAGCCATGCCGGTCTTTGGTCTTCACGGCCGTGACGTGACAAGGCCCCGCTTCAATCACCGTGACGGGATGGAGACGACGATGCTCGTCGAAAAACTGCGTCATGCCCAATTTTTGCCCCATCAACTCACAAATCATCAAACACCTTTACGCCGGCACGCTACGTCTTGATCTCCACGTCAACGCCCGCCGCCAAATTTAATTTCATGAGCGCGTCCATGGTGTCCGGCGTGGGCTCAAGAATATCCAGTAACCGTTTATGCGTGCGGATTTCGAACTGTTCACGGGACTTCTTATCCGCATGAGTGGATCGCTGAATGGTAAACTTTTCGATACGAGTGGGAAGAGGAATGGGGCCGGCCACGTGTGCCCCCGTCTGCTTGACGCTCTCCACAATTTCTCTCGCCGATTGGTCAAGGACCCGGTAATCAAAGCCCTTCAATCGGATACGAATACGCTGGTCCGTACTGACAGCCACTGGACACCCTCCTCTAGGCGAGAATGGCGGTGACGACGCCGGCGCCGACCGTCCGCCCCCCTTCCCGCACCGCAAACCGCACACCCTGCTCCATCGCAATCGGCGTAATCAATTCTCCCGTAAACGTCGTATTGTCGCCCGGCATCACCATCTCCACGCCCTCCGCCAACTGCACCACGCCCGTCACGTCCGTCGTCCGAAAGTAAAACTGCGGCCGGTAGCCGTTGAAAAACGGCGTGTGCCGCCCCCCTTCTTCTTTCGTCAAGACGTACACTTCCGCTTTGAATTTCGTATGCGGCATGATGCTTTTCGGTTTGGCCAGGACCATGCCCCGTTCCACGTCTTCTTTCTTGGTCCCCCGCAACAACGCCCCGATGTTGTCGCCGGCTTGCCCTTCGTCCAGGACTTTCCGAAACATTTCCACGCCGGTCACCACCGTGGTCTGGGTCTCCCCCAAGCCCACAATCTCAATCTCGTCGCCGACTTTGACTTGCCCCCGCTCAACCCGGCCGGTCACCACCGTCCCCCGCCCGCTGATGGTAAAGACGTCTTCAATCGGCATGAGAAACGGTTTGGTGATGGCCCGCTCCGGGGTCGGAATGTAGGTGTCCACCGCCGCCAGGAGTTGTTTGATGGAGGGGACGCCCACCGCACTGGTGTCGCCTTCCAGGGCTTTGGTCGCCGAGCCGACGATCAGGGGAATCTCGTCGCCGGGAAACTGGTATTTCGTCAGGAGTTCCCGCACTTCCAACTCCACCAGCTCCAGAAGTTCCGGGTCTTCGATTTTGTCGGCTTTGTTTAAGAACACCACGATGGAGGGCACGCCGACTTGCCGCGCCAGCAGGATGTGTTCCCGGGTCTGCGGCATCGGGCCGTCCGCCGCCGAAACCACTAAAATCGCGCCGTCCATCTGCGCCGCCCCCGTGATCATGTTTTTGACGTAGTCGGCGTGCCCCGGACAGTCCACGTGCGCGTAGTGCCGCTGCGCCGTCTCGTATTCAACGTGCGCAATCGCAATGGTCAGTATCTTGGTCGGATCCCGCCGCCCTTGCGACGCACTCGCTTTGGCAACTTCGTCGTAGCTAATATAGTCCGCCAGCCCTTCCTGCCCCATCACTTTGGTCAACGCCGAAGTCAGGGTCGTCTTCCCGTGATCCACGTGCCCGATCGTCCCCACGTTCACATGCGGCTTCTTCCGATTAAATTTCGCCTTCGCCATCAGCCCCTCCCTTTTCGAATGCCAATGCTCTGTGGCTCATACGAGAAAGCAACCATCCGATTTCTGTTCCATTCATGCTTCACTCGCCAACCGCACGGTTATTCGCCGCGTTGCTTCCCGACAATCTGATCCGCCAGTTGTTTGGGAACCGGCTCATATTGATCAAATTCCATAGAATAGGTTGCGCGACCTTGGGTCTTCGACCGGAGGCCCGTGGCATACCCAAACATTTCACTAAGGGGAACCATGGCATCCACCGCTTGAGAGCCACTCCTGGCCTTGATGCCCTGCACTTTTCCGCGTCGTGAATTCAGGTCTCCGATCACGTCACCCATGAAGTCCTGGGGCACTAGGACTTCCACTTTCATCACAGGCTCAAGCAGAATCGGGTTGGCCTGTTTACAGGCGGCATCAAAGGCCATGGACGCGGCGATTTTAAAGGCCATTTCGCTCGAGTCAACTTCATGAAAGGATCCGTCAAACAAGGTCACCCGAATATCCCGCATCGAATACCCGGCCATCACGCCCGACTCCATGCGCTCCTTGACCCCCTTTTCCACCGCCGGAATATATTCGCGCGGAATAATGCCGCCAACGATCTTGTTGACAAATTCCAAGCCCACGCCGGGCTCGGACGGCTCCACGCGCAACTCCACATGCCCATACTGTCCGCGCCCGCCGGATTGCTTGATATACTTCCCTTCGGCCTCCGCTTTCTTGCGAATCGTCTCGTGATAGGCGACTTCGGGCTTCCCGACGTTCGCCTGAACCTTAAATTCCCTGACCAGACGATCAACGATAATTTCCAAATGCAATTCCCCCATTCCGGAAATGATCGTTTGCCCAGTCTCCATGTCGCTTCGCACGTGAAAGGAGGGGTCTTCCTGGGCTAGTTTCTCCAAAGAAAAACCCAGTTTCTCTAAGTCCTGCTTGGTCTTTGGTTCCACGGCCATGGAAATCACGGGCTCGGGAAACTTAATCACCTCTAACAGCATTTGATGTTTCTCGTCAGTCAGGGTATCGCCGGTTCTCGTACCTTTCATGCCGACCGCCGCCGCGATATCGCCGGAATACACGACGGCAATATCTTCACGCTTATTCGCGTGCATTTTGAGCAGGCGCCCGATCCGTTCCCGCTTCCCCTGCGTGACATTATAAACGTACGATCCCGTTTCCAGCTTCCCGGAATAGACACGGAAATACGTCAGCTGTCCGGCAAAGGTATCGGTCATGATCTTAAAGGCCAAGGCCGCAAAGGGTTCCCCGTCACTCGCCTTGCGGGTCATGGTCTCGCCGCTCGCCGGATCAACCCCCGCCACTTCCGGCACGTCCAAAGGCGAAGGCAGAAAATCCACCACGGCATCCAGCAAAGGCTGGACCCCTTTATTCTTGAAAGCCGACCCACAGAAGACCGGCGTAATCTTCAGTTGATTGGTCCCAGCCCGCAACGCGCGCTTGATTTCATCCGACTTCAGGGGTTCCCCGTTCAAATAGCGCTCAAGCAACACTTCATCGAACTCGGCGACGGCTTCCAGCAGTTTGTCTCGATAGGTTTGAGCCACAGGCAACAGATCGGGCGCAACGTCCTCGACCACAAAGTTCGCTCCCAACATTTCATCATCAAAGACATAGGCCTTCATCGAGACGAGATCAATGACGCCCCGAAAATCCGTCTCTTTGCCAATTGGCAATTGGACGGCGACCGGGCTTGCCCCCAATCGGTCCGTGAGACTCTGCATGCTCCCCGCAAAGTCGGCGCCCACCCGATCCATCTTATTAAGAAAGGCAATGCGAGGGACTCGATATTTATCGGCCTGACGCCACACGGTTTCGGATTGCGGTTCGACACCCTGCACCGCATCAAACACAGCCACCGCCCCGTCCAACACGCGCAGAGACCGCTCAACTTCAACCGTGAAATCCACGTGCCCCGGCGTATCAATGATGTTAATGCGATAATTTTTCCAGAAACAGGTCGTCGCCGCGGACGTAATGGTAATCCCCCGCTCCCGTTCCTGCTCCATCCAATCCATCTGCGCCGCGCCTTCGTGCACTTCGCCCATGCGGTGAGAGACCCCTGTATAAAACAGGATGCGCTCGGTCGTCGTCGTTTTCCCGGCGTCAATATGGGCCATGATGCCGATATTCCGAGTCTGCTCTAATGGATATTCCCTCGCCATGCTCCCTCTTCACGCAAAAACGCTGTAACGCCACCCCCGCTCAATCCGAACGCAGACTGAGGAACACAAGCCTACCGACGTATGGAGGCGCCGACTACAGCGACAGAAACCCGCCGTTACCAACGGTAATGCGCAAACGCACGATTCGCCTCGGCCATTCTGTGCGTCTCATCTCGTTTCTTGACCGCGGCCCCTGTATTATTGGCGGCATCAAGCAACTCGGTCGCAAGCTTTTCCTGCATACTCTTCCCGGTGCGCGACAGGGCACTTTGCTTCATCCATCGAAAAGCCAGGGCAACCTGACGCACGGGCCGGATTTCGACGGGGACCTGGTACGAGGCGCCGCCCACCCGTCTTGATTTCACTTCCACCATCGGTTTGACATTGCCAAGGGCGGAATGAAAGACCTGCAAGGGGTCACCGCCGATCTTACGTTGAATCATGTCAAACGCCCCGTAACACACGCGCTGGGCCGTACTCTTTTTGCCCTGCGTCATCAGAATATTAATAAACTTCGCCACCAAGTGATCCCGATATTTGGAATCAGCGGGAGGGGTTCGAGTAACGGCATTCTGTCCACGCGACATCGTTCAACCCACCTTCCGGCCACCACATGCTCAACGCGTTATTTAGGCCGCTTGGCCCCATACTTGGACCGACTCTGCTTCCTGTTGGCCACGCCAACAGCATCAAGGGCGCCCCGGACCAAATGATAACGCACACCGGGCAAGTCCTTCACCCGACCACCACGCACCAGCACAATGGAATGTTCCTGCAAATTATGACCCATGCCCGGGATATACGTTGTCACCTCTACACCGGTGGTCAACCGCACACGAGCCACTTTCCGCAACGCCGAATTCGGTTTTTTGGGAGTTGTGGTATACACGCGCAGACAGACCCCGCGCCGTTGCGGACAGCGATTGAGGGCCGGACTTTTACTTTTTGCTTTTGGGGCCTTGCGCCCTTTTCGTACGAGCTGATTGACAGTTGGCATGTTCCAGTCTTTCTCAACGTTCTTGCGTTTAACAAACACCTTCAGGGTAACCGATGGATTTTAATGAGCGGCTGCGCATCTGTCAAGGTCGCTTTCCGATGGATCACCAGGTCTCATGACGTGGATTGCGTCTGCAGTTCCTTGCCCGCCATGCCACCCACCCCATCATCAGGATCGGACTCGATGAAGGCCTCTTCAGCCGGCGGCACAAAGGTTTCCCGGTAGCGTGAGAAGCCGGTTCCGGCGGGAATCAAACGTCCCACAATGACGTTTTCCTTGAGCCCCCGTAAATCATCAACCCGGCCATTGATGGCCGCCTCGGTGAGCACCCGCGTCGTTTCCTGGAATGACGCTCCGGAAATAAAGCTGTCCGTACTCAGTGACGCCTTGGTAATACCCAACAGCAATGGTTTGCCAACCGCTCGCTTCCCGCCTTCGGCTTGGACGCGATCATCTTCATCTTTGAACTCAAATTTTCCGACATGGGCTCCCGGTAAAAAGTTGGTATCCCCAGGGTCTTCAATGCGGATCTTTTTCAACATCTGCCTCGCAATAATCTCAATATGTTTGTCGTTAATAGACACCCCCTGCAAACGATACACTTCCTGCACCTCATTCACCAGGAACCCCTGCAATTCCCTGGGTCCCTTCACATTCAGAATATCATGGGGGTCGCGGGACCCTTCCATTAAAGAATCACCGGCGAGCACCCAGTCACCTTCGTGCACGTTGATGTGCTTGCCTCGAGCAATGAAGTATTCTTTTCGGTCGCCGACTTTCCTTCGATGTTCGTGAATGAGATCCTCTCTTGTTGCGGTTGGAAATTTACTTAACACTTCTTGCAGGGCCAAGTCAGTGGCTTGCATGTCTCCCATTTTGTTATCAACGATAATCTGCCGTGTCCCTTTTTCGAGCTTGCCAAGTCCGAGCTGCTTTGGCGGAAAGAAGACCTCTCCGTCAATTTCGCTAATAACCGCCTTCTCCTTGGGCTTTCTCGCCTCAAACAACTCCGCCACTCTCGGCAAGCCGCCCGTAATGTCTTTGGTCTTCGTTGTTTCTCGAGTACGTTTTGCCAGCACGTCACCGGGATGCACCATGTCTCCCTTTTCAACTTCGATATACGCGCCCACGGGCAGAGGATAGCTGTCCGCGGTCTTTCCAGCGTCTTTGACGGAAATTCTTGGACGCAACGGCGGGTCGGCTTCCGCTTTCGTGGCCTTGCCCCCGTCTTTAGCAGACACGCGTTGCCGTTCGGGCTCAATGACGACCTTGTGCGAGAGGCCGGTGATTTCGTCAACCACTTCTTTCATCGTGACACCTGGTACAAGGTCACCATAGGCAATGCGCCCGCCCACTTTGGTCAGAATGGGTTCCGAATACGGATCCCACTCCACGAGTTTCTGACCAATCGTGACCTCCTTGCCGTCCCGCACTTGAATTTTCGCCCCATAGACCACCGCGTACTTTTCACGTTCCCGCCCGGAATCGTCACAGACGGCAATCTTCGCGTTCCGATTCATGACCACCCATTCGCCATCCTTGTTCTTCACCGCCATGCGACCATTGTGCACATCCACGTTTTTCCTGGCGTCAAAACTCAAGTATTTCAACACCCCGCCATGCCGGGACTCGACCACGCTCTGTTCCACCACTTTACTGGCCGTGCCTCCGATATGAAAAGTCCGCATGGTTAACTGCGTCCCGGGCTCGCCGATGGACTGCGCCGCGATCACCCCGACGGGCTCGCCCAGTTCGACCAGCTTGCCTCTGGCCAAATCCCGTCCGTAACACTTCACGCACACCCCCCAACGCGCCTGACACGTCAATGTCGAGCGGATGCGAACGCGATCAACACCAGCGTCAACCACCGCCTTTACGCGTGTTTCATCCAACTCTTCGTTCGCGGGCACCACCACGTGATTCGTCATCGGATCAAGAATGTCGTCAGCCGAGATACGGCCCAGAATACGTTCTTCAATCGGCTGAATCACCTCCCCGCCTTCAACCAATGCCGAGACGTTGATGCCGTCCGCCGTCCCGCAATCATCCTCACTCACAATGACGTCCTGCGCAATATCAACCAGCCGGCGCGTGAGATACCCCGAGTTCGCGGTTTTCAGAGCCGTATCCGCCAACCCTTTTCGTGCCCCGTGCGTCGAGATAAAATACTGAAGGACCGTCAGGCCTTCACGGAAGTTGGCCGTGATCGGCGTTTCAATAATTTCGCCGGACGGCTTCGCCATCAACCCCCGCATGCCCCCCAGCTGACGAATTTGCTGCGAACTCCCTCTCGCTCCGGAATCGGCCATCATAAAAATGGGGTTCAACGTGTCCTGCGGGCCCTGACCGCCGCCAGCTTTGATCTCTTTCATCATGTCAGTGGCCACCTGTTCACTCACGCGCGCCCAGATATCAATGACCTTGTTGTAGCGCTCCCCGTCCGTGATCAGCCCCTCGCTATGCTGCCGCGCCACCTCGTCCACGTCCTTTTGCGCGTGACTCAGCAGCGTCCTTTTTTTGGTCGGAATATGCATATTGTCAATGCAAATCGAGACCCCGGCCTTGGTGGCATAGTAAAATCCGAGACTTTTCAGCTTATCGAGCATCCTGACGGTATCGTGCAAACCGGCTTCCCGATAGACCGCGTCAATCAGTCTGGTCATTTCTTTTTTGGTCATGACTCGATTGGCGTGGGAGAAATCGAGAGACGGCGGAAGGATTTCTCCAAACAGCACCCGACCGACCGTCGTCTCCACCAACACCCCGTCAATGCGCACTTTGATTTTGGCCTGTTCGTCCAATGCCCCCGCGTCATACGCAATGCGCACTTCTTCGGGGGAATACAAAATCTTCCCTTCTCCCATGGCTCCCGGCCGTTCCTGTGTCAACCAATAACACCCCAGGACCATATCTTGAGAGGGAATAGAGAGCGGCCGGCCATTCGCCGGCGACAACACGTTATTGATGGACATCATCAACACACGAGCTTCAATTTGCGCTTCGACCGAAAGCGGGACGTGAACCGCCATCTGATCGCCGTCGAAGTCCGCGTTAAACGCCGCGCACACCAGGGGATGCAGGCGAATGGCCTTGCCTTCGATGAGCACGGGATCAAACGCCTGCATGCCCAGGCGATGCAACGTGGGCGCACGATTCAAAATGACCGGGTGTTCTCGAATCACTTCGTCCAGAACATCCCAGACTTCGGGACGTTCCTTTTCCACAAGGCGTTTCGCGCTTTTAATGGTGGTCGCCGCCCCGCGTTCTTCCAACTTGTGGAAGATAAATGGCTTGAAGAGTTCCAACGCCATTTTCTTGGGCAACCCGCATTGATTCAATTTCAGTTCCGGACCGACTACAATCACCGAACGGCCAGAGTAATCAACCCGTTTACCCAGGAGATTTTGCCGGAACCGACCTTGCTTGCCTTTGAGCATGTCGCTGAGGGACTTTAACGGCCGCTTATTGGCTCCGCGAATCGTCCGCCCTCTTCGACCATTGTCAAAGAGCGCATCCACGGCTTCCTGCAACATTCTCTTTTCATTGCGAATAATCACACCGGGCGCCTTTAACTCCATCAACCGTTTCAGCCGGTTGTTGCGATTAATGACCCGCCGATAGAGATCGTTCAAATCCGACGTGGCAAACCGCCCGCCATCCAGCGGCACCAGCGGTCTCAGTTCGGGCGGCAGCACCGGAATGACGTCCATGATCATCCATTCCGGGTTGTTGCCCGACTTGTAAAATGCCTCGATTACTTTCAGTCGCTTGGTGAGCTTCTTGTTCAGCGCCACGGAAGTCGTGGCCTTCACCTTGTCATGGCGCGCGGCCCACAGGGCCTCGATATCAACTTTGTTCAGCAATTCACGAATGGCTTCCGCCCCAATACTGACGCGAAACGCCTGCGGGCCGTATTGATTCACACATTCACGGTATTGTTCTTCCGTGAGCAGTTCTTGCTCTTTGAGCGGCGTATCCATGGGGTCAATCACCACGTACGCCTCAAAATAGAGAATTTTTTCCAACTGCTTGAGGCTCATATCCAGCAGGACCCCAATCCGGCTCGGCACCCCTTTTAAAAACCAAATGTGGGCGACGGGCGCGGCCAGTTCAATGTGTCCCATGCGCTCCCGACGCACCTTGGATTGAATGACCTCGACTCCGCATTTATCGCAGACAATCCCCCGATGTTTCATCCGCTTGTATTTCCCGCAATTGCACTCCCAGTCCTTGGTCGGACCAAAAATCTTCGCGCAAAACAGCCCGTCTTTTTCCGGCTTGAATGAGCGGTAATTGATGGTTTCCGGTTTTTTGACCTCCCCATAGGACCACGAGCGCACTTTCTCGGGCGACGCAATGCGAATACGCATGGCGTCAAAGGACACCGCCTCGCGCGGTTTTTCAAACAGAGCATAGATGCTTTCCAAGACCCCACCCTCCTTTATCGGAACGGACACACACTCGTGACGTGCCTCGTCAACGAATGCGTTACTCGGCTGATTTCATCAACTCAACGTCCAGACCCAGGCTCTGCAATTCTTTCACCAACACGTTAAACGACTCGGGCAGGCCTGGCTCCAGGAAGTTCTCCCCCTTCACGATGGCTTCATACATTCTCGACCGTCCTGGCACGTCGTCGGACTTCACGGTTAAAAACTCTTGCAGGGTGGAGGCCGCTCCATAGGCTTGAAGGGCCCAGACTTCCATTTCGCCCAAACGCTGACCGCCGAACTGGGCCTTCCCGCCCAGCGGCTGCTGCGTCACCAGCGAATACGGGCCAATGGACCGGGCATGGATCTTATCGTCCACCAAGTGATGCAACTTCATCATATACACGTAGCCAACCGTCACGGGACTTTTAAACGGCTCGCCGGTGCGACCGTCATACACAACCGATTGTCCGTTCTCCGGCAAGCCCGCTTTCTTTAACAGGGCTTTAATCTCCGTCTCCGTCGCGCCCTCAAACACCGGGCTGGCGACATAGATGCCCAACGCCTTGGCGGCCCATCCCAAATGGGTTTCCAGAATTTGTCCCACGTTCATCCGTGAGGGAACCCCCAAGGGATTCAGCACGACCTCAATGGGCGTGCCGTCCGGCAGATAGGGCATATCTTCTTCTGGAAGAATCCTCGAAACCACCCCCTTGTTGCCATGACGCCCCGCCATCTTATCCCCGACAGAAATTTTCCGCTTAATGGCGAGATAGACTTTCACCAACTTAATGACGCCAGGCGGCAACTCGTCACCACGCCGCAGTCGCCCGACCTTTTCGTCGTAGAAGGTTTGCAGGCTTTCAATCTGCTCCTTGGCCACGCGTTCAATCTCTTCAATCTTTTTTTGCTCTTCCGCGTCGCTTAAAATCACGCGTCGCACGTCATCATCGGGAAGTTTCCGCAAGATTTCCGAGACGATTGTTCCTTTTTTCTTGACAATGACGTCGCCGCTTTCAGGATCCATCAAGTCGCGGCCGACCACTTGTCCGAGCAACAGTTTCCGAATCTTTTTATTACGCTCTTCCTCAATGATGCGACGCTCATCCTGATGATTCCGTTCAATAGTCACGCGATCCTGAGATTCAATATTTTTCGACCGCTCATCTTTATCAACGCCTTTTCTGGAGAAAATCTTCACGTCCACGACAATCCCTTCAATGCCCGGAGGCACTTGCAGGGACGTATCTTTGACATCACCCGCTTTTTCTCCAAAGATCGCGCGAAGCAATTTTTCTTCGGGAGTCAATTGGGTTTCACCCTTGGGGGTCACTTTGCCCACTAGGATGTCTCCGGCCTTGACCTCGGCGCCGATGCGCACGATGCCGCTTTCATCAAGGTTGCGAAGGGTCTCTTCACCCAGGTTGGGAATATCGCGAGTAATCTCCTCTTTGCCCAGCTTGGTGTCACGGGCTTCAACCTCAAACTCTTCAATGTGGATAGACGTAAAGGTGTCTTCGCGAACCAGCCGCTCGCTCAGCAAAATCGCGTCTTCGAAGTTGTACCCTCCCCAGGGCATAAATCCGACCAGGATGTTTTTCCCCAACGCCAACTCGCCACGGTCAATACCGGGGCCATCCGCCAGAACTTGCCCTTGCTGAACGGGCTGTCCAACTTTCACGATTGGCGTTTGCGTCACGCACGTATTTTGATTGGTTCGTTGAAACTTCACCAGATCATACGTATCCCAAAATCGTCCGGCTCGCCGTTTCCCGTCTTCCCGCTGGCCCGACTCGGTTCGCACGACAATCCGTCGGGCATCCACGCTTTCCACGACCCCGTCGCGTCTGGCCTGCTCAACGTAACCGGAGTCGCGCGCGACGACGGCTTCCATGCCGGTGCCGACCAGCGGGGCCTCGCTCTGGACGACCGGCACAGCCTGACGCTGCATATTCGACCCCATCAACGCACGGTTGGCATCATCATGTTCGAGAAAGGGGATTAACGCCGTGGCGACACTGACGACCTGTTTCGGGGAAACGTCCACGTAATCAACCCGGTCGGGCGTGATGGGAATAAACTCTCCGGCGGACCGTGCCGTCACCGAATCGGACACCAGACGACCGGCTGAATCCACTGGAGAATTGGCCTGGGCAATCACGTACCGTTCGCCTTCCAGCGGAGAAAGAAATTCGACGTCCCGCATCACGCGGCCATTGTGGACTTTGCGAAACGGAGCTTCAATAAACCCGAATTCGTTAATGCGCGCATAGGTGGCCAGCGAGGTGATGAGCCCGATATTCGGCCCTTCGGGTGTCTCGATAGGACAGATACGGCTATAGTGAGAGGGATGCACGTCCCTGACTTCAAAACCCGCGCGTTCACGGGTGAGCCCGCCGGGCCCCAACGCGGACAGTCTTCGCTTGTGAGTGATCTCCGCCAGGGGATTCGTTTGATCCATAAACTGCGACAACTGGCTACCGGTAAAAAATTCCTTGATGGCGGCGACAATGGGTTTGGCATTCAGCAGGTCGTGCGGCAACACCGTCTCCATATCCAGCAAATTCATCCGCTCCTTAATACTGCGTTCCATGCGGGCCAAGCCCAGGCGAATCTGATTCTCGAGCAATTCTCCCACGGTCCGCACCCGGCGATTGCCCAAATGGTCAATATCATCCACGTCGCCTTTTCCCATTTTTAATTCGACAAGGGCGCGCACGACCTCCACCACGTCCTGCACCGTCAATACGCGCTTTTCAAGGGGATGGTCCAACGAAAAACGGCTGTTGATTTTCAGCCGTCCGACGGGGGACAGATCGTACCGCTTGGGATTTAAAAAAAGGTTTTCAAACAAGAGCCTGGCCGAATCCACGGACGGCATTTCTCCGGGGCGAAGGCGTTTATAGATTTCCACCCAGGCTTCTTCTTGAGAATTCGTCCGTTCGGCGTCCAGAGTGTCTAAAATAACCGACATGGCGGCGGTGCCCAAATACGTCACCCTGAAATTTTTGGGCTTCAAGGCCGCCAGCTTTTCAATTATGGACAGAGTCAGCCGTTGATGTTTTTCAACCAGCACGTCTCCGCTTGACAGGTCCCGGATTTCCGTCAACGCCGCGCACCCCGCCAGGTCGTCGGGTTTCACGGGGATTTCCTTGACGCCGGCAGCCCGCAGTTTTGCCATGAGTGCTTTGGTGAGCCGTGTCCCTTCCCGCACGATCGGATCTTTGCCGCCCTTCACCTCGATGGACGAACGCAAGCCAACGTGCAGTTCGGGATCCAGCTTCCGCATCAGCTTGCCATCCACAACCCGAATTTCCTCAATGGGATAATACTGCTTCAACACGTCATCCGTTGACAGACCAAAGGCCTTCAGCAGAATCGTGGCGGGCATTTTTCGGCGACGATCAATACGGACATACAAAATATCACGGGCATCAAACTCGAAATCCAGCCAGGACCCCCGATACGGAATGATGCGCGCGGAAAACAACACTTTCCCGCTGGAATGGGTCCGCCCTTTGTCATGACTGAACGACGCACCGGGCGACCGGTGCAACTGACTCACCACCACCCGCTCAGTGCCGTTGATAATAAACGTGCCCCGGTCCGTCATCAGAGGCAGTTCGCCCACGTACACTTCCTGCTCTCGAACATCGAGGACCTTGCGGTGCTTCGCGCCTTTTTCCTGCACATCAAACACCACCAGCCGGATTCGCAGTTTTAACGGAGCGGCAAAGGTCATGCCCTGCTCCAGGCATTCCCGCATGTCGTACTTGGGCGTTCCCAACGAATAACTGACAAATTCAAGATTAGCCGAACTGTTGAAATCGTCGATCGAAAAGACGCTCATGAGCGCGGCTTGCAGGCCCCGGTCCGCACGATGCTCCGGGCCGGTGTCCTTTTGTAAAAAAACCTCGTATGAGCGCTTTTGAACTTCGACGAGGTCGGGAATGTCAATCGTCGCCTGAATTTTCGAAAAATCGGTACGCTTGATGATTCCCGGCAATGATGGCGGTTGAGGCATATTCGACTCCTTACGCAACTAGGCTTGTGAGACCACCCGTCCGTGAGCACAGGAAAACGAGCCCTGAGCAGATCCGAATGCTACTTGATTTCGACGGTAGCCCCTGCGTCCGTGAGCTTCTTCTTGATCGTTTCAGACTCGTCTTTTGCGGCGCCTTCTTTGACCGTCTTCGGAGCCCCTTCCACCAAATCCTTGGCCTCCTTTAACCCAAGCCCGGTGATTTCACGAACCACTTTAATGACCTGGATTTTCTTGTCGGCCGGCGCCCCGGCCAGCACCACGTCAAAGGAGTCTTTTTCTTCAACGGCCGCGGCCGACGCCCCGGCCGGCACTGCGGCGGCCGCCATCGGCACCGCGGCCGTCACGCCAAATTTTTCTTCAAATCCTTTCACCAGTTCGGACAACTCCAAAACCGTCATGTTGCCAACCGCCCCCAAAATGTCCTCTTGTGAGAGCTTTGCTCCCGTTGCAGCCATGGTTCCTTCTCCTTTCTTTGTTTCCTGTATCGCAGCCAGGATCGTCACAAATCCTCGCAACACACCCTGCAAAACGCCGACCAAGCCTTGAAGAGGCGCTTGCATGGCGGATAACGTCATCGCCAGCAACACCTCCTTGGAAGGCAAATCGGCCGTGGCAATCAGTTGGGCGGGCTCAAGCGTTTTGCCTTCCAGAACCCCGCCACGCCAGATAATTTTTTCATCGCACTTTTCGTTCCGAATAAAATCCCGAAGCAGTTTGGCGGGCACAACCGGGTCATCGTAGCCGATGACCACGGCGACTTGCCCCTTAAACAACGACGCGACTGGCCCTAACGAGGTCCCCTCGACCGCCCGCACCGCAAGGGAATTTTTGACAACTTTCAGCTCCGCACGAACGCCGCGAAGCTGGTGCCGCAACCGGGTCACCTGCGTCACCGGCATGCCTCTACATTCCGTAATAACGGCCATGTGTGCCGCGGCAAACCGCTCATGCAGATCGGAAACCGCCGCAGTTTTCCGTTCCTTTTTCATTCCCGGCTCCTTCTCGCGCAACGACTAATCAAATTGCCTGACAAGGGACGCACATTCCAGGGGAATGCCGGGCCCCATGGTACTCGACATCGTCGCGCCCTTAAGATATTTCCCTTTGCTGGAGGAGGGCTTGGCCTTCACCACCGACTGAAAGACCGCCTGCGCATTTTCGGTAATCTGTGACACGGTAAACGAAACTTTGCCAACCGGGACATGGACAACGCCGGCCTTATCCACTTTGTACTCGATCCGACCCTTCCGGATTTCTTCAATGGCCTTACCCACTTCAAACGTCACAGTTCCCGCTTTAGGGTTGGGCATCAGGCCGCGCGGCCCCAACACTTTTCCCAGTTTTCCAACCGACGCCATCAAGTCCGGAGTGGAGATGGCCTGATCAAAATCCAACCACCCGTCTTTGATCTTTTCCAGCAAATCATCGGCCCCCACAAAGTCGGCGCCCGCCTGCCGGGCTTCCTGCTCTTTGTCCCCCCTGGCAAACACCGCAATCCTGACTTTTTTCCCCGTGCCATGAGGCAAGACCGTCGTGCCGCGCACCATCTGGTCGGCCCGCTTGGGATCAACCCCCAGTCGAATGACCAAATCCACAGTCTCATCAAATTTGGCATAGGCCGTCTGCTTCACCAATTCGCTCGCCGCTTGAAGACCGTACAGGCTCGCCTCCACGGTTGCCATCGCGTTCTGTAATTGCTTTCCCACTCCGCTCACCCTTCCTTGTAAACCGGCCAAACCGTTTAGTCGGCGACGGTGATGCCCATGCTCCTTGCGGTTCCCTCGATGATCTTCAACGCACCGTCCATATTCACCGCATTTAAATCTTCCATTTTTTGCCTGGAGATTTCCTGCAATTGAGCGCGGGAAATCCGGCCGACCTTATCCTTTTGCGGCACGCCGGAGCCCTTAATAATACCCGCGGCTTTTTTTAAGAGATCGGTGGCCGGAGGGGTCTTCGTGATAAACGTAAAACTCCGGTCTTTATAGACGGTAATGACAACGGGAATGATGCTCCCTTCCTGCTTCTGCGTCTTCGCGTTAAATTGTTTGCAGAAATCCATGATATTCAGACCATGCTGGCCCAATGAAGGGCCGACCGGCGGCGCGGGATTCGCCTTCCCCGCCGGAACCTGCAATTTAATTTGCGTCACGACTTCCTTTGCCATGCCTCTATCCTTTGTCCCGCCGGAAGGTGAATGAATGCACCACTTCGAGTCTCACCGACACCGAACACCAATCCAACCGTCGCCGGCGAACCTAGCCGTGCTCTATCTGCATAAACGCCAATTCCACCGGCGTCGCACGTCCCAAAATGCTGACCAGAACCTTGGCCCGACTATGCTCGTCGTCCACCTCGTCAATGACGCCGTTAAAACCCATGAAGGGGCCGTCAATGATCCGCGCAATATTGCCTTTGGAAAAAATCACTCGCTCACGAGGAACAGAAACACCCGATTCGATTTGCTTCAACAGAGAATCGGCTTCCTCTTGGGGAAGCGGCATCGGCTTCACCCCGCCCCCGATAAACCCCGTCACCTTTGGCGTGTCTTTGATCATCGTCACCGTTTCGTCTTTGAGAGGATCCGCCAACTCCACCAGCACATAACCGGGGAAAAATTTCCGCTTGGACGCGCGGCGTTTGCCGTCTTTAATTTCGATGATGTCTTCAGTGGGAACCAGGACCTGCCCGAACTCGTCCTGAAGCCCCATTTGCGTCGCGCGCTCGGCCAGGGACGTGCGGACTCGACCCTCATATCCCGCGTAAGTGTGAATCACGTACCAGTTTTTCGTCATAGAACGTATCCGCCACGCGTCAAAGAATAAGCTTGACCGCCCACACCAGCACGGAATCCGTCAGTGAAAGGTACAACGACATAATGACACAAAACACGACCACCACCGACGCGGAGCCAAGGGTTTCATCACGCGTCGGATACGAAACTTTCTTCAACTCCCCTTTGACCTCGGTGAGAAATTCCGTAATGCTCCGCCACAGCTTCTTCATCGCACCGGCGTCCTTTCCGCCTGCCTGTCCAACCCTTCTCGTGCCGACTGAATCGTGGCAGGGGCACCAGGATTCGAACCCGGACCTTCGGTTTTGGAGACCGACATGCTAGCCGTTGACACTATGCCCCTGTATGACGCGCATGAGGAAACCATCTTATTTCACTTCTTTATGTGGGACATGTTTCCGGCAAAACCGGCAATACTTTTTGACTTCCAGGCGATCCGGATCATTTTTTTTATTCTTCATCGTTGAATAATTCCGCCGCTTGCATTCCCCGCAAGCCAAAGAAATAATGACGCGCATAACGCCTCCTCTAGGCGAGAATGGCGGTGACGACGCCGGCGCCGACCGTCCGCCCCCCTTCCCGCACCGCAAACCGCACACCCTGCTCCATCGCAATCGGCGTAATCAATTCTCCCGTAAACGTCGTATTGTCGCCCGGCATCACCATCTCCACGCCCTCCGCCAACTGCACCACGCCCGTCACGTCCGTCGTCCGAAAGTAAAACTGCGGCCGGTAGCCGTTGAAAAACGGCGTGTGCCGCCCCCCTTCTTCTTTCGTCAAGACGTACACTTCCGCTTTGAATTTCGTATGCGGCATGATGCTTTTCGGTTTGGCCAGGACCATGCCCCGTTCCACGTCTTCTTTCTTGGTCCCCCGCAGCAACGCCCCGATGTTGTCGCCGGCTTGCCCTTCGTCCAGGACTTTCCGAAACATTTCCACGCCGGTCACCACCGTGGTCTGGGTCTCCCCCAAGCCCACAATCTCAATCTCGTCGCCGACTTTGACTTGCCCCCGCTCAACCCGGCCGGTCACCACCGTCCCCCGCCCGCTGATGGTAAAGACGTCTTCAATCGGCATGAGAAACGGTTTGGTGATGGCCCGCTCCGGGGTCGGAATGTAGGTGTCCACCGCCGCCAGAAGTTGTTTGATGGAGGGGACGCCCACCGCACTGGTGTCGCCTTCCAGGGCTTTGGTCGCCGAGCCGACGATCAGGGGAATCTCGTCGCCGGGAAACTGGTATTTCGTCAGGAGTTCCCGCACTTCCAACTCCACCAGCTCCAGAAGTTCCGGGTCTTCGATTTTGTCGGCTTTGTTTAAGAACACCACGATGGAGGGCACGCCGACTTGCCGCGCCAGCAGGATGTGTTCCCGGGTCTGCGGCATCGGGCCGTCCGCCGCCGAAACCACTAAAATCGCGCCGTCCATCTGCGCCGCCCCCGTGATCATGTTTTTGACGTAGTCGGCGTGCCCCGGACAGTCCACGTGCGCGTAGTGCCGCTGCGCCGTCTCGTATTCAACGTGCGCAATCGCAATGGTCAGTATCTTGGTCGGGTCCCGCCGCCCTTGCGACGCACTCGCTTTGGCAACTTCGTCGTAGCTAATATAGTCCGCCAGCCCTTCCTGCCCCATCACTTTGGTCAACGCCGAAGTCAGGGTCGTCTTCCCGTGATCCACGTGCCCGATCGTCCCCACGTTCACATGCGGCTTCTTCCGATTAAATTTCGCCTTCGCCATCAGCCCCTCCTAACAAATTGCGCCCGACCTTTCGTTCCCAATACAAGACATACCCCGTCGCAACGCCATCCCGGCACGAGAGCGCGATGCCCACTCCCTTGCAAGCCTGGAGCCCACGACGCGAATCGAACGCGTGACCTCGTCCTTACCAAGGACGTGCTCTGCCAACTGAGCTACGTGGGCCTCGCTTTGGCGAAATGGGAAAACGTGAAGCACTGCACACCCCCGACTGACGTTGCTCATGTTGACCGCTTCACGCGCCGCGTTTCACCTTTCCCGCCTTCATTCCCGTCAAGCATGGAGCGGGCGGCGGGACTTGAACCCGCGACAGCCAGCTTGGAAGGCTGGAACTCTACCACTGAGCTACGCCCGCCACGATTTTCCAATGAACGGTGGTTCTCACGTTGTGCACATCCCTGTATCATTGATTGCTCACTTGACTTCAAACGGGCATTGTCGCGACCGAACGTTCCGACTGTCACGCGACAGCTCCACCACTGTTAGATGGTGGGCAGGCAAGGATTCGAACCTTGGAAGCCGACGGCAGCAGATTTACAGTCTGCCCCCTTTGTCCACTCGGGTACCTGCCCCGTAAACAACGTAATGTGCTGGCAGTCCACTCCTCTAACCTAACTCGATACGACGACGGGAAAGACCAACGTGATAATTGGCGGGATACTATACAGGCACAAACTATTCCCCCTGCCGAACCAGGCAAAAAAATAGCACATCAAGTTTTCTCTTACAAACTTCGACAGCCCGTTTCCGTAAACTATGTATTATAGGCCAAGAGAACGAACCCGTCAAGCGAACGAAGCGAGCGGAAAGGCACACCCAACCGAGGGAGGCGTGGAAGGAATCGCCAAGCCGAAAAAGTTGGTTTTCAAAGGCTTGGAGAGTCCATTGGTCCTTGAATTGAGGCGACGCCGCCCTGCACCAAGTTTGACAGATTCTTCCGAAGAGTTTTACGATGGTCTTCTCTATGGACTCAAGTTCATTGCTCGCAATGCCGACAAAAGATCCTTCCATGATTCGTTTCATCACATGGCCGTTGCTCGCCTGTTTGGTCCTGGGCACCAGCCTTTTTGCGCTTTCAGCCCCTCCCGCTCCTCCGTCCGGCATGGCCGCGGTTTCGACACCCGATGGCTTCACGATTACCTGCGAAATAGCCGATACGCCTGAAAAAAGAAGCAGAGGGCTGATGCACCGAACAGCCATGGCTCCCGACCGAGGCATGCTGTTTACGTTTCCGGAGGCGGACAGATGGACGTTTTGGATGAAAAACACCAAAATGTCCTTGGATATCTTATGGTTGGACCGGAGCGGGAAAATCGTTCATCTGTATGAGCGCGTCCCGATTTGCAACAGAACCGACAATCTCTGCCCCCGCTACCGGCCGACAACGATTGCCTCCTGGGTCCTGGAGCTTCGAGCCGGACAAGCCGCAAAACTCAACCTCACCACGGGCACCCAACTCACCATTGAAATGCCGAAAGAAGTCGGACGATCACGACTGTTGCCAACTGCGCACGCGTTTGGCTGAAATGACGCCATCCACTTGCCCGACGGCTTTGAGCGTTCGTTCAAGGTGCGCGGTATTGGCAATCTGCATCACGAAGTCGAGGACGGCCTTTTGGTCTTCCCCTGTCGTAATTTCCGCACGGCTGATATTGGCCTGCGAAGCGGAAATGGCCGCGGACACGCTGGCCAGTACTCCGGGGCGATCAATAGTGCACACGCACACCTTGACCGAATGATTGCCGGCGACCTTCGCATCCCATTCAACCTCGACCAGGCGATCCTTTTCATAGTCCAGGGCCTCAAGGTTCGGGCATCCCGTCGCATGGATCAGAAGCCCGCGCCCGCGGGTGATATATCCCAGAATGAGATCGCCCGGCACCGGGCTGCAACATTTCGACAACTGCATCAGGAACGCCCGTCCGCCCATCACCTGCATGGCTTTGACGGGCTTCCGCGGCGTCGCCGTCGTCGGCACCGTGTACACGGCCTCGTCGCCCTTCGCAGCCGCATCCTCGCCGGGCGACATCAGCCAGTTCACGACTTGCGCCGCGGACAGACGGCCGTACCCCACCATCCGGGCCATGTCCTCCACGGATTCATACCCCCGCTGAATGGCCACTTTGGATAACGGCTCGGATGCCAGCGACGGCACGGACGGGAGATGAAACCGGCGAAACTCGCGGTCCAGCAGCCGGCACCCCAATGCCAATCCCTGCTTTTGCTCTTCGACCTTTAAAAAATGCTTGATGCTGGCTTTCGCGCGGGACGTCCGCACGAACTTGACCCATTCTCTGCTCGGAACTTGCGTGGGCGCGGTCAGAATTTCGACCGTGTCGCCGCTGGCGAGAGGCTGCCGAAGCGGTACGATCGTCCCCTGCACTTTCGCCCCGACGCAATGATCGCCCACCTCGGTATGGATCGCATAGGCAAAATCCACCGGCGTGGAGCCAAGGGGCAATTCCTTGACTTCCCCCTTCGGCGTAAACGCAAAGACCACGTCGTGAAAGACATCCAAATGAAAGAGGTCCCGTTTGACGGAATCCATGAACTGGCGATTATCGGAGAGGTCCTTATGCCATTCGACGAACTGCCGGAGCCAGCTAAAGACCTTTTCGTCGCGCCCGGCCACGATGACCGGCTCTTTATAGCGCCAATGCGCCGCCACGCCATATTCCGCGAGACGGTGCATGTCCTCCGTTCGTATTTGAAATTCCACATGATCGCCTTGAGGCCCCAGCACCGTGGTATGCAGCGACTGGTAGAGATTGGTTCGAGGCGTCGCAATGTAGTCCTTCACCCGTCCGTGAACCGACGGCCATAACGAATGCACGATCCCGAGAATCGCATAACAATTCATCCTGGTGTCGGTGATAATCCGAATGGCCGCCAGATCGTGTACCTCCTCAAACGGAATGCCCTGGCGCTCCATTTTTTGATGAATGGAGTGCAAATGTTTGGGCCGGCCCGCCACCTGGCCGGGCAGCCCGAGCTCGGCCAACGCATCAACCGTCGCCTGAATCAGCGATTGGACGTACGCATGTCGTTCTTCGCCCCGTTTCGCCACCCGGAGTTTCAACAGGGAATAGGCTTCCGGCTTGAGAGACTGAAAACATAAATCTTCAAGCTCCTGTGTCATCCAGCTCATGCCCAACCGATTGGCCAGCGGCGCATAAATTTCCAGCGTTTCCTGGGCGATTTGTTTTTGCTTGCTCTCCAGCAAATGTTCCAGCGTTCTCATGTTATGAAGCCGGTCGGCCAATTTGATAAAGACCACCCGGACATCATCGGCCATGGACAACAGCATCTTCCGAAAATTTTCAGCCTGCTTCTCTTCATACGTCCGGAAAGGAATCTGGCCGATTTTCGTGACTCCTTCAACAAGGTGAGCCACCTCGCGCCCAAAGTGCGTTTGCAGTTCTTCCTGGGTCGCCACGGTATCTTCGAGCGTATCATGGAGCAGTCCCGCCATAATGGCGGTTACGTCGAGCTTGAGGAAGGTTAAAATACCGGCGACCGCCAGAGGATGCCGCAGGTAGGGTTCACCGGACAGACGGGTTTGCCCTTCGTGGGCCTTCGCTGAAAACGCATAGGCCCGGCGGAGCAACGCTTCATCCGCATCGGGATGGCAACTGTGTACTTGCCGAACCAGGTCGTCAATCTCTGTCACACTCAACGGCGACATAGGGCCTCATTCACGGCACGCGCACGTCGCACAGCCGCAGCTGAATGCGGGTGGCGCCTTTCCATTCATTCAACTCGGGAATAAACGCCGCGTCAATCCGACCGTTTCCCTCATCAATGGCGTTCGCGAATCCTCCCATCCGAAACCCGATACCGGACAGGGGAGCGGAGCCGTCCTGCCGAACGACCACTTTCAGATGATCATCCCCGACGACTCGTTTCTCCAGCACCGACAACCCCGTACTGATAAAAATCGGCTCCGGATTACCCATGCCAAAGGGCTGCAGCCGCGCTAATTCCCGGACAAGGGAAACGTGAACGTCGCCCAGATCAACGGTCGCATCCGCGTCCAGCGTGGGCGCCGTCGCATCCAGGCCCTCCCCGACCATTTCCGAAAACCGTCGCGTGAACGCGGAAAAGGATTCCCGTCTCACCGTTAATCCGGCCGCCATCGGATGTCCGCCAAATGCCGTGAGGTCGCGTTGACAGTGCTCCAAGGCTTGACATACGTCGAAACCGGGCACGCTTCTGACCGACCCGGTGCCCAGGCCATGCCGATCAAACGCCACAACGACCGCGGGACGATGATAGCGGTCAACCAGGCGCGCCGCGACAATGCCGATCACTCCGCTATGCCACCCTGCGTCGCCCGCCACAATCGCCTGGGCCGGTTCACCGGTTTCTACCTGCCGAATCGCCTTCCGGGTGATGTCCTGTTCAATCTGTCGGCGACGGCGGTTTAGTTGATCCAGTGTGCGCACCAGTCGAACCGCCGCCGTTTCAGAATCCGTGGTGAGCAATCGAACGCCAAGCTCGGCATGGGCCAATCGTCCGGCCGCATTGAGCCGCGGGGCAATCTGAAACCCCACCGTGCCGGCCGAACACGCGCCGGTCAGACCCAAATGCCGCATCAGCGCGCGAAGCCCGCACCGTGTTCCCCGAGATATCTGCGCCAGACCATCCCTCACCAGGACCCGGTTTTCATCCTGAAGAGGCACCAAATCGGCGATGGACGACAACGCCACCAAATCACGAAATGCCTCGATTGACGCCGCCGCCACCCCATATTTTTGCGCGTAGGCCTCGACGATCTTGTAGGCCAGTCCTCCGGAACACAACCCTCGAAAGGGATAGGCGGAATCCGGGCGATACGGATTGATCAACGCCAGGACCTCCGGCATTCGGGACTGCGGCTGATGATGATCCGTCACAATGACGTCAAGGCCCAAAGAACGCGCCACCTCAAGTTCCCGGTGCGAGGTGGTTCCGCAATCCGCCGTGAGCAAGAGGGACACACCCTGACGGACCAATGACCGAATGGCCGCTTCGTGCAGACCGTACCCTTCTTCCTGCCGGTGAGGAATATAGACGTCGGCCATGGCGCCGACACCTCTCCAGAACAGCAGGTGAAGACTGACGGCCGACATGCCGTCAACGTCATAGTCGCCGTAAAAGCAGATCCGCTCGCCTCGCCGAATGGCCAGATGCAGACGATCAATGGCCGGTTCCATGTCGGGCAGGGCAAACGGGTCATGGGTCGCGCCGCCGCTGGTCGAGAGCCAGGCACCGGCCTGACCGGGCTCGACCACGCCGCGTCGGCATAACACCGTCGCCGTCAGGGGGGACAGGGACAAGGCTCGAGCCAGCGCATCAACCTGCTCCTGATCAATCAACGGCACGACCCACTTTTTCTTTTGAAGCATCGCCTCACTCAAAGATACGAGCGGCAGAGAGAACCGGACCGGAAGGGAGCAACAAGGAGGGAACCGGCGGCGGAAGTGAACAAAGAAGGGGGTTACTCTCCCCCTTTTTGCACGTAATTCTTGACAAACTCGGCGGCATTTTCTTCCAGGACCTCGTCAATTTCATCAACCAGCGCGTCCGTGTCCTCTTGAAGTTTCTTGCCGGCTTCGATGACGTTGGGATTGGGCTTGACCGCCTCATCATGCACAGAAGGCTGTTTCGCCGCTTCAGACTTCTGTTCCTTCTGTCCCTTTTTTTCCATCGACCGACAGCCTCATGCACAAGGAGAAACACGACCCTCTCGCCGACACTCTTTCAGGATAGCCCAGACCCTCAAAGGGGTCAAGCAAAAGCCCCGCCACCTTTGCCCCGTTGTACGGCATGCCGGCGGAGTCCCTGTCAGCGAAGGAAAAGAAAAGCCTGTCTGTCCTTCGTTCCACAACGAAAAACAGCATAGATGCTGGAATGACTACTTGTGGGGATGGCTGTCAATTTTTACGCATCGTCACATTTTCAACGCGGTGATCGGCATCATATAACACTACAGCGCTCATCTTATCGCCTTTGGCAATGACTTCCATTGGCGTTCCCACGATTTCCCATAAACCAAGCGTGAACACATCGGCCACGGCATGAAACCCCGCACGGCCTATTTTCCAGCCACCATCTGAACCTTCATAGAAACGGAACACGTCGGTTTTCTGCCCATCCTTCACGCTGCTATCAATCGGCGCGCCCAGTGACTCGAGTACGGTTATGCGCGAGATGCCTATGGTCAAAATGCCCAAATCTTTTTTGTCCGGTTGCGTGGCCGCCATATACACGGAACAGGCTGGGAGAACCAAGGCACAACAAAACACCGCTAAAAAATGACCGAAAGCTTTCATGGGAAGTGTCCTTTTCAAGTTGAACGTGAAACGTTACGTGACTACACAATCAGCGAAATAATCAGCAACGCCACAATGTTCATGACTTTAATCATCGGATTAATCGCCGGACCCGCGGTATCTTTGAAGGGATCGCCCACGGTATCGCCCGTCACCGCCGCCTTGTGGGTATCGGTCCCCTTGAGCCCCTGTTCCTCAATATATTTTTTGGCATTATCCCAGGCTCCGCCTCCGCTGGTCATGGTAATTGCCAAACATAACCCCGTGACAATGCTTCCCACCAGCACGCCTCCCAAAGCCGCCGGCCCCAACAGGACCCCGACCGCAATGGGAGCCAGCACGGGGATCATCCCCGGAACCAGCATTTTCTGCAGGGCGGCCCGGGTCACGATGTCCACGCACGTGCCGTATTCCGGCTTGCCCGTGCCCTCCATAATGCCCGGAATGTCACGGAACTGCCGACGAACTTCTTCCACCACCAGACCGCCGGCCTGCCCCACCGCCTTCATGCACAGCGCGCTGAACATAAACGGCAACATTCCGCCGATGAACAACCCCACCAAGACGAACGGGTCGGACAGATCAAAGAGCATGCCCCGGTCTCCGGCCCGCGCCACCCGCGCATATTCCGCAAACAGCACCAACGCCGCCAACCCGGCGGACCCAATGGCATACCCCTTGGTGACGGCCTTCGTGGTATTGCCGACGGCATCAAGCGCATCCGTGATGGTTCGAACCTCCGGGCCTAATTTCGCCATTTCCGCAATGCCGCCGCCGTTATCGGTAATGGGACCAAACGCATCAATCGCCACCACGATGCCAGCCATGGACAACATGGACACCGCGGCCACGGCCACGCCATACAGCCCGGTCCCGGCTCCGCCGCACACGGCAAAACTCGAAAGTATCGCCGCCGCAATGACGAGTACGGGCCACAGGGTGGACCGCATGCCCACGGCCAATCCGGCGATAATATTGGTCGCATGGCCGGTTTCACTGGCCTTCGCGACTTCTTTGACCGGCGCATAGGACACAGCCGTGAAATAATCCGTGATGAACACGAGAGCCAACGTCACCACAAGACCCAGCAACGCCGCGATGAAGTATGCCGTCCCCGAGACGCCTCCCACGCCGTCCATCATCCCGGTCGTCACCGGGAAGAAAGCCGCGGCGGCAATGCCTCCGCTGACGAGCAACCCTTTGTACAAGGCCGACATGATGCTCCCACCCGCGCGAGCCTTCACAAAGGCGATCCCGATGATGGTCGCAAACACGGTTATCCCCCCCAGCGCCAACGGATACAGCACGGGAGCCGCGACGCCCGGAAAAAGACTCGTCGCCAGAATCATCGCGGCGACGATCGTGACAACGTAAGTCTCAAACAGGTCGGCCGCCATGCCCGCGCAGTCGCCGACGTTGTCGCCGACGTTGTCCGCAATCACCGCGGGATTGCGCGGATCGTCTTCGGGAATGCCGGCTTCAACTTTTCCGACAAGGTCGGCTCCCACGTCCGCGGCCTTTGTGTAAATGCCTCCCCCAACCCTGGCGAAGACCGAAATGAGACTGCCGCCAAACCCAAGGCTGATGAGCGCGTGGACGGCTTGTGCCTGCCCCGCGACGGCGGTGCCGACGGCATAGAACCCGGCCAGGGCCACGAGCCCCAGCCCAATCACCAACAGACCGGTCACCGCACCGCCCTTAAAGGCCACATTCAGCGCCGGGTCCAACCCGCGCGACGCGGCCTGTGCGGTCCGCACGTTGGCGCGCACGGCGATGAACATGCCGACGTACCCGGCGATTGCCGAGGCCGCGGCCCCCACAAGAAACCCCGTCGCGGTCAACAAACCAAAATGTTCCGACCACATCCCGGCCAGCCACAACAACAGGAACATGACGCCGGCCACCATGCCGACGACACGATACTGGCGATTCAAGTAGGCGGACGCGCCTTCCTGAATGGCTAACGCAATGTTTCGCATCACGTCGCCACCGGCGTCCTGCCGCAGGACCCATGTGGTCAAATACAGTCCATAGGCAATGCCGACGCCGCCGGACACCAACGCAAACAGGATGATCATACCTTCATCTATCATTGTCATAGACGGACACTTTCGTAGCGGATGTTTGAGGTTCTCGTTCGGAAAAAACCGGACTTAAGGAAGTTCATTTTACCCGGAACGGGCTGACGGTTCAAGGATAATTCCCTGTACCCACGCATCCAGGCACAGGGTAGTTGCCATCGTTGATCTTTTCTGGTATTGTGGCAATTATGCTTGTTGTCCACGTCCGACTCGTTCACACTCACACACAGGATTGAGCGCATGGCATGGGAACCGGGAGATCCGTGGGGACAGAAGGGCGGAGCCGATCCGCTTGACGATGTCCTCAAAAAAGCCAAGGAACAGTGGCAGCGGATGAAGCCGACGCGCGGCGTGAAGTCCATCGTCCTGGTCGTCGTGGCGATTCTGGTGTTCTCGCAATCGGTGTTCAAAATTGAACCCGACGAAGAAGGACTGGTAAAGCGGTTCGGCAACGTGGTGCGAACCGTGGAACCGGGTCCCCACCTCAAAGTGCCGTTTCTTGAAACCGTCGTCACGCCCAAGGTCGAAAAACTCCACCGCATTGAAGTCGGGTTTCGCACCAATCTCCGGGGCCGAGCGCAAATTGTCCCGCAGGAAGCGCTCATGCTGACCGGAGACATGAACATTCTCTCCGTCGAGTTCATTGTCCAATACAAAATCAGCAACGCCAAAGAGTACCTGTTCAACGTGGCCGACGTTGAGGAAACCATACGGAAATCGGCGGAAGCCGCAATGCGGGAAGTCACAGGCAAAAACAAAATTGACGAGGCGCTGACCGTCGGCAAGGCCGCCATCCAGCAGTCCACGCAGGAATTACTGCAAAGCATCATGGATGAGTATCAGGGCGGCGTGCAGATCGCCACCGTGCAATTGCTTGACGTGAATCCGCCGCAGAAAGTGGCCAAGTTCTTTAAGGACGTCGCAAGCGCCAAGGAGGAACGGGAACAGCTTATCAACCAGGCCCATGGGTACCGGAACGATATCATTCCGAAAGCCAAAGGCCAGGCGGCCCAGGACGTCAATCAAGCGAAAGGGTACGCCCAGGCCAGAATCTCGCGGGCCGAAGGCGAAGCGGATCACTTTTTGCAAACGCTCGCGGAATACAAAAAAGCCAAAGACATCATTTCCAAGCGGGTCTATATCGAAACCATGGAGGCCGTCCTCTCCAAAGTGGACAAGATTATTCTCGACTCAAATGCCGTGTTGCCGTACCTGCCGCTGGACCGGCTGAATAAACGAATCGGCGCCGCCAAAAACGCACAGGCCGCCCCATGAAACAGAACCTGCTCATCGGCATCTTCGGTGTCATCGTCCTGCTGGTCATGCTGGGCGTGTCGCCTTTTTTCGTGCTTGATTTAACCCAAACCGCCATTGTGGTCCAACTCGGCAAACCCAAGCGGACGGTGACGGAGCCGGGGCTGAAATTCAAAATCCCCTTTGTTCAGGAGGTCCGGTATTTCGACAAGCGGTTGCTGGATTACGACGTGCCCGCCCGCGAGGTCATTACCCAGGACAAAAAAACCATCCTGATTGACAATTTTGCCAAATGGAAAATCGTTGACCCGCTGATGGTGTACAAAGCGTTCCAAACCCAACGGGGCGCATTGCAGCGATTGGACGACATCGTCTATTCCGAGCTTCGCGTGGAACTCGGCCGCCATGAACTGGCGGAAATTGTCTCCGCCAACCGCTTGCTGATTATGTCCGAGGTGGCAAAACGCGCCAATACCAAAGCCTCGAAATACGGCCTGCAAGTCCTGGACGTCCGCATCAAACGCGCGGACCTGCCCGAACAAAACGCCAAAGCCGTGTTTGACCGGATGCAGGCCGAACGGGAACGAATCGCCAAGCGGTACAAAGCCGAAGGTGCGGAAGAAGCGCAGAAAATCCGGTCGGAAGCGGAAAAAGACCGGGAAATCCTTCTGGCCTCAGCCTATAAAACCGCACAGGAAATCCGTGGTAAAGGCGACGCCAAAGCCTTCAAAATTTACGCCGGTGCGTACAGTCAAAACCCGCAATTCTTTGAGTTCATCCGCTCCATGGAAGCGTATCGGAAAACGTTCTCGTCCGACACCACTATGGTCCTTAGCCCCGATTCCGAATTTTTGCGATACCTCAAGAAACGCTGACCTTCCGTTGACGCTCTTCCCGCACGAGCACACGGCCCCATCCGTGCCTCTTGCCAAGCGGTGACCCCCCGCACTCCGCCCGCATGGCCAATCAGGAATATCTTGATCTTGTCCTTCAGGGGAGAGAGGTCTGGAATAAATTCCGGCGGACACAGCCGAACACACGACCCGACCTGCGCGGCGCGGACCTCTCGGGGTATGATTTCACGCACATGGATTTTACCGGATGCGATCTGACCGGAGCGAATTTGTCCGATGCCTATCTGCTCCGGGCCAATTTTGAAGAAGCCGATTTGACCGACGCCAATCTCACGGAAGCGGACGCCATCGAAGCCAATTTGCTCAAAGCGACCCTCGCCAACGCCACACTCGTGATGACGGACTTCAGTGGAACGGGGCTGATTCGCGCGGACCTCGCGGGAGCGGACGCCACCAACGCCAACTTCACCCGCGCCTCGCTGCCATGGGGCAATCTACGGGGATGCCGGCTGGGGGGCGCCAACTTCAAGATGGCCGACCTGCGAGAAGCCAACCTTGCCGAATCCGATTTATCCGAAGCCAACCTGCAGGACGCCTCGCTCACCGGAACCATCCTGCATGGCGCCAATCTGCGGGGCGCCAAAAACCTGTCCGTGATCTATCTCGGAAAGGCACAGACGTTGTGGCAGGCCACGCTCGACCCCGACGTTCACCAGGAAGTTGAGAGGCAGTATCCCCGGCTGTTGAGACAGGCCGCACCGTAACGACGGCGGACGCCGGACAATCCGACCCGCAAACGGGCGGAACGCCATTGCCTTATTGCACGGAATCGCGACTTTTCCGGATAAGCACAACACGCCCAATGAGGCGATTGGAGGGATGAACGGCAGGCTCGATCAAATCAACTCGCGGACCGACGCCTTGAACCAGGCGAAGCCCGTCGGACGTCCGCACAAAACCTTTGGCTCTCAACGCCCGGCTCGATTGAATCCGGCGGATGAGAACTTCGGGTTTGATCCCGTGTTCAATGACCAGTTCTTCAGGTTCATACGTCTCGTGGAAATGCGGTTCGTGGTTCGACGGGTTGCCGGTTCGCTTTGGAACATGTTCGGAATCCGGGGGAAACAATGCCAGTGTGCTGACGGCGGCGTTCACGGCCTGAATGACCGGAGTATCCTGGGCCAGGTTTCGCACCAGTGTTTCGACCGGACCGCACCGCTCCGGGTCAATGAGATCCATTTTATTCAGGATCAATAAGTCGGCGGACGACACCTGCTGCTCAAAGACGCCTTCCAGATCACGCCCTTCAGCCACCTGTTCGGCGTTCACCACCACGACCGAGACACACGCGCCAACCCACGCAGCCACCGGTTCCCGCCAAAAATTCAGCAACGTGTCAAAAGGCAGGGCCACGCCGGACGTTTCAACGATGATTCGGTCCGGACGCCTGTCTTCCCATATCCGCTGCAGCGTGATCACGAATTCATCGGACAGTTTGCAGCAGACGCACCCGCCTTCCAATTCAACATAATGCGAGCCGGCCTGGCTTCCCAACAAGGCCTGATCAATCCCCAAGGCGCCAAATTCATTCGAGACCACCGCCAGGCGCGTCCCCTGCGCTTGCGCCTCTTTCAGCAGATGCCGGACAAGTGTGGTTTTCCCTGCGCCCAAAAACCCCGACACCACCAACGCGGGAATGCCGTCTGCGGGAGCAGTCAAGTCGCCAGCCGTGTGCGTGCGCTCCGGCGATGCGGGGGGATGGTCCAGGGCCGCCATCATAGGAACACCCTGGCGGATTGGACTCGCTCCCGCCATTCAGAAACAGTCATCGGCATCGTACAGTCTCCGGTGAAGCTCACGGGCACGTCATTCCCATCATAACCCGTTCGTCGTTGACAATCGCGGTCAGGCTTCACGAGAATGCCTCAATGAGTACGACTGCTTCGGACGCCTCTCCCCCGCCAGGCGACACACTGCCCGATCGCCAATGTACGTGGTGCCGAATTCCCATGCAGAAACGACTCGTGGGGGATGGCCGCTTCATTCATTACACCTGCCCGCAATGTATTTTTCAACATACCGCCAAAACGAAGACATCATAAGGCTCAACCACGGAAAGGGCTGATGACGGCGCTGGGCCGACTCCGCCGTCTCGGGACGATGGGGCTGGCGTTCAACCGAGATGGATGATCTCGATTTCGCCGCGCCGTGCTTTCAGATACTCCGCCACGAGACGGCGGTGGCAATAGTGCGGCTTGTCCTCGCTGCAGAGCAGGCAACCGTCGGCCAGCACTTCTTCTGGTACGGTACGCTCAATCCGGCGTTTTTTCATCAAGGCGAGAAACTCTTGCTCGTAGCGCGCCCACCCGCCCTTGTGTTTCTTGTAGCGATCCAGCATGTCCTGCGTCGGCGCCAGCTCCGGCAGATGCACGTAATCAATGCCGCAAAGCTCGTGGAGGAAATACTCGAGATCAAGCCGCTTGGCGAAACCCGCAAGCTGGGAGACGTTGTTCAGCCGCACGTCCACGATGCGCTGGACGCCCGATTCGCGGAGCGTGGTGAAGAACACATCCGCCGATTTCTTCGTGAACCCGATCGTAAACAGTTTCACCCCGCGTATTCCTCTGGCTCCCGGCTCATGCGCGGATCAACATAGGCGATCCGGGTCTCCTGCCTGGCGCAGGCTTCTTCAATGCGCTGCTCCCGCGTTTGGAATAAATCCTCCTCCGGCATACCCAGCATGGAGAGAAGGCGCATCATCGCCTCGGCCTGCGTTTCCAACTGGCCGTCCGCGTGGATGTGCGCTACCGAGACGCCACGGCTCGCAAGTTCCCGTGCCACAAGCAATGTGCGATGACAGTCAAGCGGCTCCTTCTCCGCGCACAGCAGCGCGACACGGCGTTCACGCGCTTCCCCCACGACAAGATCAACGCCTGACTGAAAGAGGGCCGTTCCGGCAAGCCGACGGTACAGAACGCGCCCGTTCTCATAGCACGAAGGGTCATCCGACCGCGCCCCAAGCTCCACCCCGCGAAAATCATATCCAATACCCCGTTCCTCCAACACCCGACGCAACGCCTCACGATTAAACTGCGGCTGACGACGGCTGTACGGCGCGGAACGCACATCGGCGACGGCCGCCACACCGTGCGTTTCCAGCAGGCCTAGGAACGCTCCGATTTCATGCGTTGAGTGACCGATTGTCATGATCGAAGGCTCCGTCATCGGACTCACTTCCCCGCATGTTCCGGCATGATGATAGCCGCGATGAGTTTGTAGTAGAACCCTTCATTGAATGGCACCGCCGCAAGGCTCACGGTGATATAGCACTCTCCGATACAAGACTCGCCGATTTTAGTATAAGCACTCTTGATTTCCGGATCAGTCACCGCAAGATCGTAGAAAACATCCCGATAGGTGAACTCCCCACGGACCTGTAGCTTATCATTCCAACCGTGCAAAACTCGAATAACGATGTCGCGTACTTTAATGAGATAGATTGATGAGGAGAAATTCCCGATCACGTCGAGATTCACACGGTCGTTCTTCCTTCCGCTGTTTTCCCACAATGCTACCGGACTGTCAGCCAATCCGGCGAAATCATCCCGGGAAATCCGCCCCGCCCGTGTCCAGCACACCCTGGAATCAATCAGCCAATTCTCGGATTGGTGGTCCTGTGGATAGTGTTTGACAAACTGAACTTTGATGATGTCCCCCACCTTCGGAGCGCTCCGATCATTGTACTGGTATTCCCGGACAGAGAGCCCTTTCCCATGGTTGCCGTTGACGGGACGAATCCAGTTTCCGATGTTGATTTCCTCATCTGCAACGCACCATTTGCGAAGAAACCAAGGGAAAGAGCGGTTTGACCTGTTTCCACCGTCAAGCTCTTTGCCCGCAATACACCTGCCAGGTTCCATACTTGAGATCGCGAGGCAGACAAGACGTTTCTTAACTATAACAAGCACCTTCTGCCACGTTCCAGGACAAGGCATCCCATGTTCGCCTGCTTCCAGGCAACGCAGTCCAGAGCAAAACAAGTCGGGTTTGGGTTCTCACCTTCACCAACCACCTCCCTAAAACAAATTCGACACGATACGCGTGCCGCCGATCCATGTGCCGATGACGCTGCCGATGGTGGGCAGGACAAAGGCCAAAAAGACCCGCAACAGGCGGTTCCGCCACCAGCGTCGCGGGATGACGATATCCTCGGCCACGGTTTGAAATTCTCGCACAATCGGCGGCTGCATGTAGGCCTGCACAAATGCGGTCACATACCCGACTCCAATGACCGGGGTCAGACTGGTGAACGGCGCCCCGGCCACCGCCGCCAGAATCGTGAACGGGTGCGCCCAGGCCAGCAACGCGCCTAACCCGCTGGGCACGCCATTGGCCACGATCCAAAACACGGCGTTGTCTCCCGCCGCCGCCGCGCCTTTTTGCCAGCCAATCGCGGCTATGGAGCCGATAATAATCGCCGGGATAGACCATCCCGCCCATTTCCACACCGGCGACACGGAAGGAATCACGTCAAGGGCGTCCAGATGGCCCCGCCGCTCACTTTGGAGAATGGCTTTCATCCCGTCCACGTGTCCGGCTCCCACCACCGAGACAACGGTTCTGCCGTCGGCCCGCAGGGTTTTTTCCGCCAGATACCGGTCCCGCTCGTCAATCAGCACGGTTTTCAACGCCGGCACGGTCTCACCCAGTTCCCGCATCATCTCCGACAGCACGTCCTGTTTTTTCAAATCCCGCACAGACTCCTCGGTCACGGGCGTCGTGTCAAAAATGGTCAACAGGAGTGACGAGGCCAACAGGCTTTTCTGAAGAAACGGCGTGGAGCGCCAAGCCCGCCGCATGGTGACGCGCACGTCGCGATCGCACAGAACAATCGGGATGCCGCGCGCTTTTGAAACGTTGACGGCTTCAAGCATTTCGGCGCCCGGCAGGACACCGAGCTGCGTTCCCAACCGCTTTTGATAAGAGGCCAGCAGAATATTGGCCAACAGGGTGCTGAGCTGTTTTTTTCTGATCACGTCTTTCAGATTAAACGACTCCCATTGCCGTTGTTGAGACAGGGCTTCGTACCGGCGGGCATCCAGTTCCACGCACACCGCATCCGGACGTTCCTCTTCGATCACGGCGCGAACCAGATCCGCGGACTCCCGCGACACGTGAACCGTCCCCACCAGCAGAATCGTTTTCTCTCCAACGGTGAGGACGTGCACCTCCGGAGAAGACGCGGCGCGCGCGGGCGCGGGATGTTGCGACGGAACGGGCTCCGGCAATTTACCGGCTTCCATCGCGCTCCCCTACCATCACGTAAGGCGCAATCCGCTCCAACGTTTTCGGCCCGATACCGGAAACGTTCAACAGGTCTTCGACGGATCGCCAGGGCCTGCCGGCAACGATTTTAGTCGCCGTCACCGGGCCAATGCCGGGAATGAGTTCAAGCTGTTTTTGCGAGACGCTGTTCAGGTCCATGGGCTTCGTCGTTGACGGAGCATCTTGTTGTTTCAGTTTCTTCCGGAATGCTTTCCGCGCCAGTTCCTCCTTCCGTTTATATGTACGTCTTTCGACGATAATGTCCGGGTCGGCTTCCGCCCATATTCCGGCCCGTTTCAGCATGGCCTTGGCACGGAGATCACCAAGCTCGTCAAGAACCAGGTCGCTGGGCAGGCCGCCGGGGGACGGACGGGTTTTGCCGTAGATCCTGGCCAATCCCCGCTCAACGAGGAGCCGGCCAAGATCATGGCCGTCATGAGTTTCGACGAAGGCGTACACGCGACCGGTAGCCGAGCGGCCCAGGGCCTTGGCATAACTGGTGTGAACAGTGAACGGTCTGGACAGAGCCTGATGCACGTACTCGGCGGCCCGGCGGCCAAAACGCACCACGGCATGGGGTTCGGTGAGGCCGAAGTGATCCTGTTGTTCAAGGATTCTTTCCTGATCGGCTTTGTGAGCGTAGGTGGTTTCCATGCAATCCACGTAGTACAGCCGCAGGTGCAGTTCGCGCCCGCCGGCTATGACCTTGAAACTGTCGCCGTCGTTCAGGTCGGCTTCCACAAGCGTGGCCCCTTTGATGGCAACCAACTCGGCGGCCGACACCGGCATGGCCGAAGAGCCGGCAAACAGCAGGACGGAACACAGAATGGGGAACAGGTTGTGTTTCATGGCAACGCAGACTCCATTTTACAAATCAAACATATACGTCACATTGTCTCCGCCAAACGCCTTGACCTTGCCTTCAATCATCTTTTCTTTCTGACTGTACACTCTCACGGTGACATCCGGCAGGCCCGTGAACGATTTCATCTGCCGCATCAGCATCAGCACAATTTTTCTTCCGCGATCGCGATCCACCGCCAACCGCTTGTAAAAATCTTCGGTCACATGCAATTGCAGCACGTCATCCTTGACAAACACGTCCTCCACGTCCGCCGTTTGCCCCAATTGAGCGCGTACGCGCTCGGCAATGCGTTCATTCGCGCCGCCCGGGTCCATTTCGTTTGCCTGTTTCATGCCATGGCGACCGGTTCGGTCGCCCGGTGCAGCCAGGCGGCCGTTGCCGCGTCAACCAACGGACCGATGACGTCTCTCACGCGCGCGTGGTAGGCGTTAATCCAGGCTGTCTCCGTCGCGCTCAAGACCGTTCCGTCAATCAGCGACGCATCAAACGGCGCGAGCGTGATCGTGTCAAATGCCAGCCATGTCCGGTCCGCCTCGCCGCCCGCCGGCGCGGGGATCACCACCACGAGGTTTTCCAGCCGAATGCCGTACGCGCCGCTTTTGTAATATCCCGGCTCGTTCGACAGGATCATGCCGGGCCGCAACGCGACCCGACCGGCGGCTTTTGAGATGCGCTGCGGCCCTTCGTGGACTCCCAGGTAACTCCCGACTCCATGCCCGGTCCCATGATCATAATCCAGCCGCGCGTCCCAAAGAGGACGGCGGGCCAGAGTGTCAAGCTGCGCGCCGGTGGCGCCATCGGGAAAGACGGCCATGGCAACGGCCATATGTCCTTTGAGGACACGGGTGTACCGGTCCCGGTGTTCCGGCGAAGGAGAACCAACGGCAATCGTTCTGGTGACGTCGGTGGTGCCATCCAGATATTGTCCTCCCGAATCCACCAGATATAACATTCCCGGTTCAATCAGGCGATGATGCCGTTCCGTGGCCCGGTAATGCACAATCGCGCCATTGGGGCCGGCCGCCGAAATTGTCGGGAAGCTCAAACCCCGCCAGTGCGGTTGGCGCCGTCGGCAATCCTCAAGATACGATTGAGCGTCCAGTTCGGAGAGCCGTCCGTTCCGCGCCTCCCGGTCCATCCACGCGAGAAATTGACACAGGGCCGCACCGTCGCGCTTATGCGCTTCCCGCGCCCCGTTGATCTCCACGGAATTTTTGCAGGCTTTCGGCAACACACAGGGGTCTTCCCCTTCGATCACGCGGGCGCCGGCTTGAGTCAATCGCGCGGGTATCCAGCTCGCCGTGCGCGCCGGGTCGCATAACACCCGTGCGCCGGTTTTGCCCAAGCGTTCCAGGGCTTCATAAAATTCCGAGACGGGGCGAAGCCGCACGGCCGCCCCCAGGTGAGACGCCAGCGTTTCGGACACCTTGCGCGGGTCGAGAAAGAACGTCGCCGTGCCGTCATGGGCAAGCAGGGCAAAGCCGAGCGGCAACGGAGTATGCGGAACGTCGCCGCCGCGAACGTTCAAGAGCCAGGCGATGGAATCCGGGGCCGTCAGGACGGCCGCCTCAATCCCGTCATGGCGCAATCCCGCGGCAAGCTCCCGCCGTTTTTCTTCCGATGACTTTCCGGCACAGGCGAGATCATGCGGCACCACTGTTGCCGCGAGCGGAGCGGGACGATCATGCCATACCGCATCAATGGGATTCGGTTCGCATGGCGTCAACGCCGCCCCGGCTTTCGCGCACGCCTCCCGCAAGTGAGCGACTTCGTGAGGCGTATGCAGCCAGGGATCATACCCCAGCGTGTCGCCGGGCTTCAGGACGGTTGACAGCCACGCATGCACGGGTTCATCCAGAAGATGCCGGGATTCAAACACCCGTCGGTCAACCTGGTCGCGTACCTGCAGCGTATATCGGCCATCTACAAAGATGGCGGCTTGCCCGGCCAGCACCACCGCCGTTCCCGCCGACCCCGTAAACCCCGTCAACCACGCCAGCCGTTCCGCGCAAGCGGGCAGGTACTCATTCTGGTATTCATCCGCATGAGGGACGATGAACGCGGACAAGCCGACACGTCTCAACTCTGCGCGAAATTCGTCAATTCGTGACAACGGCATGTCTGTGCTCAAGTGGTTTAGTTTTTGTCGGTCACGCCAGACTCGGTCGAGACTGTCATACTGCGATACGGGCAAAACCCGTGGCCTGATTCTAGCAAATCTTCCTGCCTGTTTGGGAAAGGATTCTCGCGGGAAAGCCGGGGGAGGGGAGGGCGGGGCGGGGATGACGGCCTGTTGATGGAAAAGACTCAAACGTGACGATTACCCGCCCAACGCGGCTTTGACCGTCTCGCCGATTTCCGCGGGATTGCGGACGACGCGGACGCCGGCGGCTTCGAGGGCGGCCATTTTTTCTTTGGCCGTGCCTTGCCCGCCGGTGATAATCGCCCCGGCATGGCCCATGCGTCGGCCAGGAGGCGCGGTCATACCGGCGATAAAGCCGATGACGGGTTTGGTCATTTCCCGTTTGATAAACATCGCGGCTTTTTCTTCGGCGTCGCCGCCGATTTCCCCGATCATGACCACGGCCTTTGTCTCCTCGTCGTGTTCAAACATTTGCAGCAGATCAATGTAGCCGGTGCCGATGACGGGGTCGCCGCCAATCCCCACGCAGGTCGTCTCGCCAAGGCCCAGATTCGTCAACTGATTCACCGCTTCATACGTGAGCGTCCCGCTGCGGGAAATCACGCCGACCGTGCCTTTTTTGTGAATGAAGCCCGGCATGATGCCGATCTTGCACTCGTCCGCCGTGATAATCCCCGGACAATTGGGTCCGATAAGCCGGGTCTGCGTACTCGCCAACGCACGTTTCACCCGCACCATATCGTTGACGGGAATGCCTTCCGTGATGCACACCGCCAGCCAGATGCCCGCATTCGCCGCTTCAAGAATCGCATCGGCGGCAAAGGGCGGCGGCACGAAAATCAACGACGTGGTGGCGTCGGTCTTGTTGACGGCTTCCCGAACCGTGTTGAACACGGGAATGCCCGCCACGTCCTGATTCGCTTTGCCGGGCGTCACTCCCGCGACAATGCGGGTGCCATAGTCCCGGCACTGGGTCGCATGGAACGACCCTTCCTTGCCCGTAATGCCCTGCACGACCACCCGCGTTGACGCATTCACCAGGATACTCATGCTACGTTCCTTCCCTTCTGTTTCACACGCTTGCCGGTTGCCGCACACAGGCGACAGACGGAGGTCAGCCCTTCCGCTTGTTGCCTTTCATGGCCACAATTGTTTGCGCGGCTTCCCAGAGATCCGTCGCCACGTCAACTTTCAAACCCGATTCAATCAGCAGGCTCCGCCCTTCTTCCGCATTGGTGCCTTGAAGGCGAACGACCACGGGCAAGGTCACGCCCACTTCTTTTGAGGCCTCGATGACGCCGTGGGCAATCCGTTCGCAACGAACGATGCCGCCGAAAATGTTGATGAAAATACCTTTGACTTTTTTGTCCTTGAGGAGAATGCGAAACCCGGCGGCCACGGTCTCTTTGGTCGCGCCGCCGCCCACGTCCAGAAAGTTGGCGGGTTCCGCGCCGGCCAGTTTGATCACGTCCATCGTGGCCATGGCCAGCCCCGCGCCGTTCACCATGCACCCGATGTCGCCGTCCAGTTTCACGTAATTCAGGTTGTGTTGGCCGGCCTCGATTTCAAGGGGTTCTTCCTCGTGCGGGTCGCGGAACGCCTGGACGTCCGGATGCTTGAACAACGCATTGTCGTCGAACGAAACTTTCCCGTCGAGTGCGATGAGCCGGTTGTCCGTGGTGATGACCAGCGGATTGATCTCCACCAGCGACGCATTTTTTTCCATGAACAGGCGGTACAGATCCTCCAGCATGTGCAGAAACGGATTCACCACGGTTTTGTCCAGGGAGGGCAACCCCAGGGCAAAGGCGAGATTCCGTCCGTTATATCCCTGAAATCCGACGGCCGGATCAATCGCTTCCTTGATCACTTTGTCCGGAGTCTGCTCCGCCACCTCTTCAATTTCCATGCCGCCTTCGGTGCTCGCAATAAACGTCGGAAACCCCGTATCCCGGTCCACCAACAGGCTCAAGTACAACTCGTTGGCGATGCCCGCGCCTTCTTCAATCAGCAGACGCCGGACTTTTCTGCCTTTCGGCCCGGTCTGATGTGTCACCAGGGTTTTGCCAATGAGCGCTTGCGCCAGGGCCGGCACCTCGTCTCTGTTCTTTGTGATTTTGACTCCGCCGGCTTTGCCCCGTCCCCCGGCGTGAATTTGCGCTTTGACGACGTACGCCGACACGTCGAGAGCGGCGGCCCATTTTTCAGCGGCACGCGGCGTCTTCACCATTTTTCCGCGAGGCACGGGAATGCCAAATTGCGCAAACAACTCTTTTGCCTGGAATTCGTGAATATTCATGATGCTCCCTTCAAACAAAACCCCGCTTTATGCACGAGACCTCCGGTGCCGCCCGGAACGGCAGGCTGTGCCCCTTCTTTTATGGCCGCATGGCATAGGCGGGGAACACGAGCGGCGAGACATTCTGCGTGGCGACGCCGTGCCGCGCGGCTTCGGCGCGGAAACGGCGCAAATGATTCAGCGTCAATTGGCCCTGCGGAATGGTTGCGGCGCGCGCCGCCGCCGTGACACCCGACCGTTTGCCGAACACCATCAAATCCAGCAGCGAATTGCCCATTAACCGATTGCGGCCATGCAGACCGCCGGAGATTTCTCCGGCCGCAAACAGATGCTTCACGGGCGTTTCACCATTGACGTCAATCCCCGCTCCCCCGTTTTGATAATGCAGGGTGGGATAAATCAGCACCGGGTCGGTGCGGATATCAACACCGTACCGCGCATACTGGCGAACCATCGCGGGGAAATGGTTGTCCAGCGTGCCTTCGCCATGCTCAACTTCCAGCAGCGGGGTATCCAGCCAGACGCCGACGCGGCCGGTGGCCGTTCGCACGCCGCGGCCTTCCTCGCATTCCCGAATCACGGACGACGACACCACGTCGCGCGTGTCCAGCTCATTCACAAAGCGTTCGCCCCGCGCATTGACCAGATGGCCGCCTTCCGACCGGATGCCTTCGGTGACCAACTGCCCCACAAGCTGTTCGGGATACACGCCGCCGGACGGGTGATATTGAAACGTGTCAATCTGGACGAGCGGGACGCCGATGCGATAGACCAGCGCGAGACCGTCGCCCGTGGCCCCGTAATGATTACTCGTGGGAAATCCCTGAATATGCAGCCGCCCGATTCCTCCGGTCGCCAGAATCACGGTTTTGGCCGCCACCACGATGTGCCGTTTATTGTCCAGATCCAGCAGCACGGCGCCGGCACACGCCCCCTGCTCGTCGCTCAACAGTTCCACGGCCGCGGAAAATTCAAGAAGTTGAATTCGCCGGTTGAGCACCTCGTCTTTGAGCACGCGCATGATTTCGAGGCCGGTATAATCGGAACAGGTCAGCAGCCGCTCCTTTGTGCTGCCTCCGCCTTTTTTGACGTGCAGGCTGCCGGCGGCGTCCCGGTCAAAGAGCACGCCCAGTTCCAGCAACCATTTCGCAATGGACGGCCCTTCCTCAACCATCGTTTTGAGGAGCCGATGGTCATTCTTCATGTGACCGCCCTTGAGGGTGTCGAGGAAATGCTGCACGGGGGAATCATCGGGAGCCACGGCAACCTGCATTCCGCCCTGGGCCATCACGGAATTGGAATCCGCCAAACGCAACTTCGTCGCCAGAATCACCGTGGCGCCCTGCCCGTGCGCGTGGAGCGCCGCGGCGCACCCGGCCCCGCCGCCGCCCACCACCAGCACGTCGGCCGTATGATCGGGTGCCAGAGGCAGCTCTTCGGACACCGAGCTGTCGCCTTCCAGGATTGAGGCGACTTCCCGTACCGTCCGGTCCCCTGCATTCGGGCCAAACGCAATCGGACGGTACGCGGCCTCGCGATGATCGGGATGATAGGTTTGGATCAGGGTGTCGCGTTCGGCGAGGGACAGTTTCGGCAGGACGGACTTGCGCCGGGCGTCACGGGATTGGTGGACGATAGCGTGCAGAGATTGAAAGTCCATGTGGCAACCGGAACCGCCCGCTACGGAATTGCCGCCGAAGCCTGCCGCAATTCTTCATCGGTCATGGGCAGGATGCGTTGCCAATCATCATTGTACCGCCCCTCCGCAATGGCTTGAATGCGTTCGGAGAGGCCGGGAGGCTTGTCCATTTCCCGCGCTCCATAGGCCCGGCTGGCATAGACTCCCACGAGATTGGGCGCAATGTCGGCAATGCACACCGGCGCGCACAAACCGCACATCACACAATCCATAAACATTTCCGACACCGACTTGAAATCGCCGAAGACGGCTTTCCAGACTCCCTCGCGCACGTCAATGTTCTGCGGGCAGGCTTCGGTGCACGCGTTGCAGTTCCGGCACAGGGGCGCTTCGGGATACAATTCAAACAACGCCTGTTTGGGGTCTTCAATCTGCGTCAGATCATAGGTGGCTTTCCGGGCGGGAAAGGGCGGCGCAAACGAAAACGACATGCCGTCTTCCACCGCATGGGAACAGGCCAGGCAGGTTTTGACTTTCGGGTCGTCCTTCGTGCGGTAATAGGTCGCGCAGGCGCCGCAAAATCCGCCCAGGCATCCGGCCCCTCGCGTGACTTCATGGCCGGTATGCCAGAGGGCCTTCATCAGGGTAATCCCCGCCGGCACCTGAAACGGTTTGCCGTCAATCTCCACCGTGACCATTTGCGGCTGGAGCGCGTCTTCCTGATCTATGGCAGCGGTTTTATCGAATGATGGGGTGGTCATGGTCTTCGTTGATCGTTCAGTACAATATTTGCTTTGTCATCTGGAACGGAAAAACAATCCAGTTATCTAAATCACATGGACCCGCCTGCACATTGTCGGCCACTTTCAACTTGTATAACAAATGTACCCGCAATCATGTCATGCAAGCCCCGTTTCCTTTTTGTCCAACCAATCATCAGCAATCCAATCCCGAGAATCAATAAAGAGACGGGCCACACAAAAAACCGGGCCGAGGCCCTGCCATAGGAAATACGATTCCCGTCCTCACCAACCACCTGTAATCCAGTGGCTTTTTCCCCACAGTCGCTTGCCACGGAGATGAATGTAGCGTGGAAAAATAAACCCACATTATCATCATTTCCAGTATTGCTGAAACGACTTCCGTCATATCACCCAATGAACTTGAGCCGCAACGTTCTCGTACAGCGTTTCAGGCGCGACATCGGCTCCGTTTGGCCACGCGATCGTTCCGCCCTCGATGGTTGCCCGCTTGAAAAAGGACTGCTCTTTCAACGGCGAGAAGATATGCCCCCTGGCGATATACTGTGAAAAATCCACATCACCCGCCATCCCGTCATTAAAGGTAATGCGGTAGGTATAGGCTTCCTTGTATTCAATGTTTGTGACATCATTCATATTCCACATGACGGCATCCTCTGTTCAATTCAGCGGTTCAATTTTTCGAATTTCTTTGCTGGATTGCGCAAGTCGCCAATTCTCTTCCAATTCAGACAGGTGAATATCTGTCCATTCCTGCACCAGTTTCGTTGCGGTTTTCGACGATAAATCTCCGTTGAGTGTATTACCCTGAAAATCAAACACGGCTTTGTTCCCGGAGTATTCCGCATGGAAATGCGGCGGGTTATGCTCATCGTAAAACATCCTGATGACAATCCCGAAAAATCTTGAAATCTCCGGCATACATCGATGAAGCAATAAACGCCCATGAGTGGAGATCGTTTACGGCCTCTTTTCCCTTAAGCCTCCGAGGCAAAGACGCGCGGTTTATTCCTGCAAGGCATTCAACGCCGACCCCGCTCGAAACCATGTGATCTGCTGTTCGGTCATGCTGTGATTGGCGTGAATCGTGACGGCTTTACCGTCCTGTTTCTCAATGGTCACGGACACGGGCTTGCCCGGCGCCAGCGAACCGAGGCCCGTGACGCTCACGCGGTCGTTCTGTTCAATGCCATCGTAATCGGCGGGGTTCGCAAACGTGAGGGGCAGGATGCCCTGCTTCTTCAGGTTCGTTTCGTGAATGCGGGCAAAACTCTTGACCAGGACGGCTTTCACGCCGAGGAAACGCGGCGACATGGCCGCGTGTTCGCGGCTGCTGCCTTCGCCGTAATTTTCGTCACCGACCACAAATGATCCCACGCCCTTGCTTTTATAGTCGCGCGCGATGGCCGCGATGGGAAGACCCGATTCTCCGGTCAACACGTTGGCGCCTTTCCCCGCTTCACCGGACCAGGCATTCGTCGCACCCAGAAACATGTTGTCGCTGATCCTGTCCAGATGCCCGCGAAACTTGAGCCAGGGACCGGCCGGAGAAATATGATCCGTCGTGGTTTTTCCTTTGGTCTTGATCAACAGCGGCAGCTTGTCGAAATCCTTGCCGTCCCATTTGGGAAAAGGCTGGAGCAATTGCAGCCGTTCGCTGTCGGCGGGAAGGTCAATGCTCACCTCTTCGCCATGCTCCGACGGAACCACGAATCCCGCCGCCCCTTTGGCAAACCCCTTGGCCGGCAATTCATCGCCCTGCGGCGGGTCGAGTTTGACGGATTTGCCGTCCGGGGTGGTCAGCGTGTCGCGCAGGGGATTGAATCCCAGGTTGCCCGACAGCGCGTACGTGGCGACCAGTTCCGGACTCGCCAGGAAGGACAGCGTGTCGGGGATGCCGTCGTTGCGACCGGGAAAATTCCGGTTAAAGGTGCTGACAATCGAATCGGCCCGCCCCTTGACGCCATCGGCGCGTTTCCACTGGCCGATACACGGCCCGCAGGCATTCGCCAACACGGTCGCGCCCAACTCTTCAAACGTTTTCAAAAACCCGTCGCGTTTCATGGTGTGAAAAATCCGCTCCGATCCCGGTGAAACCAGAAAGGCGGTTTTGGCTTTCAACCCCGCTTTCAACCCCTGTTGCGCGATATGGGCGGCCCGGCCAATGTCTTCATAAGAAGAATTGGTGCAACTGCCCAGCAATGTCGCCTTCAACTCCACGGGATACCCTTTTTCTTTGGCTTCCGCCGCCAGCATGGACACGGGTCTTGCCAAGTCCGGTGAATGAGGACCCACAACGTGCGGCTCCAGCGTTGACAGGTCAATTTCCAGAATTTCGTCGAAATGCTTTTCCGGGGACCGGTACACGTCTGGGTCGGCGACCAGCAGTGCCCTGTTGGCTTCCGCCAACGCGGCGATCTCGTCCCGCTCCATGATCTTGAGATAGTCCACCATCTTCCGGTCAAAGGGAAACACCGACGTGGTGGCGCCCAGTTCCGCGCCCATATTGGTAATCGTCCCCTTCCCCGTCGCACTGATGGTGTCCGCGCCAGGGCCGAAGTACTCGACGATTTTGTTGGTGCCGCCCTTGACCGTCAGTTTGCCGCACAGATACAGAATCACGTCTTTGGGCGAGGCCCAGCCATTCAACCGGCCGGTGAGCTTGACGCCGATCAGTTTGGGATGCAGCACTTCCCACGGCAACCCGGCCATGACCTCGCCGGCATCGGCCCCGCCGACGCCAATGGCCAGCATGCCCAACCCGCCGCCATTCGGCGTGTGAGAATCGGTGCCGATAATCAAGCCGCCCGGGAAGGCATAATTTTCCAGAACCACCTGGTGAATAATACCCGCGCCGGGTTTCCAGAATCCAATGCCGTATTTCCTGGCGGCGGATTCCAGAAAGTTATACACCTCCCGGTTTTCGCTGTTGGCGACCATGAGATCTTTTTCGGACCCCATCTCCGCCCGAATCAAATGGTCGCAGTGAATCGTGCTTGGCACGGCCACCGTTTTCTTCCCGGCCTGGATAAACTGCAGCATCGCCATTTGCGCGGTGGCATCCTGCATTGCGACGCGGTCGGGACGCAGCGCCAGCATGGCTTTTCCGCGCTCCCACGTCTGGGTCTCAAGGTTGTCGGCGTGGGAAACCAGAATTTTTTCCGCCAGGGTCAGGCCGCGACCGAATTGTTTTCGCGCCACGTCCACGGCCGCGGGCATGGCGTCATATAATTTCCTGACAAGTTCAAGCGACATAAGGCGTTCTCCACTTCGTTCCCCGTTCCCCGGCCATACGGCCCGCGGAACGGGTTCGCGGACAGGTTGAAGATATCAGCGCAGCGGCGGCACTTCCCGACGGCTGTGCGACGCGTAGTTCACCACGTAGTTAAACAAGCGAATCAACCGGCTGCTCTGACGTTTCTGATCGGTCCAATGGCCGATGAGTCCAATGGTTCTGGCCAGCACGAAAAACCCGTTCAGGCTGTCCACGGGAAATCCAATATCAACCAGGACGGCCGCCATGGCCCCATCAACGTTCAAAATCAAATTATCCTTCTTGGCCGACGTGACTGTTTCGACCTGCAAGGCAAAATCCAGGTGCGGCGTGGGGGTGCCCAGACTCTTGACGTACCCCACCAGTTCTTTCACGCGCGTATCGGGATTTCGCAGGCTCTTCACCCGATGCCCGATGCCCGGCACCGGCCCCACGTGTTTCTTCATGTGCGCGAGAAATTCGTCCACGGACATGTTGTGGTCAACGGCATATTTGAAATACCGGCCCGCATCGGTCACCGCTCCGCCAAACCGCGGCCCAATCATAATCAACCCCGCCGCCACGGCTTGAGCCAACCCGATGCCGGCACACGCCGCGATGATGGTCGTCAACGCTCCGCTGACACAGGGGCCGTGATCGGCCGACAGGATGAGAATGCGCCTGATGATTTCGGCTTCGTTCCGGCCAATCAGCCGTTTATCCCACAGAAGCCCGATGACATGAGAAATGTCATAGCCTTTCTTGATGAGTTCGGAAGCCGGATACCCGTCATACAGAGGTTCGTCGCCCCGATCATCGCTGATGGTGGACCGAATCAGCGGGGCCACCAGCACGTCGCCGTCCTTCATGCTCTGTTCGACGGTCCTGGGAAGTTTGGGTTTGTCCGCTTCGCTCAATTCGTGAATCGGCTTCACTTCGCCTGACTTGAGCAGCGCGTCATGGGCGGCTTGTATCGCCGGCCCCAAGGCCCCAAAGGTATCGGGCACTATCGCCCCGGCCGCCTTCAAGGCTTCTGCCTTGGCCCGGGCCGACCCTTCCCCTTTGAGCCCTTCCTTGGCCCCCGCATGTCCAAACTTCATTCCTCTGGGCAGGCTCTCCTGACAAAAACCGGACACCACGGCCAGAAGTTGAACCCGGCGTTTTTTCGCGCCGTACCATTCAGCCGCACGTTCCTCCAAATCGCCGCCCATTTCGCCAACGATGACCACGGCTTTGGTTTGCGGATCCTTTTCAAACATTTCGAGGTACGAGACGTAATCCGTTCCCGGATAGGCGTCCCCGCCAATCCCAATTGCTGTGGTGATGCCATCGGCGAATTGCGAACAAATCCAGATGATTTCATTCGACAGTCCGCCGGATTTGGTGATCACCCCAAACGAACCAGGACGGTAGAGTTTGCACGCCACCAGGTTATCAAACGCCCCGCCGATCACCCCCAACCGGCATTCTCCCGCCGACAGGACGCCGATGGAAGACGGGCCGTTAAACGTTTTCCCAAGTTGTTGCGCGTGCCGACCGAGCAATTTGGCGTCTTTCTCTGGCAAGCCTTCCGTGATCATGGACACCACGTTGACGTTGGGATTGTCCAGGGCTTCTTTGGCCCCGGCATACGCCCGGTCCGCGCCGACATAGACCAGGCTGGTGTTGATTTCCGGATGGTTCGCGGTCGCTTCGGCCACGGTTCGGTAAACCGGAATCGAGACGAGCCGGTTCCCGCAAACGATCTCGTTGGATTTTCCCGCGTCCGGTGGATACACAAACGCGGAGACGTTTAAGGGTTGTTGAATCATGTGCCGGAACTCGGCCATCCGGCGAGCCGCGTTGCCTCCCGCTACTCCGCCCTGAATTACGACGTGCGTGTCTTTTGTCGCCAGAATGCTCATCAACCTCTCCTGTTTCTCAATGCCAAACCCGGATTCCCGGTGTTCTCCATTATTTCACGGTCATGGCCATGTCCACGATGTCGGTCAACGGCGTATGCCGGTCAAACACGGCAATATCAAAACCTTCGTCTTTCAACGCTTTCATGGCCGCCAGCCCTTCCTTTTCATTTGGCCCGCCGCGCCGCACCCAGATTTTCACGCCGTGTAATTTCCCTTCTCCCCGGGCTTTGCGAAACGCATTGATGATGCCGCCGAAGGTCTTTTTGACATCGGTGAAATTGGCAATGGCGCCGCCGACGATGATGTTTTTGATGCCGGGCAGGGAACAGATTTTTTCGGTCAGGACTTCGACGGCCCAATCGGGAGGGTCGCCGGAATATTCGGCATAATTGGCCAGCTTACCGCCCCGCGCCACCACCGCGTCCGAGTAATACACGCTGGCCCCGCCGCCGGCGGGCAACATCGCCGTGTCGCCGCCGGGAATTTCTATCAGTTTCACCGACCCTTTCACCTTTGCATCCACGGCCATGACTTCTTCTTCATTTGTGGTATAAGCCCGGCCGAATTCGGCGGCAAAGGGGAACGTCCAGTCCGGATGACGGAATTTGGCGTCGCCGTCCAGCAGCGTCACGGCATCGAGCGCGACCAGTTCGCCGGCCGCATTTTGCACCACGGGGTTAATCTCCAGATATTGCGCATCTTCATTGTCGAAACAGAGAAACAGCTTTTTGGCAAAGTCGGCCACGCCGGTCGCCAACGCGCCGGAAAAGCCGGCTTCTTTGGCAAGGCCCTGAAGAGCGGCGTCGCTCGGCGCGTCTCCCACGCCAACGGAAAGCCGCTTCACGCGATCCCAATTGGCTTCCACTTCAATCCCGCCACAGTTGGCCGCCATGATATCCGCGCCATCCCGTGTTGATTGCACCGCAACGTAATATTCCTCTTTGTGCGCGACGGCTTCGGACACGATCACTTCCCGAATGGTCAATGTCTCAACCGTCCGGCCAAGCATGTCTTTCACGGCCGCTTTGGCGCCCTTGACGTCCAGCCCCACCTTGACCAGGCCAAGTTTGAAGCGGGAACCCAGGGCTTCATGCGCCTTGACCACCAACTTGCCGGTTTTCAGCCAGTCATTGGCTTGAGACAATTGCTCAAATTCTTCGGCAGAACCGACCACGGCATAATCCGGAGTCTGCAGACCCCATTTTTTCAACAAGCCCATTCCAGGGCCTTCAAGTACTTTTGCCATACGCGGACAACCTTTGTTCGTCTGAATTGTTAGTCTGAATGACGAGCGGCGATCATAAAACCGACGGGAAGATTCTAATGAAGAACGGGCACCGGCTGCAACCAATCGAAAGGCCCAAAGCGAAGCGTCACGAAAGACCCAGACGAACGTGGACATTCAACCATTTCCAACCCGTATCGCCTGGCGTCGCTTCGAGAAAAATGGCAATAACTCATTGTAAAATAAGAGGTTATGGGACCCCGTTTCATTCCCATTCCATCATCACCCCGGTCACAGGCGAGAGAAAGCCGCCAACCAATGCCGGCCCCACTTCGCAACCATGCATCGCATTGCATACTCGCGCGCCCTTAAAACACTTCCTTCCAAGTTCGTACCTGAACAGGGACGGCGAGTAACGCGGCCCGGAGCAGACAACTATCGTATTGGACGGCTAACGCTCCGGTCTGCTGGTGGATCCGGCTGGCCCATAGGCCGCCGCGAACCACAATCCCGGCTCCCTGGCCCCGGAGAAACAGGGTGCCGGTGACGAGGATCATCCCGTTCCATTGAACGTCGCCTTCCAAGGTGGCGTTTCCGTCCACCAGGAGAATGCCGGCGCCGCCGGTATCCCGAATCCGGATTCCCGACGGCTGGACAAACGTCCCTCCTGTCGCGAGAAACACCATGGGCACATGAGACGTTCCCAGCCGTTGATTGTATTGATCCGCATTCAACGCCACCGCTCCCGTCCGGAGAGCCGTCAGCGCGGCCGCCAGGGTGTGCGCGGGGAAGCCCGGCTGTGGATTCGCCGGGGTTCCGTCGAATCTCATGGACGATGGACTCGTGACCGCTCCTCCGGAGACAACAGGCGGCAGACTATCCGCCACGCCGCAGGCGTCACGTCCATTGATCACGCCGGCCCCATTGAGGCTCACGCTTCCAGACGCATGGAGAGCCCCGAGCTGCGGCGGACCCGGAGGGTGCACAATTTCTTGCTCCAAGGCCACACTGCCTCCCTCAAGACTTCCATGGGCGATGATCTTCTCCACGGGCAACCACGGCACGGACGCCGCGGTGGTGAAGGAGACAGGGGCGATGCTGGTCTTTGAGGGGTATCCAAAATAGACGACCTGGCCCCTGTGGCTCTTGCTATGGCGAGCGGCGCTGCCGTCCAGGTCAACATAATGCGGCGTCGCGGAAGCATGTCCGGCTTGTTCGGCATCGTATTCGGTTTTATGCCGAATCTTCACCCAGTAGGGCAGATCGGTCTGCAGGCTGTTGGGTCGAACCATCGTATTGGCGGGATTGCCCGGCACGGGAAACACATTGGTGTCGTGCGGGGCGTACTCGGGGTCAACGGACGGAGACCAACCGGATGAGTTCACAATATAGGCCGTCCACAAGGGGGCGGACCACAGACCCGCACTTCCGATGAAATACTCCGCAGCCCCCAAGGCTTTCCACAAACGCGAACGTGCCTCAGCCAAACCGGCCTCGGCGGCATAAAAATCCTGAACCGCCCGCTTGTGGTTGCCACTGATATGAATTTCCGTCGAGGTCGTCTGCAGCACGGTCGCCGTCACGATGCCCGACACGGCAATCAGCAACAGGGCGGCCACCAGCGCAAAGCCCCGGTTATCACTCACGTTCGGATTCGCGATCATGACATCCGTTCAGCGTCAATGGCCCTCGAGCCACGGGAAGACGCACAGGGTTTTTCATGGATGCCCGTGCGCTGTTTGCCTATCGTCGTTCATGCCGTTCTGGTTCTTTCGTTCGGCGGGACCTGGGGCTTTCGATTGGTTGCGTCGCATGAGTGTTCTCTCTACAATAACTCACTTCGTATCAGGACTGTGATTATCAATAATCGCACATTGTTCGTTTTGTCCGCTCATGGACAATCCGTAATGGGGGGATCATCATGTCAGCAGAACCGGACATTATTTATACCAAAGTTGACGAAGCGCCCGAACTGGCGAGTGGATCGTTTGTTCCGATTCTCCACGCCTTTGCCAAAACGGCGGGCGTCGGCGTCGGCAGGAAAGATATTTCACTCGCCGGCCGAATCATTGCACAATTTCCCGACAAACTGAAGCCGGAACAGCGGCAACCCGATGACCTCGCCTTCCTGGGCGAACTGGTTGAAACGCCGGACGCCAACGTCATCAAACTGCCGAATATCAGCGCGTCAATTCCCCAAATCAAAGCCGCCGTTGCCGAATTGCAATCCCAAGGGTATGCCATTCCCGATTACCCGGAAGATCCCAGGACCGAGGAAGAGAAGGCATGCAAAGCCAAGTTCGACAAGGTGAAGGGCAGTGCGGTCAATCCGGTGTTGCGGCAAGGCAACTCCGACCGCCGGGCGTCCGCCTCCGTCAAACAATACGCCAAAAATAATCCGCACAAAATGGGCAAGTGGGCCAACGATTCAAAAACGCACGTGGCGCACATGAACGGCGGCGATTTTCGCTCGAATGAAAAATCCGCCACCATCACCGGGCAAACCGCCGGAACGGGCCGGATTGAATTTGCGGCACAAGACGGGAGCGTCCAGCCCTTAAAAGCGAAACTGGCGCTGAACACGGGCGATGTGCTTGATGCGACCGTGATGAGCCGGCGGGCGTTGCGCCAGTTCCTGCAAGAGCAAATCCACGACGCCAAGAAGAACGGCATGGTGTTGTCGCTGCACATGAAGGCCACCATGATGAAGGTCTCGGACCCGCTCATTTTTGGTCACGCCGTCACGGTGTATTTTGAAGACGTGTTTCAGAAACATGAGAAGGTCTTTACGGAGCTCGGCGTCAATCCCAATAACGGGCTGGGCGACGTGTATGCCAAAATCGGCGCCTTGCCCGCCGCGCAACAGGAGGCCATTAAAGCGGACCTCGCGGCCGCGATGAAACACGGCCCCGACCTCGCCATGGTGGACTCCGACAAAGGCATCACGAACCTCCATGTGCCCAGCGATATTATTATTGACGCGTCAATGGCGGCGGCGATTCGGAATTCCGGGAAAATCTGGGGCCCGGACGGCAAGGAACATGACACCAAGGCGCTGATCCCGGACAGGAGTTACGCCGGCATCTATCAGGCCGTGATTGATTTCTGTCGGAAACACGGCGAATTTAATCCGGCCACGATGGGCAGTGTGCCCAACGTCGGCCTCATGGCGCAAAAGGCGGAGGAATACGGATCGCACGACAAAACATTTGAAGCGCCCGCCGGCGGCGTCATCCGCGTCCTTGACGGCGCCGGACAGATCCTGCATCAACACGACGTTGAACAAGGCGATATCTGGCGCGCCTGCCAGACCACGGACGTGGCGGTGAAGGACTGGGTGAAGCTGGCCGTCAATCGTGCGCGCGCCTCTTCGACCCCGGTGGTGTTCTGGCTGGACACCACGAGAGCCCATGACGCCCGGATCGTGGAAAAAGTGAATCGGTATCTGAAGGATCACGAGACGAAGGGCCTGGACATTCAAACGATGGCGCCGGTGGACGCGATGAAACATTCGCTCAAGCGGGCCAAAGACGGACTCAACACCATTGCCGCGACCGGCAACGTGTTGCGGGATTACCTCACCGACCTGTTCCCCATCCTGGAACTGGGCACCAGCGCCAAAATGCTTTCCATCGTTCCCCTCATTAACGGCGGCGGATTATTTGAAACGGGCGCCGGCGGGTCGGCTCCGAAACACGTGCAGCAATTTCTCAAAGAAGGACATTTGCGATGGGATTCTCTGGGAGAATTTCTCGCGTTGGCCGAATCGTTTGCCCATTTAGGCCGAACCCGCAACAACAAAAAGGCGCAAGTCCTGGCGGAGACCCTGGACCGGGCCACGGGCGCCCTCATGGAAAACCGCCGGTCACCCGGTCGTGTGCTCGGGGAGTTGGATAATGCCGGCAGCCACGCGTACGAAGCGATGTATTGGGCACGGGAGCTGGCCGCGCAACATGACGACCCGGCGTTACAGGAAAAGTTTGCTCCGGTTGCGAAAGCGCTTGAGGCCAACATCGAGAAGATACTCGACGAGTTGAAAGCCGCAAAAGGCAAGCCGATAAACGTCGGCGGGTATTACCATCCCGATCCGGCACAGGTCAAAGCTGCGATGCGTCCGAGCGCCACCTTCAATGCCATCATGGACGGTCTGGGGTAAGCGGAATTTCTTCAATCGCGTCCAGTGTGCCGTTGTCAAAACTCACGTACTGTTTGATGGCCCTCACGGACTCAAAGGGGGCGTCATATGTCCAGGCCGCGTGGTCGGCCGTTCGGTCATTGACACAAACGGAACAATAAGACGCGTCGCCTTTAAACGGGCAGTGAGTGTCATGGGCCGTCCGTTGAAGGTGGGTCATGCGCACGTCTTCACGCGGAATGTAATAGACCGGCGGAAGCCGTCCTTCCTTCAGGACCAAGGCCCGTTGGGTGTCGGCAATCACGGCGCCGTTAAACGTGACTCTGACACGATTGGGATGTTTCTCAATGCTGATCGCATGGGCCTGACCGGGTGCGTTCATGGGTTCGCCCCGTTCCTTCCAATCATATCGCCGGCATTGAGATCCGGTATCGCAAAAACGATTCGGGCCATCTCCGCTCCCTTCATTGTAAATTCCTCGGGACAATACGGGACCGCAGGGTAAACGTCCGATAGCCATCGTTCTCCTGATAGCGGCTGTCGGCATGTTCGGACCGGGCCGTCACCCGCACGTCAACCGCCCGAATGCTCGACGCATGCGCGGTGGGGCGTCCCAGAACGTCAAGACAGGCAAAGCTCAAGGATTCGATATGATCCGCCACGGGTTGTCGGCCTCCCGCTCCCACTTTGCGTCGCAGCGTGGACGTTGTGTCATCATACAGATAGGTGATTGATTCTTTGGAATCTGTCAACACGCCGTTCCCATTCAAATCAGCCTGAATCCGCAACTCCGCCGGTCGGCAGGTAAGCCCATCAAAATCATTCGAGAGATCGGCATCCCGATTCCCTCCCATGGGATCGTATCCGGCCATGCGAATTTCCCTGGCCATCATATCCAAAGCGGCCCGAGCGGTTTGCTGCATCGCCAACGCGTCCTCTTGCACAACCTGCTGCCTGACCTGCATGAGATGCACACCATAGACCGCACCAATGGTAATCATGCCCACCGCCAGAGCCACCAGCAATTCCGTTAAGGTGACGCCTCGTTGATGCTTCGGGTCTTCGGAGTCCATCTGTTGCTACCGCGTGAGAATGGTGGAAACAACCACGGAATGGCGGTCGTCCGCCCACCACACCGTGACCGTCGCGGTGTGCAACCCCGGAACGGGCCGGTTGGGCTCAAAACGGAATACCCGTTTATATAAAGGAAAATCGGGGATGTCGTCATAGTCTTCCGTCACGGCAATGGGACCTGCTCCCGCGGCGCCGCCGGTTCCTTGCAACGTTTCAAGTCTCTCCTGAGCCAGGGTCACGGCGGTGGTGAGACGCTGGCTCGCCGCCACTCCCCTGCTCGCCGTGACGGCCAACCCGGACAAGGCCAGCAAGGCGACAAAGACAAGCCCCATGGCAATGACCGCCTCCAGAAGGGTGATGCCCTTCCGATCGCTTACGAAACGCCCGAGGGTTCTGTATCGCACTATGCGTCGTCCTTATGAAGGGGGCTTGATTTTCACACGACCCGTGATACTGACGGTAATCTTTTTTTCTCCCGCCGTATTGGTCACCTTGACCGTGGCAAGACTGGAAGCGGTACCTCGAGGACGAAAAATTGGATTACTATTGGATTGAATCGTGACGCCCGGGAAATCCTCCAGGATTGATCGGTGCTCCAATGCCTCGCCGGGATCGGCTCGTCCGTTATTGTTGTCATCATCCAGAATATCGTAATGCCGAGAGTCCGAGAACAGGACGCGGACTCTGTTGCCCTGCCTGACGGCTTGCGCCCTCGCCGCCAGGAGATCCGCCCGCATTTGCCGAACCGCGCCATTCAGGCGATAGTGCGGCAGTTGCGAGGCCAGCCAGATTCCGCTCAACCCCAACACGACGCCCAGAATACCAAGCACTATTAATAATTCCGTCAGCGTATATCCCGCAGTTCCAGGCGTCGGGCGGACGGAATGCCGTCTGTCCGGCCGTTTGCGCGAAGCATGCCGCACGGCGGCATGACCGGGTTCACGAGGGTTCCCGTGTAATGCGTTTCTTACCAAAACATGTCCTCGTACATTCCGAACACTTCCCGACAAAAGAACAGCGACACCACGGCCCCCGCGGCCAAAAACGGACCAAACGCCAGATATTGACCTCGCTCCATGCGATGGAAGGCCATGAGACCAACACCCACGACGGCACCCGACAGGGTGGCCAGAAACAGGGTCAGGACCACACTCTGCCAGCCCAGAAAAGCGCCGATCATCGCAAGGAATTTAATATCGCCGCCGCCCAGTCCTTCCTTGCCAAACAGATACGGGCTGAAGATCGCGATGATCCAGAGAATCCCACCTCCCAATAACACGCCGGTCACTGAACCGACCCACCCCACCGGCAACATGAATGCCGACGCCAGCAAGCCCAGGATCATTCCCGGAAGCACAATGACATCAGGAATCATAAAATGCTCGAAATCAATCATCGTCACGACCAGCAGGGCGGACAAAAACAGCGCGTACACGAGCGCATTTGCGCTGACTCCAAAGTGGCAGACCACGGCCAGATACCCCAGTCCGTTCACACATTCCACAAGGGGATACCGCCATGCAATCTTTCTCCCGCACCGGCGGCATTGGGCGCGCAACCATAAAAAATTCAAGAGAGGAACGTTGTCGAACCATCGAATGGGCTGCCTGCATCGCGGGCAATGAGAGCCCGGCCACATAACGGACTGTCCCTGTGGGACCCTTACGATACACACATTAAGGAAACTCCCTATGACCACACCCACCACAAACACCAAGATATAGAGGCCGAGTGCGTCCATCATTCTATATTTCGTGAATCAACGAACACCGCCGTCTCTCGCATATAATACGTACTTCGTGCGCTTTGCTTTTCGGCGAACGCACTGCTAGTATTACCTACATAATTTATCTTGAGAAAACATTCGGTGATCACGGTCATCAATGGCCTGACAAACGAAAACGATGCCCACTGGAGACCTGCTCCCCATGAAACGAAAACGCCCGGAAGCCCTCACCGAACGGGAACAGGAAATTCTGCAACTGATTTGGTCCGGTCTGAAAAATAAAGAAATCGCCGAGCATCTCAAAATCAGCGTCAAAACCGTGGAGGCACATCGTGCCAATATGATGAAAAAAGTACGGGTGTCCAATGCCGCCCAACTCTTAAACGCGGCCATTCAGGAAGGACTTATTCAGATCCGGTAACGGTTTTTATGCCCGCCATCCGTTGACGCACGGCTTCATACGCCACCACCGCCACACTTGCCGAAACGTTGAGCGACTTGACTTGTCCGCGTATGGGAATGCGGGCTTGAGCGTGACATTTCTCAAGAATTCCGGGTCGGAGTCCTCTTCCTTCTCCTCCAAACACCAGCAAGGTCGGTCCCCTGAAATCCAGATCGGTATAGAGCCGTCGGGCTTGAGGATCGAAGGCCACGGCGTTCACTCCGCCATCCTGTACGCGTTCAATCAATTTGCCAAGATTACCGCACCGCGCCACACGCACATATTCCACGGCTCCGGCGGACGCACGGGCCACACTCGCCGTTAAGCCCACCGACCGGCGATCAGGAATAAACACCCCATGAATGCCGGCCAGGTCAACTGTTCGTAGAATCGCCCCAAAATTTTGAGGATCTTCCACTCCGTCCAGCGCAAGCAAGAACCCCGGCTCCGATTGTCGCGCCGCATACACAAGGACTTCATCTTCAGACGCATAGGATTTGGCGGCCACCAGACCAACCACTCCCTGATGCTTGCCGGATGGGACCAGCCGGTCGAGTTGCTCACGCGGTTGAACCTGAAGAGGAATACCCTGGATTTTGGCAAAACGGATAATGTGAGAAAATTGACGATTCCGGTGAGCCAGCAGGATTTTCACAAAACTGCGCGACCCGGACCGGAGAGCCTCCATGACCGCGTGAATCCCAAACAGCGGACCCACGGCCTCACCGCTTCCACCTGGTGCTCCCGTCCGGTCGGTCCTCAAGGAAGACCCCTTTGGCCGCCAGGGCTTCCCGAATTTGGTCCGAGACGGCAAAGTCCCGCCGTACTCTCGCCTGGGCCCTTTGTTGGATTTGTTCCTGAATCCACTCATCAGTGCACTCCTGTTCGGCGGGTTTTCGGAATCGGTCCGCGCCAAAAGCCAACTCGCGAAACACCCATTCTTTTTCGTTGAGTTGAAACAAGCCCAACGGCGCGCCGCATCGTCGAAAGATTTCGCGAGCTTCCCGCCGCTCCCGCTCGGAAAGACCCGCCTGCTGGACCTGGTTGACCTCGGCTCGAAGCTGCTGAAATTCCGCCAACGCCCTAGGCGTATTGATATCATCATCCATGGCGTCCTCGAAAGCCTTTTGAAATCCGGTCACGGTCTTCCTGAAAGAAGCCCGGGGTTCGGAACACCGATGAGACGTCTCGGACAGACGGATAAAAAGGTCATAGATATTGTCCAACGCGGATTTGGCTTCCGCCACGACAGGATTGGAAAAATTCACGTCGCCACGATACTGGGTTGAAAGCAGAAAGTACCGTAACGCCTCGGCCGTCACGGGTTCCGGACAATTTGACCGATCGAACACTTCTCGCACCGTAAAAAAATTTCCCAATGACTTTGACATCTTTTCTTCGTCAATGGTGACGAATCCATGATGCACCCAGTACCGGGCAAACGCCTGTTCGGTCGCGGCATACGATTGCGCAATTTCATTTTCATGGTGAGGAAAAATGAGATCCTTGCCGCCGCCGTGAATATCAAAGACGGGCCCCAAATGATGCACGGACATCGCCGAACACTCGATATGCCAGCCGGGCCGGCCTTGGCTCCAGGGACTGTCCCATGCCGGCTCCCCCGGTTTGGCCGCTTTCCACAACGCAAAGTCCAGAGGATCCTGTTTTCGTTCATCCACTTCGACTCTCGCCCCTGCTTGCAGGTCTTCGCCGTGACGTTTCCCCAAACGGCCATACCGAGGAAAGGCCGATACGCGATAATAGACGTTGCCATCAACCTGATAGGCAAATCCTCTTTCCATCATCGCCTGGATCATACGAATCATTTCCGGCATGTGGGCCGTTGCCCGCGGTTCAACGTCCGGAACGCCAACGCCCAATCTCTTCATGTCGCGGTCATACGCCCGCACGTATGTGTCGGCCACGGCATCCCAGGGAATGCCTTCCTCCGCCGCCCGGTTGATAATTTTATCATCCACGTCGGTGAAATTTTTGACATAGGTGACGTCATAGCCCCGATACATGAGGTAACGCCGCAACACATCAAAGACGATCGCACTGCGAGCATGCCCCATATGACATTCATCATACACGGTCACGCCACAGACGTAGAGCCCGACCATGGGAGGGGCAAGCGGGATGAATGGCTCCTTTTGATCCGTCAGGGTGTTAAAAATTTTCACGGATATTTCACATTGGAAGTGGACGAAGCGGAGTGGCGCGGGGATTTTTTCATATACAAGGTGATGATCCAGAATCCCAGACCGAGTAACACCACGAAAACGATGGTAAACAGATTAAAGTATTGCTCAAGAACCGCTTGAACCCACGGACCCAACAGCTGCAGCATCCCGGCCACCAGAAAAAACCTGGCGCCGCGACTGATCAGAGACGCCGTGACGAATACCCGGAAATTAACATAAAACGCACCGGCGCCGACGGTAAACACTTTATAGGGCACAGGCGTCAGGCCTGCAATCAGGATGGCCCATCCCTCATGTCGCTCAAACACGTCATGGGTCTTCGAGACGCGGTCGTGGCCCATCAGACGCAACAGAAGCGGTTTTCCTCCCAACTTCCCGATGAGATAGCCAAACATGCCGCCTAGGACTGAACCGACCGTGGCAATCGCGGCGTAATACATGCCCCATGACGGATTCCCCAACGTTAACGCCATGAGCAAAACATCGGGGGGAAGCGGGAAGAAGGACGACTCCGCAAACGCGAGGAGAAATAAGGCAGAGTCCGCAGACGGAGATTCAGACCATGACAACGTCCATTGATAGAGTTCCCGGACCATTGTGTCCCGTCAGCGCCGCTTAGGAGGTCTTCAACGTTTTCATCCACCGTGACAGCCTGGATTCCCACGACTTCAGGGTTGTCAGGGCGCGGTATTGCGTCATGTCAAAATGGAGCGGAGTCAGGGATATGTTGTTGGCCGCGATGGCGTCCGCGTCGGAACGCCCGCGTCGATTCCACGTCACTTGTTCCCCCGCCACCCAATAGTATTCCCCGCCACGCGGATCAATTTTTTCAATAACGGAGTTTTGATAACGCCGCCGACTTAACGAGGTGATTTGCACCCCTTGCAAGTCTTGAGCCGGAACGTCGGGAACGTTGACGTTGACGAAAGTGTCGGTGGGCAATCCATCTTTCAAAACCAGCTTTGCCACCTCGACCGAGACATGGGCCGCCGCTTGAAACCGAAATCTTTTCAGACCATCCAGCGAGACGGCGATTGAGGGAATGCCGAGGATTGTGCCTTCGAGCGCCGCGGCCACGGTTCCGGAATTTGTCACATCATCACCAAGATTCAGCCCCTTGTTAATCCCGGAGACCAGCAAATGTATCGGATGATCCTTAAGCGCCCGTCCCGCGCCCAAGATCACACAATCCGAAGGGGTGCCGTTCACCGAGAAGACCTGCCGACTCACTCGCTTCAATCTCAGTGGCTTGTGCAGAGTAATGGCTCGACCCATGGCGTTTTGCGGTCGCTCGGGAGCCACGACCCACACATCGCCCAGCTTCTTCAACTGTTTGGCAAGGGCGTGGAGACCCGGAGAGTCTATGCCATCATCATTGACGACTAATATGTTCATCGTGGTGAGCAACGGCAACGCAAGACGTATCGGTCCGGACCGTTCTGGGACTTTGCAATAAAAAAGCCGGCCTCAAAAAAATCGAGGCAGGCTTTTTTGAAAAATTTCAAAAGACGACGTTGGAAAACTTTTTTAAATGTTTTGCATAAAGTGAGCAACGGCTTCCTGATCAACGGCTCCCATAATGGCGGAGGAAGCAACCGTCGCCGATTTTTTCCCTGTGAGGCCACATTTAATCTCATCAAAAATCATCTCCACCGGCATAGACATTCCACCATACACATGAGGGCCCGCCACGATTTTGGCTTGCGAGTACCCATAAATGGCCGTGGCTACGTCCTTGGCCAACCATCCGACGTAATTAAATTCAGGCACCACGATCAGCTTGGCGTTGGCGCACAGTTTCCGCAATTCTCTGGTGGGAAACGGCCGAAGAGATTTGATTTTGATCAACCCCGCATGAATGTTTTTCTCCTTGCATATACGAATGGCTTCACGTGACTGGGCGGCGGCACTGCCCGACGCGATCAGAAGGACCTCGGCGCCCTCAACGTCTTTGGTCTCCACCAGTCCATCCATGTAAAGATCAATGTATTTTCGCGAACGCTCAACCGCGGCCCACACTTCCTGCTGCCACACGGCATGGATGTTGTATGCCATGAAATTTGATTTTTGCACGGGGGCGTCCCGCGACAACCTGGCCGGAGGGTTTTCAGCATCCAGGACGGGCACCGCGCCTCTCCAAGCTTCTCGTGGCGGTAATTTTAATCCTCGATCCTGCATCGTACAGTACCCACGGGCATGGGTCACAAAAAACCCGTCGCAACACACCCCAACGGGAAGCGTCACGTCATTCTTCTCACTGATCACGAAACCTTTCATAATATAATCAAACAGGTCCTGTTGATTTTCAGCATGAAAAACAATCATTCCGCAATTCAACAAATACGCAACTTCAATATTATCAGGCTGAATGGCCAGCGGCGCATTGACCACTCGGCAGGTAAACATGGCCACGGCGGGCAGACGATGCCCGGGCCATGAAGCAATGGGTTCAAGACCTCTCAGCGTTCCCGGACCAGCGGTGGCCGTAAAACACCGCACTCCGGCACGGGACCCACCCGCAATAGCCGACATCACACCATATTCTTCTTCCCCTCGATAATATTCTTTGACGTACCCTTCCCCATAGAGGACCCCGATAAGCTGCATGGTTTCACTTTGGGGGGTAATGGGGTAGGCGATGGAGAGATCAACATTGGAACGGCGAACAGCTTCTTTCGCCGCCTCACTGCCCGTGATAAATTCTCTCTCACGCGGCGCTTCAAAAAACATATATTCAGGGGATACCGCCTTTTGCTTTTTGGCTTCCGCGTGAGGATCCTGTTTGACGCTTTGACCGGAAGGCGCCGGAGCCGCACTGGTAATCGGATCACCTTGCGGATTGGTTTTGACTTCAGTTTCCAAGGCTTCACTCATCGCTTATCCCCCCTATCATCCCCAGGCCAACAGGTCTTGAAATTCCGGTCTTAAAAACAGCGACGCTATCCTTCCCGCTGCATATTATCGGTTTTATGGCCAAACGCCGCCGCACTCGAAGCCCCCGCTTCTCCCAGCGAAATAGCTAACGGATTCGTGTGGAGCTTGCCCTCATGAACACGGGATTGCAGACCCGTGAATCTAACGTTCTCGCCGTTGTCCGGCAACTTCACCCCCATGGCCTCGCGAACGCGCTTAAAAACCTGCGCGACTTTTCGAATCTTGGCGGCGTCGGAATCCCGAACCGTAAACATCGCGTCTTCATGCCCCTGCTCCGCGCAAATGGCCGACGTCCAGCAATTTGTCCCGGCTCGAATCATTTTGAGCGTCAGATTGGCGTAATGACAATGCACCCCGACGAAAATACAAGCTTCGATTTTATTGCCCCAAATCGTGAGATTGGGATGATTCGGGTTGATCACTTCTTCGGGTTCGATTTTCGGATATTTGGGGCGATAATCCGGCATCGGGATAATGAAGACATCCGGAATTTGGGCCGCAAGCTCCAAGATCGCCTTGGCTTTATCGGCCGCGTGGTCATTCCAATTCCATAACACCAAGGGGCCGGGGAAAATCGTCGCGTTCTTTCTCGTGAGCATGGTTCTGGCCATTTCTTCCATGGCCTTCTCTTCCCGCACTTCGTGGCCAAACATCAGCCCATGCTCGGGTCTGGGGGGAAGAACGCCCAATTCCGCCGCGGAGGGTGGATGAAACCCCGCCGGACCCGGCTCAACGATTCTTTCCAAGTCGGCTATTTCCGTCAAAGCTGCCCTCGAACGGGATTGGCCAAGATGGCATGGCTCGTTTTTTCACCATAGGTGACGTTTTCGGTCAGGGCCGTATCGCCGATTTGGTCAATCATTTCCATTTTAATCGCATTGTGCTTGGCCATATTGTCGCAAACCCAGACACACTGGGCGCATCCCTTGCAACGGTCCACGGCAACATAGGCGGCACCATATTTCAATCCTTTCTCCTCACCGGCCACATTGTCATACAAAATGGTATTGGCCTCGGGGCAATACTGCGTACACAACTTGCAACTCGTGGCCGCACAAATCTCGGTGTCAATATTTGCGACTAAATACATAGGGGCCTCTTTCGTCGGTTAAACATCACGCCATGGCTGGCGCGGTGGACGCCTGCTTCACTTGCACCCAATCGTGTTCCACGGCAAAATTCCAAGCGGCCTGGACCACGGCCAGATTCTTGTCGATCAATTCCTGTTTCTTCTTGAACTTTCTCTCGACCACACTATCCAAAGCCGCCGTGCCTCCGGACACCACAAAGCCTTTCCCAAGGAATCGGTCTTTGACAGCTTGTTCCAACGCCTCCATGTTCGTGAGGCCGGTAATGGCCCCCATAGCCCCCACCATCGCCATATTCGTGGCCAGGTCAATTCCCGCCACGTCCAGCGACAATTTCGTGGCAGGCAAGTAGAACAGCTTGGCGTTCAGTTCGGCGAGTTCGCGTTCCTGGTCGGCCTCGAGTCTCATCGGACCATCATGGTTGATTAACGCAATCCCTTCCTTTTTCAATCCAAAGTAAAATGGATTGGTATAACTTTTCCCATGGGTAATCACCTGCGGGTGGAAGATCATAATAATATGCGGGAACGTGATTTCACCAATTTCATAGATTGGTTCATCGGAGACCCTGACATAGCTTTCCACTGGCGCCATTCGCTTCTCGGAACCATAGAAAGGCACGATGGTGCTTTCTCCACCGGCATTAATCACTCCCGTACTGAAGATATGAGAAGCCGTGACGACACCTTGCCCGCCCACTCCCGCCATACGAATGTTATAACGAAGCACCATTGTCTGAGCCCTCCTCTCTCGTCACGTCGTACCCCGCCGCTTCCGGCCCCGCCAAAGAATTTTTACTTGCGTTCCACCGCAGTCGCCGGTTTCGGCAGGTATTCTTTGTAGCCATACAACTGGGACAAATAATCCTTGGCTTCATCCGTGATATATTCCGAAAATTTATAGCGATCGGTTTCGACCGTTTTGGCGTCTTCCATCACTTTGTCCGTTGGAATCGCGTATTCGATATTACAGGACGTGTAGGCCTGGATGTAAGTGGGACCAATTTCTCTCGCGACCAGGACGGCTTTTTTGATCACACTTTCAACGCGCCGCGGGTTATTGGGGACGACCGTCGCCACATAGGCGCAACCGGCCACTTTGGCCATACCCAACATATCCATTTTCTCGAACTTCTTGCCGAGCGGCGCCATTTTCAACACTTGATTCTGGTTCGTCATGCCGCTTTCCTGGCCCCCGGTGTTCCCGTAAACTTCATTGTCCAGCATGATAGTGGTGAACTTTTCTTTTCTGAACCACGAGTGCAGCGTTTGGGCAAAGCCAATATCGGCCATCCCGCCATCCCCGGCCATCACGACGACGTCCTTGGGCTGATCGCCAAAGCGCAACCGAAGGCCGCGGGTCAATCCACTCGCCACGCCATTCTGGTCTCCATAATTGCCGTATACGAACGGGATGGCCGCCTGCGAGATAGCCAGCCGTCCGCAGCCGGCCGTCCCCACCGTGATGGTATCTTCAGGATTTGGAAAAGCAATGACAGCCAGGCGAATAAACAAGGTCATGGCACATCCGGCACACATCGGATGCTCTTCCAAAATCTCCTTAAAGGTTCCCACTTGCGATACTGATATTTTTTCCCCAAACGGACCATGCTCCACCATATCTCGATATTCTTTGGGCATGAATCTTTCAAAACCCGGCGTAAACTTGACATAATCGAGGCTCATCGTAGGCCCTCCCTTAGTGTGTTCTATTTTGATACGGCTCGCTGAAGTCGGTTAGCATCAAGAAATCTTTCGTTGGCCAGATGCCTTCAAGCGATATGCATACTCTCCATGAATGACACGACCATCCTAAAATGAACCATGGCCGAAGGCAACAAAAAAGAAGGCCCAACTCTTTCTAAAAGAAGCCCTATCCGGCAATTCTCCGGCTAGGCCATTGGCCCCATTTCCCCGGTGAATGAACACGTACAGGGCATACCGCTCCGGAGATCGTCCGAGAGGGACATCAGTCCAAAATATACTGGAGAGGGTTAACGACCTGATCATTCACGGCAACCTGGTAATGCAGATGAGGCCCTGTAGAAAACTTCCCTGTATTGCCCAGCCAACCGATCACATCTCCTCTTTTGACCTTCTGGCCATACTGGACCAGAATTTTGGAAAGATGTCCATAAGTCGTCTCGATGCCATATCCATGATCAATCCGAATAAAATTTCCCAGCCTCGTACCATAGGCGGCCCCCACAATTTTTCCAGTGGCCGGAGCTTGGATTTCTTTCCCTTTCATGGCCCCAATATCCACACCTGAATGGAAGGTCTTTTTTCCTGTAAAGGGCGAAATCCGAGGCCCGAACTTTGAGGTCATGCGTCCTCTGACCGGCCAAATAGAAGGCGTCGAAGCCCAACGTTCGACACGTGCTCCCGCGGTCTCTTCCAACCGACCAAGAATGCCCTGTTGCCTCACCGCCTGTTGATTGAGCCAGATCAGATCTCTGGCGATTTGAGCCGCCAGGACGGCTCGAGGGGCAGGCCTCCCTTCGTCGGCGCCACCATCGGCATGTGATGCAACGTCTTCCAGCGACTGTCCCCGCTCACCCGTCGCCGTCTCATACGGAAACTCTTCACCACCCTGTCCATTGCTTCCCATGCCCACGGGTTGCTCGGGTTCCAGCCCAAACATCGTTTGCAATTTTTCGTTTAGCTCCCGCATGGCCAGCATACGCTGCTTCATGTCGGCAATGGCTTTAGAGAACGCAACCATTTGACCACTGGCCTGGCTCATGGCCTGCTGCAAGCCTTTAAGGTCTTGAACCTGACTGGTCTGAACCACATAATGAGCCAGACCGCCCACCTGTATGACGAACAAGGCCACGATGGTGAAAAACGCCCTCTTAACAAGCTTCTTACGCAAACAAATCTGCAAAGGATTCGCCATGATTCCACGAAAAATCATTATCGTATAGACATCATCCGAGAGTTTCATATCGCCCTTCTTGGAGTTATTTTCACGACGTGTCAACGCTGGTTCCGGTCCCAGCGCATCACTGTACCCAAAAACGCCTTAAGGATCAATACCGCACTTCACATGCCCGGTGATGCTTTGCCTGATGCGGCCGGTCCCCCCATTAAAAAAAGTGGGCATCGCAGGTTAATCAGGCGCCCTGGTCATGTCATTTAACCACGCCAAATAGTCGCGTGAGCCCTTCACTACCGGCAACGCGAGAATTTCCGGGACATCATAGCTGTGATGGGCCTGCACTTCGGCTTCCAAGGCACAATAAGCGTCAGAATTCGATTTCAGCACCATCAACCATTCAGGGGATTCGGAGACTTTTCCTTCCCATTCAAAAATGGAAATGACGTTGGGCACCACGGTCACACAAGCCACCAGTTTTTTTTCGACCATGCGGCGTCCAATCCGCAACGCTTCTTCCTGGGTGGAAGCCGTGACCAAAACAATCAGCTCTCCCATGCCCTATCCCCGCTCTCCTTGCCTGGCTCCCTGGCACGCGTTCCTCAACATGAAGACAGGGACATCGCCATCCCTCTATGCTCTATTCGGTTTTCCCCTTTCCGTGTCACTCAAAAGCCTTTCGTGCGCGGCGGCATTTTATCGGCCAGGTCAAGAATGACCAGCCCCAGCGCCTCCTGGATGGACTGCGGGTAATTCTTCACGGACTCTTCCAACCCATGATAGAGCGTATCCACCTCTTGGTTTTCAAATTCCATCGAAAAATGCCACAGGACGCGGCTTGGATCGTCCGCCGGAGTTAAACGCATATCCATTGCCACTTCAGTCGTGGTGTTGCCCATGGGCAGACCCACCAGCCACAAAACAGGCCCGAGAGGACCGAGCAGATACGTTGAAATAGTCCGAGACCACCGCGTCGAATACAGGCTCCCACGTAAAACAAAATCACTGGACGGCGCCTGTTGGTCATCGGCAACAAACGTCACGGAAGAAAAAATGTTCGCTTTTTGAATTTCATCAGCCACGACGCGTGCAAAATCGCGCGGCGGATCAAAGATGACTTCATCAATAGGTTCGGGCTTGGAAATAGTCTCAGGCCGATCATACACCGTCACGCCATAATGAACGAGAGGAATGGCGATTTTCCAATATTCCTCTTGCACCGCCGTGCCGCGTTTATCTTCAAGAGGAAGCACCGCCAAACTGGCCGAGATCGGCTGGGCCGCCGAAACATCCAAATAGGTCTTGTCCGGAGGGGGCGGGTACGTCCATTCTCGTGAACCCAGGCATCCCGCCATCGTCAACGACGCCAGAATCAGAACGCAAACCATGGTGTGGACTGACAACCGACAACTCATACATGACCTCCTTGTGGACAAACAATAATCTTCAACGGTCCGGAATGCTGTGTGGCATATGAACCACAAGCCCGATGCGGCCCGTTGGCTCTCAAATCACCCATCCCCCCGTTCAGACCCAACCGCCTGACATTCGTGACACAAACCGCCGGACACAACCAGTTTTTCCATTAGATCGGGATAGGAGCGCGTGACGGGAAATTGCGGATATTCGGAACAAAGCGTATCCGGAGGGCAGAAGAAAAAACCGGCGTCGGCCTCTGTCAGCATGGACACATCGTTGTAGGAATCTCCGGCGGCCAGCACGTGAAAATTCAGGTTTTTGAATGCCGCCACCGCATGACGCTTTTGGTCTTTTTGCCGAAGAAAATAGTTCCGGATAGAGCCGGCGCCGTCAATCTCCAAGGTATGACAAAAGATGGAAGGATAATGCAACTGTTTCATGAGAGGGCCGACTAATTCATAATAGGTATCCGACAAGACAATCACCTGGCACCGCTCCCGCAACCAGGCCAGGAAGTCCACGGCGCCATCCAATGGTTTCATCGTGGCGACAACGTCCGCCACGTCTGAAAGCCCGATGTGATGTTTGGACAGAATGTCCAGACGGAGCCGCATTAATTCGTCGTAGTCGGGAATATCTCTGGTGGTCACCCGGAGGGCGTCAATCCCCGTTTTTGCGGACAGCTCCAGCCAAATTTCCGGGGTTAAGACCCCTTCCATGTCCAAACACATGACGACGGGTGATTTCATGTGACACCCAAAGCAACACTCCATCGAAAGAGCAGTGACAAGACAACATGAAACGATGAGCGTATTGTATAAAAACCGGGGAGAGAGTACAAATCCGGCTTGCCCGTGCGAGCGGCCACACAATGTGGGGGGTGTTCATTCATGACAAACCGACGCTCGGACGATTACCCGAAGGCAAGCAGCAAACCAAACGCCAGATAACACAGGCCATTGAAAATCAGGTGGTACGGCATCAGGGCGTGAGATCGCAAACGGATTTTGAGATAGCCCGTGGCAATGATCGTCAACCCCATCCCCCACAGCACTTCTTTGCGTGGGCCCCATGTCGTCAACATCACCCCAAGCGCCGGCAGCAAGCTCCCTTGAAACACCATCGCCCCGGTGATATTGCCAAAAGCCAGGGTATCCCGCCTCCGCCGCACCCAGATAATACTATTCACTTTTTCCGGCAATTCGGTCGCCACCGGCACAATCAACAACGACAACGACAGGGCGGAAATGCCAAGCCAGGTTGCCAGATGCCCCACACCATAGACAAACCCCTTGGCCCCTCCAATAATCAATCCGAAGCCGACGGCCAATTGCAAAAGGATCGTGACGAAATTTTCAGGAAGCCCCGCCCAACCGACAAAAAGAGGACGATCCGCCGTGGTGCCATGGCCCCGTTCAACCAGCCCCCGCGAAGCGCGAAGCGTCAACAGGAGATAGACGACATAACTCAGGCTCAATCCCAACGCCAACGACACTCGTGCCATGCGCCATTCCAGAGGCACAAAAACCGCCAGAATGGCCACCGTCCAGACAAAAAGAAACCAATTCAGGTCCCGATGCACGCCGGTGGGCTCGGGACAAAAAGCCTGACGCCAGCCACGACTCTGGGCGGCAAACATTCCCATCAAGAACAGCGTAAGAGTCGAAAGCATTAACGGAGCGCCTAAAATGGCCCCCACGCCGACCTCATGCCGAACCGACAAATCCCCGGTCGAGGCCAACACGGCCACCACCGGGATCATCGCCTCGGGCAATGCCGTGCCGACAGCCGCGAACACCGACCCCGTGACCCCCTCGGAAATGCCTAAACGTTCTCCGAGATGCTCAAGCGCATTGGTAAACGCCTCCGCACCGATTAAAATGGCCAGCAACGCAATAAGCAAAATCCATAATTCCATGGCTTGACCCGTCTTGTTACAAGCGGCGCTCGCTCGCCCTGCATGGCAGGAGTCGCCCCGGCGCCGCCTTGCTCACGCAATAAAATTTCACTAGACTGCTCCTGTGAGCAACGAAATCATCATCGCCGTTTTTTGTGTCGTCGGGCTTGCGGCCTATCGCCTTGGAACCCTGTGGTGGCGCAGACGGCGGACGGCCAAGCAGGCCGACAGGCTTCTCGCCAACGTTGTGAAATCCAAAGATGCCTTTCGCCGCCAGTGAGCGCGCCGGCCGGCGCACCGGCAACACACCCAAGCCCGTTCCGGCAACCCAGAAACCGCGTCTTCACCATTCGTCGCTTCGTGGAAGACGGACGCGCAACGCCGCTTGCCCGGTTCCCCGTCATGCCCGGTCACACCTTGTCCACCCCACCGCATGCACTCGCAACAACATAAAACGCTAAAACACAAAAGCCTGTTGAAGAGGGCGAACGCCCTTGCGGGATTGATGGCCGTCCCGTTTTGTGCGGGTTGGCGTCCGGGAGGAAGACAGGGCCATCTCCCGAAGAAGGCCCAAACAACGCCCACAGCGATGCCGTTTCGTTGAGAGGGTGTTTCGTTGACGATGATACGCATGTCCACACCGCACACAGCGCCACGCAAACTTCGCCAGGGCTTCGACTTCCTCGGTCAGCGTGTGATACATCGCAAGGCCCAACCCACCGGCATTCATCACGTCCATGATTCGTTGAAATTCCCGCCCATGCGAGGGCCGGCATGTTTTCACGTCAAACTGCCATTGATGAATCATCTCATGGGCCAGGGTCCCCCGTATGGCTTCAAAAGATTGACCGGACAACAGCGGAACCGAGAGACGAATGACCCGCCCTTTGCCATGCCGCTCCTCCGGAGGTACGCGAACATTGCGCGGACCCATGCGGCTCATAAAAAGGCCGGCCGACGCCGTCAGGCGGGTACTCCATTGAATCGCGATGGCCGGCAGCCGCCCCTGGAAATAGGAATCGTTTAACGCTTGCCAGAGCGACCGAAGTCCTTCATCGGAAAGGGGAACGTTGATTGGAAGACGCATCGCCATGGACTACCCGACAGATCCTCATGGAGTATGAGGCCGCACCTATGGTAGCATGTTTTCCGTTTTGAACCAAAATTTTCAGGCAAGCGGCGTCCACGAGCAACCATGGCCTTCGCAACGGATTCGCAACGGCAGACTGACGACGCATTCATGCATGAAGCGCTCATGGACGCCGCGCAGGCCGCTTCGCATGGCGAAGTGCCCGTGGGAGCGGTACTCGTGTTTGACAACGCCATCGTTGCCCGGGGATGGAACGCCAGAGAACGCGAACAAGACCCCACCGCCCATGCGGAACTCATCGCGATTCGGGAAGCCGCGCACCGGTTACACGCCTGGCGATTAACCGGCACAACCCTGTACGTGACGCTGGAACCCTGTCTCATGTGTGCCGGAGCCATGCTTCTCGCCAGGATTCCCCGATTGGTCTTTGGCGCCCGGGACCCGAAAGCCGGCGCATGCGGCTCGCTCTTTTCGGTCCATGAGGACGTCCGGTTGAATCACCGCATCGCCGTGAGCCAGGGTGTTCGAGAACACGAATGTCGTGACATGCTTCAGCGATTCTTTCAGCAGTTGAGGCACGGCCGGCTTGTCCCCATACACTGACAGAGAGCCGAACTGATATGCGGAGAGGTGCGAGAGTGGCCGAATCGGGCGGTCTCGAAAACCGTTGACCGGAAACGGTCCGTGGGTTCGAATCCCACCCTCTCCGCCAAATGATGCGCGAACGCATTTTGAGAAAACCCATTCCATGAAGACGCTATCTCCACGGCAAAAATCAATACTTACGGGATTATATCTGTCAAAGTTTGACACAGTCGGCCTGCGTCAACTTGGCTTTGAAAGTTCCACAGAGGCTTTCAATGTTATTGGTTCGGCATTGGGTATTCCACCCGCATCGGTGAGAAACTACAGAAATGAATTTGACCCTTTGTTTCCAAACAATAGAAAAGGGTGGCACAAGAGAACAATACGTGATTATTGCAAAACGATTTATGACAAATTTGGAAAGTTAGACATCGACGAATTTTCCGTATTGCTCAAAAAAATAATTTATGATCAATCTGACCTGAGCATACTCATGGAGGAAATCGAGGGCAACATTGGCAACGGAGACAGTTCTTTTGCAAAAAGGCTGATAACGGGGCAGGCCGCGGAGAGATATTTCATGGAAAAATATCAAGAGATTGATTGGTTTGGTGGATTTGAAATTGAGGACACAACAAAACTTGGTTGCGGATTCGATTTCCGAATGGTTTCTGCTGACCGTTTTTATTGCGTGGAAGTAAAAGGAATGAATGAGCAGAGCGGAACTATCTCGCTAACAAACAAAGAACATGCCGTTGCTTCGCTACTTGCTGACAAATACTTTTTGTTTGTCGTAAAAAATTTTCGAGAGAATCCATTTCATGAATTTTATCAGGACCCGATCAATAGCAAATTGGTTTTTAGGCGTCTTGCGAAAAGTATCGAACAGATAAGCTGGATAACAAATATGTAACTCATCAAAAACAAAGTACTAGATGCCCGCAAGAAGACAGGCTTGCCACTCTCCCGCCATGCCAAACATTACTACAATAGCAACACGCACCATGGTGCAATCAATGAAGACTTGAGAAACAAAACCACATAAATTGATTTGTTTGATGCGAAGCAAAGGCCACAAAGAACTTATGGGCACTAACAATGCCGCTAGGGAAGCATTGGATACGGTGATACGCAAGTCGCGCATTCATTTCTATAAACCAATCCAGATCGCGGAAATCCTGTTTCGTCACAGAACGGAAAAAGGGTGGAACTTGAGTGATTTGGAATCTTACAGAAATATATCGAAACGTTGGCGTGATGATGTATCCACATTTTTGGGCACGCACAACGGCACTCCAAGCCAAAAACATGAGGACAACCTTTTTGAATCCAACGCGATACCAACAAAACTTCTCGCGCAACTCGATGCAATAAATAAAAAAGGCAAGGGCTTGGTCGAAGCGTATATTTACAAGGCACTGGAAACCCGGCTTTCATCAACTCATGAGGTTTATGAATACATCCGCTCGTCAACGGCGGACAGTTTCTCTCTTGAAACGCTTATTTCCTTCTTCCAAAAAAGACGAGAGCTGCGCCGTAGCACAGGCAAGTTATACGAGATTATAGTTTACGCACTGTTTACGACAATCGTCCGCGCACTGAAAGCGCAAATAACGTTGAAAATTGGAAGCAAAGACAAGGCAATTTTGAAAGACTTTGAACAGTTTATCAAAATGGTGTTGGGAATTGATTCAGAGCAAAGGAAATTTATTTTTCCAACCGCTCCGTATCGATCTGGCATAACGAACGATACTGGCAACGGTTTAGACATGTGGGCCAACTATGGCCAAACGATACAAGTCAAATACCTCACGCTTTCGAAGGAACTGGCCGACGAAGACGCCGCAGACGAACTCACCACCAATAAAATTATCATTGTCTGCCTTGACACAGAAAAAAAGTTATTGAGTCGTTGTTTCGGCAAATCAGTTTTGGCGAAACAGCACAAAACATTATTACCATTGATTCTTTAGATGATTGGTACAAGCTTTGCTTGACGAAAAAGTACCGTAGGAATTTTGGGCTGAATTTACTTAAAGACATACGAAGAGAATTTGCCGAAGAATTTCCTTCAAACAAAACAATCGTTCCATTGATGAAGAAGCGAGGGTATGACAAGATTGCCATGTCGAACAGCTGGAAAACCTGGGCGTGATTTCTGCAGGGACACTTCTTCACAAAAGAAGTGCAGCCATGCCTCTGGTGAGAAACGGAACCGCAAGGCAAAAATTTTATTGGGAGAATATTTTGAAGATTGCGAGGCTCAATGAATCCGTCGGATGGAATCGCTTTGTGGCCGGGCAAGAGACGACGGGCGAGGAACGCACCGTTCCCGCACCGTGTCCAACAGACGGTCGGCCAGGCGACGTTTCGGCAATCGCTCGACCTGAATGGCGTCTCCGTGACGGGGGAGGAACATCGCTTCGCTGGTATCACCGCCGCATGCGGATTGCGTGCCCGTAATACGATTAATCACAATGAGATCGAGGTCTTTTTGCCGCAGTTTTTTTTGGCCGTTGGCGAGCAGGTCATCGGATTCCGCGGCGAACCCGACCAACACCTGGTGCGTCCGTTTCCGTGACAGCAATGCAAGAATATCGGGAGTCCGCTCAAGGTCCAACGGCGCGCCCTTCCATTCGTGTTTTTTCAGCTTTGCCGCCGAGGGATGCCGAGGGCGAAAGTCTCCCACCGCCGCCGTCATGACAAGGACGGTCGCCCAGGAAAACCGGGCATCCAACGCGTGATACATCTCTTCGGCCGTCAGCACGGAAACGGACGTGACGTTGCGGGGAGGCGTCAGCGCCGTCGGCCCGCTGACGAGCACCACCTCGGCCCCTCGTTGGGCCGCGGCTTCCGCCACGGCGTATCCCATTTTCCCCGATGAGGCGTTCGTCAGAAAGCGAACCGCGTCAAGGGGTTCCCGTGTCGGGCCGGCCGAGACGAGCATCCGTTGCCCCGCCCAATCCCCCCGGCGAGCCAGACAGGAAGTGACCGCATCCAGTATGGTGTGTTCGGCGGGCAACCGTCCCGTACCGACCAGGCCGGAAGCCAGCGGGCCTTCTTCCGGATCCAGCACCACGACCCCCCGGTCACGCAACAGCCGCACGTGAGTCGCCAGCGCGGGATGATCCCACATGTCTCCATCCATGGCCGGGGCCATCACCAAGGGACAGCGTGCCGCCAACAACAGCGTGCTCAACAGATCATCCGCCAACCCAAGCGCGCATTTGGCCAGACAGTTCGCCGTCGCCGGCGCCACCAGCACAAGGTCGGCTGCTTCGGTGGCCCGCAGGTGCGGCATGGGCTCCGAGTCGGCAAAGAGACGCCGACGCACCGGCCGACCGGACAACACTTCAAAGGTCAGGGGCGCGACAAACCGCGTGGCGGATGGAGTCATCACCACGGACACCGCCGCTCCTTCCCGGGCAAGAGTCCGAAGCAGCGAGACGGCTTTATACGCCGCGATGCTGCCCGTGACGCCCAGGACAATCCGCTTGCCTTGTAACGCGCTCTCGCTCATGCTGCTGGCCCGTGCCGCCTACGCCGCACCCTCGGCATCCGGCGCAGGGGCGGCTTCCTTGGGCGAATCATCAACAGAGACGCTGAGTTGCTGTTTGATTTCCTTGGCATCCGCATCACCCGCTGCCGCCGATTGCGGAAAATCGCCGTCCAGGCTTTGCTTCGCTTCACGAAGGGCCTGACGCGCTTCCTGCCCGACTAAATAGTTCACGTGCCCCCCCAACACTTCCTCAAGGGCAACGGAGGTTTCTTTCGTAAATTTGCTGGTATGCGCGCGTTGGGCCCCGCGCATAAGCTGTTTCGCGCGTTGGGCCGAGACCAGGACCACCCGATAGCGGGAATCAAACATGCGGGCGCGTTCGTCCGGAAGCAGGGGAAGCGTGTCAATCATGATGGAAGCTCCTTTGCGTGAATCAACAAACGTTTACGTTGCAATCTCTTTCATGGTTGCCTGTTCCAATAACCCATTGTCCGCAAGCCAGTCGGCATCCAGGCGGTTGGTCTTGACCCGTTCGGCCAGAATGACGGACTCCAATTCCCTGGTTGCCTGCGGGAGATCTTCATTCCGAATGAGGTAATGATAATCTTTGAAATTGGCCAGTTCCTCACTGGCCCTTTGGAGACGCCGCCGGATTTCTTCCGGCGCATCCGATGCCCGGCTCTTGAGCCGTGTTCGGAGGACGGCGGGTGATGGCGGGGCCACAAACACGTACACGGCCCCGGGAAACTGCTCCATAATTTGCCTGGCCCCCTGGGTATCAATATCCAACAATACGTCGAACCCCTGATTCATGGCCTCCAGCAACGGCCCTGTCGGAGTACCGTAGCGATGGCCATAGACTTCCGCCCACTCGACAAACGCCTTCTCCCGCACCATGGCTTGAAATTGCGCGTCATCAACAAAACAATACTCGACGCCTTCCCGCTCGCCGGGCCTCGGGTTCCTCGTCGTATAGGAGACCGACAACATGGTCCGCGGCACGTGCGCAACGATCTGGTTGCACAACGTGCTCTTCCCCACGCCGGAGGGCCCCGACACCACAACCGATACCCCTTTCATTGACACCGGAACCGCCTGTCCGCGTCATCCAGAGCATCGCACGGTGAACTATTCCACATTTTGCACCTGCTCACGGATCTTTTCCAGTTCGCTTTTGAGCCGGATGACGTCCTGCGCGACCTCCGCATCATTGGCCTTGGAGCCTATCGTATTGACTTCTCTGCCCATTTCCTGCAACAAAAAATCCATCTGCCGTCCGACCGGCTCCCGTTGTTTGATCATCTCGTCAAATTGCGCGAGATGGCTCAAGAGCCGGGTGAGTTCTTCGCTCACGTCACACCGGTCCGCCAGGAGCGCGACTTCGTGGTTGATCCGCGTTTCCTCACCGTTTCTCGAGCCTGTCAACTCTTGAACGCGCGCGCACAGGCGTTCCTGGAGACCTTTGACAACGAGGGGAAGGCGGCGCTGAATTGACCGATGAATCTCCCGTACGCACGTCAGCCGTTTGACAATATCGCTCTGGAGGGCTTTCCCCTCCGTTGACCGCATACGGTCAAGATCGGTCAGCGCACCGGCGACGAGCCGCTTCACCGCCTGACTCATTGTTTTGTCATCGAGAGGCGTGTCCGCCACACGAAAAATTTCCCGGAACGAAGCCAGGAGACCAATGTCAACCCGGCCCGCCGCCCCGCAATCGTTCTGCAACTGTGTGAGTGTCTGATAATAGTGACGAGCCACGGGAAGATCAACCGTCAACAGGGCGCCGCCGCCGTGTCCTTTCGCACAGGTCACGGTAATCTCGATTCTCCCCCGGCGACATTTTTGGGCCGCGAGCGCTTTGAGTTCCTCCTCCCGCTCAAGCCGTCCTTTGGGCAACCGGGTCACGATCTCCCGAAAGCGATGGTTCACCGACCGGACTTCCGCCACAATGGCGAGACCGTCGCAGACCCCTTCCCGTTTTCCGAACCCGGTCATGCTTTTCAACATGGGCGCAACCGCTTGCCTTCCCAATCACAATCTTGATAAATCACGCAGGCCTCGCACCGGGGTTTCCGCGCCAGACACACATAGCGGCCATGGAGCAAAATCCGCTGCGAGCTTTCGGTCCAGTCCCGTTCAAGCCAGACCGCTCGCAAATCAAACTCGATTTTGGTCGGGTCGGTCTGCCGTGTCAGTCGCAAGCGATTGGCCACACGTTTCACATGCGTATCCACGACCATCGCCGGCACGCCCACACAGGCGCCTAATATCACGTTGGCGGTTTTTCGCCCAATGCCGGGCAGCGACGTCAAGGCGTCCATGGTCTTCGGCACCACTCCGCCAAACTGTTCGACGATGGCCAGACTGCACTGTACTAAATGGCGCGCCTTGCTCCGATAAAACCCGGTTGGCTTGATGAGCGCCTCAAGTCGAGCCGGCGACGCCCGGGCCAGGTCCCTGACTCCGGGGTAGGCGGCGAATAAAGCCGGCGTCACGCGATTCACCCGTTCATCCGTACATTGAGCCGATAAGATCGTCGCCACCAGCAAGGTAAACGGGGTGGTGTGGTCCAGTTCCACCGGCGCGTCCGGACTCTGTTGTCTCAAGCGTTTGAGAATCCGACCGGCACGGGTTCTGGCGGACGGCGGCGGCAGGTCACGTCTCGTGCGATCAGAGAGCTTCTTCATGGCCCGACGCAAACCGGAGCGGCAAAGACCGCGGGCGGTTCCACGCTCCATTCCGCCTCCGCCGCCCGACCAGGCGACCGTCTCGACCCCAACGCGCCGGCAATGACGTCCCGAAGCGGTTCCAGGGTTTCTTTCCGGACAGCCGAGACACAAAGCGCCCGGGAACGCCGCTTCAGCATGTCCACTTCCGCCGCGCCCAATCGGTCGCATTTATTCATGACCATCACCCGAGCCACGTGTTGCAACCCAAGCTCATGCAGGACGCTTTCAACGATTTCTATTTGCCGCTCGCCATCCGAAGCGGTGGCATCCACGACGTGCACCAGCAAGTCGGCATGACGGAGGTCTTCAAGCGTCGTGCGAAAAGCCTCCAGCAGATTACGGGGCAGGTCCCGAATGAAACCAACGGTATCGGTCAGAATCACGTGCTGGCCGGAAGGGAGCCTGAGCCGCCGCTTGACGGTGTCCAGGGTGTCAAACGGCTGATCTTCCGCCGACACATGGCTCTGGGTCAAGGTATTCAGCAAGGTGGATTTCCCGGCATTGGTATAGCCAACGATCGACACAATCGGAATCCCATGGCGAAGCCGTTTGGGGCGTTGCTGCTGTCGTTGACGACCGACGTCTTGCAGCCCGCGCTCAAGATGATGAATCCGGTTGCGTACCCGCCTCAAATCCGTTTCCAGTTTGGTTTCGCCTGGCCCTCGCGCGCCGATGCCTCCGCCCAACCGGGAGAACGCCGTGCCGGATTGAGACAACCGAGGCAAGAGATATCGGAGTTGAGCGAGTTCCACTTGAAGTTTTCCCGCCCGGGAATGCGCGCGCGCGGCAAAAATATCAAGAATCAGCTGCGTCCGGTCAATGACCTTCATTTCGACCATCCCGGACAACGAACGCATTTGCATCGGGGTCAAGTCTCGATCAAAAATCAACAAATCCGCCCCGCTTTGCAACGCCTGTATGATCACCTCGGTCATCTTCCCCATCCCCAAGACGTACTTGGGATTGATGTGCCGCAATCGTTGCGACACGGTTCCGAGTACGTGAATCCCCTGCGACGCCGCCAATTCCCCACATTCCCGCAGTCGTTCTTCCTGATCGGCCCCATGGCCTTCCGTGCCGCTGATCAGCAAGGCGCCGAGTGTGCCGTCCGTTCGGCGAAGCGCCGGCGTCGCTTTGGCAATCTCAGCCTCAAGCGACAGCACAAATTGATCGCACCGGAACCGGAACGTTTGAAAATTCTGCGGCGCCCATTCTTCATACGCCTTCCCTTGCGGATTGGGCGGAAGCAGGTGGGCCAAGGCAAGGGAAGCCGGTTCGCCTCGCTCTCCCACGCCAAGCACCGCCAGTAAATCCAAGCGAAGCAAGGCGAGATCCGTGAGATCATCTTTGGTTAACGGCTGATTCTTAAGATGGGTATGGACGAATCGCACACCTCGCAACAACCGCGTCCCGGACCGACTCCGGGCAAGCGGCGGGATCACCACTTGACGATCCGTTCCAATGATGACGGATTCAATAACGCCCCGACGATTGATCAACAGTCCGATTTGCCGTCGGATTTCATGTGATAATTCCGCGCAGGGACGAGCCAGTTCGGGAGAAATGACCGCATCAACCGGCACGCGCCGACGATACAAACGCTCCAACCGAGTGACCTGGCTTGGTTTCAAGCCGGTCAGATGTCCAAGGGCTTGCGGAATAGACGTTCCTTTCCGACCGACCTACATCGCTGCGCCCGAACACTGCCCCGCGGGAACGGCCTCAATCGCCGGACCGGACCGCACGTCCAGGTCCCGCGACGACCACCGTTGTTGTCGGTGAGCCCACCACCCTGCGGTGGCCACCATTGCGGCATTATCCGTACAAAAATTCACGCGAGGCAACACAAGACGGATCGCTTCCTTTTTCGCGCGAGTGTGCAAGACGGCTCGCAAGCGGGAATTCGCGCAGACGCCGCCGACCACGGCCAGGCCTGAAACGCGATGACGGCGAATCGCCCGAAATGATTTTTCGACCAGCACGTCCACAATGGCTTCCTGATACCCCGCGGCCACATGTGCGGGAGCGACCGATGGCTTGCACTGTGCCTGATCTCTCAAATAATACAACAATGAGGTTTTAAGGCCGCTGAAACTAAAGTCGAAACCGCCCCGATTCAAGTACGGGCGCGGGAACCGGACAACCGAAGGATCACCCGATTGCGCCAAACGATCCAAGGCCGGGCCGCCGGGGTAGGAGAGGCCGAGCATCTTGGCCCCTTTGTCAAAAGCTTCCCCTGCCGCATCATCGAGAGTCTTTCCAAGCAGTTCATACGCTCCACGTTTGGGAACGAGGTACAAATGCGTATGTCCCCCGGAAACCACGAGCACGATACAGGGCGTCGTAAAACCGGGGTCTTCCAACCACGCAGACGCGATATGGCCTTCCAAATGATGCACGCCGATACAGGGAACGTCCAAGGCATAGGCCAGGGCTTTGCCAAAACTCACGCCAACGACCAGCGCACCGACAAGCCCGGGGCCGCGCGTGACCGCGACAGCCCGAATCTCAGACCAACCGACACCGGCCTGATCAAGCGCGGCTTGTGTCACCTCTTCAATCTTCTCAATATGCGTTCTTGAGGCAAGCTCCGGGACCACTCCGCCGAAACGCCCATGGACCTCATGCTGGGACGCCACAATACTCGACAACAGGCGCCCCTCGAGGGATAACACCGCGGCAGCCGTTTCATCACAAGACGTCTCAATGCCCAAGAGACTCGGGGTTCGCGAGACAGTCTGCCGGCCGGAGGGGTCGTGGCTCTTTGGATTCATCAACGTCGGAAGGTCGCCAGAAAAAACAACGACTCTCGCCCCTTCAGGCAACGAGAGTCGTGCATCAATGCCAGGGCAGGCTGTGAAGGAACGGTGTCTTACACGGCACTGGGCGGCACCGAATGTTCAGACACCCGCCATCGCCTCTTCCTCAACAAAAACCGGGGCGTTATCTCGAAGCACGACTTTAATTTTCTTGGTCTCCCGAAAGCGTCCTTTAATGAGTTCATCGGACAAGGGATCCCCCAGAAGTTTTTGTATCGTTCGCCGCATGGGTCTCGCCCCATACTGCGGTTGATAGCCTTCCGTAATCAGCCATTGCTTGACGTCTTCCCCGATCTCCAATGTGACGTCGCGTTCGGCCAACCGGCCGTTCAACTCACGGATCATGATATCAATAATACTCAACAGATGCTCTTTTTCCAGGGGATGGAAGACCACGAACTCATCAACGCGATTCAAAAATTCCGGGCTGAAACTCCGTTTCAGTTCATCCAGAATATCGTTCTTGATTCGCTTGTTCGTATCGGCTTCGCCGGACCCCTGGAACCCAAGCGAAACACCTTTCTGAATGAGCTTGGTGCCCAGATTGGAGGTCATGACGAGAATGGTATTTTTAAAGTCAACTTTCCGTCCCAGGCTATCCGTTAACAACCCATCGTCCAAGACCTGCAAGAGAACGTTGAAGATATCCGGATGGGCTTTTTCAATTTCGTCGAACAGCACAACCGAATAGGGGCGACGCCGCACTTTCTCCGTTAACTGCCCGCCCTCTTCATACCCCACGTACCCGGGGGGAGCGCCGAACAATCGAGAGCTCGTAAATTTCTCCTGGTATTCCGACATGTCAATCCGGATCAAGGCGTCCTCGGTATTAAACAAAAACTCCGCCAAGGCGCGCGCCAACTCGGTCTTCCCCACACCGGTCGGTCCCAAAAAGATGAAGGAGCCGATCGGCTTGCGCGCCTCTTTCAGGCCGGCCCGCGACCGGCGAATGGCTCGGCAGATGGCCGAAATGGCTTCGTCCTGTCCCACAATGCGCTTGTGAAGGAAGTCTTCCGTGTGAAGCAGTTTTTCCGATTCTTCTTCTTCGAGTTTAAAGAGCGGAATGCCCGTGATCTTGGACACCACAAAACTGACTTCTTCAGCCCCAATCACGGGCTTGTGCTGTTCCTGATTTTTTTTCCAATCGTGTTTGGCGTCCTCCAGCAGTTTGCGCAACCGTTCTTCTTCTTCCCGAAATTTCACGGCTTCTTCAAAACTTTGCAAGCCGATGGCGACTTCTTTTTCGCGGGCCACCCGCTTGAGCTCCTGTTCCAGGGATTTCAACTCCGGCGGCAGGGAATACGATTGCAACTTGGCTCGGGATCCCGTCTCATCAATCAAATCAATGGCCTTATCGGGGAGAAAACGATCCGTGATGTAGCGATCCGCCAATTTCACGGCTTCAACCACCGCATCATCCGAAATCTCCACGCCATGATGTTCTTCGTAGCGATCCCGCAAGCCCTGAATGATCTTAATGGTTTCTTCCATGGACGGCGGATTCACGTAAATAGGCTGAAACCGACGTTTTAAGGCGCCGTCCTTCTCGATATGCTTTCGGTATTCATCCAGAGTGGTCGCCCCAATGCACTGAATTTCGCCGCGAGACAACGCGGGCTTCAGCATATTGGCCGCATCAATTGACCCTTCAGCCGCCCCGGCGCCAACCAGGGTATGCAGTTCATCAATGAACAAAATAATGTTGCCGGCTTGAGCAATCTCCTTCATGACAACCTTGAGTCGTTCCTCAAATTGCCCGCGGTACTTCGTGCCGGCCACCAGAGAACCCAGGTCCAAGGCAATCACCCGCCGGTTCAAGAGATTATCGGGAACGTCCATCGAAACGATTCGCTGGGCCAACCCTTCAACGATGGCGGTTTTTCCCACACCCGATTCGCCAATCAACGCGGGATTATTTTTGGAGCGACGACTTAAAATTTGCAGAACCCGTTCAATTTCATCGCCGCGGCCGATGACCGGGTCCAACATGGATTCCTGGGCCAATTGCGTGAGATCCCGGCCAAATTCGTCAAGCGCGGGGGTGCTGCTTTTCTTGTCACGCTCCCGCGTTCCCGATTTACGCAGGAACGTCACGGTCAACTGACGAGCCGTGAGCAGATTCCCGCCCAAACTGCGAAGCACCTTGCCGCCAATCCCCTCTTCTTCCCGCAACAATCCCAGCAGGAGGTGTTCACTGCCGATATGATTATGTCCAAGCAACCGCGCCTCTTCGACCCCGTATTCAATGACTTTTTTGACACGGGGACTAAAGGGAATTTCCCCAAACGTGACGGTCGTCCCGCCACTGGGCAAATTGCGTTCGATTTCCAAACGAATCTGTTCCGGCGACAACCCCATCTTTTTAATAATCATGAGGGCAATGCCATCTGATTCACGGAGAATAGCCAGCACCAAATGCTCCGTGCCAAGATAGTCATTCTGATGGCGTTCAGCCTCTTCGCGCGCCAGAATAATAATCTTACGGCCTCTGTCCGTGAATCGTTCGAACATGGTCTCTCCTTTTCAGTTCGTCAAAAAAACGCGCGTCCGGTCACCGCCGGATTGTGTCTTCCGCTACGACCTTCGCGCATCGTGAAATCCATCCGTCAAAAATCCAGAAGAGAAGAGAAGGCAAAAGACCGGACATACCCCAGATAAATCCCCAATTCGTCAATGGCAACCTGGTGGTTCACGAACACTCCCTGCGAGGGGTCCGGCAAGTTAAAATCAACCTCATACAGGGCATAGTGTATCCGTAAATCCATGCGATGTTCCCGGCTCCCGACTTCTATGCCGCCGCCGATCAACCACGGAACGGCGGTCCGATCGCCGTGTCTCGTCCCTGTAGCCGCTTGCAGATCGCAGGGAGAGTTTCCTCCGGGACAGAGACTATCCAGGTCCCCGCCCGTGGGCGACCTGTTGTCAAACCCGCCTTCAATGGCCACATCCAGATATTGCACACCGGAGAACACATAGGCCGACCGGCCCTCGCCCAGAAAAGCAAACGACTCCGGCCGGTACCCCACCTTGGCGCTCAGCCCGATGCTGTGGTGCTTTTCAAAAGCCCAGTTCCCCGGCCAGACGTCAAGCGTCCCGGTCCCGGTCCCTTCAAGAAATCCCGTGACACGAGCGTCGGAGTACACAGTCCCTTCAATCTCGCCGGAAACATAAAACCGGCCTGGCAGGTTCCAGCGATGTCCCAGATAGAATTTGAATGCAGGAACGCCTTCTGTTTCGTCATCGCCCGCTTCCCGGTAAGAGTTCCTCACAGACCCACGATCACCCACCCCGGTACCGCCAATATTATCTCTGGGAATGGCCACCGATTTTGTATAATCCGCACCGACGTATTCCTGTCCGATAGCGGCCCCCACATAAAACCCTTCCATGGCATTGGCCGGACGGCCTCCCGCGCCAACCACCAGGAACACCGTGACCAGGCACAGGATACGGCGGTCACGCCGACAAGCAAAACCCGTTTTTAGCGCCGGCACGTGATGGCCAACCAGTGAAGCAATCCCAAAATTCCTTTTCGTCAGCATCAAGAGTGAAGCTCCCTGACTCTGCAAAATCAATCAAGACAACTCACTCTCACTGGAATCAGTCTATCCATCTTTTCCGGAGACTGTCAAGACAAGACCGCCGCCGCCGACCTGCAGGGTTTCCTATGCCGACGCGAACGGCAAGCGTCAAACGGATCTCGCGCGGTGGCTTCATTGACTCACGCTGTTGCGAACGATACACTTTTCCCCGAATTGAATCACCTCAACATGGCGCGGGCCGTCCACGGATTGCCGACTCCCCCGCACCATGCCCGTCCGCGTCGGCGACGCATGAGTCAACCGTGACGATCATCGGCATCTTCACCAAACCCCAATTCCCCCAAACGAGTACACTCCTTGAGGCGTTACTCGACTGGCTCGCCCGAAAACAGAAAACCGTCCTGCTCGGGTCCTCATCCGGGGACTCTGCTCATGGAGCGCGTCAATCCGTTGATGCGCACATTGCCGCCGAAGCCGAACTCGTTCTCGTTCTTGGTGGAGACGGGACCATGTTGCGGGCGGCGCGCCTCGTCGAAGAACGATCCGTGCCGATCCTGGGGATCAATTTGGGCGGCCTGGGGTTTTTGACGGAAAGTACAATAGACGAGATGTACGACGCTCTGGAAAAAGTGTTTGCGCAAGCCTTCTATTTGGATAACCGCCTGCGCCTCCAAGCCCGGATCCGTCACAAAAACGGCCAGCAGCAAGAAACGGCTCTGAACGACGTCGTCATCAACAAAGGGGCCCTGGGTCGGATGATCGGCACAAAGATTCACGTGGAGAAACAATTCGTGACCAACCTCCGGGGCGACGGGTTGATTATTGCTTCTCCAACCGGCTCCACCGCGTATTCCATGTCCGCCGGCGGCCCGATTTTAGACCCGAGACTGGAAACGCTGGTCCTGACGCCCATTACCCCCCATACCTTTACGCACCGTCCCCTCCTGGTGCCAAGCCATATTTCACTTGAGATTCAAGTCACCAGCGGCGAGGGAGGCATCGTGACGTTTGACGGCCAAACCGGCATTCCCATGGGCCATGCCGATACGTTAACGATCAGCGCCTCACCCCACAGAACCCGCCTTGTCCGCTTCCCCGACCGGACCTACTATGATGTCTTACGGACCAAACTCAAATGGGGGGACGTATGACGGCCGCGCACCGGGATCAAGGCTGACAGTCGAGACATTCATTCCGTTCCCGGTCGGCCCGAAACTCATCGGACGTTAAGGGAAAGATCTGATTGCAGACGGCGCATTGGCGAATTTCAAAAAACGCTTCCCCGTCCTCATGGATCTCGCACGGCAACAACAGGTCCTGCGGATCATAGCCCAGCGTTTTTTCATCGGGAAACTTCACCACCGCCAGGCGAACGTTAAAATGTTGAAAGACGCCCTCTTTGCCTGTCTGATCATCCCCGTACCCCACCACGCAAACGGGTTGGCCCGGGCTGCGCACACGAAGATCCTTTAAGGTGCGTTGGGCATCCGTCGCCACCGAAAATTGAGTCGCGTCGGGAGCCTGTGGGGTCGCCATGATCGCTCCTTCGTTGTTTTGAACGGCATGTTCGCGTACAGTGCTGTCCCGTTCCGCTTCTAACACGCTCGACACAGAGCGTCAAGACACGCCGCTCGCCACCGGAAAGAGGCCACGGATGACACCGATTACCATCTACCACAAACCAACGTGTTCCACCTGTCGAACGGTCGTCCGGCTCGTTGAGGCAAGCGGGCAGCCTTTTACGGCCGTCAATTACTACGAGCAACCATTGTCCCAAACCAGACTCAAAGAGTTATTAAACAAAGGCGGGCTCAACGCCCGCGACGTGATGCGCACCAAAGAAGACCGGTATGCAACGCTGGGCCTCGCCAAACCCGATAAATCCGAAGACGAACTGATCGAGTTGCTGATCCGGTATCCCGACCTGCTTCAACGCCCCCTGGTCGAAAAAGGCGACACGGTCATCCTGGCCCGGCCACCGGAAACGGTGAAGGGGATTCTGGCTACGTAGCTGGAGTGCAAGCGTTACACGCCATTGAACGCACAGGTTGAGCGATATTTCGCTATTCCACTCGGAGAAGTCCACTCCGGCGCCATGGCCTGAAGTGCTTCCTTGGCGCCGAGACATTCATAGACTGGGTATGCACTGCTAAGCCTTGTTACAGTGAAGTAGGCATAGCAATGAAGGGAATGATCTCTTTGACTCATCAGCCCATGAACCATCGTCTTTGTCATTCCCGCGCAGCCGGGAATCCAGAGGGGAGAGGCCAAGGCGAAGATGGATTCCCGATTAAAAATGTCGGGAATGACGGAGGGGGCAGGGTGGGAATCCAGCGTTCAACCGGCGGCGCAAGCCGCTAACTTGGCGGAAGTGTCCGCCTGCACCGCCCCAACCTACAACCGCCACCCCTTGCAAACCCGTGAGCGTTTTGGTTATACTCACTTTTTCACTTGCCCAAATAGGAGCCACATAGTCATGCTATTTTTCCATTCACCGCCCACACCCAAAACCACCCAAAAACCGCATAAAACCGCGCCTGCTGGCGTCCCGGCGACCATTCCTGCCCCCCCCCCCGATACACATAGTAAACCGCTAACCTTAATAAACAAGGCATCCGCCTTCGCCCTGTTCGCCCTCGTTTTCACCTTCATCCCAGCCCACCACGCCTCAGCCCAAGCCAACCTCGTGCCGACTTTCGGCGACCAGACCTTCCCCAACCTGGTATTCACGTTCAACAAGCCCATCACGCCCGTAACCCTGCCGGCGGCCACCGGCGGTAACCCGCCGCTTATCTACAGTTTCTTCGTACCACTTCCAGGTCTGACTGTGGATGGAAATACGCGCATTCTCTCCGGTACACCGACCTTTAGCGGCCCTCCCTTGGACCCCCTCTACCAAGTCATGGACAGCGATGGCGACAACCCACTTGGACCAACAGTCACCATCAGCACCGAACCAGACGCCATCCCAACCTTCGGCACCGCCACCATCCCCGCCCAAAGTTACTTCGCCAACACCGCCGTCAACGTAGCCCTGCCCACCGCCACCGAAGGCAACCGCGCCCTGACCTACACCCTCACCCCGGCCTTGCCCGCCAACCTGATCTTTGACGGCACCACCACACCCCCGACCATCACCGGCACCCCGGCGGCCATCACCGCCGAGGCGGAGTACACTTACACCGCCACCGATGATGACGGCAGCACCACCCCCACCCCCCTCACCTTCGCCCTTGAAGTTACCGCCGCCCCCTTGATCTTCGACGCCACCATCCGCCGCCAAAGGTACGCCCCCGATGAACCCATCAGCGTAACCCTGCCCGCCGCCACCGGCGGCGATGGCGCACTCACCTACGCCATCACCGAAACTCTCCCCGCCGGCCTGACTTTCACCCCCGCCACCCGCGTTTTGGACGGCACCCCGACCATTGAGCAAGACGCCGTTGAATACACCTACACCGTCACCGACATGGACCCCGCCGGCGCCAACACCGCGCAACAGACTTTCACCATCGCCATCGGACAATTCGACACCTTTGGCAACGTCAACCGCACCATTCTCCCCGAAGTCACCCGTGCCATGATGGACACCACCGTCAGCGCCATTGCCCGGCGGACCGAACAAGCCGCCACCGACATGGACGCCTCCGGCGCCACCTTCAGCCTGGGCGGGCAGTCCACCCTGGCCGGTGCCCTCCAAGCCAATCAAGCCGCCCTGACCACCGGCGCCTTCAATGTCAAATCCCTCCTGGGCCGCTCTGCCTTTGCCCTGCCGCTCAACCAAGCCGGCGGGCCGCTGGCCGGCGTCACCCTGTGGGGCAACGGCGCCTACCGCAACCTGTCCGGCAACAGCGCCACCGTGGACTGGGACGGCGACCTGTTCGGCGCCACCGTGGGCGGGGACACCTGGCTGACCGACACCCTCTTGACCGGCCTGGCCGTCTCCTGGGCCGACGGCACCTTTGATTACACCGACAATAGTGGTACCGACCCGGCCCCCGGCACCTATCAGGCCACCCTGACCAGCCTGCACCCCTACGTCAGCACCAGCCTGCTGGACGGGCAGGTGACCCTCTGGGCCACCGGCGGCTACGGCTGGGGCGAAGTTGAAATCACCGACACCGCCGACCCCACGGCCGAGGGCACCGTCACCGCCGACACCCGGCTGGCCACCGCCGCCGTGGGCGGCGCCGGCCGCCTGCTCAACCAGCCGGGCCTCCTGACCCCCGACGGCACCACCACGGTGCGGGTCAAAGCCGAAGCCCTGACTACGGCGATCAAAGCCGAGCAACAAGGCGACCGCCTGGCCGGCCTGACCACGGACGCCCGGCGGTTGCGGCTAACCCTGGAAGGCAGCCATGAGCAACCCTTACCCCATGGCGCCCACTTGACCCCCAGCGTGGGCGTGGGCCTGCGGCATGACGCCGGCGACGGCCGCACCGGCACCGGCGCGGAAGTCAGTGGCGGCCTGCGCTACGCCCATCCCGCCCTGCGGCTGACCATGGAAAGCCGGGGCCGGGTGTTGCTCGCCCATGGCGGCGACTACGACGACTGGAGCGTGAGCGGACGGGTGACCCTGGCGCCGGGCGCCCAGGGGCAGGGCCTGGCCGTCACGCTGGAACCAACCTATCAAACCACCACCAGCGCCGGCGGGCTGGCGCAACTCTGGGAACAAGGCACAGCCAACCGCCCAGCGCCCAGCGGCCCGACCACGCCGCAGGGCCTCATGGACGCCACCGTCGCCTACGGGCTGCCGGTAGGCGACCACCTGCTGACACCCTACGGCGGGATGACCCTGGGGGCGGCGGATGCGCGCACGTACCGGCTAGGCAGCCGGGTCAGCTTAGCCCATCGGCTGAATATGAGCCTGGAAGGCGCCCGAAAAGGCGCGACGGGCACGGCCCCGGTGGATCATGGCGTACGGGTGCAATTGGAGTGGCACTGGTAAGGGCGGGAGTGAAGTGGCCGGCTCCGCCGGCCCAGTTAGACGCTGGATTCCAGCCTGCGCGGGAATGACATCGGCGTTCTCTACGCGGGAATGACGGTCCGGGGTTTTGTGGGGTCAAGTATCTAATCCCCAATAATTTCTATTTTTCATGTTGTCCTCTTCTTTGTTTTGGTGGTGGATACGTCATAGCCATATCCCGTGATTTGGGTTTCTACAAGTCCGCCACCCCTACCGCTGGTGATCGTCCGTGCCATGGGCTTCAGTCCGCGGGATGGTGGAATCTGCTCTAAGGAACTGGTAGGCCTCAATAATACGGCGCAGTGCGGGTTCGGCGCTCCGGTCGCCATTGTTAATATCGGGATGAAGCGTTTTGGCGTTCTGGCGGAATGCGCGGGTCACCGAGGCCATTGAACTGCCAAATTCCAGCCCCAACGCCGTGTAGGCTTCTTCATGAGAAGTGATTTCTCCGTGAGACGCCGTTGAGTCGCCGCCGCCGGTGGCTCTCTTAAAGAACGCAAACAGATTAATCTTTCGCCGACGACGCTTGGGGCGCTGGTAGATTTCGCTGTCGAAATCTTCAAACCGATCTTCAATAAATTCAAGGCGGGCTTCCAGTCGCTGCGCATGGGTGAGATCCCGGACTTCGCGTAATTCCTCTTCAATCAGATTGACCATCCGCTCAATTTCCTCCAGGCCCGTTTCAACCTTGATGTAACTTTCAGCGTATTCCAGCATCATCCTGTCAATGGCAAAATCCAGACTGCTTTCGGATTTTGCCTTTAATTCAAGTATCCGACGACGCATGCCGGAGAAATAGCGCGACTTGACCCGCTCATCAAAAGGCATGGACCCCTCTCTCCCAATTCCTCGCAGGGCCGCATTGTAGCATAAACCCCTCTCCGTGCCTCCTGGGAATCATCGGAGACGAGGCGCCCGGGCTTTGAAGACCGTCCTGATTGCCCGCGATTCGTTATCAATGCTAGAGTACGCATCGTGAACAGCGTGTTGGCCACCGAATTGATAACGAACTCATCCGGTAAGAGGAGGAAAAATGCCGTGGGAAGAAGTCTGCGATATGCGACAATGAGTGCGATATTGCTGGCGAGTGTTCCCGGAGTGGCTTGGAGCGTGAACCCAGCCGGGTATGGTCAAGCGGGCGGAGAATATGACGTGACGATTCCCCGCGTACCACCCGAAGCATTGGCCAAAGCCAGGAAAGTCAAGCCTCCGTTTGCCCCGACTCCGGACATTCTGGCGGAGGGCAAAGCCATCTTCCTGGGCGTTGGGGGGTGCGTCAGTTGTCACGGGCCCGAAGGTCGAGGCGACGGCGCCGCGTCCAACAATCTTCCGATCCAACCCCGAAACTTCACAAATCCGAAATTCCATACCTTGCGCACACCGGGAGAGCTGATGTGGGTCCTGAAAAATGGAAGCATGGGCCAATCAGGGCGCGTCCCCGGCACCGGCATGCTTCCCGTTGTCCAACCCAAAGGGTTCATTACAGAAGAGCAAGGCTGGAAGGCATTGTTCTACGAACGGAGCCTGGGGCAACAGCCCTGACTCGCGACGACACCTACCGTGTGCCCGCCGGGACGGACACGGCTCATCCGTGAACGCCCGCGAACGCACACGGCGGCTCACGGGTTGCGGGATACCCTCTTCGTTGACATCCCCCGGAACCCGGGATTAGAATTTTCAAGACGTGGCAACCCCGCCTGAACGGGCATGACGGGAAGCCCTTTGACAAGGCTGTGGACGTGATCGTTCATGGTGATCACTCCCCCACCCTGGCGCCGTTTTTCACGGAACGCGCGGGATTCGGGGATGGATGAGTGTTCCGGTTGGGAGCAAGAGAAACCGCTCACGACTCCCCAATATTCTCGTGTTGTAAGCTAAGGAAGTCCCTCCTTGCCCTCGCAATTCGTTCATCTGCATCTGCACACGCAGTACAGCCTGCTGGACGGCATGAATCAACTGAATCCGCTCCTCAGGCAAGTCCGGGAATTTGGCCAACCCGCCGTCGCCATGACGGATCATGGCAATCTCTTTGGAGCCATTGACTTCTACGAAAAGGCCAAAGCCCACGGCGTGAAGCCCATCATCGGATGCGAAGCCTATCTCGCCCCCGGCAGTCGGCGACAACGCGAAGGCCTGCTGGCTCACAATGACTATTATCATTTGATTCTCCTCGCCACCAATCTCACGGGCTACCACAACCTCCTCAAACTTTCGAGCAAGGCCTATCTCGAAGGCTTTTACTATAAACCCCGGATGGATAAAGAACTGTTGCAAGAACACCACGAAGGCCTCATCGCCTTATCCGGCTGCTTGAGCGGAGAAGTCCCCTATTTCATTGGCCGGCAGGATATGGACAAGGCTCTCCAAACGGCCGGTGAATACCGCGAGATCTTTGGGAAAGACCATTACTATCTCGAGGTCCAGGCCAATGGCCTGGATCATCAATTAATCGCCAACCGGGGCCTCGTGGAAATCCATAAAAAACTCGGCCTGCCCCTGGCGGCGACGAACGATTGCCATTACTTGAAAAAAGAAGACGTGCGCCCCCATGACATCATGCTGTGCCTGCAGACCGGCAAGACGTTGCAAGACGCCAACCGAATGAAGTTCGACACCGACCAACTGTACGTCAAATCAACGGAAGAGATGGTCGCGGAATTTTTAGAACTGCCGGACGCCGTATTGAACACGTGTCGCATCGCGGAACACTGCAACCTGGACCTGAACTTCGGCTCCTTCTATCTCCCCCACTACGACGTGCCTGACGGATTGACCCATGAAGCCTACCTGGAACAATTAGCCAAAGAGGGCCTGGCCGAACGACTGCGGTCCCACCCCTCCGGGATTCCGCTTGAGGCGTATGAACTCCGTCTCCAGGAAGAATTGGCGGTGCTTACGCACATGGGCTATGCCGGCTACTTCCTTGTGGTATGGGACATCATCAAATTTGCCAGGTCCCGCGGCATCCCGGTGGGACCGGGGCGAGGGTCGGCGGCCGGAAGTTTGATTGCCTATGCGCTCGCCATCACCGATGTGGACCCCCTCTCGTACACCTTGCTCTTTGAACGGTTCCTCAATCCGGAACGCGTGAGCATGCCGGATATTGACATGGACTTCTGTCGGGACCGCCGGTCGGAAGTGATTAACTACGTGATCGAGAAATATGGCGAAGACCACGTCTGCCAAATCATCACGTTTGGAACGCTGGGCGCGAAAGCCGCCATACGAGACGTGGGTCGCGTCATGGATATTCCCTACGCCGACGTGGACCGGGTCGCCAAACTCGTTCCTTCCCAACTGAACATCACCTTGCAGGAAGCTTTGACGCAAGAGCCTCGGCTGCAAGAATTGGCCGACGGCGACACACAGATGGCGGAACTCATGACCATGGCCCAAACTCTGGAAGGGCTGGCTCGACATACCTCCACGCATGCGGCGGGAGTGGTGATTTCGCAGAAACCGCTGATTGAACACGTGCCGTTGTCCAAAACGGCCAAGAACGAAATCATCACGCAATATTCGATGACGGACATCGAAAAAGTGGGCCTGGTGAAATTTGATTTTCTTGGGCTGGATACCCTGACCATGATTCATCGGGCCGTGGCCATCATAAACCAGGGACGGGTGCCTGACGAACGACTCGCTATTGAACGGCTTGCGCTGAACGATCCGAAAACCTATGCGTTGCTGGCCTCCGGCAAAACCACCGGGATTTTTCAACTGGAAAGTTCGGGCATGCGCGGCTTGCTGGTTCGGATCAACCCCGCGTGCTTTGAAGATCTTATCGCGATCCTCGCCCTCTATCGTCCGGGGCCGCTGGAAAGCGGGATGGTGGAAGACTTTATTCAACGCAAGCGCGATCCCTCGAAAATCGTCTACGACCCTCCGGCTCTGGAATCCATTCTCAAAGAAACCCACGGGGTCATCGTCTACCAGGAACAAGTCATGGCCATTGCCAATCGCATGGCCAGATTCACTCTGGGGCAAGCCGATTTGCTCCGTCGAGCCATGGGGAAGAAAAAGCACGACGAAATGGCCAAGCAGCAGCAACAGTTTATCGAGGGAGCCATGGCCAACGGCTTCACGGAACAAAAAGCGAAAAAAATCTTTGACCAAATGGCCTACTTTGCCGGCTATGGATTCAACAAATCCCATTCGGCGGCCTATGCCATGGTGACGTTCCAAACGGCCTACTTGAAAGCGCATCATCCCACCGAATTTATGGCCGCGTTACTCACCACTGAAATGGGGAATACCGACAAGATGGTGGGCTATTTTACCGAATGCCGCGAACTGGGAATTCCCATCCTCCAGCCGGACGTGAACGAGAGCCAGAAAAACTTTACCACGGTGGAAGGAGGCATTCGATTTGGATTGGCGGCGATCAAAAACGTCGGGGGCCATGCGATTGAATCCATCATCGCGAATCGGGAGCAAGACGGACCCTTCTTGTCTTTTTTCGATTTTTGCTGCCGCAACGATTTGCAAAAGATCAACAAGCGGGTGGTGGAAGGATTCATCAAAGTCGGCGCCTTTGATTCCAGCGGAGCCAAACGGGCACAATTGATGGCCGTGATGGAACAAACGCTGGAGACAGCCGGCGCCATTCAACAGGAACGCGCGATCGGGCAGACCTCGTTGTTCGACGTCGTTGAAGAAGGAACCTCGTCCTCGGACCATCACGTCTCGGCTCAATCGCTCCCGCCGATTGAGGAATGGCACCAGGATCAAATCCTCCAATTTGAACGAGAATTAACCGGATTTTATATCACCGCCCATCCGCTTGCCCAACACGCCGAAACCATTCGCCTGCTGGCGACACACACCACGTCCACCTTGCACGAGGCTCAAGAAGGCAGAGAGGTCAAACTATGCGGCGTGGTCGGCGGCATCAAAGCCGCGACCACCAAAAAAGGCCATCGGATGGCCTATATCCAATTGGAAGACCTGCAGGGCCTGGTGGAGGTCATCGTGTTTCCGGAATTATTTCAAAGCTGCGCGGAATTTCTTGCGGCCGACGCCGTCATCCACGTGACGGGCGCCGTGGATCAGATGGATAAGGGGGCTCATGTCAAAGCCGCCAATAAGGGGGTGCGTATCAAAGCCACCAAAGTGGAACTCCTGCAAGACGTGCAAACCAGAACCGTCAAACAAGTCACGGTTCGCATCGCGGAAACGGCGGACACATGGAGCCATCTGCCCAAACTGCGGGAGGCGCTGCACCGTCATCCGGGGCCGACTCCGATCACGTTTCACTTTCACCTCGATTCACAGGTTCAGGCTGAAAGCGCCCCGTTGCCGAATGTCACCGTGCTGCCCAGTTCAAACCTGGTGTATGACGTGGAACAAATTCTCGGGAAAGAGGTTGTCACGTTTCATTGACACGGGCAAAGGTCGTGATCCGCCATGCGTGATTTTTTGGAATTTGAAAAGCCGCTCAAAGCGCTTGAAGAGCGTATTGAAAAACTCATGAAATCAAACTCGGAGAAAAAATCCGTTCCGCGGTTGATTCGCATTCTCCAAACGCGGTTGGCCAAGCAAGAGCAGGAAATTTTCGGCAACCTGACTCCCTGGCAGCACGCGCAACTCGCCCGCCATCCCCAACGCCCCTCGATTCTGCAATATCTGGAGCACATGTGCCAGGACTTCGTGGAACTGCACGGCGACCGAACCTTCGGAGACGACAACGCCATTGTTGGCGGATTGGCGACGTTTCGAGATCGATCCATTTGCGTCATCGGTCATGAAAAAGGACGAGGCGTCAAAGATCGGATCAGACGAAATTTCGGCATGCCCAATCCTGAAGGTTACCGAAAAGCCCTGCGGCTGATGCGGTTGGCCGAAAAATTCAAACGCCCGATTGTCTCGTTTATCGACACGCCGGGGGCGTTTCCGGGCGTCGGCGCCGAAGAACGGGGGCAAGCCCAGGCCATTGCCAACAACTTGTTTGTAATGTCTCGGCTGACGGTGCCGATTGTCGCCATCATTACGGGAGAAGGCGGGAGCGGAGGAGCGCTGGCGTTAGGGGTGGCCGATCGCACGGTGATGCTTGAACATTCGATTTACTCGGTCATTTCCCCGGAAGGATGCGCGGCGATTCTCTGGGCCGATTCGGCCAGGACACAAGACGCCGCGGCCGCCTTGAAAATGACGGGAGCGGAGCTGCTGAAATTAGGGATTGCCGACGAAGTCATTCCCGAACCATTCGGAGGAGCACATCGCGACGTCGGCGGCGCGTGTCAATCCGTTGCCCGCGCTCTGCAAACACACCTGAACCAGCTTGGTAGCGTTCCCATAGACACCCTCCGGGCCAACCGAGACAAAAAATTCCGAGGAATGGCCGCCATGGCCGACTCCTGACCACTCGACGGGTTGGCTCGCCCTCTTCGCTCGCCCCCGTCAAGGCAACCACAACACACAAGGGCCGCGAAACGGACGGTGGAGGCGTTCGTCCGCATTGCCGCACGGCCCCATCAGGGGTTATGCCACATGGCTCCTTCATATTCGGGATGAAACTGATGCGTCAACTTGACCACGTCGCCGTCTTTGACTGTTGACTCCAGCGTGCCGACTTTTTGATTCACGGCGACCATCAGCTCGTTTTTTTGCAAGAATGCCATTAACCCTCCCAGGGTCTCCGGATTGCCTTCCAATAATTCCCGCACGCTCACTCGATCGGCAACCTCACATTGAATCTCCGGCTCTTCCACGCAAGGGAGCAACGTCTGGCCAAATACTCTGATCGTGACCATGATTGAGGTCCTCCTTTTTCAAGACGGAACATCAGATTCCCGAGAACCCGGATACGATTCGTACAGGACTTGGGCAATATGCTTCACGGACGGGGCGACGGGCAAGCCTGTATCAAGACAGAAAACGTTTTGGAAAGCGAAGGCGGCAAAGCGGCAAATTCAGGCGATGGAAGAATTCAGACGACCGGCAACCGGTTCGGGAGCATCTTGGTGAGCGTCGCCGGTCATCACGTCAACATCGGTCTCCTGATTGTCATTCTTGCCGTTGGATGCCAATGCTTCTTCAAGCAAATCGGCATTGTCCCCTTGCCCCAATTCTTTGAACTCACGCAGGGGCGGCAAATCCCGAAGATCCCGAAGACCAAATTTTTGGAGGAAGGCCTTGGACGTTCCGTACATCATGGGACGGCCGGGAATATCTTTTCGCCCGACGATGCGGATGAGTTTGTGGTCAAGCAGGGTGCGCAACACTCCCGAGGTTTCGACGCCGCGAAGCTGTTCAATTTCCGCGCGCACGATCGGCTGTCTATAGGCAATGATGGCCAAGGTCTCCAAAGCGGAGCGGGACACTTTCGCGGATGCTTTGACCGTATTGAGCTTGGTAATCCATGGCGCGCAATCGGGCTGCGTCATCATGACGTATCCACCGGCCAACTCGGCAATGTGCAGGCCACGGCCTTCCTGATCATAACTGCTCTGAAGCGTCTTCACGGCATGATGCACCGCCGTTTTTGGCGGCCCGGCCAACACCGTGGTTAATTTATCGAGGGTGAGGGGGTCGCGGGACACAAACAACAGGGCTTCGATGACCTCCGTGAGTTCTTGCTCACCGCACGATTCATCAAGGCTGATGTCCGCAGCATCTGAACGCCCGCCGTCCAGATCCCCGTCCATGGACAAGTCTGGATGCTCGGGAGCCGGCTCCATGGCGGTGGTCACGCCTGTCTTCTCAGAGTCTTCCGTTCCCATTGGGGCCTCCTCCATTGGTCGCATTGCCGTCATGCACCGTGTCCCGTGGCGGTTCACGCTCGTTCTCAAGATGCCCGGCGAGAAATGTACGGGTAATGCGAATGGCGCCGAATAAATCCACTTGATAAATCCGGACCAGCTTCATCCGCACAAGTTCCAGCAACGCCAAAAACGTGACAATCACCATCAACCGATTGGTCGCACCGTCAAACAACGCCGCAAAGGTCAGAGTCGGCGTACCTTCCAGCCGTTCAATCACGCCATTGATGCGATCCTGAACCGTAATGGTATCCGGTGTAATATCGAGAATGACGTTGGCTTCCGTGCGTGCCAGGACTTCCTGAAGCGCGCCCAGAAGGTCAAATAAATTCACCGAGTCGTCAGAAAACACTTCGCGGACAGGCTGGGCCTGCTCGAATTCCCGCTGGAACATCTGCCGCCACAGTTTTTCCTGGTCGGACAGCCGACCGGCGGCTTCTTTAAACTGCTGATACTCGACAAGCCGACGAACCAACTCGCTTCGCGGGTCTTCGCCTTCTTCTTCTCTCTCCTCCTGTTCCTCCTCCTTCGGAAGCAACAGTCGGGATTTAATGTGAATGAGGGTCGCGGCCATCACCAAAAATTCTCCGGCCAAAGAAAGATTGAACGCTTTCATGGCTTGAAGATACTCAAGATATTGCTGCGTGATGAGGGCAATAGGGATATCGTAAATATCGATTTCATGTTTTCGAATGAGGTGCAACAGGAGGTCAAGAGGACCGGTAAAGGCCTCAAGCTTCACCTCGTATGCCGGTTCGACTTGTTCCATCGCATCACCGCGGTCAACCGTGAGATTGGCAAGAGGCTCGCCCCCTCACAATCACGGTCTCGTGGGTTGATATACCACTTTTAGTGGAGACAGGCAATACAAACTTCTAGATATTGTATCCGGCAGGATTCCGGCATTCATCGGGCTTTTTTCTTCCACAACAACAGGCCCAGTCCCAGGAATGCCAGGACAACGAACAAGAGGGGGTATCCCAGGTTCTGGAAGCCCGTTTGTCCCTCAACTCGTTCGGGAAGCTCAACGCCGGAAATGCGCGGAGGTTGCTCAAAGACGGTTTTTTGAAAATCTGCGGCGCCGCCAAACCGGGCGTCCGTAAAATCCGTCGTATGGCGAAACAGGGCGCGCTGAAAATTCGCCGCTCCCTGAAAGACGGTGAATCGAAAATACACTTCACGCTCAAACCGAGCTCCGGAAAAATTCACCGCGTGGTGAAACCGGCTTCCGGAAAATCCCGTGCCCTGAACAAACCGGGTCCGCGCAAACTCCGCCGCCCCGGCAAAAGAAACCTCCAGGAATTCCGCCAGGCCTTGAAACCTCGCTTCCGTAAACATGGCCTTCCCCAAAAACACGGCCTGATGAAACCGGGAATGGGTCCCAAAAGTCGTTCGCGTAAAGTCGGCATCTCCGGCAAACATGGCTTGAATAAAAAACCCCTCATAGCCGATGTGCATCCCGGAAAAATCGGCGCGATCCAAAAAAATCATCCGTGACAAATCCATGGCTCGCCGAATGGTGGTTCCCCGCATGCTGACCGGCCCCCGGACCACCACGTATCCCGGCTCCTCAATGAGATTGGTCGCGATAATGCCTTGCACCTCAACGTCTTCAAGAATGAAAGGCCCGTGAATGACGCGAACCGCCGACACCCGTTCGTCTTCAATCCGTTTGACAACCGCCGAAGCCCGAATTCCATCCGGATCAAACGGCTTCAGGGGCAAACGGTCCAGGGAGAGATCTCCTGCAAGCACGACGCCTTTCAAATCCACTCCCCTGCCCTGTCGCAACGCCTCCAACACGTCATCCGCCGCAATGGCAAACGCGTTCCGGTCCTCGTCGCGACACGTTCCTTCCAAATGCCGAACCATCACTTCGGCGTCAAGGCCTTCGTCAATCCGGCACATGCCCCAGGACATTGCCGACGCCACGACTCCCAGGACGGCGAAAAGCACACTCACGCACCACATGGATTTGGACATGATCCGTTGCGCTGAAGGAAAAACGGCGCTCAACACGCGACACGGGCAGAGCGCGACAAGTTGAAGAAAGACCGTTCTCCGGTCGAAGCAGCCGACACTGCCGCAGGCTTTACGCCTTTGGATCTTTCAAGGTGAGGTAAAAGTCTTTGGATTCCCGGTCGGAATGTTTGAGTCGTTCCTCAACTTCCTGAACCGTGTGAGGCGGAGAGACCATGACTTTGTCACCCTCCCGCCAGTTCACCGGCGTGGCGCAGGAAAATTTCTCGGCCGTTTGGAGCGCCGAGACCAACCGCAGAACCTCGTCCACGTTGCGTCCGACGTTCATCGGATAATAGATCAAGGCCCGAATCACGCGTTTGGGATCAACCACAAACAACGCGCGAACCGTGGCGCTCGTATGCGCCCCGGGATGGATCATGCCGTATAGTCTGGACACCCGCATGTCAGCGTCCGCCACCAGGGGATAAGGAATCGTCACCCCCATTTTCTGTTTCATGTTGTCGAGCCACGCCAAATGGGAATGGATGCTATCCACGCTGATTCCGAGCAATTTCACGCCTTTTTTTCTGAAATCCTCATGCCGACGCGCGCATTCCACCAATTCCGTGGTGCACACCGGCGTAAAATCGGCGGGATGGGACAACAAAACAACCCAATCCTGTTCTTGCCACGCACTGAATTCAAATGTTCGAGCAGTCGTTGTCACCGCGCAAAAATCAGGGGCATTGTCCCCGATACGCGGCAAGCTCCCGTCTTCAGACATTCAAGCCTCCTTCATCAACCTCGTCCAACCGCATAAGAACCGGACAGGACATATCCCGGCACACCCCCCGTGAGCCAACTGCTGGCGTTCGCATGACGTTCTCTTGCGCGACACGGACGGGATGCGACGGATCGCGATTCACGTCCGAGCTACCACTGACGGCGCAAATCATCGTCTTCCAGCCCGTCATCCGCATCGTCTCCGAAATATTTCTCCGTTCCCAACTCTTCGGACAAATCGTCTTCGGTCATGTCATCATCACGATCTTCGGCAAGCGCGCCAAATGCCGCGTCGCCTGCAAAGGTCTCCGAAATGTCTCTGGGCATCTCACTATCGAGGTCGGAAGAAAACTCATCGGCAATGTCGTCCTCAAATCTGGGCAAACCCGATTCGAGTGATTCAAGCCCCGTGTCCACCGCTTGAGGCCTCTTCTCCGTTGCCTCGGAAGACGGAATCCCAGCCGGCGGCACAACTTTCGTTCCGGACGCAGGTTTTGTGAGGACAGGCTTCTTGGTCACCGCGGATTTTTTTGCCGGCGTCTTCTTGCGAACAACTCTGGCGCTTGTCGCCGTCTTCCTGGATTGTTTCACCGGCGCCTTTTTTTTCGTTGTTTTCGCCTTTTTTGTCGTGACCTTTTTCCTCGTTGCCTTCTTCTTCACCGTCTTTTTCGGTTTTGATTGCTTCGGTTTTGATTTGGCCGTGGAAACCTTCTTCCTGGCCCTTGACGGCCTCGCCTTGGACTTCAACACCCTGGTTTTGGCTTTGGTTTTGACCCTGGCTTTGACCCTGGTTTTGACTTTCGCTTTGGCTTTGGCTTTGGACGGGGACTTTACAACCTTTTTCTTTTTGGCCTTCGTTTTCCTCTTAGCTGCCTTTGCCATAGCTCTCCTCCATCGAGTGCGGCCGATACTCCTTATTGTCTAAAATATTCCTGGATCCAATGTTCCAGACAGCCGTTGCCCGCAAATTTCCTAACCCCTCACGCTGACGCTCAACGCACGACAGCAAACCCTCACGCTGATTGTCCATGATTGATGTTGTATGGCCTAAGGCTAGACCCCTACAAGCCGACGCTGAACGGTTTCCCTCTATCATGGACTGGGATACGGTTGCAACAGGTAACTTTTTCACCCGTGGCATAGACGTGAAATCTGGCAGGCTCCGACACCATCCATGACCATACTCGCAACCATGAGATGCCCGCGACAGCAAACCAAACACCGCCCACCACGCAGACACCGGACATTCCCGGCCATCCCGTTCACGCCTGGCATGATCACGTGGAGAGACCGGAGCAACACGTCAATCACCACATGCAAGGTTGCCGGCTTCCCCGCTCCTTGATACATTCGGCCAATGAACGCACCCATGGTCTTTAAGAAAAAAAATCCCAAAGTCGTCATCTCCACCGGGTTCGGGACAATCACGATCCGTTTTTTCACGGACGTGGCCCCTCGCCACATTGATAACTTTCTGAATCTCGCCAGAATGGGATTTTATAATGGGACGACCTTCCACCGCATCATCCCCGGTTTCATGATCCAGGGCGGAGACCCGCTCAGCAAAGAACCGGATCGAAGCCTGCATGGAACCGGAGGGCCGGGCTTCAGCCTGACTCCGGAGCCAAGCGACCAGCCCCACCGCCGAGGCACGCTGTCCATGGCCAAAATGCCCAGGAACGAAGACCGGACCCGCGACATCAATGATAACGGCTCGCAGTTTTTTATTTGCGTGGAGGATGCCAGCAGCCTGGACCGAACCTATACCGCCTTCGGCAAAGTCATGAAAGGCATGGACGTGGTGGACAGGATTGCGTCAGAGGCCCGGGATCAAAAGGACAACCCGGTCGCACTCGTGACCATGACAGTCGAAGTGGTGGAAGAGTGAAAAACCGCGTAACGCCGGCTCCCGGCTGCAAACTCGCCCGGCGGGACTCCCGTTAAAAAAACGCGGCGCTGGCATAGGTGATGGTGGAATTGAATTGATCCACGATCTCCCGGTCGTAACGCAGCACTTCCCCCTTTTCCACGTCAATCAATCGCAAGAGCAGATAAATCGCCGAGAAGCCCAGGACGTGACGTTTGTCCTCCTCCTTGACGAGAAACTGGGCCAAGCCACGGGCATCAACGTTTTCCACCTGCTTCAGCATTTCCAGGTCGGACTGCATACAGCGGTGGAAGGAAAAATCCGTCGGGGCCGCGTTGTCGCCATACCGCAGACCAATATGTGCGAGGTTCGCACTGGCGATGAGGCAGACCTTCTGGCCCGACGCGGCAATCGCGTCTTTTAACAGGGACACAAACGATTCAATTTGGTCGGCGCAGTCTTTGCGCGCGGGATCAAGCACGCTGTCGGGCGAGAATGACGATAAGACCGGAACAATCGAGATGGGGTTTGGCGTGGCGGCGGTTTCCTGAAGAAACGGCAACTGAAATTCGATGCTGTGTTCTTTTTGGTGCCACAAGTCATCCGCGAACAACGCGTCCCCGCCTTTGGACTTCACATAATCCATGATCGGACGATTCACCGGCACAACCCCCAACGGGGTTTCAAAATTTTTATCCGTCACGGACACGGTCCCGGCCAACCCGGCATGGGCGGTTCCGAAAATAATGTAAACGTCAGGCGATTCCGCTTCCCGCAACTCTTTATAGGCCCACGCATAGAGCGGCCCGGCATCCCTGACGGTGTAATTCGGCGCCACCAGCCCCTTAATCAATTTCCCGCGGTTGTCGGAAGGCTCGGCGCCAGGCCCTTCTTTGGACGCAAAGAATCCGGCAATCTGTTCGCGCAGTTTTTCCGGGTCTTCTTCGTACCCTTTGCCGGCGAATTGCGGTTTCCGCGTCGGCGCTTCCCGATACGCCTGCACGGCCGCCGTTTTCGCCGCTTCGTACCGGTCGCCTTCGAGAAACAGCTTTTGATCCAGATCGGCAATGAGCCGGTCGAGTTTGTCCGGCATCAGGAATTCGCCGTATTTTTTCAGGTACTCGACGCCAATTTGTTCCAAAGAATGCTCGCCGTCCAGAAATTGAAACAAATAAAAAAGGTTGAGCGGGATGATGAGTCGTTCGGCGCTCAACCCCGACTGGTCCCACAAGACGATATAGTGCTCTTCGCCCTGCTGCATCGGTGAATACTGGATATTGCGAAGCGCCGGACAGGGTTTGGGATTGCCGCCTTGCTCCGTCATGAGAATGTCCGCTCTTGCCGCGTCATCTTTTCACTCGCTCCGTGTACGTTCCAACAAACGTTTGATTATACAAACCGGATTTCCCCGCTCGCAACAAGGCGGGCATTCTGGCTCGTGCTTCTTCACGGCTTACGCGTAGAGGTGGCACCACACCGTATGCTCGCCGCCCGGCGAGCCGATGCGAATAAGCGGGGGTTCGGCGGTTTTGCACTGATCCATAACTTGCGGGCATCGCGTGTGAAACCGGCAGCCGGAAGGCGGATGCATCGGCGTCGGAACGTCTCCGGACAACAGGACGCGTGCCGGTTTCACCGTCGGGTCCGGCAACGGATTCGCGGACAGCAACGCCTGGGTGTAGGGATGTTTGGCATTGGAGAATAACGTTTCGGAAGGCGCCACTTCCGCAAACCTTCCCAAATACATGACGGCGGTCCGGTGAGCGAGATACTGCACGGTGTGCAAGTCGTGCGTGATAAACAAGTAGGACAGGCGGTATTCTTCCTGTAAATCCTTCAGGAGATTGATAATCTGCGCCTGAATGGACACGTCCAGGGCCGAGACCGCTTCATCGCACACAATAAACCTGGGATTCAGCGCCAAGGCCCGCGCAATGCCGATTCGCTGACGCTGCCCTCCGGAAAATTCATGCGGATAGCGCGAGTACTGGTCCGGCCGCAGGCCGACTCGCTGCAACAGTTGAGACACGCGGTCCGTCAAGGCCCGCCCTTGTGCCAGCTTATGAACCTTGAGCGGCTCGGCCACGATGGAGCCAACGGTCATGCGGGGATTCAGCGAGCTGTAGGGATCCTGAAACACGATCTGCATCCGACGGCGGACCGTTCGCAAGGTCCCGGCATCCATGGCAAACACGTTGTCGCCTTCGAAAATGGCTTCGCCGCCGGTGGGTTCCAGTAATCGAAGGATGGTTCGGCCCACCGTGGTTTTGCCGCAGCCGGATTCCCCCACCAACCCTAAGGTTTCCCCGGGCGTGATCTCGAACGTCACGTCATCCACCGCCTTGACCTGCGCGGCAATTTTTGCAAACAGCCCGCTTCGCACGGGGAAATATTTTTTGAGCCGTCTGACTTCGAGAAGCGGCTTGTCGTGAACGGTGACGGCGGGGTCCATGGACGAGCGCTTCACGCGTGCTTACCCCCGCCCCTGGCGGTGCAGCCAGCACACCGCTTCATGGCCAGGCTCGATTGCCACGCACGGCGGGTCCTCGTCGGCGCAGCGATCCAGGACTTCCGGGCAACGCGTCGCAAAATGGCAGCCGTTGCCGTACGCCAGCGGGGACGGCACCGTGCCCTGGATTGATTCAAGCCTGGCTTCCCGCGCACCGGGCTTCGGCAGCGAGCGCAACAACGCCCGCGTATAGGGATGGGACGGAGCCGCAAAGAGCCTCGGCACACTCGCGCGTTCAACGATTCGGCTGGCGTACATCACCATGACGTCCTGCGCAAACTGGGCCACCACGCCCAGATTATGCGTGATCAACAGAATCGCCATGCCCATTTCCCGCTGCAGGTCTTTCAGCAACTCCAGGATCTGGGCCTGAATCGTCACGTCCAGCGCCGTCGTCGGCTCATCGGCAATGAGCAGGTCGGGCCGGCAGGCCAGAGCCATCGCGATCATCACCCGCTGTTTCATGCCGCCGGACATTTCATGCGGGTATTGATTGATACGCTGTTCCGGCGACGGGATCCGCACGGTTTCCAGCAGGCGAATGACTTCGCGTCGAATGGCCTGCCTGGTCAGGGTCGTATGAATTTCCAGCGCCTCGCCGATTTGGTCGCCGATCGTGAACACCGGATTCAGCGACGTCATGGGTTCCTGAAAGACCATGCCGATTTGGTTCCCGCGTATTTTCCGAATGTCCTCCCTGGGCAAGCCCAACAAGTCACGCCCTTTGAAAAGAACCGTGCCCCCAACCACTTTTCCCGGAAAATCCAGCAACCGCATAATGGACAACGCCGTGACGGATTTTCCGCACCCCGATTCGCCAACAAGCGCCAGCGTCCGGCCCGGCTGCATCGAAAAGCTGACGTCCTCGACCGCTCGAATTTCACCCTTCTCCGAGAAGAACGACGTCGAGAGGCGAGCCACGTCGAGCAGGCAATCGTTCGGGGCGTTCACGCGCTATCGTCTCCGCAGTTTCGGATTCAGGGCCTCACGGAGCCCTTCCCCGACCAGGTTAAACGCCAGCACCACAATCAAAATCGCAAAGCCCGGAATAAAAAAGAGCCACGGGGCATCAAAGATAAACCCTTTTCCATCGGCCAGGATATTGCCCCACGTGGCATACGGCGGCTGCACGCCAAAGCCCAAAAAGCTCAAGCCCGATTCCGTCAAGATGGCCGTGGCCACGCCGATGGTGGCCGAGACCAGCACGGGCGCCATCGCGTTGGGCACCATGTGCGAAAAAATGACGCGCCGGTCCGGCGCGCCTATCGCCGTGGCGGCCACCACGAAATCCTGTTGCCGCAACGCCAGAAATTCGGCGCGCACGAACCGGGCGGCGCCCATCCAACCGGTCAGCCCAATCACGATCATGATGTTATAGATACTCGGCGGCAGAAGGGCGACGACCGTCAGGATTAAAAAAAAGGTCGGAAAACACAGCATCACGTCGGTCAACCGCATGATGAGCGTATCCACCGTGACCACTCCGAGTTTGACGTTGCCGTAAAACCCGGACAGGCCGCCCAGCACCACGCCGATCACCGATGAAATCCCGACGGCGATAAAACCAATGGACAGCGATACAAACGATCCCTGGAGCATCCGCGCAAACACGTCGCGCCCCAATTCATCCGTCCCCAACAGGTAGAACCCGCCGAACGGGCGGTCGCGGAACGGGATGGCCTCGCTCAACGAAGGGGACAAGGGCGGCAGAAATTTTTCCGGAAGGCGGACGACGGCCGGATCAAACACCACCACCCATTCGGTCAGGGCTTTCCCCAAAAACGCCGTGACGACGAGCAGGACCAGAACAACGGCCCCCAGCATCGCAAGACGATCCTTTGCAAAGACTCGCAGCGACTCCCGCCACAGCGTTTCCGAAGGAAGGCCCTCCTCGCTTTGATGCCGGCCGGGATGGATGAACGGTGTCGCGGGTTTCATACGAATCGCCGGTGCGTGGTCAACTAGGCGCCTCCTTGCAGTCCGGTTCGAATCCTCGGATCAACGACGGCATACAGAATATCCGAAAGCAGGGTGCCCGCCAGCGTCAACACCGCGGCCATAAAATTTAAGGTCAGAATCACCGGAAAATCTCTCGCCAGCACGGCTTCGTAGCCCAAACGGCCCAACCCGGGCCACGCGAAAATCTGTTCAAAAATGACCGATCCGCCAATCAGACCGGGAAGCAAAAACCCAAACATGGTCACAAACGGCAGCAGGGCGTTTCGCAGCGCATGACGGTAGATCACGGTATCTTCCTTCGCGCCTTTCGCCCGAGCCGTTCGCACGTAATCCTGCCCAATGACCTCCAGCATTTGAGAGCGGACGTACCGGGAGAGAATCGCCATCCCCCCAAGGGCGGCCATGAGCGAAGGAATCACCAGGTGCCAGACCCGGTCCATCGTTTGAAAGAGGGGGTGGGCATGCTCCATGCCAAAGGTTTTCAATCCGATGACCGGCACGCCAAAGGTATCAACGACCCAGAGAATCACAAGATACGACAAAAAGAATCCCGGCACCGAAATGAGCGTATAGGCCGCAAAGGTCGTCGTGCGGTCATACACCGCCCCTCGGTGGATGGCGGCCTGAATGCCGGTCGGAAACGCCAGCGTCCAGACCAGCAGCGTGGCACAGATAAACAATGGCAGAGAATTGAGAAACCGTCGCCAGATTTTTTCCATGACCGGCTGGCTGTCCTTAAAGGATTTCAGTTCGCCGGACAGTAAATCCCGCACCCAATACGCATATTGCAGGTACAGGGGATCGTCGAGATGAAACGCCGCCCGAATTTTGGCAATATCTTCGGGTTTCATCCTGGGATTCGCCGGATCAACCTCGCTTGGCTCTCCGGGAGCCAGGTGAATCACAGAATGCGCAAGGATGGAGACAATGAACACCAGCAGCAGGCGTTGGAGCACGTTGCGAATGATGAAAGCCTGCATGTCAGCCTGACTCGCGACCGGCGCGCTTTCCATCGTTAAAACCCGGGCGTCAATTCGAGCTTGCGCCATTGATGAAAATGAAACGTGATATCCCCGCTCTTGATGGGGTAAATTTTTTCGTGCCACTCGGACCCGTCATCTTTTTTATGGACCAACACAATTTTTTTATCCAATACCCTTGTGCTTAACGGCGCATAGAGAAACGTATAGGGTTGTTCCTCCGCAATCAGGCGATGCAACCGGCGGGTCAGCGTTCGCTGCACGTCCGTATCGTACTCCTGCCGAATACGGACAATCAGATCATCCGCGCGGGGATTGCGGTACCCGATAAAATTCAGTTGCTGCGGGCCGGCTTGACTCGAATGCCACAGCTGGTACAAATCGGGATCAATGCCCATGCTCCACCCTAACACGACGGCGTCGAAATCACCGGTATTGACAAAGTCTTTCAGAAAAACCGCCCATTCAAAATATTGCGTGTTGCACTTCACGCCGATTTTTTTCCATGCGTTCTGCGCAATCGTCATGATGTTTTTTCGAATGGGATTTCCGCTGTTTGTCAGAAGATTAAACTCGAAAATTTTGCCATCCCGCTCCAGCCACCCGTCGGCATTGAGCCGCCAGCCGTTCGCTTCAAGCAAGGCCCGGGCGCCCTCGGGATCATACGGCAACGGGGCAACGGCCGGGTCATACCACTGGGTGTTTTGCGGATAGGGGCCGGTGATGCGCTCCCCTTCGCCGTACAGGATGTAGGTAATAAAATCTTCCACGTTCACGGCCATCCCCAAAGCCCGGCGCACGTCCGGGTCGGCAAACAGCGGGCGGCGATTGTTGTAGCCGAGATAGGTATAGCCAAACCCCGTGCTCGAAAACGACTGGTACGCGGAATCTTCTTTATACCGCACGACCTGATGCGGCTGGGCGCCGTAATAATCAACCGCGCCCGCCCGAAATTCCATTTCCTGCGTCAACAAATCTGGAATAATCCGCATGTAGTAATCCCGGTATTCCGCCGGCCCTTCCCAATAGTCGTCATTCCGCCGCAGATGAATGAATTCATCGCTCTGCCACTCGACAAATCGAAACCGCCCGCTGCCGACGGGGTGGCGGTTAAACCGGCTGTCGCGCAGGCCAAAAGCGTCCCGTGCGGCCTCGGAGAGTCCGCGCGCGTTCATTTCCCTGTCCAGGGCTTCGGCATTCAATAAGTGTTCGGGGAGAATGCCCATGGTCCAGGCGTTGATCGCCGGTGAAAACAGCCGCTTGTACACGACGCGCACCGTGCGATCATCAACGACGGTCACGTTCTTAATGGGTTCAAAATCAGACGTGCGCGGGGAAAGATTCTTCGGATTCATGATGGCGTCATAGGTAAACTTCACGTCCGTTGCGGTCAACGCATGACCATCATGAAACCGGACGCCAGGCCGCAGATGAAACACAATGACGGGATTGTGCTCGGCCACGGGGGCGCGCTCCGATAATTGAGCAAAGACCCGCGTTTTGACCGTCGGCGCGACGGCCTCATGGAATTCGACGTACCGCTCATAAGGAAAATGGACGAGGTAGCGATCCCCGATAACCGGGGCAAGCCGTTTGAAAAAATCCTGATCAACCCGTGATAACGCAAAGGCCACGCGCGCGGGGGTATTGAAGGTCACGGTCAATTCCCTCGGCCCGGAGCGTCCGTCCTCATCCGGCTCTTGAAGAGAAAGCGTATGAGTCGTGCGTGCGGGAGGCAACACTTCCAGACTGCGGACGTTGCCGGCGAGCGCGGACAACGCACCGTCTTTGAGCGCGGCTCGAATGCGGCCGGCCAGCCGAGCGCCCGTGACTTCGGCGCCGTCGGGAAACCGGCTGGAAGGGCTGACCAGCAAATACGCCGTTTCGGATATGGTCCAGTCCGTGGCCAGCCGCGCCCGAAGGTTCAGGTGTTCATCTAAATCCAACAGCCCTTCAAAGACGTGTCCGACAATATTCGAGCTGGCCGTATCCGCGTTCAAAATCGGATTGAGAATTTTGGCGTCGCCGGAGGACGCCTCGACGTAGGTGACCAGGCGCTTCGGATTGCCAGTCGTCTGTTTTTCATACGTCGGGACCCAAAAGTAGGACTGCAATAAAAAGACCAGCAACAGCAGAGGGGCAAGGATGAGCCAGCGTTTGAGAGTCATGCCACCAGCAAGGCGCGAGGGGCGCCAGGACGGATTGAGCGTCCTCGCAAAGGTTCACGCATCAGCCATGCTCCGGTTCCTTTGACCGCACCGCATGGCCCGCTTGTCGTTCGGCGCGATAAGAACTTCGAACCAACGGACCCGATTCCACGTGGTGAAACCCCAGGGCCATGCCCCGCAGCCTGATTGCGTCAAACTCCTCAAGCGCGTAATACCGGGCCACCGCACGATGGGCTTTCGTTGGCTGCAGGTACTGGCCGATTGACACCACGTCACATTCGACCGACCGAAGGTCGCGCAGGACAGAAAAAATTTCTTCGTGCGTTTCGCCCATGCCGACCATGAGTCCCGACTTCGTTCGCATCTTCCGTTCACCGGCCTGGGAAAGAACCCGCAAAGAACGATCATAGTTTCCTTGCGGTCTGACTTCGGAAAACAACCGCGGGATGGTTTCGATATTGTGATTAAAAACGTCCGGGTTCGCCGTCAGGACGGTTTCAACCGCGTCCCGGTTGCCTTGAAAATCCGGCACCAGCGTTTCCACCGTACACGACGGTAGCCGTCGCCGGATGGCCCGGATGGTTTCGGCGAACATGGCCGCGCCGCCATCGTCCAGTTCGTCGCGATTCACGGATGTAATCACCGCATGACGCAAGTCCAGGGCCTGCACGGCTTCGGCGACGCGGCCCGGTTCCCGCCAGTCAACCAGGCCCGGACGCCCTGTTTTCACTGAACAATAATGACACCGCCGCGTACAGACGTCGCCCAAAATCAAAAACGTCGCCGTCCGGGCATTCCAACATTCCCATTTGTTGGGGCAACGGGCTTCCTCGCAAATCGTATGAAGCCGTTTTTCCCGGACTAGAGACTGAATGCGTTGATACTGCGTTCCCGATTCAATCCTGACCCTGAACCACGGAGGCAAACGGCGAGCGGGACTCCCGCCCCTGCCGGACTTTTGAGACGTTCGCACCGCTGTCACGGGAATAAACGACATGAGACTTACGCGCCTGCGGCAGATGGTGAAACGCGGGCGCCGTTTCTCCGGCCTAAAACCTGTACTCGTACCCCACGTAGTAGAACCCGCCGTTGAATCCAAACGGCGCGGCCCGACGCGAGTACTCAAACACGCCGGGAGAATCCACGATTAAATTCCCCTGGCTGTCAATGATTCTCCCTGTTCGTGTCTGGCCGACTCTGTTGCGGTCCGGCGTCACGTCAAACAGGTTATTCGCGCCGATCTTGAAGATCCCGAAGTGAGCGAAGTCATACCCGACCTGCACGTCGGTGACGTACTTGGGATCAAACTTCTGCTTGGCACCGTCAGTCACCGTGTACGAGCCGTAGCGGGACAGCCGCACCTCGGCGGACAGATTCTCCCACTGGTACTCACCGGAAAGCACGAAGCGGCTCTTGGGCTGCCATTCCTCTATGATAGAGCGATCCTGTGCGGTGAACAGCGCGTCGGGAAGGCCCGCCGGAAGATTCACCGACCGGACTCTGGTTTCAATAATGGCTCCGAGCAGGCTGACGTCCAGGTCGCCCCGCGTCACAAACGGCACGGCCCACGAGGCGACAATATCCACGCCCCGCGTCTCGGTGTCCACCGCGTTCATGAAAAACTGCGCGCCGCTGATACCCGCGTCGGTTAGCGCAGTCGTCACGGCGTCCGAAATACCATCGTCGCCCGGCGCCAGCCGTCCGCTCAAGATAATCCGGTCCTTCACTTCAATGCGGTAGAAATCCGTGGTAAGCGTGAACGCGGAAACCGGTTGCCAGATGAACCCGCCGCTCAAGTTGGTCGAGGTTTCCTGCTGCAGTTCGGGGATGCCCACCGACCTCGCGATGGCGCTGTCGTTCCTGAACGTGCCGATCTCCTGGGCCATCCCATCGCTGTTAAACTGGGTGCTGACGCTGTTGAAATAGAGCTGCTGCATGGACGGCGCGCGGAACCCGCTGCTCACCGACCCTCTCAACGCGAACGAGTCGTGGAGATCCAGTTTCGTGGCCAGTTTGCCGTTGACCGTCTGGCCGAAATCGCTGTAATGCTCGTAGCGCACCGCGGGACTGACCATAAACCAGTCGGTAAAAAACACCTCCATATCCGCATAGGCGGCGAAGGCGTGTCGTGACTCGTCCACCTCATTCGCCGGCCTGAATCCGGGGAACACCTGGATACCTGCCCCCCCCCTCCCCGGCTCCGTCGTAATCCCTGTACGAGTATTCCTCTCCCGCTTCAATCTGGTAATTGTCTCTTCGGTACTCCGCTCCCCACGCCACGTTCAGCTTCCTGTCCGGGAACGGGAGGGAAAAGTCCAGATTCACGGTGGTGAGATAGAGTTCCAGGTCCCCGGCGTCCGCGGACGACGGCGCCGTACTGCCCTGATTGGCCGCGACAAACGACGCATTATGCGAGTTGGTGACCTCGAAATTGAATAAGTTGCCGCCGTGAATCACACCCAGATCAACCTTGAGTCCGTTATCAAACTCGCGAACCACGCCCCCGCCGAACGAAAAATCCCAGATCGTGGTGTTGATCAACGGCAGAAACCCATCGGGATAGGCCGAGCCGGCGGGATTGCGGTCCAACTGATTTGCCCGCCGGTAGAAGCCGCCGCTTTCGTTTTTCCGATTCGACACGTCGGCCACGGAATAAAATTCGGCGCCTTTCCAGAGCGAGTCAATGGATTTTCTGAAATTCAGCACACCGCTGAATTGTTCCGACGAGGCATCCCCAATGCGGAAATTGCGACGGTTAAAGTTCCGCTCTTTGTCGTCCGGATCGTCCGTGATAACCGTGGTGCCATCCGGGTACATGCCTTGCAGGTTAGTTTCGGTTGCGGCTAGAAGTTCCGTGTCCGTACAGGAGCCAAGCGAACACGTCGCGGTATCGGGATACTGGATCTGGCCCGTCAACCCCGCCCGGTTGCTTCGATTACGACTGCGATATTCAAACGTGGTGTGCAACACGCCGTCCCATAGCTTGAATCCCTTGTCCAGACTCGCGTTGAACTGATTGCCCCCCTGCCCGTAGAGGGTGCCCCAGTTGGTGCGCAACCCGCCTTCGTAATCGTCTTTGAGGACAATGTTGATGACGCCGGCGATGGCATCCGAGCCGTACTGCGCGGAGGCGCCGTCCCGCAGGACTTCAACGCGCTTGATCGCGCCGAACGGTATCGCGTTCATGTCCGTCCCCGCGGTGCCGCGTCCGACGGAGGTGTTGACGTGGATGAGCGCGCTGGCGTGCCGCCGTTTGCCGTTCACCAGCACAAGCACCTGGTCCGGCCCCAGCCCCCGCAGCGTCGCGGGGCGGACGGCGTCCGTCCCGTCGCTGATCGTGGAACTTGAAAAATTGAACGAGGGAATCAACCGCTGGATGGCCCGGCCGACTTCAAGTTGGCCGGTTCGGAGCAGCGCCTCCGATTCAATCAGGTCAACCGGCACGGGCGAATCCGTGACGCTCCGGCCCTTGATTCTGCTTCCGACAATGACCAGTTCCTCCAGCGTGGTGGGAGAATCGGAGGCATCGCCGTCGCGTTCCTGGGCCGACACCACGGGCGCGAGCAAGCAGACACCGAACACAATCAACAGGCATTTTCCACCGGTCATCATGAACTCCTTTGAGAGAATAACTGTAAGCAGATCAACAAGAAATCAAGGCAGGACAAACCCGACTCGTTCACGGGCCTGCTTGTACCATATGCCGGCAGGATAGGCAATTCCAAATCTCGCAACGAACGGCGGCGGGATTAGGACGCGTGAGCGACCCGCAATCCATGCGACACCGACGTCATCGGGCTTTCGGCCTGTCTTGCATTGGCCTGCTTCCAGACCTACAATCCCGGCACGGCCAATGACACGCCCAAAGAACACCACTCAACAAGCCAACGCGCCTCGTCCCGCCCACGCCACTCTTGACCGGGGAACGAAGCGCCGTTTCCAAATCCGCCTGCTGAAATGGTACGACGAATGCGGACGCGACCTGCCCTGGCGGCGGACACTGGATCCCTACAAAATTCTTGTGTCGGAGGTGATGCTTCAGCAAACACAGGTTGAGCGAGTCATTCCAAAATACCATGAGTTCCTGGGAAAATATCCGACGCTGAAAGATCTGGCCGCGTCCGCGGCGGACGACGTCCGCGAGACGTGGTACCCGCTCGGGTATAACGTTCGCCCTTACCGCCTCCATGGCATTGCCTGCGAGGCCATGGCCCATTACGGAGGGACGATTCCTCGTGACGCCGAACAACTGCAGTCCATGAAAGGCGTTGGCCGGTACACCGCCGGAGCGGTTCGAGCCTTTGCCTTTCAGGAAGACGCCCCCATTGTGGATACCAACGTGACGCGGGTGCTGCATCGCGTGTTTATCGGCAAAGGCGATCCCAAAAAACAAAAATCCACACTGTGGGCCATGTCGGAAACGCTGATCCCCAAAGGAAAAGGCTATGACTTCAATCAGGCGCTCATGGATTTCGGCGCGGTGGTGTGCACGGCGCGCAAGCCGTCCTGTCTGTCCTGCCCCATGAGAGAATTTTGCCGGTCATATCCCGACCAAAAACCGATGGCGTCCGGCACCGAACGCAAAAAGCCTGTACGCGCATGAAGGTCGTACTGGACATTGAAACCATTCAAGCGCCCCGTGAAGAATGGGCGCGCCTGGCCGGGATTGACCCGGTCCCTCCGGAATCCCGCGAAGGGGATGAAGCGGCCGATTTATTCGGTCAGGCCGAGACGCGGGAACGCAGGGAGAAAGAAGAGGAATGGTATGAGCGGTCGTCGTTTGACGGCACCTTCAGCCGCATTGTGTGCATCGGGCTTCTGCTGTTCTCCGACTCCATGGAATCCCAGGGCGCGGTGAGCTGGTACGGCGCGAATGAAGCAGCGCTTCTTCGCCGATTCTGGGCGCGCCTGAAAGAAATCCGGCCCGCGCTGTTCATTACCCACAACGGGTTGGGATTTGATCTCCCGTTTATCAAAAAGCGTTCAATCATTCACCGGATCAAACCAACAATGGACATCAGTCTGGCCAGATACCGGACGGAGCCCGTGTATGACACGATGGCCGTGTGGAGCAACTGGGACACGCGCGGATGGGTCAAACTGGACGTGCTGGCGCGCGCGCTGCAAGTCGAAACCAAATCCGGAAGCGGCAAGCAAGTGGCGGCCATGTGGGCGCAAGGCCGTGGACGGGACATCGCGGAATACTGCCTGCAGGATACCTACGTCACCTATGCCTGCTACCAGCGCATGACGTTCCGCGAGCCGCTTGACCGTGATGCCATTATCAACAATCCTGAATTGGTTGAAGTCGGTTAACGGACGAGGCGAAGGCGCCGATCCGTCAAACAGATGAGAAGAAGAAAAACCTGGAACTAAGCGCGAAAATTCTCTGGCCCCTGTTTCCCCTGCTCCTGTTGGTCGTCGTGGCGTGTTTGACGGCGGCGCTGGTGGGTGTGGTGCGCCGGAAGATGGACCGCGCCACCGTCCGGATTCAGGCCGGCGCCCTTGTCTGTTATGGATTGGCCGCGGCCACGGCGGTCGCCAGCGAGGGCGGGGGCATGTCGTCTGATATCCATCGGCCTTTTTCGATTCTGACGCAAGTCCTGATTGTGTGGGCGATCACGCGCCATTGGGGACGGCAACGGACGTCGCTGCTTGCGTACAACGTCATGGCGCTGGCGGCGATTATCGGTGATACCGCGTTGCATTATCTGCTCGTGCGGTGAAACACGGCGGGAGAACCGTGACGGCCATGCCGGGGCGTCACACGGGAGAGGGCGTTACGGTTGCCTGATTCCGCAGGCTTGCGCCACGCCGTCCCGGTATTGAAGCCAGACATCCAACCCCTTTTCCAGTTTTTCCAGAACCAGCGTTTGGGTTCTGGATTCGACGGCTTCCTGCACAATCAGGTCATAGACAACGGATCGGTTGCAAGGCTCGATCATCTCCCGAACCCGAATGAGATCCAGGTGTTCCGGAAGCAGTCCGTGATGCACTACAAGGGGGTGTTTGTCCACAATCGCTTCAATGTCCGCCGGGGATTTTCGCGCTTTCTGCGAAAAGGCGTCTTCGCGGTCATGCGCCGAACCTTCCACAAAAATGGTGAGGACCGCGGCGCCCACGATCCATTCTTCCCGCTCACAGACGTTGTCCAACCATTCCCGATACGCGCAACTCCTTGACAACAGTTCCACGTCTCGAAATTCGGCCCGCTTGTATCCCAACCCCATCATCATTTGAAGAAATAATTCCTGATGCGGTTTGCCAAGCGACAGCTTGCCGGTTTCTTCTTCATAAATCGTGGTCGCCAAATGGCGGCGGATGCGCCATGGAGGATTTTTCCCCACGATTCTGGCAAGGAGGACGGAGAAATCACGAATATAGACCGCATATTCCTGACGGAAATGCACGTTGAATTGCTCTTTGGTGATGGTGCGCCCGTTGAAGTAAGGCGTTGACCAGTGTTGCTTGCGGCCAATGGTTTCAACCATTCGTTCGCGCAATTGTGCGGCCGAAAGCTTCCAGATCATGGCATGGACAAGAAGAAACTGACCGATTGAGGATGGTTCGGAACGTCAAGCGATACGGACATCTTCGCACAATATCGAAAGACCGGCAAAGCGGCCTGCACGGTTTTATTTGCGTTTTTCGCGACGGTCAACCTACAATGACAGTCTCCAGCGTACCACAAATGAGGAAAAAAACAACATGGCTTTTGACCCGGTCACGCTCGCCAATCCCGACGACATTCTGACGTTTTTGGCCGACGTTGCCTTGCAGGGAAAGGGGATGACCACCGACAGCCTCATGGATTATGTGCTGGATCAGGGGTTTACGGAACCGACCTGGCTCAACGCCAAAGGGGAGGATCCGGAGGCGTTTTTCAAGGGAGAGCCGAACGCCTGGGCCGTGTACCAGATTCGTGAGTGGAAACGGGTACTCGTGGTAAGCGGCGGGGACCGGCGGGAGCGGCGGGTTCAGATTACGGAAACCCCCTAGGATCATTGACGGGCTTGTGCTAATGCCACCCGCCCAGCAGGATGCCTTCTTCAAAATACAGATAGCGGTGTCGGACGGACCCGGCGTCAATCCAATCCTCGTACACCCATTCTTCCCGTCGCACTCCACGGTCGGTATAGGTAATGTTCATTTGGTAGGGTGAGCCCCAGGCTTCCATGGCTTGTTCCCGCGTCATGCCCACGATGACTGCCTTGTCCCGGATGTGCCGTTCAAAGGTCGGGTCCAGGAGTCCCGGCAGGACTCCCCAGGCAAGCATGGAAACGGCAAAGATGCCCAGGACCGCATAGAGGGTCGCCCGAACCGGGCGACGGCAGGGGATCGGGAGCGCGTGCCCCGTCAAGCCGGCGTCCGTGGTGTGCGCGCACGAATCGTCGGCGGTATGAGAAAGCGTTGAAGCGGGTAACGATTCTTGAGGCGTCATCGGCGGTAAAAAGTTTAACAACCATGAACGACGGTCGTCAACGAAAGAGCGGCGATGTTTATTGAAGTTGAACCGAACCCAAACTGCGAAACGTCGGTCTTTCTGCGGTTTAAGGAACTGGGGCCGGCGCACCGCCTTCGGCAAGTCAAGAGTTATGAACATGCTTCACGGGGTGAATGGTGTGACGTCGTGGGGTGGACCGGCGCCGACAACCAGCCGGTCTGCCCGGCCATGGTGCGGCCGGTGGAAGAATCCGGACGCGGGACCGCGTACGTGGTGTTTGGAGGCGTGTGGGGATTGCGGTTGAAGCGAGAGGGCATCCAGGAAGCCTGGAGCCTGGAAAGCCCGCATCAGTGGGGCGAAGCCTACCTGTTCTTCATGGATCGCCGCGATCTGCGATTGGAAGAAGGAGAATAGGGAACAGGTCCGGATGGAACGGGTGCGAGCTATTCGGCGTAGATCGGAACCGGAATGGTTTTTCTGGTTGCGGGCGGTTCGGGAGCGCGTCGGGCAAATTCAGGGGAATAGGGATTCAGGATCGGTTCATGGGTATGACGGCCGATGGTGTGAATCCGGGGCAGGCTTTGAACGGTAAATTCCAACCGATCAATGGAGGCGTCCACGGTCAGATAGTCGGGAAGACCGTTCAGGGAGAATAATTGATAGGCCAGCGACCATTCCCATTCTTCCTTGTTCCATTCCTCCACCACGAGTGCGGCCTCCTCGGACGCAGGGCCATTAAACAGGAGCACCCAAAGATTTGACCGAAACGACGGGGCCTCCAGGTCGGTCGAAGGGCTGAATTCACGGACTAATTCGGGAATAGCCCGCAAGGGCACATCAGGCGTAAATTCGACTTCCACCCGCCTGACGTACAAGGTGGGAAAATCTTCCTGCTCGCGGAGATCGGGCGCATAGACAAACGAATAGCGCACCTGCACACCGTCGCGCGAGTAGGTGTACACGTCCTCGCCGTTCTGGGGCGACACGAGTTTGCTGAAATATTTTTCCCAGTCCTTGGGCGAATAATAACTGAACACGCGAAGGGCGGCCTTCCGTGAGCGGACCGCATGGGGAGTACCAAGTTTGTCATGGACTTCCCGTTGGGTCAGCCCCAGAAATCCATCTTCAAAAAAGGGGGTGGCGTGAAGGGGGCCGGGCGGAAGCGCAACCCACAGACCAAAGACAAGAAGCCACGCCATGGAGAAACACTTTGAACGAAGAATAGACATCAATCGTTCTCACTCAACCCGAAGAGTTTCATCCTATGCCCGCCATGAAACGGCGTCAAGCCATGCGGGGAGAGGATTCTATGCTTGACACCTCAAAACCCCGGACCGTCATTCCCGCGAAAAGCCTGCCCCCGGCCTGAACGGAGGCGGGAATTCAGAGGGGAGAGGCCAAGGCGAAGATGGATTCCCGATTAAAGACGTCGGGAATGACGGAAGGGGCAAGGTGGGAATCCAGTCCGCGATCCCTGGTTGTCATTCCCGTGGAGAGCCTCGTTGCCATTCCTGCGGAGAGAACGCCACTGTCATTCCCGCGCAGAGCCTGCCCCCGGCTGGAACGGGGACGGGAATCCAGAGGGGAAGGCCAAAGCAAAGATGGATTCCCGATTAAAAATGTCGGGAATGACGGAAGGGGTAGGGCGGGAATCCAGCGTCTAACTGGGCCGGCGGAGCCGGACACTTCACTCCTGTCCTTACCAGTGCCACTCCAGTTGTAGCCGCACGCCATGATCCACCGGGGTCGTGCCCGTCGCGCCTTTTCGGGCGCCTTCCAGGCTCATATTCAGCCGTTGGGCTAAGCTGACCCGGCTGCCTAGCCGGTACGTCCTGGCATCCGCCGCCCCCAGGGTCATCCCGCCGTAGGGTGTCAGCAGGTGGTCGCCTACCGGCAACCCGTAGGCGACGGTGGCGTCCATGAGGCCCTGCGGCGTGGTCGGGCCGCTGGGCGCCGGGCGGTTGGCCGTGCCGTGTTCCCAGAGTTGCGCCAGGCCGCCGGCGCTGGTGGTGGTTTGATAGGTTGGTTCCAGCGTGACGGCCAGGCCCTGCCCCTGGGCGCCCGGCGCCAGGGTCACGCGTCCGCTCACGCTCCAGTCGTCGTAGTCGCCGCCATGGGCGAGCAACACCCGGCCCCGGCTTTCCAGCGTCAGCCGCAGGGCGGGATGGGCGTAGCGCAGGCCGCCGCTGACTTCCGCGCCGGTGCCGGTGCGGCCGTCGCCGGCGTCATGCCGCAGGCCCACGCCCACGCTGGGGGTCAAGTGGGCGCCATGGGGTAAGGGTTGCTCATGGCTGCCTTCCAGGGTCAGCCGCAGCCGCCGGGCGTCCGTGGTCAGGCCGGCCAGGCGGTCGCCTTGTTGCTCGGCTTTGATCGCCGTAGTCAGGACTTCGGCTTTGACCCGCACCGTGGTGGTGCCGTCGGGGGTCAGGAGGCCCGGCTGGTTCAGCAGGCGGCCGGCGCCGCCCACGGCGGCGGTGGCCAGCCGGGTGTCGGCGGTGACGGTGCCCTCGGCCGTGGGGTCGGCGGTGTCGGTGATCTCAACTTCGCCCCAGCCGTAGCCGCCGGTGGCCCAGAGGGTCACCTGCCCGTCCAGCAGGCTGGTGCTGACGTAGGGGTGCAGGCTGGTCAGGGTGGCCTGATAGGTGCCGGGGGCCGGGTCGGCGCCACTGCGGTCGGTGTAATCAAAGGTGCCGTCGGCCCAGGAGACGGCCAGGCCGGTCAAGAGGGTGTCGGTCAGCCAGGTGTCCCCGCCGACGGTGGCGCCGAACAGGTCGCCGTCCCAGTCCACGGTGGCGCTGTTGCCGGACAGGTTGCGGTAGGCGCCGTTGCCCCACAGGGTGACGCCGGCCAGCGGTCCGCCGGCTTGGTTGAGCGGCAGGGCAAAGGCAGAGCGGCCCAGGAGGGATTTGACAGTGAAGGCGCCGGTGTTCAGGGCGTCCCCGTTTGATTGCAGTACGTCCGCCAGGGTGGACTGCCCGCCCAGGCTGAAGGTGGCGCCGGCGGAGGCGTCATGGTCGGTGGCGGCTTGCTCGGTCCGCCGGGCAATGGCGCTGACGGTGGTGTCCATCATGGCCCGGGTGACTTCGGGGAGAATGGCGCGGTGCACGTTGTCAAACTGGCTGCGGCCTACCTGGACGGTGAGCGTTTCGGTGTCGGTTTTTCCGGTTCCGTCTGTGAGTGTGAGGGTGAAGGTTAGTCTGGTGCGTTCTTCCGGGGCCATGAAAGTGACCGTTTGGGCTTGGCCATTGGCCGGGTTGAAAGTGACCGGCATCGCGTCATCGGGGATCTGCACCTGCGCCCATTGGTACATCAGGCCCTGGCCTTCGGGATCGCTGCTGCCGGTGGCGTCGAGGGTAACTTCTGCGCCTTCGTCCACGGTTATGCTTGAGCCGTCTGCGAAGACGATTACCGGCATGAGGTCGGCAATGGTGATGGTGAAGGGTAATTCCGTGGTGTCGGGGTTGGGTGTGTCGCTGTCGGTGGCGGTGTAGGTGTAGGTCGCTTCATCCTGCTCGGCGGTCGGGGTGCCGTCTAATACGCGGGTGGCGGGGGTGAAGGTCAGGCCGTCGGGGAGGGGTTCGGTGATGGCGTAGGTCAAAGTGCCATTGCCGCCGGTGGCGGCGGGCAGGGTGACGTTGACGGCGTTGTTGATGGGGTAGGTTTGGGGGGCGATGGTGGCGCCGAAAGTTGGCGCGAGGTCGGCGGCGATGGTGATGGTGAAGCGCAGTTGCGCGCTGTCGGGGTTGGTGGTGTCGGCGTCGGTGGCGGTGTAGGTGTAGGTCGTTCGGTCTTGCGTGGTGGTGGGGATACCGCTCAAGACGCGGGTGGCGGCGGTGAAAGTGAGGCCGTCGGGGAGGGTTTCGGTGATGGCGTGGGTCAAAGTGCCATCGCCGCCGGTGGCGGCGGGCAGGGTGACGCTGATGGCGGTGCCGGAGGTGTAGTTTTGGCGGGGGATGGTGTCGCCGAAGGTTGGTGCGTTCGGGGCGACGGTGACGATGAGCATGGCGGTGTCCATTTGCGCGCCGCTGGTGACCGTGAGGGTGAAGACCAGGAGGGCGTTCCCGTTCGGGGCGGTGAAGGTGGCGGTTTGGGTGGCCGGGTTCATGAGCGTGACCGTCGGCGTGCCGCCGGTCTGCGTCCATGCGTAGGTAAACATATCGCCTTCCGCGTCGCTGCTGTCGCTGCCGTCGAGGGTGACTGTCGCGTCCTCATCCACGCTGATGCTCGGGCCGCCGACGATGCCGGCTTGCGGCGGGTCATTGGCGCCCTGGATGTTAATGGTGAGGACGGCGGAGACCGGGCCGGCTTGTGCTCCGTTGGTCTGCTCCCCCACCACGGTAAAGCTTTCGGTGAGCGTGTCGCCGGCGTCCAACGCATCCACGGTTGGGTTGCTGTTGTCCAGCGTGTAGGTCAACTGCCCTGAGTCGGCACCGGTATGGAGAAATACAAAGGTTCCGTACATGCCCATAGTGTTCTGGTTCGTGAAAACACCTGTTGCGAGGGTTGAGAGGCTCCCGAATCCCAGATTACTTTGTACGAAATTGAAGTTGCGGGAGAGATTCTCGGTGATCGTGTAGGTGAGGGCGGCGTTTGTGGAGTCGAAGATCTGCGCCGAAGCGTGGTGGGCGGGGATGAAGGTGAGGGCGAGGAGGGTCAGGGCGGAGAGCTTGTTCCGCAAGCTGAGCGAGGGTAGCGGCCGGCGGCGTTGGGGTGGTCCGGCGGATGGTGCGGGTTGTCCCGGATAGGCGTCCTTTGGGCTAGGCGCAGCGGCCTGCGGGCGTGGCGCAATGGCGTTCCCGGCACTCATGGCCGTGCCCCCGATTTGTGCTGGGGGGGGGGGCAGGAATGGCCGTTGAGACGCTCACAGGCGCGATTTGAGGCGTTTGCGGGGCGGTTTTGATTACGGGCGACGAATGGAAAAATAGCATGGTATGGTCTCTTTCTGTTGTGAGCGAAGTAGCGAGCATATCAATCATCCACGACGGTGTTTCCGGGGGTCTGCGATACGCGAGAAATGACGATGATCGGTTTCAGTTGTTGGCAGGGGCCAATGAAAGGGAAATATAAACGAAAGTGGCGGGGGATTGCAAGGGGCGACAACGCCGCCGTCATTCCCGGGAAGAGCCTGCCCCCGGCTTGAACGGGGGCGGGAATCCAGCGATGAGTCAAAGAGATCATTCCTTGCGGGGACGCATCCTTGCGTTGACACCGTGGTCATGGCGGCGAGACGGATTTTGACCATGAGAGACGAGAACAGTATAGTCACCCCGTTTTCATCCGGGAACATCGGGCCGTCGCCTTCGAAACCCTTGACGAGAAGAACGTCTCCCGCGCGTTGAAGCCTGCGGCGAACGCCATGGAACACACAAAACACACAACAACCCGGCTTGAAGCCTTTAACCATCAGCTTGCCCAACGGATCATGGTGCTGGATGGAGCCATGGGAACGATGATCCAGCAACACACCCTGACGGAATCCGACTTTCGGGGCAAGCGGTTTGCCAACCATCCCTGCGACGTCAAAGGGAACAACGATTTGCTGGTCCTGACCCGGCCGGACCTGATTGACTCGATCCATCACGCCTATCTGGAAGCCGGCGCGGACGTGATCGAAACGAATACGTTTAACTCCAACGGCATCTCCATGGCCGACTATCAGATGGCGCATCTGGTGTATGACCTCAACCTGGCCGGCGCGCAGGTGGCACGGAAGGCGGCGGACGCGGTCGGCGCGCACGATCCGTCACGGCCAAGATTTGTGGCCGGCGCGATAGGCCCCACCAATCGCACGGCGTCCATGTCGCCGGACGTCAATAATCCGGCGTTCCGCGCGGTGACGTTTGAACAACTGCGGGCAGCCTACTACGAACAGGTGCGGGGCCTGGTGGACGGCGGCATTGACCTGCTCCTTGTGGAAACCATCTTTGACACGCTCAACGCGAAGGCGGCGTTGTTTGCGATTGACCAATACCGCCTTGAACACGGGGTGGACGTGCCGGTGATGGCGTCCGTGACCATTACCGACCAAAGCGGACGAACCCTCTCCGGCCAAACGATTGAAGCCTTCTGGCATTCCATCGCCGCCGCGCGTCCCTTCAGCGTCGGTATCAACTGCGCCCTGGGGGCCAGGCAAATGCGCCCCTATCTCGAGGAGTTGTCGAAGCTCGCGCCCGTCCACATCAGTTGTCATCCCAATGCGGGGCTGCCGAACGCCTTTGGCGGGTTTGACGAAACGCCGGAACGGATGGCGGAAGATTTACGGGATTTTGCCGGGAACGGGTGGCTGAACATCGTGGGCGGGTGCTGCGGAAGCACGCCCGAACACATTGCGGCCATTGCCGGGGCGGTGAAAGATCTGCCCCCGCACACGGTGGCCGCCGCCGGTCACGCGACCCGGTTAAGCGGATTGGAACCGCTGACGATTCGGCCCGACCTGAACTTCATTAACATCGGAGAGCGGACGAACATCACGGGATCGCCGAAATTTTCCAAGCTGATTCTCAACGACCAGTTTGAAGAAGCCCTCTCGGTGGCGCGCCAGCAGGTGGAGGGAGGGGCGCAGATCGTTGACGTCAACATGGACGAAGCCATGCTGGATTCGGAAAAATCCATGGTGCATTTTCTGCATCTCATCGCCTCGGAACCCGACATTTGCCGCGTGCCCGTCATGATTGACAGTTCAAAATGGTCGGTGCTGGAGGCCGGGCTGCAATGCGTGCAGGGCAAGGGCGTGGTGAATTCCATCAGCCTCAAGGAAGGCGAGGCAAAATTTATAGAACAGGCACAACTGGTCAAGCGGTACGGAGCGGCCGTGGTGGTGATGGCGTTTGATGAAGCCGGGCAGGCCGACACGATTGAGCGCAAGGTTGACATTTGCGCCAGGGCGTACCGCATCCTGACGGAAGACATCGGCCTTCCGCCGGAGGATATTATTTTTGATCCGAATATCCTGACGGTCGCGACGGGCATTGACGCGCACAATGACTATGCGGTGAATTTCATCGAGGCCACCCGGCGCATCAAAGCGACGCTGCCGCACTGCAAGGTCAGCGGCGGGGTCAGCAATATTTCTTTTTCCTTCCGCGGCAACAACGCCGTGCGCGAAGCCATGCACACGGCGTTTCTGTATCACGCGATCAAGGCCGGCCTCGACATGGCGATCGTCAACGCCGGCCAGTTGGGCGTGTATGAGGAAATCCCCAAAGCACTGCTGGAGCTTGTCGAAGACGTCCTGCTGAACAGAAGACCCGATGCGACCGAACGGCTGGTCGGCTTTGCCGAAACCGTGAAACAGGAAGGCAAACCGGTTGTCAAAGACGACGCGTGGCGAAACGAAACCGTCGAAGCACGCCTCTCTCACGCGCTGGTCAAGGGCATTGTGGACTACATTGACGAAGACGTGGAGCAGGCCCGCCGGCACTATGACAAACCGATCAAAGTGATTGAAGGGCCGTTGATGGACGGCATGAACATCGTGGGGGAACTCTTTGGTTCCGGAAAAATGTTTTTGCCGCAAGTCGTCAAAAGCGCGCGCGTGATGAAAAAAGCCGTGGCGTACCTGCTGCCCTTCATGGATCGGGAGAAACAGGAGTCGGGAAAACCGGCGCAGAGGAAGGTGCTGCTGGCGACGGTCAAAGGCGACGTGCACGACATCGGCAAAAACATCGTCGGCGTCGTCCTGGGCTGCAACAACTACGCCGTGATTGATCTTGGGGTGATGGTCCCCTGCGAGAAAATTTTGCAAACGGCCAAAGAGGAACGCGTTGACATGATCGGCTTGAGCGGCCTGATTACCCCGTCACTGGAGGAAATGGCCTACAACGCGAAAGAAATGGCGCGCCAGGGTTTTGAGATTCCCCTGCTCATCGGCGGCGCGACGACGAGCAAAGCGCACACAGCCGTCAAAATCGCCCCCGGCTACCCGGAGCCCGTGGTGCACGTCCTGGATGCGTCGCTGGCGGTGAACGTGGTCCGGCAATTATTGAGCGAAGAAGAAAAACCGGGGTTTGTGGAACAAGTCCGGGAACAGCAGCAACGGTCGCGTGCAGCCTATGCCAGCAAGAAGACGATGAAAAAACTGTTGCCCCTGGAAGAAGCGCGAACGCGGCGCATTGCGATTGACTGGCAACACGCGCAGCCCGCCAAACCGGGGTTTTCAGGCATACAGATTATTGAAAATCAGCCGCTGGAACATTTGACGCCGATGATTGACTGGTCGCCCTTTTTCCATACGTGGGAATTGAAAGGCCGGTACCCCAAAATACTGGAAGACCCCGTTGTGGGGAAGAAGGCCCAGGAATTGTTTGATGACGCCAAGGGGTTGCTCAAGGAAATTCTTGAGAAACGACTGCTCACGGCCAAAGCGGTGTATGGATTTTTCCCGGCCAACAGCGTGAGAGACGATATTGAAGTGTACAGGGACGAGTCGCGCGCGGAGGTGCTCGCCACCTTCCATACCCTTCGCCAGCAACACGAAAAACCGGCGGGAGAATCCAACTATGCTCTGGCGGACTTTCTGGCGCCCAAAGCCACCGGGGTCGCCGACTATCTCGGCGGGTTTGCGGTCACGACGGGCATTGGACTCGACGCATTGTGCCGGCGATTTGAAGCCGATCATGATGATTACAACTCCATCATGGCGAAGGCGCTCGCCGACCGGCTGGCCGAAGCGTTTGCCGAATGGCTGCATCGGGAGGCCCGCAAATCGTGGGGCTATGGCAAAGAAGAAACGCTGTCCAATGAAGAGTTATTCAAAGAGCGCTATCGCGGCATCCGTCCGGCGCCGGGGTATCCCGCCTGCCCGGATCATACGGAAAAACAGATTTTGTTTGACCTGCTGGACGCCGAACAGTCCACCGGCATTCAATTGACTGAAACCTTTGCCATGTTCCCCGCCTCGTCGGTCAGCGGCCTCTACTTCGCCCACCCGCAAGCCAAATACTTCGCCGTCGGCACCATTGATCACGATCAAGTGAAAGACTATGCCGCCCGGAAAGGGATGGACGTGGCCACCGTCGAACGGTGGCTGGCGCCGAATTTGCGGTGAGGACTATACGGGACAGTCTCGCTATTGGCGGGCATGCCGGAACGAGGGTCTATTCGGGCGATGGCTTAAACACAATATCCCCAAACCAGGCGACGGCCGACTCCTTCGTGTTGTCGGTATCCGTCATCACGGCCACGCCGGAAATCATGGGCGGGTCTTCTCCGAACGCCTTTTTGTAATCTTCGTAAATGTTCCGCGACTCGGTCACCCACTGCCCGACTTTGGCCGGCCCGCTTTCCATGACAATCATCTGCACGCGATCCGTGTAGGGATTGGCGACAATCGTTCCCACCGGGCTTTTGCTTTCCCAAATGTAATTGATGGCGCCGATGGGCGGATACTGGCCGCGAAACAATCGAATCGTTTCATATTTGGCTTTCTCGAAAAACCCGACCTTGTCGCCGTCATACTCAAACGTGATGTATAACCTGGCGGGATAGTCGTCTCCCGCCTTCCGCGTGACGTCCCCGTTTTTCAACACGTTCCCGACCTTCCAGCGCCATTCAACAATGGGATACATCTTCGGATCAATGGTCATCTCTCGCGTCAACCCGGAGGAAGAACCGTTGCTCTCGGCTTTCACCACCACGGTTCCGTTGTCGTCCACCAGCGAATACTCGGTATGCTCTTTGATCTTTTCAAACGTGAGGGGTTTCCACGAATCAGGGTAAGGCCCTCCGGCCTCCGCACTTGAAAATGTTCCCACGTGAAGCACGGCCGGCGCTTCCGCATGGAGGATGGCCGCCGTCAGGGCCATCGTGATGCAAAACCCCATGGATACGATACATGATGGTGTTCCCCCTCGCATGACATCCATGTTCAACGTCCTCTCGATAATGTTTATTACTTCGTCATCGCCCACCGGAACACCCAAAGCCGCACGATTACTTTTTCTTCAACACTTTGTCCCATGCGGTTTTGAGCGCGCAAAAATATTCAATACCGCCATCCGGGATAATAATCTTGCACTCCCCAAAAACGCTCTTAAATAACGGCTCTTTGTAGTGGTCAATTTCGCTCTCGGAAATTTGAGTGCTGCCCTTAATTAAATGGAATAACTTGCCGGTCTTAATTCCCTGATATTTGCCTTGAATAGCTTTCAAGCCAAGTTTGCGTTCACGATCCTCCTCACAAATTTTCACCGCAAGTTTTTTGCTCATCTCCTCACGATCGGCTTTCAACGCTTCGTCAATAGTGTGTTCAGCGGCTTTAAGTGGCTTACGTTTGTCGCCACTTGCCTCCACCTTGAATTCGTGCACACGCACCGGCAGCACAAAAGGCTGGTCGGGCGCACTCCACATAAAACAATTTCCCCGTATTGGTTCGGCGATCATGTGCGAGAGAATATCCGAGGAAAAGTGCGAATTGTATTTTCCCAATACGCCGGCATCGCCTTCAGACAGCAGGTGGAAACAAAACCAATTGTCAACCTGGCTTAGCAGTTCACCCGAAATGGATCCCGGCTGTTGCGTCACCATGACCGCGCCGAGGTCATATTTACGACCTTCCTTCACCCATTCCACGAACGGGCTGGTGTCATCCAGTCGCCCGCCAAGCACCCGTTGCGCTTCCTCAATGACAGCGATGACCGGCAGAGACGCGCCACCGGTAAATTCTTCCTGATTTTTGGAAAAAATTTTTCTCATCAGCAACCCCGCCACCACTTCCGCGCCTTTCGCGCTAAGCAAACTGACATCAACGATGACAATTTTCCCTTGCGATAAAGATTGAAGCGCGCCGTCCACAAACGTGCTGTCCGGATCATGCAACATATTGACGACAAAATTCACATTGCTTAAAGCGGCGTTAATTTCGGCAACAGCGGTGTTAGTCTGCTCTTTGCCATAGCCGAGCAACGTGCCGATTTTGGAGAACTCCGCACTCATCCCCTTATCCGCAACGGTTGTGATTAATTGTTTCCACCTGGCACCCTTTACGGCTTTGAGTTTAATCACGTTCTGCTGGTCCTGACGGTCAGATGCTAAGGCGATGGAAAATACGTCATGCGCTTTGAGTTGTGCCAGATTTATTTTGATGTTGCCGGCCAACCAATTTTTATAATGGTCGTTGGGCGCAGAGCGGTTGGAGTACACAACGATGCTGTCCGCCAAATGCGGCATGTCGCACAAACCCGGACGACCTTTGGTGTCGGGCCAAAAATATTCACCATCCGCGTCAAAAATCAGCATGCCTACCGGTCGTTTATGGTGATCGTCCGTCTTCGGCGTTGTCCGGTACAGTTCGCTGACAAGATATTTCATCAGGTTGGATTTGCCATAACCGGCACGTGCAAAAACCGCCGTGCGTCGCGCGACTAATCTGTTGACATCAAATGTCACTTTTAATTCGGGATTCAAGCGTATGAATTGGTCACTCGCTTGTTCGCCGGACGCGCCGGAATAAATGAATTCGCCCAGCGCAAAATGTCCGATATCGGTTTCACCGCCACCGAGTTTGCACAGTTTTATCAACACCTCGTGCGACGGCCAGGCCACGCGTGCGCCCAAATGCGGGAGGCGTCGCTGCGAAGGCATAAAGCCGAAAGGGTGAGCGTACAACACGCCGAGCAATTTAATCTGTACGCGGTATTTCAGCATGCGTTCTTTCAGATCTTCGGGAATGTCGCTCTTTCGCGTCCGCATACGCTCAATGTAGTTCTCGCCCTCCGCTGACGCCAACATGCCGGACGGTAAAATCCTGGTGATGCGCCCAAGCGACGCCTGCTCTGCCGTGAATAGTTCTACCAAAATAAAACTTCCCAATTGCGGCTGGTTGCTTTCTTCCTTGCTGTCGTAGGGAAGGACCAATTCGGCGGCAAATTCCATTCCGCGTTCGGCGAATCCCTTGAAACTGCCGATGATATGCTCTTCCGGGAACAGTTCTATTTTTTCAGTCATTGCGGTACCTTAACGTCGCGACGTTTTCACGCAAGTAATGCGCACGCACAATTTTCTCTCTCTCTTCTTCATTCATACCATCCGAGATTTCCTCAAACAACAAATCGGTCAGGTACGACAGTTCAATGCCGCCAATTCTGGCATGTTCATGCGCACGCTGAATGCATAATGGAAAATCGGGAATGGGAAAGCCGGGGCGAGCATCTTCGGCAAGGTAGCCGAGTATTTTTTCCGCATCGTCCTTTTGCCATACCGCAATGTCCACTGGCCACACTCTATCGAGTGGATGATTACCAAATTTCACCAGATACATTTCTGCCATTGAATGATAGTCTCGATTTTCAGCGGTCTCCATCGTATCCAGCCATCGGCGTTCATAAAATTTTTCCGCAATGTCGCGCGGCACATGGACAAATTGCGGCTCCTCGCGGTCAAACACATTTTCCAATAAGAGCGCGGAATGCAAACGATTCAATAATGCCGTTTGTTTGGCCACACCGGCAAAATACATATTTTTGCTATTTTTTTTAAGCTGTTCATAAGCCCCGCGAATTTCTGCATCCAGGGCCTCAAAACTTGACCGCGTGAATGCTCGCGTACGCAATGCGCCTTCGCGCACCACCAAGGTGTCGCGTTCCCATGCTTTGTTGTTGTTGTTGGTCAACAGATCGTACAACACCGCCCATTCGACAATTTCGCGATACTCTGACATCTGTACCGAGCGTGATAAATTTTTGTTACGGAGAAAAGGCGACAAGTCTGTTACCTTCTCATGCCCTAACTTTTTACACAAACGATAAGCTGGCGATGTTTCGTCAAAAACATCGTCACCTTCGGTGCCGCAAAACGCTTCCAATGCCTGTTCGCGTCCGTTGGAATCAACGATTCTCACCAACTCCACAATTGCCGGACCCTCACTCATGGAGGAATTCAGGCGAATACGGTTATCGCCACCATCGGCAGCAACGAATGCGACCGTGCTGCCCTGATAATGTCCGAGTCGGCACACGTCTTTTTTAAGTTCACGTGCGATTTCGCGCTGTTCATCCAATATGCGTCGCTCGCTTTTCCAAATATTGGCAAACTTGGCACGAATCTTCTCAATGTTTAATCGCTCAAGCGACATGCCGTCTTACCCCCCCTCTGCATTCAAACATGCTGGCAGTTCTCCATTGCAAACAGAGAATATTGACACGTACCTTGACCGGCATTTTGCCGCCGATTAGAATGGCTGGGGCCATGGTCACGTTTTTCAACATTCCCCGGTCCGGGTTGCCATGAAGATTGATTATAATAAAGGCGGGCTGATCAGTCCACAACTGGTCAAGTCCCGTCGTCAGGACTCCCAGGCCGACGGCGGACCGAAGAAAAAGGTCATGCTGATCTTTCCCCCGGACTGGTATCCCTCCGAACCCTACTTGAGTCTTCCGACGTTGACGGCTTTCCTCCGCCGCGCGGGGCATGAGGTCGTGCAGAAGGACGTCAATCTGGAAATGTATGACTGGTATTTCAGCGCGGACTTTCTCAAGCGCGTGACGAAGCGGGTGCCCCAACAACTTGACCGTCTCAAAAAACTGGCACGGGACCGCGGCCTCTCGGATGAAGAAACCGAACGGCAGGTGGCCTTGTGCGCCTGCACGCGTTCTCGAATGGCCGACCTGACCGAGCAGGCGGAGCGCGCCAAAGCCATTGTCCGCTCTTCTGATTTCTACGACGTGGACGCGCTTGAATGGGCCATGCAGGTTTTTCGGGACGTTACCGCGACCATCTCGCTGGTGTACGCGCCCGCGCGCATTTGCATGCCGCCGATGGAGACGGATCTGTCGTATAAAATTTTTATGTCCTCGGAAATTCTCGCCGCCGTCGAGGATGCGCAGGTGAACGTCTATCGGGACGTCTTTGACCATCTTGTGCAACCGGCTATCGCCGAGGCACAGCCGGACGTCATCGGCATTTCCATCGTCTTGCGACAGCAGTTGTTTGCCTCCATGACTTTCTGCGCCATGATCAAAGAGCGCTTTCCGAACGTCCACGTGACGATTGGGGGGAATACCGTGACCCGGTTGCGCGACGTGCTGCCGAAGACCCCAAAACTGTTTTCGCTGTTTGACAGCGCCGTGGTGTATGAAGGCGAAACGGCGTTTCTGCAATTAGTGGAGGCCATCGGGACGGATCGCGATTTCAACGAAATTCCGAACCTCTTGTGGCGGGACGATGCGGGCATTCATACGTCTCCCGTGACCTCGGCCGAGAACATGGCGAACGTGCCTCCTCCGGATTTTGACGGGCTTCCCCTGGAAAAATATTTTGTGCCGGAACCCGTCCTGCCCTATCTCGCCACGCGCGGATGCTACTGGGGGCGGTGCGAGTTTTGCGATCATGGCGAAGGCTATACGGCCGGCTACCGAACCAAGAAGATTCAGGAAATCATCGAGGAAGTGCGCTTCCTCCGGGATAAATATCACACGCGGCATTTTCACTTTACCGATGAATCGTATCCTCCGGCGTTATTCCGAAAACTGACGCGTCAACTCAAAGAACACCATCTGGGCATTGCGTGGACCACGCATATTCGCTTTGAGAAGAGTTTGCTGGACGACGAGGTGTGGCGGGACGCCCGGGACTCGGGGTGCAAGTTTCTCCACATGGGTTACGAATCCGGCAGCGAGCGGGTGCTTGAACTCATGGACAAGGCCACCACCACGGACGTGATTCAACGAAGCCTGGAGTTGTCCGCTCAACACGGGGTCTGGAACCACGTCATGGGATTTTTCGGGTTCCCCGGCGAGCGGTATGAAGACGCGAAATTTTCGATGCAGTTTCTGGAAGACAACAAACGGCACGTGCATTCCATCGGCTTCGGCACGTTCGATCTTAGCAAGCATACGCCGGTGGCCAAAAACCCGGAGCGATGGGGCATTACGTACTACGACAATCCCGAGTGGGACCTGGCCATGGATTACTATTTTACCGTGAAGGACGGACTCGGCGTGGAAGACGCCGAGCGCGTGTTTGAAGAATTCGAGCAGAATCATTATGCCGGCTGGGATTTGAAGATTTATATCCGTGAATACGTCTTTCTGTACGTCGCCCACTTCGGCACCAACCGGCTGCCCGCTCTCCAGTTCCGCATCGCGCCGGAAGAGAACGCGGAGGCGTTGGCGAACGTCTGATTCCCATGGACTCCTCCCTCATCCACATTGACGACGCGGCGTTACCGGCAAAGAACGGCCGCAAATTGAAGACCATGCTGCTGTTCCCGCCGGAGTGGGTGCCCACCGCCCCGTATCTGGCATTGCCCAGTCTCACGGCTGTCCTTCGGGAAAACGGGCATGACGTGATTCAGCGGGACGTCAACATCGAAATGTATGAATTGTTCTTCAGCGACGTGTTCCTGATCTGGGTGAACGCTCGCATGGCCCAACAGTTGCGGGCGCTTGACGAGAAGGCGCAACGCGAAGCCTTGAGCGAGAGCGAGCGCGACCAAAAAACACGGTTGCAGGAGGCCATGGCCTGCGACGTGATGGCGCTGATCGCGAACGCCGAGACGGCGAAACGCATCAACCGCAGTGAAGATTTCTACAACGCCGATAAACTTGAATGGGCGTTGAACGTGTTTCGAGACGTCATGCGGTATATCTCCACCGCGTACTTTCCCGCTTCCCTCGTGTATTACCCGATGGAAAGCAATCTGGGCTATCGTCCCGGGGTCTCAAGCGACGTCTTCGCGTGCCTGGACGATGAACAGGTGAACGTGTACCGGGACGTCTGCCGGCAGCTCGTGCTTCCCGCCGTGCAGCACGAACGGCCCGAAGTGGTCGGCGTGTCAATCGGGACACAAATGCAATTGATCGCGGGATTCACGTTCTGCAAAATGATCAAAGAGGCGTTCCCCGACGTCCACGTCACGGTCGGCGGCAACGTCATTACGCGGCTTCAGGAAGATCTGGCCAAACAGGAGCCGTTTTTCTCTTCCGTGTTTGATTCCGCCATTCTGTACGAAGGCGAACACGCGCTGTTGTGGTTGCTGGAAGCCCTGGTCGGCGACCGCCAATGGCAAGCCGTTCCGAACCTGATGTACAAGGAAAACGGGCACGTGCGGATCAATGCGGAGATTTACACGGAAAAAACCACGACGCTCCCGTTGCCGGATTTTGAAGGGTTGCCGTTGGATGCCTACTTTGTGCCCAGGCGAATCCTTCCGTACCTGGCGACCCGAGGGTGTTACTGGGGGCGGTGTACGTTCTGCGACCACGGACAAGGGTACTTTGATCAGTATCGCGGCAAACCGGCCCATGACGTGATTCGGGAAGTCAAAGCTCTCAAGGAAAAATACCGCGCCGATCACTTTTTGTTCGCCGATGAGTCGTATCCGCCCGCGCTCTTCAAACGGGTGTCCCAACTCCTGGTTGAAGAAAACGTGGACATCAAGTGGACGACGCTGATTCGTTTTGAGGAGACGCTTCAGGATCCGGACGTGTGGAAAGTCGCCGCTCAAGCCGGATGCAAGACCCTGTATTACGGGATGGAGTCGGCCAATGAACGCGTCCTGGCCCTCATGGATAAACATGCGCGGAAAAGCGTGATTGAAAATAACCTGAACGAAGCGGCGAAAGCGGGCATCTGGAATCACGTGATGGCGTTTTACGGATTCCCGGGAGAAACCAGAGACGAAGCGGAAGAGACCCGGCAATTCCTGCTTGAGAATAAATCCAGCATCCATTCCGTCGAGTTGTTTTACTTTGTGGCCTACCGCCATACACCCATGGTGAGGAACCCCGAAAAATTCGGCATGACGATTCAGAAGCAGGACGACTACGACATGCCCCTTGATTATTATTACACGCTGAATGAGCCGGGGGGCTTGAGTTGCCTGGATGCCATGCAGTTGTGCGAAGAGTTTTATCAGAACGATTTTGAACCCTGGGCCGTGCGCATCAACGCCCGGGAACAGATCTTCCTCTACATTTCACGGCTTGGCACAAACCGGTTGCCGCAAATTTACGCCACCCATCACAGGCCCGCCGACGCCCAGCCCGACACCGTGGCCGGATTGATTACGTGGCCGGTGGCGAAAGCCGACCCGGAAGGCGGAAAAGACGGAGAGCCGGGGATGGCGCGGGTTGTCAGCCATTCGGCCCAATAGCGCAGAGGTGGCCGGTGCAAGACCGTCACATTGAAGAAGGCGCGTGACCGTGCGTGTCGCTCCACTCCCGCAACACATTGTACGCCGCCTCCACGTCTCTGGTCATCGCCTCCCCTTTCTTGTACATTTGCATATACTTGGTGGGATTATTGGTCAGATTGGCGTAACGTTGAGGATGCCACGCGACCAGGAGTTCCTGATACCGTTGGCGCAGGGTTGCCGGATGCAGGGGCAACGTGAGTTTGAAAAGCTCAAGGGCCACGCTCAACGATTCCTCCGATGAACGGTCACGGTGTTCTTGCGATGAAGGCGAAGCGGACATGGCCGGGACGATAGCGTGAGCATGTCTCGCGCATCAAGTGCGGCCGACGTTTCCCGGCCGCGACGATGAGACAACGCATGGATCAAGGGATACAGGAGCACGGGTAAGACATGGGACGCGATCTTCCGGTTTTAGAACCCACGCTTGTCCTGCAGGGCAAAGGGCATCGAGAAGTCTTGAAGCGTGAAATGGACGCGGGGAAAATCCCGTTGAGTCTGGGCAAGAAATGTCCGGTCGAATGCAGCTTTTGTTATGAACTCGATCATTCCTACCGGGAAACCAACGACCCGCCGAAAACCACGCAGGATGATTGGGAGTTTATCCTCAATTATGTGAATGCCAAGCCCACCGACCCGCTGCAGTACTGGTGCCTGGGGGGCAATGAATACATGGAATGGACCGATTTGTTCCTCCACCCCAGGGCCATGGAATGGGTCGAAGATTTCCTGAAATACACGGATAAAAACATTCAGTTTTTTACCGTGGGGTTCGTGCACATTCCGAAGATTCATCAGTTGGCGGAACAGTATCCGGGGCGGATTAATTTTGAATTGTCGGTCATTACCTTGAGTCCGTACCGGCAACAACTAATGCCGCACGCGCCGTCCGTGAGGCACCTGATGAAAGTGCTGGACGGCCCGGCGGTTTCCTCGGCCAACTTTTATGCGTTTGGCGAACAAACCATGTCCAAAGACGCGAAGGAAATTTCAAAGATCAATCAGCAATGCGTCTTGTGGATGGGCTGTCTCACGCCCGTCGGCGGCATCACGGAAGAGACGGCCGGTATCATGCGGGGAGGGCGAACGGCTCTGGCCGTTGAAGCGGAACGCATTTATGACGCGGGCGTGCCGAATGTAACCACCATCCATACCGAAGCCTACGTGACGGCTTTTCTCAATCGAAAGCGCATTGCGAGCGCGTTCGACGCCTTGGAACTGGAGAAAAAAGATACGGTCGTGACGGCGGGCAGCGTGCATAAAGTCCTGAACCTGTCTCGAAAAAACCGCGCGCGCTTTCTTTCTGTGCCGAATACGACGCTCGGCGGGGATTCGGATTGCACCGTGCTGCTGACGTTTGAGGACATCCGGCAACGGCTGACCGGTCAGAAGCGGCTTCACATACCCAAATGCGTGATGGAATCCGGACGCGGTCCGAATATGGATATTATGGGTGTCACTCTGGACGAATTTACGAACAAGACCGGCGTCACGGTCAAGGTACTCCATAAAATAGACACAAAATTTGCCAACGCCCGGTTATACCGCAATGGCACACTGAAAAATTTTGTGGAAAATTACGTTCGGAATCCCTTGTCCGCCGAATATGAAGCCGTGCCGTTAAGCGCGTAGCGTCGTGACGCTTCGCCCGTTGTTCGGCCACGTGAATGGCCGTGGAGCGGGGCATGTTAATCAAGCGGGCGCCGTGGTCGCGTTCGCCGTGTGGCCATGGGCCTCGCTTCGGGTTCCATCCCTATGACGACTCCGACCAGACATCTGCAATTTTACAAAGCGGACGTCTTTACAGACGAGCCTTTTGGCGGCAACCCCGTGGCCGTGATTCCCAACGCCGAACATTTGACCGACAGGGAATTCCAGCAGATTGCCCGCGAGATGAATCTCTCCGAGACGGTCTTTGTGGTGCCCCCGACCGATCCCGCCGCGATGGTCAAACTGCGCATCTTTACGCCCACCCAGGAAATTCCTTTCGCCGGCCATCCGGTGATCGGCACGTTCTTTGTCCTCGGCGCGTTGCAGAAATTTCCAATACGGGAACCGATGACGCGGTACACGTTTGAATGCAATATCGGCGTCTTTCCCGTCGAAGTGTACGCGGTCGGGGGCCGGATTGACTGCGTCATGATGTCCCAGCCCAGGCCGCAATTTCTGGACACGGTTGACGACATGCAAACCCTCTACGAAATCAGCCGGACGTTGCGGGTCAATAAAACGGCGATTGCCGACACCCGCCTGCCCGTCGAAGTGGTGTCAACCGGCTTGCCGGTCGCCATTATTCCGGTCCGAACGCTGACCGCCGTGAAATCCATTCACGCCGACCCGACGGGAACGGAGGAGATCTGCGAGAAACTTGGCGTCAACGGCCTCATGGTGTTTACCACGATGACCGTCGAGGATTGGGCAAGCGTACACGCGCGCGTGTTCGCGGCGCCCATCGGCATCGTGGAAGATCCGGCCACGGGAAGCGCCGGTGGCGCGCTGGGCGCCTATCTCGTCAAACATGGAGTCGTGGACGTCGGCCCGACCACCGAAGTGATCGTGGAACAGGGCTATGAAATTGACCGGCCGTCACGCATTACCGTCCGGGTATTCTCGGACGACGACGCCATTCAGGAGATTAAAGTCGGCGGCCAAGCCGTGATGGTCGCGGAGGGGAAGCTGCTGTTTTAGGAACCGACGGATTTCATCACGGAAAAATCTGGGATTCGCCACGAGGAACCGTCATTTTCCGAGCAATTATATCCCAATGCCCTCGGGCTTGTTTCTCTTTGCCATACCTGACGCCTGTGAGAGTGGAATTATTGCAGTTTCAGCACCAGCCAAATCAAAGAATTTGAGCCAGAACTGTTCCACTGCTGTGGCTTTTGTAGGCAGAAATTCTCGTTCTATCCGATACATCGTAACTTTTGCACCGGATAATTTGATATTTTCCTTTTCCATCACAGATTCTGCTTCCGGGAAGGGGCCTCGATCAGGATAAACAGAATATTTATTTGTATTCTGAAGCAAATCAGAAAGCATGATGATTTTTCTTGAAATCTTACTAGGAAAATCATTTCTCATTGATATTTTTGACAATCCTTCAATGAGCGGAGACATGGACGACCCTTCATTGGAAAGATTTATCACTTTCCTCCCTAGATCATCCACTCGTTTTTCATATCTACAAAACCGTTTCAGCTTTTCTTCTTCTTTCCCGCATATTCCATAAGTAGAAATGGCATCACATTGCCAATTTCCTAGAGAATCAGAATTATTCCATCCACAACGTGGTGGCGGAAGTGGCGGTTTGCAAATTGATAGCACTTCCTCGTAGGACTTTTCGTTGACAAATAAGACATTTAGTTTTTCTTTTTCTCCCATTTGTTCTATGAGACCATTAGCAATATACCTCACTGATTCCATGTGTTCGTCGGTTATGGGGTCTGAATAATCAAGAAGAAAAACTGTACTGGAATCAAGTTTGGAGCTAGAGGCAGGCTTTGGGCAAAAATCAAGACCGCTAAAGGCCTCATGATCTGCTTCTTTTTCTATGTCAAACCATACCAGTATTGCCAGTACCAGAATTAGAAGAAAAATGACCAAAACCTGTAGCGCAATCTTTCTCTCCTTAATTAGCATTCAAACTCCGTAATGCTCCTAGCCAAGATTACCCACCATCTTCCATAGCATCTTCTCTTATTTTAACGATTTGGCTCATCAATCTTGATTTTCGATCTCTAGCATACTCAATCAACTCATCAGGGACTGCATTCTCCTGTGTCCATTGCGTGGCCCTTGCTTCAAATTGTTCTGCTCGCTCCACGAAATGAAAATTTTCAATGAAATGTAGCCCTGCGTTATCACCATAATCTGGTCTAGGTAAATCCTCTATCAGGTCGCCTGTCCGAAAGCCGATAGGCACAAGTACGCCATCTATTTCTCTTGTTTCACAGGGATTTCTTTGCTGTCTCAAATGCTCGCGATAAAGACGAATGGAGGTCCTATATAGGCGGTCTATCCGGTCCCATTCTTGTCCGATAGCATCTGGAAGTGTTCTGCAAACATCTTGTATCTTGATTTCATGCTGTCGAATGTTACGGCAAGAATACCGCCTCTTTGTCAATGCTTCATTGGCGACTCTGAAAATATCGACTGCAAGGCCATTAAGAGAAGTCTCACATTTCTCGAGTTCGCTTTTTGCCTCATCTGCAAGGGCTGCGACTCTTTCATATCCATGCACAGGCCAACCTGCCTTCGCAAAAGTTCGCATGGCGATAAATAACCCGGCAACATTTAAAGCAGCCAAAGCAAAATCCTCGACGCCGTTTTTAGAAACTGCATTGGGCAACCCAGTAATCATTTTCAAAAGATTCGCTGGAAAAGGTATGTTAGCACGGAAATAGATAAACAGGCTCAAAGCATAAAAGAAAAAAGCCAGAACAACGATAATTGCAAATGTCCAGCCATGCTTCTGGAACATATGAAATTTATTATTCCTGACAATGACAGATCGTCTTTCCTTGTACAGCCAGCTAACCGACCAACCAGCAACCAGCACAAAAAATACAGCGATTGCGGCAAGGGACATTTTTGCTCGCACACTAATTTCTCCCAAAAACAAGTAATTCAAAACGAACTCCAAAAAAACGACAGAAATTAACGGCAACCAAAAATACCAAGCACTATCACCCCTCTCAAGGCAATTGGTCATACCACGTTGACCGAGAAATTCATTGAGCTTTTTCTTTTTTGCTGCACAGTTCTCCATCTTTTCTACCCATTCCTGAACCAAACCATTGGTCATCTTCAAATTCACCTCTTGCTGAAGATCTGGCAATTCTGTTTCGAGCGTTGTGTCGATATAATCACGCTCTTTGTTAATCAGTTCATCCGCGGCAGTTCTAAGGTCATTGACAGTGTTGGCATACCCCTCTCTGCAATTGTCCTGAAATGTAAATATATTGCCTTGTGCATACAGACCGTCCTCATCTCCTCGCTTCCTGGATGCTTTTTCCCCAAAACGATCATCCAAGCTGTTTAAACTTTTATCGACAACAGTCTTAAGGTAAAGCCGTATCTGTTGTAGGCCGTCCAGAAATCGGGGTGATGGGTCTGAATTTGCTTGTTGAATTGGCATTAAACGATCTCCCTTTAATATAATCCACTAGACCACGCACATTCCGCGCACCCCTCAACTTGCTTTATCACTTCCGCATTTCTCCGACAATGTGCGGAAGTTCGGGAATAATCAACGCCTCCATCGCCAAGCGAACCGCGCCGCTTGATCCGGGAATCGAGAACACGACTTTTCCCTTGTACAGACCGCCGGTGGCGCGGCTCAACAGCGCGGACGAGCCGATCTCTTTGTAGGATAAGTAACGAAAGAGTTCGCCAAACCCCGTCAAGCGCTTTTCCAGCAATCCATCAATCGCTTCAAACGTGGAGTCGCGGCGGGAAATTCCGGTGCCTCCATTGATGACCAGCGCGTCCAGGTTCGGATCGTTTCCCCATTGCTGGACGAGCGTCCGAACCGCAGCCGGTTCATCTTTCACCACGTGACAAGCGGCGATCCGGTGCCCCGCTTGCGTGAGCAATGCTCGAATGAGTTGCCCGCTGGTATCGGTGTCCGGCGTCCGGGTATCACTGCAGGTAATAATGCCGCACCCAATGGAAGCGGGGCCGCGGGCTTTATGTTCGGCGGGAACGGCGGGAGGCTGGCGACCGGATTCGGACATGGAAGGCGCATGACGCGCGGGCATCAGGTCCAAATTGAATCGGGGTTGCACTGTGCAACCGGTGTGCCTTTTTTAATGTGTTCGTCAAGGATCAACGGCACGTGCTCTTCTTTGACCTGGGAATACCAGGTGCCCTCCGGGTACACAACCACGGTGGGGCCCTGCTCACATGGCCCGAGGCAGGTGCTTCCGGTCACGAGCACTTCTCCCGGCTGAAACCCGCGTTCCATCAGGCCCATGTTGAGATTCATCAGAATATTCTGCGACCCCGCTCCGCCGCACGAGGGTTTCGGGTGGCCCGGAGGCCGGGTGTTGGTGCATACGACAATATGATATTTCGGCTTGGGCATAAGGACTCCTTTCGTCCGGGATACATGTAAGCGGTGGGACAATGTTCCGCGTTGAACAGCTTGGGAAAACCCGTTGAGTGTTGACCGGGCCGTGGCCTGGTTTTTATTTTTTGTGATAAAAGAGTTGCCACATTTCGAGACATTCCTCCGGCAAGCCCCAGTGCCTGACTCCTTTCATGACAAAATCAATGTAGGCGTCCTTGACGCGAAATTTGCCGATGGGATTGGCGACGTACGTGGTGACCAATTCTCTGCGGTCGTCTTCCGTCATCACCGTGGCTTCAAGGTGCCGGAACGATCCTTCCAGCACTTCGCCGTCAAAGGCGTCCATGATCTTCACGTCTTCATCGGTGAGTTCCAGCGCCACTCCCCACACGCGTTCTCCCTGCGACGGGACGACACTGGCCAGCCCGCACCGCCATTGGGAAGAAAAGCGCGGGAAGTGAATGGCGTGGTCCGGAAGGTAGGCGTTGAATAAAAATTTGTGTTCAGGCGCCCGCCTTTTCAGTTGAGTCGGATGAAGATTGTCGGCATACACAAAAAGACGCATATGGTGCCACCCTCGCTTCCGTTCCGGCGCATGGCCAAACACGCATTTCTATCATATCGGCTCTCGCGCTTGTCAAGACGACGCGGGCGCATGCACGGCGTCGTGCGTTCCGGCAGGTCGTGCGCGGAAGGATACGGCGTGAGTTACGCCTTGCGGCCCAGCAAGCCCAGAATTTTCTCCAGCCCCATTTGGAGGAGCGTCCCCCCGTTTTGGCGCGCGCTGTTTTCCCCGGCGTGCCGGTCCGCCCAATCCAGGGCAACGGGAAGGGGAATCAACCGCGCCGCGCCTCCGGTGATCGTCGCCCACATGAGGCTTAACACCGTCCCGGTGCGAAACGGCACGGGTAAGGCCCGGACCGGATTGCGGACCATGTCCCGGCACAGTTCGGCCGGAGACGTCACCAGCAGTTCCCGGCAAGCGGCCGGGCGAGCATCATACAGACTGCACGTCTCATCTTCAAGAAAGGGACAGGGGACTTGTCTCGCGTAATACGCGTGGTTGATCGGTTCCATATCCTCGTCCGACAACTGGGTGCGGGTTTCCGATAATTGCACGAGCCGGCCAAGCAGCCCCGCTTCCTGCAAGGTGTGCCGAATCGTCGAAAGGCGATGAAGAATCCGGTCCCGTTGGGGCGCGGGCAGCCGGTCAACCGTTTCCTTCAGCACGAACGCCTCCGGGGGAGAAACCGGCACCAGCATCCGGCAACAGGCCGCACACCCTTTTTGACAGGAAAGGGGCCGCCCCGCCCGTTGATGCTTCTCTTCTTCAAGTTTGAGAGCCTGTTCGCCCAGGGAACGCATGAAGGGAACAATCTCGGATACCGGAATAAAACTCGCCGGTACGGATACCTCGGCGCGAAGTTCGCCGGCAGGCGTCGGAAGAGAAAGGCGGAAGGTGTCGTGAGTGTTCGGCGCATTCATGAAGATTGCCTCGAACCCGGCAGCGGCCGGGCGACGGCAGATACGCGGCCTTCACCATAGTGAAAGGCTCTTGTCCGACGCAAGGCCTGGTGACAGATGGCCGGGAGCCGCCATCCCTGAAACGCCTCATGGCACGCCGGAGGCGCGTGAGCCTCGCGAAGACCGTCTGCACGGACACAACCGTTCAAGACGCCATGCAACAATGCGACGCCGAATCTTCTTGCCGGCATTGAACGGTTTGGCTTATGGTGCATTCGATGGCCGACACGATCTTTCAAAAAATTCTTAACGGCGAGATTCCCTGTCACACGGTCTATGAAGATGACCGCGTGCTGGCTTTTTTGGACGCCTATCCGTTATCCAAAGGCCATACCCTGGTCATCCCGAAAGAGCCGGCTGAAACACTGGACCGACTCTCGGATGAATCCGCCGCGGCCATCGGCCGGGTCTTGCCGCGTCTGTGTCGAGCGGTTCTCAAGGCCACGGGAGCCGGGAACGTGAACGTACTCCAGAATAATGGCGCCGCGGCCCACCAAGCGGTGTTTCACGTGCATTTCCACATTATTCCCAAGGAAGACGATGGCTCCGGCCTGGGCGTGGGGTGGCACACGAAGCCGCTTGAGAACGGTTCGGAGCTGGCACAAACCATCGCGGCCGCTCTCAAGAACTAAACTCGCGACGCGCTCCAAACCCTCAAACGGGGGGAGTTCAATCCGCAAATGAACGGTGATGCGTTCGTGGATGGCGCGTTGACGGCCAGAATTCATTTCCGAACGCCGGAGCATTAGCCGGTGCCACGCCGGAAGGAACGCCGGAAGAATGTGCGGACGGTATACGCTGCGATCCATACCGGAGGTTCTGGCCGAGGCGTTTCGACTCGAAGACGTCCCGGATCTGCAGCCTCGCTATAACATCGCGCCCTCCCAATGGGTGGCTTGCGTGAAAGCCCGGCCACCGTCACACGGACACAGGCTTGACAGGCTGCGTTGGGGATTCATGCCCTCGTGGGCACGGGATCCCGCCATCGGGACGACGCTCATTAACGCCCGGGCGGAAACCGTGGCGGCAAAACCGGCGTTTCAAAAGCCGTTTCGGGAACGTCGCTGTCTGGTGCTCGCGGACGGGTACTACGAATGGAAACGGGAAGGCGCAGGACGGCAACCCTATTACATCAGGTTGCGGGATGAACGCCCGTTTGCATTTGCCGGACTGTGGGATCGGTGGACGGGTGAAGATGGAACGATACTTGAATCATGCGCCATCCTCACCACCGAGCCTGATGAATCCATGGCATTGATCCATCACCGGATGCCGGTCATTCTGCGTCCCGCGGCGTATGAGCCATGGCTCGATCCCGCGTTGCGGAACGCGACGCGCCTTGTCACGCTGCTGACGCCACGCCCCGCCGAAACCCTGGTCGCGACTCCGGTCGGCGTCCGGGTCAATAATCCGCGATTCGATGACGCTCGATGCCTTGAATCCTGAAGCAAGGCGCCCAGGCAACGCGACGGCGGATCATTGGGACCTTACCGGACCGGCGGCCGTGTTCGCCGCCCCGCCGCTTTCATGAGCATGGCCTTTGGCCCCCATTTCATCAATGCCGCCACCAGCTTTCCCTGCCAGCCAATGGTGACAACCGGTCTCCGATTCTGTACGGCGGCGAGGGACACGCGAACAACTTGGGCGGCCGGTTGACGGCCAAGGAGACCGGACGGCTGAAAGCCGGCCGATGCGTGAAAATCGGTCTCCGTCGGGCCGGGGCAACACACCTGGATGCGCACGCCGGTCGCGCGCACCTCTTCGGCCACCGCTTCTGAAAATGAAACCAGAAACGCTTTGGTGGCGGCATATTCGGCGCAATAAGGAATGGGCAACATGCCGCCGAGGGAGGCCACATTGATGATGACGCCGGCCCCGCGTTCAATCATGCCGGGCACAAACAACCGCATACTTTCCACCACCGTTTGCACGTGCAGCCGCAGCATCTCCTGTATGCGTGGCAGCGGATGCGACACAAATTCACCGTACAGCCCGAAGCCGGCGTTATTGATGAGCATATCCGGAATCTGCCGGTACCGCCGGCTTTCCGCAAACAACCGGTGCGCGGCATGAGGTTGGGCCAGATCGGCGACACACACGTGGGCATGAACGCGGTGGGTCGCCTCAAGTTCACGGGAGAGCGCCGTGAGCCGCGTATCGTCACGCGAGACAAGCAGCAGGTCATAGCCCCGGCTTGCCAGGGCACGGGCATATTCGGCGCCAATGCCTCTGGAGGCGCCGGTAAGAACGGCAAAAGGATTCTGCCGCGAGGGACACATCACAACTACGGGGCGGGGGGCGCGGGCGCGTTCCAGGCTTGTCGCTGGACCCTGGCGCGGGCGGCATCCTGATAGATCACGCGCATGATAATATTCCCAAACGGGCGACGCACCAGCTTCAAGAGAACACGGCCTTCGGCAAAGCCAATGACCAGCTCCGGGGAACGCGCCTGGTGAAAGAACGTATCTTCGCGTTCGGTGGGGTGGTGGCTCACGGCGTATTGGGAAGCCAGGACTTCAAACAACTCCAGAAACCATTCCTTCGTATAGGCGCCCATTTCAATGTCAATGTGACTAAGGAGCGCGGGAACCGTCCCTACCTGAAGGTCCGTTGCGCCGCGCGCAGGATCATACCCCAACGTGAAGTAGCGATTTTTCCCCAACAGGTCATACAGGCATTCGGTCTGACTTGAACAGTCCTCAAGCGCCGCCGCGTCGGCGGGGGACATGCCGAATTTCAATTCCCCGAATCCGTGAATCGGCGCCGCGTGCGCGGAGGCAGTCCAAACCAGAAGGCTCACGACGCCGCCGATCACGAGGAAACGCAAGAAGGTCGTTCTCAACATGTTGTCCAGGGAACAGACTCCTTCCACGAGGCCATGATCATGGTGGGCGGAAGATTGCGGGGACATGGTGCCGAAGGCGGGAGTTGAACCCGCACGCCCCAAGGGACACTAGAACCTGAATCTAGCGCGTCTGCCATTCCGCCACTTCGGCACGGATGGAGAAGGAATTATGGACGTTCCCCCATGGGGCGTCAAGGCGAGTGCGGGTTTAAGCGGATGACGCGCCGACGGGCGCCGGGTCTGTTTCCAGACACTGTTGACGCCAGCGCTTCGTGGCGCCACGGAGGTCACGGGTGTCGCCGGCGATGACGATCTGCTCCCGAACAAGTCCGGCCACGCCAAGCAGGAAAGGAGCCGGGATGTTGGGAGCGTCTTCGGCGATCAACACGTCAAAACGGATGCGTTGGAATAAGGGGTCGGTCACCAACCGGCCCGGCGTGGACGCCACCAGCCGCTTATTCTGCATAAAGGCCTGGCGATTGGTGGCCTCGCCGGCCGCCAGCAGCTCCCGCACTTTCCTGGTGCCTCCCAAACGGGAGAGGGCCTCTTTCAAGTCTTCGTATTCCAGACGCATCTCGTTCGGCACCGCCGCCTCGGGAGACAATTCACGGATGCGCGCCTGCGCCGTTTCCACGTCTTTCATCAGTTCCGCAATGTGTGCCCTGTGGATCGTCCGGTAATCTCCCATGGTCGCCTCGTTTTTCCCCATGGCCTGCATCCCAAGCCGTTTCCAGACGGGCAGCCGCTCGTACTCGGCGAGCACGGTGTCAATGTCCTTGATCTTGCCCTGCAATTCGCTCACATGGGCGAGCAACCGCCATTCCAGCAGTTTGACTTCGTTCAAATCACGCTGCTTCCCGCCTTTGTACGACAACGTCGGCACGAGTTCACGAAACCGGTCATACTGTTGTCGAAGCGCGTTTTTGCGGGATCGCGATTTGGCGAAAAACGCATGCATCTGCCCCTCAAAACTCAAGGCGCCGAGTGTGCATCCTTCGGCTTCCGTGAGCACCGGCATTTCGTAGCGACTCAACAGGCTGGCAAAAGGCAGGGCCGCGTTGCGAAGGGTTTTGGCCAGGAACCCGAGCACATGGTCCACGGCGTCGTGCGTGGGCGCCACCAGCAATACGCGTTTATTTTGGCGCATCAACGCCGTCGTCAGCGTGCCGAGTTTGGCCCAGCGAGCGGCCCGGTCGTCATGCCAGACGGTCATCAGCACGGCGGCCGACGCGCCGGCTCTGGCCGCGTCATTGTCCGCGCTGTGTTCCGGGTCCAACCACGGCGCCAGCCGCTCCGCCGGCCCCAGCGCGTAGGATTCCGGCCTGGCGGCCATATCCGCCAGACGACCGGAGGCCAGCTTGAAAAATTCCGACGTATCGGAAACGAGCGCGTGGTCAACCGTGGCCGGCCCGAGTGCGTCAACGGTTTGCACCACCGCGGTGTGACCATGGTGCCGGAGAATATACCCTCCGGTAGGCTCCAGGTCTCCGGAAGGCACAATGGTGACCGGCGCGTCTTCAAGCAACGTCGTCCCCGCTGGAACGTCCATGGCATAGAGGTGAAGCGCCCCGGCCGTCAGAATTTTTTGGGCGCCGCCGGATTCAACCGGCGCATCAAGCGCGTCGGCGTCTTTGTGGGCCGCCAATTGGGCGGCGAAATATCGCAGCAGCTCCGGCAGTTTCATGGTTGACGGCCCGGAGCAAGCGCCTGCCGGATGCAAATCGCCACACAGCCCAGTCCTCCGGTCACCGGACGGCGGTCATACGCGCATCCCCGGGCGTCGGCGCAAGCGGTGATCAAGGGAATGGTGGGCGTGAAATCGAGCGGTTCGAGGACATGGGCGCGCAGGCGGCCATCGTCCAACGCCGACAACACGAGCACGCGGTGATGATGGTCATCTTCCAGCACGGCGGCTTTCGGGGAAGGCGCGATTTTGGCGCGAGCCGCCCGGATGGCCGGCGGCAACGTCACCACCTCGTGGACGACATCATTCGGAGGATGAATCGCCTGTTGGCTCAATCGAACGTTGAGAGACGTCAGATCCGGGACATCCGCGGATGGCGCGTCTGCTTGAGCCAACGCGTCGTCGCGTTGCGCGACAAACGGAGCAGGCAGGCCAACCGTGCAGGCCAACCACCCCGCCATCAGGAACCGCGCCGTTCCGTGCATTCGCATAGCGGCATCATTGTAGTGGACGGGCGCGGCGGGTGTCCAGCAGTCGCGGCGGCGAGACGGGTGGCGACGGGCGCGTCCGGGCGATGACAGGCCGGGCGCCTTGTCACCGTTCATCTTCCAGCCACGGCCCGGTCCTTTCCGTCCGCGGCCTCTTCATTCCAGCTCTAAATTGACATTTCCCCGTGTGCGCCTTATGATTTTGCCCTCTTGGTATTTTAAGGAAGGAGTGAAGAAAATGAAGGTGATTCTTCAGGAAAATATCGGCAGTTTGGGGTACGTGGGGGACGTGCTTGACGTCGCCGACGGATACGCGCGGAATTTCCTGTTCCCGCGCCACAAAGCCCTGCCGGCAAACCCCCGGAACGTCAAAGCGTTGGAGCATGCCAAACGCGTGACGGCCCATAAGGCGCAGCAAGTCGAACAAGACCTCCGGGCCATGGCTGAAACACTCTCCGGCGTCTCGCTCACCTTTCCCGTCCAAACCGGCAAGGATGACAAACTGTTTGGTTCCGTCACATCCAAGGACATTGAAGCCAAATTGCTGGCCGAAGGGTTTGACGTGGACCGGAGAAACATTCAATTGGCACAGCCTCTGAAAGAGTTGGGGACGGTGACCGTTGGCGTCAAGCTGCACCGAGACATCGCCGCGAACGTGTCCGTGTCCCTCGTCACACAAGGGGGCAATGCCCGGACCGAAGCAGCCGTCGCGCCGACGGAGACAGACGAGTCGCAGGACTAGGTATGGGACATGCCGTCGGGACCCTCAAAGCGATTCGCCAGGCAGACCCCGAGGTGTATGCGGCTCTGCGCGCCGAAGAAAAACGCCAGCGAGAAAAGCTGGTCTTGATCGCGTCGGAAAATTACGCGAGCCCCGCCGTGCAGGCCGCGCAGGGGTCGCTGATGACCAATAAGTACGCGGAAGGCTATCCGGGACGGCGCTATTATGGCGGCTGTCAATACGTGGACAGGGTTGAAGAGCTGGCGATGCAGCGGGCCAAACAACTGTTTGGGTGTGAGCACGTCAACGTGCAGCCGCATTCGGGTTCCACCGCCAATATGGCGGCGTACCTGTCGGTGCTGAAACCCGGCGATACCATCCTGGGCATGGATCTCTCGCAGGGCGGCCATTTAACCCACGGCAGCAAGGTCAATTTTTCCGGAAAGCTGTTTCACGCCTTCTCCTACGGGGTGGACCGCGAAACCGAATTGATTGATTACGACGCGGTCCAACGACAGGCGGAAGACGTGCGGCCGCGCATGATTGTCGTCGGCGCCAGCGCCTATTCCAGGATTCTCGACTTCCCCAGGTTTCGGGACATTGCACAATCGGTGGGAGCCTATCTCCTGGTTGATATGGCGCACATCTCCGGATTGGTGGCGACGGGCCTTCACCCAAGCCCCATTCCCTACGCCGACTTTGTGACCACCACCACCCATAAAACACTGCGCGGACCACGAGCGGGGATGGTCATGTGCAAAGAAGAACATGCCAAAGCGGTGGATAAAATTATCTTTCCCGGACTGCAGGGCGGTCCGCTCATGCATGTCATCGCCGCCAAGGCCGTGGCGTTTCGCGAAGCCCTGGCCACGGGATTTCACGCCTACCAACAACGCGTGCTGGCCAATGCCGTGGCGATGGCGGACGCATTCAAAGCCCGCGGTTATCACGTGGTGTCCGGCGGCACCGACACCCATCTGTTCCTCCTGAACCTCAATGCGAAAGGGGTCGCGGGGAAAGACGCCGAGACGGCGCTCGACGCCTCGGGGATCATCGTCAATAAAAATGCCGTTCCGTACGACGAACGACCGCCGGCCGTCACGAGTGGCATTCGCATCGGCACTCCCATTGTGTCAACGCGGACGATGGGCGCGGCTGAAATGTCTCAAATCGTGGCATGGATGGACGAGGTGCTGCAGCATCCCGCGACGAAACGAGTCCATCGCCGCATTCGAAAGGAAGTCAAAACGCTGTGCGCCCGTTTCCCGGTATTCTCGGCTTCGTAAATCACAGCCTGATTCCCTCATTTCACTTATCAGGGCGTACCCCGTTGCCGTCAGCCTGCAACGCCGGTGAGGCGGAGGATGCGCGTGAGCCTTGGCGACAGGCTCGGGGGGTTCTACAAACCGGCGCGTCATGAAATGTCCGTTCTGCACTCAACTGGATGACAAGGTTATTGATTCCCGGACGGCCCGGGAAGGCGAAGCGATTCGCCGCCGCAGGGAATGTCTGGGATGCAAACGCCGTTTTACGACCTATGAACGCATTGAAGAAAACCTTCCCGTGATCGTGAAAAAAGACAGCCGGCGGGAAGTGCTTGACCGGGCCAAAGTCATGGCCGGATTAAAAAAAGCCTGTGAAAAACGGCCGATCAGCAGCGCCGCGCTCGAAACCGCGGTGAACCGGATTGAAAAACGCCTTCAGGATTTCGGGGAACCGGAAATCCCGGCACGAGTGGTCGGAGAAGAAGTCATGAAGGAACTCCACGAATTGGACCAGGTGGCCTACGTCCGTTTTGCCTCCGTGTACCGCGAGTTTAAAGACATTGATCAATTTATGGACACGATTAAATCCCTCGCGCAGGACCGGGAGAAACCCTGATGCGCTCGTTCATCCGTCCGGTGCCGCCTGTTCGTGTTCACGTTGTCATGCTTCAGGCGAGACGCCGCGCGCCTTTCGCGTTCCGTGTTTTCCCAAGCGTCGCCACCCCTTGACGTGCGACCATGCCATCCCATGGCACTGCCGTGAAACAGGCCCTCTCTCCTCAAGCATCCGCATCCGTTCAACGAAGGAAACCGGCGCGCCGACTGTCGGATCAGGCCACGCGCGTGGCGATTCTGGGTGGTGGACGCGGGGGAAAGGCGCTGCTGGAAATGTTTGCGCAGGACCCTTTGGCCCGTATTGTCGGATTGGCGGAAATCAAAACACGAACGCCGGGCACCAAACTTGCCGGCCAATTACACGTTCCCGTCACGCGCGACTACCGTGAACTTTTGCAAATCAAGGACGCCGACCTTATTATTGACGTGACGGGCGACCCCGACGTCGGGAAGGCTCTGCAAAAAATTCGCAAGCCGCACGTGGCCATCATCGGAGGCGCCAGCGCCAAGTTTATGTGGCGCTTGATTGACGCGCGAATCCGGGCAACGACGGAAATTGAAAAAACCCTCACCCGGTATCAATCGCTCTTTCGGCGGTACGTCAAAGAGGAGGCCGAAAGCGCCGTGGATGAAGAGCGGACCCGCATCGCCTGCGAAATTCACGATGGGTTGGTCCAGACGCTGGTTGGGGTGAATTTCAAAATGGAACGATGCGGGAACATGATTCGGAAAGAACCGGCCCGGTGTTTGACCTTGCTGAACGAGACAAAAACCCAACTCAAGCACGGCATTCAAGAGGCGCGCCAGGTGGTGTTCAACTTGCGCCCCGGCCAATATGAGCAGTTGGATTTGCTGGCGGCGCTGTCAAATTATCTCAACGCCTATGCCAAGCAGCATCGTGTCCGGGCCGACTTTTCGCATACGGGGAGCGATACGAAGTTGCATCCCAAAACGAAGGTCTTTTTATTCCGAATCATCCAGGAAGCGCTGCAGAACTCGGCCAAACATGCCGGGGCGTCGAAGGTCGCCGTCCAATTGACCATTCAACATGACGGCCTCGCCGGAGTCATTAGCGACAACGGCGTCGGGTTCGACGTCCAGGCTGTTTCCCGGAACCCCGACAAGTGGGATCATTTCGGGTTGCGCGGCATTAAAGAGCGGGTCAAATTATTAGGCGGCGAAGTCTCGTGGAAGTCCCCCAAAGGCGTGGGAACGACGGTGAAGGTCCATATTCCGCTAGCCAGAAAGGAGACCCTCCGCAATGGAAAAAAAAATTAAGGTCTTGCTTGTGGACGACCATCGCGTCGTGCGGGAGGGGCTGTCCGCAATCCTCGAAACCAAAGAAGAAATCCACATTGTGGGCGAAGCCAAAGACGGGGGGGAAGCGGTTGAACAAGCCAGGCAACTCCTCCCCGACGTGATCCTGATGGACGTCAGCATGCCGGAGATGACGGGGGTGGAGGCCACGCGGATCATTAAACGGGAAATGCCTCATATCGGAATCATCGCGCTGACGATGTATGAGGATCATCAATATATTTTTGACCTGGTACGGGCCGGCGCCACGGGCTATCTGCTCAAGGATTCGGATTCCACGGAAATTGTCGCCGCCATTCGTGCCATTTCCAAAGGTGAATCGTTGATCCACCCTTCGGTGGCGAGCAAAATCCTGGCCGAATTTTCGTTGCTGGCCGAAGGCAAAGGAAAAAAGAAGTCGTTGCTGGACCATGATCTGACGGAGCGGGAGATTACGGTACTGCGGCTCGTGGCCGATGGCAAGACAAACAAAGAAATTGCCAACGTGCTGGACCTCAGCGAAAAAACCGTTAAAAATCACGTGCGGAATATCTTCCACAAACTCCACGTCTATGATCGCACGCAAGCCGCGATCCTGGCAATCAGGAAAGGGATCATTGAACTCGAACCCTACCCCTGAAACGTCCTGCTCCCGCGGCAACCCTCATTCTCACATCAAACGTGTTCGGCACGCCGGCGCATCCATGATGGGCGCCTGCGCCGTTTCCATGTGCCCCTTTTGCCCGACGGAGGAAGCGGCGGCGCACCGCCGGCAGTCGAGGCGACACGGGCGTGCCTCGTCCGCGGTTCCGGTTGCGACTCTTTTCCGGTTAGTGCTACCCTGTTCTTCTTGGGATAAAGGAGCGTGGCATTATGGCGAATGTGACCTTATTAGTCTCGTCCAAGTGTTCGGCTTGCCCTTCAGCCAAACGTTTGTGGAAGCAATTGCGCGTGAAGCACAGCTTCAGTTACCGGGAAATTGATATTACCACCTCCGATGGTCAGGAACTTGCCGACCGCCACGCGGTTCGAGCCGTTCCCGCCACAATTATCAATGGACGGCTCACTTTTGTCGGTGTGCCGTCACGGGAAAGCGCGGAAAAGGCGTTGGGGCATCGTCGTGCGTAATCCGCACAGGTCCTCGCCATGAATACTTCCCTTCCGTTTGGGATGGATGAAGATGATCTGAATCTTGAGCTGCCCGTCCTGCCTCCGCTGAAACCCGCTTCCCCTCCCGACTGCCCGTTCTGCGGAGAGCCGATGACGTTTATTGATGCGGAATGGGGATGTGCGGATTGCAATGGGGAACTGATCGGGCCTGAAACCGGGTAAGAAGGGCTGGAGAGCGCGTGCCCTTGCCATCATGCCGGCCCCTGAACCTGGAGAGTCTCGTTGTCGTTCCGGATCCTGCCATGCGTCGTGACGGGACGCTTGCATGCGGGCATTGACCAGTCCATGGACTCCGACCCTTGATGACGGCCCCTTGCGCAACGCATCATGTTCCATATTGAACGCGCCGGCGAATTGTGAGCATGTGATCAGAATACGCGGAGCGGAGGCCTTGGAAAGGAGAAGGAACATGTCACAAAAAAGCTGGGCTACGGGAGGCCCCATCATCGTCTGTCTCCTGATCATCGGAGCCTGCAACAGTTTTGAGAATGAGAAAATCTCGACCTTGCGCGCCCCTGGCGGGACCAAACCCCAAGCGTTGACCGCCATGAATCAAGGCAACAAGGCTTTTGGCGCCGGTCAATGGGCCGTGGCCGGTGAGCAGTATGAACACGCCATCAAGGTCCAACCGACGTTGGCGGAAGCGCATTACAATCTGGCGTTAACGCTGGATCAATTGGGCAATCAAACCAAAGCCGATGAGCATTATACCCAAGCCGCGAATCTCGCTCCCGGCCATACCATCATCTGGAATTCACGAAAATACCGGCGCTATGGCGACGTCTCGGTTCAGCAAAAGGGAAGCTCCGCACCCGTGTTGCCGGGACTCGGAGGGCTTGGCGGCTCTCTGCCAAGCGGCGGATTTTAGCGGAGTGTTGCCAAAGACGACGGCGGGCTCCCGTGTCGCCCATGCGGCGCGCTTCGCACTCACGCACCACCGGCCCCCTCCCACGCCCACTCGCGCCAACCCTGCGCCAGCGGGAAATACAGGCCGAGGCGAATCGGCGCGGCGGTCATGCGCGACATCAGGATCGCGTATTCCTCAAGTTGGGAACGATAGCGTTCCCGCTCGTTGTCGAGGAACGTTGCAAGGTCATGGCCCCGGCCCCGGTGCGATCCGGTCTTGTAGTCAATAATCCAACACACCCCGTCGGTATCGGTCATGGTGCGGTCGAGTATCCCGCGCACCAGGCGGCCGTTGACCATACCGCTAAGATCGTATTCATTATGCGCGTCCCCACGGGTTTCATCGAGAATCCAGCGCCCCTTCGGATCGTCAAGGCTGAAACGCAGCGCCTTCTCGACGTCGCCGACCACCCGTTCAATCGCGGCCCGCTCAAGCCCCCGCGTCTCCAGTTCGACGGCCCATGCCGCGCGACACCCCCGCACCCGCTCCCTATCCCAGACACGCAAGCCCTGCTCCGCGACCAGGTATAACACCCGGTGAACGATGGTGCCGGTCAGCCGCGCGGGCTCGCCGGCCCAGTCGAACGTCGGCGCTCCGGTATCGGCATCAGGCACATCATCAAAAACCGGCGTAGTCGGGACCGGAACCGACGGCGACGGCGGCTGCCAGCCGTCCGGCACCCGCAGCAAGCGCGTTTGCTGTCCAACCGAAGGCGGCGACGAGGCATTCCGCTCGACGGCATGCAACGCCTGGCTGAAATCTTTCGCACAGGGCTTATCCAAAGGCTTATCCCAAATATGCGACAACAACGATTCTTCGGTCAGAGGCTTGATGCCATCGTCAGCCATCTTGACGATCGCAAACAGATGCAGCCGCCGTTTCGCGCGCGTACAGGCCACGTACAACAGGCGCGCGGCCTCCAATCGGTGCTGTTCTTTTTCGAGCGTCTTCAGGTACGCGTACATCTCGCCGCCGGCATTGTTCTCCGAGACGGGCAACGGCGCCACCAGCACCCGGTGTGTCGTCCTGCTGTCCAGATGATCATTCCACGCCATGATTTTTTTGGTATCGTGGCCAGGTCCGCGTCCCAAACCGGGGATCAACACCACGTCAAATTCCAGACCCTTGGCTGCGTGCATCGTCATCACCTGCACCGGATTGTCTTGACCGCCACGGTCGCCGCCGCCGGTGACGGACAGTGTTTTCAGACATTCGTCCAACTCGTCGTAGGCGCGCAAACCGGATGCTTCACATCGTCGGTGCAACTCATTGAAGTACAGACACGCATGCAGCCAATCCTCCTCGGACACCACCGCCGCGCCGCCGAGTTGCAGCCAGACGTTCTCAATCCAGCGCGCCGGTATCAGACGGCCACGCTGCGCCAGCGCCCGTTCCAGCACCGGCATCACGCGCGCCAGTCGTTCACGCGCCGTGGCCGACAGACCGTCCAGCGTCGCGTGGCGGCACAGGGCCTGCCACAAATCGCCGGATGCGTTGCACACGACGTCCAGATCACGCAGTTCCAGCCCACACCACGGCGCGCGCAACACCGCCAGCCAGGCGGTGCGGTCGGCCGGGTGCGACAAGGCGCGAGTCAGGGCCAGCAGATCCTGTCCCACCGGACGACGCACCAGCCGTTCCAGACCAATTTCCTGATACGGAACCTCGGCTTTTTTGAGCGCGCGCAGAATGTCCGGCAAATGCGAGCGGCTGCGCGCCAGCACGGCGATGGCGGCGTCGGGGTGCGCCTCCCGTTCCTGGCGCACGACGTCGGCAAACCCTGCGGCCTCACCCGGCTCACCCTGCTTGAGATACGCATGGTAATGCACGCCGGCCCTGTTCTGTTCGTCGGCGTCATCGCGAACCACGCTGGATTCCGAAAACACCACGGCCCCGGACAGCACGTCGGGATGCGGCGGCATCGCGTCCTTGAAGACACGATTCACCCAGTCCACCAGCGGCCGTTGTGAACGAAAATTCGCCGTCAACGTCAGCGCTTCCAACGCAAGCTGCCCCATGCCTTCCTCCGCGACACGCAGGTAGATACCGACGTCGGCGCGACGAAACGCGTAGATGGACTGCATCGGATCGCCCACCAGAAACAACGTGCGCCGGTCGGAGCCGTCCCAGCCCGCAGTCAGCAATTCGAGCAATCGCATCTGTGATTGCGAGGTGTCTTGAAACTCATCAACGAGAATGTGACGGATGCGGTGGTCGAGCGCCAGCGCCAGGTCGGTCGGGTTATCCACCTCGCCAAGCGCCGCGCGGGCACGACTGGACACTGCAATGTAATCGCAACGACCGAACCCGCCGATGTCGAGGTTCAGTTGCGCCGCCGCCTGTTTCAACAACGTCAACAGCGCGCCCAGCACCCGCCACTGCCGATCGTCGTAACGTGGAGACGGCAGGACTCGAACCGCGTGCAGGCCGGCTATCCAGGAACCCGGCCCGTCACCCACTCCTGCAAGCACAGCCTTCATGCGTTGTTTGACCGCGGTTTCTTCCGGACTGTCTGATGGGAACAAGGTATCTTTTGTGACTCCTCGCGGCTTTCTCAGCGTGCCGCCTTTTGTTAATAACAACTCCGCAAGCCCGCGCCACTGCGGAAGCGCGTCGGGGGACGCCGGCGGAAAATTTGTCAAATCACGACAGGCCGCAATCGGCGAATCCAACCCCCTGTCAGACAAACACTGCGCGGCGGTGGCGGCACAGGCCACAACCTCTTCGGCAAACGGGGCATGCGACGACATGGCCCGGCGCAGCCGTGTCAGGTCTCCGACGACAATGTCGTTCCAAATTCTTTCAAGCGCCTCGCGCGTGCGGGCATCATTCGGCAACATGGTCAAATCCAGCCACTGATCGCGCCGCTCAAGCATGTCCACGATCAACGTCTGCAAACGGTCGTAATTGTTGTCGAGATACCCCAGCACGATGCGTGCCGCCTCCGCGGCCGGCTCATCCCCTTCATCCATGCGGGAAATGGCCTGACCGGCGGCCCGGCGGCACAGCATGACGGACAGTTCTTCCACGTCCGGCAACGCACCAAAACCAGAGGCATGCGGCATCTGCCGCACCAGCCAGCTGCACAACCCGTCTATGGTGTAAAACTGGAGGCGCGACGGGTTCTGCAACAGGTTCCAGCCACGCTTCTGCGCATGACCCAACGCCGCGCACGCCAGATCATGCGTCTTCGCGTCACGGTCGGGCGTCCCGTCTTCGGCGCATTGCAACGCCCTCACCACCCGGCTCCGCATCTCGCCCGCGGCCTTGCGCGTGAAGGTCATGCACAGAATTTCTTCGGGCCGTTCAACCCGCGTCAGCAACACCAGATAACGCTGAATCAGCAACGTGGTTTTTCCGGAACCGGCCGGGGCGCGCACGATGAACGACCCGTCGGGATCAATCGCGCGACACCGCGCCTCATGATCGGCCGGGGGCGCGATCACGTTGTCACGCCGTTCGTTACTCATCGTCCCGCCCCGACTCGCCGGTCTCATCTTCGTCGTCCCTGTTCACCATCCCGCGCTCATCAATCCGGCACAACATCCTCTGGTCGCAATAGCCACAGGCATTGGGTTGCGGCGCCACTTCCGCGTCGCCGTTGGCGATGGACCGCGCAAGACGTTTGAGCGCCGCGTCCCAATGCACGACCAGCCCGCGCCAGTCCTGGACAGCGTTGCGCCGTGCACGGCTATCCGCAGGCACGGGCTTCAGGCCGCCGAACGCCACAATGCCCTCGTCACACAAGCCCGCAAGGTAATCATCCTTTGTCGCATCCCGTCGCACCATGGCAAACGCGACACCCGCAACCCGCTCGCCGAGCAACGCCCGGTACAACGGCAACTGCGGCTCATCCGGATGATCGCCGAACCATGCTCCCGGCTTTGCTCGACCGGTTTTGTAATCAATCAGAATGGCATGACCGCCTTCAACCCTGTCCACGCGATCCACGCGCACCCGCACCCGTACGCCATGAAAGTCCCGCTCAAGTGTTTTCTCACGATCAACCACCGTGAACGGCGGACGCGCGGCTTCAAATCCCAGGTGAGCAAGCAACAATTCAAGCAATCGCCGGTATTGCAACTCACAAGCGGCCCGACTCATCACCCCCGGGTTGTCGTGTTGATACCGATCCAACGCCGCCGTGATCAACGAGCCAACGTGCCGTTCCAGTTCCGCCGGGTTGTTGAGCGCCGCCTTGAGATCGTCCTGCGTCTGCCATGGCTCCCACAGGCGTTCAAGGACCGTATGCACCATTGAACCATGATCCATGGCGGCGTTGAGCGCGACGCGCGCGTGGGTAATCGTTTTGCTGCCGAGGCGATGGCGGGCAAAGCCGCGAAACGGACAGGCCGCTTGATCTTTGAATAATCCGGCGCCGCCACGAACGTGGGGGGCATCACCAACCAGCTTTGGGCCGTGACCGTCGTTCACTCGCTCCAACTCATCCGCCGTGCCGCCGGTTGATTCCGGGCGGTGGAAAAGCACGCCAGTGTCGTCTGCTTCCCGAACCCCGCGAATCAGGGGGCTGACCTCGACGGTGCGATCTCCTTTTTGCTCCGGATAACTGAACATCACTTCGGGCGCCGCCGCCTTCAATCGTTCAATCGTGTCGCGCGCATGGATGAACGACGCATCCCATGATGCCCGGGGCATCCCCACATGACGCTGCTCGGCCACCGGCAGAAACGGCAACGGACGCAGAGAAGGCGGCCACGCATCATTGTCAAGACCGGTCACCCACAAGGCGTCGAATTCCAGACCGACGGCTTCGTCAACACCGAGCAGTTGCACCGGCGCCTGAACGGCTTTGGGGTTGAACACGCGGCTTGAGGCGATCTGCATCACACGCACCCAGGCCCGCCGCGCATCACAGTCGCGTTCCAGCAGACCCAGCGACGCAAACCGGCCAAGCACGTCGTTCCAGGCAACCAGTGTTTGGTGTTCGTGGCTGTCGAGCACGCGCTCGCCCGGCCAGCCGGCGATAGTCAGCCACTCACTGAACGTGACGCTCCACGCCGCCGGCGACCGGGGCTTGTCCGCCGCAGTCGAAACGGCGAGCAGTTTTTGCAGCATCGCACCGAGAACCGGCGGCAACGCGTCCCTGACCCGCTTCAGCTTCAACGCCGACCGCAACAGGGCCGGAGTCACGCGCGCCGACACGACGTTGCGAAGTTCCAGATCCAGACGCCCCCGCGCGGCCCATTCCGCGGCGGCGCCGTTGATGAACGGTGAGCGCACCGAGCGACTGAATGTTTCGTACGCCGCGTCGCCACTCAAGCATTCAAGCCATTCAAGCGCGGCGGCCACCACCGGATACCGCGCCAGCGGCATCCCCAGCGACAGATGGAACAACCGCGACGCGCCCATTGAATCAAGGGAGGGATCAAACCCGCCGAGGACCTGCTCGAAGATACGCGCGGCCCGGTCACGATGTTGTTCAAGGTTGCCGATGACGATGCCGAGTGTCGGCGAATCGGCGCGGCCATCCGCGCCGCCGTCAAGCAATGTCCGCCGGCACCACGAAGCCGCGCGGAGGAGTTCGTCGTCGGGGTCTTTGGCCCGACAGCGCCGCGCACGGTTGCCGGCGTTGGGCATGGCCATCGGCACGATCCGCACGCCGAGTACGGCCAGCGCCGTGAATAATTTTTCCTGTACAGGCGTGGGTGCGGCAAATCCGGCGACGATCAGCGTCTCGGGCACTTCCGGCGGACGTTCACGCAGCGCTTCCAGGCGGGCCAGCAGGAACGTGGCGACCGTGGCGCCGTCAAGGTAGCGACGATCCCGACAGTGCCGGGTGAACCGCCGCTGCCAGCGCAGGAACGCCTCGGCATCGTCGCCAACCGCATCACGGGACAGATCCCGCATGCACCACGCATGAAAGGTGGCATGGGCGTGACGTGCGGCGCGCGCCGCCTGCCCGTGTTGCCACAAGGGCCACGACAACAGACCGTCGTCCGCCCGTCCCGCCAGATCGTCGCGGATCACCTGCTCCCACAACGCCAGTTCCTGGGTATCGTTCAGCAAGACCGGCGCCGATTCGCCGCCCGATTCACAAAGAACGCGCTTCAGCCACACATCCCAGGTCACCACGTCGGGGCTGGCCCAAGCCCGGGCTCCCTTGTCCTGCTGGTAGCGCGCGTACTGTTCTTGAAGGCGCCGTGCGAGGCGCGGGGTGGCGGTGACCGCGGTCACGCCCCGCTCAAACAACTCCAGGCAGCGACCGACGGGGATGGCGGCCATCGCCGTCACGGCGGCGCGTCCACGCGCTTGACCGCCGGGAGGCCCGATCTGCAGACCGCGAGAATCATCACAAGGCCAAGAAAAAACATGGGAATGCTTAAGAGCTGCCCCATGGTCAATGGCCCCAGGATAAACCCCAAATGGGTATCCGGTTCTCGAAACAATTCAGCAAGGCTCCGAAGAAATCCGTACCCCGCGATAAAACTCCAGAAGATCGTGCCGGGCGGCATGGGTTTCCTCGCGAGTGCCCAAAGGACACCAAACAGGAGCGCCCCTTCCAGCCCCGCCTCGTATAATTGCGATGGATGCCGACAGGCCTCCCCGCCATAAGGGAAGACCATGCACCACGCGACGTCCGTGGGGCGGCCGTATAATTCGCCGTTGATAAAATTGCCCACACGTCCCAGGCCAAGCCCAATCGGAACCGCCTGTGCCGCCAGGTCCGCAATGGTGTACACGGGGAATTCTTTTTTATAGCAGAACAGCCAAATCGCCACACAGGCGCCCAGCAACCCGCCATGGAAGGACATCCCGCCTTCCCACACGGCCAGAATTTTCGCGGGATGCTGCAGGTAGTACTCGCCATTGTAAAAGATCGTATAACCCAAACGCCCTCCGAGAAACACACCCAACGCGGCGTACATAATCAAATCGTATAACTGGGCTTTGCTTAATGAAACATGGCGCGCCGCGGCCCGGCGCCTGATCAGAACATAGGCGGCCGACAGGCCGAGCACATACATCAGCCCGTACCAGCGAAACTGCAAAGGCCCCAACCGAAAAAAAACCGGATCAATCGCCGGGAAGGGAAGCGCAAATAGAAAAGAAGGGATGAACATGCTCAAAACGGGTATCCTGTCGAACAGTCAGGGCGACACAGTGATGCCGATGTGGGTACGGTCAAGAATGGAGGCATCCTAGTGAGGCGCGACCGATTTTTCAAGGCAGGCCGTGGAAGACCGTGTGTGCGACAACCGCGGCACGGTCGTTCCGTTAAACATTTGCCTGTCCGGTTCGTGACGGGGTAGAGTTTACAACATCAACAATTCTGCGACCGGATACAGAAAGGACAGATAAATGAGCGACGAGGCGGCAACGCAAGCAAGGCAGAAAAACCCTGACGCCAAAGAGGCATTGTTGCCCGGCGTCAAATATATTATCGCGGTGGCGAGCGGCAAGGGGGGGGTCGGGAAATCCACGGTCTCGACCAACCTGGCCGTGGCGTTGGCGCAGGCCGGCGAGAAAGTCGGCTTGATGGATGCGGATATCTACGGCCCCAATATCCCCATGATGATGGGGGTGCCCGACCCGCCGGGAAAAGAAGGCGAAAAAATCAAGCCGGCGGAAGCGCATGGCGTCAAGATTATGTCCATGGGGTTTTTTGTGCCGGAAGAAACCGCCGTGGTCTGGCGGGGCCCCATGGTGCATACCGCCATTCAGCAGTTTTTTCGCGACGTGCTGTGGGGAGAGCTTGATTATCTGCTGATTGATTTGCCTCCGGGAACGGGTGACGCCCAGTTGAGTTTATCCCAGCTTGTTCCGCTGACCGGCGTCGTCACGGTGGCCACGCCGCAGGAAGTGGCCTTGTATGACGTGCGCAAGGGCATGATGATGTTCAAGAAGGTGAACGTCCCGCTTTTGGGCATTATTGAAAACATGAGTTTCTTTGTCTGCGGCCATTGCGGAGAACGAACGGAGATTTTCTCGTTTGCGGGCGGCGAGCGCGCCGCGAAAAAATTCGACGTGCCGTTCCTGGGGCGCATCCCCCTGGACCCCGCGATTCGCGAGGGCGGAGACGCGGGCATCCCGCTCGTCGTCGGCGCGCCGAACTCTCCGCAGACCAAAGCGTTTCAAGCCGTGGCGGAGGCCGTGAAACAACGCGTGCGGGACGTCACGGGCGACGCGAAAAAATCAACCTTGAGCGACATGGTGAAGAAGCTGAAAGAACCCATGGAATTTGGATAGGCGCGTGTTTCAACTGAAAATGAAGTATAGGCCGTCAAATTAATAGTGATGTATTCCCCCACTAGCTAGCAATCAAGGAGTGTAGCATGGCAAGCTTACCTTACATTACAGCACCTGGAAATATAGAAAAGGCGTTAAATGGAATTAAGTCCGCTACCACACCTAGTATGGTATCTCAGGATTTTGTCAAAACAATACTGAAGATATCAGGGGGCTCTGGCTCACAAATGACTTCCTTTCTTAAGAAAATTGGTTTCGCACATTCGGACAGTAGCCCTTCTGACCTATACAAGCAATTTAGGAATACAGCTACTTCCGGAAAAGCTGTGGCAGATGCTCTTCGCATTGGGTACGCCCCACTATGCAAAAGAAACGAATATATGCACGAACTCTCTGATAAGGAGCTAAAAGGACTCATTATTGAAGAGACGGGGACAAGTGCAGATTCAAAAGTTTTAAATCTAGTGTTCTCCGCTATTAAGTCATTAAAAAAACATGCAAATTTTTCAGAAACAACTGAAGCAACAGAGGAAGAGACAGTTCCAGCCACAATGCCACCAAAAACCAACTATTCCAACACGCATCAAGTTAAGAATATGGGAATGAATCTATCTTATACAATCAATCTTAATTTGCCAGCAACATCTGATATCGCCGTATTTAATGCCATATTTAAAAGCCTAAAAGAAAACTTGCTGGAAGATGCCAATGAATAAAAAAACAGAAAATCACATCCGTAACTTTGGAATGTCCGGATATCTCATCACGGACGATCTCAATAGGGTTGAAAAGCAATTCAGTGTAAAATTGGGACATGTTTCGGAGGATAATACAACATATTATCCACAATTTGAACAAAGTGTTCGCAATGAAGCATCCGAAATGTCTCAGTATTACGAGTTGTTTTATTGCTTGGAAAAATCAATAAGGAAACTTATCTATGAGACCCTTGTGGAAAGTGAAGGATCGAATTGGTGGAAGAGTGAGAGAATACCCCAACCTATCAAATCCGAGGTAGGCAAACGCGAACAGATCGAAAAAGATAACGGGATTACCCAGCGGTCGGAACTTCCTATAGACTACACAACTTTTGGTGAATTGTCAGTAATTATTATCTCAAGCTGGGACATTTTTGGAACAATCTTTAATAGCAAGAGAGCTGTAGAGAAAGTAATGAGCAATCTAAACATGTTGCGTGGGCCAATTGCACATTGCTGTCCAATGACAGAAGATGAAATAGACAGACTACTTTTAACTGTTAAAGATTGGTTTAGGATAATGAGCTAGTGAGGCTACGAACGATTTGTAAATCAGAGTACTCCGGTCGTCATGCCAGTTACCCAAGACGTTAGCCATCAAGTCATGTACAGGAACAAAAATGAATCTCGAGGTAATTACGCAAGGCCAGATCAAAAGCCGGAATTATTGGATTAACGAAATTAGCAGACTAAGTGGTAATTTTGGTGTAGATGCGGAAAAAGTAGAAGAACAAATTGGTCAAGAAATAAAAGATAATGGCAAAGCTTCCTTGCTCGGTCACTTACGATTGTGCGGTGCCATACCTGAAAGATATGGCCATGATACGAGTGAAGAAAAATTATACTCAAAATATACTGATGTTGTTATCAGTGAGGCATACCTATCAATGGGCTTCAACAGCCTTGTTCTGAAAGAGCGGGCAGATGTTGCTGATGTTGAATGCGTGAATGATGATTATAGCTTTGTTGCTGATGCAAAAGCATTTAGACTTAGTCGAACGGCAAAAAACCAGAAAGATTTCAAGGTCCAAGCAATGGACGGTTGGAAACACGGCAAACCCTACGCAATGATTGTTTGCCCAGTCTATCAATTACCTTCTCGTACTAGCCAGATATACCAGCAAGCCGGCACAAGATCGGTTTGCATTGGAACATACTCGCATCTTGCTGTTTTCTCTCGTTATGCAGAGATAAAGAGTAAAGATAAGGCAATGGAATTGGTACATAAAATATTCAAAACAGTTGAGGCAATGAACCCTTCAAAAGATGCAAATACTTACTGGCAGATTATAAATAGAAAAATTCTGGATTTCGATGCCAGTATTAGCGATATTTGGCAGGAAGAAAAAAGGGCATCAATTGAATCTATCTATGTCTCAAGAGAAGAAGCTCTGGGGTTTATTTCATTTGAAAGAGAACGGATTATGAAGCTTGCAAAAGAAGAGGCAATTAAAGAATTACTAAAATCAAGCAAAGTAGACAATAAAGCTAAAGCTATTCAATCAGTTGTTGATAACGGTCTTCTTTGTGTGGGGCAAAGCGAAATATGAATAAGGAATTCTTAAATAAAATCACACAAGTTGATTGCTTGGAGTATATACCAAAACTAACAGACGATAGCATTGATCTGTTTTTATCTGATATTCCCTATGGAATAAGCTTGGATGATTGGGACGTGATGCACAGTAATACAAACTCTGCATTGCTAGGAAAATCTCCCGCACAAGATGGAAAAACAGGCTTTAAGCGTAGAGGGAAACCCATCAACGGCTGGGCACAATCTGATAGAAATATCGGATCAGAGTATCAAGAATGGTGCAAGAATTGGTCGGCAAAAGTTTACCCTAAAATGAAGAACGGTTCTTTCTTGTTTGTATTTGGTGCAAGGAGAACGATTCATAGAGTTGTAAACGCTTTTGAAGATAGTGGTTTTCTCTTAAAGGATACACTGGCATGGAAAAAACATTCTGCACACCATAGAGCACAAAGAGTAAGTATTGTTCTTGAGCGAAGACAACTAAAAGAGGAAGCAAGAAAATGGGAAGGCTGGAGGCTTGGGAATTTAGCGCCAATTTGGGAGCCAGTGGCGTGGTTTATGAAACCATATAAAATTGGAGGAACAATCACAGATAACATTCTTGAAAACGAATTAGGCGCAATGAATATTGATGCATGCAGGCTAAATGGTTCTAGTCCTACTAATCTGCTCGAGTTTGGCTTTAGAAAAAATGAAACAAGAATACACGAAGCACAGAAACCGCTTGAGTTAATCGAGTACCTTATAAAGCTTGCAACTCAAGAGAATCAACTAGTGCTTGATCCATTTATGGGTAGTGGAACGACAGCGGTAGCGGCAAAAATACTAAATCGTAATTTTATAGGTTTTGAGGCAAACCCCGAATACCATAGTAAATCATCGAAAAGAATGGAAGAAGTTGCCAAAAATAATGCTGATGGTTTGCCCGTTTTTCAGCAAACATTATATTGAATTGGTGAATGCAGAGGAGAATCTGAATGGCTGAAAAGACCACCGTCGCGCAGACGGATGAATTACAGCCCGGTCAAGGCATGGTCGCCGACGTCAATGGACGGGAAATCGCCGTGTTTAACGTCGCCGGAACGTTTTACGCCCTGAACAATACCTGTATTCATCGCGGAGGCCCGTTGGGCGAAGGTGAGCTGGACGGCGAAGTCGTCACCTGTCCCTGGCACAACTGGCAATTTAATGTGACGACCGGAGCTTGTCTCAATAATCCTTCCGCCTGTGTGGCCGCGTTTCCCGTGTCGGTGGAAGGGAACGACGTCAAGGTCGAACTGTAACCGGCTTCGCAACGGGTTGACGCAAACGGCCTTGACACATTCCTTGCAGAGGACCGGGGGCCGGCACGCGTTGACCTCGTAAACGTCTCGCCGACCGGCTCCCAGACATTGTGTTTCCGAAACAACACAGATCAGGCGTTCCTTCCCGGCCCATTCCGGCCATCGTCGCCCATCGCATCGCGTTCACGCGCCTTCCGGCGGTCTTCGTCCTGCTGCTGACCTTCGTGTTCTTGACCCATGAACCGTCGGCGGGACAAACGCGCAACGCCGAAACCGCCCCGCGCACGCTCCACTTCGTCACATGGAAAGCCGATCATCCCGACGCCTGGGACAAGGCGATTCAACGGTTTGAACGGACATACCCGCACCTTCGCGTCAAACGGGAAATCGCGCCGCATTCCTCCACGGCCTACCATGATTTACTGACGCAGAAATTGAAGAACCGTGACGGCTCGCTCGACCTGTTTTTTATGGACGTAACGTGGCCGGCGGAATTTGCCGCCGCGGGCTGGGCCTTGCCGCTTGATGCGTATTTTCCCCCAAGTGCGCGCGGGAATTTTTTACCGGCCACGATTGCCGCCGGCATGTATGAACGCCGGATCTACGGAGTGCCGTCCCGGATTGACAGCGGGATGCTGTATTACCGAAAAGACCTTTTGGAACAATATGGATTTTCGCCACCCGCGACGTGGCATGAATTAGTGCGTCAGGCTCGGACGATTCTGGAAGGAGAACAAGCCGCACACCCGCTCTTGAGAGGCTACAGCGGGCAGTTTAAGCAGTATGAAGGGCTGGTCTGCGACATGCTGGAGTTTATCGGCAGCCACAATGGTTCGTTGCTGACCGAAGACGGCACGCGCTCGAACCTGGCCTCACCGGAGTCCACGCAGGCGGTGCGCTTTGTCCGAGAGCGGATCGTGCGGGAACTCGCGACCGTGGCCGCGCTGACCTATCAGGAGCCCGAGTCCCTCGCCGTGTTCGTCCAGGGCAAGGCGGTGTTTCATCGCAACTGGCCGTATGCGTGGGGATTGGCGAATGATCCGCGGCATTCCACAATCGTCGGGACGGTGGGCGTGACAACCCTTCCACGTGGTTCGCACGGCAAAAGCGTGTCCGCGTTGGGCGGATGGCTCTATGGCATCAGCGCTTCTTCGCGTCATCCCGACGACGCATGGACGTTCGTCGAATTTATGACCAGTCCCGACCTGCAGAAACATTTTGCCATCCACGCCTCATTGGCCCCTTCGCGCACCGCGCTGTATGCCGACCCTGCAGTTCTCCGGGCCAACCCTCAATACAAGGAGCTGTTGCCGATTTTTCAAACCGCTCGACCCCGTCCGCGCACGCCGGTGTATCCGATTATTTCGCACATTCTGCAACGGTATTTTAGCCGTGTGCTGGCTTTTCCCGAGACCGATATTGTCGAAGAAGCGCAAGCAGCCGACCGGCGGATCAACGAATTTCTGGACTTGGCGGCCGGGACGCGCTTTTGAGCGTTTGCCTTATGACGAAACCGGCATCAGATCATACGACCGGCTGGGTCATGGTCGCGCCCGCCCTGACGTTGCTCGCCGTCTTTTCGCTGTATCCGGCGATGAATTCGTTTGTGTTGAGCCTGTACCGCCTGTATATGGCCCTCCCCGGCATGGAGTCATCCTTTATCGGATTCGGCAATTACGCGCAGCTCTTGCAGGATCCAGTCGCCCATCAGGCGTGCATCGTCACGCTGGGGTTCGTGATGCTCTCGACGACTTTCGAACTCTTGTTGGGCCTGGGTATTGCGCTGGTCATTCACGAGCGCTTCGGCGGGCAAGGGTGGGTGCGGGCGGCCGTGCTGATTCCCTGGGCGATTCCCACCGTCGTGGCTTCACAGATGTGGCGGTTTCTGGCAAACGATCAATATGGAGCCATCAACTTCATGCTCTTCGGCGATCGGGTGAACGCCTATGTCCCCTGGCTGGCCGATCCATGGACGGCTTTTGGCGCCATTGTCGTGGTTGATGTCTGGAAAACATCGTCGTTTGCCGGCCTCCTCGTCCTGGCGGGCTTACAAGTCATTCCCGATGAAACCTATGACGCCGCGCGCATTGACGGAGCGACCGCGTGGCAACGGTTTTGGCACATCACACTTCCCCTGCTGAAACCGGCTCTCCTCACCGCCCTTCTGTTTCGGACCATTGACGCGTTTCGGGTGTTTGACATCGTCTTTGTCATGACCCAGGGCGGCCCGGGCGACGCCACGCAAGTGATGCAATTTTATGGCTACAAGACGCTCTTCACCGAAGGGCGCGTGGGATATGGGACAGCGATCTCGTTCACGGTCTTTGTCGCAACCTTGCTGCTCTCCCTGTTGTATCTTCGCACCGTCGGATCCAGACTCCTGAAGCGAGACCCGGCATGAGGCACACGTTCCCGGAACGCGCGACGCTCATCGCCGGTATTCTCTTCGCCGTCCTGGGCAGTCTGCTCCCGTGCCTGTGGTTTGTCCTGACCTCGTTCAAATCGCAAATCCAGGTCGAAGCGATCCCCCCAGACTGGTGGCCGGACGGCAGCCTTGCCTTTTATGAATCGGCGCTCATTGATCATCAATTGCTCAACTACGCCTGGAACAGCGTGATCGTGGCGAGCGCCACCACCGTGATCGCGCTGATCCTCGCGACTCCGGCCGCCTACGCGCTGGCCCGGCTTCGTCTGACGGGAAACGCGTGGATGCTCGGCGGGCTCCTCTGCGTGGCCATGTTCCCGCACATTGTCATTGCGGGACCGGTCTGGCAAATCCTGCAACACATTGGCGGGCTGAATACTCATTGGGGCCTGGTGCTTCCCTACGTCGCGCTGACCCTTCCCCTCGCGGTCTGGATCCTCGCCACGTTTTTTAAGGAACTGCCTCCGGAACTGGAAGAAGCCGCACGGCTTGATGGATGCACGGCATGGCAGGCGTTGCACAAAGTGATGCTCCCTCTTGCGATGCCGGGGCTGTGGACCGCGTCCATCTTAACGTTTATCTATGCGTGGAATGAATTTTTCTTCGCCTTGCTGATTCTCACCGATCCGGACAGGCAAACCCTCCCGGTGGGCATCGCGCTCTTTCAGGGAGAGTTCACCATGCCATGGGGAGAAATCGCCGCGGCCTCCGTAACCGCCACGCTGCCGTTAATCATCGTCGTCCTGTTGTTTCAACGGGGGATTATCAGCGGACTGTCAGCCGGTGCGGTGAAGGGATAACACATGGCCGGCTTGGCTCTGCGGCACATCGGGAAAACGTTCGGGCAGACCAAGGTCTTGCGGGACGTTTCCCTTGAGGCCGCCGATGGTGAATTTGTCGTGCTACTCGGCCCGTCCGGCTGCGGCAAATCCACATTGCTTCGCATCATCGCCGGACTCGAATCTCAAACCAACGGGTCGGTGAAGATCGGCGAGCAGATCGTGGACACCTTGCCTCCGCATCACCGCGATATCGCCATGGTCTTTCAGCAATACGCACTCTACCCGCATCTGACGGTGAGAGAGAACCTGGCGTTCGGGTTAACCATACGGAGGGAAGCGAAGCCCGTCATTAAAGAGCGGATCGCTGAAACCGCGGCGTTATTGGACATTCACGATCTGCTTGACCGAAAGCCCGTGGCGCTCTCGGGCGGCCAGCGTCAGCGCGTGGCCATGGGTCGGGCTATTGTCCGCAAGCCCGCGTTATTTCTTTTTGACGAACCGCTCTCCAATCTGGATGCCCGCCTGCGCGCGTCAATGCGGGTGGAATTAAAAAAACTGCATCGGCGCCTGGGAACCACCATGGTCTATGTCACGCACGATCAGATTGAAGCCATGACGTTAGGCCAAACCATCGTCGTCATGCACATGGGAAGCATTCAGCAGGTCGGAAGACCCGATCAGATTTATCAAGAACCGAGCAATCCTTTTGTCGCCGGGTTCATCGGCAATCCTCCGATGAACCTGTGTGAGGGCTCCTATCGGCTCACTCACCGGCATCTGGAATTCCGGGCGGGTGATTTGACGCTCGTGGTGCGGCCGCAGACACAAGACGCGTTAGGCCCGGAGTCCGGCAACGCGACTCTGGGCATTCGACCAGAAGACATCGCATTTGATCCTCCCGGCACGGGACACCTTGCGCTCGCCGGAACCATTGATGTGATTGACAACCTTGGCGGCGATCATCTTGTGTATCTCGCCGTACAGGGACAACGCCTGGTTGTACGAACACCTCCGGTCTCCACGCGACGCGCGGGAGACGGGATCACGGCCTATTTGCCAACGGACAAACTCCACGTGTTCATCGGCCAAAAGCGGGTTCCGCTGAACGCATGCTGAATGAAGCACGGGAAAGTTGCCCATCGTGTTTCAAGTTGGTATCTTCATTTTCGCCGTCTGAGAAGAGAAAGGTGCGGGGCCATGACCCCCGACGGCCAAGCAAATCCGGCCAGCGACGCGCTTGAGCGCGGGCCGAGGCAACAGGGCCAGGGAACGCCATGGATATTGTGATTGGTTCGAATCAACTTCGTAATACCAATGGAACGTTTGTGACCCAGGACCGCGATCTGATCAAAGTTGAACGGCAGAGTGAAAACGGGGGCATCCTGTTGAGCATGGATCTCTATAATCCCGCGGGAACCCAGGTTGCCAGGCTGGAGCGGAACAAATGGACGTCCAATGACCACGATCGCTTTGAGGTCCAGACCAGTCCCGAATCGGTCGCACTGGCCGATAAAACACTGAAGGGGATTGTCTTCTTCGTGAAGAAAAATGGGGAGAACGGCGTGCAGGTTCCACAAGCCAAATTTTATTTGCCGGGCGGGACGGTGTCCGAAGTCACGCCCGACCGTTGGCACATCGGGAATAAGATGGAACTGAAAGACGCGGACATTGATCTCCATGGGGGCGCGATTGAAATTTAACACACGCGGCCGATGAACGATTTAGCCGGCAAAAAACTGGGGCTGCTGCTTTCCACCCCACCGTCTCATCACAATGCGGAAGTGGTCGCGGGATTGAGCCGCGAAGCGCTGCGTTCCCAGGTGAACGTATATCTGTATCTCATTGACGAGGGCGTGAAAAACCTCGAAAACCCGACAATCCTGAATCTGGCTTCGGCGGGCGTGACCTTGAACGTCTGTGCCTATGGCTGCCAGCAGCACAACGTATCCACGGAAGGATACGGGCAAGAAGTCACGTTCTGCGGATTAGTGGTCCTTTCCCAAATCATGACAGGCTGCGATCGCTTCCTTGCCTTTAATTAACGGCTCTCCCGCGGCCATTCAGCGTCGCCGGCCGTACAGGAGCGTGATATTGATCCGCCGGGACTCGTACTCGTCTCGGAACACACATGTATCTGATTCATGAAAGAGGTCGGAATTAAAGAGTATGGCCCGGTTTGCCCGGTAAGGAACTTTTCTTGGCGACGCCCCGCTTTGTTTCAAGAAGTCCGCGATCTTCGGTTGAAAAGCCGTGGAATTATACACCTTGAAATCCCAATCCCGCGGGGCTTCTTGATCCCACACGATCAACCCTCCGCACGCGGGGTCGGCGTTGGCTTCGTCGGCGGTAATCCAAAAATTGACGTTAACGGCGGCGGCATCGGCGTGGATTTTCAAGGGACGACGCGTGCTGTCCTGTTTAAACGCCCACGCCTGAAGCAGGCGATGCCGGTGAAAAATTCCCGGAAAGGTCGCCTGTAATTCGTCGGCCACTTGCAACAGCAGCGGCGAAGAAAATCCTTCGCCTAAAAAAGCGCCGATGTAGCCGTCTTCATAATCTTTCTTCCAAATCGTGGATTCCCGGCAAAATTGCCGAAGGGCCGCGATGGCTTCCGACCGAAGCAGCGCGTCAATCACAATCATTTCAGGACGGCTCGCATGATAGCGCCGTTCAATATCTTCCACGTTCAACTCTGGATTTAAGGCCCCATGGGGCAACGCGGGGTTGTCGGCATAATGCAGGATGCGAGTCAATGAGGGAGCCAGGGCATGGGCTTCTTCCTGACTGAGTTGGATGCGTGGATTCGCCTCCTCCGCCTGCGCGGCCTTGCGTCGCAACGCGCAGAGGGTCGCTTCGTACTGCGGACCGGCATGCCGACACAACCCGCGTGCGGCCAGGTATTGCATTTGCTCGGCATCGTGCTTAATCCGCGAAGCATGGAGCGCGGCAACCCGTACGGCTCTGCCGTGGTTGTGCGTCAGATTCGCCGATGCACGAAACGCACGGAACGCACCATCCAGGTCCCGTTGCCACAAGTGAGCCAATCCCAAAGAATGGTGAGCTTTCGCATAATGGGGTTTGACGGCTATGGCTTTTTGGAACCGCTTGATGGCCTCCTCAATGTGTTCGCGTTCCCAAAAAATCATGCCGAGATTATAATGCGCCTCGGCATGGTCAGGATTGAGAGCAAGCGCCCGCTGATAGGCTTCTCCAGCCTCATCCGTCTTCCCCAGTTCTTTGAGGACCACGCCCACGTTGTTATACCCGTCCGCCTGACCGGGGTTCAGGGTCAACACCCGCTCATAGGCCGCACGGGCCGCTCCCAGGTCTCCTTGTTCGCGTAAAACGTTGCCCAGGTTCCCCAACGCTTCGACGTAGTCGGATTGGAGCGAAAGAGCCTGTCGGTAGGCACGTTCAGCTTCGGGCAATTGATGGCATGCCTGATGGACAAGCCCCTGGTTATACCAATAAAGGGGCTTGGTCGCGTTGTGTTGAATGGCCTGCGTGATCAACTTGAGGGCGCGACCATAGTGGAAGCGCCGGTAGGCGATTAATCCCAGCAAATGAAGCGCGTCGGCATGCGTGGGGTCTTCCGTGAGGATCTTTTGATAACAGGTTTCCGCCTGCGCAAGCCGCCCCCCCCGATGATGAGTGACGGCCTCGTCAAACAATTGTTTCACAAGCGCCGCTTGTGATGAAAGCGAGGACTTGGCCATCAACCCTGCCTGCTATCTTCGCACCGTTCGGTTCATCGGGCCATGGCGCACGCTCACACGCCGTCGGCAAAGCTGCGGAGTTTTTTGCTGCGGGTCGGGTGCCGGAGTTTGCGCAAAGCCTTGGCTTCAATCTGCCGAATCCGCTCCCGCGTCACCTGAAAGTCCTGCCCCACTTCCTCCAGCGTATGATCCGTCTGCTCTTCAATCCCAAACCGTTTCCGCAGCACTTTTTCTTCCCGTGGCGTGAGCGAGTCCAGCGAATGCCCGATATGCCGCCGCAGATCATAGCCCACCGCCGCGTCCAGCGGCGAGACCGCTTTCTTGTCTTCGATAAAGTCTCCCAAATGGCTGTCTTCTTCTTCGCCGATCGGGGTTTCCAGTGAAATCGGTTCTTTGGCGATTTTGAGGATTTTCCGCACTTTCTCCAACGGCATTTCCATCCGCACGCCGATTTCTTCCGGGGTCGGTTCCCGCCCCAGTTGCTGGACCAGGTGCCGCGAGGTGCGCACCAGTTTGTTGATGGTTTCGATCATGTGGACCGGGATCCGGATAGTGCGGGCCTGGTCGGCGATGGCGCGCGTGATGGCTTGCCGGATCCACCAGGTCGCGTAGGTGCTGAATTTGTAGCCGCGCTGGTATTCAAATTTGTCCACGGCTTTCATCAGGCCGATGTTGCCTTCCTGGATCAGGTCGAGAAACTGGAGCCCCCGATTGGTGTATTTTTTGGCGATGCTGACAACCAGCCGCAGGTTGGCTTCGATGAGGTCGGCTTTGCCTTGTTTCATTTTGGCTTCGGCCCGCTCCAGCCCGGTTAAGGCCCGGGTGAATTCTGCGGTGGGGAGGCCGGTGATGGTGTGTTCAACGCGTTTGAGGGTGGCGTGGGCGGTTTGGCCGCCGGTGATCAGGTGGGTGAAGGCGGGGCGGGTGAGGCCGGTTTTCCGCCGCAGGCTGGTGGCCAGCGCGGGCTCCCGCCCCAGCCGCCGGAGGAGTTTGCCGGTTTCGGCGACCGGTTGCTTGAGATGCCGGCCGCAGTCGGCCAGGGTCCGTTCGGCTTGCCGCACGTCGCGGCCGGCGTCCGTGATGCGGGTAAGGAAGGCTTCGCGGACGGCCGGTTGCACATGCAGCCCATCCAGCCGGGCGACGAGGGCTTGCTGGATGCCGTGGATGTGCTGGCTGACCCGGGCATGCTGGGCCGGGGCGGCGCTTCGCCGCTTGGTGTACAGCCCCAGCATCCGCTGGCCCAGGCGCCGCAGGTGGGCCAGGTCCGCCAGGGTCTGTTGCCGCAGGTCTTCTTCGTCCGGGACGTCTTCGGTGTCGTCTTCTTCCAGGTCGTCATCGGCGGGGTCGTGCACCAGTACCAGCTCCCGCACGGCCACGGCCCGCTTCTTGATCCGGGTGTGCCATTCTTCCAAGGCTTGCAGGGTCATCGGCAACCCCACCATCGCCACCGTCATCTCCGCTTTGCCTTCTTCGATCTTTTTTGCCAGCGCAATCTCGCCCTCCCTTGTGAGCAGAGAAACACTGGACATTTCATTGAGATATAAACGAACTGGATCGTCAATCCGGCTGAGCGCCCCGGGAGTCAGGTCAATTTCTTTTTCAGTATCTTCTGACGATTCATCGGATCCATCCGCCGACGTCACGCCGGCGGATTTCGCCTTGATTGAAGAATCCGGGCCTTCATGATCAGAGGCGCTCGCCTTCTTGCCCGCATGTTTGATGCGCCCTTCGCCACGCACGGAGGATAAGACGGGCTGCCGTTCAGAAGATCGCCTCCCTCCCGCCGAGGCCTTTTTCCTCTCCGCGACATTCGTGCGGCCAGATTGTTGAGCCTCGCTCCCAACCGGCTTTGCCTTTAACACTTTCTTTTTTGGCATATTCTCTCCCTCTTTCGACAACAAATCATGAGTGCCGTTCCATGTTTGCCGGCAGCGTGTTGACTGACGCCGACAGGACGACACACGTCGTTTCGTCGGTTTCTTTCTTCGTCCCGGCCAAAGGAGCCATCTCGTCAAGAGCCGAACCGTGTGATCCTAGTGAAAAAGAAATGCGGTTTGCAAGAGACACCGCCGCCTCTCGCACTGTCTTGTCTTTGTTCAATCGCTCGGCGGTTCAAAATGACCGGATGGACGCTGTTCCCAGGGAACCGTTGCGGTCCGGGCTTGCTTGAGGAGGCTTTGGAGATTGACCTCGGCGACACGAAGAAGTCTGGCGTCGCCATGGCGAAGCAAGGCCGTCAGGAGTACGTACAAGTCCCGTTCGGCTTGATTCCCTCGGAGAATCCGCTCTGTCACGGGATCGGGAGCATCAAGATCGGGATAGAAAGAGCCGGCTCCTTCAGGATCCCCCAATAACAATTCAATGGCTTGGGGGGAGCTATACGCCCAGGCCGGAGGAATCGCGAGCCCTTTGGCTAAGGCCTCCACCGTTGATACGGATGGATCGGCCGCGCCGAATTCAATCGCCTCGATTGCGGAGTCCTCAATACCGGACTCAGCGGCCAGCCTGGCGATAGAATACCGCCGAGCCTCGCGCCATGCTCGCAATGACTGATGAAGAGGCATGTCCTTGATCATAGCGAAGGAAGTCGGCCGTGTCTATGCTCGCCATACCTTCGACGCCTGCATGTCCGGGTCTCGACTGGGCACCCATTGGCCGTTGACCATGGCCACGGCGGGACGAGTGTTTCACGTTCCCTTGCGGGAAAACGGCAGTCGAAACTGATGCACCAGTCCCGCATCGGGCATCGCGTGCAGATCGCCATAGGGCGAGCCCACGGCGACAGCCTCGCCTTCTCCACTCAAGGAAAATCCAAAGAGATCGGCGACTCCGCCCGTTGCCGAAGGATTGGCAATCTTCAATCGAAGATCTCCGGTTTTTCGATCAAAGACAAACACCGCACCGGCATCAACCCCGGCGGCATCGTGTCCAGGCGCTCCGACGACGATGCACTCGGGAAGAAGGGCCACGGCCTCTCCAAAGTGATCACCCGGCTTCGGTTCCGGCGCGACTAAGGTCCGCATGAATCGCCCGGTACGGGTATAGAGGTATACAGCTCCGGCCTCCGGTTGCCCGTTCCCCTGGCCCAAGGCGCCCACAACCAGCAACTCCGCGTCGCCGGCCAAAGCCCACCCAAAATACTCATTCGTCTGCGGAACAGGCGATTCAAGGACACCTTGCAACCGCCCGCTTTCTCGATCAAAGAGAAACACCTGCCCATGATCAACCGGGTCTGTTCCGCCCAGCGGAGCGCTCACCGCAAGGGTGTGGCCCAGAAACGCCACCGCATGCCCGAAACCATTTGGTTGGCCGGTCTTCGCCTGTGAAGAAGGGACAAAGGTCTGACGGACCTCCCCATCGGTCACATCAACCAGATAGACTTCACCCACGTCAAAGTTCGTGGCGGTACTCGCTCCGGGGTCTCCAATGGCCAACAGCGAGCCTTGGACAGCCACGGCATGACCAAAAACGGCCGCTGTGTGATTGGGACTGGTCAACACCCGCAACAAGGTTCCCGTCTCCGGGTCGAAGACCGAGACCGATCCCGTGGAACGGCGCCATCTTCCTTGTCCTCTGGGCGATCCAACCACCGCATAGTGCGCGGTGAGATCCACGGACAGGCCAAATAAATCATCGCCTATCGGCGAAGGCGGACCGAATGCACGCAGGATGGTCCCTGACTCGCGCTCGAACAGGAACGCGTGTCCCGTTTGCCCACGCCCACCCGCGGCATGGGGCGCGCCGACAAGAACCTGGTTCCCGGCGCTGGCTACGGTCATTCCAAAACCATCCAACAGCGTCGGGGTGGAAGAATGGAGGCGGGGACCCTGTTGATGAGCTTGCTGTCCCGAGGCACTCACGCCGACACCCAGCAACAGACACACCAAAGCCAGCCGGCCAACGCCACGGACGGAGCAGGCATGGACGCCTTCAGATGCTGAAACCTTGCTCATGCTCGGTGTGCGCACCATAGGAGAAGAAACGGTCGGAAGAGCATCAGACAATATCTTAACATGCCTTGAGCCAGGAAACCCTCTCTGTTCGATGACGGGTCGCAAGACAGTGGATTGTGAAAGCAGGCAACCTCTGCTACAGTAAAACCTTGGGCAAGGCGCCCACCTTCTCTCTGAGAGTGACATGAGCGTCAACGACAAACAAATAATTTTTTCACTGATTGGCGTGGGCCGAATCCATCCGCCGAAAAAACAAGTCCTTAAGGACATCTACCTGTCTTTTTATTATGGCGCGAAGATTGGCGTCCTGGGTCTCAACGGCTCGGGAAAAAGCACCCTGCTCCGAATCATCGGGGGCGTTGACCGGGATTATCTTGGCAAGATCACCATGTCAAAAGGGTACACGGTCGGTTTGTTGGAACAGGAACCGCAACTCGATCCCGAAAAAACCGTCAAGGAAGTGGTGGAAGAGGGTCGCCGGGATGTGATTGACCGGCTCGCCGCCTATGAATCTGTCAGCAATCAACTCGGCCAGCCCATGGAACCGGATGCAATGGAAAAACTGTTGCAGCAACAAAGCACCCTGCAGGAACACATCGAGGCCGTTGACGGGTGGGAATTAGCCAGCCAATTGGACGTCGCCATGGATGCGCTCCGTTGTCCGCCGGCCGACACCAAAATCGGGATCCTGTCAGGTGGAGAAAAACGGCGCGTGGCGTTGTGTCGTCTCTTGCTTCAAACGCCCGACATTTTATTGCTCGACGAGCCGACGAACCATCTCGATACAGAATCCGTCCAATGGCTGGAGCAACACCTTCAACAGTATCAAGGCACGGTCATTGCCGTCACCCATGATCGCTACTTCCTCGACAACGTGGCCGGCTGGATTCTTGAACTCGACCGCGGTTCCGGCATTCCGTTCGAGGGCAATTACTCATCATGGCTTGAGCAAAAACAAGCCCGCCTCGACAAGGAAGATAAAACCGCGCTCAAACGCCGGAAAACCCTGGAACGCGAATTGGAATGGATTCGCATGTCACCCAAGGGGCGTCAGGCCAAAGGCAAAGCCCGCGTTCTCCGTTACGAAGAACTGGTCAGCGAAGAGCATGAAACCGTCGCGGACGATCTGGAACTGTATATTCCGGCCGGCCCTCGCCTCGGCGACGTTGTGATCAAAGCCACAAACCTGACGAAAGCCTTTGGCGACAAACTTCTGTTTGAAAATCTCTCGTTTCAGTTACCGCGAGGCGGAATCGTCGGCGTCATCGGGCCAAACGGCGCAGGCAAGACCACGCTGTTTCGCATCATCACCGGCGAAGACCAACCGGCGTCCGGGACTTTCACAATCGGTGAAACCGTGAAGCTGGGATACGTGAACCAGAACCGTACGCTGGACGGGAACAAGACTGTTTGGGAAACCATTGCCGGCGGACAAGACACGATCGCACTCGGCAAAAAAGAGATGAATTCGCGTGCCTATGTCAGCCGATTCAATTTTGCCGGGCCCGAACAACAAAAGAAAGTGAAAGACCTTTCCGGCGGCGAACGCAATCGTGTCCACCTGGCGGCCATGCTCAAAGAAGGCGCGAACGTGTTGTTACTGGACGAACCGACCAACGATCTGGACGTGAATACCTTGCGCGCGCTCGAAGAAGGCCTGGAACAATTCGGCGGGTGCGCCGTGATCAGCAGCCATGACCGCTGGTTCCTGGATCGTCTCGCCACGCACATGCTCGCCTTTGAAGGGAACAGCCAGGTCGTGTGGTTTGAGGGCAACTACAGCGAATACGAAGCCGACCGCAAAAAACGCCTGGGGAAACACGCAGACAGGCCGCACCGGGTGAGGTATCGGCAACTCGTGAGGCCGTAAGACGCCGACCAGTTCAACGCCCCTCACCGGCCTCACGGGGACGGAGCAAGCCATGGATGACGTGCGGCAACGGCCCGGCCTTCCCACTGGTTTTTTAGGAACCAACCCGGTACGCTTGACCGCATCATGAACGGCCGAACCCGCCAAGCGTGGATTGCGCGAGTCATTGGCATTCTGGCGATCGCGACAGGATTCGTGCTGGGGATCGAAGGCCTGAACCGGCCGGATTCAATGTGGCTGGCGATCGCGCTTGGTCTCATTGTGACTGGATTATGTGCTCAAGTGTATGCGTTCTACCACACCGTTGCCGACAACATAAAATCGCGTGACCAGCAAGGCTCATGAGAAATCCGTTGCATCATTCAAACAATTTTCGCGGCGGCGTCAAGGCCACCCGCGCGTGCCGGGGCACGCGAAGACCGTTCCCCGCGTTCCGGCCAGCCGGACCCACGTTGCTTGCCTGGATTGCCCTGCTGGCGCCGGGCCTGTTTCTGCCGGCTTGCAGTCATTGGCGAGACGCGTATCTCACGGATGCGCTTCAGCAAGCCTCGCAAGACGAGGTCATTGACCGGCTCGGCGAACCGTGGAAAAAAAAGACCTTGCTGCTCAAAGGTCAATCCACGTGGATCTATCGCTATGCGCTCACGGAGGATGAACTCGACCCCATGGGCGTCAACGCGCTGGGCCAGAGCATGCGCCAGGCCACCGACAGCCTGGGAGCCCTGATTGGAGGCGGCGGGAATTCGGACCTGCAGAACAAGCCCAAATGTTTCCACTACGTCCTCACGTTTAATCGAGCCAAAGTCCTCAAAAACTGGGGACGGGAAGACTGTGCGGGCACGGCTCTATGACCGCGTTCCATGCCGAGCGTGTTTGTGCCTGCGATCCCGCCCCTTTGGCGCCCGGGTTCGCAGGCGTCCCTTCCGGTTTCCGGTCTCTGTGCATGCGGAACACCGTGCTTTGTCCGGCCGGATTGGCCGGGTATGACCACATGGAAAAACGGCATGGCGAACGTTTTTAATTCAGGCGCATTTTTACAGCAATGCTTTTCCGTCCATCCCTTGTCGCTGCGTTTCAAAATGTTCGCCATGCCGGACAAGATCGGCATTGTTTGCCTGCATTGCAAATCTCGACACCGCCTGACCATCGGCGCCATCACCCGCGTCATCGGAGATTCGGAATTGCGCGAGGACGGCGCGGCCACGGGGCTGGGAACCTGCGCAACCACCCATCAAGAAGCCCTGCACGTCACGGAAGTGAGCGTGGACCGAGACATCGTTCAATTTCGCTGCCGCGAGTGCAAAGCGGGCTTTCAAGCCACGATTTGCCTGTTTGAGACACACCAGCCTTAACACCTTGCAGCCTGGGGCAGCACGCGCCGGCGGCCCCGCCCATGCTCCGGACAAAAAAAGAGCCGCCCCACCGGGACGGCTCTTTCGGAATGAACGGGAGCCTGCGAGAAAGCCTTACTTGTTGGGCTGTGGCGTGTACCGAAGATACGGCTTAACCGCTCGGTGGCCCTTGGGAAATTTGGAGGGAATTTCTTCGTCTTTCACCGCAGGGACAATGATACAATCTTCCCCGTCCTTCCAATTGGCGGGGGTGGCCACCTGATGATTGGCCGTCAGTTGCAACGAGTCCACCACACGAAGAATCTCGTCAAAATTCCTCCCGGTCGCTGCCGGATACGTGAGAGTCAGTTTAATCTTTTTATCGGGCCCGATAACAAACACCGACCGCACCGTCATATTATCCAACGCATTGGGATGAATCATGTCATACAACGTCGCCACCTTCCGCTCGGGGTCGGCAATGATCGGATAGCCTACCGTACACCGTTGCGTTTCATTGATATCGTTGATCCAGCCTTTATGCGAATCCATGGGATCCACGCTGATGGCAAGAACTTTGACGTTGCGTTTCGTGAATGCATCGAAAATTTTCGCCACGGCGCCTAACTCCGTGGTGCAGACGGGGGTAAAATCTTTTGGATGGGAAAACAAAATGCCCCATCCCTTCCCGAGCCATTCATGGAAATGTATCGTCCCGGCTGTCGTTTCAGCAGTAAAATTTGGAGCCTCGTCCCCTAACCGAAGTGCCATGATTGATTCCTCCTCTTCAAGAACTCAATACTCGTCGGACAAGCTGGTGAAATCTTCTGCCCGTCCCTGCGAAGAATAAGGGAAATTATACGCCTCCCCGAAAAAACGAGTCAACCGGACCTGGCCTGCCCGCCTGAACCGGCCGAGTCGCCGCCGCCTGTTCGATTCCGCCCTGATTTCACGCAATAAAAAAACCCAAAAGGGAGGCCAATCCTCCCTTTTGGGTCGTCACGGACAGCGAGCCGGCACGACCCGCCTGTTTTCAAAAAGTCGTCGTCGCAGGCCGGTTATTGAGCCGCAACCGTTTTCACCACATTGGCCGCTTGCGGGCCTTTCGCTCCTTCCACCAGATCAAATTCAACGGGTTCACCTTCTTTCAGGGTTTTAAAGCCTTCTCCCTGAAGCGCCGAATAGTGCACAAAGACGTCTTGCTCCTCTTCGACTCGAATAAACCCAAACCCTTTTCGATCATTAAACCATTTGACTGTTCCGGATTTTCGATCACTCACAGGCACCTCCCTTATCACGGACCCAGGAAACCCACCGTCTCCCCTCAAAAAGGCCCAAGAAAAAATAAACCGCAGGCAGGCTCTTCGCCCTCTGCGGCAGATCTTACGAACAGATAACTCGCATTTCCCACTCCAAGCCGACCGGGGGTTCTCTTATCACGGACGGCAAAATTTGTCAACAACACGACACCTTGCGAGTCAAGCCCGCTTCCCGGCCGAGTCATCACACAGTGAGCAAAAGCGCGGATTCCCCATGACAGATTCATGCGCGTTCCATGCGTCGTGCCGGGCATTATTCCCTAAGGATTTGCCGTATCAACGTGGAACTGCGCTTCATACAGATTGGCGTAGAGTCCTTTGCCGTTCAATAACCCGGCATGGGTGCCCTCTTCAACCACTCGTCCCCGGTCCAGCACGATGATCCGATCAACGTGTTGCAGCGTGGCGAGACGATGCGCGATGAAAATGGTCGTGCGGCCTCGACCGAGCACCTCCACCGCTTCACGGATTTTGACTTCTGTCTCCGTATCAATATTCGACGTGGCTTCGTCAAAGATCACAAGCGGCGGGTTTTTCAATAAGACCCGCGCAATGGCCACCCGTTGTTTCTGACCCACGGACAATTTCACACCCCGTTCCCCAATCCAGGTTTCGTAGCGTTTCGGGAGGGCCATGATAAAATCATGCGCCAGAGCCGCGCGGGCGACGTGTTCGATTTCCCGGTCGGTGGCCTCAAGCTTGCCATAGGCGATATTGTCCCGAACCGTTCCATTGAAGAGAAACGGTTCCTGGTGGACCAGGCCAACGTGCGAACGCAAAAACGCCAGCGGCAGATTGCGGACGTCAAGGCCATCCAGGGCAAGCACGCCTCCCGTGACGTCGTAAAACCGCATCAGGAGTTTGATCAGCGTACTCTTGCCCGCGCCGCTCGGACCCACGAGGGCCACGTGCTCTCCGGCCTCGATGGCGACGGAGATGCCGTGCAGGACCGGGACATCCGGTTGATAGGCAAACTCCACGCCTGTGAACTCCACGCGCCCGCGTACGCCACCGTTCGGCGCCGCCACACCGGGGCGGTCGGCCACGTCGGGTTTGGCGTCCAGCACTTCGAAAATGCGTTCACTTGCCGCCAGGGCATGCTGGAGCATGTGGTTGACGGAATGGATTTGATTCACCGGAACATAGAACAGCGCCAGATACGACACAAACATCACCAGCTCCCCCACTTTCAACTGTCCCTGCGCAACTTCCGTCGCCCCCAGCCACAGAATAAGGACCGTCCCCATGGCCCCGATAAAAATCATCCCCGGCGAATACATGGACCAGAGCAGCATGGCTTTTAAATTACTCTGACTGACCTCGCGATTTCTCGCATCAAACTGCTCCCGTTCAAAATCATGACGATTAAAGGCCACGGTTTCTCGAATGCCGGAAAGCGCATCGTGAAGATACCCGCTCAGGGCGGCCGTATTTTTTCGAATTTCATGGTAATACCCATGAACCCGCCGGGAAAATCGCACGGCAAACACCATCAGAATGGGAATGGGGACCAACGCCAACAGCGCCAATTGCCAATTGACCACAAAGAGGACAATGGTGATGCCAAGGAGCGTCAACAAGGCCGTCAACGCTCCCTCCAGTCCATCAATAAAAATACGCTCGACGTGTTCAGTGTCATTCATGATTCGCGACATAATTTCCCCGGTGGAGCGAGCTTCATAAAAACTGATGGAAAGCCCCTGCAGCGCATCAAACACCTGTTGGCGAAGTTGGAAAATGACGCGCTGCTCCAACGTATTGTTCAACTGAATGCGCAGGGAATTGGCGAAATTCTTGAAGCCATAGGCCAGCACCAATCCGCCCAACACCCACGGCAACAGGGAGAAGTGATCGGCCTGAATGACGTCGTCAATAATTACCTTCACCAGCCACGGCGGCAACAGATCAAACACGGTCGCCAAGGTTGCGAAGAACAACGTCGCAAGAACCAGGGAGCGGTGAGGACGTAAATACCCCAGAATGCGAAGAAGAGCGGTCACGGCATATCACGCAATGACGAACGGCCGGCCTTTCCGACGTGGCCGCTTCATGAGACGGTGAAGCCCGAGACAAAGGCGGGAACCGGGCAGGAGAAATGTGGTTAAATAACCGTTGCGGGCGCTTGTGCCCAGTACGTGTCGAATTCCTTTAACTGCGTGAGCGTTGATAGATCCGGCATTCTGTCCAAAAAGAGTTTTCCGAACAAATGGTCCATCTCATGCTGGATGCACACGGCGAACAAACCCGACGCCTCAAAATCCAGCGGCGCCCCCTTGCGGTCCAACGCGTGAACCCGAATAGACGACGGACGCGTCACTTTCCCACGCAACCCGTCCACGCTTAAACAGCCCTCCCACATTTCGACTTGAGCGGGGCCGTAAAACACAATCCTGGGATTGATCAACACCGTCTCGGGAAAGGCCTCCCGGCCTTCACATCCCATCACCACCACTTGTTCAGACCGTGACACTTGCGGGGCCGCCAACCCAATCCCGTCATTCCCATACATCGTTTCCAGCATATCGTCAATAAACTGTTGGTGGACACGCGTGGGGATCACCGCGGGATCAATCGGCTCGGCGGTTTTCCGCAACACGGGATTTCCTACTTTTGCAATCGGCAACGTCGCCATGCTGATCTCCCTTGTTTGCTACCGGCTCGGCACAACGCAGAGCATCCCGTTGCCGCGTCGTCACACAGCCCGCCCATCAGAACACAGGGTCGGGTTGCGGCGTCTTCGGCTCGACCCCGCGATTGTTCAAGGTCTCCTCCCACCAGGCCTTCCATTCTTCGGCCCACGTCATTCGCTGCTCATGCGTCGAGCCTTGCCAGTCACGCGGCGGACCGGCCCACCGGGTTAAACGCCAAAACGACTCCAGGGCCGTGACGGAAACATATTTTTCCTTGTCGGCCAGCAGCTCAATCAGGAGAAACACCACTTCCGGACGGCGGACGTGGCGCGACTCAAACGCCACGGTTCGCCGAATCGTGTCGTGTTCATCCTTCATTAACGCCTGAAACGTTGCAAGCGCGTCCATGGGAGCCAACCGGACAGCCACCCGAAGGGCATGCGCCCGCACTCTCGTGATGGCCTCGCTATCCCTCGCCGTCTCAAGCAAATGGGGGGCCGCTCGCGGATCTTTAATAATCCCCATCGCTTCAATCGCGTTATAGCGAAGCCGACTGCCCGGCATAGTGAGGGCTTTCACCAACACGGGCACCACCGGCTTTCCAAGATGCACGAATTCTCCGATCACATACAGTTCCTGGCGTCCCGCCAGCAATGGCAACAACGCTTCCGCCCGTTTCAGTTCTTCTTCGGACAGGACTTCCGGAGCGGGGGTGGCTTGTTCGATTTCCGGAAATTCCGCCTCGGGCGGAGCCTGATAGGGAACCTGGACCGGAAAAAGGTATCCCGGCCGGCCGGCCGTCCCGACGGCTTCCGCAAAGGAAACCGAGACTCCGAAAACGAGACAACCCGCCATCAGCCATGCGGAGCCGACTTTCATGAACCCGCTCCTTTGCAGGAAATAAGGCACACACACCATGCACGTTTAGTCTAGTGGGTTCCCCTCGCGTGGGTCAAGGCAAGCGGCTCATGGATTGCAAGGCCATGGCCCTCCCCGCCATCGGCGTTCCAGACGTGAGACTTTTAATCTTCATTCCGTGAATGGTACAATCGGTGCGTGATTGTTTCACGAAGGCCGGAGGGAGAAGGAGGCGCCATGAAATACGTCGGTTGCGGCCTGTGCCTGATGTTGGCGGTTGGACTGCACGCCAGCCCGGGCTGGGGATATGAAGAAATCACCGTGGCCAACGGAGGCGCCTTGCAGGGCACGGTCACGTTGCTCGGCGACGTCCCCAAACCCAAGGGCTACAACCTCGTCACCTTGCCCGACCCGGTGTACTGCGGCCGCATCTCGACCGGAACGGGCTGGCGCCTCCTGCAACCCTTTGTCATCGGCCCAGACGGCGGATTTAAAAACGTGGTGATTTACCTTGAAACCATCAAGCAGGGCAAAGCCTTTCACTACGCCCCTCCGCGGATTGAGGCCATTGACTGTAAATTTGAACCCTATATCACCATCATCCGGGACGGCTATGACGTGGAAGTGGTGAACATGGATCCGGTTCTGCACGATATTCAGGGATACGAAACCTCAAAATTCGGAGCGCGCGTCCTCTTCAACGTCCCCCTGCCGATAAGCCGGCACCTTCAGAAAAAAGATTTTCTGACCGACAACGCACCCACCAACCGGGCGGGCAAGGTGTTGTCCCAACGCATCGCCATGGGGAAAAAGCGCAATCTGTTCGTGATGCAATGCGGCTTTCACGCCTACATGGAAAGCTGGGGCTTCGCCGTCACCAACCCCTACTACACCCTCACCGACACACACGGCGCTTATGCGATCACGGACATCCCGCCCGGCACCTGGCGGGTACAGGTCTGGCATCCCATGGTGAACAAAGCATACACCGTCACGATCAACCCCGGAGAAACCACGGACCTGCCGATTGAGATCAAAGCCCCCACGGGCCGGCTCTATGCCAACGAAGTCAGCGAAGGCACACGCTTCGGCATGGAGTTGATCGGCGAAAGCGCCATTAAACCGACCGTGGAACGCCAGACGTATTGAACCGGCCGGTGCTTCGGAACATCTCAACCGTCCACTCTTTGAGGAATCCATGCCGGACATCGTTCTCGTTGGTTGCGTGAAAACCAAACGGTCAGGCAAGCATCCCGCGCAGGATTTATACATCTCGCCGCTATTCCGTCAACGCAGGCACTACGTCAAATTGAAGCGTCCGCACCGGTGGTTTATTTTGTCCGCCAAGCATGGTCTCCTGGAACCAATTGAGGAGATTGAACCATACGATTGTTATCTGGCAGACCTGCCATATGAGGAACGTTTGGAATGGAGCCGGAACGTACTGACGCAACTGACCGGGCTTGTTGACTCTCTTCACAATACAGCCATCGAAATTCACGCCGGAAAACCGTATTGGAACTGCGGCCTCAAATCAGGGCTGGAACAGGCCGGAGCCATCGTCACGACTCCGCTGGATGGTTTGAAATTTGGCGATCAAGTACAATGGTATGACGCACAACAGAAAACCGACGTTGGCGAAATTGTCCGGCAACTCACGCAGGAATTTATGGAGGAAAGCTGGGACATCAATGAGCGACGAAAGAAATTTTCAAACACGCCAACACCCGGATGGAATGCCATGCCGGAATGCGTGGCCGTCGCCAAACTGCAAAAAGCCGGGGCCTCCGGGCAGACCATCAGGCGGTTTGTCACACTCGTCGCCGCGATGGATCGCGCCCGTAATGCCGATCTTCTCTGGCAAAACGCCACGCAACTGTTTTTCGATTCCCAATGGGTCTTTGAACCCGAATCGGTTGCCCGCCGATCTCCGGACGAACTCAAAAAGACTCTGTCCGGAAGCAACGTGAGCCAACGCCACGAAGCCGATACGACAGCGTGGAACCGCTTGCTTCAAGCCATGGTGGCTCCTGAATCGCCAAGAGCATTCCGGCAGGCCATTGATGCAGGCAACGGTGACGCGAATGAACTGTTGGAGGTATTGAACAAATATCCGAAGTGGTTCCCATTCCTTAAAGGCCCGAAGATTTCCGTAGTGTGGGTGCGTATGTTGGTTGACCCCGGCGGAGCAAACATTGACAGTCTGGAAATCCTGCGCGTAGCGGTTGACGTACAGGTACGGAAGGTCACGGAATACCTTGGGGTGACGGACACCGCAGGCCGGGGAGGAATCAACGAGTGCCTTCGGCGTACCATTCAGGCAACCTGGCAGGAAGGCGCAAAATTCGCGTCCGGACCGGGAACGCTCTCCGGCACGGCCGGTGCGCTTGACCCGCCTCTGTGGTTCTTCGGCAAATGGGGCTGCACCTTCTGCGAGAAAGCGAAGAAGCGGGTTCCAATCAGCGCATTGTGTGAACGATGCCAATACGCTCCCGCGTAACAAACATTGCACGCTAACCCGCTCAACCAACAACAAAGCCAACGACATGGCCCGCATTTCCAGACGAACATTCGGAAAAAGTCTCCTGGCCTCGCTTGGCCTGGCCCTCCTGCATCCCGCACAACTCGTTCAGTCACAATTGCTGGGCCTGTTTCGCGGCAAAGGACGTGAAACGCCGCCCATTACCGCCAACGAAGATTTTTACGTAACCTCGTATGACCTGACGCCGGCCATTGACCGTGAACAGTGGTCGTTACGCATTGACGGGATGGTCGCACACCCGCTCTCGTGGTCGTTTGAGGAGTTAATGAAACGGCCGCAAACAACAATGACCGCGACGCTGGAATGTATCGGCAACACGGTCGGCGGCTATTCCATCGGGACGGCGGAGTGGGCAGGCGTGAAAGTGAATTACCTGCTTGACGAAGCGGGAGTTGACCCCAAGGCGTTTGATCTTGTGCTGCGCGGAGCGGACGATTATTCCGACAGCTTTCCCTTATCCCGTGCGCTGGAAGACGACGTCCTGCTCGCCGTAAAAATGAACGGCGTCCCCCTGCCGCCCGACCACGGGTATCCCGCCCGCGTCATCGTGCCGGGCATCTACGGCATGAAGAACGTCAAATGGCTGACCGGGCTGGAAGTGGTGGATTACGACTACAAGGGATACTGGCAACGACAAAGCTGGTCGGAGACCGCGTTGGTGAAGCTGTCATCACGCATTGACGTGCCGGGCGACAGGGAATTGATTACGACTCCGCATTGCACAATCAAAGGCATCGCCTTTAACGGACGCCGAACGATTCAGAAAATAGAAGTGAGTACGGACACAGGAAAAACCTGGAACACCGGCACGCTCCTTCCCAAACAATCCCCGCAGACGTGGACACCCTGGAGCTATGACTGGACCATTCCCAAATCCGGGGAATACACCATCATGGCCAGAGCGACGAATGACAAAGGACTCACGCAAGACCTTGAGGCGAAAAAAGCGACCGAGACGGCCATGGAGATTCACGCCATTACCGTGGAGGCAACCATCTAACGAGCAGGGCTTTGAGTGAGCTTATGACTGACGTTGACTTATGTCTATTCGGCTACAATGCTTACTACGATCTTTTCCTTGGCGGGTCAAAGCAGGAGGCATAGGTCCGATAGGCAGTAGTTGTTGATTTTTTGACCACATTTTACCTTTATTGCTAACGATAAATTTCACTGAAGGAGTTGTTTCAAAAATTAACGTCATCAAATGGTATGCGGTTAAAACAGCGGTTTGTAAATCTTGATTGTCCTCAAGCACTTCCACCTTTACCCCAAGATATTTAAGTTTTTGAATACCAATCCTTTGGCCATGAACATGAATCTCGGCATCATCTTCTGTTCTTTCAGCATTAAAATATGCGGCAATTCTATCAACTATCCTGAAACTTTCTTCATTACCTTCAGCCGAAAACATTCTTTTATTCAACCAATTTCTTATTAACTCTTTGCTATATGAAAGCGCTTTGTTAGCTTCTACAACAAGGGAAGGCCCCATATTTTGCAGGATCGGCGCCCAAAGATGGGCCAATTTTGTATTGCCCTCAATATCTTTTTTGGCTTGATTGAATCCTTCCTGAATCGCTCTGGCGGAATGCGTTTTATTTGCTATAGAAAATTGAGGATCAATTGGCCCAAGTTGACTTTGCCTGCCAAGTACCAAAAGATTGCTAGCAAGACTTATCATGGCGCCACCGGACATCGCGAGATACGGCACTATTACTTCAATGTAAGGAAATTTGGAATGTAAATATTCTACAATGCTCTCCACGGCATTGGGATCGCCACCCGGCGTATGCAATATCAAAGTCAGACCACTACCTGTCTGTGCTTCGTAAAGCGCATTCATAAAACCATTGATGTCTTCGCGAGTAATAGACGTATCAATGTTCGACTTTTGCAGGAAAGAAGACGCGTAGAAAATAACAGAGTCAGGCCTGCGAATCCTTGAGATTGCACCTAACTGCTCTTGTAGTTTTCCCTCAAGCCGATTAGGATTTTTTTGAACATTCCGGACATGCTCGGCCAAAAGTTCACTCCAAGAGGACATTTTACTTCACACGGAACGTGTTGGTTGTAAGGGGATATTCAGGACTGGGGGGCTGGCACTGTGGTTCTTCGTCTTTTTTGAATATCGGCAACTCATAGAGTCCGCTGACATCAAGATACTGTTGATACTGCTCTTTAACATTCTCCAATGTTTCCCAAGCCTCTTCAGAGTTTTTTCCATTTCTCATGTTGTGGCCCATTCGCATGCCTCCTTATAATCTGCAACATACCAAAAAGCTAGTAGCCCATCAAACCGCATCCAGCAACCATATCCGCTACAGACTCATCTCTCTATTACTCATTTGCTCCACCATGAAATAATTTACTTGAGGTCACAAACTGTGACCTCAAGTCCGAATTTTACTGCTCCATCACCAGAGACAACAAGCATGTGCATTCGTTCTTCTTCTCTTGAAAAAATCCCTCAACAAAATCCTACACCTTCACTCTGGTTTTGGTATCTCCGGCGGCCAAGGCGTTCATGTAGGCCAGTATCAGTTGACGGGTGCGGTAGGTGCCGAACTGCTTCTCGTCTTCCTTGCGGACGATGGGGAAGGTGTCCAGGACGTAGGCGGCGTCTTTCCCTGTCAGGCCGTAGAGGTGGAAGTAGAGCGCGTCGAGCCGGGCGCGCAGGTGACGGCGTTCCTCTTCGTTCCAGATGAAGGGCGGACCGTCGTAGCCGAGGTCGCGGGCGAAGGGCATTATGTCGTGAGCCGTGTAGGTGAGGCGCAACACATGATCGCGGACGAGATCACGGGCGGACGTCTTGCCGAACGAGCGGTCGTAGTCGGCGGGGGCAATGACGGGGAGTTGCTCGACGATGTACCAGGTGAGATGAGTAGCCTGAACTTTCTGGCGCGCTACATAGTCGAAAGGAAAACTGTTCAGATTGGCAAGAAGACAGGCTGCACTTACAACATCAAAGCGGTCTTCAGATGGAAGAATGACCGGCAATGTGTGTCCACACCCAACACGAGGAATGGCCGCAGCAATCATGGTGCGGACATTGGTTGACGCCGTAATATCCTTGAACGCCAAGAGCCATCGCACATTTTTCGCAACGCCACTCTCCTGCTGGCTGACCCAATAGCGAGGACAGGGAGAAAACGTCGGGTCACAGTACTCTTCCTCAAGGGTTCTATCCGGCTGACCTGGTCGAAACAAGTTGCCTTCGCGGTTAGTTATGCTGGCGGCTCGGTGGTCAAATGCCTGCACCATCTTGCCTTCGTACAACGGCAAGTACATTTCCTTGTCCTGCTTCCAACGATTGCCTTCGACGGGATAGAAGCCTCCCGCATTAAGCTGTTCAGCCGTCCTGAAAAGATTCGAGTCGTTAGCCATGTCAAGCATTCGCACATACTTGACCGGCCACGCCTTGCACTCATTGCCAGCAGAGCGATCCACCAACACCGGGTGGCGTTCATAGATGCAGCGGGTGATGTCAGCGTCGCGCCGGGTGCGGAAGACCGGGGCGGTGCCGGTGTTGGGATTCACTAGGGCGAAGTCTGCCGGGGCCAAAGGGAAACAGCGGTCCGCGTCATCAATCGTTTTCGTGTCGTGCAGGAAAAAGGCACATTCGGTTTGGTCGAACCGTCGCTCTTCCCTACCAAAGATGAAGGCGCAGAATTTGAAGGAAGCGTGGATGTCCTTGAAAAAAGTTTTCTTGTTCTCAAAATCAAACAGCCCGCCCAACCGTCCGCTCGTCGAAAGGGATTTGAAGAAGCGGGCCGCGGTCTTGTCGGCGTAAATGCCAGACGGCGTCAGCAGACCGACAAAACCATCCGGCTTAATCAGGTTCATGGCCCGCTCGACAAACAGTGAATACAGGTTGATGTCGCCGCCACTGAGCAACGGATAGTGATCGGAAGCGCGAACTACCTGCCCGAGCCTGTCCGCATGATTCTTGGCGTCGTCAAACTCGGCCGCAAGGGGCGATCCCTGCTTGCGTAGCCGATGAATGCCTTTTTTTCGCGCCTCTGCCGTTGGAGCGAGAGCAAGCTCGGAGTCGCGGGTTGCAAACCATTCCACCTCCTGCAATTTGATACGGTCCCATGGTGGGTTGCCGATGACCGCGTCAAACCCGCCTTCCGGGCTTCTGCTTTGCCAATCGCGCCACACCCCGGGAAAGGCCACCTCCCAATGCAGGAAACGTTCCCGGTCGGCGATGGCTGCAGCTTCACGCCACAATTCGCCAAACTGCGACCAGGCGATGGCGTCGCAATCTGGCGGGACACCGCCCACGCACTCCGGCCCTCGGGCCAGTAGCTTGTAGGCGTCCGCAGGTTGCAGGATAACCATCCTGAACAGCGGTGTCTCGAAATGAGTACGCTCTCTCGGCTTCATCTCCGCGGTAAGCCAGCGCAGGCCGCAGAGGGAATCCAGCAGTCCGTGGAGTTCCGCGGTCGTCCTCTCCACATCGCAAAACAGTGTCGCCGACTCCCGCACTTCGGCCACGTCGGCGTCCGATATTTCCTCGATGAGTTGCATGCCATTCCTTGAGAGCTCCGCGCTCGTTATGGCGTTGCCGAAAAGTAGTTGAGCCCTTTTCTGCAAGTCATCGGTGGCATCAGACACTCGCAACCCGACCAGCGAATCGCCGCAACGCAGGTGATGATCAAGAAAGGACAACGGCGCCCCGACCGTGAAACTATGCAGCCATAGCGACACCTTGGCCAACTCGACGGTGAGAGGATTCTTGTCAACGCCGTAGATGCAGCGCTTGAGTACCATGCGGCGGATGATGGCCTGATCGGTCAGCTGGGACTCGTTCACCACCCAGTTCGCTTCCTTGGCCCGCGACAGGATGTTACGTCGAATGGTCGCCACGCGCTTCACCAAAGGCGACACGTACTCACCATTCAGCCATTCGGGGATGGCCGGGGTGCGTTCAATCAAATCGGCGATGTAGTCGGACAGAAAGTCCACTGCGGTCACCAGAAAATGGCCGCTTCCCATGGCCGGGTCCAGAACCTTCAGGTTCAGAACGGCCTCGGCCGGGTCCAGCTTACGCATCTCGGCTTGTCGTTCGGCCTTTGAGCGACGGTCGCTCTTCAGTTCAGCAGCCTTGACTTCAAACTCTTTGAGACGTTCTTCAGCCAGCGGCTTCAAGGTACGGTCAACGATCAGGTCCACCAGTTCCTGGGACGTGAAGAAACTTCCGCTGTCTTTTCGGGCGTAAGGGTTGGGACGTATGACGATGTTGCCGGTATCATCACGGACCGGTTCGTGCTCCAGAAGCCGCTCATAGATCGAGCCGAGTTGCTGAACAGACATGTCGCGGTAGTTGACAAAGCGGGGGCTCTCGTTCGGGCTTTCAGAGTGACTCATGGCGTAGATGATCGGCGCGATGTCTGCGTCAGCCAGGCTAATGTCTTTCAGCAACGCAGCGGTTTCGGACGCGAACAGGCCGCCATTGTAAGGCGGCAGGCCGATGGACGTGTCGCCCTTGTCAATAAGCCTGAACAGCGTCATCAGACGATCATAGTAGATGGCGGCATGAGCCGAGAATGTATCTTCGGCAGCCATCCTCTCCGCAATGTCTATCCGTACTCGCTTTCGCAAGCCATAGTCGTCGTAACGTGAGTCGTTGACCGGCAGAAGGCCCCTGTCTTCGGCGTACAGCACAAAAAGTAGCCGATACAGAAAAATCAGGGCTGCCTCCCGGATTTTTTCGAGACTCTCGTCCGTGGCGTCTGCAATCGCCTGTACGAGATCGCGAAAGACGTGATCGAAGACCACGCCTGAAAGGTCCTGCGCGACCCGCTCCTCGTAGCGGCGGCCCTCCGCCAGAGCGGCTTCCAGGAAAGTAGTCGTGGCGCCATCTTGACGAATAAAAGAGTCGCGGCGGAACAGCAGATAGAAGACGCGGAGAGCTTCTTCGTTGCCGGGGGCGAGCAGATTCTCCAAGTCGGCTTCAACGTAGCCGGTGGCATGAGGACGGGCGCGGTAGTCGTAGAGACGCCACACGCCGCCATTGGTCAGGATACCCCAACGAAGTTTGCCATCCGAAACGATCTCGGCCGTCGAGAGGTATCTAAGGATCTGGCCATGCGGCGTTCCGGACCCGCTCCCGTCGGCCTGGTCGCGGTCATCAAGGGAAAGACCGAAGCGCTTGCTCTCTTCCACCACCAACGCACTCGCATAGCGTTTATCAGGCTTCCGGCTGGCAGCGGCACTCGCCTTGGTACGGCTGTCGGAGAACAGCAGAAGATCGGGAATATCCTTGCCACGATTTGCGTCCTGCTGAGGCAGGTAATCAGTCCATCCCAGGAGACCCAGAACCGGACGGATCAAATCTTGCTCGGTCTCGGCTTCTTTGGGATTATGAAACGCAGTGAATGTAGTGTAATGGCGAAGGATGCCGTCTCTGAATGCCTCAAATGCCGCAGGCTGGGCGTCTAAGGCTTTCCATTCGGGCATCTCCCTTATGCCGTGGGTGAGGAAGTAGTCAGGGAAGAGTAATCCAGGCATGTCAGTTTCTCAACGGCCTGTCCTGTCTCAATTACGGAAGCACGGCGGAAGCCGTGAAGGCGACCAGGGGGCCGGGGTACACGCCGACGAGTACCACGCCCGCAACGGCCAGCGCCAGGACGACGATGGCGGGGGGGGACAAGGCCAGACGAATGTCGCGTACCTGGTCGGACGAGGGTTCGCGCATATACATGACCATGACGACGCGCAGATAGTAGAAGGCGGAGACCGCGGCAAAGACCAATCCGATCACGGCCAGCCAGGTCAGCCCGGCATTGACGGCGGCCAGAAACAGATACAATTTGCCGATGAAGCCGGCAGTCGGGGGAATGCCGGCGAGCGAGACCATAAACAGCAGCATCGCAAACGCCGCGCCCTTGTGGCGTTGGGCCAAACCGGTCAAGTCGTCCAGGTCTTCGCCTTCCCGTCCCCCTCGCCGAAGCATCGCGACGACGGAGAAGGCTCCGAGGGTCATCAAGGCATACACGGCCAGATACAGCATCATGCTGGACACGCCTTGCGACGCGACCCCGGCTTCGGTTCCGGCCCATCCGGCCACGACCAACCCGATCAACGCATACCCGGCATGCGCGATGCTTGAGTACGCCAGCAGACGCTTCACATTGGTCTGCACAATCGCGACGAGATTCCCAAGGACCAGCGTCAGAATACACAGACCCAGAATCAGTCCGTTCCAATTCGGTTTCACGCTCCCAAAGCCTTCAAGCATCACCCGAAGGAAGGCGCCAAAGCTCGCGACTTTTGAGGCCACGGCCATGAACGCGGTCACCGACGTTGGCGCGCCTTGATAGACGTCCGGTGTCCACATATGAAACGGCACCGCCGCCACTTTAAAGCCAAACCCGACAATCAACAGCGTCATGGCCATGAGGATCAGGGGATCGTCCAAGCCCCGTGTCCCGACCACGGCGGCAATGTCTCCAAGACGCGTACTGCCGGTGGCTCCAAAGATGAGCGACACGCCATAGAGCAACAGTCCCGATGAGAACGCCCCCAGAATAAAAAACTTGGCCGATGATTCGATGGACCGGGCTTCAAATCGTTTGAATCCCGCCAGGACGTAGAGCGGAATGGACATCAGCTCGATGCCGAGATAGATCACCAGCAGGTCGGTTCCGGAGACCATGATCATCATGCCCGTCAGGGAGAGCAGCAGAAACCCGTAGAATTCGGCCAGCTCAATCCGCTCTTCTTTGAGATACCCGATGGAGAGCAAAATGGTCATCCCGCTCACGACGTAGAGCAACAGTTTCCAAAACGAGGCATACGCATCCACCACTACGAGATCGCTGAACGCCGTGACCCGGTCACCCATGCCGCTCGCGGTCACGATGAAACAGGCCACGAGCGACGCCGCGCTCATCCACGCCAGCGCATGCTTCCTGGACGGCGGGGTGACCGGTTCCAGCGCCAGGACGAGGCAGGCGGTCGCCGCGACGATCACTTCCGGCAGCATCGCCGCCAGATCCGCGAGCGGAAGCGTCATCGCGTCGCGCCCTCTCTCTCGGCGGCCGCCATGGAAGCCCGCGCGGTCACGCGGTCGGGCAAGAAGGAGGCTGGCCCATCGTCCACCAGCCGGACGTTCGCGTCACGGTGAAGAAGATGAGCGACACTGGCATGCATCACGTCCAGCGCCGGCTTCGGATAGCATCCGATCCACAACACCAGCAACGCCAATGGCGCCAACATGCCGATTTCACACCGGTTCAGATCGCGCAGTTTCGACGCCATGTGCGGCGCCGGCGCCCCGTACACCACTCGCTGTAGCATCCAGAACATATACGCCGCGGCCAGAATGACGCCCAGGGCCGCACAGGTCGCGGCCAGCTTGCTTGTCGCAAAAGCCCCGATCAGAACGAAAAATTCGCCGACAAAGCCGTTCAGGCCCGGCAACCCCACGGACGCCAACGCGAAGATCACGAGAAACGTGGCATACAGCGGCATGGGTTTGGCCAACCCGGAATTGTCAACAATCGCCCGACTATGCGTCCGCTCATAGAGAATGCCCACGCACAGAAACAGCGCGCCCGTGGTGATGCCATGATTGATCATTTGCAAAATAGCGCCCTCAATGCCCTGGGCGTTCAACACAAAAATGCCCAGCGTGACAAAGCCCATGTGGCTCACGCTGGAATAGGCAATCAGTTTTTTTAAATCGGTCTGGGCAAAAGCCAAGCACGCGCCATAGACGATGGCCACCACCGATAAGAGGATGACCCATGCGGCAAACTGCTGCGTGGCATCCGGCAGCATGGGCAGCGAAAAACGCAAAAACCCATAGGCGCCCAATTTGAGCAACACACTCGCCAGAATCACGCTGCCCGCGGTGGGCGCTTCCACGTGTGCGTCCGGCAGCCACGTATGAAACGGAAACATCGGCACCTTCACGGCAAACGCGGCGAAGAAGGCCCAAAACAACCAGGCCTGCAGCCAGGGCGGGTACTCGGCCCGGCTCAACGTGAGGATATCGAAAGAACCGGCTCCGGCGTACACATAGAGCACGATAATCGCCACGAGCAGCAGGACGCTCCCCGCCAGGGTGTACAGGAAAAACTTGATGGCCGCGTACACGCGATTGGGGCCGCCCCATACCCCAATCAACAGATACATGGGGATCAGCATGGTTTCCCAGAACACATAGAACAGCACAAAGTCCAACGCGACAAACACGCCGACCATGGCGGTTTCCATCACCAGCAGGCTGATCATGAATTCCCTGACTCGCGTCTCGACCGACGTCCATGAGACCACGACGCAGAGCGGAGTCAGCGCGGTGGTCAACAACACCAGCGGCAAGCTGATTCCGTCCACGCCCACGGCGTAGTGGATGGAAGGCCAGGCAATCCATTGATACGTTTCGACAAACTGCATGGCAGGCGTGGACTCATTGAACAAAGCCCACAGCGGGAGCGAGACGAGCAGGACCAGCGATGAGACGCCCAGGGCCACCCATTTGGCCATGGCTTCTTTGACCAGCACAAGCGCCGCCACTCCCGCCAGGGGAAGGAAGACGACGATGCTCAACCAGGGAAATCCACCGGATGCCGTTGCCATGTCAGCCAAACATTCTCATCAAAACAGCAGATACGCCGTTAAAATAATAACCGCCCCCACCGTCATGCCAAGAGCATAATTCTGGGTCTCGCCGGTTTGCATCAGACGAGCCAGCCAGCCCCACCAGGCAAACCCGCGGGCCACGCCATTCACCGCGTTGTCAATAACGGCCACGTCCACTTTTTTCCACATCTGATCGGTGAACAGAAACATGGGATTCACAAACGCCTTATTATACGCTTCATCCACGTACCATTTATTGAACGATCCTTGATACAACCCGTGCCATCGCCGCACGAGACGGTCGGAACAGCCGGGCGATCGCACATAGATGAAATAGGCCGCGGCGATGCCGAGCACGCCCGCCAACGCCGCCGCAATCATCATGCCCCAGGCGGCGACTCCATGGTGTCCGCCGCCTTCACCGCCGGGGAACACCGGTTGAAGAAAGTCCGGGATACCCAGGTACCCGGTCAGGATACTGAATATGGCTAACGCCAACAAAGGCGCGGTCACCACGACGGGTTGTTCTCGCACGTGCGCGACGTGACGCGGGTCAACCCGGGACTCGCCCCAAAACGTGACAAACACCAGCCGGAAACTGTAGAAAGCCGTCAGCCCCGCCGTGAGCACTCCCAGGACGGCCAGGCTCTGCCCCAACGATCCCGCGTTCCAGGCGGCCAGCAACACCGCATCTTTGCTGAAAAATCCCGCGGTGAACGGAAATCCGGACAGCGCCAGCGCCCCGATCACAAAGGTCCAGTAGGTCATGGGCATCTTCTCTTTCAGGCCGCCCATGCGTCGCATGTCCTGCTCATGATGGACGGCCAGCATGACGGACCCGCATCCCAGGAACAGCAACGCCTTAAAGGCCCCATGCGTCAGTAAATGATACATACCCGCAACGTATCCGCCCAATCCACACGCCATCATCATGTATCCAAGCTGGCTGACGGTCGAATAGGCCACCACCCGCTTAATGTCGTATTGTGTCATGGCAATCGTGGCGCCGAGAAACATGGTCAGCCCACCCACGATGGCCACGACGTTCATGGCCACGGGAGACACGTTGTACAGCGGGGCAAACCGCGCCACCATAAACACCCCGGCGGTGACCATGGTCGCGGCGTGAATCAAGGCGGAAATGGGAGTCGGACCTTCCATGGCATCCGGCAGCCACACGTGCAACGGGACTTGAGCGGACTTGCCGACGGCGCCGACAAACAACAGCAACCCAATCAGCGTCATCGCGGAGATTTCCCACCCGCCGCCAACGGCTCCAAGCAGATCAATCGTGGCGCCGGCTTGTTCGGCGGCCTCGTTGAACACCGGCTGGTACTGCAAGGTCCCAAAGACCGCAAACACCAACAGGATGCCGAGCAAAAATCCGAAGTCGCCGATTCGATTGACGACAAACGCCTTCGTGGCCGCCGCTCTCGCCGCCTGCCGTTCATACCAATGCCCAATCAGCAAATACGAACACAGGCCCACCGCTTCCCAGAACACAAACAGTTGGAGGAAGTTATCGGACATGACGAGCATCAGCATCGAGAACGTAAACAACGCGATATTGCCAAAGAAGCGCGCGTAGCCCGGATCGCCGTGCATATACCCAATGGTATAGACGTGCACCAATCCGCTGACGCCGGTGATCAACAGCAACATGGCCGCGGTCAACCGATCCACATAGAGTCCAAGGCGAATGGTGAGGTCGCCGGACGCCGCCCAGGTGTATAACGGAATTTCCAGCACATGCCCGCTGGCGACTTCGGAAAAAGCCAGCACCGATAGCAGGAAGGATAACCACACGGCGGGCACCGCGATCAGATGCGCGCGGGCCTTCACGACGTGCCCGGCCAGGCCCAGCACGATGAACGCCAGCAACGGCAAGAAGGGAATCAAGGCATACAGCATGGCGCTACCACTTCAACAAGCGGAAATCATCAACGTTGATACTGGAATGATGGCGGTACAGCGCAATAATAATGGCCAGGCCCACGGCCACTTCGGCGGCGGCCACGGTCAACGCAAAAAACACAAAGACCTGCCCCGTCAGGTTGCCGAAATGGGCGGAAAAGGCCACGAAATTGATGTTCGTGGCATTGAGCATCAGTTCAATCGACAACAGGATGACAATCAGGTTCTTGCGGACCAGGACGCCGACGAGACCAATCAGAAACACCAGCCCGCTCAACGCCAGATAGAATTCCACGGGCACAGTCATGAGGATTTCGACTCCGCCATTCCCTTTTTGGATAAAATGACCGCGCCGATCATCGCGACCAGTAAAATGAGCGAGGCAATTTCAAACGGGAAGAGATAGGTGGAATACAGCACTTCCCCGATGGATTCCGTATTCCCCGCCGCCTTCTCTCCCGCGTCCATGGGACCCGGCGAAGCCACCGTCAGTCCGCGACTCGCGGCCAGCAGCACGACTTCGGTCAGCAACACCCCGCCGAGAAACATCGCCACGGGCCCTTGCCGGTTATACCGTTCGTCGCGTTTGACGTTCAGCAACATCACGACAAACAAATAGAGCACCAGGATGGCTCCCGCATACACGATGATTTGAATCGCGGCCAGAAACTCGGCGTGCAGCGTGACGTATAACCCGGCCACGTGAAAAAACATGACCAGCAGGGACAGGGCGCTATAGATGGGGTTCCGAAAGACGACGACAAGCGAAGCGGTGACCAGAATGATCGCGGCAAAATACAGGAAGACGAATGTCGCCACAGTGACCTCTCTCTCGTTAACGACTCATGCGTCGTGACCAGGCGGGAGAACGGGGCATCAGGGAACGGCCAGTCGCGTAAAACTACGATTCCTTTTCCGGAATATCGTCAAAGGAGACGTTAAAATACGCCACGTTGGGGTGTTGAAATTCCAATCGTTTTTCCCGTTCCGGAAACGCTCGGTCACCGATGGCCAGCAATTGTTCTTTGTTTAACTGCAACTGGCGTTTATCGTACACGGCCCACTCAAACTCCTGCGACATGCCCAGCGCATCCACCGGACAGGCCTGGACACACAACCCGCAGAAGAGGCAGCGGGTCATGTCCATAGAATATTCCTTGGCGTACCGCTTGGCGGGTTCCCCGGGCACCTCGGCGCTCACCACCCGGATCACCCGGGACGGACACGCCGCCTCGCACAGATCGCACCCCACGCATTTCTCCGTGTCGTCGTCGTATCGCAGCAACCCCAACATGCCTCGATAATTATCAGGGAGCTGTTTCTTCACGTGGGGATACTCCAGAGTGATGGGACGGTATCGCACCAAATGCTTCAACGTCTCTTTCATCCCCATGAGGATTTCAAAAAAGATGAGAGACTTGATCCATGCTTTGATCGTCATAGACAGCTCGGCCTCGGCGTTATGAATGGGGGAACATGTAGGCGAGAATTGACGTCACCACCACGTTCCCCAGGGCAATGGGCAACAGCACCTTCCATCCAAACCGCATCAACTGGTCATACCGCAATCGCGGCAACGTGGCGCGCAGCCAGAAAAACAGAAACAGGAAAAAATAGACCTTGACGGTAAACCAGAAAATCCCCGTGATCCAGGCAAAATCCCCGGGCGCCTGCAAAAACGGGAACGGCGCATGCCATCCGCCGAAGAACAGCACGGTGGCCATGCACGACACCAGAATCATGTTCGCGTATTCCGCTAAAAAGAAAAACGCAAACCGCATGCCGCTGTATTCCGTGAAGAACCCCGCGACCAATTCGCTTTCGGCTTCGGGCAGGTCAAAGGGCAGCCGATTGGTTTCGGCAATGGACGCAATCAAAAACACGACAAAGGCGATGAATTGCGGAAACGGCAGAGGGTCAAAGGCAAACCAATGCCAAAACCCTCCGGCTTGCGCTTCCGTAATGGCGACGAGACTTAAACTGCCCGACAGCAATAACACCCCGACAATCGCCAGCCCCACGTTCAGTTCGTAGCTGATCAACTGGGCCGCGGACCGCAACCCCCCCAACAATGCATATTTACTATTGGAGGCCCATCCTCCGAGAATGACCCCGTACGCGCCGATGGACGCAAACGCCAGAATGTAGAGCACGCCAATGTTGATGTCGCTGACGACAAAAGGCTTGAAGGCCACCCCCCAGACCTCGACCGTCCAGTTCGGCCCGAACGGAATGACGGCAAACCCGATCAGGGCCGGCACCAGCACAATGAGCGGGGCCAGACTGAACATAATCTTGTTCGCCCCGGCCGGGATGATGTCTTCTTTGAAAAACAGTTTCAGCCCGTCGGCCACCGGCTGCAGAATGCCGTATGGCCCCACTTCCATGGGGCCCATCCGATCCTGCATCCAGCTCAACACTTTGCGTTCCAGCAGCGTGAGCAACGCCACGGTCAGCAGCACCAAACCCATCACGGCCGCAATCTGCGACAGGGTCAACGCCAGTTTGATGCCGGTGCCAATCACGGGAGAGCTCCTTGGTCAGATTCTTTCCAGCCAATACTGCGGACGACGTCTGTTGTGAGCAACCGCCAGCACTTGCACGTTCTTCGACGACTCCCGAAAGAACACAATATATGGAAATTGTTTCATTCGTATGCGCCTGACATCCGGCTCTTTCTCAATAGGATACCTGTGTGGCGCCTCACAAACCATACGCATATTTTTTTCAAACTCCACGAGCCAGGAAGCGCCAAGCCCGGCCCTTCGCGATTCAAAATACGCGACAGATTCAAGATACTCTGTTGCTGCCGCAGGATGGAAGTCATAGCTCACCGAAGCAACGTCTGCGCTTTTCTTTTGACTTCATCCGCAGGGATTGGCTGCACAAGCCCGGCATCAATTTCCCTGGCTCGACGCTGTACCTCAATAACCCATTCTTCATCTATGTCACCCACAGTTGGCGCATCAAGGCTCAAGAGAAGTTTCTGTGCCAACTCCGCTCTTGCTTCCTCGGGCAGGCGTAGCGCCTCATCTTCAATTTTCTTCAGATTCATGTATGCCTCCCACGCTTGACTTTACCAGCACTAACGACGCATCCCTCTAGAGGCCATGGGGCGCGACAATGTTGACATTCGGAAATCCGACTTGTCATTCGATCTTTGTAGTCGCGCAAGATAATGATTAAAATCAAAGTTCGCAGCTTTTATCTCGCGCTGAAAGGACTGCATCCAGTTCCCAGCCAATTTTTGTTTTGAGTGTCGCTCACGACGGAAATAACGATTCTCCATGTCATTCGAGGCAAGATCCGTAATCACGTTGAACAACGAATAGCCATTTTCTCCCAGCGTCTCTCCGTACTCATCCAACGTTTTGCACACAGTGTTCTCCAAAGCCCTGTATTCTTCACGACTTTCATTTGGGCTCTCAAATTTGATCTTGGATTTATCCTTGATTCCAAACAAAGCATAAATGAGATTGAAAGATTGTTCTTTGGATATCTGGTAGTTTTTAAGCGTATTAGCATACGCCTTAAACTGATCAAACAGATTTCGTATTTTTTCGTCTTGCAAGGCAAAGGTGACCGCATCGTCTAGGTCATTCGTGATATGCCTGCTGTGACTGAACCGGAAACTAATCGTTTCGGTTTCAAAAATGACCCCGTTGAGACAGAGCTTCCTGCAAAAACCGATGTCAAACCGCAATGCCTTTGAGGCGTTATAACTGTTCACGACTCGAACGTATGGAATGTACTCATCAGGCTGTGTCGGGCTGTCCCATAAATTCATGATGTAATTTCGATGGATAAGATCAATAAAACAATAACTCGCCGTTGCGGGAGCATCCACGTTAAATATTTCAATGGTGTCAGCTTCATCAGGACCAAACAATTCCCGGCAACATCGTTTTCCCAACTCTAGAGCTTGTTCGTTGTTAATGAGTTTATAGCCGCTACCGACAATGCCTAGCAGACGACCACTTCCGCTACTATCAACCACTGCTCTGTAGGCCCCAAGCTTTCCGTTCTCCTGTATGCCATCCACACACACAGAGCGCAATTCAACAGAAAATTTCAAATCTTTAATGTCCGTAATCCGTGCCATACTCTATGCCTTGTTTCAACGCACTCTCTTTCACAATAGTGACATCCGTCGTCTTCCACACGGGCACGCCTGTTTGAGGATCAACCGTCAACGCAAACAGGGGCCGCACGGTCTGATCAAAGTGCTCGGGAAACCAGGCCACGTCATCGGGCACACGGTCGTTCAGCGTGACGGGAACCGTGGCCTGTCCACGCGCATTGGACAGGCGCACCGCGTCGCCTTCTTCAACCCCCAGTCGCCGCGCCTCGGCGGCGTTGATCTGCAAACGGCCTTCTCCCTCAATGTCCATCAATCCCTTCGCGCGCGTGCTGTATTTTCCGGAATGATACAGGGACTGGACCAACCGCAGCGTCAGCGATCCTTGCGGCATGGAGAACGGCTGCCGGATCGTGTAGCGACGGTCGAAATCCTCCTTGAACCCATCGGTCACGTATCGGTCAACCGTGTCCGCGTCAACCTGCGGAGGCGCGGGCGCCGGGCCGAGCAGCCCATACCCCGGAACCGCTCCGCGTATTTCCTTGAAGATGTCTTTGGCCGCCGCGTACTCAATCGGATGATCCATCAACACGGACAGCGCCGAAAAGATTTCCCAATCGGGGCGGCTCTCTCCCGACGGTTCAACCGATTCGCGAACGGGCTGGACGTGGCCTTCCGTATTGGTAAACGTGCCGTCCTTTTCCATGGCCGAACACGCCGGAAACACTACGTGCGCCCGCTTCGCGGTTTCCGTTAAAAACATGTCCTGACAGACCACAAACTCCAGGGCCTCCAGGGCATCGGCCACCCTCGCATCGGGCGGTAACGATTCCACGGGATTTTCCCCCACGATAAACAATGATTTGATGCCGCCGGTTTTCGCCCGGTCCAACATGTCCGGCAAGGTGGCCGAGGGTCCCGTCGGCACATCGTGCCCACAGGCTTGCGCGAAGGCCGCACGCCCTTCCCGGGCATGCAGGTCGAACGGACCGGGAAGATAGTCGGCCACCGCCCCCATCTCCACGGCGCCCTGCTCATTATTTTCTTCCGCCAGACAGCCAAGCCCCGAACCCCGACGCTGGAGATGACCGGTCAGAATCTGAAGATCCAGGAGATTGGTCACCATCCCTTCTCCCCCAAGCGAACGCAACACGTCCTGGCCCACCAGCGTCACCGCGCGCTCCGCCCGCGCGTACGTCCGAACCGCCGCTTCACAATCCGTTTGGGACAGACCGGAACGCTCCCGAACTGTTTGCCAGGACACATCGGCGACTTTGGCCCGTATCGCGTCCACAAACCGCGGCGCCCGTTTGGCGATATCCTCATTGACCAGGTCGCAGGCACACACGGCTTTCAGCAGTCCCAGAATGGCCGCGTCAAAGTGTCCGCTCCGCACGGTCAGGTGATGCCGGGAAAGCGTCGTGATATTACTCACCGTCGAACGGACCGGCAACAGGGATTCCAGCGTGACCAGCGCCGCCCCGCCGCGCTTCACGGCCCGCTTCACGTTGAGAGCCGTAATGGGATTCGCCGCATGGAGATTGGTGCCGACCAGCAGGATGCCGTCGGCCCGCACAATATCCTCATAGCGAACCGTCCACCGATGCGCGCCCTGCACGCGCCGGAGCGCCCGCATCCCGTTGATATAGCCGTACCGCGCGCTGCTATCAATCTGATTCGTCCCGACCGCGAGACGCATGAATTTCTGAAACAGGTACAAGTCTTCATTGGTGCACCGGGCCGTGATGAGTCCGCCAATCGCGTCCGCACCATGCGCCGCGCGAATCGCCGTGAACCGCCGGGCCACGTGTTCCAACGCGTCTTCCCAGGTGACGCCGGCAAAGGAGCCATCGGCTTGACGCATGAGCGGACGTTGCAAGCGGTCGGCATGCGCGCCGGCATGATACCCAAAATATCCACGGGCACAGAGGTCGCCGTCATTCCGGCCTGTCCCGAGCGCGGAATTCACTTCGATCAATTGATTATTTTTGTGCTGAACCGTCATCTGACATCCGTCCCCGCAATAGGCACAAATGGTGTCCGTTCGTTTCAGCATCCACGGACGAAAGTCATACATGGACAACCGGCTGGTAATGGCGCCGACCGGACAAATCTGAATACACCCGCCGCACATATCACATTCAAGTTCATGGCCGGCCCAGTGCGTAATCTGGGTCAGCGTCCCCCGCCCGACGGGAGCCAGCGCCTGCGCGTCCATGACTTCGTCGCAATAGCGCACACAGCGCATGCACGACACGCAACGATTCATTTGTGTTTCAATGACCGGGCCAAGGTATTGTTTGGGAAACACCCGCTTCAATTCCTTGAACCGGCTGACCGAGGGCGTGTATTCATGCGAAAAATCCTGCAGGTCGCAGCGGCCGCCCTGATCGCACACCGGGCAGTCAAGCGGATGATTGCTCAACAGCAGTTCCAGCACCGATTGGCGCGCCGCCTCGACATGGGCGACCGAAGACCGCACGACCATGCCGTCGGACACGCGCGTGCTACACGAGGTCTGGAGTTTGGGAATTTTTTCGATTTCCACCAAACACATCCGGCAGTTCGCGTCGGGGTCCAGCTTCGGGTGGTAACAGAAATGCGGCACCATCACGCCCACTTGCCGCGCCGCCTCAATCACGAGTGTCCCTTCCGGAACCTGCGCACTCATTCCGTCAATCGTGATCGTCACCATTTTTTGGGAAGCGGCAATCGGCATCGTCCGTTTCACCTACACCGTCAGCACGGGAATGTCTTTCCTGTCGGCCTTCAGGGCCTCGGCCTCTTCAATCAACGCCTCATACTCATGCCGCCAATACTTCAACGTACTTTGAACGGGGGCGATTTCCGCGTCTCCAAACGCACACACCGTCCGGCCGCCGATATTGCCGCAAACGTCCGTGAGCGTCCGTAAATCGTCCGGGCGGCCCTGCTTGTTCAGTACGCGCTGCAAAATCTGCACGATCCAGGCGCTGCCTTCCCGGCAAGGCGTACATTTCCCGCATGATTCATGATAGAAAAATTCCATCAACCGCAGGGCCGCCCACACCATGCTCGTCCCTTCTTCCATCACGGTCACCCCGCCGGACCCCGACATGGAACCCGCCATGGCCACCGACTCAAAATCCATCTGGATCGTGATGTGTTCGGGAGTCAAAAAAGGCGCCGATGCGCCACCCGGAATAAACGCCTTGAGGGGTTTTTCGGACCGCATCCCGCCCCCAAGCTCATAAATCAACTCCCGGAACGTCACGTTGACGGGCAATTCATAATTCCCCGGACGCCGCACATGCCCGCTCAAACAAAAGATCCGCGTGCCGGGGCTTTTGGGGGGCGCGCCGATTGCGGCATACCAGGCGTCTCCCCGATTGATAATATGGGGGATATTGGCCAGCGTCTCGACATTATTGACCACCGTGGGTTTCTGATAGAGGCCATGCGTGGCCGGGAACGGCGGCTTGCTCCGGGGCTTTCCGCGCTTGCCTTCCAACGATTCGAGCAGCGCCGTTTCCTCGCCGCAAATATAGGCTCCGGCTCCCGCATGCACGTAGATGTTGATGGTGACGCCGCTGCCGTAAATATCGGCGCCGGTGTGCCCGGCCTGCCTGGCTTCGGCAATCGCGCGCTCCAGAATTTTCGCGCCAAGCCGAAATTCACCCCGTATGTAGATGTAGGCGGTTTGCGCGCCAATGGCATAACAGGCGATGGCCATGCCTTCAAGAATCTGGTGGGGGTCGCGCTCCAGTAATTGACGGTCCTTAAACGTACCCGGCTCGCTTTCATCGGCGTTACAGCACAGGTAGTTGGGTCCGGGGTGATCCTTGGGAATAAACCCCCACTTCACCCCCGTTGGAAACCCGGCGCCGCCCCGACCGCGCAAGCCGGATTTTTTCACCGTTTCGATAATGTCGGCCGGCGGCACGCGCCCCAGAACTTTTTTCAACGCCTGATACCCGCCGGCTCCCTCATAATCGGCAAGAGACCCGGTGTAGCCCGGTTGTTCCATGTTCTTCAGGAGAATTTTTTCAAACGTCTTCATGGTGGCGCCGCGCCGGCCCGTTCCGGTAGCATAAACGGTCCGCTTTTCATGGAACAGTCACCCGTCCGTTTTAACTCGTCCACGATCCGGCCGACTTTGTCCTGCGTGAGCCGCTCATAATAATCGTCATTAATCTGCATCATCGGCCCGGTGCCGCACGACCCCAAACATTCCACGGCACTCAAGGTGAACAACTTATCCTCCGAGGTTTGGCCCGCGCCAAGACCCAGATGCGTGCGCAACCAGGCGAGCAGATCATCCGCCCCGACCAGTCCGCACATGAGCGAACGGCACACCTGGACGTGGAATTTCCCAATCGGTTTGAGGTGCAACATGGTGTAAAACGTCGCGGTCTCAAACACCTGGGGAGGGGTGATATCCAACAGGCCGGCAATCTCCCGCATGGCGGCCTGGCTCACGTACCCTTCCTCCCGCTGCGCCAGATTCAACAACGGGAGCAGCGCCGAGCGCCGCACCGGATAGCGGCTCAAAATGTCATCAACGACGTCCCGATGTTTTTCCAACACCATGCCGATTTACGCGACGTCCCGCCGGACACGGCGGCGTCGCTCGCCTTTCGTTCTGTTCACGGATAGACGACCGCTCACCGGTCACATTCTCCCATGACAATGTCATAGGTTCCAAAAATAGTGATAATATCAGAAATCAGATAGCCGCGGGCCATGAAATCAAACGCCCCCATATGAACAAACGACGGCGAGCGGATTTTCATCCGATAGGGACGCGGGCTGCCGTCGCTGATCAGGAAAAATCCCAGTTCGCCTTTGGGGACCTCCGTGCCGCAATACGTTTCCCCCTTCGGGGGCTTAAACCCTTGCGTAAAGATGATGAAATGATGGATGAGACTTTCCATATCCCGCATCACGGCCGGCTTGGGCGGCGGAATCACCTGCGGCATATCCGCCATAATGGGGCCTTCGGGCAACTGATCCAGGCATTGCTCGATGATGCGAGCGCTTTGCCGCATTTCTTCAACGCGAATCCAGTACCGGTCATAGGTGTCGCCGTCCTTGCCGACCGGGACTTCCCACTCCACGCGGTCATAGACGCCATACGGCTCAAGTTTGCGCACGTCATAGACCACGCCCGACCCGCGAAGCGTCGGCCCGGTCAGCCCAAAGTTAATCGCGTCCTCCCCGGAAATCACCGCCACGCCTTTGGTTCTGGCCACCCAGATCCGGTTTTTTTGCAGCAGCGTGTCATATTCCCGCAGATGCAGGGGAAACGTTTTCAAAAATGCGCGCAGGCGTGCAATCACGTCCGTGGTGAGATCGCTGTCCACGCCGCCGATGCGGTAATAATTCAGCGTCAACCGCGCGCCGCATAAGGTTTCAAACAGATCCAGCAGGACTTCCCGCTCACGAAACGTCCAGAAAAAAACCGTCATGGCTCCAATATCCAGGGCCTGCGTGCCCAGCCAGAAGAGGTGGCCGACGATGCGCTGCACTTCGGCCACAATCGTCCGAACGTACTCGGCGCGCTCCGGCACGGTCACGCCCACCAGTTTTTCAACCGCGCGCACATAGGCATAGTTGTTTGTCATCGCGCAGACGTAATCCAAGCGATCCGTATGCGGAAGTATCTGCGTGTAATGGAGCCCTTCGGCGAGTTTTTCAACGCCGCGATGCAAATACCCCAGGTCGGGAATCGCTTTGGACACCCGCTCGCCGTCCAGTTCCAGCACCACCCGCAACACGCCATGCGTGCTGGGATGCTGCGGCCCCATATTGAGCAGCAATTCGGTCGTGCGCGTTCCGGAGCCGGGCTGCTCCCCGGCCATAAAGACGTGCCGTTGCGTATCCGGAATGTCCTGTTCGGTCCATTCGCTGACCGGCTCATCCAGCCGCGGCAGAAACTCAAACGTGCTGCGCCAGCCCCTTCCTTCGGCGGGAAAATCCTTTCGCAGGGGATACCCTTCCTCATAATCTTCCGGCATGAGAATCCGCCGCAGGTCTGGATGGCCTTCAAACGTAATCCCCATCAGGTCGTACACCTCGCGTTCAAGAAAATTCGCGCCCTTCCAAATCGTCGTGATCGTCCCAATCGCGGGATTGTCTTCGGACACCCTGGCTTTCAGGCGAATCCGCGTAACGTGCGCCAGGGAGAGAAAGTGATAGATGACCTCAAACCGTTCCGGATCATCGGGATAGTCAGCCGAACAGATGTCGGTAATATGATCAAACGCCAACGCGGGATCGTCGTGCAAAAACCGCGCCACGTCAACAAGATCCCCCGCCCGCACCTGTGCCGAAAGGTCTCCCCGCTTCAGATCTTCATGGACGGACAGAACCGCCTCGGGAAAACGGGCTTGCAATGTTTCAAGAACGCGGTGCATGGATTTCATGGCCGACATGAGATGAGCAATGAAGCCGCGACAACGGCGCGCATCGGCGGACCGGCGCGGCGATTAAGCCGGAGCTGGAATCTCCAATTCCAGATATTGGACATGTGTGCGCGCCCGCGGCACGGCCCGACGCTCCAGCCGCAACTCTTCCAGATGAAACACCAGCGCGTCCTTCAGACGTTGCTCCACCTCCCGCCGCGTCGCCCCCGTTGCCCCACACCCCTCCACGTCCGGCGAGTACGCGGAAAATCCCGTAGCGGTCTTTTCAATAACGATTGCATACCTCATGGCTTCAACCTCGCTTGTTTGAAAATGTTGTGGTGTGTTCCAGACGCCATCTCCTCACTGAGTTTGCCCGCCACCGTCACCACACCTGGCTTGTCCGGATGGCGAAAGTGACGGTGGCTGCCTTTTGTTCGTGATAAACACCAGCCGTCATCTTGAAGCATTTTGATGATGGCCTTGACCTTCATCCGTGGATTACACTTTCAGATACCCTCGAAAAAATAACATCTTCAACAGAATGACACCTATGGACACGATAGCCGACCAATCATGCACCCTCACGCACGGACAGAACCGCCTCGGGAAAACGGGCTTGCAATGTTTCAAGAACGCGGTGCATGGGATAAAGAGCCTGACTTCATTCAATTTTTATTTCGTAGCGCTTCACATGATCTTCAAAAAAATTCCTGCCCCAGCCGGTTAATTTTCCTTTGCCATCGAAAACAAGAGGCGTGAAATCGCCTTCAGCAGTGCCGTATATTCCGCCTCCTATGCCTTCTTTCATGGCAGTGCGATACAACCATGCCGATCCCCACGTGTATCCCTCGGACGTCGCTGGCTGATCCATTTTTTCAAGAACTTGCTGTTTGGTCATACCGATATTGAGGGCCAGCAGATTTTCATTGTTGTGCGAGATTTCCGATTGCACACTGTTGTATGCAATCGTTGAATGCACGGGCGAACCCACACATCCCAAGAGCATCAGAAAAGCCGAAACTGCCAAAACACCAGCGACTATTCTCAACGCGTAAATTCCTTTCGTAGAACAACGTCTTCCGCCTTTTCTGTCATTCCCGCCTTCGCGGGCATGACGAACGCGCCTTCACTGCATGACGACAACGCCTTCACTTCACAAACACCTTTTCCTGCTGAATTTTCTCCTGCAATTTAATCAAGGCATCCAGCAACGCTTCCGGGCGAGGGGGGCAGCCTGTCACGTACACGTCCACGGGCACGATTTGATCCACGCCCTGCACCACGCTGTAGCTGTTGTAATGATTGCCCGAGGTCGCGCAGGAGCCCATGGAGATCACGTAGCGCGGTTCGGGCATCTGGTCGTAGATGCGCCGAATCACCGGCGCCATCTTTCGGCACACGGTTCCGGCCACGATCATCACGTCGGATTGCCGTGGCGACGCCCGAAACACCCCCGCCCCGAATCGGTCAATGTCATACCGCGAGGACACCGACGCAATCATTTCAATCGCGCAGCAAGCCAGCCCAAACGTCATCGGCCACAAAGCCGACTTCCTGCACCAGCTCACCAGATAATCAAGATTGGTCGTCAGAATATTCGGTTCAAACTGCCGTTCCAACATGCTCATAATGTGTCACTCCCCAAAGCCGCCCCACCGACACCCGAACAACCCGTCCCGCCATGGCACATTCCAAAAGCCGCCCCACCGACACCCGAACAACCCGTCCCGCCATGGCACATTCCAAAAGCCGTCCCACCGACGCCCGAACGACCCGTCCCGCCATGGGACACCCAAAACGCCGTGCCATCGCCCACGGGACGGAATTCCACAAACTCCCGACCGCCACAAGCCCTATTCCCACTCCAGCGCACCCTTCTTCCAGACGTACCAGAACCCCACCACCAGGATAGCGATGAACACGCCCATTTCAATCAGCCCCAACAGGCCCAGCTTGTGAAACGCCACGGCCCAGGGGAACAGAAAGACAATTTCAATATCAAAGACGACAAACAGCATCGCGATGATGTAATAGCGCATGGGAAATTGAATGCGGGCATCCATAAAAAGCGGGCTGCCGCTTTCATATGGAAGGAGCTTGGCGCGATAGGGACGGCTTGGCCGCACGATCCAGCCCGCCACCAGCGACACCACGCCAAACGCCGTGGCGATGACGGCAAACAGGGCGATGGGAATATAATTGACAGGAACGGCTTCGCCACCCATCCCGGTTTCACCTGTAATCAGCGTTGCGCATCAGGCCTCGTGCCCCTGTGCCGTCATGGACGGGACGGCGGCCAGCGCCGAATCAAAAAACGGACGATGCCGCAACCCGCGAAGCGGCGAGAGCGCGGCCCCTTTGTGCTGGATCAAAATTTTGAAGGTGGTCCCCATGCCATGATGGCGCAACAGGCTCGCGGCCATCCGAACCATGTCCGATTCCTGGTCACAGTCCCGAATCAAGTCCTCAATCCCCAAACTCATCAAAAAATGCGCCAGATTCGTCAACCCCATCGTGGTTAATCCCGCCCGTTCTCCTGCATGCGCCAGGCTCGAAAAATTCACATGCGCGGTCAAATCCTGCTCCCCGACGCGCACATAGGGATTCGTCGAAACCGTATGCCGGTGATAGCCCATCAGTGTCCCGTTCTTTCGCTCGGGCGCGAAATAATCCCTGGACGTGTGGCCATAATCAATCGTGATCACCACGCCGCGATCCAGCACCCTGGCGACGTGCGTGATCCATTTCACGGCTTCCAAGTTGATTTCCGTGGTAAACCCGTCCGGCAGCGCCACCCCAAGATCAGTCAGAAACGATGCCAGTTCAGGCGTGGACGGCTCTCCGGCGATTTCCATGAACTCATGGTCGCGGCTGGTCACGTACAATTCCCGCAGACCGTCTTGCGTCATCCGAATTCTGTGAACCGGAAACGCGTCCACCAACTCATTCGAGAACAGCATCCCGGTCAGACTGCCGTCCGACACACGACCCAGATCATCAACCCATTGAATCCTGTCTTCGTGCATATTCCAAGCAGACAGCGTTTCCCGCTGGCGTCGCCGCAGGGCCGGACTGCGTTCGACCAGGATGCAGGCCAACCGGGGCACAAGAGAGGCGTGCCGCTCTTCACACTCCCGCAACATGTCCCGGAGCAGCACCCCTTCCCCCGGACCCATTTCAACAAGATGGAACACGTCGGGATGCCCAAGCCGTTCATCAATTTCAACAAGCTGGCCCACAAGACACCTGGCCAGCAACGGGGACAGACAGGGAGCGGTGAAAAAATCGCCGCCCTCCATCCCAATCGGCGACGCCGACCGGGGCCGACTCCCGCCCATCATATAGTACCCGTCCTCCTCATCGTAGAGGGCAAGTTCCATAAACCTGGCAAACGTCAGGGGACCGGCCTGCTCAATAAGCGTGGTGATTTTCTTCATGGATCATGAAAGGAAAATGCGGCTTTTTTATTCCTTCCAACAGGATAACCCTGTTAGCTGCATTGATAAGCAATTATCCGTAAGGCCAGAGTATGCATGCTCTCTTAGGCCAAGCGGATTGTACTTTAGCTTCCATTCCAATGATTAGTCAAAGTATAATTGTCTGATGTAAAAGAATGATTCTTTGAGTGAGCAAGTCGAGAATTCAAGGAATGAATATTCGACTAAAAATTGTCAGGATGCTGGTTTCTTGATTATAAATAGCAATTTGTAAGAGCTATAAGTAGCATGGCTAACGCGTCATCTCTCACATCAGAAGAACGTCAAATTCCTCTTTATCAAGGGCCTGATCTCCCTACGAACCCACAAGATGTAGACCACGCCACACCGCTAGAAAGCTTGTCGCTTAGCTGGACTGAGAAGCAACTTCCGGAACGCGAACGAACAAAACATGTCCATCGCCTCCATCCTTATTTAGGGAAATATATCCCTCAGCTTGTTGAAATTTTTCTCCGCAAGTACTGCTCGCCCGGCATGACCGTACTTGACCCATTTTCAGGGTCGGGCACGACCTTGGTGCAGGCAAATGAATTGAACATCAACGGCATTGGCTGCGACATTTCCGCTTTTAATGTCTTGATAGGAAAGGTCAAGACAGCCTCTTATAATCTACTACTCCTACAAGAGGAAGTTGCCGACATCATGGAGAAAATGGCGCCACTATCATGCCATGCCTACTCTTCTTTGTTCGCCTCCCCCGGCCCCTTGCCGACCATTGATAGATGCAACGCTACGCCTTATCTCCAGGATTGGTTTGCACCACAGGCATTAGAAGAATTGCTGATCTTTAGAGCATTGATTCCCAACTATCAGTATCAGGACTTTCTTAAATTGGTGTTGTCGCGTGCGGCTCGTTCAGCCCGTCTCACAACCCACTTTGACCTTGATTTTCCCAAAAAGCCGATTACCGAGCCGTATGACTGCTATAAACATAGCCGGACTTGTGCCCCAACTACGACTGCCATCAAATTTCTCATTCGGTATAGCCAAGATGGTCTACAGCGCATCAAAGATTTTTCGCGCGTAAGTACGCAGGCAACGGTGCAGCTTGTTCATGGAGATAGCCGGACAGTACCGTTTGACCCTGTTGATGCCGTGATCACCAGCCCCCCGTATGTCGGCTTAATCGACTACCATGAGCAACATCGTTATGCTTTTGAATTGCTAGGCCTAGCCGATAACTGTGACAACGAAATCGGACCGGCTGTGCGCGGGCAAAGTCAGTCAGCAAAGACAGCCTACGTGACAGATGTCGCTGCAGTTTTTCGGAATGCTGTGTCCTGTATGCGACCTGGCGGCAAACTGATTGTTGTCGCCGGTGATAAATTCAATCTCTACCCACTGATATTAAACAATCTCAACCTAGTCCACGACGCAACCCTGCGACGACATGTCAATCGGCGGACAGGCAGGCGTGAAGGAAATTTTTTTGAGTCAATTTTTGTTTGTACAAAACGGTGACCATGGCGGCACTCCCTGACCCCACGGTTGAAGCGGCCATTCAAGAAGTTATTACGACCATGATGGACAAGGTCATGGATCGAGTGCTGGTACAAGACCCGTTTATCAAAGAAGACCTTCGCAATAAGCAACCACTCTACGCAGCCCTCGTGCCTGCTGAAATCTTCAAAGGCTCGCATTTTGAGCGTCGATTTGTAACCCCATTCGGAAAAGTATGGGAAAAACTTGCCGCGGTGGTTGGAGAACGCGGCATGGGATTTGCAAAAACAGATTACGAGATTCGAGGCATGATACCAAGGAAACGCCTCCAACGTATCCAAGAAACGTTGAATGCCCTGGAACACACCAAAACCGAAAAAACAGGTCGCACGCCTGAGTGGAATAGAGAACTGAAGTATGTACTCGAAGGAGGCGGTCGGCCTACTCCCACAACTGTGGTGTGCGATGTATTTGTGTCTGCGTCACCGGATACCCCAGGATACGCCTTTGAGATTAAAGCCCCATTGCCAAATAGCGATCAAACAAAAGTGAGCAAAGAAAAACTGCTGAAATTGTATGCGATGGAGCCTGTGAAGATACATGGTGCGTATTATGCCCTGCCATATAACCCTTATGGCACAAGATCACAGTACAACTGGAAATTTCCAATGCGCTGGTTTGATATGCACACCGACCCATGTGTGCTAATCGGCGAAGAATTGTGGGATAAGTTGGGCGGGGCTGGAACCTATCAATCGTTTATCACTATTGTCCGTAAATTAGGGAAACATTACCACGAGCGTATTTACAACGAGTATTTAGGCATCATCCCACCGCAATCTTCAAAAGATTTTGGGTTGTGATGCTATATCAAAAATCACACTTAATTGGTTGCCATGCCTGGTAAAATCGGCAGATTTAGATTTAGAAATACTGACCAAATTGGGGCAGCCGGTGCCGAGGATGACGAATTCCTCAAAACGTGCTTCGTTGATACGGGCAACCTTAGAATACTGGAAGATCTGGATGACCATCGACAAATCGTTCTTGGACGCACTGGTTCAGGAAAGTCTGCTCTGCTCTTGATGCTCGGTGCAGACAGGCAACACCAAGTGATCAAAATCTCGCCAGAAGGACTCGCATTAAGGTATGTTTCCAATTCAACTATTCTCAATTTTTTTGAGGATTTAGGAGTGAACCTCGACCCATTTTTTAAACTTCTCTGGCGACATGTTCTAGCAATTGAAATTTTAAGAGATTACTTTTCTAAATACGAAAAAGGAAACAAAACCTCTCCTTGGGAAAGTCTTCGTCATATGTTTACTGACAATTCTCGTCAGCATCGAAAAAACCGAGAGGCTATAAGTTACTTGGAAAAATGGGGGAGTAAGTTTTGGAAAGAAACAGAAGATCGGGTTAAGGAAATTACTCAGCGTGTGGAGAAAGATCTTGGTGCGGAGGTTAAAACAGGTCTTGGAATAAGTTTCCTTGACCTTGGAGGACAAGCTACCGCACACCAGACACTGACTGAAGAAAAAAAACTTGAACTACGATCTCGTGGCCAAGAGATAATTAGCCAAGCACAGGTAGAAGGACTCCAAAAAATACTGGAGCTGTTGGATTCTATTCTTGATGACCGACAAAAAGCCTATTACGTTGTAATTGACGCTCTGGACGAAAATTGGGTTGAAGAGCGGCTGAGATACAAGCTCATTATGGCCTTAATTTTTAATTCTCGGGAATTCCTCAATGTCAAAAATGCCAAATTGGTAATTGCGCTCCGTCGCGATCTTATCGAACGCGTGTTCAAAATGACGTGCGACTCTGGCTTTCAAGAGGAAAAATACCAATCACTGTGTCTCCAGCTCAATTGGGATAAAGAACAAATTCTTGAAGTTCTTGATAGTCGAATCAATCAGTTGGTTGAAAGGTCATATACTAAGGGATCTGTGAACCGTAAAGATTTGTTTCCACAAAAATACGAAGGCCAAGACATAGACGACTTTATTTTTTCAATTGCTCCGCGTCCTCGTGATGTGATCGCCTTCTTCAATACTTTTTTTACGACAGCCACTCATTCCACAAAGATAAGTAAACAGGATTTGAAAACCGCAGAAGGCGAATACTCACAATCTCGCTTGCGAGCATTGAGAGATGAATGGCGTGGAGATTATCCAACCCTGTTAGAATTCGCCAAAATTCTTCAGGGACAATCAACATCCTTTAAAATTGAAACAATCAAGCCCACACAAGTTTCCGATTTATGTTTACAACAAGTCATTTCTGAAAACCCAGGGAGAAGGGATATTCTTCTGAACTACGCAATACAAGTAGTCAATTGCATACTCGACATTCCCACTTTCACAATTCTACTGATGCGATCCTTTTATCACGTTGGGCTCATTGGGATCAAACTACAGCCCCATGAGTCTGTGTCATACGTAGACAAATATAGGGTTATATCCAATAGCGAAATCACACTTAGTACCAGTGTCGTTATTTTCCCACCCTATAGAAGAGCACTCGGCATTGTGGAAAAAAAGTAACACCATTTGCTAAATTTTCATTCCAACTATTTCCCACATACAAAGTTAGGGGCTACGCCCACACAACACACCATATGCACAGTTGTAGATTCTACCGCCTCACGCCCCATGACATTTTTTGTATTTTTTGCCGCTGCCGCAGGGGCACGGTTCGTTGCGGCCAACTTTGGCCTGCGTCCGATGGACGGTTTGCGCCACCGGCTCGGCGGCGCCTCGATTGAAGACCATGGGGGGCGGTGACGCGGCGTCATCTTCCATGGGAGGCCGTTCCCCTTTGACCACCTGCACTCTAAACAGCCGCTCAAGCGCGTCGGACTTGATGCGGTCCATCATGGCGGCAAACATGTCAAAGCCTTCCCGCTTATACTCCGCCAGCGGGTCTTTCTGCCCGTACCCTCTTAGCCCGATGCCGTCCCGGAGCTGATCCATTCCCAGCAGATGTTCCTTCCAATGATGATCAATGACCTGCAGGATCAACGCCCGTTCAAGCTGACGCCGGACCTCGGACCCGACGGCCTCGTCCCGTTCCCGCTGCTTCTGCGCAAAGAGCGCCTTCGCGCGTTCACGCAATTCATCGCGCAGACCATCCCGTCCCATGTCCGCCATGTCCTCGCCCGCCATGACCACCGCGCCAAACTGCGCGAGGACGGCTTCACGCAACCCTTCCAGATCCCAGGCTTCGGCATAGGCTTCTTCCGGACAGTGGGTATTGATTAAGGCATCCGCGACGTTGGACAGCCAATCCTCCACGTCCTCTTCAATGGAATCCCCGGCGAGGACACCGGCGCGATGGGCATAGATAATTTCGCGCTGTTTATTCATGACGTCGTCATACTCAAGAATCTGTTTGCGGATTTCAAAATTATGCGCCTCGACTTTCTTCTGCGCGTTTTCAATGGACCTGGTGACCATCCGGTGTTCAATGGGCACCCCTTCCTCCATGCCCAGTTTCAACATCAGATTGGAAACCCGTTCAGACGCAAAAATACGCATCAAATCGTCTTCAAGGGACAGGAAGAAGCGGGACGACCCCGGATCGCCCTGGCGACCGGAACGGCCTCGAAGCTGATTGTCAATCCGGCGGCTTTCGTGCCGCTCCGTGCCGACAATGTGCAATCCGCCCGCCGCCAGCACGTCTGTCTTTTCGGCTTCGCACTGCTCCTGAATCCTGGCCAGCGCCGCCTGTTTTTGTTCCTCGGTCAGCTTGTCGCCCCGATAGACCACCTGCTGCTTGTATAAGGCATCGGCGCTACCGCCCAGCACAATATCCGTGCCCCGCCCGGCCATGTTGGTGGCCAGCGTCACCGCGCCCCTGCCTCCGGCCTGTGAAATAATTTCCGCCTCTTTTTCATGAAATTTGGCATTCAGGACATGGTGCTTCACGCCTTTGTGTTTGAGAATCTTGGAAAGACGTTCCGACTTTTCAATGGAAATCGTGCCCACCAGCACGGGTTGCCCCTGTTCGTAGTATTCCTTGACTTCCTGGGCAATCGCCTCGAATTTTTCCCGTTCCGTCCGATACACCACGTCCGAATGGTCCTGCCGAATCATCGGACGATTGGGCGGAATGACATTGACGTCCAGATTGTAGATTTTGGCAAACTCCGCCGCTTCGGTATCCGCCGTTCCGGTCATCCCCGCCAACTTCTTATACATCCGAAAATAGTTCTGAAACGTGATGGACGCCAGGGTTTGATTTTCATTGGCGATGGTCACGCCCTCCTTGGCCTCGACCGCCTGGTGCAACCCGTCGCTCCACCGCCGGCCCGGCATCAGGCGTCCCGTAAACTCATCAACGATTTGGACTTCTCCGTCTTTGACCACGTAATCCACGTCGCGTTTATAGAGGGCATGCGCCTGCAAGGCTTTGATAACATGATGCACAATGTCCAGATTGTGGGGGTCATACAGATTCCCGCCGCCCGCCAGCAGGCCATCGTCGGCCAGCAAGGTTTCGACGCGGGCGTTGCCGTCCTCCGTCAGCGCCACCGTCTTGGATTTTTCTTCAACCGTATAGTCCCGGTCGGCCTTGAGTTTGGGGATGAGCCGATTGATGCGAGTATAGAGCGTCGTGCTTTGTTCGGCCGGACCCGAGATGATCAGCGGCGTGCGCGCTTCATCAATCAGGATACTGTCCACCTCGTCCACAATCGCGTACGGCAAATCGCCTTGAACGCGCTGGTGAAGATCCGTCACGACCAGATTATCCCGAAGGTAATCAAACCCGAATTCATTGTTGGTGCCGTACGTGATATCGGCGCGATAGGCTTCGGGCCTGGTGCAGGGGCGCAGATAATTCAAACGCTTATCCGCCGCCTCATACTCCGGGTCAAAGAGAAACGAGGCTTCATGCTGAATCACGCCGACCGAGCACCCCAGCGCATGATACACGGGGCCCATCCATTGCGTGTCGCGTTTCGCCAGGTAATCATTGACCGTCACCAGGTGGACGCCTTTGCCCGCCAGGGCATTCAAATACGTGGACAGGGTCGCCACGAGCGTCTTGCCCTCGCCGGTTTTCATTTCCGCAATTTTCCCCGCGTGCAGCACCATGCCCCCAACAAGCTGGACATCAAAGTGACGCATGCCGATCGTTCGCCGTGAGGCCTCCCGACAGGCGGCAAACGCTTCGGGAAGGATCCGGTCCAGCGTCTCTCCGGCTTCAACCCGCTTTTTGAACGTCTGGGTTTTATCCGTCAGCGCCTCGTCGGAAAGGGACCGCAAGGACGGTTCCAGGGCATTCATCGCCGCCACGGCCGGTTGAAACGCCTTCAACTCACGATCATTTTTACTTCCAAAAACGAGATTCAGCAGTCTGACAAGCATAAGCCTGGCCCAGCCTCCAAGGGAACGTCCGGGGACGTTCGGCGTTTCTCCGTCACCGTTTCAGTTGATGGAACCTTGCGTTGCCTTCGGGGAAATCCAAAACCGGATTCCGTGTTGTGACAATGTGCGACAACAGAATTTCCCGCTAGTATACCTGAATGGGTTTGTGAATCAACCGAATTGCAATGCGGGAACAGAGTTGCCGGCAGACCGCGTGACGGCCCTGCGAGTGGTTTGAAAGACCTGTCTCCCTGTGATAGACTGCGGCGTTCGTCAATGAGATTTCGCGGCTTGCGAAGTGTATTCGGAACGACGCTCGTCAAGACATTCACCTGGTTGACTCTTGTGTTTTCTTCCAGACTGCCAATTTCTCAACGACCGAGTCATTCGCAAAATGGGAACTGTGCGATTCCCGTGATGGCGGGGTTACCGACCCGAATTGCCTCTGGTGATCAGTCATGCCCGTAAGCCAAAACCCAGTGATGAAGCAACACCGGAAGACGCGCAATGGAGGAAGCCAATTCCGTGCCGGCGCCATCGCGGCGCTTCTGGCGCTGGCCGGTCTGGCGCTGCCGGGTCCCGGCTGGGCCGACAAGGCGCAACATCTGTACGATGATGCGTTGACCTACCTCCAACGCCAGGATTTCCGGCAAGCGGCCACGTCGCTCAAGAACGCGCTGGAGGTGTTCCCCCGCTTTGCGGCCGCGCACCGCCTCCTCGGAGTCGTCTCGTTTAACGGCTTACAGCAACCTCAAGAGGCCATCACCCATCTGAAACAAGCCGTCGCCCTTCACCCCAACTTCGCGCAGGCGTATCTTGATTTGGGAATCATTTATCAACACCAGAACGATCCGGAGTCGGCAAAAGCCGCGCTCTTGAAAGCCGTGGAAATTTATCCTCAATCCTCCGACGCTCAACTCAATTTGGCCCTGGTGCACGGCCAACTGGGAGCCGTGGAGGAAGCGATTCGCGCCTATCAAGCTACGCTCGCCCTGGATGCCAATCAGCCAACGGCCCTGTATAACCTTGCCGCACTGTACGACCGCCAGGGGAACACGGCCCAGGCGAAACAGCATCTTCAACAATTGACCCGCATGGATCCCGGTCACGCCGGCATCGGGCTGCTGCGGGCACGGCTCGCGGAAAAAGACGGGGAGACGACGGAGGCGACGGAGGCGTACCAAAAAATCCTGCAAACAAATCCCGATTCCGTCGAAGCCCATTATGCCATGGGACTGCTCTTGCAAGCCCGGGACCAAACTCAAAAAGCCGCGACCCACTTCCAGGAAGTCATTCGCCTCTCTCCGGAACACGCCGAAGCCCACCTGAACCTGGGCGTCCTCTTTGTGAACCTCAACAAGCTCGACCAGGCGGAACAGGAATATCGGACCGCCCTGTCCCTGAACCCGAAACTGCTTGAGGGCTATTACAATCTCGGCGTGCTGTATGAGTTCCACCGAAACGACGCATCCCAGGCCGTGGCCCAATACCGCCAGTACAAAAAACTCGGGGGCCAAGACGAGCGCGTACAAAACCTGCTGAAAAAAATCGGGCCATGAGCTACCTCGATTCCTTGACCATGATCCGCCCTGAAGACTCGTTTTTGCGATTCGGGACGTGGTCCGTGCTGTTGCACGTCGGCACCATCGCGCTCTTCGGTTTCCTGCACATCGCTCGCCCCATTGAAGAACCCATGCCGCTGGTGACCGTCACGCTCCTGAAACCGCCGCCGGTTCAAACACCGCCCATGCTCCGCACGGAACAACCTGCCGCGCCCCAACAGCTTCTTCCCGTGCAGAAGCAGCTTCGTCTTCCCTCGCAACCCACCGCAAAAGCGATGGATATTCCCCCTCCCCCCACGCGCCCCGCCGTTCCGCCGGTCACACGCAAAACCCTTTACGACCGGCGCGCCTCCAACGTGGTTAAACTGAAAAATTTCACGAAGCTGGCCCGTCGCCCCGCCACCTCGTTGCCTCTCCCGTCAACGATATCCGCCATTCCCATGAGACAGGCAACATCGGGGGTCAGCCGGCCGGCCCCCCGGATGACATCGCATGGGGCGTCGGACACCACACCCAAACGGGTCCTGCACTCCGGGCCCACGGGGCCTTTGCAATCACAAGAAGTGGCGCCTGACCAAGCCCCTGAGCCCGTCTATCCGGCACAGGCTCGCAAAAAAGGATGGGAAGGAACGGTCATCGTCCGCGTGGAAGTTCGACCTGACGGCAGGCCGGAGAACGTCACCGTGCGACAGAGCAGCGGACACGATGAATTCGACGAGGCCGCGATTGAAGCCGTGGAAAAATGGACCTTTCGCCCGGCCAAAGACGGGAATATCCCGTTTCGCAAAGTCGTGGACCTTCCCATTCGCTTTGCGTTGAAAAAGAGGTAGCGACATGTTCAACATCAACGAGGTGTACCACACATGATAGACATCCTGATAGCCGGCGGATGGCTGATACTTCCCCTGCTCGTCTGCTCCATCGTCGCCGTATCCATTATTCTTGAGCGGGGCTGGTATTTTTACCGATTACCCAGAACCGATGACGCCAATCGGATGATTGAGCTGGCGACGCAAGGCCACTTCTCCGACGCGCTGGCGATCAACGAACGCCTGTCTCATCCCGTGTTGCGAGTCCTGACGGCGGGCATTCTCGCGCGCGACGCCGCGCCGGAAAAAGCCATGGAAGCCGCAGGCGTCGCCGAATTGCGCGACATGAAACGAGGCATGGCCGCGTTGGACACCATCATTACGCTCGCGCCGTTGCTGGGGTTGCTCGGCACCATCATCGGCATGATTGATTCGTTCGGCATCATGGCCAATCAGGGCATTGGGCAGCCTCACGCCGTCACCGGGGGCGTCGCGGAAGCGTTAATCTGCACGGCCACGGGCATTTTCGTCGCCGTGATCGCCCTGGTCCCCTACAACTGGTTCCTCGCACGGATTGAAGGACTGACGGAACAGATTGAACAGTACGCCACGCGCAACGAATCCGCGCTGCAAGCCAGAACCCGCTGATCGCATCCACATGAAACTGCCTCCCCACGCCAAACGAAAAGCCCGGATAGAAATTATCCCCATGATTGACACCATGTTTTTTCTCCTGGTGTTTTTCATGATCGCCACGCTGTCCATGACCCTCCAACGGGGCATGCCGGTCAATCTGCCGGAAAGCAGCACGGCGACCGGCGACATTCCCAACCAGGTCTCCCTCACACTCGCAGAAAACGGCGATTTATTTTTCAACAAGGAGCCGGTGACAGTCCGGGAGATTGCCCCCCGCCTGCAAGACATGTTGCTCAAACAGAGCGAACCGTCCGTCGTCATCAATGCCGACAAAGCCGTCCCGCATGGCCGCGTGGTTGCCGTCATGGACGCCGTAAGAAAAACCGGCATTACCGCCATGGCGATTGCCACCGGTCTGGAAAAGGGGTAGCGACCCCTTTGGCAAAGAGAACGTGATGGGACTGCATCGTCCACCACATCCGGGCCGCTCAATCAGGCGGGACTGCCTGGAAGCTCTCCAGCTAACGGTCACAGATGGCGCAAAGATACTGGGAATCACACGGCATATGCTGTCGAAGATGCTGAATGGACAGGCCGTGATTGCTCCGGAGAGGGCTGTACGGCTGGAAAAAGCTTTTGGCGGAACCGCCCAAAGCTGGCTTGCGCTTCAGCAGGCGTATGATCTCGGCCAGGTAGAACGAGGAACAATCAAAGTGCAACCAGCCCAGCCTATCCTGCTCTAAAAATTCCAATCGTGTATCCCGCGAGAAAAACGGGCATTACCGCCATGGCGATTGCCACCGGTCGGGAAAAGGGGTAGTGGCCCCTTTTCTCTTCATTTCACAGCTTCGCGAAAATTTTCGACTTTCTGGCAATCCACGGATTAAGTTCCGTGGTCACGGGTCAATGTGGCTGGCCAAGAAAAAACGAGATCTTAAGTTGCAGGGGAAGTTACTTTTTGGGGGAAGTTACTCTTTCTACAATGCTAGCGAGCATTTCGTCTAATTGTTTCACTCCCAACATATTCAACATAATTCGTCCACCCCGTCTGTTCAGTCTCTTCATAAGTTCACGGAAATTATTTCTTTTATAAATATCAGGATCGTCGTTGCATTCGAGAGATTTGCCGAGCACGCGAATCACGCCACTAAAAATTTCTTGGCTCATACTTGCCGAGGAACGTTCAATTAAGCTTGCGCGAACGTCGGAATCGCGCAACAGGATTCGCAGGGTATCTTTCAAATCGTAATCATGGCAACGGGAAGCAAGATAACCCATCCACCAGAGACGGGCGATGGCATTGTCACGAATCAACCCTCGCGTACCTGAAACAAAGTAATGCTTCAAGATATATTTAACGGCTTTGTCGGCGCCGGTTGGAATTCTGTTCCACCGTTTGGCTGTATATGGTTTTGCCAAAACATGTGTAGCGTAAGTCCAAATGCGCTCTTCCGCCGCTTGTTGCAGAGACAAATTTCCAAATGCCGCATAGATAGCAAGGACATTTTTTTGATCGTCAACTTCGGTCATATTCCCGTTCAGTGTATCAAAACATGACCCATCAACCGACTGGGACATTTCTCCATATCCGTCAAGGATAGGGCTCGTCGCACCATCTTCATTGCGGTACCAGGGTAGATTCTCTTTTACCTTTTCCCGTAGCGTGTCCAGTGCGTCTTGTCTGAAAAAACGGATGCGTTGCATGTCATTTATCCAAATCTAGCCGAGGAAGTATAAGGCCCAACGGATGGCGAAGCAGTTCCTGAGCCAGCATGAAATGGTCCGTCGAGGATAAATTTTTTCCCATCTCATTCAGTTTGTATTCAATGGCACGATACCATTTTTTGTCCTTGCCATCGTCGCTTTTAGCATCTTTCATTTGTCGCAAAACTTCGGCAACGGCGGAAAAATAAACAAACATGGCTGTGGGCTTTGATTCATGGGAATGTCGCATGTGATCAAATCGTTCTTTATCGCGCGGGTGCATTTGGATTTTCACCTTGTCACCCTCAGTATCTACCGCAAACATTCCGGCGGTAATGGAATCAATAGCAACAAGATCAAATACCGAATGTAGTGGCGCGACACATTCGGTATCCCAATAGTAGATTTCCGTATCAGCGGTGGCCAGCACATCACCAGGCACTAGGTTGAAAGATGCATCATCACCGAATTCCTTATTAAAGTTACGGCTGGAATAGTTCTGAATAGCTTTCGTGCAAACGACAAAGGCATTTACCTCCACCCGACGATAGAGTTCGCCTTTTTTCAACGAGAATTTTCCCTCTTTTTCGTCTACAGAAAAGACACGTCGCATGAGAGTTGTCGGACAATAAATCTCTATAACGTAAGTCGCCTGCCTGCCTTTAAGAAGTTTAATAATACACTCCTCGTTGATCACAAAACTAAACGACAGCACAGGGGCATCATCCTTGCCCACAGAAAAATCTCGCATCGCCTGAAACTCCCGACGAACATAATCATCGGCATTTTTCCAGAGGACAGGGTGAGGGAAAGTCTTATTTGGAAGTAGTTTCATCGCTGGAACCCTTCTCGCTTTTCTCAACGGCATGGACCACGATGGAATCGCTCACGGGATTCTTAAGGGTTACCTGTAACGAGACGCGTACGTTCTTCTTGGCCTTGACAGAAATTGCATCACCCTTTAATCCCTTGGCTTCGGCAATAGAAATTTTTTCCGGGCGTCCATCATCACCCATGATGGCAAGTGAAATCTCAATATCACCACTTTTCATAGGCGTGAAATACACCGTTTGTTTTTTGCCTTCGGGTGTAGCGAAAACAACACGCACGTTCTTTATTTCCACAGATTTCGAGAATGTACGCGAACCGGTTCCACCGCTCCCATCGCCTTCACCGGGGCCATTGCCATCGCCGTTTCCACCTTCGCCACCTTCATCGCCTACACCGCCTTCGCCGTCATCATCGTCTTCTGTGGTGTCGACTCTAGGCTTGTGGCGTTTTAACGGTTTCGGGGAATACAGCGGGCGTCCCTCAATATCTCTTTCGCCTTCGTCGCCTGGAATGGTTTCTGCGGGGTTGATGTCTGGAAAAAATTCACTCAACTCGTCGATCTGTGTAACCTCAGCTTCTTCAGGTTTCGCCAACATATCCACACTCGATCGAACCCACTCAACGAGTTCCTTTAGTGCTTTTTTACACTGGCTACGCTGAGCAGGATTGGTGGGACGATCCGGTTCAAAAGCATTGTGTTGCGGATTCTCCATGTCACGCAATAGGCTGTTTCCCTTTTCACTATCACACATAAAAACACCGGCAAAATCTACACGTCCAGTCCACCGTTTTAGTCCCACCTGATCGTCAGTTATGAGCATTCCTGTTTTTCGCAACAAAGCAACTCGTTTTGGCAACCCCTCTTCCACTAGAACCCATATTTTGCAGTGTCCTAAGAGTGTGAGTTCAGCTTCTCTGGGTGAAGCTTCGGATTGTATCGACCGATAATAATTACAGGAATTTTGTACTTTTTCCGAATCAATTTCTGAATCTCTAACTTCCTCTAGGCATTTGCCTAAGGACTCTTGATCAATCAATTCAATATCCCTTTTTTCGTCCTGAACTAATACTTCCAATTTTTTCTGAGAAATAGCACAGAAAAAATTAGACACCACTGTAGCCATAATTTTTTTTCGCCATTGATGTTCAACGACAAATCCTGGGATAAACACGACGCATCCCTGTTCCTTCGGTTTCAAAATTTTTGGAATGTCACCAGGAGCATTGCCTTCAATCGGCATACACCCATCGGACTCGCCATAAAACCCGGTCGCTTGCGTGTATTCACTATCGCTGATGGCATGTGACATCAAAATGGACTTTCCCTGTGCGCGATATACCGGTTTATCACCGTCTTTGTAGAAAGTTGAGTAGAAAACCGTACGCAACAAAGAAACGGTGAGCGGTGCATTCTTTCCGATTCCGAAAGAGCCCCCTGCCGTTTTGCTCTTATCTGAACTGACGCCACGCCCCTTGGTGATTGCGTGCCACTCTCCTTCACGCTTGCGATAGTTTCCGCGCAATCCAGTCGTCCCACAATCAGAAACCTTAAGGCACGAAATCTCCTGCTTTCGCAATTCCTTTATGGCATTTTCAAAAAACACCCTTGCTTTGTCATCCTTACTCTCTTCCTGACACCGCTTCATCGTTTCCAGCAGTTTGTCTGCTCCCGGAAAGTCTTTCCGCGAAATTTTAACAAGGTCAAATTCCACGGTGACCTTGCTTTCATCATCATCAACCACGGCATCCAGGGAATTTTGGATAATTTCCCGTGCCAGCCCGTCATAGCGGGCACCGGTATACGTTTCAATGCCAGCGTCATTGAAACCGTCATAAGTGCCTCCATTGCTTGAAGGAAAAACCCAGTCAACGCTCATGCGACAATCCTTTTCAAGCAACGTGACTTAGATTTGTAAAAGCGCAAACATGCCTCTGCCAATTGTTTAGCAACCGGCAACGATACAGCGTTGCCGATTTGTCGGTAACATTCTTTGTCGGCAACTTCTGGATGAAAAATAAATCCCTCAAACCCTTGCAACGCAACGCATTCTGCGACAGTCAAACGACGAATCCCCCAGCGGTCTCGGATAAACGGAACGTTGTGACCACCGCCCCCCATGTTCGCAGTCAGCGTCGGACACTTAGCGGGGTATTCTCGCACATAGTAACGGCGAAGTTGGTAAATACTTTTTGCGTCGCCTTTCTTCATTTGTGCGACGATGACTTTGTAATAGCGATTATCTGGCGACAGGTAGTCACTTGGCCTTGCCTTCTTTCCACGTTTGACAAAATTCGCCAGTGGACGAAGTTTTACCTCAGCTTCGGGAAAAGCTAAGTCGTTGCAGTAAAAGGCATCGGTACTCGCGGCAACCATGAATAGACGCTCTCTGCCCTGTGGCAAGCCCGTGATCTTGTCAGTTTTGAGAATTCGACAGTTGGCCTTGCTGAACCAGTAACCTGCCTGTTGTATCCGTGCGATGATGGTCTGTAACCATTTGCCACCGTCGCCATGCGCCAAATGCGGGACATTTTCCAGCAGGATGATTTTCGGCTTGCGTTCGCCAAACTCACTGATTAAACGGATGATCTCGAAAAACAAATTTCCACGCTCATCGTCGAAACCTTGTTTGCTCCCAGCATGAGAAAAACTTTGGCATGGAAAGCCAGCGGTCAGAATGTCCACGGGAGACAAATTGTCCTTCTTAACGGATAACTTGCAAATATCTTTTTCCACCATTCGAACTTTTTGATAATTTGCCCGAAAAGTACGAACGGCGCTTTCGTCTTTTTCGTTTGCCCATAACGTCTGAATACCAGCCTTTTGCAGACCACCACAAAAACCTCCTAGGCCCGCAAACAGACAACCGGCGGTTATGGCACGCTTTTGTACCGCTTGCTTGTTTCGACGGGGCATTTTCGTAGTAGCTGTTGTTTGATTTGTATTAACAAAGCAACTGGAAAAATATGGTGGGTCGTACAGGGATCGAACCTGTGGCCCGCTGATTAAGAGTCAGCTGCTCTACCAGCTGAGCTAACGACCCACACACACGGCAGGAGACAACATTCGTGGCGCGCCTGGCAGGATTTGAACCTGCGGCACCTGGCTCCGGAGGCCAGTGCTCTATCCACTGAGCTACAGGCGCGTTCTATGTCAATGCTGATTCGGTTCACGACTCAAACACCCGGCGATACTAGCAACTTTGAACAGCGCTTGTCCATGGACGGCATTCCGCGCAGCGGGGCGACGCGGGAATGGAGAGCGGCATAAGACAAAGCCGCCATCCGCTACTCGCAGGCCAGTGGTTCTTCGGAGGGATCCCCGGTGTCCTTGATGGCCAGCCAGCCTTGGTTCATCACGTTATCGGGTTCTTCCAGAACGGCTTCAAGCAGCAGCGCGGCGCCGTTGGGGGTCAGGCCGTTGGAGGGCGCGATAAACCGTTTGCGCGCCACGCGCCGTTCTTCGGGGTCGTCCGGTTCATAATAGCCGAGCAAGGCGCCGCCGGTATTGGACTGCGCCAGCAACCCCGTCCATTCCTCAATGAGGGCATCCGTCCATGGGCCAATGCCTTTGACTTCGCGATGCTGTTCCAGCTTTGTCCAGATGTGCCATCCGACAAACACGGCCCAGGTTTCGTTTAATACTTCCCATGCGTCCTCTTTGGAAAGAAACCGCAGTTCCGTCTTGTCCCGACGCTGGCGAATAGGGGTGATGCGCACAAAACGATAGTGACAGCGCATTTGCTCACGGGCAAACGCCAGGACCAGTTTGGCCCGCGGACTCAACGCCTCGGGACCGGGGCCGTTGAACAGGTAATCCAGATAAGCATGCAGCAGTTCGTGATACAGGAGACTGACGTCATGGTGGGTCATGCGCTCGACGTCCATCAACGCCCCGCCGGCTTTATTAAACGACAGGCGCAGGTTCAAAATCATGAGATGCTCGGCGGGATGATATTCCGCGGCATAGGTCCGCAGGTCTTCAAACGCCACCGTGACAAACCCTGGATCAATTTCCTTGAGAAAGCCGGTCGGCAACCCCAGGGCCTCGGCCTGTTCTATGAGATTCGCCCATGTTTTGACGGTCCGGTCGGCGCCCTGCGCGCCGTGGGCCAACGTGGTCATGCCCAGCGCAAGCCACAGGCACAGCAGTCCCGCGCGCCATGGCATGGTTCCCCGCGTCACGGCCGCTCCCCTCTCCAGCGCTCACCTTCTTCCACCACGCTCACCGCCTCAACCAGGGAAGCGGGCACGTCATCGAGAAACCGGGATGGCTTTGAGAGCACGGACCCCGTGACTTTGTCATAGACCTGGACGGGAAACGTCAGGTGGAGCAGCCGTTTGGCCCGTGTCACCGCGACGTACAGTAGCCGCCGTTCTTCTTCGAGTTCTTCTTCGGTCAGGAACGCATAGGAGGACGGGAAGCGTCCGTCCACCAGCCACAGCACGAAGACGCACCGCCATTCAAGCCCTTTTGCGGAATGGATGGTGGACAACACGAGCCGTTCATCATCACGGTCCGGCGCCGCGATATCCGCCATGCTCGCATCGGGGGGGTCAAGGGTCAGGTCGGCAAGAAACGTCGCCAGGTCCGCATAGCGCTCCGCCATGACCATGAGATGCTCCATGTCCCGTATGCGTTTGGGATAATCATCGTACTGCTCCTTGAGGATGGGGTAATAGTATTCCAGGAGACGCTGGATTTGATCGGGCGGCGATGCGTCCTCCGCGCGGCCAACGGCTCCCAGCGCCTCGGCGAGCTGGCACAGACCCAACGCCGCCCGCCCGCTCCCCCGCCGCAGCACGTCATACGGCGCCTCGGCGGTCACGAGTTGGGCAATCAGGTCTCTCGCCCGTTTCTGACCCACGCCCTCAACCAACTGCAATGAACGGTTCCAACTGACGGTGTCCAGCGGGTTATGCACGATACGCACGTGCGCCAGCAGGTCCTTGACGTGCGCGGTGTCAAGAAATTTGAATCCCCCCCGTTTGAGAAACGGGATGCCCCGTCTGGACAACTCGACTTCCAGGTCAAAGGCGTGAAAGCTGGAGCGAAACAGGACCACCATGTCCTCCAGGGGGATGCCTTCCTCGCGCAACTCCAGGATTTTCTGCACGACAAACCGGGACTGTGAATGTTCTCCGACCGTCTGGACCAGGGCCGGTCGCTCACCCTCCCCTTTTTGCGTAAACAGCGTTTTGCTGTATTGTTCCACCGCTCCAGCAATGATGGCGTTGGCCAGCGCCAGGATGGATTGCGTGCTGCGATAATTTTCTTCCAGTTTGAAAATTCTGGTCCCGGGGAACAGCGCGGGAAAGTCCATAATGTTCCGAAACGTGGCGCCGCGAAAAGAGTAGATAGACTGCGAATCATCCCCGACGACCATCACGTTCTCATGCGTGGCCGCAATCTTTCTCACCACGTCCGCTTGCAGCCGGTTGGTGTCCTGATATTCATCAACCAACAGGTAGCGGCAGGTCTCGGAGATTGTCCGCCTGACCGGCTCGGCGACGGTCAGCAGTTCCCGAAGGCGGAGCAGCAGATCATCGTAGTCCACCAATTGCCGTTGGCGTTTGGTCGCTTCATAGGCTTCGTGCAACGTGGTCAGTTCGCCGAGATAGTCGCCAAAATGTCCGTACTCTTTCAGCAGCACGTCGTTGAGCGATTGCAACGTATTGGACGCTTTGCTGAACATTTCGACAATCGTGCGTTTGCGCGGAAAGCGCTTGCCGGTCTCGCCGAGGCCGATTTGCGCGCGCACCAGGTTGACCAGGTCTTCGGAATCGCCGCGATCCAGAATCGTAAAGCCCGGTTCCAGGCCGATGGTGCGGCCGTAGCGACGGAGCAACGCGTTGGCCACGGAGTGAAACGTCCCTCCCGTCACCCGGCCGCTTTGCGGGCCGATCAGCAGGCTCACCCGTCCCAGCATCTCCTGCGCCGCTTTGCGGGTGAAGGTCAGCAGAAGAATCGAGGCCGGATCAACGCCCAGATCAATCAGCCTGGCCACACGATATACTAAAACCCGGGTTTTGCCGCTTCCGGCGCCGGCAATGACCAGGGCCGGGCCGTCAACGACTTCGACCGCCGCGAGTTGCTGGGGATTTAATTCCTGTGCGTAGTCCCTGGACAGGGACTTGACCGGCGCATCCGTATCCGGCGGCTTGAGCACATAGACTTTGGCATCGGAATGTGCGGAGTCCATCGGGGGCATGAGAGACGGTGCGTTCGTGGGAATGGGCACTTGGGGCCGGACCCACTCCAGCCGTCGTGTATAACACAGGGCATGGCCTCGTGCAATGACGGGCCTGGCGTGAACGCGTTCAACGGTCCGGGGAAGACTTGCGGAGCCCCGTTCCCATTTGGTTAGATAGGCGAACGTCGTTCCGGCCATGAAACATTCCAACAAAGAGTACGAAACGATTCTCAAAAACCTGTCGGACACCATGCTGGACGTGTGCCGGGAATCCGTTGCCCTGATAAAGCGCAGCGACCAATCCGCCTCTATCACGCTCAACCAGCAGCAGGAATGGGACTTGTATCTGGAATTCCTGAAGGTCATGTTCAATCTGGCGGACCGCGTGTCCGCGTTTTACATTCCCATCCAACAGCAGCCCGAATTCATGAATGGTCTTGAAGATCACGTCAGCGGTCAGCTCAAAACCCTGCTGGCGCCCTCGTTGAGCGCATCTCAAATTGACGAACAGGAAATTGTGTTGTCCGTTGGCCAGGCCGTGTCTGAAAGCCGCCAGGCCTATGAACGTTATAAATTTGTGTTTTCGGAAGACGGTAAAGAGCGAAACGCCTTTTTCCGGCACGCGAGCGAACGCGTGGCCGGCCGGGCCGGCGCGGCCAACAACCAGGCCATCATGTCAACGGCCGTGCTCTGCATCAGCGCCGTCCTGCCGGCGTTGACCGCGCTCTTTGAAGGGAAAACCCCGGACCCCGCCGCAACGACGGCGCCCTCGGCTCATCCCGAAGCGGAGGACCCGGCCGCTACTTCCAGGCAGGTGATCAAATTGATCAGTGTCGTGGCCGCAATCTCCGGAGCGGGCGGGGAATTTGAAACCCGGTGGGGCCTGCTCCCCCAATTTCGACGAGACCTGACGTCTGACCAGATTGAGGCGCTCACCCGGCATATGAACCGCGTGGCTCAAATCGTCGGCGACCGTTTTGCCATCGCCTCCTCCAGGCTCCTGGGCCAATCAGACACCCCCGTCGGGAACGCCTGATGACCATCGCCGCGTCCTCATCCGAAACCACGCGCACCTGTCCGCGAATAGCGTCCCAATGATGAAGCGAATCATACGAATGGTTCTGGTGCTCGGCATCGCCTTTGGGGCGGGGTATTACGCGGGGCAACGCTCCGCCGAGGAGGGCGGGCAGACGTTCCACACGATGTCGGAAGACGTGATGGGGCGGGCGGCCGCCCTGGGAAAGGGCGATCTGTCCCTTCAAAAAGAATTTCTGCAAGCCAAGGCGCGGTTTTTGGACGGCAAGGCCGAGATCTTAAACGGCAAGTATGAGGAGGCCATGGCCGCACTGAAGGAAACACTTCATCATTTACAAAAAACCGCCAGGATGAAGGGCGCCGAAACTTCGCGGGCGCTCCTTTCCGGCATCATGGCAAAGATCGAGCGGCTGCAGCAGGCCCTGGCGGACGGCCGGGAAATCCCGCCGGAAGACCTGCGTGAAGCTCAAGAAAATCTGGATTCACTGCTGTAGCGTGATGGGCGGTCGGCAGAATGCCGCACAAGGACGTTCGGGCGGCTCGGCGGCCCAAGGATAAAACGAACATGACGATGGCAGAGGGTTCCAACTTCGCGAGGGACTCCGGCGGTCCTGTTCGGCGTCCCGTCAGGCGTTGGCCGGCTGTTTTTTCCACGTGGCCAGAATACGTTCCACCCGCATCCTGACAACAAGATCGGGATCTTTCATCAAGGGCTTAATCGCCTCCCGTCCGCGCACGTCCCCGATTTTTTCCAACGCCGCCGCCGCGGTAAGGCGGGTCCACCAATCCTGATCATGGAGCAGGGCAATTAACGGATCAACGGCTTCCGGATCCTGAATGGCGCCCAAGGCCAGGATGGCCTGCTTGCGCACGAACTCGTCCTTATCGCTCAAGGCGGCAATCAATCTGGGCACGGCGGGTTTCCCCAACTCAATGAGCGCGCGCGTGGTATCATCTTTGAACTCGTCATTGTGCAACATGGACATGAGAGGGTCCAGGACGCGCTCATCATTGACTTTCCCCATCGCCCGAATCACATATTTTCTGGACTCCCAATCGCGCATATACCGGATCAACAAATCCACCGCGGGAGGCCCCACTTCGGCAATAGCCTCAACCGCCACCTCACGCACTTGCCAGTCCCCATCGCGAAGGGCTTTGACGATTGGCTCGACGCAACGCTCATCGGCCATTTCACCAAGCGTCACGACGGCTTCACGCCGGACGACCCAATCCGTGTCCTGAAGAAGGTCAATCTGGATGTCAATTTCGTCCTTGACCTTCTCTTCTTCCAATTCAAGCTCGTCATCCTCCGCCTGCTCCTCGCCTGACGCCTCAAGTTCTTCGGCATCCGCAGTCGCCGCCGCTTCGCCGTCCAACAGGGATTCCGAGGCTTCATCCACCAACTCGTCCGTCATCGCCTCTTCGGAGAAAGAGACGGAAGCGTCGGTTTTGCTTTCTTCTGTTTCAGAATCTTCGGCGGAAGATTTGCGATCTTCGGTCATTGACTCTCCCCTTTCACGGACTTCGCCGGCCACCTCGTCACGTTCAAGGACCTTCTGTTACGCGGCTTTGGATTTTTTTCCGGCAGCCTGGGCGATCCGCGCCGCTTTGCCGCGAATTTTTCGCTGCACCCGCTTCAGGCGTTTGTGTAACCGCCGCAACTCATTTTCCCCCTTGGGATTTTCGCTGCCGGCTCGTTTTTCCACGACCTTTTTTTCAAGGGCCGCCCTATCTTCTTCTCTTGTTTTCCGGTTCCCCATGCCCTTCCCCTCCTGCCGAGGCCCAGCCTCGATCTCTCTTTTCAAGTGAACAGTTGAGTCTAGTGAACGGTACCTCCGGGTGTCAACTCTCCTCCGTCTTCGACGGTCTCGTGAAACGGCTTTGCTTCGGGCTGCGAAAATTTTTCCGGTTCACCCTTGTGCAAGGCCCTGTCCGGCGCCGGCGACAGGGCACGTCTTGAGAAAGAAGAGACGGCTCTTACACGATTCCAACCTTTGCAGAAACTGCGTTCATAAGCCAGGATTTTCCAGGCCTCTTCTTCGGTAATCGTCACCGGAATCATCGGCACCATGCCGGTTCCCGGACTGCCATTCTTGATGATCCAGAACAATTCCCCGTCTTTTCTGGTCTTGTGGAATTTGCAGTTGGTGAAATTACGGGGGCCGGGATTCAGGCGTCTGCCTATCGGCCCGTCTCCCAGGCCCGTTTCTCCATGACACGACACACAGGTCCCCTTCCCTTCATACAGAGCCTGACCCTCGGCAATGATCTCAGGCGGAGCCGTTTTCGTCGAAACAAAGGGCGGAACCAGTTGCCTGGCCGATCTTCTTTCATTCAGAGGCACCCTGGGGCGTAACGGTTGCGCTTCGGCGGCCAGGCCCGGAGCGGGCAACGAACCCGCCCCCATCGCCCCCAGGCCAAGGGCCAGAACGATCATGCACCGGCTCCAGCCGGTCAATGAGAGCATGTATGGCATAATTGCACGGGGACTGGCTTTGAAGGAAAAGCCCCGTTCAGGATCAATCCTGAACGGGGCTTTTTGGCACTCAATCACAGTGGGAAATTACTTATGCCATTTCTTGCAGAAGCTCCGCTCGTAGGCTAACACCGTCCAAGCTTCTTCGTCGGTGATGGTGGCGGGCACCATGGACACCATGCCGGTTCCCGGACTGCCATTCTTGATGATCCAGAACAACTCCCCGTCTTTCCGTTTCTTGTGGAATTTGCAGTTGGTGAAATTCCGCGGGCCGGGCGTCAGGACTTTGCCGGCCGGACCGTTGCCATCGCCTTTTTTCCCATGACAATTCACACAGGTGCCTTTCCCCTCAAAAATTTTCTTGCCGGCGGCCACAACGTCACTGGGGACTTTCTTGGTGGAACCATAGGGCGGCTTCATTCTCTTGGCCTTCCCGCGCTCGGCCTTGGGAACCCGTGCTTTCAATGGATTTTTTTCAGCTCCGGCAAAGGCCGTATCGCCGCCGATAAAGGCAACTGCCGTCAACAAACTGCACATCACTAAAAACGTCTTCATGAATCCCTCCTTATTGATAATGAGTCCCTGATACGCGCCGTGTCTGAAAACCGCTTGGAGGAGCAAGACATTCGGCGCATCCACGGTGTGCCGGCGCCCCTCTTCATCACAGCCAATTTCAACAACTCAAGACTGCGCGAACATAGCAATGTGATTCTTCTTCTGTCAAGAAATCGGGAGTGACCAAACAGGCCCGTTCAACGTCTTGGAATATCAATGTTTTCCCACGTGGCCGCACGGCGGGAATGATTCGCTGATGCGGCGCCGGCCTGGTTACAGTCGTAATTCCACATCGCGAACCACCGTGCCGGCTTCGCCAAACGGACCTTGCCGCCGTCCATTGAGCGTGACCTCAACGCCTCCGGCATTGCCCAGGGTTAGCAGGAATCGGTCATGCGCCCGCCATTGCGTGCGTTCCCCCGGTTGCAAGATGGCTTCACGCCCTTCGCCGTCATCGGAACGAACCACGACCCAGGTCACCTCCGAAGCCTGGAGTTCAAGCACTAACGGAGCATCCTCCAAACCGGCCGCGGAAGACAGGGGCGGACTGTCGGACACCACGGATTCGGAAGGCGGCGAAGAAGGCACGGGGGCGAGCTCGACCGACGTGGCCGGCACAGCCGTCTCAAGGTCCACGGCATTCCGGACGTTCTCCGGATTTGAAGGAGACGGTTCTCGCAGCAGGACCAGCACCCCCAGCACAATCACGCCAAGGAAAAAAACGACCATGTACCGATTGGCCTTGCCGTCGGGACTGTCTTTAAGCCGCGGAAACGCCATCGGCTGGTCTTTGATCTTTTTGTAGAACGACATCGAACATTCCGAAAACAATCGCGCGCAGTGGTCTTCGTCGAGATTGAGCGAGCGGGCGTAAGATCGCACAAAGCCTTTGGCAAAGACCTGCGGGGGCAACCGGTCAAAACGATCTTCTTCCAGGGCCTGCAAATAGTTTTCCTGGATTCGTGTGACCGCGGACATCTGCGCAAGGCTCGCCCCTTGAGACTGACGGGCGGCTTGAAACCTGCTGCCCGGTGACTCCGCGCACTCCGACGTTGAATCCTGCTCAAACGGCACGGCAAGCCTCCTGTGTCAGGGTCGCGGATTCCTGTTCCCGCTCCCGCTTTCCCCGCGTATCAAAACGAGGAGCCGGGCCATTGACGGAACGTGGCGAACGTGGCGTGATTATGAAAGATCCTCGAAATGGGTCAGACGGCTGAACGCTCGAAAGCGAGACTCAATGTCCTTATATTGCAACTGACGCAGGCGGTCAAGACTAAAGGCTTCCACCGTAAACGAAGCCATGACGCTTCCAAAGACAATCGCTCGCCTGAAGCCCATGTCGGAAAAGTCTCCCGTGGAGGCGAGGTAGCCCATAAACCCTCCGGTGAACGTATCGCCCGCACCGGTGGGGTCCCGCACGCTTTCCAGCGGAAAGGCCAGCGTGCCGAAGATTTGCTTTTCGTGAAACATCAAGACGCCGGATTCTCCTCGTTTAATCACAAGATATTTGATCCCGCGGGCCAGAAAGCCGTTGGCAACCTTGACCAGATTGGACTCTTGACCGAGTTCACGGGCTTCCGCGTCATTGATGACGAGCACGTCAATTTTTTCCAACACCTTCCATAAGGCTTCCCGTTTTCCATGAATCCAAAAATTCATGGTGTCGCAGACCACGATTTTCGGTCGTTCGACCTGGTTCAGCACCTCCATTTGAATGTCAGGGTCAATGTTCCCCAAAAACAACAGTCCGGGCGAGCGGTAGTGATCCGGGACGTTGGGATGGAAGGATTCCAAAACGTTGGGGTGGGTCTCAAGGGTGTGGGCTTCATTGAGTTGATAGGTGTATTCGCCGCGCCACCGAAACGTCTTGCCCTTTCGGCGCTCAAGTCCGGACAAATCCACTCCCCGACTTTGCAAAAAGGCGATATGCTCTTCCGGAAAATCTTCCCCAACCACCGCGACCAGGTCCACATTGGTGAAAAAACTGGCGGCCGTCGCAAAATACGTGGCCGACCCTCCCAGGACTTCCGTCGCTTCCCCAAACGGCGTGCGAACCGTATCAAACGCCACGGAGCCTACGACCAGCAATGTCCCCATGTCATGCACCCCCTTTTTTGCGTTTGACGGTCGGCGCGTTCAAAAAGAGTTGATATCGTCGCTTCACGGATGCCGTCATGGCTTTCGGTGCGGTCAGGATGGCCTGGCGCAACGCGGTGCCGCAGGCACAGGTTCCCGGTTGCAACGACCGCTGCATGAGGTGACGCAGGAGACGTTTGGCCTTCACCACGTTCGCGTGCATGAGACTCAACACCGCTTCGACAGAGACCGGCTCCTCACTCTCATGCCAGCAATCATAATCCGTGACCAGGGCCAGCGTCGCGTAACAGATTTCGGCTTCCCGCGCCAGTTTCGCTTCTGTCGCGTTGGTCATGCCTATCATATCAACGCCCCATTGGCGATACAGCCATGATTCGGCCCTGGTCGAAAACTGCGGCCCCTCAATACAGAGATAGGTGCCACCCGCGTGGAACGTGACGCCGATGGCCCGGGCCGCCTCGGCCAGTTGCCCGGCCAGGACGGGGCAAATCGGGTCGGCAAAGGCCACGTGCGCCACAAGACCGTGATCAAAAAACGTCTGCACGCGTTTCGTGGTCCGATCAATAAATTCGTCGGGAATCGCGAGGTGACCGGGGTGAATGTGTTCTTTCATGCTCCCGACCGCACTGACGGAAACAATCCGCGTGACGCCCAGCGATTTCAGCGCGTAGATGTTCGCGCGATAATTGATCATGGACGGATTGATCCGATGGCCCCGTCCATGCCGCGAGAGAAACGCCACCCGCTGTCCGGCGACGGTGCCCAGTATCACGGCATCCGAAGGACGGCCGAACGGGGTGGACACGCGCGCCTCTCGCACCCGTTCAAGTCCCTCCATTTCGTACAGCCCGCTGCCTCCAATAACGGCAATGTCAGCACGCGGATTCGGTGGCATACCCTGCGCCTTTCAGTCGTGCCTGCCTGGAAGCTCAACGGCGACCGTCTTCCGTTCAAAAAAACCACGTCGCACGATCCATCATTCCGCAGTGTTCACGAATTGTTCAATGATGCCGACGAGGCGTCGGGAAACGGAATGGGCGGACTCGTCAGGGCGCACCTCCACCCACCGCAGACCCGGTTCCTTTCGAAACCACGTCATTTGCCGTTTCGCGTAACGACGCGTATCCCGCTTTAATTGTCGCACCGCTTCCTCAAAAGAATACTCCCCTTCCAGATAGCCGGCCATCTGACGGTAGCCCAGACTCTTCATCGAGGCAAGATGTCTGGCATAGCCCCTGGCCAACAGCGTCTGTGTTTCGTCAACCAATCCTTTCGCCAACTCCACGTCAATCCGATCATCAATACGCTGATAGAGCAGGGATCGCTCCATCGTCAAGCCCAGCACCAACGCGCGAAAGGCGGGGCGCGCCTGGGCGCGATGCCGTTGGTGAGCCTGTGAAAGACACACGCCGGTTTGCCGGTACACTTCCAACGCCCGAAGCACTTTCACCACGTCACGAGGATGCAGACGACGCGCGGTTTCAGGATCCACGCGGCCTAACTCCCGATACATGGCCTCGCCGCCACGGGCGCGCGCGTCTTGTGCGAGTTCACGGCGAAGGGCCCGGTCAACGGGAGGGCCGGCCCATAAGCCATGCAACAACACCCGCACGTACAGCCCGGCCCCTCCCACAACCAAAGGGAGAAGACCCTGTTCGTGCAACCGCGTGATTTCCCGAAGGGCGTACCGCCGAAATTCTCCGGCATTAAATGGCTCATCCGGCTCCACCAGATCAATCAAACGATGAGGCACCCGTTGCCGGTCCTCTTCCGACGGAGTATCAGTCCCAATGTTCATCCCTCGATAGACCTGCGTGGAATCCGCGGTCAATATCTCCGTTCCCAGGGCCGTGGCCACTTCAAGGGCAATACGACTCTTGCCCATGGCCGTGGGCCCGACCAGAACGATGAGGGGCTTCAACGCGACCGAGGCCTCCGTCATGGCCCGGCGGTCCTCCGGGGCCTCGCGACAGGCAAGGCGGTGAGCAAGGGACGTATTCATAGACGCCGAAACATGCGATGCAATTCTTCGCTGCCAAAACGCAGCGAAATCCGTCGGCCATGCGGACAGGTCATCGGGACGCCCGCCAGAAACCAATCCCGCACCACCTGTTTCATTTCCGGCTCTTCCATCTGGCGGCCGGCTTGCACCGCACCCTGACAGGCCATGGACGCCAGAACGGGTCGGATCCGTTTGTCGAGGGAGTCAACGGATTTCCATTCCGACATGTCGGCGACGATATCTTCGAGCAAGGCGCCATAGTCCATCTGCCCCACGAGAGCCGGGACCGACCGAATGACAAACGAGGACGGACCCAGGTGCTCAAGCTCAAGCCCGAGTTTGGCCAGTTCCGGGAGGGCGGATTCCAACCGGGTCGCCGCCGATATCGGGAGATCCACGGGTTCGGGAATCAGGAGTGGTTGAGTCCGGATCTGCCGTTCTTCCCACCCTCTCCACAAGCGTTCAAAAATCACGCGTTCATGAATCGTGTGCTGATCCAACACGTGCAACTCATCGCCGACTTGCGCCAAAATATAGGTGGCGTGGATTTGGCCGAAAATCCGGACGGCGGGGTCAAGCGCGTACAGCGACGCCGCTTCTTCGACCCGGCCCGCGACAACGTCCGCTCCCGCCCGGGCAGCCGCCTTCGCTTCGCGCGCACCCGCAGGGGCCGCCCATGCCGAACGGTCGCGCGACGGCTCGCCCGCGAACCGCGTCCCTTCACGTCCCGGCTTCGCCTGCGCGACGGGATCAGACACCGTTGTTTCACACGCGGAGGAACGGGCCGGCGGCGCCGACGCCGTCACCGTTTTTTGCAGCGGCTGACGGATCGCCTCCTTGACCGCCCGATGAATCAGGTCGGGGCTGCGAAACTTCACTTCCCGTTTCGAGGGATGGACGTTGACGTCCACCTCGCCGGCTTCGACGTCTACCATGATCGCAAACGCGGGATGCCGGCCTTTCGGCAAAAAGGAACCGTACGATTCATAAATCGCATGAGCGATCGTGGCATTTTTGACGGCGCGCCGGTTCACAAAAATTTCCTGGGGCGTTCGGCTGGTTCTCGTATAATACGGATTGACGGTCATCCCTCGCACGCGCACGTTGGCCGCCTCATAGTGAACGGACAGCATCATATCCATGACTTTCAGACCATAGATCTGGAACAAGCGATCCTCTAACGCGGTGACTCCGGGATAGTCGAACACCGTCTGATCATTGTGCGTCAAGCGAAATTGCGCGGGAACGTTCGCCAGCGCCGCCTGTTGAACGACGTGCGCAATATGGGAATATTCCGTCGTTGTCGTTTTCAAAAATTTTTGGCGGCCCGGTGTGTTGAAAAACAACTCGGCGACTTCAATGCGCGTCCCCGGCGCGCCGCCCCGCTCGGCGACCGACGAGGCGGCCCCGCCCTCAATGGACACGGACGTCCCGGAGAGCGCATGATGCCGGGCCGTCAGCATCCAAAAACGCGAAACCGCGGCAATGCTCGGCAAGGCCTCCCCGCGAAACCCATAGGTGGCAATGCCCAGCAGATCGCGTTGATGACGCAATTTGCTGGTGGCAAACCGCTGGCAGGCCAGCACGGCGTCGGCGCGACTCATCCCTTCACCATCATCGGTCACCCGAATCAGCGTCTTCCCCCCATCCACAATATCAATCGCCATCATGGCGCTTCCGGCGTCCAGGCTGTTATCAAGCAATTCTTTGACGACTGACGCCGGACGCTCCACAATCTCTCCGGCGGCAATTTGAGACGCCACGAACTCCGGCAACACGCGGATTCTGGTTTCAGCGGCTTCCATTGGCCTGTGACTAAGGAGACCCCGACGGTTGCCCCGGTTGCTTGAGGGCTTTCTGCAACTTCATGAGCCGGGATTCGTGTTCATCAACCTTGCCGGCCACGGAATCCAACGCCTTCCGCATGTTGACTGCCGCCTGGTTGAGTGCTTGAACATGTTGAGCCAAGTCCTTCAAGTGTTCAAAGTTTTTCGACATTGATGCCGCCATGGATGCCAACGTCGGTTGCACTTCTTTCTCCAAATACCCCCGGAGAGCCTTCGTATCGGCATCCAGCTTGGCGGCCAACGCCGCGGACCGGCTCCGGATTTGATTCACCCGCTCCGTCGTGTGTACTTCGTCCTCGCTTTGGCGGTCCAGCTTGGCGCCGATCCGCTCCCCCATCGTCTTTAACGCATCGCGGAGTTGCGCTAAAGACCTGGTCGCCTCTTCCATGCTGTTGCCGTAGTGAACGTCGGTCTGCCGCAACGCCGCGAGTTCATCCTTCAGACTGGCGCCGACCTTGAACAGGCGGGCGGCTTGAGCTTCAATGGCAATGCCCTGAGTCTCAATGGCGTCACTGAGCGTACGATTGCTCTTATGCAGTGCCATGGTGATGTCTTCAATCGTCTTTTTGACCTCGTCGGCCAAATAATTTCTCAACGCCTCGGTATTTTTTTGCAGGAAGGCTTGTTGCTGTTCTTGTTGCGCGTCCAAGGCCTGCCGCATGCCGGTCTCGGTGTTCGTGGCACGATTCCGTTCCTGATCCAACTCTTGCGCCAACCGCTCATCAGCCTGTTCCAGGTCTTCCATGGCCGTCTTAAACTGACCCAGCGAGTCTTGAAATTCGGCAAACCGACCATGAACGCTTTGGGACTGCCGATCCAGGGCCTCATCAATGTTTTTGCCCAGCGTGGCGATCCGTGTTGCCGATTCCTCGCCCTGGCGTTCCAGACGATCCTCCAGCCGGTCCGTGAGCGCGACGACTTCTTTCGCAAGAACCTCGACCTTCTGGTTCAATTGGTGTGCTTCCGTGTCCAATGCGCCGCGTAATCGGGGCAGGTTCTCCTCTCGCAGATTCCGCAACTCACTTCTTATCTGGGCGCGCACGTTCACCATGTCATCCATTTTGGCATCAAACGCTTCTTGCATTTTGACCAAGTCGGCCTGTTGGGCGACACAGGCGGTGACGCTCAACGCCAGCCACGTCAGCAAGACTCCTCGCAACACGTTCCAGGCACAACCGGCATCTCGTGTCGCGGCTCGTTCCGTCAACGAAGCAGCACGCTCCCGGCACATGGTTTTCTCGGCCTCCTCGTCGCCGTTCAACATTTCTTCCATCATGTCCCTCTTGTCTGTCCCCACGCAAAAAAAACTGGCCCACGCGCGGCAGCGGCGCATCGGGGCGTCGGTGTGCGCCACGCGCGAGAGTTCGCCGGCGGCATATTTGGCCTCACCGGCACGGCGCGACACGGTTTCACAACGGCGACCAGGCGGGGGCACTGTGGCGTCTCCTTCCCTTCGTCAACTGCTCCAACCCCGTGCCATCAAAATGAATCATGTAAATGTGACTCTGCCCGCCTCGTGCCGAACTAAAGACGATGTGACGGCCATCCGGAGCCCACGAAGGAGAATCGTCAATGGCCCGCGCACGGTCACCGCCGGAACCGTTGGTGACTTGAAAACGCCGTTGTCCGTCCGGAGAAATGCGGCACAGCCTGAACCCGGTTTTGCGCATCTGACAAACATAGGCAATCCAATCCCCCCGCGGAGACCAGGCCGGTGCGGCATTGTAATTCCCGTCAAAGGTCAACCGACGGACGTTTGAGCCATTGGCGCTCATGATGTAAATTTGAGGCCCGCCGCCGCGGTCGGACGTAAAGGCCAGTTCTTGTCCATTGGGAGCCCACGTGGGGGATAAATCCGCACTGTCATCAAACGTCAATTGCGTTTTCTCGTTCGTCTGCACGTTCATCGTAAAGATATCGGAATTCCCCTCACGGGCGGAGGCATACGCAATCAGGTGGCCGTCGGGGGAAAACGCCGGGGTCATATTCAAAATTTCAGGAGGCACCAGGACTTGTTTGGCCCCCGAGGCCAGATGCAACTGCACAATTTCCTGATTGTTGTGGCGATAGGCCGTATACACCACGGAACGCTGGTCGGGCAACCAGGTCGGCATGAGCGTCAGATTGCGAGCCGTTGCGAGACGCCTGGGGCCAAAACCGTCATAATCCATCACGTACAAATTTCTCACGCCGGTCTCATGTTCGGCAAGATAGACGATCTGGGTCTGAGCCATGCCGGGCTCCCCCGTATAATGCGCGACCAATTCGTCAGCCCACCGATGCACCATGAACCGCAGCAGCCTCATGGTCGGCGGGTTGCCCTTATACCGTCTGCCCACCGCGAAATCGTTCTTTCCGCCATCATGGGCGCAAACCTCCATGGTCAACTTTCCATTGTCCAGGCCAATGCCGCCCCAGGTGACGACCGCGGCCTCGCCGGCCATGGCCTTCGTCGCAGGCACCGCGCCACGGCACTGCGCTTGCGAAAAATTCAACGATTCCGTTGACTGTTCCATGACCTCAAACAGATGGGTGCGCTTCAAATCCGCCTTGAGCACGTCGGCCATTAACGCGCCCATTTGAGCGGCAGACGGCTCCTGCGGGTCTCCATTCCCGAAGCCTATGACCCGGATTGGAATTTTTTGACCCTCCGACCGGGTCGTTTCCAACAACACGTCGGCGGCCCGTGCGTCCGCCAATGAACACAGGCCAAGGACACAAGAGCAGAGAAGCCAGACGAATTGCCGGGGGGTCTTCTTCATCATCAATCCGGTTTGAAGCTGAAGGTAAAACTGATATCGAGAGAGGATTCCGTGATCGTCGGGGGAAAGGGCGGGAAGGGACTGGCCGCGTTCACCGCGCGTCGCGCGATGGCGTCATACTCGGAATGTCCCGACGATTGCGCGACGCGCAGTTGCTTCACCAGGCCGGTTCGTTCCAAGCGGAACGCCAGAACCGCTTGACGCGGATGACTGTCCAGAGTGATCGGAATGATCCATTGCCCACGAATCCTGCTCGTGAGCTGACCCCAATACTTCTGGCCGGTTTCAGAACCAACCCCGTCCAGACTGGCCAGGATTGACGGAGCGTCGCTTCCCGTTTCGCCGGCAACAGCGTGGCGGGATCCCGATGCCGGCAATGCGGGAATGCGGAGGTTGGCGGTTATTCGCTTACGCCCGTCCCGTTCAGGCTTCGACGAAACCGCGGGAGTGGGTGAGGGCGACGGAGTCGGGACTGTCCCAACGGGCGCCTTGGCTAACGGCGGCGGAGCGGGCGCGGCAATGTTTGCCTGTGACCGCAACTCCCGAACCTTGCGTGCTGTGTTGCGGGGCAACGGCTCGGGAACCCGTGGCGCCGACGCTGATGCCGTTTGGGCCGGCGGAGGCTTCTTGTGGTCGGGGATTCGGACAGAGTCAATTATCCGCGTCAACGCCGCCGCGGTCGGGCTTTCTTCCGTTGCGCGTTCTACGGGCGGCTCCTGATTGTGAAAAAGCGGTTCCACGGCGGCCAGGCGAGGCGCCTCAAGGGGTATGGTGGTCTGTCGCGAGGCGTGGCCGAAAGGCGGCTCGTACTGTTTGGGCAAGGCAAGGGCCCCAACAATCTGCTTTAGCGTTTGAGCCGGAGGGGCGGCGCGTGGAGCCTGGCGGCCAGGAAGCGTGACGAGCGCGACATGGTAAGACGCGAAAGGCTGTTCAATGGATGGAAACACGCGCAGACTCATGACCGCGAGGCACGCAACCACGTGAATGGCGAACGAACCGGCAAAGGACCACGCGGGCCGCGGAGCACCCGGCTCGGCAACGCCCGATGCATGAAACGACAGAAGATTGAAAGACGCCGTCTGCGACATCGCGGCCTTCCACGTTACTGAACGGCAAGGGTCTCTTCTTCAACCACCGTCCCGTTGCCGGGATTCGTGATCATGCCCAACCGTTCAATCCCCGCCATTTTGACTTCATCCATGACCTGGACAATCCGCCCGTAGGGAACCCGCCGGTCGGCTCGAAGATACACGGACACCGCCGGATTCAGGGCTGCGGCCTGCCGCAACCGTTTCCGCAAATGGAGCGACGTCACGCGATCCTTGCCAAGAGAAAGGCGTTCGTCGGGGTCAATCGTGATAACAAGGCGCTCGTCCGGATCAATCGTATTCGCGTGCGAACGCGGAAGCGCAATATCAATCCCCCGATGCAACATCGGAGCCGTGACCATAAAGATCACCAACAACACCAGCACAACGTCAACGAGAGGCACCACGTTGATTTCTGAAAGAAACCGACCGTGACGGGGTTCAACAATCACCGGCTGCTTGCAGCCTTTTTTCGGTCAGCGGCTGTCCTTTCAAGGGCATTCAGGAGTTCCACGCTAAAGGCTTCCACGCCAAACACGGTTTTTCGAATTTTGGCAAGATACGCATTATACCCGATGACGGCGGGAATCGCCGCAAACAGTCCGGCGGCCGTTGCCAGAAGCGCCTCCGAAACACCGGGAGCCACCGCGGCGATACTGGCCGTGCCTTCCATGCCGATTGTTTGAAAGGCGTTAATCACGCCAACGACGGTTCCCAATAACCCAATGAAGGGAGTAATCGTTCCCGTGGTGGCCAGGAAGGGCAGATACGCCTCCTGCCGGGCAATCTGACTTTGCACAAGCGCGTGTGAGACTTTTTCTAAATACTGCCGGTCCGGCCAATGCCTCGCCCGTGTACCGCCACTCACGCGGCTGACAAGCCCGAGCAAGACCGAACCGCTCGGGCTGCAGGGCAGGGTTGCGGCCAAGTTGCGCAACGCTTCCAGATCACTTTCGCCGCACGTTGCCCGCTCCTGATAGGTCTCCAGAAATTGTCGCTCTTCTCGTTTGATCAGGCGAAACAATCGCCATTTATGCAGGATGATGCCCCACGAAAAGACGGAAAATCCAAGCAGGATCGCTAAAACGGTGAGGGAGACGAACCCCAGAGAATCAAGGAGCTGCAGAGGGTCGCGCGCAAACATAAAGAAGGCGTCAGTCCGCAATATCCAACAATGAAAATTCGGTGGCTACGTGAAAGCGCAAAATGGCTAAGGCTGACGACGGTAATGGCGGGGCCGACGGGATTTGAACCCGCGACCTCCAGATTGACAATCTGGCGTCCTAACCTGGCTGAACGACGGCCCCTTCCATAACCCTGCGACGTCGCACTGACCGCCCCGCATAGACCCCGGATCCTTCGGGTGTCCCGTTCGACCTGCTCAATCGCATCATGACGGTACGACACATATGGTAGGCGGAACAGGGCTCGAACCTGCGACCTCTGCCTTGTAAGGGCAACGCTCTCCCCGCTGAGCTATCCGCCCATGCAGTCAGCAATTCAGAAGTTTTTTATTATAGCAACCGGAGACCCCGTGTCAACCTGAAGAACCGGACAGGGACCTTTACCACGTTACCACGCCGGCGCGCGCACCGAGAACCGGCTTACAGGAAATGAAGGCGTCACGATTGCCCGCGGACACCGCCATGCGCGGTCTCTTCGTGATTTGACAAGGATGCGCCAATGCGGTAGAGGCCTAGGGCTTACGTCAGACCATCATGCCTCGTTGCGTGAACGCTGAGATCGGACTTTGAGTTACAGAATCAGACAAATCGGCAAACAGGGTTTCGCTGAAAACCTTGTATGGCTGTCCAGAAGCGAACGGGTGTGGCTGTTCGCCGAACGACATCGTGGGGCGGTGATGGCCGGCCTGATGGTCGCGGGCCTGGGTGCGATCGTTCTCGGAGCCATGCTCTGGGCGCACTACCAGGGTGAACAGGATGCGTCAGCCCTTGCGCATCAAGCGGCCCGGGCCTACGTTGAACGAACCGGTGATGACGGCCAGACCGCAAACGAGACGCTGGAAACCGCCGCGCGTCTGTACAGGCAAATCCTCGAAGAATTTCCCCGGACCAACAGCGCCCAATTGGCCTGGTATTTTCTTGGGAATGTCCTGACCGAACAACGTGACCAAGCCGGGGCCGTTGACGCCTATCAACAGTTCATCAACCAGGCGGGAGTCCATCCCGTTTTACTCGGCCTAGGCTACCAGCGGCTTGGGGCCGCCCACATGGCGAATGGCGAGCACGAGAAGGGAGTCCACGCCTACACGCAAGCGCTGGGCATACCGGACGCGCTCAACAAAGACCAGGTACTTTTCGAACTTGCAAAGTTTGAGGAACATGAAAACCGCAAAGACCAGGCACGAACCCATTACCGGCAATTATTGAGTGAACACCCGAACTCACCCTTTGCGAGTGAAGCCGCCCTGCAAGTCAAGAGCCTTGAGCCGCCGGTTGAGGAGTCCGAGAAAACGGCCCGTGAGGCCGAACCCGCACAAGAAGAGATACAGGATGGGAACACAAACGAACCATAACGGGGCAGAGGCCGGAGGGGGAGCAATCAGGGGGCGAGCCGCAACCGCTGACTCACTCGAATCATACTGCTTCGTAAATTATTCAACGCCTTCAGGTCCCGCACCGACACCCCAAACCGTTGCGCGATACTCCAGAGACTGTCACCGCGCCGCACACGGTACCACCTCACGGCGTCTCCGCTCTCCGGGATTTCTTCCCTGACGCGCAACCGTTGACCGACACGTATTAAACTGCCCGACAGACCATTGAGGCTCTTGACGTTCCTGACGCTCGTCCTGAAGCGATGGGCAATCACCGACAAACTATCTCCCGGACGAACGTGGTACCACGTGATGGCCGGCGGCGGTTGCACCCACTCTTCAATGCGGGACGCCACCCGCTCCACGTGACGTCCCATGCCCACGGGAACCTTTAAATAATATCCCTCTTTATCCGGCGGGACGATGCTGCGACGGAGTTCGGGATTTAACCGGCGAAGCTCTTCAAAAACAATGCGCGTCTCTTTGGAAACGGACCGCAAATGAACGGGTTTGCCGATGTGAATTTCCTCGTATTGATGAATCCCTTCCGCCTTGGCGTGAAAACCAAACCGCGCGGGATCCGTCGCGATCATCGTGAGCGCCATGAATTTGGGAACGTAGTGCCGTGTCTCCCGACGAATGAAACGGGTCTGCGCGATTTTCCAGAAATTCCTGGTGCCGGATTTTTGAATCGCCCGGCTGATCTTCCCCGCACCGGCATTATAGGCGGCCATCGCCAGCGGCCACGAGCCGAACTGATCATAGAGGTCTCGCAAGTGTCTGGCCGCCGCGACCGTTGACTTCATCGGGTCGCGCCGCTCATCCACGTACCAGTTGACTTTCAACCCGTACATCCTGCCCGTGCTTCGGATAAATTGCCAGGGACCCGACGCTCTCGCCCGTGAATAGGCCCTTGGCTGAAAACCGCTTTCGACCAACGACAGGTAAATTAATTCCTGCGGCAGGCTCAACTCGGCAAAAATCCGTTCAACCAACGGTTGGTATTGGTAAAATCTATCCAACCATTCCTGGACCCGGTCGGGAATCTCGGTTTGAAAATACAGAATTTTGCGTTTGACGGCGGGATTGACGACAACGGGAATCGTGCCATACAACGGCACGGCCGCAACGGCCCCTTGCTCAACGGGAAAATACGCAAGACCTGCGTGGTTCGTCGAGCGGCCCGGATCAGGCAAAACGACCGCCTTCATAGGTTGCGGGATGGTGGCGGCCTCAACGTCTCCGGCCATCAAACCAGGCCCGGACAGACAAAACGCGAGCGTGGCCATGACGGGCGCCACATGAAAATTTCCTTCTAACGTGCTTATTTTAATCATATTTTCCGCGGTTCCTTCCTGCTTAAACTCGGCAGACTAACGACAACATACGCTTGTGTCAAGCAAGAAATTACGTAGATGGCCCGACAGGAACGAGAACGGCGCAAGACAGAGAACGGCAAAAGTTGATGCTACGGTGTCGGAAGAGCGGCGGCACATCGGAACCCGGTCGAATGATTCCGGTCGAGCGGCACACTGGCCACCCGGGTAAAAATTCTCACTTGCGGGGTTTCCACGTGCCAGCCGGAACTGCGAATAACCCGGCGGGTTCCGGTTGCAGGCCCCACGGGATTACAGCATGGACTTCTGGAGTAATAATCCGCGTCATACCAGTCGGCGACCCACTCCCAGACGTTACCGGCCATGTCATAGGCCCCGTAGGGGCTTTTGCCTTTTTCATACATCCCAACCGGCGCGAAGGTCGTGGCGCCCTGCCAGCTCCGGTTGAAATTCAGATGCTGACGGGTCGGCTCCACGTTTCCCCACGGAAACCGCCGCTCATCGGCGCCTCGCGCGGCCTTCTCCCATTCGGCTTCGGTTGGCAACCGCTTGCCCGCCCATTGACAATAGGCGCGCGCGTCAAACCAGTCCACGTTGACCACGGGCAAGGATGCAAGCGACGCCGGCAACGCGCCCCCCGGCCACACGTTTTTCGACGGGTCTGTCCTGTGCGACGGCCCGCGATGTCCCGTCGCGCGCATAAACCGTTCGTACAGACCCGTCGTGACTTCATACGTGTCAATATAATACGCATCCAGTTCAACTTTGTGATTGGGATATTCATCAATCCCCCCATCCCGTGCGCCTTGGGGAACGCCCATCAAAAACGGCCCGGCGGGAACCAACACCATGCGCGCGCCATCCCGGCCGGCCATTTCAGGCGCCGGAGCCGCATGCGCAGACTCCGGGCCCGGCCACAATCCCTGACGACACTCCGCGCCGATCAAACAACCTATGGCGATCACCAGCGTCCCCGCAATCGTTCTCATCGGTCTCTCCGCCGCCGCGCGTGATTGTGCGTCGCACCGCTCCCTGTGCCCGGCCAGCCCGCACGCCGGGCGATGCGCGCACGGGGCGGCTAGCGTGTCACGTCCTGTTCGGCCCGTCTTAACGTCCGCATCAGCACGGGATCGTTCAACGCCATTTCACTCAACGCGTCCATGACGTGCAGCCCTCTGGATTCCATAAGCTGTTTGGCTTTGGCATATTGCCGGGCATTGAACCGGGCAACCGTCGGTTGGTTATTCACCACCTGGCACGCCAGCACCCCGTCTTCCAGTTCCAGAGTACCCCCCCGGTCCAGCAACGTTTGCGCTTGCGCGACCGTGATGCCGTGCAGGTCGGCAAAGTCCCGGATGCCGCCGGTTTCCACCATTGAACCGTCCGGCATGGAACATTTGCGTTTGAAATACGGCGACCAGTCTTTTCGAAAATCAATATAGCGAATGTCCCCGCCTTTGGCCACGGCCCGGTCAAGCGTGCGGTAATCCAGCCCGAGATTTTTTTGTGCGAGGCGTTCCCGCAATGCGTCGGGCAGCCCCCGCCAAAACACGCGCGCGGCCGCCTCGTATAAAGGAATCTCCGAAAATCTGGCGAGTTGTTCCGCTTGCGCGGTTTGCTCCAAATCCAACACCCACGTCTGCTTGGGCGCCGCGCCGGTCGGATCAATCCTGCAGACAAACAGGCCTCGTGTCACCACCCCCGCCGTGTCCGGATAGGCATACAGCCCGCCGTCCCGCAAGAGCCGCCGCATCGCGTCAACCGGGATCTCATAACTGGCCCCGAGAATATCCGCGTGCCGTTCCAGATGCTCTTCACCCGTCATGGCACACACCATCACGTTCCCCGGGGGATCAAAATCCGTGTAATTCTCCAACACGTTATAGAGCGGGGGCTGGGGCGCCGGCTTCAGCGGCCGCTTTCGTATTTTGAACATGGGCTGGCGTTTCGTCCGGGCCTTGCCCGTGAGACTCTCCGGTTCATCGTTGCCAGGCGGCGTCGCCGAATGCTACAACCGCCACGGTTCCGAACGTCTTGCTCCTTCGTCGTGCCATGACCCCGTCACAACTGGCAACAGCGTTCTGGCAGTACCAGGCCTTTCAGTGGGACCCCCAAAAAGGGTTCGTGCTGGCCTCCGGGGAAACGAGTCCCTATTACGTGGACTGCCGTGCCCTGCTGGCGCATCCCGATGCCCGCCGGCTCGTGGCCCAACTGGCCTGCGCGGCCATCCGCGACCTCGCCTTTGAAGCCGTGGGCGGCCTGGAGATGGGAGCCATTCCCCTGGCCACAGCTATATCCGATTATGCCTTTGCGACTCAACCTTCGAGAACGCTCCGCACCTTTACTGTTCGCAAACACGTCAAAGATCACGGGCTGGGGAAACGAATCGAAGGCGCGGTAAAGGCCGATGACCGCGTCTTAGTCGTGGATGACGTACTGACGAGCGGCGGGTCTGTCCTGCAAGCGCTCCGGGCCGCCGGGGAGGCGAACCTCCGCGCCTCTCATGCCATGGTGATCGTGGACCGGCAGGAACAAGCGGGCAAACAGGCCGTCGAAGCGGCGGGGGTGCCGCTGATCAGTCTCCTGACCCTGGACGATCTCAAAGCCGCCCGGCCCCGATAACAGCCGACCCGGAGGTGTCATTCCCCCGAAGAGCCTGCCCCCGTCCTGAACGGGGGCGGGAATCCAGCGTCCAACCGGCGGCGCAAGCCGCTAACTGCACCGAATCAACAGGTTCGGTCATGATGCCCGCATCCGTTCCACCGGACCTCACCTCATTGCGCCTTTCCGTTGGCCTCGCAACGAAACCGAATGCCCCACCGGTGTTCGGTCACCACTTCCGAGCCGCCGATGTCCTCAATCACCCGTTGCCGGCTTTCCGTTTGACCTTCCTTGAGCACCCGGTAGGAACCACGGCAAAACTCGCGAATCCCGGCCAGCGCCTTCGGGCGGTTGGGTGAGCGCAGGTGTCCATCCTTGCCTTTATAGACGTACATCGCGACCCCGGAGTCCGGGCTTTCCTGCACAACCCGAACGCCCCCGCCGCACCCCCAAAGCCCCATCACGACCATGAGAACCGCTCCCGCTCTTGACCAGATTCCAAAAACGGGCATAGGATGACAGGGACAGACAACAGGTTTCATGCGTACAAGGAGTGTCCGGGTGTTCATATCCGCTTTTTCGAGACGCCGCTTTGTTGGGACGGAGACGGTGATGAAGAAACCGGCCAGCCTCCTGGGTGTCTTATGCGGGCTGGCGTTGCTGGCCGGTTCCGTCTCGGCTCAACCAACCTATGTACTGACCGTCCATGAGCTGAATCAGGGACTCCGGCAGGCCCCCAGCCTGCGGCAGAAAGGGTTTTTCCTTATTGACGTCCGCTCGCCGGAGGAACACGGGACGGGCTTCATTCCCGGCACGGACCGGAACATTGATTTTCGGCTCATGGCCCAACGCCATGAGGCCATTGGCGCGAAACCCGACGATCATATCGTCGTGTATTGTCAATCCGGCCACCGCAGCAACATCGCCGCCAAAACGCTGGCCGAACTCGGCTATCGCCATGTGTATAACGTCGCGGGCAGTATGAACGCATGGAACGAGGCCGGCTATCCCACCACGTTTCCCAAGCCCTGAACGCGGCGCATCCGCAAGGATGCCTCTCGCAACGGACGCCGGCCGGTCATGCAACAAGTCCGTGCCGCCCGGACGGCTCGCTCATTGAGGCCGGTTTTCCGTATCGCCCGTTGACGGCGAAGCCTCCTCTTCCCTGATTTCCGAAAAAATCCGGTCGAACTCCAGATGAATGTCCCGAAAGACCTCCAGGAGTGTCGGGTCGAAATGCCGGGGTTGGGTTCGATCCCGTCCGTTGAACATGACGTGACAGGCCTGCTCGTGTGAAAAGGCCGGTTTATACGGCCGCCGGCTCCGAAGCGCGTCATAGGTGTCCCCTAACATGACCAGGCGCCCTCCCAGGGGGATGGCCTCGCCCTTCAAGCCGCGCGGGTACCCGCTCCCATCCCACCGTTCATGATGCGTGAGGGCAATTTCCCGTGCCGTCTCAAGCAACAAAGACGGCGAACCGGCTAACAGATTGGCCCCGAAAACCGGGTGCTGTTTGATGATGGCCCACTCCTGGTCATCCAGCGGCCCCCGTTTTTGCATGATCATATCGGGAATGCCGATCTTGCCCACGTCATGCATGGGCGCCGCGTCACAAATCAACTGGGCGGCATCCTCATCAAGCCCGATCAGCAACCCGAGGGTTTTGCTGTAGCGACTCAAGCGTTGAATGTGCGCACCGGTCTCTTCATCTTTATACCGGGAGGCCAGGGTCAGGCGAACCACCGTATCGGCGTAGGCCTTTTCCAATTCCCGCGTTTTGCGTTGCTGGACATCATAGGCCGCCTTCAGGTCGCGGGCATAGGCCTGCAATTGATTATTCGTGGCTTCCAGGGCGTGTGATTTTTGCCGTTCGCGAACCAGGAGGGCGTTCAAGTCTTTGGCGTACAGAGCCAGTTGGGATTTGGCCAAACGGAGTTGGATGTTCAGATCATCATCGGGAACGGCGGGCGGAGCGTGGTTCATGCGCGTGCCGCGGGCTAGGCCGTCCGCGTCCGGTTAAGCGCCCGCTGAACCGTGGCGAGGAGTTGGAGCGGGCTGAACGGTTTGACCATGTACGCAAAGACCGCCGGTTCAGGATCTCCGTCACGCGTCGCGGGCCGGTCCAGGGCCGTCAGGAGGATCAGCGGAATATGCCGGGTGGCGGGATCGGCCAGGCTGGCGGCGGCCACGTCAAAGCCGTTCAATTTAGGCATCATCCGGTCCAGCACCACCACGTCGGGACGTGCTTGCCGGATGAGCCGCAAGGCCGCTTCCCCATCCGAGGCCTCCAGAATGCGATAGGCCGGATCTTCCAGAGTGGTCTGCAGCAACAACCGGAGATCGGGTTCATCATCGGCGATAAGAATGGTTTTGATCCCGTCAGACATGCCCGCCCTCGGACGACCCGCGTCCCGGCCGGGAAGACGCGCCGGCGTCCATGCGGCGGGCCACGGTGATAAATCCCGAATGGGCGACCATCCGCAGGTCCGGACGGACGCTCCGTCCGTCAATATTCCAATGGCGCACGAGCGTCTCAAAGGTTTCAAGCAGTCCGAAGGCGTTGGTCCGCCGAAGCGCGTCCACCGTCTGGACCACTTGAGGCACCGTCGGCACAAAGCTCAAATACATGCCGCCCGTCCGGAGAGCGGCCGGCACGTGGGGCACCACGCGCCAGGGTTCGGGTAAATCAAGGACCACCCGGTCAAAAACCCGTGGCGCTCCCGCCCCGTCCAGGCCAATGCCGTCACAGGCATCGCGCGGCACAAGATGGAAATTGTCAACGGGGCCGAGAAATCTCTCGATATTCTTCATCGCGGTTCGGGCAAAGTCTTCCCGGATTTCATAGCTCACGACGTGGCCGCGATCCCCCACCGCGCGAAGCAGCCCCAGCGTCAACGCCGCGGACCCCACGCCCGCTTCAAACACCAGGGCGCCGGGGTACACGTCGGCCCGCATGAGAATCATGGCGATGTCCTTGGGGTACAGGACTTGCGCGCCGCGCGGCATCTTCAGAATGTATTCGGCCAGGGTGGGGATCAGCGCCACCATGGTCTTGCCTCCGGAAAAACAGACCGTGGTCCCATCGGGTTGTCCGATCAGCGCGTCATGAAGCATGGTCTCCCCACTGTGTTGAAACCGGTCGCCGGCTTGAAGCGTGAAGGCATACTGACGCCCCTTGGTATCAACCAAATGGACCCGTTGACCCGATTGAAACACAAGCATGGGCCGCATTCTAGGAGCCGGTCCGTCCGCGTTGCAACTTGAGACGCATGGGGAACGGTCAACCGAAAAACGCGCAATTGACAGACTGCGGGGTTTTGGCCTATTTGGCAACTTCGTAGCATAACCTGACTGGAAAAATGATCATGCTTTCCTCCCCGTTTCCCGCCTGCACCGCCCCAACCTACAACCGCCACCCCTTGCAAACCCGTGAGCGTTTTGGTTATACTCGCCTTTTCACTTGCCCAAATAGGAGCCACATAGTCATGCTATTTTCCCGCTTCCCGTCCGCAATCAAAAACGCACTGAACCCGCATAAAATCACGCCTGCGGGCATATCAACGGCCATTCCCCCCCCCCCCCCCCCCCCCGATACACATAGTAAACCGCTAACCTTACGAAACAGGGCATCCGCTCTCGCCCTGTTTGCCCTAGCCTTCACCTTCATCCCTGCCCACCACGCCCAGGCCCAAGTCGACCTCATGCCGACTTTCGGTAGCCAGACTTTCCCCGACCAATTATTCACGCAAAACAAGCCCATCACGCCCGTAACCCTGCCCGAGGCCAGCGGCGGCGACCCTCCGCTAATCTACGGTTCATTTGACTTTGGTGCTCTTACAGGCTTGGCCTTTGATTCAGACACACGCGTCCTCTCTGGTATACCGACCTTTAGCAGCAGCAACATCGGTAACCCCGCGGTCCAGTATTTCGCCGAAGACGCCGACGGTGACTTTGAACTGTTAATATTCCGCGTCGGCACCGAACCCGACACCACCCCAACCTTCGGCACCGCCACCATCCCCCCCCAAAATTACATCGACAACACCAACGTCGGCACCATCACCCTGCCCACCGCCACCAACGGCAACCGCGCCCTGACCTACACCCTCACCCCGGCCTTGCCCGCCAACCTGATCTTTGACGGCACCGCCACGCCCCCGACCATCACCGGCACCCCGGCGGCCATAACCACCCAGGCGGACTACACCTACACCGTTACCGATGACGACGGCAGCACCGCCGCCCTCACCTTCGCCCTTGAAGTTACCGCCGCCCCCTTGATCTTCGACGCCACCATCCGCCGCCAAAGGTACGCCCCCGATGAACCCATCAGCGTAACCCTGCCCGCCGCCACCGGCGGCGATGGCGCACTCACCTACGCCATCACCGAAACTCTCCCCGCCGGCCTGACTTTCACCCCCGCCACCCGCGTTTTGGACGGCACCCCGACCATTGAGCAAGACGCCGTTGAATACACCTACACCGTCACCGACATGGACCCCGCCGGCGCCAACACCGCGCAACAGACTTTCACCATCGCCATCGGACAATTCGACACCTTTGGCAACGTCAACCGCACCATTCTCCCCGAAGTCACCCGTGCCATGATGGACACCACCGTCAGCGCCATTGCCCGGCGGACCGAACACGCCGCCACCGACCATGACGCCTCCGCCGGCGCCACCTTCAGCCTGGGCGGGCAGTCCACCCTGGCCGGCGCCCTCCAAGCCAACCAGGCCGCCCTGACCACCGGCGCCTTCAATGTCAAATCCCTCCTGGGCCGCTCTGCCTTTGCCCTGCCGCTCAACCAAGCCGGCGGGCCGCTGGCCGGCGTCACCCTGTGGGGCAACGGCGCCTACCGCAACCTGTCCGGCAACAGCGCCACCGTGGACTGGGACGGCGACCTGTTCGGCGCCACCGTGGGCGGGGACACCTGGCTGACCGACACCCTCTTGACCGGCCTGGCCGTCTCCTGGGCCGACGGCACCTTTGATTACACCGACAATAGTGGTACCGACCCGGCCCCCGGCACCTATCAGGCCACCCTGACCAGCCTGCACCCCTACGTCAGCACCAGCCTGCTGGACGGGCAGGTGACCCTCTGGGCCACCGGCGGCTACGGCTGGGGCGAAGTTGAGATCACCGACACCGCCGACCCCACGGCCGAGGGCACCGTCACCGCCGACACCCGGCTGGCCACCGCCGCCGTGGGCGGCGCCGGCCGCCTGCTGAACCAGCCGGGCCTCCTGACCCCCGACGGCACCACCACGGTGCGGGTCAAAGCCGAAGTCCTGACTACGGCGATCAAAGCCGAGCAACAAGGCGACCGCCTGGCCGGCCTGACCACGGACGCCCGGCGGCTGCGGCTGACCCTGGAAGGCAGCCATGAGCAACCCTTACCCCATGGCGCCCACTTGACCCCCAGCGTGGGCGTGGGCCTGCGGCATGACGCCGGCGACGGCCGCACCGGCACCGGCGCGGAACTAAGTGGCGGCCTGCGCTACGCCCATCCCGCCCTGCGGCTGACCATGGAAAGCCGGGGCCGGGTGTTGCTCGCCCATGGCGGCGACTACGACGACTGGAGCGTGAGCGGACGGGTGACCCTGGCGCCGGGTGCCCAGGGGCAGGGCCTGGCCGTCACGCTGGTCCCAACCTATCAAACCACCACCAGCGCCAGCGGGCTGGCGCAACTCTGGGAACACGGCACAGCCAACCGCCCGGCGCCCAGCGGCCCGACCACGCCGCAGGGCCTCATGGACGCCACCGTCGCCTACGGGCTGCCGGTAGGCGACCACCTGCTGACACCCTACGGCGGGATGACCCTGGGGGCGGCGGATGCGCGCACGTACCGGCTAGGCAGCCGGGTCAGCTTAGCCCACCGGCTGAATATGAGCCTGGAAGGCGCCAGAAAAGGCGCGACGGGCACGATCCCGGTGGATCATGGCGTGCGGGTGCAATTGGAGTGGCACTGGTAAGGACAGGAGTGAAGTGGCCGGCTCCGCCGGCCCAGTTTGACGCCGACCTTCTTTCGCAAAAACGACAGGCGACGCGGCAGGTTTCTTGACAGCTTCGGGAGGGGACCGTAAGATGGGTTGTGCAGGAGGTTTCCTCCACGTTGAAGATGTTCCCCGCAACTCCTCTCCGTTCTTGTCGTTCCCGTGTTTTGATGTGGCAAAATTGGCGGGGGTCTGTTTGCATCGCTCTCGGCCTTCTGTGTTGCTCTTCCGGCCTTGCTCTGGCTGAACCTTCTTTGGTGATCACGGCCGTCTATGAGGGAGTCATTAATCCCGTCGCCGCCGAATATCTCCACGAAGCCATCTCCTATGCGGAGCGGGAACGTGCGCACCTGCTTGTGTTTCAACTTGATACGCCGGGTGGCCTGGATACCTCAATGCGGTCAATGATTAAAGATATCACCGGGTCACGGATTCCGATTGTCGTGTATGTCGGCCCTACCGGCGGCCGTGCTGCGTCGGCCGGGGTCTTTCTTACCCTGGCCGCTCACGTGGCGGCCATGGCTCCGGGGACCAATATCGGGGCGGCGCATCCGGTGGCGATGGGGGGAGGGCAAATGGACGAGGTGATGAAGGCCAAGGTGGAAAACGACGCGGTGGCCTATATCCGTTCCATTGCCGAACGCCGGGGACGGAATATCGAATGGGCGGAAAACGCCGTCAAACAAAGCGTCTCGGCCACCTCGACGCAAGCCAAAGAGCGCGGGGTGATTGACCTGATCGCGTCCGACCTCACCGACTTATTCACGCAACTCGATGGGTGGGAACTTTCCCTTGGTCAACAAGCCGTGACGTTGCGGACCCGGGACGCGCGCGTTCAGGAGTTTCCCATGAGTCGGCGGCTCGAAACGATGAAGGCCATCAGCGACCCGAATATCGCGTATCTGCTGATGACCATCGGCACGATTGGGTTGATTGCGGAACTCTACAGTCCCGGAGCGATTTTGCCCGGGGTGGTCGGCGCCATCAGCCTGATTCTGGCCTTTTATTCCCTGCAGTCTCTTCCGGTGAACTACGCGGGGGTCCTGTTATTTATTTTGGGCCTCGTCATGTTGATTCTCGAAGTCACCGTCACCAGTTACGGCTTGCTGGCGATTGGCGGGGTCACGGCCATGATTCTGGGGTCGCTGTTTCTCATCAACCAGGATTTCCCCTATTACCAAATCTCCTGGTCTGTTATGTTGCCCGTGCTGGTTTTGGCGGCCGGGGTGGCAGGGCTGGTGGTCACGTTCGGCGTGCGGGCGTTGCGCCAACGAACGCTGACGGGCCGTGAAGGGATGATTGGCCTCATCGGATCAGCCAAAACGCATTTGGGCCCGGAGGGAAAAATTTTCGTCCAGGGTGAAATCTGGGATGCCGTCAGTTCGGCCCCGGTGCCCAGGGGGCAGCCCATCCAAATCACACACCTTGATGGCCTCACCGTGCACGTCAAACCCGTCGAGCCTCAAAAGGAGAACCGGTAAATGGACTTATCCGTCAATCCCACCATGCTGTTTGTCTTATTCCTGGGCTTCCTTATCCTGGTCGCAAAAGGGTTGTATATCCTGCGGGAATATGAGCGGGCCGTCATTTTTCGCGTGGGCCGGCTGGCCTCGGGACTCATCGGCAGGAACGGGCCAGGCATTGTCGTTATTATTCCGTTGATTGATAAACTGGTTCGCGTGAGCCTCCGAACCGTGACCATGGACGTGCCCCCTCAAGACGTCATCACCAAAGACAATGTGTCGGTCAAGGTCAATGCGGTGATCTATTTTCGAGTGGTGGAAGCGGAAAAAGCCATTGTGGGGGTGGAAGATTTTTATTACGCCACGTCCATGATCGCCCAAACCACTTTGCGGAGCGTCCTGGGCCAAAGCCACCTGGATGACTTGCTCTCCAAACGGGACGAAATTAACTCCGACTTACAGCGGATTATTGACCAGGCCACGGAACCATGGGGCATCAAGGTGTCCGCCGTTGAAGTCAAAAACGTGGATCTCCCGCAAGAAATGCAGCGGGCGATTGCGCGGCAGGCCGAAGCCGAGCGGGAGCGGCGCTCGAAAGTCATCCATGCCGAAGGCGAATATCAGGCATCCCAACGACTCTCCGATGCCGCCAATATCTTGAGCCAGAATCCGGCGGCCATGCAATTGCGGTACATGGAAACCATGATGAACGTGGCCGGGGAAAAAAATTCAACAATCCTGTTTCCCCTGCCCATTGACTTATTAAGCCCGTTTCTCAAACAACCGCCGCCGCCGACACGCGCCAATCCCGCGCCAGGAGAGTCCGCGTCGGAATAACACGCGGCCCGTCACGGCACCCTCACATGAGCAACCTGCGAACATGAAGCGTCTCTTCGCCGTCATTGGACTGGGCCGGTTTGGGTACAGCGTCGCGGAATCGTTGGTCCAAAAAGGCTGTGAAGTCCTCGCCATTGATCGAGAAGAATCGAAAATTCAGGCCATCAGCGATATTGCGACCTTTGCCGTGCAATGCGACGTGACGGATGAACGCACGCTCAAATCCGTCAGTACGCAGAACGTTGACATTGCCGTGGTCAGCATCGGAGAGAACATTGAAGCGAGTATCCTCATCGTGCAAGCGCTGACCGAAATGGGCGTCCAATCCATCATCGCCAAAGCCGTGACCAATATTCACGGAAAAATCTTGAGCAATCTCGGGGTCACCGAAGTGATTTACCCGGAACGGGACGCCGCGATCCGGCTCGCTCATCGCCTGGCTTCCCCCAAGGTTTTGGAATATCTCGAATTAGCGCCCGGATACAGCATTGAGGAAGTCGGGGTTCCAGACCGGTTTTCCGGCATGAGCCTTGAGGAAACCCGGATTCGTGAGAATCACAACCTCAACGTCATCGGCATCAAAAAACAGGTGAATCGCATGATCAAAGGACAGTTAAAGAAGGAAGATGCGTTTAATTTTAAGCCCTCTCCCGGTGACAGGATCGAAAAAGGAGATATCCTGGTCATGATCGGGAAAGAGTACGATCTCGACCAATTCAGTAATTCCGCGTAAGGCACGTGCTTCCGCACAAGCAAGCGGGTCTGCGACCGCACCATGGGATTTGCCCGATTTGCGGAATCAAACCACAATGTCGCGTGACGAGTGCCGGCCGATCCTCAGCGAATTCCGTCAGAACCTGGAAGCATTTTATGCCGCGCTGAATCTCGCTCCGCCCTATCATAGCGTCGAAAAAACGCTGCTGTGCCTCTCCGCCTTGTTCAACGCCAAAACCGCCGAACAACAGGAACACATTCTGCGCAACCCCGCCTTGAGAGAGCCGCTCTATCTCCGGGCCTTTACAGATTCAGGACTGCACAAAAAACACCGCGGCATTATCGCCGGACGCACCCGCACCGACGACCTCGGTACATTCCCTGACTCCCTGCGCTATTTACTGGAACCCTTTCGATTGTGACCGTCATTCACTGATTTCACTGTGGGAACATGGCTATTTATGTGTTATTTTTACAACTAATTTATTTGACATGGAATAATTGTACATAACTACAAATTATGTTATTGTTATTTTTCAATATGTTACGAAAAAAACTTTTATGGCCCGAAATTTGCTCTTGTATGATTGTCTATTGATCTCTTGATTGATCGTCCGTCCGAAGGAGCAGGCATGCAGAGGCAACACACCATTGGGCAACCCGTCTCGTTATCCGGAGTTGGACTCCATTCGGGACATCCTGCCCGGATGCGTCTTTCTCCGGCCCCCGAGGATCACGGCATTGTGTTTCGACGGAACGTCAACGGCCACGTTGACACCTGCCAGGCTTCAATTCGCAATTTGAGACCCACGGAACTCTGTACGGCGATCGGCTCCAATGGATTCCAAATCCAAACGACCGAACACGTGCTTTCAGCCCTCTGGGGACTGGGCGTTGATAATGCCTGTATTGATATTGATTCCGAAGAAGTGCCGGCGATGGACGGAAGCGCCGCGCCATTTGTCAGGCTCATTCAACTCGCCGGGGTCGTGGCGCAAGAACGTCCTCGGACCTATCTGAAAATTCTGGAACCCCTTGCGATTGGCGACCCGACGCGCAATGTTTCCATTCTTCCCTCGCCCTTTCCCAAAATCACCTATACGATTGATTACGGCCACCCTCTCATTCAGCGGCAAACCTATGAGCACGAATGGTCCGCGATGGACTTTCAAGCCAAGATCGCCGAAGCCCGAACCTTTGTGTTTTCACATGAAGTGGAAGCGTTATGGGCCCGCGGCTTGGGAAAGGGCGGCTCCATGGACAACGCCATTGTCTTTACCGAAACCGGAATCCTGAACGAAGAGGACTTGCGGTTTCCCGATGAATGTGTGCGCCATAAGATCTTGGACCTCATTGGCGACATCTCTCTTCTGGGGATTCCTCTTGTTGGCCATATTATTGCCAACTGTTCAGGCCATGCCCTCCACACCCGGCTTGTCCAAACCATTTTAGACAACCCCGCCGCCTGGACGATTCTGGGACCCAACGAGAAGCCTGCAAGCGATTTCTCCGACCTTGTGCCCCATGGAACAGACGCGGTTCATGCCGTTCCTCTCTCCGCAAACTCCAGGTTCTAACGCATTCCCTTCACCCGTCCGTTCCCCCTTCGGCTTTTGTGCTTTTTTTTGAAGAGGAAGCCGGCACAACCCTGGACGGGCCTGTAACCGGAACGACCGTCATTGCGTTCTCCACAGGCGGATGGTAGGTTGAAGGAAGAATCAGGACATGAGAATCGCACGCACCGCTTACCGCCCACGGCCCATCGGCCTTCGGATTCTCCTCCTCTTCATCTGCCTCCCAACACCGCTCGCCGCGACAAACACGACGGGCGATCTTCGCCCGGGATTTCAAGGGGTTCCCTGGGGCAGTGCGTTGTCTGAACTGGCTCAACTCGTACTCGTCGAGCTTGACGACCGGGTCGTGATCTATGAGTACAAGGAAGGTCCGCCTCGGTTTGCGCAAGAGCCGGTCGAATCAATACAACTCTACGCCATTGACGGCCAATTTGCTCGTGCGATGATTCGATACCGCGGCGAGGCAACGCACAACCGCATTACACGGGCTTTGGGATCACAATTTGGGGAAATTCGGCGCCACCCCGGATCAATGGTTCGCGGGCTGAACCAGGAGTACTCCTGGCGCCTTGAGGAAACCGAAATCACGCTGAGTTACCGGGGGCTGGGAGAACGCGGATTGCTGATGATCCAGAGCCGCATCCTGGCGCCGCGTTTTCTGGAACTGTTGAGCGATCATACGCATTAGCCCGCGATCCCTACCCCTCAATCCGGTCCCGGGCCTCTAACACCTTCTGCACGACGACCGCGATCTTTTCCTCGTCAACAAAGGGGGAGAGGATAAAAGATTTCAACGCCACGATCGGTTCTCCATAATTGGACAAACGATAACAATCGGTTACGGATAACACCGCGCCCCGCCCCGCCATCGCCTCTTGATGGACGTACTGGAAGACCTTCCGGTTATACTCATTATGGGATAACAGCGTCTCTCGGTGCGAGGCATCTTCCTGTTCGGCCTCTTTGATCTGAAACGTATCAACATCGCGAGGATACACGCGAAACAGCGTCACCGGGCCGAAATTATCCCGATTCAAGACCGTGGTGCACGCATGACCCTCCAAATGTTCACGGAGCAATTGAGCCATTTCAACAACGTGACCGATAATAACTTGAAAGCCTTGCTTGCCGAACAATTTCATATTGGCCAGCGCGGCGAGAATCCCGCTTCCCGCTCGCGAAGTCTCGACGGTGTACATGCCGGGCCGGTGTTCTCCAAACTGATAGAGGTACGGCATCTGCTCCTGCGGCCTGCGGATTAATTCCAGGTCGTCGCGATTTTGAAACAACACCAGACTGGAGATATAGGGCGCAAACCCGGATTTGTGAAAATCAATGCCCATGCTGTCCGCGAGAGACAAACTGTGGACGGGCTTTCGCGCCCCCGCCAACGCGCGAAGCGTCCGGGGGCGAAACCCCAGGGGATTGCGCTCGAAATCATAGTCATTAAAAACCGACCAGGCCCACCCGATCACGGCATCGGCATGAATATGCGGGCGGTATGGAAGATCAAACTCTTCGGCCAATTCATCGCGCATCGCCACGATCCCCGCGAGATCGTCAAGCCCAAACGCATCAGTGGTCCCCATGGTCACGACAATCGCCGCAATTTTGACTCCTCTTTTGAGGGTCTCTCTGGCTCGTTCCCGCAACACGTCCACGTTCATGGCGTTGCGCGAGTCCGTGGGGATTGTGACGACGCTCGCCGCGCCCAGGCCCAACCATCCGGCAATATTGTAGCGACAATAATGGCTGGCCTCGCTCGCAAACAGGACGACTTCCTCGCGCACGCCCGAATCAATGGCGCCGGGAATGGCTTTTTCCAGTCCGATTTTGACGCCATACAACGTCGTCCCGGTCCCCCCGAAGGTGAACAGCCCGCCGGCACGACCGGGATCATACCCCACCAGGCGAGCCGTCATGGCCACCATCTCAACCTCCGCCAGGGCCAGGCGGTGACTATATTCATCCCAGCCGAGATTGGGATTATATAAAGACGCCAACAGGACTCCGATTAACGACGAGATCGTTGGCGGCGGAATCACATTCTGATGCGTGTGAGGATGCCCTGGAATGATCAACCCCGAACAATACGACACCAGGTCGCTGGTGACGTCCTCCACGCTCATGCCGGCTTCGGGAAGACTTGCTTCCCGCGCTCTGGCATAGTCCAGCGGCGCGTGCTGCCCAAGAATGGGGCGTTCACTTTTGAGCGCATCCATCTCATCCATCGCACGCATGACGCTGTGAATAAAGTAGCTGTCATGGACCCGGTCCGAAACAGGCTGAGGAAAAGCCAGGCGGATTTTGGACAGGATATCGCGGTACGGAACCATCATACTCCATGCTCCTTCAATAAGATCGTTGTGAAAAAGAATCGGGGGAGGAGCACGTCATGAAACCGTGCCGCCGCATCGTATCACACGGGGCCGTGCCACGATTCGACGCCCCGTTCACCGGGCCATGCCCCATTGACGCGCGGGGACCGGATAGCGCACCATGGAAGCGCCCCTCGACCTCACAGGGAGTCACTTGTGCAACGTTCTCCTGATGCCTTCGCCATCAATCCTCACGGCCGTGTGTCCATCAACCATGTGGGTCGCGGCCAACACAGGGTCGTCATGGTCGAACAATTTTATCAGTATCCCGACAAGGTGCTTCAACTGGCTTTGGAGCTTCCGTACACCGATCAATTCGAAATCGTGGGTAATTTCCCCGGCGTGCGGGCTTCGGTGAACGTGGACACCGAGCCCGTCGTCCAGGCCATCGGCGAATTCTGGGGCTTGCGGCTGTCCCCGTTTTTTCGCCCGCAGCCGGCGGTGTTTCAGGGTATAACCACCCACCACTACCGCCTCAACATTGGACAGCGCCAGCCTCATATTGATCAAGATATTACCGCCATGGTGTACCTGAATCCCGTTGAATCGTGCATGGGAGGAACCGGACTGTATCGTCATCGCCCCACGGAGTTGGAGCGCGTGCCTCTCGTGCCCGACCAGGCGATGCGGGCGCTGGCCGATCGTCTGGAATTGAGCGATGGATTTTTCAACAGCGCCGAGGGGTATGAAAATTTTCAAAACAGCATGATCTTTAACCCGTTGTTCGCCACCAGCGAGAATGCCTATATCAACGACGGGAACGCCTATTGGGAACTCCTCTTCCTCATTCCGATGAAACCCAACTGTCTGATCATTTTCGACGGGCGCTGTTTTCATTCACAGTACATTCAATCCGATCAGTACACCCAGGCCTTCCGGGTGAATCAAGTCTTCTATCTTAGTCAAAACCCCACACCCTAAGCCGCACGGTTCAACGTTGAACCCGCCGGGCTTCCTCTTCCTGAAGACAGGTTTGGACGCGGTACTGTTTTGCCACCGCGGTAAAGAGCAGCGAGGCCCCCAACATGACCCCCGCAAAAAACCAATAATAATCCGCACCGGCGAGCCGCACGCTTCCATCTTCGTTCTGAATGAAGTAATTCACAAATGCCGTAAAGGCATTCCCGAGCGACACCGACAATAAAAAAAGCGCCATCACAAAAGACTTCAAGGCCTTCGGAGCCTGGGTATAGGAAAATTCCAAACAGGTGATCGAGACCATCACCTCCGCCGCGGTAATCACCAGAAAAGCCAACAATTGCCACGCAATAGTCGGTCGCAGCCCCGAGGCAAGCCGTATCTCGATAAACGCCGAAACGACAAAGGCGATGACGGTCACAAAAAACCCGATGCCGATTTTCCGCAACGGCGTCAAGGGGAACACCCGGCCAATGAGCGGGTAGAGGCCATAGGCAAAAACCGGAATGAGGAGCATGATTAAAAAGGGATTGGCGAACTGAATTTGCGAAGGCAGCCATTCCACCCCCATCCAATGTAAATCCATACGCTTGGCCTGTAAGACCCACGCCGACCCCGTTTGGTCGTAGAGCGCCCAAAAAAACGCAACAAACACATAAATGGGAATCAGGCGTCCGATGGCCCGAAGATTGTCCGGGGCAAATAATTCCCGAACAAAGGATGATCCGCCGGCGGGGATATGCGCATATTGCCGCCGGCCCAACCAAAAGACCCACGTCGCCAGCAACATCAACAATCCGGGCACGCCGAAGGCCAGCCGGGGCCCGCTATGATAGAGCAGCCATGGCGTCAAGAGCGTTGACAGCCCCGCTCCCCAATTAATCGCAAAATAAAACCAGTAAAACGCCTTGCCGAGCAGATGACTGTTCATGGCGCTAAACTGATCGCCGAGGTTGGCGGACACACAGGGTTTGATCCCTCCGGCCCCCACGGCGATCAGCGTGAGGCCCACGACCAGGCCAATCCTGGTCTGATCCACCGAGAGGGCCACGTGTCCCAGGCAGTACACCAGAGACAGCGTCATAATCGTGCGAAACTTCCCCCACCAGATGTCCGCGATCAGGGCCCCAATCGCCGGGAAAAAATACACCGCGGACGTAAAGAGATGATAGTACGAACGCGCTTCAGATTCGGTCATGGCGTCCAGGGCGCCGTCGGCATTGTGGAGATATTGCGTCATGAAAATGACCAGGATTGTTCGCATCCCGTAGAAACTAAACCGCTCGGCGGCTTCGTTCACGACCAGGAACGGAATGGACGAAGGCATCCGATCCGAGCGTTCGGGGGAGGGACGATACTGAAGTGTGCTCATGACCAGATCATGATTCCGAACCGCAGAACACCTTGCCGGCGATGAGCAGGCCGCCGTACCGGCAGGACAAGTCTCTATTGTTTATAAAAACGTATGTGGTCTTTGTATTCCTGAATGGCCGCTCGCAGAGCGGATTTCCCAAGGGGAATGTTGGCTTCAAGCGTTTCCTCTATCGCGGGCTCGTCAATGACCACTTCGTAGGTCTCCTGAACATTGGTCATGACGACCCCTTTCGCCACCTGCCGCGGCATGAAAATTTCCGTCCACACTTCTTTTTCAACGAGACAGACGTCGCAAAAACGCTCATACAGCATTTCCACCCGTTCGGGATCTGTTTCCTGCACAATCTTTCTCCTTCCGGCAGCAAGGCACGGGAAGCCCTTAGGCCGTGTCCCGCTTCCCGTAGCCACCGCCGCCTGGCGTTTCAATCCGCAACCGATCTCCCCGCAGGACTTCCAGCGTGGTCTTTCCGGGCAGTTGCCGCTCCTTGCCGTTCCGAATAAGCGTATTGCGACCGGCCCGTCCGGGACCCCCTCCGGCCAACCCAAACGGCCTCGATTCCCGTCGGTCGGATAAAATCGTCACGCCGGCGTCCTGCAAGAATTCAATTTCTCGAATCACTCCGTTGCCTCCCTCATGGAGTCCCGCCCCCCCGGCCCCTTCTCGCAGGGCATAACGGACGATCCGGAATGGATACGCGTATTCCAATGCTTCGACCGGGGTATTCATCGTATTGGTCATATGCGAGTGAAGACCGCTCGCGCCGGGATGCCCGACCCCGGCTCCCATGCCGCCGCCCAACGTTTCATAGTACGCGAACGGCCGATGGTGTTCGCGGTCCCAGCCCCCGATGGTGAGATTATTCATCGTCCCCTGACTCGCGGCCGGCACCCGATTGGGACAGGCTTGAGCGAAAGCCCCTAACAGCACGTCAACAATGCGCTGCGACGTCTCGACGTTGCCCGCCGCCACGGCAGCCGGAGTCCGGGCATTGACCACCGACCCTTCGGGCGCCAGAACACGGATCGGCGCCATGCACCCGCCGTTGCCGGGAATATCCAATCCCAGCAAACAGCGAAACACGTACGCCGTTGTCGAGACCGTCACCGCATACACCGCATTGACGCTGCCTTTGCACTGCGGCGCGCTCCCTGCAAAATCAACGACAGCCTCGTCATCCTCAATCGTCACCGTGACGGCAATCGTGACGGGTGCGCGATCAATGCCGTCGTCATCAAGCACGTCTTCATACCGATAGACGCCATCCGGCACAGTCCTGATGCCGTGTCGTGTCAGCTTTTCACTATAGGCCAGCAAGGCCGACATCTGTTCCTGAACGTTCTCCCAGCCATACCGCGCCGCCAGGGCCTGAAGCCGATGAACGCCCGTTCGATTGGCCGCCATTTGCGCCCGCAGATCACCGATGCGTTCTTGCGGGGTTCGGACGTTGGCCAGAAAAAAATCCCACAGCGCTTGATTCATTCTCCCGGCTTCCACGAGTTTCACCGGCGGAATAATCACCCCCTCCTGATACACGTCACGGGACAGCGGCATTGACCCAGGGGACATGCCGCCGACGTCGGCATGATGCGCGCGATTGGCGACAAGGCCAAGCAGAACGTCTTGCCCCCCGGTCTCGACAAAGACCGGGGAGACGATGGTGATATCCGGCAGGTGCGTGCCCCCCTGGAAAGGATCGTTCAGCATGGCCAGGTCACCCGGAGCAAAGGACATGCGTCGAAGACAGGCCTCAACGGAGAGCGGCATGGCTCCAAGATGAACCGGGATATGGGCGGCCTGCGCGACTAATCGTCCCGCCTGGTTGAACACGGCGCAGGAAAAATCACAGCGCTCTTTGATATTGGGGGAAAACGCCGCCCGCTGCAGCCGCACGCCCATTTCCTCGGCAATCGAACCAAACAAATGCTTAAAGACTTCTATCTGAACCGCCTTACGCACGCGCGTCTCCAATGTTGATGAGGAGGTTGTGATAGTCATCAACGTCAGCCCGGTCGGTTTCCAGCAACAGCGCGGTGGTATCGTCTTGAACGATCACGGCCGGTCCGGAGATATGATGCCCCGGTTGCAATTGATGGCGGTCAAAGAAGGGGACGGTGCGGGGCCCGGTTGGCAACATGAGGGGCCGCGCCTCGCGCACGGCGCCGGATGAATCCGCATCGCCTCGCGGCCGCGCCTCCAGCCGTGGCGGATTCACGCATCCCACGGCACGCACCCGAAGATTGACGATCTCCAGATCGGCCTCCTCGTTCTGATACCCGTATCGTTGGGCGTGCCGTGCATGAAACGCCGCTTGACAGTCGGGGGAAAACGGCACGGTCAATTCAAAAGACTGGCCGCGATACCGGACGTCCACTTCACAGTGAATATGGCGAGCGTGAGGAGGAACCTTTTGGGCGGCAAGGTCTTCACGAGCCTGTTCGACCAAAGGCACAAAACGACGTTCCAACTCCTCAAACGGGAGATCGCCGGACCGCATCACCGTCTGGACGTAATCAAGCAACACGTCCGCCGTCAACATGCCCAGGGCGGATAACGTCGAAGCCGCGAGAGGAATCAAAACACGGCCGACGGCAAGGGATCGGGCCAGTTCGCACGCATGGACCCCTCCGGCTCCGCCGAAAGAGAGCAGCACGTAATCCCGGGGATCATACCCGCGCTCGAGCGACATCACCCGAATCGCCCGCTCCATCTCGGCATTGACCACCTGAATGATTCCCAAGGCGGCCTCCTCGCGTTCACCCTCGTGTTCCGCAGAGTCCCGCGCCAACTCTCGTCCCAGGGTCGCCATGACCTGACGTGCGGCCTCCAGATCCAACGGCAGCGCGCCGCCCAGCAATCCGGCAGAAGGGAGACGCCCTAACACGGCATTGGCATCCGTGACCGTCGCTGTCCGGCCTCCTCGTCCGTAGCAGGCGGGGCCGGGGTCGGCGCCGGCGCTGTCCGGTCCGACGCGCAGCGCCCCGCCGGCGTCCACTCGCGCCAGCGACCCGCCTCCGGCCCCAACCGTATGAATGTCAAGAACCGGCACGCGAATGGGCATTCCGCCAACTTCCGCTTCCGACGTCACCGGCGGCGACCCATTGACAACGGCCACGTCCGTGGACGTGCCGCCCATGTCAAAGGTAATGAGTTGGGAAAATCCCGCCAGCTTCCCGATATAGGCGGCCCCCACCACGCCGCCCGCGGGCCCGGACAAGATTGAACGAACGCCCTCTTGCCGCGCCTGGGTGGCCTGAATGCGCCCGCCGTTGGATTGCATGATATGGAATGAATGGCCCGCCAAATCGCGCGTGAGAGTTCCCAAATACCGGTTGAGCACCGGAGAGACATAGGCATTCACAACCGTGGTGGAGGCTCGTTCAAATTCCCGGAACTCCGGGATCAATTCATGCGAGGTCGTGACAAACAATCCCGCTTCTCGGAGGCATTGGCTTATTTGACGTTCATGGTCGGGATTCATAAAGGAAAACAGCAGGGAGAGCGCGACGGCCTCAACCTGTTTTTCCCGCAAGACCTTGAGAAGGGCCGGGAGCGCCTGTTGCTCCAACGGCCTCAACACGTGCCCGTGATGATCAAGCCGTTCCTGAACCTCCAGGCACCGGTCGGGAGGGACGAGCGCCGGCACCCCGCCACTGAACCAATCATAGAGATGGCGGCGAGTTTGCCTGCCAATCCGCAGCACGTCCCGAAACCCCCGAGTCGTGACAAACGCCGTGCGCGCCCCCTTGCGTTCCAGCAACGCATTGGTGGCCACGGTGGAGCCATGGATGATGGTATGACCGGAATGCGGAGCGATGCGCCGCAACCCCGCCAGCACCGCTTCCGCGGGATTGGCGGGAGTCGAAAGCAGCTTCAGGGTCCTCACGCAACCGGTGGCATCATACGCCACGAAATCGGTAAACGTGCCGCCAATGTCAATGCCGAGAGAAAGGGGGGCCGGCTTGTGTTCTGGACTCATCACCCGTTGTGCCTGACGAAAATTGACTGGAAGCGCACGCCCGCGCTCCACACGGGACAAAGACGGGCACGCGAGCGGCGTCAGCCTCTGACGTTCCCATTCAGGGTCACGATCCGCGGGCCACCCGGTGCATTGTCAAAAATGCGCAGCAACGCATGATGCATACCGGGTTCGGCGCCCTTGAAATGAATGTGCAACGCACAGAGTTCTCCCATGGTGAGAATGGCGCCGGCACAGGAGCCCTGTTCAACGGAAAAGGCTTGAGAATCCGGTCCCTCCAGCGCCACGCCGGCGATCCGCAAGGAGCCGAGTCCGACGTTGGAGACGGTTAAAGGAAGAGTCCGGTGAGCGGGAACGCCGGCGTCCTCCGAAAACCGGATGGTATCGGCGCTCAACAGAAGAGACGGGATGACCGCCTTGCCGCTCAAGAGAACCGAGACATCGTCGGAGCCGCCGTTGGCCGTCACAATATCCGGCAACCCGTCATTGTCGAAATCTTCGATTCCCATGGCGGTTGGATTGGCCCCCACGGCATAGTGCCCGGCCGGCTGAAACGAACCGTCCCCTCGCCCCAGGAGAATGGACGCACTCCGGGAAGTCCGGTTTGCGGCAATCAGGTCACGATGGCCGTCACCGTCCAGATCGTCGCAGGCCAACGCCACGGGACCGAATCCCACGTCTAAGGCTGCGGGTTTCGTGTACCGACCGGGACCGATCTGAAGCAGCACGTTGACACTGTCGGTGAACAGACTGGTCACCATGAGGTCGGGCGTCCCGTCATCGTCCAAATCCGTTTGCGTCACGGCGCTTAACGTGAACCCGGCTTGAATCGTTTGCCAGGGGGCAAAGGTCCCCCGGCCCTGATTCCGCAAGACGGACACATACCCATTCGGCGTCCGCCAGCCAGGCTGACTCCACGTCACGGTGACGTCCGGCAGGCCATCGTCATTGAGATCCGCAAGCGAAACGCCGGTGGGGAACAAACCATCATGGCCCGGCTCTTCAAACCGTTGCGCCGGCACGAACGCTCCCCGACCCCGGTTCAACAACACCGCCCAGCTAAACGGGGGATCATTCCCAAATCGCCCACTGTTGACCACGATCATATCCAGATCGCCATCCCTGTCAACGTCACCCAATGAGAGAGAGGTCGGGCCTTGTCCCGAAGGATACGGCACGGGCTGGTCAAACAGGCCATTCCCTTTTCCAAACAGGATGCTCACGCGATTGGCTCCGGTCTCCGCCACGGCTACATCAAGCGTCCCGTCCCGGTTGAGGTCCCCCGTCGCCAGAAACATTGGACTCTTCCCGACACCAAAGGAATAGGCGGCTCGGAACGTCCCATTGCCATTGCCCAACAAGAATGAGACATCGTCCGAATCACTATTCGCCGTTGCAATATCCAGCCGGCCATCGTCGTTAAAATCTCCAACGGCAAGCCCCGCCGGGTTTGCGCCAACGGCAGCTGACAGGACCGGGGTGAGAACAAGGTTTTGCGCCAGGCAGGGACTCGCCGCACACAGCACCCATACGACACCCGCCAGCAAGGCGTTGAACGCGCGTGTGTCCCGGTCAATCATGATGTTCCGAAACCCTGTCGGGCACCCTGCGGCGGGCCGCTAATCCGTTGAACACGTTTTTTCCAAAACAATTTCCACCTCATCCGCCGCCGCCATGCCTCGATTGCGAATATGCACGGACCAGAAAGGAGAAGCCCGCAGAGACGCCATCACGGTTTTCAACAAGTCCGGTTTCACCCGGGTTTCCCAATCACGCAGCCAGGCATAGTCATCCTCGTCACCCGCGTAGTCTTCCGGAAAACGGGCGACAAGATTGAACCGAAGGGTAAACGTCTTGTCTTCTTCAAACATACCGGGGCATCCTTTTCTCGCGTGACGATCAATCTGTCCTGTCCAAGGAGCGGCCGTGCCCGTGTGCCGGCCCGTCGAACCAGGCATCCCGCAACACGGTTACCGGCGGACGGGACGGCGAAAGGCGGAGATGGGCGGGGTTGGGTTTAAGGGAAATCCCGGAGCTGGTGGCGGGTCTGGGCGGTCCGCGCGAGTCAGCCGCCGCCAGACTCAACCGGTCATCTCACCATGATCCCCGCAAACAGACCGTCCCGCTACTCCCGAATATCTTTGGCCCGACGCTCAAAATACCCCGACCGGATGGCCCCGTACAGATCAAGAGTGGACGCTTCAATGTCCTCAAACGTCTTGAGGTTGAGGGAACGATCATTGATTCGCTGGGTCGCATTGACCCCCAGGTTCGGAAGAAACGGAATAAAAAAATTGACGGGGTTCAGAACAATACCGCCGACGTACCCCGTCACGTCCCGAACCGTCATCGGAGGAAACATCGGCAAAATCAAGTACGGCCCGGACCGGACCCCATACACGGCAAGGGTTTGCCCGACGTCTTCGGCGGGCGGCGATTCAATCTCAAACACATGTGTGGCAACGTCAAAGAACCCGCCCACGCCAAGGGTCGAATTCAGAAGGAACCGTTGCGTTTCCCTCCCGGCGCCGGTGAATTTTCCCTGAAAGAGGTTATTGAGCAATCGCGGCGCAAATCCCAGATTATCAAACGCCTGGGCTATGGAATGCTGGACGTCGGGCGGCAGAATGCCGCTGTATGCCCTGGCCGCCGGTCTCATCAAATAGATGTCAACCCAATGATTGAATTCAAGAATCTCCGTATTGAAAGGCTCCCACGGGTCCCGAACGCTCTCGTGTGCCGCGGCATCAAAAGGATCCTCAAACGATTCCCCGGCGACCGTTTCATCCAGAACGGTCATCTCTTGCTCGCCCGCACCGGGGGCTTGAACCACCACGTTAACGGGCTGTGCCTGGATTGCCCCCGGGAGTCCCAGCAAGGCAAGCACCGCGACAGCGGGGAACCAGTTCATCGCGTGCACGCGATACCATGTCACCATACGTTCCTCCTTTGCTCCGGCCACGGAGACAGGAAACCATGCCCGGCCGTCACTCCATCGGCCTGCAAACGAAAGCCATGTACCCAAAAAACTCCCATCATCGGTCACAACAAGACGGCCGCGCGGCGTGGAGGCCGTCGCTACTCTGAACTTCCCAACATATCATCAACCAGCGGGCGATTGATATCTTCACACCCCGGACACAGGAGATCAAACAGGGACTCGTGATCCTCGACGTAATGCCGGTCGTCAACCAATTTTTCATCCAGCACGTCCTGGTAACAGCTCTCGCACAACATCATAACCCCGCGCATCACCGATACGGTTTTTCGACCTCGGCTGCCGGGCATGGCGTCACTCATCTTCGGTTCCCATCGGGTTCTGGAGCGGGATTGACCGGGGACGGCGGCGTTCCCGCGTCACCCAGGCATCCAACCACCCGGCGGCGGTTATGACCAGCCTCGTTGTTGGGCCAGGGAAAAATCTTCCGTCTCAAGATCAATGCCGCATTCCGGACATTCATACGGCTGATCCGGCGGAGGGACGGACAAGGCCGTGTCCTGGAGACGCCCCCGGCACACGTGATAAAAATTGCCGCCGGCATGTTCTGAATCCAACGGCTCATTTTCATATTTTAAAATCATGGTCACCCTGTTTCAACAACGACGGCACGCAAGCCAACGGTGACGGATGCGCTCATTGCGACGACAACTGGAACACGGTTCGAAAGCGTTCCGGCTCATCAAGCACGGTCCCAAGCCCGAGGGCGACCGAACTCAACGGGGCATCGGCCGTCATTATGCACAAATTGGTTTCTTCTTGAAACCGGGCGGCCAATCCCGGCAACAGGGACCCGCCTCCCGTCATGACGACGCCACGGTCAATAATATCACCGGCCAAATCCGGCGGGACGTCTTCCAACGCGGTGCGCAGTGCGTTCAGAATCGCGTGAACGGGTTCGTCCATGGCCCCGCGAATTTCCGCGTCATGCACCGCAACGGTTCGAGGAATGCCTGAAATCATATCGCGTCCCTTCACCGCCATCGTTTTCCGCTCGTCAAGCGGATATGCCGAGCCGACCTCCAGTTTGACCGTTTCAGCCATAGACTCGCCGATCAATAAATTATAATGACGTTTCATGTAATTCGCGATGGCGCCATCCATGCGGTCACCGGCGACTTTGACGGATTCGCCACTGACCACTCCGCCCAACGAGATCACGGCTATGTCGGTCGTCCCGCCTCCAACATCCACTATCATATTGCTTGACGGCTCGGCAATCGGCAACCCAACCCCGACCGCCGCGGCCAGGGGGCCGTCAAGTAAATACACTTCACGGGCTCCCGCATTCATCGCGGCTTCACGCACGGCCCGTTGTTCGACCTCGGTGCTGTGCGAAGGCACGCCAATGACACAACGGGCACACGCAAAGGCGCGGCGGCCCAGGGCCTTGTCAATACAATGACGCAACAGTGTTTCCGTCATGCTGAAATCGGCAATGACGCTCTCTTTGATGGGACAAACCGACACGACGTTCCCCGGTGTGCGCCCCACCATGCGCTTGGCCTCCCCCCCAACGGCGAGGATGGAATTGGTCTGTTGCTCCAGGGCCACGACTGACGGTTCGCGCAACACAATGCCTTGCCCGCGAACGTAAACCACGGTGCTCGCCGTTCCAAGGTCAATGGCTATATCGCCGGCAAACCATCCCAAGACCCCGCGCAGACCCACGTGCACTCCTTTTGAAAAGACAATCCGCCGGTTCCGACAGACCGAGGAGCCTCGGAACGCCCTGCCTGACCGCTCCTGCATTAGTCCTAGAAAATACCATGAAGTCAAGAGGAAATTGCCGCGTCCAGGGAACAACGCCGCCGTCTGTTCCGCCACACCTGTCATGGAAAGCGAGCCAAGCCCAAAGAGCCGGACCGCCGGGATTTCACACGGCTCCAGGAACCGGCAGACCCGCCGCGTTTTCATCATTCTTTAGTTGACGGAATCGCCCGATCTTGTTATTCCCCTTAGACGTGAATCCAAAACAAGCCGTCACGAAAAAAAGCCTGTATGGGATTGCGCTGGCCCTCATCGCCGTGTACCTCGTCCTGGTGTGTGTGTATCGCTGGGGAGACGGCGCCCCGCCCCGCGTCACGCTGATCGAGCCGTTCACCCTGGTCGGGCCGGCGACGCCGTTGTCTCTTCACGTCGAGGACACAGGGACGGGTCTCCGGGAAGTGACCGTACACATTGTCCAGAACCTTGAGCGTTACACCCTGGCGCAAGAACAGTTTCCCGCACGAGGGAGCCTGTCCATCGGACAGGGCGCCCGCGACACCTTCGATCTCACCGTCGTCCCCTTTGGAGACGACACCATTCCCCGACGGCGCGGACCGGCGCAGTTGGTCATTGTGGCCCGCGATCATTCCTGGCGAGGATTTTTTGAAGGAAATTTGACGCGAATCAAACGCGACGTCACCGTGAAATTTCATCCTCCGAGGCTGGAAGCGTTATCAACGCCATTGCCCGTGTCGCAAGGAGGGACGGGACTGGTCTTGTACCGGGTTTCCGAAGACGCCAAACGACACGGCGTTCAAATCGGCGAGGCCTTTTTCCCGGGCTATCACAACCCCGATGAAGCCTTTGGGAAATTCTCACTCTTTGCGTTTCCGCATCACTTGCCGGCCTCGACTCCGGTCAACCTCGTTGCGGACGACGGCTTGGGCAATCGTGGAGAACGGCAGGTCGCGGTCGCAATCCTTTCAAAACAATGGCGCACTCGACGATTGAAGATTTCCGACCAATTCATTGAGCAGACCATCCGGCCCATCATTGCGCAGACTCCCGACCTTGAAGACCTGGACGATCCGCTCCGCAACTTTCTGCAAGTCAACAACCTGCTGCGACAAAAAAACTCCCGGCAACTCAAGGCCCTCGCCCTGAACAGCCGCCATGAGTTCATGTGGGAGGGGCCGTTCCTCCAGTTATCCAATTCCCAGGTGGAAGCCGCGTTTGCCGATCATCGTCAATATCTCTATCACGGAAAAGTCGTGGATACGCAGGATCATTTGGGCTTTGATTTGGCCGTCACCGCACGGTACCCCGTGGAATCCGCCAATGGCGGAGAGGTCGTGCTGGCAGACTACCTCGGCATTTACGGCAACGCCATTGTGATTGATCATGGTTTTGGGCTGCAGTCGTTGTATGCCCATTTGTCTTCGCTCGAAACCGGGCGGGGAGCGTACGTCCGCAAAGGTCAAATCCTCGGGAGATCGGGCATGACGGGCTTGGCGGCCGGTGACCATTTGCATTTCAGCTTGCTGCTCCACGGAGTCCAGATCAATCCCCTGGAATGGTGGGATGCGCATTGGGTGCGATCCCGAATCGGTGACCGTCTTCGAAAGAACGAAGCCGTTGATCCGGCGTCACTCCTTCAACCCCGGACAGGCCCCGCACCTTTTTCCTCTTCCCCGCGGCGGACGTTTTAGCACATTGGTCATGGCGCGACCGACGTCTCGCACTCCCCGCACTTCACCAAACGGCAAAACCGCTCACGCGCGGGTCACCACGGTCCCGCTCGCGCAGACCGCGCGGCAACGGTACCTGAATTACGCGTTGTCGGTCATCACCGCACGCGCGTTGCCCGACGTGCGGGACGGGCTGAAACCCGTGCAGCGGCGAATTTTGTTTTCCATGTTTCACAACCACCGATTATCGCCGGACCGGCCGCCCAGTAAAAGCGCGAAAGTGGTGGGGTCCGTGATCGGTGAGTGGCATCCCCACGGCGATTCCGCGGTCTATGACGCGATGGCGCGCATGGCGCAATGGTGGTCCCTGCGCGCGCCGCTTGTTGACGGCCATGGCAACTTCGGCAGCCTGGACGGCGATCCGCCGGCGGCCTACCGCTACACCGAAGCCAGACTCACCCCGGTCGCCGTTGAACTGCTGAACGAACTTGAGAAAGACACGGTTGACTTTCAAGCCAATTATGACGGCAAGGCCGAAGAACCGCTGGTCCTGCCGGCTCGGTTTCCCAATCTTCTGGTCAATGGCTCCACCGGCATTGCCGTCGGCATGGCCACGAACGTTCCGCCGCATAACCTTGGGGAAGTCATCAAGGGCGCCGTGGCCTTGATTGACCGCCGGTCCTGCACGATTGCCGAACTGATGCAGTCAATTAAAAGTCCGGATTTTCCCACCGGCGGGGAAATTCTGAACAACCGGACCGAACTGCGCGAGATGTATGAAACCGGCCAGGGGTCAATTCGCCTGCGCGGGGAATTCACCGTGGTCCCGCACGCGCACGGCAAATCCCAAATCATCGTGACGTCCATACCCTTTGCCGTGGACAAAGCCACGATTGTCGAACGCATTGGCGAACTCATCGCCGCCAGAAAAGTGCCGCAGTTGAGCGACGTCCGCGACGAATCCACGACCGACGCCCGCATTGTGCTGGAGCTTCAGAAGGACGCCGACCCCGACCTGGCGATGGCTTATCTCTTTAAAAATACGCCGCTCCAAAATAATGTTTCCGTCAATCTCACCTGCTTGATTCCCGTGGCCGGCTCCGCCAGGGCGCGTCCGCAATGTTTGAACCTGAAACAGATCCTTGAACAGTTCATTGACTTTCGTTTTGAAACGGTCAAACGCCGGTTCTCCTATGATCTGCGCATCCTGGAGCAACGCCTTCATATCCTTTCGGGTTTCAAAACCATTTTTGGCTCGCTGGATCAGGCGCTCACGATTATTCGTCAGAGTCACGGCAAAGCCGACTCCGCCGAAAAACTGAAACGCCGGTTTCGCCTTGACGACGTCCAGACAAACGCCATCCTGGAAACGGCGATCTATAAGCTCTCCCGCACCGAAATCAAAAAAATGCTGGATGAATTTGCCGACAAAACAACGCAGGCCGGGGCCCTCCGGAGCCTCCTCGGCTCCAGGACGCGATTATGGAACGTCGTCAAACAAGAACTCCAGGCACTGGCCAGGACGTATGGCGACAAGCGGCGAACCAGCGTTGGCCGCCGCCAAACCGAAGCCGTCGCGTTTGATCCCGAGGCCTATATCGTCAAGGAAGACGCCGTGATCACCGTGTCCACCGATGGGTGGATTCGCCGCGTGGGCATGGTCAAAGACTTGTCGAAAACACGGCTTAGAGACGGCGACAACCTGCTGGCCGCTTTGCTTGGCAGCACCGTCGAGACCATGGTGTGCTTTTCGAATTTCGGCAGCGCGTACACCATTCGCATTGGCGATATTCCGCCGGCGCGAAGCGGATACGGGGACCCCGCGCAAAAGTTGTTTAAATTTAAAGACGGCGAGCGCATCATCGCCGCCCTCGGTTCAGACCCCAGATTGTATGCCCCGCCAACGGAATCGCGACAACCCGGGACGCCGGCGCTTCCGTTGTTCGAGGGACAAACCGCGGGAGCGGACAGCCCCTTTTCCCGCCATCACGCGATCGCCGTTTCATCGTCCGGAATGGGCGTCCGTTTTGGCTTGGCCCCTTTCAAGGAACCCTCAACGCGACTGGGCCGAAAATTCATGAAACTCCGGGACGGTGAAGAAGTCGTGGGCGTGGAAACCCCGCACCGCTCCTCACCAACGCCCGTCCTCGCGGTCGCCTCGCAACGCGGACAGGTTCTTCTGTGCAAAACAGGGGAAGTGGGTCTCCTCTCCGGCCCGGGACGAGGCATCACGATCATCAAACTCGACGCCACGGACAGGGTCCTGGCAACGCGCCTTCTGTACACAAAGGAGGACCAATTGATCGTCCTGAAACAGGAAGGCGGCGCCCTGCCGGTTTCGCTGAAGAAACATCACCCCGTCAGGCGCGGCGGAAAAGGTCATGCGCTCTTGAGACGCGGGACGCTGAAAGAGGCACAAGCGCGACCCGTCGAGATGCCGGTCTTTCATTCGGAGCATCGCAAAAACGGCGCGTAACGCCGCGAGATTCCCTGATGGCAAAAAAATACGACGCCCGGGATATTGTGGTTCTGGAAGGGATTGACCCCGTTCGCCGGCGTCCTGCGATGTATATTGGCGGGACGGATAAGAACGGCCTGCATCATCTGGTGTGGGAAATTCTGGATAATGCCATTGACGAAGTCATCAATGATTATGCCACGATCATCACGGTTGAACTCGATAAAACCGCCGGCGGCATTCGCATCACCGATAACGGTCGCGGCATCCCCGTAGAGCGGCATGAACAATACGGAAAGTCGGCGCTGGAAATTATCATGACCACGCTGCATGCCGGCGGCAAATTTGAAACCGGCAGCTACATTCACTCCGGCGGATTGCATGGAGTGGGGTCGTCGGTCGTCAATGCGTTATCCCGGCATCTGGAAGTCACGGTCAAACGGGACGGGCATGCGTGGCAACAATGCTATCGCGCCGGCATCCCGCTGGGACCGGTCAAAAAAGGGCACGCGGCACGCGGCACGGGCACTTCGGTCTATTTTCAACCGGACCCAATCATTTTTGGAACAAACCCGACTTTCGACCCCGGCCTGCTGCAAGAGACCCTTGAAGCAAAATCCTATCTTCATAAAGGGCTGCAAATCGAATTTCAGGATCGCACCTCGCGGCAGACGCACCGGTTTGTCCATGAACAGGGCATTGAAGAATACCTCGCCAGGCTCGTGAAAGACCGTGGCGCCAACCCCACCGCCGACTTTGTGTTTTATATGGAACGCGCCGTGGATGACCCCGACAAACCCGCGGCCGCCGGCGAGAGCTTTGTGCTGGAAGTCGCCTTGCAATGGACGGATGAACCGGCGGAATTTGTCCGCAGTTACGTCAATGGAGTGGCCACGTCGAGCGGCGGGACTCATGAACTGGGATTGCGAAGCGGCATCGTCAAAGCCGTGCGCCATTACATGGACACGCACAACCTCACCCCGAAAGGACTCAACATCCAGGCGGAAGATATTCGTGAAGGCCTGGCCTGCGTCTTGAGCGTGCTCATGGTCAACCCGCAATTTCAGGGGCAAACAAAAGAGCGGCTCAATAATCCCGAAGTGCACGGGCTTGTGGACAACGCCCTGCGGCCGGCCATGGAAAATTTTTTCAACGAAAATCAAACCATTGCCGAAACCCTGGTCGGCCGCATGATGTTGGCCGCCCGCGCACGAGAAGCGTCTCGCGAGGCCTCCAAGGCCGTCATACGAAAATCCGTTGCGAGTCATCGCCTGAACTTGCCGGGCAAACTGGCGGACTGCCAAAGCACGGACCCCGCGGTCAGTGAACTGTTCGTGGTGGAGGGTGATTCCGCCGGAGGCACCGCGAAGCAGGGGCGTGATTTGAAAACCCAGGCGATCTTTCCCATCCGGGGCAAGGTGCTGAACACCGAGGAGCTGGCCCTCGGCAAGGTGGTCGAGAATAAAGAGTTGGCGGATTTGGTGAAAGTGCTTGGCTGCGGCATTGGGAAGGATTTTGACCTCAAGAAGCTGCGGTACCACAAAATTATTCTGCTCATGGACGCGGACGTTGACGGCTACCACATCAGTACGCTGCTGCTTACCTTCTTTTTCCGGCACATGGCGGCACTGATCAAACAGGGGCACGTGTGCATTGCCCAGCCGCCGTTGTACCGCATTGATATCGGCAAGGACGTCCATTGGGCGGGATCGGATGAAGACAAAGAACGCATTCTTTCTCAAGCCCGCGCCAGGACGAAGCCGATGATCAGCCGATTCAAAGGTCTTGGGGAAATGTTTCCCCGGCAACTGAAAGAGACAACGCTCAATCCCGCCACGCGCCACCTGCTCAAGGTTGAGCTTGACGATGAACACCACACCGACCGCACCTTCCATGACCTGATGGGCAAACAGACTGAAGCCCGCTACAAATTTTTGATGGCCAACGCGACGCAAGCCGACAATCTGGACGTATAACACGGCAGACGACACCATCCACGGCCCGAACTATCGTGCGGCGCGCGAGACGGCGCTGAAACGCACCGGTGGCACATGCGCGTTTTGTAGCATGGCGGCCGTAACCGATACGCATCAGTTTGGTACTGGATTCCCGCGAAAACGGGAATCCAGAGGGGAGAGGCCAAAGCGAAGATGGATTTCCGATTAAAAATGTCGGGAATGGCGGAGGGGGTGGGGCGGGAATCCAGTCTGTGATCCCTTGTCATTCCCGCGTAGAAAACGCCACTGTCATTCCCGCGCAGGCGGGAATCCAGCGTCAAACTGGGCCGGCGGAGCCGGCCACTTCACTCCTGTCCTTACCAGTTCCACTCCAGTTGCAGCCGCACGCCATGATCCACCGGGATCGTGCCCGTCGCGCCTTTTCGGGCGCCTTCCAGGCTCATATTCAGCCGGTGGGCCAGGCTGACCCGGCTGCCTAGCCGGTACGTGCGCGCATCCGCCGCCCCCAGGGTCATCCCGCCGTAGGGTGTCAGCAGGTGGTCGCCTACCGGCAGCCCGTAGGCGACGGTGGCTTCCATGAGGCCCTGCGGCGTGGTCGGGCCGCTGGGCGCCTGGCGGTTGGCCGTGCCTTGTTCCCACAACTGCGCCAGGCCGCCGGCGCTGGTGGTGGTTTGATAGGTTGGGGCCAGCGTGACGGCCAGGCCCTGCCCCTGGGCGCCCGGCGCCAGGGTCACCCGTCCGCTCACGCTCCAGTCGTCGTAGTCGCCGCCATGGGCGAGCAACACCCGGCCCCGGCTTTCCATGGTCAGCCGCAGGGCGGGATGGGCGTAGCGCAGGCCGCCGCTGACTTCCGCGCCGGTGCCGGTGCGGCCGTCGCCGGCGTCATGCCGCAGGCCCACGCCGACGCTGGGGGTCAATTGTGCGCCATGGGGTAAGGGTTGCTCATGGCTGCCTTCCAGGGTCAGCCGCAGCCGCCGGGCGTCCGTGGTCAGGCCGGCCAGGCGGTCGCCTTGTTGCTCGGCTTTGATCGCCGTAGTCAGGGCTTCGGCTTTGACCCGCACCGTGGTGGTGCCGTCGGGGGTCAGGAGGCCCGGCTGGTTCAGCAGGCGGCCGGCGCCGCCCACGGCGGCGGTGGCCAGCCGGGTGTCGGCGGTGACGGTGCCCTCGGCCGTGGGGTCGGCGGTGTCGGTGATTTCAACTTCGCCCCAGCCGTAGCCGCCGGTGGCCCAGAGGGTCACCTGCCCGTCCAGCAGGCTGGTGCTGACGTAGGGGTGCAGGCTGGTCAGGGTGGCCTGATAGGTGCCGGGGGCCGGGTCGGCGCCACTGCGGTCGGTGTAATCAAAGGTGCCGTCGGCCCAGGAGACGGCCAGGCCGGTCAAGAGGGTGTCGGTCAGCCAGGCATCCCCGCCCACGGTGGCGCCGAACAGGTCGCCGTCCCAGTCCACGGTGGCATTGTTGCCGGACAGGTTGCGGTAGGCGCCGTTGCCCCACAGGGTGACGCCGGCCAGCGGCCCGCCGGCTTGGTTGAGCGGCAGGGCAAAGGCAGAGCGGCCCAGGAGGGATTTGACATTGAAGGCGCCGGTGGTCAGGGCTTCCCCGTTTGATTGCAGCACCCCCGCCAGGGTGGACTGCCCGCCCAGGCTGAAGGTGGCGCCGGCGGCGGCGTCATGGTCGGCGGCGGCTTGTTCGGTCCGCCGGGCAATGGCGCTGACGGTGGTGTCCATCATGGCCCGGGTGACTTCGGGGAGAATGGCGCGGTGCACATTGTCAAACTGGCTGCGGCCTACCTGGACGATGACTGTGGCGTTGGCGGTTTGCTGTGGGGTGTCGCTGTCGGTGATGGCGAGGGTGAACTCCAGGGTGGTGCGCTCGTCCGGGGCGGTGAAGGTGACCATGGGGAAGCCGCCGCCGAGTCCGCCATCAAATTCGATCGGCGGGTTGTTGCCGGCGTCCGCCCATGTGAAGCCCAGGCCGAGTTGGATGCCGTCTTCGGTGGTCATCCCGCCTTCGGGGTTGCGGGTGGGGCGGGCATCCAGGGAGACCATCTCTTCGCCTTCTTCCACGGTCATGCGCAGGGTGCCGCCTTCACCTACGCGCACGTTCCGGCCGCCGACTACGATCATGATGGTGGGGCGGTCGTTGGGGAAGGTGCCCGTTTCGAGGAAGACGCTGATGGTGCGGTCAATCGTAATGCCGGCGACGGTGGTTCGGACGTCGAAGTCATCTTCCATGTCGGCGGCGTCGGGGCCGAGGTTTCTGGTGGCTTCCCGGTTGTTATCCAGGGTGTAGGTCCACATCCGCATATTCTCGGTTTGGAAGGCCAGGCTGCTACTGACCACGGGGCCGAGGGCGACGCTGCCAAATGTGGGCTGGCGGGTGACGCTGTAGGTGGGGCGGGCGTTGGTGGGGACGTTGTCAACCGTCAGGACGCCGGTGGCGACGCCGCCTGCGAGGATGTTGCCGTTGTCGTCAGTCATCGTGACGTCGCTGACCGGTAGGTCGGTGGCGGTGTCGCCGCCGCTATCGATGAGGCCAACGCCGGGGCCGGTGACGGCGGGCTGTTGGGTAACGAGCACGTCAACCATGTCGGTGCCGGCGGTGGCGCCGTCGGAGACGCTCAAGGTCAGGGTGACGTCCATGTTGCCGCTGGCGACGGTGGGCGTGGTCCAGATGGTGTTGGCGCTGCCGGTATTGGCGAAGCTGCCGGTAGCGGAGGTCGCGCTCCAGGTGTAGGTCAGGGTGTCGCCGGTTTCCGGGTTGGTGGCGGCGGCGCGCAGGGTTACCTGTTGGCCGGATATGACGCTGAAGGTGCCGGCGGACGGGAGCGGCTGGCTGATGGTGACGGTGGGCGTGTCATTGGCGCCGGTGATGGTGATGGTCACGACCTGGGTGGCGGAGGAGTCGGCTTCGGCGACGACGGTGAAGGTCTCGGTCGGGCTGTCGCCGGTGGTCAGGCGGTCGGTGTCGATGTCGGCGTTGTTCAGGGTGTAGGTCCAGACGCCGGTGGCGGCGACGATGGAGAAGGCGCCGTAGGTGCCGGGGCGGTCGGTTATGGCGACGAAGTCGGTGCCGCCGGTGGGGTTGGGGTTGACGGCGGTCAGGGTGCCGGTGGCGGTGGTGGTGGCGGCGTCCTCGGTAACCGCGCCGCTGGTATTGCCGGTGAAGGTAATGGGCGCGCCGCGCGGTTCAAGGGCGACCCGGGCCTGGGACTGGAGGTTGCCGCTATCGGTAACGGTAAAGACCAGTGTGATGGTGTCGGTGCCGCTGTCGGGCACGGTCCAGGTGGTGCCCAGGGCGGAATCATCGGCGAACGTGCCTCGGTTCGGCGGCTCGGTGGCCCACAAGAAGGTCAGGCCGCTCGGGGACGTATCCGGGTCGCTTCTTTCGCCGGTAACCGTTACATCCTCGCCGAACTCCACCTGGCCGGCGGCGGGAGCGAGGATTTGGGCGGTGGGGGCGTCGTTGACGCCGGTTACGGTGATGACCACCGAGGTGCTGCCGCCGTCCACGGCGGCGACGGTGAATTGGTCCGTCATGGTGGCGCCGCCGGCCAGGTTGTCGGTGTCGTCGTCGGCGTTGTCCAGGGTGTAGGTCCAGACGCCGTTGGCGGCGATGGTGAACGCGCCGTAGGTGCCGGTGGCGGTTTGCGGCACGATGGCGGAGGTGCTGCCGTCGTCGTCGTTGGTGGCGGTTACGGTGCCGCCGGCGGTGTTGGGGCCGGTGTTTTCAGTAACCGCGCCGGTGAGGGTGCCGCTGAAGGTCACGGCGACCGGCACCACCGTTACGGTGACATTGGGGTTGATGGCTAAGGTGCCGTCGCTGACGCTGAAGCTCAAGGTTACGACCGCGTCGCTGGACGGCGCGGTCCAGGTGGTTTCGGCGAGGGAGGCGTCGCCGAAGGTGCCGACTGCGTTGTTATCGGCGTCAAGCGCGGTCCAGAGCAAGGTCAGGGTGGCGTCTTCGTTGTCCACGTCGGTGCCTTCTCCGCGCACGTTAACCACCGTATCGTGCGACACCTCTAAGTCGCCCGCCGGGGCGATGATTCTGCCGGTGGGGGCGTCGTTGACGCCGGTGATGGTGATGACGACGTCGCGGGTTACGGTGGGCGGGGCGGCGGCGGCGGTGACGGTGAAGGTGTCCATCAAGGGGACGCTGTCGGTGTTCAGGGCGATGACCGTGGGGTTATCGTTGTTCAGGACATAGCTCCAGGTGCCGGCGGCGACGAGGGTGAAGGTGCCGTAGTCGCCGGCTTGGCTCAGGGCAGTGAATAGGGTGCTGCCGCCGGAGTTGGGGTTGGTAATCGTCAAGGCGGCGCCGGTTGAGTTGGTGCCCTCGACGATGGTGCCGGTGGCAACGCCGCTGATAACGACCGGCGCCGGGTCTATGACCAGGTCAAAGGTCAGGCGAACGAAGCTGCCGTCTTCATCGGTTGCGGTGTAGGTGTACTCCGCCGCGGTGGCCATAGCCGCCGCCGGGGTGCCGGTGATGATCGGCGGGCCATTTCCAGCCGGGGCGCCGTCAAAGGTCAGGTTGGCGGGCAGGGCCGGGGTCAGGGTGTAGGCAAGGGTGCGGTTGCCGCCGGTGGCGGTGGGCAGGGTTACGGTGCCGACGTCAACGGTGGCGGTGTAGGTTTGGTCGGTGATGGTGGCGGCGCCGAAGGTTGGGGTGAAGTCCGCCGCAATGGTGATGGTGAAGTCCAGGTCCACGGAGTCGGGGTTGGTGGTGTCGCTGTCGGTGGCGGTCCAGGTGAAGTCCGTCTCGGCTTGCGCGGCGGTCGGGGTGCCGGCCACGATGAACGGGGCGGCGGCGGCCAACGTCAGGCCGGCGGGCAGGGTGCCGGTGGAGAGGGCGTACATGAGCGGGGGATTGCCGCCGGTGGCTTCCGGCAGGGTTACGCTGACGGCGTTGTCAACGGTGTAGTTGAGATCGCCAACCTCGCGGCTGCCGAAAGTCGGCTGGATGTCTCCCTCCACGATGGTGATGGTGAAGGCCAGGATCGCGGTTTCGGGGTCAGTGGTCTCGTCTCCGTCGTTTACGCGGTAGACGTAGTTCAGCGCGGCTTGCACGTTGACCGGGGTGCCGTCCAGGACGCGGGTGGCGGAGGTGAACGTCAGGCCGACGGGCAGGTTCAGGGAGGACATGATTTGGGCCTCCTGGTTTTCTATGGTGTAGGAGAGCGGGGGATCGCCGCCGGTGGCCGCCGGCAGGGTTACGCTGACGGCGGTGTTCCGGGTGTAGGTTTGCGGGTCAATGCTGTCGGTGCCGAAGGATGGCGAGAGATCCGGTCTGCGGGAGATGGCGATGGAGTTGGGGGTGGTCAGATCACCGCTGCCGGTGTGCGCGGCGTCTGCCACTGTGACGGTGACCACAAGGTCCCTGGTGAGTTCGCCGTCTTCGCTGGGGTTGTGAGTCAGACGAATCCGCGCCTCGGTGTCGCTCATGCGGGTTGCGCCCCCGGCTGATACAAAGCCGCTTGCACCGTTCAGGGTGAAATGCGGGCCGATGACCAATGACTCATATGTGGTGTTGGTGAGCGTTACGAATATAAACGTACCGTCCAGGGTGGCTTCAGTCGCCGTCAGCGGGGTCGGGCCGGTGAGGCGCGCCGACGGCCCGGCGACGGCGATGGTGAAACTCGTGCTGACTTGGCTGCCGTCGTCGTCTGTGGCGGTGATGGTGTAGGTTTCCGCGTCGGCGGCCGTGGTCGGCGTGCCGGTGATGGTCGGCGGGTCGCCGGCGCTGGCCGGGTCGTTAAACGTCAGGCCGGCGGGCAGGGCCGGGGTCGCGGTGAGGACGTAGGTCAGCCCTCGGTTGCCGCCGGTGGCGGGGAGGGACAGGGGCGTGATGGCCCGGTTTAGGACATATTCCTGCGCGGCAACGGCGGGGTACGTCGGGACCAGGTCGGCCTCAAAGGTGAAGTCGATGTTCACCATGCCCACGTCTCCATCGGCATCCGTGGCCCGGTAGGCAGAGGTGCGCGTGCCGACGTCGTTGGTCGCAGTGCCGGAAATGACGCGCGAGGCCGCGTCAAAGGCCAGGCCAACGAACCGAAAGAAGTCAATTTCAACCACGCTATACGTCAGATCGCCGTTGCCGCCGTTGGCCTCGGGCAGGGTGATGGGGGTGATGGGTTTCAATCTCGTGATGAACACGTCATCAATGGTTACGCCGATGAAGTCCGGTACGAGGTCCTCTTCAATGGTGATGGTGAAGGCCAAGTCCTGGGAGCGGATGCTGAAATCGCCGTCCCGGTCGCGCGCCCGGTAGAGGTAGGCGGCGGCGGCGGCCACCGTATCCGGTGTGCCGGAAAGCACGCGGGTTGATTCGTCAAACATCAGCCCGCTCGGCAGGGGCCCCGAGCTTCCCCCCCCGGCGCCGGGAATGCGGTGGATGAACGGGCGGTTGCCAACCGTAACGCTGTCGGGGTCGGCTGCCGGCAGGGTTACCGAAACCGCCGTGCCGACCAGGAAGACCAGGTCGGCGATGGCCTGTCCCTGGGTGAAGGCCGGGACGGTGTCCTCGGCAACGGTGATGGCGAAACTCGTGCTGGCTGCGCTGCCGTCGCCGTCTGTGGCGGTGATGGTGTAGGTGCGCGCGGCGGCGGCGGCGGTCGGCGTGCCGGTGAGGGTCGGCGGGATGGCTGCGTTAAAGGTCAGGCCGTCGTGCAGGGCCGGGGTCGCGCCGATGGTGTAGGTCAGCCCTCGGTTGCCGCCGGTGGCGCCGAGGGCCAGGGGCGTGATGGCCTCGCCTACGATATATTCCTGCGCTTCAATGGCGCCGAAAGTCGGGCTTTCATCGATCTGGGTGGTGATGGTGAAACTCGCGGTCACCGGGTCGCCGTCCTGGTCGGTGGCGGTGTATTCGGCGTTGAACGTGGTGGTGAAGGTCGGCGTGCCGGAAAGCGTGCGCGTGGTGCCGTCAAAGTTCAGGCCGTCCGCCCCGGTGAGCGGCAGGGTGTAGGTCAATGCGCCGTCTCCGCTGTTGGCCTCGGGCAGGGTGATGGGGGTGATGGGTTTCCCTCTCGTGATGAACACGTCTTCAATGGTTACGCCGGTGAAGTTCGGCGTGAGGTTCGCTTCAATGGTGATGCTGAAGGTCAAGTCCTGGGCGCTGTCGCTGAAATCGCCGTCCCGGTCACGCGCCCGGTAGACGAAGTCGGCGGCGACGGCCACCGTATCCGGTGTGCCGGAAAGCACGCGGGTTGATTCGTTAAACGTCAGCCCGCTCGGCAGGTTGTCCGCGGCGCCGGGAATGCGGTAGATGAACGGGCGGTTGCCAACCGTAACGCTGTCGGGGTCGGCTGCCGGCAGGGTTACCGAAACCGGCTTGCCGACCGGGAAGGTCAGGTCGGCGATGGCCTGTCCCTGGGTGAAAGCCGGGGCGGTGTCCACTTCAATGGTGAGGGAGAGGGCCGGCAAGAAGTTCAGGATCACCCCGCGCGCGTCCGTCACGCTATAGGCGAGGGGAACGGAGCCGGCGGTGGCACGGGAGCCGGAGACCACGCGCGAGTCCGGGTCAAAGGTCAAGCCCGGGAACGCATCGACGGCGAGTGTGGCCGATTCGTGCACCAGCGGATCGAGGCCGGCGCTGGCCGCCGGCAGGGTGATGTTGATCACCTCGTCCACCACAAAAGTCAGCGGCGGGATGGCCGGGTTCACGAAGGACGCCGGTTCAATGACACGCAGTGGGAAATCCAGCGTGTCGCTGTCGCTGTTGGCGCGGTTGGCGTCGGAGTCGTGCACGCGGTATGTGTAGGTACGCCCAGCGTCCGCCTCCTCCCCTGCGCCGCTGATGGTGCGGCTGCCGGGGTTGAAGGTCAGGCCGTCCGGCAGGCCGGCGAGCGTGTACGCAAGGGCCCCGTTGCCGCCCGTGGCCACCGGCAGGGTCAGGTTGTAGGCGCGGAAGAGACCAGGAAACTGGTCGGGAATGGTCGCGCCCGCGGCGAACATCGGCGGTTGGTCGGTGGCGATGACCGAGATGGGGTCGGCGGTGGAGAGAAAACCCACGCTGTCGTGCGCACCTTCGTCCACGGTCACGGTGATGGCGGCGTTCCCGGCCAGACCGGCGCCGACCGCGGTATAGGCCAGGGTAAAGGTGGCCTGCGTGTCGCTCACGCGCGCCGGCGCCGGCGTGGCCGCCACCGTGATGCCGGCCGCCACGCTGTCCTCGTCCAGCGTGAACGGCGGCGGGGTGGCCGTCAGCGGGTCCGTAAATACCGCTTCGCTCAACGTCAGCGTCACCAGCGTCCCGTTCAGGGCGGCTTCAGCCACCGTCCCGGTCGGGGAGGCGACGGTCACCGTAGCGGGGAACTCATCCACGGTGATCGGGAAGGTTGCCGTGACCGCGTCATTGACGGTGTCGTCAGCGGTGATGGTCACCTCTGACTCGCCCGCCGTATCGGGCGTGCCGGTTACGTTGGAAGAAATGCTGCTAAACGTCAGGCCGGAGGGCAAACCCGCCACCGTGACCGTTACGCTGCCCCGGTCATCGTCGCCCACCGCGATTCCCAGCGGGGTGATCGCCTCATTTAGCACATAACGCTGCCGGCCCGGGTTGGTGATGGTCGGCGCGGTATTGATCGGCACCGTGTTCGTGGTCAAGTTACCGCCTTCAGTGTGCGCGCTGTCCGGCACCACGATACTCAAGGTGGGTCTGATGGCGAGGCCGGCGCCGTCATATCCCAGGGTCAGGGTGGCGGTGTCGCCGTCGACACGGGCGATGGCCGTAACGTCAACCACGCCGCTGCCGCCGCCGGTCACGGTGACCGTGAAGTCGGCGGGGGCGGGCGCCCCGGCGCCTGTGAACGACTCAAACGTGGTGCGCGTGAGCTCCACGGTCACGGTCGCGTCGTCAAGGCTGGTTTCGTCCAGCGCGGCGGTGAGTTCGGCCTCGGGGCCAAGAGGTCTCACGGTGGCTGAGAAGCCACGAACTCTTCTGGTCGTGTCGGTGCCCCTGATAGTACTAACCCCACTGGGGCCGGGCAGGAGGACAAAGAAAGTTTCACTAACAATGGGGTCGGCAATGATCGGGATACCGGCCTTTCTTAAGAGCTGAAGGGTTACCGCCGTGCCGTCGCTGTTCGGCGTGATCATGACCTCGGCAAATAACCTTGCGCCTCTGAAGCGCCAAGGCTCATGGTTGAGGGCACTCGTATCATGGCCCGTCTCGCCTGACGCAGCGACGTTGACCGGCGCAGAGAAATCAACCCTGATCTGATCGTTGGCAACCACCTCCACCGTAGCCGTGATGTCCTGCGCCTGCGCCTGCCCCGCCAACACCGGCAAAAAAACCAACGCAAAAACCGCGCAAACCCGGCGCAGGTGGGGAACCCGCAGGTGGGGAACCCGCAGGTGGGGGTGAGTTGTTGGGAAAACTTGGGGGGTGGGGGATGGCATGGCCATGGATTGTCCTTTGTTTTGTTTGGGTGCGTGGAAAAGACGGATATTATCTAAACCGGCGGGGGATTGCAACACCCCTGCCGTCACGCCCGCGCAGAGCCTGCCCCCGGCCTGAATAGAGGCGGAAATCCAGTTGAATACGCGCCCGGCATAGCCGGACACTTTAGCGGCCAAGCGTAACATTTTTCTGGGGGGGGGGGGGGGGTAATATCCGTTGAGATGCCCATATTTATTTTCTGCTTTCTTCGGTTGTTGGGAACCAGTAAGGAGGGAAATATACCTGAACGCCCAAAGGGTTGCAAGAGGCAACACCTCCTCTGGCAGTCCGCACGTTTCGCAGACGGAATCCGCCGGGGCAAGGCCAAGGCGAAGATGGATTCCCGATTAAAAATGTCGGGAATGACGACGGGGGCGGCGGAGGGGGACACTTGTGACGGACGACGACCATTTGCTGTGTCCGGCGCTTGCAGTCTTCTATGAAATAGGATACAGTTTGTGCCGTCGGACGAGTGTTTCGTCCGTGCCGACGGGGCATCGGGGCGATACCGTACCGCAACGCCGGAAACCGCTCACCCATACAGGAGGCGCCATGAATCCACTTGACTCGATCCCCGGAACGATTACCGCAGGGTTCGTGCTGACTATCGTGTTATATTTTGTGGTCAAGACGCTTGTCTAGCGTTTCCCGACCGTTTCCCGCTCACTCGAATTCTTCAACGAAAAGAGGATGGCACAATGGAAACCTTACTAGCCTTGGGGCATTATCTGGCAGGGATCACATGGATCGGCATTTTGTATTACTTTAATTTTATTCAAGCGCCTTTTCTTGGAAACGTCACCCCGGAAACCAAGGCGCAGGCCTTTCAACATCTCGTGCCGAACGCACTCTGGTGGTTCCGTTGGGGCGCGCTGGCCACCTGGCTGTTTGGCGCCATGCTCCTGATGAACCAGGACAACAGGCTTGGGTCGGCGTTTGCCTTGCAAGGCCACGATGCCGTTATCGGCATGGGGGCCTGGCTGGGAACCATTATGCTCCTGAACGTCTGGGGCATTATTTGGCCCAATCAAAAAAAGGTGCTGGGCATCAAAGAAGCGACGGCGGATGAAAAGAAACAGGCGGCCCGGGCCGCCCTCCTGGCTTCACGCACCAACACGATGTTGTCCATTCCCATGTTGTTCTTTATGGCGTCGTCCGGACACGCCTCCGGTCTTTTTCTTTTGTAACGAATCATGGCGGGGGAAGAGCCCGACTCATACCGGCTCTTCCCCGCGCTCTGCGTTTGACTCCGCACTGCGGATTCTTCTCCCGCCGGCCGTTCACGCCTCGCTGTCCCGCCTCCCCCCTCCCCCCGGAAGGCCCCGCGCACTCGCAACCTTGACGAACGGAAGCGGGGTTGTTCACAATCGGACGTCGGCAGTCGCCGGTCCGAACCATTCCTTCACGATTACTCTCTGAAAGCCCGGCAACCAAGGAGGATGAGATGAGCAAGAGTCTCAAGGGAACCAAAAGTCACGACAATCTCAAAGCGGCCTTTGCCGGAGAATCCCAGGCCAATCGGCGGTACCTGTATTTTGCCCGCCGAGCCGATATTGAAGGGTATCCCGACATTGGCGGATTGTTCCGTGATACGTCAGAAGCAGAAACCGGCCATGCGTTTGGCCATTTGGATTTTCTCAAGGACGTCGGCGACCCCGCCACGGGCGAACCCATCGGCCATACCGAGGCCAACCTCAAAGCGGCGATTGAAGGCGAAACCTACGAGTACACGCAAATGTACCCGGGCATGGCCAAAACCGCGCGGGAAGAAAATTTTGAAGAGTTGGCGGAATGGTTTGAAACTCTCGCCAAAGCCGAACGCTCCCACGCCAACCGTTTCACCAAAGGCCTGGAAACGCTGAACAACGCGTAACCCGGGTTTCACGGGCATGAAGCGGAGTGGTGCGCCGCGCGACTCCGCTTCGCGGATTGTTCCCACGCCTCGCAGGACGGCCGTTGCAAGACCTTCTCCTCACCTCTCCCGACCGGACCCGAGAACGGCTTGAACAAGAAACCAACCGCGTGTTCGACGTCTGTGAAGGCTGTCGCCGCTGTTTCAATCTCTGTCCATCCTTCACCACCCTGTTGGACCGCATTGACGCGTATGAGAGCGACGTCTCCAAAATAACCGCGGCGGATTATGAACGGGTCGAAAAAGAATGTTATTACTGCAAGCTCTGTTACAACCACTGCCCCTACACCCCGCCCCATGCCTACGCTATTGATTTCCCCCGCCTCATGGCCGCATGGAAAACGCAACGAGTCAAGGAGCAGGGAGCCTCCTGGCACGAACGCCTGCTCATCAAAACCGACCTGATTGGAACAGTGGGAAGCATGACCGCCTCGCTGACCAATTGGGCGCTCTCGACGCCATGGATACGGACCCTGCTGGAAACACTGATTGGCCTGCACCGGGACCGGCACGTCCTGGGCTTTGCCAAAGAAACCTTTCCCAAATGGTGGCGCACGCACGGCCGGGCGCTTCAGCCAAAAACCGCCCGGCGTAAAGTCGTCCTGTTCCCCGGCTGCCTGGTGAATTATCAAGCCACCGACGTCGGAAAAGCCGCGGTGCAGGTGCTCGCGAAGAATCACGTTGAGGTCGTGGTGCCGGAGGGGCAACGCTGTTGCGGCATGCCGTCCTTTACTCTTGGCGATATTGACACCATCGTGCAGACGGCCGCGCACCATGCACAATTGTGCCTGCCGTATCTTGAACGAGGGTATGACCTCGTCGTGCCGACGCCCAGTTGCAGTCTCATGTTCAAACGAGAATACCCGTATTTGTCGCCGACGCCCGGCATGAACACCATGGCCGAACGGACGTTTGATATCTGTGAATATCTGATACGGCTCAAAAAAGAGGGCGCCCTGTCGTTGGACTTCACGCGGACCAACCAACGAATCGCCTACCAGGTCCCGTGTCATTTGCGCGATCAGAATATCGGCTTTCCATCCAAAACGCTTATGGAACTCACGGGCGCCCAGGTTGAGTTGATTGAGCAATGTTCCGGCCATGACGGTTCATGGGGAGCCACGGTCGAATTTTTTGATCTTTCCATGAGCATCGCGAAAAAGGCCGTCCGGTCCATTGCCGGCTGCGAACCGGATCTCGTGGCGTCGGACTGTCCGCTTTCGGCGCTTCAGCTTGACCAGGCCGGCGCGGCGCGGGCGGACGGGAAACCGGCGGCACAACATCCCATTCAAATTATTCGCGACGCGTATGCACGTTCCTTATGAACCGTTTAACCCAGGCCGATCTCCTGTCCCATGCGGACTATGAGGGTGAACGCGCGCGCGTTCGGCGGGAGATTATCGCCCTCAAAAAGCGGCGCAGGATTGACGTCGGCCCCCTCGTCACGCTGACATTCGAGAACCGTCAGACGCTTCTTTTTCAAATTCAGGAAATGATGCGAGTTGAACATATTGTGGAACCGTCGAAAATTCAGGATGAGCTTGACGTGTACAACGCCCTGCTGCCCCGACCCGGCGAATTGAGCGCCACCCTCATGATCGCCATTACACACGAGGACCGCGTGAAAGCCATCCTGGATTCATTCCGGCATTTCGACCGAGCGGACAGCCTGGCCATCACCGCGCGGCAACACACCGTCTTCGCCGATTTTGAGGCCGGCCACAGCAAAGAAGACAAAGTGAGTGCGGTCCACTTTGTCCGGTTCAGGGTTCCCCCGTCGTTTCGGCACGCGCTTCAAGAGGAGCCGTCTCATGTCCGTCTGACGATCACCCATGAGAACCACGGCGCAGAGGCGACAGTCCCTCCCGCCATGCGGGAAGAATGGCTGAAGGACCTGGAGGCCTGATTTTTAGTCTTTTTTGCCTGTTTTTTTGTATAGTAGAAATTGACAAGCTGAAACGGGATGGTTATGCTTTGGAACATGGAGAGGCGTTTGGATGCTTGAGCATCCGGCGGACACACGAAACGGGGTCATTCAAATCACTAATAGAAAGCGGAGGTATCTATGATTACCATCACCTCAATTGCCGAAGAAAAAATTAAAGAACTGGTCAACGATGAAGAAGAAGGCATCGTTGGATTACGGATCTACGTCAAAGGCGGCGGGTGCAGCGGCTACCAGTACGGCATGTCCTTTGAATCCAAAACGGATGATGATGACACCGTTATTGAAAAAGGCCCGGTCAAAGTCATTGTGGATTCGCAAAGCGCCCCCATGCTGAACGGGGCGGAAGTGGATTACGTGGACAGCCTGCAAGGATCCGGGTTTGCGATTAAAAACCCGCAAGCGAAAAGCACGTGCGGTTGCGGCAGCTCCTTTAACACCTGATTTCACATTTTTTGACTTCGAAAAGGCCGGGGTTCTTGTCTCGCAGCCGAGGCGGACATCCCGGCCTTTTTGTTTCTTGCTCCCTTCCCTTGCGCGTCCCTTGAGCATGGCGAGATCCACACTCACGAAACGAATAGAGTTTTCCGCTTCCCACCGGTATGGCCACGCCGGATGGGACGCGGCTCGCAATCAAGAGGTCTTTGGCCCGTGTTTCCGGGAGCATGGACACAACTATCTTCTTGAGGTGACTCTCGACGGACGGGTTGATCCGGTCACGGGCATGATTATTAATTTGTACGACCTTAAGCAGAGCGTGACGGACGTGCTGGAAGAGTTCGACCACAAACATCTCAATCTGGATACGCCCTACTTTGAACGTCTCGTGCCCACCACTGAAAATCTTGCGTTGGTGCTGTGGAGGAAATTTCGCGCGCGGCCCGAAACCCGCACCATTGAATCAATCCGGCTTTGTGAAGGAGAAGACCTTTGGGCCGAACTCCGGACGCCGAAGGGAGCCGCGCCGGACGACGGGGACACGGAACCCGCCGAGGCTCTTGTGACGCGCCGGTATGCCTTTTCGCGAAACCGCCATGCCGCTTCGTCCCTTCTTGAAACGTGGCCCCTTTCCCTGGACGTTACCGTACGTGGCCCCATTGATCCCATGACCGGCCGCGTGACCAACATCGCGGCGTTAGATGAATGGGTCAGGAGCCGGGGGCTTGCCTGTTTTCCCGAAACACATCCGCCCCAACACCCGCGACTGGCTTCGCCGGCGGCGGCGTTATCAACGCTGGCCAAAACACTCTGGCCGCAATTGGCCGGCGTGGCAGGCGGACGTCTCGCACAACTCCGGCTCAAAGACCGGCATGAACTGACACTGGAGTATTCACAGATTCTCCGGTAGCCAAGGCCGGCCCGGCTGCGGTCAAACACGGTTTGGAGTGCGGCGGATTAACGGGGGAAATGGTGTTGGATGAGGGCGGTCAATTCGTCTTCTTCAATCTTGCCTTCCCGAGTCAGCAGCAACGTGCCTCGGGCATAGAGATGCGTGGTGGGGTAGGTTTCAAAATTGTGTTGTTTTTTCATGTCCCGGCATCGGCCCGGCACGTGCATTTTGGCCTTCCCTATGCGAATGTCGGGAAACTTCCGCGCGGCCGCGGCCAGGACAGGATCATAAGCCGTACATGGTTCGCACGAGGCGATGCCGTACGCGACCACCGTCGCTTGCGCGTTCTTGAGCGCTTCATAATTGTCGTCGGTGACGTCTTCCACGCTTCCAGTCATCTCAAAACCGATCCCCTTGCCGGGCGTCGCCAACACAAGGGGATTCCGTTTTATTGGAATCCCCTGCCGGCTTGATCACGCAATCGTTCAGCCCAGTTTTTTCAGGGCTTCTAAAATTTCTTTGTCATCCCTGGCCGTTTTGATTTCCTGCACTTTGGCATAGGCAACCTTGCCCGCTTTATCCACAATCACCGTCGCGCGTTTTGAGCAATTGAGGTCCGGGAAATACAAGCCATAGGACTTGCAGACCGTGCGGTGAATGTCGGCCAGCAAGGCATGTTTTAATCCAAGCGAGTCCGCCCAGGCCTTATGGGAAAAGAAACTGTCCGTGCTAATCCCAAAGACTTCGGCGTTGGCATCTGAAAAACTGGGGAAATCATCCGTTAAACATTTATTTTCACCCGTACACACCGGACTCCAATCCAGGGGGTAAAACGCCAGCACCACGTTCTTTTTGCCTTGAAAAGAACCGAGTGTGACGTCACGTTGATCCTGATCTTTTAAGGTAAAACCCGGCGCAACGTCTCCAACCTTTATTTCTGAAGCAACATCGGACATGCCACAACCTCCTTCTCAAAAATGGGGGGGGAACTAATAACCGGGAAGCGGAAATTCCCTGTTTTCAAGGCTTTTTGAGTATCACGCCCCCTTAAGGTTTGTCAACCATGCCGCACCGGCCGCTTCACCGATTGGCGCATTCGCGGGTCGTCCCGACGAAGCGTTGGAAGGCGCCTTCGGGAAATCGGCGTCCAGTATCTTGTGTTTCGCCCAACCAAAGAGTATCGTCATGGAGGCGTCGTAATCACGCGACACCAAAGCGTCGCTAACCAACCGTATCAGCCCTTTCTCAATGCCCGCGTTTCAGTACCGGCACCGGCTCAAAATTTTCGACGGCCGCTATCCCAAAACATACCTCCTGTGGCTCGCCTTGAGCGTCGGCGGGCTGGCAGTCGGAGGAGCGATGGCCGTGACGTGGTACGCCGCCACCGGACTCCCCTCGCTTGTACGGCTGCAGGATTACCAGCCAAGCCTGATTACAAAGGTGTCCGCGGACAGCGGGCAGGTCATCGGACAATTTTACGTTGAACGCAGAATTCTGACACCCATTCGCGACGTCCCGCAGCATTTAATTAACGCCGTTATTGCCGTTGAAGATACACGGTTTTTTGATCACCCGGGATTGGACGTCTGGGGTATCTTTCGAGCCGCATGGACCAACCTCAAACGCGGGGGCAAATTTGAAGGCGCCAGCACCATTACTCAACAACTGGCACGATCGTTGTTTTTAACCCCGGAACGAACGTTCCGGCGAAAAATGCGGGAACTCATTCTGGCGCTGAAAATGGAGCTGGTGCTGACGAAAGAACAAATACTGGAGATGTATCTCAATCAGATCTACTTTGGGCATGGCGCTTATGGGGTGGGCACGGCGGCGGTCACGTATTTTGACAAAGGGCTGACCGAATTAAATCTGCCCGAATCGGCGTTTCTTGCCGGCCTGCCCAAAGCCCCGAGCACCTATTCACCCTACAAAAACGACGGCGTCTCGAAGAAGCGACAAGAACACGTCCTGAAACGAATGGCCCAGTCCGGCTTTCTGACAAAGGCGCTGGCCAAGGCGGCCATCGAGGCGCCGCTGTCCTTTAAGCGTCAATCCTTCAAGCGCGTGGCTCCGTACTTTCTGGAAAACGTTCGTCAGCGCCTGGTCAACGCCTACGGCGAGACGATGACGTATAAAGGCGGCCTGCAAGTGTTGACCACCCTGAATATTCCCATGCAACGCCGGGCCGAGGAAGCCATCCGGAAAGGGTTGCGCGGCCTTGATAAACGACAGGGCTGGCGCGGGCCGCTCCGGCATGAAGATCCTCCCGCGACGTTGCCGGAACACTCCCCGGAGACATTCCCGGAGTTTGGGGAAATCATGGAAGGCATGGTTGTGAACGTGTCCGAAGAGGAAGCGACCGTCCTGGCGCATGACGTGCTCGGCATCATCGCTCTCAAAGACATGCGCTGGGCCAAACGCCGGCTGACCGAAGGAACGGCGGTGACCGAGGCAAGCGTGATTCCCGTGACGTCGGCCAGGGAATTGGTCCGCCCGGGAGACGTGATCGAAGTTTCGTTGAAATCGATCAGAAACAAGAGGGTTCGATTCCGCCTGGATCAGACTCCCCTTGTCGAAGGAGCCCTGCTTGCGATTGATCCCAGAAACGGCGCGGTTCGAGCGATGGTCGGCGGATATAATTTTGAGCGGAACCAATTCAACCGAGCGTTACGGGCCATTCGCCAACCCGGCTCTGCGTTCAAACCGATCATTTACGCCACGGCCATTAAGCAGGGCATGACACCCTCCACGCTCGTCCTTGATGCGCCCGTGGTTTACAGACAGGAAGGCAAGAGAAAAACCTGGAAACCGGAAAATTATGAAAAACGCTTTTTTGGCCCCATCACCTTGCGGGAAGCCTTGCGCCATTCCAGAAACGCGGCCACGGTTCGACTGCTGGACATCATAGGCGTGCGCGAAGTCATTAATTTCTCACGCTCCCTTGGCATTCAAAGCCCGTTGAGCACGGACCTCTCGTTAGCGCTCGGCTCCTCGGGGATCACGCTGCAAGAACTCACCGCCGCCTATGGGGTGTTTGGCAACCACGGGCTGGCGTTGCAACCCTATACTATTTCCATGATCCAGGATCCGGCCGGCCGGACGCTTGACCAACACCTGTTTGAACCCCGTCAAGTGGTATCAAAAGAAACGGCTTATCTGATTACGCACATGCTGATAGACGTGATTCAAAACGGAACGGGGAAACGCGCTCGTTCAATCGGACGCCCCCTGGCCGGCAAAACCGGCACCACCAACAGCTACCGCGACGCGTGGTTTGTGGGATACGCGCCGAATCTCGTCGCGGGCGTGTGGGTCGGCTTTGACAGCATGGGCACGCTCGGCAAGGTGGAGTCCGGCGCACGGGCCGCGCTCCCCATTTGGAAACAGTTCATGGCGAAGACGCTCAACGCGCTCCCCGTGCAGACGTTTGTTCCTCCGGAGGGCATTCAGGTTGCGGAGGTTGATCCAGCAACCGGCGCCCTTGTCGGCGAACCGACAACACACTCAACGACTGAAGTCTTTGCGAAAGGCACCCTTCCGCAACATCCCGTCGCCGGCACGCCCGATCCTCTGGATTTCTATGAGCTGGATCAACTGGAATGAGGCGCGGACATCCAATAAGCCCCGCTCTGTCTCCGCCACCATTCTGACAGAGAGGCAACGGGAGGCGTGGGCTGGCGCGCCAAGCGGGATATCCGGGGACAGGAGAGAGGACAGGCAGGAGACCTCACTCAAGACAGGCTGGTCAACGTTCGGCTAGTGCGCGTCCTGATATTCTTCATGCCAGGCCATTTGGATGGCTTCGAGTTTTTTTTCATTGGACTGACCGGGATCATCCTTAAAATCCGGCCAGGCCACAATCCACGCATGCAGGTCCGTGAATCGGACCGAGAGCGGGTCAACGTCCGGGTGTTCTTCATGGAGCCGAATCCCAATCTCTTCGGCCATCTCCCACGTTACATCTTGAGCCATGTGGTTCTCCCCGCGCGCTTCGGAAGATTCAATCCGTCACTTCGGACAGCTTTTTGCTTTCGAGCGCTTCTTTGAGCGTGGCATCCATTAAGATCTCCGCCAGGTGATGAGTCGCGTGTTCCACGTCGGCGATCCTGGCCCGAATCACGCGATGATCGTCGTGCCCGGTCGCGGCACGCAACGCATCAATGGCCTGCTGAATGGCTTGCGCCTCTTCCGGCGCGATGAGGGCCGTTCCACGCCTAAGCGCCTTCTCGGTGGCCGTCATAATGGCCTCGGCTTCCGTTCCGGCCTCAATCACCTGGCGCGCCCGAATATCCCGGGCCGCAAACTGGAATGATTCCCGAATCATGGTTTCCACTTCGTCATCCGTCAGCCCGTGGGAAGGCTTGACTTGAACCGACTGCGACTGGCCGGTCCGGACGTCGGCCGCGGTGACGTTGAGAATGCCGTTGGCGTCAATCAGAAACGTGACTTCAATGCGCGGCCCCCCCGCGGGCAAGGGCGGGACCTTGAGCTGAAATCGCGCCAGGCTTCGATTGTCTTTCACCAGCTCGCGTTCGCCCTGCAAAATATGAATATCCACGGAGGTCTGGCCGTCAACGGAGGTGGTAAACATTTCCTTGGCGCTCGCCGGAATCGTCGTATTCCGATGAATCAACGCGCTCATGACGCCGCCCATGGTTTCGATGCCCAGGGACAACGGGGTCACGTCGAGCAACAGCATCTCTTTGTTGTCTCCGGCCAGAATACCGGCCTGGACCGCGGCGCCCAACGCCACCACTTCGTCGGGATTCAAGTCACAATGCGGCGCCATGCCAAACAGTTCCCGCACCCGGCGTTGCAGCAACGGCATTCTGGTACTGCCGCCAACCAGCACCACTTCGTCAATCTGGCCGACCTCCAGTCCCGCGTCCCGCAACGCGAGGCGGCAGGGCGTCATGGTTTGTTCAACCAACTCCCCCGTCAAGGCTTCGAGTTCATCACGCGACCACGTTCGTTCATAGGTCCCTTTGTCCTCGGGAAGGGAGAAAACCATGACGGCCTGCCGGTCATCCGACAAGCGTCTTTTGGTCTTCTCGGCTTCAAGCCGAACGGTCTGCATCAATTCCGGAACATCGTCCACCTTGAACCCGTACCGAGCGTCAACGTCCCGTATCACGACGTCAATCATCCGTCTGTCAAAATCATCGCCCCCCAGATGCGTATTGCCGTTTGTGGCCAGGACCTCAAAGATCCCGTCCTTGAGTTTCAGGATGGAAATATCAAACGTACCCCCTCCGAGATCATACACGGCAATACATCCCTGGGTATTTTTTTGAAGCCCGTAGGCCAGCGACGCCGCCGTCGGTTCATTGAGAATGCGCAACACGTCTATGCCGGCAATGAGACCGGCGTCTTTCGTCGCCTGCCGCTGACTGTCGTTAAAATAGGCCGGGACGGTAATGACGGCTCTGGTCACGTCTTCTCCCAGATGCGCCTCCGCTCGAAGCTTGAGTTCTTTTAAAATCATGGCGGACACCTGTGGCGGCGAATAGGTTTTGTCTCCGACCTGAATCCGAATCACTCCTCCTTTTTCCCGCAGGACATACGGAAAATATTTCAATTCTTCCGCGACGTCCGCCACCGATTTGCCCATGAATCGTTTCACGGAATAAATCGTCCGGGAAGGGTGGCGGACGAGATGCTCCCTGGCGGGGTCTCCCACCAGCAGGCCATTATCCAGAAAACCGACAATCGAGGGAACGCTGGTCCGGCCCTGTCGTCCCGGTATGACCCGCGGGACGTCGCCATCCATGTACGCGACCAGGGAATTGGTCGTTCCGAGGTCAATGCCGACTATCGGCGCCATGCTCATCCTTCCAACGGCGGTTCGTCAGCCCGTCGTCTCCGCCAAGTCATTCACGATATTCTTTACGTACGTTCGGTTCGATAACAGCTCTTGCATGCCCTTGAGCACCTCGTCTTTCTGCGACTGAACGGCGGCATCGTCTTCGGCTTCGTTTTGCAAGGCATCCCATTTGTCGCATTGAGCAAACAGTCGAGTTTCCATCGCCGCTTTTCGCGCTTCGAGTGTTTGGCGGTCTGCCTGCAATTTCTTCAGCAACGCGTGTCGCCGTTCGGCAGACTCTTCAGGCGACAAGGACCGAAACTCTTCGACGTCCTCCTGAAGCTCCAGAATTTCGTTGAACAGATCGGCCGGCGGGGTGGTCCGAATCTCTTGGGCCGACCCCGCTTCAAGGCGAATGAGATACTCGACTCGCTGGATTGGATCTTTTAACGTTCGATACGCCGCGTTCAGCAACGCCGTGTTTCCAAGGCTGATGGCCTTTTCGCTTGCATCTTTCGTCGCAAAATAGTCAGGATGAAAGGTCCGGCTTAAGGCATAAAAGGTTTCCTCAAGGGCCTTGTCGTCAAGGTTTAATTTGCGGGGCAGATTCAGGCAGGTGAAATAGTCGAGTTCTTTGGAAAGCGGCTGCACCTTGACACACCGACCGCAAAAGTACCCGCCGGGCACTTCAGATTGACAATGCCAGCACATGCTCCGCGCCATCGGCAGATCTCTGGCCCGGATTGGAGGCGATTGTGGCGCTTCCGCACTCATGTCCCTCACTCGCACAACGGGCATGGTCAACTTCACCATGCCCGCCGGATCTCCTTCTCATGCGTCAACCAGCCTGAAGGTCTTAAGCGGAAAAGGACTCGCCGCACCCACAGGTCTTGGTCGCGTTGGGATTCCGAAACTGGAACCCCCCGCTGACCAGATCTTTTTGATAGTCAAGCTGCATGCCTTCAAGGTAAATGGCGCTCTTGGCGTCAACAATGACTTTCACGCCATCCTGCTCGCACACCGCGTCAAACTCGCCGATCTTCTCATCAAAATTGATCGTGTAACTCAACCCGGAACACCCGCCCCCTTTGACTCCCAGGCGAAGCCCCCCGTCTGCCAGATCCTGAACGGCCATCAGCCGCCTCACTTCGGCGACAGCCGTCTCTGTCAACGTGACGAGCGGGGAAGCGGTGGTTTGTGTCGTGTTCATCACTTGTCTCCTTGCTGCTCTGCCTTGCCGGTCTTCCGCCCGTCAGGAGCCGGCCGATGCGGTTGTCGGCTCGGTCAGGGCTTCGGCGGGTTCCGCTTTCTTTTTGTAATCATTCAACGCGGCTTTAATCGCGTCTTCCGCCAACACGGAACAGTGGATCTTGACCGGGGGCAGGTTTAACTCCTGCACAATATCGGTGTTTTTAATTTCCCCGGCTTCACCGACCGTTTTGCCTTTCAACCACTCCGTCGCCAAACTGGAACTGGCAATGGCCGATCCACATCCAAAGGTTTTAAATTTCGCGTCAACGATGGTGTCATTTTCAACTTTAATCTGCAGCTTCATCACGTCGCCGCATTCAGGAGCCCCGACGATGCCGGTCCCCACGCCCTCTTCCTCTTTCTTGAACGACCCCATGTTGCGCGGATTGTTATAGTGCTCAATCACTTTTTCACTGTACGCCATAAGACCCCCTCCTTTTTGCAACAATGTCCTGGCACGTTGTCCCGTATGATGAATCCGGTCTTTCTCCGTTTTAGTGAGCCGCCCATTGAACCGTCTTCAGGTCCACCCCTTCCTTGGCCATTTCATATAAAGGCGACATGGCACGAAGATGATTGACCGCCTTCATCATCCGATCAATGGTATATTCCACTTCCTCCGGCGTCGTAAACCGGCCCAGGCCGAATCGAATAGACGAGTGCGCCAAATCCGATCCCACGCCCAGCGCCCGAAGCACGTAAGACGGCTCAAGGGTTGCCGACGTGCAGGCCGACCCCGACGACAACGCGATTTCCTTGACGCCCATCAACAAGGCTTCCCCTTCCACGTACGCAAAACTGATGTTCAGATTCCCTGGAAGCCGTTCCGACGGGTGTCCGTTGAGATAGACTTCTTCCAGCGCGCCCATGATACCATCCTGAAGACGGTCGCGAAGGCCCTGGATGCGAACGGACTCCGTCGCCATTTCCTGCGCGCACAACTCAATGGCTTTCCCAAAACCAATCACCAAAGGCACCGGGAGCGTCCCCGACCGCATACCCCGTTCATGCCCGCCGCCGTCAATCATCGGCACCAGGCGGACCCGGGGAGCTTTCCGCCGCACGTACAGCGCACCGACGCCCTTGGGGCCATAGAGCTTATGGGCGGTAAAGGACATCAGATCAACGCCCAGGGCCTGCACGTCCACCGGGATTTTCCCCACGCCCTGCGTCGCGTCGCAGTGCAAGAGGACACCCTTTTCTTTGGCAATCCTGCCAATGTCGCCGATCGGATGAATGGTCCCGATCTCATTACTGGCCAGCATGATGGAAATCAAAATCGTCTTGTCGGTTATCGCGTTGCGCACGTCGTCGGGATTCACCATCCCGGTTTTATCAACGGGCAAATACGTCACCTGAACGCCTTTTTTCTCCAACGACTTCGCCGGATCGATCACCGCGCGGTGTTCGGTGGAACAGGTGATGATGTGATCACCTTTTTCCTTATACATTTCGACCACGCCTTTCAGCGCCAGATTGTCGGACTCGGTGGCTCCGCTCGTGAACACAATTTCCTTGGCATCGGCGTTGATCAGCGCGGCAATGCTCTTGCGCGCCCGGTCCACGGCCTCTTCGGCTTCCCAGCCAAAGGCATGATTCCGACTCGCCGCGTTGCCAAACTTTTCGGTAAAATACGGGAGCATCGCATCCACCACGCGCGGGTCGCAGGGCGTGGTTGAATGGTTGTCCATATAAATAGGTAACTTCATGAGGGCACTCCTTCCGGCTTGACAGACTCAATAATCGCCAGCGGCGACGCGGCAACCAGCAGATCCTCAATGGACATGCCGTTGAGCAACTGAAACACACTGTCCTGAATTTTCAAGAGCGGGGTGCGAATATGGCAACGAGAGATTTGCTCGCACGTCGCCTGATATTTTTCGTGCGAACAATCCGTTAAGCCCAAAGGCCCTTCAATGGCTTCGAGCACTTGCGCAATGGTAATGTCTTTGGGGTCCCGGCCCAACACGTACCCCCCCTTGGGTCCATTATGGTGACTTTCGACCAATTGATGCCTGGCCAGCGTTTGAAGCACTTTCGCCAGTAATTCCAAAGGGATATGATGTTCTTCGGCAATTTCCTTGGTATTCACCACGCGGGGGACGGCATCAATCCCGCTTTGCACCGTGGCCATATACTGAAGAGCCAGTAACGCATAATCAGCTTTCTTTGAAAACTTCAGCATGGCTTCTCGCAAACAATCATGGAGTCTTTGAGTCTCCGATTCAAAGTATCGGGTAAACCCTATCATTGACTTTTGAGTCTAGTCAAGAGTATTTTAGTCGGAGATTAAAATAGTCCATGATAGAACCACTACTGGCTGAATGACAGTATGTCATTGAAAATACAACGTTATTTGTTCATTTTTGCTTGCAGCGTACAGGCTGTGAGTGTTGAAGGAGCGACATACAATGGGCGGCAACAATCCATATATTGAAGAAATCATCCCCCAAAAGGCCACCAAACCCTTTACCATGACGTTTTTGACCCCTGACGGTACGCACACCGTGGACGTCGAACCTGACAAAATCCCGTATGGACCAACCGGCCAGCCCGGGAGCGTGCTGGATATTGCGATGGGGTCGGGACTTGACCTTGAACATGCGTGCGGCGGAGTGTGCGCCTGTTCAACCTGTCACGTCATTGTGAAAGAGGGGCTGGATTCCTGCAATGAAGCGACGGACGATGAACTGGACCAGTTGGATGAAGCCCCCGCGATTACGCTGCAATCGCGCCTGGCCTGCCAATGCATCCCGGACGGATCGGCCAACCTCCTGGTGGAAATCCCCGCGTGGAATAAAAACCTGGTGAAGGAAGGGCACTAGAGAAAGAGGCAGGCCGCGGAGAACCGGCTTATTCGGTGGCCTGTCATTCATCATGCCGCATAGAGCGGTACGCATGACGCAGGAAAACCAAGCCCATAACCGGCAGGAAATATTCGTTGCTGGCGTAGTTGGAGTTGGCACGCAGGGTATCCGCCGCGTTCCACAAGCGTTTCTCAATGGCCTCGATGTGTTCGAGCTGGGGCATGCCTTATGCCTTCTCTCCCAAAAAATATGTGCACACGTTCATATATTGTCGGCAAGCGGGGGCATGGCTCCGGTTCTTTTCCGGCACACCCACGGCGGAAATGCTTTTGCAATGGAGAACCGGTAACCGATGCGGAAACCGATGCCGCCGAGCGACGACAGGGCTGAAAGCGGCAAGACCCCGTGGGGGATGACCCACGGGGTCTTGCGTGAACGACCCACCGCCTGATGGGGCGTTGCGAATGTTGGCTCCCCGGGCAGGACTCGAACCTGCGACCAATCGGTTAACAGCCGACCGCTCTACCAACTGAGCTACCGAGGAACACACAAGGTGAACGTGAGCGTGACAACGATGCGGGTCCGGCCGATAGATTCGCATGATATACTTCGCAACCGCTTTGGTTCAAGACCGGCAGGTTGCCGGAGCGGCCGCTCGGCGTCCACGATCTTCTGAACGCTTAAAACTGAAAATCGTCGGCATCCTCTTCGCCTTCTTCGGCCTCCGCGGCCCCGCCCTCGGAGAGCGCGACGTAGTGGCGCGCCCAGGACAAATAGATGTTGGCGCTGTCGTTCATGGCGTCGGCCCCCATGGCCAGTTTTTTGACGACGTCGGGGTCTCCGCCCAACAGCTCCATTTCCTGGGCGCGCCCCTTCATGGCGTCATGGAATTGAGTCATGGATTGGGTAATCGCCTGCATGAGTTGCCGGAGGTTCTCGCTCATTTCCCTGCCCTTCTTTCAAATAAAACGGGGTGACGCATGGCTCGGCACCATAAAGTAAAGCCCCGCGACCATCAACCGGATGATGCCGCAGGGCTTTTCATATCGCAATGGACGATGGGTGAACACTACCCCTGATAGGCTTGTCCCAATCCCGCGGATTCTCCCGCTTTGTCCATCAGGGAGCCGGTCGCGCTCACCGCGACCATTTGTATGGCGTCATGCTTTGCGGCATCGCACACCACTTTGCACAACTCGCATCCCTTGCACCGGTCAATCACGACTTCCGCCACCATTGTCTCACTGTTCAGATCCAGGCAGTTCGCCTCGGGGCAGTACATGATACACAGGCGGCACCCTTTTTTGGCGACGCATTTTTCATCGGTCACTTGCGCGACGTTATACATATGGACAACCTTTTCTCAAATGGTCAGGCCGCGGCAACGGCCAATTCAACGTTGTTCTTTTCCGCCCATTCCGAGGCAATGTCATACGCACGGACAACGGTTTCCATATTTTTCTGCAGCAGCATTTCTTTTTTGGCAAATTTTTTCTTGATCGCTTCGTCAAGCGTCGCGGTTCCGCCCGAGGCGACGAATTTTTTACCAAATCGCTCCTGCAACGCTCCTTCAAGCCCTTTCAAAGACACGCATTTGGTAATACCGGCAACCGACCCAATCATGGTCATGTTCGTTGACAGCTCGGTGCCCGCCACTTCCAGGGCCAGTTGGGTCCCGGCCATATAGAAGACCGCCACGTTTAAATCCTTCAACCGCTTCACGTCCGCATCGGACAACAGAGGTTCGTCGGAATTAATAATCACGACGCCCTCTTCTTTAATGCCGGAGTAAAACGGCATGGTATAACTCTTGCCCAGGGTAATGACTTGGGGATGAAAGACTTCGATCACGTCGGGGAACACCAGCTCTCCCCGGTCGTAAATCCTGCTGACGCCAATGCGGCAATAACTTTCCGCCGGAGCCATTCGCTTTTCAGCGCCGAAAAACGGGTTTGAGATCGCAAACTTCCCGTCGCGCGAGGCCGCCATCGCCATCACGTGGGCCGCCGTGACCGCCCCTTGCCCCCCAAGGCCCGACATTCGGATATTGAGTCTTCGCTTGATCATACGATTCCTCCTTGACCAACCGCCGGTTGGTTAGGCCTGCGCCGCCAGTTGTCTTTTGGCCTCGGCTTTTCTCTCTTTTTCCTTCGCCGCCAATTCGGTCAACAGCTCTTTGGCCGGCTCACTGACGTATTCTTTGTACGCGAATCGTTCAGTGGGTTTTTCGGAGTCCCGCATTTCCTGCAACCCTTCCATGCTGTTCTTGCCAATTTCCAGAATGCAGGGAGTATAGAGCTGGAGGTAGGTCGGGCCGATTTCGCGAGCCACGTGGATGGCGTTTTTAATCACTCTTTCGACAAGGTTGGGTTTGCTGACCGTGCAATTCACCACGTAGTGGCATCCGGATTCTCGCGCGATTTCAGGCAACCGAACCTTTTCAAACGTCTTGCCGACGGGAGCCATCTTGGCCACAAACCCTTTTTGCATCAATCCGCTTTCCTGCCCGCCGGTGTTGGCGTACAGCTCGTTATCAAAACAGATGGTCGTGAATTTTTCCTGGCGAAACCAGGCTTGCAGGGTCATATCGAGTCCAATATCCACCGTCGCCCCGTCCCCCGCCAGCACGACCACGTCTTTAACCTGTCCGGGGAATCGCACGGTCAACGCCCGCTTGAGTCCGGAGGCAATGGCATTCTGATTGCCAAACAGGGAATGAATATTGTGTAGGCCCACGTGCGGAAAAACCAAACTGGTACAACCCGTTGACCCCACCATCACGGTATCTTCCGGAGCGGGTAGAGACGCCAGAATATAGCGAAACGCCATGGACTCCGGACAGCCGGCGCACAACGAATGTTCTTCAATCAGTTCCTTGGACGTGCCGATATCTTTCCATCCGCGAGTCTCGTTCCCATACGTGGCACGTTCAACGAGGTCCTGATATTCCGACGGCATAATGTCAAACATTTCCGGCGCAATCTTGATTCGTTCTTTACTCATATCGGCCTCCTACATGGATTCAGACGTTTTCTCAGCTTCCACGCCCGGCCAGGCTTTCGGCTTGAATGCCCAGGCGCTTTTTAATATCGGCGGCAATAATCTCCGGCGGCATGGTCATGCCCCCGCAAACGCGAGGACCGGCCAACACGCGGTCCGCATTCGGAATGGTGGCCCGAATTTCCTTGGCCATCCAACCCGTGACGTTAAACTCCGGCACAATGATGTGCTTGGCCTTCCTGGTGGCCTCCCGAATTTCTTCCGCCGGCCACGGCCGCAAGCTCTTGATTTTGACGATGCCGATGTCAATCCCGTCCTCTTCCAAGAGGCACTTGGCTTCACGACCCTGGGACACCGCGGTGCCGGACGAGACGATTAAAATTTCCGCATCGGGATTTTCCACCTCAATAAGGCCGTCCAGCCACCGAATCGTGTGTTTTCGGGAACGTTCGACGGCGGCCCAGACTTCCTGTTGCCAGCTCGCGTGAGTGGCATAGCTGATATAGTTGCTCTTCATGACAAACGGGTCGCGCATCATGCGGACCGGCGGACATTCCATGTCCATACACGGCACCGGAGACCGATACGGATCATAAGGCGGCAGGCACATATCGGCGGGCGTCAGGTTCACCATGTCTTTGGTATGGGTCACGAAAAACCCGTCACAACAAAGCGCCAACGGCAAATGCACGTCCGGCTCTTCCGACACCATATACCCTTTCAAAATCCAGTCATAAAAATCCTGAGCCGTCTCGGCGTGCCAGACCAGCATGCCCGTGTTGAGCAGGTACGAGATTTCCAAGGTGTCCGGCTGAATGGACAGCGGCGAGTTAATGCCCCGGCAGGTCACAATCATCTGAATGGGCAGACGGGCCCCCGCCCACATCGGGAAATTTTCCATGGCCCGCATGGTGCCAGGGCCGGCCGTCGTCGTAAACACCCGCGCCCCGCCGAAGGCCGCGCCGGCACATTGGGACATCACCGCAAACTCGCTCTCACCCCGGAAGTAGTCTCCGATAAACCCTTCGGCAAACAATTCTCCAATCAACGCCGCCGCTTCACTTTGCGGGGTGATCGGATACGCAATCATGACATCGCAGTTGGCGCGCCGAACGGCTTCCTTGATGACCTCGCTTCCCGTGAAAAAACTGGGAGTGCGCTCGGCTTCGTGTAACAGCTTCCAGGCATCGGTAAACGTCTGACCGGCTCTATTTTTTGTCCCGATTAACGATTGAGTTTCCATGATTCCTCCTCCTTCTTGCTTAGGACCAGATGGCTTGTTGTGGCAGGATGGTCACGCCGCCCGCCAACTTGTGTTCCCGTTGTTTGAAGGTCCCCATGTCTTCTGTTGTCCCGCTCTCATCCGTCCCGCCGCCCACGGCCTTGCCGAGAGCGACTCTTTTGACCAACCCGTTTTCTGTCTTGATATTGTAACGGCTTGCCAATCGGAAAGAAACGGAAAAATGCCTGAATCGGACTGCCTGGCCATGCGTGTCCTAGTCTTCGGTCGGCTTGACCGATCCTTTTAATCGTTTCACCCAATCGGCCAATCTCATAATCTTGTCGGCGGTGGCATCCCGGAAAGAAAGCATCGCATCTTCATGTCCGGCCTGGGCGCACATGGCAATGGTATAACAATAGGTGCCGCCGCGAATAATTTTGAGAGAGAGATTCGCTTGGTGGCAGTGTACGCCGACGAACATGCAGGCGTCGATTTTGTTATGCCAAATGGTGAGATTGGGATGATTGGGATTGATTTCGATTTCAGGATTGATTTTCGGATATTTGGGCCGGTAATCAGGCATGGGGATCAGCATCGCCGACTGGGACGGGGTGACACATTCCTTCATGGTTTCATACAAATGCCTGATAGCCGTGGCCTTTTTGGCCGCTTTCTCATTCCAGGCCCACAGGACAAGGGGGCCGGGAAAAATCGTGGGCACTTTGGCTGATAACAACCGGCGGGCCGCCACTTCCATGGCTTCCTCTTCATTGACGATTTTTCCGTGAATATGCGCTTGCCCGGCATCCGGCAGACGAATACCCATTGAGGCGGCAGCCGGCGGGAGAAAATGTTCCGGACCTGGTAAAACCTGATACATGCTCACAATAATGCAACAATCAAAAGAAAGTCCGCGATGGAATGTTGTGTGGTCATGGTGTTCTCTCTTGCCTGTCAAGCATGTGAACGTCACTGAACAAAGCCAATCACGCCCCTTGCCCCTTTCTCTCGCCCCGTATCAAACGCAGGTGCGATGAGAGTGGCATTGACTCTATGCCAGTCCACGGAATTTCGCAACCACGACAAAGCCCCAACAACACGGATATTTAGGCTATTGTTTGTCTCAATAGCATGAGCCTTTTGCCCCAGCATTCCCTGTTTTTCCGGAAATGGTTCACGATGGGGAAATTCGGCAACATTCCGTCAATACACACAACAGGCGCGACCTCCCGAAAAACTCCGGGCAACCTTCTGCGCCATCTCAAGCGGTCGAGCAAGGGGTAAGAGTACGTCTGTGCAATATACTTGCCGAGGTCTGGAACGCCGTCTGACGACGGTTAATACTTATAGGCCGCAGGCTTATACGGGCCTTCAACCGGACTGTGAATATACGCGGCTTGTTCCTTCGTAAGTTTGGTCATCACGCCGCCGAACCCTCGCACCATATACGCCGCCACTTCTTCATCAAGTTTCTTCGGCAAGACCTCAAGCGTCACCGGCGCACCGGGGGTATCGGCAAATTTCTTTTCAAACAGATACATCTGCGCGAGGACCTGGTTCGCAAAGGACCCGTCCATCACCCGCGAAGGATGGCCGGTCGCATTGCCTAAATTTACCAGACGCCCTTCGGATAACAGAATCAGATGATCGTTGGCAAGACGATTCCGATAGACTTTATGCACTTGCGGCTTGATGTCTTCCCACTCCCAGCGTTGCCGCATATAGGCGGTGTCAATTTCATTATCGAAGTGGCCGATATTGCAGACGACTGCGCCGCTTTTGAGGGTCTGCAACATGGCGGCGTCACAAACGTTGCAATTGCCGGTTGCGGTCACCACCAGATCAATCTCGCCGAGGAGGGCGTGGTTCGTGTCGTCCACCTGGCCGGTATTGAGGCCCTGCTGATAGGGAGACACTACTTCAAAGCCATCCATGCACGCCTGCATGGCGCAAATGGGATCAATTTCCGAGACTTTCACAATCATGCTTTCCTGTCTCAAGGACTGCGCGGACCCTTTGCCCACGTCTCCATACCCGATCACCAGAGCTTTCTTGCCGGCCAGCAAATGGTCCGTCGCGCGTTTCACGGCATCGTTCAAACTGTGCCGGCATCCGTATTTATTATCGTTTTTTGATTTCGTCACGGCATCGTTCACGTTAATGGCGGGCACTTTCAGCGTCCCTTTTTCCAGCCGGTCTTGAAGACGATGCACCCCGGTGGTGGTCTCTTCCGTGACCCCATGGATCCTGTCCAGCATCTCGGGGTACTTGTCATGCAGCATCTGCGTCAAATCGCCCCCGTCATCCAGCACCATATTGGCCGCCCAAAGATTGTCACGTTCCCGCCCTTGGCCTCTTTGTCGGCCTGGCTTCATAATCGTTTTCTCAAGGCACCATTCATATTCTTCAGGCGTCTCGCCTTTCCAGGCATACACCGGAACCCTTCGGGCCGCGATGGCGGCAGCCGCATGATCCTGTGTTGAGAAAATGTTGCACGAGGACCACCGCACTTCGGCCCCAAGCTCCATCAGCGTCTCGATCAAGACCGCCGTCTGGATCGTCATGTGAATACACCCCAGAATTTTCGCGCCTTTGAGCGGCTGCGACGCCCGATATTTGTCCCGCAGGGCCATCAGGGCCGGCATTTCCGTTTCGGCAATTTTAATTTCTTTTCGACCCCAGTCGGCCAGACCAATGTCCGCAACAGAACAATCATACGTCAAACCCGATAACCTTTGCTCACGTTCTGCGATGCTAGCCGGACTCATAGACTCCCACTCCCTTCTTCGTATCTTCGTGTCACCACACTATCTCACACTGCCGCACGGGGCCCGAACTACCGCCCGGCTTCCTGCTTCAGCATGGCGGCCTTATCCGTTTTTTCCCAGGTAAATCCCGGCTCGTTCCGCCCGAAATGCCCATAGGCGGCCGTCCGTTTGTAAATGGGGCGGCGAAGGTTCAAATGCTCGATAATCCCTCGCGGGGTGAGGGGAAAATGTTTTTTGACTAATCGCTCCATCACGTCAATCGCGACTTTTTCCGTCCCTTTCGCGTCAACCAGTATGGAGACGGGTTCAGGCACCCCGATCGCATACGCCAATTGCACTTCACATTTATCCGCCAACTTCGCCGCGACAATATTTTTTGCGATATACCGGGCCATGTACGACGCCGACCGGTCAACCTTGCTGGGGTCCTTGCCGGAAAAGGCCCCACCGCCATGGCTCCCAACTCCGCCGTAGGTGTCAACTATGATCTTGCGACCGGTCAGGCCCGTATCGCCCATGGGCCCCCCCGTCACAAACCGGCCCGTCGGGTTAATGTGAAACGTGACCTTTTTCGGATCAAAAACCTTTGACTGGCTCTTGCCGCTGACGTGCATCGCAGGCGCAATGACTTTTTCTTTAATGTCCTGCTCGATTTTCCGTGACGTGACCTTATCGCTGTGTTGCGTGGAGACCACAATCGTGTCAATCCGGACCGGTTGGCCATGCTGATACTCGACGGTGACTTGAGCCTTTCCGTCGGGCCGCACCCAGGGCAAAATGTTCTTTTTCCTGACTTCGGCCAGGCGTTTCGTCAGGCGATGGGCCAGCAGGATCGGCATGGGCATCAACGCGGTGGTCTCATTGGTGGCGTACCCGAACATCAACCCCTGGTCACCCGCTCCACCCGTGTCCACCCCCATGGCAATATCGCCCGATTGCGCGTCAATAGCGGTCAGCACCGAGCAGGTGCGGTAATCAAACCCCCACGTGGCATCGGTATAGCCCACGTCACGGATGGTTTCTCGAATAATATCAGGTATTTCCACGTAGGCCTTGGTGGAAATCTCGCCGGCCACAAAAGCCAGACCGGTCGTCAGAATCGTCTCACAGGCGACCCGACAGTTTTTATCGTTGACCATAATGGCATCCAGGATGCCATCGGATATCTGGTCGGCAATTTTATCCGGATGCCCTTCGGTCACGGATTCGGAGGTAAACAGGAAACTCTGTTGGCTCATTACAACGACCCTTCCCTTCAAACAAAAAGGCATCTCCCTCCTAAATCCCATGGTGAGGAGTGCCTTAGTGAGGCGTGAACTATGATGTGCCACAAGCCCTTAGCCTGTAGCCTTGGGTACCTACTAAAAAAGAAATTCGCACGTTTGTCAAATAAAAATTTCCATGACTTTGAAATTCTATTTCTTTTCAAGCGGTTGGAAAGCCTTTTGTTCGTGACGACGGTCGGGGGGTCCTGTTGAGAAACCGGCCAGGAGGCCGGGGAAGGATGGGGCAACCCCTCCAGGCCATGGCGTGTTTCAAGGGTCGCTTCCAGGGTGTCCCGAACAATGTGTCCGGAACCGTTCCGGGACGTCAATGTATCTCTGGATTCCTTGTGGATGTTGAGGGAATCCGGTTGCATTGCTCAAAGACCAGGTGCTAAGATTCTTTTCCAAATTTTTATTTGGCCGAATCTGGCAGAATTTTTGTCGTTTTTTCGTGTGACTTCCGGCGTTCCGACCAGAGGGGGGCTTTCCCCCTTTGAATAAAGGATGCAGTTTCGGAGGGAGGCTTCTCGTGTATCAGACCATATACATTCCGGTCGATAATTCAGACCATTCCAATCATGCCGTTGACCTGGGCGTGCAACTGGCCAAAGAATTCGGGTCAAAAATCGTCAGCAGCCACGTCTATGCCGCCAAGATGCATGACAAGCGGTTTAAGCAAATGGAGGCGGGGCTTCCCGAAGAATACCACGATGAAAAAGAGCTCGACCGTCAACGCAAAATTCATGATTCCCTCATCACGCGAGGACTCCAGATCATCACCGATTCCTATCTCGACTATGTTGACAAACGGTGTTCCGAATCCAATCTTCCGCTGGAACGCCGCTCCCTGGAAGGCCGAAACTGGAAAGTGCTGGCCGAAGACATTGAGGCCAATGGCTACGACCTGACGATTATGGGAGCGCTGGGAGTGGGAGCGGTCAAGGATTCCGTCATCGGCAGCAATACCGAACGGGTCCTGCGCAGAGTGCGCAATTCGGACATGTTGATTGTGAAAGACCTGAACGCCACGGCGTCAGGGAAAATCGTGGTCGCCGTGGATGGCAGTCACTACAGCTTCGGCGGCCTGAAAACCGGACTGGCCCTGGGCAAAGCGCTGAACAGGCCGGTGGAAGCCATTTCCGCCTTTGATCCGTATTTTCATTACGCCGCCTTCCATAGTATTTCCGGGGTCTTAAACGAAGAAGCCGGCAAGGTGTTTCGCTTCAAGGAACAGGAAAAACTGCACGAAGAAGTGATTGACAGCGGGTTGGCCAAAATTTATCAATCCCATCTGGATATTTGCCGTGAAGTCGCTCAAGAAGAAGGCTCGGACGTGCGCACGACACTCCTGGACGGGAAGGCCTTTGAAAAAGTCCTGCAATACATTCGCAAAGAAAAACCCTGGCTGTTGATCGTCGGGCGCATCGGCGTGCACAGCGACGACGACATGGATATCGGCAGCAACACCGAGAATCTGCTGCGGGCGGCATCCTGCAACGTGTTGATTTCCAATAAAAAATTCGTGCCCCCCATTGATACGCAGGCGGAATACACCATTGCCTGGACCGAAGAAGCCCTGTTGCGAATGGAAAAGGTTCCGGTCTTTGCGCGCGGGGTCGCCAAAACCGCCATTCACCGTTATGCCATTGAAAAAGGACATACCATTATCAGCAATTCGGTGGTGGACAGCGCGGTCGGCGACATTCTGCCCAAGGGCGCCATGGAGGCGATGAAATCATTGGGAAGCCAGCTCGACGAGGCCGCCATTGACCGCAACAACATGCAGGCCGATGACGCCGTGGCGAAAGACCTTATGGGCGCGACGCTCAGCGGCATGATCAACCAGGTGGTGGAGGACAAGCCCCCGGTGAATCCGGCCGTCAGCCCGTCCACGCAATCCTATTTGGACCGCATGGCCCAAACGTATTACGTCTGCGGGGGATGCGGCTACATCGGAAAAGGCGACCATCCCGTGAAATGTCCGATTTGCGGAGGAGCGGGCGACGGATTCAAAGCGGTTGACAAAAGCCTGTTTGACGCCGCGGCCAAGCAGGAAGGAACGCTGGAAACACACATGGCGTACGACGACGTCCCCATGCAGTGGACCAAAGACGCGAAAGAAGCCATTCGCGCCGTGCCGGCGGGATTCCAGCGCCGTCGCGCGAAAGCCAAAGTTGAAAAATCCGCGAGAAAACTCGGCATGACCACCATCACACTGGAGTACGCCTCCCCCATGATTGAAGAAGCCGCCAGCGAAGATTATGCCCCCATTTTCGCCAACAAAGAATCCAACGGGGAACATCCCGCCGCCAGAAACGGCGGATCGGAACCCGCCAAAGATTCTCCCTATGATTGGGACCCCGAGGCCCTGAAACGGTTGGAACGGGCTCCGGAAGGGTTTATGCGGGATTGCACGAGAGCGCTCATCATCAAACACGCCGACAAGCTGGGAACAACCACGATCACCCTCGACGTGGCGAACGAAGGCATTGAGCAAGCCAAACACACCATGGAAGAAGCCATGAAGTCCGGCAATGTCAAAGAAATTATTGCCAAATTGACCGGCGCCGGCGCCCAATAGGACCTCTCTGCTTTTATGCATCGAGCCTTGCCAGTGATTCAGACCCCGGAATGGGGACAAAAACCCGGTTCCGCGGGAACCCGGGTGACAACATTTTCTTCTCCCGTGGACCATCCCCATGACGGGCGAACCGTTGATGATTTCAAGCCCTACCTCGTCGCGCTGAATCTCACCAAACGCTGCAACCTGCGCTGCGACCACTGCTATCTGGATGCCACCACCAAAGCGGGCGGCGGATCAGACGAACTCTCGACGGAAGAATGTTATCGTGTGATTGATCAAATTGCCGAGGTCAATCAAGGGTGCCTGATCGTCATCACCGGCGGAGAACCCTTGGTCAGACCGGACATCATGGACATTGCCCGCCATGCCGTCGGGCTGGGGTTCATGGTGGTCTTTGGCACCAACGGCATGCTGATCAACGACCGCGTCGCCAGGGAACTCGTGGAAATTGGCGTCATGGGAGTCGGCATTAGCATTGATTCCCTCAACCCCGACACCCATAACACGTTTCGAGGCGTTCCCGGCGCATGGGAGGCGGCGCTCGCGGGCATTGAAGCCTGCAAACGCAACGGCCTGCAATTCCAGGTGCACTTCAGCGCCCAACCGATGAACTACAAAGAACTGCCCGACGTCATCGAATGGGCCCATCAACTGGGCGCGCGCGTGCTCAACGTCTTCTTCATGGTGTGCACGGGACGCGGCGAGGAATTAACCGATATTACCCCTGAACAATACGAGGAAGTGTTGGCCTTCCTGGTGGATGCGCAAGACACATACTCGGATATGCTTGTCCGCGCGCGGTGTGCGCCGCATTTTAAACGCCTCGCCTATGAAAAAGATCCCGATTCCCCGATTACCAAAGCCCAGGGTTATATGGGGGGCGGATGCCTGGCGGGAACGAATTATGCGAGAGTCACCCCCAATGGCGATGTGACTCCCTGTCCGTATATGCCCCTGTCGGCCGGCAACGTCCGCGAGACCAGCTTCGCGGATTTGTGGGAAAAGTCAGAAATTTTTGACTCATTCCGTTACCCGCACCTGAAAGGCAAATGCGGCGACTGTGAATACAGCGACATCTGCGGAGGGTGCCGGGCGCGCCCCTACGTCGAGCACGGGGACTGGATGGATGAAGATCCGTGGTGTCTGTACACGCCAAAAGGCGGAGAAAAAGTGAAGGTCGCGTTTAACGTGCCCGAGGACACCGACACGGAATGGGATGAAGCCGCGAAAACCCGTTTGAACCGGATCCCGTACTTCCTGCGCGCCATGGTGAAGAAAGGGGTGGAACGGCATGCCCACGAGCACAAGATCCCACTGATCACGGTCCAACTGATGGACGAACTGCGCCAGAAACGGTTTGGCAACGAGAAGCCCGTCTTTAAAGTCTCATGAGTCAACTCCAGGAATTGCTGCTCGATCTCAATCGCCTCGTTCCCATTCTCAATCACTGGGCGCACCTCCTCTCCGCCGTGGTGTGGGTCGGGGGGCTCGCCTTTCTGGTCCTGGCCGTCACGCCGGGACTCCGCACGTCCGTTCCGAGGCAATTCATCAAACCCATCTGCGATACCTTCTACAAACAGTATCGCAAGGTCGTGGGCATCCTGCTTGTCGTGATTCTCTTCACCGGCGGCATCAATCTCCATTACGTGGGAGAACTCATGCACATGCAAACCGGCGAAGGCCTGGCCCACAACGCAAAATATCTGACGATCTTTTTTATCAAACTCACGCTGGTTCTGGGAATTCTGACGTTGTATTTGTATACCGTCATCTTTCGGATTGAACCCACCGGCGAGGAAGACGAAGAAGAAAAAGAAGCCCACGTCATCGAACCCATTCCTTTCCAGAAAGCCGGGTTGGTGATGGGCGCTTTGATCATTCTCTGCGCCGCCGCCATGAAACACCTCCACATCTAACGGCCCCCGGTTCGCCACCCGCTTTGAGACGACTGTCCGGTGTTCTTCGGAAAGAAAGGCCATGGCTCTCTTTTCCCCGGTCCGTGCGCGTTCTTGTTCCGGAATCGCAGGCCATGCTACTGTCCAAACCATTGATCGTCATTCGCTGAACGGCGGGCCTTCTTTCCCACCTCAGGACTTGGACGTGCCTTCGCCTGCTCGCGCTGTCACTTCCTGCAACACGGCTGTACCATGAGACAAAAGCACGCAGCACGCTCGGATTACCAAACGTTTCTGCCCGGGCCGAGAGCATCGGACGTGCCGCTTGTCGCCGTGGTCGGACGGCCCAACGTGGGCAAATCCACGTTGTTTAACCGCATGCTCGGCACAAGAAACGCCATTGTTGACGACAGGCCTGGTGTCACACGCGACCGCATTTACGCCGAGTGCACGTACCGGGGGCGGCACTTTCAGGTGGTGGACACCGGCGGGCTGGATCTCACGTCCACCGAAGGCATGATCGGCCTCGTTCGCCGGCAATCGCAAATCGCCCTGGCCGAAGCGGATATTCTGCTTGTGATCATGGATGGCCGGGCGGGCCTCACGCCCTTGGACCGGGAAATCGTGAACCTGTTGCACGGCGTGGACAAGCCCACGTTTTTTGTGGTCAATAAGATCGATTCCCCCCGACTGGAACCCCTGCTTGCGGACTTTTATCAGCTTGGCAAAGACGCGCTGTTTCCCGTTTCGGCGGAACACGGCGCCGGCGTTGATGAGTTGCTGGAGACGTTCCTGCCCCGCTGCCCGCCCGCAGATCATGGGCGGGAAGAACCCGCCGCGACCCGCGTGGCCGTGGTCGGACGGCCCAACGTGGGCAAATCCACGTTGGTGAACGCCCTACTCGGCGAAGCACGAGTCCTCGTCAGCGACGTGCCGGGCACCACGCGAGACCCGATTGACACCTGTCTGGAACGCCAGGGCCGTCATTTTGTGTTGACGGACACGGCGGGGTTGCGGCGCCGCGGACGAATAGACCGCGGGGTCGAAGGCTACAGCGTAGGCAGAACCATGAAAGCGCTGGGCCGGTCGGACATCGGCCTGTTATTGCTCGACGGAGTCGAGGGCGTCACGGAACAGGATACCAAGATCGCGGGGCTTATTCAGAAACAGGGACGAGGCTGCGTCATGTTCGTCAATAAATGGGATCTGCGTCGGGACCAACCCGACGCCAAAGACCGGTTGTCGTCGGACATGAAAAGGCGGTTCCCGTTTTTCACGTTTGTGCCGGTTGTCTTCGGTTCGGCGCTCGACCCCGACGACTCCGCGCAACTCTTCGAGACAGTCACCCGTGTCATGAATACGTTTTCCTACCGGGTGCCGACCGGCCGCCTCAATCAATTCCTCCAAAAAATCCTGGTCGAGCATCCCATGTCCATGAAAAAGGGGAATCCCACAAAATCCGTCTTTATGACCCAGGTGGCGATCAAACCGCCGACGTTTGCCCTTTTTGTCGGCAAATCCGTCACGCTCACACAGGCCTACCTGCGCTTTCTGGAAAACCGGCTTCGTCACACGTTTGGGTTTGAGGGCACGCCGTTACGGATTTTAGTTCGGAAGAAAGCGTGACGCGCGTGAACGCGGAAAAGCCGCGAAACCGGATGTCATGTGGGCCGCCGCTCAAGCGCCGGGGCCCCGTTGCAACAATGCACGGCGGTTCCCGTCATCCAAAAGAAAACGGAACGGGGGAAAAGCTAACGAGAAAAATGGCGATGGCGCCCCATCCGACCCATCGTCGGCCGCGCCCCAGATCCGTTCCGGGATCAATCACCGGCGGATGGCTGATACCGATCAGGCCGGTCAGACCCGCCAGCAACAGCCAACCCGGCCACCCCCAAACACCCAGCGCCAATAAGATCGGAATCATCGTGAACGCCAGGGTCCGTTGCCGGTATCCCAGCAGCGCATACGCCACGTGTCCGCCATCCAGTTGTCCGATCGGGAGTAAATTTAACGCCGTCACAAAAATGCCGAACCACGCGGCGAAGGCGACGGGATGCAACACGATGTCATACGCGTCGGGGAGCGGGCCGAAAACGAGCCAGGCCAGAAATTGCAGCAACAGCGGCTCCCCCAATTGCAAACCGTAGCCCATTCTCAATTCAACCATTGAATACGACAGCCCGACGATCAACGCCAGCACCGCCACGACAAATCCCGCAATCGGCCCGGCCACGCCGATATCAAACAACGCGCGACGACTCATAATGGGCGAGCGCATCCGAATAATCGCGCCAAACGTTCCAATAAATTGCGGGGGGCCGGGAAGAAACAGCGGCAGGGAAGCCGGGACCCGGTGGATGAGGGACAAGCAATAATGCCCGAATTCATGCGTGACGAGAATGCCCAGCAACGTGGCGGCAAAGGGCCACCCATCCAGCAGGCGCCCGGGATAGCGAACCAGAAAATCCCACGCTCCCGACACGGGCCGGGGATTGACTTGATACGCCCCGGCCCACAGGGTGGTAAAGACCGTCAGCAAAAACAAGCCGATGGGGAGGGACAAAACCGACAACGCACGCCGGGGGGCGGGGACGGAGTCATCCCAATGCGGAGCCCATTCGGCACGATTCTGGGGGTTGTCCCCGGCCGATGGCTCATCCGGCACAGTCTTGTCCGGGTCTGGCGGAAACGGATGTTGCTCCATCAACGATGACGGGCTCCTGACAAAAAATGGTGGTGCGGTCATCCAAAAGGATTCTGTACTCGTTCTTCTTCCACCGTGGTGGGCGGCCCATGCCCCGGAAGCAACACGGTGGCCGGATCCAACCGCAACACGCGCTGTCGCACCGAAATCAAATGATCGGCGTACAACGAAAACGGATTGGAACGGCCCACGGACCCGGCAAACAGCGTGTCACCGACAAAACACACGGTATGCCCATGGGAATGGACCATGTAGCAGAACCCGCCCGGGGTATGCCCGGGCGTGGCGACGCACTGCACCGCCAGGTCTCCCACGGCAATGCGGTGTTGATCGTTCGGCACGATCACCGATTCCGCGGAAGGCGTCCAGGGCAAAAGCGGCAAGTCTCCATCACCAAGATAGACCGGAACGCGCCACTCGGACAGAATACGATCCAATCCGCCGGCATGATCCCGATGCCCATGCGTTAAACACACGCCGGCCAACGTCAGGTTGTTGGCTTTGAGGACCGCTAACATGGCTGTCGCATTGTACGCCGTATCAATCAAGACGGCCTGTTTGGTTTGCGGGTCGCCCACCACGTACCCCTTGACCTCGTAACCGCCGATGGCGCCATGCACCGTGACCACCATGGAGGACACCCATGCCGGAGAAGACGCGGGCAACCATCCCCGCACGGAAACCGCGGCAAGCGCCTCGCCTTTAAGCCCAAGCGCCAAGGCCATGGCATGCGCTTCGTGTTCCGACGGGAATCGGGCGCCGCGTTCCAGGCGTTCCCACTCGTCTTGCTGAAGACGGGCGGCCGCCGCCGCTTGAGCGATGGATTGCCCCCTCCCCATTCGAGCTTTTTTCACGACGTCGCAAAATTCGTCTTCAAGAGTCATTCGTACCAACTCACGTCCGTGAGAAGAAGTCACTGGAAATCGCAACGCGAGACCGGGGGTTTCACGTTGCGGAGCATGACGGGCCGCTCTCACTGTATCATGGGTGGCCGAATCCTGCCACCCGACGGGCGCATGACGCGCACAACGGGAAGCACGCGGATGGCTCCGCCGCGTGAAGCCACGTTGCGGCCTTCGTGCGCGGCAGGACGCTTGACAACGCAGACCCGCGCGGGAGAAGAGAGTATTGCCTCCGTTCCTCTCGTCTAGTACTGTGAGGTGGAAACGCGCGTCATGGTCAACAAAGGATCCCGCATGCATATCTCGGACATTCTTCGTCAACACCGTCCCGCGATCAGTTTTGAATTTTTCCCACCCAAAAGCGAGGCCGCGTCCCAAGCGTTATTTCAGACCATACAACAGTTGATTCCGCTGAACCCGGCCTATGTCAGCGTCACCTACGGCGCGGGGGGGTCCACGCGAGAATTCACGCATGACCTGGTCGTCAAGCTGCACCATGAAACAAACCTGTCAATCGTTTCTCATCTCACCTGCGTGGGGTCGAGCCGGGAGGAACTGTTCCGAATTCTTCAACGGTACGATGAACACCGCATTCATAATATCATGGCGTTGCGAGGGGACCTCCCCCAACAGACGCACGGGAACCGGTCGGCGGACGGGTTTCGATACGCGTGTGAATTGGTCGCCTTTATCAAAAAACATTTTCCCCATATGGGAATCGGGGTCGCCGGATTCCCCGAAGGCCATCCCGAGACACCCAATCGGCTCAAAGAAATTGAGTATCTCAAAGCCAAAGTTGACGCCGGCGCGGATTACCTCTGCACGCAGCTCTTTTTTGACAATCGTGATTTTTATGATTTTTGCGAGCGGTGCGAACTGGCCGGGATTCATATTCCCATCGTCGCGGGGATCATGCCCATGACGTCCCGCAAAGGCATGCAGAGGATGGGGGAACTCGCCCTGGGAGCCCGTTTTCCCGCCACCCTGCAACGAGCGTTACTGGGCGCACAGGACGATGGGCAAGCCGAAAAAATCGGGGTCAATTGGGCGACGGAACAAGTCCTGGATTTACTGGACCAGAGAATCCCCGGAGTGCATCTCTATACGCTGAACAAATCCAAAGCCTCGCTGCACATCCATGAAGCGCTGAACATCCAGAATCTTGACACGCTGGGCCAGTAAACGCGGCCAGCTCGCTCGGTGGGCAAAGGACGCATGGCGTCACCGCCGCTCCTGCGGCCGACCCTGCTCCAGTTTCGCCCAGGAATCCCGAAGCGCCACAATGCGATTCAGCACAAGCCGCTGGGCGGTGGAATCGCAATCAACGCAAAAATAGCCTTGCCGTTCAAACTGAAACCGCCGGCCGGAGACGGCTCCCTGCAACGATCGTTCAACCCGGCATCCCGTCACACATTCTAACGAGTTCGGGTTGAGCAGGCTTCGGTAATCCCGGCCCGCCGTCTCGGGATCGGGATCAGGGACGGAAAACAGATGCCCGAATAAGCGGACTTCCGCCTCAAGCGCATGGGCCGCCGACACCCAATGGATGGTGCCTTTCACCTTTCGGGCGGACCGACCCGATCCGCTTTTCGTTTCAGGATCATAGGTACAGCGAACTTCGACGACCTCTCCCGTTCGCTCATCCTTGATCACGTCCACGCATTGAATGATATAGGCATAGCGCAACCGCACTTCCTGCCCGGGGGCCAGCCGAAAATATTTTTTCGGAGGCGCTTCGCGAAAATCGTCCCGTTCGATATAGAGCACGCGAGAAAAAGGAACATCCCGCGTTCCCATCGCGGCGTCTTCGGGATTATTCACCGCCTGCAGGGTTTCAACGCGGCCTTCCGGATAGTTGGTAATGACGACGCGAAGCGGCCGCAGGACCGCCATGACTCGCGGGGCGCGCGCGTTCAAATCCTCCCTGACGCAATGCTCCAACAGTTGCACGTCAATCACGCTATCGCGTTTCGCCACCCCAATCCGCTCGCAAAACCGTCGAATCGCTTCGGGGGTATAGCCGCGACGTCTCAAGCCCTTCAACGTGGGGAGACGCGGGTCGCTCCAGCCCGACACGTGCCCCTCGTCAATGAGCGCCATCAGCTTCCGTTTACTCATCACCGTGTACGTCAGATTCAAACGGGCGAATTCAATTTGTTGGGAACGACACGCGACTTCGCACTCGTTGAGCACCCACTCATACAGGGCACGATGATCTTCAAACTCCAGGGTACAGAGGGAATGCGTAATCCCCTCCAGGGCATCCGACAGCGGATGCGCAAAATCATACGTGGGATAGATGGCCCAGGCGGCGCCCGTCCGGTGATGCGGAGCCCGGCGAATGCGGTAGAGCGTGGGATCGCGCAGATTGATATTGGGAGAAGCCATATTGATTTTGGCTCGCAGCACGTGAGCGCCCTCTTCAAATTCACCCGCGCGCATCCGTGAGAACAGGCGCAGATTATCCTCCACCGACCGCGTTCGATGCGGGCTCTCCCGCCCGGGCTCCGTCAGCGTGCCTCGGTACAGACGAATGTCTTCCGCGGACAAACTGTCCACGTAGGCCCGGCCTTTCTTCATCAACAACACCGCATACTCGTCGAACCGCTGAAAATAATCCGATGCGAAAAAACAGCGATCCCCCCAGTCGAACCCCAGCCAACGCACGTCGTCCTGAATGGCCTGAACGTATTCCGCGTTTTCTTTCGCGGGGTTGGTGTCGTCAAACCGTAGATTGCACAGTCCGCCGGGAAATTCCCCGGCAATCCCAAAATTCAAACAAATGGATTTGGCGTGTCCGATATGGAGATACCCGTTGGGTTCCGGAGGAAACCGCGTGCGCACGACTCCGCCAATTTTTTTCGTTTCCAGGTCGCGCGCCACCATCGCGCGAATAAAATCTTGAGAACCTGCGGGATCCCTGGCCATGCTTGACGTCCTGTTAGCTGAGACAATAACCGACGACGGGAATCATGGACGCACCGCGTTCACCGTGCCGACAAACACCGAGACGACAGGCCGCGCGGCGTCACGTTCAGAAATGGTACTTTAGCCCGAAGCTCAACGCCCAGTATTCGATATTCTCGAACGTCTGTTTGCTCCCGAACGGGGTGGTCCCATCCGCCAGAACGGGCCGGTGACTGCGGATGAGATCCCACACGTCGTCATCGTTGATGTCCTGGAAACGGGCCCATCGCCCTTTCATGCCAAGGGAGACGTTCTCCGTGAGCGCGAAATCCAGCCCGCCAAGAAACTGAAACCCGAAGAGCGTTTTGGTGATCTCGGTATCAAGAAAGCTGACCGTCCCGGCGGCGGCCGGCGGTTGACCGGCCGGGTAGCCCTGGGCAAGCGTCTTGCGCACAAAGCGGTTTTCGTAACGCAGACTGGTGCGAGCCCACGCCCGTCCCCAGATACGGTGTCCAGCGCGACCTGTTCACAAAGTCGTAGTAGGCGTTCACGAAAAACTGATGGGCGCGAAACTCCGAAACCCGCTCCGACGGCGGATCAATCAGGCTCCACTCGGAATCTTTGCTCTGCAACGCCGCATTGCCGCCCGGTACCCCAAAAGGCCTGGAATCCCCGCCATGAGACCGGTTCAGATACTCAAATTCGACACGCAACCTGTCCAGCGCGTACCCCGCGCTGACGGCGCCCAGAAACCCCGTCCCCAGATCAAACGAGTTGATGAGAAGGGGCTGCGCGCCGCCGACCTGGCAGGCCGGATCGTCCAAGCCAACCACGTTCGCCGGATCCACCTCCCTAAGCAACTGGTCGCATCGCGTCGGGTGGTTGATCCCGGACACGGTTGAGTTCAAATCCGCCGCGTTGGCAAACCCCAGTTCAACGCCGACGTAGAATCCGCGCCTGGATTCAACGGCGACGGCCGGACCCGCTTGGACCAACAGCCACAGACCCAGCGCCACGGAGAAGAACCTGCATCCTCTCGTCTTCATCCGTCATGCCTTTCCTGACGTGAAGGGTCCACACCGCACGCCATGGAAGCGCCGGCCTGTTCCCTGAACAACCCGTTCGACATTTTGGTTCGACGGATCAACGCGACATGGCTGGGGGAGAAGGATTCGAACCCTCACTCTCAGATCCAGAATCTGATGTCCTACCCTTAGACGATCCCCCAAACCCGCGCAAAATCTTACTGGCGTCCCGGCGGGTCGTCAAGGCACGTGAGCGCCGGGCCGAGGCCGGGTTCCCTGCCGACGGAGGCCGAGGCAACGCGGCAAGACGGTCCGCGGACGATTCATCGTGGCGATGACAGGCGCTGAAGAGCGTAGTCTATTCGACGAAGGGTCCGTTCCTTGCCCAGCAATTCCATGACGTCATAAATGCCGGGGCTGAACGTTCTTCCGGTGAGGGCGACGCGCAGAGGTTGGGCGAAGACGCCCATCTTCACTTTGTCCGGCCCCAAAATCATCGGCAGATGCGCAAACCTGGGCGCCGGATAGCCCATGGCTTCAAACAGCGGCACCTGGCGAGGCGTATTCGTGACATGGTCGTCCCCCCGAATCACATGCGTGATGCCCATGAGCGCGTCGTCCAGCACCACGGAGAAATGATACGTGGGATAGCCGTTTGACCGCAGCAGAACGAGATCGTCCAACACGGCGTTGTTAAACACAATGGGGCCTTTGATCAGATCCTCGACCACGGTCTGCCCCGTTTGCGGAAAGCAAAACCGAAGCGCCGCCGGTTCCGCGGGAGCGGTAATGCCTCGTTCCCGGCAGCGCCCGTCGTATTTGATGGATTCGCCTTTGGCCTGGGCCATGTTCCGTCGTTCCTCTCTTGTCTGCCCTCGCGGTTGACGTCGAGACATCACCCGGCCCGTCCGTTCAGAAGGTAAGAGAACCCGTCAGGCCGAGGCGGTGGTCGGGGACCGTGGACTCCCGGTTGCGCTGCTCGCCGACCAACTCCAGCCGCACTCCGTCCGGGCGGCCCAGCCGCAGCCCCATCTGCACCCGACGCGCCTGCCCGGCGCCCAGCTCCATCTGCCCGAAGGGCGTCAGCCGCCCGTGCCGTGCCGGCAACTCCAGCCCATAGCCCAGTTCCACCGCCAGCCGGTCCGGCTGCCACGACGCCCCACGGCTCGCCCTCGCGGCCGGCCGCACCGCCTGCTCGCTCTCCCACAAGGCTCTCACGCCACCCCCGGTGTCGCCCCATCCGGGAGCCAGCCGCAGCATCAGGCCTTCCCCCACCACGTCCGGGTCCAGCCGCACGGTCACATTCGCCCCCCATTGCTTGAAGGCTTCTTCCCGGTGGGCCACCAGCAGCCGGCCGCGGGCTTCCACCACCAGCCCGTGGCGCGTATGCGTATAGTCCAGCCCCCCGCCCACGTCCAGGCCGGCCCCCTGCTCCGCGTCGCCTCCGTCCACGCGTATGCCCAACTCCACGCTTGAGGTCAGCCTGGCGTTCACCTTCGCCTGTCCTTCCAGAGCCAGGCGGGCCCGACTGGCCGAGGCATCCACCGGGGACAGCCCGGCCCGTTGCTCGGCCTCCATCGCCACCACAAAGGCGTCGGCTTTGACCGCCAGGCCGACCCGGCCCGCGGGAAACAACTCGCGGCGCAGGCCCAGCGCGGCCAGGCGCATCGCAATGTCCGTCTCCACGGGCCGCCCCCCGTCGTGCGTCAGCGTGGCGTCGCCCAATCCATACCCCAACAGCCCCCATACGCTTAGCCGGTCCGAGGGCGCCCAGTGGACGTAGGGATAGAGGGTGGCCAGTGTCGCGTCCAGCGCGCCGGGGCGCTCGTCCTGGTGGTAGTTCATCTCGCCCGTGTTGTGCGAGAGGGCCAGGCCCGCCAGCAGGGTGGCGTCCCGCCGGTAATCCACCCCGACATAGGCCGAGGTGACGGCGCCGTCCATGGAGAAGGCCGGTTGCGGCCGGCCTTCAAACCGGGTGAAGGCGCCCCGGCTCCAGAGCGTCCAGGCCCCGCGCGTGGCCGAGAGACGGCACCGGGTCGCGTCGTAGCTCGCCGTGCGCTGGTCCGCCCGGCCCCGCTGCGCCGGCTCCACTGCCGGGTCGTCAGCCGCCGTCCGCCCGCCCTCGCAGGTCAGCAACGGCTCCACCCCCGACGGGGTGAAGCGCCGGCCAATCGCATCCACCGCGTTGGACGCCACCGTCCGGCCAAAGGCCGCCAGCAGGAACGTCATCGCTTGCCTACGGGCCGCGTCATCCGTGGCGGACTGCACGGTGATGGTCACGGTATCCGGCGCCGAGCGCGTGTTTTGCGCATCGGTCACCACTAACTCAAACTCCATCCGCGCGGCCGCGGCCAGACCGGTGGGGGTGGTGAAGGTGGGTTGGGCGGTGGTGGCGGCGTTGAGGGTGACGGTTGAACCACTGACGCGGGTCCATTGATAGGTCAGCGCCTCGCCCTCCGGGTCCGTGGAGGCGGTGCCGTCCAGGGTGACGGACACGCCTTCCGTCTCGCGCTGGTCCGGGCCCGCGTTCGCCACCGGCGCGTCGTTGTCCGCCGTGACCGTGATGGTCACGGTGTCCGGGGTTGAGGTGCTCTGCGCGTCCCGCACCGTCAGGCTGAACACCAGGTCCATGTTGTCCGTCAACTGCGGGACGGCGAAAACCGGGCGCTCGGTGGTCATGCCGGCAAGGGTGACATTCGGCCCGCTGGCCTGACTCCATTCATAAAACAGGGTTTCGCCTTCCGGGTCCGTGGAGGCGCTGCCGTCCAGGGTGACGGTTACGACAGCGCCGTCTGGCTCGGCCACGGTTTGATCCGGGCCGGCGTGGGCGGTCGGGGCGTCATTGGCCCCGGCGGTGACCGTGATGGTCACGGTGTCCGGCGTTGAGGCCGCGCCTTGCGGGTCGGCGACGATGAGGCGGAATACCAGCACCACGTCCGATAACAGTTCGGTCGGCGCGATGAAGGTCGGCCGCTCGGCGGCGGTATCATCGAGAGTCACTTGCGCTTCGCTCAACCGGGTCCACGCGTAGTTCAGCGTTTCGTTTTCCGGGTCGGACGAGGCGCTGCCGTCGAGGGTGACGGTCGCACCTTCGGCCACGGTCTGCGGTTGGCCCGCTTCGGCGGTGGGCGCGTCGTTATCCGCCGTTACCGTGATCGTCACCGTCGCCGTGTTGCTGTCCAGAGCGCCGTCGTTCACGATATAGGTGAAACTGTCGCCGCTGGTTTCGCTGCCGTCGTGGGTGTACGTGAAGGTGCCGTCTGCGTTCAACCTCAACGTGCCGCGAGCCGGGGCGGCGCCCACCCTGACCGTCAACGACCCGGTCGCCGTCTCCGCATCACGGTCGTTGTCCCGCACACTCGACGCGCCACTACTCAAGATCGTCCCCGTGCCGCCTTCGGCCACCGTGAGCGCATCATCAACCGCCACCGGCGCCTCGTCCACGTTGGTCACCGTCACCGTGGCCGTCGTGGTTACGGGCACGCTACCCGCCGTGGCGGTGACGCTGAGGACGTACACCGGCGGCCCGCCTGCTTCTTCAAAATCCTCGCCGGCGCCGATGTAAGTAATCGCGCCGCTCGCGGCGTCAATATCAAACCTGCCTTGAGGGTCCCCCGCGGTGATCGCATATACCGGCGTGTCGCTGTCATCCGGGTCGGTGGCGGTTGCCGTGCCCAACGCAACCGGCGTCGTGCGGCCGTCCCGGTTCTCCGCCAGCTCAAAAGCGTAAGGAGCGCCGGCAAATACCGGTATATCGTCCTGGCCCGCTATCGTGATGACCACCGTGTCCGGCCTTGATGCCGTGTTCTGGTCATCGGTGACGATCAACCGGAACTCCAGCATCGCAGGCGCGGACAGCCCGGACGGTGCGGTGAAGGTGGGTTGGGCGACGGTGGCGTCGTTGAGGGTGACGGCAAGCCCGCTGGTTCGGGTCCATTGCCAGGTCAGCGCTCCGCCCTCCGGGTCCGTGGAGGCGCGGCCGTCCAGGGTCACGGTGACGCCTTCGGTCACAGCCTGCGGCGGGCCTGCTTCCGCGATGGGCGCGTCGTTGGCGTCGGTTACCGTCACCGTGACCGGCGCGGTCGCCGCAAAAGCGCCCGCCGTGGCGGTGATGGTGAGGTCATAGGCCGGCGGTCCGCCTTGCGCTTCAAAATCTTCGCCGGCGCCGATATAAGTAATCGCGCCGCTTGTCCCGCCAATGCGGAAGCGGGCGGTGTCGCCGGCGGTGATGCCGTACGCGATCGTGTCGTCCTCCGGGTCGGCGGCCGTCACCGTGCCCACTGCCACCGCCGCCGTGCTGCCGTTCAGGTTCTCCGCCAGTTCAAAGGCGTAGGTGGCCGGGTCAAACTCCGGCGGTTCATTCACGTTGGTTACCGTCACCGTGGCCGTCGTGGTTACCGGAACACCGCCCGAAGTGGCGGTGATAATGAGGTCGTACACCGGCGGCCCGCCCGCTTCTTCAAAATCCTCGCCGCTACCGGTATAAGTAATCGTGCCGCTCGCGGCGTCAATCGCAAACCGGTTTTGCGGGTTACCGGCGGTGATCGCATATCTCGGCGTGTCGGACACATCCGGGTCGGTGGCGATTACCGTGCCCACCGGCACCGGCGTCGTGCGGCCGTCTTCGTTTTCCGCCAGGTCAAAAGCGTAGGCGGAGCCGATAAACATCGGGATATCGTCCTGGCCCGTGACCGTGATGATCACGGTGTCCGGCGTTGATGCCGTAGGCTGATCATCGGTGACGATGAGCCGGAACTCCAGCATCGCAAGCGCGGAAAGTCCGGTGGGGGCGGTGAAGGTGGGTTGTGTGGCGGTGGCGTCGTTGAGCGTGATGCCCGAACCGCCGATGAGTTCCCATTGATACGTCAACGCCCCGCCCTCCGGGTCCGTGGAGCCGGTGCCGTCCAGAGTCACGGCGACGCCTTCGGTCACGGTCTGCGGTTGGCCCGCTTCCGCGGTCGGCGCGTCATTGACGCCGGCCACCCGGATGGTTACTCCGCCTTCGTCCGTGCCACCCCGGCCATCGGCGATTCGGTAGGTGGCCGTTACCTCGCGGCTCGCGTCCGTCGCAAGGTCTTCAAATGCGCCGTTCGGATTGAAACTGAGCATGCCGTCGGCGTTGCGGGTGAGCGTGCCGCCGCCCGTTACGGCGACCGCTTGACCGTTAATCACTGATGTGCCGTTGATGGCGGCGACGGTCAAGGTGTCCCCGTCCGCATCCGTGTCGTTGGTGCGCGCGTCAAACGCCACCGCCGCATCTTCGTTGGTATCGGCGGCATCGTCCACCGCCACCGGCGGGTCGTTGGCGTCGGTTACCGTCACCGTGACCGGCGCGGTCGCTGCAAAAGTGCCCGCCGTGGCGGTTACGGTGAGATCGTAGGTCAATGGTTCCGTCTCAAAATCCTCGCCGGTGCCGATATAACGAATGACGTCAGTCGTCGGGATAATGTTAAAGAGACCGGCGCCGCCGGTGGTGATGGCGTAAGTAATCACGTCATTCTCCGGGTCGGTGGCCCTCACCGTATTCACGTCTATCGGCGTCATGCTGCCGTCCCGGTTCTCCGCAAGTATGAAAGCGTAAGGGTCGCCGACAAATACCGGCGGCTCATCCACGTTGGTTACCGTTACCGTGACCGTCGTGGTGACGGGCACGTTGCCCGCCGTGGCGGTGACGCTGAGGACGTACACCGGCGGCCCGCCTGCTTCTTCAAAATTCTCGCCGCCGCCGATGTAGGTAATCGCGCCGCTCGTGGAACCAATCTGGAACTTGCCCTGCGGATTACCGGCGGTGATCGCATATCTCGGGGTGTCGCTGTTATCCGGGTCGGTGGCGGTTGCCGTGCCCAAAGCAACCGGCGTCGTGCTGCCGTCCAGGTTCTCCGCCAGGTCAAAAGCGTAAGGAGCGCCGGCAAACACCGGGATATCGTCCACACCCGTGACCGTGATGATCACGGTGTCCGGCGTTGATGCCGTAGTCTGATCATCGGTAACGATCAGTTGGAACTCCAGCATCGCAAGCGCGGAAAGTCCGGTGGGGGCGGTGAAGGTGGGTTGGGCGGCGGTGGGGTTGATGAGGGTAACAGCCGGGCCGCCGGTGTGGGTCCATTCATAATCCAGCATTCCGTTCTCCGGGTCCATGGAGCGGGTGCCGTCCAAAGTCACGGTTACCCCTTCGCCTACGGTCTGCGGTATGCCCGCGTTCGCGGTCGGTGCGTCGTTGATACCGGCCACCCGGATGGTTACTCTGCCCTCGTCCGTGCCGCCTTGACCATCCGATATTTGGTAGGTGGCCGTTACCGAGCGGCTCGCGCCCATCGCAAGGTTTTCAAATGCGCCGTTCGGATTGAAACTGAGCATGCCGTCGGCGTCGCGGGTGAGCGTGCCGCCGCCCGTTACGGCGACCGCTTGACCGTTAATCACTGACGTGCCGTTGATGGCGGCGACGGTCAGGGTGTCATTGTCTTCGTCCGTATCGTTGGTGCGCGCGTCAAACACCACCGCCGTCTCTTCGTTGGTATCGGCGGCATCGTCCACCGCCACCGGCGGGTCGTTGGCGTCGGTTACCGTCACCGTGACCGGCGCGGTCGCTGCAAAAGTGCCCGCCGTGGCGGTGACGGTGAGGTCATACACCGGCGCGCCGCCTTGCGCTTCAAAATCCTCACCGGCGCCGGTATAACTCATCGCGCCGGTTGCCGGGATAATGCCGAAGCGGGTCGTGTCGCCATTGGTGATGCTGTACGCAACCGCGTTGCCCTCCGGGTCGGTGGCCGTTACCGTGCTCAACGCGATCGCCGTCGTGCTGCCATCCCGGTTCTCCGCTATCGCAAACTCGTAGGTGGCCGGGTCAAACACCGGCGGTTCGTTGACGTCGGTCACCGTTACCGTCACTGTCGTGGTTACCGGCACACCGCCCGAAGTGGCGGTTACGCTGATAACGTACACCGGCGGCCCGCCCGCCTCTTCAAAATCCTCGCCGCCGCCGATGTAGGTAATCGCACCGCTCACGGCGGCAATCTCAAACCGATTTTGCGGGTTACCGTCGGTGATCGCATATCTCGGCGTGTCGGATACATCCGGGTCGGTGGCGATTACCGTGCCCACCGGCACCGGCGTTGTGCGGCCGTCTTCGTTTTCCGCCAGGTCAAAGGCGTAGGTGGCGACGACAAATACCGGGATATCGTCCACACCCGTGACCGTGATGGTCACCGTGTCCGGCGGCGAGGGTTCGCCCTGATCATCGGTGACGATCAACCGGAACTCCAGCATCACAGGCGCGGACAGCCCGGACGGGGTGGTGAAGGTGGGTTGCACGGCGCCGGCGTCGTTGAGGGTAATGCCCGAACCGCCGGTGAGTTCCCATTGATAAGTCAGCGCCCCGCTCTCCGCGTCCGTGGAGCCGGTGCCGTCCAGGGTTACGGTGACGCCTTCGGCCACGATCTGCGGCAGGCCCGCTTCCGCGACCGGCGCGTCGTTGACGCCGATCACCCGGATGGTTACTCCGCCTTCGTCCGTGCCACCCCGGCCATCGGTGATTCGGTAGGTGGCCGTCACCTCGCGGCTCGCGTCCGTCGCAAGGTCTTCAAATTCGCCGTTCGGGTTGAAGGTAAGATTGCCGTCGGCGTTGCGGCTGAGCGTGCCGCCATTCGTTACGGCAACCACCTGACCGCTCGTCACCGTCGTACCGTCAATGGCCACGACGGACAAAGGGTCGTTGTCCGCGTCCGTGTCGTTGGCGAGGACGTTAATCGCCACCGCCGTATCCTCGTTGGTTTCAACGTTATCGTCCACCGCCACCGGTAACTCGTTCATCTCGGTTACCGTCACCGTGACCGCCGCACTCACGGATACACCCCCCGCCGTGGCGGTTATCGTGAGGTTGTACACCGGCGCCCCGCCCTGCGCTTCAAAATCCTCGCCGCCGCCGGTATAACTCATCGCGCCGCTCGCCTCGTCAATGCGGAAGCGGTTGGTGTCGCCGGCGGTGATAGCGTAAGTGACCGGATCATCCGGGTCGGTGGCGGTCACCGTACCCAATGCCACCGCCGTCGTGCTGCCGTCCCGGTTCTCCGCTATCGCAAAGGCGTAGGTGGCCGGGTCAAACACCGGCGGTTCGTTCACGTCGGTCACCGTCACCGTCACCGCGGCGGTCACGGACGTACCGCCCGCCGTGGCGGTTATCGTGAGGTTGTACACCGGCGGCCCGCCCGCCTCTTCAAAATCCTCGCCGCCGCCGATGTAACTCAACGCGCCGTTCACGGGATTAATCTCGAACTTGTTTTGCGGGTCACCGGCGGTGATCGCATAACCCGGCGTGTCACCGTCATCCGGGTCGGTGGCGGAAATCGTGCCCAAAGCAACCGCCGTCGTACTGCCGTCCAGGTTTTCCTCAAGATCAAATGCGTAAGAGGCCGGATCAAACACCGGCGCATCGTCCACTCCCGTGACCGTGATGACCACGGTATCCGGCGGCGAGGGTACGCTCTCGTCATCGGTCACAACCAACTGAAACTCCAGCACCGCGTTCGCGGCCAGTCCGGTGGGGGCGGTGAAGGTGGGTTGTGCGACGGCGGCGTCGTTGAGGGTGATGGCCGGGGTCCATTGATACGTCAACGCCCCGCCCTCCGCGTCCGTGGAGCCGGTGCCGTCCAGGGTTACGGTTACGCCCTCGGCCACGGTCTGCGGCGGGCCGGCTTCCGCGGTCGGCGCGTCGTTGACCCCGGTGACCGTGATCGTTATCGCCTCCGGCGTCCCGTCCAACGCCGTTATGTCAAAGGTATCCGTTACCCGCACGTCCGCCCTAAGCCCGTCCGTATCCGGGTCGCTATTATCCAGCGTATAGGTCCAGTCCCCCTCCAGCCGAATTTCAAACCTCCCGTAGATACCTTCATAATCCCCGCGCGGGGTCAGCGCGAGGTTTGAGGCCGGCACGACGCCATTCTCGTTGTCCACGTCGTCCACCGTCACCACGCCCCGCACCACGTTTTCAGCCGCGTCCTCGGTTACTTCGCCGCTCAACATACCGCCAATGATCGCCGCATCGTTCACGGGGGTTAAGGTCACCATGACCCTGGCCCGGGCCGTGCCTCCCCGGCTGTCGGAGATGCCGTACTCAATAACGTCTTCGCCGTCAAAATTTTCAGCCGGCGTATAGACGACCACGGTGCCCAGGGTGACGGCGACCCGGCCATCGCCGTTCGGGACAACCGCATCGGTCACGACCAACGCATCGTTATCCGGGTCGGTGTCGTTGGCGAGCACGAAAATCGGGGTCTCGTTGTCTTCCCTGACCGTCGCCATGTCGTCAACGGCCACCGGCGGGTTATTCACGGGCAGCGTTACGATGATATTGAAGCGTGGCCTGAATACGCCGCCCGCAGTGTTCGTAACCATGGCGTTGAAAAGAACCGAGCCGATAAACCCGGGCGGGGAGGTGTACGTGAACCGCGTATTATCAATACGGACAAAGGTGCCCTGGTTGTTGCCCCTGACAGTCGGGTTTGCGACGTTGGCGGCCCTGCCGAAACCCTCCCCGAAGTCCACGGTCGCTATATCAATGATCGTCGGCACGCCGGACACGGCAAAAAAAGTGCCGAACCCAATCGGCGAACCGGTGTCGGGAGGCGTGTCCTCATACACCGCAAAATTGATGGTTTCCTGGTTGTCGAGACCTTGGGGGTCCGAAACGGTGTAGAGAACAAGGCGTTGAACACTAGTAGAGAGCCTGAAGAATATCGGGAGAATGGAATTAGCCGTATAGCGAATCATTTGGTCTTCGGTGACTTCGATGATTCCGGCCTCGGGTTCCAGGAGCACAACCCTGCTGACCGTCAACGGTTCGCCTTCCGGATCCGTGAAGTAGTCAAGCACGGAAACCAGCGTCGGTTCATTCTGCCGGATGTTAACCCTGATGTCGGCGGGGTGGAGGTGATACACAGGCGGGTCATTCCGGCCCTCAACCAGGATTACCAGCGTGCCCAGGGCCGTGGCGCCCAGGGAGTCCCGGACGCGGTAGGGCACCGCGGAGTGATGCTGATCGCCGACCTGAAGAAAATCAAAGTCCCCGATCACCCGGCCATCGGGGTTCGGGTCAAATCGAACGCTGCCGCCGTCGAGCAACTCAAGCGTGCCGCCCCTCGGCAACACCAGCGTGTCACCGGCTTCCACGCCCACGTCGTTCAAGGCAACGATGGTCAACGGCAGGTTTTGCCGGTGGCTGTCGTTGGCGGTCAGGGAAAGCATGCGCCCGTTGTCCTCCGTGGTGGTCAAGACATCGTCTATGACCGTAATGCCGCCGGGCTGCACGTGGTCTTCAAGCGTGATGGTCACCATGTCCGCGGAGCGCACGCCCTGTTCGTCGGTGACCACCAGCCTCGCCGTCACCCTGCGCACGGCCCGCGCCGGCAACTCGGGCACAACAAAGACAGCCGTGGCGGTGCGGGAGTTGATGATGTTGATGGACGGCGGGACCACGCTCTGATCCGTCCTGGTCGCGTTGATCCAATGATAGGTCAGCGCGTCGCCTTCCGGGTCCGTTGAAGAGCGGCCGTCCAGGACCACGGTGTCGCCGACGCGCACCGTCCGATCCGGGCCGGCGGCGGCGACCGGGGCGTCGTTGACGCCGTTGACGGTAATCGTGATGGTCTCCGTGACGCCGGGTTCGGCGGCCGCCGCAACGGTGAACGTCTCCATCTCGACGGCGTCCGTCGTCAGGGCGTTGGTGTCGGGGTCGGCGTCATCCAGCGCGTAGCTCCAGGCGCCGTTGGCGGCGATGGTGAAGGTGCCGTACCGGCCCGCTGTCCCGGTCTGCGTCACGAAAGTGTTGTCGCCGTCCGTGCTCCCGCCGACCGTCAACTGACCCGTCGCCTCGCTGACGCCGGGTACGCCGGGCACGGGCACCACCATGCCGATTTCGGTCGTGCCGGTAATGTCGATCCCGCCGTCGCCGGCCTCGGCGACCGTGCCGGTGTTCATGCCGCTGATCGTGACCGGCACCGCCGCAACGACCGTGACGGAAACCGTGGCGACGTGGGAAGCGGCGCTGTCACGCACCGTCAGACTCAGCATAATCACCTCGCCCACGCTCGCCGGCGCGGTCCAGGTGGTGCTCGCGCCGGCGGCGTCGTCAAAACTGCCCCGGTTTGCCGGCGTCGTGCTCCACTGGTAGTTCAGGGTTGCGGTTTGGCCGCTATCCGGGTCGGAGCCGCTGCCGATAAGACTGGTCCTGCGACCGGCCACCACCTCGGCCCCGTCCGCCGGCGTGTTGATGACCGCCACCGGTGCGTCATTGAGGCCGGTCACCGTCATCGTTACCGTGCCCTCGGTCACGCTCGGATTCACGCCGGACGCGGACGGGGCATCCGCGACCTCATAGACCGCCGTCACGACGCGGATGCGGCCCGCCCGGAGATCGTCGAACGCGCCGCCCGGATCAAAGCGCAGCGTGCCGCCTCCGGTGAAGGTGAGCGTGCCGCCGCCCGACACCGCGACCGCTTCGCCCATGACCGCCGCCACGCCGTTGAGGGAGACGATGGACAATGATTCGCCGACTGCCGCGTCCGCGTCTCTGTCATTGGCGAGCACATCAACCGACATCGGCGTGTCTTCATCGGTGTTGATGGCGTCGGCCACCGCGATGGGCGCGTCGTTGGCGCCGGTCACCGTGATCGTGACCACGGATTCCGGGATGTCGGCGGCGCTTGCCACCACGGCGATCTCATCCATCTCAACCCGGCCCGCGCCCAGGGCCTGGGTCGCGGGCCGCTCGTTGTCCAGCAGGTACGTCCAGCCGCCGCCGGCGGCGAGGGTGAAGGTCCCGTAACGGGTGCGGGTCAACGCCTGCGGGACAAAGGTTACGGCGCCGCCGCCCGGATTGACGATTTCCAACATCCCCGCCGCTTCGTCCCGCGCCGGATCATTCTCAACCACCGCCCCGTCGCGGACACCGCCGATGAGCGCCTGCCGCACGATGGTGATGGTGAAGGACAGAGTCGCGGCATCGCTGTCCGCCCTGTTGGCGTCGTCATCCGTCACCGAATACTCGTAGGAAGTGGACATCTGGGCCGCGTCCGGCGTACCGCTCAAGCGCAGTCTCAAGTCGTCAAAGAACAAACCGGCCGGCACGTCCGGCGTGATGTGGTAGGTCAACACGCCGTCGCCGCCGGTGGCAGTGGGCAGGAGCAGGGCGGTGATCGGCCTGCCGGCGGTGTACTGCTGATCATCAATGGCCGCCGTACCGAAATCCGGCGCGGTGTCCCGCAGCACCGTGATCATAACCGAAGTAGCGATTGCTTCAAAGCTGAGGTCATCGAGGTCCCTCACGCTCAGACTCAGTTGTATTGCGCGATCCTCGGCGCCCCCGATCAGCGTCGGCGCGGTCCAGGTGGTGGCGGGCGCGCCCACGTCGCCGAAGCTGCCCGTGTCCTGGCTCGCACGCCATGCGTAGCTCAGCCTTCCGACCCGCGTTTCGGGATCAAATACCGAACTGGTGACGGCGATCGTCTCGCCCGACCGCACCGTCGCGCCATCCGGCGGCGCGGTGATGGCTACCACCGTGGGATCGCCAATACCGAGAACCGTGATCGTGATCACCTGGGTGGTACCGTCCACCGTCGTTACGATGAACTCGTCCACTCCGCTGCCGTTTGCCCGCAGTGCCTGGGTGGCCAGCCGCTCATTGTCCAACACAAAACGCCAGGCGCCGTTGGCCTCAATGGTGAAGATCCCGTAAAGGCCGTTGGCGGGGTTGCCGGTGGCCGCCGTCTGCGGCACCGCCATTTCCTGTTCCGGGCCATCCGCATCCATGATAACCAGCATGCCATTCGCTACGTCGCGGCCACTTATCGCCCCGCCATGGTCTTCCGCAAGTTGATCATTGTTCATCAGATCACCACCGAAGGTCGCCGGCCGATTCGCCGCCGCCGCCACCGTGATGATAAAGCCCAGGGTGGCGGCGTCGGCATCGGTGTCCGTCGCCACGTACGTATAGGCGGTGGCCTGGGTCGCGGTCGGCGTACCGCTCAACACCCGGCTGGCGCCGTTGAAACTCAATCCGCCAGACAGCTCCGGCCTGATGGTGTAGGTCAACGTGCCGTCGCCGCCGGTGGCCGCCGGCAGGGTCAGGTCGGGAATCCTTTGGGCGATGGTGTAACGCTGATTATCCAGGGACGCCACCCCGAAAACCGGCGCGGTGTCCTGGTCGGTGACCGTGACGGCGACCGTGGCGGTATCGGAGGCGGTGCCGTCGGTCACCCGCAGGTTCAGCGTCACGGCGGTATCGCGCGTGACGGCCGGCGCCGTCCAGGTGGCGGCCGGGTTGTCGGCATTGTCAATGTCGCCCTGCCCTTCGGGGTTTGTACTCCACCGGTAGCGCAGGGTTGCCGTTTCTCCGGTGTCCACGTCGGCGCCGCTGCCGTCCAGCCTGAGCGTCGCGCCGGCTTCCACTCTCGCGTTCGGCAACGGCGCATTGATGGCCGCCCTCGGCGCGTCGTTGGCGCCGACAACGGTGATGGTGATCACCCGTGTTACACCGGGGTCGGCGGACGCCGCGACGGTGAAGGTTTCGGTCCGCATGGCGTCCACCGCCAGGGCATCGGTGACGGCGTTGGCGTTGTCCAGGGTGTAGCTCCAGACGCCGGCGGTGTTGATGGTGAAACGGCCATAGATACCGTCCAGGTCGGTGCGCGGCGTAAAGCTCGTATCACGGCCCGGGTTCGGGTTGGTGATCGTCAACGTGCCGCCGATCGTGGTGTCTTCCGGGGCGCCGTCCTCGCTGACCCTGCCCGCATTGAGGCCGCCGATGGTAATCGGCGCCGCCGTCACCGTCACGCCGACCATGGCGCTATCGGAGGCCAGCCGGCTATCGCTCACCGTCAAGATCAGGGTTACGGTGTCATCGGTGGCCGCGGCGTCGGCGGTCCAGATGGCGTCCGGGTTCAACGCGTTATCAAAACTGCCCTGGTTCGCCGGCATCGTGCGCCACTGGTAGAACAGGGTGTCGGTCTCTCCGGTATCCGGGTCGGCGCCGTCGCCGTCAAGCACGACGCGGCCGCCGAACACCACCTGGGTCCCGTCCGCCGGTGCGCTGATGGTGGCCGTCGGCGCGTCGTTCGCGCCTTCAATGGTGATGGTGACCGTGCCGGTGATGGCGTCCTCTCCGGCCCCGGCCCCCACTCCTGATACGGAGAAGGAATCCACGACACCATCGGATGCGGATGTTTCCGGCAAGCCGTTGGCGCGGACGTTGTCCAGGGTGTAGGTCCATGCGCCATCGGCGTCAATATCAAAGGCGCCGAAATCGCCGTCCGTATCTTGCTGAACCGTGAACGTGGCGTCGCTCACCGTGCGGCCGATGTCATCCACGAGAAACACGGCGCCGTTCGCCACGGGGATCCCGGCGCCCGCTTCGCCCGCCTCGACCACCGTGCCGGCAATGGCGCCGCCGACGGCAACGGGTTCATCCGCCGGTCCCGGATCGTTGATGGTGATATTGGTATTCAGCGTCTCCGTCCGGAACCCCGAATCGGAATCCGCAGCCCTGTAGCGATACGGCGTTGCGGGTTGCGCCGTCATCGGCGTGCCGCTCAAGGCGCGGGCTTCGGCGTCAAAACTCAGCCCGGGCGGCACAAGGGGCGTCCCCGTTCGCTGCGTGAACGTATAGACGAGCGTACCGATACCGCCGAAAGCCTCCGGCAGGGTCACGGGCGTTATGGGAAAACCGACGGTGTACGTCATGTCGGGAATCCTGGCAAAAAAACCAAAATGCGGCAGTTGATGTGCGAACGCGATGCCGAAGGTTATGGACTCCGTTATGCCCGCCTCGTCGGTGACCGTGTACGTGTGGGGGATGAACTGCGCGGATACCCCGGTCATCGGCCCCCGTCCGCTCAGGACACGGGTCCCGGGATCAAAACGCGCCGGCGCCGGCAACTCCGGCGTGAGGCTGTAGGTCAACGCGCCCGTGCCGCCGGTGGCCGCCGGCAGAGTTAGCGGCCCGAAGGGGGTGTTGGAGCCATAAATCTGACCGGAAATCCTCGCCTCGTCGAAAATCAACGCCGCCACCGGCATCCCATCGGCCGTGTTGATGGCGATATTGATGAACCGAATGGTCGTCTCCCCCGATTCATCCGTGGCATCGTAGCGATATTGCGCGACGGGTTGCGGCCGGGTCGGCGTGCCGCTCAAGACCCGTGTTGCGGAATTAAAGCTCAATCCGGGCGGCAAGGCGGGCGCGCCGGTTCGCCGCGTGAACGTGTAGGTGAACGAACTGATGGCGGCGCCGCCAAAGGCCTCCGTCAGGGTCAGGGGCGTGATGGGAACACCGGCGGTGAACGTCTGATCGGGAACGTCATCAGCGTCAAAATCAAAAAACGGGGGGCCCGATTCGAAAATGATGTCAAACTCTATGGAATCCGTCCTTCCCATCGCGTCTCGCACCTCGTAGGTGTGGGTGATCTCTTCGAATCTTGTTCCGCCCGGCGGCACCGGCCCCCGTCCGCTCACGACACGGGTCGCAGAATTAAACGTCGCCGGGGCCGGCAACTCCGGCGTGATGCTGTAGCGCAACGGGGCCGTGCCGATGGCCGCCGGCAGGGTGAGCGGATCGATGCGGTCGTTGGTGAAATACCGCTGATTGCGAATTTCCCCCGTGACGAAACTCGGCCCGAACGGGGCGGCGACCGTGATGGTGACCGTGGCCCGGCCGGTGCCGTTGTTCGCGTCGGTGACGGACAGGGTCAGCACGATATCCGTTTCGGTGGTGACCCGAGGCGCGATCCAGGTCGCCGAAGTCCTGTCGGCGTTGGTCAATACGCCCTGCTCCCCTTGCGCGCTCCACAGGTAACTGAACGTGGCGGGCAGGTCGTCGCGATCCTCGTCAATGCCTCTGCCTGACAGATTCACCGCGTCGCCCGCATTCACCGTGGTCGCGCCGGCGCCGCTCGGCGTGTCAATGAACGCCATCGGCGGGTCATTGGCGCCGATGTACGTGAGCGCCACTTCCGCAGTGGCGGGCGTGGCGCCGTCATCGGCCGCGGTGATGGTGAAACGATCCACAAACTCCCGGTCTTGATCCAGGGTGCGCGCGTCCGCGGCATTAAATTCAAGGGTCCAGGAGCCATCCGCGATGATGCTGAAGGCGCCGAAAACGCCGTTCGCCATCATCGGCACGACCGCGTTCATGCCGTCCAGATCCATGACCGTCACCCGGCCGGTTATGATCCTGATCTCGTTGGGTTCGGTGTCGGACGAGATCTCGCCGGGTTCGGGGTTCACGCGCAAATCAAGGGTGCGGTCAAGGTCGCCGAACGTCGCCGCATCGTTGACGCCGTTGATGGTGATCACCAACTGCGCGGTGGTGCCGTCAACCGCGGTAATGGTGAACGCATCCTCCAGGGTCTCGCCCTCGCCCAACTCCTGCACGGCCGCCAAGTCATTGCTGACTTCGTAGTTCCAGGTGCCCCCGCTTGCCGCGTTCAACGTGCCGTAGGTGCCGGAGACGCCGGTCAGCACGCGGATTTGGTCCACCCCGTTCGCGTCCGGGTCATCAACCGCCAGGTCGCCGCTTGCCCGGAGGGTTCCCGTTCCCGACACGCCGCTATCCTCGGTCACCGCCCCGCGCAAGTTCCCGAATTCCGTCGGGCTGTCCACGCCGACCACCGTGATCGTCACCCGGTCGCTGTAGGCGGGATTCACCGTCCGGACCGGGAAGCTCTCCGTCACAATCTGGCCCCCGTTCAACGCGCGCGTTGCCGGCCGGCTATTGTCCAGGGTGTAGGTCCATGTCGCGAAGCTCGCCATGCCTCCGGGGTTGGTCGACCGAAACGAGAACGTTCCATATGTACGCGTGATATCCGGCTGCTCCTCGTACAGCGCGGTAATGGTATTGGTATTGTCGCCACGGGCAAGAAAAATCACTTGATCCTGACCACCACTGTCGCCCTCGGTGAACGTTCGTTGGAGTTCGCCCCTAAAAGCCTCGTTGCCCGCGTTGATTCGCTGACTGCCGACGATGAGGATCAGCTTCACGTTTTCCAGCGAGCCGGTATTTCCGGCCACCGGGTCCTGTGCTCTTAGCGTCCAGGGATTCGTGGGGGAGTTATCGGCAGCCCGGCCAATAATATCGTCGAGACGGGGAACCGTCGCAGCCGTGTAAACCAGGGTGGAGGGGCAGGGGTCATTGGCACTGGCCGTGCGGTCAACTTCTTTCAATGTGACGAACCGCGCTTCCGGACTGCGCAGGACCAGCCGAACGTCTCCACAACGGGGGTGCCTCACCTGAACGATTACGGCTATATCCCGAAGGGTGCCGGCCAGTGGGGGGGAACTGTCAAGGAACAGGTTGGCATTGCCGGTAGGTTCCGGGATTGGAATACTGCGGGTTTTTTCAAGTACAAACTCCCTATTTTGTGCAAACGCGGGCAACGGCGCAAACGCAAGCCACGCCGAAGCGAGCAACGCCAACAACGAGACAATGGCGCGCGCCGCCGTAACAACGGACGCGCCGCGACGGATCAGCCGGTGGCTATATCCGGTGGGGGGGGGTAACATTATGAATTTCCAGCGCATGACCGCAGCCACGCCGGTGCATTTCGTATAGATTTGAGCAGGTATTTATACATATTTTCATGGCGCATATTGAAGCGAAACTCACACTCTTTCAAGTGGTAATAAAACATCTGTTTGTGAATGCCCCTAAAGCGCGCGAGGCGTACCTTGCACAGCCCCCAAAAGTTCTCAATTCCGTTGCGTTGCTTTCATCCGGCGCGAGAGCGTCAAACGCACCGACCGGATTGAAGTTGAGATTGCCGCCGGCGATGAGCGTGAGCGTGCCGCCGTTCATGACGGCAACCGCTTGACCGGCGCCGGCAGTCACCGGCGTGTTGTTGATGGCAACGACGGTCAAGATGTCATTCGCCGCATCCACGTCCCTGTCGTTGTCAAGCACGTCAATCTCCACCGCCTCATCCTCGGTGGTCTTGGCGGTATCATCAAACGCCATCGGCGGGTCGTTGGCATCGGTCACCGTGACCGTGACCGCAGCGGTCGGAGCAAACGTGCCCGCCGTGGCGGTTACGGTAAGGTCGTAGGTATCGTTCACGATATAGGTGAAAAAGTCGCTGGTCGTCTCGCCGCCGTCGTGCTCATAACTGAAGGTGCCGTCCGGGTTCAGCGTCAATGCGCCGTTGGCCGGTTCGGTATCCACGCTGACCGTCAATTCATTCGTGGCCGTTTCCGCATCGCGGTCGTTATCCCGCACGCTGGTCGCGCCACTCGCCAGGGTCGTCGCCGTGCCGCCCTCGGCCACCGTGAACGCATCCGCCACCGCCACCGGGGCGTCGTTCACCTGCGTCACCGTGATCGTTACCGTCGCCGGTGCGCTGTTCAGAGCGCCGTCGTTCACGCGGTAGGTGAAAAAGTCACTATCTTCCTCGTCGCCATTGTGGACATAAATGAAGGTGCCGTCCGGGTTCAGCGTCAGCGTGCCGTGGGCCGGGGCGGTGACCCGGCTTACGGTCAAAGCATTTTGTGCCGTATCCATGTCGAGGTCGTTGGCGCGTACGCTCAATGCGCCGCCGACCTGGCAGGCCGGATCGCCCAAGCCAGCCACGTTCAAATCCACGCCCCCAAGCAACTGGTCGCATCGCGTCGGGTGGTTGATCCCGGACACGGTTGAGTTCAAATCCGCCGCGTTGGCAAACCCCAGTTCGACGCCAACGTAGAATCCGCGCCTGGATTCAACGGCGACGGCCGGACCCGCTTGGACCAACAGCCACAGACCCAGCGCCACGGAGAAGAACCTGCATCCTCTCGTCTTCATCCGTCATGCCTTTCCTGACGTGAAGGGTCCACACCGCACGCCATGGAAGCGCCGGGCCGACGGAGGCCGAGGCAACGCGGCAAGACGGTCCGCGGACGATTCATCGTGGCGATGACAGGCGCTGAAGAGCGTAGTCTATTCGACGAAGGGTCCGTTCCTTGCCCAGCAATTCCATGACGTCATAAATGCCGGGGCTGAACGTTCTTCCGGTGAGGGCGACGCGCAGAGGTTGGGCGAAGACGCCCATCTTCAGATGGTCTTCCCGGAGCAGGGCATCCAGGACGGGCGTGAGGGTTTCTTTGGAAAACGGTTCCACGGTCTTCACGCGTTCGGCAAATTTTTTGAGACTGGAGACCATCGCGGGCGTGAGAAGCTTGGCCGCCGCGGCGTCGTCCATCGCCACGGGTTCCGTAATATAGGGCATCGTCCAATCCGCCATTTCGACCAGCGTTTTCGCGCGCGCGCGCAGGTGAGGGACCACCGCTTCCATGCCGCCCTGCGGCTGCGCGGGTCCGTGGCGGTCGTACCCCCGCGTTGCCAAAAAGGGGTGCAGCCATTCCGCAAGCTGCCGCGGCGTCCCCTGTTTGATGTATTCGGCGTTGAGCCATTGCAGTTTTTCAGGATTAAACACCGCTGCGGACGCCTGGACGTGGTCAAAGGAAAATTTTTCAATCATGTCCCGAAGGGAAAAAATTTCCTGGTCGCCGTGCGACCACCCGAGCCGCACCAGGTAATTCAGCAGCGCGTCCGGCAAATACCCCGTTTCCTGATACGCCAACACCGACATGGCTCCATGCCGTTTGGACAACCGGGCTTTGTCCGGCCCCAAAATCATCGGCAGATGCGCAAACTTGGGCGCCGGATAGCCCATGGCTTCAAACAGCGGCACCTGGCGAGGCGTATTCGTGACGTGGTCGTCCCCCCGAATCACATGCGTGATGCCCATGAGCGCGTCGTCCAGCACCACGGAGAAATGATACGTGGGATAGCCGTTTGACCGCAGCAGAACGAGATCGTCCAACACGGCGTTGTCAAACACAATGGGGCCTTTGATCAGATCCTCGACCACGGTCTGCCCCGTTTGCGGAGAGCAAAACCGAAGCGCCGCCGGTTCCGCGGGAGCGGTAATGCCTCGTTCCCGGCAACGCCCGTCGTATTTGATGGATTCGCCTTTGGCCTGGGCCGTCTTCCTGCGCACGTCAAGCTCTTCGGGCGTACACACGCACCAATACGCGTGGCCGTGTTCAAGCAGTTCCGTGGCTTTGCGTCGGTACAGCGCCAGCCGTTCGGTTTGACGATACGGCCCTTCGTCCCAATCCAACCCCGTCCAGCGCAAGCCGGCCACGATGGCCTCCATGGCTTCATCCGTTGAGCGCGCGCGGTCGGTGTCCTCAATCCTCAAAATGAAGGTTCCGCCATGGCGGCGGGCAAATAACCAGTTAAACAAGGCCGTGCGAAGGCCCCCTAGATGCAGAGTCCCCGTGGGACTCGGCGCAAAACGCACTCTGACGTCACGCATGCTCACCCATCCGCTGCGGCCTCATGTTCCGTCGTTCCTCTCTTGTCTGCCCTCGCGGTTGACGTCGAGACATCACCCGGCCCGTCCGTTCAGAAGGTAAGAGAACCCGTCAGGCCGAGGCGGTGGTCGGGGACCGTGGACTCCCGGTTGCGCTGCTCGCCGACCAACTCCAGCCGCACCCCGTCCGGGCGGCCCAGCCGCAGCCCCATCTGCACCCGACGCGCCTGCCCGGTGCCCAGCTCCATCTGCCCGAAGGGCGTCAGCCGCCCGTGCCGTGCCGGCAACTCCAGCCCGTAGCCCAGTTCCACCGCCAGCCGGTCCGGCTGCCACGACGCCCCACGGCTCGCCCTCGCGGCCGGCCGCACCGCCTGCTCGCTCTCCCACAAGGCTCTCACGCCACCCCCGGTGTCGCCCCATCCGGGAGCCAGCCACAGCGCCAGGCCTTCCCCCACCACGTCCGGGTCCAGCCGCACGGTCACATTCGCCCCCCATTGCTTGAAGGCTTCTTCCCGGTGGGCCACCAGCAGCCGGCCGCGGGCTTCCACCGCCAGCCCGTAGCGCGTATGCGCATAGTCCAGCCCCCCGCCCACGTCCAGGCCAGCGCCCCGCTCCGCGTCGCCTCCGTCCACGCGCACGCCCAACTCCACGCTTGAGGTCAGCCGGGCGTCCACCGCTTCAAACATGTTCGCCTGTCCTTCCAGAGCCAGGCGGGCCCGACTGGCCGAGGCATCCACCGGGGACAGCCCGGCCTGCTGCTCGGCCTCCATCGCCACCACAAAGGCGTCGGCTTTGACCGCCAGGCCGACCCGGCCCGCGGGAAACAACTCGCGGCGCAGGCCCAGCGCGGCCAGGCGCATCGCAATGTCCGTCTCCACTGGCCGCCCCCCGTCGTGCGTCAGCGTGGCGTCGCCCAATCCATACCCCAACAGCCCCCATACGCTTAGCCGGTCCGAGGGCGCCCAGTGGACGTAGGGATAGAGGGTGGCCAGTGTCGCGTCCAGCGCGCCGGGGCGCTCGTCCTGGTGGTAGTTCATCTCGCCCGTGTTGTGCGAGAGGGCCAGGCCCGCCAGCAGGGTGGCGTCCCGCCGGTAATCCACCCCGACATAGGCCGAGGTGACGGCGCCGTCCATGGAGAAGGCCGGTTGCGGCCGGCCTTCAAACCGGGTGAAGGCGCCCCGGCTCCAGAGCGTCCAGGCCCCGCGCGTGGCCGAGAGACGGCACCGGGTCGCGTCGTAGCTCGCCGTGCGCTGGTCCGCCCGGCCCCGCTGCGCCGGCTCCACTGCCGGGTCGTCAGCCGCCGTCCGCCCGCCCTCGCAGGTCAGCAACGGCTCCACCCCCGACGGGGTGAAGCGCCGGCCAATCGCATCCACCGCGTTGGACGCCACCGTCCGGCCAAAGGCCGCCAGCAGGAACGTCATCGCTTGCCTACGGGCCGCGTCATCCGTGGCGGACTGCACGGTGATGGTCACGGTATCCGGCGCCGAGCGCGTGTTTTGCGCATCGGTCACCACTAACTCAAACTCCATCCGCGCGGCCGCGGCCAGACCGGTGGGGGTGGTGAAGGTGGGTTGGGCGGTGGTGGCGGCGTTGAGGGTGACGGTTGAACCACTGACGCGGGTCCATTGATAGGTCAGCGCCTCGCCCTCCGGGTCCGTGGAGGCGGTGCCGTCCAGGGTGACGGACACGCCTTCCGTCTCGCGCTGGTCCGGGCCCGCGTTCGCCACCGGCGCGTCGTTGTCCGCCGTGACCGTGATGGTCACGGTGTCCGGGGTTGAGGTGCTCTGCGCGTCCCGCACCGTCAGGCTGAACACCAGGTCCATGTTGTCCGTCAACTGCGGGACGGCGAAAACCGGGCGCACCGTGTTCATGCCGGCAAGGGATACCTCCGGCCCGCTGGCCTGACTCCATTCATAAAACAGGGTTTCGCCTTCCGGGTCCGTGGAGGCGCTGCCGTCCAGGGTGACGGACACGACAGCGCCGTCTGGCTCGGCCACGGTTTGATCCGGGCCGGCGTTGGCGGTCGGCGCGTCGTTGGCCCCGGCGGTGACCGTGATGGTCACGGTGTCCGGCGTTGAGGCCGCGCCTTGCGGGTCGGCGACGATGAGGCGGAATACCAGCACCACGTCCGATAACAGTTCGGTCGGCGCGATGAAGGTGGGGCGCTCGGCGGCGGTATTATCGAGAGTCACTTGCGCTTCGCTCAACCGGGTCCACGCGTAGTTCAGCGTTTCGTTTTCCGGGTCGGACGAGGCGCTGCCGTCGAGGGTGACGGTCGCACCTTCGGCCACGGTCTGCGGTTGGCCCGCTTCGGCGGTGGGCGCGTCGTTTTGCGGGGTCACCGTGATGGTTACCGTCGCCTCGTTGCTGTCGGCGGCGCCGTCATTGACGCGGTAGGTGAAACGGTCGCCGGTGGTTTCGCTGTCGTCGTGGGTGTAGGTGAAAGTGCCGTTCCGGTTCAGGGTCAGTGCGCCGTTGGCCGGGGTGGCGACCACGACGGCCGTCAAACTACCCCGCGCCGTGTCCACATCGCGGTCGTTGGCGAGGACGCTTGTCGCGCCGCCGGTCAGCGCCCGCGCCGTGCCGCCTTCAAGCACCGTGAGCGCATCATTCTCCGCCACCGGCGCGTCGTTCTCCCCTGTGACCGTGATCGTTACCGTCGCCGGGGCGCTGTCCAGCGCGCCGTCGTTCACGATATAGGTGAAGCTGTCGCTACTCGTCTCGCTGCCGTCGTGGACATACATGAACGTGCCGTCCGGGTTCAGGGTCAGGGTGCCGTTGGCCGGGGTGGTGTCCACGCGAACCGTCAGCGATCCGGTGGCCGTATCCGCATCACTGTCGTTGTCCAGCACGTTGGGCGCGCCACCGGTCAGGGTCGTCGCCGTGCCGCCTTCGGTGACCGTGATCGCATCATCAACCGCCATTGGCGCATCGTTCACCGGTGTCACCGTGATGGTCACCGTCGCCGTGTTGCTGTCCAGAGCGCCGTCGTTCACGATATAGGTGAAACTGTCGCTACTCGTCTCGCTGCCGTCGTGGGCATAACTGAAAGTGCCGGCCGGGTTCAGGGTCAGGGTGCCGTTGGCCGGGGTCGCCATCAGCGTAACCGTCAACGACCCGGTAGCCGTCTCCGCATCACTGTCGTTATCCCGCACGCTCAATGCGCCACCGGTCAGGGTTGTCGCCGTGCCGCCTTCGGCCACCGTAATCTCGTCAGCCACCGCCATCGGCGCTTCGTTCACCGCCGTTACCGTAACCGTTACCGGTGCCGTGGCATCTTGACCGCCCGCCGTGGCGGTTATGGTGAGGTCGTAGGCCGGCGGTCCGCCTTGCGCTTCGAAATCCTCGCCGGTGCCGGTGTAACTGATCTCGCCGCTCGCCCCGTCAATGCGGAAGCGGGTCATGTCGCCGGCGGTGATCGCATATACCGGCGTGTCACCGTCATCCGGGTCGGTGGCGGTTACTGTGCCCAGGTCAACCGCCGTCGTGCTGCCGTCCCGGTTCTCCGCTATCGTAAAGGCGTAGGAAGCCGGGTCAAACACCGGCGGCTCGTCCACATCGGTCACGGTCACCGTTACCGATGCCGTGTCGCTTTGACCGTTGGCCGTGGCGATTATGGTGAGGTCGTAGGTCGGCGGCGGCGTCTCGAAATTCTCGCCGGTGCCGATGTAAGTGATTTCGCCGCTCGTCTCGCCAACGCTGAAGCGGGTCGTGTCGCCGGCGGTGATCACATATACCGGCGTGTCGGATACATCCGGGTCGGTGGCGGTTACCACGCCCAAATCAACCGGCGTCGAGCTGCCGTCTTCGTTCTCCGCCAGATTAAATGCGTAGGTGTCCGGATCAAACACCGGCGGCTCATCCTCGTTGGTGATATTGATGGTCACTGTGGCGGTGTCGGTCGCGCCTGCAATGTCCGTAACCCGCACCATCAAGGTATGGCTGGGCTGGGTTTCAAGGTCTTCGCCGGGACCCGTGTAGGTAATCGCGCCGCTGGCCGGGTCAATGTTGAAAAGGGGCGTGGTGGTGGTGATGGCGTAGGTCAGCGTATCACCGGCGTCCGGATCATCGGCGACGACTGCGCCCACCATCACCGGCGTGGTGGTGCCGGGTTGATTCTCCGCCAGCGTGAAAACGTAAGGGGTATTAATAAACACCGGCGGGTCGTTCACGCCGGTTACCGTGATGGTGATGTCGCCGTTGGCGATGGCGTTTTGGTCATCCATGATCCGGTAGGTGGCCGTCACCGGGCGGCTATCACCGGGGAGGAAATCGTCGAACGCGCCGACCGGGTTGAAGTTGAGATCGCCGCCCACGATGAGGGTGAGCGTACCGCCGCCTGTTACGTCAACCATATCGCCGACATTCATCACGGTCACGCCGTTGATGGCGATGACGGACAAGGTGTCATTTTCCTGATCCGTGTCGTTGTCGAGCACGGCAATGGTTATCGCCGTGTCTTCGTCGGTGCTGATGGCATCGGCCACCGCTACCGGCGGGTCGTTGGCGTCTGTAACCGTGACCGTTACCGCAGCGGTCGCCGAAAGAGTACCCGCCGTGGCGGTTACGGTGAGGTCGTAGCTCGGCGGTCCGCCTTGCGCTTCGAAATCCTCGCCGGTGCCGGTGTAACGAATGACGCCAGTCGCCGGGATAATGTCGAAGAGACCCGCGCCGCCGGCGGTGATGCTGTAGGTGACCGGGTCATTCTCCGGGTCGGTGGCCATCACCGTATCCACGTCTATCGGCATCGTGCTGCCGTCTTCGTTTTCAAGCAGGGTGAAAGCGTAAGGGTCGCCGACAAACTCCGGCGGCTCGTCCACATTGGTCACGGTCACCGTTACCGATGTCATGTCGTTTTGACCGTTGGCCGTGGCGATTATGGTGAGGTCGTAGGTCGGCGGCGGCGTCTCGAAATTCTCACCGGTGCCGATGTAACTAATCACGCCACTCGTCCCGTCAACGAGGAAGCGGGTCGTGTCGCCGGCGGTGATCACATATACCGGCGTGTCGGATACATCCGGGTCGGTGGCGGTTACCATGCCCAAATCAACCGGCGTCGTGCTGCCGTCTTCGTTCTCCGCCAGATCAAATTCATAGTTGGGCACATCAAACTCCGGCTCGTCGTCCGCCCCGGTTACCGTGATCGTCAGCGTGCCGTCGGCGGTGGCCCGGCCATCGGAAACCCGGTAGGTGGCCGTCAACTCGCTGCTCGTGGCGGGCGCGAGTTCATCAAACTCGCCGTTCGGATCAAAACTGAGCATGCCGTCGGCGTTGCGGGTGAGCGTGCCGCCGCCGGATACGGCGACCGCCTGGTCGTCATTCACGGCCATGCCGTTGATGGCGCTGATGGTCAATGAATCACTTTCCGCGTCCGTGTCGTTGGCGAGCACGTCAATGACTACCGCCGTGTCCTCGTCGGTGCCGTCGGTGTCGGCGACCGCCACCGGCGCGTCGTTCACGCCCGTTACCGTGATGGTCAGCGTGCCGTCCGCCGTGTGCTCACCATCGGTGATTTGGTAGGCCACTATCACCTCGCGGTTTTCACCCACCTGGAGTTCGTCAAACGCACCGAGTGGGTCGAAATCGAGCCTGCCGTCGGCGTTGCGGGTGAGCGTGCCGCCGCCCGGCAAGGCAACCGGAACGCCGATATTCGCCGGGGCGCCGTTGATGGCGGCGACGGACAAGGCGTCATCTTCCGGGTCGGTATCGTTGGCGAGCACGGCAATGGGCGCCGGCGTGTCCTCGTCGGTTGCGAGGACGTCCGCCACCGCCACCGGCGCATCGTTCACGCCGGTGATCATAATCCGCACCATGGCCCCCGGAATGCCGGGCGCGCTCGCCGCCACGGGGAACGCTTCCATTCCGTCCCGGCCGGCGCTCAAGCGATTGGTTGCGTCCCGGCTGTTGTCGAGCGTGTAGGTCCAAGCGCCGGTGGCGGCGAGGGTGAACGTGCCATAAGTGCCGGGAGTCGGATCATCCTGCGCCACAAAAGTCTCGTCAGCGCCGTCGGGATTGATGATTGCCAGCGTCCCCGTCGCTTGGTTCTGCGGCGCATCCTCAACCACCGTTCCGCTCAAGTTCCCGCCGATGACCGCGGCGGCGGACACGGTGATGGTCACGGCGTCCGGCTCTGATGCCGTGTTTTGATCATCGGTTACGACCAGCCGGAACCCAAACGACACGGCCTCGGACAGCCCGGTGGGGGCGGTGAAGGTGGGTTGTGCGATGGTGGCGGCGCTGAGGGTAACAAGCGGGCCGCTGGCGTGGCTCCATTGATAGGTCAGCACCCCGTTCTCCGGATCGGTGGAGGCGGTGCCGTCCAGGGTTACGGTTACCCCTTCGGCCACGGTCTGCGGCGGGCCGGCGTTGGCGGTCGGCGCGTCGTTCACGCCGGTCACCGTGATGGTCACCTCGCCCTCGTCCGTGGCGCTCCCATCCGTGATTTGGTAGGTGGCCGTTACGGAGCGGTCTTCGGTTGGCGCGAGATCGTCAAACGCGCCGCGCGGGTCGAAGCTGAGCTCGCCGTCGGCGGTGAGCGTGAGCGTGCCGCCGTTCATTACGGCAACCGTTTGACCGCCACCGGCAGTCACCGCCGTGCCGTTGATGGCAACGACGGTCAAGGTGTCATTCGCCGCATCCACGTCCATATCGTTGTCAAGCACGTCAATCGCCACCACCTCATCCTCGGTGGTGTCGGCGTCATCATCCATCGCCAGCGGCGGATCATTGGCATCGGTCACCGTGACCGTGACCGGAGCCGTGGCGGTCGCAGGTGCACCACCCGCCGTGGCGGTTATGGTGAGGTTGTATATTGGTGGCCCGCCTGTTTCTTCGAAATCTTCGCCGCTACCCGTATACCGAATGACGCCACTCGCCCCGTTAATGTCGAAGAGGGTCGTGTCGCCGGCGGTGATGCTGTACACAATCGGGGCATTCTCCGGGTCGGTGGCCATTACCGCATCAAACGCCACCTCCGTGGCACTGCCGTCCCGGTTCTCCGCCAGCGTGAAAGCGTAAGGGTCACCGACAAACTCCGGCGGCTCGTTCACGTTAGTCACGGTCACCGTGACCGATGCCGTGTCGTTTTGGCCGTTGGCCGTGGCGGTTATCGTGAGCGCATAGCTCAGCGGCAGCGCTTCAAAATTCTCGCCGGTGCCGATATACCGAATGATGCCACTCGCCCCGTTAATGCTAAAGAGGTTCCTGTCGCCGGCGGTGATCGTGTATGTTGGTGTGTCACCGTCATCCGGGTCGGTGGCCGTTACCGCATCAAACGCCACCACTGACGCGCCGCCGTCCCGGTTTTCCGCCAGATCAAATTCGTAGGTGTCCGGGTCAAACACCGGCGGCTCGTCCACGTTGGTTACCGTTACCGTGACCGCAGCAGTCGCCGTATCACCCCCCGCCGTGGCAGTTACGCTGAGTTCGTACACCGGCGGCCCGTCCTGTGCTTCAAAATCCTCGCCGGTGCCGGTGTAGGCAATCGCGCCGCTCGCGGAATTAATCTCGAACTTGCCCTGCGGATCACCGGCGGCGATCGCATATACCGGCGTGTCGGTTGCATCCGCGTCGGTGGCGATTACCGTGCCCACATCAACCGGCGTCGAGCTGCCGTCTTCGTTCTCCGGCAGATCAAATGCGTAGGTGGGCGGGTCAAACACCGGCGGGTCGTTCATTCCCGTAACCGTGATGGTGACCGTGTCCGGCTCTGATGCCGTGTTTTGATCATCGGTAACGACCAACTGGAACCCAAACGACACGGCCTCGGTCAGCCCGGTGGGGGCGGTGAAGGTGGGTTGGGCGGTGGCGTCGCTGAGGGTAACAAGCGGGCCGCTGGTGCGGCTCCATTGATAGGTCAGCACCCCGTTCTCCGGGTCGGTGGAGGCGGTGCCGTCCAGGGTTACGGTTACCCCTTCGGCCACGGTCTGCGGTTCACCCGCGTCCGCGGTCGGTGCGTCGTTGATGCCGGTCACCGTAATGGTCACCTGGGCTTCGGCTGTGCCGCCCCGGCCATCCGAGATTTGGTAGGTTGCCATTACCTCGCGGTTTTCGGTTGGCGCGAGATCGTCAAATGCACCGACTGGGTTAAAGTTGAGATTACCGTCGGCGTTGCGGCTGAGCGTGCCGCCGCCTGATACGGCAACCGCTTGACCGTCATTCACCGTCGTGCCGTTGATGGCGGTCACGGTCAAGGGGTCATTCGCCGCATCCACGTCCATGTCGTTGTCAAGCACGTCAATCGCCACCATCGCATCCTCGGTGGTGTCGGCGTCATCATCCACCGCCACCGGTGGGTCGTTGGCATCGGTCACCGTGACCGTCACCGGAGCGGTCGCATCAAGACCACCCGCCGTGGCGGTTATGGTGAGGTTGTACACCGGCGGCCCGCTCTGTGCTTCGAAATCCTCACCGACGCCGATGTAACTGATCGCGCCACTTGCCCCGTTAATGCTGAAGAGACCCGCATCGCCGGCGGTGATGGTGTAGGTAATTGCGTCACCTTCCGGGTCGGTGGCGGTCGCCGTGCCCAACATAACCGGCGGTGTGCCATCCCGGTTCTCTTCCAGGTTAAAGGCGTAGGTGGCCGGAGCAAATACCGGCGGCTCATCCTCGTTGGTGATATTGATGGTCACCGTGGTGGTGTCGGTCGCGTCTGCGCCGTCCGTAACCCGCACCATCAAGGTATGGCTGGCCTGGGTTTCGCGGTCTTCGCCGGGACCCGTGTAGGTAATCGCGCCGCTGGCCGGGTCAATGCTGAAACGGGTCGCGCCGGTGGTGGTGATGGCGTAGGCCAGCGTATCACCGGCGTCCGGATCATCGGCGGAGACCATGCCCACCATCACCGGCGTGGTGGTGCCGGGTTGATTCTCCGCCAGCGTGAACGTGTAAGGGGCATTAATAAACGCCGGCGCGTCGTTCACGCCCGTTACCGTGATGGTCAGCGTGCCGTCCGCCGTGTGCTCACCATCGGTGATTTGGTAGGCCACCATCACGACGCGCTCTGCCCCCACCTGGAGATCGTCAAACGCACCGAGTGGGCGCGGGTCGAAATCAAGCCTGCCGTCGGCGTTGCGGGTGAGCGTGCCGCCGCCCGGCAAGGCAACCGGAACGTCGATATCCGCCGGGGCGCCGTTGATGGCGGCCACGGACAAGGCGTCATCTTCATCATCCGTATCGTTGTCAAGCACGGCAATGGGCGCCGGCGTGTCCTCGTCGGTTGCGAGGACGTCCGCCACCGCCACCGGCGCATCGTTCACGCCGGTGATCATAATCCGCACCGTGGCCCCCGGAATGCCGGCCGCGCTCGCCGCCACGGGGAACGCTTCCATTCCGTCCCGGCCGGCGCTCAAGCGATTGGTTGCGTCCCGGCTGTTGTCGAGCGTGTAGGTCCAGGCGCCGGTGGCGGCGAGGGTGAACGTGCCAAATGTGCCGGGGGTCGGATCATCCTGCGCCACAAAAGTCTCGTCAGCGCCGCCCGGATTGATGATTGCCAGCGTCCCCGTTGCTTCGTTCTGCGGCGCATCCTCAACCACCGTTCCGCTCAAGTCGCCGCCGATGACCGCTGAGGCGGACACGGTGATGGTCACGGCGTCCGAATTTGATGCCGTGTTTTGATCATCGGTAACGACTAACCGGAACCCAAACGACACGTCCTCGGCCAGCCCGGTGGGGGCGGTGAAGGTGGGTTGGGCGATGGTGTTGTCGTTGAGGGTGATGCCCGAACCGTCGGTAAGTTCCCATTGATACGTCAGCGTCCCTTCTTCCGGGTCGGTGGAGGCAGTGCCGTCCAGAGTTACGGTTACCCCTTCGGCCACGATCTGCGATTCACCCGCGTCCGCGGTCGGTGCGTCGTTGAGGCCGCTTACCGTGATGGTCACCGTGCCTTCGTCCGTGCCGCCTTCACCATCCGAGACTTGGTAGCGTGCCGTTACCTCGCGGGTTTCGGTTGGCGCGAGATCGTCAAACGCGCCGCGCGGGTCGAAATCAAGCATGCTGTCGGCGGTGAGGGTGAGCGTACCGCCGTCCATTACGTCAACCGCTTGATCGTCACCGGCAGTCACCGTCGCGCCGTTGATGGCGGTCACGGACAATGTGTTTTTCGGCATGTCCACGTCCATATCGTTGGCGAGTACGTTAATCGTCTCCACCTCATCCTCGGTGGTGACGGCGGTATCATCCCCCGCCACCGGCGGGTCGTTGGCGTCGGTTACCGTGACCGTGACCGCAGAGGTATCAGCAGCACCGCTCGTCGTGGCGGTTATGGTGAGGTCGTACACCGGCGGCCCGCCCTCTGCTTCAAAATCTTCGCCGGTATCGGTGTAGGTAATCGCACCGCTCGCGGAATCAATCACGAACTTGTTTTGCGGATCACCGTCGGCGATCGCATATACCGGCGTGTCGGATACATCCGGGTCGGTCGCAGAGACCGTGCCCACCGCCACCGGCGTCATACTGCCGTCCTGATTTTCCGCCAGATTAAATCCGTAGGTGGGCGAACCAAACATCGGCGGGTCGTTCACTCCCCTGACCGTGATGGTGACCGTGTCCGGTTCTGATGCCGTGTTCTGATCATCGGTAACGATCAACTGGAACACAAACGACTCGTCCGCGGCCAGCCCGGTGGGGGCGGTGAAGGTGGGTTCGGCGATGGTGGCGTCGTTGAGGGTGATGCCCGAACCGCCGGCAGGTTCCCATTGATACGTCAACGCCCCGCCTTCCGGGTCCATGGATAGGGTGCCGTCCAGGGTTACGGTTGCGCCTTCGTCCACGGTCTGCGATTCACCCGCGTCCGCGGTCGGTGCGTCGTTGAGGCCGTTCACCGTGATGGTCATCGTGCCTTCGTCCGTGGCGTTTCCATCCGAGATTTGGTAGGTGGCCGTTACCGAGCGGCTCGCGCCCATCGCAAGGTTTTCAAATGCGCCGTTCGGATTGAAGCGGAGCGTACCGTCGGCGGCGAGGGTGAGCGTGCCGCCATCCGTTACGGCAACCGTTTGACCGCTGCTCACATCCGTGCCGTCAATGGCAACGATGGACAAGGCGTCCTTGTCCACATCCCTATCGTTGCTACGCACGTCAAACATCGCCACCGTATCCTCGTCGGTTTCAACGTCATCGTCCACCGCCACCGGTGCGTCGTTCTCCCCTGTTACCGTAATGGTCACGACGCCTTCGTCCGTGCCGCCCCGGCCATCCGTGATTTGGTAGGTGGCCATTACGGAGCGGCTCCCGTCCGGCGCAAGGTCTTCAAATTCGCCGTTCGGATTGAAGTTGAGTCTGCCATCGGCGTTGAGGGTAAGCAGGCCGCCGTCCGTTACGGCAATCACTTGACCGCCACCGGCAGTCACCGCCGTGCCGTTAATGGCGGCGACGGTCAAGGCGTCATTGTCCGCGTCCGTATCATTGGCAAGCGCGTCAAACACCATCGCCGTATCCTCGTTGGTTTCAAAAGTATCATCCATCGCCACCGGTGCATCGTTCTGCGGCGTTACCGTGATCGTTACTGTCGCCGGGGCACTGTTCAAAACGCCGTCGCTCACCCGATAGGTGAAGCTGTCGCTGTTCTCCTCATCGCCGTTGTGGACATAACTAAAGGTGCCGTCCGGCTTCAAATCCAATATGCCGTGGGCCGGACCCGTAACCACCTCGGCGAGCAGATCATCGCGCGCCGTCTCCGCATCGTTATCGTTGGCCGTTACGCTCGTGACCATGCCGTCGCCCGCCAAAGTCGTCGCCGTGCCGCCCTCGGCTACCGTGATCGCATCGTCCATCGCCACCGGCGTATCGTTCTCGCCTGTTACCGTAATGGTCACCATGCCCTCGTCCGTACCGCCCCGGCCATCCGTGATTTGGTAGGTTGCCATTACGGAGCGGCGCCCGTCCGGCGCAAGGTCTTCAAATTCGCCGTTCGGATTGAAGTTGAGCCTGCCATCGGCGTTGAGAGTGAGCGTGCCGCCGTCCGTTACGGCAATCACTTGACCGCCACCGGCAGTCACCGCCGTGCCGTTAATGGCGGCGACGGTCAAGGCGTCTCCGTCTGCGTCCGTGTCGTTGCTACGCACGTCAAACGACACCGCCGTATCTTCGTTGGTTTCAAAAGTATCATCCACCGCCACCGGCGCATCGTTCTCCCCTGTGACCGTGATCGTTACCGTCGCCGGGGCGCTGTCCAGCGCGCCGTCGTTCACGATATAGGTGAAGCTGTCGCTACTCGTCTCGCTGCCGTCGTGGACATACATGAACGTGCCATCCGGGTCCAGCGTCAACGTGCCGTTGACCGGTTCGTTATCCACCATGACCCTCAACAACCCGGCATCCGTATCCGCATCACTGTCGTTGTCCAGCACGCTCAATGCGCCACCCGTCAGCGCCGTCGCCGTGCCGCCCTCGGCCACCGTGATTTCGTCCGCCACCGCCAGCGGCGCATCGTTCACCGGCGTCACCGTAATCATCACCGTCGCCGGGGCACTGTCGTCGGCGCCGTCATTCACGATATAGGTGAAACTGTCGCTACTCGTCTCGGTGCCGTCGTGGACATACATGAACGTGCCGTCCGGGTTCAGCGTCAGCGTGCCGTTGGCCGGTTCGCTATCCACCATGACCGTCAGCGACCCGGCAGCCGTATCCGCATCACTGTCGTTGTCCAGCACGCTCATGGTTGTGCCGTCCGCCAGGGTCGTTGCCGTGCCGCCCTCGGCCACCGTGATCGCATCGCCCAACGCCACCGGCGCATCGTTCACCGGCGTTACCGTGATCGTCACCGTCGCCGTGTTGCTGTCCAAAGCGCCGTCGTTCACGATATAGGTGAAACTATCGCTACTCGTCTCGCTGCCGTTGTGGGCGTAACTGAAGGTGCCGTTCTCGTTCAGTGTCAGCATGCCGTTGGCCGGACCGCTATCCACTCTGACCCGCAGCGACCCGGCAGCCGTATCCACATCGCGGTCGTTGGCCCGCACACTCAACGCGCCACCCGTCAGCGCCGTCGCCGTGCCGCCCTCGGCCACCATGATTTCGTCAGCCACCGCCTGCGGCGGGTCGTTCGCCCCGATGACCGTGATCACCACCGTTGCCGGCGTGCCATCCAACGCCATCACCTCAAAGGTATCCATCACCCGCACATTCGCGGCCAGCGCGTCGGTCTGCGGGTCGGCATTGTCCAGCGTGTACGTCCAGTCCCCCGCCGGCGCCAGCGCAAACGCCAGCGTCCCGTAGATTCCCTGGTAATCCCCATCCGGGGTCAACACGATGCTCGCAGCCCGCACGAAGCCGTTTTCGCCGTCCACGTCGTCCACCATCAGCATACCCGCCGCCGTATTCACATCCGCGTCCTCGGTAACTTCTCCGAGTAGGCCGCTGATCACCGCCGGGTCATTCAATCCCGTCACTGTAATGGTCAGCGTACCGCCGGCCGTGGCGCTCCCATCCGTGATTTGGTAGGTGGCTGTTACGGAGCGGTCTTCGGTTGACGCGAGGTCTTCAAATTCGCCGTTCGGGTCGAAGCTGAGCCTGCCGTCGGCGGTGAGTGTGAGCGTGCCGCCGCCGGTTACATCAATCGCTTGACCGTCACCGGCAGTCACCGCCGTGCCATTGATGGCAACGACGGACAAGGGGTCATTCGCCGCATCCTCGTCCGTGTCGTTGGCGCGCGCGTCAATCGCCACCGCCGTATCCTCGTTGGTGCCGGCGGTATCGGCCACCGCCACCGGCGCGTCGTTGGCATCGGTCACCGTCACCGTGACCGCCGTGGGTACGGACACACCGCCCGCCGTGGCGGTTACTATCAGGTTGTACACCGGCGGCCCGCCCTGCGCTTCAAAATCCTCGCCGGCGCCGATGTAGCCAATCGCGCCGCTCGTGGAATCAATCGCGAACTTGCTCTGTGGGTCGCCTTCGGCGATCGCATAACTCGGCGTGTCGGTTTCATCCGCGTCGGTGGCGGTTACCGTGCCCACCGCCACCGCCACCGTGCGGCCGTCCTGGTTTTCCGCCAGGGTGAAAGCGTAGGGGGCGCCGGTGAACACCGGGATATCGTCCTCGCCCGTGACCGTGATGGTCACCATGTCCGGCTCTGATGCCGTGTTCTGATCATCGGTGACGATCAACTGGAACACAAACGACACGGCCTCGGACAGCCCGGTGGGGGCGGTGAAGGTGGGTTGGGCGGTGGCGTCGCTGAGGGTAACAAGCGGGCCGCCGGTGCGGCTCCATTGATAGGTCAGCGTCTCGCCCTCCGGGTCCATGGAGGCGGTGCCGTCCAGGGTTACGGTTACCCCTTCGGCTACGGTCTGCGGCGGACCGGCGTCGGCGGTCGGTGCGTCGTTGATGCCCCTCACCGTAATGGTCACCTGGGCTTCGGCTGTGCCGCCTTGACCATCCGAGATTTGGTAGGTTGCTGTTACGGAACGGCTTCCACCCATCGCAAGAACGTCAAACGCACCGCGCGGGTCGAAGCTGAGCATGCCATCGGCGTTGCGGCTGAGCGTGCCGCCGCCTGATACGGCAACCGCTTGACCGCCACCGGCAGTCACCGTCGTGCCGTTGATGGCAACGACGGACAAGGTGTCATTCGCCGCATCCACGTCCATGTCGTTGTCAAGCACGTCAATCGCCACCATCGCATCCTCGGTGGTGTCGGCGTCATCATCCACCGCCAGCGGCGGATCATTGGCATCGGTCACCGTGACCGTGACCGCAGCCGTGGCGGTCGCAGGTGCACCACCCGCCGTGGCGGTTATGGTGAGGTTGTATATTGGTGGCCCGCCTGTTTCTTCGAAATCTTCGCCGCTACCCGTATACCGAATGACGCCACTCGCCCCGTCTATGTCGAAGAGAGACATGCCGCCGGCGGTGATGCTGTACACAATCGGGGCATTCTCCGGGTCGGTGGCCATTACCGCATCAAACGCCACCTCCGTGGCACTGCCGTCCCGGTTCTCCGCCAGCGTGAAAGCGTAAGGGTCACCGACAAACTCCGGCGGCTCGTTCACGTTAGTCACGGTCACCGTGACCGATGCCGTGTCGTTTTGACCGTTGGCCGTGGCGGTTATCGTGAGCGCATAGCTCAGCGGCAGCGCTTCAAAATTCTCGCCGGTGCCGATATACCGAATGATGCCACTCGCCCCGTTAATGCTAAAGAGGTTCCTGTCGCCGGCGGTGATCGTGTATGTTGGTGTGTCACCGTCATCCGGGTCGGTGGCCGTTACCGCAGCAAACGCAACCACCGACGTGCTGCCGTTCCGGTTTTCCGCCAACTCAAATCTGTAGGTGTCCGGGTTAAACACCGGCGGCTCGTCCACGTTGGTTACCGTAATCGTGACCGTCGTGGTGACGGGAACACCGCCCGCCGTGGCGGTTACCATCAGGACGTACACCGGCGGCCCGTCCGGCGCTTCAAAATCCTCGCCGGTGCCGATGTAGCCAATCGCACCGCTCGCGGAATCAATCTCGAACTTGTTTTGCAGATCACCGGCGGCGATCGCATATACCGGCGTGTCGGATACATCCGCGTCGGTGGCGGTTACCACGCCCACCGCCACCGGCGTCGAACTACCGTTCTGATTTTCCGCCAGACCAAATGCGTAGGTGGACAAATCAAACACCGGCGGGTCGTCCTCCGGCGTCACCGTGATCGTTACCGTCGCCGGGGCGCTGTCCCGTTCGGTGTCGTTCACGATATAGGTGAAAAAGTCGCTGCTCGTCTCGCCGTCGTCGTGGGTATAACTGAAGGTGCCGTCCTCATTCAAATCCAATGTGCCGTGAGCCGGGCCTGTGCCCACACGAACCGTCAACTCGCCCGTGGCCGTCTCCGCATCGCTGTCGTTATCCCGCACGCTGGGCGCGCCATCCGTCAGCGCCGTCGCCGTACCGCCCTCGGCCACCGTGATTTCGTCCGCCACCGCCACCGGCGCATCGTTCACCGGCGTTACCGTGATCGTCACCGTCGCCGGGGCGCTGTCGTCGGCGCCGTCGTTTGCGATATAGGTGAAGCGGTCGCTGTTTTCCTCATCGCCGTTGTGCGTGTACGTGAAGGTGCCGTCCGAGTTCAGGTTCAACGTGCCGTGAGCCGGTTCACTCTCCACCCGGACCGTCAACGACCCGGCAGCCGTCTCCGCATCACTGTCGTTATCCCGCACGCTCAATGCGCCACCGGTCAGGGTCGTCGCCGTGCCGCCCTCGGCAACCGTGAACGCATCCGCCACCGCCACCGGCGGGTCGTTCTCCGGCGTTACCGTAATCGTCACCGTCGCCGGGGCGCTGTCCAGCGCGCCGTCGTTCACGATATAGGTGAAGCTGTCGCTACTCGTCTCGCCGCCGTCGTGGGCATAACTAAAGGTGCCGTCCGGGTTCAAGGTCAACTCGCCGTTGTCCGGGCCGCTATCCACCTTGACCGTCAACTCGCCGGCATCTGTATCCGAATCAGTGTCGTTGGCCAGCACATTCGTGGTTATGTCGTCCGCCAAAGTCATCGCCGTACCACCCTCGGCCACCGTGATTTCGTCATCCACCGCCACCGGCGCATCGTTCACCGGCGTTACCGTGATCGTTACCGTCGCCGGGGCGCTGTCATCGGTGCCGTCGTTCACGATATAGGTGAAACTGTCGCTACTCGTCTCGCCGCCATTGTGGACATAACTGAAGGTGCCGTCCGTGTTCAGGGTCAATGTGCCGTTGGCCGGGCCGGTATCCACCCTGACCGTCAACGCGTTGGTGGCCGTCTCCGCATCGCTGTCGTTATCCCGCACACTCAATGCGCCACCGGCCAAGGTCGTCGCCGTGCCGCCCTCGGCCACCGTGAACGCATCCGCCCTCGCCACCGGCGCGTCGTTCTCCTGCGTGATCGTAATCGTTACCGTCGCCGGTGCGCTGTCGTCGTCGCCGTCGTTTGCGATATAGGTGAAACTGTCGCTGGTCGTCTCGCTGCCGTTGTGGGTATAACTGAAGGTGCCGTTCTCGTTCAGGGTCAGCGTGCCGTTCGCCGGTTGGGTTGCCACCCTGACCGTCAAGTCATCGGCGGACGTCTCCGCATCGCTGTCATTGGCCGTTACGCTCGTGGTCATACCGTCCGCCAAAGTCGTCGCCGTACCGCCCTCGGCCACAATGATCGTATCGCCCAACGCCACCGGCGCATCGTTCACCGGCGTTACCGTGATCGTTACCGTCGCCGTGTTGCTGTCCAAAGCGCCGTCGTTCACGCGGTAGGTGAAGCGGTCGCTATCTTCCTCGTCGCCGTTGTGGACATAACTGAAGGTGCCGTCCGTGTTCAGCGTCAGCGTGCCGTGGGCCGGGGCGGTGACCCGGCTTACGATCAAAGCGCTTTGCGCCGTATCCACATCGCTGTCGTTGGCCCGCACACTCAACGCGCCACCGGTCAGGGTCGTTGCCGTGCCGCCTTCGGCCACCGTGATTTCGTCCGCCACCGCCAGCGGCGCATCGTTCACCGGTGTTACCGTAATGGTCACCATGCCTTCGTCCGTGCCGCCCCGGCCATCCGTGATTTGGTAGGTTGCCGTCACCTCGCTACTCTCATCCGGCGCGAGGTCTTCAAATTCGCCGTTCGGGTTGAAGTTGAGTCTGCCGTCGGCATTGAGAGTGAGCGTGCCGCCGTCCGTTACGGCAATCGCTTGACCGTCACCGGCAATCACATCCGTGCCGTTGATGGCGGCGACGAACAAGGTGTCCCCGTCCACATCCGTGTCGTTGCTATGCGCGTCAAACACCACCGCCATATCCTCGTTGGTTTCAACGGCATCATCCACCGCCACCGGCGGGTCGTTCTCGCCTGTTATCGTAATGGTCACCGTCGCCGGAGCGCTGTCCCGTTCGGTGTCGTTCACGATATAGGTGAAACTGTCGCTACTCGTCTCGCCGCCGTCGTGGGCATAACTGAAGGTGCCGTCCGGGTTCAAGGTCAACTCGCCGTTGTCCGGGCCGATAGCCACCCTGACCGTCAACGCACCGGCATCCGTATCCGCATCCGTGTCGTTGTCCAGCACGCTCAATGCGCCATCCGCCAGCGCCGTCGCCGTGCCGCCCTCGGCTACCATGATCGCATCGTCCACCGCCACCGGCGCGTCGTTCTCCGCCGTAATCGTGATCGCCACCGTCGCCGTGTTGCTGTCCAAAGCGCCGTCGTTTGCGATATAGGTGAAGCTGTCGCTCAGCGTCTCGCCGCCGTCGTGGGTATAACTGAAGGCGCCGTTCGGGTTCAGGGTCAACTCGCCGTTGTCCGGGCCGGTTGCCACCCTGACCGTCAACTCATCGGCGGACGTCTCGGCATCGCTATCGTTGGCCGTTACGCTCGTGGTAACCTCGTCCGTCAAAGTCGCCGTCGTGCCGCCTTCAATTACCGTGATCGCATCATCCCTCGCCACCGGCGCGTCGTTCTCCAGCATCACCGTGATCGCCACCGTCGCCGGTGCGCTGTCGTCATCGCCGTCGTTCACGATATAGGTAAAGCGGTCGCTATCCTCCTCATCGCCGTTGTGGATGTACGTGAAGGTGCCGTCCGCGTTCAGGGTCAATGCGCCGTGGGCCGGGCCGGTGTCCACCCGAACCGTCAATGCGTCGGTGGCCGTCTCCACGTCGCTGTCGTTGTTCCGCACACTCAATGCGCCGCCGGTCAGGGTCGTCGCCGTGCCGCTCTCGACCACCGTGAACGCATCGTTCACCGCCACCGGCAGGTCGTTCACCGGCGTAATCGTGATCGTTACCGTCGCCACGTTGCTGTCCAAAAAGCCGTCGTTCACGATATAGGTGAAACTGTCGCTGCGCGTCTCGTCGCCGTTGTGGGCGTAACTGAAAGTGCCGTCCGGGTTCAGCGTGAACCGGCCGTTGACCGGGGCCGCCATCAGCGTAACCCGCAACGACCCGACCGCCGTATCCACGTCGCGGTCATTGTTCAGCACATTGGATGCGCCACCGCTCAGGGTCGTTGCCGTGCCGCCTTCGGCCACCGTGATCGCATCCGCCTCCGCCTCCGGCGGCTCGTTCACGTTGATTATGGTCACGACCACCGCAACTTGGGTGAATCGTTCGCCCGCCGTGGCGGATACGATGATGGTGTACACCGGCGGCCCGCCCGGCGCTTCATGATCCTCGCCGGGGCCGGTGTAACTGAACGCGCCGCTTCCCGGGTCAACGCTGAAGCGATCCGTGTCGCCGATGGCGATGGCGTAGATGATTTCGTCACCATCCGGGTCGATGGCGGTCACCGTGCCCAACAGAATCGGCGGCGTACCAACCCGGTTTTCTGCCAGATCAAACGAGTAGAACAACTGCTCAAACTCCGGGGTCTCGTCAACGTTGGTGATGTTGATGGTCACCGTGGCGGTGTCGGTCAAGCCCCCATTGTCGGTTACCCGCACCATCAAGGTACGGACGGGCTGGGTTTCGCGGTCTTCGCTGGGACCCGTGAACGTAATCTCGCCGCTGTCCGCGTCAATCGCGTACCGGGTTGTGGGGGTGACGATGGAATAGGTCAGCGTAACCTCGCCGAGCGGGTCAGCGGTGGAGTCCGGGTCACGGGCGGCGACCGTGCCCAGCACCACCGGCGGGTGGCCGGATGTGTGTTCCGCCAGCATATATTGATATGGCTGATTGATAAACCTCGGCGGCTCGTTCACGTTGCGTATCGCCACGATCACCAAAACCTCGACCGTTCTACCGCCCGCCGTGGCGGTTGCGACGGGCTGGTACGACGGCGACCCTGGCTGTCTTCCAAAAATGACTTCATAATTCTCGCCGGGGCCGGTGTAACTGAACACGCCGCTTTCCGGGTCAACGCTGAACAGGTTCCCCGCGTTGCGGGAGATCGTATATACCACCGTGTCGGATACATCCGGGTCGGTGGCGGTTATCGTGCCCAACTCAAACGGCGGCGAGCCAACCTGATTTTCGTCCAGGAAAAATTGGTAGACAAGCGTACCGTCAGGCAAATCAAACACCGGCGGGTCGTCCACTCCCCGCACCGTGATGGTCACCGTGTCCGGCAGCGAGGATGCGTCCTTATCATCGGTAACGACCAACCGAAACACCGGCAACGAGTCCGCCTTGAACCCGGTGGGGGCGGTGAAGGTGGGTCGCGCGGTGTTGGCGTCGTTGAGCGTAACCTCCGGGCCGCCGGCGTGGCTCCATTGATAGGTCAGCCTCCCGCCTTCCGGGTCCGAGGAACCGAGGCCGTCCAGGGTTACGGTTACGCCCTCGTCCACGGTTTGCGGCAAGCCCGCGTCCGCCAGCGGCGCATCGTTCACCGGCGTTACCGTGATCTCCACCGTCGCCGGTACGCTGTCCAAACCGCCGTCGTTCACGATATAGGTGAAGCGGTCGTTATCCTCCTCATCGCCGTTGTGGACATAACTGAAGGTGCCGTCCGGGTTCAGCGTCAGCGTGCCGTGGGCCGGTTCGGCAGCCACCCGGACCGTCAACTCGGCGGTGGCCGTCTCCGCATCACTGTCGTTATCCCGCACACTCAATGCGCCGCCGGTCAGGGTCGCCGCCGTGCCGCCCTCGGCCACCGTGAACGCATCCGCCACCGCCACCGGCGGCTCGTTGCTTGACGTGACCGTGATGGTTACGGTGTCCGGGGCCGAAGGTTTTATGAGGAAGTCGGAGACGATCAAACTGATTTCCAGTTCCGCATCCACGGGCAGATTGACGGGCGCGGTGAAGGTCGGGCGTATCGCGGTGGCGTCGTCCAGGGTCACGCCCGGCGGCGCGCTCCACGCAAAGGTCAGGGGTGAATTTTCCGGATCCATCGAGGCGCTGCCGTCCAGGCTAACAATCGCGCCTTCGGCCACGGTCTGATCCGGGCCGGCCTCGGCGATCGGGGCTTCGTTGTCGCCGGCTATGAACCGCACGGTGACGCCGACCGCACCCGATGACAACCCGTGCTCATCGGTGACCACGAGGAGGAACAGTTGGTGCCCGTCCCCCGGCAGCTCCGTGGGGGCGACGAAAGTGGGGGTTGCGGTGTTTTTATCCAGGAACTCAATGGTCGGCAAGTCCTGCTCAATCTGCACTTGTACACCATCCTCCCTGGTGACCGGAAAGAAGAAAAAACGGTTCTGAATCCAGGTATAAGTCAATTCGTCCCCATCCGGATCAAACGACTCCGTGCCGTCCAGCATCGCCAACTGTCCCTCCTCCACGCGCCCGGGGCCGGTGGGGACCGCCGTGGGCTGCCGGTTTGCGGCGATGAAGGTAACGGTGACCAGGTCCGGCTCCGAGGCCGCCCCGTGCGCGTCGGTAACCACGAGTTGAATTTCCTGGGCGAAGGGGCTGACGGTCAACCTGTTCGGAGCGATGATGATGAGCGTGGCGGTATCCGCCCCGAGCAATCCGCCCAGCGACAAACCGGTGTTGGTCCACTGGTAGCGCAGCCTGTCGTTCTCCGGATCAAGCCCGCTACCGCGCAGCGTAACGCGCGTACCCACGTTCGTCTGCGCGTCATCACCGGCATCCGCCGTGGGCGCATCGTTGGCGCCGTTGACCACGATGGCCACCGTTGCCTGCACGCCGTCTGCGGCTTGCACCGTGAAGGTCTCCGTTTCCTGTTGGGTCTCGTCCAGCGCGTTGGTGTCTTCGTCCTCGTTGTTCAACGTATAGGTCCAAACCCCCGCCGGGGTAATCTCAAACGTCCCGTACGCGCCGCCTCCACCTGGCGGATCCACGACGGTTACCGTGGTGTCGCCGCTGTCGGGATCGGTGATGACCAGTGCCCCGGTATCCGTGCTGGTGCCCGCAACCGTAGCCGTGGCCTCGGTGACGTCACCTTCAAGATCCCCCGCGATCGTCGTTGGGTCGTCCACCGCCGTAATCGTGATCGTCACCACCGCGTTGCTCGACAACTCACCGTCGCTCACTTGATAGGTAAAACTGTCGCTCAGCGTCTCGCTGTCGTCGTGGGTATAACTGAAGGTGCCGTCCGTGTTCAGATCCAGCGTGCCGTGGGCCGGAGGGGTATCCACGCTGACCGTCAACTCGCCGATGGGCGTCTCCACGTCGCTGTCGTTGTCGCGCACGCTCAACGCGCCACCCGTCAGGGTCGTCGCCGTGCCGCCTTCGTTCACCTCAATCGCGTCGGCCACCGCCAGCGGCGCGTCGTTCACGAAAACGACCGTAATGGTTACGGTGTCCTCTTCCGAAACCAGCTCCCGCGCATCGGTAACGACCAGCCCGAACTCCAGGATCGCGTCTTCAAGCAGGCCGGCGGGAGCGGTGAAGATGGGTTGCGCCGTGGCCGGATTCGCCAGACTGATCCCCGGCGGCGCGCGCCACGCATAGCGCAGCGTCTCGTCATCGGCGTCCCTGGATCGGGACAGGCCGCCGTCCAGGGTAACGCTCGCGCCTTCGGATACACCCCGGTCTTCCCCCGCGTTGGCCGTGGGCGCGGCTTGCACGGTGATGGTTACGGTGTCCTCTTCCGAGGCCACGTCCCGCGTGTCGGTCACGACCAGGGCAAAGACCAGAACGGCGTCAGCCACCAGATCGCCGGGTGCGGTGAAGACCGGGGCGGCGATGGCCGCGTCGCTCAAGACAACGGCACGCCCGCCGCTTTGTTCCCAGGCATAACCGAGCGGCCCGTTGGCCGGGTCGTCGGGCAGGGACGCGCCGCCGTCCAGGGTAACGCGCACGCCTTCGGCCACAGCCCGGTCTTCCCCCGCATCGGCGGTGGGGAGCACGTCATCCGCCCCGACCACGGTGACTTCCACCCGCTCCTGGGTGCCGTCCTCGGCCTCTACGGTGAAGGTCTCGACCTCGCGCTGCTTCGCGGTCAGCGCGTCTGTCTCCGGGTCATTGTTGTCCAGCGTATAGGTCCAGGCCCCCGCATCGGTGATCACGAAGATTCCGTAGGTTCCCACAACCTCCACCGTCCCCAACGCACCGGCCCGGGCCACGCGGTCTTCCCCGTCCACGTCGGACACCATCACCGTACCCGTGGTCTGGTTCTCGGCGGCGTCCTCGCTAACCTCTCCGGCAAGTTGTCCGCCGAAGACCGCCGGATCGTTGGCGCCGATAACCGTAATAACCACCATCACTTCGGTGCCGTCCGCGGCCCGCACCGTGAACGACTCAACTTCGCGCTGCCCCTCGGCCAGCGCGTCCGTATCCGGGTCATCGTTGTCCAGCGTATAGGTCCAGTCCCCGGCCGCGGTGATCTCAAACGTCCCGTATTCGCCCGCAATCCCGCCCGGCGGCGTGGCAACGAAAAGATCCTCGTCATCCGGATCCATCACCGTCAACTTGCCCTGGACCGTGTTCTCGTCGGCATCCTCGGTCACCTCCCCGTCGCCCCCCTCGGTGCCCTGCCCGGTGATGACCGCCGGGTCGTTCACATCGGTCACGGTGATGCGCACCGTGGTGGCGGCCTCCTGACCGCCGGCCAGGGCCGCCACGGCAAGTTCGTACTGCGGCGGCCCGCCCGCTGTTTCAAAATCCTCCCCCGGCCCGGCGTAGGTGATGCGGCCGTCTGTGGCGTCAAGGAAAGCGAAACGCTCCCCGGCGTTGCCGGCGTTGATGCGGTAGGAGACCAGGTCGCCTTCGGGGTCCGTGGCCGCCACCGCGCCCACCGCTACCTGCATGACGCCGCCGTCCTGATTCTCCGCCAGCGTGAAAGCGTAAGGCACGCCGGCGAACACCGGCGGCTCGTTTTCATTGGTCACCATCACCGTGACCAAAGCGGTCGCGATCAGGCTCCCCGAAGTGGCGGTTATCATGAGGTCGTAGGCCGGAGTTGCCCCCCCCCCCCCCGCTTCAAAATCCTCGCCGCCGCCGATGTACGCCAGCGCGCCATCTACCTCGTCAATGCTGAACAGGCCGGCGTCGCCTTCGGTGATGGCGTAGGCGACTTCCACACCCTCCGGGTCGGTGGCCATTACCGTGCCCAGGGCAACCGGCACGGGGCGGCCGGCGCGGTTTTCCGCCAGATTAAAGTTATATGCGGGCAAAGCAAACGCCGGCGGCTCGTCGCGGTCGGTGATAGCGACGGCCACTTCGGTGGTGGCGCTCAAGTCCCCGCCGTCCATAACCCGCACCATGAGCGCGTAGGCGGGCCGGGTTTCAAAGTCTTCACCGGCGCCCGTGTACATGAGCACGCCGCTCTGCGGGTTGATGGCAAATACGCCCTGGGGGTCGCCGGAGACGATGGCGTAACGCAACTCGTCACCAGAATCCGGGTCGGTGGCGGAGACATCGCCGAGCGGTTGCGGGCCGGGCACGTTTTCCGGGAAAGCAAAAGCAAAGGAAGCGGCGGTGAACACCGGCGCTTCGTTGACGTCGGTGATCCGAACCGTTACCGACGCGCTTTGGCGGGTGTCGGCCGTTTGCCCCTGGGCCACGCGCATCGTCATTGAGAACTGTTTCGCCCCCGCCTCAAAGTCCTCGCCCGCGCCGATGTACAGGACTTGGCCGGTACGGCCTTCAACCGTGAACCGGGTCGGATCATGATCCTCGCGGAGCAGGAAAAACGTATGCGCGAGGCCGTCGAGGGAGCCGCCCATCACCGTCCCCACCGGAACCGGCGTATCGCGGCCATCCTGGCTCTCCGCCAGGTCAAAGACCCAGGTTTCCATCGCAAACGCCGGCGGGTCATGGACGGCGGACACGGTCACCGTGACCCGGCCCCGCGCCGTGCCGCCGTTGCCGTCGGAGACGGTGTAGCGGATGGTGTCTTCACCGAAGAAGTCCGGGGCCGGGGTGTAGCGCAGCGTGCCGTCGGCATTGACCACGACCGCGCCGTTGCCGCTCGGCACGATGGCGCCGGCGATGGACAACGGGTCGTCGTCCGGGTCTTGGTCGTTGGCCAGCACGTTGATGGTGACCGCCTGCTCTTCCCCGGTGCCGGCGACGTCGTCGTTGGCGGTCGGGGGCTGGTTGCCGGGCACAACCGTCACCGTTACGGTGGTAGTAGTGCGAGGGTTGAACGAGTCATCAACCGTGTAGGTGATGATGTCTTCGCCGACAAAATTCCCGGACTGATAGGCGAGCCGGACGTCTTCACCGCTGCGCACGATGTCAACCGTGCTGCCGTCCGCGCTCCGGGAGGTGCGCGCCTCCGGAATGTCCAGCCGGTTACCTTGTTGATTCCCGACACCGTTAAAATCGTTGGCGAGCGCGTCAATCGTGATGCGCACCCCGCGCACGGCGGTCACAAAGTCGGGGTTGACGACCAGTACCAAATCGGGGGCTGTCCGTATATTCACGAGGGCCCGCGCCGTACCGCCCTGGCCGTCGGAGACCCGGATACGGACCGGATTGTCGGCGTTGCGGTGATTAATGCGCGGCACATAGTTCAGCGAGTTGTCGGCGTTGACCGTGGCCGTGCCGTGGGTCGCACTCTGTGAAACCACTGCAACGGAGAGCGGGTCATTTTCCACGTCCGTAAAATTGGAAAGCACGTGCAGAACCGTCACCCTCCCCCTGTCCTTGACGTACAGGGGGAGGGTGGAACGCAAGGCCACCGGCGGGTCGTTGACGTTCTCCACGGTCACCGCCACGGTGGCGCCGTCGCCGGTGGAGATGGTGTATTCAATGGTGTCCTCGCCAAAGAAATCTTTGGCGGGCGTGTAGGTGAGCGTGTGGTCGGCGTTGACCACCACCGTGCCGTCGCCCGCCGGGACCAAGGCGCCGGTCACCGACAACCCCGCACCTTCCACGCCGTCGTTGGCGAGCACGTTGATGTTCACCTCCTGTTCCTCCCTGGTGGTGGCGACGTCGTCCCAGGCGATGGGTACGACCGTCACCGTTACCACGGCCCGCGCCGTCGCGCCCCGGCCGTCGGCGATGTCGTATTCAATGACGGCATCGCCGGTGAATCCGGCGGCGGGCGTATAGGTGAGCGCATCAAGGGCGTTCGCGTTATCAATCACCACCGTGCCGTCGCCCTTCGTCAGGATCGCGCCGGCCACCGACAACGGATCGCCGTCCGGGTCACGGTCGTTGACCAGCACTTGAATGGTCACCGACATTCCCGCCAACACCTCGGCGGCATCGTCTGCGGCCTGCGGCGCGCGGTTGCGCGGCGTTACCGTGACCGTAACGATGGCGTCGTCCGTGGCGCCCTGATCGTCGGCGGCGGTGTATGCAATGACGTCCTCGCCGTCAAAACCCCGGTTCGGCGTATAGGTCAGCGTGTGGTCGGCATTGATGACCACGGCGCCGTTGCCGCTCGGCACGATGGCGCGCGTCACGAGCAGCCCGCCGCCGCCCGCGCCGCCGCCCGGCCGGTCGTTGGCGAGCACCTCAATCCGCACCGGCGTCCCCGCGCCGGTGCGGGCGGTATCGTTCACGGCCTGAGGCGCTTCGGCGGGTTCAAACACTTCCACCATGACCATGCCCGTGGCCGTAGCCGCGCCATCAAAGACCACGTAGTGGATGGTGTCCACGCCGGTGAAGTCCTCATCGGGCGTGTAGCGGAGTGTGCCGTCCGGGTTGATGAGTACCGCGCCGTGGCCGGCGTAGGCGCGGGTTACGGACAACGCGTCGCCGTCCACATCGCTGTCGTTAGCCAGCACCGCGATCACCACCGGCATCCCCCGGCCGGTGCCGGCGGCGTCGGCCACGGCCACCGGAAAGTCGTTGACCGGCGTTACCGTCATGGTCACGGTGGCGCGACCGATGCCGCCGCGGCCGTCGGAGACCGTGTACTCAATGATGTCTTCGCCGTGAAAGTTCAGGGCCGGCGTATAGGTCAGCGTGTCGTCGCCATTGACGAGCACCGCGCCGTTGCCGCTCGGCACGATGGCGCCCGCCACCGCCAGCACGTCGCCGCGGTCGGCGTCCGCGTCATTGCCGAGCACCGCGAACCGCAGGGGCGTTTCTTCTTCGGTTTCGGCGGCATCATCCGCGGCCTGCGGCGCGTCGTTGAGATCAAGCACCGTCACATAAACCGTGAAGCGGGACGCACCCCCGCCCGCGCCGGTGGCCGTGGCCGTTACCTCCAGGTGATAACGCGGCGGCAACGCCTGTTGGACGGTCTCGCCGGGGCCTGTGTAAAAGAACAGGCCGCTGTCGTCAACGGCAAACCGGGCGGTATCCCCCTCGGTGATGGCATAGCGAAACCCGTCACCAAGCCCCAGCGTACCGAGGCGCACCGGCGTCGTCCCGCCGTCCCGGTTCTCCGCCAGTTCAAAGATGCGGGCCGGGGCCGCCAACACCCGCACCCGCATGTCCCGCCGGGTACGCGGAATGTTTCGTGGTCTGGGGAACACAAAATCCTCCCCAAAAACAGCGATTATCCCCTCGGCTTCACGCAGCGGGATAACCGTTGACATCCTGCAGTGTGCGTCGGACGTGTTGACGACACGCACACTATCCAGGCCCAGCAGCAGGCCCTGTGGAATCAGGTAGCAAAACAGTCGTCCGCCTTCCGGGTCAAAGAATAAACCGGACATATCCACGACCGCGGGCGGCCCGCCCACCACCAGCGTCAGGTCGGGAATCTCGCCCAGCGGCTGCGGCCGCTCATTGACGTTGGTAATGGTGACGGTGACCGGGACGGTGGCCAGGTCGGACCCGTCGGTTGCGCGTATCTCAAAGGCGTAGCCGGCCGGGGCGGTTTCAAAGTCCTCGCCCGTGCCGACGTAGGTAATGACGCCGGCCGTGGTTATCCGGAATCGCACCGCCGCTTGCGGGTCGGGCAGATCGTAGATGATGTTCCGCCCCAGGATGTCACGGATGGCCACCGTGCCCACCGCTATCGCCCGGCCACGGCCACGCCGGTTCTCGGCCAGTTCAAATCGGTATGCGGGCCGCTCAAACACCAGCGCGTTGTCCGACACCACCATCACCTCCACGCGCCCGGTCGCCACGCCGCCCTGGCCATCGGAGACCGTGTATTCAATGACATCCGTGCCGTGGAAACCCTGATTCGGCGTGTAGATCAGTGCGTTGTCGTCAGTGATGACCACCGCGCCGTTGCCGCTCGGAACCCGCGCCCCGGTCACCGACAGCGCATCGCCTTCCACGTCCTCGTCGTTGGCGAGCACGTCAATCCTCACCGGTATATTCTCATCGGTGATGGCGGCGTCGTCCGTGACCAGCGGCGCATCGTTGCGTGGAGCAACCGTGATGGTGACCGTGGCTCTGGCGTCGAGGCTCAAATCCGCGCCGTCTCCCAATCTCAAGGCTCCGTGCTCGTCGCGGAGCGTGTACCCCAACTGCGTCTGACCGTGAAAGTTCTCATCGGGCCGGAAGGTGATGGAGTTATCGCCGTTGACGGTCGCCGCGCCATTGGGGGTGAATAAAAATTGGACCAGCGTTACGATAAACTCGTCGCCCTCGGGGTCCCGGTCGTTGGCGGTTACCGCAATCGTGACCGGCATATCTTCCACGGTGCGCGCGGCGTCGTCCACGGCAAACGGCCCGTCGTTGATGCCGGTAACGGTGATGGTGACGATGCCCGTGGCGGTGCCGCCGCGCCCGTCCGAAACCGTGTAGCGCACCCGCGCGTCGCGGCGCGCGTCCGAGGCGAGATCATCAAAGCCGCCGTCCGGATCAAAGCGCAGCGTGCGGCCGGTGAAACGGACGCTCCCGGCATCAAGCGCCGGGGCGTTGTCGTCGGTGCCGTCAATCACTTCGGCGGCCTCGATAAACAGATTCGCGTTGCGGTCCGCGTCCGTGTCGTTGGCGAGCACGTCAAGATCCGGGGTCGGCGTGTCCTCGTCGGTAACGAAGGCGTCGTCTGCGGTCTGCGGCGCGTCGTTGGCGCCGTTGACCGTGATCGTCAACGTCCCCGCAGCGGCGGCGCCATGGACGTCCGTAATCCGGTACGCGGCCGTTACGACACGGCTCTCGCCCACGCCGAGTTCTTCAAACGCGCCGTTCGGGTCAAAGCGCAGCGTGTGGTCCGCGTTGAAGACCAGCGTGCCGCCGCCCGTGGCCGGCAGCGAATCGCCCGCGGCCACGGGCGTGCCGTTCGCGGCGATGAAGGTCAGCCCGTCTCCCTCGGCGTCGCGGTCGTTGGCGAGCACGTCAATGTCCGTGGTCAGCGTGTCCTCGCCGGCGCTCACGGCATCGTCCACCGCCAGCGGCGCGTCGTTGACGCCGGTCACGGTGATGGTCACGCTGCCCTCACCTTCGCCGCCGTTGTTGTCTCTGACGCTGTAGGACAACGACACGGATTGGCGTTCGCCATCCGCAATGTGGTCGTAGGCGCCGCGCGGATCAAAGACGAGCCTGCCAAAAACCTCGCTGCTCAAGGCCAGGGTTCCGCCGTCTCCCTCATTGTCGAAGCCGATAAGAAATCCAACGACTTCTCCGTCCGTGTCCATGGAGGGAAGATCAAGCATGAGCACGGTGTCCTCGTCGGTGGTCCCGGTGGTGTCGCCGGCCGTCGGCAATTCGTTGCGGCCGTTGACCCTGACCCTCACCATGCCCGTATCCGTGCCGCCGCCGGGGTCCGTGACCTCGTAAGTCAGCATCACGTCGCGGCTCTGGCCGGGCCGGAGATCTTCAAACTCGCCGTTCGGATCAAAGATGAACCGGTTGCCCTCGCCGAAACGCAGCGTGCCGCCGGCCGACAGCCCGATCGAAAGGCCGGCAAATTCCGGTGTGTTGCGGATACTGGTGGCGAACGGTTGGCCGCCGGCCAGTTCGCCGATCCTGATGACGGACAACAAGTCGCCCTCTGCGTCGCTGTCGTTGGCGAGCGCGTCAATGGTAAGCGGCGTGTCTTCGTCGGTGCGCACGTTGTCGCCCACCGCCACCGGCGCGTCGTTGACGCCGGTTACGGTGATGGTGACGATGCCCTCGGACGTGTTGATACCATCCAAAACGACGTAGCGCAGCCGCGCATCGCGTTGCTCGCCCGGCGCGAGATCGTCAAAGGCGCCGTCCGGATCAAAGCGCAACTCACTGCCGTCGCCGATGATGAGGACCCGCCCGGCATCGCGCACGACAGCGCCGTTGTCGTCAATCGCATCGGCGTTCGCGATAAACCGGTGCGCGTTGAAGTCCGCGTCAATGTCGTTGGCGAGCACATCAATGGTGACCGGCGTGTCCTCGTCGGTCTCCGCAGTATCGTCCACCGCCATCGGCGGGTCGTTGACGCCGAAGATCGTGATCGTCACCATTCCCACGGCAACTTTCCGGTCGCCGGCGTTCTCGCGGATCGTATAACGCACCAGCGCGGTGCCTCGCGCAAACATCCCGATTGAGTCGTAGCCGCCACGCGGGTCGAAGACGACCATGCCATCCGCAACGGTGACCCGGCCGGGAGCGAGGATGACCGTGCCGCCGCTGTCCACGAGGTGCGCGTCCACGAGCGATAAGTTCTGCCCTTCCGGGTCGCTGTCGTTGGCGAGCACGTCAATGGTGACCGGCGTTTCCTCGTCGGTGTTCGCGGTGTCGTCCACCGCCACCGGCGCGTCGTTGCGACCGGCCACTTTGAAGGTCACGGATCCTCTCGTGGAGCCATGGCCATCCGAGACAAAGTACGCCACCCGTGGACGTTCTACTTCGCCAGCCGCAAGGTGGTCGAAGTCGCCGCGCGGATCAAAGGTGAGTATGCTGCCGGTGAGGGTCACGCGCCCGCCGGCGTCAGGGCCAACAATCCTGTCGAGCCTGGCGGTGAGCGGCTCCCCGTCCGGGTCGCTGTAGCAGGTGCTGAGATCAATGGTCGCCACGGTGTCCTCATCGGCGTCGCTGATGCAGGGCCTGATTACCGGAAAATCGTTGACGCCGGTCACCGCAATGAACACGGTTGCGGTGTTGCTACGGCCGCCATGTTCGTCCTGAACGGCGTAGCGCACTGCCACCCGGCGGATTTCGTTCGGCGCAAGCTCGTCGAAACTGTTGTGCTCGTTCGGCTTCGCGCCTCGCGGGTCAAAAACGAATTGCCGGCGGTCGTCACCTTCCGTGGCGAACACATGGGCGTCGAGAAACCGATCCGCTTCAACGAGGATAGAGAGGGAATTCGTACTCCCATCAACGTCCGTGTCGTTGGCGAGCACGTCAATGATCACCGGCTCGTCCTCGGTGGTGCGGTGCCCGATATCGTCCACCGCCCGCGGCGCATCGTTGACGCCGGTGACCGAGATTTTCACCTCGCCCACGGCTATCCCGCCATTGCCGTCCATCATCAAGTAAGTCGCCGCCACGGGACGGTTCTCACCCGGCTTGAGGTCGTTGAAATCGTCGCGCGGGTTAAAGCGAAGTACGCCGCCCTCCATGAGGGTCAAACTGCCCCGGCCGCTGAGCAACACCAACGCGCCGACGTTCTTGGAAGAGCCGTTGATGCCGATGACCGACAACCGTCCGTCCCCCCGGTCGTTCTCCAACACGGGAATATCTACGCGCTCGTCCTCGGTGGTAACGGCGATGTCTAACACCGCCACCGGCACGTCGTCGATGACGCCGGTCACCGTGATGGTCACCGTGCCCTCGGCGCTCGCAGCCGTGTAGTCGTCAAAGGAAATATCCTCAACCCGGTAGGTCGCCGTCACGACCCGGGAACCCTCCGGCGCGAGATCGTCAAACTCGCCGCTCGGATCAAAGGTCAGTCTGCCGTTGGATTGGAGCGTCAGCGTGCCGCCCCCCGATACCGCGACCGAGTCACCGTCGCTCACCGCCGTGCCGTTAATGGCAACGACGACCAAACCATCGCTCTCCACGCTCTCGTCATTCACGAGTACGCGAATCTCCACCGGCGTATCTTCGTTGGTGGTCATGGAGTCGTCCTTCACGATCGGCGGGTCGTCAACGCCATTGACGATGATCAGGATCTCGGCATCGGCCGCAGCGCCGTGGGTGTCCCTGATCTGAAAGGATACGTTCACGGACTCCAGATTAGGAGCGCCCACCTCCAGCGAAAGATCTTCAAAATCGCCGTTCGGATCGAAGATGAGTACGCCGCCGGCGTTGAGCGTGAGCGTACCGCCCGGCGATGCGTCCACCGTATCACCGACGTCCACGGACACGCCGGCAACGGAGCTAACGAACAATTCATCGCCGTCCGGGTCCGTAGCGAGTTCCAGCAAGCGAATGGTCAACGGCGGCCCGTCCTCCAAAACCCTGAATCGGGGATCCGGCGACAGGATGTCCTGCACCACCGGCGGACGGTTGCCCGGCGCCGAATCGTTCTGCGCCAACGCCCCACCCGCCGCAACCAGGCTCAACGCCACCGCCAACAACCAGGCGATAACGCGCCCCGCCACGACGGCGGATACCCCGCGAGCGCTCCGAACCCGTGGCCGGCATGAACACCGGTTGAGGCTGGGAACGGATTTGATTTCACCACAAGGAGTTGTTATAACGTCATGCATGATGGAACGATTTGCGGGACTCTCGCACTCCGAAACGCAACCAAAACCAAGAGGAATTGTCTATTGGACTCATCAGCCCATGAACCGCCGGCCCGTCTTGACGCCGGATTCCCGCCTTCGCGGGCATGACGGTTCGGGTTTTTGAGTTGTCAACGTCAATAATCCCAAACCAAGAGTGGGGCTGTGGCGCAGTTGGGAGCGCGCGTGAATGGCATTCACGAGGTCGCCGGTTCAATCCCGGCCAGCTCCACCACATCCCGGATACGGCGTTTGGCCGGTTCCCGCTTTGATCGCTCCTCATTCGCTTCTTCCGGTCACGCGCCGGTCGTCTTCCGGATTGCGCCATGATTCAGATTGAGTCCTTAACCAAACAGTATCCCACGAACACGCTGTTCTCCGAGGCGTCGGCCCATCTCCGTCCTGAAACCCGCGTCGGCCTCGTCGGCCCCAACGGCACGGGGAAAACCACTTTGCTCCGCATGATTGTCGGCGAGGAACGTCCCGATGCCGGCTTGATTCGAACACGGCCGCACCTCCGTATCGGGTATCTCCCGCAAGAACTTGACGCCCCCACGGACCTGACCGTGCTGCAGGCCGCCCATCGCGACGAATACCCCGAACATGCCGCCAAACGGATTTTATCGGGGCTGGGGTTTGGAGAAACCGACTGGCCTCGCACGCTGAACACGTATTCCGGAGGATACCGTATGCGGGTGGCTCTCGGCCGTCTTCTGCTCTCCGATCCCGACGTGTTGATGCTTGACGAGCCGACGAACCACCTGGACGCCCACGCGCAAACATGGTTTGAATCTTTTCTCCTTGCTTCACACGCCACCATGCTCATCATTAGCCACGACACGACGTTCCTTGACCGGGTCACCACGCATATTTGGGACATTCGGCAGCGTCAGATACAGGAATATCGCGGAAATTACCGCGCCTTTCAATCCCTGCGCGCCCGGCTCGATGCCCAGCACGCTTCAACGGCGCAACGCCAAACCAAAGAGGTCGCGCGCGTCCAGCAGTTTGTGGACCGATTCCGTTCCAAAGCCAGCAAGGCCCGGCAGGTGCAATCACGGATCAAGCAGTTGGAAAAACTCAAACGGCTCGAAATCAGGCGCGCGCCCAAACGCCTGCGCTTCCGGTTTCCGCAACCCGCCCAGAGCGGTGTCCATATTGTAGAATTAAAGACGGTCAGGAAGCAATACGGCGAGACGGTGGTGTACGACGGGCTGACCTTTTCCGTTGAATGCGGACAACGCGTCGCGTTGGTGGGAGAAAACGGCGCGGGGAAAAGCACATTGCTGAAAATGCTGGCGGGCGTACTGCCGTTTGAGGCCGGGACGCGGCGGGAAGGCCACGGGGTGACGCTGCATTATTTTGCCCAGCATCAGGCGGAAATCCTGAATCCCGAACATTCCATTCTGGAATCGTTGAGTGACGCCGCCCCGCAAGCCGAACCCAATTTTTTGCGCAGCGTGGCCGGGGTCTTTCTTTTTTCCGGGGAAGATCAGAAAAAGCCCGTCAAGGCCTTGAGCGGCGGGGAGCGAAACCGCGTCGCCCTGGCTCGCATGCTCGTGGAGCCGGCCAATACCCTGCTGCTGGACGAGCCGACCAATCACCTGGATCCCGATGCCGTCAACGTGCTCACGGACGCCCTCCTCGCTTTTCAGGGAACCATCGTGTTTATCTCCCATGATCCGGCGTTTTTGGACCGGATCGCGACGCGGGTCGTGGAGATTGACGCGGGCACGGTCACGGATTACTGCGGCGGCTATGAGTATTATTTGTGGAAACGCTCGCAGGAACTCGCCGAGGGGCACGAGCCGGCCGCGGCTCACGCGTTGACCAAACCCACACGGCCGCTCCGGCAGCGCGCGATGCCCGCCGCGCCGCCGCCGGCCGACACACCCAATCGCCGCACGATGACCAAAACGATGAATCGTCTGGAAAAGCAGACGGCACGGTCGGAAGAAGCGATTGCGGCCATGGAAGCCCGGTTGAAAGCCCGTGCAGAAGAACTCGCCGCGCCGGCGCTCTATGAGGATTTTCCCCTGTGGAACGCCTTGCATCAAGAACATGAACGCTGGAAACACGAACTGGAAACCCTGACGAACCGTTGGGCGGCCCTGGCCGCCGAACTGGAAGCCTTGAAACACGAACTGGCGCGGGCCGGCTGAACGCGCGCCCCGCCGTTACGGCCGGTAATACTTTTTCCGTTCCAACTCAGGCGGCAAATGTGATTGTGCCGTTTGGGCGCCCGGGTCCCGGTGGACGTACCGGTAGCCTTTTCCGTATCCCATGTCCGTCATCAGCGCGGTCACGGCGTTTCGCAAATGCAAGGGAACGGGCAGATTGCCAAAATCCCTGGCATCCTTCCGTGCTTTGATGAGTCCCGCATAGGCCGCGTTGCTCTTGGGACAGGACGCCAGATACGCGGCCCCGTGCGCCAGATTGATTTGCGCTTCGGGCAATCCCACCATTTCCACGGCGTGAAAAATCGAGACGGCGACGACCACCGCCATCGGCTCGGCCTGGCTCACGTCTTCCGAGGCAAAGATCACCATGCGCCGCGCGATAAATTTGGGGTCTTCACCGCCTTCCAGCATCCGCGCCAGCCAGTACAACGCGCCGTCGGCGTCGGAATCCCTCATGCTTTTGATATAGGCGGAAATCAGGTTGTAGTGCTCGTCGCCGTCTTTGTCATAGCGCACACGGCGCCGGAGGCTTCGTTCCAGCCGCTCACGCGCCATCGTGACCGGCCGGCCGGGGGAGGCGCCCGCCTGCCGAATCACGTATTCCAGCGCCGTCAGCAGTGCCCGCGCATCGCCGTTCCCGTACCGAATCAACAACCGCCGGGCCTCGTCGTCCAGCGTCACGCCGGATTGTCCCATCCCGCGCTCGGCGTCGCGGAGCGCCCGGTCCAGAATCAGGCCCATCGCGTCATCATCCAACGCATTGAGGGTCACCACCAGGGAGCGGGATAACAGCGGCGCGATGATTTCAAAGGAAGGGTTTTGTGTCGTCGCGCCGATGAGAATGATGTCGCCCCGCTCGACGTGGGGCAGAAAGGCGTCCTGTTGCGCTTTGTTAAAGCGATGAATTTCATCCACGAAGAGCATGGTGGCCTGATTCCCGGTCCGCCGCCGCCGCACGGCTTCTTTGGTGACGGCTCGCAGTTCGGGCACACCGCTGACGACGGCGGAAAACGACACAAACGCCGCGCGGGTTTTTTGGGCGATGATGCGGGCCAACGTGGTCTTGCCGGAGCCGGGCGGCCCCCAGAGAATGAGGGAAGGGACCTGGTCGGTTTCAATGGCGCGACGGAGCGATTGGTTGTCGCCGAGCAGATGCTCCTGGCCGACAAAGTCTGAAAAATCACGAGGGCGCAGCCGTTCGGCCAGGGGAGCGTGCGATGACGCATGATGCGCCGGGTCGGAAGACGCGACGAATAAATCGGGTTGCGAGCGATCATCGGATGGCATGGGATGACAGGAGTCCTCGGTTATGCCGTGGGATTGAAGTGTTTGACTATGCTATAACGCTGTTGGAAACCGGTGCAAATGACTGGATTCCCGATTACAAATGTCGGGAATGACGGAGGGGGGTATTTGTTCTTGCACAATTCCGGGAAGCTCCGATGAACGCGCGTATCAACGGCATTGACTTGGCCTGGTCGGATGATGGACGAGGGACGCCGATTGTGTTTCTCCATGCGTTTCCGCTGAACCGGACGATGTGGGAGCCGCAGGTCGCCGGGCTTGCGCACCGGCATCGGGTCATCACGGTTGACCTTCGCGGGCATGGGGAATCCGACGCTCCGCTGTGGCGTTACACCATGGCCGGGTTTGCCGAGGATATCAACGGGCTGCTGGATCATCTTGCCATCCCACGGGCGACCTTCGTGGGGCTGTCCATGGGCGGGTATATTCTTTTCGCGCTCTACCGGATGTATCCCGCGCTGTTTCATGCGCTGGCGCTGGCCGATACACGGGCGACCGCCGACACGCCCGACGCCAGGGCCGCGCGATTGTCCATGGCCCAGGTGGCGTACCGGCGCGGGGCTTCGGCCATTGCCGACCTGATGCTGCCCAAATTGTTGAGTCCCCGTTCGCTGGAACACGGCGCGGACTTGCGGGCGCGCGTCCGCGCCATGATCACCGGCAATCAGGTCTCCGGTATTGCGGGCGCTCTCATGGCCATGGAGGAACGGCCGGATTCCACTCCGCTCTTGCCGCGCATCACGGTTCCGACGCTGGTACTCGTCGGAGAAGACGATCTCGCGTCGCCGCCCGACGAGGTGGAAGGCATGGCCCGGCACATTCCCGGTTCAACGTGTGTGCGCATCCCGCACGCCGGGCATCTCTCAAACATGGAAAACCCCGAAGCCTTTAACGCCGCGATACTGTCGTTGTGCAACGGGAACGGGGCGAACCCGGCGCACGCGCCGGCTGTTCAGGAAGGCTGACAGATGAGTTTCAAAAATTCGTCGCGGGTTTGTCGCTGCTTGCGAAACGCCCCAAGCATATGACTGGTGACGGCGATGGTGTTTTGTTTTTCAACGCCCCGCATCATCATGCACAAATGCCTTGCCTCAATGACGACGCCGACCCCCAGGGGGTTCAGCGTCTCCTTGAGCGTTTCGGCGATTTCCACCGTCAGACGTTCCTGCACCTGAAGCCGCCGGCTGAACACTTCGACTATCCTCGGCAGTTTGCTCAAGCCGACGACCCGTTTGCCGGGAATATACCCGATATGGCACTTGCCGAAAAACGGCAGGAGATGATGTTCGCACAAGCTGTAAAAGTCTATATCCCGGACAATGACCATCTCGTCATACTCAATGGGAAACAAGGCCCCATTGATGATATCCGGAACATGCTCCTCATAGCCCTTGGTAAAAAACGCAAGCGCTTTGGCCACGCGTTCGGGCGTTCGTTCCAATCCCTTGCGCGCCGGATTTTCCCCGATCAATTCCAGCATTCGGGCAATCAGCGGCTCTAACGGTGCGCCGCGGCGAGGGGCGGGGGCGGCATCGCCGGCGCGCGCCGCGTTCCGTCCGCGGGGCGTGTGCCCGGTGACCGGCCTGGGAGTATGACGTTTGCTCATCGGGTCAGGGGAACGACTGGAAACTTTTTTCGGCACGATGCGGTTCAGGAAGACGGGCCGGCCCGATATTCGAAATAATTGTCGCGCGTTTCAAGCAACCCGACTTTTTCCAACCGGCCGCCCGTCACGTCGTTGACCAACTCGTCCCAAATAAACCTGGCCAGATTTTCGCCGGTCGTCACGAGACGCTGAAACGCCGGATCGTGATTCAGGTGGCGGTGGTCAAAACGTTCCACGATTTTTTTGTTCACCAGGCAATCCAGGGCCTCAACGTCCGTCGCGTCCCCGGTGGCCGAATCCGCTTCGCCCGTCACGGTGACAAACACGGTGTAGTTATGGCCGTGCCCGTTGGGGTTGTTGCATTTGCCAAACACGGTTTGATTGACCTCATCCGGCAAGTCGTCCGCGTGCAACCGGTGCGCGGCACAGAACCGATATTGACGGGTGACGCAGATGGTTTCCTTCACCTGGCTTGTCTCCGTTCCGAACGCGGTCACGAGTCAGCTCTTGACGGTCCGGGAGGATTCCCCCTGCTCCGCAGCCGCCGGCTCGTCGTTGTCCGCGGGCACCTGAACCACGACGTCGCCCAGCACCATCGCCTGACAACCGAGACGATGGTAGGATTCGGTCAACGCTTCACGGTCGAGCAGGTCCTGTTCTTCAAAATCAATTTCGGATAAATGCTCCCCCCCCAGCATCACTTCGACGCGGCAGGTCGAGCACGACGCGCTCCCCCCGCAATCGTGATTGAGGGGAAACCCCAACGACTCGGCGGCCTCCAGCAGCGTGACGCGCTCCGGCACCTCGCCGCTTTTGCCTTCCGGATGAATAAACGTGACACGCGGCATACGGGATTACCCAACGGCCACGGCCGGCTCGGCGGCGGCCGGATGAAACGGACACGCGCGCCTGGCGACGTGGTCCTCAAACTCATGCCGGAACAGACGAAGGCTGTTCTGCACCAGGACGGCCGCTCCCGTCACCAGGGTGCAGTAGCCCGTGCCTTTGACAAAACCGCAAATCTGCAGGAGCTTGTCCAGATCGCCTTGCGTCCCGTTGCCTGCTTCGATTTTCGCGACGAGGGTTTCGAGGTGTTCCGTGCCGATGCGGCAGGATGGACATTGCCCGCAACTTTCTTCCCGAAAAAACGTCGAGAGCGTGAGCGTTTGCTCCACCATGCAGGTCGCGTCATCCACCACAATGACCCCCGCCGACCCCAACCCGGTGCCGGCTTGTTTCAGGGAATCAAAATCCATGGGCAGATCAAGCTCGTCAGGCCCCACCATGGCAAAGGACGGCCCGCCCGGAAAGACCGCTTTGATCGTCCGGCCATCCGGCACGCCTCCCCCGCACGCTTCAATGACGTGACGCAGGGGGGTGCCCAGGGGCAGTTCATAGACGCCGGGACGCTTCACGGCCCCGCTCAAGGAAAACAGCATGGTGCCCGGACTGTTCTCGACGCCCACGGACCGAAACCATTGGGCGCCCTTGTCAAGAATGGAGGGAACGTGGGACAGGGTTTCGACGTTATTCACCAACGTCGGCTTGCCGTGCAGTCCGAAGTCGGTCGGGTAAAACGGCGGCTTTTCCTTTGGCTGGGCGGGGCGGCCCTGCATGGACTCCAGCATCGCTGTTTCTTCTCCGGCCACGTAGCTGCCATGACCGTCGAAAATCTCCAGGTCAAGATCAACACCGGAACCCAGCACATTGGCTCCCAGCAAGCCCTTCATGCGGGCCTGCTCCAGGGCCTTCGCCAAACTGGTGCGCGCTTCAAGAAATTCGGCATTCAAATAGACGTACGCTTCCCTGGCTCCGATGGTGAAAGCCGCGATGCAACACCCTTCAATCAACCGATGCGGGTGATGTTGAATCAGGTGGCGGTCCTTAAAGGTGCCCGGCTCATGCTCTCCGGCGTTGCAGACAAAATAACGTTCCGCCACCCGATGATGCACCACTTTTTCCCATTTCACTCCCGTCGGGAATCCCGCCCCGCCCCGTCCGCGAAGACCGGCCCGCTTCAGTTCATCAATGACCCGGTCGGGATTGCGGTCCCGCACGACCCGCCGCCACGCCTCATACCCCCCGCTTGCGAGGTAGCCGTCAATCTCCCACGGCTCGCCGTCAAGCGGAGCCAGTAAGCGAAGAGGGGACTCTTTTTCCATAAGCCAAGACTCTCAACCATGGATGAAACGCCACGCACCCGCGCGCAACGAGAGCGGTTGACTATACGAGGCTCCGCATCATCCCGTCAAGGCTTTCGGCTCCGCACTGACACAAAAAACCTTTTCACGTCAAAGAGTTAGAAGCTGCCTGTTGCCTGGACGCCAGACTGAACCACGCCGGCGGCCGGCCCCTTGTGTCCGGTGAAAGCGGCCGCCTTTCGCCTTTTCTCCGATTGTAAATAGGGTGGTGAATTTGTACACTTTCACGCGACCATGCGAAGCATCCGTCGGACACGAAATCTCTAACCTTCTTGAGGAGGAACGCTTGTGGCTTCAGCGCATGATAAACCGGTAGTCGGCATTATTATGGGAAGTAAAAGCGATTGGGAGGTCATGCGGCTGGCCGGCGACAGACTGACGCAACTCGGCATCGCCCATGAGTGCCGCGTGATTTCCGCCCACAGGGCGCCTGACGCCTTATTGGAATACGTCAGCCAGGCCGAGTCGCGCGGCATCCGCGTCATGATCGCCGGCGCCGGCGGGGCGGCTCATTTACCGGGGGTGATCGCGGCGAAAACGCTCTTGCCCGTGCTCGGCGTCCCCATGCAGTCCAAGGCGCTGCAAGGGCTGGATTCCCTGCTCTCCATCGTGCAGATGCCCGCCGGCATTCCCGTTGCCGCACTGGCCATCGGCGAGGCCGGCTCGGTGAACGCCGCCTTGCTGGCGGCGGCGATTCTCGCGCTCTCCGATTCAGCGGTCAAGCAACGGCTGGAAGACTACCGAAGGAAACAAACCGAAAAGGTGCTGGCCGAAAAAGTGCCGTAGGGTTGGCAGGGCACCATGCCGCCCACTCCTTCCGTTATTTCTGCAACTTTTTGATAAAACTGTCCCATGTGCGGTCAGCTCTGCGACCCTTGTCAGTCCACCATTCAACACCCTCGTCATCAACCTCTAATGTTCCAAAAAACTTGTCGCCTCTGTAGACATCGATTCCGAGATAATCGCTTTTCCTGGGTTGCTCTACGGGCCTATGAAACTTCACAACATACTTGCCTGACTCTTGCTTGGCCATAATCTCTCTCCTCTGGTTGTGATGAAAACCTGGCCGACGCCGGTTTCATCGGATTGTGTCATCGTGGCGGGCGGCGATGGCCGCCGTCAGTACTCTATTTCCTGTTCCGCAGACACATGGCCGCCTTTCTCACCACCACTCCGGTAGGTGACAGTCTCTACACTGTTATCAGCATCATACAATACGATGACTCGTATCTTGTCGCCTTTGACAACTCCTTCCATCGGCATCCCGACGATTTCCCACAAACCTATCGTGAACACATCGGCAATAGCATGGAATGCCGCACGCCCCGCCTTCCAGCCGCCATCGGAACCTTTATGAAAATGAAATATGTCTGTGCGCTTCCCGTCTTTGACAATGGTGCCGACCGGCTGACCCAGTTCCGCCATGACGACCACGCGCGGGGTGCCCTTGGACAGTACGCCAACATCTTTTTTCTCCGGCTGGTTGACGGCCATATACGCGGAACAAGCGGGAAGCCATATCGCGAACCACGCCAGAAGCAAAAACTGTTTCATTACAAATCTCCGGGAAATTGTTTCACTCAACAACAATATCAGCGGGCTTGATGTCCAATACGGATAACACGGCGAGAAACTGCTCAATATTGTTTTTCGCCGACCCCTCGTTGGCCCGTTGTTGCGTTAGATGCACATTAAAAAAGCTATCCGCCGATGCGGCTTCGTGTTCGGCCACAATCGTTTCTTTCATCACAACCGTATGGCTCTGTGTATCCGTCAAAACATATTGCACGCTGGTTACTACGTTGGAATTAAGGCCGTTAAAGGCCTGATCAACGCTGACAAGTTGGATATTCAAGACGTAACGGCCTCGGCCATCGTTCGCCAACAAGCCCTGGTTCGCCAAACTCTGCTTCAAGGCGCCCGCAAAGACTTCATTGCTGATTTCTGAAGATTGTGCGTGTGCCAAGGCGCCTATAACGCTGGTTTCCTGACCGCCAACAACGGCGCCAACGTCCAAGTTGTCTTGCAGGTGTGCGTCATACGTTTTCCGCTCGCCGTGGTAGATCATCTTCTCGGTGGTGGCGGCACATCCGGCAAGCGCCACGCAAAGGCAAAGCACAAACCCATGCCCGGCTTTTCTCGCGGCTTTCTTCAAGGGGCAACTCCTGTGTCAAAGATAGGTAATCGGCTCCGGCATAAAGGCGCCGGGCCGATTGGTCGACGACACAGGTTATGTGGCGTTCCTGCTTATTCACCTGACACGGGGAGCTACCCCATGCGTACTTCTGGCTGTTGTATTCAGCAGGCAACCCGACAAACGGGAAACCTGCGTCATCGACCAATGGAGCGGATGCTACGGAAACAGCCGTGATTCTGTCAAGGATGTGAGGGAAAAGCGGCGGGAGCGGTGTGTCCGCCAACCACGCTTGCAGATGGATTCACGGCGCGCACGTCTTACGGTTGCCGGATGGCTGGGGCCGGGAATGACGGGAAGGAAGGAGTCTCTTACGACGCCAGCAATTTGTCCACTTCCCGACACAGGTCGCGGACGCCTTGGGCCGACAGGTCAAACGCGGTTTTTTCTTCGGGGGTCAGGTCGTATTCCAGAATTTCCTCAACGCCGTTTTTGCCCAAACGGACGGGGACGCCCATATAGACCCCTTGAAGTCCGTACTCGCCTTCACACAGCGCCGCACAGGGCAGCACGGCGTTCTGATCCCGCATCATGGCTTCGACCATTTCGACCACCGACGCGGCCGGAGCGTAGTAGGCGCTCCCCGTCTTGAGAAGATTCACGATTTCCGCGCCGCCGTTGCGCGTGCGCGCGACCAGGGCATCAAGCCTGTCCGCCGACATCCATTGATCCACGGGCCGGCTCCGCACGGTCGTGTAGCGGCTCAAGGGAACCATCGCGTCCCCGTGCCCCCCCAGCACCATGGCCCGCACCTCGTGAACCGGCACGTTCAACTCCCTGGCAATAAACAGGCGGAACCGGGCGGAATCCAACACCCCGGCCATGCCCACCACTCGCTGCCTGGGAAATCCGCTCACCCGCCAGGCGACGTACGCCATGGCATCCAACGGATTGGCCACAATGACGAAGATGGCCGACGGCGAACGCTTGCTCGCTTCCCGCACGACGGATTGCACAATCCGGGTATTGGTCTCAAGTAATTCGGACCGGCTCATGCCGGGCTTCCGCGCAATGCCCGACGTGATCACCACCGCGTCGGAATCGGCGGTCTCGTCATAACAACCGGTTCCGATAATCCGCGAGTCACAGCCGCACACCGCTCCCGCTTGCGCCAGGTCCAGGGCTTTGCCCTGCGACAGGCCGTCCACAATATCCACCAGGATAATCTCGTACCCGGGTTTTTCAACCAGTCGCTGCGAGATGGAGCCTCCGACGTTGCCCGCTCCAACGACGGTGATTTTCCGTTGCGTCATGGCATGCCCGCCGTGGCGGCGCGCGTTCGACGCGCGTGAGAACCATGCAAGCGCGGGCGCGTCGTCCTGCGAGCGGCATCCGTCAACAAGGCCGTGGGGCGGGCCGGTTGCCCGTGCCATGCCGGGCGCCGCGACGCTTCATGCCCGACCCGGCGGGGGAAGAAAGGGCTGGTCCCCATCCTACTCGTCATCGTCATGACTGGCCCACCCATCCACTTTGAAATTGATGGTGCAGACGAAATTGTCTCCGTCATAAAAATTCACCTTGATCTTTTTTCTTCCATATTCACGGGCCAGAAACGCTTCCGGTGTCTCAACCAATTCATGGTAGCCGCCCGGCGGATAGACGCCTAATTCCGTGAAACTCACGATCATCCCCTGTTTGACTTCCTGCAAAATTCTGGCGGAACACCGAGGGTACACTTCCCGGAATTTGGCATCAATTTCCGCACGAGACGGCTCGGAACCGGCGTCGCCGATTGTGCGGTCTTTCTTTTCAAATTTGGCCAGGCGGCGGATATACGGATACTGATGGCCGGTAAACAGCTTATGCAGCCATGGAGGAACCGTTGGCTCTTGAGCGTGATCATCCATGCCGTTGCGTCATCCGTGAGCCGTCGCTCGTCTTTCGTCGTGTCCCGCAACGCGCGCCGGGACGGCGAATCAGGAGCGTCCCGTCAAGCGCTGATACAGACGCGGCAATCGTTCCGGCAAGGTCCGCACGTCATCCAGGACACCGTAGTGAATGTCTCCATACATGCGTTTGAGATAGCCGCTCGCTTCCCGGTCAATGGTGAAACAAAACGGTTTGATCCCGTGTTGCCGCGCCTCTCGAAGGGCCATGCGGGTATCCTGAAGGGCGTACTCCTCTCCATAGTCGCCGTCAAGGGGCCGCCCGTCGCTCAAGAGGATGAGCAGCCGATGCCGGGCCGGGCAGCGCAGCAGTTTTTGGGCGACGTGGCGAATCGCGGCCCCGTCACGATTTTGCCGGAGCGGCGTCATGGCCGCAATGCGCCGGCCCGTTTGATGACGCCGGGCGTCGCCAAACTCTTTCAGCACGATCAACTCCACGCGATGCCGGCCCTGGCCGGAAAATCCATATAACGCACAGTCGTCACCAATGGCGTCCAGGGCTTCCACAAGCAAGACCAGGCCCTCTTTCTCCACGTCTATCACGCGACGCCCCTCTTCCAGTTGCCGGCCCGTGGAGCCGCTCATGTCCACCAAAAAGGCCACGGCCACGCGGCGTTCACGTTTATCCCTCCGGTCGTAAATGCGGTCGGACGGGTCGGCGCCCGCCCGCCGGTCGGCCACGCGGCGAATCGCGGCGTCCACGTCCACGTCTTCGCCGTCGTCACACCCATGGACCCGGCGCAGGGCCGCCGGTCGAATGGTTTCAAAATAGCGGCGCAAGACCCGCATGGCCGGGGCATGCTTTTCCATGACCTGCCGTGCAAAATCCTGATTCCCTTCCTCTCCGGGCCGCTCAATCACCCGGCACCAGGCGAGCCGGTAGTCCTGAAGTCCGCCATCCCATTCGGGATACACGGACGATTGTGCGTGACCGGACGGAACGGCCCACGGCCCGTCGCCCGCGCCCGGCACGCGGCAGGCCTCATCAACGACGGGAGCGGCGTGCTCACCGGCGGCCTCGTGCTCGGACATGTTCCGGGATTCCGCCGCGCGACGCTCTTCGGAGCGGCGCGCCGGAAGAGAAGCGAGCGCGCCGGCGGTTGCGAAATCCGGCATCGGGTCTTCCGAAGCGCCCGACGCGTCGTCCGATTCACCCAACCCTCCCCGAACGGCATCCGGATTCATGGCGCCTCGATAGTCCCAATTTGTCACGGCGCGATAGCCCCCCGCCGTTTCTTCAGCCGCGCGAGGCCCCGCGCTTATCTCCTCCGGCTCGTTCTGCCGGTCCGAATCCTCCCGCTCCCGGACGGCGGGCCGCACGCTGCCGATCATGGCATCCAGCGTTTGGTACATCGTGTCGGCCAATTCCACGGCATGCTCGTGCGTCGCATCCGGGCGCAACAGCGTCCGTGCGCATTCCCAGCACCGATCCACCACCGGCTGAAGCGCGGGCGGTATCCGCCGTTCTCCCGGCCCATGCGTCAACAGCAGCAGCAAAGAATCCAGCGCCATCTCTCTGGCCGTCATGCCATGATGAATGGAGCGGGTCGTGACCGACTCCCGTGCCACCGAGGCCAAATCATGGCGAAGTCCCGGATACTCCCGCTGCAACAAATACTCCACGCGCGCGTCTTCAAGAATGGTCCACAGATCCCGGATCACGCCGGTTTGAGGGTAGAGAGCGAAGAGGTCCGCCAGGCCATGAATAGCGGGCACATTCGCCGGCAGATTCAAAGACACGGAAGCGCGCGCGCCGTCTTGCGGCGAGCGCGGGGCGGGATGCCCGGCCGCATCCCCGTCACCGCCGGCATACCGCTCCGCAACCCGTTGCGCCAACGATTGAAGGAACGGCAGATCTATACGATACGTGCCAAACGCGACGTGACCGACCTCATGCGCCACCATGATCGTATAGCTTCGCGCGTTCTGTTCCTTCGCCGAAAACCGATTCATGATCGCGGGCAAAGAGACGACAGGCCCTTCCGGCGTGAAGGCCATATGAGCCGCCTGCGCCGGGCCGGCCAGGGAGGCGATTCGCACCGGCCGGCCACAGATCATGTGCGCAAATAATTGCAAGGAGCGCGCCACGCGGCGCAGCGGCACGCCGGACATCGCCTGCTCAACGGCGCTCAATGCTTTGGCGGTTTCAAGAGCAAAATACGCGCGCGCGCCCTCCGCGCTGCACTCCAGCACTTCCATGCCCCCGCGGAACCACGCGTCAAAGGCCTCGTCACGGCCGGCCGGCTCATGGTCCATGCGGACGACCTCCGGCGCGCGACGAAAATATGCCATCGTCACGGCGGCGTCCCGTTCGGCCAGCAGCCCTCCGTACCGGAGGACGGTTCGGCGCACGTCCGGCGACGGCAGACCGCCGATGAGCGCCGGCGCTTCGGCCAAAAAGGTCAGTGCGATTTCAGGAGATTGATCCGCGAGGGCCGTCCCCACGTTCACGATTTGCGGGCGGGCGGCCACGTCGGGGATGGCTCCGAGCAGGCCGGGACTCGTGCGAAAGAATTCAAGAATCCCCACGTAATCGGGATTGCCCAAACTATTCCGGGTGATCAGCTTCATGCCGAACGTCACCCAGGGGCGCACCTCGTCAAACGCCAGCACCTCCGCCACCTTCGGACATTCGCGAAGAAACTCAATGCCCAACACATGATTCCACTCCGTCAGTTCCTGGCCGAGCGCCGCCCACCGGGCCGGATTGATTGGGGCGGCGACGCTCAACAATTCCGGAGCCTTGCGGAAAAATTCAAGCGCGCAGTTCGCCGCAAACTCCGAGTCGCTATCCGCCAGTTCCAACGTCGTCGTGAGCACGTCCCGGCGGAGAGCGGACGAATCAAGCGCCCCTAAAAGGCGCGGGCTTTCCCGCAGGTATTTCATGCTCACCGCACCCGAACGCCCGGCGAGCGCAATGGCCAAATCCATCCATGCGGCGACCGTCTCGGGACCGCACCGCCTCACCATCTCTGGAAGCGCGTCTATGGCCTGCCCCGCGATTTTCGCGGAACATTCGTGCAACTCCGTCAATAAGTCCGAGACCCGGGCGGCCACGCCGGCAGTGAGAAGGGCGGTCAAGACGGATTGAGCGTCGTCGGCGCTTAGCCGGTCAGCGAGGGCGGCCTGGAGTGGTTGCGGACAGGAAGCGTTGTCCATGGGTTACACAAGTAAAACCGGATTATAAAAAGCGGCCGGGGTAGTTGCAAATCTAGTCCTGCCTTGATAGTAGCGCAGGCTCAATCCAATAACTACGAATTATATGCTTGATTTTAAATGACTAAACTCAGCCTTGTGCTTTCCAGTTTATACACGTAATATAGCTCTATCACTCGAGGAATCTCTAATTTAGATGAATGAGAAAACTCAGATGGCGAAAAAAATAGTGAGTTATAGCACCCTATTTTCAGTTGGTTCTACCAACTTCAAAAATGAAGCTCAAGTTGAAACACGGTTTGCGGCTCCTCTATTTAAAGAACTTGGTTATCCCGATAGATCCATTTTACCAAAAGAAAAGGTGCCAAGATTGATCGGCTATGAGGGCAGCAAGAAGAAGATGTTAGAAGTTGATTTTTTACTGATTGACCCTGATCAATTTGCCAGCACGGTCGTTGAAACAAAAGCACCCACGGAAGATATTTCATCACATTGGGGTCAGGCGGCCAGCTATGCATTAAGCCACAATCAGTCATTAAAACCTGAAGAGAAAGGGATTGAGTGGCTTTTGCTTACCAACGGACTGATGACTGCACTATATCCACATGATCGAGCAACCCCGTTAGTGACACTGCGACTTGAGGATTTCTCTAGTGGCTCACCGCCTTTTGTCACACTCAAGAATTACGTTCGATATAAAACAAGAAAGCAAAGAAAAAAAGACGAAAATATCTTTGAAACTATTCCGCCGGCATCCTTAAATGCCTTATTTGACGAATGCCATAGGCTTATCTGGAAGAAAGAAAAACTTAGCCCGACGGATGCTTTTTACGAATTTTGTAAATTTATATTTATAAAGATTCGTGAAGATAAAAAACGCCAAGCCTTAGATGGCAACGTACCACGCAATGAAATTCCGCTAACAATAGGCTGGCTGGAAAAGATCAGGGAAACATCAAGCCACCCAGTTCGCGATATTCTTTTTATACACTTAAGAGATGAACTTGAAGATTCAATAAAAAAGGGAAAGAAGAGAATTTTCGAAAAAAACGAAAGGCTCAGTCTCAATGCTAGTACATGCAAGGAACTGATAAAATGTTTTGAAGATGTAAATCTCAGTGCAGTTGATGAAGATTTAAATGGCCGAATGTTTGAAAGATTTTTAAATCAAGCAGTCAGAGGGAAAGAGCTTGGTCAGTATTTCACGCCACGTCCAGTTGTCGATTTTATGGCGCGCATTGCGCTATATGGATGTGATATTGCCAATCCACCAAAAGTGATTGATGCTTGTGCAGGCACGGGAGGATTCTTAATAGAAATAATGGCCTATCTTAGTGCTGCAATAAGGAATGATAAACGGCTTACCAATAAAGGCAAAGAAACATCAGTTAAAAAAGTCTGTGACGAACATTTGTTTGGCGTAGAAGGGAATGAAAGGGTTTCACGGGTTGCAAGAATAAATATGTATTTGCATGGAGATGGGGGAAGTCATATTTTTCATGGAGATGGTTTAGATAGCGATCCCCCAATGACTGAGGATATGCCATCTGAGCGTCTTGATGAAGTAACAGAACATATCAAAACCTTAACGCCAAGCTCATTTGATTTGGTACTGTCTAACCCACCATTTAGCATGAGCTACCGTAGCGAGAACGAAGATGAAAGCCGAATATTGCAACAAAGAGCTATTGCTACTGGACTCAAAAATGCAAAATCGAACATCCTTTTTCTTGATCGCTACCATGAATTACTCAAACCGGGTGGTGAAATCCTGGTAGTTATTGATGATACTGTTCTAAATGGGGAAACACAGATAGCCGTTAGAGAGTGGCTAATGGAAAAATTCATTTTGCTTGGAGTGCACTCTTTGCCCTTTAATGCCTTTTTTAAGGCGCAGGCGAACATAAAAACATCCATCGTTCATCTAAGAAAAAAACAAGACAACGCTGAAAGTCAAGGACATGTCTTTATGTCGGTTACTAATAATGTTGGGCACGATAGCCACTCAAAGGATACGATGGAAAGAAATAATCTTGTAGATATTTTAATGATGTACTTTGATTGGAAACGGACGGGCGAATTGAGCGAGATTATTCAGCAAAACCAAGATCGTTATGAAACATTAGAATGTCCCCAACAAGTGTGGCTACAACCACCAGGAGAATTGAAGATTAAGCGTTTTGATTCATTTTATTATTCCCCAGATTTAAAAAATATACGCGATGAGCTAAAACGAAAAGCGAGGAAGGGAGAGATTAAAATATATTATGGAAGGGATTTTAAAACAGCACCAAAGATAAGCAAACAAGCGAAAGATAAACTAAGGACTGCCAATAAAATTCTAAAATACATTGAAATTGGTGATGTTACGCCGTATGGGTTAATCGTAAAACACATTGAAGGTTCAATTGATGAGCTTCCATCGCGAGGTCAATATCAAGTTAGAAAAGGCGATGTGCTAATGGCAATTAATAATAGTTCAAGAGGCACCGTTATTTTAGTACCAAACGAATATGATGGGACAATATGTACATCAGGTTTTCTCGTTATACGACCGGAGTCAAGCGAACAAGGGAAAATACTTTGGTATGTATTGCGAAGTGAATATGCCAGAGCACAAACTTATTATTTGGCACAGACGGCTAGCCAGCCGGAACTTAAAAATGATGTGTGGAAACAAGAATTTATGATACCAATGCCGCTAGGAAAATTGCGCGATCAGGCACTTTCTGAAGTTACGATGTTCATGAAGAATGTTTCAGCATTAAACAAAGCCAACGAGGTAAGATTACATTAAAATATTTTTGTCTTTTTTGGTTTTCGCTAGTCATATCAATTTTATTTTTTGTGTACAAATGCTTCCTTTCCCTATAGCTGATTTTACTAGACCTTACTTCCATTTATTCTAAACGGACAATTTCTCACAGACACGCAACGATAAGTCCGAGACCCGGGCGGCCACGCCGGCGGTGAGAAGGGCGTTCAAGACGGGTTGAGCGTCGTCGGCGCTTAGCCGGTCAGCGAGGGCGGCCTGGAGTGGCGGCGGACAGGAAGCGTTGTCCATGGTGGGTTACACGGGCCACACCGGATGAGCGTGGAATGGCCGGGGGGATTGGTGTTCGCAAACAGCGCCGGTTGCCGGTCTCACCAACGACCCGGCAACCGGTACCGCTCTTGCATCAAATGGAAAAGTCGTACTGCAACTGGACTCCGAGGAAACGGCCTTTTGACAACGGCGAGAAGGTTCCACCACCGAGAGCACCGGGCAGCTGGGTGTCGCCGCCGTGCCTCACCGTCTCCAGCAGGTTGTTGCCGTACACGGATAGTATCCAGCCGTTGTCGGTGTAGAAATCCAGTCCCGCGTTGAGCATGTTCTGGGCCAGAATAAAGCCCAGATTGTCATCCGTGTACGCCGTCCGGTCACGGTACGCATAGTTGCCGCGCGCGGTCATGGACACCCCGTCACGAACCGGCACGTCCCAGCTCAACCCGACACTCCAGGTGACGTCGGGCGCTCTGGGCAGGTTCAGGTCTTCATCAGCATCGGTGACCAGCCCGTCACCGCTCAGATCTTCTTTCACGTCGGTGTACTCGGGAGCCAGCCAGCCGAGGGAACCCAGGAACACGAGGTTGTCGGTCAACGCATACACCCCGTCAAACTCAAGACCGATAATGCGGGCATCGGCGGTGTTGAGGACGCGTTGCACCACCCCGGCGCCAGGGTCGGATGTATTCACCTCCCGTTGCATGTCCGAAATCATGTTGTAGAACACCGCGCCGTTGAGGCGACCGCGGGCAAACTCCTGCTTGAAGCCGACCTCAAAGCTGTCCGTCTGTTCCTGGTCAAACCCTTCGGGTGCATTGTTTTCATCGGTATTGCGCAGGTTGTAGCCGCCCGAACGGAACCCGCGGCTCCAATGACCATACACACGGGCATCATCGCTCACGTGATATAATGCGCCGATCTTGGGAGACCAGCTATTCCATTCCGCATCGTCAACAAAGTCCGGCGTGCAGGTACCGTCCACCACGTTGCAACGATTGTCTGACCCGTCCAACGTCACGTCGTTGCCGGCAAAATTTGTCTGATTCCCGGCAGCATTCGTAATCGATGTAATCCTGGCTTCCTTCAATTCCTTCGTGTAGCGGAGGCCGGCGGTCATGACCAGGCGATCCGTCAGATTGTAATCGCCGGAGAAGAAGGCGGCCAACGTCTCCACTTCATAGTCACCGCCGCCACTGCGGACTGCTCTGTTTAGTGCAGTAAGATCCGTGAACAAATCGCGACTCTCCGCGTAATTCAGTTCATTGGTGAAATAGTACAGTCCGGCGGTGAAGTTCAGCTTGTCCTGAAAATGCAACCCGTTGTAGCGCAACTCATTGCTCAACTGCTCCGCTTCAGTGTCAAAACCGGCGTGGAACAGATTGGCCGGCTGGGCGTCAATGTCGCTCACCCCATCCTGCGAGAAATTGCGCCAGCCGAAGATATTGGTGATGGTGCCAGTCGCGCCGACTTTCCAGTCCATCTGCACGGACACGAGGTCGGTTCTGGTCTTCTGGAACCCGCGTTCGTCAATCGCAAAATCAAAGCTGTCACGATCGCGCTGCCTCACACCGGGCAGAGGGAAGAGCGAACCGGTGCCGGTGCCGTTCGTATGCGACTGCGCGGCGGGGCCGTCACCGCTGATCTTGCCGTATTCATATTTCACAAAGACTTCAACGTCGTCCAGCGGATTCCAGATAAAGGTGGGGCGAAACATGAACTGCTCCAGTTTGCCGAAGTCCGACCCGTCAAACTGGTTTTCAAACCAGCCCGTGTCGTTGTTGTAATACATCGTCATCTTGGCGGACAGGGTATCAAGCAACGGCCCGCTGGCCGTGCCCATCACGTAGGTGTTCAACCCGCTGCCGCTGTTGCCGCCGTCCGTCGCGGTTCTGAAGGATGATTCAAATTTGTCGGTGGGTTTCTTGGTGTTGATCAGCACCGCGCCGCCGGTCACGTTGCGGCCAAACAACGTTCCCTGGGGGCCGCGCAACACTTCAATACTCTCTATGTCAAACGTGTCGAAAATGACGCCCTGGTTGATGCCGAGGTACACGCCGTCAACAAAGACCCCCACGGTGGGGTCAATGGAGGGGATGGAGCTGTTGATACCCAACCCGCGAATGGAGAAGTTGGCGACGCCCTTGAGCGTGCCGATGTCGTCCAGAATAACGTTGGGCATGGCGACCGCCAGGGATTCCAGATTGCGGACTTTCAGGGATTCAATCTGCTCGGCATTGTAGGCCGTGATGGACAACGGCACGGACTGGGCTTTTTCCTCCCCCGCCCGCTTCCGCGCGGTCACGACGACCTCTTCCAGCAGCGTCACGGCCCCCCGTTTGGGCACGTCCGGCTGCGCCACGCCAACGGCGGGCATGACCACAACCGCCAGCATGGTCACGAGCAATGAGCGAAGCGTCAACACCGTCTTGAATGCACGTTTCATGGCAAACACCTTTCTTGTCGTGTTGGTGAGTTCAGGGGTTGCGTCCCACGTGCCGGCTTGCCCCCGGATCCACTGACCCGTCTCCGCCACGCTTCGGACCGCTTCCGAACGTGCGGCAGAGAACGGGCCGCAACCAGATAATCTGAAACATATATGCCACACTGAAGCTCCCGATGGCAATAGGTTTTTGGGGGATTATATTCATATTCTACTTGACACCTCGCAACCAGGACCGTCATTCCCGCGAAGGCGGGAATGACGGGGGGGCATGGTGGGCATGACAAAGACGACGGTTCATGGGGTGATGCGTCAACGATCGTTCCCCAAAATTTTCTCATGGTTCGGGCTTGACAACCGCCCTGATTCGCACTTATAATTTCTATAAATGAGAACGGTAATCAATATCGTATTCGGTTAAACATTATGTACGTCTGCGCGTGCAAAGGCATTACAGAATCCGACGTCGAGAATCTCGGCCGCAACGGAGTGACCTGCCCGAACAAGCTGGCCGCCGCGCTGGGCATTGACGACGAAGAGACGTGTTGCGGGCGATGCATCAACCATATTGTTGAGCTTGTCGCTATCGCCTCGCGAGAGCGGCCTCGCCGCCGCACCGCCGTTCACGCATAGCCCGGACGCCGGCGAACCCGTGCTCGTCCTCTGACGGTTGCTCATCCCGCGTCCATACGTGCCGGCCTTTATCCATCTCTCATGTCGAATCCGCGTACCGCTCCTTACGGGTCATGGAAATCCCCGATCACGTCCGACCGGATTGTTCTGGAATCTATCAAACTCGGACAACTCGCCCTCCACGGCGAGCAACTGTTCTGGCTGGAAAGCCGCCCTCATGAAGGCGGGCGAAACACGGTTGTCCGCCTGGACGCCGACGGCACCCGCCACGACCTGACGCCCCGCCCCCTGAACGTTCAAACCCGGGTCCATGAATACGGAGGAGGCGCGTATTGCGTGGCGGAGGAAGTCGTGTATTTTTCCAATTTTTCCGATCAACGGCTGTATCAACAACGCCGTGGCGGGCCGCCCGAACCCCTGACCGCGGAGGCCGCCATGCGCTATGCCGACGGATTCCACGACCACGGGCGCAACCGGCTTGTGTGCATTCGTGAAGATCATACCCAGGCCGGCCGGGAGCCGGCGAACGCCATCGTCGGCATTCCGCTTGACGGCGACCCGCGTGACACGTCCGGCGATATTCTGGTTTCCGGGAATGATTTTTACGCCTCTCCCCGTTTGCGCCCGGATGGCCGGCAGTTGGCGTGGCTGACATGGAATCATCCGAATATGCCCTGGGACGGCACGGAACTCTGGGTGGCCGACCTTCATCCGGACGGCTCGCTTCAGGCTCCACGACACGTGGCCGGGGGCGCCGACGTTTCCGTGTTTCAACCGGAGTGGTCACCGGACGGTCAATTGCATTTTGTCTCGGATCAGTCCGGCTGGTGGAACCTGTACCGCCTGGACAACGGGAAGGCCGTCCCGCTCTATCCGATGGACGCCGAATTCGGCGCACCGCAATGGACGTGCGGCCAAAGACTCTACGGGTTTGAGTCGTCCAGCCGCATTATCTGCGCCTATACACAACGGGGCTTCTGGCATCTGGGACGGTTAGACCTCGCGCAACGCAGGCTCGAACGGTTTGAGTTGCCGTACACAACCTTTGACGACGTCCACGTTCAACGCTCCCGCATTGTTTGCACGGCCGGTTCTCCGTCCGACCCCACGGCGATCATTCAGATTGACGCGGACTCGCAAGCCATCACCGTCTTGCGGCGTTCCGTGGATTTTTCCGTGAACGCCGAGTATCTGTCCGTCCCTTCCGCCGTCACCTACCCCACCGACGACGGCGCCACCGGGCACGCGTTTTATTACCCGCCTCGCAACGCGGATTTTCAAGGCCCGCCGTCAGAGCGTCCCCCGCTCCTTGTGAAAAGCCATGGAGGCCCAACCGGGGCCTGTGTCCCCGCCTTGCATTTGATGATTCAGTATTGGACGAGCCGGGGATTTGCCGTGCTTGACGTCAACTATGGCGGAAGCACGGGATATGGCCGGGCCTATCGGGAACGCCTCAACGGCCGGTGGGGCATCGTTGACGTTGACGATTGCGTCAACGCGGTCACGGCGCTTGTTGACCGGGACGCCGTGGACCCGAAGCGCATGACCATCACGGGCGGGAGCGCGGGAGGGTTTACCACCTTGTGCGCCCTGACGTTTCGCGACCGCTTTACGGCCGGTTCCAGTTACTACGGCGTCTCGGACCTTGAAGCGCTCGCCCGGGATACCCATAAGTTTGAATCGCGGTATCTCACCCGCCTCATCGGCCCGTTGCCCGAACGCCAGGACCTCTATGAGCAGCGGTCGCCCATTCACTTCACCGACCGGCTTTCCTGCCCCCTCATTCTTTTTCAGGGCTTGGAAGACGCCGTGGTGCCGCCCAACCAGGCGGAGAACATGTTCAAGGCGGTGAAAGCGAAAGGGCTTCCCGTCGCCTACATGGCCTTTGAAGGGGAACAGCACGGGTTTCGGCGGGCCGAGCACATCAAGCAAGTCCTGGACAATGAACTGTATTTTTATTCAAAAGTGTTCGGCTTTCTCCCGGCCGACCACGTCGCTCCGATTCCCATCGAAAATTTGTGACCCGCCTGTCCCGCAAGAGCGGGCTTCCCCCGCCCTTCATGGCGCCCGCAGCCGCTCAATCGCCAGAGCACGGTCAGTCGCGGTCACCGTGGCCTTGATCAAATCGCCGAATTTGAACTCTCCGGTCATCCGGGTTTCAGGCGTTCGTTCAATTCGGATTTCACCCCGCTCACCACGGATAACATAGAAGTCTCCATCAACCATCAAAATCCGGCCTTCGACAACTTTGGTGTCATCGCCCCGACCCGAGTCTGATACCGTCGCCCCGGCCTCATCCTGGCCGACACGAGGCGGCGGAAGCGCGCCATGAACCATGACGCCCGGCACGTCATCTGGGCCGGCGCGGTCAATGGTCAACGCCTGGTTGTTCATGAGGACCCGCGCTTTGATGCGGTCGCCAAATTGAAAATCTTCCGCAATTTTCGTTTGCGGCGTGGCTTCCACCTGAACCTCGCCGTATTCGCTCCGCACAATGTAGAGATCCCGGTCAATCATCAGCAGGTCGCCGACAACCGTTTTGCCCGTCGGCCGTTTCGGCGGAGCCGCCGGCGCCGAAGCGTCATCCTTGTTTTCCTCCGCTTCCGGGGTCACGGGAGCCTTGACCGTTGCCGCCTGGTGTTCCGCCACGCCCGGCACGTCACCGGGGCCGGCACGGTCAATGGTCAACGCCTGGTTGTTCATGAGGACCCGCGCTTTGATGCGGTCGCCGAATTGAAAATCTTCCGCGATCTTCGTTTGCGGCGTGGCTTCCACCTGAACCTCGCCATATTCGCTCCGCACAATGTAGAGATCCCGGTCAATCATCAGCAGGTCGCCGACAATCGTTCGGGTGGGGACGTTGGAGGTTTCATCCTGTGCAAACGCACCCGGACGTTGAGTCAACAGAGCCACGCAAACGATGCAAGGAAGACACAAAATCGCCAATGACGTTTTCATGCTGTCACCGCCTTGCAGGACGACAGGGACAGGTCGGATGCACAAATCTCTTCATGGTCGCCCTATCTATTTTTTAAACGCAAATACTCCGATGCGAACCTTTCTTAGATCTTAGATGCAGCAAACGGCAGATTCTTTATTATGTCAGGAGTGATGGTAATTGAAACGGGTTTTTTTGTCTTTTCAGCAATTTTTCCCAGAAATTCCTCAATGGCAACCTTCAGGACCATTCTTTCGTTGATCGCTTCCTCTTTAAGCCTTAATACCAAGAGAAGCATCTGATGATGCGTGGCAGGCGTAATGCGAATTTTGTCATTTTCCCATCTGGATATGGTACCGCGACTGATATGTCCAAGGGCTCTGCCTAATTCCTCTGCCGTAAGACCAACCCACTTCCTCAAAAATCTGAATTCCCGGCCGCTCCAAATGGTTTTCTTGTTCAATAAATGATAGGCAATCGCATCATGCAAGCGTTCAATTTGAGCAATTTCGACAAATAGTTGTCCGCACACACATTTATGAAAAATGGCGCTACCCTTCAGATAAACATTATCTAACCCGGATTCCTTATAGTGATAGCGCTTTTGAATTGAGCGCTCCATCTTCTTGCCACAATTAAGACAATTCACTGCTTGTTCTCCCTCTGGAAAAGCGAAAACCTGTTATTGCCACGACGATTGAATCATCGCCGACAGTGTGGACAGCGAGGACAGCGGCCATCCATTTGTTATCACAATTGCATCCACCGATTTTGTAACGCCAGGAACCGCCTTTCTGTCGAACTTCATGTAAAATTTTCCAGTTTCGGCAAATATGGATTAAATCTTGAACCGTCACTCCCTGCGTTGCTAATTTTTCGAGCAAAGTGGGCTGATAAACAAACTTTGCCCCTTTCTTCTCTTCCAAAGCATTCTTGATTGTTTTTCGAAGATCTTCAGAGGCAAGCCTTGGCATACAATACCCGGCTCACGTAACAAAATGTTACGTTGAGCTTCATTGGCCGTCAATACGGTTAATTACTTATATCTCTTTTCCCGTTTCCCCATGCTCTTCGTCAGAAACCTTCAGTGTAGCCATCAAATCCTCACGAGTCGGCGGCCAGCGCAGGCTCAAGCGACTGGCGATGGCTTTGACGTCGTGGTTCATCAAACCATATCCGCGTCAGCTTGTGGAAACCAGCTTTTTGGGGTGAGTCTCAAATTGAAAATCCATCAAGTTCGCCGGTTGCGGTCGCTTGGAGAGAGACATGACCTCAACACCCACAACCTGTTTTGATTCATCGTAGTCAACGATCACGCCCGGAGCGACTTCTTCCGACTCCACCACCGGGACGTTGACCAGTTCCAAATGCAACGCATCGGCTTCTTCGTCAATTCGCAGTTTCATAGCTGTCTCCTCATCTTGCGGTCAAAATAACACGTGATGACGCGGATCGGATTTGTCTGTTTTCTGACAATGACGCAACACACGCCTTCAACGCCAGCAGGTTGTCGCCGAAGATCAGGCTGTTGTCAAAAATATCGTGGTCGGTAATCTTATGCGCCGCATGGCAGGATTTGTCCGTGTCCTCCAGCAGAATCCTCGGCTCCAGCCTTGGCCGGTTCCCCTTGCCAATCCAAGTCAGTTCAAGTTTTTGCTTGTTGTTCACAGATCGTACAGAAGTGCTTTAGTCTCAATTACTCACGAAGGCGCCTTTGTGTTCTTGGCGCCCAGTACCCGGGCTTCCGCTTGAGGTGCATGACGGCGGCAACATAAATGGTGTCATCTTGTATGGCATAAATAAGGCCGTAGGGAAACCCATGAACAAGATAGCGGCGAAACTTGCCTTTGATTTTTCGCCATCGCAGCGGATGTCGAACAATTTCTTCAGTGGCCGCTTCCACGCTGGCCAAAAACGCTTTCCCCAGGTCCGGCTGGTGGTCTTCATAGAAAACCGCAGAGTTTCGCATTTCCAGAAGAGCATCCGGGTCAACTATCAACTTCACCAATCAAGTTCCCGGCGAATGCGTTTGAACGCTTGCTCATGTGGAACGCCGACTCGATCTCCCTTGCACCATGCTGAAAACCGACGTTCCGCTTCCTGTACCCAGGCTTCTTCGATCGCACTAAGCGGTTCGTGTTTCAGGCTCCGTATCAACCGTTCGGCAAGAACCTCTCGATCCTTCGCGGGCAAGCGAGCCGCATCATGCTCGATTTCCTGTAGGGTTCGACTCATCGTGACTCCTTCATCAGGTTATGGGTTACGCAACATACCTTTTAGACTTAAAAAGCGTTATTCTCATCTCTTACCACGGCAAATTTACGAAAGTCCTCACAAACTTTGAATATTTCCACACTGCCGGCTATCTCCCCAAGCGCGTCTTCGATTTGTGTACGAGTAACGCTAGAACGAACGCCAACGATCACTTCCTTGAGAGTTAGCTCATCCGAGAAATCAGCATAATACAGGTCGTCACTCTCTTTAGTTTTCAATGACACAAACAATCGATATTCTTTTTCGTAACTCCAGTGGGAAAATTTTGTGGCTATGATTTTTCTACCGAAATCCCGCTCTGCATCTGAGTAAGCCTCCTTGCGCAGTTTGTTCTGGACTTCAGTAAACAACGCAGTATCTTGGGTCTTGAACTCACCGGGAGACGCCGACGGGTCAATATCGTCACCCATTTCACCAGCAAGCTTATCACTAAGAACTTTCATCGCATCTAGAAAATCTTTAGTAGGCAATCGTTCGTCAACATAATTTATTTTATCAAGAAATTTATCGAGAACATCAAACCCCAAACATAACCCTTGATGCCCGTCAGCGTAATGTGACCATTGCACCGGATTACCCCAACTTTTACTGAAGCAAAGGAGGCCACATTCATTAGCAATGTCCTGCTTTATGGTTTCCATAGCTTTACGAAGTTTGCTGTCTGACAAACCCACGCCCAGAAACTCAAAGGGATCGTTCAATTCCATAATTCGCGCAATCTTCAGGCGCTTTTCTCGTAAGTCCTTCAGGCCATAGTGTTTGTTGATAAAGTGATAGAGTCTCATGGCAAAATCACTGTCTTACCATGTGATGAACATCCGGGCGGATTCTGCCAAGAAAGGGATACGGTCATTATATTATTTGATTCGGAGGAAGGAAAGAACAACAGCCCATCAGGCGTTTTTGACGCACCGAAACCCGGCATGCGCATGGGCATAGCCACGGCGAAACCAGTTGCGGAACGACCGGCGCAGCAAACAGGCGGCCGTTGTGGGCGCGCCGCCTTTGACAATAAAATGATCATCGTCAAAGAAGCGGGTGGAATAGCCGGGGTAGGTCGCATGAGACTGGAAGCCTTCAAAAGGGTGGAACGGGGTGGAGGTCCATTCCCAGCCATTCCCCACCAACTGGGAAACCCCAAAGGCGCTGTCGCTTTGCGGATTGGCCGTGACCGGAACCGGGTCCCAAAACCGAAAATGAAAATTCCCATGCACCCCGTTGGGCGCCTGATTGCCCCACGGATACGCGCGTTCTTCACCGGTCGGGACGCCGTACGCCGCTTGATGAAATTGCGCTTCGGTCGGAAGCGAGCCGCCGGCCCAGTGCGCATAGGCCAGGGCGTCTTTCAGGGACACATAGACCGGCCAATGCGGGGGAAGCGGGATTTCTTCAAACATCGCCAGCAACAACCAGCGGTTCCCCCGTTTGACCCAAAACGGAGGCACGGGGCCGCCCTCGTCAACAAATTGCAAATATTGTTGATTGGTGACTTTATACTTGCTGACCGCAAAGGCCGGGACGTCTTCCCGATGTTCGCCAAATTCATTATCCCAGCCAAAACCGCCATCACGGCCCAGCGTCACCACGCCTTTGGGAACGTCAACCAGGGTATGACGAGGCGGCGGACTGTCGGGCGGCGGGGCAACGGGCGGCGAAATTTTTCCACTGTTCGACGCGTGGTGCAACAGGTAGGCCGTGGTTTCGGCGTGCATCCAACGATGCTCGACCGCCATGCGAAGGATCGTGGCCGGAGCCTTGTCCAGTGCGCGATCCACCGCTTCCCGCGCCCGGACGTTATAGCGTTGGACGGCGTCGAGCGACGGCCACTCCGAACGGTCATCCGCCTGTTGCGAGCCGACCTCGGGATCAATGCCGGCCTCAAACAGCGAATCAAACGCGGGATGGAAGGAGGATTGTCCCAGCGTCCACCGGCAAATCTGATTCCAGTCAAACGCCTCTAAATGGCCGACGTAAAAAATCACCCGATGCCGTTCGGAAATCGGACGCTCGTAGAGCGTCTCCGGCTTAAACAGGGAAAAAATGCGATCGGTGCAGGCCCGCGCCGCCGATAATTCCTTTCGTATTTCAACCAAACTCGGCATAATCACGTACGCGGCACGACGCCGGCCTTGCTTGCGTGGGACAACAGGCGACACAGCACCGAATGCGTGACACGGGGAACGCGCGCGCACCCGATCTCGTCCGGCCTTTTGTAATTATCCATAGTCAATCTTGTCAAGAAAAAAGTATGCGGCCCGCACCGGTTCTCGGCATCCACAACGTGACGCTGGAGTTTGGCTCCGACGTTCGGGCGCTGCGGGACGTCGCCCTTGACGTCTTGCAGGGTGAGACCCTGGTCCTGATTGGGGAAAGCGGATCCGGTAAAACGACCCTGCTCCGCCTGTTGAACGGTTTACAGCAGCCGACGTCGGGAGAAGTGCGCATTCATGGCGAAGCGCTTCGCGCGCAAGACCCCATCGCGCTTCGCCGCCGCATCGGGTACGTGCAGCAGGACGCCGGGTTGTTGCCGCACTGGACCGTTGAAGCCAACATCGGCCTTGTGCCTGTCTTGCTCGGATGGGAGCCGAAACGAAGAGCGGACCGAGTGGACGCGCTGCTCAAACTCATGCATCTCGACCCGCGACGGTTTCGGACGCGGTATCCCATTGAGCTGTCCGGCGGACAACGACAACGTGTGGCCCTTGCGAGAGCCCTCGCGGCCGACCCCGCAATCGTCCTGCTTGATGAACCCTTTGGCGCGCTCGACTCGATTACGCGCCACGAACTGCAAACGCAATTTCTCGATCTCAAGCAACGTCTCAACAAAACCATGGTCATGGTCACGCATGACATTGATGAAGCGCTCCGGCTCGGCGACCGGATCGCGGTGCTGCAAGAGGGACGACTCCTGCAAATCGGACGCCCGACCGACCTGCTCCAAACCCCCGCGCACGACTACGTGTCGCGGTTGCTGCGCCATCAAACCCGTGGACGCCGCCTATGACCGGGCCGTTCCTTCGCATTGGGGTGGTCATCGTCGCGGGTCTTGCCTGGCTTTCCGTCCCGGCCGGCTCCGTTTTTTCTCAAGACGGCCGCCTGGTCGTCGGATCAAAAAATTTTCCGGAGAACAAACTCCTCGCGGAAATCTTCGCGCAACTCATTGAAGCCCGGACGGACCTTGCCGTCGAACGGCGATTGGGATTGGCGGGCACGCAGGTCTGCTTTGAAGCGCTGCGCACCGGAGCCATAGACCTCTATCCGGAATATACGGGCACCGGGCTTGTCAGTATTCTGCGGCACGCGCCGACGGGCGATGCGCGAACGGCCCTCAACCGCGTTCGTGCCGAGTTTCTCAAGCGTTGGGACCTGTGGTGGCTGAATCCCCTGGGATTTGAAAATGCCTACGCGCTCGCGGTCCCACGATCCCGGATGGCCGGCGCGCCCCTTCGCACCATTTCCGATCTCGCCGCGAGGTCGTCGTCCATGACGGCGGGCTTTGGCTATGAATTTATCAAACGGCCGGACGGCTTACCCGGCCTTGAAGCGCGGTACGACCTCACGTTTCAACGCGTGCAAGCCATGCAACAATCCCTCAAATACCAGGCGGCGGAGGCGGGGGACATTGACGTCCTTGACGTCTATACCACCGACGGACGCCTGGCAGAGTACGATTTTGTGGTGCTTGAAGATGATCAACGATTTTTCCCGCCCTACGAAGCGTCAGGATTAATACGAGGCGCCGCGCTTCGACGGCACCCCGAGTTGGGAGCGGTCATGGGCTTGCTCACCAACGCGTTTGACGCGAAAACCATGCGGCGATTGAATTACCGGCTGCAGGAAGGCGGGGAACCGGTCGCGGCGGTGGCCCGCGATGCCTTGTCGGCGCTCCACCTGTTCACGACCGATGACGCCGCACCCGAACCACTGCCCGGCCGGGAAGGACTCGTTGCCTATCTTTGGTCAAATCGGACAACCGTGATGCAGCGAACGTTGGAACACCTCGCCCTCGCCGGTCTCGCGCTGGGGTTGGGCATCCTGGCGGCGGTCCCATTGGGATTGCTGCTTGAACGCCACCGCCCCGTTGCCGAACCCGTCATTCGAGGCATCGGGCTGACGCAAACCATCCCGTCCATCGCGTTGCTCGCCTTTATGATTCCGGTGTTCGGAATCGGCGCGCTGCCGGCCGTGGTCGCGTTATGGCTGTATGCCCTGTTTCCGATTGTCAGAAACACCTATTCGGGCCTCCGCGACGCGGCGCCGCAGGCCGTGGAGTCGGCGCGCGCGCTGGGCATGACGGAATGGCAAATTCTCCACTGGGTCCGGCTCCCCTTAGCCGCGCCGGTCATCATGGCGGGCGTCCGAACGGCCGCGGTCATCACCGTGGGCACGACCACGCTGGCCGCGTTTATCGGAGCGGGGGGCCTGGGCGTCCCGATTGTCGCAGGACTCCAAATGGCCGACGCCACCGTGATCCTGTCCGGCGCGTTGCCGGCGGCGGCGCTGGCGTTGGCGATTGACGGGTCTCTGGGCAAGGTGGAGGCATGGGTCAGACCACGCGGCTTGTAGCAGGGGGCGGCATGAGACGCGGCGCAGAACCTTGTACGCCCCGCTGATCCGACGGACATGCAAACGCGGGGGCTATCCTTTGCGCGTCCCCACCACCTTCCCGTCATCAACGCTTGCGCAAACGGCGGCAAACCGCTACAGTGGTACGCTACGAACTCACGCCGCTCACTTCCAGTATCCCGCACCTTTTCATAATCATTTCATCACCGTAAGGATTGGCTTTCATGCTTAAACATTCCCCTGTCATTGTTGACGTACACCTGAACAACCAGAACCCCGTTGCCGTCAAGGAAGAAATTCTCACCGGCCTGCTTTCAACTCCACGGAAACTGCCCACCAGGTATTTTTACGACGACCGAGGCTCCGAACTGTTTGAACAAATCTGCAAATTGCCGGAGTATTACCAGACTCGGTCCGAACACGCATTGCTGAAAACCGTGGCCGATCAAGTCGTGGCCCAAACGGGCGCCGAGGAATTGGTGGAATTAGGCTCCGGCGCCGCCACCAAAACCCGGGTCTTGCTGGACGCCATGGCGCGGGCGAAACGACTCAAGTTCTACGTCCCGTTTGACGTCAGCGAAGGCATTGTGCGACGAGTGGCGCGCGAGCTTGTGGAGGAATACCAGGGTTTACAGGTGCATGGCGTGGTCGGGGATTTCCTGGCCCACTTGGAACACATCCCGCAGGGCGGACGACGGTTGGTCATCATTTTGGGCGGCACCCTCGGCAACCTGGGACCCGAAGCCGCCGCCGCGTTCCTTGCGTCCATTTCTCAAGAAATGGCCCCGGGGGATTTTTTTCTCCTTGGGGTTCAACTGATCACGAATACGGACCGCCTGGAAGCGGCGTATAATGATTCCGCCGGACTCACGGCCGCCTTCAACAAGAATATGCTGACCGTGTTAAAGTCCGTTGTGGGAGCCGAATTTGATCCCGACGCATTTGACCACGTGGCTCGGTTTAACCGGGACGAGCATCGGATTGAAATGCACCTTCGGTCGGTTCGGAAGCAAGTGATTCCCATTCCCGAACTGGCGGTGACGCTTCACCTCAAAGAAGGCGAAGAAATTCTCACGGAAATCAGCGCGAAATATACCCGTCCCCAGGTGGAAGCGCAGTTGACCCGTGCCGGGTTCAGCCCCGTCGCATGGTACACCGATGCCGAGCGCCTTCACGGCCTTGCCTTAGCCCAAAAACCATAACGCTTCCCGCGCATTGAGACCGTGCTCCGTTTTGCGAGAATCCTCCGCACGCGATTGGGAAACCCCGCGCACAACAAACCGCGACTGGTTGACTCCCCATGATCTATTTCAATTACGCCGCGCTGTGTCCCACGCTTCCGGAGGCTCAAGAGGCGGTGGACCGGACGCTGGCCGAGTTCAAGCGATATTTGTATTCGGAGGCCGGCATTGAGTGGTATCGCAACACGGTTCATGATTGCCGGCGAACGGTCGGCGCGCTGTTAAACGTGTGCGATCCTTCAACCATCGCGTTCACCGCCAATGCGTCCACCGCTCACTATTTCGCGCTCTCGTCTTTGCAATGGGAGCCCGGCGACACCATTCTCACCACCACCCACGAAAACCCTTCCATTCGGAGGCAGCTCCATGCTCTTGAACCCAGGGGGGTCCGCGTTCACGCCATCAGCCCCGCGTCCCCTGAAACGTTCCTGAATGAGTTGCGGGCACGCATGAGCTCCGGCGTCAAGGCCATCGTGATAAGCCACGTGTCGCACGTTGACGGTCGCGTATTCCCCGTCCGCGCCGTGTCCTCGCTGGCCGGAGCGGGACGCTGTGTGGTCATCATAGACGGGGCGCAAGCCGTTGGACATATTCCTGTTGATTTAAGCCTGCTTGAGTGCGATCTTTATTTTTTTACCGGACACAAATGGTGCGAGGGCCCGCTCGGGACCGGCGCGATGGTGGCGCGTGACTCCTTTTTCAGACACCCCGGCTACCTGGCGTTGCCGGGAGACGCACGGGGAGCGGCGCCGGCGTCCCGGTTTGAAATGGGGACGCACAATATCGGGCTTATCGCGGGGCTCGCAAGGGCCTGCGAAGAACGGCGCCGGAAGGGAATGGAGACGACACAACAGACGGCGTTTCGGGAACAAGCCAAGGCCGCACTCGGTGAGATTCCACAATGTCGTTTCATGGAATGGCAGGGACCTCATGCACCCGGCATCCTCACGTTGACGGGCAAGCCTGACGCGGACCACGGCCAATTAGTCAAACGGCTCGCATCCGAATTCGGGATTATCGTGAAACAGTTTGCGGACTATCCGGAAGGCATCGCGCCCGCGGTTCGATTGTCGTGGTCTTCAACGATGAATCAGCGTGATTTTCGGGATGGACTGTCGCGGATTGCGCAACGGCTCGCGTCATAACCGTATTCTCGTCTTATAAAGATCCGCGCAGACCGGGCGGCATGGCCGAGTGACTCGACCGTCTTTGGAAACAGGCATGGCAACCAGAAAGAAAACACGGCGGCGCAGGCAGGCGACACCGGAGCCGGTTTCCCCAAAACACGAGAACGCCATCCCGCCCGCGCTCTCCGCCCTGGCTTTGTGCCTGCTGGTGGCCATCAGTTATTTCCCCGCCCTCGGCGCCGGTTTCGTGTGGGACGACGTGGTGCTGACCGAGGCCAGGGCGTTGCGGAGTTGGTCGGGCTTGTGGGAGATCTGGTTCGCGCCGCGCACGCTGTCGCGGTTTGAAGGGCACTACTGGCCGCTGCTCTATACGACCTTCTGGCTGGAGCACCAGTTGTGGGGTTTCGCCGCGGCCGGCTATCACGCCGTCAATCTGCTGCTGCACGGGTCGGCGGTGTTGTTGCTGTGGCGCCTGTTGCTGCGGCTGAACGTGCCGGGCGCGTGGTTCGCGGCGGCAGTGTTCGCCGTGCATCCGTTGCACGTGGAGTCCGTGGCGTGGGTGATCGGGCGCAAGGACGTGCTGGCGGCATTGTTTTACCTGGCTTGCGCGCTCTGCTACCTGCGTTTTATGGCCGACCGGCGGCGCGGCTTCTACATCGGCGCGCTGGCGTTGTTCGTGACCGGCCTGTTGTGCAAATCCACCCTCATCACCCTGCCCGTGGCCTTGTTGATCTGGCACTGGTGGAAGCAGGGGTTTGTGACCCTGGCCGACCTGCGGCGGGTGTTGCCGTTCCTGCTGCTGGGCCTCGCCATCACCGCCGCCGACGTGTCGTTCTACAAGGACCGGGACCCCACCGCTTTTGATTACTCGCTGGTTGAGCGGGCGCTGCTCGCGGCGCGCGCGTTGTGGTTCTACGCGGGCAAACTGGTATGGCCGGCGGACCTCGCGGTCATCTACCCGCGCTGGGAAGTGCGCGCCGACCTGCTGGGCTGGGCCTGCTTGCTCGCCGCGGGCGCCACGGCGGCGGCATTGTGGTTCGCGCGCCGCCGCATTGGCCGCGGGCCGCTGGCGGGGGCGTTGTTCTTCGCGGTTGCGCTGTCGCCGACGCTGGGCTTCGTGGACTATGGTTACATGCTGTATTCCTTCGTCGCCGACCGCTATCAATACCTGGCCGGGATCGGGGTCATCGCCACGCTGAGCGGCGCCGCGGTGTGGGGCCTCGGCAAACTGCCGGGCGTGGCGCACAAGATCGCGCCGGTCGGGGTCGCCGGGGCGGTCGGAGCAGCGCTGCTACTGGCGGTGTTGGCAACCATCACCTGGAACCAGGCGGGCATCTACCGCGACAACGTGACCTTCTACACGCACGTCATCGCGCTCAATCCGCAGGCGCGGTTCGCCCACCACAGCCTCGGCCTGGAGTATCAAAAGCAGGGACGCCACGAGGAAGCGCTGGCCGCCTTCCGCACCGACTATGAATATGCCCGGGGCGGGCCGTCCGCCGAAATCCGCCTCAGCAAGGCGCATACCGCCATGGGAACCGCGACCGAGGCGCTGGAGCGGCTCACGGAAGCGGAGGAGCACTACCGGCGCGCGGTCGAGCTCACCCCGCGCTTTCCGGGGGCGCTTGAGAACCTGGGCGCGTTCCTGATCAAGCAGAAGCGTTTCCGGGAGGCGCTTGAGATTTTTCAAGCCCTGACCGTGCTCACGCCCGGCGATGCAAGATTCCAGGTCGGCGTAGGGGTCGCGCTGGCCGGCCTGCGGCGCATTGACGAGGCGCTGCAAAGCTACGAGCGGGCGCTGCGGATGGATCCGTCCCTGGAGCAGGCGCGGGTTAATCGTGAGAGCCTGCTGAAGTTCAGGGAGAGCGGCGGCGAATAATGGATCAGGGAAGGCGGCGCGCGCCGACTGCCGGCGGCGGACAAACGACCCAAACAAACCGATAACCCAATGGCAACCCGAAAAAACAGGAACAAGGCGCGGCGCAGACAAGCAAGGCCGCAGCCCGTTTCTTCAAAACCCTTGAAAACCGAAACGCGGGCGGGCGCATCCGCAAACCGCAAGCCGTCATCGGCCACGGTTGGCGCCGGGTTGCGCTCGTTTTTCTCCCCGTCTGGACTGGCAAACGCGCCAAGCCGCGCGCACGCAACCGTGGCGTTGTGCCTGCTGGTGGCGTTCAGTTATTTCCCCGCCCTCGGAATGGGTTTCGTGTGGGACGATTTCGCCTGGAACGAGGCCGCGCAGGTGTTGAGTCCGTCCGGCATTTGGCAGATCTGGTTTGCGCCCCACACGCTGCAGAACGAGGGGCATTACTGGCCGCTGCTCTATACGACTTTCTGGCTGGAGCACAAGTTGTGGGGGCTTGCCCCGGCCGGCTACCACTTCGTCAACCTGCTGCTGCACACGGCGACCGTGCTGTTGTTGTGGCGCCTGCTGCGGCGGCTCGCGGTTCCGGGCGCGTGGTTCGCGGCGGCGGTGTTCGCCGTGCATCCGTTGCACGTGGAGTCCGTGGCGTGGGTGATCGGGCGCAAGGACGTGCTGGCGGGTTTGTTCTCCGTGGCTTGCGTGCTCTATTACCTGCGTTTCGTGGAGGACGGGCGCCGCGCGCACTACATCCGCGCGCTGGCCGCGTTCGCGGCGGGCTTGCTGTGCAAGTCCATCGTCATCACCCTGCCCGTGTCGCTGCTGCTGTGGCACTGGTGGAAACAGGGGCGCGTGGTCGTGGCCGATGTTGTGAGGACGCTGCCCTTGCTGCTGGCGGGGCTTGCCATCACGGTGACCGATTGGTGGTACTACAAGAACCGCGAAGTCATCGTCCTGGAAGACTACGCGCTGATCGAGCAGGCGCTTTCCGCGGCGCGCGCGTTGTGGTTCTACGCGGGCAAACTGCTGTGGCCGGCGGACCTCGCGGTCATCTACCCGCGCTGGATCGTCAGCATCGGGGAGCCGCTGGACTGGGCGTATCTGGTTGCCGCCGTCGCGGTGGTGGCGGCGCTGTGGTGCTGCCGCGCCCGCATCGGCCGGGGGCCGCTGGCCGGGGTATTGTTCTTTGTCATCACGCTGTCGCCGACCCTCGGTTTCGTGGAATACGGCTTCATGCAGTTCTCCCTGGTCGCCGACCGCTATCAGTACCTGGCCGGGGCCGGGGTAACCACCGGGGTAATCGCGGCCCTGGCCACCGTCGCCGCCCGGATTGCAGGCCGCTGGCCGGACGCGCCGCAGAGGGCCATGTACGTGATGGCGGCGCTGCTGCTGGCGGTGCTGGGAACCATCACCTGGAATCAAACCGGCATCTACCGCGACAACTTCACGTTCTACAACCACATCATCTCGCTCAACCCGCAAGCCAGAAACGCCTGGTACAACCTCGGCCGGGAGCACCAGGCGGACGACCGCCTGGAGGAAGCGCTCGCCGCCTATCGCACCGCCGGGGAGCAGCGCCCCGGCCACACCTGGGCGCACATCGGCGCGGGGATGGCGGCCACCGACCTGGGGCGGCTGGCGGAGGCGGAAACCCATTTCCAGCGCGCGCTCGCCGCTGAACCGGACTTCCCGGAAGCCCTCAACGGCCTGGGCGCGCTGCGGCTGCGGCAGAAACGCTACCGCGAGGCCCTCGAACTCTTTCAGACCCTGATCAAACTGGAGCCCGAATACGCCAAGGTCTATTCCGGCATCGGCGTCGCCCTGGCCGGGCTGAACCGGCACGCCGAGGCGCTGCGCAGTTTTGACCGCGCGCTTGAACTGGACCCGAACCTGGAAGAGGCGCGCACCAATCGCGAACACGTACGCAAAGACCTGCAAAGCGGGAGCAAGTAATGGCCAGAAAGAGAAAACACCGCCAAACCGCCCCCCGGCGGCGTCCGGCAAAAACCGCGGTGGCCGCGGCGGCCACGACAACCGCAACCGCCACCGCAGCGGCCACGCCGGGGTCCTGGCGGCAGCGCCTGTGCGAGTCCTGCGAGTCCTTGTTTGCCACCGCCCACCCGCGGCCCACCGAACGCTGGGCGTATCTGCGCCCGCTGCTGCTCGCGGCTTTCCTGGTGCGCGCCGTGATCGCCCTGTGGGGCGACTTCGTGCTGCATCCAGACGAGATCATGCAGTACCTGGAACCGGCGCACTACGCGGCGTTTGGCAACGGCGTCCTGTACTGGGAATACGTGCACGGCGCGCGCAACTGGCTGATTCCGGGCGTGGTCACCGGCGTGCTGAAGACGCTGGACGCGCTGGGGCTGGGGCAGCCGGTCGTTTATATCCCCGTGGTGAAACTGCTGTTCTGCCTGCTGTCGCTGCTGGTGCCGTGGGCCATGTACCGCTTCACGCAGGCCACGGTCAACGAGCAGGCCGCCCGGCTGGCGTTGATCTTCGGCTGTTTCTGGTACGAGTTGGCGGCGATGGCGCACAAGCCCTTCTCCGAGTTTGTCAGCACCACCCTCTTCATGGTGGTGCTCGCCCTGTCGGTCGGTAGCGAAGCGCAGCGCCGTGGCAACCTGTTCGCCGTCGGCCTGCTGGCGGCGCTCAGCGGCGCGCTGCGCATGCAATACGCGCCGCTGGCGCTGCTGTTGTTGTTGCTGCGCTCCGCGTACCTGCGCGGCGGCGGGCTGGCGGCGTTATGGGGAGGCGCGCTGCTGCTCACGGCGCTGGTCGGCATCCTGGAATGGCAGACCTGGGGCGCGCCGTTCCATTCCTACGTGACCAACTTCTTCATGAACCTCGCCCTGGACGCCGGCCGCACCGGCGAATCCAGCCGCTGGATGCTCCTCGGACAACTGGCGGCGGCCAGCGGCGGCTGTGTGGTACTCGCATTCGTGGCCGGCGCGCGCAACTGGCGCAGGGACGGGGGGTGTCGGCTCATCCTGCTGCTGAGCGCCGTCACGCTCATCCTGCACCTGCTTCCCGAACACCGCGAGTACCGCTTCATCCACCTGCTGATTCCGTGCTGGCTGATGCTGCTGGCGGCGTGGCTCCCGAGATGCGGCGGCGGCCGCAAAGCGTCCGCGCTGGTGCGGCGCTACGGCGCCGTTGCGGTGCTGGCCTTCGGCATACCGGCCCTGCTGAACGTATTCCCCTGGCAAGTCTGGATCTACAAAAGCTTCTCGCAGGAGCATCCGCTGTCCTTCCTGCGCGACCGGGAACCCATCTATGAGATGCTGTCTTTCCTGGCCAAAGAGGACGACGTGCGCGGGGTGTTCTACCGCACCCAGAAAGACAACTCGTACTTCCGCGGCGGCGGCTATTACTACCTGCACCACGACGTCCCCTTCTACACCCGCTACATCCTGGAGGAAGCCAAACGCCAACGCCCCGGCGCATCGTGGGAATCGCTGTTCTCCCACGTCATAACCGAAGCCGGGCAGAGCATCCCCGGCTTTGAACTCCTGCGGCAACGCGGCAACCTCGCCGTGTGGCGCCGCCTGAACAACGACAAACCGGTCGCCGTGTGGCGCGAACACGTGATGAAAGGAACCCACCCCCAACTCAACGCCCTGGTCGCCAAAACCCTCAAACGCCTGCGCGCCTCGCCCCTGTTCGGGTTTTTCGTGGCCGATTTGTACTGGGAGAAATCGCCGCCGCCGATAGAGATGGCGGATGACTAAGTAGCGATCCGATGCGAAGCGGCAGTCTGGCGCAGTACCCTGCCACTACTTGATGTCATTCCCGCAAGGGCACATCGGTTACGCCCCGGATGCCATTCCCGCGTAGCAAACGCCACTGTCATCCCCGCGCAGGCGGGAATCCAGCGTCAAGATGCGTCCGGCGGAGCCGGACATTTCAACCCCGCCCTTACCAGTGCCACTCCAATTGCACCCGCACGCCATGATCCACCGGGATCGTGCCCGTCGCGCCTTTTCGGGCGCCTTCCAGACTCATATTCAGCCGGTGGGCCAGGCTGACCCGGCTGCCTAGCCGGTACGTGCGCGCATCCGCCGCCCCCAGGGTCATCCCGCCGTAGGGTGTCAGCAGGTGGTCGCCTACCGGCAGCCCGTAGGCGACGGTGGCTTCCATGAGGCCCTGCGGCGTGGTCGGGCCGCTGGGCGCCGGGCGGTTGGCCGTGCCGTGTTCCCAGAGTTGCGCCAGCCCGCCGGCGCTGGTGGTGGTTTGATAGGTTGGTTCCAGCGTGACGGCCAGGCCCTGCCCCTGGGCGCCCGGCGCCAGGGTCACCCGTCCGCTCACGCTCCAGTCGTCGTAGTCGCCGCCGTGGGCGAGCAACACCCGGCCCCGGCTTTCCATGGTCAGCCGCAGGGCGGGATGGGCGTAGCGCAGGCCGCCACTGACTTCCGCGCCGGTGCCGGTGCGGCCGTCGCCGGCGTCATGCCGCAGGCCCACGCCCACGCTGGGGGTCAGGTGGGCGCCATGGGGTAAGGGTTGCTCATGGCTGCCTTCCAGGGTCAGCCGCAGCCGCCGGGCGTCCGTGGTCAGGCCGGCCAGGCGGTCGCCTTGTTGCTCGGCTTTGATCGCCGTAGTCAGGGCTTCGGCTTTGACCCGCACCGTGGTGGTGCCGTCGGGGGTCAGGAGGCCCGGCTGGTTCAGCAGGCGGCCGGCGCCGCCCACGGCGGCGGTGGCCAGCCGGGTGTCGGCGGTGACGGTGCCCTCGGCCGTGGGGTCGGCGGTGTCGGTGATCTCAACTTCGCCCCAGCCGTAGCCGCCGGTGGCCCAGAGGGTGACCTGCCCGTCCAGCAGGCTGGTGCTGACGTAGGGGTGCAGGCTGGTCAGGGTGGCCTGATAGGTGCCGGGGGCCGGGTCGGCGCCACTGCTGTCGGTGTAATCAAAGGTGCCGTCGGCCCAGGAGACGGCCAGGCCGGTCAAGAGGGTGTCGGTCAGCCAGGCATCCCCGCCCACGGTGGCGCCGAACAGGTCGCCGTCCCAGTCCACGGTGGCGCTGTTGCCGGACAGGTTGCGGTAGGCGCCGTTGCCCCACAGGGTGACGCCGGCCAGCGGCCCGCCGGCTTGGTTGAGCGGCAGGGCAAAGGCAGAGCGGCCCAGGAGGGATTTGACATTGAAGGCGCCGGTGTTCAGGGCTTCCCCGTTTGATTGCAGCACGCCGGCCAGGGTGGACTGCCCGCCCAGGCTGAAGGTGGCGCCGGAGGCGTCATGGTCGGCGGCGGCTTGTTCGGTCCGCCGGGCAATGGCGCTGACGGTGGTGTCCATCATGGCCCGGGTGACTTCGGGGAGAATGGTGCGGTTGATGTTGTCAAACTGGCTGCGCCCGACGGTGACGGTAAGCCTGGCCATGGTGGGTTGCCCGGTTTGGTCGGTTACGGTGAGGTCGAAGTTCAGGGTGGTGCGTTCTTCGGGGGCGGTGAAGGTGGCGGTGGCGGTGGTTGCGCCGGTGAGGGTGACTTGCATGTCGTCGGCGGCGTCTTGCGCCCACAGGAAGGTCAGGGCCTGGCCTTCGGGGTCGCTGCTGTCGCCGGCGTTGAGGGTGACTAGCGCGCCTTCGTCCGCGCTTATGCGCGGGCCGTCTGCGAGGATGATCATCGGCGGATCATCGGTGATGGCGATGGTGAAGGTCAGTGGCACGCTGTTGGCGCCGGCGGGGTCGCTGTCGGTGGCGGTGTAGGTGTAGGTCATTGCGGCCTGGGCGGCGGTGGGGGTGCCGTTCAAAACGCGGGTGGCGGCGGTGAAGGTCAGGCCGTCGGGCAGGGGCGGGGTCGGGTTGATGGCGTAGGTGACTGCACCATAGCCGCCACTGGTGGCGGGCAGGGTGACGTTGACGGCGTTGCTGATGGGGTAGGTCTGGGGGGCGATGGCGGTGGCGTCGAAGGTGACCGGCGGCGCTTCACGGATGGTGATCTCCAAGTTCCCTCCAGCACCGATAAGACTGTTGCTGTCCATTACGGTGTAGGCAAAGGTGGTCTGGGCGTGTGCCGTGGTCGGGGTGCCGCTCACGACGTGGGTGGTGGTGTCAAACGCCAGCCCAGCCGCCAGGCTTCCGCCGAATGGGGTCAGTTGGTAGGTCAGCGGGGCGGTGCCGCCGGTGGCCGCCGGCAGGGTAAGAGAGACGGGGGTGCCGGCGGTATAGGTTTGGCTAATAGTGGCCAATGTTTCGAAAGTAAACGTGCGCAGCACAATGATGCGAAACGTGATGGTGTCGGTGGCGCCACCAAGAGTCGTTACGGTGTAGATGTAGTCGGCGGTGCCTTGCCCGGTGGGTGTGCCTGACAGGACCCGTGCGTCCGGGGCTGAGTCAAACGTCAGCCCGATTGGCAAGGGCCCACCCCCCGCTCTTCCAAGAGTGTAGGCCAGCGGAGGGGTGCCGCTGGTGGCCGCCGGCAGGGTCAGGTTGACGACGGTTACGCGCTGGATATAGGTCTGGTCGGTGATGGTGGCGCTGCCGAAGGACGGGGTGGCCTGGGCTGCGGCGTGGGGGGCGGGGATGAAGGTGAGGACGAGGAGGGTCAGGGTGAGCAGGGCGAGGGCGGCGGCCTTGTTCCCCAGGGTGAGCGAGGGCAGCGGCCGGCGGCGGTGGGGTGAGCCGGCGGATGGTGCGGATGGTGTGGGTTGTCCCGGATACGCGCCCTTTGGGCTAGGCGCAACGGCCTGCGGGCGTGGCGCAATGGCGCTCCCGGCAGTCATGACCGTGCCCCTGATTTGTGCTGGGGGGGGGGGGGGGGGGGGGGGGCGACAAAACTACGCCCGCAGAGGCGCTGTGAGGCGTTTTTGATTATGGGCGGTGCGATAGAAGAAGCAGTCATTGTGTGAACTCCTAGTGTTGAATTCATTGTCGGGCGATTCTACGCTAAGCCGGGGGCATCATTCAACAACGGATCAACCCCCGCAAGCCGGGCATGACGGAGGGGGGCTGTCATTCCCGCGAAGTCATGCCGCACGTCTTGCAGGCGGAAGCCAGCGGGGGGAGGCCAAGGCGAGGATGGATTCCCGATTACAAATGTCGGGCATGACGGAGGGGGCGTAAGCGATATGCCTTCTGGTGTGAAACGGCGTTGCGCGTTGCGCGCCCTTGAACGGATAACGACCACGCAGTTGCTCCAGTTCTTTTTCATTCTTCGGACGCAGCCCGCCCAGCACCTTGAGTAGCGACTCGGCGGCCGGGTTTTCGGACGACGGATAGACGGCCAGCGAGCGTTGCAAAATCTCCACGATGTCGCGCATGGCTTGGCGGTCTTTCCATTGCGCCGGCGGCGTGCGCTTAATTCGGTCATAGGCTTTGGCGTACAAAAGCGCGGCGCGGTCTTTGGGCAGCGCGGTGGCGGCGGCGGGCAGGCGTTGCGCTTTTTCGATCAACGCCTCCAGGGTGGCGGACCCCGGCGGGTTTTTGTGGTACACCGAAACGAAGCGGATCAAACTCAATAAATCGTAATAACCGCCGTTGGTCAGTCGCGCCTGCCAGGTGCGTTTGAGATGCGGGTCCATATCTTCCGCCTCCAGGATCATCCCGACCACGCAGCGCCTGAACAAGCGTTTTGCCGCGGCGTCAAAATGCAGGTCGTCGCCCTTGAGTTCGGATTCCTCCCACAACGCGAGGAACTCGGGCAGAACGCTGAGCCGTCTTGTGCCCGCCGGCCAGTCTTTCCTGATTTTCTTATAGACGCAAAAATCTTCAACGCCATAGCCGTGTTCAAAGTCCCTGAAGTAGTAGATGGGCCGCCGGGTTTGCTCGAAGGTGTGCGCGACAAAATCGGCGGCCGCCCGGTCCTGCCGCGCGCGGTCCTGGTTGGCCGTCACATAGCGGTTGGCCAGGAACAAGCCGCTGACGTTGAACAGGACAACGTCCTCGCGCACTCCCTCCACGAGGTTGAGTTCCATGATCGGCAGTTGAAAATCACTGGCCAGCAGCACCACCGCGTCTTCATCAAACGATTCAAGAACGGTTCTCGCCTGATTGAAAGCGAAGCGGTCGCCGGCGCGGTTGTTAAACCCGAAATTGGAAAGCGCCACGCCGGCGACCAGCAGCGCGAGCAACGCGGTTAAGGCCGCTGCGAACACGCGCGCGCCACGGGTGCTATGGGAATGAGCCCGTATCCTGTCGCGGCAATAACCGGCAAGGCCTTCAAACGCCAGCGCCGCCCACAACGCCAGCGCGCAGTAGGCGGCTATGGAATAAATGCTGAACACGCCCGCCCACAACTCTTCAAACTTGAAATCCACGAGCCACACCAGCAGCAAGGTCGTGCTTAAGTAGAGGACGATCAGGGCACCGCACAGCGGCCACGGCCAGCGCTTCCATTGCAGCACGAAGCCGCCCGCGGCAAAAACAAGAAAGGCCGCTCCATACTGGGCCGCGCTTTCGGTCAGCACCAACTTCATATAGAGCGCCTTGTCAAACCACGAGACCTGTTGATTGTCGGTGGTGGCGTAGCCCTCCCGGGTCACATAGTGAAGCAGCGCGTCAAGACTGTTGAGCGGGCCGTAAAAATTAACCGGCGAAGGAAGGTTGGTGGCCAGCAAATACGTATAAGGCAGCACCGCCGGCACGGTGAACAGGGCCGCCAGCGTCGCGAAGTTTTTGACGCCGCGCGCGTGCCGCAGCAGGTCTGTGCAAGCCGGCAGCAGCAGCACCAGCAACGCCGGCCAGGACAACATCGTCAGCACCCAGTGGTTGGATAATCCCAGGCCGCAAACCACGGCCAGACATTTGAGGTGGGCGGGGTTTCTGCCCCGCATATAGAGCAGCGCCAGCAGCAACGCCGCCAGCAACAACAATGCGTGCAGGGAATACACCTCCTGGATGATGGACTGCGACCAGAACAGTTTGGACAGCCCGTAGCCAAAGCCCGCCAGGTAGCCGCCGCCGCGGCCGCACCCCAGGCCGACCGCAATCAAGTACAACACCGCGCAGGCGGCGGCGCCGAACAGGGCGCTCAACATATTCCCGGCAACGGGAACCGAAAGAAACGGCAGGTGCGCGAACGGGAAACACAGGAGGCTGTACAAGGGATAACCCGGCGGATGCGCCGGCTGGCCGTAGTGGCAGATCAGGTTGAAGATTGCCTCGTCTTCGTAGGTAACGACCCGGGGCATGGTCGCCAGGTACACGACAACCAGCCCGGCAAACACGGCCAGCGCGTGGCGGCCGTGCCCGTTGATAAGCGCGCGGAGGGAAAGCGGCACGGCGGTCGTGTGCGCTGCCGCTGTGACCGCGCCCGTGCCCGCACCCGTCGCGCCCGCCGCTTGTGCAACCGGCGTGGGCGCGTTACCCGCTTGCCGGCGATTTTTTCTTTTGTTCTTTCTGCCCATGACCGCTACTCGGCGCCGTGCGTTACTCCCCCTTGCGCCGGTAGATATGCGCCACCGTGCGCCCCGCCGGGGGTGCGAAGCAGTGGTATTCCAGCTCCGGACGCTGGGTCGGATAGGGGAACGCCTGACCGGAATAGACGGTGCGGTAGCCGGCGGGCGCGGTGGCGGTGCCGTTCATGGTCACCACCCATTGCGGGGCCGCGTCGCTCGCGTACACCGGCACGTTAAGCGCGCGGATTTTTTCCCTCGGCAGTTTGGCGTCGTCCGGCAAGCCGCAACAGAAAATCAGTTTGTCGCCCAGGTAATACAACAACACCGCATAGTCCGCCCACGGATGGACAAACACCGTGTCGTTACGGGCGGCGTTGGCGCGCAGCCAGGTCACCGCTTCGGCAACGGCGGATGGATAGGGGCGGTGAATCTCGCGCACCATGGCGGGCAGCACAAAGCGCTCGCTCGGGCAGCCGAAGTGTTTGTGATAGTCTTTCATCAAGAACGGCCAGGCCGCAAAGTTGGTGGTCATCAGCACCGCCACGACCACGCCGCCGGCGATTTTATTTTTGCGCCACGCCCAGTCGGCGCACACCGCGGATAGAAACAAGACAAACGGCAGCGCCATGACCAGGTAGCGCAGGTCGGCGATTGGCTGGGCAAGGGGCTGCACCGAAATCAGGGAGCCGGTCACCACCAGCAGCACGGCGAACAATGCCCAGTGCCGCACCGTCCGGTCATCGCGCTCGCCCCCGTCCTTGCCTTCACTTTCGCCGCGCGCCGCTTTGTTGTGCTTTGTTCCGGCGCGCGAGGCGCGGGAGGCAATGAACGGCACGGCCAGGTAATACGCCCACCACAATGCCACCCACAACGGCAGCCAGCCGCTGCGCGCCAGGTCGCGGAAGTAATAGCCCATGAGCGTGACGTGCCGCTCCAGCCATGCGGTTTTATAAAATCCTTCGCCGTATTCCAGCGCCGAGTCGCCGCCGATAATGCCGGCCATGAGCAGGTAACCCCCGCAGGCCGCCATCGCCGCCGCACCGGCCACCGCCAGTTGCAGCCATTGCCGGCGCGATGTGGCGCGCAGGTGCAGGAGCAAATGCCACAGCGCCAGCGATGCGGCGACGGTGAAACCGATGGCGAAATGATTGAGAAAATTGAGCGTCGTAAAAACAACCAGCCCGCCAAGCCACGCGCCGCCGCCGCGACCGCCGCGCCAAAATCGCTGATAGCAGTAAAAACACAGCAGCGTGAAGAAAATCGCATCGGGGTAGTAGCGCCCCTGCCGCACGTACAAGATAACGATCGGCGACAGCGCAAAGAACGCAAACGCGAACACGCGCAAGCGCGGACTCGCCGGAAAGTTTTGCCGCAGCAGCAGGTACAACACCGGCAGGCACAGCACACCGAGCAAGGCATGGAAAAAGCGCACGCCGGTCTCCCCGTCGCCAAACAGGATAATGCCGAGCGCGCTGGGAAAGGCCGGCCACGGCGGGTAGGAGGCCAGGTACAGGTCGTTGTCTATGGCGTATTTGTGCTGGTTGACAAAGGTGCTGCCAAAAAACAGGTTGCGCCCGTCCCAGCCGCTCAAGGTGCCGTTGGTCACCAGGCTGTGCGCCATGATCGCGTTGGTACCTTCGTCGTGCCACAACGCCGCGTAGTCCAGGTTGACCAGCATCAGGTAGGCGGACAGGACGGCGACCACCATGACGGCGAGCGTTTCGGCGGGGTTGTCCGGCCGCAACCACGGTCGGCGGCCGAACCATCTGTTGGCGAAAAACCGGGTCATATCATTCGTCTCCCGCAGCGTCCGCCCGCGCCTCGCGAAAGGTCCAGCAGGAGTTCAGGAAATAGTTGAGGAACGCCGCCGGCAGGATGGCGCAGCCCTGCAGCAGCACCGGGCGGGCTTCCGGGAACAACGTGGAAAGCACGATAAAGGTGGCGTAACTCAACACCAGCGTCATCAGCGAGACGAGGTTGAACTTCAGCCCCCGTATGCGCTTGCGGCCGGTCAAGGCGCGCTCGGCGAAAGTCCAGTAGTTGTTGAGCAGGAAGTTGGAGATGATGGACAACTCAATGGCGAGCGGCGACGCCAGCAGTTTGTGCACGCCGAGATCGAGCAGCACCTGAAAGGAGCCGAGGTTGATGAGCACCCCGCTGAGGCCGGTGACGGCGAACTTGATGAAGGTGCGGTGGGTGACGAGCCGCAGCCACCAGACGTGATAGAAAAACTCCACCAGGTCGCGCGCGCCCAGCTTGGTATGCCCGCGCTCGCGCTCGCGGAAGTACACCGGCTCTTCAATGATGCGCGCGCCGGCGTGAATCAGGCGGTGCAGCAGCACGATCTGGAAGGCATAGCCCTGCACGCGAATGTTCTCCACCTTCGCGGCCCGCAGCGCCCCGGCCTTGATCGCCTTGAACCCCGCGGTGCAGTCGCGCACGGCGGCCAGCCCGGCGATCCACCGCGCCATGCGGTTGCCCCACCGCGACAGCAGCCGGCGGCGCGCCGACCAGCGCGCGTCAACGGCGCCGCCGGCGACGTAGCGGCTGCCGATGGCGACGTCGGCGCCGGCTGTGAGGTGCGCCAGCAGTTTGCGCGCGTCCGCCGGGTCGTGGGAGAAGTCGGCGTCCATCTGCACGATCACGTCCGCGCCCAGCGCCGTGAGCGCGTGGGCGATGCCCCGCACGTAGGCGTCGCCCAGCCCGCGGCGGCGCCCTTCCAGCAGGTGTACGCGGCGCCGGCGCTCGTTCTCGTCTTCGCCGTCGGCAAACTCCCGCACCAGGCGCGCCGTGCCGTCTGGGCTTTCATCGTCAACGATCAGGAACGCGGTGTCGTCGTCCGGGTACAACTCGCACAAGCGCCGCAACAACGGCGTCACGTTGAGCGCTTCGTTGTAGGTGGGGATGACGAAGCACACCCGCAGCGGGGGAGTTGGCTGCATTCTATTGCCCGTGACGTTCCAAGCGTTCCTCCAGGCGTCGCAAGGTTTTCCGGATTGCGCGAAGGTCATGCACGATGGCTTCGTGCGAGACGGGTTGATCCAACGCTTGCAGGCGTTCCGCCTTGGCTTCGTCTAAGTTATTGATCACCACCGCGATAAAAAGATTGATGACGACAAACGTGCCGAGCACCACGAAGCTGACAAAATACATCCAGGCCAGCGGATGCCATTCCATGGCGGCATACATAATATCCGTCCAATCTTCCAACGTCACAATCCGAAACAATGACAACAGGGCAATGCCCAAATGTCGCCAATGCGTGGGGTCATGATCGTGAAACAGGTGGTAGCCGGCAATCGCGTAAATATAAAAGATGATGCTCATCAAGAGCAGCACATGCCCCATACTCGGGATGGAGCGCACGAGCGTGGACACGATCAGCCGCAGTTCAGGCATGGCGGAAACCAGCCGAAGGACGCGCAATAACCGCACGAGTCTGGCAATCATGGCATAGTCGCCGCTCGCGGGAATGAGCGAACACACAATCACCGAAAAATCAAAGACGTTCCAGCCGTCCCGAAAATACCGGTCAACCGTCGGCGCCACCGCCAGCATTTTGAACACGGCCTCAAGAATGAACAGGGCCAGGACGACGTGATTCCCCAGGCGCATCCATTCGCCGTAGCGTCCCACCAGAGCGGGGAAGGTCTCCAGACCCAGCAAGACGCCATTCCCGACAATCAGCGCGATGACGCCATATTCAAAACCGGGCGCACCAACCAGTCGTTGCGCAAACAGCTTCATCCTGCCAGCCCGCACTGTCTGATCCGATTCTCCACAACGCGATCGCGCGCCAGGGAGTCGCACTGCAGATCATGCCCCTCGGCCTGCGCAAAAGCCTCCTGCGGAATCAGCCCCACCACCTCGCTTGTCTCCACGGCGACCCCCTTGCGGGCCGCCTCGCGTTTCACGGCTTCAAAGGCCGCGTGAATGGGAGTGCGGTGATAGTTGGTGAGATTCATGGAAACCTGCACGACGCCCCGGCTCTTCAACGCCAGCCCGATGGCCTTGACTCCCGGCAGTCCCCCATGAGCGGCACGAATCGTCCCGGCGATAGCCTTCGCAAGGGACACATCGTCGCTCCGCAGAAACACGTTGTAGGCAATAAGCGGGAAACGCGCCCCAACGACGGTCACGCCGGCCGTGGGGTGCGGGCGCGCGGGACCGAAATCCGGGGCCCACGCCGGATCGGTGGCCATTCGTTTTTCCAGAGCCTCGCACCCGCCTTTCCGAATCTGCTCCAACCGCTTTCTGAACGGCCGGGCACAGGCTTCGTCATAAAGAAACACCGGAATCCGCAGCTCCCGGCCAATGCGAGCGCCCACCCGTCGGGCGAGGTCAACGCATTGATCCATGGTCGCGCCCCGGAGGGGAATAAACGGCAAGACATCGGTCGCGCCGATCCGAGGGTGCTGCCCCGCGTGCCGCTTCAGATTGATGCACGCCAACGCCCTGGCCGCCACCGCAAACGCGGCTTCGGCCATTGAGGCGGCGGAACCGGCAATGGTGAGGACGCACCGGTGATGATCCGCGTCCTGATGCCGGTCCAGCAGGGCCACCCCCCGGACAGCGGCCAGAGCGGTGATGAGTTGCGCGATCACATTCCGGTCACGCCCTTCGCTGAAATTGGGAACACATTCGACAAGGCCGATCATACCACCGCCGACAAAATTGTTGTGCAGTCTATACTCAACCCGCGCTTTCTTGACAACCTCAAAAGAGGCATATTAGAGTCAACACGACGGAGAGAGACGCCGGGAACAGGCGCCGCTCCTTTTTGCGCTCCCGACGAAACGACGAGAAAGGCAATCCCATGAACAGCACTCAAGTCGAACCAGCCACAACACTTGCCGAGCTTCAGACATCCAAACCGGAACGGGTGACCATTGTGCTCTTAAGCGGAGAGATGGACAAAGCCATGGCCGCGTTGATCATTGCCACCGGGGCCGCGGCCATGGGCATGCACGTGACCATGTTCTTCACCTTCTGGGGCCTGAACGTGATTCGGAAACCGGGCGCCTCAAGTGCGGCAAAAGACGTGCTGCGCAAAGCGTTTGGCTGGCTCAACAAAGGCGGGGCCGATCGTCTTCCCATTTCCAGATTCAACTTTGGCGGGCTGGGCGCCACGATGATGAACAAGGTCATGCGGGACAACCGGATGCCGGCCGTGCCCGAACTGATAGAAACCGCACAGGACCTCGGCGTCACCCTGATCGCCTGCACCACCACGCTGGGCCTGCTGGGTATTTCAAAAGACACGCTGATTGACGGCGTTGACCAGCTCGCCGGCGTATCCACCTACCTCGCGGCGGCCAAAGACGGTTCCGTGAATTTATTTATTTGACCAACGTGGAACAGGAGTCGCGTTCGATGATCGAATCCGATGTCACCCTCGACACCTTGGGGTACTTCTGCCCCATGCCCATCATTCTCACCTCAAAAAAAATCAAGGAACTGACGACGGGCCAGGTCCTGCAAGTCGTGTCGGACGACGAAGGCATTAAAAAAGACATGCCCGCCTGGTGCGAAACCACCGGCCACGAATGGGTCGGCCTTGAAGAAGAAGCCTCGGACCCCAAACGGGTGTACAAGGCGTTTGTGAAGAAGACCGGGTAGCGGGTGTGATGATGGTCTTCTTCTGCGGCCATTTTGTCATGATCGTTCAATCTTCCTAGCGATGTCTGTCCATGAACTATACAGCTATTGTGGAACGCTGTCATGAAACCGGCCTGTACGTGGGGTATATCCCTGGCCTTGCGGGAGCGCATTCTCAAGGCAAGACGTTGGATGAGTTAAGCCAAAATCTGCGGGAAGTTACCGCAATGCTGTTGGAAGACGGCCCCCCCTCCCCGGAAACCGAATTTGTCGGCACACAACAAATCGTTGTGTGACACATGCCGAACGTCCCCGTCCTCAAACCACGGGAAGTCATCCGTGTGCTTGAAACGATAGGGTTCAGGGAAGTAAGGCAACAAGGCTCCCATAAGCAGTTTCGTCACTTATTTCTTCTGTTGCCGCCGGAGGGCCGTCAGGGGCCGATGACAACCGGCACGGTTTTGCTCAATACCGTGGCCGTGATGCGCCGCTTCTCGGCGCGCGCCGGCTTGAAATTGACCGCGTAATAGAGGATCTGGCTGTCGCTCAATGACCAGAAACGGCCGCGATGGTCAGGCTGGCCGGGGTCCATTCCATCTTTTTGGTTCCATTGCAAACCGTTGTAGGACCACGCGCCGATGGTCTGCACCGTGGCGGAATACACCAGCAGCACAACCAGCAGGGCGCGCGCCCAGCGCATGGCGAAGGCCTTGTCAAGGACGGGAATCAGCGACAGCGCAAGAAAGACGCCGGCGTCAACGATGGGGCGTGGCCCGTAAGCCGCACCGCCCCACCAGTCAAACCATTTGGCGGCGGTGATCAACATCGCCACGGCGGCTATTTGCAACGGGATGAGCGGAGCAAGCCCGGCAAGCGATGAAAACTTGCGCGGTTCTTTCCACAGCATCCGCCACTGCATCACCACACCGGCAAAACCGAGCAGCAGCAACGGCGAGTAAAAAAGCAGTCCGCGCGAAGGGCTGAACAACAGGCCGCCGAGGCCGTGTACCACCGGGGTTCGCCACATTCCCCCCGGTTCGCCGCTTTTCGCCGCCAGGGATTCCGCCGCAACGCCCTGCGCGAAGGTGAAGGGGCTGCCGAAGTAGTAGTCGTTATACAAATACACGGCGGCGGCAAACGGCAATGCGCCGAGCACATATTTGAGCGCGTCGCGCCGTGCCACGACCACAAAATACAAGCCCACGCAGAGCGCGGCAAAGACCCCTGTCGGACGACACAACACCGCCATTCCCAGCGCCGCGCCGCAATACAACGAAAAGTTTTTGCGCTCCGCCGAACCGAACAGAAACCAGGCGCCGAGGGCCAGAAAGAACAGGTGCGGGGTCTGCTGCCACAACCCCTGACTGCTGATACTCCACGCGCAACTGCCAAGCCCGAATGCCAGCGCGCCGAAAAGCGCCAACCCGGGGGACACGAAGCGGCGCAGCGACAGAAAAATCAACACGCTTGCCAACGCGACCAGCGCCGCGGCCAGCAGTTTCGCGCCGTGCCACCACAGGTAATGATTGGCGGCGACGTCGCCAAACAGATTGAGCAGCGCGTAGAACGGCAGCGCGGTCAACGCGGCGCCGGCGCCGAACACGCTCACATAGTGGCCGGGGCGCCGGCTTTCAACCAGGTAATACGGCGGGTGTGGTTTTATTTTGCCGCTTTCATACAACGCGGTGGTCTCCGGGTCCCAGCGGTGGATTCGCGCCCACTTGCCCTCCGCGCCCGGCTCTTGCAACACCCAGAAAAACTCCTGGGGCGCCTGCTTCGGGGTTACGGCGAACGAGTGATTCTTCAGCAGGTTGACGCTGATGATCATGTTTGATTTCTGATCGTTCCCGTAAAAAGGGTCGCCGTTGATCGTGTACGCGCCGAAACAAACGAGGAACAACCACACCGGCCACGTTGCCGGCTTCAGGAAAAAATCGGCGACGCGCCGGAAAGCGGCGGGGTTGACCGTGGTTCGGGCCGCGGTTTGAGCCGCGCTTTTGCGATTTTTTCGGAGACTGGATTTTGGTTTTGCCATGCCGGCCCCGTCAGAGAATCAGCGGATCGGTTTTACGGTGATCCGATTAGACATTCGCGCGTAAAATCTCCATCACCTTCACTGCCGTAATTGAGGCGGCCTTTGTCGTCAAAGGTTGTGTGTGTCAGCGAGACCGCACCACGGGACGGCCCGAGAAGCTGCAACACCAACGCCTGGCCGTCGCCGAACCGGCCCATGTAGAAGCTTTCGCCGGGGATGCCGTCGGCGTGAACGATCACCGTTTCTTCGTTGAACCCGGACTGAACGGCAAGCGAACCTGGTGCATGTCGGTACACGCGCACGCAGCACTTCTCACCGGTGAATTTGAATCCCGTCCAGTAGTTGTCGGGGTCGGGGATTAACACTTTGCCCTCATAGTCGCCTTCGGCAGCCGTCTCGTTTTCTCCCGCCGCATGGGCATTCAGGGCATATTCGGCACACGCCGTCAAACACAGGAACGCCATCACGCCACACAAGGGAATGCCACGTTGTTTCAAGTGCATCGAGCGCGTCATCATGAAGACAGGGCGGGTCTGGCGCAATCAACCGCCGACAGGCACCGTCGGCGCAACCGTATTTGAGAACATCAGCGTGGCGTCCACGGCCCAGTTGATGAAGGGGCCGGGATACAGGCCCAACAACAGCGTGCCGGCTATCCCAATCACAATGGCGGTTTTCAGGGGAGCCGAGACGGTCAGCGGCGCGGGGTCGGCGGGTTCGTTGATATACATTTTCTTGACCACGATCAGGTAGTAGTACATGGAGATGACGATGTTGATCAGTCCGACGATCAACAATGTATAAAGCTCCTGCTCAATCGCCGCGACAAAGATATAGAGTTTTCCGATAAAGCCCGCGAGCGGCGGCACCCCGGCCAGCGACAACAGAAAGAGCAGCATGGCGGCGGCCAGGAACGGGGAGCGGCGGTTCAGTCCGTTGTAATCTTCAATCTCGTCGCTCTTGATCAGATTGCTCACGCCGATGACGACGGCAAAGGCCCCCAGGTTGGCGAACAGGTACGTGAGCAAATAGAAGAGAATGGCGTCCGTACCGTGTTTGGTGCCGGCGGCCAGCCCAATCATGACGTTGCCGATTTGGGCAATCCCGGAATACGCGAGCAGCCGTTTAATGTTTTTCTGGGCGATGGCCACGATGTTGCCGTAGGTCATGGACAGGATGGAGGCCACGACGAACAGGAGGACCCACATCGGCTTGAAGGTGACGAGGGCGACGTAGAACATGCGAATCAGTATCGCCATGGCCGCGCCTTTCGGCGCGATGGACAGGAAGGCGGTGACGGGCGTGGGCGCGCCCTGATAGGTGTCGGGAATCCAGGAGTGAAAAGGGACGGCGCCGATTTTAAAACCCAGGGCGGCAAAGATCAGGAGGAAACCGATGGCCAGGCCGTAGCTCCCCGGCGTCGCGGTCATTTCGGAAAATACCAGCGTGCCGGTCTCGCCATAGACGAGACTGATGCCATAGGCCAGCAACCCCGCGACGAACACGCCCAGAATGAAAAACTTCAGCCCCGCTTCGCCGGATTTCCGATCTTCCCGCAGATAGGCCACCAGGACGTAAAACCCAAAGGTGGAAAATTCCAACGTGACGAAGACCGAAAGCAGGTCTTGCGCCGACGCCATGAACATCATGCCCAGCGCCGACATCATGACCAGGAAATAATATTCGCCTTTGAAAAACCTGAATGACCGCACGTAATCTATCGAGATGAGCAACACCAGCGCCGTGGCGATCAAGACGAAAATCTTGAAGAAAATCGCGACCCCGTCCAGAACAAACGTGTCGTGAAACAGCGCGCCATGGACTCCCGCGTAATCAAACCAGATGAGCGTCATGAGTGTGGCGACGACGCCCCCCACGCTCATGTAGGCCAGCCGTTCGTGAGCGGTCCGTTTCCATATCACGTCAACGGCCAACACCACGCACAACCAAATGGTGAGGAAAATCTCCGGCGCCAGAAGCAGCAGATCCGAGCCTGACAAGATGAGATCAAACGTCATGACGGTTTATGGCAAGAACCCCGTGGCGTTGTGGGTCAGCAACGGCGTCGCCTGATGAATACGATCCAGCATCGGAACAACCGTTGATCGCACAAGGTTATAAAAGTGCATGGGGAAAATCCCGAAGAAGATACTGCAGCCGATCATCACGAGCAGAGGCAGGCGATCCACCCATCGCGACGTGTCGCGGGTGTGCGCATAGGCAGGGGACAGTTGTCCATAAAACAGCCCGCGCATCATTTTGAAGAGATACGCCATCGTCAACACGATTCCCAGCACCGCGACCACGACTTGAAAAGGATATGCTTTCCACGCCCCCACGATAATCATGATTTCCGCAATAAAATTCACGGTTCCCGGCATGCCGACCGACGCCATACAGGCAATGAGAAACGCCCCGGCCACAAAGGGCATGGTCTTGACCAATCCTCCCAGGGACGGAATATCCCGCATGTGGGTTTGGTCATACACCCATCCCGCCATGGCGAAGAGCATACCCGTCGCCAGGGCGTGCGCGAACATGTAGATCACCGCCCCGGTCAGGCTGATGTAATCCAGGGCGGCCATGCCCAGGAACACGTAGCCCATGTGGCTGGAACTGGAATACCCGATGACGTACTTCGTGTCCCTGGCAAAATACGCGACAAGCCCGCCGTAGAGAATACTGAACACGCACAACACCGCCGCGATGGGCATCAGCTCCCGCGTGGCTTCCGGAAGGATTTCATACGCCACGCGAATAATGGAGAAATGGCCGAGTTTCATCAGCACCCCGGCATGCAGCATACTGGTCGCCGCCGGCGCCGCGGCATGGCCGACGGGGGACCATGAATGCAACGGCCAAATGGGCGCGATGGACGCAAAGCCGAAAAAGACCAATAACCAGATAATCGTCGCCAGCGTTCCATCAAAATCGGCCACTTCCCGCAGCACGAGAATATCGAACGTCTGCACGGGTGAGAAATGATAAATCAGCAGAATCCCCATCAACGCGCACACCGCCCCGGCGGAGAGGAACAGCGTCAACTTCATGGCGGCGTATTCTTTGCTGTTCGCCCCAAAGTTAAAAATGAACCCGACCGAATCGCGGAGCGTGCGGCCTTCGGGGTCGGTCATGCTCAAATACCCTTTGGTATGACTGCCCCAGATGCCCAGCAGCATATACATGGGCAACACGGACATTTCATAAAAGAAATAGAGGAAAAACAGATCCAGCGACATGAAGACGCCGATGGTCGCCGCCGCCAGAATCAACAGGAAGATGTAAAATTCTTTGGCGCGGTCGGTGATGTGCCATGAAATAAAGACCCCCGCAAACAGCAGAATGGCCGACGCGAAGACCAACGGGGTTCCAATGCCATCCACCCCAACGTGAAACGCGATGCCCAGTTCTTCAGACCAGACCCACCTGGTGATAAACTGAAAACCGCCCCGGTCGGGATCATAGGCCAGGAAGAGATAGAGAGACGCGAGCAACGCACTCCCGGCGGAGACCGCGGCCACCGCGCGCACCAGCAGCGACTCGCGATTCGGAACAAACAGCAACGCGAGCGCCCCCAGGAACGGGGCAAACAACGCAGCGAGCAAGGCAAACGCCCCCATCTAGTCGCTCTCCCCGACCGGCTCATGATCTCCCGCATGAGACAGGAGCGTCCGGTCTCGCATCACGCTGGCGACAGACCCCCGGCTCAACCGGTCCACCACCGCTTGCACCGACCCGTTCATGATCCGCAAAAACGGCGACGGGTACAGCCCGATCCAGAAAATCATCACGCACAGCGACACGGCAATGATGGATTCGCGCGGGGCGAGATCCTTGAGCGCGTGGGGAACCTGCGCGCCCACCGGGCCAAACACCGCCCGCTCGTAATACCACAGAAAATAGGCCGCCGCGAAGATCACGCCCGAGACCGCCACGACGCCATACACCCAATGGGCTTGAAAGGCGCCGAGCAACACCAGAAATTCGCCAATGAACCCGTTGGTCCCCGGCAGTCCGATCGAGGCCATCCCGATGATGAGGAAACACGTCGCCAGCCACGGCATCTTCGATGCCAGGCCCCCGCACCGTTCGACCAAGGTATGGCCCAGCCGGTCATATAGAAATCCCGCAAAGAAAAAAAGCCCCGCGGTGGTAAACCCCAAATTGATCATCTGCAACAAGCCGCCCTGCAGACCCTGGAAATTCAAGGCAAACAACCCCAGGACCACAAACCCCAAATGGCTGATACTGCTGAACACGAGCAGGCGACGGAAGTCGGATTGAACGATGGCGACCATCGCACCCCAGACAATGGCCGCCAACGCCAGCCCCATCACAATCGTCACCACGATGGCATGGGTCGAGGCGTCGGGCAGCAACGGAAAGGAGAACCGCAGAAACCCATAGGTGCCCAGCTTGACGCCGGCCAACACCACGGACATCCCGATCGGGCCTTGCACCAAGGCGTCGGGCAACCATGAATGAAAAGGGAACACCGGGGCCTTAAAGGCCAATCCCAGAAAGATCAGCCAAAAGATCAGCATCTGATCGCCAAACGGAACGGACACGGTCAACAATTCCAAGAAATCGAAACTGTACGCATTTGTGACGTCGTGATAATTCAAACTTAAGAGCGCGAACCCCACCAGCATAAACACGCTGCCCAACAAGGTGTACAGCACGTACTTGAGCGCGGCATATTCCTTGTGCGCACCAACGCCCCACAGCTTAATCAGAAAATAGCTCGGCACGAGCATGAGTTCCCAGAACACGAAGAAGAGAATCAGGTCAATGGACACAAAAATGCCCACCATCGTCGTTTCCAAAGCCAGGAGAGCCATAAAATAGGGCTTAATGTTTTCCCGAACGGAATCCCAGGAATAGAGCATGATCAGCACCGTGAGGAACGCCGAGAGGGGAACAAACAAGACACTGATGCCGTCAACGGCCAGGTGATAGGAAATGCCCAGGGCCGGCATCCAATCCAGCCGCTCGCTGAATTGCATGGCCGCGGATTCGGGGATGAACAGCAGCAACAGGACCACCGAGAGACCCAACTCCGCGCACGCCACTCCCAAGGCGGTTTTTTTAATCAGACCGGCGTCGTGTTGCGGCCACAACACCAGCGCCCCAAGTAGCGGGAGAAAGAGCAGGACCGACAACATCGGGAACCCGAATTGCCATTCTTCAAGCATCGTTCATCACTCCGTCACGATTACAACACGGACGTTCCGGTCAACCACACCAGAAGCACATGCACAAGAAGAAAGAGGCCGATCACGATCACGGCGGCGTAATGATTGACTAACCCCGTTTGCAATTTCCGCCATGACCAGGCCGCCCAATGATTGGCGTATCCGACCACGTTGAGTCCTCCATAAATCACGTACTTCTCGGCCCAGGTCACCCCCGCTCCACCGGCGTCGGCTCCACGACCGATGCCTTGAATGAAGCGATCAATAATCCGTCGGTCAATCCAATCCCATAGCCGGCCCAGACGTTTGGCCGGTTCCACGACCACCGCGTCGTAGAGTTCGTCCACGTAGTATTTATTCAACAGCATTCGGTACGCGCCGGCATACCGTTCCGACCAGTCATCGGCCATCGCAGGTCTGCTCGCGTACAGGTAATGCGCCACTCCCCAACCGCCCAACGCGATGCCGACGGCCACCGCCATCAACGCGACCACGGTGTCCATGCTCACGGCATGAGCCGCCGACCCCGAGGCCGTGGCCACGGATTCCAAAAATCCATGAAACCAGCCGTGTTCCGGCGGGACGCCCAACAGCCCGCCAAATACGGAGAGCCCCGCCAGGATCATTAAGGGCACGGTCATGACCGGCGGAGATTCATGAATCCGGCGTGCCGCGTCCGGAGCAACACGGGAGGAACCATAAAACGTCAAATAGGTGAGACGAAACATATACAAAGACGTCAGGAACGCACCAAGCGCGGCGAAGAGATACAGCACGTAATGGTGTCGCACAAAGGCATGGGCCATGATTTCATCTTTGCTCCAAAACCCCGCCAAAGGCGGAATGCCCGCAATCGCCAGGGTGCCGATGAGAAACACGGCGTGCGTGATGGGAATTTTTTTGGAGAGTCCCCCCATCTTTCGAATGTCCTGTTCCCCCGCAAGCGAATGGATCACCGCACCGGCGGACAGGAAGAGGAGCGCTTTGAAAAACGCATGGGTGACAAGATGAAAGAGCGCGGCAATATACGCCCCCACCCCGCAGGCCAAAAACATGTAGCCCAACTGGCTGACGGTCGAGTAGGCCAGCACCCGCTTGATATCGTTTTGCACCAAACCAATCGTCGCGGCGTACAACGCGGTCAGACCCCCGATAATCCCAACCGTCGCCAACGCCACCGGAGCCATGTCATAGATCGCATGGGTTCGAACCACCATGTACACGCCGGCCGTCACCATGGTCGCGGCATGGATCAACGCACTCACCGGCGTCGGACCTTCCATGGCATCGGGCAGCCAGGTATATAACGGAATCTGCGCGGATTTCCCCACCGCCCCGACCAGCAAACACAGCGCAATGGCCGTGGCCATTTCAGCGGAGAGTTCGCTCGCACGGTCAAACACGGCCAGGTAATCCAACGTTCTAAAATTGACGAAGACCAAAAAAATCGCGAGCAGGAACCCCGCGTCGCCGATCCGGTTGACGACAAACGCCTTGGTCGCGGCCTTGGCCGCCGCCACCCGGTTGAAATAATACCCAATGAGGAGATAGGAACAGAGACCGACGCCTTCCCATCCGATGAAGAGCACTAAAAAATTGTTCCCCATGACCAGCAGCAACATGGAGACCATGAACAAATTCATGTACACAAAGAAGCGGGTACACCCTTCTTCTCCGCGCATATACCCGAGAGAATAGACGTGAATCAGCAAGCCGACGCCCGTCACCACCATCAACATCACGGTGGTCAGCGGATCAATCAGAAATCCGAAATCAACGTGCAGGTCACCGCCGACAATCCAGGCATAGGCAATCACTTCACGGGGCGAGGGATCGGACAGCACGCCGACCAGGACCGTGACGGCACACAGAAAGGCGAGACCGACGGACCCAACCGCAAGGCGGCCGGCCAGTGCGGGAGAATACCAATGGCCCAGCAGGCCATTCACCACAACCACGATGAGCGGCAAGACCGGAATGAGAATAACGGGCAGATCTGACACGTTACCACTTCAACAGATTAATCTGGTCAACGTTGGTCGCAATTTTCCCACGGAACACGACGATGATAATCGCAAGCCCCACGGCCGCTTCACCGGCGGCGATCGCGATAACAAACAGGGCTGCCATTTGGCCGGCCATGGATTCGAGGTAATGGGAGAACGCGACCAGATTGATATTCGCCGCGTTTAACATGATCTCGACCGACATCAGGACAATAATAAAATTTCGGCGAATCAGGACTCCCAATAACCCCGTCATAAACAGGATCGCGCTCAACGCCACGTATGCGGAAAGAGGAATCATGATGATTGACCGGCGTCGCCGTCCGCCGTGGAAACCGGATTCGGCGGCGTTTTGGCCAGGACAATCGCCCCGATAATCGCGCCCAGAAGAAAGACCCCCACGATCTCGAAGAGCAACAAATAGTCGCTAAACATCGTGAGACCCACGGCGTGACTCGGTCCCGTGCGTAACACCACCTCCGTCGTCGCCGTCCCTTTGGCGCCTCCATAGGGGGTTTGAAACAGCAAGATGAGCAATTCGCCCAGCATCGCCAAACCGGCAAACAGAAAAAAAGGATATTTTTTATGCAGGTACTGTTCTTCCGTTTTCAAGTTGAGCAACATCAAGACAAAGAGATACAGCACCAGGATGGCCCCGGCATACACAATGATTTGCACGGCAAAGAGAAACTCGGCGTTGAGCAAAACGAAGAGACCGGCCACGTGCAGCAGCAGGGACAGCAGGCTCATACCGGAATGGACGGGGTTTTTCATGGCGATCGTGCACACCCCGGACAGGATACTCACGGTCGCAAAGTACCCAAACAATAAATAGATCATCGTGAAAGGCTAGGAGTCAGATGATTCCACTTTCCCCACGGGCTGCGGAAAGTGGTACTGGTAGGCGCGGCTCTCTTCATCATTCTTTTCCTGATTATGGGCATAGAGATATTTTTTGGCGTCTTCCAGGTGTTGTTCGCCGATGTCATAGAGCCGCTGTTTGTCGAACAGGAGGATGCGTTTATCAGACGTCGAATACTCATACATCTTGGTCATGGCCAACGCATTGACCGGGCAGGCTTCCACGCAATACCCGCAAAACACGCATTTGGTAATATCAATATAAAACTCGGACGCATACCGTTGTAACGGCTTCTCTTTGTCTTCTTCGCTGATGACTTTGATGCACCGGGACGGACAGGCGACTTCGCAGAGATCGCAGCCCACGCACCGTTCCTGCCCGTTGTCGTACCGCAACAAGCCCAAGGCTCCGCGATGCGCATCGGGAATCGTTCGCTTTTCACGAGGATACTCGAAGGTCATCGGGCGATGAAACATATGCTTGAACGTGACCTTCATCGCCTGCCAGATTTCGCGAAACAAGACCGAATCGAATATTTTTTTCGTGTGGCTTGGCGTTTCCATGAGCCGACTCGAGTCGCTTACATTTTCTCGATCGTCACCGGGGTGACCTTGAAATACGGCACCCGGGTCACGGGGTCAACGTCAACCCGGGCTAAATCCTTGATCGGAGGATCAGTAAAATGTTCGGGGAACACACAGGTGCCCGGCGCCACGCCGATATCGGGCTGCACGCCCAACTCCAGGCTTCCTTGATCCGAGACCACGCGAACACGCCCGCCTTCGGCCACGCCCAATCGTTCACATTCGTCCATGGACATCCGTAACGCTTTCGTATTCGGCGCAATCTCCATCAACCCGGAAGCCTTCGTGGACAGTTTCCCGGAATGATAGATGAGTTGAATCAACGTCATCGCACAGGGACGCCCCGCCCCTTTGCCGTTCCCGGTGACGGCATACCGGCCGCCGACCGAATCCCGATAGCCGTTGCGAAGATACGCGGCGGGATCGGCCGCCACGGGTTTGGGTTGAGCGAGATTATAGTAGCCGGGGAGCAACTTCCGAATTTCCGTTTGAATATCCTGCGTCGTTTCATACGGGAGGGTCTGCCCCATGCCGTTGGCAATGCCCGCCATGATGTGCCAATCCAACGCGCTCTCGCCCAACGGGTCCAGCGCCGGTCTGACAAACTGGACTTTCCCTTCCTGGTTGGTGACCGTGCCGTCATTTTCCGCAAACGTACACGCCGGGAACACCACATGCGCGTACTGCGCCGTCTCCGTCAGGAAAGGGTCCTGACAAATGAGCAAGTCCAACCGACTCAAGGCCTCCGCCACGCCACACGACTTCGGAAGCGTGGCCAAAGGATTCTCGCCAACCACGTAGAGCGCTTTAATCCGACCGGCGCGACAGGCCTCCAAAATTTCCATGAGGGATTTGCCGGATTGCGCGCTCGGCAATGGCGCGCCCCACGCTTCAGAAAATTTTTGGCGCGCGGGGGGGTGACCATAGTCCGCCGGTCCCGGGAGGAATTCCGGCGCCGCCCCCATATCCACGGCTCCCTGTTCATTGCCCTCTTCAATAAACGTGTTAATCCCGCAGCCGGGTTTATCGAGTTTCCCCGTCACCCACGCAAGATCAATGAGAGTCAACACGTTGTCATAGCCGCCCTGCTGACGGACAATCCCTTCCCCGCACACAATGACGGACCGGGAGGCTTCCGCAAAAACTTTGGCAATCTCATGGATCGCGGCGACCGACACCCCCGTTTCCTCCGCCACCGCGTCAAGCGAAACCGCCTGCGCGGCGGCTTTCAAGCCCGTCAGCGCTTCGGAAGCCTGGGCGGCAACGCCGGGATCAATGAGATCCCGCGCCACGACGGATGCGACCAGGCCCTTGACCAACGTGCCTTCCGTCCCCGGTTTGACCAGCGTCGGATGCGACGCCAACCGGGCCAGATTGGTATGCATGGAATCCACCACCATGACCGAGGCGTTGTACGTCCCGATGGCGGCTTTCACCCGCAGGCTGGCCACCGGATTCGTTTCCGTGATGTTGGCTCCCACCACCAAAATCGCCTGGGCTTTGGTGAGGTCTTCGGACGTGTTCATCATGCGGCTGACCCCAAGGGCATGATGAACCGCGCGCACAAAATTCATATGGCCGTACCGCGCGCTGCTGTCAACGTTGTTGGTCCCGATCACGGTCCGCATAAATCGCTGGAAGACGTAGAGCGATTCATTCGTGCACCGCCCCGTGATCAACCCCGCAACGGCGTCAGGGCCATAGGCGTCTTTGATGCGCACCAGCCGCTCGGCGGCCGTATCCAACGCCTCAATCCAGGGGGCGGGAACCAGACGCGCGTCTTTTCGAATCAGCGGCTCTTTGAGCCGGTCGTGACTGTCAACAAATTGGAAACCGAACCGGCCCCGCACGCAAATCCCGCCATGACCGTTGACCGTATCCCCCCGGTCGCCCCATTTATTTTTCCAGGACAAGGGAGAGGTCACCCGCACGACTTCGGTATCCTTCGTCTCCACGTATATTTGGCATCCGTCGCCACAGTAATTGCAGGTGGTCGTGGTTTTGCGAAGCTGCCACGGCTTATACACGTACTTTGAAAACTTGTTCGTAATCGCGCCCACGGGACAGACGGCGAGGCAATCACCGCAAAACTCACAATCCAAGGACTGATCGCCTTTCGCCACCACTTGCGTAAACCCGTCCTTCTTGATGAATTGCAGGGCGTCAATGCGCTGAACGTCTTTGCAGATATTGATGCATTCCCCGCAGGCGATGCAGCGATTCATGTTCAAGTCGAGCACGAGGCTGCGCGTGTCTTCCGGAATGTTTTTTTGTTTGGCGTTGGCCAGATTGGTGACTTCATGCTCAAACGCCATGTCTTGCAGTTCACAATGCCCGTCGGCATCACAGACCGGACAATCCAGGGGATGCACGGACAGATGTTTTTCAACGGCTTTTTTCCGCGCGTCGAACAGATCGCCCCCTTCCGTCCGCACCACCATCCCCGCCGCCGCTTTGGCGGTGCACGAACGCACCGGAGACTTCTTGCCTTCCTGCATCACCAGGCACATGCCGCACGACCCAAACGGGTCAAACGTATAGTGATAACACATCGCGGGCACAATTTTGCCCATGCTGGAAATCACGTCGTACAGCGACACGCCTTCTTTCGCGGCGACGGTTTCGCCGTCAATGCTCAACTCGATGGCCGCGGCTGCGGTATCTGGTGTCGTCACTGGTTTGAGTGCCATAGCGCTTTCATCCCGGATGGCCGACGTTGCACGGTCGGCTATCTGTCACATTCCCCCATCACAATGTCATACGACCCGAAAATCGTGACCGCGTCGGCGATCATGTACCCTTTGGCCATATAGTCAAACGCGCCCATATGAATAAAGGACGGGGCCCGAATCTTCAAGCGATACGGTTTCCCGCCACCCGTACTCACGATATAAAACCCCAGCTCGCCTTTGTGCGCTTCCGTTCCGCAATAAATTTCACCGGGCGGCGCATCAAACCCCTGCGAAAAAAGTTTAAACTGCTGGATCATGGATTCGAGATTGGTGAACACCCGGTCCTTGGGCGGCAGCATGACACTGGGCACGTCGGCCATCACCGCACCGTCCTTCGGCATTTGCTCCAGGCATTGCCGAACGATCTTCATGCTCTCGCGCATTTCTTCCACGCGCACCCAATACCGGTCATACGTATCGCCGTTGCGGCCAACCGGCACACTGAACTCGCATTGGGGGTAGGCCCCGTACGACTCATATTTCCGCAAGTCGTAATCCACGCCCGACCCCCGCAACGTCGGGCCGCTCAACCCAAAGTTTAACGCGTCCTCCGCCGAGATCACCGCCACGCCCACGGTCCGCGCCAGCCAAATACGGTTCCGTTCCAGGAACACCACGTATTCGTCAATCTTTGGAGGAAAGTAATCAAGGAAATCCCGAATCCTGGCCTCCAGCGAGCCGGGCAAATCCCGCTCTACGCCGCCAATGCGATACCAACTCGTCGTGAGCCGCGCGCCGCACAATTCATCAAACCAGTCGAGAAGAATCTCGCGGTCGCGGAACGTATAGAAAAAGACGGTCATGGCTCCGATATCGAGCGCCTGCGTCCCCAACCAAAACAAATGCCCGATAATCCGCTGCACTTCCGCCACCAGCGTGCGTAAATATTCCGCCCGTTCTGGCACGGTGATATTCATCAGTTTTTCAACGGCCCGGCAATACGCAAAGTTGTTGTACATCGCGCAGACGTAGTCGAGACGGTCCGTATGAGGAATAAACTGATGATACGTCCCGGCTTCGGCGAGCTTTTCCACGCCGCGATGCAGGAAGCCCATCACCACCGTGGATTTCGTAATCCGCTCGCCCTCAAGATCCAGGATCACTTTCAGCACGCCATGCGTCGCGGGATGCTGCGGGCCCATGTTCAGCAGCAATTCCTCGGTCCGCAGAATCGGGAGATCCGCGGTTTCCGGGTGCGTGGGATCAACCTTATAGACGGTTTCGCGTTGGTCTTCTACGTAGGCCATGGTGCGTGAGTGGACCCCGTTGCGGGCGGCCGCGCCCGTTCGTCAGGTCGCGCCTTCATTCAGAAAATCAAACGTATCCCGCCAGCCCTTCCCCTGAAGCGGAAAATCTTTCCGCAACGGATAGCCTTCGGGAAAATCATCCGGCATCAAAATCCGCCGCATGTCCGGATGGTCGTTGAAGCGAATCCCCATCATGTCAAAGACTTCCCGCTCCATAAATTCCGCGCCGCGCCAAAGCTCCGTCAACGAATCCAGGGAACAATCATGTTCCGGGACCCGGGTTTTCACGCGAACGCGATGGTGATGCCGAATGGAATACACCTCATACACGACTTCAAACCGTTCTTCATCATCGGGCCAGTCCACGGAGCTGACGTGCACGATGTAATCACAATCCATGGCCGGATCATCCTTCAGAAAACGACAGACGGCGCGCAAGGATTCGCGCTTCACCGTCACGGCCAGATCGCCCCGCCATTCGTGAGCGTCCAGAAACCCGTCCGGAAATCGGGCGCGGAGTGTTTCGGCAAGGGGATGCATTACCCGACCGCCGTTTCCCGGGGCTTGACCTGCTCCGGCTGTTTGGTAAAAACCCGCTTCTGCATAATCTGATCCTGCAGTTTGAGAATGCCGTCGAACAAGGCTTCGGGGGTCGGCGGGCACCCGGGCACATACATGTCAACCGGCACAAAACGATCCACGCCCTGCACCACGCTGTAACTGTCGTAAATATTCCCGGACGTCGCGCAGGACCCCATGGCAATGACGTATTTTGGCTCCGGCATCTGATCGTAGATTTTCCGAATCACCGGCGCCATGCGCCGGCAGACCGTCCCCGCCACAATCATCAAATCGGATTGACGGGGAGAGCCGCGAAACACGCCGGCGCCGTACCGGTCAATATCGTACCGGGACGAGACCGCGGTGATCATTTCAATCGCGCAACAGGCCAGGCCAAACGTCATTGGCCAGAGCGAGCCTTTGCGCGCCCAGTTCACGGCTTTTTCAAGCGAGAGCGTGATGAAGCCAAGATCGCCGTCGCGCTCGTGCTTTTTGCCTATCTGAATCAGTCCCAATGTCTTCCTCCCGCTAATCCCACTCCAGCGCGCCCTTCCTCCAGGCATACACGTAGGCCACGACAAACAGGCCGATGAAAATCATCATTTCAATCAAGCCAATCACCCCAAGCTGATCAAAGGTCACGGCCCAGGGATAGAGAAAAATCACCTCAATATCGAAAATCACGAACAACATCGCGATGACGTAGTAACGCACGGGAAACGGCATGCGAGAATCCGAAAACGGCTCACTGCCACATTCATACACGCTTAATTTTTCAGCTTCGGGATATTTCGGCTGGACGAGATAGCTCAAGGCGAAGGTCACCAGGCCAAAACCCAGCGCCAGCACGATAAACGCGAGAACCGGGAAATAATTCGCTAAATACTCCAGAAGCAGATCTGACTCGCCGACCATGCGCACACGACCTCGCAAAAGTCAAAAATCTTCAATTTTTTCGCCGGATTTCACATGGTAGCACACGGTTTTTTCATGAATCAAGCGAACAAAAGACCTACCATCCGGTCGTCAAAATCCCCAAGGCCTCATTTCTCTCTGCAAAGAATACGCAAACGCCCTCGTGAGCGATTCCCGCGAGGCACAAAGATGCCGACGATAGGTGGGGCCGTCCCCGCATCGGGCAAAAACTGGAACGGGGGCGGGGCGATTTACGATTTCCGCATATCCTGCGGGGGGCGTTTCAATGTTTTGGGGGGCGACGGTTGCGTCTGTTCCCATTCATCTGTCAGGGGAGCGACCGCACGGGCCTTGTTCCGCCGATGGATCTGCGTGTGAATGCGTTGGGGCGGATTCCCGGCCACGGCATCGCTTGCTCCGCAATCCTTTGATGGGTTCGTCGGCTTTTTAGACATCAGACACAACCTGTTGCTCAACACCCGACCATGAGCCGTGGCGGGAAACCCCGAACGCCTTACGGAGACGGTGCGGACCACCGCGGAATGCGCGAAGGCTGTTTCTCCAAATGGCTGGTATCATACAGACGTTCATTCCCCGTGAGGCCATCCTCATCGGGGTCCGACCACATCTCGCCGTGGCCCGTCTCAAATTCTCCATTGCCGTTGCGGTCGAGCCAATAGAACAACGGCGCCCCGACCGTCACGACGACCGGCGTGCCGAATTCATCCAGCCACACTTTGTAGGTTCGTCTGGCCGTCATATAGTTCACAACGCCGTCCCCGTTCATCGCAAATTCCCGGAAAAACAAATCGTTGCGCCAATCGTAATACGCATCCATCTCACGGTCGTCAAATTCATCAGGCTCGTTTGGCAGAGGGGAAAAATCCCGCACATGCGTTTCGTCAACGGCCCGGAAAACCAAAGGAATCGGAGCAGGCGGCGCGTGCCCGGACGGTTCCCGTGCAACGACCGGAGAACACGATACGCCGACGATCATCACCCAGATCAGCGCAGGCATCACCCCACGTCGCCGGGAGGCAGATGTGTGCTCGGGAACCGGATTCATTGCGTTGTGAGGTCATTGTCCATTTGGCACAATAGCCCGCATGCAACCCTTCTATGCCGACGTCGTCTTTCCGCCCAGAACGTCCCAAGCCTTCACGTACCGTATCCCTGACTCCTGGCACGTCCCTCCCACAGTGGGGCAATGGGTCCTGGCGCCGTTTGGGCCGCGCTACAAACCTGGGTTGATTGTCTCTCTTACCGACAACGCGAGGCAAGTCACGATTCCTTCCAGCCGAATTCGAGAACTGTCCAAACGCCTCGTCGCCTCCTCTCAATGGGACCCGGCGCCCACTCTCATTCTCCTGGCACAATGGATGGCCGACTACTATCTGGCTCCGGTCGGCGCATGCCTGGCGCTTGTCCATCCGCCTCGCCCTCCCTTTCGCAGCGCCACTCGCTGGACCATCACCCCGCAGGGGCAACACCGCCTGGGGACTGTGCGGACGGGCACCGCAACACACGCACTCCTAACCGCCCTTGCCAAGCGTCCCAAAGGCCTGGCGCCATCAACCATTGACCAACTGCTGGCACAGCCCTCCACGGTCTTAAGCCGACTCAAACGACAGCAATGGATTCAGGAGCGGCAGGACTGGAGTGAACTGCCGTTTCCACACACCCCCGCACCCACGCTTCCCGCGCAGGCCCGTCTTGCAATCTCCGATGAACGTCCCGCGTGTCCCTCATGGTGGGAGCGTTTTCAACAACACCTTCAAGCCGGACAATGCGGTGAAATGCTGACCGGCGAATCGCCGCATGAGCGGTCTTCCCTGTTGGTCAACGTCATACGACACACCACGGCCCGTCAACGCACGCTTCTGGTGATTACGCCGAATATCGGCCGGGCGGCCACCCTAGCCGCTCATCTGCGTCACGCGGCGGCTTGCCCGACAGGAGAGTTTCACAGCGGCCTTTCGGAAACCCGGCGTTGTCAACAATGGCAGGCCATCAAACAGGGGCGCTATGCCGTGGTCGTGGGGACCCGGTCGGCGCTGTTCCTGCCTCTCCCCGCTTTGGGCTGCGTGTGGGTGGAACATGAAGAGGACGGCTCCTACAAAGAAGAGGCAAGCCCGCACTACCACGCTCGGGACGTCGCGCGAAAACGAGCCTCGCTGGACAACGCCGTACTCGTTCTGCATTCGCCCCATCCAACGCTTGAGACCGTCCATCACTTTGCGGCCGGCGGCGAGCCTGACCGGACGCTCCCCGTCCCGACCCGGAACACCCCGCCCGCCATCCGGCTGGTCAACCTTCAAGAGACCGCGTTCGGCACCATCTTCTCCGACGCCTTGCAGCAGGACATGGAACACGCCCTCGCGCAGGGCGGCGGCGTCATCGTCTATCACAATCGCAAAGGATTTTCCTCGTCCCTCACCTGCCGGGATTGCGGGACGGCGCCGCAATGCCCGCGATGTCAGGTGTCTTTCAGTCTCCGGCAATCCCAACTGCTGTGCCCCTATTGCGGACAAAGCGAGCCGATGCCAACCACCTGTCCATCGTGTTCCGGCACCAGATTGGAACCGTTTGGCTTGGGCACCGAACGCCTTGAAGAAGCCTTGCGCCGTCTCTACCCCCAGGCAACCGTTGGACGCTATGACGGCAACACGATCCGGAGCGAATCGGCCGCGCGCCGCGTCAGCGAGCAATTTTCTCAAGGCAAGATCGCGCTGCTCGTCGGGACACAAATGCTCTTTCACGCCTTTCCGCTCGCGCCGGTGCGATGTCTCGGCGTTCCCTACGCGGACGCGGGACTGCACATGCCGGACTTTCGATCGTCTGAACGGGTGTTTCATCATTTACAACAGGCCGTCGGACTGTTGACGCCGGGCCTCCCGGGATCGGCGGTGATTCAAACACGCCTGCCCGCTCACCACGTGATGGAAGCCGTCAGTCAACAACAGCCCGCGCTCTTCTACGACCAGGAACTGGACTTTCGCCAACGAGCGGGGTATCCGCCCTTTGGTCACCTCATTCAATTGCACGTTTCGGGCAAAGAAGCCGCGGAAGCCGAAGAGGCCGCCACCGCGTGGAGACGCCTTCTCACCGCGGAGCGGGCACGGATGATCGCGGGCGGCGAGACGGAACAGCTTCAACATGACGCCATCCTTGGTCCCCTGCCATCGCACGGCCCCAAACCGCGCGGGCTGCATCGTTATCATCTGTTGGTGAAATTCATGGACGGGACCGCCGGGAGAACCCTCGTTCGACGGACGCTTGCGCCGATGACCCAACAACGCATCGCTCGACGCGTTCGCCTGGGAGTCAACGTTGATCCATGGGACGTGCTGTAGGAGACAGCGCGGACGGCTATGGTGTCTTCCTGCGTCTGGCCTTGGCCTGATTCGGCGTCAAGGGAGAAGCGGGGTCTTCCGGTTTGGGTTGAGTGCGACGGTACAGCCCATAGGCAAAGGTCAGCCAGAAAATTCCCGACAGCACGCCGAACAACACCGAGGTAAAGGCCTTGCTCATTTCTTCCAATGGCGGTTCCGGACCAAACTGCCGGAGTTCAATCAACCGGTAAAAGGGCCACGCCAGACTTTCCATACCCAGCAGCAAGGTGGACCACGCCCACACATGCGTCACACCGGGACACGTTTTCGCAAAGACCACCATGAGCACAACCACCACCGTCACCGTCACGGCGATGGAAAGCCCGCCATACAACAGCCACAGCCCGCCCGCCACGGCCATGGCCCCAAGAACGGCATTCACAAAGAACATCGGTGTGTACGGCATGGAACCCACCATAGCATACCCATTCCGGCACGCGCACGGCACGTACGGCCGATTGAACGGCAAGAGTCGGATTGTCCTGTGTCAGAAAGATGGCGGGGGCGGATTGCCGGCGGCGGTGGTGAGAAGCGGCTTATGAAAGAACAGGGGACTCCATGAAGGAACGCGCTCGTACTTCTATCCCGTCAAGAGGTGAGGGCATTCATTTTTTGCCTCCAGTCATTTGCCATGAGAATACGAAGAACCATGGCTTTGCCGTCATTACGGGAAACCGTCATTTGACCGGTCACAACGGCTTCACGCGAAGCCTGTTCCAGAAAACTAAAAACCTTCTCCTTGTAATCGGTATTCTCGTTTTTAAGGTGCATGCCCTTTGTCTCAAGAATGGCATAAGTCCTGATCCCCTTCTTTTTATAGATGCAGGCGAGGAAGTCTGGATAAACTTTGTGCTTGCGCCAGCCCTGCAGAGGATAACCATTGACGCCCCGGGCGGCGAAGCGATGCCAGTATTTTATGGCTTGATTGGCATTATCATCCAAATAGAGAGCAAAGTCTCTCTCCAAGCCATTGAGTTCGCTGACAAAGACGCGATCATAAAGGGAAAGTTGCAGTTGTGTTGTGTCTTCCCGCACAAAAGGCAGACTGCCCTTGACAACCTGGAGGTTCATAGTCTTCTCGGTTTCCCAACGCAGTTCCGGATCATCAACGGCGTTGAGATTGAACACAAGGTCGCCGCTCTTGAGTTTGGCGCGAAACAGAGCCTCGCTTGCCTTGTCTATCCGACCGGTAATGTCCTGCTTCATTTCGTCAAGAATATCTTCGCGCTCCAGATAGATTTTCTCCTGCTCAATCCCGCGCCGGTCAAAAGCCTTGAGTGCGTCAGAGGCGATTCCGGCGGCGACCCACGGATTGGGAACAGAGTCGGAAAGGCCGCGTGCAAAAAACGCCGAATCCACCCGCCCGCCGTCCACCGATTCCCTGCCACGACTCACGACGTGATGGCCGCCAGGATGGATTTTTGTCTGCGTTGCGCTTTGAGCAAGCCGCTGCTGAAACACGCGGTCGTTTTTCTTTGAGAAAGAAAAGTCGTCCCAAGGCAGGGCAAAGAGAATATCGCGCTCATAATCCAGCAGACGCTTGCCCCCGCGCCTGGCTTTTCCATGGAGAATCTGCGGAAGAAACACGGTAACATCTTTGAATGCCAGGCGACGCGGGACGGAAATACGCTGGCTGCCTTTTCCCGTATCGTCGTCGCGGGATCTCACGCCATCCACGTCCCCAAGCCCCTCACGCTCAAGGCCCTCCTGAACCTTGTTGACTGCTTCGCCAACATCCTTGTCGGCGCAGAACACATGTGCCTCGTCCAGATCATCCATACCGGTCAGCATGGCCCCCGGCTGACGCAGGACGCGGCCCGTGAGTTGGGTCAACGCGCGCCGCGCCGTGGATTTGGAGAGCAACGCCAGCACATAGGCAAAGGAGCAGTCCCAGCCTTCCTGGAGCGCGGCTTTGGTGATAATGGCGCGGACCGGGGACGTTTCGGCAAGCAGGTTTTCATTTTTGATTTCGTTTTTTTCCGCCGATTTGACGCGCACTTCATCGGGGCGGAATTTGAGTTTTTGCACAAGATGGTCGCGCACGTGTTCGGCATGGATGCGTGTGGCATCCTGTAATTGAGCCTTGCCGGTCTGCTCGGCCTGAATCAGCATGATAGGGCGGATATGGCGATTGCCGTGCCGGCGCAATGTTTTCGCCTTCACGTCCAGTTCCCGAAGTTTGTCGGCGGCACGGCGGAGCGTTCCCTTCCAGTCATCCTGTTCCTTGTTGTACAGATTGATCGGAAGTTTGATCATTTCCTCGTTTTTAAGCGCCTGCCCTGGAACATTCACCAGCAGATTGCTGTCCTGCTCCGGGGTTGCGGAAAGCTCAAGGATAAAACGCGGATTGAGGCTACAGACAAAATCGCGGCGAATAGTGGTGGCGACGTTCTGGCTTTCGTCTATCACGACAATGGGACGCAACACGCGAATGGCGTTGGCGAGGCTGTGCCTGACATACCCCTTTGTCGCATGGGAACTGCCGGGCACGTCCAGATCAAGATTGGGACACTCCTCAAGTAGCGCATCATTCTGAACGTGACGGTCCGGATAGGGAAGAATGTCGCGATGATTGCCGGACTCATTGTGAAATTTCCTGGCCTCTTTCTTGTCTTCGCTGACCGCGCCCGCCTGAAGCGTCAGGAGCATGACAGTGAGATTGGCGTCCACGTCAAGGCGGGTGAACCGATCGTGGCGCTCGATAACGCGCGGGCTGTTGTGCGCGGCGGCGCGCTTGAGGAAAAAACGGCAGGGATGTTCGGGATCGCGAAAATTTTTCAGTGTCTGGCTGTAGATCGCCTCGGACGGGACGATCCACAAGACCAGTCCATTGTTGCGGCGGAAGAACTCACCATTGACCCGCTCCACCGCATGAACGCCCAACAGCGTCTTGCCGCCGCCGGTCGGGATTTTGAGGCAGATATTCGGAACCGGCCTGCCGCACCCGTCCAGGCGGTTTTGCCACTCAATGGAAGACCGCCCCTTCCAGAAATCCTTCCACCCCTGCTCGGGCCAGTCCTCATCAAGAGGTTCTTCACCCGCATCTGCCAGTGTCTTATTCCGCCGCGCCTCTTTCTCCTGTGCGTCCTTGAGAACGGCAAGATAAGAGGAAAGCGTCTCAAGGGCTTTCTCCTGGTAATCTTTCAGGGGGAGCATTGTCAGGAACTTTTTGATGGGTCAGGATTATCTGAAGTATTTGGTAAGTTGATGATTGCAACAGGCACAATTTTTTGGCCGCTTGCGAGATCAACGATGTAATGACGTATAATAGATTGCTCCGATTCTATATCTGCGTGACCTTGTGGATAATACCCACCCCTTAGAATTTCCATTTGTTCTATCCTAAACTTCAACACCTTAGCCATTAAGTCAAGCATTTGTGTAAGCAATTCAAGTCGTTCCTTACCGATTCGTTCATCGTGCAAACGAGGCTCTGTTGCCTCCTTAGGATGTTTAGCGTGTATCGTTCCAAAATGCTGATGGAGTTCTCTCCATCTTTTTATAACTTCTGGATGATCGACAAACTCTATCTCAACCAGGTTAAGCGCTGCGATGTGATCAGGCGATAGACGCGCATCTCGCGTACGCATTAACGTCCTGAATATATCCATCTTCCGCGCCCTTTGCTCGCGTCGCCTGTCAAGATACCCATTGCCCCAGACAGCCAAACATGGGCCGATTATGATGGCCAAGATGGTGAGGATAGAAAGAAGGCTCATTTGCTTAGGCTCCCAGGCGCTGGTGGATGGTCCAAGGGAGTTGGCAGAAGACAATGCCTTTTTCGGCCAATTCCTTGCGGCCTACGAAAACCGAAGGCGCATAGACCAGAATTTTCTTGCCTGCCGTGGGCCGTTTGGCAATTTTCTCGGCCAGATCGCCGGTCAGGGCGGAGTCGTTGCTTTTCAGAAATTCCGGATCGGGTTTATAGACCAGATAGACACGGAAACGCGCACTTTCGCCGATGAACCAGTCATCACGCGACTTGAATGAGTGAAGCGTCTCGCCCGTGGCCGTCCAGAAAATATGCGTGGCAAGCGTTTCGTAATCCGGCAGGGACTCGCCGGTGAGCATTTTGTCTTCGCTCAACTCTTTGCCTAATGTGCAATAGGTGAAGGAGCCACCAAGTCCTTTGCGCAACGTCTCGTCCTTTGTGCCTTTCACGCCCTTGATGGCACGGCGGACACGCTCGGCGGTTATTTTGTTGGCAATCTTATTTTCGCATTCCACCAGAATAAACTTGCGGGTGCCGCTATCTTCTTTGTTGAGGGCAAGGACAGCATGAGCGGTAGTGCCGGAGCCGGCGAAGGAATCAAGTATGATTGATTCGTGGTCTGTGGCATGAAAGAGAAGTTGCCTTACGACGCTCACAGGCTTGACTGTTTCAAAGCCATGCAAAGGAGATTCTAAAATCTCCGATAATTCTGCCTTCGCTCTCTCGGTCGTTCCCTTTTCTTTTGAGAAAAAACCCCAAAACGGGTCGGTTTTCTCCGTTCGTTCGTCGTCGGGTCTCATTTTGAGATGCGGCATCCCATTTTTTATTAAGAGGTCGCCTCGGTGTTCAAATTTTTGCACCATTTTTGTTCCAATTTTCCATTGTTTATTGTGCTGTGGATTAATTCCCAATATAGGGAATACCATGCTGTCGCGCGAACGAATTCCCAATGCACTCATTTGTTCAATTAATGCATAGCGAAACTCGCCGTTTTTGTCTTTTTCCGGATATTGTTTTGCGTCAATCTGAATAAGATTAAAGCGCATTTTGGTGCCTTTGGAATAGCACAAAATATGCTCTATTTTAGGTTGTAGTTTATTGAAAGAATCTTTCGTATTTTGTGTTTTTGTTTTGGACTCCCAACCTATATTTCCTACAAAATTCTCCTCCCCAAAAATCTCATCCATCATAGAGCGCAAACGGTGTTGCTCATTATCATCAATGGAAATAAAAATCACGCCGTCATCGGCGAGTAAATCCTTCAACAGTTGCAACCTCGGCCACATCATGCACAGCCATTTGTCGTGGCGGCATTGGTCGTCCCCGTCCACCGTCTTGCCCATCCACTTGGTGATCATCGGGCTGTTCACATTGTCGTTATATGCCCAACCTTCATTCCCGGTATTGTAGGGCGGGTCAATGTAAATACAGTTGACCTTCCCCTCATAGCGTGGAAGCAGGCTTTTCAGGGCTTTGAGATTGTCACCCTCAATGATCAGATTGCCGCTTAGATCGGGCTTGCCGCCTTTCGGCAGGCAGGATTTCCCCGTATCCGCCGCCAGTACCTGAAACGGCACCGTCAGATGATGCGCATAGACGTCGCCTTTGCCCAGAAAATCCAGTTCCAGCATTGCTTTTCTCCTCTCATTTTTTCCCCGCCACTGAACCCGCCTACTTCGCCAGCAACGTTCTTCTCATCATAGGTTTTTGGAAGACAGTCCGGCAACAACAGCGAAAATGGGGCGTGCCGGAGAAGCCGTTGGGACACTTCCGACATGTGGCTTGCGGTCGGAATATCGTGCCTGCCCGTGCATACGCGACACGCCGATTCCCAAGGAATCATGAAACAAAGAATGGTGCGAGAGTCAGGGACGTCCCCGTTACGGGAGATCGTTGGCAGACGGTTCTTCGTCTGTTTCGGAATGCGAAAACGGCCGGATTGAAGACAGTTCTTTTGGATGGATCAGCGTTAAGCAACCCGCCGCCACCGGGTCTTTATGAAACAGCGCATAGACGGAGAACATGCTGGGCGGCTTGTCGCCTGGCGTTGACGGAAACAGGACCGGTACCTCAATCCACGGCATGGGCGCGTCCAGGCTGGCGAGCCGCAGACGAACGGCCAGCAGCAGGTCGCGGAGACGAAGATCTCTGGCGTAGGGGTCATGATCCACGGACTTCACGATACTCTGATCCCATAACGATTTGGTCAGGGAGACGGCTAAACGAAAGCCGACCTGTTCGGCCTTGTGGGTCACGTCCACCAGCAACCCGGCATCAATGGCTTCCTGGCGGGAGGTCATGTAACGGACCGGCCCGCTTGCGCCCCCGCCTTCACCTTTGACATCAGCCGAACCCGCCTGGCTCATGGCCTCGGCAAACACGGTTTCGGGGCCTTCCGGCGTCCCCGCAACGTCACGGTCTCCTCCTGGTGAGGCAAAGGCGTCCGCCGCATAGCCTCTGGCTTTGAGAATGCCCTCATACACCGCGAGGGCCGATTTCGACCATGCGGCATTGAAGGCGCGACCCTGGAAGGCCGCTTCCGCGGCTTTGTTCTCATCATGGGTTAAGGGACGAGTGTCGGTCATACTTATAATTAATAAGGTTCGATTGCGGACAAGTCAAGGGGTGGGGCAATTCTCATTTGACAGAAACCGGCCACGGCGGACTCAAGGCCCAAGGGGAAGCCGGGACACCTCCGGCAGGTGCGCTCCCGCCACTTGCTGAATGAGATGCGTGACACTCGCGTCCATCACGGCCAGCCACGGCCCCGGATACACCCCCACCCAGAAGATGAGCACGACCAACGGCATGACGGTGGCCATTTCCCGCGGACCCAAATCCCGAAGCCGCGCCGCGGCTGTTGTCTTCGGCAGACCCAGAGCCACGCGCTGCACCATCCAGAGCATATACACGACGGCCAGGACAATGCCGACCATGGCCAAGATGACCTGGATAAAACTTTCGTGCGACACGCCCACGAGAACCAGGAATTCACCGATAAAATTACACGTGCCCGGCAGCCCGAATGACGCGACGGCAAAGAGACACAACAGCGCGGCAAAGCGGGGCATGGTGTTGTGAAGGCCGCCATAGTCGCCGATGGCGCGACTGTGGGTGCGGTCATAGAGCTGCCCGGCCGCCAGAAACAAGGCTCCCGTGGTCACGCCATGATTAAACATCTGGAGAATCGCGCCTTGAATGCCCTGGCTGTTGAAGACAAAAATTCCCAGGGTCACAAATCCCATATGGGAAATTGACGAATAGGCCACGAGCTTTTTGAGGTCGGACTGCGCCAGCGCCATATAGCCTCCATACACGATGGCGGCCACGGACCACCAGAGAATGAAGGGGGCAAACGTGACGGAGGCCTCGGGGAATATCGGAAGGCAAAAACGCAACAATCCGTAGCCCCCCATTTTCAACAGGATTCCGGCTAACAGCACGCTACCGGCGGTCGGCGCTTCGGAATGAGCGTCGGGGAGCCAGGTGTGAAAGGGCAGCATCGGCAATTTAATGGCAAACGACAGAAAGAAGGCCAGGAAAAGCCAAAACTGCGCGTCCGATGAATACGTCTGACCGATGAGCGCGAGAATATCGAACGTGCGCCCGCCCTCCAGATACAACCCCAAAATCGCGATCAGGAGCAACAGGCTGCCGGCCAGGCTGTACAAGAGAAATTTCATGCCGGCGGCGAGGCGCTGCGGGCCTCCCCACAGCACGATCATGAAATACATGGGAATCATGGTCACTTCCCACAACATGAAAAAGAGAAAGAGGTCCAGCGCGCTGAAGACCACCAGCATGGCCCCTTCCACGAACAGGATCAGCATCATGAACGCTCGGACTCCGGTGGTGACGGATTGCCAGGAGCAGAGGACGCACAGGGGACACAGCAACGTCGTCAGCAGCACCAGAAGCATACTGATTCCATCCACGCCGACGGCATATTCAATATTGAAGGCGGGCATCCATGGCACACGCTCCACGAACTGCATGCCCTGGTTGTGGAAATCAAAACCGGACCAGAGCGCGAGTGCGAGCCCGACATTCACGAGCGTCGCCGCGAAGGCCGTTCGACGCATCCACTCCCGGTCACGAACGAATGCCAGGGCCGCAATCCCAAGAAACGGAACGGCGATCATCCAACTCAAGAGATGGTCCGTAAAGAGGGCATTCATAACGCGCTATGCGGGAAAGGCCGTTGACATCGCATGAGGATCATGTGACCGTCAGATCACAAGCCAATAGAACAGTCCTATCGCCACAATCAACCAGAAGACCATCATCAACAGGTGATGCTGAAGCGTCCGCGGTTCGACGTCCCGCATTATCTGATCCGTGGCGTCGGCCCCGTGCGGGAATTGTTCGACAGGCTCTTCTGGCCCGCGCACAGGAAGACGCTGCCAAAGCCGTCGGGGCACACTCATCATGTGTGCTCCCGTTCCGCCCGCCACGCGATCAAGGCCTTTGACGTCCACGGATTGCCACAGCCATCTTCCCAGAACGACGACGACCCCGGCCATACCCGTGACCACGCGGTCAACGCATCCAAGATCAATCGCCTTCCATAACCAGTTGGCCAGGCGCAGCGTGGGCCGCACCACGTACACCTCGTAGAGTTCGTCAACGTACCACTTGTTCAGAAACAGTACGTACAACGCCTTGCCCCACTCCGACTGTCCGGGCGCGAACCGTCCGGGGCGAACGTGCAGGACGTACGCCACGCCCCAGCCGCACAAGGCCACCCCCAGCGGGACCATGATCCCCCACGAAGGCCAATCGGGTGCGGCGGAGGCCGTGAGCCCCCGGCCGGATTGCCCAAGAGCCGGCGCTAAAAATTGAGCAAACCACGTCCAGAGCGACGCCAACACGCCGCTCGCAACCGCGGCGCCGACCAGAACGCCCAGAAGATGGGACGGTGAAAACATGTGCGGCCGCAGGCGAACGGCGTCGGTGCGTCCGGGGTTTTCCGCGGCGAGGCGTTGTTGAAAGAACGCGAGTACGCCCCGAAAAATATACAGGGCCGTCACAAAGACCGTGATGAAGCCTACGACCCGGAAGACGATTCCTGCCGCGGCAAAATTCTGTACGGTCCACAACTGTTCATAGGGGCCTGAAAAAATCACAAAAGGCGGAATGCAGGCTAACAGCAAGGCTCCGAGGAACAAGCCCCCCCGTGCTGATGATCCGTGGCCGGCCGCGGCGGCGGCAGGCCTGTGCGCCTGGACGGCGTGCAGGGCATTCCCCGTTGACAGGAATAAAAACCCTTTCAAAAATCCATGGGCCAACAAATGGAACGTCGCCGCAACGAACGCCCCCACGCCGCAGGCCATGATGATGAATCCAATCTGGCTGATGGTGGCATAGGCCAGAATTTTCTTAATGTCGGTCTGCGTGAGGGACACCACGGCGGCGCACAACGCGGTCACGGCGCCAAGGATCGCGATCACCGTCATCGCCGCGGGGGAGAGCGCCACCAGTGGACTCAAGCGAATCAGGAGGAAGGGACCGGCATTCATCATGGTCGCGGTCATGGCGGACACCGGGGTCGGGGCTTCCATCGCAAACGGCAGCCACACGTGGAAGGGGAATTGCGCCGACTTTCCCAGCGCCCCCGTCAACAGAAAAAGCGTAATCAGGGTGACGGTCTGCACGGGCCAATTGATGCCCGCCCAACCCAGAAGATTGACGGTCTGCCCGCTTAGCTCTCCGGCCCGAGCCAGAATCTCCTGGATATCAAGCGTCCCAAAGGTGGCGAACGTCAGAATCACTCCGAACCCCAGGCCCACGTCCGCCACGGCATTCACCACGAAGGCTTGCGTCGCCGCCCGACACGCGGAGGGCCGCTCCGCCCAGTGCGCGATCAAGAGATACGAGCAGAGACCCATGACTTCCCAGACGATGTACAGCAACAGCAGATTGTCGCCCATCACCAACATGATCATCGCAAACGTAAACAACGCGCTGACGGCAAAGAAGCGGCTGTGCCGCGGATCCCCGATCATGTAACGGGCGGAATAGATGCACACCACGCCGCTCACCCCCGTGATCAGCGGCAGGACCAGCACGGTGAGTTGATCAAGATACAAGCCGAGATCAACAACCAGGCTGCCGGATTGCATGAACCGGTAGAGCGGCACGGAGACAGGCCCGTTGTTGACCACGTCGAACACGGCGCCCAGTGATAACCCAAAGGACAGCCCGATGGCGGGAATCGCGATTCTGTGGCTGGCGTCCCCAAACCGTCTTCCGCCCAACGCAAGGATGAGGAAGGTTGCCAGGGGGAGCAGTGGGATCAGGACGTAAACAGACATTGGTTAGACACGAAGGACGGGGTTCACCTTACAACCCGGTCGGCACGGCGGCGTGAAGCAAAAATCCGATAATGCGGTCGCTCCCCAACCCCAAGAGGATGATGGCTGCGGACGCGGCCCCCACGCTGACTTGCAACGAGAACGGCGCGACGCGCGGAGGCATGACCGGCGACGAACGTCCGTCGCGAAAGAGACGGTCAAAGAGCTTGAGAAAATAGGCCAACGTCAACATCGTGGCGACAATCACGGCGCCGACCGCGACGTAATTCCGGGCCTCCAGCGCGCCGAGCATGATATACCATTTGCCAAAAAATCCGCCGGTTGGAGGCAAGCCGACCATGGCCATGGCCATAATAACGAGGGCGCCTGTCATCCAGGGCGCCTGTCCGCGCAACCGGCCCAAATCCTCAACCGTGCGCACGCCATAATGATGGGCCGCCGTGCCGGCCAGGAAAAAAAGCGCGGCCTGCATGACCATATCATTGATCAGATAAAACACGCCTCCGGCAAAACTCGTCGGATTGCCCACGCTGACTCCGATGAGGATGATGCCAATATGAGAAATGCCCCCATAGGCGAACATGCGCTTGATTTCAGATTGTGTCAGCGCAAACACCGCCCCGACAATCGCGGCGATGGCGCCCAACTCTTCAAGAAGAATGAGAACCGGAACGTGTTCAATTTCCGCGTCCGGTCCCACCACCCCAAACACAATGCGGACCCAGACGAGTAAGGCCACTTTGGTGACCGAAGCGGCCAGGAAGGGCGAAATGGCATCCGGCGCATGCGTATAGGCATCGGGCAACCATCCATGAAACGGCATGAGGGCCATTTTAATGCCGAGGCCGAAGAAGATAAAAATCAATCCGCCGACGATGGCTTTGGACAGAATTAACGCGGGTACGCGTTCCGCCAAATCCATCATGTTCAGCGTGCCCGTCGCCGCATAAAAGTACGCCACGCCCAATAAATACAAGGATGACCCGAGCGTGCCAAATATGAGATACCGAAAGGCGGAGACGAGCGCTTTGCCGCCGGCAACTCCCACCAGGGCATACCCGGATAACGCGGCGACTTCCAGAAACACGAACACGTTAAACAAATCCCCGGCAAAGACAATGCCCGTGAGGGCGGCAATCAGCAACAGGATCAACGTGTAGTACGGCACAACCCGTCCGCCGAGCGAGGCGGGCGAGGTTGGGCCTGCCTGGATCAGGGCAAGCAGCATCAGAAAGCTGAGGGTGACCATGACGAGACTCGCCAGTCCATCAGCGACCCATTCAATGCCGAACGGGGCCGCCCAGCCGGCAAAGGTATAACGAGTCGCTCCATGATTGATGACCACCACAAGATTGACCAGGGCAAGCCCGTTCATGCCGGTGACGGCCGCCAGCGCCATGGGGCGGCACCACGCACGACGTTTCAGCCCGATCATGGGCAACGAGAGGGCCGTCAGGAAGGGCAACAGAAACAACATCGCCGGAAGGTGATGACTCATTCCAACCTCTTCAAAATTTCCTCTTCGTCCAGGCTGCCATAGGCCCGATAAATCGCCGTGACCAGGGCCAGCGAGACGCCCAGGGTCGCCATTTGGACTACGATCGCCGTTAACGCCAGCACGTGCGGCAAGGGATTGGCATAGGCGGCAGCCCGAACGGCGCCGGCGTCCGGCAAGAGCACAGGAACCGTGGCTCCCGTTTTCGCGCTGACCGCAATGAGGAAGAACAGCACGCTGGTTTGCAGGATGTACAGGCCGATGAGCTTTTTGACGAGATTATGGCTCGTCACCATGATGTAGAAACTCCAAAGAAACAGAATGACGAACGCGAGAAAATTCGGCCGGAGCAGCCATGCTTCCATGAGTTCAAGCATGCTCGTCCTCGTCCTCGTCTTCGTTCGTGACCGACAAGCTCAACACAATGGAGACGGCCGTGACGGCGACGTCCACCGCCACCCCGATTTGCGTGAAGAGAATACCCAGGTACCGGCGCGAAGCCACCTCAAGCCCGGGGATCTCAAGGTCGGCATAATTCAGAAATTCCCCTCCCCCAATCAGACACAGTCCGCCGACGCCCGCGAAAATCAACAAACCCAGTCCGTCACCGTGCAACACGGCCCTCGCCAGGTTGCTGGAATCGGCGCCGAGACCAAAAATGAGAATGGACACAATCATACTCGCGCCAAAAATCACCCCGCCGACAAACCCCCCGCCGGGGCCGTACTGGCCAAAGAACAACACGTACAATCCGAACAGTTGCGTCAGGGGAATCAGGATTCGTCCCAACGTGAGAACCAGGACGCTGTCGTGTGCCTGGATCATGCCCGGTTCCTCCGGAGCAACAAGGCGCAGGCAAGCCCGGCGGTAAAGATCACGACCGTTTCTATCATGGTGTCGAACGAACGGTAATCCATGAGGACCGACGTCACGACGTTGGGCGTCAGGGTGTCCCGCACACTGTTTTCCAGATACATGGGAGAAACATGACGGCTCGCCGGAGAAGCCGGATCCCCAAATTCGGGAAGATCGGTGGCCGCATACAACAGGAGAAGGCCCAGCATGGGCAATCCAATCAGCGCCGGCCAGGGAGGGGACGGATGATGAATGCGCGTATCCCTGGGAGCCGTGCCAAACAGCGTCAACAAGAACAACACCGTCGCCAACCCGGCGCCGACGACCGCTTCAACAAAGGCCACGTCCACGGCGCCCAGCCACGCCCACACCAACGCCAAAACGAAACTGTAGGATCCCAAAATAAACACCGCCGACACCAGGTCCCTGGCCAGCGTGGCGCTCGCCGCCGTCATGATCAGCAGAATCAGCAACGGGATTTCAAATGAAAACGTCATGGGCGATTGTTCACCCACGGTTTGAGTCCCGAGCGAAGAGCCGCTCGAATGGTGGCATGCGCAATGATGGGATTGAGCAGATAAATCAGCGCGAGGACCGCCAGAATTTTGAGCAGGTTCATGCTGAATCCCTGGTACAGCGCCAATCCCGACAACACCAGAAACGCGCCCAACGAATCCGTCAGCGAGAGGGCATGGGAACGGGTAAACACATCGGGCAAACGCAACATGCCCAGCGCCGCGACGACCAGAAAAAACAAGCCTGCCAGAATGAGCGCGATCGCAAGCCAGGACATTTACGCGCGGCCCCGCTGTTCCAGAAATTTCGCAATGGCCAAGGCCCCCACCACGTTCAACAGGGCATACCCCGTGGAAATATCCACGAACATGTCAACGCGGTCGTACACGGTCCCGATCACCACCAGCAGGATAATGGCTTTCGTCGAAATCCCATTGAGACCCAGGACGCGGTCAAAGAGCGTCGGCCCGCGGACCACGCGATACAAATACACCAGAATCAGAATGACGAGCGCGAGCAACACGAAGAGAAAAAACGCTTTCATGCCACGCCTTTGTTCGCCGGGAAGAGTCGGTCAATCCTGCGTTCAAAGCGTTGGGTCGTCAGATCATGGCCGGCCTCATCGTCAATGGTATGGACGACGAGTTCATCGGCGTTCACTTCGGCGGTGATCGTCCCGGGGGTCAGGGTAATGGAATTGCCCAGCAACACAACGGCCGTCTGGTTCTGCAAGCCGGTTCGATAGCGAATGAGCCGAGGCGCAATCGGAAGAGAAGGACGAAGAATGATCGCGGTCATGTGAAGCCCGCTCTGCACAATCCGACCAAACAGCCAGGGGAGATACCACAGCATTCTCAAGAGGAAGACGGCGTGGAAACGAGCATCCGCACGGCCGGCATTCAGCCATGCCACGCCGAACGACACCACAAGCCCGAGACCCACGTGGAAGGGGTGACCCGGTCCGGACAAAATAAGCCAAATGACGAACAACACGACGGTTTTGAAGAAGACTGCTTGACGGGATCGCAACAACATGCTGGTTTTCATTCATAAAAAAACCAACAGGCTGCCTCGAATCACTCATTCGAAAAGCGTCCGGTTGGCTTGTACTGTCGCCGGCCCTTTCAGGCAAGAGCCGGGCACCCTACCGCCCTGTCACCTTTTCCACCCCAAGCCGTGACGGCTGCCGGTGCCATGCCAGCCGAAAAAGCGGCTCCCTCAACGGCTTGAGTGTTTGGCGTGTTATAGCAGGTCTTCCACGATTCCTCAACAGGCCGGACCTGCCGGGAGAGCACTTGACAAGAAAAACGAGGGTACGGGAATGCCCCTGTTCCTCGACAATCGCTGCGTCTGGAACCGTTCGCGTTTAGCGTCTCCCCACGGAGAAGAACAGCACCGAGTCTCCTCGTTTCAAAAGTAGCAACACCGAATCATCCTCGGCCAATTGACCGGTGACTCGATCAAAATCCTCCACGTCCTTGATGGTGATCCGGTTGATTTCCAGGATATGATCGTCCTTTCGGACCCCGGCTCTCGCGGCGCGACTGTCTGGAGCGACCTTCGTAACCCGGACGCCGGTCGCGTCAACAGAGCGCTTCGGAGCAACCGATTCGACCGTCAAGCCGGACAGGACATGCCGTTCGCCAACCGTGCCGCCCGTTCCCGGGCCGGCCAGCTTTTGGGGCATCTGTCCAATGAGGATGGTCATGACCTTCTCACGACCTTCGCGAATAATCCCGATTGCAACCCTGGTTTCCGGAGGCGTCTCGGCAACAGCGGTTCGTAATTTGGTCGCATTTTCAACCGGGTGTCCGCCATAGTCACGAATAATATCCCCGCGTCGCAACTGGCCGTCATGGGCGGGACCCTCCTCAATCACGTCGGTGACCAGGGCCCCCTTGGTATCCGGTACGTCAAATTGTTTGGCAAGAGCGGGGGACAGATCCTGAATGGACACCCCGAGCCATCCTCGCACCACCCTGCCGTGTGTCTTCAAACTGTGAGCCACGGTCCGGGCCATCTTGCTGGGAATCGCAAATCCGATGCCCATGTACCCGCCGCTCCGGCTGAAGATCGCGGTATTGATGCCGATTAACTCCCCTTGCAAATTCACCAGAGCCCCTCCTGAATTCCCGGGGTTGATGGCCGCATCGGTTTGAATAAAATCCTCGTAATCAACAATGCCGACGTTGGCCCGTCCCACGGCGCTGATAATGCCCATGGTCACGGTCTGGGTCAGTCCAAAGGGATTCCCAACCGCAACAACCATTTCACCAACGCGCAGCCGGCCGGAATCGCCCCAGGAGAGAAACGGCAAATCGGACGCGTCAATTTTTAAAACGGCCAGATCGGTTTTGGGATCCGTGCCGATCAATACCGCCTCAAACTTTCTTGTATCGCCCAACGCCACCTGAATGGCATTGCCGGATCTCACGACGTGATTGTTCGTGACAATGTACCCGTCGGCGCTGATGATGACGCCCGACCCCATGCCTTCCTGCCGACGCTTGGGCGGCCGGCGGCGTTCCCCTCGAAACGGATCTCCAAAAAATCGCCGGAAGAACGGATCGTCGAAGAACGGCGAATTAAAAAACGGAGCATGCTCGGTTCCCGTTCTCGTGATGGAGATATTGACGACGGTAGGCTTGACTTTATCTGCAATCGCAATGAGATGCCGGTTGAGCGTGAAAACAACTGCGCTATCGGTCTGAACACCCGCTTGCCGGACGGGGGGCGCCGGAACGGCATTCACGGTTGAAGCCTGCGTGGCCGTGGAAGACTGGAAGAACGCCGGACGCAACCCGGACGCCGCCCCCGCGCACAGAATACTGACGGTCACCAGCGCCGCGGTTTTTTTCTTTGCATGATCCATGATGTCTTGAGCAGCGATTCGGTGTTGTGACACGGCACGCCTTGGCCGGTCAGCAAGGGTTTCATCCTGCCGCAATCAACCGGGCGGCGCCGGGATGGGGAGCCTTACGTCTCATCATACGACGTTTTCACGCAACGCGCTACGATGAACAATCCCTATGACTCTGACCCCATTGACTCCCACGTGGCATCGGCATGATAGCGAGAAAACCCGCCGGTGTCGGGATCCAGGGCGACGAGATTGACCCATTGGTTGTGAAAGAGTTGTTGGAGCAGGTCGTGGTGTTGAATGATTGCCGAGATCCGACTCGGCGGAGCTTCGATGACCGTCAGCAGGCGCATGGGTTCATGATAATGGAGGTCTCCGTTCTTGACGGTTTGCAAGGGAAGCCCGGTTTGGAGATCGCTTTGGCTGCCCAGCATCACGCCGATTCCCGCCACCACGTTGTGGAGGACTTTACTGCCGCTCCCATACGTCCAAGGGTCCACGCCGGAGAAATAATGCTCCATGTTGATCCACTCCCCGACAATCAGCGGAGCCAGCATGATTTTTTCCAGGATGGCTCCCTCCCGGTCAGGAGCAGGATCATAAGAATGCAAAAAAACGCGACCGCCCAAATCAAGGGCTTTGGTCAGCTTGCGTCTGCCGATGAGAAAAGCCGCGTTGCCGGACAGTCCCCATTCCGGACGAGGGTTCGCCCAATCAATACTGCGTTTGGCCACATGCGCCAACGCGCGTTCAGGAGACATCCCGGTCGGCGCACCGGGGATGCGACGACAGCGTTCCAACGCCTGGGCGGATCCGGCCTGCCGGATATCGCGAACCAGCGTCTGAAACACGTCCGCGCAAGCGGCAGGCATCATATCCACGTCATACAACGCGACCTGATCCGTCGTGGTATTGTGTTTACCCGCGAGAAACCATGTGTCATCAGGGAGCGGCAATCCTCGTTCGCGTAACCGGTGTCGAACGTCGGGGTTGTTCCCCATCGCCGCGAACACGCGGGCATTCGGGTCACCATGATTGCCGCCGCAGGCTCCGCAGTCCAATGCGCCGAAATACGGGTTGTTGTCCGACACGCTTCCGTGTCCGCAGAGTACGATCAGCCGACTAAAGTTGCCGGTGAGCCCCATCGTCCGAAGCCCGTTTTCGATAAACGCCGTCTGTTCGTCCAAGGAAAAACCCGCGGCCAAACCCGACAACGGTTCCGGGTTGGCGGCGGACACCGGGAAGCGTCCAACCGGGATCTGCGTCCTGACGGGAAACGTGAACCAGTGTTGGATGGCTGTGTAAAGCGCGTGGTACGGTTTGAGAATCAGCGTTTTGCCGACAAGGCCGAGGCTGAAAAACAATCCAAACAGATCAATCAGAATCAGCGACCCAATGGGATGCGCCTTCAAATCATGAAACAGGTGACGCCCCAGTTCGCGCCATCGCGTGCCGGAGGCATAGCGTTGCAAGGCGTGGCGCTGTTCCCCTCTCGGCGTTTCCGTCACCGCGTGCTCGGGCGCGAGCAGGACCGGACAGAGGGCCAGGCGTTCCTCGCTGTCAAAGGCTTGATGACTGATGGGTATCCCGAAGAACCCTGCGAACCCAAATGTTTCATAAGGCCCCTGGGCTTCGAGATGGCGGCGGAAGGACTCCGAGCGCACATCAATACAGAAGACCAGTTGCGCCGGAGGACGCGAGACGGCAACGGGAACGTTGCCTCGATGCGCCGACAATCGTTGCACCAGCCGGTCTCGATAGGCGTCTTCATACGCCTCGAGCCAAACCGGACCGTGCCGGTCCGAGGGAAAGGCATCAAGCCATCCCAGCAACCGCCGCGCATCGGGCAAAGCCAGGTCATGCACCTCAAGGGGCGACCATGCCACATGCTGGGCAAGATGAAACAGCCGCCAGGCATCGCGACAGACGGTACGGGTCACCGGATCATGTGGAGACGGCGCGGTGCCCATTCGGTGCGTATAGTCGTCCAGGTGATGCTGCCAATACCCGGTCAACGCGGGAACGGCTCCGGCAATGCCCCACTCTTCCTGACAGACCACGTGAGTCGTTTCCACTTCATAGAACAGGCGGACGGCCAGATACTGGACGGGATCAACAGGATGGTTTCGCTGCGCATGATAGGCGGGATTGTCTCCTCGCCACCGAATGAACCCGGCCCAACCAGGCAATTGGGCCAAGTGACGAGAGAGGTAGCCTCTCCGGCGTTCTTCGGGAATCCCGAGACGGTGGAGACTCGACGCAATGGCGTCTTCAGGGGCGACGGGCAGATTGCGAACTTTTTCCGCAAAATTGCGAATCCCGAGGAAACGACCCGCATGGTCGCACTGGGCCAACTCTCGCCAAGCCAGATAGAACCCCTCTCGTCGGCCAGGCATGGCCCATCCCGCCAATCCCTCATCAAGAAACGCGGTGGTCCATTTGATCAGTTGATTGTTGATCCGGTCGACAAGGGGAACCCCGGCCAGGGTTTCGACCCAATCACTGACGGTTCGTTGCGCGGGCAGTCCAACGGGCGACGTTCGCACCTTATCGGCCTCGGCGCCGCCTGCCTGGCGCCGTGGCTCGCGCGCAAGGCCCCCGGAATCCGGATCAGAGAGCGCAAGCGCCGATAACGCGCTTGCCCACAGATTTGTCAGATACGCCTCTTCGGGATGGTCCCGGCACGGCTCGCATTCTTGAATGGTTCGTTCGATGATGCGGCGTCGAACGTCTTCAGGCAGGTCCCGGCGAAACTGTTTGGTCGCGTTGCCGTCACGCAACTCCCACGGCAACAACGCGGGCTCCAGGGACTCAATCCCAAACAACAGATGCAACCGCCAGACGTCGGGGGCCGTTATCTGGCGTCCGCCAACGTGAACGCCGAATGACGTTTCTTCCGGCATCCCCGTTCGTTCAAAAGCCCGCCGCACCCCTGCTTCCGTGATGCGGCCCTCCCCATAGCATTGGCGATAGTCCTCATTCAGAAGGTAGCCATGGCCCCCGACCAAATGTTTGGCTTCTCGAACAGCGTGATCAAACGGCAGATGCTCCAACCCATGAATCGGGTTATGATGAATGAAGGTCTTCATCGGCCAGAACGGCGCAATCGGCTCGTTGGCCTCAACAACCTCACGGCGCACCTGTTCGCGTTCTTCGGGAGAGAGTGCAGTCGTCATGGACATGCTCATGGATACGGCAACGGCATAATGAGTGATAACAGAAAAAACCAGCCGCATTCGTTCCATCCGCCTCGGAAGGAACGCGGTTCGCTTGCACGGCAGCCAGTCCGTTTGTCAGGGAACCAGCGACCCCGCAGCCTTTGTTGTGCAGGTTAGGTCCGCCGTGGAAACTCCCGCCTGCCCGTCATCAGGAGAAGCAGGACTCTCCTTGACCGTTCAGAGCAGGAGTTTATATCATCTTTTATCACAGCGAATCCAGACACAGGCCAAGAGCTTGCAGGCACAAACGCGTCTCTCATGAAGAATGGCACAACCCAAGGCGAGGCCGAGACAGCCATCCGCAACGCCATCATCAAATTTGAGCAGGACTTTATGGGCCGCGGGCCAACGGAAGTCAAAGCGTTCATCATTCGCGACGTTGTCCTGGTGAGACTCAAGGGCGTCCTGACTCCGGCCGAACGCCAACTCGCGAAAAATCCCGAAGGCGTGGACATGGTCAAACGCATGCGGCAGAACCTGATCGCACAAGGACGGGAAAGACTGTCAAGCCAGATTGCCACTATTACCGGGGCAGCGGTGACCGGTCTGTTCACCGACATCGAAACGCACATCGGCGAGAGGATGATTGTGTTTACGCTTGATCACGATCTCGACGCGCGCGTGCACTAAGACCGCAACACTTCCGTCTTCTCTCTTCCCGTTTTCACGACCCCCCGAAACGTCTTCCGGGCAACCGGACGCGAGACCGCTAGCGCGTCGGCCCTCTTTTCCGAGCGGCCACAGGAGAGTCGGCCAGGGGCCGATGCCGCTCCAATCCGCTCACGACCAAGGCAGAACCCTGTGCGTCGAATTCCTTGCTCCATTCATCGAGCTTGGACATCACGGTGTGATCGACGAGTCGCGTCTCGCTAAGATTCAGGGTCACCCGTTTCCCGTCCCGCAGAAAGCGATGAAGACGGCTACGCAACGGAATCCATGTGCTGAAGATGGCGGAATCCCTCACCACGAGCGTCGCCGAGTCGGCATCTTCTTGCATGACCTCGGCATTCAATCTCACAAACGAGAGAAGCGGGACTCCATTGATGACGTGAATCACGATTTTGACGAGCATGCCAATCGCGATGCCCTGCAGCAGATCGGTCTCGAGCACCGCGACAATCGTGGACACAAAAATGATGAATTGGTCTTTTCCCAAACGATACATGTCCAGAAACACTTGAAGGGACGCCAGCCGAAAACCCGTAAAGACCAGCATGGCCCCCAACGCGGCCAGCGGGATATGATTAATCAGAGCCGGGAGGAAGGCCACAAAGACCAGCAAAAAGAGACCGTGGAACATATTGGCAAACCGTGTCTTGGCCCCATTGTCAATGTTCGCCTTGCTCCGCACGATTTCCGAGATCATCGGGAGTCCGCCCACAAGGGACGAGACGGTATTGCCCACCCCGACGGCCAGCATGTCTCGATCCAAATCGGTCTTTCGTTTCCATGGGTCGAGCGCGTCCACGGCTTTCGTGCTGAGCAACGATTCAAGACTCCCGATCAAGGCAAACATGAGCACGTACTCGACTCCGACCACGGTCATCACTCCGGAAAAATCCGGAAAGGCCAGCGCGTGGACCAGGGTCGTCGGCACACTCACCAAAAACTGCTCTCCCAGGGCGTACGTCTGATGATTGAAGGTGTAGGTTGCGTCTTGATCGATGTTAAAATACAGACCCATGGGCGCGGCGACGAACAACACCATCATCGGAGCCGGCACCACCTTCAATGCGGGATTGCGGATCAGGGAATATCCGAACAGGATGAGCAGACTGACGATGCCGATCAAGCCGATGACGGGGTTCATGTCCGCGACAAACGTGGGAATTTGGACCAGCAGGTCCAAGGGATCGCCTTCGGGGACGACTCCCATCACAATCGGAAATTGCCTGGCAATGATAATGACCCCGATGGACGACAACAATCCATGGATCGTCGCCGCCGGGAAGAATTCTCCGAGGATGCCCGCCCGGAATATGCCGAACGACATTTGCAGGATGCCCGCCGCCACGCCCACGCCGAGAGCCAGCCGGTAGGCTTGGAAGTCCGCAGCCTGATCCCTCCCGCCGGTAAAACCAAATTCGGTCACGCAGCCGATGACGACCACAATCAGCCCCGCAGCCGGGCCTTTGATCGTGAGTTCTGAATTACTGAAGAACGTGGCCAACAGGCCGCCGATAATGGCGGTGAATATTCCCGCAATGGCGGGATACCCACAGGCCAGGGCAATGCCGAGACACAGCGGAAGCGCAATCAGAAAAACGAGGAACCCGGACAGCAGGTCGGATCTCCATGTACGCCGAAGCCCGGCCCACGTGCCTCTCGGTATCGCTATGTTATTGTTATCGGTGTCCGTGCTTTCAGCGTTCATACGCCACCCCATGCTCTTGCCATAAAAAATCCAATTGCCGTTCAGGAATCTTCGAGTGAAATAGCAAGAGATTTTGTCCACATTCGCTTGAACGACTTGCTGTCTGCATTATTGAAATTTTTGATGGCTCTGAATTCCTGCCGTATTTCCGTCAAAACCGACTCGCGTTAATCCACATATGGGTCAGGATACTTGCCGCATAACCCAGCGCAATCGCCGGCGCCCATTTGAGATGACCAAAGAACGTATACCGGCCTCGCGACTGCCCCATCAGGGCCACACCGGCGGCCGATCCAATGGATAACATGCTCCCGCCAACCCCGGCCGTCAACGTCACCAACAGCCACTGTCCCTGGGACATGTCGGGGTTCATCGTCAAGACGGCAAACATGACGGGAATGTTATCAACGATCGCGGACAAAATGCCGACCATGGTATTCGCGGCAGTGGGGCCCCATTGAATGTACATGACCTGCGACACCACCGTGAGATAGCCGAGAAATCCCAACCCTCCCACACACAGGACGACCCCATAGAAAAACAACAGGGTATCCCATTCGGCGCGGGCGATACTGCGAAAAACGTCGAAGGCCACGACGTCGCCCAGGGTTTCTTGAGCTTTCCGCTCACTCCACGTTGCCGGCTCCGCATATTTATGGTGCGTCTCCTTCAGATAATATCCAAAAATCTGCAGGTAGGCCAAGCCGGTCATCATCCCCACCATCGGCGGGAGGTGAAAAAAGTTATGAAAACTCACGGCCGTGCAAATCGTGCAAAAGAATAAGAGCATAATCACGCGCGCTCCCCGCTTCATCACCACCACTTCGTCCGACGAAGCCGGCGCCACCCGGGGCACGGCACAGTGCATCAACCCGGCCGGTATAATAAAGTTGATCACCGAGGGAATAAACAACAGGAAAAACGTAAAGAAATCCACAATCCCTTTTTGCCAGACCATCAGCGTCGTGATATCCCCAAAAGGACTAAACGCGCCACCCGCATTGGCCGCCACCACAATGTTCACGCAGGCCAAACCGACGAACCGCGTATTGTCCCCGCCGACGGCAAGAACAACGGCGCACATCAGCAAGGCCGTCGTCAGATTGTCAGCCACCGGCGAAATAAAGAAGGCCAGGATTCCCGTAATCCAAAAGAGCTGGCGATAGGTAAACCTTTTGCGCACCAGCCAGGATCGCAGGCTTTCGAAGACCAGCCGCTCTTCCATGGCATTGATGTAGGTCATGGCGACAAGCAGAAACAGCATCAATTCCGTATATTCGAGAATATTGTGACGTAGCGCTTGTGCGACGGCATGAGGATCATGGCCCGGATACGCCACACTCACTAATACCCAGATGATGCCCGCGGCCAAAATGACGGGTTTGGATTTTCTAAGCCGTGTAAACTCCTCGGCCATGACCAACGCATAGGCCACGACAAAAATACCGAGTGCGGCATAGCCAATGGCGGTATTGGTCACATCCAATTGCGTTGAAACGTTTTGCGCAGCCGCACACAACCCGGGCACCGCCAGAACGATGGCAAACATTCCCAGACCGCAGACGGCAAGAGGGATGCGAGGACACAACGCCGCGAACGCCCGCCGGCGCTCGTCCGTTGACATGAAAACCGCGCATGAGAGAGTCATGGATCCTGAATCTCCTCGGGCAACCGGTTGGACGATTGCCGGTTCACGACACGAAAGAACCACAAAGACGCGAAAAGCATTGCCGGATGTCAGTGGGTGGGAGCCGGCTCATTCGGTGCCGTCCCGAACACCTGAACGATCATCCGATATGACTGCTCAACCTCGTCAACGGGATCAGCTTTTCTCCAACTGAATGAGACGATCCCGCACCTTGTTGCGGGTTCCGTCGTAAGCGATGGTCCCCCTGGTCAAAGCCAGAAATGTCCGGTAATGTTCCATGGCGACGCGCGTTTCTCCTCGTGCGTCAAGAGAATACGCCAGGTTCAGTTGAACCTCGGGAAGCCGCGAATCCAGGAGCTCGGCTTGCCGGAGGGCATCTAATGCGTCGCCAAATCGGCCCTGTTGTTGACTCACCAGCGCCCGGTGCACCCACAATTGCGGGACCGTCGCGTCACGGATGAGTCCTTCCACAAACGATTGTTGAGCCTCCTCCCATTGGCCTAATCCCAATTGCGCCGTTCCCACCCAAAACCAGGGTTCCCAGGTTTTGGGTGGCTTCACAAACAGCGGGGACAGGACAGCCAGCGCCTGCGCATATCGCCGTGTTATAATGAAATCCTGCGCGCGGACTACTGGGGACTCCAAGGGTATGACGGTCCGAGCCAGCGGGTCAACAACGTTTTCCCGTTGACTGGATGCTTCAGCATACGCGTTGACTACGAGCAGTCCCTCCGCTGCCGACGGAACACGGGGAGAGCCCTGCGGTTTCTGGGCCTGAGCATCCATGGGAAACGGTTTCGTTGTTGCCGAAAAAACATTGGGTTCCGTTTGCGAAAGGGAGAGATCGGGTGTTTCAGGGACCCCGGACGATGACGTTGAAGGTTGCCTGGAAATTGCCGTGACTTCACGTGTGGCCTCAAGCCCCGTGTCTGGAGCCGTCTCCGCTGGATCAGGGTCTTCGCTCAAATCGGCCGATGTCGGTATTTCAGCTTTTTCCTCTCGCCGTGGATCGCGCAGAGCCGACACGAGCGGAGACGGGGCGCTTTCCGCGCGCGTCACCCGCTGCCCTCTTTCCGTCTCATACTCCGGGATCACCTCGCGTACGTCGGCAAGAAGCGGCCATCCCCAAAGATAGACGCCAAGCCCCACGCCCCCAAGCCCGGCAACAATGAATGATCGCCGAAGAATCGTGGAAAAGGTCTCCGCCATCGTGGAAGGAGAGAAAACAGTCTGGTTCGGGGGAACGGAGGGCCCCGAACTGTCCGGCATCGCCGAAGCCTTGGGATGCCGTACGGCCCACGCTCGTTCAGCCTGCAAACGGTTCAGCGCATCGGTGACAATACTCATTTCCCGTACCCGTCTGGAGTGTTGCGATGTTCACGCAACACGGTGGTGGCGTGATGCGTTATGTCCATCCGGCTATTTCGCGTCGCGCGCGCAGGATCATACGGGGGCTGACATGGAACCGCCGGTTGGCATAGGCCGCAAGCAGAGAACGATCGCAAATCTGGTTAATCCGACGGGGCACCCCGCCAGTCACACAATGCGTGAGCATCATGACGCTGGCAGGAAAGTGGAACCGGGTCCGCGAGTCCGCGGTCCGCAGACGGTGCCGGATATATCGCATGGTGTCCTGCCAATCAAACGGCTTCAGTTTGTATCGAATACCGATGCGTTGCGACAGGGGGCGAAGCGCCGGATTGGACAAGGTACGCTCAAGTTCGGGTTGCCCCACGAATAACAGACACAGAAGTTTTTCTTTTTCCGTGTCCAGGTTGGATAACAGCCTGAGCCCTTCCAACACCGTTTCGCTCAACCGATGCGCCTCGTCCACCAACACCGCCACGCGTTCCCCTTGTCCGGCCAATCGCAACAACAGGCGCGACAAGACGCGTTGCAATGTCCCGACGTTGCGATCGTCCGTGATCTGCCCCGTGAGATCCTGGTAAATGGAACGTAACAGATCGGCATACGATTCATCGGGATTCAAGAGGTACGCAAATCGCACGCCCGTCGGAGGATGCCGCAACAGGTACCGACACAAGAGGGTTTTCCCGACCCCCACTTCACCGGTCAACATCGTTAACCCACCGCTGGCCACGCCAAATTGCAAATGCTCCAGTGCTTGCCGATGCTGATGCGCGGGGAAAAAGTAGTCGGTATCCGGCGTCAGCCGAAACGGCGCCTCGGCAAAGCCCAATTGTTCGTAACAGACATTCAGATTAAACGTGTCCATCACGTCACATTCAGAATGCGAGGCATGAGGAAAATGATGAGTTCCGTTTTGCGATCGGCCTGATAGGTGCCTTGGAACAACCGACCCAGCCAGGGGATGTCGCCCAAGATGGGCACCTTCCGTTCGGTATCCGTCACTTGATCCTGAATAAGCCCGCCGATCACCACCATCTCTCCATGACGAACCCGGACCAGTCCTCCGGATTGTTTCACGTCCAAAACAGGGGCGGTGGAACCACTGTCTGACATGACGGTATCGGTCAGGCGGGTGATAATGGGCGACACATCCATAATGATCCACCCGTCTTGGGAAATCTGTGGAGTCACCGAAAGGACGAGACCTGATGTCACGGTCCGGACTTGCTCCCTAATAATGTTTCCGGTCCCTCCCGTCCCTTGTGTGACGGTCGAAGAAAAAAAGGACTGATCGGTCCCCACCTTAATCAGTGCCGGCTGGTTGTTCATCGTCAGAATCCGAGGCTGAGAAACCACCGTCACGGTCCCCTGCTCCGACAAGGCTTCGAGCACTCCTTCAAAATCGCCGTCATTAAAGTTAAACGTCGCGGTGGCCGCTCTGGCAATAAAGCCGCCGGCGGGTGCCGAGATAATATTCGCGAGACTAAAATTACCAGAGGGAGAGCCAAGCTCAATCCGGTCCCAATTCAATCCGAGGCTGTAATCGTCTCTGAGCGTGACCTCATAGATTCTGGCTCGGATCTCGACTTGCCGATAGAGTGCGTTGCGGATGCTGGCAAGGAACGTCGCAATCCCCTGTATCCGACGGTGCCGATCCGTCACTTGAATGGTGCCGGACAAACGATTCACGACGAAGCGGCCTTCGGCGGACAGGAGTGCTTGCAACTGCGTTTCAATTTCTTCCCAAAACTTAATGTCATCCTGTTGGCTTAAGGTCACTTCGCCCGCATCCTGCCCGCCGGTTCTCCCTGAACCGGACGTGATTTGCGCCTTATTGAGACCCATCCCAGACCGTTCCACACGAATGTAATCCAGCGTGAAGGTTCGGGTTTCCAGCCGACGAACCAGAATCAGCGCCCCGTCTTTTTCCCAATAGTACCCATGCGCATCCAACAACGCAGCCATGGCTTTTCCAAGATCAAGGTCATGAAAGTCGACCGTGACCACGCCGTCGATCTTCGGCCCGATAACAATATTGAGATGATTCATGCGAGAGAACAGACGTAAGGCGTCGGCTAAGGGGATGTCCTGGGCGCGAAAACTAAAAACCGGGGCAGACGGGACGGCGGCGAGACGTTGGCCGGAAGCGACACCAAGTGACATCCGATCTTCAATGGAAAACGGAGGGTCTATGTTTGTGTCCGCATGGTTCCGTGAGACGACTTCGGGAGAAGCAGGTGTTGGTTTGTCTTCCGTTGTCTTTTGGGATTCACCGGGAGATCGCTCCGCCGTAGCCCGTGAAGAAGCGCCTTCAGGCACGGTCGCGCAACTTCCCGCCATGCAGGTCAGGCACGCCATCAGCACAAGGACGCCGTAGCATGGTCGTGGCGCTCCGTATCGGCCTTGCTCGCGAGCATGTTCAAAGAGTCCTCTCATCATCAGGCGGACGGTGGCCTCTTGAATGGGTCTTGGAATCGTCACCAATGGTCGGTTATTTTCTTGGAACAATGGTCAGGTAAACAGCAGAGGATCAAATTCCGCCATCAATCCGTAATAGAGTAGCGCAAATGCTTCTAACCCGTGGGGGCTTGTTTCCTTTAACCGTTTAAAAAAGAATATCTGCTGACGCGCGGATCAATTTGCTCAAGGATCGTGGAAAGTTGGGGCATAGAAACTGACTGGTTGGGAAGGGACGCTCAACACATAATAGACCAATCGTTCAACAAATTGTTCGGTCACATACTTCGTACCAAGATACACGCTTGGGATCTTACCGGTTTCGAAAAGTTCCCAAAAGGGAATGGCCCGGGCTGCGATAGCAGTGAACACATACCAAACCCCGTGTACTCAAATCCGCGCTGGCCGAAAGTGCAACGTCTAAATAAAAAAGCCGGAGGTCAAAAAACCTCCGGCTTTTTTTAACACCCTACTGACTCTTACAGCCAGGTAACGCGTTCGGCGGGCCGAATGTAGATCGGCTCCTCCACTTGCTGCCGCACCGCTTCCTTCCCGGACTTGTTGAACCCTAACACGGTATCATTGTACATCTCAAACTTCCGCCCGTGTATTTGGGTCTCAAACACTTTTGGCCCAGGAATCACGTCATACCGGAAGATAATTTGCTGACTCGCTCTCCAAAGCTGGAGTACGGCCAACAGTTCCCGGCTCGGCACCAAGTACTTCTCAATCGCATTATCCACCCCCGGCCCAAACATCTGCCGGATGTAGCCACGCGGGGCTTGCCTCGGTGGAATGTAAAATCCATTCGGCTCCGTGCCCCATTGCGGGTACAGCGGTAACGCCACCTGTTCCACACGAATAGTGTAATACAGGGGGTTCCACCGATCTTCCGCCCACAGACCATCCTCTCCGATCTTGACGAGGTTCTGTAAGCGAATCTTACCCACGCAGGCCGCCATACACCGGGTTTCCATCGGCTCCCCGCCCGTGAGAGGATCTTTCCCCTCGACGCGTGGATAGCACGCAATACACTTCTCGGTCACACGAGTCGTGCCCCGATACATCGGCTTCTTGTATGGACATTGCTCCACGCATTTTTTGTACCCACGACATCGGTTTTGGTCAATCAGCACAATCCCATCCTCCGGCCTCTTATAGATAGCCTTCCGCGGACAGGCTGCGAGACAGCCCGGATAGGTACAGTGATTACAAATGCGTTGGAGATAGAAGAAGTAGGTTTCATGCTCCGGCAAGCTACTGCCGGTCATCCGCCACGGTTCTTCCTTGGTGAACCCGGTTTTGTCAATGCCTTCCACAATGGCCCGCATTGACGTCGCCGTGTCTTCGTAAATGTTGACAAACCGCCATTCCTGGTCCGTCGGTATGTAGCCGATCGCCGCCTGACCCACTTTGGCCCCGGCATCGAAAATCGTCATACCTTCAAACACCCCATATGGCGCATGGTGCTTGCGACCCACCCGGACGTTCCACACCTGACCACCTGGGTTGACTTGTTCAATCAACTGCGTGATCTTCACATCGTAGAACTGTGGGTACCCGCCATACGGTTTCGTCTCCACGTTGTTCCACCACATGTACTCCTGGCCTTTGGAAAACAACCATGTGGATTTATCCGCCATGGAACAGGTCTGACAGGCCAAGCAACGATTGATGTTAAACACAAAGGCGAATTGCCACTTTGGATGCCGCTCCTCATATGGATACAGCATCTTCCGCCCTAATTGCCAATTATATACTTCTGGCATAGCTCCCTCCGTTTCTTTGAACGATCATGAGTTCAATTTCTAAAATTCCACATTTGATCTCGGTTGATTGAGGGGCTGTATATTCTCCAGCCCCTCAATTTCAATCTTTAGCAGATTACACCTTGATCTTAATGTGGTCGCCCTTGAGCCATTTGATCATAAACTCATTTTCCTGCCCAGGCGTAAACCCGGTCCGGACTGGCTCCCATGGTCCTCTGCCGCCAATACCACCGTCCTCTGCTTTGGTGATCCGCATCAGACATTCTTTCGGCACGGTATTGACCGCATGGTTATCCACTTGGTACCCGAACTTGAATTTCCAACCCACCGCATGTTTGCCTGGCAATGAGTCGGTTTGCTGCATCGGCATCAACCAGTCCCGCGTAAAGGACTGCTGCGCCCCATACCGGAAGTTCGATTGATACCCTGTATCCATCGCGATTGCCCGTCCATCCGGTCGGGTTTCGTGCCCCTTCACGGATTTCGCGGTTGCCACATACGGCGCATGCTTCGCCATGGTCACATGGTACGGAAACGCCGGGTTGTACTTCGCCCGAATCATCAACCGGGCCACTTTATAGTACGGGTCACTTGGCTTCCAACCTCGGTATGGCCGATCAACCGGGTTACCGTCAACGTACACATAGTCACCGTCGTTGATACCCCGGTCTTTCGCCGCTTGCGGGTTCACATGCAATTGATGCTCACCCACACCCGGTGTTCGCTTATCCATCCGATACGCATCTCCGAAGTTCGACTCATACATCTGGACCCAGTCGTTCACTGACCATTGACTGTGCACCCGATGCCGCGTCTTCGGCGTCACGCAGTAGAATTGATACCCCTTCTCCCACAGCGGGTTGGAGTACCGTTTGATTTCCTGCCACGGCAACGCGATATTACGTACCGTCTTGTCATCATGGTGTTGAGCCGTGATGGGAATCCCGTAGTCATCAGGCCGCACATACGGGTTCGTCGTCATAATCGCATTTGGCAAGTACGGCGTCGCTTCCGTCCCTTCCCGATGCGAGATGAAGTTTTCCCCATACTCAATGGCCTCCGGCTCCGTCCGGTAGTTCTCATACCGACCGGTTCGGGTCCACATCGGTTTACTTTCATTCGTCTCTTCCCAGAAAGGCTGCCGCGGATACGTGCGGCACAACACCATCCAGCCTTTTTCAGACTTCAGCATGGTGTCTGCACTGTACCCGTACCCCGTACAACTGGCATCCAGCAACCGCTGCACGTACACGTCCACCCGGTTGTCGTAGACGAACTTGAAGTAATCCCGGAACCGCCCATCCCCCGTCATTTCGGTGAGCTTGGCGGCCACGCCAGCCGTGGTGTCCAAATCATTCCGCGTGTCATACAAGGGCCGAATGCCGCCCTTCCACACTTGGAACCAAGGATTCGACACCGTTGCCGTATGTTCCGGATAGGTGAACTCCATCCATGTATTCACACCCAATGCCACGTCCGCATGGTTCACGTCCGAGGTCATCTCAATATCCTGGGTGACAATACATTCAAGATGCGGGTCCACGTTCTTGACCATATCATAGTGGTGTTTGGCGTTATTCAGCACGTTCACGTTCGCCACCCACCGCAACTTACTGGGGGTCGGCATGTGCGTCTTGCCGGTAAAGACCCGACGCCCATACTTCGGCGTATTCACGATCAACGCCGTATCCCCATGGTTCCAGTAAGCAACCTCTTCTCCGTAGTAGTACCCGCGCACATGAATCTCTTTGCCGTGCGCATTCGGGTCCGTTGTGATCTTAAACGGATTCTCCGCCGTGTGCGTTCCCAGACCACCACCGGACCACGGGGTGCTGTTCCAAATCCCCGCTTTGTAGTTACCGGCCCAGGTGTGCTGCCCAGTCCCGAACTTCCCGACGTTGCCCGTGATAATCAACACCATCGCCGCGCCACGCCCAATAATGGTCTGGTGAAAGTAGTGGTTCGTCCCTTCACCATTGTGAATGGCCGCCGGCTTAATGGCCCCTGAATCTCTGGCCCAGCGGACAATCAAGTCCTTCGGTGACCGATTAATCTGGTGCACCGTATCCAAGTCATAATCCTGCAAGTGGACTTGATACAGTTGGAAAATCGGCGCTACGTCAACTTCGCGACCGTTGAGCAACTTCACCCGAAAGGTCCCGGTCAACGCCGGCTCAATGCCGCTGTTCTTGAAATGCCAGCCCACCAACTCACGGTGAATCGGCACGGCTTGATTCTTATTGACGTCCCAAACCATGAAACCGCCCAGACGGGCTATTTTGGCCGGATCAAGCGTTTGTACTTTCCCCGAATACGTCTTCGAGAAATCCGGCAATTTATAGCCTTGGATCACGTCCCGCGGATCCAGGTATTGCAACGAATCCGTGCGAACCAGAATCGGCATGTCTGTATAGGCCACACAGAAATCATGGTCGTGCATGTTTTCATCAAAGATGATTTTGCACGCCCCCAGGAACAACGCCGCGTCCGTCTCCGGACGAACCGGAATCCAGTAGTCAGCCCGATACGCCGTCGGGTTGTACTCCGGCGTAATCACGACGATTCGCGCACCACGCTCAATGCTTTCCAGCTTCCAGTGCGCTTCCGGCATTTTGTTCTCGACAAAGTTCTTTCCCCAACTGGTGTTCAGCTTGGAGAAACGCATGTCGTTCATGTCAATGTCTGACGTTTGCACGCCTGACCAGAACGGATGCGCCGGGTTTTGGTCACCGTGCCAAGTGTAGTTCGACCAGTACCGGCCGCCTTGCGCCTGGCTGGGTTTCACTTTCCGAATGTAGTGGTCCAGCAACGCGCCACAACCACCGTTCAACCGGGTGATCGCCATTTTCCCGATCACGCCCAGAATCGGCATGCCCGCGCGGAATTTCATCGTCCGCACGCCCGACCCTTTCGTCATCTCAATCATTTCAGGAGGATACCCTTGTTCACGCAACCGCCGGGCACCGGCTTCGCCACTGTACCGCTCGGCAATGATAATCATCGCTTTGGCAAGATACGTAAACGCCGTATCCCAGCTCACCCGCAACATGTCATCCAGATAGCGCGCGGTGAACTTGTATTTGTTCATGACATCAGGGGTGAATTCCGGGCTACCCGCATCCATCCAGGCTTTCCAGCCGCGACGCATCAAGGGGCCTTTCAACCGATAGGGCCCATACACCCGCCGATGCATTGTGTACCCCTTCAGACACATCCGCGGGTTGTGGGCAAATGTCCCGCGATTGCCGTAGAGGTCTTCGTAGGTTTGGTGATCATAGTTTTGTTCCACCCGCATCACCACACCGTTGCGCACAAAGGAACGCACACGACAGGCGTGAGTATCGTTCGGGGAACACACCCACGTAAAAGATGAATCATACCGATACTGGTCGTGGTACACCCGCTCCCAGGCCCGATCCGGGTACTCACCCAGGGGGTTGCCCACTTCAACGACCGGTTGCAGTGCGGTCAATGCCAAGGCTTTGTCAGCCAACGCAACAGCCGCCACCGTCCCGGTGGTCACTTTTAAAAATTGACGTCTAGAAAGAAACATTGCGAATACCTCCTCGTGTAAAGGCCAATCCATGTCGGCCTAACGTGGAATGGATTAATTGAAACCTTCCCTTTCGGGGAAAACCTGACCTCACCACCTCCCTTCGTAATTTTCTAGCTATCTCACCGACCATTTTAATGATCCAATCCAAGGAAATCCAGTCAATTCATCACATCAATCAAAAACAATTCCACATTGCACTTCTCTACTAGCAAATTCCAAGCCATCTGTAAATGTTTTAAAAAAATTATCTAACATATTGAAAATAAAAGAAAGTACTTTTATGAACAATGGAAAAGTATTGCGTCGTGTTTAGAATTGGTATCACAATGTTGATATAGCCATGAAAAACCACGGATAGGAAAATAAATTATCTGATCAAGAGTGTGGAATTATTAACATTAATGAAATAAAAACAACACGTTATGACTTTCATGAGAGAAATATTGATGAAGCTGTTTTTGCTAAAATGTTTACTTTTGGTAACTTATCGGCACTGCAACCACCATGAAACCTATGAAATTAGTACCCTCAAACACTGGAACTGTCCATTTCACAGGAACCATATAGCATAATGTTACCTGATTGGCTGTCTCTGTTTTCCGACTGAAGAAGCGCGCCAGGCTTTCTTACGACTGCCTGGTTAATGGGATATGGGTCCAGGAATCACCACCATCCTGACTCCGAAACAGGCCGCTGCCATTCGTTCCTACATAGAGAACATCTGGATTTTCAGGATGCACGGCAATCGCTCGAATATTGAAGTTGCCCAAACCGTCATGGCGGGCAACCCACGTTTGACCGCCATCCTGACTGTCAAAGATTCCTTTACTTGTCCCCATATAGAGGTGATCGTTTCCGTAGGCAAACACGAGACTGCTCACATAGAGCTCTCCGAGGGCTGTCGCCATTTTTGTCCACGTCTCACCGGTATCGAGGGTTTTGAACAAGCCCTGGGTGGTCCCCGCATAGACGATATCCGGCCTGGTCGGATTGATCAGCAATGCGTTGACGCCCAGGGCCATTGAAGCCATTCTGGCGTCTTCCCGGACAAGCCCGTTATTGATCTTTGTCCAATGGCCCGCTCCATCAAAACTGCGGTACACCCCACCGCTTGTCCCGGCGTAGAGAATATTGGGGCGGACCGGATCAACGGCCAGCGTCACGATGAAATTGATCTCGTGCATGCCGTGCATGCGATCGTTCCAAGACTGTCCCCCATCCGTGCTTTTGAATACCCCAACCGTGGTTGCCGCATACAGAGTGCGCAGATCCGTCGGATGAAAGACCAGTTGATTCACATTGGAGGAGATCGTCCCCTTTTGAATGCCGGCATTGCTGGGTAGCCAGCGCTGCCCCCCGTCGGGACTCTTGTACACCCCATCGGCAAACGTCCCGACAAAGATGTTCGCGGGGAGCTGCGGATCAATCGCCAAATTCATGACCCGAACGCGGCTCAATCCCTCCGCAAGACGCTCCCACGCTTGTCCGCCGTCTCTGGTTTTATACACGGCTTCTTCCGTCGCGACATACAGAATATGAGGCTTGTCGGGATGCACCACGACTGCCGCCACGCGATCACTCCGCTGACTGCATCCCGACGGAACGGTCAAAACCATCAAAAAGACCACGGTATGTCGAAAGATAAGACTCATGAAGAATGGGCGGCGGCGTCAGAAAGCGGCGGCATTAACGACGATTGGTGGCAAGCGGCTTTGCGTACCCGACGAGTTCGACGTACCCGTTTCCGGCAATCGGCGCATTCCGATAGCGCCCCTTCACGTCAACCGCGCCTTCCCAATACGTCACCCGGGTACTGTGTGCTGTTCGCAGTTCCTGGTCCGCAAGGACCGGGGTCAGCGTCACCCGCAGTTGAACCGACGGCACGGCCAGCGTCCATTGAGCGGGGTAACGGACACGGCTGAACGGGCTTGTCCAATGACGCAACGTTCGCACGATGAGATCGTCTCGTTGAAGATGTCGGGTCTGTCCGTCGGGAAAGATCAGCGTCCCACTCGACGCGGGATCATGGGAGCCATCGTTTCTTCGCAAGAGATAGAGCATCAATTCCATATTTGAATCAAATTGCACGCTAAACCAATCCCACCCGACTTGATCCTCGCCCAATGCACCGGAGCCAAATTCATGGTCCATCCAGCTTGTCCCCGTCACGTCAAAGCGTTCGTCTTGCATCCAGACCGTGCCGTGAGTCGCCAGGCGAGTCAGCGAATAATAGTGCGAAGCCTGCCCGAGGGCGGCGCCCTTTCGACTGATCCCTTCTTGGCCATGGATCGTCGGCGGTTTTTTCAGCGTGAGCATGAAATCAATGCCAACGTGTGCGTCATGGGCCTTGAGACGCAACCGCTGATGATCCTCCGTCACGGGTTCCAGGACCCATTGGTCAATCCAGACGTTCATCCGGCCGGGACTGGCTCCAGCTTTCCCAAAGGCGGCTCGACTGAGTTTTTCGGAAAATCGGAAGGTTGTCCCCTCCGCGTCGGTTAAGGCGAAGTGGGCAAAATACAATTGCCTCAACGCCCATTGGGACGGATGCCGTGTGACGCGAGGATCATCAATCGCCTTGCGGAAAAATGTGACTTCATAGCCGAATCGTCGTGCCGACCGGTCATACACGTGGCCCGTCACGTACCACCACTCCAGACCATAATTCTCATGGGAACCGTGATCGCGTGGAAAAGCGTAGACGTACCCGGGGAGCGCTTGGGCCACGTGTGACGACGAGACCGCGGCCGGAGTGGCCCACAGCGGCCCAACCATCATGGCAAGCACACCGACCAGCCGCATACCCCCGGACAGCCGTCGCTGTCTGCCTTTCCACCCTCCCACCACGTACTCCTTCACTGCAAGGATCGTCGCGATTCGCGGCGCGCCTGTCGCGGCTTATAACATTGCAACCGTGAAGCACGCAATCGCCTTTTCTGGAGAGGTGATTCGCCATTGACCAATCACGGTCTCCCACATGCGCCCCGTTGACAAGGCTTTTCAGCGTCGGCTATCGTAGCACATGCTTGAACCCCGTCACGCCACCGCGTCCGAGGCATGGCCGATTCCGGATATCATTCCGATTTTTCCACTGCCCAATGTGGTGTTTTTCCCCGACACCTACCTCCCCCTTCATATTTTTGAGCCTCGCTACCGGGACATGGTCGCCGAGACCGGCCAGGCAAGCGCCTGTATCGGCATGGTGTTATTGCGGGAAGGATGGGAGAGCGATTATCACGGCAATCCCCCTGTCTTTTCTCTGGGGTGCGTGGGGCGCATTCAAACGATCACGCCGCTCAAAGACGGCCGCTCAAACCTGATCCTTCAAGGCCTGGCTCGTTTTGCCATTGAAGAAGAATGTTGTGACGCGCGTTACCGCAAGGCCAAAATCAGCGTCCGGTCCCGTCAACCGTTTCACACGATTGCCGACGATGCCGTGCGAACGACGGTGACGGAGTTGGCGGTCCGGTACCTCCACGCTCGACAAGCCCGGGAACTCTCTACACTGGTGACCAATGCATCCATCTCGGACGCCGTCCTCGTGAACAGTCTGTCGTCGTGTCTGGACTTTACGTCGCTTGAAAAACAATTCTTGCTCGAATCCGAAAGCCTCTACCAGCAAACCCGTCGCTTAACCGACCTCTTGAGATTTAAGCTCTCAGACGCCATGCCGGTGTCAGAGGGGGAATGATGACTCCCGACATCGCGATTCACGTCACGCAGTTAGGGAAAACCTATGGCTCGGTGACGGCCATCAAAGACGTGTCGTTCACCGTTCAGGCCGGTGAAATTTTCGGCCTCCTTGGCCCAAACGGCGCGGGGAAAAGCACCACACTGCGCATTTTGATCACCGTGTTGCCGCCGTCGTCGGGGACGGCCACCGTGCTGGGACACAACGTGGCGACGGAGGCGGATACCGTCAGAAGCCTCATTGGCTACGTGCCGCAGGAACGCGCCATTGACCGGTTTCTGACCGGCCGCGAACATCTTGAGCTTCTGGGAAACCTCTACCATCTGTCCAAACAGGACATGCGGACGAGGATTGACGAACTGTTGCACCTTGTGAACCTGGAAGCCCAGGCGGACCGCGTGGCCAAAACCTATTCCGGAGGGATGAAGCGAAAACTGGATATTGCCTGCGGGTTGCTGCCTAATCCCCGCATCGTGTTTTTGGACGAACCGACGCTGGGCCTGGACGTCCACAGCCGCCTGCGTATCTGGGACCACATCCGTCAACTCCGCGAGCGAGGCATCACCATTGTCATGACGACAAATTACCTGGACGAGGCCGACCAACTGTGCGATCGCCTCGCAATTCTCGACGGCGGGACCATTCGCGCGATCGGGTCACCCATGGAGTTGAAGGCCGGCGTGGGCGGGGACAGTTTGTCGTTGACGGTCAAGGAACACGACGCGGACGCACTCCATCGCCTGCGTGACGGGGTCAAGGCCCTGCCGTTTGTTCGTGACGTGCACGCAAAAGCAAATGGCCTGGATATTCGCGTGGAATCGCCGGAAAAATCCCTCCCGGCCGTGCTGGAGATCGCCAACCGCCTCAATTGCCGGGTGGAAGGGATTGAATACCATCGCCCCCGACTGGACGACGTGTTTGTCGCCCATACCGGCCACGGGTTCAAGGGGGACTATCCAGACGAGGGGGAAGCATAGGCGGGGAGGATTTTTTTATCATGGCCAACATCGTGTACGCCCTCGTCAATGAAGCCATGCCGGGTTTGGTCAAAATCGGGAAGACGACCAAAGATGACCCGGAAGTGAGAATGAATCAACTTTATACCACGGGGGTTCCGTTGCCTTTTGAATGTGCCATTGCGATTGAACTCGAGAATCAAAAAGCTGATGAGCTTGAGAAGGCACTCCATATTGCGTTTGGTCCCAATCGCCTGAACCAGTCCAGAGAATTCTTCAAGATTGACCCCGATCAGGTCGAGGTTATTCTCAAGCTCTTTCCCGGCAGGGACGTCACTCCCGGGGTCAACAAGGAAATTGACAAGCTGGACGTCGCCGACCGCGAAGCGGTCAAAGAATTCAAGAAACGACGCAGGCCACCCCTCAATTTCGCGGTCATGGGGATACCACCTCAATCAACGTTGACATCAACCAAAACGCAAGAAGAAGCAACGGTTATCAGCGACAAGATGGTATCTTTCCGAGGCGAAGAAATATCGCTTAGCAAGGCAACCAGCATGGTGTTGGAATTAGGTTATTTCGTTAGTCCAACGCACCATTGGTTGTTCAATGGCCGGCCTCTCCGTGACATCTACAGGGAAACCTATGGCGACAATGCGTGAAACAGGTTCCTGATAAGGGAGACATAATGGAAGCCTTTGTACTGTTCACCACCATGACGGTGGTCGGCCTGTTGTGCCTGGTCGGCATCTTGTGGCGCGACCATCGGCACAAGAAACACAGACGCGATAAAACGTCTTGAGAAGCCGGCTCAAGATCTGTCCGGTGGTGGTAGCCGCTAACCTTGAGACAGTGCCGGCCTGGGGAACGGGCAAGACTGTCAGGGCATTAGTGAACATTTACACTATGAGGACATTCGAGACACCATGACACTCCAACACTACCAACAGGAAGTCTGGGCCTTAACCATGCGGTGGGTGCGGCGATTGAGCCGGGAAAAATTCAGCATGGTGTTTACGCTGGTCCAACCCATGCTGTTCTGGCTTATTTTCTTCGGCAGCCTTTTCCAGCGCGCCGCCGATATCCAGATCCTCCAGGCCCCGAACTATATGAGTTTTCTGGCGGGGGGCGTCGTGATCATGACCGTCCTCAATAACGGACTGGCCGGCGGCGTGGACCTGTTGTTTGATAAAGAAAACGGGTTTCTGGAACGCATGATCTCCACGCCTATTCACCGGACGTCCGTCATCGTAAGCCGCTACCTCTTTGTCATGACCATTACCGGGTTGCAAATTCTGGTCATTCTCGGCATCGCGTTCGCCTTCGGCGTGCGCCTGGAAACGGGCCTGCCGGGCCTCGCCGTGATTCTGACGATCGGCATGTTGTTCGGAGTGGGCCTCACCGCCATTTCAATGGCTCTCGCGTTTTCCGTCAAAAGCCATGGAGATTTTTTTTCCATGCTGGGTTTTCTGTCCCTGCCCATGATTTTTCTCAGCTCGGCGCTCGTGCCCCTGTCGGCCATGCCGGTCTGGATGCAGGTTCTGGCGATGATGAACCCGATGACCTGGGTCATCAATGCCGTGCGTCCGCTCATTATCACGGGATGGGACGCCGCCCTTCCGCACGTCGCTCTCGCCCTTGTCATCCTGGCGATCTTTGACGCGGTGTGCCTGTACGGCGGGGCCAAAGCCTTCCGTCGAGCCATTGGGTAGCGTTGAGTCACACCGGCTCCCTCGCGTGCCGTTATGAAGCAAGCATCTTCTCTCCCCCCTGAACGACCGGCGACAACCATCACCGCGCGTCTCTCCCTGTTCCCCGGTCACGCCCAACGGGGACAGGCCACTCTCACAACGATCATGGCCCTGCTCATTCTCCTCGTCAGCGGAGTCTGGATTTGGAACCATTTGGATTTTGACACCCAGGACTTCATTGTTGACGAAGTCGTCCCCGTCCTGTTTCTGGTCGTCGCGGTCACGCTCTCGGCCTGGGTCACGATTCGAAAGATCAGGCGGAAGCAACACATCATCAAACGGCGAGCCATGCTCATTCGACAATTTTCCCATGAGCAGGCTCCCGGCAAACGGTTTGATCTGGCCACCGAACTTCTTGAGCTCAATCAGTATCAACGTGAAGGGCTGGAGAGCATCGCGCGGGACATGGCCGAGGTGTGTATTGACACGTTCAAGCGATCCCTTGGCGATAAACAGCACCGCATTCGGGGGATGGCGGCCAGCTCGCTCGGCGTCGTGCAACATCGGGAAAGCATTCCGCTGCTCATGAAGGCGCTGGAAGACGACCACGCCTACGTGCGTGGATGCGCGGCGCTCGCACTTGGACGCATGCGCGCCACGGCAGCCAAAACCAAGTTGGAACATACGATGAAGGAAGATTGGGATCAGACCGTTCGCAGCCGGTCAAGAGAAGCCGTCGAACGCATGAGGTAGGGGAGAAAGCGAACGGGCGTCAGGACGCTCCCGTCATGCGGCCCATCGCGGCCTGATCCGCGTTGGTGAGCCGGTACCCTTTGTGGTAGAGTGTCTGGATGCTCTCGGTCAACACCGTGAATTCGACCGTCTCGCGCACGTCGTCAAACTTTCCGTTCAGCCCGGCGAGGAGCCGAAGGGGAGCCGCCCCCTCAAACAGCGAGACGTTGAGAGAATCCAGAATGTCTTTCAGTTCAATGGCATCATAACGCTCATCATCATCCCGGTCGGCCACCAGGGCCAATTGATAAAACGTCAGACTGAACGAGAGACTGGATTGGCTTTGCGCAAAGGCGGCGCGCGCCTCATTGATGCCGGGGTAACGGCTGGAGCAGGCGTCCGAATCGGACGAGTCGTCCGTCAATGCAATGTGTTGCACGTCGGCACGACCCGTGGGGGGCTTCTGTAATTGTTGATAAAACCATGTGGTGCAGGACTCCGCGGCCACAAAATCGGCTTTGTCCCTGGTCACCTGCTGGGCGATATGTTGAATGAATCCCTGGAACACGCCGTTGCCGACCGCCGCCCAGCTCACCCCGCCCGCCAAAAGCGCCACACCCATGCCCCCCATGATGCCGGAGAGCCGCGTCTGTTTTTCCGTCAGCCACATGCCGTCAGTATAGCACCCCCGCTTCCGCGTCGCCAGAGGGATAGCCAAATCCATGGCCGTGGAGAACGTGCCGATGACAGAACGAAAATCTCACCTCCTTGAAAGACGTGATGGCCCCCGAACCCTACTTTGAAATCAACCCCGACCCCGAAACCGCCAACCGTATTCGCAAGGAGCGGGACAAAGCCCGTGTGCTCAAACGCACACCGTGGTGGAAACAACAACTCCACAAGGGCATCTGCCACTACTGCGGCAACCGGTTTCAGCCCGACCACCTGTCCATGGACCACATCGTTCCGCTGGCACGAGGCGGGCAATCAACCAGGGGAAACGTCGTGCCGGCCTGCGCCGCATGCAATCGAAAGAAAAAGCTCGACACGCCGGCGGACACCGCGCTTCGGCGGCTGGCAGAAGCAGTAAGAGGCTAAGGCTCATGCAGTGGATGCCATCAAAAACGTTCGTGGATAACTCGGTTTTTCTGCTGTTGTCAATTTTTATTGTGGGGTCGGTTCTGCTTGGTTATCGGCAATTTGTTATTCCCCCATCACATCACGTTTATATTTCATGTGGAGAGCAATGCAAAGAGCTTGTGCTTGAGAGCATATCGCAAGTAAAGCATTCGTTTAAATTTGGAAAGCAGAAGCAGAATGTACATCTTGATGAAACTGCCCTACAGAGGAGCATATTCATACTCGAAGGTCCACAGCTTACCAACAACCAGAGGCAAAGCAATATCCCAATCGGACTCCAAGAATTTTTGCTTCTAACGCTATACATGGTTCGATCCACTTTTTATAACACGTTGTATCTTCTATCCGGTTTTTTCGGTCTGCCTTTTCATTTTTTCTTTTCAATTTTTCTTTCTTTTCTCATGATTGCAGGTGCTCTTTTGGTAGAAAAGTTACAATCAAATATCGCCTCTGCCACTGGGGGGGGGGGGGGTAGGTCATTCTTTTTAGCAGCGCAGCTATTCCCTTTCTTTGTGACTCATGGAAGGCTCGTGGTTCTTTCCTTCAGTCTCATTCTTTTTTTCTATCTGTTGTCCCTATCCACCGAGAGAAAAAATAAGCCATACAATGTACTCCTCCATTTCGTTTGCTTGCTTTGTTCTTCTCTATCTACTGGTATATTCTTCATCATATATGCTTTTTTTGTTTGGCAGCTTATCCGACGATGGAACGTATTGAAAGCAGGAAACCTCGCAATATTCCTCTTGCTGGCGTTGGCATTCTTTCCCTTCTTCGTAGGCGCATTTTTGAAAAATTCCCTCTATTTTAACCATGACATGCTTGTGCTGACAAAAGAACATGGAAGCCTCTTCCCCATCGATGGGTCTTCCGGCAGGAGAAATGTACGACATATCTCTTCTTTGTTTCTATCTTGCATTCCTTTTATATCCCTGCTTCCTCGTTTTCGAAAAACATTCAATTTACCTTATGACTGCCATGCACTGTATATCGTCATCGGCCTAGCCGGGATATTTTGTGGTCCAAACTTCGGCCGCGTGCTTTTGCTACTGAATGGCTTGTTTTTGAAAGTCGTCCTCGAGAAAAATTTCTTGAAAAACCTGCGCGGCACGTGACAGAAAGAGCCACGTCGTGGGGTACCCCTCGCTTCAACGACATGGCGTAACGTTCTTGTACCGCAACCGCCTACCGCCGCATCATCATGATCCACCGCCAGACGTTCAGCAATCCGCCAAGCGACGCGGCCACGTACGTCAACGCGGCGGCCGTTAAAATTTGTTGCGCCCCTTCCAGGTCTTTGGAAGAAAGGTAGCGACCGCGCTCCAGGATGGGAAGCGTCCGGCGAAAGCTGGCATCCCATTCCACGGGCAAGGTCACGAGATGCACCAACACCCCGACCGACATGACGGCAAGCCCGGCCAGAAACATCAGCACTCCGCCGGCGGGTGAACGGGTCAGCCCGGCGACGACCGGCATACCCATCATGACAAAGGCGCCGATCTTTTCCGCGCCTTGCGCCCACCGAATGAGTGTGGTGCGTTCGCGGAGAGGGCCGTAACCGGTGTGATCCTGAACGGCATGGCCCACCTCATGCGCCGCCACGGTCACCGCGGTCAACGATTTGCCGTGATAGTGATCGGGGAGCAACCGCACCGCTTTCGCCGGCGGGTCGTAGTGATCGCCACGCTCCGTAATCTCAACCGTCACGTGCGACATCTGAAACCGGTCAAGCAAATGCCTGGCCAGTTCGCCGCCCGTGCCCGCATAGTCTTCACGAGGCCCGCGATAGCGGCGAAAAACCCATTTGGTCCACAACTGCGGTCCAATCAACACGGCCAGGAGCAGGATGAGAAGAAGAACGCCGCGTAGCATCGTGACTCACACCCTGCCATGTCCCGTGGCCGCTGACGGTTGCCGCTCACGAAACCCGTTCGTGTGGTCCCGGCGCCGGATACTCGCCAACAGAGGCCCCGTCACATTACGTCTTCCCATTGTTCGTCATGCGCTGCTCGTCAAAACGCCGACGTTCATATCCCCGGCCCACGCGCGCTCCAACGATGCAGGAGAGGGAGCTTACCACACAGGGAGACGGGCAACACCCAAAGAGCGTCTGGACAATCCTCCCGGTCCTTCACCATTGCCGGCACTCGCCATGCGTGACTGATCTGTTTCATTGTCAGGAATCAGTACGCTATGCTACACTGCCGGACGTGGGCGATTAGCTCAGTGGGAGAGCGCTTCCCTCACACGGAAGAGGCCACTGGTTCGATACCAGTATCGCCCACCATTGCACCGGGCTTACGTCACCACTTGGGTCGAACTTGAGGTCTTGCTCTTTCTTCCACCCGCAATCGCGATCGTTGCGAAATCTTCGCCGGCTCGTGGCCGAACAGGGCGGGCGGTGGAGCCTCGTCCTGTGCATGACGGTCTGGCTCACGGCTTGCGGGACCGCGCCGCCTCGTCCTGAACTCATCCTCCCCCCCTCGGCCAGCGATCTTGAACTGTTGGGAACGACGCATCTGTGCGACGCGAAGGATGACATTGTCAAGCACTGGCAAGACGCAACGTATCACGCCGCTCCATGGGGCTCCGGAGAACAACTGCAACGTGTGGCGCAACGCACCCCGTCCGGTTCCGATGGTTTTTATTTTTTCAATGATGAGCGGATCCTGGTGGGGGCCGTGTTTCGATTCAATGCCGGCCTGAACTTGGCCCCTTATCCCATCCTGCGGCAAACCTTATCCGAGCTCATCCCGGCATCCACATTTTATCTGGATCCCACCCAACTCCTCTCCAAGGCCAAGGCGCGCGCCCAATCCGCCGTGCTGTATCGAACCGGGGATCAATCCAGCACGACTCAATATCTGGTTCTGGAGCGCGAGGATCATCCTGTGTTACTCGTGGCTTCAATGGCGATTGATCCGTATGAGCAGCTGTTGTCGAGCTATCACGAAAAATTTCTCCCCGGTCTCAAACGAAGCCGACCCGCGGCGGCCTCCGCCCCGTCATCCGACGGCAACGTGAGCGAAGACGTTCTGGGGCTTCAACAATTTGCACGGGGAGAGGCGGCCTTATTCGGGTCTTGCGGAATCGCGCGGCCGGCGATTGCCGTCAAAGCCTATCGCCGCTCCATTCACCATGGTCTCACAGACAAGATTCGTTTCGCCGAAGCCCATCATCGCCTGGGCTTGGCGCTTCGCGATCAAGGCCAACCGGCCGAAGCGCAACACGCGTTGGAGAAAGCCCTGTCGCTTCGCCCTGATGCCCCGGAGATCATCAATAGTCTTGGCCGCGTGCTGGCCGAACAGCGGCAATGGAGCCGCGCCATACCATTATTTGAACGAGCGATCGTCGTGCGCCCGAACTTCGCCGAAGCCCGGTTTAATTTGGGGGAGAGCCTGGAACACAGTAATACGCGACGGGCCATTGAAGAATACGAGACCTATCTCGCTCTCGCGGAAGGGATACCCGGTGAAACACAACGAGTCAATCTCGTGAAAGAACGGGTGAAACGGTTACGGGGCGGCCCGCGTCCGTGAAATTTTATGCCGTCCGAAACGGGCGCACGCCCGGAGTCTATACAACCTGGTCTTCTTGTGAAGTCCAGGTCAAAGGATTCCCCGAAGCCCGCTACAAAGCGTTTGCGACGAAAGAAGAAGCCAACGCGTTTCTGGCCGGCACTCAACCCCGGGCAGCGTCGGAGGCCTTATCCGCCGCCGGACGGAAAACGAATACCGTGCATATCTGGGTGGATGGGGCCTGTCTTCAGAACGGGGAAGCGCCTCTGCGATTTGGCTGGGCCTATGTCATACTCGACGGAGAGCGGGAACTCCGTCGGGCCAATGGGCATACCGTTCCTCCCAAGGCTCAACGTCATCGAAATGTGGCGGCGGAAATTCAGGCGGTGCTGCACGCCCTGACGTGGTGCCGGAAACACGGCATTGCGGCGGCCACGATCTACGTGGACTACCAGGGCTTAGCCAGTTGGGTGAAAGGCGCGTGGAAGACCAGGACTCCCTTTACACAGTCGTACGTTGAAAAAGTCCGTGCCTTTGGAATGCGACTCGATTGGCAAAAGGTGAAGGCGCATTCGGGGGAAAAGTATAATGAACTGGTGGATCAACTGGCGAAAGACGCCGCCCGGTCCGCGGGAGACGGGCGACGGGTCAAGACGGGGGGATGAAGGACGAGGGGCCACAAAGGGGCATGGGCAACGGCCCGATTGTTACAGTGTGCCTTCGCCTTTCAGATACCTGCGAAAGCGGCCCATCAATTCTTCACCGAGTACGCCCACGTCCGGTTTGACCTTCATATATTCCCGAATTTCCGCCAGACGGTGTTCGGCTTGATCGTTGCCTTTCAGACGTTTGACTTTCACCAGCGCATCCTCAAAGGCGTCAAAGGTCAATTCCTGATACCCAAAACTTCGGATCCGCTTCACGGCTTTCATCATGGCCTCATTCCGAAATGTGGTCAGGTGTTCGGAATCAATCTCCTGCAACCCGAGTTTTCTGGCCCGTCGCTCCGCCGCTTTTCGGATTCCGCTTCGCACAAAATCCGGTGACGTGAGCAACCGTTTCCACGCTTCATCCGTCCAGGACACGGTTTGCCGAGGCGCTTCCCATAAGCGGACCAGCGTCTGTTCATCAATCATGGGCAACCCCGATTCCCGCGCAAGGTCTTCCGCGTCGCGCTTCAGCATATCCGTCACAAAGTCCAGAGCTATCGGCGGAGAATGTTTGACTTTTTCCCGCAGCATCGCCACGGCTCCGTCGGTCCATTCCAGAGGCGTGACGGCGCCTTCGGCATGATCCCCCATGGCTTCGACTTTTTCGAACAATTCCACATTGACTTCCAAATGCCCCCGTTCCCGGGCCGCCTCTTCCGCAATCTGCTTGATCATCGCCCGCATAAACTCGGGCACGCCTTCCAGCCGTTTGCGCGCTTCCGCCGTCCACGGCAACTTGCCCTGCTCAAGCTGACCGGCCGCATCGGCCATCCCGTCTGCCCCGCCCATACTCCCCATCATCTGGCGCTTAAACTGGTCAAGCAACGCCGCCGTAATCTCGTCCTTTCCCAATTCCCGCGCTTTCTTTTCCGCCAGGCGCTTGACCATGCCCCGCAAAAACACGGGCGCGCGCGCAAGCCGCACACGCGCCTCGGCGGTCCAGGTCGGAGCGGCCAGCATGGTCTCCTGATCACTCATGCGCGCTCTTCTTCCGGCTTCACGGTATTCAACTGTTCTTTCATTTCTTTTCCGGCCTTAAAAAACGGCATCCGTTTTTCCGGAACAGACACCGTCTCCCCTGTTTTCGGATTCCGACCGTCTTTGGTTCGTCGAATGCGCAACCGGAAACTTCCGAACCCACGGATCTCCGTTTTCTCGCCTCTTTTCAATGCGTCGCGGATGGAATCAAAAATACAATTCACCACCTTTTCGGCATCACGGCGGCTGATGGTTGCGGCTTTCTCCGCCACCCTCTCAATCAGGTGTGCTTTGGTCACGACCCCTCTCCTTGACCCCCTTGCCGCGCGCGCCCCGCTCTCACCCGTCCCATGCCCCGCACACCCCTCCCTAAAACGCCATCAAATACATCAGGTTCATTCCCGTTTGAACGGGCAGCACGGGCGTGTCTCCGAACAGGGACCCGAGCAACCACTCACGGAGCGAAAAGCGCGGAGAGGTCTCGACGACCGGGGGCACACCTTTCACGCCACTCATATCGGCCGCAAGTGCGACCGCGTCTTTCAAGTCTCCAAGTTCATCAACGAGGAGCGCGTCTTTGGCCTGTTGTCCGGTAAACACGCGTCCATCAGCCAACACTTCGACATCGGCGACGTCGAGCGAGCGGCCCTCGGCCACGGCCTCGATAAACTGACGATGGGCATCATCCATCACCGACTGCAATAATTGACGATCATCGTCCGCCATCGCGCGAAACGGGGATCCCAGGTCTTTGTAACGTCCGCTTTTGATGACGAAATTTTTTACGCCGAGTTTGTCCATGAGATTTTCAAAATTGGCCAATTGCATGATCACCCCAATGCTGCCCGTGAGCGTCCCGGGGTTGGCCAGAATTCGATCCGACGCCGCCGCAATGTAATAGCCGCCGGAGGCCGCCACCGATCCCATGGACGCCACAACCGTTTTATGCTTTTCCTGCCGCACGCGTTTGACGGCGTTGTAAATCTCTTGAGAGGGCGCCACCCCGCCGCCGGGAGAATCAATCCGCAGGACGATGGCCTTGACGAGCGGATCGTCGCCATACGATTCCATCTCATTCACCGTTGCTCGGGAATCAAGAATTGGACCTTCAATCCTGACGAGCGCGATCCGCTCCTGGCCAACCATGGAGAGGTCCGGCAACAGGGCTTTCCCCAACACGGCCAGGACCACTCCGCTCACGACCGTCCAGAAGATCCGCCGCCGCCGGGAGGGGGTTTTCCAGAAAGATGTGTCTTCTTCCATGAGGTCTGCGAAAGCAACGCCGTTTACGCACGGTCTGATTCGGACGACGACGCGGCTTCCTTCTCCTGGATGGCCCGGCCAAGACTCTGATCGATCTCGCCTCTGGTCTTCTGAAGCGCTTCGCCTTCCGGGCGCGCGGATTCCCGAATTTCGTCCTTCACGCTCAACGCAATTTTCCGCTCGTCACAATCCACTTTGACAATCCTGACGGGAAGGTGCTGGCCGATGGCAAAGCGCTCTTCAAGCTTTTCCGGGCCATCCGAGCCGACTTCGCTGACATGGATCAAGCCTTCCACGTCGCCTTCGAGTTTGACGAACACCCCAAAATCCGCGATCTTGGAAACCGTCCCCGTTGTCCAGGCCCCCACCTGATACCGGGCGGGAATTTCCGATTCCCATGGGTCGGCGGCGAGTTGCTTGTAGCCCAGAGACAGCCGTTCCTTTTCTTTATCAATGCACAAAATGACCGCGTCCACGCGCTGGCCTTTCTTGAACAACTCCGAAGGGTGTTTAATGTGTTTGGTCCAGGACATGTCCGAAATATGAATCAACCCGTCAATCCCTTCATCCAAACCCACAAACGCCCCAAAGTCCGTGACGCTCTTCACTTTGCCTTCGATCTTCGTGCCCACCGGATATCGGGACTGAATGACGTCCCAGGGATTGGGAGCGGTCTGTTTCATGCCAAGAGAAATCTTTCGGCCTTGTTGGTCCACGTGAAGCACTTGCGCTTCAATGGCATCTTTCACCGCCACCACCCGGGAAGGATGACGAACGTCATGCGTCCAGGACATTTCCGAGACGTGGACGAGCCCTTCCACGCCCGGCTCCAGTTCCACAAAAGCGCCATAATCCGCCAGACTGACGACTTTGCCATGCACGCGCGAACCCTCCGGATACTTGGACGCGATATTCATCCATGGGTCGGCGGTCTGTTGTTTGAGCCCCAGGGAAATTCTTCCCGACTCGCGAGCGTACTTGAGAACCAGGACGTCCAACCGGTCACCCACCGAAAAGATGTCGGATGGATGGCCCACGCGACCCCAGGACATATCGGTAATGTGCAACAGGCCGTCAATGCCTCCCAAATCCAAAAACGCGCCGTAGTCGGTGATATTTTTCACCGTGCCTTTGATCAATTGACCTTCGGCGAGCGTCGCCAGCGTGCTTTGCCGCCGTTTATCCCGAGTGTCTTCCAGTAAGACACGGCGCGAAATGACAATGTTGCCGCGCCGATGATTGATTTTGATAACTTTAAAAGAAAAGGTTGCACCCACCAGGGCATCCAAATCTCGGACGGGGGTCAGGTCAATTTGCGAGCCGGGCAAAAACGCCTTGACGCCGATATCAACCATCATGCCGCCCTTAATTCGCGAGATGACCTTCCCTTCAACCTCTTTCTCCTCCTGATGAGCCACCTCAAGCTCTTCCCACACCTTCATCTTATCCGCTTTTTCCTTGGACAGGAGCAAGTTGCCTTCCGAATCTTCGCGTTGTTCGATATACACTTTCACGTAATCGCCCACGGCCAGCGTGTTGAGTTCATCAGGAATAAACTGATTCGTCGAGATGAGGCCTTCGGATTTATAGCCGATGTCCACAATCACTTTGTCTTTTTGAATCGCCATCACCCGACCTTCCGTGATCGTGCCTTCTTCAAAATTTTTGAAGGTTTCTTCATACAGGGCTTCCAGGGCCCCGCGGTCTATTTCTTCGCCGGTGTTCGACACAGTGCTCATTGGTCATTCCCAATCTTTGATCGCTTCACAGCAACCGTCGTGACGGGGATCAAGCCGGCATCCACGTGGAGGCTCAATCTCTCAAGGTTCATGTTAGCGGTACTGCTGAATGATCCACGCCGCGTAATTCAGCAATCCGGGCCATTACTGTTTGACTGATGCGCTGGTATAACGCCTTCCCTTTGTCGCGTTGACAGGCTTCACGAAAATCCATGGACTCGCCAAACGACACTTCCACCGGATGCAGCCTGATCCATGAGGCGCCCATGGGGAGCACCTCATACGTTCCCCGGAGATAGACGGGAACCACGGGGCATTGGGCTGCGGCCACAAGCAACCCGATCCCCGGTTTGCCCTGTTGCAACGCTCCATTCGGCGTTCGAGTTCCTTCCGGAAAAATCACGACGGTCTTGCCTTTCTTGAGCAGGTCCACGGCATACTGAAACGTCTTGCGATCCCATCCGGGCTTTAACGGAATCCATCCCAGAGAGCGCAGGACGCGATTCACAAGAGGATGAGGAAATAAATTGGCCCGCCCGAGATAAAAGAGGCGACGCCGGATTCCGCATCCCAATAACGGAATATCGGCATAACTCGCGTGATTCGCCGCCAGGACCACGCCGCCGGACGCCGGAACGTGTTCAACCCCTCGCGTACGATAACGCAGGAACAGTCCGCTCACAACGCGACAGAGGATCCATACCATTCCATACATCAAGGAACTCACGAGCGACCTAGAATCCACTCCATCATGTTTTCGACCACTTGGTCAACCGTCAAAGACGAGGAATCAATCACCACCGCATCGTCGGCCGGTTTCAACGGAGCGGTTTCCCGCGATTGATCGTTGGTGTCCCGTTCCTGAAGTTGCCGCCGAATATCACGCTGTTGTTCGGAGTAGCCGTCCCGCACCGTCTCGTGATACCGGCGCGTCGTCCGCGTGTCGAGGTCGGCCTGAAGAAAAAATTTCACATCGGCGTCGGGAAACACGCTGGTCCCCATATCACGGCCTTCCGCCACCATGCCGCCCACCCGGCGACACCGCCGCTGAATCGGCAACAACCGTTTGCGAACGGCCGGAAGCGCGGCCACGGCGGAAGCCAACCGACTCATGGCGGGAGAACGCAAGTGAGACGTGACATCCTCGTCGTCAATAAAAATTCGCGTCACGCCGTCGTCAAGAGCCACCCGCATCGTGACCGCGGCAAGCAGGGCCTCCATCGCGACGGCGTCCGAACACTCGACCCCCGCTCGTTGGACCACCCACGCCATCGCCCGATAGAGAGCCCCCGTATCAAAATAGACGTAGCCCAAACGCGAGGCTAGGGCATACGCCGTCGTACTTTTCCCTGCACCGGCAGGGCCGTCAATCGTGATGACCAAGCCTTGCCTTTGGGCAACCTTCTTCACCGTGCCACAAGCCTGATTATTATAGGATTTAGTGTGAAACTGTCAATAATTCCAACAGGTTGTCATGAAAATCCGGGAAGGACGTCGCGATGCAGTCGGTGTCAAGAATCGTGGTCGGCGCGTCCCCGGCTACGGCGGCGATCGCCAACGCCATGGCCACTCGATGGTCGCCATGGCTCGTACAGGTCCCGCCTTTGATTGCCGCGCCTCCCGGCAGAATAAACCCGTCCGGGGTTTCCTGAATGGGCACGGTGAGCGTGCGCAACTCCGCGGCCATTGCCTGAATCCGGTCGGTTTCCTTCACGCGCAACTCTTCCGCTCCCGTGACCACGGTTTGTCCTTCGGCCAACGCCGCGGCCACGCAAAAAATCGGAAATTCATCAATCATGGCCGGAACGCGCGCGGCTTCGACGGCCACGCCTCGCAGAGGGGCCGCGCGAACCACAAGATCACCGACCGGCTCTCCGGCTTCTTCTCGCCGGTTCAGAATCTGAATGTCGGCGCCCATCTCGCCGAGGATATCCAGGATCCCTGTTCTGGCCGGATTCAGTCCGATATGCATGATCTGCACCTCCGACCCCGGAACCAGTGAGGCGCCAACGATAAAAAATGCCGCGGCGGACAGATCGCCCGGCACAACCAAATCCTTGGCGGCGTAGGCGGGACGGCCCGGCAGGATGATCTGCGGCCCATCAACGGCCAACGGAATCCCGAGATGCCGAAACATCCGCTCGGTATGATCCCGAGACGGCAGGGGTTCGGAAAACCGCGTCTCTCCCTCGGCAAAGAGGCCGGCGAACAACACGGCCGATTTGACCTGGGCGCTTGAGACCGGAGCGCGATAGTCAATGCCCGTTAATGCCCCACCGTGAATCGCCAACGGAGCCAACGCTCCTCCGTTTCTTCCCTGAATCGTCGCACCCATCATGCGTAAGGGTGTGACGATTCGCCCCATGGGACGGCCGCGCAGCGAGTCGTCGCCCGTCAGGACGGAAAAAAAGTTTTGACCGGCCAACACCCCGGCCAATAGACGAAGGCCCGTTCCGGAATTACCGCAATCCAAATGCCGAACAGGCTCGGTGACGCCCCCCAACCCCTTGCCCGAAACGCGGACCGCGTCCGGTTCGACCTGGATGGCAATGCCCAATTCCTGCAGCGCACGGAGCGTCATCAGACAATCTTCTCCGCGACAATACCCCGTAATCGTGGATGATCCTTCGGCCAGGGCGCTGACAATCAACGCCCGGTGGGTCACGGATTTATCCCCCGGGACGTGAATCTTCCCACGCAAGGGGCCTTGCGGCGTGATCGTGAGCGCACTCATGGTAACCGGCGCCGCGCGTCCCGCGCCTTCGCGATTTCGTGCTCCAGGCCCGTGCTGTCCCGCTCGTCAATCAACATTTTGAAACGCTGCAACTGTTGTTCAAAGGCTTCGATCATGCGGAGAAGATTCTCACGATTCCCCAGACAAATATCCCGCCACATTTCCGGAGAGCTGGCGGCAATGCGCGTGGTATCGCGCAATCCGCCCCCGGCATACTCCAGCAAATCTTCGCCGCCCGTGGTCCGGCGCTGCAGATCCATCAAGGCATTCATGAGGGCGAAGGCCGCCACATGAGGAAGATGACTCACCGCCCCCAACATCCAGTCATGCAAAAAGGGATCCATCAACCGCACGACGGCGCCGGCGGCTTCCCATAATTGCCGAACCCTCAAGACGGCTTTGAGGTCCGTGTTCGATGTCGGCGTGATCAGGCACAGGGCGCCGGCGAACAAATCCGGGGAGCCCGCTCCGGCCCCCGACGCTTCCTTGCCCGCGACCGGGTGGGCTCCCACAAAATGCACGCCGTCGGGGACCAACGATTCCGTCCGTTCAACCAGGGCGCCTTTGACGCTTCCCACGTCACTCACAATCGTTCCGGGTTCCAGAAACCGTTTCCACTCCGTAAGATGCGCCGCGTAACTGTCCACGGGCGTGGCAAGGATGACCAGATCCGCACCCGGTATCGCCGCTTTCGGATCGCGTTCATACGCGTCAATGGCCCCGCGTTGCACCGCGAGCGCCAGATTGTCCGGACTCCGGCCCACGCCGACCACGCGGTCGGCCAGACCGTGACGTTTCACGAGCATCCCCAGGGAGGCCCCGATCAAGCCGACTCCGACAATCGTCACCTGTTTGAAATGGACGGTCATGGTGGGGAAGCGCAACAATGACGACGCGCGGCAAGACCGGGCGACGAACGGCGGGGTTACACCGATCGTCCCACGGCTTGCGCGAGAATCTTCAGGTCCTTCATCAATGCCTGGAACCGATGCGGTTTGATGGATTCCTCGCCATCGCACAAGGCGCATTCCGGGTCGGAATGGACCTCGATGAGCAGCCCGTCGGCGCCCGCCGCCACGGCGGCTTTAGCCATCGGCGCCACAAGATTCCACTTGCCGGTCGCATGACTCGGATCCACAATCACGGGCAAATGGGACAGGGCTTTTAACGTGGGAACCGCCGACAGGTCTAACATATTGCGATACTGGGTTTCAAAGGTTCGAATGCCGCGTTCACACAGCATCACGTGCCGATTGCCGCGAGACATGATGTATTCAGCCGACAGCAGCCATTCCTTGATCGTGGCGGATAGTCCGCGCTTCAGCAACACGGGCTTGTCATAGGCCCCGACTTCTTTGAGCAATTCAAAGTTCTGCATATTCCGGGCCCCGATCTGAATAATATCGGCTTTTTCCAGAAAGACGTCCGTGTCGCGGGGGTCCAGAATTTCGCTCACCACGGGCATGCCCGTCTGCTTCTTCGCTTCCACCAGAAAATCCAGTCCTTCGCGCCCCAGCCCTTGAAACGAATAGGGAGAGGTGCGCGGTTTGTACGCGCCGCCTCGAAGAATCGCGCCCCCGGCGTCTTTGACCGCATGCGCAATGCCGACGGTCACTTCCAGTTTCTCCACGGCACAGGGTCCGGCCATCACGATGACTTGATTCCCGCCAATCGAAACCCCGTCCACCTTGATCACCGAATCCTGCTTTTGAAATTCACGGCTGACCAGTTTCCAGGGAGCCAGAATGGGCGTGACGCTTTCCACGCCCGGAAACACGCTGAGCGGTTGGTTGTCCAACAGGCGTTCGTCCCCAATCACCCCGATAATGGTGCGCTCTTCGCCGCGGGACATTTGTGATTTCAGTCCCAACTCCCGGAGCCGGTCGGCAACGTGATCAATGTCCTGCTCCGTCGCGTTTGGTTTGAACACGATAATCATGGGGCAATCCTTAGGTTGTGAGGACGGGCACGTGGCCGATCACGCCGGCCAGGGCCTTGAGAAAACGACGGTTGTCTTCGGGCCGTCCAATGGTCACGCGAAGCATCGAACCGTGAATATGCCGAACGATGACGCCTTCACGCAACAGGCGGTCAAACACGCCGCGCCCGTCCCGCCGCGTGTCGAAATAGAGAAAATTCGCCTGACTGGGCAGGGGGGGGAACCCCAAACCCCGAAGCCCGTGTTCCACCACGGCGATTTCCGCTTCATTCAACGTCCGACTGGCGGCGACGTGCGCTTCATCATCCAACGCCGCACGGGCCGCACGTTGCGCCAAGGTATTGGTGTTGAACGGATTGCGCACACGATGGAGATAGTCGGCGATGTCCGGCGTCGTCATTCCATAGCCGATTCGCAACCCCGCCAGGCCGTAAATTTTGGAGAACGTCCGCAGCACCACAACGGGCCGGTGGCGCCGAACATATTCGACGGCGTCGGGATAGCGCGGGTCCCGCACGTATTCGGCATAGGCTTCATCAAACACCACAATCACGTCATCCGGGACGGCGTCCATCAAATCCCCGACTTCGTCACGGGTCACCATGGTTCCCGTGGGATTGTTGGGATTACAGACAAACAGCAACCGCGTGCGAGCGGTGACGGCCGCGGCCATCGCGGGAAGATCATGGCGCCACTCTCGCAGCGGGACGTCCACGCAGACCCCCTGCCCTCCGGTCACGGCGAGTTTATACATGACGAAGGTCTGACCGGCCATCACGGCTTCATCCCCCGGAGTCATAAACGCCTTGACCAGCAGACCGATGATTTCATCGGAGCCGTTTCCCACCACCATGTGATTGACGGGCAGGTTCCACCGGCCGGCCAACGCACGGGTCAGCTCATGCGCCCCGCCGTCAGGATAGCGATGCAGGGTGTCCGCGCCTTCATGCAACGCGGCAAGGGCCTTGGGCGAGGGGCCAAGAGGATTTTCATTGGAGGCGAGTTTCACGGCCCCGCGAATGCCCAGGTCCCGCTCGACCTCTTCCAGAGGTTTCCCGGGAGCATACGGGACCAGGTTGGCGATGGTGGGATGCACTCGGATAGACACGTCGTCCTAGGCGTGCATGGGATACGAACCGAGAATCTTCACAAACAAACACAGACCCTTCAGTTCCTCAAGCGTGTCACGGACACGGTTCTCACCGATGTGTCCGGCAATGTCCACAAAGAAGATATATTCCCAGGCTTTGCGACGCGAGGGTCTTGACTCGATTTTGGTCAGATTGATGCCGTGCGAGGCAAAGGGTCGAAGCAACTCGTAGAGGGCGCCGGCCTTATCTTTCACCGACAACATGACCGAGGTCTTATCGTTTCCCGTCGCTTCGGAAGCATGCTTGCACAACACCAGAAATCGCGTGAAATTGTTCAGATGATCCTCAATTCTGGATTGCAAAATGTTCAGGCCGGACAGAGAGGCGGCCAGTTCCGAGGCAATGGCCCCCGCGCCGGATTCTTCGCCGCACCGTTGCGCCGCATGAGAAGTACTTGGCGTTTCCGCCACCGGCACGTTGGGCAGATGCGTGTCCAGCCAGTTTCGACACTGCGCCAGAGCGTGAGGATGTGAATAAATCGTCCTGATGTCCTCAACCCGCGTACTCCTGGACATGAGATGATGGGACACCTCCTGCATGACCTCCCCATAGATGAGCAGGTTGGAATCAACAAACATATCAAGGGTGTAATTCACCACGCCTTCCGTCGAGTTTTCAATCGGCACGACCCCGTAGAGCGCGCGCCCGCGTTCCACCGCGTCAAACACGTCCTTAATCCCGCTTACCGGCACATAGTGAGCCGATTCCCCGAACTTGCCCATGGCCGCCAGATGCGTGAACGTGGCCGGAGGCCCCAGATACGCCACGGTTTGCGTCCCTTCCAACGACAGCGAGGCGGACATAATTTCCCGGTACACCGGACGAATCGCCTCACTGGGAAAAGGACCGGGATTGTGCCGCGTCAGCCGCTCCACAATAGCGGCTTCGCGCCCCGGAGTATGTAGCAGGGCCTGCGGGTCGGCCTGCCGCTTCGCCTTCCCAATCGTCATGACATGATGCGACCGCTCATTGAGCAGCCGCAGAATCTCATCGTCCAGCCGGTCAATTTCCTTGCGCGAATCGTCTATGTGCGGTGATTTCGACATACCCCAAACCTACGGGTTGACAAAGGAAATTTGAGCATACGCAGACGGGCGGGGCTTTGCAAGAAAAGGGGCATGGCGCGCCGGTCATTCTCTGCAAACGCACCTCGGTCATTCGTCCGACTTGGAATTGCTACCATCCGTCACTGTCACCATGCCTTGGATCTCACCAACCGCAATATCCCAAAACCAACGCTACTCCACCAGTACATCAACCAGTACATCATTGCGAAACGTAATAATCACTCTCGATGATCCATCTAGCCGCAGACCTTCCCACTCCCCATGCTTCTCGCCATTCACAAAAGGCCCTTTAAGCACAAAACCATCTGGCGAACGAGTCTCCCACTTCCCGTGCATCTCGCCATTCACAAAAGGCCCTTTACCCACAAAACCATCTGCCAAACGAATCTCCCACTCCCCATGCATTTTACCATCCGCATAAGTGCCAACCTCCTGTTGCTCTTCATCATATTTCCAAGTCCCTTGACCATACCCATTCACCTTTCCCGCCTTGCATTTACCCGACCAAGTATATGTTTCCTGTGTCCCCGGACTCTCATCCCACACATAACAATCCTGATGATTCTCCACCTCCAACCAACAAGCCGCATCCCCTTTCACAGTCGGCACTCCACACTTCGGCGACACATCAACCATAGCCACCTTCCCCAAAGAACATCCCGCTAAAACGCCAATCATAACTAACACGGAAATCAACCAGACCTTCATAACCCCACCCTCCTCAAAAAGTTAAAAGCCCTGCAAGAGACTCTCACCAAACTCAAATCACGCCAAACGTCTTACCCCCATCACGAACAATCCGGCTCCGCCGAATTGACGGGTTTCCTTACCTCTTCTTTTTGCTAGCCGTAGCCTTTTTGTTCTTCTGTTGTCTGAGGTGGTCCTCCCGTCCTCGAAGTTTTACCTCCCAGTCCCAAAGTTCGTTCTCCCAGCTTTTAAGTTCGTTCTCCCAGTCTTTGTTTGATCCGGTGGGTTTCTTTTTCATCAAAGCGGGATAGAAGCATAAATTCTCCAGCGGGGTTACCTTATAGCGTTTCTCTCGTTTTTCAATGTCGTCCTCCCATCGCCAGAGTCCGTCATCCCATTGCCAAAGTCCTTTATCCCATCGCCAGAGTTCATCTTCAGTCATCTTGTCCTCCTGTTGAGTGAATGGTTTGCTTGCACGGCGGGGTTGCCTCCCCGTGGGTCAATAGAAAAAAACAGGGCGGGCTGATGCTTCGCCCGTAGTTGGGGTGGGCATGACGATTAGGTCAAATTGGCTGTGTCCGAAACCCGCTCCTGCTTCGAAAATCCACGAAACGGTTTTACCAAGATTGTTTTCTAGATCATTAAGGTTAATGATTCAACTTGCAACCTTCGCGATTGAAAGTGAAGGCCTTGAGTTTGCGTCGCGCGGGTTGGATTGGGGACTGGATTCCCGCTTAAAAATTGCGGGAATGACGGAGGGAACCGGCGCTTTCCCGCCGGACGTTGATTGTGCTACACCATTGGCAGACGCTGATCCTAGGACAAGACCCACGGACGTTGATTGTGCTACATCCCTGACAGACGCTGATCCCGGAACAAAAGGCGTGGGGAACGCCCCGTGAACACACCGCCATGAACCCGCCCAATCACGACTCTGCCGCCAAACATCTGTGCCTGGTGGATGGGTCCAGTTTTTTATTCCGGGCGTTTCACGCGGTGCCGTTGCTGACTCGGGCGGACGGGACGCCGGTGAACGCCGTGCTGGGGTTTACCAACATGCTGCTCAAGCTGCTGGACGACTTGCAGGCCACGCATCTGGCCGTGATTTTTGACTCGGCGCGGAAATCGTTTCGGAATGACATTTCGCCTGATTACAAAGCCCATCGCCCCGACCCGCCCGATGAACTGATTCCGCAGTTTCCGTTGGTGCGGGACGCCACGCGCGCCTTCAAGGTGGCCTGTCTTGAACAACCCGGCTTTGAAGCGGACGACCTGATCGCCACGTATGCGCGGCGCGCACAGACCGAAGGCATCACCGTGACCATCGTGTCGTCGGATAAAGACATGATGCAATTGGTGTCCGAGGGGATCGGCATGTTTGATGCCGTCAAAAACCGAAAGATCGGCCCGGCGGAAGTCAAAGAAAAATTCGGCGTCGGGCCGGAAAAAGTGGTGGACGTGCAGGCCCTGGCCGGGGATTCCGCGGATAACGTGCCGGGCGTCCCCGGCATCGGCGTGAAAACCGCCGCCCAGTTGATTCAAGAATATGGCGATCTGGATGTCCTGCTCGCGCGGGCGTCCGAAATCAAGCAGCCGAAGCGGCGGCAGAGCCTCATTGATTTTGCCGAGCAGGCGAGAGTCTCGCGGGAACTGGTTCGGCTGCGGGATGACGTGCCCACGAACGTGCCCACGGCCCGGTTCCAACGCCAAAACCCCGACCCGCGGGAATTGATGGATTTCCTCAACGCGCAAGGCTTCAAATCAATCGTGGCGAAAATCCAAAGCCGGCTGGCGGCTTCCGGGGAAGACCGTCCTCCCGCGACCGATGAAACCCCGCCGACCGCCACGCACTATGAACTGGTTCAATCCATCCCGGTCCTGCAGGACTGGGTGACCCAAGCGCGTTATACCGGCGCCGTCGCCATTGATACGGAAACCACGTCGGTGGATGAAAGCCGGGCGGAACTGGTCGGGATTTCTCTGTGCGTGCAACCCGGTCATGCGTGCTATATCCCCCTCGCGCACCGCTCCGCCGAACCGGCGTCAGGATTGGATTTCTCCGCGTCATCGGATGCGGCGCATCCTGCTCAACGGCAAGCGCCGCTCAAACAGATTCCACTTGATGACGCTCTCAAGATTCTGCGCCCGCTCCTGGCCGACCCGTCGGTGCTGAAAATCGGACATAACCTGAAATACGACATGGTGGTGCTGCGGGGGCACCACGTCGCCATCTCACCGGTTGACGATACCATGCTGATGTCCTACGTCCTGGACGGCGGCAGTCACGGCCACGGCATGGATGAATTGGCCGAACGACATTTGGGACACCCCACGATCACGTTCAAAGACGTGGCGGGAACGGGAAAATCACAAATCACCTTTGATCTGGTCCCGCTGGATACGGCCCTGGCTTATGCCGCCGAGGATGCCGACGTCACGTTCCAGTTGCATCAATTACTCAAACCCCGCCTGCTGGCCGAACGCATGGTGACGCCCTACGAGACATTGGAACGGCCCCTCATGGACGTCCTGGCAGAAATGGAAACCGCAGGGATCGCGGTTGAGCGCGCGAAACTGGAGGCGTTGAGCCGGGAATTCGCGGAACGCCAGGACGTGCTGGAGCACACTATTCACCAACAAGCCGGTCATGAATTTAACGTCGGCTCTCCCAAGCAACTCGGCGAAGTCCTGTTTGACGAAATGAAACTGGAGGGCGGACAAAAAGGAAAATCCGGCGCCTACGCCACGGGAGCCGACGTGCTGGAATCGCTGGCCGCCGAGGGGCACACCCTGCCGGCCAGCATGCTGGAATGGCGGCAACTCGATAAACTCAAAAGCACGTACGCCGACGCCCTGGTCGAACAGATCAATCCGCGAACGGGGCGCGTGCACACGTCCTTTGCCATGGCCGCCGCGTCAACCGGCCGCCTGTCTTCGACGCATCCGAATCTTCAAAATATTCCCATCCGCACCGAAGACGGTCGAAAAATTCGCCACGCCTTCGTGGCCAGGCCCGGGTGGACACTGCTGTCGCTGGATTATTCACAAATTGAACTCCGTCTGCTCGCACATATTGCCGACATCGCCGCCCTGAAACAGGCGTTTCACGAAGGCCAGGATATTCACGCCCTGACCGCCGGCCAGATTTTCGGGGTCGCGGCCGGCGACCCGGACCCGGCGTTGCGGCGGCAGGCAAAGGCCATCAATTTCGGCATTATTTACGGCATCAGCGCCTTCGGACTCGGTCGGCAACTGGGCATTTCCAACGAAGAAGCCGCGGCGTACATGAAAGCCTATTTTGAACGCTACCCGGGCATCCGGGAATACATGGCCCGCACCAAACAACTCTGCCGCGAACAGGGATACGTGGCCACGCTCTTTGGTCGCCGGTGTCATATCCCCGGCATTCACGACAAAAACGCCGCGCGACGAAATTTTGCCGAACGCGCGGCCATCAATGCCCCGATCCAGGGCACCGCCGCCGACATTTTGAAACGCGCGATGATCCGCGTGCCGCCGGCCCTGGAACGCCACCGGCTGCGAGCCAACGCCACCATGCTGTTGACCGTACACGACGAATTGCTCTTTGAAGTTGAAGAAGACGCCGTCGAGCAAACGGGCGAGGTGGTGCGGACCATCATGGAATCCGCTTCACTCCCCGCCCTGCAACTGTCTGTGCCATTGACCGTTGAAATCGGACAAGGCCGGTCATGGGACGAGGCGCATTAAGGCTTGGAGCTTGCCGTCCCGAACTCGTGAATCACCTTCAGGAAATCGGCGCCGTACCGGTCCACTTTGACCCGCCCCACGCCTGAAATCTCCGACAGCGCCTCCACGTCGCCGGGGCGTTTCTTCGCCATCTCAAGCAACGTGGAGTCGTGAAAAATCACATAGGACGGCACATGCTGCTTGCGCGCCAGCCCAAGGCGCAGCGTTCGCAACGCCTCAAACAGAGCCGCGTCCGCCTCGGTGAGCGACTGCATGGCCGCAACCGGCTTCTTTTTCCTTGAAGGTTTCGCCGAAGCGTCGGCGGAATCGCCGTCAATGGCCGGCGAGAAACGGGACATTTTTGTGGGCCGTGCCGACTCCTTGCGCCGCAATGTGCGCAGCAACACCTTGTCGCCGTCCCGCAAACAAGCCCTGCCCTTGTCCGTCAGGCGCAACCCGCCGTACCCATCCGGGTCGGGGACCAGCAGCCCAGTCGCCGCCAGTTGCCGCATCACGGAGCGCCACTCCAAGGCTCCAAACTCCAAACCCGCACCATAGGTCTCCAAACGGTCATGTCCAAAACCCCGTATTCGCTCGGTCTCCTTCCCAATCAACACATCAATCAAATACTTGACCCCAAACCGCTGTCCGGTTTGGAACACGCACGACAACGCCTTCTGCACGGCAACGGTTCCGTCCCATGTTTCGGGAGACTCCAGGCAATTATCACAGTTGCCGCACGGCCCTTCATACGACTCGCCAAAATAGCCGAGCATCGCCCGCCGCCGACAGTCCGCGGACTCGCACAGCCCCAGCAGCGCGTTGATTTTGCCGCGCTCCACGCGCTTGAACTCCTCGTCGGCCTCGGAATTCTGAAGCATCTGAACCAGCATCATCACATCCTGCAACCCGTAACTCATCCAGGCGCTCGCGGGCATGCCGTCCCGTCCGGCGCGGCCGGTCTCCTGATAATAGGACTCAATCGTTTTGGGCAGGTTCAAATGCGCCACAAAGCGGACGTCGGGCTTGTCAATGCCCATGCCAAACGCAATGGTCGCCACCACAATCACGCCTTCCTCGTTCACAAACAGGTTATGCGCGCGCTCCCGCTCCGCCTTCGGAAGACCCGCATGATACGAAACGGCGCGCAAGCCTTTCCCGCACAGCCACTTTGTCGTGTCATCCACGTTGCGGCGCGACAGACAATAGACAATCCCCGAATCCCCGCCGTGCTTCTCATTGATAAACTCCAGCAGCGTCTGCCTTGCGCCCGCCGTTTCACTGATCATGTAGCGGATGTTGGGACGGTCAAAGCCGGCCACATGCTCGTCCGCCCCGCGAAGGTCCAGTCTCTCGGCAATTTCCCGTCGCGTCATTTCGTCCGCAGTGGCGGTCAGGGCCACGCGCGGCACGCCGGCAAAGCGCGCTCCCAGAACGGACAGTCGCAGATACTCGGGACGAAAATCGTGCCCCCAACGCGACACGCAATGCGCCTCGTCAACGGCAAACAGCGCAATGGGAATCTTCTCCAGCAGGGCCAGCATCGGCTCCGCCAGCAACCCTTCCGGCGCCACGTAGAGCAGATCCAGGCCGCCGGTGACCAGCCGATGTTCCACGCGCCGTCTCTCGGCATACGCCATGCTGGAATTCAACGACGCCGCCCTGACCCCGTATTGCCGCAGCGCGTCAACCTGATCCTTCATCAGCGCGATGAGCGGGGAAACCACCACGCCCGTGCCCGCACGCACAAGCGACGGAATCTGATAACACAGGGACTTGCCGCCGCCCGTCGGCATGACGGCAATGGCATCCCCGCCTTCAATGAGGGTTTGGATAATCTCCCCCTGATGAGGATGAAACCGGCTAAACCCGAATGTGTCGCGCAGCACGGCAAACGCCCGCTCCCGTCGGCGGTCCGCCGCGCCGTCTGTTTGCGGCTGTTCTGACAACATACCACCCATTGCCATCGTACACACGGGAATCGCTTCTGAAAACACTGTCAGCAATCTGCCTGACATTGCCTTACAGCGTTATCTTTCTTTTGTTCAAGATACGAGTGGAGAATTCTCAATTAAATTCCATTGGTATTTGCCTACGTGTATCATTTGACTTCACCGCTTTCTTCGAAATTTTGGTCTTCGTTTGTGGCAGGATCATTTTCTTCTCCATTGTTATCTTCCCGTGGCAAAAACTCCCGTACCTCCACGTGACGGGAGATCTCATTTTCATCCCTGTTCCACGGCATGATACCCATGGTTTGTAATTTATTTAGCAAATCCTGGAACATCCCATCAGGATTGCGTGTGTAAGTGGACGCAAAACACCGCCAGAAAGTCCAGCCCACACGCTCCAGAATTTGTTGACGTTGGTAATCTTTTTCAAAGTCCTGATGATATACGTCACCGTCCAGTTCAATGGCCAAACGTTGGCCGTTTTGACCTTCAACGACAAGATCAATCCTGAAGCCTCGTGAACCAACTTGCGGGCGAACATCATAACCGTTAGCTACCAACCTTCGGAATACTGTTCTTTCAAAACTCGACTCACACAATCCTTCCCTGTTGCCTGCCAATGCATTGGGCATAGGATTGTCAAAATGCTCCAGTAAAATCCGTTGCATGTCATCGCGATTGTTTAATTGCTCCAACGGCACACTATGAAAAAGATAAAGGCGGTCACGCGCTCGGCTGACTGCCACATTATACCGTTGCCTAAAAACATTCGTGGTTTGCGCTCGCACCCTGCTAGGAGAAGCAACCATGGAAAGAAGCACAATGTCGCGTTCTTTGCCTTGGAAGTGCACCGCGCTACCACATTCAATTTTATGACAGTTAATCTTATCCTCCGATATTTTCGATCGTAGTTCAGTCCAAATATAGTGGACCTGTTCTTTCCCGAGCAATGAGATAACGCCAATATTCCTCTTGTCCATTGTGGGGGTGTTGACGATCTTTTGAATCTCCTCAACAATGCCACATGCCTCCTGTTTGTTGACCCGACTATCATCCTTGAAACCATTCGGCACATACACACGTACCAGTGGCGGAGACAGCCGTTCTGTTGCGGTCGGAACACGAAGCGGTAAAATATTGTCTCCGTAAAATTGGCGCGAGGAAAATGCGATGATTGGCTCGGCGCAACGGAAATGCTCTCGCAACATCACAAATCTGTCCGCAAATAAACTTCTGGCAACATCAAACAGGGAAGACTTTGGCGACAACGCATCGCGGTTTGGCAAATCTCTGGTGTATAGATTAAACAGGTTTACCTGTTCGTCAAAATTAGAGAAATCGGTTGGCGACACCTGTTTATCGTCACCTATAACAAGTGCCTTCTTCCCACGCCATAAACTCAAAAGTTCTGTTATCCTACTTTGGCTTGCTTCATCCACCACGACAAGATCAAAAGCACCGAGTGTTTTTGGTAATATTTCGTTGACTTTGCTCCAAGGCATCACCCAGCAAGGAATGGCACGATAGCACCTCTCAAGCGCCCGTCGCGCGCGCCTACGGAAGAAAGGTGCGGTGATGGCATTCGGATCTCTAGGTATTTGATTCATGGACGTTTGGAAGTTAGCTAAGCCCTCTGCAAGATCATTATCGTCATCAATTCTCGCTTTCGAACTACAAATCACTTGTGCTTCCACAATTTTTTGGTGGGAACTCTCCATGTCCTTGCGTATTCGCACAAGCCTTTCAGCCGAATTTTTAATGAGGGCTGTGCTATCAATCGAATCCATATAGGTATTGGCGCAACCCCACCGCCATGCCTCGCGCCAGTCATTGGGAATGTCGGCGCCACCATCAATAGCGGGTAACGTGCGTAAAGTGCGTGCCCATTCTTTCACGCCTGCGTCTTCCAATTGCGTTGTTATATAGACAACGAAGTCCCGTTGAGATTTTTTTTGGTGAATCGACTCCAATAAATTTTTCAACTTTACCCATTCGCGCGAGATGGTATTCGCATCTTCTTGACAGCCAACACGGCTTTCTAAAAATTCAAGCATGCCTTTGGTGATGTCGCCTTCTCCTTGATCTAAAATCGCAAATGTTTTTTGTTGTTCCCTTCGTGTCCTTTCAAGTCTTCGTTGTACTGTACGGGTTCGGATGCCCCATAAGTCATATCGGGGAACATTCCCGGCTTTAATGGCATCGGCTTTCTTGAAATTTTCATGCCACGCAACAACATCCATAGCGGAGGGCAACCCCTGCATCTGTGGTAATGTTTTTCCAACATAGCACAGGTCATTACCAAGTAATTGCCGCGCCTCGCGCAATTGGGCAATATCTTTCTCTGAAAACGGCATCGCACTGTTGGAATCAATTGGAGGACGGTCGACAAACCACGAAAAACGGTCGCGATTTTCTTCGCACCATATTGCAAGGCGTTCGGTAGTGAACTCGTCAGTGGTGAACTCACCCTGATCAACAAATAAATGGGGTGGCGGAGGATCTAATATCTTTTTCGCAAGCGATTTGATCTTTTCTTCAAGGCCAAGTTTTTGTGCCAGCAATGTCTGTGCCGCTTGCTCCAGATGGGTGATGTCTGGCAAATCATCCTGTCCATGAATTTCAAGCAACCGGTACAGGGTTTGTTCCATCTCTCTTTTACTATCAATATCTGCGCCGAGAACCGGAATGGCAAACGGTCGGATTGCTTCCGGCAGTTTGTCACGCAATACCGACAAGGCAGGGGCGGCGTGAGATGTAACCAACACCCTGCGTCCACGGGCAAGATAGTGGCAAATAATGTTCGCTATGGTGTGCGACTTACCGGTGCCAGGTGGCCCTTGAACAACCACACCCGCGCAATTGCCTTCCAACTTTTTGATAATGTCTTTCTGCTCTTTATTACAGGGCAAGGGGAAGTAATACCGCGTTGCATTATCGTGACGGTCTGCGCCATCGTCCTCATTGTCGACAGGCATGGGGTTCACATTATTGCCTCCATTGCCTTGTATGCCGACTAGCCTTGTGAGCGTGGGAGGCAGTGAATCGGCTCCTTCGGCACTCTGAATTTCTTCGGCAAAAGCGTTGGCAACAGTGGACGCCCCGCGTCCCTCATCGCGTTTTCGAACAAAGACGGCATAATCCGTGTACAAAGTCAGTACGTCTGGTTGAGCATCCTTCGTATCCACCTCATCATTGGCAATTTGCGCGTCATTGGCAAGACATGCTTTGGCCGCTTCAACAATGCGGGAATAGGTTGCCGTATCCCATGGCTTGAGTTCGATGTTTTCATCATCGCGGATGCCCTGAAAAACATTCTTGACCTGCTCAATTTCTTGTTGGTCCCGGAATGTATCCAGTGCGATGGTTGGCTCAATGTTAAGACGTGGATACAAGGCTATTTGTGCAGTGGCTGTATCCAGCTTGATTTCTCCCAACTGCTCCACCACCGATAAAATGCACTCGGGCGCTTTGTTGTTATATTTTTTTGCAATTCCCAAACCAAACACCAATTCCAGGGACCGATCAGTTTCATCCAACCCTTCTATCATGCGGTAATAATCGTACAATTTTTGATAGATCTTTATGGACTCCCGACGCGGCTTCTCCGACTCCGCCCATGGACTCCATTCTGATGAGAGATAAAGATCGAAAGCTTCTTTCACGTTCATCGGCTGGTCTTCCCACACCAATAAGACCATACGCATACTGTCATCATCGGGCATATTGTGGACATTTTCTGAACGCGCAATGCCATTGACAAGCATCTCGTTTGCTACATCCTCTAGACAGGTAACACTTTGATTCGGATCAGGCGTGGGTTTTGACGAGGGCTTGTCAGACACACTCACCCAACCCTGCAAAATTGAGGGGAGTTCTGGCGCGGATTCCGAATCCAAACGGTCAACCGTTAACCATGCACATTTACCATCAACAACTTGGTTTGCTTGTACGCCGGGTAAATGCAACCGACTTCCATATTGTAGATAGTCTGCGTTTGTTTCTATATTGGAGACGCGCTGTATCCCCATGAGCGCGAGACTTGATAGGTATTCCAAAACTCTCCTGGCATTCTCTCTGCTTTGATCGGCAACTCCTTGCTTTTCTTCTTCGCCGGGCAACGGATTTTTGTACCTTGGACGATCTCCAACGAAATTGGACATGTATTTCAAAAGCCTCTTGGCGTTTTTTTTGATTAATTCTGCCAGCATCAATGGTCTCTCTCCGTGCCGATATAATAACTGACATCTTTTTTCGCGACAACATCACTGCTTACAACCCGTTCACCCCTGTTTGTCACCCATCCGCCGCCCCTGTAAAATCTCCAACCATGAAGATCGCCACGTGGAACGTGAATTCCGTCAGGTCCCGGTTGCCGCATGTCACGGCCTATCTGAAAGAGCGCAGCCCGGATGTCCTCTTACTCCAGGAATTGAAAACTCTGGAAGCACATTTTCCCGCAACCGAGCTGGAAGACACCGGCTATCACGTGGCGGTGGTCGGACAGAAAACCTACAACGGAGTGGGGATTCTCGCGAAACAACCCCTTGACGTTGAACAGCGCGCGCTGCCGGGCGAGGCATCCGACGAACAGGCCCGGTACATTGAAGTTCTCACGGGAGGCATCCGCGTCGCCTCAATCTATTTGCCCAACGGCAACCCGATTGAGACGGAAAAATTTACCTACAAACTCGCCTGGATGGATCGCCTGATTGCGCATGTTCGCACCCTGCTCGCCTATGAGGAACCGTTCGTGCTGGGCGGCGATTATAATGTGTGTCCCACGGATGATGACGTGTACGACCCTGACGGGTTTGCCGGTGACGCACTCTGCCACCCGGAAACCCGGTCCCGGTTCCGCGCCTTGTGTTATCTGGGATTGACCGATGCGATTCGAGTTCGGCATCCGCAAGCGGGCGTGTACACGTTTTGGGATTACCAGGCGGGGTGCTGGAATAAGGATCAGGGCTTGCGCATTGACCACCTGCTCCTGTCGCCGCAAGCGGCCGACCGGCTCGCGGCCTCCGGTGTGGACAAAGGCCCGCGCGGGAAAGAGAAACCCTCCGACCATACCCCCGTCTGGTGTGCGTTGGCAGATGGATAGCGGGGCGCACCGGGCAACACAGGGAGGACGGGGTCACGCGTGCACGCCGAGCGACGACGAATGGGCGACCACGGCTCCGGCTTCTTGCATCGCCGCCAGCGCCCGGTCTGAATCACCGGATTCCACGTCAAACCCGCGAACGCCGTCCCGGAGCACCACGACGCGAAAGCCCCGGCGGCAGGCCTCCAGGACCGTGTGTTTCACACCATAGTCCGTGGCAAGCCCGACCACGTACAAGGCTTGTGTTCCTAAATCTTCAAGGCGCTCGTCCAACGTCGTTCCATCAAAACCGGACGAGGCGTCCTGTTTGGGACGGGTGGCCCCGGACACAATTAACGTTCCGGGCGGCATGTGCAAATCGGGGTGAAGCTGGGCGCCCAGGGAGCCTTGTACGCAATGCGGCGGCCACGGGCCTCCCTGTTCTTGAAACGAACAGTGATTGGAGGGATGCCAATCCCGCGTCGCGACCAGGCCATACCCCTGGCCGGCAAACACGCGAATCCAGGCATTGGCAATGGGAATGACGTGATCCCCTTCGGGCACCGGCAAGGCCCCGCCAGGACAAAAGTCGTTTTGCAGATGAACCAGCAACAGCACGGACGTGCGGTCGGGGGGCGGAACGGTCGCACGATTGGGCTGCTCAAGGCCGGTTGGCGATTTTGCGAGCTTCATCGGAACACCGTCTTCTGTCTGCGTGAAACGCGGCGGGTCATGCGTCAAAAGAGCACGTGCGGCTCTCGCCCGTCACGCATGGCGTTTTAGTCGGCAACCGCGTTTACGCCACAATCTCCGTGCCGATTCCCTGGTCCGTGAAAATCTCAAGCAACACGGCATGCGCGACCCGGCCGTCAATAATATGGGCTTTGTGCACGCCGGCTTCGAGTCCCATTAAACAGGCCCGCACCTTGGGCAGCATGCCTTCACGAATCGTGCCTTTTCTCACCATGCGTTCGACGTCTTTTCCGGACAAGGTGGACACGTGACGTTTGCCGTCGTCACAAATGCCTTTCACATCGGTGAGCATCAATAGTTTTTCGGCTTGCAACGCCCTGGCCATGGCGCCGGCCACGAGGTCGGCGTTAATGTTATGCGGCTTCCCTTTGGAATCAATCCCGATGGGCGCAATAACCGGAATAAAATGCTCTTGCTGCAATGTGGCGATCAGGTGCGGATTGATCGTCTCGACTTCGCCCACGAAGCCATAGTCCTCATCGGCCTGACCGCGGGCATCCGGGCTCAACCCCCGTGACCAGGCTTTCGTGGAAAACGGCTTGCACATGATCAACCCGTCGTCTTGCCCGGTGATCCCGATGGCTTTCCCGCCATGCTGATTGAGTAACGTCACGATTTCTTTGTTGATCGTGCCGCCCAGGACCATCTGCACCACGCCCATGGTCGCCTGGTCCGTGACTCGAACGCCCCGCTTGAAGGTCGGCTGCATGCCTAACCGGGCAAGCATGTGATTAATTTGCGGCCCGCCGCCATGCACGATCACGGGATTGATCCCGACGTATTTCAGCAACACCACGTCTTTGGCAAACCCGTCTTTCAGGGCATCCTGCGTCATGGCCTTCCCGCCGTATTTAATCACGACGGTCTTCCCCGCAAATGTCCGAATGTAGGGCAAGGCCTCGACGAGGATGTCGGCTCTTTTAATCAGTCTGTTCATGGTTGTGCTCGGAGTTGATCGTTCGGCTCGCGTCTTTCCGCGCGCGGCGGACGGCGGGACGGGAACACGGTGGTTACAAAATATACCGGCTTAAATCCTGATCCTTGACGATCTCTTTCAAATGATCCCTGACATAGGACGCATCAATGACGACGGTTTTCTCCGCCAGCTCTTGCGCCTCAAAGGAGACGTCTTCGAGCAAGCGCTCCACAATGGTAAACAACCGGCGCGCGCCGATATTTTCCGTCCGGTCATTGACCTCGACGGCAATGGCCGCGATTTCTTCAATGCCTTCCCGGGTATACTTCAGGGTAATGCCTTCGGTGGCCATCAAGGCTTGATATTGATTCACCAACGCGTTGCGGGGTTCCGTCAAGATACGAACCAGATCGCCCTTGGTCAAGGCTTCCAACTCGACACGAATCGGAAAGCGGCCCTGAAGTTCGGGAATCAAATCGGCCGGTTTGACCGCGTGAAACGCCCCGGCGGCGATAAAAAGAATATGGTCGCTCTTCACGAGGCCATACTTGGTATTGATGGCCGACCCTTCGACAATCGGCAGCAGATCGCGCTGCACGCCTTCTCGGGACACGTCGGGTCCCATGTGTTTTTCACGGCCGGCAATTTTGTCAATCTCGTCCAAAAAGACGATGCCGGATTGCTCAACCCGTTCAATGGCGTCACGGGTCACCTCGTCCATGTCAATCAATTTGTGGGACTCTTCCTGGGTAAAATACTTCAACGCATCGGCAATTTTCATGACGCGATTTTTTTTATTCCCGTGCATCAAGCCGCCCAACATGTCGCGAAGATGATTTTCGATTTCTTCCATGCCTCCAACGTTGGAGATAATGCCCACCGGAAGCCCGCGTTCCTTCACCGCAATTTCCACCGTTCGGTGATCGAGCCGGCCTTCCCGTAATTGTTTGCGGAGTTTTTGCCGCGTGCCGGTGTCTTCAAGCTCCTCGGCCCGCTTCGCGGACGAAGGATCGTCCTCCGCCTGCACGCCCGCGCTCCGAGGCTGACTCGGGGGAAGCAGCAAATCGAGCACTCGATCTTCGGCCAGTTCTTCGGCCTTGCACTCGACGCGCTTCAGGGAAGCGTGCTTCACCATATTGACCGACTGTTCGGTGAGGTCTCGAATGATGGATTCCACGTCACGCCCGACATACCCGACTTCGGTAAATTTCGACGCCTCGACTTTAATGAACGGGGCATCGGCGAGTTTCGCCAATCGCCTGGAAATTTCCGTTTTCCCCACGCCCGTAGGCCCGATCATGATGATATTTTTCGGAAAAATTTCTTCCCGCAACTCCGGGCTGAGTTGTTGACGCCGCCAGCGATTCCGCAGCGCGATCGCCACCATCCGTTTGGCGTCTCGTTGTCCAATGACATACCGGTCGAGCACTTCAACGATTTCGCGGGGCGACAGGCTGTCAATGCCGACCGGTTCCGATGGGGAAGCGTGATTCATGAAGAGGCCTGCAATTCTTCGAGAATGATTTCCTGATTCGTATAAATATCAATGCCGCCCGCAATGCGCATCGCTTTCTCGACGATCGCCGGCGCCGCCAGAGAAGAATCGGCAATCAGCGCGCGCGCCGCCGCCAGCGCATACGGGCCGCCCGACCCGATCGCGAGAATGCCGTCTTCCGGTTCCACGACGTCCCCGGTCCCGGAAATGACAAACGAACACGTCAGATCCGCGACGGCCAACAACGCTTCGAGACGGCGCAAGACGCGGTCCGTCCGCCAGTCTTTTGCCAACTCGACCGCGGCCCTGGTCAGATTGCCCTTGTATTCTTCCAACTTCACGTCGAATTTTTCAAACAGGGTAAACGCATCCGCGGTGGCCCCCGCAAACCCGGCGAGCACGTGCCCTTGAGAGAGACGGCGGACTTTGCGAGCGTTGGCCTTCATCACCGTCGTCCCCACCGTCACCTGGCCGTCCGACCCCATGGCGACCGTGCCGTCGCGGCGAACGGAAAGAATCGTGGTGGAACGAATCGTCATGACGGTTTCCTTTTGGCGACGGGACGCACGCCCGTGACGCTTCCGGACCGCGGATGCGCCTGATCATACACGTTCATCAACCGGTCCATGCTTAAATGCGTGTATTTTTGCGTGGTGGCCAACGATGCATGGCCCAGCATTTCCTGGATGACGCGGAGGTCGGCGCCCTCGTCCAATAAATGCGTCGCATAGGAATGCCGCAAGGTATGCGGCGTGACGGTCCCGCTCTGCAACCGCACGGCATAGCGCCGCACGATCCGTTCCACGCCGCGCGCGGACAACCGGCCGCCCCGATTATTTTGAAACACCGGGCCGTTAAATAATTGCCGGGCCGGCTTTGAGGCCGTTGAGACGCTCCGGGCACCGGACAGACGCGACGGCCCCGGCGTGATCGCGCGATAATCCCGAATGGCTTCGACCGCGACGCGCCCGATTGGCACCAGACGTTCTTTTTTTCCTTTGCCTTTCAACCGCACCATCCCGTCATCAAGACTGATATCGCTCCAATTCATGCCCACCAGTTCGCTCACCCGCGCGCCCGTCGAATAGAGGGCTTCCAAAATCGCCTGATCCCTGGCGGCGCGGGCGCCGTCATGGGACTCGGGAGACTCCATCAACCGTTCGGCCTCGTCCTTGGTCAGGACGCGGGGCAAGCGGTGCCCCAGTCGCGGGGTCCGAACGTGCGCGACCGGATTGCCCGGCACCAGCCCGCGCCGATGTAAAAATTTGAACAGGCTCCGCAGCGTGGCGAGCTTCCGCGCCTGCGATGATTTTTTATCCTTCCGATCCGACAACCATACCAGAAACCGGCGAATGCGCGCCGCGTCAATCCGGAGGGGATCCGGAACCGCCCCGTCAGGGTCCGTTTTGAGAAAGGCCACAAATTGCCGCAGGTCCGATTGATACGCGCGAATCGTGTCCCGCGACGCCCCGCGTTCAACATCAAGATAGGTCAGGAACGTGCGAATTGCCTTATCCATGCCCGGCACTCCTCAAGGGCCCGCTGGTGGATCATGCGACGCTTGTGCGCTTTGTCCCGAATCTTCTCGGGAAGGGGCGGAAACAATCCAATGTTGGTATTCATGGGCTGAAAATACCGGGCGTCGCTCGTCGTAATATAATGCACCAACGCCCCGTGCGCCGTCGCGAGGGGCGGCGTCACCAACGGCAGATCGGCCATGGCCCGCCCGGCATTGATGCCCGCCAGGCCGCCCGTCGCCGCCGATTCGACGTACCCTTCCACGCCAATGAGACAGCCCGCCAGAAACGTGGTCCCGCGCATCGCCAATTGCAAGGTATTCCGCAACAGTGACGGAGCATTCACAAAGGTATTCCGATGCACGCTCCCAAATCGAAGAAACTCCGCCCGTTCAAGACCGGGAATCATCCGAAACACGCGTTTTTGCTCCGGGTAGGTCAGCTTGGTTTGGAACCCCACCATGTTATAGCACGAACCATGGCGATTTTCCGCACGCAATTGAAGGACCGCATGCGGTCGCCGGCCGGTGCGCGGATCAACCAACCCGACGGGTTTCATCGGACCAAAGGTTAACGTCTGCTTCCCGCGGTCGGCCATCACTTCAACGGGGATGCACCCTTCAAAGTACGGGATGTGTTCAAAGTCCTTGGCCCGCACTTTCTCCGCGGCCCGCAACGCGTCGTAAAAGGCCGAGTACGTGCCCGCATCCATCGGACAGTTGAGGTAATCCGCTCCGCCTTTCTCATACCGCGACGCTCGGAACACTTTGTCCATGTCAATGGATTCGGCATCAATGATCGGGGAAATCGCGTCAAAAAACGCCAGATTCTTTTTATGCGTGAGGGCGGTCAGCGCCTGCGCCATACTCTCCGACGTCAACGGCCCCGTGGCCACGATACACACCGCGTCCGTTGGAATCTCCCGAATCTCTTCACGAAGAATCCGAATATTCGGATGGGCTTCCAGCGTGCCGGTCATGGTGCGCGCGAACACGTCGCGATCCACCGCCAACGCCATCCCGGCGGGAACACGCGCGCCGTCCGCCGCCCGCATGACGAGTGAATTCAGCAACCGCATCTCGGCTTTCAAAATGCCGGGCGCGCTGTCCGGATCATCGGACCCCAAAGAATTCGAGCACACGATTTCCGCCAACTGATCGGTCTTGTGGGCCGCCGTCTCCTGTGTGGGACGCATCTCATAGAGCGTGACCCGGGCCCCGCACTCCGCCGCTTGCCAAGCCGCTTCCGACCCCGCCAGCCCTCCGCCTATGACCACCACATCATCCCGCATCATGCCCTACTCATCAAAAAAATGGTCAGCGCCTCATTCAACACTGTCTCAATGGCAGATTGCCCCTGATCCCAACTCTCCCACAGGGGAAGGAACCGTGACGGAGGCACCGCTTCGGACGCGAGCGCCGCCTTATGACTATTTCGAAGAACGCGAATTGTAGGAACCCGGCAAAAATCCTGTCAAGCAAGAGGCGGCCGCGGGATGCGCCCGGAACGCCGTCTCTTACGGTGTCAATCCCAACTCACGGGCTACGGGCCGCAACGCGTGAACGACCCGTGCATGACAGCGCCCATTGGTTGCCAGCAAGCCGTGCGGATTATTGAGCGGCAGTCCGCCATAGGTCACGGGCTGCCCGAGAATCGTGGTGAACTGCCCTCCGGCCGCTCGCAGAATCGCGTCGGGGCCGCAGGCGTCCCAAAGGTTGGTGGCGGGTCCTGGCTCCATGTACACGTCGGCGTTCCCGCGCGCAATCATGCCGATTTTTAACCCGACGCTTCCCAAAGGCATTTCTTTCCCAACCCCGAGATCGCGGCCAATGGTTTCCAACAGGGCATGCCGATGCGACCGAGAGACCGCCAGGATGAGCGGTCTTCCGGAATCCATGGCCTGAATCGCCAGAGGCGTGCGCGTCCCCCGGTGTTCCATCCACGCCCCATTGCCCACGACACCGGCATACAGCACGTCTCCATCCGGGCGATAGACCACGCCGAGTTGCGCGCGGCCACCAATCGCAAGCCCAATCATCACGGAAAACTCTCCGTTCCTGGCGATAAACTCTTTGGTGCCATCAAGCGGATCAACGTACCACACGCGACTGGAAGGGTGGGTCGCGTCGGGGGCGGGACTTTCCTCGGCCACCACGGCGTCGTGGGGAAACGCCGCGTGCAGACGCTGCACGATCAAGTCGTTCCCTCGCCGGTCGGCCTCCGTCACGGGGTCGTTCCTGCCTTTATAGGCCACGGCAAAATCCGTGGCATAGACATCCATCACGACCCGGCCCGCCTGCCGGGCGACGTCCACGGCCACTGACAATTCTTTTTCCATTCGTTGCCTTCTTTACCGCGTGGCTGTCTCGAAGCGGCGAGGACAGGAGCTCATGCGTGACACCGAAGACGGGCACATGCTTTTCGTTCCACGGCCCGACCCCGTTTGAGGCGTTGCGCGTCCGTCGGTGGAGCCTCGCCCCGAGAAGACGCGACGGTCTGCGTCTGTTGAAGAATTGAAAATTGGCAAAGGCTCGATACGGGATGCGACACGGCTCACGAGCGCGACACTGACGAACCCTGTGTCGTCGTTCGGGACATGCGCGGTCAACACCCCCTGTTAGGAGCCGCGGGCAAGGAGTTGCTGACCGGCCAGCATCAGCACGTCAAGCTCTCCACGAGTCGCCGCCTCGGCATAACAGCGTACCAGTGGCTCCGTCCCGGAAGGACGGAACAGAAACCAGCTTCCGTCTTCCAACAAGAGCTTGCACCCATCAAGGGCGTTGACAGTCTGAACGGATTTCCCGGCAAAGCTGGACGGTGGATTCTGCTGGATTTTGAGTAACGTGTCTCGCATAGACGCCGTGAACGGCCGATCCTCCCGGCGAGAAAAAACCGGGCCAACCCGATGAAATAAATCTTCCGTGAGGGCTTTGAGCGTGTTTCTGGTTCGCGCGATCATTTCCGCCACCAGCAGACAGGCCAGAATCCCGTCCTTTTCCGGCACATGTTCCTGAATTGACAGGCCCGCACTTTCTTCCACGCCCATCCGAAGTTCGCCCTTGCTTAAGAGCTCGCCCAGATACTTGAACCCCACAGGGGTTTCCTGCACGCCCATGCCGTGCAGGTTCGCCACGCGATCAATGAGATGCGTCGTGGCGACGGATCGTCCGATGCGCCCCGTCCACTGTCGGGTCGTGGCCATATAATCCACCAATAACGCCAGGACAATATCGGGGGCGATAAAGGTGCCGTCCTGATCCACAATACCGAAGCGATCGGCATCCCCATCGGTGGCCAACCCGACATGCGCGGCTTTTTTCTTGACGGTTTCCCGTAATTCCGCCGTCGCGTGGAGCGTGGGATCAGGGCCAACGCCCCCAAAATACGGGTCGCGCCAATAATGCAGGACCGCCAGCTTCGCGCCGGCTTTCCTAAGGAACGCGTCGAGATAGCCACGAGCCGTTCCGTAGAGGGGATCCATGACCACGCGCAAGTCGGCTTGAGCGATCACGTCCACGTCAATATGTTTTTCCAACGCAGCCAGATAATCGGGGCACGGATCAAACATTCGCACCACGCCCTTTTGTTCCGCCCGTTCCCAAGGGAGCCATTTGACTTGCTCCCCGTGCAGCAAGGGAAGAATACGTCGTTCAATGGCCTGGGTGGTCTCGGGAAGCGCAGGCCCGCCCCACTCCGGGGTAAACTTGATGCCATTATATTCAGGCGGGTTATGACTGGCGGAAATATTCACACCGCCGGCCAGGTTCTGCCGCAGGATGTGATACGAAATGGTCGGCGTGGGGGTTTCGCGATCGCACATCAACACCGGCATACCATGCGCCGCAAAGACTTCCGCCGCCGCCCTCGCAAATTGTTCGCCAAGAAAGCGGGCGTCATAGCCAATGAGCACGCCCCGCTGCTCATGCTTTTCCTGTCGAAGAACCTGGGCAATGGCCTGACAGACAATGCGGACGTTCCGAAACGTGAAGTCTTCCCCTAGAACGGCCCGCCATCCTGAAGTCCCAAATGTAATGTGTTTCATGCGAATGTCGTCACTCCATCATTTGCCGGATTGCTCTATGGAGTTTTCCCGAAGGGTAACAAACCGTTTTGAAGAAGACCACTCTCTTTTTCTCGGGCGTGTATCGGGTCCGTTCGCGGCACGCCTCGCAAAAGGACAAAAGAAAAGCCCACAGAGAAGCACCTCTGTGGGCTGACTGAAGAACCCGGCAACGCCCTACTTTCCCACAGCCTCACGACTGCAGTATCATCGGCCCTGGAGGGCTTAACTTCCGTGTTCGGGATGGGAACGGGTGTGGCCCCTCCGGCATGGTCACCGGGAATTCATTCGTGAAGGCAGACCGGGAAGCCGTCATGGGATGCGCCACACCCGGGGCACCCCATCACGCTCCTCGTATGCCCTTTCACGGTATGCAAGGTCATGTCTATCAGAAGTAAAAAGATATTAAGTCTCACGGCCGATTAGTACTGGTTAGCTACAAGCCTCGCGGCTCTTCCACACCCAGCCTATCAAACTCGTCGTCTACGAGTGGCCTTTAGGGAGGTTACCCTCCGGGAGATCTTGTCTTGAGGCTGGCTTCCCGCTTAGATGCTTTCAGCGGTTATCCAAACCGGACATAGCTACCCGGCACTGCCGCTGGCGCGACAACCGGCACACTAGAGGTCCGTCCATCTCAATCCTCTCGTACTAGAGACAGACCCTCTCAAATCTCCTACGCCCACAACAGATAGGGACCGAACTGTCTCACGACGTTCTGAACCCAGCTCGCGTACCGCTTTAACGGGCGAACAGCCCGACCCTTGGGACCAGCTTCAGCCCCAGGATGCGATGAGCCGACATCGAGGTGCCAAACCTCCCCGTCGATGTGAACTCTTGGGGGAGATCAGCCTGTTATCCCCGGCGTACCTTTTATCCGTTGAGCGATGGCCCTTCCACCCAGGACCACCGGATCACTAAGCCCGACTTTCGTCCCTGCTCGACGTGTCCGTCTCGCAGTCAAGCTCCCTTTTGTCTTTACACTCGATGGCTGATTGCCGACCAGCCTGAGGGAACCTTTGGGCGCCTCCGTTACCTTTTGGGAGGCGACCGCCCCAGTCAAACTACCCACCAGACAATGTCCCTACTCTGGATGACAGAGTCAGGTTAGAATATCGGAAAAATAAGGGTGGTATTTCAAGGATGACTCCACGGGAACTAGCGCCCCCGCTTCACAGTCTCCCACCTATCCTACACATATTCGCCCAACACCCAATGTCAAGTTGTAGTAAAGGTGCACAGGGTCTTTCCGTCTTGTTGCGGGTACCCGGCGTCTTCACCGGAACCACAAGTTCGCTGAGTCACTCCTCGAGACAGCGCTCCAATCGTTATGCCATTCATGCAGGTCGGAACTTACCCGACAAGGAATTTCGCTACCTTAGGACCGTTATAGTTACGGCCGCCGTTTACTGGGGCTTCCCTTCAAAGCTTCGCCTTACGGCTGACCTTTCCAGTTAACCTTCCAGCACCGGGCAGGCATCAGACCCTATACATCCTCTTACGAGTTAGCAGAGTCCTGTGTTTTTGGTAAACAGTCGCCAGAGCCACTTTACTGCGACCTCGTTCCGCTTGAGGAGCAAGTCCTCTCACGTACGCGAGGCACCCCTTCTTCCGAAGTTACGGGGCTAGTTTGCAGAGTTCCTTAAGGAGTGTTCTCTCACGCCCCTTAGTGTATTTCACTCGCCTACCTGTGTCGGTTTGCGGTACGGTCACCATGCTCACTCACTACGAGGATTTTCTCGGCAGCGTGGGATCAGCCCGTTTGTGGCCTTGCGGCCTCCCCATCACGTCTCAGCGTTAATGGATTCGCGGATTTGCCTACGAATCCCGCCTACACGCTTGGACCGGGTATTCCAGGGACCCGGCGGTGCCTACCCTTCTGCGTCCCCCCTTCGTTGATAACGCGAACACGGTGGTACAGGAATGTTGACCTGTTTCCCATCGACTACGCCTTTCGGCCTCGCCTTAGGGACCGACTAACCCTGATCTGACGAACATTGACCAGGAAACCTTAGGCTTACGGGGACGATGATTCTCACATCGTTTAACGCTACTTATGCCGGCATAATCTCTTCTCTGCGATCCAGCTGTCCTTGCCGGTCAACCTTCACCTCACAGAGAATGCTCCCCTACCGCTCATCCCTTTCGGGACAAACCCGTAGCTTCGGTTGTAAACTTGAGCCCCGTTACATTTTCGGCGCAGGCACACTCGACCAGTGAGCTATTACGCACTCTTTAAAGGATGGCTGCTTCTAAGCCAACCTCCTGGCTGTCTGAGCACACCCACAACCTTTCCCACTTAGTCTACAATTAGGGACCTTAGCTGACGGTCTGGGCTGTTTCCCTTTTGACCACGGACCTTATCACCCATAGTCTGACTCCCGGAGATCCAGTAACGGCATTCGGAGTTTAGTTGAGTTCGGTAGCGGGGAAACCGCCCCTAGCCCATCCAGTGCTCTACCTCCGTCACGGTTACTCCAAGGCTAGCCCTAAAGCTATTTCGGGGAGAACCAGCTATTACGAGGTTTGATTAGCCTTTCACTCCTACCCACAGCTCATCCGAGCTTTTTGCAACAAACACCGGTTCGGGCCTCCTCCGTCTGTTACGACAGATTCACCCTGGCCATGGGTAGATCACCTCGCTTCGGGTCTATTCTACGCAACTGGACGCCCTATTCGGACTCGCTTTCGCTACGGCTCCGTCTTGTCAACTTAACCTTGCTACGCAGAATAACTCGCCGGCTCATTAAGCAAAAGGCACACGATCAGGCATTCCTCTTGCGAGGCATAGCCCTCTCGCTGCTTGTAGGTATACGGTTTCAGGTTCTATTTCACTCCCCTCACCGGGGTTCTTTTCGCCTTTCCCTCACGGTACTAGTTCACTATCGGTCATCAGAAAGTATTTAGCCTTAGAAGGTGGTCCTCCTCGCTTCCCACAAGGTTTCTCGAGCCCCGTGGTACTCAGGACCTGCATTCAACGAGCCGACACGCTTTCGCCTACAGGACTGTCACCTTCTCTGGTCGGTCTTTCCAGACCATTCTGCTAGCATGTTGGTTTCTCACTCGCCGACACCACCGTACTGGTGTCCAATACAGGCCTACAACCCCTCATTTACAACGCATACGGGCTTACATAAATGAGGTTTGGGCTATTCCCGTTTCGCTCGCCACTACTCAGGGAATCGCAATTGCTTTCTCTTCCTGCGGGTACTGAGATGTTTCACTTCCCCGCGTTCGCGTCACGTCGCCTATGTATTCAGCGACGGACAGGCGGCATTCATCGCCTGGGTTTCCCCATTCGGGCATCCCCGGATCACGGCCTGCTTGCGGCTCCCCGAGGCTTATCGCAGCTTGCTACGCCCTTCATCGCCTTCTGATGCCAAGGCATCCACCGTACACCCTTAGTAACTTAACATCTTTTACTTCTGATACACATGACCTTGTTTCGGTCTATTCAGTTGTCAAAGAACCACCGGCCAGGGGCCGGAATATCATCTATCTGGTGGAGCTGAGCGGGATCGAACCGCCGACCCCCTGCTTGCAAAGCAGGTGCTCTCCCAGCTGAGCTACAGCCCCGTCGTTCCCGTCAAGGCCAGCACAGGAGAAAGAGTCTGATACTCGCCCCCGACACCTTCGGCTGTCAACCCGCTCTCACGCCCGTTCAGATGGTGGGCCTAGATAGAATTGAACTATCGACCTCACGCTTATCAGGCGTGCGCTCTAACCAGACTGAGCTATAGGCCCGAAAAGTCAACAAACCATGAGCGAAATGGCTGGTCGGGCACATGCCGGAAAACGCACCATGCGCGATCAAGGATTTTTCTCTCATGGAGACGGAACCGACCAGGTTGAAACGTCTCCATCATTACCCATGCTTACAACCACTCCTCCACCATCATTTTGCAATAGCTTTTCTGCCTCACGCTCGGCTTCTTTTTGTGTGTCACCCTTATACAACGCCTTCCCCCCACCAAGTCTCTCAACGTACCATTTCTTGTCATCTTTTCTTTGGTAGACTATCCGATCAATTGCATGCACTCATGGAAAAATTCCTCCAAACGAAATATGACCAAAAAGAGAGAAACCTGTTTCGTATTATTTCATGGCCTGTCTTCTTGGGCAGGCATCATTGAGAAGAAGCTGTGTTAAAGAGGCGACCCTTGTTGTTTCGCTTCTTTGGAGCAACGCTCCTTAGAAAGGAGGTGATCCAGCCGCAGGTTCCCCTACGGCTACCTTGTTACGACTTCACCCCAATCATCAACCATACCGTGGGTGCCTGCCTCCCTTGCGGGTTGGCTCCAGCAACTTCAGGTACAACCGACTTTCGTGGTGTGACGGGCGGTGTGTACAAGGCCCGGGAACGTATTCACCGCGGCGTGCTGATCCGCGATTACTAGCGATTCCGCCTTCATGAGGTCGAGTTGCAGACCTCAATCTGAACTGAGGCCGGTTTTTTGGGATTGGCTCCGCCTTACGACATTGCAACCCTTTGTACCGGTCATTGTAGCACGTGTGTAGCCCCAGGCATAAAGGCCATGCTGACTTGACGTCATCCCCACCTTCCTCCCCGTTATCCTGGGCAGTCTCTCCAGAGTGCCCGGCATCACCCGATGGCAACTGAAGACAGGGGTTACGCTCGTTGCGGGACTTAACCCAACACCTCACGGCACGAGCTGACGACAGCCATGCAGCACCTGAGATTGCACCCCCGAAGGGGTCTTTACGCTTTCACGTTTTTCCGCAACCATGTCCAACCTGGGTAAGGTTCTTCGCGTTGCGTCGAATTAAACCACATGCTCCACCGCTTGTGCGGGCCCCCGTCAATTCCTTTGAGTTTCAACCTTGCGGCCGTACTCCCCAGGCGGGGCACTTACTGCGTTAACTGCGGCACCGGCGGTAACCCGCCGACACTTGGTGCCCATCGTTTACAGCGTGGACTACCAGGGTATCTAATCCTGTTTGCTCCCCACGCTTTCGTACCTCAGCGTCAGAGACGTTCCAGAGCGCCGCCTTCGCCACCGGCCTTCTTCCCGATATCTACGCATTTCACCGCTACACCGGGAATTCCGCGCTCCTCTCCCGCCCTCTAGCTTCGCAGTCCCCCTCGACCTTTACGGGTTAAGCCCGTAGATTTCCCAAGGGGCTTACGAAACCGCCTACGTACTCTTTACGCCCAGTAAATCCGAACAACGCTCGCCACCTTCGTATTACCGCGGCTGCTGGCACGAAGTTAGCCGTGGCTTTTTCTGGAGGTACCGTCCGGGTGGTTTTACCCACCCCATCTTTCCTCCTAAAAGGGGTTTACAATCCGAAAACCTTCTTCCCCCACGCGGCGTCGCTACGTCAGGCTTTCGCCCATTGCGCAATATTCCTCACTGCTGCCTCCCGTAGGAGTCTGGCCCGTGTCTCAGTGCCAGTGTGGCTGATCGTCCTCTCAGACCAGCTACCCGTCGTTGCCTTGGTAGGCCGTTACCCCACCAACAAGCTGATAGGCCATGAGCCCCTCTTTGAGCGCCACATCCACGATGCCGCTTTCCTTCCGTACCCGAAGGACTGGAAGCGTATGGAGTATTAGCCAGCCTTTCGGCTGGTTATTCTCCTCTCAAAGGCAGGTTGCCCATGTCTTACTCACCCGTTCGCCACTTTACTACCCCGAAGGGCCTCTCGTTCGACTTGCATGTGTTAGGCGCGCCGCCAGCGTTCGTTCTGAGCCAGGATCAAACTCTCAAAAATTTACTACTTGACTACTCTTGACAAGGGCCGCCACTTCAACACACTTCTCTTCTTGCCGTTTTGTCGGCTATTCAATTGTCAAAGAACAAGTAAACCACGAATCCCTAATATACTGGCCTGTTTCAGCGTTGTCAAGGAAACATGCAGAAAAATACAGAAAAATTTCCGTGGCTCCCTGGCTGGTCATGGTCACTCCCCCCGATACCCCCTTGCCCCTGTCCTTCAATGCGTTCCGCAATGCCGTTCCGTAATGTTCCACGTGGAACCCAATCCGGCCGCCGCCGCCATTGTCCACGGCCTCGCGGGGATCATGTGTGCGAATGGGGCGGATTAAAAAATTTGACGTGCGGGTGTTTAAAGAATCCGATCAACACCATGCCTCCAAGAAATCCGCCAATATGGGCAAAAAACGCGACACCGCCGCCTTCCGTTCCAAGGCTGAACCCTCCGCTCACGACCTGCAGCACAAACCACAGGCCCAGCACGATGGCGGCCGGGACATAGACCATCTGACTGAAAAATCCCAGCGGGATAAGCACCAGCACCCTGGCGCGCGGGTATAACAGCAGATACGCCCCCAGGACTCCCGATATGGCTCCGCTGGCCCCAACCATGGGAATGACAGAAACCGGATCAATGGTCGCATGGCTCAAGGCCGCCACAATCCCGCACAGGGCATAAAAAATGAGAAAGCGGCCATGCCCCATAACGTCTTCAATATTGTTCCCGAAAATCCACAGATACAGCATATTGCCAATCAGGTGCATCCAGCCGCCGTGCAGAAACATGCTGGTAATCAAACTGCCATAGGGTGACACCGCACCGAGTTCAACGGGGAGCTCGGCATAGGCAAACACGACCGCGGGAATGGCCCCATACTGATACACAAAGGCTTCGCCGTCACCCATTCCAAGCGTCACCTGGCGCAGGAAGACCAACACACAGGCGATGATCAACGCGACGGTCACGTAGGGAGTGATGGCCGCGGGATTATCGTCACGCAATGGAATCATGGCAGTCTGTTTCGACGTGTGGCGGACAAGAGATCAGGGCGCGACGTACCCGCGCAAAGGATTGAGCACGTCCGACGTCTCCGATTGAACAGGAAACGAAAAGCCCGCGGCATTCACATGCCCCCCGCCTCCATAGCGGGCGGCAATGGCGGACACGTCCGCGGCTCCGTGGGCCGAACGCAAACTGAAATACCGGCGTCCCTGTTGTTCGTGCCAAATAATGCAAAACGGAACACCCGTACACAGGCGTTCGCCGATTTGACTGGTCATCACCGCACTGTACACCGCCGGCACGGTTTCACCCGCACAGGTCACCAGGACGGATTCCGCGACAATTTTATCAATCAAGGCATGGTCCCGTCGAAGAATCGCCCGCCCCTCGCGTGCCAACACGTCCTGCGTCAACCCGTCCCACACCTGAAAGTCAAGCGGATACGAGGCCAGCGCCGCGCTGATTTCACGACTCTTCGGCAACCGCCATTCCCACAAATCCTTGTCCTGAATGTACCGCAACAACCAGGGGGCCGGCTCCGGGTGCGCCCATTCCCACGCCAGCACCGCCCCACTTTTCTTCATGTCAAAAAACGCATAGGGAAGACCCGCCAGCGCCGCCTGGGCCGTGACGTGGTGATCCAGAATACAGAGACTGGCCGTGGACGTAGCCAGACGTTCAATCACGTCCCGCTTATAGCTGAAGTCCGCAATTACCACGTGCGCCTTCTCCAATCCCGACGGCGGCGGCTGCCCATGCTTGACCGGAAGGTATTGCGCATCCGGATATTTTTTCCACAACGCCCACGCCGCCCCAAACCCATCGGCGCAATCGGCGTGATAGAGGACGACGGTGGGGTCGGGTTGTGACAACGCGCGTTTCATGGATGTTCAGACGAATCACCGACTATGCAAAAAGCGTCTTTCCTTGACCCCGCTTCGTTGATTTTAGGAAAATCGCGCCTTCTGTAGCGGAGCACGGGCCATGCAAAAGAACAAAGGGCAATCGTCGTGGATATCCCTGTCCGATGTCATGACGGGGTTGATGCTGGTCTTTCTGCTCATCGTGGTCATGTTGCAAGACCCAACGCGATGCGGGAGTACAAAACAAAAAATTCACAACGCGCTGGAAAGCATACAGGAGCTATCGGACTACAAGATGAAATTACCATCAGATAAAAATTCGTGCGGGTTGGTCATTGCGTTCCCCGGGGATATTTTCTTTGATCAGGATCAGCCCGAACCCAAAGCAGGATTCCAAGAAGTCTTGAACGATTTTATCCCCCGCTACCTTGAAGTTTTGCAGAATAAAGAAATTAAGGATTATATTCAAGAAGTGCGCATCGAAGGGCACACCGCCGACCTCTCAGACAAATTTCCGACAGACATTAAACTTGTGGAACTCTCGCAAGATAGGGCACGAGTCATCCTGCAATATTTCATGTCCAGCAGGGATTTTAATGCTTTGGGGCAGGCCGACAAAGATCGATTGAAATTCAAACTCATGTCGACCGGCTTTGGGAGGGGACGCGCGCTGGATAAGGATGGACGATACCGCATCGAATCCGGCAACAAAATATCTCAAAAATCTCGACGTGTTGAGTTTCGAATCGTGACAGGCGCAAATCACGCTATACGAGAGGCGAGGCAACTGCGATGAATCATCTAGGAATAATGACTGGGGTGATTGCGGGATTCGTGATTCTTGGAATCAGCCTGTACAAACGCCAAAAAATTCATGCCAACGATATTGCCAGTCTTGCCACGACAGCGGGCATATGGTGGACATTTTTGGGCATCGTCGTGGCGCTTTGGAGTCTTACTGGCTTGGAAGACGCCAACGTCCAAGAAAAAGTCGATAGTTTGCTAGTCGGTATCTATGCTGCGTTTATCCCCTCGATTTTTGGCGCGGCGATAGCGGTATCGACTCACATCTGCCCCGATTTCTGGCGCAAGCCCATCGAAGAAACCGACGAACAGGAAACCGACATCGATGCGCAGATTTTGCAGGAACTTCGGCGACTCAACACCAATATCGTCGGCGACAACGATACTTCACTCGTCACCAGACTGGAAAAATTCCAACTGAAAGTAACCGAGAATCAAGACGCACTGCGAAAGGAGTTTCAAGATTTTGCCAAAAATGTCGCCGACAATATCATTGAGGCCTTGAGACAATCCATGGCTGAACTCAACGAGAGACTGGGAAAACAATTCGGCGAGAATTTTGGCAGATTTGCCGACGTTATCCCCAAACTTCTGGAGTGGCAGGAGCAATATCGCGAGACGATCCAGGACACCCAACAGCAACTGAAAACCCAGAGCGACCACTTGGAACAACTGCTGGAATCGCTCAAGAGCGCGGATAAATCGTTCACGAGTATCGCCGAACATACCTCTGCAATCGCTGCCTCTTCAAAAAATATCAATGATTTGACACAGGCCATCCACAGCAGTTTCGACCAGCTTTTCAGTGGCGTGAAGGAAATGAGAACCGACGCCGAACAGTTTCAGGTAGCCACCCAATCGCTTACTGAAAACATTGCGAAGCAAACTGCATTAACGGCGACTCAGAAACAGGCCCTTGAACAATCGGCAACAAGTTTGCAGGGCATCGCCGAGCGAGCCGGTATTCTTGACGACACCGCCAAACAACTTAACGAACATGTGAAGACAGTGACTGCCGGGTTGGGAGCCGTGGGCCGTTTGTCCGACACACTCCAAGGCAAAGCCGAATCCATTGAGCAAAACATGAAAAACTTAACAGACGAAACTCTCAAGCAACTGGCCAGCAACCTACGCGGCATATCCGAAGCCTTGGTGAAAGATTATGAATCAGTGCATCAAGCTATAGAGACGATTAGAAGGCAACCAGGCCAAGGATGACCGAAGTTGAGAAGATAATAGGGGATTGGTCGTTTATGACGAAAATTGGCGCCAAGCCCTCTACCAAGACGTTTGAGCCTGTCTCCATCGCCTCTAAAATCACAGGGAAACTAAGGCAAGGCGAGACAATCACACTTGCCGATATTCCTGAAGAGTGGACACGCCTTCCGGTATTTCTTGACGATCAATCACTGCCTTTTGTGCTCTATATTTCTGATCAATATTGGTCCTATAGAATCACCAAAGGGTATAAATTTCATTTTAAGTGGTGCGCTGCACTTCAAGAAATGAAAGAAAGGGGAAAGATAGACCGATATCGAGCCAAGTACGATATCTGCAATCCTGCCTTTGAAATCAATGATAACGATCGCGAAGAACTTAAAGTCTGCATGAGGTGTTGTAGCGAGTTTCCAGAGGTGTACAGGTTTTTTGACGCCAACCGTTGGAATATCGTGAACAAATTCCGCATGCCGGAATTCTTTGAGAAATTCGGCATAATAAATTTACCGGCATCCACCCATCCGGGCGGGAGAGATGACTATACGAGAAACTGGCCCAAGGTGGCTCTGCGGGAAAAAGAGAAAGCCGGGTGGAGATGCCAAGACCCGAATCATGTTGGCAATAGAGACTTCAGCCAAAAAAGCATGATTTACATGTGCACCACAAATCCGGCGTCAAGAGCGATAACGTATCGGCCAACTTAGAAGTCGTCTGCAGTACCTGCCACGCTAAAAAACCTGGGCATGGACATATGCAACCATGACCTTCTGGCACCACCTCCCCCGCCCCATCATCGGCTTGGCACCGATGGACGGGGTCACCGACATTGCGTTCCGGCACATCATCGCCACGTATGGCCGACCGGACGTTATCTTTACCGAATTTACCAACGTCCATGACGTGTGCCATGGCCGGGAGATGGGCTGGGAACCGTTGCGGTTTACCGACGGTCAACGGCCGATTGTCGCGCAACTCTATGGCAAGCACCCGGACTTCTTTTACCAGTCCGCGCACGTGGTGAGCGAACTCGGGTTTGACGGGCTGGACATCAACATGGGGTGTCCGTCAAAAAACGTGGCCTCGTCGGGGTCCGGCGCGGGGCTGATCAAAACGCCGGAACTGGCGCTTGAGATCATGGCCGCGACCACACGCGGGCTGCACGATTGGGCCGACGGGCAAACGCTGGGCGAAGCCGGACTCAAACCAGCCATTGTCGAAAAGGTGCGCCGGGTGCGCGGCGCGCAGACGGTTCTGGATTCCCGCCTTCGCGGGAATGACGGAGAAGGACATGACGGACACGTCACGCGCCGCGCCCTGCCCCTGTCCGTGAAAACGCGCCTCGGATACGACTCCGTCATTATCAAGGAATGGAGCGCGTGCCTCGTCCAGGGCCAGCCAGAAATCATCTCCATCCATGGCCGCACCTTGAAACAAATGTATCGGGGCGACGCGGATTGGGACGCGATTGCCGAGGCCGCCGCACAGATTCGCCGACAGGGCATCCTCACGTTTGGCAACGGCGACATCGGCTCGTTGAACGACGCCATCGCCCGCATCCGGGCCAGCGAGGTGGACGGCATTCTCCTTGGCCGCGCGGCCCTGGGCAACCCGTGGATTTTTCACGGCAAGGAGTTGATCCGGGAGGCCGTGCGGACCCGCTCCCCCCATCTCGTCCGTGAGCCTTCGGTTTCTCTGGAAGACCGGTTCGCGATGATGCTGAAGCATGCCCGCGCGTTTGAACAGTTTCACGAGGCCCGCCGTTTTCCGCGTATGCGCAAACACCTGGGATGGTACTGCAACGGCTTTCCGTATGCGGCATCCCTGCGCGCCGGCATGGTCACCACCCATCACGCCGGGGACGTGGCGCGCCTGCTTGACGGGTATCTATCTGAACGTGCCTTGTCCGACGTCAACGCACTCGCGGCTTTGACCACGTAATCCCCGCACGCTTCGGCCAACCCGTGTCTCTCATCCTGGCTTCCACCTCTCCCCGCCGGCAAGAACTGCTGGCCTTGCTCGGCGTCACGTTTGAGGTCATGCCCCCCACGGTCGAGGAAATCCGTTCCCCCGATCTTGCCCCGGCGGACCAGGCAACACAATGGGCGCTGGACAAGGCCCTGTCCATTGCGCGGCGGTATCCTGACGATCTGGTGCTGGGCGGCGATACGGTCATTGAAATTGACGGACTCCTGATGGGCAAACCGACCGACCTCAACGACGCCGAAACCATGCTGCGGCAACTCCGGAGCCGCCGACACGCCGTGCATACGGGTATCGCGCTGCTTCATCATGCCTCACAGACAACCGTGGTGCGGCTTGAGACCGCGCGGGTGTGGATGAAGCCCTTCACAGACCATGAACTCCGATGGTATCTGGAGACGAACGAAAGCATGGGCAAGGCCGGGTCGTATTCCATTCAGGGAGCAGGCGCCCGACTCATTGAAAAGATTGAGGGAGATTATCCGGCGGTGGTTGGGTTGCCGCTCCGACACACCGCCGCGCTACTGGCGGCACACGGCGTCGCCGTTCCGCAAGCAGTCGAAGATTTGTACCGATTAAAGCCGTACAACAACTGGAAGGAATTTTGAGGTCCCTGAACGTCGGCGCATCCCCACGGACGCCGCCCTACATAAACTTCATGAACTTCTCTTTGGCTTCATCCATGAGGGCGGCGGTGACGGTGGGCGCGCCGCGCTCCTGGGCCAGCCGCTCAATTTCCTTGCGGGCCATGGGTTGAATGAAGTCCGGAATGTTCTGCATCCGCTGTTCGGCTTCCGGGGACCAGGTCATGCCGGTTGAGGAATTTTTGGAATCATCCATGACTTGAAGCGTGACGGTCGTATAGCCGTGTTTTCGCGCATAGGCTTCCACGCTGCCCTTGACCATCGGCTGCACAAACGACGGCAACGCGCCCAACCGCTCCTGCGCGTCGGCGCTCCATTGCAGGTCGGATGATGGTGCGCCGGTACCCGTAGAAGTCCCGCCGGTCGTGAGTCCCATTTGCGCCACCACCGCCGAAAAGGGGCATCCCCCGGACTGCTCGTCGCTTTTTGCGGGCGCGCCAGTGGCCGCGGCCGCGGGCGCGGGCGCGCTTTGCCCCGCCTGAATTTTGTCGTTCAGATAGGCCGCCATGGAACCCGCCGCCGGGGCGCTGACTTCTTCTTTCAACCCGCCCCGCGTCATTTCGAGCGGCGCCGCCTCTTCGGTGCGCCCACCAAGCTGGACGCCAAGCGAACTGACCATTTGTGTCTCGCCGGGATTCGTCACCATGGAAAACTTCGCGTCGCAGGAACCGCAGGTGAAAAACACCCCCAGCGACCCTTCCGCCGGTTTTTCCACTTTCTGAAACGTCATATAGGTTTCGCAATTCAAGCAGACAAATTTCATAACGGCCTCACGCGAAAATTAAGTTGGATTCCCCTTGCAGGATTTGGCATTTTTCAGTTCCTACAACGCATCACGGCGATTGTTGGCGCTTTCAATTGCCGCACCTCTCTCAAGCGAATTCCCTATGCCAAAATCACCCAATGCAGCCAGCACGTCTCTCCCGCTAAACTCGCTCTCTTTATTCACATGATCAACAAACCCTCGCACTTTCGCTATTTCAAGGTCAATCTCTCTGCATGACATCGTTTCTTTTTCATACGCCGTTAGAGTACCTTGGCGGCCATAGTGCTTAGTAGCGCAACCAAGCATACTTAGGGAAAGCCCAATAACGATTACAGTGGATATGAACATTTTCATTCTCTCTCTATCCTGTAAAACTCGTGACTCAAGCTCGTCGTTGCCGGCCTTGCCTTCACATCTTTCAAAGGAACGGTCACCATGTTTTGCCTACAGCTTTTCGGCCAGCACTTTTCTGTAATCCACAATTGATTGCATACGCCCCGCAATGTCATCGTACCGCTGGTTGGTCGGATAGTCCGCATCCAGCAACGGGGCGCCTTTGTCAAAGGTTTTGGCAAAGTTCCGGTCAAAGGGAATGCGGCCAAGCAACGGGAGATTGAGGGCGCGACACATGCCTTCGGTGTCGCCGTCAAACAGCTCATGCTCGACGCCGCAGGACGGGCACCGGTAGCGGCTCATGTTTTCAACGACGCCCAACACGGTCATGCCCAGTTCCGTCGCATAGCCGATTGACTTTTGCACCACCGCCGAGGCCACTTCCGACGGCGTGGTGACCACGACCGCGCCGGCCAGGTCGGGCAGGAAACCGGCGAGGACGGGCGGTTTATCCGCGGCGGCGCCCGGGGGCAGGTCGGCCAGCAGGTAATCCAGGTCGCCCCAGAGAATATCGGCGAGGAACTCCCGGATCACGTTCATTTCCGTCAGCCCCAGCCAGACGGGACTCAAATCCATCGGGCCTTTCCACCGAACCGGCGCCGATTCATGGAGCAGGAAATCCATGGACGCCACCTTGATGCCATACGGCCCTTCCGGCGGTCGCGCGCCGTCCGGCGTGACCTCAAGCCCCTTGCCGTGCATGCCCATCATGCGGGGCACACAAGGCCCGTTGAGATCCACGTCAATGATGCCGACTTTGCGGCCCTGTCGTCCCAACGCCAGAGCCAGGTTGACCGTGGTCATGCTCTTGCCGACCCCGCCTTTGCCGCTCATCACCGCAATCTTGTGCGTAATCCCCGACATGCGATCCCGGACTTGCCGGGTCTGCTGCGTGATTTGCTGCACGACCTTGGCGTCGTCGGTGTACTGCAATTTCCCCAAAATGCTTTTCAGATCTTTTTCCATGTTTGTTCCACGGCGTGATTGTCGCGTGTCACAACATCCAGACTGTCCAGTCGGACTTGCGGGAGAAACGCTAGCATAAGGATTTTCGGCCAGTCAATTGACGGGCGGCCACGGAGCACAGCCGCAAGGGAGGGCGGCGGCAACCCCGTTGGACGGCGCGCGGGTATCAGCCATGGAGCATGACGTCCGCGGCCAACAGGACGGCGAGGAACAGCGCCATCATGCCGTTGCACCGATGCAGCCAGAGCGGCCAATGGCCGAGCCATTGCAGCATCCGGTCTCGAAACGACTCGGAGGCCCCGAGAATCGCACACCCTTTGACCACGCCGATCACGCCGCACGCGACCCACAGCCAGAATCCTTTGAGGTGAGACGTGCCGACGATCAAGAGCAGCCCGATCAGCAACGCGGCCTGCGCGGCCCAAAACCGCCACCAGACGTCGCGGAACATGCGTGCGGCCCATGTCACCGCCAGCGCGGGCACGATGGCAATCACCAATCCCGACGCACCCCAGACGACGCTGATCAATCCAATAATGACCGATGTGCCCAAAGCACCCTTTCTTTACCGCGGCTCAAATCCGCCCAGAGCATGGATCAGTAGAAGGGAGAGCGCACACAATCCCAGCCCCCAAAACCGATAATCCACCGCCTCCCGGTTCAAACACCACGCGACAACGGCATGGCGCGTGTCATCATCCGCCAAAAGAAAAAATCCCCCCTTCACCACCATGGCCGCACCCGCCGCCAGCCATAAGACGTGGTAGGCCAGACCGGGAGATTCAAGGAGCAGAATGAGTCCCGCGACCAGGGTGACTCCCGACCATGTCGTCATGGCGGGGAAGGCCGTGAAGACGTGCCGCATCCGTCCAATGATCCACAGAGGCGCCACCACCAGGACCAACCCATCAGCCAGCCACAATCCCGCAATTGCCATCAGGAGCCAGGTCATCGCCTTGAACCGACCAGTCTCGTTCCCTTCAGGACGGTATGACAAAAAAATTCCGCAACCAGCTTGTTCTGCACCAGAGCGCCGTGTCAAGAACGGCGCTTGCCCCGGCCATGGTCGCCTGCGTATGCTGGGACGAGTCGCCACGGCCCTTTGTATTGGCGCACCGAGTCCATTATGACCGATCCCGTCCATCAGACGGCGAAAGACCTCGTTGCCCTCATCCCTCCGGCCGTCGCACCGGATTTCCTTGAGGAATACGGACTCTCTCTGACTCAACAGCAGGCTCAAGCCATCACGAAAACGTTGCTTTCGCTAAGCATCTATTGGATGACCTGCGCCATTCGCGTGAGCATCCCGGAGCCGGCGTGCGGCCGGATGCACCAGGTCATTCAGGAACAGATCCGTGAAAAATGGGGCAGCAAATTCGGGCTGGTCCACGTGCCGATTGAGCCGTGTCTTGCCGGAATGGCCGGACAGCATCAGACGTGGGAACACCTGAACCGGCAGGGCGGGGAACCCATTGCGGTCTTGAGTGAAGCGGCCAGACGTCTTGAGGCCGACAATATTATCGCTTCCCGGGATGAGCAGAAAATCCTGGCGGTGTTTCTTGACCTCGTGCCCGTTGAAGAGATAGGAGAGCGCGTCGCCGAACTTGAACAAAGCCTGCGGCCGATACTCTAGGCCCATCCGGGCACGCGACGGTTACAAAGACCGATGGGCCTCCACGCGGCCCTGATCATCACACTCATAGACCAGCGGGACACCCGTGGGAATGTTCAGATCAAGCACGTCTTCCCGTGAGAGTGCGCGCAGGTGCATAACGAGCGCGCGCAAGCTGTTCCCATGCGCCACCACCAACAGCGTCTTCCCCGGAGCCAGTCCCGGCCGGATATGACGCTGGTAATAAGGAATCACGCGTTCGGCCGTGTCGTGCAGGCTTTCCCCGCCCGGAGGACGCACGTCATAACTTCTCCGCCACAATTTCACCTGTTCGTCTCCGTATCGTTCAGCCGTTTCCGCCTTATTCAGCCCCTGCAAGTCCCCGTACATCCGTTCATTCAGGGCCTGGGTTTTTTCAATCGGGAGATGGGACTGGCCAATAACCTCCAACACAATTTCCAGGGTTCTGACGGCGCGGGTCAACACAGAGGTAAAGGCCCGTTCAAATCGAAAGGCCCGCAATTTCTCCCCCGCCTCCCGGGCCTCTTGTTCACCGTGTGGGCTTAAGGGAACATCCACCCACCCGGTAAACCGATTTTCACGGTTCCACTGGGATTCGCCGTGGCGAATCAAGACGATTCGTTGCATGCTTCCCTCGCTCGACGACGACCCATGCCCCTTGCTCAAAGCCGCTCCCGTCCTTGCGTTGCATCCCGGCACCCCGTACCATCCCGACCACGTTCCCCGACCCGCATGGGACCCTGAACGCTCTTCCTGTCCGCTGACGGCGCGTATGGCTCAACCCGATCTCCCGCAACTCAATGCCCGGTGGTGGATGGCGCTGGCCCGACGCCTCAACATCGAAGATCAAGTCGGGCAATTCTTTCACAATGCGAACAGGCCCCCCGGGATGCTTGACCGCGTGGCGGAAGTCCATGGAGACATCCATTACATTTTGTTTGTCCTGGTCCGCCATTGGATTCCCATCGTCCTGCCTCCGCCGGGACGGGAACGCATGTCCAAACATGATCCGGATTACTGGCTGGAATCGGCCAGGATCCTGGAGACGGCGACCATCCGCTTGCGCGAACTCAAACCCCTGATTGACCTGCTGACCACCGCCAACCCTTTTGACCACGGGAAAGCGGCCGCCGCGCCGCCGGTGATCGAAGTCGAATTAGCCAACATGCTGCAAGGCATTGCCGAAGTCGCCGGCAGCTATGGAGGCCCGGATTATACGTCAATCATCAAAAACTTCGACCCCGTTCCTCTTTGCCAAACGCAACCCTTCAAACACAATAAAAAACACAGCGCCGAGCTGTGGGTCGTGTTTCTGCTCCGCGAATATTTTCGAACCCTGGGGATGGGAAAAGACCGCTACTGGCCGCTGATCGCGGACGTGGTGGCCGCCGCCGGCATTCGCCAGCCCAACGACCATCCGTTGACGGCCGGCGAACTCAAATCGTGGTGGATGAAGAATTGGCCGCGGACCTACACCATGTTAAAGGAAAAAAGCGACGGGCCTCTCACCGGCCATACGGCCTACCAAAGCGACTATGAATGGTTTCAGGCATGGTTCGCGTGGGAACGGTCTCAATCCGCGACCGCCGACCGCTGATGCTGACTCGCAGCCGCTACAAGATCTGACGATCCCCCACTCCCTCCCTGGGCAACGGAAAATCCTGTTGTTCGAGAGACGGCTCACCCATCATCGCCACGAAGAATCCGATTTTCAGCAAGAGAGACGCGGCCACCAGCCATAACACGTACGGCTGCGCGCCCCCCGCATCGGCCAGCTCGCGCATGCGCGCCGCCGGGTCGGGCCCCGCCTGCGCTTTCACCTTCAGAAAAATATCTTTCAAGTGCCAGTAATACACGTAATTGGCGCTCGTCCCGGCAATGACGGACCACACAATCGGCACCGTGATATCCGCGGTGACAAACACGGAAATGATGGGACCGACCAAATAGACCAACGCAAACAGGTACATCTTGCGATACAGAAACCAAAGAAAAGGCTCGATTAAAAAGGGCGCCCAGTTCCACGTGAACGCGAACCGAGGGCCTTCCGCGGAGTGAAATCGTTGAAACATCCGCTGGTAATATTCCCAGGCGGGACGCCACGACCAGCCGCCGCTCCACAGAAATTGCAAACAGCGGCCGGAACCGATCAACACCCGCCAGTACTGCTCCTCGTCGGGACTCGTCTCCGTGGAATCGGCCGGCGGAGCGGACGCGGCGGCCTCGTCGGGAAATTTTTCCCCGCATTGCAGGCAAAACCGGGCGCCATCGGGATTGTGTTGTTGGCAGGAACCGCAGGCTCTCATGTCGTGAGGTTATACCATGTGACGATTCAAGAAGGCCACCGGTAGGCGTTGTTTCCTTCTCGCCCATTGTGACGTTTCTCATGGACAATTCGCAAGACGCACGCGAGGGCGAGGCCCTCGTTTATATTGCGCGACCGAGAACCCCTATGCTAGATTCGCCTGTATTCTCGCGTGGTTTCATCGCAATGCTGACGGAAGAACTTCAACAACGCACGGCCCGGACGATCATGAACACCTACGCCCGATTACCCGTCAGTCTGGTGCGGGGCAAAGGGTGCAAGGTCTATGACGCCGAAGACCGGGAATATCTGGACTTTGTGGCCGGCATCGCGGTCAATGCGCTCGGGCATGGCCATCCCGATCTGGTGACCGCCATCGAGCGACAGGCGCGACACCTCCTTCATACGTCCAATTTGTTTTATTCCGAACCGCAAACGCGTCTCGCCGAGCGCCTGGTCGCGCATTCCTTTGCCGGGAAAGTCTTCTTCTGCAACAGCGGCGCGGAAGCCAACGAAGCCGCGATCAAACTGGCCAGAAAATATGCCTTCCACAAATACGGGCCGGCCCGCCACGAGATCATCACCATGAACCATTCCTTTCACGGCCGCACGCTGGCCACCCTGGCCGCGACCGGACAGGCCGGCATGCGGCACGGGTTCGCCCCGCTCCCGCAAGGGTTTCAGTATGCCGACTTGAACGATATCGCCTCGATTGAACGCCGCATGGATGCACGCACCGCGGCGGTCATGCTTGAACCGGTCCAGGGCGAGGGCGGCGTGGTGGTGGCGGATCGCTCATTCCTGGAACAGGTGCGGCAACTCTGCCGCGACCGCGGCGTGCTGTTGATTTTCGACGAAATTCAGACGGGAATGGGGAGAACCGGCACCCTCTTTGCCTATGAACACTATCAGGTACAGCCCGATATCATGACCCTGGCCAAGGGGCTGGGCGGCGGACTGCCTATCGGCGCCTGTCTGGCGACCGATGAAGTGGCCCAGGCGTTTGATCCGGGATCGCATGGTTCCACGTTCGGCGGCAATCCCCTGGCCTGTGCCGCCGCTCTGGCCGTGTTCAAAGCCCTGCTGGACGACCGGCTTCTTGAACGCAGTCAGGCCATGGGGGAGTATCTGCACAAAGGTCTGCAAGCCCTGCGGAGCCAATGCTCCCTGATTACGGACGTGCGCGGCCTGGGCCTCCTGCAGGGCATGGAACTTTCCGGCGACGGGCAGCGTACCGTTCAGGACTGCCTGGCTCGCCGTGTGCTGATCAACTGCACGATGGAGAACGTCCTTCGCTTCATGCCGCCGCTGATTGTGACCAGGGGCGAGATTGATCGCGTACTGGACGTCCTGTCCGGCGTGTTGACGAAACAACTCGAAGCGCAGTCGTCAATGAAGAAGGGCGGAACGGATGTTGCACGCCAAGCCATGCGGGACTGATTCATGACCACGACTCTGGGACGTGCCATTCCCGACCACGGCGCTTTGACGCCCGCGCACGCGACGCCCCCGACCGGCGCCAAGGACTTGCTGACCGTGGCCGACATTCCCAGGGATCACGTCTTGCACCTTCTGCAGGTGGCGCGCGATCTCAAAGCCGCGCCTCGCCAGGGCCGGGCCGCCCAATGGCTGGCGGGACTGACGCTGGGTTTGATTTTTGAGAAACCCTCCACCCGCACACGGGTGTCCTTTGAAGCGGGCATGGCTCAACTGGGCGGACATACCGTGTTCCTCACGGCGGACACTATCCAGCTTAGCCGGGGGGAGAGTCTCGGCGACACCGCCTTGGTGTTGTCACGGTATCTTGACGGACTCGTGGTGCGCACGTTTGAGCAATCGTCACTGGAAGAATGGGCCCGCTACGCGACCATTCCCGTCATCAACGGATTGACGGACCTGTGCCATCCCTGTCAGGCCCTGGCCGATCTCTTGACCATTCTGGAAGCCAAAGGCTCGTTCAAAGGGCTCAAACTCGCGTACGTCGGGGATGGGAATAATATCGCGCATTCCCTCATTGAAGCCGGGGCCAAGGTGGGCATGCACGTCGCGATTGGATGCCCGCCGCAGTATCAACCCGATCCCGCGATCGTCACGCGAAGCCGGGCAGAAGCCGCCCAAACGGGCGCGACGATTGACATGACCCATGATCCGGCGGCGGCCGCCGACCAGGCCGACGTGCTCTATACCGACGTCTGGACGAGTATGGGGCAAGAGCGCGAACAGGCCGAACGAGTGAAGACGCTGGCCCCCTACCAGCTGAATGAAACACTGCTTGCCCGCGCCAAACCGTCGGCGATGGTGTTCCATTGCCTGCCGGCCCACCGGGATGAGGAAATTACCGCGGCGGTGCTGGACGGCCCTCAATCCATGGTTCTGGAGCAAGCGGAAAACCGCCTCCACGTTCAAAAAGCAATCTTAACGGAGTGGCTTGGTCGGCCCTGGTCCTGAAGGCCGTCACGCCCGCAATGCGCTATGCCGACACGTCACGCCAGAACCATTAAAAAAATCGTGCTCGCGTATTCCGGCGGCCTTGATACCTCGGTCATTCTGCAATGGCTCCGCGAAGAATATGACGCGGACGTCATTGCCTTCTGCGCGGATCTCGGCCAGGGCGAAGACCTCCGAGCCATCGAGAAAAAAGCCCTGGCCGTCGGAGCGTCGAACGTGTACGTGGAGGATCTCCGGGAACTGTTCGTCAAAGATTATGTCTTCCCCATGCTGCGGGCCAATGCCGTGTACGAGGGCTGCTATCTTCTGGGAACCGCGATTGCCCGTCCCCTGATTGCCCGCCGCCAGATGGACATTGCGCAACGGGAAAAAGCCCAGGCGGTGAGTCACGGGGCCACCGGAAAAGGGAACGACCAGATCCGGTTTGAACTCACCTATACGGCCATGAATCCCCGCATGGCCATTATCGCTCCGTGGCGGGAATGGACGTTTCAATCCCGGAGCGAGCTTATTCGGTTTGCCAACAAACGCCGGATTCCCGTAACCGCCACCAAAGCCAAACCCTACAGCATGGACCTGAACCTGTTTCACGTGAGTTACGAAGGCGGCATCCTTGAAGATCCCTGGACCGCCCCGCCGGAATCCATGTTTCAGATGACGGTGTCGCCGGAACGCGCCCCGAATAAGCCGCAACAGATTGAAATCACGTTTGAGCGGGGAGACCCGGTGGCGGTCAACGGCACACGCCTGTCCCCGGCCCCATTACTCGCGCACCTCAATCGGCTCGGGGGCGCCCACGGCATCGGACGGGTGGACGTCGTGGAAAACCGGTACGTGGGCATCAAGTCGCGCGGCGTCTATGAAACGCCCGGCGGAACCATCCTGCACGCGGCGCACCGCGGCATGGAATCATTGACCATGGACCGGGAAGTCCTCCACCTCCGCGACAGCCTGATTGCGCGGTACGCGGAACTCATCTACTACGGATACTGGTTTGCCCCGGAACGCGTGATGCTGCAAACCGCCATGGATGACGCGCAACGCACGGTGAACGGCACGGTTCGGCTCAAATTGTACAAGGGAAACGTCACGGTGACAGGACGACAATCGGCCTGGTCGCTCTATCGGGAAGACCTCGCTTCGTTTGAAAAAGACCGGGGGTACAACCAACGGGACGCCGAAGGGTTTATCCGGCTGAACGCCCTGCGTCTGGCCATTATCAAATCCCAGGGGACCGCGCGTTCCCGAGGCACGGCGCGCAACCACGCGCCCCGGTCGAAATGAAATCCGGGAATCGCGAAGCCCGTCGCGCGCCACCGCCGGCGACCACCCGTTCCAAACACCCAACGGCACACCCCGCCCGCAAGGCGGCCGCTTCCCCGCAAGCCAGGCCCGGCCGCTTCACCGAACCCACCCATGCGTTGGTGGAACGCTTTACCTCCTCGCTTCCCTTTGACCGGCACTTGTTTGAATACGACATTCTCGGCAGTCTCGCCCATTGCCGAACATTGGAAAAAGCCAGGGTCCTCACCCGCGCGGAATGCCGCGCCCTGATCCGGGGACTCAAACACGTTCAAACGGAGCTTCGCGACAACCGCTTCCCCTTTGCCGCGTCGGATGAAGACATTCACATGGCCGTGGAGCGCCGCGTCACGGAACTCATCGGCCCCGTCGGCGGCAAGCTCCACACCGGCCGGAGCCGGAACGATCAAGTCACGCTTGACCTCCGGCTCTATCTCCGGGACCACCTTCAGACCGTGGAGGCGCGCCTCCAGGCGCTGCAACGGGCCTTCCTGCAACAGGCCAACCGGCATATCGCCGTGATGATTCCGGGGTACACCCACCTCCAACGGGCGCAGCCCGTCTTGCTCGCCCACCACTTTCTGGCATACGTGGAAATGCTGGAGCGGGACAAAACGCGCGTGCGGGACGCCCACGCGCGCGTGAACGTGATGCCCCTCGGTTCCGGCGCTCTGGCGGGCAACAATTATCCGATTGACCGGGCCTTCGCGGCGAAACTGCTGGGGTTTCCCGCCGTGACCCGCAATAGTCTGGACGGGGTCTCCGACCGGGATTACGCGGCGGACGTGCTCGGTGCGCTGGCCATCATCATGATGCACCTCTCCCGGTTAAGCGAAGAACTCATTCTGTGGGCCTCGCATGAATTTTCCTTTATTGAGTTGCCGGACGGCTTCTGCACCGGCAGCAGCATGATGCCCCAGAAAAAAAACCCCGACGTGCCCGAACTCATTCGCGGCAAAACCGGCCGCGTGTACGGCCATCTGTTCGCGCTCCTGACCACCCTCAAAGGACTCCCCTTGAGCTACAATCGAGACCTGCAGGAAGACAAAGAACCCCTTTTTGACGCCATGGGAACTGTGGTAGAATCCCTGACAATCTATGCCGAACTCATCCGGCGCCTTCAAATCCGCCAGGACGTGCTCTCGACAACCATGCGATCGGGGTTTCTCCTGGCCACCGAGTTGGCCGACTACCTGGTGCAAAAAGGGGTGCCGTTTCGAGAAGCCCATGGCATCGTGGGACAACTGGTCCGGTCTTGTCTGGCACAGAAGATGGAATTGAGCGACCTGTCGCTGGCTCAACTGAAGACCGTGTCGCCGCATTTTTCCAAAGACGCGCGCTCGTTCCTGACGTTCAAAGGCGCCATTGACCGCAAAGCCCAAATTGGCGGCACGGCGCGCAAACAAGTGGTTCGGCAACTCCGGGAATGGGAATCGCGCCTGACAGAGCAGGCGACGCGCTGACAGCCGGGATGGCAAGCATGGCTTCACTGCACCCCCCCGTTCTCCGGTCACCGCTCCGTGGCCGGACCATCGTGTTGCTGGGCGCGCTGTTTTTGTGGGGAGCGGGCTGTGGCGCGGTGGGCGACCCTATCGCCCCGGAAGACATCGGCATTGAAGCCAAAATCCTGGAACGGCAACGAGCCGAGGAACAGCGTTCAGCGCCGGAAGGACAGCCGAACGCCCCTCGTAAAGAGCCGGAAATTGTGTTGCCTCCCCTTCAACCCGTGGGCACACAGTGAAAAACCTTGAGCGGAGCCGGGCGATTCGGATACGCTGTAGGGTCTAATCCTGTTTCAGGAGCATGCCGACACCAAGACAGACGACAGCAACGGCAAGCAGAAAAATGGCCGTTCCCGGACCTTTGCCAATCCATGGAAATTGCAGGAAGACAACGACCATGGCCACGATGGAGCCGGCAATCAACAAGCCTTTGCTGTATTGACCCATGCTTGAATTTTAGCACATATTTTTTCGCCGATAACAGGGAGATGGTTCCATGAACACACAAGCAGGCACTGACACTCGGACGTTGTTGCTCCTCGACCCCTACCCCAGGGACAATCCGTACAGCATGACCGCGAGCGAGCGGCGGTCCATCTGGTTTCCCAAACTGAGCCTGCCCTCGATTGCCGCCTACACGCCGCCCCACTGGGACGTGTCCCTCGTTGACGAAGCGGTGCAAACCATAGACTTTGACCAGCCGTGCGACCTGGTCGGCATCTCGGTGATGACCTGCTACGCGCCCAGGGCCTATCAGCTCGCCACGGAATTTCGCAAACGCGGCAAACAGGTCGTCCTCGGCGGCGTCCACCCCACCTACTGTCCCGAAGAATCGCTGCGGTATTGCGACACCATTGTATGCGGGGAAGCCGAAGAACTCTGGCCGCGCGTCGTCGAGGACTTTGAGGCCGGGGCGATGAAACGCATCTATCGCATGGAGCAGTTTCCTCCGCTGGACAATTACCGCCCGCCGCGCATTCAGCTCCTTAGCCCGGACTCCTATATGACCCGTCATTGCACGTTCACCACGCGCGGGTGCCACTTTGACTGCGAGTTTTGCAGCGTGTCGCCGTTTAACGGCAAAACCACCAGACGGCGGCCCGTGCCGGAAGTCATTGAAGAAATGCGGCGCGCCAAAGAATGGATACGCTCCGAGGTGGTCGAACGCATGGGGCAGGGTTCGTTGTGGGAGGCCATGAAAATCTGTTCGAAAATCTGGGTCGGCCTTGAAGAAGGGTCCATCGTGGCCTTTGTGGACGACCTGCACAACAGTCACCGCGCCTATTGCCGGGAACTGTGGCAGGCCATGAAATCCATGAACATTAAATGGGGATGCCAGTCCACCCTGTTTTTAGGGGACGACCGGGAGATGGTCAAACTGGCGGCCGAAAGCGGCTGCGTCTCGGTCTTTGTCGGCATGGAATCGGTCTCCGAGGCTTCCCTGGACGAAACCAACAAAGGCTTCAACCAGGTCCGAAAATTTGAAGACCAGATCAAAATGTTTCACGACCACGGGATCATGGTGAATCCCGGCATGGTGTTCGGGTTTGATAATGACGATGAATCCGTGTTTGAAACCACGCTGAATTTTCTCATTCGCAACCGGGTCGAACTGGCGTATTTCAACGTGTTGACGCCGTTGCCCGGCACCGCGCTGCATGAGCGGTATACGCGCGAAGGCCGGATCTTTGATCAGGACTGGGCCAAATACGACGGGAAAAACGTGGTGTTTTACCCGAAACGGATGACGCCGGAACAACTCCAGGAAGGATTTTTCTGGGCGAACCATCAGTTCTATTCGCTGGGATCAATCTGGGAGCGGCTCCGGCATACCAGCCAGCGTCTGGTCCCCCGCATCGAAATGAATTATGAATTTCGAAAGCTCATCAAACGAACGTGCCCGCAGGGGACGCTCTCGCCTATGGCGACGATCCTCAAGAATCTGCAGGCGAAACTCCCCACCGTGGACACCAGTCTATTCATTCCCAACGCGCTGCATACGATCAAGCAGACGGCGACCGCAAAGCCACAGGACTTGTTCCTCAATATCAAAGGCCGGCGCCACGACGCGTTTGCAGCGTTATTTATTGACCTGGAGGGAACACTGGATCACCTGAACGCGCGGGAACTGCTGGACCGCATCAAAGACGCCGCGCAAAAAGCGAAGCTGGACATTGTGGTCAATTTTGAACATCTTCGGCAGGTGACCCCCAAGGCGATTCAGATTCTCTTTGACCAGGAGCGCCTCAAGGCGGTGACGCCCCACGCGAAACTGCGCTATCGCAAATTGCGGGACGCGTTTCATGCCGCGTTGGACGGGTTAACGTTACCGGACTCCGAGCTGCTGGAAGAGTTGCCGCACGATGCATGATTTTCACTACCGCCATGATTCGCTGCACTGTGAAGACATCCCCCTCGAACGCCTTGACAAGGAACACGGCACCCCCTGTTACATCTACAGTCACGCGACGCTGATTCGGCACTTCCGGGCTTTTGACCTGGCCTTTGCCGCCGTTCCCCATCTCGTCGCGTTTGCCATGAAAGCCAATTCAAACCTGGCCGTCCTTCGGCTGATGGCGTCGCAAGGCGGCGGGGCCGACATTGTGTCGGGCGGCGAATTGTTTCGCGCGTTAAAAGCCGGCATTCCTCCCGACAAAATCGTCTTTGCGGGAGTGGGAAAAAGCCGTGAAGACCTGCGCTATGCTCTGGAGTCCGGCATCCTGTTCTTCAACGTGGAATCGTCCGCGGAACTGCAGACCCTCAATGACGTGGCGGGGGAAATGGGCACGTCCGCGCGCGTGGCGCTTCGGATCAATCCGGACATTGATCCCAACACCCATCCGTACATCTCGACGGGGCTTAAAAAAAGCAAATTCGGTATCGGCGCGGACCGCGCGATTGAGGCCTTCAACAACGCGGCGTCGCTCCCGTGCATCCGGGTCATTGGGGTTCATGCCCACATCGGCTCTCAACTGACGCAAATCAGTCCGTTTGTCGAGTCGCTGAAGAAGGTGGCCGCGCTCATTGAGACGCTGAAATCCCAGGGCATTCCGATTCGCTATCTCAACATCGGCGGAGGACTCGGGATTACCTATTCAAACGAAACGCCGCCTCACCCCAAAGAGTTGGCCGACGCGGTCACGCCGCTTCTTCGGGAGACGCACTGTGAAATCATTATGGAGCCCGGCCGGGTGATCGCCGGGAACGCCGGCATTTTGTTGACACGAGTCCTCTACATGAAAGAGACCGGTGACAAAAAGTTTGTCATTGTGGACGCGGCGATGAACGATCTGCTGCGGCCCAGCCTGTACGACGCGCATCACGACATCCTGCCGGTTCGCCGGACGCCGCATGCGACGGAAGACGCGGTGGACGTGGTCGGACCCGTTTGCGAATCCGGAGATTTTCTCGCCCACAACCGAACCATGCCCTCCGTCAAAGCCGGCGACCTGTTGGCGGTGATGTCCGCCGGAGCCTATGGCTTCACCATGGCGTCCAACTATAATTCCCGGCCGCGGGTTTCGGAGATTCTGGTGAAAGGCGGGGAAAATTTTGTGATTCGGGAACGTGAGACGTTTGACGATCTGATTCGCGGGGAACGTATCCCCGCTTTTCTCGAGGCCAAGGCGTAACATGTTTTCAGGATCCTTGGTCGCGGCCGTGACACCGTTTCACAACGGCCGATTCGATGAACAAGCGTATGGCGACTTCATCGAGTTTCAAATTGCCAACGGCACGCATGGCATCGTCCCCTGCGGGACCACGGGCGAATCCGCCACGCTCTCGCACCAGGAACACGAACGCGTCGTGGCGTTGACCGTGGAAGTCGTGCATCGCCGGGTTCCCGTGATTGCCGGCACGGGATCGAATGCCACCGACGAGGCGATCGTCTTTACCAAACATGCGAAACACGCCGGGGCCGACGGCGCGCTGCTGATTACGCCCTATTACAATAAGCCCTCGCAGGAAGGCCTGTACCAGCATTATGCGGCCGTGGCCGGAGCCGTGGATCTTCCCCTGATTCTCTACAACATTCCGGGCCGCACCAGCGTGAATATGACGCCGGCCACCATTGCGCGCACCGCCAAACTGCCCAACGTCGTGGGCATCAAAGAAGGCAGCGGGTCGCTCGGGCAGGTTTCCGAGATTATTCACCAATGCGGGGAAGGCTTCATGCTGCTCTCCGGAGACGATGCGCTGACCCTTCCCATGATGGCGCTGGGCGCCAAAGGCGTGATTACGGTCACCGCCAACGTGGCGCCGCGGGACATGGCCGACCTGGTGAACGCGGCCCTGGCCGGGAACGTGGCCGAAGCCCGTGTCTCGCATTTTAAACTCGCGGCGTTGTTCGGCGCCCTGTTCTATGAGACCAACCCCATTCCGGTCAAAGCCGCCTTGTCCATGATGAACAAAATCAAACCCGAACTGCGGCTCCCGCTCACGCCCCTTTCGTCCGACAACCATGAACGGCTCCGGCGCGTCATGAAAGAAACCGGGCTGCTCTAACGCCGTCGCAACGGGACTCTCGACGCACCGGCCTCCCGCACATGACACACACCAGCGGACATGCCCCTCTCAACGTCATGGTCACCGGCGCCGCCGGCCGAATGGGACAACGCCTGGTTGCCCTGGTCAACGAATCGCCCCGCCTGCGACTGTCCGGCGCCATTGAAGCGCCGGGACACCCGGCCCTTGGCACAGACGCCGGGGACGTGGCCGGCTGCGGCCGGCTCGACGTCGCGTTGACGGACGATCTCGCCGACGCCATGGCCGCGAGCGACGTCGTGATTGATTTCACCGCACCGGCCGCCACGCTGCGCCATCTGGCTCAAGCCGTCCGGCACCACCGCGCCATCGTCATCGGCACCACGGGATTTTCTCCCGATGACATGACCCGGCTTCGCGCGCACGCCGAGTCCGTCCCGTGCGTACAGGCTCCCAACATGAGCGTCGGAATCAACGTGCTGTTGCGGATTATCGGAAAAGTGGCCCTGGCGCTCGGCGACGACTATGATCTCGAAATCATCGAAACGCATCACAACAAGAAGAAAGACGCCCCAAGCGGAACCGCGCTGCAACTGGCCGACGTCCTGGCGTCCGCCAAAAACTGGGATCTGCGGGAAAGCGGCGTCTATGCGCGGCATGGCGTCATCGGGGAACGCGCGCGCAAAGAAATCGGGGTGCAGAGCGTGAGAGCCGGGGACGTCGCGGGCGAGCATACCGTGATCTACGGCGGGCCCGGGGAACGGATTGAGATCACGCATCGCGCCCACAATCGCGACCCATTTGCGCGCGGAGCCTTGCGCGCGGCAGAATGGGTGGTCGCGCAACCGCCGGGGCTGTATGGCATGGCCGACGTGCTGGGATAACCCGGGCGTCAGGCGCGGCGCGGGGCGACCGCGCGTTTCATGGATGTGCCGACATTGTACTGTTCTTGCATGAGGAGGTCCGCGTTATGGATATGTTTGGAAGAATTCCCATGATGGAAATACCGCTACACGTCACTCCGGATCAAAAAAAGTGGCTGGATAAAATGGTGGAAGAAGGCCGGATTGCCGTTCCACCCGGCGGGACGCTGGAAAAAGGTTCCGTGATTTCCATGTTCGTCCGGATGTTGATTCACAACGCCATGGAAGAGCAGATGCGGCAGGAAGCGCTGGAAGCCGACGATGATGACGATGATGATGACGAATAGCCGCCCGTGTTCTGTGTGTTATAACCGCTTGTACACGTCGTGAGCGGCGCGGACGGTTCGTTCAATATCCGCCGCCGTGTGCGCGGTTGAGACGAAAGCGGCTTCAAATTGCGAGGGGGCGAAGTAGGACCCGCGTTCCAGCATCTTGTGGAAGAACCTGGCATACCGAGCCGTATCCGACCGTTTCGCCGAGGCGTAATCCACCACCGGCCCTTCCGTAAAAAACCCCCCCAGAAGAGAGCCGACTCGCGTTTGATAAAAAGGAACGTCGGCCTGCCGGGCCGCCGCCGCCAGGCCCTGGGCCAACTGCCGGCCTCGCCGTTCCAGGCGTTCATACACCCCGGAAGCCTTGAGCCGTTTCAACGTTTCAATGCCGGCCGTCACGGCCAATGGATTGCCGGAAAGCGTCCCGGCCTGATAGACCGGGCCTTCCGGCGCCACAAGATTCATCATCTCTTGCGACCCGCCGTAGGCTCCGACCGGCAACCCGCCGCCGATGATTTTTCCCAGGCACGTGAGATCGGGTTTGAGGCCATACAGGGTCTGCGCGCCGCCATACGCCACGCGAAAGCCGGAAATCACCTCATCGAAGATCAGGAGGATGCCATGTGTTCTGGTGAGGGCGCGCAGTTGCCGAAGAAAGGTTATACGCGGCAACACGACGCCCATGTTTCCCGCGATAGGCTCGACAATGACGCAGGCCAGTTTCCGCCAGTGTTTCCGGATCAGACTCCGCACCGCCTCAATATCATTATAGGGAGCGGTGAGGGTTTGCCCGGCCGTGGCTTTGGGCACTCCCGGACTGTCGGGAAGGCCCAGCGTCGCGGCGCCGGACCCGGCCTTGACCAGCAGATGGTCGGCATGGCCATGGTAGCAGCCTTCAAATTTCAGGATGGCGTCCCGTTTGGTAAATCCCCTGGCCACGCGAATGGCCGACATCACGGCTTCGGTGCCGGAACTCACGAGCCGAACCCGTTCAATGGACGGCAACGCCTCGCAAATCATGGTCGCCAGCGTCAATTCCTGTTCGGTCGGCGCGCCGTAACTGGTCCCCAGACTCGCGGCCCGCTGAATCGCCCGAACCACCGAGGGATGGGCATGGCCCACGATCATAGGCCCCCACGAGGCCACATAATCAAGGTACGTGTTCCCATCGGCGTCGGTCACCGTGGCGCCCCGCGCCCGTTTGAGAAACAACGGCTGCCCGCCGACCGACCGAAACGCGCGGACCGGGCTGTTCACCCCACCGGGAATATACCGCCGGGCACGGGCAAACAGTTTTTTTGAAGTCGAGACCTTCACCGTTGACGCCTCCCGATTCTTTTCACCCTTCACGGCAACCGGCAACAACGTGCCAGAGTCATCAATCGCTGAAGCGCTTGCCTTCCTCGCCCGACCAGTGCACGACGCCGATTTCCTGCGATTCCCACAGCGCTTCCTGCTCCTGAATGGCCAGGTCGGTCTCTTTTTGTTTCTCTTCCGCACTCGGCCCAGACGTTTGTTCGCTGGTGGAGACCCAGCCCGTCGGTTTGTGACCTTTGGGGGTATCTTTCCGGAGAATGTTGACTGGCATCTGCTCCCTCCTTTACATCCACAAGCTGTCGCCGGTCTTTAGCCCTAGCCCCGAAGACCACTGATTGTCAAGGACTGGCGGCATTCCCGGCACGGTTGGCGGACGGCCGTGCCTGTCCTCCCGCCTCCCTTCCGAACGCATGACCCGAATGGCGGGGCAAAGGATACCGCACGCGATAGGCATAGAGCGCCATGCTCGCGGCCACGACCGCGTTTAAGGATTCAACCGATTCCGTCATGGGAATGGCGAGCCGCGTGCCGGAAGGATGCGGCGGCAGACCCGGCCCTTCTTCTCCAACGACCATCCGAATATCTTCCGGCCATTGAAACGCGGGCAAACGCTCACCCTGTGCGTGGAGCGTCACCCATGCGGCGGATTCAGGCAGATCCCTGATTGAAGGGCCCCGAACCAGCGGCACGTCAAACATTGTTCCGCTGGCGGCGCGCACAGACCGGGGATGATACGGATGGGCCGACTCTTTGAGCAGGACGACCCGGCTGACGCCCAGCGCCACCGCCGTCCGAATCAACGCGCCCACATTGGCCGGATCTCCCAAAGGACACAGGAGTTCAAAGCCCCGTGGTTGAATCGTGAGATCCGCGTCGGGAAAGGGAGGCGCCGCACAGACCAAAACCGGAAATCCCGTTCCAAAGAGATCAATCGTTTTGAAAATCGTTTGGGACAGTGAACAAGGTTTGACATGGGCCGGAATCGGGAACGGGACGCGGCTCCCGTCATGGTGGAGAAGTTCCAGGCAATGCGCGGGGCGCCGCAACAGCATCTCGCAAACCACTTTTTTCCCAAAGACAAGACATTGCTGAAATCGTTCAATCCCGCGAGAGTCCCGCAACGCAACCCATCGCCTCACATGGACATTCCGCACATTGCTTATGGTTCGCAACATTGAAACTGAAGTTCCCGATGGCAAACTCGCGCGCCCCTCTTACTCTCACCCATGTTGACTCATACCGCTGAAGGTATTCGGGCATTCAACTGGTTGTTTCATCGGTACTGGTCGGACTGATAACCAAAGTAGCCCGCAGAGCCAGTTCGGTTGCGAGCATGAGCCTTGGGGCTTTTTCAACAGGCCAGTCAACAATATTTGCGTGTCTCGGGTGGGAATCAGGGCTGGCAATAACACGGAGGCTGTGCTTGATGACGTCTTGGGTTATGAGGTCGCCCCGTCCAATGACAGGTTTGGAGTCAAGGCGAAGGGCCGTCACATACCCGTTCCCAATCTCCCAAATGGCCGCGTCCGTACATTGTTCTGTTCGGTAAACGGACGTTTCCCCGTTTTTGTTCGAAGGCATAAACGCCTGCGGCGTTACGCGCTTCTGTGCAGATTTCATGTAACGCTTTGTCAGGATGAACCGACTAAGACGCTCGGAAGGATCCACAGAAGGGGAAAGCGTGTCAGGCTTTGGAGAAATACGATCCAAGAATTTTCGCAATCGTTTGAGGCAGTTCAATGCCAAGGGGTTCCTGTCCATACTGTTTACGGTCGGCTCCTAAAATCCCGGCATAGATTAGCGAGCCCTGATTTGTTGTAACGGTAAAAAAATAATTTTTTGAGTAATCCCATTCAAACGCAATCTCGCCATCAGGCGTCGGAACCACATCGGGAAGAAGCGAAGATTCTGGCAACAAACCAACAAGATGGCATGCCGTTACGCGCGCCAAGTCGGTAACAGGTTCTGCATCGTAGCCATCCCAACCTTGTTCGGACGCCTCTTGATGAGTCACTTCAGTAATACGATTTCGGAGAGCCTGCCGCCACCCAAGAACGATAGATTGCTCTCTATGCTCGAAATACTCTGAGAATACTTTGCGGAGTGCGGCAGAGGTTTCACCTAAACCAAGGCCTAATTCCGTAAAGTTGTGATCTGCAACGGCCGCTATGGTCGTCATTGGAATAACTCCTTTGTTTTTGGAGTCAGACTTGATTCAAAAATTGTGTTCTTGAATTCCCTAAAACGCTCAAGCATGCCCCATATACCGGCAGTATCTGGGGATCCGTGATGCTCTTTTATGACAGCAATATCAAGAATGAAGGATACCATATCAGGGGCAGGAGGCGGTACGATTGATTGGGTAATAACAGCCGTTGCTCCCAATTCCGGCCAAGGAATAACAAGGCGTGCAAGAAAATGATCAAGTGCTTGAGGAAGATCCTTTGGAATCCGGGGAGGTTCAGTGAAGTAATGCTCGAGATCAACCTGCCGGGCAGGGATGGTGATTTGATTAATATACCGGAGACCAATACGAACAATGCGCGTTGGTTTAATGGCATCGAGGTAGCATTCCCCAATTTTCCTGGCTTCAGCTCGAATAACAGGCCATCCTTGTGTTGGATAGGGACGCAACCGATTGAATGTAAAACCGTCAAGGCGGTACTGCACAATCTGTTTCTTATCCTGGGATCTAAACAAGAAACCGATTGGTCGCGAAGGTTGTTGGACAGCCGTAGCTTCAATATCCGCTTTGAGTGCAACAGAACTCTCCCAGCCTGTTTCTTTGTTTGGGTAGCCTTCACGGATCGTGTCGTGGAGGGACTCAAGGACAGCCAACGAGGAGACGGGCAAAGGATCAACTGCTATGTCAATCAGCGCCTCGGTAATCGGCGGATTTGGGTATAGGCTCATAAGAGAACTAATATATTAACGGTATGATTTGGACGATGACAACTGTGTCTGATATTCCAGACGACCAAGCGGACGGCCTGTTCTAGCGAACAAGTTCGCCGACTTGGTCTCTCCACGTATCCTCAAACATCACCCTGAAAACGGCCCGAGGTTCATTGACGGTCATTTCGCCTCTGTCACGGGCGAACTTGTAGGTCTTCTCAAGAGTCTTAAGCAGTTGTTGCTTGTACAGCGATGGAGACGGATATAGAGCCTATATCAGCAGGAGCTAGCGGTTGTTTTCTGTAAGCAATTTATTCAGCCGATTCATTTTTCTTTTCAATATTTTTTCGTCTTTTAATTCACATTCCCATATTCGCAAGACCTTCCAACCTCTTTGCTTAACTGTTTTAGTTACTACCATATCGCGTTTCTTGTTGGATTCTATCTTGTTACTCCAAAACGACCGGTTGGATTCAGGGACTTGTCCGTGTTTGGGGCAATCGTGCCAAAAACAACCGTCAATAAATATCGTCACCTTGCTTCTTGGCAACACAACATCTGGCTTTCCAAAAACTGGATACTTACGTCGCCAGCCTGTTATTTCGTTTTGCTTTAATATCTCAATCAACTTGCCTTCCGTTGACTTGTTTCCAACCGACCGTACGCGCCCCATAAGCCACGAACGTTTTTTCTTGGAATAAACATCAACCATTCTCATTGCCTCTGACAACTATTTTTTCTTGTCGCTATCATATAATACCATTTCCATTTTGTCATATCCGTACCATGGAATGGTCTATCATTTTGTTATAAGATATGGGAAAGAGTTAATCCAAGAGCGTGGCGTCACGCCACGCAAATTGATTGTGCAATTCTGCGGGCAAGTTCGGGAGGTACGGCATTACCGATGAGTCGCGACGCCACCTTTGAACTGGAACATCGAAACGAATATTCCTTTGGAAATGTCTGTAACATAGCACCCTCCCTGAGAGACAATCCTCTATCTTCGTCAGGGTGAGCAAAACGACCGTTGGAAATACCATTAAACCTAGTCGTGATAGTTGAAGCTGGTTTGTCCCATCTGAGTCGTCCGTACACATCTCTGAATGAATCATCTCTACCTTTATAGGCCTCAAGTTGAAGCTCGGGATCATCTTTCCATGCCAATCGTGTCCCGCCATTCTTAGGTGTCATTTTTAGACGCCTGACATTACGATCTGATAACGTCGAAACCGTATCAAGAAAATGATTAGCGTCTTTATGACCATGACTAATTTTCGGGAAGCCATTTCTAACTCCAATAAAGCCTTTCAAGATTGAGGGTTGAGTCTCTTGGATAGGAAGGCTGATAGAATGTTTCACTCTGGAAGCAATGAGAATATATCTTTTCCTGCTCTGCGGAACTCCGTATAGTTTGGCGTTTATAATGGCATCATCCACCTTGTAACCATTCCTTCCAAGCATCAGGAGAAAATCATCAAGCCCGCTTGCTCGTGAATTCCGCTTCATCCCCGGAACATTTTCTATAACCACATAGCCAGGCTTATAATATCGAACGAACCGCCAAAAGTCTTTGAGCAACCCTTTCGTTCCTTCTGATGATCTTCTATCGGTATTTAAAATACTCCAATATTGACAGGGACTGCATCCTATAAAAACCAAAGAATCTTCATTACGTTTCACTCCGCATTCTTTTTCCAGAAAAGTTCGGGGAAGTTTTTTGATATCTTTCAAGAAAAATTTAGTATCGGGATGATTTGTTTCATAAGTTTCCTTGCAATTTTTGTCTATGTCTATGCCCGCAACGACTTTTACCCCAGCCATCTTCATGCCCTGCGTCATTCCGCCAGCACCGCAGAAAAAATCGATGGCCTGCAACGACTTAGTTTTCATTTGTCGCCACCCAATCTTTCAATTAATGTTACCACATGAGCCGCGATTGCGGATGAAGCCAAACGTAAAACAGCATCTCCGTCATATTCTTCCTGTCTGCCAGAGCCTTCTTTTTCAACATCATGGATTAGTTTTTTATACATCGCCAAAGTAAGAATACCGACACCAAATCTAAAACGATGTCTAATGATTTCTCTTTTATCCTCATCTCTTTCTCGGTCAACCAAAGAGGAAAGATATTTGTTAGCTTGGTTTACATATACTGTCAACTCCTCTCCCGAAGAAACATGACCGCCCGATTCTTCATCATAATTGTGGTCATTCCAATCTTTTCTTTCCACCCATAAAATATTAGGGAAACTACGAGAAGGTTTTTTCTTCTTTTTGGTGTCGGTTTTATCTCTGTTTGGATTTGTAGTTGTTTTTTCTTCATCAGAAATTTTTATTGTTACATCAAAAACCAAAGGTGTGGCTCTGCCAGGATTAGAATCACTAAAACCGAACTGAACAGAAAGTACATCTCCCGCTTTGGAATTTTCAGGAGGACTTACCTTTATGCGAAATTTTCCATTGCGCAAAGAGCCTGAATTTGGCAATACATCAGGGGTTGGATGCAAAAATTCCCCTTGATTAGCTTCCCTTATCAGGTAGTCGTTTTGAGCATCTGTCTTACATTCAATCCATCTGTAAGAATTGATGGGAACACTTTTTAAGCCGTCTTTCGTCAAATTTGTTGGCGTTAAATATGTTGGAAACATTTTTCCTTCATATTTGTCGCCGCCTCCGTGTGTTTGGACCGACTCAACAACAATGTCCCCAATACCAAAAAGTTCCCGGATATCGGGATTGTTCTTGACAAGATCAGAAAGGAATTCTTTACTGGATTCTTTCTCTATTTGTTCGCTCTGACGACGCTGTCTTATTTCTCGCGCATACCTTTTGAGTTCCCCGTCCTCTTTCAAGGAGGTTATAACGATTTCCTTTAATTCTCTTGTCAATTCTATCTGTGCCATTCGTTCCCGGTCCGGCTTAAATACGGCGGAACGTGCCGTGTTATCCATGGCATTACAGTCAATTTGAACAAGCAGATGGTTTCTTAGATCATCAAGTTGTGCCTTGCGTAATAAGCTTGCTCTCTCCTTGGCTTGGGACTGGCCGTTGATTGTATAGAAAATTCTATAAGGGTGGTTACGCAAATACTCTTTCATGCTGTCCAATACAAAATAGGAAATGCGAATAGTCCCCAAACTGGCATTTTCGGAATTTTCAACTACGCCCTCAAAATCAACCTTACTTGTTTCATCTTCTTCATCGTCGGATTTAAGAACCGTCTTCATACCCGAAAAAGTTCTTGGCGCTATACCCTCCGCCCTGAGACCAACCTTTGTGGGTTTGGCATCAAAATCATAGAGACGAAGCGGCAAAGCACAATCAATAAGGTTTGTCGTGAGTGCGTCATATAAACCTATATCAACAGCACGGGCACCGGGACCTATGTCATATTCATACAACTTTACAACGCTACCCTCCTTAATAACACCAATACCTTCCCTGTTAAATGCCCTTATCTCGTCGGACTCAAAACAAGCGATTTCTCCATTGGGGCAAAAATACTCGACCACCGGCAAATCTTCTCCCTTTCGAACTCCCCTTACTCTTATCAAAGTCCACCCCCATAAACCATCTGACCCATCCGTGGTCTTTTTGGAAAGAACAAACTTATACATTCCGCTCCTGATTTCCGCTCGTGTACAAAAAGTTATGGAGCCGGTACTACCCATGTTAAAACGGCCCTGAACAAACGGGATGCCCTCCTTGTTTTTCTCTCCGAGAGACAAGAAAGTTTTTTCAAAATCCCCGTGATTCTGGCCTTCGCCGAAATCAACCATCGTGTAATTTGGGTAGGTATCTCTTTTGACCTTCCTTTGAATACCTATCAAAACACATTTTTCGGCCAGTTTTGTCCTTTGTTCCTGACTTAACAGTGTCAATTTGCCTTCTTGAACTTCGGGGAAAAAGAGCTTGACCGCTTCGCTCATACTTCGGGGAACCGAGTCGCTCTCCAAATCCAGCCTCTTTTCCTTCGCCTTACGCATGAGGATTGCGTCAATAGAATTAATTATCAATTCCGCAAGCGCGCCTACGGGTTCGCTGGTTTGAACACCCACTCTATCCCAATTCTTTTCAGCGCCACCATAGGGTTTCCAGTTCACATCATCGGCAAACTCCGCTTGGCTTTCCAGAATCGCTTTGACTTTTTCCGTTGATACGGCGCCAAGAAAAGCTTCCGCTGTTGCTTTGGAAAGCTTAGTGTTATCAAACTGTCTTGGCATCTTGTTAATTTCCGTACGGTTTTTAAGTATTAAGACACAAAAACGATCCAGCCTGGGCCAGCAGTTCCCTTAGGCAATTGCAACTTTGGCCACATCATACACAGTACGCAACCATTTGTCGTGGCATTCAAAATCCTCACTGTCCACCGGACTTTTGCCCTTCAACCATTCCTTCATCATCGGGCTGTTCACGTTATCGTTATAAACCCATTTCTCGTTGCCGGTGTTATACGGCGGATCAATGTAAATACAATTCACCCGCCCCGCATAACGCGGCATCAACGCCTTGAGCGCGTGCAGGTTGTCGCCGTGAATAATCAGATTATCGTCAAGGGAAAGCTTGTTGCTCTTCGGCGGCAGAGACTTTTTCGCATCCACCTCAAGCGGCCTTGAAGACACGGTCAAGTGGTGCGCATAGATGAGTTGCTTGCCTTTGAAGTCAAGTGTCGGCATGGAAACCTCTCTGTGTCATAATCAGGTTTGCGGGCTGACGGGCTGCATCACCAAATCTCCGTCTCTCAACGATCAAAACAGAAAACCGAATCCTTTAGAAATTTTCTCATTCGCTGCCTGTCTTCCTTGCTTTTGTCCCCCTTGAAATATATCTCAATCAACACAACCTTCATTGAGTCGGGGACAAAAGCGTATATCACTCTGATTCCGCTTTTGGCTCCCCGGCCTTTCAGGGAACGGCAGGCGAATTTTTTGAGTTTGTAGAGCTGCACTTTCTCATTCCGCAATCCCGGAATCCTGAAAATACTCCCGCTGTCTATGCCGTGCAGATGATACAGATCTATCGCCAGTTTCCTGGCGTTCTCCAGGTCTTCCGGCAAAGAAGAAAATCTCTTTTGAAGTTTTGCAACGTCTCTTTCGAATTCCCTTGTGCCCGCATACGCAATGTTATTCTTCATCGTAACTTCGGACGGACGTTTCAACGGTGCGGTAAAACACGGCTTCGTATCGCAGGGGCTTCGCGTCCTCCGCGGCTATCCAGGGCACGTCTTTGTGCGAATACTCGCTCAATTGAGACGCATTCATATCGGACAGGCGCGCCAGCACATCGTCAATGTGTTTCATCTGCCGTGCGTCAAGGACGGTCAGGTCGGGGTCTCTGACCGGGATGTATTTCTTCTGTTCATGACGGAAATACTTGCTCGGCACTTTCCCAATCTCCCCGTCCTTCAGCATCTTTTCAACGATGCCGGAAAATTCCATCGGGGTGGGTCCGTAATGATTCTTGATGTACGTGGCGCCCATCAGTTGCTCTTCATATTTTTCGTAATAGTCAAAGTCAATGAAATACAGCAGTTTATAGAGAACGGTCTCGCCGACGTTGGGCTTTGCGCCGACCTTGCTTAGGATATACAGTAGCACTTCCTTGAACACGGCGATCTTCGCCTGCGGAACACTGATCCTGAACGATTGCTCCTTCCGTTTGTACACCGGCCGCTCCTCTTTCAGCACAACCTGATAACGCTCCCGCGCCGACCTGTCGTCTTTCAGGAAAAAATCAGGGTGGACACTGAAAATGGCGCACAGCTTTCGCAGTTCGGAGAGCCTTGGTTCCCTTGCGCCCCTTTCCATCTGAATGTACGTGGGCCGCGTCAGTCCCAAAGCCTTTGCGGCCTCTTCCTGCGACATGTCCCTTTCCTGTCTTAGCAAACGCAATCCTTCTTGTCTTTTCATCGCCATCGCCGCCTCCATCACAAAGCATGGTATATTTATCACTATACCATGTAAAAATTATTGACATATATGTATAGCCCTTTTGTCCTTGCTTTGGCAAGGCGGCATTCCAGGGAAATTTTCGAAAAAGAGGTCAGGCGTTCGCCGGATGGAAATGCTTGGCTTTTCCGCGGAGGCTCACGTCGGCGGTTTTGATCAGGACTTCCCAATCGTCACGATCCCGGTCGGTCACATAGCCGATCCGGTGCGCCTTTTTCCCGAATCCCGCGAGTAGCCGAAGCGTCGTGTCCGCCTGGCGTTCCGGAACCACGAGACAGAAGCCGATGCCCATATTAAACACCTCAAACATTTCCGGGTCGGAGATGCCGCCAAGCTGTTGAATGATGGAGAAGACGGGAGGAGGGGGTGGGAGCGCATCAATCACGAAACTGACTTTGGGCGGGACGCGGCTTAGATTCAGGAACCCGTCGCCGGTCAGGTGTGCCAACGCCTTGACGTCAACGTCGTGCTCCGCGTTGAGGAGCGGCAGGACTTCCCGCGTATAGATACAGGTCGGCTTGAGTAATTCTTCGCCCAGCGAGCGGCCGCCAAGTTCGGGAAATGGTTTGTCATAGAGCGACACGTCCCGTTCAAGCGCTTTTCGGACCAGGGTGAGTCCATTGCTGTGCACCCCGTTGCTTTCAATGCCGATGACGGCGTCGCCCGCGCGAACATGGTCTCCAATGATGATCTTGTCCAACTCAACAATCCCGATGGCCGAGCCGGCGACGTCAAACCCTTCGCCTTCTTTCCCCGCTTCACTCTTAATCACGTCCCGGACTTGCGCGATTTCCCCGCCGGGAATTGAGATGCCGGCCAGCAGCGCGCCCTCCGCAAAGCCCTTGGCCAGGTCATGCAGGCAGCCCGGATCAAGCCGCTGCACCGCAATATAGTCAACCATGGCCAGAGGGGTCGCCCCGACACAGAGCAGATCGTTGACGTTCATGGCGACACAATCAATGCCGATGGTGTCGTACCGCCCCATGCGCTGGGCAATCAGAACTTTGGACCCCACGCCATCGGTGGTCATGGCGATGCCCTGATTGTTGCCGATTTCAATAATGTTGGCGAAAAAACCAAAGTCCAGACGAACACGGCCCGTTTGTCCTTTGGGGATGGTCCACGTCTTCCTGAACCGGTTCGTCAGCGTGTTCAGGGAGACGTCGGCTAACGTGGTATCAACACCGGATGCCCGGTAGGTCGGAGGCGGCTCGCTCACTGTCCAGCCCTTTCGTGCAAGGAAGGATTCCACAACAGCGGCCAACACGTCGAACGCCATACCGGCCACCCAACCAGGCCGGCGGCCCGACCGACGCCATTGCGGCGAAACGCGGGAGGTGGCTGGGGGACCAGGAATCGAACCTGGGTTCACAGATCCAAAATCTGTTGTCTTGCCCCTAGACGATCCCCCAACCGGGCAGTTACCTTATCGGGCTTGTCTTTATTCAGTCAAGGTCTGCGCGGCCGTTCGCCCCGTTACAACATGCGGCCGGACACCATCCAATGGCGGTCGTCGGGCACGTCTATCAGCAGGCGGCTCAAATTCATTTCGGCCAGGTGGGCCGCGACTTCATCTTCGGTCAAAGCGCTCAACAAGGAATGATAAAAATCGTGCCGCAGTTGTTCCGGCTCATCGGCCGCGTAGCGATCCACCAGCTCACGGGCCGCTTCCGGGGTGTCGGGCCGCAACAAATCCATGACGAGAACCGGCGCCCCCGACCTGGCGAACGTTTTCACCGCGTACCACACCTGCAACGGGTTGGGCACATGATGAACCAGACTGTTGGAGATCACGGCATCCGCCGGCTGCTCCAACCGGCAATCCTGGAATCGCTGACAGAGCAGACGGATGCGATCGTGCAGCCCCGCCTGCTGCACGGCGTTGCGCGCCCAATCCAGCATGGGGCCGGACGCATCCACGCCGGTCACGCGCAGGGCGGGACGATTCCGGAGCAGCCGGATGGGAATATCCGCCGGGCCGCAGCCCAAATCCAGCACGGTGCCCTCTTCGACGTCGGGATACAATGCGAAAAACTGATTGACGAACCCTTGATTCTCTTCCGCGAAGTCGGCGTGCGCATACACCCGGGCCTGCGCGTCTCCATCCATGATTTCCGGTTCAAGCATGCGTTCCATGGTTCTGTTTCCTTTACGGCGTTTTCGTCCGTGCCCGTCACCGCCATTCGCCTGATCGTACCCGTCGCTGTCGTGTGATTCAAGGCCGAACGAATCCATGGCCCTTGCGACAACCCGCGGTTCTGGCTAAGGTCTGAAGAACGAACGTGCCGGAAGGAACCGTATGGCCACGTATGTATTCGGCGACATTCAGGGGTGTCTGACCCCGCTTCAACGACTGCTGGACTTGATTCGATTCGACCCCGCCGCCGACCGGCTGTGGTTTACGGGCGATCTCGTCAACCGTGGGCCTCAATCATTGAACGTGCTGCGATTGCTGAAAAAGCTCGACTCCCGTTGCGTGATCGTGCTGGGCAACCATGATTTGCACTTGCTGGCCGTCCAGTGCGGCATCGCGCGGCCCCACGCCAAAGACACGATCCACGCCGTCCTGGACGCGCCGGATGCAGAGGACTTGCTGCACTGGCTCCGCCACCGGCCCCTGCTCCACCGCGAAGGAGCGTATCTGCTTGTCCATGCGGGCATCCTTCCGCACTGGAACGTGGAACACGCTCTGGCATTGGCCGGGGAAGTGGAGCACGCGATCCGCTCCGACGAGTACCGGACCCTCTTACCGTTCATCTACAAAAACGGGGAAACCCGCTGGGACGACACCATGCCGTCGCCGGCCCGCCTGGGGTTTGCCGCAAACGTGTTCACCAGAATGCGGCTGTGTTCCCGTGAAGGCACCCTCGACCTTTCCTTCAAAGGGCCGCCGGAAGAAGCCCGCGCCGACCTGCTCCCCTGGTTTGACATCCCCCCCCGCCACCCCCGAACAGAAACGGTGCTGTTCGGCCATTGGTCGGCGCTCGGCGTACGCGTGGAGGAACGGTTTATCGCGCTGGACGGCGGGTGCGTCTGGGGAAACGACCTCGCCTGTCTGCGACTGGAAGACAGGAAAATATACACGGTTGCGTGCGGAGTATAAGTGTGCGTCGCAAGAGTCCCCCTGTCGGCGAAGCCCTGCCCCGGTCACAAGGAGGCATGAACCATGGCCGGTAGATTTCTGCCCGGTGTACACAGACAAGAAATTGGCCATTTTGCAAGCGGCGTTGACGGAGACGAAGTGCAATTCATTGCCTGTCCACATCGGGTGATGCTGGCGGACTGGCAACAGCACAGGGACCCCGCGATTCGCGCGCACGCGGCGGCGGTGCTTGAACGGTTTGCGCCCTGATTCCGAGGAAACGGACTGCACGCCCCATGAATCTGTTGCCGAAAAATCACACCATCCTTGACCGGCCTTTTATGCAATTTCGTCCGTTCGGCGTGACGCCGAACGGGGAAAAAATTCGCGACGTGAGCGGCGCCACGATCAGGTCCAACGTTGAATACCTGGAAGAAGTGGTCGGCGGGAAACACGGGCAAGACGCCGCCCGCGACGCGGTGCGACGCCTCTGCGACTCGCTGAACGCCCGGATCAACGATCCGGCGTATCACGTCACCGACAAACTCTTGCGCAATACCTGGAACAGTTACTCCTACGAGTTTACGTCCTACCTCGGGGAATTCTGCATCCTGTTGTCCGAAGACCCGCACTTTAAATTTGGAATGGGCAAACATAAGTTTCTGTCTCCCATCATTCAAACCCTGGGCCGTCCGTTTTCCGTTTCGCAAATTTTCAAAATGTTTCCTCACTTTGGAGAAAAATTTGCCAAGGGGTCCATCCATTTCAGCGTGCAGTCCGTCACCAACGGCTCGGCCGTTCTCCGCATGAAATTTGCCGACCACGTTTACCGGCAATTCGGCCCCTACCGGAAACGGTGCGCCGACATTGCCTGTCAGGCGGCGAAAGGCGCGATTCTGGCCGTGCCGCAACAGTTGCACCGGCTGGGGTTTGCCGATGTCCGCGACCTCCAATGTATTGCGGACGGGGATGAGTATTGTGAATGGGAATTCCGCTGGCCCGCCCAGCCGCGCTCGGCGCGCGTGCAATGGACCGTGGGCGGCGCCCTGGTGAGCGGCGTCGCCTTCGGCTACCTCCGGTGGAGGCATCCGGAGCTGTTGTGGTTCGAGGCAAGCGCGGGGGCCGTCATCCCGGGCATGGCCCTCTGGTTTGCCGGCCACTGGCACGGCCTCAAGAAGAAAGCGGAAGAACGGCGGCGCCTGCTCAACGAACAAGTCACGTCTGTCAACGCCCACCATGAAGAACTGCGAGAAGCCTACCTTGACCAGGAACAAACGGCCGTGGAACTCCGGCATAAAGTGAGCCAACTCACCACCCTGTACCAAACGGGATTATTGTTCAGCGCGACGCTTGACCGGGAAGCCCTGCTGGAGAACGCCTTGCAAACGATTAAGAACGAACTCAAATACAACCTGGTCATCATTGCGTTTTTTGACCGGGACCGACGCGTGTCTCACGACGCCCGGCTGCTCGGCGCGCCGCCCGACGTGGTCCGCTATGCGCGGAGCCTGGACGTCCCCGTCACGGACCCGTCCAGCATTGAAGGCGAAGTGTTTATACGGGGCCGGCCCCTGTTAATCAACGACATCCAACAGGCAAGGGACCGGCTTCATCCGCTTAGCCGGCGACTGGCCCGCCGCGCGCGCGTGCAATCGTTTATTGCGGTTCCCCTCAAGGTGCAAGGGACGATTCTCGGGTCGTTGACCGTCAGCCATGCCCGGACACACGCGTTGACCCAGGACGACGTGCACGTCATGGTGACGGTGGCGAATCAAGTCGCCATCGCGCTGGACAACGCCGAAGCCTATCACCAGATTGAAGCGCTGAACGTGGGATTGGAAAGCCGGATTGAGGAACGAACCAGCTCCCTCCGGGCGGCCAATGAAAAACTGCGCGAACTGGATGAACTCAAATCGGTCTTTGTCTCCATTGTGTCCCATGAATTGCGCACGCCCCTCACCGCCGTTAAAGGGCTTGTGGAAAACATGCGGGACGGATTCACCGGGGCCTTAAGCGACCGGCAGATCTTTTATCTCACGCGGGTCACCCACAACATTGACCGGTTGACGCGCATGCTGAACGACCTGCTGGACCTCTCCCGTATCGAGGCCGGTCGCATGGAACTCACGCCGACCGACATGTCCCTTGCCCCGTTAATAGAAGAAGTCGTCGAGAATTTACGCCCGCAGGCGGCGGAGAAATCCGTCACGCTGCAGACCATGAACGTGCCCGCACTCGCTCCCATCCAGGGCGACCGGGATAAAATTCTCCAGATCCTGACGAATCTCGTGCACAATGCCATTAAATTTACGCCCCCATCCGGACGCATTTCTATCACGCTCACGCTGCCGGAAGATCACACGGTTCAAATCTGCGTCGCGGACACGGGCTGCGGCATCGCGCAAGAAGACGCGCACCAGGTGTTTGATCGTTTTTACCGAAGCCGCGACGGCGGAACGGAAGCGCGGGGGGCCGGGCTGGGATTGGCGATTACGAAAAGCCTGGTGGAACTGCACCACGGACGCATCTGGGTGGACAGCGCGCCGGGAAACGGGAGTCAATTCTCTTTTACGCTCCCAACCCGCCAGGACGTCGGCACGGACGCTGGCTGAACGACTCGCACGACAGACCAGCCTGCGCCATTACCACCAAGCTGCCACAGAAGGTAACTTCCATTTCTCACGCAATGCCATGACTTCGTCCTTTTCGTGTTTTGTCACCCACATGCCACCTGGCATAGTCCCAATAACTGCAAAGAGCTTGATTGCTGTGCCACCATCAATGAAGATGACACCAGAGGGAAGAACAACCACTCCGCACCCATTCCCACCCCCGAATGTCATTCCCGCGAAGGCAGAAATCCAGAGGGAAATGCCAAGGCGAAGATGGATTCCCGATTAAAGACGTTGGGAATGACGGAAGGGGCAGGGCGGGAATCCAGTCTGCGATCTCTGGTTGTCATTCCCGCGGAGAAAACGCCACTGTCATTCCCGCGCAGGCGTGAATCCAGCGTCTAACTGGGCCGGCGGAGCCGGCCACTTCACTCCTGTCTTTACCAGTGCCACTCCAATTGCACCCGCACGCCATGATCCACCGGGATCGTGCCCGTCGCGCCTTTTCGGGCGCCTTCCAGACTCATATTCAGCCGGTGGGCCAGGCTGACCCGGCTGCCTAGCCGGTACGTGCGCGCATCCGCCGCCCCCAGGGTCATCCCGCCGTAGGGTGTCAGCAGGTGGTCGCCTACCGGCAGCCCGTAGGCGACGGTGGCGTCCATGAGGCCCTGCGGCGTGGTCGGGCCGCTGGGCGCCGGGCGGTTGGCCGTGCCGTGTTCCCACAACTGCGCCAGCCCGCCGGCGCTGGTGGTGGTTTGATAGGTTGGGGCCAGCGTGACGGCCAGGCCCTGCCCCTGGGCGCCCGGCGCCAGGGTCACCCGTCCGCTCACGCTCCAGTCGTCGTAGTCGCCGCCATGGGCGAGCAACACCCGGCCCCGGCTTTCCATGGTCAGCCGCAGGGCGGGATGGGCGTAGCGCAGGCCGCCGCTGACTTCCGCGCCGGTGCCGGTGCGGCCGTCGCCGGCGTCATGCCGCAGGCCCACGCCCACGCTGGGGGTCAATTGTGCGCCATGGGGTAAGGGTTGCTCATGGCTGCCTTCCAGGGTCAGCCGCAGCCGCCGGGCGTCCGTGGTCAGGCCGGCCAGGCGGTCGCCTTGTTGCTCGGCTTTGATCGCCGTAGTCAGGACTTCGGCTTTGACCCGCACCGTGGTGGTGCCGTCGGGGGTCAGGAGGCCCGGCTGGTTCAGCAGGCGGCCGGCGCCGCCCACGGCGGCGGTGGCCAGCCGGGTGTCGGCGGTGACGGTGCCGTCGGCCGTGGGGTCGGCGGTGTCGGTGATGGCAACTTCGCCCCAGCCGTAGCCGCCGGTGGCCCAGAGGGTCACCTGCCCGTCCAGCAGGCTGGTGCTGACGTAGGGGTGCAGGCTGGTCAGGGTGGCCTGATAGGTGCCGGGGGCCGGGTCGGTACCACTGCGGTCGGTGTAATCAAAGGTGCCGTCGGCCCAGGAGACGGCCAGGCCGGTCAAGAGGGTGTCGGTCAGTTGCGTGTCCCCGCCGACGGTGGCGCCGAACAGGTCGCCGTCCCAGTCCACGGTGGCATTGTTGCCGGATAGGTTGCGGTAGGCGCCGTTGCCCCACAGGGTGACGCCGGCCAGCGGCCCGCCGGCTTGGTTGAGCGGCAGGGCAAAGGCAGAGCGGCCCAGGAGGGATTTCAGTTGCCGGGCGCCGCCGATCAGTGCGTCCTTGTTGGCCCACAGCGCTTCGAGGAGATCACGCTGACCGCCCAGACCGAAGGCGCCGCCGGTCAATACTTCCTTGTTGGTCCATAACTCGTCGGCCAGTGCGCGCCAGCTGAAGGCGCCGCCAGCCAGCGCCTCCTTGTTCTTCCACAGCGCTTCGGCGAGCGTGTTCTTCCGGCCGTCCGGATTGAAGGCGTCGCCGGAGACGTCCCGGGAACCCCCGGCGCCAATGACAAAACTCCGGCCGCCCAGGTTGAAGGTGCCGCCGGGGGACGCATCCGCCTCCGCGGCCACGCGCCGGGCAATGGCGCTGACAGTGGTGTCCACCATGGCCCGGGTGACTTCGGGGAGAATGACGCGGTTGACGTTGTCAAAGGTGCCGCGGTTCATCACTTGGACGGTGAACATTGCCGTGTCGGTGTCGCCCCCCGCGGTTACCGCCAGCATGAACTCCAGGGGCGTGCGCGCCGGCGGGGTGGTGAAGGTGGGGCGCTGGTCGGCGCTCATGGCGCGACCCATGGCGTCGGTGCCGCCGGGGGTGAGCGTGATGGTCTGGCCGCCGGTCTGCGTCCACAGGTACAGGTAGGTCATCGGGTCGTTGTCCGGGTCGCTGCTGCCGCTGCCGTCCAGCGTCACCATGGCGCCTTGTGCTACGGATATGCTTCCCCCGGTCCCGATGACGCCGTTGATCATGACCACCGCCACCGGCGGGTCGTCTCTGCCGGTTACCGTGATGGTCAGCGTGGCGCTCAACGCATCGGCAAAGCCGGCGACCGTGGCCGTTACCGGGAACTGCACCATGACCGGGGCGTCGGTGTCGCTCAACTTCTGGTAGGCGCTGCCCGCGCTGTTATCCAGTTCGTATTCCCAGCCGCCTTCTGCGTCAAGGGTAAAGAAGCCGTAGCCGCCACTGTCGGCGACGCGCTCCAGGGACGTAAAGGCAACTGCGGCGTCCGGCGCCGGGAGATTGACAACGGTCAGCGTACCAGCCGTGCCGCCGTTCCCGTCTGCGTTCACGCTCGCCGTGAGGCCGTCGGGAATGGAGATGACCGGCGCGGCGATGACCGTGACCGCAACCGTGACCGGGTCGGAGTCGGCGCCGTTGTTGTCGGTCACCGTCAGGGTCAGCGTGGCCGTCACATCATCCGCGCCCGCGGCCAGCGTCGGCGCGGTCCAGATGGTACTCGCGCTGGTGGCACTGGCGAAACTGCCGGTGTTGTTGGGGTTCACGGTCCATGCGTAACTCAGGGTATTGCCGGCGTCCGGGTCGCTGCCGCTGCCGTCCAGCGTTACCATGGCGCCTTGGTTGACGGATAAGCTTCCGGTCCCGGAGACGCCGTTGATCACGACCACCGCCACCGGCGGGTCGTTTCTGCCGGTTACCGTGATGGTGACGTCCACGGTGGCGGTGGGGTTGACGGAGGCGGTTACGGTGAAGGTGTCGTCAACGGTGGCGCCCGCCGCCAGGGCGTTGGTGGCGGTGGCGGCGTTATCCAGGGTGTAGGTCCAGGCGCCGGCGGCGGTGATGGTGAAACTGCCGTAGGTGCCGGGCGTGTCGGTTTGGGCTACGACGTTTTTATTGCTGCTGGCGGTGGTGAAGGTCAGGGTGCCGGTGGCGGTGGTGGTGTCGGTAGCGGCGGCTTCGGTGACGGCGCCGGCCATAACACCGCCGAAGGTGACCGCCGGGGCGACCGGGTTGACGATGACTTCGGCGGTGTCGGTGCCGGGCGTGGCGGCGTCATCGGTGGCGGTCAGGATCAGGGTGACCGGGTCGGTGCCGGTGTTGGGGGCGGTCCACATCGTGCTCGCAAGGGCGGCATTGGCAAAACTGCCCCGGTTCGCCGGATTGGTCGTCCATTCGTAGGTCAGGGTGTCGTCGGTATCCGGGTCGGTGCCGGTGCCGGTGGCCGGGATGGCGACGCCGAACTCAACGTCGGCGCCGTCCGTGGGCGCGCTGATGGTGGCGGTGGGGGCGTCGTTGGCGCCGGTGACGGTGATGACGACTTCCACGGTGGTGGCGGGGTCGGCTTCGGCGGCCACGGTGAAGGTGTCCGTTTGCTCATCGCCGCCGTTGCGGCCGTGCAGGGCGTTGACGGCGGTCTCGTTGTCGGGGTTGCTGCCGAGGGTGTAGGTCCAGGCACCGTCGGCGCCGATGCTGAACAGGCCGTAGGTGCCGTCTGTATTGGTCTGCGCCACCACGTCGTTGTTGCCGTCGTTGCTGGTCACGGTCAGGGCGCCGGTGTCGGTGAGGTCGCCGTCTTCGGTGACTTCGCCGGTGGTGTCGCCGATAATGGTGATGACGATATCCACCACATTGACGAAGACCGTGGTGTTGGGCATTGCGGTGCCATCGCTGACCGTCAATTTCAAGGTAACGCCGGTAATGGCGTCCGGCGCGGTCCAGGTGGTATCGGCGGCGGTGGCGTCGCCAAATGTGCCGGGGAAGTCCTCGTCGTCGTCCCACGCAAACGTCAGGGTGTCGCCGGTATCCGGGTCACTGCTGGTGCTGCCGACGAGGTTGATGGTGGCGCCGCGGGGCACATCGGTACCCGCCGCCGGGGCGCTGATGCGGGGGGTGGGCGCGTCGTTGACGCCGGTGATGGTGATGGTGATGACCACGGTGGCGGTGGAGTCGGCGGCGGCGACCACGGTGAAGGGGTCGTCAAGAGTCGCGCCCGCCGCCAGGGGGTTGATGGCGGCGTTGGAGTTGTCCAGGGTGTAGGTCCAGACGCCGGCGGCGGTGATGGAGAACTCGCCATACTGGCCGTCCTCGCCGGTCTGCGCCACCACGTCGTTGCTGCCGGTGCTGGTTACGACCAGGTTGACGGTAATGGGGGTGGTGTCGCCCTCGTTGACGCCGCCGGTGGTGCCGTCGTCGAAGGTAATCGCCACGGCGACCGGGTTGACGGTGACCGTTGCCATGCCGAAGAGGGGCGTGGTGGCGTCGTCATCGGTGGCGGTCAGGGTCAGGGTGACCGGGGCGGTGCCGCTGGCGGGGGCGGTCCACATCGTGCTTGCGGCATTCGCATTGGCGAAACTGCCGACGTTGGGGTTTGCGGTCCAGGCGTAGGTCAGGTTGGCCGTGTCGCCGGTGTCCACGTCTTCGCCGGTGGCGGTCAGCGTGACCACGGAGTTGAATTCCACCTGTATACCGTCCGTAGCCGGTGCGCTGATGGTGACGGTGGGGGCGTCATTCGCGCCGGTGATGGTGATGGTGATGACCACGGTGGCGGCGGAGTTGGCTGCGGAAACGACGGTGAAGGTGTCGGCTGCGGTGACCGGGTCGGCTACGGTGCCGCCGGCCAGGGCGTTGACGGCGTTCTCATTGTCGGTGTTGCCGCCGAGGGTGTAGGTCCACCCGCCGTCGGCGTTGATGCTGAACAGGCCATATTCGCCGTCTGCATCGGTCTGCGCCACGACGTCGGTGTTGCCGTCGCCGCTGGTGATGGTCAGGGTGCCGGTGGCGGTGTTGGCGGTGTTGTCGTCTTCGGTGACCGCGCCGGTGGTGCCGCCGCCGAAAGAAACCACCACCGGCGGCGCGGCTGTAACAGCCGCCGTCAGCCGGTAATTGCCCTGGGTGGTCGTCGATCCGTAGACACAAAGCAAGTGGTCTCCGGTTTGTGTCGCCGCATGTGTAATTCGGGAATCGCTGCCACTTCCAAAGTCGTTATTCGCCGCAAGCGAATCGGAGCCATCGCAATCTGAACCAAAGAAGGCCTGTCCGGGCTGAAATAACGCGATGCCGGTATCCAGATTCCCGCTGGTTCTCATGGCATCAATCTGGTAGGTGCCACCGAGTACGAGCGCGACCAAAAAGACGTCCTCATCCGAGACATTTTCAATATCACTGTCGAGCGTACCGGGCACCATGAGTCTCGTCGTGGTGGAGCCGTCGCCGGGGACGTCGGCGACCCTGATGGTGATGCTGAAAGTCAGTTCCACGGTGGTGGGCGGGGTGTCGCTGTCGGTGGCGGTGTAGGTGTAGGTCATGGCGGGTTGGACGACGGTCGGGGTGCCGCTCAAGACGCGGCTGGCGGCGGTGAAGCTCAGGCCGTTGGGCAAGGTTTCGGTAATGGCGTAGGTGATTGCGCCAGTGCCGGTGCCGGTGGCGTCCGGCAGGGTGATGTTGACCGCCTCGTCAACCAGAAAAGTCAAAGCCGAAGGCAGGACGGGGTCGCTACCGAAGGTCAGCGGGGTAGTGACCTGGATCATGAAATCCAGTGCGGCTGCATCGCTGTCGGCGATGTTGGAGTCGGTATCGTGCGCGGTGTAGGTAAATGTGTCAGTGCCGGCGGACGTCGCGGTACCGCTTAGGACGCGGGTGGCATCGTCAAAGCTCAAGCCGGCCGGCAACTCCGGGGCAATGCTGTAACGCAACGGGCCGTTGCCGCCGGTCGCTATCGGCAGGGTCACGGGTTCAATCGCCGCAACCGTTGAGTACCTCTGGTCGTTTATGCCGCCGCTGAGTACCGGCGCACTGTCCGGCTGCATACCGTCCCGAATAGTCAAGGTGGCCATGGCTGTAATGCCCGCGTCATCGCCGGTGCCGGAAGCGGTCAGTATCACCGTTTCGTCACCCTCGCTGACAGTGTCCATCACCGGGGTTATCGTGAGCTCCCGGGTAATGCTCAAGACGCGCTGATCCAGTTCACCAAATTCCTCCAGCGGGCGGCCGTCGGTGCGCGCCACGCTGAACTCCGTATCCTCCGCCGTACCGCCCGCCGCCGACAAACTTATGTCAACGGCTCTTGCCAGTGTCGTTAAACTCCGCACCGTCGCCATGACAGGGGTAACTCCGCCAAGCGTGGAGCCGCTGTCTTCGTAGATGATGGACGGGCTCAGTGTCAGCTCAATGCTCGCTGTGCCGGGGTCGGTAATGGTAATAGTCCATTGATTCCGGCTTTCACTGAGGCCGCCTACACTGACGTTGAAGAGAAGCATTTCATCAAACTCCACCACACTGTCGGCCACAATCTCCAGGTCGTACATCCATGTTCTGCTCATAACCCCCTCTGGAATTTCAAGTGCGGGATTGCCCGCAACCGGTGTTTCTCTCAGGTAGTCATCGGGCTGCAATGCCGGTGCGGACAATCCAAATCCATCGGCAGCCATGATCATCACGGGGGAAACCGTCCCTCTTCTTGTTGACCCTGCCGGCAGCAGCTCCGCCGTTACCGCCAGTCGAATGGTCCCGACGTCTTCGGGGAACGTGAATGCCGTGCCGCTCATGCCATTTGCCGTCACCGTCACACGCACCCGATTCTCGACGATGGAGACCATGAACATCAGCTCCACCTCCGTGCCGTCACTGTCCATTCCGGTCAAGGTGGTCAGCCTGGGGTTTCTTGTCCCGGTTGGGGTGCCGGACAAGCGGCGGGTCATGCTGTCAAAGGTTACCCCGGGCGGAATCGGAGACAGGGCGTAGGTGTAACCGCCGCCGGAACCACCGCTCAGGGAGTTGGCCATGAATGGTTGCTCTTCCACGGGTTCGTTCACCCGCCAGACCTGGTCGGCGACGGAGTCCGTGGAGAAATGAAGCGGGTCGGCAAAGTTCGCGGCGGTGCTGTAGGGCGAGCAGTCGGTATCTGCGTCAACCGTGACGCAGACGAGGTAATAATAATTCATCCCATCGGCCGGCGTGATGACGGCGGTAATCGTTTGCTCCAATGTGCCGTCGTCGGTGCCGTCATTTGCCGGAACCGGCGCGCTCAGCTCGCCGTCTATGACCGCCCGGCAAGGGTCCGGCGCCGCGCCGCTTGCGGGGGTGCAGGTCGTGGCGGCGAGGGCGGCGCTCAGGTCTGCCGGGTTGAGCGCGGTATTGGAAGTCGCGCGCACAACGTTCACCGCCACATCGGCCACCGCCGCTTGGATGCCCGCATTGGTTACCGTGTAGGCCAGCGTTTGTGCAGTCGTATCCACCACCGGCGCGGCGGCAATGCTCAAGTCCGGCGCCGGCGCGACCGGGTTGACGGTGACTTGTGCGGTGTCGGTGGCGGGCATGGGGGCGTCATCGGTGGCGGTCAGGGTCAGGGTGACCGGGTCGGTGCCGCTGGCGGGGGCGGTCCAGGTGGTACGGGCGGCGTTGGCATTGGCGAAAGTGCCGACGCCGGGGTTCGCGCTCCATTCGTAGGTCAGGGTGTTCCCGGCATCCGGGTCGGCGCCGCTGGCGGTCAGAGTGACCGACGCGCCGAAGAGTACCTGCATACCGTCCGTAGCCGGTGCGGTGATGGCGACGGTGGGCGCGTCATTCGCGCCGGTGATGGTGATGGTGATGACCACGGTGGCGGCGGAGTTGGCTGCGGAAACGACGGTGAAGGTGTCGTCAATGGTGGCGCCCGCCGCCAGGGCGTTGACGGCGTTGTCATTGTCGGTGTTGCCGCCGAGTGTGTAGGTCCACCCGCCGTCGGCGTTGATGCTGAACAGGCCATATTCGCCGTCGGCATCGGTCTGCGCCACGACGTCGGTGTTGCCGTCGCCGCTGGTGATGGTCAGGGTGCCGGTGGCGGTGTTGGCGGTGTTGTCGTCTTCGGTGACCGCGCCGGTGGTGCCGCCGTCGCCGAAAGAAACCGCCACCGGCGGCGCGACTGTAACAGCCGCCGTCAGCCGGTAATTGCCCTGGGTGATCGTCGATCCGTAGACACAAAGCAAGTGGTCTCCGGTTTGTGTCGCCGCATGTGTAATTCGGGAATTGCTGCCACTTCCAAAGTCGTCATTCGCCGCAAGCGAATCGGAGCCATTGCAATCTGAACCAAAGAAGGCCTGTCCGGGCGGAAATAACGCGATGCCGGTATCCAGATTCCCGCTGGTTCTCATGGCATCAATCTGGTAGGTGCCGCCGGATACAAGCGCGACCACAAAGCCGTCGTCATCCGAGACACTTTCAATATCGCTGTCAAACGTGCCGGGCACCACGAGTCTTACAGCGGTAGCGCCATTGCCGGGGACGTCGGGGTTGGGCGGCGCCGCCCCCACCCGCGCTTGTATTGTGGTGGTGCAGTTATCGTCGAGGGTGGCGGTCTCGGCGGCATCGGTGAAACAGGCGAAAAAATGATACAGGCCGTTCGACCCGGGCGCGACGAAGGTGGCGGAGGTTTGGGGCGTGGCGTCGCCGGACGCAAACGCGTCGATGACTGCGGGCTGGCCCGCCGCGCACCGCACGTTGTCGTCGCCGCATGCGGGGACGGTCGGCGGGCTACCGGCAACCACGGCGGTCGGAGAGCGATACACCTGAATCATCGCGGCTGTTGCCGGAGCAGCCGTATTCGCCACTTCAACATTCAGCGTCAGCCCCGTCTGCCCCGAAGTCAACATGGTCACGGCGACGCCGTTTTCCTCGGCGGTGGGCAGGTTGCCGGCAAACGCCACGGAAGTCGCGGCGAGGTTCGGTGGGGGGCCGACAACGGTAATGTCCAGCGTCAAGTCGTCTCGGTCGGCGGCGGCGCGGTTGGTGTCCATGTCTTGCACGCGGTAGGTGAACATGCTGGCCTGCAACGGGGCGCTGTCGCTGATGGTGCCGATGAGGGTGCGGGCGTTGCCGTCAAAGGCCAGCCCCAGTTCGGCCAGGGTTGAGCCGCTGGGGTTGATCAGGGTGTAGCTCAGCGCGCCGTTGCCACCGGTGGCCACCGGCAGGGTCAGGCTGACGGTTTCGCCCGGGATGTAGGTTTGGGTGGGGATGGAGGCGACGCTGAAGGCCGGGACGATGTTGGCTACGATGTTGAGAGTCAGGACCAGATCCGCATGGTCCGTGGCCGCCATATTGGTGTCCGCGTCCTGCACCCGGTAGGTGAAGGTATTATCGTTCGCCGGCGTGAACGAAATGGGTATGGTGCCGGAGACGACGCGGGTGGCGCCGTCAAACGTCAGCCCAAGATCGGCCTGACTCCCAAGCCCGTCAAACAGGAAGTAGCTCAGCGCGCCGTTGCCGCCGGTGGCCGCCGGCAGGGTCAGGCTGACGGTGTCGCCCGGGATGTAGGTTTGGGTGGGGATGGAGGCAACGCTGAAGGTCGGGGCGGGGTCTTCCTCAATGGTGATCGTGAGGAGTATATCCGCCCGGTCGTCCGTCCCACCGTTGTCGTCGGCGTCCTGCATCCGATAGTCAAACACGGAGTCGTCCAGCGCTGCCATAGCGGGCACGGTGCCGGAGATGACACGGTCGCCGAAACTCAACCCGAGCGCGGCCAGGTTCGGGCCTTCGCGGTGGAGCAGGACGTAACGCAGGGCGCCGTTGCCACCGCTGCCCGCGGGCAGGGTCACATTGACGACTGCGCCGGGTAGGTAACCCTGGACCGGGATGGTGGCGCCGCCGAAGGTCGGTACGAGGTCGGCGGCGACGGTCTCGTACACCGCAATTTCTCCAGTAGCGCCGCCGATGCTGTCATATGTGGCAAAGATGCTGCTGGCATCAGAATTGAATGCAATGCCCCGCAGGTTGACATCCCCCACCGGCGCCATCGCTGAAGGCTTGGGGTTCAAGGTGTTGAAGTCGTAGGCGGTGGACAGGTCAAATTGAAAAACAGGGTCCAAGCCAGTGGGGCCACCTGACTGGGCACTCGAGACATACAATGTTGCGCCGCTATTGAGAAACTCCAAGTCGTAGGCACGAGCCTGGTTACCGGTGAGTGAGACGTCCAGGGTAACGCGTCTCTCCAATTCGGGAGTGCCGGTGAAGCTGAACGGGGCGTCCAGGTTGTACTGGGCGACGACGAGGGTCGCCTCCCCAATAAACATCCGGCGTCCGTCGGATGAAAACGCCAGGCTCTCGGGCTGGCCAACGGGCAGAGTGAAAAAGGCGGTGGCGGCGGCGGTGGCGGTGGACAGATCAAAGGCCCTGGATAAATCGTACGCGAGGACGCGCCTGCTCGTGCCATTGGTGATGAACACCCGGCGGCCGTCAGGGGTGACCAGGATGGCCGTAAAGAAACCGGTGGTGGGGGCGAAGGTCGTCAACGTGGTAACGCCGGTCACCGTAGATGGGTCAAATCCGGTGGACAGCGTAAATATAAGGACTTTGTTATCGTTATGTTCACCGGCCACCAGCCATATCGTGCGGCCGTCCGCCGAGAATTGCAGGCTCTGGAATTTGCCGCCGGTGTTGCGGTAGATCTCACTGGCATGGGTGATGGTGGTCACATACTCGCCCAGAGGATTCGGCAAACTCTGGGTCTGGCCAAACGCCGGCGCCGCCGACACCGCCGATACCACGACCGCCACCGGCAACCACAGCAGGGCGATGACAGATGAGACAGATGACAGAAGTTTTTTTATCGCTGCGAATTTCTCCATGATGTCTTGCGCTTTTTCATGGCAAGGCACTAATCCGCAACGCCGGCCGCTTTCAAACGACAGAGACCGGATGCGCGATCAACGCTCGATGCGGTAGGCTTTGGCCGGTTTCGCAAAGTCGCCCGACGGGCCGAAACGCCCTTCCTCGCCGAGGACTTTGTCCGGGTCGGTATATTCCATATCCCTCACCGATCCATGTTCATCGCCTTTGGGCGGCTCCCAGCCGAGTTTCTGCAGGGTGTCCAGCACGGTCTTCTTTAACGCGCTGGAGGCCGTCAGCCGGGTTGAGGCAAACGCCAGCACCCGCTCGCTTTCTTTTTCAATCTTCGATGCCTCCGGATCATGCAGAAAGGCCGCCAGGGGTTCGATAGCCGCGTCGCCGATCAGCACCAGCGACGCGGCGGCGTACTCCCGCAACACGATATCCTTTAACAGCAGAATCAGGTCCGGAATCACCTTGGGATCCCGAAAATGTCCCAGTGCCGTCGCGGCGGCTTCTTTGATGAGCTGGTCTTCGCTGATAATACATCCGGGGGTCGGCCTCCCGTGTTGGGCGATGCCCTTGCCTTTCAGGGCATCCAGCACCGGCGGCAAGGCGCGCGCGTCGCCGATCATGCCGAGCGACGCAATCGCGTGACGCTTCACGGCGCCGTCTTTCATGGCGTCAATCAGCCCCTTGACGGCCAGCGGATCCCCGATAATCCCCAACGCGATCGTGGCGTCTTCCCGAACGGCCCGGTCGTCATCCTGCAAGGCGGTGACCAGCGCCTCGACCACGCGCCGGTCGGTTGTCCAGGCCCGCCCCATCTGATAGTCCGTGGTCATGCCGCCCAACGCCCGCACGCCATGACAGCGCACCACAAAGTGCGGATCGCGCAAGGTGTCCAGGAGGGCGGGAATCGCCGCGTCGCCGATATACACGAGGGCGGTGCCGGCGGTCTCCCGGACAATTTTGGAGGTATCCTTGAATAACTTGATGAGCGCGGGAACGGCCCTGGCGTCGCCGATGTGTCCGAGGGTGTCCGCCGCCGCGCTTTTGACGGCCCCGTCACGATCCCGACAGACCAGCATCAACGGTTGCACCGCGTCGGCGGCTTTGAGCAGTCCCAGGGTCTTGGCCGCCTGCTCCCGCACACGCCATCGGTCATCCTTCAAACAGGCGATGAGCTTCGGGACCGCGACCGGCCCCATGGAGGCCATGGAGGTCACCGCCTCGCTTTGCACTTCCAGCATGTTGTCGTTGAACAGCGTGATCAGCGACTCAATGGCCGCCTCGCCCCCGATTTTCGCAAACGCCCGCCCCACCTGGACGCGAACGGCCCAGTACTCATCCTCCAGCGCCGTGGTCAGGGCTTCAATGGTATCCGGGTCGCCCAGTTCGGCGAGCGCCTTCGCGGCTTCTTCCCGCGTGGCGTCGTCAACGTCTTCCAACGCTTCAATCCAGTGTTCAACGGTTTGTGACATGGGATTCCGTGATGCCGGCGTCAGTTGCCGGAGGAATACTCGTAATCGCGTTCCTGTTTATACGGCTGCGTATGGCTGCACCGGATCACCAGCGTCTGCGTGCCGCGCCCTTCCACGCATTGCGCCAGGGACCGCGCAAAATCCAGTGTGCCGTCTAACGTCACCAGAAACGCAAAGTCAAACGTAAAGGTTCCAAAACGGTATTCGCCCGGTTTGAGCGTAATGGCCCGCGCATCGGTCGTCTTGTAGGATTCATAGGTAATCGGATCGTTGGTCCAGATGAGGGGCGTGACGCCCGGCACGTGCCACCACGTCGGCGGATCAATCGCCGTCGGGTCAACGGTAATCGCGTACTCCCGCGTCAACGGATTGACGGATTCCCGCGCCTCAAGCGCCCCGACCGGGAGCGCCCCGCCCGCGAGGCAGACGGCCGCCATGAGGGCGCGCAGAGTCCAGGCCCGTGGGTCAGTGAACGGCGAGTCGTTCATTGCCGGTGGTCCTGCGTTCGGGTTTCGTTTGAAAAATGTCCGTCAGCGCGCGACTGTCCCATTCCGTATGAGTTTCCAGCCCAAGCGCCTCCAGCACGGTGGCGCCGGTGTCCATGATGCTCACGGGACGGGTAATGGTGTGGCCGGGTTTCACGTTGACACCAAAAGAAAGCCAAAACACATCGGAATGTGTTTTGGCTTTCGCCCCGTTGACAGTGGGCGGGGAAGTTGGGAGAGCCGTGGCGGGGCGAGTTGTTCTCCCATTGGAAAGGCTTGTGACATCGGAATGGGATTTGGCTGGCGCTCCGTTGACGGTGGCCGTGGCCGTGGCGGGGCGAGTCGGCTCACTGTAGAGGCTGGTAACGATGACCATGGTTTTGTCCAGCACACCATGGTCGCGGTAGATGGCCATGGTGTCCGCGACCGCCGTATCAACGGCTTTGAGGGACGCGCGATACGGCTCGGAGTCGCGGCCGCGTTTGCGGGCGACGTCCGCCGGTTCGGGCAGGTGCGCCACCAGCAGGCCCGGCACCGCGAAAATGCGGAAATTATAGCCGCCTTCGCTGGTGACCTTTTTCAGGTAATCCTTAATATATTCCACGAGCAGGGAGGGCGTGCATTGCGGTTTGGCTTTGCCGCAGGTTTGCATGTCCACGTAAATTTCCGGTCTGGCAAGCTGATAAAACCGCTCATCCATGATGAACAGCGCGGTATCCACCCCGCCGGCCAGGTCAAGATAATCAAACATCGTGGGAGCACGCAGAAACGACCGGGAAAAATCATACGTTTCCCATTCGCGGTTCACGCGGTGCCTGGCGACGGGCAGCCCGGTCAGCAGACTCGCCATGGCCGGCACCGCCAACGGCGGCGACACCGATTGCGCGTTCCAGGTGACGGCGCCCTCTGTGGCGAGCTTGTGCAACGTCGGCATGGCCCCCGTTTTGATGGCCTCATTCTCCACGCCTTCCAGCACAAACAGCAACACGTGGTCCGCCTGTGTCGGGGCGGCGGCCAACGCCGGAACACCGGGGGACGCGAGCGCGAGGAGAAACATTGTGATTCTTCCTAAAATCATTCTCTTCACAATTCTAGTTTACCATCGGCAAGGGATTAAATCCTTGCACATCCACGACGCCAGTTCCTGAAGTCCCATGAAAGACGATTGATACACCGGTCGAGAAGCTACTGCTTACGTGAATACTGCCCCAAGAGTTCCTTTGCTATATCACCTTCATGAACATATTGCACACGATTCCCTGGCGGGTATTTTTTGTGTTCGTTACAATACCGAGGCTGATAGTCATATATAAGCATTTTTTCTAGGTCCTCTCTCGCTTTCCTTTCCTCTGGAGCTTCTGTAACAAAGACCAAGTTACCAGACCCGTGCATGGCAGCCTGCATAGCGTAAGCTGTCCCACCCTTGTATCTTTCATAAAGATTGGCAGATTGCCCAATTCTAAGTAGTTTTTCTTCTGGATCAGTTTGAAGGTAGATGCACGGTTTTGACCTAAACTCCTCACGAAGCGTGAGAAAATCCCGAAAGCGCTTCCACTTCAAGACTAGGCTACACACTTCATTTGCTTTCCTGATACTGTGCGTCATTTAACCGCCAGTAGGCATCCGTATCTTTCAGTTTGTCATTTGTACTGGCCAATTGAAATGGGGTTGTGCCAAACTTCGTCCGGGCACGGGCATCCGCCCCGGCTTCCATCAATGCCCTTACCTGTTCGGCATCCCCCCACATCGCCGCCGCGTGCAAGGGGGTGCCGCCTTCCTCCCATCCATACACCACCCGGGCATTGACCGCCGCCCCAGCCTCTACCAATGCCCTTACTGTCTCCGTCTTCCCCATCTGCGCCGCCCTGTGCAAGGGGGTCCAGCCATCTTCCGCCCAAGTCATGGCCGGCCCACTGATTACACTCGCTACCAGCAACACGCCACCCAAGACGGCGCAGACACCACGACGCAACACACCTGTCCGTTCCGGCTTGTTCATCAAAAAACCCTCAAAGCCCCTGTCGTTACAGGCCATAACGGCACAACGTACCACGCGGATTTTTCAGGGGTCAAATTCACCGGCACGGGGGACGGCGGCAGCAGGGTTGCGCGTATCCGCTGGATGCACGTAGTCTCCACAACGGGAACCAGGCCGAGGAAGATTAAAGAGTTGAAAAGACAGTTGCGAAACGCGGATTGTGTTTGCGAAAGTGCAAAAGGCAGCCATACAAAATGGTCTCACTCCAAGGTTGCCGACAAACTCATTCTGTCCGGCAAAGATGGAGTTGATGCGAAGCCTTATCAGGAAAAAATTGTGTCAAACTATTTGCATGCCATAGCGGAGGCGCCATGAAGATGCACTACAGTATTCTGATTCAATGGTCTGATGAGGATGAATGTTATGTGGCGTCGCTACCTGAATTTGGCGCGTATGCCTGTACGCATGGGGCCACCCGAGAGGACGCGTTCAAAAATGCGATGGAAGCGTTGTGTTTGCTGGTTGAAGAAACCACATCCCTGCCGAGACCGCAGACTTACCAAACGACACATGCCGCCAACTAGCCATTCCGGCAAGCGGGGGTTATTGTCCTTTCGTTCCCAACCCCCCACAGGGAAAGGGAGTCGGATGCGCGAATCGTAATCCGACGTCACCCGTACGACCCAACGCTCCCGCGCAAGCATCCCCGGCCCAGACCTGTCCCGAATCCCGTCGGTCGGATAGATGCGCTGGTGTTTGGGGCGACAAAAGCCAGCGGATTTAGTCGTTGAGCTTGAGGGCATCGGCCAGACGCGGGTCTTTTTTGACCCAGCCGGCGTCGGCGGCGAGAATCATGGTTTTGAGCAGGCGGCGGAATTCGGCGGGCGACAGCGCGATGGTGCCGCAGCCGCCGGAGGGGCCGTCGTGTGTTTCCCGCGCCGTGCAGAGGGAGCGGCTTTTGTGATAGGCCGTTTCCAGGGTGTTCAGGTGGGCGCGAATCTCGGCTTTGGCCGCCGGGCCGGCGCCGGTCATGCCGACCGTCACGTAGAGGTCCTTGAGGCAGGCCACCTGTTGCCGGTGCCATTGGGCGCGGGCGAAGCCGCTGTCGCTTTCTGGGACAATCGCCGCGCATTGTTTCGCCGCTTCAAGGGTGGGCGCGTCCGCGGCATACGCCGGCGCGGCAAGGCACCATGCCGCCGCGAGGACGGCACACAGCAGACATGGTATTGCGATCCGGCATTTCCGCATGATGGGTGCGCACTGTATCATGGGACGGAATCGGGCGGCAATCCGCCGCGAGGAAGGAATCCCGTTCGTGCCGACTGATAATAATTTTCTCCATGCCCGGTATGCCCGTTCTGATCCTGGCGAGCGGGTTCGGTATGCGTCGTTTGAGCCGGGGGCGCCCGCGTTTTCTCCGCCATGGCATGAGGCGCTCGGGCGTCTGGGTACGCGCATGTGGGACGCCGGGGTGCGCGCCGTGGTTCTGGTGTATGGTTCCCACGTCGGCGCCGATCTGTTTGGGGCCGCGCGGCTGGATGAAGTCGGCGGGCTCAAACGCGGCTATTCCCGCGGCATTCCGGGGCTGGAATCGCTCCTGGCCGCCATGCGCGCCGATGCCTGTCAGCCATCGGCGCCGGCTCCCGGCGACCAACCCCGCCCACCCCTTGTCAATGACGACGCCACCAGAACCACGCTGGACCGCCTGTTGGACGACACGGGAAATGTGTCCGACCACTACGTCAAAGGTCTGGCGGACGGGCTTTCTCAATCCCTCGCGCGTCCGCTTGACGTCCAACGCTTCCTGTGGTCTTCCAGGCACCATCATCTTGGCCGCATGGAAGGGGCGTTGGCGCTGTTCCACGAACTCCGGGGCCTGGCCGACCGGCAACGCCTGGGGGCCGCCGACCGCATCGTGCTTGTCGCCTGTGGCCACGCGGGCCAGTTGCCGGCCTTGCTGTCCAATCTGACGGCTCCGGGAGATTCTTCCGTTCGTGACATCGTGCTGGAAACCCTGGCCGCTTTTGATGAGCGGCGCGACTCCCCGTCCGACGCGACGCAGCAGTTGCGGGAACTCGACCGCTTTCTCGGCGAGAACCGGTTTGACGCCTGGCCCGCGCTGGACGTGGTCACGCTCGGCACGCCCATTCGGTACGGATGGAACACCGACGGCATCGGCCGACTCCTCCACCTGGTCAATCATCGCCCGCTTCGGCAGGACGGCAAGCGGTGGCTGGCCAAGATGGAGTTGCCCCAAATCGTGATGGAAATGCCGATGGCCGCCGGCGGCGACTACGTGCACCAGCTGGCGGTGGCGGGAACCGACGCCATGCCCGGCACGCCGTGGGAAGAGGAACTGAACGAGGCCTTGCGCGAGAATCTGGAGCCTTATGACGGATTTGAACGCTGGCTGGAATGTGCGAGGCGCGTGACCCGATGCCCCAATGACGGGGACTGTGTCCTCATTGATTACAGGGATGCGGCGGCGGACCGGCCCCCTCACGAATCGCTCTTTGGCCACGCCTGTTATACGCGGCTGAACGCGCTGCTGTTTCAAACCGAACACATCGTGGACACCCTGTATGGCCGCTAGGCCCCCTTCCGGCTTTTCCCCTGTGCGGCCACGGCGTCCCCGCCCCCCGTTGATTATCGGGAAACACCTGTGGTATTTCTTCTCGCTTTACCTTGGTCTGGAATGTGCATCGTGACGCGACCATGATTATCGGCGTTCCCAAAGAGACGTATCCTGGGGAAAAGCGGGTGGCCCTCGTTCCCGCCATCATCCCCGCGCTCCTGAAGGGCGGGCTGGAGGTGCGCATTGAGCAGGGAGCCGGGGTTGAGGCCGGTTATCCCGACGCCGCCTATACGGAGAAAGGGGGCGCCATTGTCCCGTCACGCGCGCAACTGTTTGAACACGCGCACATCGTCGCACAAGTCAGAACGCTGGGCGCGAATCCCGAACAGGGCCAACGCGACCTGCCGCTGATGCGGCGCGGTCAATCCATCGTCGGCATCGCCGACGCCCTGTCCAACCCCCAGGCCATCCGGGAGTTGAACGCGCGACACGTTCGAGCCTGGGCCATGGAACTGATGCCGCGCATCACCCGCGCCCAAAGCATGGACGTGCTCTCGTCAATGGGCATGGTCATGGGCTACAAGGCCGTCCTGATGGCCGCCGACGCGCTTCCGAAAATGTTTCCGATGCTGATGACCGCCGCCGGCACCGTGGCGCCCGCCAGGGTCTTGATTATCGGCGCCGGCGTCGCGGGCCTGCAGGCCATTTCCATGGCACGCCGCCTGGGGGCCGCCGTTGAAGCCTATGACCTTCGACCGGCCGTCAAAGAGCAGGTGTTGAGCCTGGGCGCCAAATTTTTGGATTTGCCGTTGGAGACCCGCGACGCGGAAGACACGGGCGGCTACGCCAAAGCCCAGGACGACGCCTTTTACCGCCGCCAGCAAACGCTGCTGACGAAAGCGGTCGGCGCCAGCGACGTGGTGATTACCACCGCGGCCGTCCCGGGGCAAAAGGCTCCCGTCCTGATTACGGCCGATATGGTGGCCGGCATGGCTCCCGGGTCGGTGATTATTGACCTGGCGGCCGAACGAGGCGGCAATTGCGAACTCACCAGATTGCATCAGACGGTGACGGCACATGGCGTCACCATTATCGGGCCTGACAATCTCGCGGCGACGGTGCCGTACCATGCCAGCCAACTGTATGCCAAAAACATGGCCGCCTTCCTGCTGCACGTGGTGAAAAACGGCGAGCTGGCGATGGACGGGGAAGACGACATCACCAGAGAAACCCTGTTGACTCGCGACGGCGACGTGGTGCATCCCACACTCCGCGAACGCTTGAACCTTCCCGCTGGCGGACGAACGGAGGAGCGTTAATCATGGAACTGTTGATGGCCGGCATTACGATTTTCGTTCTGGCGATTTTTGTGGGCTTTGAAATTATCGCCAAAATTCCGCCCACCCTGCACACCCCGCTCATGTCGGGGTCCAACGCCATTTCAGGCATCACGCTCGTCGGCGCCATTCTGTCGGCGGGCGCCCAGCATACGCCGGTGACGACCGCGCTCGGGTTTCTCGCCGTGGTCTTTGCGACCCTGAACGTCGTCGGCGGCTTTATGGTCACCAACCGCATGCTGGCAATGTTCAAAAAGAAATCCCCGTCATGACGCAGGTGATCATCAATGCGGGCTATCTCGTCGCCGCCACGCTGTTTATTGTCGGCCTGAAGGGACTGACCCATCCCCGCACCGCCGTCCGGGGCAACGCGCTGGGGGCGTGCGGCATGTTGCTCGCCATCGTTATTACGCTCACGAATCAGCGCATCGTCGGGTTTGAAGTCATTCTCGCCGGCATCGTCGTCGGGGCGGCCATCGGCGCGCTCCTGGCCCTGAAAATCGAAATGACGGCCATGCCGGAACTCGTGGCGCTGTTTAACGGGTTTGGCGGCATCGCCTCGGTGCTGGTGGCGGGGGCGGCCCTGACAGAACGCACCCTCAACGACGGAACCCCGTTCGTTCAGGTCACCGTGGCCACGGCCGCTTCCGGGCTGATTGGCGCCGTCACGTTTTGGGGAAGCCTGGTGGCTTTTGGAAAACTCAAGGGCCTCCTGAATGAAAAGGCCGTGCTGTTTGCCGGGCAACAGGTCGTGAACGCCGGGCTGGTTCTTCTGGCCCTGGCGTTAAGCGTGGGCGTGGTTCTGGACCCCGCCAATCTCCTCTTGTACTGGCTGCTGGCGCTGGTGGCGTCGCTGCTTGGGGTACTGCTCGTCATGCCGGTCGGCGGGGCCGATATGCCCGTGGTGGTCGCGCTCCTAAACTCCTACTCCGGGGTCGCCGCCGCGGCCACGGGGTTTGTCCTGTCCAATAACGTCTTGATCATTACCGGCTCCCTGGTCGGGGCTTCGGGACTGATCCTGACGCAAATCATGTGCAAAGCCATGAATCGCTCCTTGACCAACGTCCTCTTTGGAGTCCTGGGGCCGACGGGTGAAAGCGCCAGCGCGGACGCGGTCTATGCGGGCCGGGTGAAATCCGCTTCCCCGGAGGAAGTCGCGCTCCTCTTTGACGCCGCGCGACGGGTGGTCATTGTTCCGGGATACGGCATGGCCGTCTCCCAGGCCCAGCACCCCCTTGCCAACCTCGCGTCCCTCCTCGCCGAACGGGGCGTGGACGTGGAATACGCCGTTCATCCCGTGGCCGGCCGGATGCCCGGTCATATGAACGTCCTGCTGGCCGAAGCCGACGTGCCGTATGAGTCCCTCAAGGATATGGACGAGATTAATCCGTATATTGATCAAATGGACGTGGCCCTGATCATCGGCGCCAACGACGTGGTGAATCCCCTGGCGAGAACGGACCCGTCAAGCCCCATTGCCGGCATGCCGATCATTGACGTGGACAAGGCCAAAACCGTGGTGGTGATCAAGCGGAGTTTAAGCCCCGGATTTGCGGGCATCCCGAACCCGCTGTTTGCGTTGGACAATTCCCTCATGCTGTTTGGCGACGGGAAGAAGATGGTGTTGGATATTGTCGCGGCATTAAAAGACACCTGATCCCGTTCGCTCCCGTCACGCCCATCCTTGCGGTATTCGCGTATATTTATTTAGTAAAAAGACCTCTGTCAATCTGTACGAACGGCGGTTGTTTTCTCAAAAAACAGTCTTGTAACGTATTGAATTTATTTAATTTAAATGATTTTACTCAAGTGGAAATGTAAACTTGTCGCCCGTTTAAACGGTATGGTACTATGAACCTTGCTATTTGTGGGACTAGAGCAATGAGAAAAAAGCTTACCTTGCGTTTGTTCTTTTAGCTCTTACTACTTGTGGATGTGCAACAACAGGCGGGTACAATGAAATTGTTCAAAGCTGGGTTGGTAGCAATGTGAATGATTTGATTCAGAAATGGGGTCGTCCTTCAGACGTTTACAATATGCCAAACGGAAACACGCTTTACACTTGGCGATTCAACGGTGGCACGGGAACCTACAATATCGGGAATATAACTGTCCCATTACGCCGTAGATGTGAGACTTCGTTTACTATCAAAGACAGCATTATTCAGACAGCAAGCTGGAAAGGGACGGCCTGCCGTGCCTAACATTTTTGTAGTTGAGATATAGCAGGAATTTAAAATTCACGGGACACAATGGAAATCAAGGTCGTTAACAACAATGTGGAAAAAGCGCTTCGCGTTGCGAAGAAAAAACTCGCAGCCGATGGGTTGTTCCGTGAGTTGAAGCGCCGGCGTTTTTACGAAAAACCAAGCGTGAGACGCAAGGCCAAAGAACGTGAAGCGACCCGCCGCCGCCAGAAATGGCTGGCAAAGCGTTCATTCCGGTAGCCGATTGTCCCGCGTCTCGTCACGTCCTCGTTTCCATCCTGTCCCGTTCACCGCGTAACCGTCTTCAATGCGTGATTCCCAGATTCACGCGGTCACGGCCAGAGTCAGACAAGCCATTCGCCGATGGAAAGAACCGGTGTTGGGGGTGGTGGCCAGGGAAACGCGCGACCCCTTCCGGGTGTTGATTGCCTGTCTGCTTAGTCTCCGGACCACCGACCGAACCACAACCGAGGCCAGCCAACGATTATTCCGGCTGGCCGGCACGCCGGAACGCATGCGCGCGCTTTCCCTGAACACCGTCGAGAAGGCCATCTATCCGGTGGGGTTTTACCGAACCAAAGCCAAACAGATTCGCGCGATCTGCCAAAGTCTGCTCCATGACTTTGGAGGCCGGGTGCCGGAGACCATTGACGAGCTGTTGACGCTGAAAGGCGTCGGACGCAAGACCGCCAATCTGGTGGTGACCGTCGGGTATCACAAGCCGGGGATTTGCGTGGATATTCACGTTCACCGCATCAGCAACCGGTGGGGGTACGTGCGGACGGCCACGCCGGAGGCGACGGAATTCGCGCTCCGCAAAAAACTGCCCAAACAATACTGGATCACATGGAACGACTGGCTGGTTCCGTTCGGGCAAAACCTTTGCCGCCCCGTTTCCCCGTTCTGCAACCAATGTCCGGTGAGCGCGTACTGCAAGCGGGTCGGCGTGCGAACCTTCCGGTAGGAAGCTCCCGGTCATGCGGGGCGGGGCCGCGGCGAAGTCCGGGCTAGATAAACAGCGTCGTCTCCGCGCCCGAGGCCAGCGTCAGGATTGAGGGAAGGCCCATCACCTCGTCAACCTGGCCGGCCACGGCGTCCGCGTCCACGCCCATGTATTCCAGCCCGGCGCTGCACGCGATGAGCCGGAACTTCCCGACCGTTCTGGCCTCTTCAAACATTTCCGAAATACGCGGCACCTTGCGCTCGGCCAGCAGGCGGGCGACTTCCTCGTGATAGGGTTGATACTCGGGGGGAAAATCAATGTCGTCGAGTTTGCCTTCCGCGAGTTTCTTGATGGTCCAAAACAACAACACGACCACCACGTCTTTTCCCATGGCCGAGGCCGTGAGGGCGATGGTCGCCACCTGGTGCAGTTTGTCATAGGTGGCGTTATGGGCGTAAATGACCATCGGAGGCGGAGTGCTCATGGACTATCCTTCTTGAGACCGCGGATGAAAAATCAAGACCGAGTGGGGTGAATGAGTTGTGGAATGGGCGGCTTTGAGACCGGCCAATCGTCGCTTTCAAACATCAGGCAGCATTTCAACCGTCCACAGACTCCGATGCGGTACGAATCATGCGACGCCGCCGTTTCGCGATGGGAGAGCTTGAGCGTCACCGGTTGAAAATCCGTGAGAAAGCTGGCGCAACACAAGACCAGCCCGCAGGTATCAACCCCGCTCAACCGGCGCGCTTCCTCACGGCTGGAAATTTGCCGCATGTCAATCCGGCAACTGAAATGGCGCGCCAGATCCTTCACAAGCTGCCGAAAATCAACGCGGGATTCCGCCGTGTAGTTCAACGTCAGGAGCCGCCGCTGAAGCGAGCCATGGACTTCGACCACTTTCATCTGCAACCCCAGCGCCAGGGCACGCTCCCGGCAGAACGCTTTGCCCGCGACCGATAATTTTTTTTGATGGGCAATGGCGGCCTCGTCCGCTTCCGTCGCTTTCCGAAGGATACTCCGCATCGCTCGCATCGGCGGGATGAACGGTTGAGAGCGGGGAGGGGCACAGACACGGCCATAGGTGAGATCGTTCTCTAATTCCAGGAGAACGCAGTCACCGACCTTGAGCGCGGGGTCGGTCGTCCGGGCGGTTTTGCTCTCGCCGCAGTCGCGGACCTTGACCTCCACCACGACGAGGTCGCCCCCGGGCAATGGGTCTTCCTGATCAATCGCGGGCATGGGCATTGATTGATCGGTCATCACAAGTCCTTCCAGCGTCACACAGGCGCCCCGTCTTTACCATATTAGACGGTTGAACGGCAAGAATACCCTGCGGCGGCGCCGGCCCCGAACGGTCGGCCCGGCTAGCGAGAAGCGTGCTTGAGAAACGCGGGCAAGGCATGATCCAGTTGATACAGCGAAAGCGGCGCCAGGGCTTCGGCTTGCGAGATCACCCGCACCTGGCCCGGCGCGGACACGCGCACCACGTCCAACGCCTGGCCGTGATGATACCGGCGGCCCGAGGCCTTCAGCAGGTCTCCGAGGGCGTCGGGAGGATCCCAGTGGGCGGTGAGCAAGGCCGTCCGGGCCGGATTCCGGTGACTGAACATGAACGACAAATGGTCCGGGTACCACTCGGCGCCGCCGGTGGCATACGAGACGAACAAGGACGCCTGGGCATGCTCCATCAATTCCGACAGGTAGTGATTGGTGAGAAACCCGTTTTCTCCCACCTCCAGCCACTTGCCGGGATGCGACAAACTTGCATGGGCCGCGCAGGAACGAATCTCTTTCAGTTGTTGCTGGGAGGCATAGATGGTCGTAATCGGGCCATACTGCCGCACCAGTTGAGCGATAACGCCGTCCCGGACGGCGGAATGCCCGTCGTTTGTCGGGCCGCTGTCCGCGTGCACCAGGGTGTTGTGCCCGTCGTCATTGATTAAATAACAATTTCGCGGCAGCGCAAGGTCGCACGGGTCCTCGCCGAAAAACGGCACCGACACGACTTGCCCGTTGTCAAATTTCCAGGATTCTCCATGCGCCAGTTCAATGACGTTCGTAAAGCCCAGCTCGCGCATCAAGGCCCGGTAATCAAAATACAACGCCTTCCGGTTTTTCCGGCTCGGCACGAGAATGGGCACGTCCTTGGGCACGTGCAGCAACGTTCGGGGGTCAACGTGGTCGTCATGGTCGTGCGTCAGGAACACGGCGGCCGGCGGCGGCAACAACGACGGCCACAGCGAAGGCTCCGGTGATTCGGCGAACCAGGGCATCAGCCAGGGATCAAACCAGAGAAACCGGTCTCGCAGGCGGTACATCAACGCCGCGTGGCCAAGATGCACCATGTCCCGGTCGCACGTGGCGTCGAGCCACCGCGTGCGAACCGAGGAGTGGTCCGACACCGCCAAACAGTCGTGCGAGTCGAGTTGCTCCAGCAGGTGCGTCAAATGCCGCGCGTGGTCATGACCGGCCGTCATGACCACGGTGTGAATTTCCGACACGGTTCGCGCGCCGTTCAAACATCCCAGCAACGTCCCCACCACGGGCGAGAGGGGATGATGCCCGAAGTCCATCGGGATCGTGTGCCGCGTGACCGCGTTGAACACGCGCAGGCCGGTGTACCGCATGACCGCCGATTGATGACGATCGTGAGGAAATTCCCACACAAAAGCGCCGCCGGCATTCCGTTCACACCGAATATGCCGCCGGAGCCGGGGCCGAGACCGCACCACTTCGGCATAGGCGTCCTCAAGGCGGCGACCGACGTTGGGATCGTTGACCGGCGTTCGGTGGGCAAACACGTCACTGATGGCCGTTTCCACGGCGCTCATGAGGATGCCGTGGACCTCATGGAGACTCGCCACGACGTCGGGAGCCACGCCGCCCATAAACGGAAAGGGGCCGGGCGGCTCGGCGCTTTCCAACTGCACCCACACCCAGGGGTGCAGTCCGACACACTGATTGGGGTCAACGCGATCCCAGAGAGCCATCAATTACGCGTCTTTCTTCGTGAGGCGTGACGGAATCACGTCATGACGCCACGGACCAGAGCGGGTTGCGGCCACTTATGGTTCAGTCGAAAAGCGCACCGCGCTGATGTTAGGTTCGTATAACACCTGGATGACAATATGGTCGGGATCGGCGAGATAAAATGAATAACTGCCGTCCCGATGCCGCTTCGGATGGTGGACAATCGTGACGCCTTCGTTGACGACGCGGCGATACAGCCGGTCCACACTGTCCGGGGAATCCATGACAAACCCCACGTGGTCAAGAAATTGCCCCTGATCATGGCGGTGAATGGGAATGTCTTCGCTGGGAATCTGATGCAGCGCCAGGTTATCAATCCCCGAACTCATGTACACGTTCTCCGCATCAGGTTCCCAGACAATCGTCATGCCAAACCAGGTCTGATAAAACGTTTTCGAGGCCCCCAGATTTGTCACCTTCAAGGCCACGTGGCGCAACCCGCTTCCCTTGGGAATATCCTGGGGGCCTTGCTTGGACGGTGTGATCATGATTTCCCTTTCCGCGCCGTCATCTTAACGAGGCCCGCGAGGCGGAGCAACCCCGTCCGACCGATTCGCCGCCGCGTCGCGCGCGTTTCGCGGCACGCAGTCCATGTGATACCCTCCCCCCTCTTTGTGGATGCTTCTCCTCTCACACGGATCAAGCTGGCGTACGTTTCGGCCAGGCGGGGGCAGCCGTGAACACTGAATCAGACGCAACAAGCGGATTCGCGGGAATGACCGTGGCGGCCTTTGAAAGCCGGATGGCCGATCAAATGGCCAATCTTATCGCTCGTCATGGAGGGAAGCCCATGGTTGCGCCCTCCATGCAGGAAATTCCCCTGGAACAGAACACCGAAGCCCTGACCTTTGGGCAGCATCTCATGGCAGGCTCCGTGGACATGCTGATTTTGCTCACCGGCGTTGGGACACGGGCGTTGTCGGACGTCTGGAAAACACGGTTTTCCATCGAAGCCATCCGGCACGCACTGGCCGGAATCATCCTCGTCTGCCGCGGGCCCAAACCCATTGCGGCCTTAAAGGAGCTGGGGCTGCAATCCCACCTCGCCGTTCCCGAACCCCATACTTGGCAGGCTGTCCTCCACACACTGGACGCGCTCAAACCGGAGGGCCTTTCCGGACTCCGGATTGCCGTGCAAGAATACGGCACGTCCAACAACGACCTTGTGGAGGGGTTGGTCAAGCGGGGCGCACGGGTCACGAGTGTCCCGGTGTACCGATGGGCGCTTCCCGACGACGTGGAGCCTCTCAAGCGCGCGCTCCGCGGCCTTCTGGAGGGAACCGTCGCCGCGGCGCTCTTCACAAGCGCCGCCCAGGTGGATCATATCGTGGAACTGCTCCACGCCACCGGCCAACTCGCGGCCTTTCGTGAAGTCCTGGGAAAAACCATGGTGGCCTCGATTGGCCCGGTCACCAGCCAACGGCTCCGCCACCATCATTTCCCCGTTGACTTCGAACCCTCCCGCGCCAAGATGGGCATTCTGGTCAAAGAAGCCAGTGAGCGCGTCGGCGACATCCTGCGCCGCAAATGAACCGCCGAACAGACAAACGCAATTGACTTGCATTAGCTGGACTGATAGAGTCCACGGCGATCGTCCGCTGATTCTCCGGAGCCGCAAGATGAGACCGTTTCGATCCGCCTCGTTATCCGTCCGGGATTTTGCTCCCTTGATCATCGTGGTGGCGCTGAGTGTCCCGGCGCTCGTGCCTCTTGCCGGCGCGTTGGCCATGCAGCACGTCCTGGCTTCCGGGACGGGAGGGAATCCCGGCGAGCATTCGGATTTTGATCTGTGTGCCTGGGTGGAAATTCACGGATCCGGCGCCTTGGCATTCCAGACGACTGAACTCCACGCCGGTCTTCTTCTCTTGAACAAAGCCCACCTTGCTGTTCCCGCGACCGTGCGGGGCAATGTTCCCGCGTCTTCTCCTTCTCGCGCTCCTCCCAGGTCTTCCGCGTCCCGGTTGATCCAGCGTCCCGTGTAGGGACGGCCCTTCGCTCGGAATGTCGCCTGGCGACGAACCCGTGTATCGGGTTTGCGGTCAGACCCGTGCTTACGAGTCGCCACAAGAGGAGAAGCCCGATGTCATACAGGGATTTATTACAGACTGTGCGCGGAAGGCGGCCATCGCGTTTCGTCGTGGCGGCCTGCGCGCTCGCGCTGTGGATGACGCCGCATGTAGTTGCCGCCACCGACGCTCGGACGATTTCCGGGTACGTGCAACACGAGGATTTGCGGCGCGTCGCACAGGGCACCGTTGCCTTGCGCGATCAGGAAGGGGAGCTTGTCACCTCGACGTCAACCAACGACGCCGGCGAATTCGCGATGGTGGCCCCGCAAGCGGGCGTGTTTGCCGTCCAGGCCATTCAGGCAACCTATCGCAGTGAACACCTCGTGATTGTCGTCAGCGACGACGTCCCGGAGCCGTTGGTGTTGACCGTCACGGAAACGCGGGAAAGGGCGCTGATAATCGCGGCGCCTCTCCTTCCAATGCTGACCGTCACGGAAACGCGGGAAAGGGCGCTGACAATCGCGGCGCCTCTCCTTCCAACGAAGACGCAGTCGTCCAGCTCCACCTATTCGGTCAGCCGACAAGACATTGAGGCGCTGCCGAGGGGCAACAATCTTGAGCTGGCGGACGTCCTGGTCACCATTCCGGGCGCGGCCAACGGCAGCCTCAAGCAAGTCCACATTCGACAGGATCACGCAAATATCCAATTGCGTCTTGACGGCGTGCCCATTCCGGACACGGTCACGACACAGTTTACCGACCTGATTCATCCGCGAGCCTGGGAGCGGGCGGATCTTATTCTCGGCGGCATGGAAGCCCAATACGGGAACCGGACGGCCGCGGTGATTGACATCACCAGCAAAAGCGGGACCAGGCCGGGGTTCGGCTCACTGCAAGTGTTTGGCGGAAGCAATGAAACCCTGCTGCCGTCGTTTGAATACGGCGGGACCGTGGGCGACCGGTTCCGGTTGTATATGATGAACAATTATCTGACGACCAACCGGGGCATTGATCCTCCCACGCTGGGCCAATCCGTCCACCATGACCACGGCGAACGCAACCAAACCTATCTGCGCGGCGACTACCAGTTGAACAACCGCAATCACCTGACCTGGCTGCTCTTGAACAGTGTCGCCGACTATCAAATTCCCACGCAGCCGGGCCAAACCCCGAACAACGAGATTGTGGGGCTGATCCGAAGCCGCACCGACTCCCGGTTTACGCCGAAGCCCTCGGAAGCGATTGATGAAAACCAGGAGGAGCATAACCAGTATTCCCATTTCGTGTGGCGGCATAACGTGGATGCGAACCGGTTTTTCAGCGTGGCCGGATACTTCCGCCACAGCCGGGCGACGTTTACGACCGACCCCTATCAGGTCCTGGCTTACACGAACGACCCGGACGAACCTTTTTCCGCGGGCCACCAGGACCGGTGGGGGTATGCCGGCGGAGCCCGGATTGATTACACGCATGTGTTCAAGAACCGGCACGTGATCAAGGCTGGCCTCCATCTGGACCGGACGACAACGACGAATAAAACCCGATTGTTCGTGTTCGCCCGGGATGAGTCGGACAACCCGACCGGCGGGGTCCTGGCACGCAAGGCCGACCGGCGGATTATCGGGTATCGTGAAGAGTTCTGGGTGCAGGATCAATTCACGCCCAATGAGTGGTGGACCATTAACGTGGGCGTGCGCCTGGATCACGTTCACGGGTACATTGAAGCCTTGCAAATCAGCCCCCGCATCGGGGTCACCTACGCGCCCAACGACCATCACGCGCTGCATGTGTTCTATGGCCGGCTCTTTACCCCGCCCAATCTTGAGGCCATCCCTTTTCAACTCCTCAATACCGCCGGCACAACGGCGGCGGCCGATGACCGGACCAACAACCGAACCAAACCCGAACGATCGCATTCTGTTGAAATCGGCTCGACGCACGCGCTGGGGGACACGGCGGTGCTCCAGTTAACGGGCTATTACAAACTCAACAAGAACATGGCCGACGCCCATCAATTCAATACCACGCCGCTACTAAATTATTTTGCATTTGAACGGGGCTGGCAACGCGGGATCGAAGGCACACTGAAAGGCACGCTGGCGAACCAGCTCACGGGCCGGGCCAGCGTCGCCTGGGGCCAATGCAAAGGCAAAGGGCTGCAAGCGGGACACTTCCTGCTGCACGAAGAAGAATTGGCCGATATCCAAACGAGTGAAGGCATCTTCTGCGATCACATGCAGGCGATCACGAGTTCGGCGGTGGTCACGTATCGTCTCTTTCCACGGACCACCGTCTCCGGTCAGATGTTGTACGGGTCCGGTCTGCGGAGTAGCGCGCCGGGCGCCAAAACCAATTCGGGCCATGCCGACTCGCATACCACGTACAACCTCTCCATCACCCACGCGATCCCCCTGCCGAAGCAGCAAAAGCTGTTAGTGGGAGTGGACGCGGTCAATCTGCTGGATCAGCACGAGTTGTTGAATATCGGGGAACGGAGTGTCGGGCTCGGCGTGTCCCATGCCAATATGCCTCGCTCCATCTTCTTCCGCACACAGTGGTTCTTCTGAAGAAGCGCAGGCGCGGCTGATCCTCTCCCCGGTCGCCGGTCTCAACCCGCTCTCGCCGGCGACAGGAGTCGCGCGTACCGCCTGCTCATGAACCGGGATTGCTCTTGTCAACGGGCTTTCCGTCTCCTGCCCGAACGTGGGTCGGCTTCGTTCTTTTTTTGAGGCCGCCACCACTGTTTCGTCACCACCGCTATGCCCGTCCCGCCGCCCAGCCCCATTACGGTCCAATCAACCCAGGACCATTCCGGCTCCGGCAATGCAGGATGAGGGGACGTCAGCACCGCCACCAGCAAGGTGCCTACTGAAAGGCTACCGTAGAAGGCGCATCCCTTCCACCGACTTTTGAAACGCGACAGTCCGGGGTAGAGCAAGGCGATACATGCCAACAAAAAACTGAAAACGGAAACGATGGTGGCCAGGATGGAGATTCCCTGCATAATTTATGGTACCCGGATGACCCCAACCGCAGAACCGAATCTCCTCATTCAAGAGGGCTGGAGACCGCAGAATGACGTTGTTGAGTCCCTGTTTTTCAACAAGCCCTGTTGATAATCACCATTTCTCCACGTCACCAAGAGGGTGTCTTGCCAAAAATTCCAGAAATCATAAGAATTTTTGAATAGTTACGAAATATAGTTAAAAATTACCACTAGATGATTTTAGCATACTATATCTAGTATGAAAACATTACTGGCTACAATGCACAAAAAATATGCAATCTGCTTTTGGTTATGGTCATATGGTTAAAATATCACGGTGTCCAAAAATTTTTCACCAGCTTATCAACAGATTCTGTGGAAAGAGCGTTACCAGGATGCCTCTATTTTGCTTTATCAGGATACGGTTCGAATGGTTGCACCTTTGGACAGGGAAGCCGATAGTACGTTAGGAGCATCTTGGCAAACAAGTCATCCGGCCACCCGGGTCACGGAAAACCCCGCATAGGCAAAACCCGGGCAGAGAGAGAAGGACGATGGATTTAAAAATTGAAAGCCGAAACGTCGGGATGACGCCAAGATGGAAACAAGAGATTGAAGACCGGACCGCCGCACTCCAAACAGAATACGCCTCTCTGACCCATGCCCGTGTCACGCTCACCAAAAACCCACATCATAAAAATGGAGACCATAACGCCGAAGCGCTGGTCGTTTTGAGCCTTCCTCCACGCCATACCGTTACCGCACGGAAAGAAGCGAAAAGTTTCGAGGAGGCGATTCGCGCCGCTTTCCGGGCCGCCGAGACAGAAATCAAAAAAGTTCGAGAAAAGCCCGGGTTGTAAACACGACCTTTTGGCCTCTTCACGACAACGCACGCGCCCATTTTGCCTCATTCACCGTTGCGCATCGCCATAGTAGTCACGTTTTCCTTGACACGATCATAGGCCGGGTGATATGACCTCGTACGGGTACGGTACGTATCAAAAAGATACGGACCGCCACGGGGCATTTGGGTGGTCTCGGTGCAGGTAGCCTCTCGTATTTCGCATACTCCCGAGTCGGCCGTTTCCTGATACATCGCCCGTTATTGCCTGTCCTGGATAAGATGGAGGGAGCAGTGAGCCAAAAATTATACGTCGGAAACTTGGCCTATACCACAACGGACCAAGAATTACAGGAGCTTTTTGCGCAACATGGAACGGTCACATCCGCAAACGTGGTGATTGACCGGTACACCGGACAGTCTCGAGGGTTCGGGTTCGTGGAAATGGCAAGCGGGGAAGAAGCACAGCAAGCCGCTTCGGCTTTACATGAGTCGGACTTTCAAGGCAGAAATCTTGTGGTGAACGAGGCGAGGCCCAAAGAACATTCTTCACGACCGCCAAGATCGTAAGGGGTGCTGAACGGGCGACGATCCTTCGGTTTTTTCTGATACCGATTCAACAATCAATGAGCGCATCATGAACGAGACAGTCATGACAACGGCGGCAAAGGCCGGCACGGCATCCCCCCAGACACGCCCCCATGACCGCTTGACGATCATGTTGTTTTCCCTCATCACGGGCGGGGCCATCGTCGGGTTGCCCGCCTACGCGTATTTTTATGATTATTCTCCGCTCGCCTGGACCATGTTTGTGATGTTCTATGCCATCACGGGATTAGGCATCACCGTTGGATACCACCGCTTGCTGGCGCATCGAAGTTTTACCTGCCCCAATTTGGTCAAGGGCGTGTTGCTGGTCGCGGGAGGATGGGCGTTGCAAAACTCAGGTCTCAAATGGGCGTCAGACCATATCCGCCATCATGCCCGGTGCGACCAGGAAGAGGATCCCTATAACGCGCAACGAGGATTCTGGCACAGTCATTGCGGGTGGCTGTTTCGGGTTGACCCCCATAAAGACGAAAAATATACCACCAAACTCAAGCAGGACCCGGTCGTGATGTGGCAGCATCGGTATTATATTCCCATCGTCCTGTCGGGGCTGGCGCTTCCCTTTGTTGCGGGATTCTTGACGGACGGCTGGATTGGCGGACTGGGCTGTTTTCTGCTGGCCGGTCTCGGACGAACGTTTTTTGTTTTAAATTCCACGTTCTGCATTAATTCCATTTGCCACATCTGGGGCGACCAACCGCACGGGACGTCCGATTCGAGTCGTGACAGTTGGTGGGTGTCTCTCATCACCTTCGGAGAGGGGTACCATAATTATCACCACACGTATCAAAGCGATTACCGAAACGGCCCCAAGTGGTATAATTTTGACCCCTCAAAATGGCTCATCTACAGTCTCTCCCGCGCCAGGCTCGCCAGTTCGTTGCGACGGTTCTCCTAGGCACCGCCAACAGATGAGACACCGTGCGCCCCGTTTCTCCTAAGAGATCGGGTTCCATCGCCATTCATACAACGTTGAAGGAAGACACACCCCCGCCTTGGCGGCATACGCCGTGGAGTCACGTTGACTGCCATGCGAAGCGGGTGGAAAAACAGCGGAGAACGGTTCAGGAAGGACGACGGTGGTGGTTGCGGGGGAGGGATTTGAACCCTCGACCTTTGGGTTATGCCTGCCACTACAGCTTTCGCTGCCCGGCGAATCCGGTTTGTGGTCTGGACTTTCTCTTCACCCTCGGACCGGCTGCGCCGCCGTTAGGGTGCCTGCCATCAAGTCTCTACACCTTCCCGGAGAGCGTTGCGGCTCTTCGGGCTTGGCTCGGGATTACCCCGCTACCGGCTTCCCCGAATTTGACAGGTGATCATACAGAAGTTTCCTTCTGCACAGCCCATTGCGGGAGCGATTGCCGGTCTCCCTGGCAATCAGCGGATGACTCTCCCGCGAAATTGAGCCCAACGAGCTACCAGACTGCTCCACCCCGCAACACATGGTAGCGAATCGGCGGGAACGAAGTCAAACCGTTCCTCGGAGAAATTTCACCCTCACAGACCGGGACCCTGTTGTGGTATGGTGCGAAGCCATGGTGCTGGCGGGAGTCTTTGGAACCGTTCTGTTTGTACTGCTCATCGTTGGGGACTGGTATCAGTTCACCAGCCTCCGGCCCCTTTCCGCACAATACGGTTTTGGCATTGCCAGACGCCGTGACCGCCTCGACCGTCTCACCCGTCAATCCTTGCTTCAACGATTTGGCGCGCGCGGGACGATGCAACTGCCGCACGGCGTCGCCCGGTGGTTTGATGAGCAGGAAGTCATATCGCTGCGTCCCTCGTATCAATTATTCTCCATGCGGTTTCGTACCGCGTGGCCGCTGAAAGGGGCCGTCGCATTCCACCCCACCGATGCCGGCGTGGAATTGCGCCTCACCAAACGCATGCCCTGGTCCTCAAGTTGCCTCACCATGCTCTGGCTGGCACTGGTGACAATCGGCACCTTCGTCTTTCTGGGTCTGTTCTGGGTTGACGGTGGATTTCGGTCGGCGGGCGGCGTGGCGCTCGGGTTGGGGGTGGCGGGACTCGGCGCCCTGGTCCTGCTGTTCGGTTTGATCATGGTTGCCCTCGCCTACCGCCTTGAAGATTCCCGATTGATGCAGGTCTACGCAGAACTCCTCGACGCGTTGCGACACCCGTCCCACCCCGCCTGAACCATGCAACGGATGCGTGAGTAACGGAAACCCGCTAGCCGGGCTGCTTGAGAAGGTCCGCGGGCTTTGTGAGGATGGTCTCGGCGCGGAATTGAGGGATGACGTACACCCATGCGGCGACGGTTTGAGTCAGGGCTTCGATTTCGGCTTTGACGGCCGCCTCCGGTTTGGTCACAGGCGGTTCGGGTGCGGCGGCTTCTTCGTTTTCTTGCTCCGGTGTCTCTTGCCCGTCGGGCCGGTTTTCGGAATCTTCTTCCGGTTCGGGTTTCCAGATCAGGCCGGCCTTGAAGGCCGCCGAGACCGTGACGTAATGTTGCTCGTCCCGTTGAAGCAGGTTGACCGTCCCTTCAAGGCCGTCAAACGTCTCAAAGGTCGCCACGACCGCGGCTGTCTCGTCAAAGGAGACGTCGCCCTTTGGCCGCACGTCATCGAACGACAGGGACGTGACCGTCGAGACGATATTGTTCACGGTAAATTGCGACTGGATTTCCTGGCCTTCCGACAGGCCGACCACATGATAATCGAGATCGTCCGGCTTTTCTTTCTCTACGATCAGTCGTGTCCGGTCCGGATGGGTCACGGAGACGCGCTTCACTCGTTTCGTCTCAATATGCAGAAAGTCCTTGTCCAGCCATTCATCCGGACTGTTCCCGACCGGGAAATTCCCAGTGGCCAGCCAGGTTTGCGGATTCCCCGGTTTGCGGACAAACACTTCCTTGTGACCGGTCGCACCCCTGGCCGGGCGTTCATGGCCCACAATGACTTCGGCCAGGACGTGGCCGGCCAAATCCTTGAGCATCACGCCCGTGGACAACGATCCCTCCGCATCCACGTCCCGCACCCCCAGTTTTTCATACCGTTCAGGCTTCGCGGTTTTGGCTTCCAGGATTTGTAATCCGGCCAACCCGATGAGCGCTTCCCGAAGTTTTCCCATATCGGCCGGGTACCGGTGTTTCTCTTTGACGCTCCACAAGTCCCCGTCCCGCAGAATCGTGACAGCTCCGCGTTGCGCCGAAACGTGAAGTTCAGACACCTCATTGATGGCCGCCAGCAAGTCCGGGAAGAGGCGTTGTCCCATTTGCGGGGGCGCGAACTCCTTGTGTTGGGACACGAACACCGCCGCGCCGGTCAGGACAACGGCGATCGCTCCCATGATGGTTAAGGATTTGGTCTTCATGGTCTTTGGTCTTGTGGCGATTCGTCGCAACCGCACCGCCAACGGGCGGTCTGGCCTAGGGCGTCTGACCGCGCAGGCGGCGACGTGTGTTCCAGGCACTAAACAGCAGACCGCCGACGGCAATCACCAAGGGCATCAGTCCAATGTTGAGAAACTTGACCATGCCTTCGAGATGTTCCATGTTTTTCCGCAGTTCATGCTGGACGCTCCGCAACTCTTTTCTGGTCGCCACCAACTGTTGCCGGAACTCATTGAGAGCGGCTTGCTGTTCAACGCTCAAAATGAGCGCGGTCTGATCTTCTTTCTTTTTTTGCAAGTCGCGAATCTTCCGCTCGGTATCTTTTAAGCGCTGTTGCAACGCCCGTTCTTTTTGCCGGAACCGCTGCTCCGCCTCCTGTTGAATGGCTTTGACCAGCGTGAACGGCCGGGAGAAACTCCCGCGATTTCTGACGCTGATGAGGTCGGGGCTGCCGGTCAGATTGTCCAACGCATTGACCACGAAACGGTTATTCGCGGCCGTGGGAATCGCGATCCGCTGTCCCAGGAAGTTTTGGACCTGCACCCAAAACCGATCGTGCAACACGTCGGTATCGGCCACCACGATCACGTGAATGGATTCGGCCGATTCGGCCAGATGCGGCGGCGCGTGTGATTCCTTTTGCGCGTTGGCGTCATCGTGTTCCGTTTCCTCGAGCGCCGATTCCTCCGCCCTCGGCCTCCCATCGGGAAAGGCCGTTTGCACCTTCCCGGTCATGCGCGCGGCCAACGTGAGTTTTTCACCTTCCGGCCGATAGTCCCGCAAAATGCCTTCGACGTCCGGCATCAGCATCAGACGGGAGGAATCAATTTGCATGGCCTGTTCGTCGGTTTCCACCAGAGGGGTCCACGCGATCTCACGGCCTTCCTTCTTTCGAAGGATCCCGGCTGAAGCCATGGTGAGGCTCGGAAGTTTGGCCGTCACAATATCCTCGGAATTCAAATGCTTCGGGGCCAGATCAATCCAAATAGGATAATCGGAGACAAACGTGCGAGACAGTTTTTGCACGTTCACTTTTTTGGCCAACGGAAGATCCCCGGCCACTTTCCCTTTGACCAACTCAACGCCCCAGGCGTCAAAGACCTTGCCGAGATCGGAATGGCGCGGGCCAGGCATCCCCATTGGATTTCCGGGATTGGGGGGGGGCTGGTCGGCTTCACTATGGGGGTCCACAAAAACCAAGGCCCGGCCGCCCCGCAACACAAACTGGTCAATCGCATAGAGGGTCGGGTCGCCAAGCTCCTTCGGATGCACCACCATGAGCACCTCAATGTCCTCGGGGATTTCCGTAACGGTTTCCTCGAGAGCCTTGACTTCCATCACCTCGCGGATGCTGTTCATGATCATCCAGGGCGCCCCTCCCCCCTGTGTTTGCAGGAGCGCCGCGGGCAGCCCGCCCTCCAATGGCAGGGTGCTCAACAGGCCAACGACGGTTCGTTTGGGGTTGGCTAACTGATAGACCAGTTTGGTGAGATCGTATTCGAGAAATTCCTCACGGGTTTGCTGGAAAAACGGAATAAGTTCCCGATCATCCGTTGCGCTGGCGCCCACCAACCCGAAATAAAACTGGACGTTGCCCTTGTCCAGCGGAACCCCCTGGAGCCCATACCCGACGGCCCGGTCTTCTTCCTCGGAAAAGGGTTCGGGGTCAATGACGTGCAGGATCAGCTTCCCGCCGGCGACCTGCTCATACTCTTGCAATAATTCCAGCACCCGGTTGGCATAGCCATGAATACCGGGCAATCCCGTCGCCAACTTCTTCGACAGGTAAAACCGCAGGGTCAGCGGCTCATCAAGGCTCTGCAAAATTTTCCTGCTGCCCTCGGAGAGGGTATAGAGTTGCTGATCCGTCAGATCAAAACGGGCCGACCGCAGCACGACGTTACTGAAGACATTCACCGCGAAAAACAACACCACCCCGATGGCCAGTCCGCTTCCCGTCAAGAGTCGGGTATTCATGGGCTTCAATCCTGTTATTCGGCTTTCTTCCATTCCAGCACAAGCGCCGTTGCAAACAGCCAGAATCCAATAAGGGAAAGGAAATACACCAGATCGCGCAGATCAATGACGCCACGAGTCATGTCGTCAAAATGCGTCAGAAAACTGAAAGAGCTGATTAATTCCAAAAAGAACTGGGGCGTCCACCCGCGAAAAAAATCCAGCACTAACGGAAACCCGCTGAGCACGAAGCCCAACCCCACGACCACGCTGAGCACAAAGGCGATGACCTGGTTTTTGGTCAAGGCCGACACGCATGAGCCGATCGCCATAAAGCCGCCCGCCATCAAAAAACTTCCCAGGTAGCCCGCGAGAATCACCCCGTTATCAGGCTCACCCAACACATTCACGGTCACCCATACGGGAAAGGTCAAGACGAGGGCAATGCCGGTAAAACACCACGCCGCTAAAAATTTGCCGGCCACGGCTTCCCATAACGTCACGGGCAGCGTGAACAGCAATTCAATGGTCCCTCCGCGCCGCTCCTCGGCCCAGAGCCGCATGGCCAAGGCCGGGATCAAGACCAGATAGAGCCACGGGTGAAAATTGAAAAAGGGAACGAGGTCGGCTTGGCCGCGCGCAAAAAAATTCCCCAGATAAAAGGTAAAGGCCCCGGCGAGCATCAAGAAGATGACCAGGAACACCGCCGCAATCGGAGTCGTAAAATACCCGACCAATTCCCGCTTAAACATGACGCCGATTCTGCCTATGAATGGCATATTGTCCAATCGCTTCCTTTTTCAGCAGGCGGTGCGCGGCGACAGACCGCTCTCGGCCCGCCGACATTCCCGCTTCGCCGATGGCGCTCCGAACACACGGGAACAGGACGTTCTCAACACACGGTTCCTACGTGAGCGCCTGGGCGGGCATCGTTAACGACCGAAACACCTCGTCCAACTGCCCGCGGTCCGTGGATAATTCCATCACGTCCCAGTTTTGCTTGTGCACACAGTGACTGACCGCACTGATAATGGGTTGCCGGTCTTGCGGGATGACCCGATAGGCAGACTCGGCATCGCCCTCTTCAATGATTTCGGCTCGCTTGACACCGGGCACACCGGCCAGCAACGCCTGCACGCCATCCGGGAGCGGGCCTCGCAAGCGAAGGATCACCGCATGGTGATAGCGGGACCGGGCCTCCAATTCCGCGGGCGTGCCATCGGTGATCACCTGGCCTTTGGCGATAATCATGGCGCGAGTACACACCGCGTGGACTTCTTCCAGGATATGCGTGGAAAGAAGAATGGCTTTTTCCCGGGCCATGGTTTTGATGAGCTCGCGCACTTCGTGTTTTTGATTGGGATCAAGCCCGTCGGTCGGTTCGTCAAGGATCAACACGGACGGATCGTGCAGAATGGCCTGCGCCAACCCCACGCGTCGCTTGAACCCTTTGGAGAGCGTATCAATGGACTGATGCATCACGCCGTCAAGATTCACCTGTTGAATGGTCTCCGACATCCGCCGGTCCAAAGCCGCTCCGCGAATCCCCCGCATTTCTCCCACGAACCGCAGAAAACGCAACGGCGTCATGTCCCCGTAGGCCGGAGCGCCTTCGGGAAGATACCCCAGGCTCTGTTTCGCCTCAATGGGCTGGTCCTGAATATCGAATCCGTTGACCGTGACGGTGCCCTTTGTTGGGGTCAGAAACCCCGTGATCATTTTCATGGTCGTGGATTTCCCGGCGCCGTTCGGCCCCAGGAATCCCAACACCTCGCCCCGGTTGACGGTCAACGACACCTTATCCACCGCCACTATCGGGCCAAAGGTTTTCCGAAGCTGCCGTATGTCAACCATGGCTCCCATGTTGCTCTCCACTGACTCCCGGCCCCTGGGGAAATCCTGAACCATCACGGTCCAAGAACATACCAGTAAGGGGCTTTCTACTCATTCATGCGTTTCGAGTCAACCCCGAACAGGATCACCGCAGGCCGCTCGCTCACTTTTTCCGCTCCTGCGGCGGCGGGCCTCGACGACAAGATTCCCCAGACCGACAGTATACACGCCGGCTTCAGCGGAAAGCCATCCGCAAGCGTCTTGCTGTCAGAGCCGGAACGGCGGGGAAGGCGCAAGAACCAGGGCCCGAAGCTGAAGACGCGGCAGACGGGCAATCAGGGCGCCGTCACACGCGATTCTTTCTCAAGAGTTCCAACGCATAAAACCGGCCTCTCCAGACAATGCCTCCCCGCCAGAGGGCCAGGACCATCGCACGGCATTGGATATACACCAACAGGCCGACCGTGAGAGGAAGCAGCAGGCCATGCCAGGCTTTCACCCCCCATGGGGCCATGGTCCAACCAAAACTCCCGACCATCATCACGACCGTCGCGGCATACAACGCTTGCGGCCATCCCCCGGCAACCAGCATGCCGATCCATGGCCAGATGTGAAACAGCAGAGAGCCGGCCGTCGCCGCGATCACCAGCGACACGCGATATTCCATTCCGGCAAACATATTTTTCATGAGGCCGTCAATGAGCTCCGGCACCGACCGGTACCATTCCACCGACACCATGCCCTTCCCGTTCATCACATCCTGCCTGTAGCCGTTTCGCTTGACCAGCTTGCCAAATTTGAGATCGTCATCGGGCCGCAGGGCAATTGACCGATGCCCGCCCAGAGCCCGATAGACCGACGTGCGGATTAAATTAAACGCCCCGATGCCCATGTACTGTCGGCTCTGCGGATTGCGCGCCTTCCACGGCTCAAAGACCATGAACAGAAAGATCCCGAACGTGGCGGAGAACACGTTCAGGAACAACCCGGGCATGGTGTCTTCGGGCATCACGGTCACATGATCCAACCCGTTTGTCTGAATGTGATGCATGGCGTTCCGGAGCGCCAGAGGATGAAACACAACGTCCGCGTCCGTGAACAGGATGAATTCGCCGCGCGCGCGTTGCGCGCCGGTGTGCAACGCATGCGGCTTTCCGATCCAGTCCGGCGGCAGGCTCTCACTCGTCAACACGGCGAGGCGCGGATCCCGCTTCGCCATGTGCGCAAGAATTTGTCCCGTCCCATCGGTTGACCGGTCATTGACGACCACGATCTCAAGGCCGGGATACTCCAAGGCCAAAACCGAACGCAGCGCCTGTTGCAGATTGCGTGCTTCATTGCGAGCGGGAATCACGATGGAGACACTCGGGAGTCGTTGATTCTCGGCAACCGGCACGGATGCCAACACCGCAAGCGCGCGCCGGTGGCTCATGAGCCATAACCCGACCGGCGCCCAAAAGCCGGCCGCCAGCATTGCGATCGTGACATGGATGGCGTGAGGTTCCGTCGGCAACTCCCTTCACGTAATTTTCCGGGAACGGGCAAGGCTCAAGAAGCGGGCAATGACCGGGACGCCAGGCGTTTCACCAGCTTTTCCATGGTCAATCCCTGCACCACAATGGAAAACACCACGACGACATACGTCATCGCCACAATGATGTCCCGGTCCGGTCCCGGCTCCAACGACAAGGCCAGCGCCACGCTGATGCCTCCCCGCAAGCCGCCCCAGGTCATCAACCACACGGCCCCGGGAGTAAACGATCGCACCAGACGGAGCAGCGTCATGGGCAACCCGATGGCCAGCAGGCGCGACAGCAGAATGAGCGGAATCACCAGGAGACCGGCGAGAAGATACTGGCGGGTAAACGTGAGGACGAGCACTTCCAGGCCGATCAGCACAAAAAGAACCGCGTTCAGAATCTCATCAATCAACTCCCAGAACAGATCCAGATGCTCGCGTGTTGTTTCCGACATCGCGAGCGCGCGGCCCTGATTGCCCACCATCAATCCCGCCACGACGACGGCGATGGGACCGGAGAGGTGCCACGCAGTCGCCAGCGCGTAGCCGCCCGTGACAATCGCCAGCGTGATCAGGACTTCGATCTGATACTGGTCAATACTTTTTAAGAGCCAATAGGCCAGCGCGCCCAGCCCCACGCCAAGGAGCGCACCGCCCACGGCTTCCTGTGCGAACAACCCAAGCACAGGGCCCATAGCCGGCGCCTGCGTGCCGGCCGCCAGTTCGGCCAGCGCCAAAAAAACCACGATCCCCACCCCGTCGTTAAAGAGCGATTCGCCGGTAATCTTCACTTCCAGACTTTTGGGGGCCCCGGCATGTTTCAAAATGCCCAGCACCGCAATGGGGTCGGTCGGCGAGATCAGAGCGCCGAAGACCAGACAGGTGAGCCAGGACAGAGGAATGCCGATCAGGCCCAGCACCCACCAGGTGAACGTCCCCACCAACAACGTTGACAGCAGGATGCCGATGGTGGCCAGCGAGCCAATGGCCCATTTTTGATTGAACAGATCGTTGAGATTGACGTGCAACGCCCCCGCAAAGAGCAGAAAACTCAACATGCCGTGCAGCAGAGTCTTGTTAAAGTCAATGGCTTGCAGCCACGCACGGGCATGGTCTTCCAAGTGAAATCCCATGAGGTCAATCCCGTGCAACAACAGAGAGGCGGCCAGGGCAATCACCATCACGCCGATGGTGACGGGCAACCCGATGAGCCGGTAGTTGAGATACGAAAATCCGGCGGTCAGGCTAAGCACGATGGCGAGAATTTCAAAGAAGTCCATGGGAGAAAGAGGAACGGAGATTCGTCCGGAGATTCAACGGGATAAAAACCGTAATGGGAATCCTTGCGTGCCCGACGTCAGGCTTTATTGATATTCCCTGAAACTCTTCATTAACTCATCAAACAATTTTGGTCTGTACTTGTCAAAACTTTTCTCATCCACATACACAAAACGAAACGCCACTTCCGACTGCACGTTGTTCACATCCAGGCACCACTGCTTCAGCCGTTCCATTTTCTGCGGCACGTCCAGTTCTTCCCGGCCCTTGGTTTCCACAAGACAAATTTCATCCGGTGATTTTCTGACCAGGAAATCTGGAAAGTAGTTGGTAACATCGCCGCGAGCGTTCACATAATCCAGCCGGAAGCCCACGGCAAAATAATTTTTTGCGTAGGAAATAATATCCCCGCATTTTTCCAGAAATCCGGCGAAATCCAATTCCAGAGTACTATCGCCGATGATCTTGTTAAAAACGCTTTTTTGCGGAACGAGAAATCCCTGTTGCTTGACAACAAACGGGCGCGTTTCACGAATCTTGATATGCCCCCGAAGCTCCGTCCCGCCCTTGTCCTGCAACGTGATCGCGTTAATGTGTTTCTTGAAAGTTTCTATGACGGTTTTGACCACCGCAGGTTCAGAAAGATTTCGCAAAGTATTGCGATCATCCAAGTCAACCGGATGTTCAAATAAATCTTCCCGGATAAACGTTTTCACCTTTTCATACACAATGTCATACACACTGACCAGCTTCAGCTCTTTCATAATCATCTGACTGAAAAATCCCACCACGGAGCGGTAGTCGGAAATACCGGCATCGTCCAGCTCGGTCTCGTGGCTGGTCTCATCTTTTGCTATGTAGCGAAAAGTAATGTTCCGTTTTTGTTGCTCGCCAAATTGTTGATAGGCAATTTTTTCATGGTTGAATTGTGTGCTGTCCAGCTTTTCAAGAAGGCCGTATTCCCGGTACGTCCTTGGTGCCAGCAGCGGAATCTCAATATCCAGTTCGTGAATTTTTTTGCCGGGGTTTTCTTGATCTACTTCAATCACCAGCGGCGCTTTTGTCTCGCTACCCGCACCCATCGTTCCCCGCTCCAGCGTGAGGCCTTCTTTTTCTATGGATTCCACAAAGTCCATAAACGCATCGGTGCCAATAACGCTCACCTTTTCCTCGGCATCGGCATCGGGATACATACGACGCAAGCCCCGTCCCAGGGTTTGCTCCGGCAGGATATTGCTCTCTGCGGAATAGGCTCGCAGGCCGACAATGGTGGTCACATTCCGCACATCCCAGCCTTCTTTCAGCACCATCACCGAGACAATGGCCTTGTACGGGCTGTCTGCGTTGTCTATCTCATTGGCCTGCTTGCGCAAGTTCTCCAGTTCCTGTTTTTGTTTACCCGTATCGGCTTCGGAAATTTCACCATTGTTTTTTGTGTGAATCACCAGCACGGCATCTTTCAATTCTGGATAAGCGCCTTTCAGATATTCGGCCACTTCATCGCAGTTTTTGGTATCGTCGGTCATCACAAACAAAACCGATTTCTTTCCCATCTTCCGGTGTTCCGCATCTGCCTTGCGCCATTCCACCACACCAAGTTTCAGGTAGTCGGCATACCGCTCGGAAAATTTGCTGCTTGTCTGTTCTTTCAGCTTGTCGCGGCTAGCGTCGTCGGGGATGACCGGATGTTTCACCACGTTTTGCGCGATGGCCTCCACCAGTGGATAGTCGGCAATGGTCTGCACAAAGATTGCACCGTTGTTGTGTTTGGGGGTTGCCGTGGTATCCACTTGCAACGCAAGTGCGCCACCTTTTTGTTTCAGACGGTTGTGGATGTCTTCGATGGACTTGAACCACGCCATACGCTTGTCGTGTATGTGATGCGCTTCGTCGTTGAACACCGCCAGTTCATCTATGTCGCGGACGATCATGCCCAAGTCCACTCTTGAGTCGGTCGTCGCTCCAGTAGGGCGGGAACCAAGAAAATAATCCATAGCATTGTCATCATCCGGCGAAGGCGGAATGTCTTCGCCGGAATACACGCGATGGATGTTGGTCAGGAAGATATTGCCGGTGGCCCGAACAACCCGCACCTCATCCTGCAAATGCACCGTAAACTGAAAATCATCCCGCCAGTTGCGCCCGTCAAAACCATTGTCCGGCAACACCGGGTCGGCATAAAAAATCCGCAAGCCGTCAAAGTCTTTTTTTAAGCGGTCCAGCACAATGATATTAGGGGCGATAATCAGAAAGTTGCGCGCAAGTTTTGAGTCAGGCTCATAGAGTTTGTGAAAATAGCACCACGCCAGCGCGAGACTTAGCACCTTGGTCTTGCCGCTACCGGTCGCCATCTTGATGACAAAACGCAGCCAGTCTTCGTCAAACATTCCGGCAGAAACCGCGCCGGAAGAATCAAAACGCATCAGGTCATATTTATCTTTGACCCCGGCGACTTCATACAGATAAACAATAGTCTCAATCGCCTCGCGCTGCGCGAAGTAGTAACGGAATTTCCGCGCCATCCCGTCCGCTCCGGTCAACAGATGTTCTTCCCGAAACCACCAGTGCAACAGGCTGCGACTGGTATCCGTCACGCCCTCATAATTTTTGTCTCGCCAGACCTTGACCTGCTCGCGCAATTTCTGCACCAGCGGCGGCAACTTCTCCATGCGCAAATCAGGCTCGTCCGGTAACCAGCGGGCGCCGGGGTCAAGAATGTCGTGGGGAGAGGTGGGGAAATCGGGGGGAAGGGGCATGGGGAAACACTACTTCGGCAGAGAGACAAGTATGCCGGCGAATTTGATGAGGTCGTCGGCGTGTTGCGTGACCACCGCTTGCACTTTTTGATAGTCAATATCCTGATATTGATGAACAACGATGTTCCTGAATCCCACCATACCCGCCAATTTCTTTTCCAGTTCGGTATCTATAACGCCCGCTTTCCGGAGCAGACTGAAACTCTCGGCACTGTCAGCCGGCAATCCCAGTCTTTTCGTGCGTATCGCATGATTCGCCATATCAATACACTGTTCACATGCCCGCTGCAGATTGATAACAATTGCATCCTGCTTGAAAGAATCTTCGGCGAAAGGTTTTTCGGACGGCATGTTGTAGTAATCACGCGCCTGCTTTATGCATCGCTCCACGCTCGCTTTTTTCTGCAGAAGAATGTCAGACATGGTAAAATCTGCCGGTCTTTAAACCGCTTTGCACGATTTCTCTCCGTTCCTCGTTCAGTTTCTGGTAGAAAGAGATCGTCAACATTTCAAATTCATCGGCCGCATTCTCATCAGCACAATAAATACGCCGGTCGGCGGCGATAATTTCCTTGCGCAGAATCACCGGGGCCGTGCGTAGATTGACTAAATCAATACGATCCACTTTTGCGGCTGATGCAACTTCAACTGAAAGATGGCCCCATGTTGAATAGTCAATGTCTCGCGCCGTTGCATTCGGAAGGAGCACGGCGATGTCCAAGTCGCTATCCTGGCGCTGGTATTCAGTTCCCCAGGTGCCGTAGAGGTAGATGGCTTGGGTGTCATGGTAGGCGGTGCATAGCACTTGAATAATGCCAACGGAATGATTTTCGATTTTTTGCTTCATTTTCATTGTTGTACTGTGGATAAAAAATTTCTAAATAAACATTCTCCTGCGAGAAAATCACCAATAATAATTCTTACAAGCACCCCTTGCTCTACTGCCGTTGCCAAATACTCATAATTTTCTTCTTCAACTTGAACCCATGGTGTAACATACTTGGAATTGCCTTTATTACCAGAAGAAATCATTGTCCGTTGCGATGCTCGCGAGCCAATTTCTGTTATAAGGCCAACTATAGGAGATGCGCAGAAAATTATTTCTTTATCAATACCCATGATTTCTAATGGGGAAAACCAAACAGTAATGAGATCCTCGTTAAGTTCAACGTGATCACATTCAAATGCTGCATGGCCGCGGGCCAATCTGATAAAAAATGTACGCATGATCTTCTCATCAAATCTGAATTCAGTACCGAACAAAGTTTCAGTATTCGCGTTATGCAACTGCTCCATACAACGCTTCCCTCTCATTGCCTTCTTAATTTTTTCTCTCTTCAAATCGCAGGGATTTAACGAGCCATGTTTGACGCATTCAATTAAACACGCCACATATAGATCGTTTTTTGAAAAACTCTTATTACAATCCCTACAGGCAGGTACTACAGGCAAATCCGGTGGATAGGGTTCATCAAGAAATATCTTTGGAGGAACATGATCTTTGGTCTCAGGTTCCCCTCCGCAATAAATGCAGCAAGCAACATCGTCATGTCGACTGTCTCTATATTTAGATTGCAGGCGGTGGCCCGGATAGCCGCCCGTATCATTTTCTTTTTTACTTGACATTTAGTATGCCCTCAAACCCCACCTCCAAAATCTTCATCGTATCATTCCCAAATATATCCACCACCTTCACGGCAATCTTCCGCCTCCCAGGCGTACATTCGTGTTTCACGCTAGTCAGTTCCAGGGAGCGGTCTTTTTTGGTGCGGAAACTTTGCCATTCGTTTTCAAAGACGTAGTCGCCGCTCCATTGTTCTTCGGGTTCGCCGGTGTCTTCGTTTTTGACGCGGATAATTTCGCGTTTGCTTTCAAAGTCGAAGTCCACGGCCCAGTAGTCTATCCAGTCGGTCCAGTGTTTGGTGAGTTGGTCGCGGGTGATTGTACCATTTTTGTCTTTGCTGACGCGCACAATCTGGCCGTGGTCTGCGACGATTTTTGGTTTTGCCGTCTTGTTTTGCAGTAGTGATGCTTCGGCATTGGCGATGCTGTCCTGGGAGTAGTGTACGGAGAAGTCGGTCAGCTCTACCGCCACGGTGGCGGGCTGATCTTTCTTGCCTTTGGTGACGTGTGCCTTCACCTCGATGAAAGACACATCGTGGAACACCACCTGATTTTTCTCCACCGCCCGTTTGTCAAAGACTTCGGCGGGGATGTATTTCATTTCCAGGTTGATGCCTTTGCTTTTTGCTTCGTCCATGATTTGCGGGAACAGGCCCATTTCAAACTCAAAGGCGAGGATGTCGGCGCGGGTGATGTGTTGTTTGCGGCATTCCAGAATGATTTCTTCCACGAACCGGCGCGTAACCGGCAGGTTGATGGGGCCGATGGCGACCATGCGCCCGGCTTTTTTGCCGTGGAACACGCCGGACTGTTCCACCGGTTGCGCGGCGTAGGCTTTGAGGATCAGGTCCTGGTATTCCTTTGATTTGGCGGCGATCTGCGCTTGCTGTTGTTCGGGTCGCAGGCCGGGATTGACGCCGATGTAGTGCTGGCGTTCGTATTTTCCGAGGTTGAGGATTTCAAAGGCGCGGTAGTTTTTGCTTTCCTTTTTGAGTTCACGCTGCACGCCGATCATGCGCTTGCGGGTGGTGTGGATGGCGAACTTGCCGAGGTCGGAGGCGATCCATTTGCGGCCGAGTTTTTCGGCGACGGCGGCGGTGGTGCCGGAGCCGCAGAAGAAGTCGGCAACGAGGTCACCTTCGTTGGAGGAAGCCAAAATTATTTTGCTTAGCAACAATTCTGGTTTTTGTGTTGGATAACCAGTTCGGTTATTTGAGGATGGGGCTACAATTGAAATCATAAACACATCTTCAGGGTGCTTCCCTTCAGGATTCAGACCTTGTTCACCAAAGTCTCTTCCATCTCGAATGTTGCGAATCGTGCTCGCAAAGCGCTCTTGAGTTGCCTCTGCGTATTCATCCCTAACTCGATCCGCATAAAACAACCAATCATCCGATTTCGAATACCAATAAATATTATCGTGCTTTCGTCCAAAATATCTTTTGCCTAACCTTCCACCTGAATATTTCCAGATAATTTCATTCTTTAGTTTTTCGGAGCCAAACACTTCATCTAAACAAAGCTTAATGAATGAGTTAACTCTGTAATCGCAGTGAACATAAATACTCCCATCCTCCACCAGCAAATCCCGCATCAACACCAACCGCTCATAAATCATCGCAATAAATGAATCCGCACCCTTGCCCCAGGTGTCGCGGTAGGCCAGTTCCTCCAGCACGTTCGGCCTTTTGGTAAAGGTGTCGCCGCCGATTTCAATATCCATGGAAAAATCCGCGCCCACGTCAAACGGCGGATCAATGTAAATCAGTTTCAACCCGCCCTGCGCTTCAATCTCCTCGCGCAACGGCCCGTTCTTGAGGCCGGACAGGATCAACTTGTTGTCGCCCCAGATCAGTTTGTTGCTCCAGCCCTTGTGTTGCCGCCCGCGCGCGTCGGTGGTGAACATATCCGTTTGCCGCGCCGTATCCTCCGGCTTCTCCGCGCGCGGTTCGTCCACCTGCTCAATCACCTGAAACGGCAGCACCACGTTGCAGACCTCATTGGTCTTGCCGTTCCACACCAGTTCCACCTCCCGCTTGTCGTCAAACAACAGGAAGCGGTACTTGTCGGGCAGCGGCTTGCCGGACTCAATGAGTTTGACGACGTCGCGCTTTTCGTTGTCGGTCAGGTTCATAGGGAAAAATCCGGTGCGGCTTGAAGGCCAACAATATAACAATACACGCTGGTGGGAAAGTGGGTCATCTTTTGCTTTCCTATATCAAATGATCCAGTTTCAGTTCGCGTTGTGAAATAACAATGTTTCATTCTTGGATGCTTTTTGAGAAACGCCTGCAAAGGCCCTCGCTTCGGCCATTGCTCAATATTTTTGTCAGACCATTTCACTTCCAAACACCATGAGGGACGCCCACGCTCATCAATGTCCACGATATCCACTTCGCCGCCTGCCCAGCGTGCGTAGTGAAATTCATAGTCTTTGAGATGAAATAACTGGGCGAATACCGCAGTCTCAACCAATGCCCCATCAGGTTCCTTCTCTTTCAACGGACCAAAAAGCGCACAGTGCATGGAAGGATTGGTCAGATATACCTTGAAGGAGGTCGCGCGCCTGAACCGCCTGGCATTCTGGTCTATGCGTTGAACGGTTTTGATAAGAAACGCGGCCTCCAGATATTCCAGGTAGCGTTTGAGCGTGGGCTTGGACACACCCGATCGCTGCGAGAGTCCGTCCAGTGATACTTCCTGCGCGGTATTCCAAGCGAGGTTCATAAACAGGGCGTTGAGTTCCTGGATGTCCTGGATACCGTAGAGACTCGGTAGGTCGCGCAACAACACCTTGTCAATGATGTCGCTGCGGACATAACGGCTCATGTCCTGCTGGATGGTCGTGGAGAAAATGATCTCGGGGTAGCCACCGATCGTGATGTAACGGATGAAGTGCGCATTGAGTCCTTCTACATCAGCATCATCCCAATGCCATCTGTTTCCTTTCTGAACAATCTTCGGATCAATGCCTTGCAAATCCAGATATTCGTAGAATGTCAGCGGTGGCAGGAAAAAATCTGTGAAGCGACCTGCGCCGGATTCAATACTTTTGAGGCGTAACGCCGCCGCCGCCGAGCCGGATGCCACGCATTTGATGTTCGGATGCGCGTCCACAAACACTTTCAGGTGACGCTCCCAATCCCGCAGGTACTGGATTTCGTCCAGGAAGAGAAAAGCGGACTCTGCCTGTTTCAATCCGCTGGCCTCACGGACTTGTCCAGCGAGCTCTTCAATGGAAATACTGGAATAGAGGGGTTGGTCCAGTGACAGGTAGGCCACGGCCTTGGGGGGTATGCCCTTATCCAGAAGTTTCTGGATTATGTGTTGCAACAACACGGTTTTGCCGACGCGGCGCGGCCCCATCAGCACGACGGCGCGACGCACGCCTTCTGTTTCCACCAGTTTGGCAAAGGACTGGATGCATGCCCTTGGGCGCATGTTCCGATACACTTCGTCGGTCTGGTGCGGTGTCCCACTCCACCAGGGGTTTTCCACGCGCATACGCTCTAAGAGTTGAGCTTTGGGGATGGGTTGCATAAGACCTGATTGTAGGAGCGATGAGACGCCATGTCAACATAAGCAAAGTTGACTTATCTTAGTGCGTTATACTGCTTATTTGCCTTGTTAATCAATATGTTATAACATCACGAAAGATCTTGAAAAGGCTTTTTTGAGGCTCTTATGAGTCTTTCCTGGAACACCGTCAAAAGAAAGATCAACGACTGCCGGGACTGCGAACAGCGCAACGTCCGGTATCTGGTCGTGCCGACGGAGCCAAAACCGCAGCCTCAATTTCCGCCGCCCCAACCCACTCGCCTGCTGTTTGTTTCCATCGCTCCGCCTTGGGGAGGATCGTATTTCTGGGATGACACCCGGACCGACAATCTGCGAAACGGGCTGTTCAAGGCACTCGACCAGGCAGGGTTTTCCGTTGCCACGCTTGATGAGTTTCTGGAGCACGGGTTTTTTATGGTGCCGGGGGTCAAATGTCCTTCGTGCGATGAAAACGGGAAAGACCGTCTGCCTTCTGCCAGTGCCATCAAGAACTGTGCCGGGTTTCTTCGTGAACAATGCCAAATCATTGCCCCCGAACGCATTCTGGCGCTGGGACTTGAGGCCATGAAAAGCCTTTCAGGCGCTTTCACGTTGGAGCGTTCCGGTCGCGTGAAGGAGTATAGAACAAACACCAGGTGGCTCTCTCTTGGAAATCGCCGGGTCCCATTGTCGGGAACGTATTTTCCGGGAACCGACCGACATGGCGGCGGCGCGGCCATTGTGGCCGACATTCGACGCAGCCTCCGGCAAGCGTCCAGGACCGGCCGGGTTCCGTCCTGAATATCAGTCCGGAGCCGTCTCGTCTCTTTCCTGCTGAAGCCGGTGATACGCCCATCCGATTTCCGCCCCGATGATAAAGACCACGGAGGCATAGTAAATCCAGAGAATGAAAAACATCATGCCGCTCAACACCCCGTAAAACGAGGTCATGAGTTTGGCCATCGAAACGTAGTACGCAAACGCCGCTTTTGATAATTCAAACAAGCCCGCGCCCGTCAACGCGCCGGCCCAGAGCGCGGCTTGACTTAATCGGGAACTGGTCGAAAGCCCGTACAACATATAAAACAGGACGGCCAGAAACGTAAAACTCAGCAGTTTCCCGAACAGGACTTCAACGGGATTCAGCATGCCTCCAAGAAACGGGAGGGACTCCCCAAGCGTTTGGATCAGGGAAAACCCCGATGCCAGGAGGGCGGTGGAGATGAGCAGCAGGGACATGACCACCATGAGGATCAAATCCACCACTTTCCCTTTCAGAAAGGTGGCCGACGTCCCGACCTGAAAGACAGCGTTCAAGACGTGGCGGGTTGACGCGAACACCGCACTGCTGAACAGCACAAACATCACAAGCCCGGTGATCCCCAAGGCCCCGCGATTGGTCATGATGGTATCAAGCGTGTCAAGGAAGAATTTTTCCGAACCGGGAAGCAGGTCCTTGATGACGGTGTGTGTCCACGCCAGGGCCTGGTCCGACCCGACCACGGTGTACCCCAGAGCCGACACGAATATGAAGGGCAAGGGCAGACAGTACAACACCAAATCAAAGGAAAGCCCGGAGGCTAAAAATGGCCCATGATCCTCAAAAAACTTCTCGATGGCAGACCGGAGAATGACGCCGATATCGGAAGGCCGTCTCATGACTCTCCTTTGGGTTGGCTGACGACGTCTCCATTCATGGCACTCACAACGTGCGGCATGCTGATTGCGAGCACGCCGCAGGGGCTGTCCCCCGCATGGAGACGGCCGGAAGGGCGGGTGGGAACAACCAGGGATGCGAGAGGCTTGCCAGGCCACTGTCGGAGAGTCTGGCGCGCCCGGAGGGACTCGAACCCCCAACCCCCAGATCCGAAGTCTGATGCTCTATCCATTGAGCTACGGGCGCGGCCCACGGTCTTCTTCACCTATTTTGACCGCCCTGTCAACACCGGCCCCGTTCGCGCGAACGCATGGGCGGTGCGGCGGCGCCGATTCATGCGAGACCGCTTCCCGTGTCGCGGGGTTAATAGGTCTCCGGCGTGGGAAGGTCCACTTCCGGCTTGTTCGCGTCCGGGAGAATTTTTTCCAGGCGCCGGTGAAAATCGCGGATACGATCCTGCTCCGCGGATGTAAAAATGACGGTCCCTTCTTTGTGCAGCTCCACGACCCGTTCCAGAGCCTGAAACAGGGGAGGAACCGCGTCAAAGATGCGGCCGGCTTCAAAGGCCTCCAGCGATTCCATGAAAAACTCATTGAGGACTCGCCAGGTCGGACCCGCTCGGTCGCGAAACCGGTAAACGGTCGTTTCATAGTTTTCAATGGCTTCTTCGGTGGGACGAAAGCCGCCGGGAAGCGACATGAACGATTTGGCCGGAACGTTCACGGCTAACGCCGCCAGCGACGCGAGTAATGCTCCAAAGGTCTCCAGCACCTGGGCGGCTTCCATGTCCTGTCGCCGGGTCATCATCGTCGTCCCTCTCCCGTCTCTGCCGTTGCGCCGACCGGGTGGTCCCGGTATCGGTCCCGCAATCGGCTGACAACGTCCGCCATATCGGCCGGTATTGGCGCCGCAAAATCCATGGGCTGTTGCGTGGTCGGGTGCAAAAATCCCAGCACTGTGGCATGAAGCATGACCCGGGGAATGGCGATGTCCCCGATCATCCCCGCCCTGTTCCCCCCATAGGCCGGATCGCCCAGGATTGGACACCCCATCGTCGCTAAATGCACGCGCAGTTGATGGGTCCGTCCGGTCTGCGGACATAACTCCACGAAGGCCGCCAGTGTGTCAAACCGTTCCGTCACCCGGTATTGCGTTGCCGACGCTTTGGGGCGGGCCGTCCGGGCGGAAAATTTTTTCCGGTCTTTGGTGTCTCTCCCAATGGCCACGTCAATCATGCCTTCGCGTTGTTTCGGAACCCCCCGGATTAACGCCTGATAGACCCTGGTGATGGTATGTCGCTTAAACTGGCAGGCCAGGCCGGCATGGGCCTGATCCTGTTTGGCCACGACCATGACTCCCGTGGTGTTTTTATCCAACCGGTGGACCAGACCCGGCCGCTCCTTGCCTCCAACGCCGGAGAGCGTGCCCGTCTTTGCCTCCGTTCGCACATGGTGCAGCAAGGCATTGACCAGCGTGCCCGACCAATTGCCGGGGGCCGGATGGACCACGAGTCCGGCCTGTTTATTCAGGACCAACAGGGCGTCATCTTCATAGAGCACGTCAAGGGCGATGGGCTCGGGCCTGATCTCCAGAGGCTCGGCTCTGGGGACCACGAGCACGATGGTGTTGCCGGGTTTGATTTTGTGGCTGGGCCTGGTGACGCGACCGTCAACGGTGACGCGACCGTCGAGGATCAACCGCCGGAGAGCGGCGCGGGAGAAATCGGGGTCGCGGTTGGCCAGAAAATGATCCAGCCGTTTCGGGGACTCTCCCGGTGAAACGATAATCTCCGCCCGCGTTTCAACATACGGCATGGACGCATACAGGAAAGATGGACGGTGATCAGGCGGGGCCTTGCTTCCGGATCCGTTCGGCCACTTTTTGTCGCAGCCGGGCTTTTTCCAGACTCACCCTGGCCTCTTCGACTTCCGAAGGAAGTCCGCCGCGCTCAAGACGCTCCGTGGCCCGGGCCACGGCGGCTTGAGCCTGTTCAACGTCTATATCTTCCGCCTTCTCGGCAATCTCCGCAAGGATGGTGACCTTGTGGGGGGTCACATCGGCGAATCCCCACAACACCGACATGTAACGGATGGTTTCCCCAATTCTATAGTGCAGTTCGCCAATCCGAAGGGTCGTCAGAAAATGACAATGTCCCGGCAGCACCCCGAAGTCTCCTTCCGTTCCGGGGGCGGTGACCTGATCCACGTACTCGCTCACGAGCAGTTTATCCGGCGCGACCACTTCCAGCAGGAATTGTCCCGCCGGCGCCGTTGGGCTTGTTGCGGCCATTATCGCTTGTGTCCCAGCTTCTCCGCCTTTTCGACGGCCTCTTCAATCGCGCCGACCATGTAGAACGCCTGCTCCGGCAAATCATCATGCTTGCCTTCGACGATTTCCTTGAAGCTCCTGACGGTGTCTTTGAGCCGGACGTATTTTCCGGGCGTGCCCGTGAAGGCCTCGGCGACGTGAAACGGTTGAGAGAGGAAGCGTTGAAGCTTTCGCGCGCGCGTGACGGTCTGTTTGTCTTCTTCGGACAATTCATCCATCCCGAGAATGGCAATGATGTCCTGCAAGTCCTTATACCGCTGCAAGGTGCCCTGGACCTGCTGCACGACGTGATAGTGCTCGTCCCCGAGGATGGCGGGATCGAGAATTCTGGACGTGGAATCAAGCGGGTCCACCGCCGGGTAAATGCCGAGTTCCGCCAGTTGCCGGGACAGGACCGTCGTGGCGTCCAGGTGGGCAAAGGCCGTGGCGGGAGCAGGGTCCGTCAGGTCGTCGGCGGGCACGTAAATCGCCTGCACCGAGGTGATCGAACCTTTCTTGGTTGACGTAATACGTTCCTGCAGCACCCCCATCTCCGTCCCCAGAGTCGGCTGATACCCGACCGCCGACGGCATCCGGCCCAACAAGGCCGAGACTTCCGAGCCGGCCTGGGTGAAGCGAAAAATGTTGTCAATGAACAGGAGCACGTCCTGGTTTTCTTCGTCGCGGAAATATTCGGCAATGGTCAGGCCCGTCAGGCCCACCCGCAGGCGCGCACCCGGCGGCTCATTCATCTGGCCATACACCAGCGCCGCTTTGGATTTGGTGTAATCTTTAGGATCAATCACCTTGGAGTCCTGCATCTCGTGCCACAAGTCATTGCCTTCCCGCGTGCGTTCGCCGACGCCCGCGAACACGGAAAATCCGCCATGGTGCAGCGCGATATTGTTAATCAACTCCATGATGATGACGGTCTTCCCCACGCCGGCGCCGCCGAACAACCCGACTTTGCCGCCTTTGGCATACGGCTCCAGCAGGTCCACCACTTTAATCCCGGTTTCCAGAATTTCCGTCCGTGTTTCCTGCTCTTCAAGGGGCGGGGCCGGCCGGTGAATGGAATATTTTTTCTTGGCCGGCACGGGGCCGAAGCCGTCAACCGGCTCTCCCAGCACGTTGACGACCCGCCCAAGCGTTTCGCGGCCAACCGGGACAGAGATCGGCGCCCCCGTATCGTGGACGGCCATGCCGCGCACCAAACCGTCGGTGGAGGACATCGCCACGGCGCGCACCCGGTTTTCTCCCAAATGCTGCGCGACTTCCATGGTCACCTTTGCGGTGTCCTGTCCGGTCTTGCCATCCTGCTCCCGCGCGATCGTCACCGCATGATAAATGTTCGGCAGATGACCGGCGGGAAATTCCACGTCCACGACCGGCCCGATCACCTGAATCACTTTGCCTGTTTCCGTACTCACTTGATGACTTCCTTTCTCATGAAGGCGAACAGTCGGAAGGAAGGCGTGTCTCGCAATACGCGCTTCCTGAAACCCGTGACTCCGCGCTCTTCGCACAGACCACGCCGCCTATTTCAACGCCTCCGCCCCGCCGACAATGTCCATCAATTCTTTTGTAATCGCGGCCTGGCGGGTTTTATTGTAAAACAACGTGACCTTCTGAATCAGCTCGCCCGCGTTCCGTGTGGCCCCGTCCATGGCGGTCATGCGCGCGGCCTGTTCGGCGGCCGCGGATTCCAACAGCACGCGAAACGCCTGCACCTGAAAATGTTTCGGGAGCAGGGCTTCGAGCAACGCCTGTTCCTCCGGCTCAAACAAATACGCCCCGGTCGCCATGGGCGGCTCCGGGGCATTCGTCTCGTCCAGTGATTCGATGGGCAGCAGTTTTTCGACGATCACGCGCTGCTGCATCACGGATTTGAATTCGTTATAGACCACGTACAGTCGGTCAAAGGCTCCTTCGTGATAGCGCCGAATAATATCGTGCCCCATATCCAGGGCATGTTCGAAACTCAAGCGATCAAAGATTCCCGGCCATTCCTGGCGAACGGCCCACTGGCGCCGGCGAAAAAAATCAATGCCTTTTCTCCCGGCCACGGCCACGGTCAGGCGTTCGCCCCGCTCGCCATGCCTGGTCAGGAACTCCGACGCCTGTCGAAGAATGTTCGCGTTAAAGGCTCCGCACAGCCCCCGGTCGCTCGTGATCACCAGCAATTCAGTCGCGTGGCCTTCTCGCTTGCGCAACAACGCATGCGAGGTCCGACTGGTCCGTTCCGCCAGATGACTCACCACGTCCCGAAGTGTATGCGCATACGGTCGGGAGGAGAGAATCCGGTCCTGCGCCCGCTTGAGTTTGGCGGCCGCGACCATTTTCATCGCCTTCGTGATTTTCTGCGTGTTCTTAAAGGACGCGATCTTCCGTCTTAGGCTTTGCAAACTTGGCATGGAGCGCGCTCACGATGATGGGTCAGCATGGCTTGGTCTGTTTATAATCGGTCATGATCTGTTTGAGTTGGCCGCCGAACGCCTCGTCAATTTTCTTTTTGGCCGCCACCTCGTCCCGTACGCGAGGATGGTGCTTTTTGATGTGGGCCAGGAGGCCCTCTTCAAACTCACGAACGTCCTTCACGGGCACGTCGTCCACAAACCCGTTGACCCCGGCAAAAATAGACAACACCTGGTCCGCCACCGGCATGGGTTTGTATTGTTCCTGTTTGAGCAGCTCGACCATGCGCGCTCCGCGCGACAACTGCGCTTGCGTCGCTTGATCCAATTCACTGCCGAACTGCGCAAACGCGGCCATTTCCCGATATTGGGCCAAATCAAGCCGCAGGGTCCCCGCCACCTGTTTCATGGTTTTGATTTGCGCCGCCCCGCCGACGCGGGAAACCGACAACCCCACGTTAATGGCCGGACGAATGCCCGAATAAAACAGGTCGCCGGCCAAATAAATCTGTCCGTCGGTAATGGAAATCACGTTGGTCGGAATATACGCCGACACGTCGCCGGCTTGCGTTTCAATAATGGGCAGCGCCGTCAGGCTCCCCGCTCCCTTCTCGTCACTCAATTTGGCGGCGCGTTCCAGCAACCGGGAATGCAGGAAGAACACGTCACCGGGAAAGGCCTCGCGGCCCGGCGGCCGGCGAAGCAACAACGATAATTGGCGGTAGGCCACGGCATGTTTCGACAGATCGTCATAGATGATGAGGGCATGCCGTCCATTGTCGCGGAAATATTCCCCCATCGCCGCCCCGGAATACGGGGCAAAGAACTGGAGGGTCGCCGCATCGCTGGCCGTGGCCGCCACGACGATGGTGTAGTCCATCGCGCCATGGTCTTCGAGCGTCTTCACGACGCGCGCGACCGTGGACCGTTTCTGGCCGACCGCGACGTAGATGCAAAAGACATTGAGCCCTTTTTGGTTAATGATGGTGTCGAGGGCAATGGCCGTCTTCCCGGTTTGCCGATCACCGATAATCAACTCCCGCTGCCCGCGGCCGATGGGAATCATGGCGTCAATCGCCTTCAATCCGGTCTGCAGGGGCTCACTCACGGATTGGCGTTCCACCACCCCGGGGGCGCGCACTTCCAGCAACCGGGTCTCCGAAGCGGCGATCGGGCCTTTGCCGTCAAGGGGTTGCCCCATCGCGTCCACCACCCGTCCGACCAGCGCCTCGCCAACGGGCACGTCGGCGATCCGGCCCGTTCGTTTCACCGGGTCGCCTTCTTTGATCGCGGTGTCCGAGCCCATCAGCACGGCGCCGACACAATCTTCTTCAAGATTCAGCGCCACGCCGACAATGTCCCCGGGAAACTCCAGCAACTCCCCGGCCATGGCGCCTTCAAGGCCGTAGATTTTGGCAATGCCGTCTCCCACCTGGATGACATAGCCCGTTTCGGTGACATCAACACGCTGTTCAAAATCCTTGATCTTGTCTTGAATAATTGAACTGATTTCTTCCGCCTTGATCTGCATGTCTTACCCCTTGACCAGTTGAATCCGCATCCGGTTGAGTCGGCCCTTGACCGTGCTGTCATAGACTTTGCTTCCGATGTGTATTTGCATGCCCGCAAGCAGGGAAGAATCGGATTGAAAGTTGACCGCGACCTCTCGGTTGAACGTCGCGCGGAATCGGGCGAGCAGGTCCTGTTTCATGTCGTCATCCATCGTGCGAGCCGACACGACGGCGATTTGCCGCTTGCCGCTTTGCTGAAGCCGCAACGCTCTGAAGGCCTCGGCAATGTCCGGCAGGCATCCCATTCGATTGTTTTTCAACAGTTGTTTGCAGAATCGTCCCATCACGGACGGGCAACCCGTCCGCTCGCACAATGCGGTGAGGACGTCGAGTTTTTCTTCTACGGTCACGACCGGCGAGGCAAGGACGTGCTTCAACGCGGGAGAGTCCTTCCATGCGTGAGCCAGCGCCTGTAATCCGTCCTGCGTCGCGGCCAGGGCTTCCTGGTGTAACAGGCGAAAAAGCGCATGGGCGTACCGTCTCGCTATAACATCGTTCATCGGGAATCCGTTGTGAAGAAAGAGGTCAAACCCCAGCGTTGACGCTGGCGCACAAGAAACGAAAAACGGTATCACGGGGAAATCGGGGTGTCAACGGGCGGGGGTCCCCGCGCGGGGCAATCGGCTTCTGCGACGCGGGGATTCCGAACTGCGCGGGTTGTCGCTGAACGGCGTTGAACGATGGCGTTGCGGAAATCGCTCGATGATGCCGCCGCCAAGAACGCGGCCACCGTCATAGAAGACGATGGACTGACCGGGGCTCAGCGCTTGTTGCGCCTCCTGGAATTCTATGAGCAGAGTGTCCGCGGTGTGCCGCCGGACCCGACCGGCGACGGCCGGCGAGGCGTACCGATACTTGACGGCGACGCGGCTCAACGTCCGGGGCGAGGCACCGGTCAGCCAATTCAGATCGTGCACCGTGCAGGTGTGCCGCAGCAGGTCTTCCGCCCGTCCCAGGACCACCGCGTTGGTTTCGGGGTGCACGGCCTGGACGTATAAGCGTTCGCCGTGTGCCAGTCCCAATCCCTTTCGCTGCCCGGGGGTATAAAACGCAATGCCCCGATGCTCGCCAAGTTTCCGGTTTTCCGCATCAATGAACGGGCCAGGCCGCAACGCGTGCGGCGCCTCCACGGTTAAAAATTGCCGGTAATCTCCCTGGGTGACAAAACAAATTTCCTGACTTTCTTTCATTTCATCGGCGGGAAGATCCAGGTCCGCGGCGCGTTGCCACACCTCTGCTTTCTGAAGATGACCGACGGGAAACAGAATATGGGGCAACCAGGCGGCCGCGATCCTGTACAAAAAATATGATTGCTCCTTGGTCGCGTCCGCGCCTTTAAATAAGCCAAACCCCTCGGCGACCGGCAACACACGAGCATAATGCCCGGTGGCCACAAAGTCGGCTCCCCTGGTTTTCGCTAATTGGTACAACATGCCAAACTTCACGCGTTCGTTGCAGCGAACGCAAGGATTGGGGGTCGTCCCGCCCACATACCCCGCAATAAAATCATCCACCACGTGCTTGCGAAACCTCTCCCGGGTATCAACCACTTCATGCGGAATGCCCAACCGCTTCGCGACGTGCCGAGCCAGGCCAATTTTGCAACATCCCCGTTCCTCCCATTTTTTTGACACCGCCGCGTCGGGATCTTCATGCTCCCATACTTGCAGCGTCACTCCTTTCACGTCATACCCCTGTTCCGTCAGCAGCAACGCCGCCACGGAGCTGTCCACGCCTCCGCTCATTCCGAGAAGGACCGTTGGTTTTGGGTTAGACATGACGGATGAGGCTTCTTGAGATCCCGGGGCGCCGGGCCCTTCTAGCCGGTTTCGCCATCATTGGAGTAAGCGGGGAGGGTATCACGTGTGCTCTCGTCCATATCGCACTGTCCACGGAACAAGACTCCATCTTCCATGGAAAACGACGGGGACTTGACATCACCGATCAGGACGGCCGGTTTCAGCATCTGGATTTTTTGGGTGGCCGTAATGTTGCCCTCAATCCTGCCTTTACAGACAATCACTCCACAGGTAATCGTTCCTTTGATGACCGCCTGTTCCCCAACGATGAGGGTATCGTTCGCGTTCACTTCACCCTCAAGATGTCCGTTAATGCGGATGATGGCACCGTCAAATTTGACGGTTCCTTTGAAGTCCACGCCTTTGCCGAAAAAGGTGTAGTTGTCTTCTTCGGAGAGTAATTCCGGTTGTTTGTCGGATTTTTCACCCCACATAATGCACGCCCTCCTCAAGATGCCACCAGGAAAACATTGTGCGTTTGGTCCCTGCGTCTCCATGCCCGCTGTTCTCCGGGCCCGTGGATGGTTACAATACAATCACGTCTATAATCCGGGTTAAATCTTCACGGGAATAATAGCTGAGAACCAATTCACCTCCGCGCGGTTTGGCGCGAATGGCGACTTTTGTACCCAGGTGTTTTCGGAGACGAGCGACCATGTCGGCGTCGAGAGTATGTGTTCCCGAAGCGGTTCGGCGAGTCCTGGCTTTGCGGACGTCACGGGTCCCTTGCCTGACCAATCGCTCTATCTGTCTGACGGAAAGCCGATCATGAACAATTCGCCTGGCCAGAGCCAGTTGGGGTCCGGAATTTTTCAGGCCCAGAATGACCTTTGCATGCCCCAATGTCAATTGACCGGATTCCAACATGCCATGAACCTCATGTGGCAATGCGAGGATTCTGCAGAGATTGGCCACCGAAGCCCGGTCGCGTCCCACGCGCTCGGCCACCGCTTCTTGCGTCAACCCAAACTCATCCATCAGTTGGCGATAGGCCTTGGCTTCTTCCACCGGGTTTAAATCAACTCTTTGGATATTTTCAATTAGGGCTAATACCGTAGATTCATCGTCTTTGGATTGCCGAATGATCGCGGGGACGGCCGCGAGTTTCGCCAATTTTGCCGCACGGAACCGTCGCTCACCCGCAATGAGTTCGTAGGAACCGTCTCCCCTTCGCCGAACAAGGACGGGGTGAAGCATCCCGTGCCTTGTAATGGATTCCGTCAGTTCCAAGAGGTCGTGTTCGACAAATGTTTTTCTGGGCTGCGACCTGTTCGGCAGAATTTTGGTAATGGGAATCAAATGAAAAGCCTGATCGCTCGCATTCGCCTGACTCTCCGGCAAAATGGCTGCCAGACCTTTACCCAATGCTTTTTTGACCATTCGCCAAAAACTCCCGCGCAAACTCCATATACGCCCTGGCCCCCTTTGAGGCCGTATTGTAGAGCACCCCCGGACGCCCATAACCCGGGGCCTCGGCTAATGCCACACTTCTGGGGATAACCGATTGATACACTTTATTGGGGAAAAACTTTTTGACTTCCTCCGAAACCTGCCTGGCGAGAGTGAGCCGGGCATCCCACATTGTCAAGAGGATCCCCTCAATTGACAGGTCCCGGTTGAAGCTGCCGCACACCCTTTCGATAGTCGCGATCAGCCGCCCCAACCCCTCCATGGCGTAATATTCGCATTGCACCGTGATCAAAACCGAATCCGCGGCCGTCAGGGCATTCACCGTCAGAAGCCCCAGGGCCGGCGGACAATCAATAATGATGAAATGATACTGATTGGCGATGGGAGAGAGCAGACGCTTGACTCGTTCCTCCCGGTGGTCTATCTCGGCCAGTTCCAGTTCTGCTCCGGCAAGCGCCGGGCCGGAAGGCAAAAAGTCCAACGTGGCCATTGAAGTGGAAACAATGGAATCGGCAACGGGAATGTCTTTGAATAAACAATCATAGAGCATGTGCGCGGGTGCGTCGACGCCCAGGCCGCTCGTGGCGTTGGCCTGGGGGTCAAGATCAACCAGTAACACCTTCTGTTCGGAGAGCGCCAGCGCCACCGACAAATTGACGGCGGTGGTGGTTTTACCAACCCCGCCCTTTTGATTCGCCACGGCGACGATTTTAGCCATCAGTCCGTTTTCTCATTGGTTACTGTCCGATTGTTCCACGTGGAACAATCGGAGACCTCATTGACTGCGTTCCAGAATACTCAAGAGTCTGTGACCCAACCCAAAAGGCAATTCGTAAGAAATTTCCTTGACCACAGAAAACGCCGGCGGATTGAGTGCGGGAGGCAGGGGGTGCGCCCGCCACACAACACACTTCCCCAACGCAGAGAGTATGGGACTAACATAGGATAAACCGACACTCAATCGCAATGCTTTCATGAACACCCAGTCAAATTTTCCATGAAATTCGTTTTGTTTTGAAACCTGTTCGATGTTTTTCGACTCGACTCGCACGTTGTGTAATCCAAGCAGACCAATAATATGATGAAGAAACGCGACCTTCTTCAAATTGGGTTCAAGGAGCGTCGTCTCGCGTTGAGGGGAGAAAATGTGTATGGGAATCCCGGGAAATCCCGCGCCGCTTCCAATATCAAGGACCGACGAAAGCCGCTCCATTCCAACCACCCTGATCCCCGCCAAGGAATCAACAAACAGATTGCCGACCATCTCCTGTTCACGGGTATGCCCCGTGAGATTGATTTTCGCATTCCATTGACGAAGCTCCCGGATATACACCACAAACTGATTAATCGTGTCCTGTCGTGGAGCCACGCCAATAGCCCTGAACCCTTCGTGAAAGAGTGCCGCCAGTTGTTCCGTGGTCATGTCATTGTTCCACGTGGAACATTTGGATGGAGCGACGACAACACTTGAGGAAGCAGCGATTGACGGTCTAGGCAACGTTCGCAGACCGCTGGAACCGTTCCAACGAAACAAGCAGCAGGGCAATAGCGGCGGGAGTCATGCCTGAAATCCTTGAAGCCTGCCCGATGGTGGCGGGTTTAATTTTTGACAGTTTTTCCGCAACCTCGTTTGAAAATCCCTGCACAGTGGTGTACGGGAAGTGTATGGGAATGGTTTTGCTTTCCAGTTTTTGAAATCGCGCAATCTGTTCAAGTTGCCGTTTGATATATCCATCATATTTGATTGAAATTTCAACAGCGTCGCCCATTTTTTTCCCGGAGATTCCCGCTTCCCCCACGATGGTCATCAGTCGGTCGTAGGTCAATTCCGGACGCTTGAGCAATTGCGCAAGCGTGGCGCCGGGGTCGGGACGGGTCTGTCCTGTCTGATTCCAACGCGTGTGCATTTCCGCGGTCCATTGTGGCCGAGTGTGTGACAGACGATGCAGTTCCCGAGCGATCACGTTCTGTTTGTCTTGAAAGTTATGATAGAGGTCTTGCGACACCAATCCCAACCGGAACCCTGTTTCCAGAAGCCGTTGGTCCGCATTATCCTCACGCAACAATAATCGGTATTCCGCCCTTGAGGTAAACATCCGGTACGGCTCCCTGGCATCTTTTGTAATCAGATCATCAATCAGCACGCCAATATAGGCCTGGGAACGATCCAGGATGAGCGGCGGTTCGCCTTTGACCTGCAGGGCGGCATTGATCCCGGCCATCAGGCCCTGGGCCGCGGCCTCTTCGTACCCGGAGGTCCCGTTGATTTGGCCGGCATGATACAATCCCCTCACGTGTTTGGTTTCGCACGTCGGATGCAACTGGTACGGGGGAAAGTAGTCGTATTCAATCGCGTACCCCGGTTTCAGCATAGCGGCGTGTTCAAAGCCCGGAATGGTCTTCAGCATGGCGGCCTGGACGTCCACCGGCAAACTGGTTGAGATGCCATTGGGGTAAAACGATGGCGAATCAAGCTCCTCGGGCTCCACAAAAATCTGGTGTTGGGGTTTCTCTTGAAACCGAACAACCTTATCCTCGATTGACGGGCAATACCGTGGCCCCACGGAATCAATCACGCCCCCGTACATTGGCGACCGGTCCAAATTGTTCAGGATGATTTCATGCGTCCGTTCATTGGTATAGGTGAGGTGGCAGGAAACCTGCGGGTTCGTGATGGACGAAGTCCGACTGGAAAAGGGACGGGGCGGGATGTCGCCGGGCTGAATGGTCATGACGTCAAAATTCAGCGTGTCACGATCCAGTCGCGGAGGCGTACCCGTTTTCAACCGCCCAACTTCAAAGCCAAAATCCCTCATGCAGTCCGAAAGATGTTCGGCCGAGGCCTCTCCGGCCCGGCCACCGGGAATATGGTTCATTCCGATATGCATCAACCCTTTTAAAAACGTGCCGGACGTCAGAATGACCGCTTGCGCGCGGATGGTCTCGCCCGCATCCGTGATAATCCCCTTGATGGAACCCCCTTGTGTCAACATGCCATTGGCGGTCCCCGCAACAATTTCAAGATTTGGCTGGGTGGCCAGGGTGTCCTGCATGGCCTTTTTATACAGGGACTTATCGCACTGGACGCGCGTGGCTCTGACCGCCGGGCCTTTTCTCGTATTCAGCATCCGAAACTGAATGCCGGCTTTATCCGTGTTGTAGCCCATTTCGCCGCCCAGGGCGTCAATTTCTTTGACCAGATGCCCTTTGCCGATGCCTCCCACCGCCGGATTACACGGCATGTGCGCGATTTTCTCCCGGTCAATGGTCAGCAATAAGACCCGGCAACCCATTCTGGATGCGGCCAACGCCGCTTCACAGCCGGCATGGCCACCGCCGATGACGATAATATCCCGTTGAACGGACATGAGCGTATACGCTTAATTATTTTTACTTGCCAACACAAAAATCACGGAAGATGCGGTCCAGAATATCTTCCGTACTCACCGCGCCGGTGATTTCACCCAACGCCTCAAGGGCCGCCCGAATATCAAGCGCGATACATTCCCAGGATTCCCCTTTTTGCAGGGAACGCATGGCCTCTTCAAGAGAGCCGTGCGTGCGCGTGAGATTCGAATGATGCCGAAGCCGCGTCACCAGCACGGAGGGCGCCGCTTCCCGCTCGTCCGTGACAAACAAGCGTTGAATCACGGTTTTTAAATGATCCAGGCCTTCTCCTGTTTTCGCCGACACGTTCACCACACCCGCGCCGTTGGTCGGCGGCAATGAAGCCGCAGGCAACGTCCGGGATTCGGCAAGGTCCATTTTATTCAACACCAGAAGGTATCGTCGACGGCCATAGGTTTCAGCAATGACACGGTCTTCGTCCGTCACGCCGACGGACCCGTCAAGCACCAGCAATAACACATCGGCGTCGGCAATCGCTTCCTCCGTTCGACGAATACCTTCCTCTTCAATCTTATCCTGCGTCCGGCGAAGTCCCGCCGTATCCAGCAGGCGCAGCGAAAGCCCCCCGACGTTCAAGGCTTCATCAATGACGTCGCGGGTCGTGCCCGGTTGATCCGACACAATCACTCGCTCCATTTGCAGCAGCGCGTTGAGAAGACTTGATTTGCCCACGTTGGGACGCCCGATGATGGCCATCTTGATGCCGTCCCGAATAATGCGGCCTTCCTCATAGGACGCGATTAACCGGTCCAACGCGCGTTGCGTGTCCTCCAAGACCTGTCGCACTTCGTGGGTTGGCGCACCGGCAATCTCTTCTTCGGCAAAATCCATACCGGCCTCAATGTGGGCCAGCACCCGAATCAATCGTTCGCGGAGCGTTTCCAGTTCTTTCGAAAGGGACCCGCGCAACAAGGATTGAGCGGCCTGAAGACTTCGGGTGGTGGTCGCTTGAATCGTATCCAGCACCGCCTCCGCCTGCGCAAGGTCCAACCGCCCGCTTAAAAACGCCCGTTTGGTAAACTCCCCCGGTTGAGCCAGTCTGGCGCCGGCATGCATCAAGCCCTGGCAGGTCGCCTGCAAAATCCCGGCGCCGCCGTGGGCCTGAATTTCCACCACGTCCTCGCCCGTATAGGAACGCGGTTTGCGCATCACCACGACCAGGGCTTCGTCCAGAACCGAGTCCGGTTCCGGCCTCCCTTCAGGCACGGATGAGCCGCGCGCATCTATCACGTCGCTCACGTACAGGCGGTGACTTTCCAGGTGTTGAAGGGAGGCATGGTGGCGAGGGCGAACGACGCGAGAGGCCACGTCAACGGCCCGTGAGCCGCTGACCCGAATGATGCCGATTCCCCCTTCCCCTACGGGAGTGGCGATCGCGCAAATCGTATCGTCAACCGAGTTTTCCATTGAGAGAAAACTCATGCGGTGGGTCACGGCCTTTTTTTCTTTTTCGAGGCGCCGGCCTCTCCGCGGTCGGGTTTTGTCACGGCGTCATCGCCGTCCGGCGCCGGTTGGCTGAGCGCCGGTTTGTTGAGAAAGAATCGGTCCGTCACAACCTGTTGAAGAATCGTCAGGACGTTATTGGTCAGCCAATACACCACCAACCCGGCCGGAAAGGTCAGAAAGAGAAACGTCAGAAACACGGGCAACAGCAACATCATTTTGGCTTGCGCGGGATCCATGGTCGTGGGCATGATTTTTTGCTGCAGCACCATGGACGCTCCCATCAACACAGGCAGGACATAATACGGGTCCGGGACCGACAAATCCGTAATCCACAGCACAAAAGGTGTTTGGCGCATCTCCACGGTCATGTACAAAATATTAAACAGCGAGATAAAGACGGGCATCTGCAGCACCATCGGCAAACATCCGCCGACGGGATTGACTTTATGTTCTTTGTAGACCTTGATCAGCTCCCGGTTGAGTCGTTCCCGGTCATCTTTCAGCCTGGTTTGCAAGGCCTGGATTTTGGGTTGAATCTTTTGCATCCCCTGCATGGATTTGTAACTCTTGTATTGCAGGGGAACAAACAACAGCTTAATGCCGCACGTTAAGAGAATAATCGCCGCGCCATAATTCTGGGTGTAGTCATACAGAAACCGCAACACGGAGAACAGCGGCTTGGCCACCACTCTCACGATGGTCCAGCTCCCATAAATAAACCATCCAAAATCAATCGTATCTTCCAGGCCATGGCCCAGCGATCGCATGAGGTCAAACTGTTTGGGGCCGGCATAGAGTTGAAATTGTATCTGACCGCCCTGTGCTTCAACGGGGAACTCCACGCCCGCCGTCACCACGTAGTCGGTTTCCGTCCTCGCGAACACCCCTTGGGCGCCTTGAGGAATTATGGCGCTGATAAAATATTTATCCTGCAGAGCCGCCCAGCGAATATCGCCGGAACGTCGAATCTCCGGTTCGGGGATTTCCTTTTCCAACACGTCATCGATCATCCACGCCGGCCCCATGGCCCCGATAAACCCCTGCCCCCATTCCACCACCCCAAAATTCGTTCCCAACATCACCTCGACGGCCTCGTCAAGGCCTTGAAGGCGAATGGCCACGTCCACCAAATAGATATCGTGGTAAAAGGTAAATTCCTTTTCAAGCAGCACGTCGCGTGCCTCGTCACGGTAGGAAAACGTCAGATGGCCGATGGGATGGGCCTCGTCGAGACTGTCAAAGTCACGACTTACGTCAAACATGCCGGCATTGAGCGCGGCGGTGACATCGGGGTCGCCAACCCGTACGGCCATGGGGCCCGCAAAATGTCCTTCAGGATAAACAAACTCAATGGGCTGGGGATTTTCTTCGTCCTGGGTCAAGTACCGTTTCAGTTTCCAGCTCTGAATCTGTGCTCCACGATTGGTGAACTGCGCCCGATACAACGGTGTCTCAATTTCTTCGATCTGCACCCGCGAGGCCTGATGGTCTGATACGTGAGCCTCATTGGAAAGCGAGTCGGACCTGGCCCCGTGCATGGCGTCCGGGGTGGAAGGGGGGTCCGGCTCCGTGGAAGGGGCATCGTATGCTTCTTCAAGGGGCGGGGGGGGGTCCGGTAACAGCCCCAGCTCTTTCATGAAAAAGTCAAAGCCAAAAATGATGCCGAACGAAAGAACCAGAAAGAGGATGATCCGTTTTTCCATAATTCCGAAAGACCTGCGCGGTGACCTGGATTCCTTTACGACATCCGGGCAAAGCCGACCTCACGTCCCGTACGGCCTCTGCCAGTCTTGCATCTGAAATTCGTTGAAAAACTTTCCGGCTAGGGAACAGGGTCAATGCCGCCCGAATGGAAGGGATGACACTTCACAAGCCGACACCCTCCCAAAAACAGACCACGAAGAAGGCCGTGGCGGATTATCGCTTCACGGGCGTAGCATGAACAGGTTGGTTCAAAGCGGCAGTTCGGCCCCAAAGAAGGAGAAATGATTTTTTGGTAGAAGACAATGAGCCACAACACTAGTTTGCGCATGAGAGGGATTCAGGGGAAACCATGAGACCCTGGTTGCACAGGGCCGCCACCCACGCCTGATAAAGATTGGGGTGAGGCAGATCCAGAACCGACCGTTTGGGAAACACAATAATATCGTTCCCTTTCAAAAGCAGGTTGGAGGTGTTCCTCACCAATGCTCGAAAAATCCGCTTGCCGCGGTTTCTCAAAACCGCGTTTCCAAACCGACGGCCCACCACGACGCCGATACGGGTGTTCCCCGGGCACGACGCACAGGAAACCACGTTAAAGAATCTCGTTGTGACGCGTGTGCCTTCCCGTTTTACCCGTTCAAAATCTTCTTTTTTTTTCAGGAAAATCTGTGCGGAAGGCCGGGGGACGTCACTCATCGGATACAGTGAGGCGATAGCGACCCTTTTGGCGTCGCCGCGCAAGCACCTTTCGTCCGTTTCTGGTGCTCATTCGCTTGCGAAACCCATGGTCCCGCTTTCGCTTCAGATTCGACGGTTGTCTGTATGTCGTGGACATGGCAATAATCCTCGTTTACAGGATTGACGGAAGAGCCTGATTGTAGATTCCCGTCTACTGACTGTCAAATCAGTTTTTCGGCCGTGGATTCCCCGGCGGGGCGTCCGCGCACATTCCCGCACCCCGCCGTTCTTTTTATCCGCCTCATCATTCCATTGACTCTCCCGAGACCGCCCTTTTATAGTCGAACGGCTGGCGTGTGCTCAACCCCTATCCTTTCGGTATCAAAGGAACGCAACGGTGATTCGAGGCATTAAAGGCATCAAGGATATTACGCCGGACCACATTCCCCGGTGGACCGTTGTGGAGCAAACGGCTCATACCCTGGCTCGTTGCTTTGGTTTTCATGAAATTCGGATTCCTGTTTTTGAACGAACCGAACTCTACGTTCGCAGTATTGGCGGGGCGACCGATCTTGTTGAAAAGGAAATGTACACGTTCCCCGACAAGGACGGAACCTCTTTAACGCTTCGTCCCGAAGGCACCGCCGGGGTCGTGCGCGCGTTTATTGAACAGGGGCTGCACGATCACCCTTCCTCGAGAAAACTCTATTACATCGGCCCGATGTTTCGACACGAACGGCCTCAGGCCGGACGTTTGCGGCAATTCCATCAGTTCGGGGTTGAATCCGTGGGTAGCACTCACCCCGATGCCGATATCGAAGTTGTGACGTTGCTCTGGAGATATTTTTCATCGCTGCGCTTGCCCGGCCTCTTACTGGAGATCAATTCTCTGGGAGAACCCGCGGACCGCCAGGCGCATAAAAAGGCATTGGTATCCTTTCTTCGGGGCAAGCAGGCCCTGCTGTGCGGAAACTGCCGGAGGCGAATGGACACAAACCCGCTCCGAACTCTCGATTGCAAGATCACCCAATGTCGGAACGTCACAAAAGACGCGCCTCCCATCACGAACTTTCTTTCCCCTGCCGCTCAACGGCACTTCGACCGAGTGGCAAACGGGCTGCGGGCCATGGATGTTCCTTATGCCGTCAATCCCGCCCTTGTGCGGGGACTGGACTATTATTCCTTGACGACTTTTGAGGTTTCATGTTCCGCCCTCGGGGCTCAAAACGCCATTGGCGCCGGAGGGCGATATGATGGGTTGTTTCAAACTCTGGGCGGACGCGCCACGCCGGCGGTCGGCTTTGCGATTGGCCTTGAGCGAGTGATACTGGCTCTTCCTGAATCTGTCCTGCCGCCGGCCGATCTCTGGATTTTTATTGCGTCGTTTGGGGAAAAGGGGAGGGAAGCCGGCTTGTCGCTTCTGAATTCCCTTCGTTTGAAACACGTGAGAGCGGATACGGATTACAGCGCCTCCACATTGAAGACGCTCCTGCGTTCCGCCGACCGTCTGGGTGCTCCGTATGTTGCGATCCTCGGCGACGATGAGGTCGTGAACAACCGGGTGATCCTGAGAAACATGACAACGAAAGAACAGGAAATCCATCCCCTTCATTTGGTGTCTTCCGTCATCCTGACGCGGCTGCAATGACACGAAACACGTAGAAACGTTTATTGACATTTTGCTTCGTTCAGAATACGATTTTTTCTTTTTTTAATACGCTCTGCCACCGATAACGTCTGTGTATTTTTGTGGTTTTTCTCTCTCGCCAGGTAAGGGTTATGCCTCACAACGACGGGCGGAGCCGTCGTTGGCGCTATTCGATGACCGGGGCAAACCGGTCACGTTCTATTGCTTGTGTCATGATACCAGCCATTCTTGTGGTCATTCAGAGCGACCCCATGGAAACACATCGTCCGGTTGAAGGACTTCGCATCGCGCTTGGCCTGTCAACCGGCTCGGCGGCGGTGACAATTATTCTGCTCGGGCAAGCCAGAATTTTCCTGACCGAAGAAGCGGGGGAGGTCGCTGACGCGGAAATTCTGGAAAGACATCTTCCGGTTGTTCGGGAACTTCGACTGGACATTGTGGTTCCAGAGGGCAGCTCGGCCGACTTTTCCATGGATGCGGGGTTTGCCATTCGAGAAATGCCGCAGTCGGAAATAGCCGCTCTGTTTCGTCAGGCCAGTCGGGTGCTGGTGTTTTAATGATGAGAAAAGTCCTCTTTATTCTATCGTCAACGGCGCCGTCTTCGTTTCAGGAACTCATCGGGGCGGACAATTTTTCTGACTGCTCTGTGCATGGAATTCTTACTCATGGTCGTTCTTATTCGGATCATCCTTTTCCCTTTCCGTGCTCGATTCTTGTTTCCGAAGATCATGTAAAAGAGAAGTTGCCGTACCCTGTCGTTCATTATTCCGACATGCTCAGAATGATTTTTGAATCTGATGGAGTTGTTGCCTGTTTTTAGCTTCTTGATCAGTTCTATTAGTTCTATTTATTTAGTTAAAAAAATAGTAGTCGTCATAGTCTATAGGGAGTGTGAATTAGAAGAATTTGGTCTATCGCTTTCATTGTATTGAGAAAAATTAAAGATAAGCTGTGCGGTAAGAGACAGATATTGTGTTAAATGAATGTGAATATCTGTGGATAATTATACGTGTTAAAGGGATTATGTGACTGAAAAACAGGCAGAATACGCAAATAATTAAAGTTATCAACAGTTGTTTGTAACCTTGTGAGTAAATATGTTGAATGAGCATGAAATCTGGGAAAAGGCCCTTGAGTATATTCAAGCCCAAATAGGGAGTGAGGTCGTTGAAACCTGGTTTCAAACGACGAGCCTGGGGAGCATCAACGGGACGAAAGCCACCGTCGTCGTGCCTAATAAGTTCCACGGGGACTGGCTGGGAAGAAATTATCGTCAAGTTATTGGCGAAGCCTTGCAAGTGGTTCGTCCGGCTGGTGAAGGGGAAGTTGAGCTGGAATTTGTGATTGGCCGAAATGGGGCTTCACCCGTCGTGCCGGGCGATGAAGCGCCAGGGCCACGGGTTGTGCTCAATCAACGGCCTGCTCGAAAACCACTACTAAATCAGAACTATACCTTTGATAATTTTGTGGTAGGAGAGAAAAGCCGGTTTGCCTACGCGGCCTGTCGGGCGGTTGCTGAAGCCCCGGCTCGCGCCTATAACCCGTTATTTATCTACGGGGGAGTGGGATTGGGCAAAACACATCTTCTGCATTCCATCGGCAATTCCGTCATGCGGAAAGGGGACATTCGGATTGCGTATGTGACAACCGAACAATTCACAAATGAAGTCATCAACTCAATCCGCTATAATAAGATGGTGGAGTTTCGGGGCCGCTATCGGACCATTGACGTGCTCCTCATTGACGACATTCAATTCCTGGAGGGCAAAGATCAGACGCAGGAGGAATTTTTCCATACCTTTGACACCTTGTATGAGGCCAGCAAGCAAATTGTCCTGTCCAGCGACCGGCTCCCCAAACAAATGCCTGATATGACGGAACGGTTGCGGACTCGGTTTGAGAAGGCGGTCCTCGCCGATCTTCAGCCGCCCGACTTCGAAACACGCATCGCCATCCTGAGAAAAAAATCAGAAGAGCAAGGCATCGCCATTGGAGACGACGTGATTCAACTGCTTGCCAAGGGTTTGACAAGAAACATTCGTGAATTGGAAGGCGCGTTAATCCGTCTTGAGGCCTACTCGACGCTGATCGGCGTGGCGATCACCGCCGAGATGGCCAAAACCATTCTTCGTGACTTGCTCGGGACCGAAAAAAAGGTCATTACGCTGGCAGACATTCAGGAAGTTGTTGCCCGCCGGTTTCAAGTGAAAGTGGCCGAGCTGAAATCAAAGCGGCGGACCAAAACGCTGGTTCCTCCCCGACAGATTGCCATGTATCTGGCTCGGGAGCTCACCGCCGCCTCCTTCCCGGAAATTGGACGCGAGTTTGGGGGGAAAGATCACACAACCATCATGCATGCTTGTCGGCAAATTGAAAAAGCCATTAACAACGACCATTCCTTACAGACCACGCTCGACAGCCTGAAAGACGAAATAGGCAAAGCCTGACAGAAGGGAGCCCTCTCATGCGCGTGACGGTGACACGAGATGAACTGCTGACGGCCCTCCAGCGTGTTCAGGGTATCGTGGAAAAGCGGAATACCATGCCGAGTCTGGCCAATGTCTTATTGGAGGCCAAGTCCGACGGGCTGGATATTTCGGCCACGGACTTGGAACTCGGCATGCGGGGGCTTTATAAGGCGAACGTCGCGGAACCCGGATTGATTACGTTCTCCGCCCGGAAACTCTATGAAATACTCAAGGAGATCAAGGATCAGGAGATTGCGATAACGGTGACGGACAACAGCCTGGTCACCATTAAGGCGGGCCGCAGTCAATTCAAAGTGGTCGGCCTCCCCGGCAAAGATTTCCCGCCGCTGCCGGCCATTGAGCGGGAAGGCCTCATTCCATTAGAGGGCGCCGGGTTGCTCCAGCTCATTCGAAGGACGTTGTTTGCCGTGGGGGACAACGATACCCGCTATGTGCTCAATGGATTGCTCATTACGATCATGCATGCGGACGACGTCGCGACGATTCGATTCGTCGGGACCGACGGCCATAGATTGGCGGTGGCGGATCAGAAGCTGGAAATCGGGAAAGAGAAGCTGGCCGGGCAAGAGGTCAAGGCGATCGTCCCCAAAAAGGCGGCGTTTGAAATTCGCCGATTATTGGAAGAAGGCGGGGACGAGCCGATGATTGGCTTGACGAAAAACATGCTGATCTTTAGAAAAAGCGGACTGGTGCTGACCTCCCGGTTGATGGAAGGCAATTATCCCAACTATCAACAGGTCATTCCTAAGGACAGCAAAAACAAAATCACGGTGAATCGAGACGACATCGAAGGCGCCCTTCGGCGGGTCTCGGTTCTGTCTCAGGATAGAACCTCCTCGGTCAAGCTGACGTTTTCAGAGAAATCCATCACGCTGTTCTCCAGCCATCCGGAATTGGGAGAGGCGGAGGAAGAGATCCCCGCCAGCTTTCGCGGCGAGTCATTTTCCGCCGGGTTTAACGCGCGCTATCTGCTTGACGTGCTGGGCGTCATTGACGGCGACAAGCTGGTTCTCGATATGGAGACGTCCCTGAGTCCCTGCTTGATTCGCGTGCCCGACACCCCCATGTTTCAAACCGTCGTGATGCCGGTCAAGGTGTAATGCAGACAGAGCACCGCATGGCCCCCGAGGACAACGATTCGCCGCGTTCCATGCCGGCCAGTCTCTCTCCGGAAAAGCAGGCCGAGTATGGCGCGGAGCAAATCCGTGTACTCGAAGGCCTGGAGGCCGTTCGAAAACGACCGGCCATGTACATCGGCAGCACGGGGGTGGAGGGACTCCACCATCTCGTGTATGAGGTCGTGGATAATAGCGTTGACGAGCACATGGCCGGCTATGGGGAGACCATCGAGGTTTCTTTGGAAATAGACGGGAGCATCACGGTGACGGACAATGGCCGCGGTATTCCCACGGGCATCCATCCCATCCAGAACAAATCAGCGGCCGAAGTCGCGTTGACCGTCCTCCACGCGGGTGGAAAGTTTGAACAGGGCGCCTACACCGTGTCCGGCGGGCTTCATGGCGTCGGCATCTCCGTCGTCAATGCGTTGTCGGAATGGTTGGAGCTGGAAATCTGGCAAGACGGCCAGGTCTTTGAGCAGGTCTATCACCGGGGCACCCCGGCCGCCCCTCTTCGGGTGACCGGCGTGACAAAAAAGCGCGGGACGAAAGTGACGTTTAAACCCGACACGGACATTTTCGAGACGGTCGCCTACAGTTTTGACATCCTCGCCCAACGCCTTCGGGAATTGGCCTTCCTGAATAAAGGGCTTTCGATCGCGCTCACCGACAAACAAAAACAAAAAGAACAGGTGTTTTGCTACAAGGGCGGGATCGTGTCGTTCGTCGAACATTTGAATGAAGCCAAAATCCCGCTCCACAAACCGATTTTTATCTCCGTCGAAAAACCGGACACTATGTTAGAAGTCGCGCTCCAGTACAACGACAGCTACGCCGAAAACCTTTTCTCCTTTGCCAACAACATCAATACGCGGGAAGGGGGAACGCATTTGGTTGGGTTCAAGGCCGCTCTGACCAGAACGATTAATTCCTATGCGAGTTCGAATGACCTCTTGAAAAAGGACACGGACTCGCTCACGGGCGACGACGTGCGGGAAGGCCTCACCGCGGTGGTAAGCGTCAAAGTTCGGTCTCCGCAATTTGAAGGACAGACCAAAGCCAAATTAGGCAACAGTGACGTCAAGGGCCTTGTCGAAGTCGCCGTGAATGAAGAGCTCGGGACGTACTTTGAGGAAAACCCGGCCGTGGCCAAACGCATTATCGGCAAAGCCGCCGACGCGGCACGGGCGAGGGAAGCGGCTCGGAAAGCCAAGGATCTCATCCGTCGCAAGAACGCCCTGGATGGCGGATCGCTCCCCGGTAAACTCGCCGATTGTTCGGAAAAAGATCCGGCCCTAAGCGAGTTGTTTATTGTCGAAGGAGATTCCGCCGGCGGGTCGGCCAAGCAGGGGCGGGATCGAAAATTCCAAGCCATTCTTCCGCTCAAAGGAAAAATCCTCAACGTCGAAAAAGCGCGGTTCGACAAAATGCTTGCCAGCGAAGAAATTCGAACGCTGATTCTGGCCCTGGGAACGGGGATCGGTCGCAAGCGGGAGGACTCGGAAAAAGGCAAGGATGACAAAGAAGCGTTTGACGTTGCGCGCGCACGGTACCACAGAATCATTTTGATGACGGATGCCGACGTGGATGGCAGCCATATTCGAACGCTTCTCCTCACGTTTTTGTTTCGTCAAATGCATGAACTGATTGAGCAAGGCTACGTGTACATTGCGCAGCCCCCGCTCTTTAAGGTGAAAAAAGGCAAATCCGAACGTTTTCTCAAAGATGAGCATGCCCTGAACGGCTATCTCGCCGAGTTGGCGGGGCAAGAAGTCGCCGTCTATGTAGAACGGGAGCACGCGTTTATTGGCGGACAGGCGCTCCACCCCATCTTGAAGAAAATGATTGAATTCGAAGGGCTCCTCGGAAAATTGAGTCAGCGAAAACGGGACTCCTGGTTGTTGCGGATGTTTGTGGACGAGCCCACCCTGGGGCGCGAACTCTTAAAGAACCGGGACGCGGTCCGGGATCTTCTTGCGCGCGTGAAGGCCCGGTTGACCATGGTCCATCCTGATTCGCCGATTCACGCGGACGTGGCGGAAGATGAAGAACATCAATCCAATAAAATCGTGTGTCGGGTGCCGACCAACGGCGTGATGAGGACGCTCGAAGTGAACCATGAATTAGTGGGATCCGCGGATTTTCGCGAATTACAAAAGCTGTCGCCCCATGCCATTGGCCTGGGCCGTCCCCTGTACCGCATGAAAGCGCAGGACACCGAAACCGCCTTTGCCTCCACGGACGAACTCGTGCACGGGATCCTCACCGTGGGGAAAAAAGGATTAAATCTTCAGCGGTACAAAGGGCTGGGTGAAATGAATCCCTTGCAACTTTGGGAAACCACCATGAACCCGGAAACGCGATCCCTCCTTCAAGTAAAACTGGAAGACATGACCGGCGTGGATGAGATTTGCACCATTCTCATGGGCGATGAAGTGGAACCGCGCCGGAATTTTATTCAGCAACACGCGCTGGAAGTCCGTAATTTGGACGTGTAGCCAACCGTACAACCCCAATCCACCCCTCCGCACACAAGCTCCCCCACGATGTCCACGGAAGCCCGCTTCACCCAGGTCGCGATCGAAGATGAGATGCGGTTGTCGTACCTGGATTACGCCATGAGCGTGATCGTGGGTCGCGCCTTGCCGGACGTGCGTGATGGGTTGAAACCCGTGCATCGGCGCATTTTGTATGGCATGAACCAGATGGGCCTGGCGCACAACCGGGCCTACCGCAAGTCGGCGAAGATCGTGGGTGAAATCATGGGCAACTATCACCCGCACGGCGATTCGGCCATTTACGATACGCTTGTGCGCATGGCGCAAGACTTCAACCTGCGCTATACCCTGGTGGACGGCCAGGGGAATTACGGGTCGGTTGACGGCGATCCGCCGGCGGCCATGCGCTATACCGAAGCCCGGCTGACGAAATTAGCCGGCGAAATGCTGGCGGATATTGACCATGAAACCGTTGATTTCGGTCCCACGTACGATGAATCGGACGTCGAGCCGCTGGTGTTGCCGGCCAAAGTTCCCAACCTCCTGATCAACGGCGCCGGCGGGATCGCCGTTGGCTACGCCACCAACATTCCCACGCATAATCTCGGCGAAGTCGTCACGGCGTTACTGCGGGTCATTGACGACCCGGATGTGTCCATCGCGCAGTTGATGGACAGTCTGCCAGGCCCCGATTTTCCGACGGCCGGATTTATTTACGGAATGCAAGGGATCAAAGACGCCTATGAAACCGGGCGAGGACTCTTGACGCTCCGCGCCAAAACCCACATCGAAACGGATGAAAAGCGGGACCGGGACAGCATCATTGTGACTGAAATTCCTTACCAGGTGAACAAGTCCAAGTTGCTTGAGAAAATTGCCGACCTGGTGCACGAGAAACGCATTGAGGGAATTTCCGACATTCGGGATGAATCGGACCGCGACGGCATCCGCGTCGTGGTCGAGCTCAAAAAAGGCGAGATTCCGCCCGTCATCCTGAATCAGTTGTACAAGCACACCCAACTCCAAAATACGTTTGGGGTCATCATGCTCGCGCTCGTGAACAACCGGCCGGAGATTTTGAATCTCAAACAAATCTTGTCGGCCTTTCTCGAACATCGGCGGGACGTGGTCGTTCGTCGAGCCGCCCATGAGTTACGGAAAGCCGAAGAACGCGCTCATATTTTAGAAGGCCTCCGGGTCGCGCTGGAGCATTTGGATGCCGTGATTGCGTTGATTCGTCAGGCGGCGTCGCCCGACGACGCCAAAACCGGGCTCACGCAACAGTTTCCGTTGTCGGAGATTCAGGCGCAGGCCATCCTGGACATGCGGCTCCAACGGTTGACCCAGCTTGAACAACACAAACTTTCTCAAGAGTATGAAGCGCTCAAAGCCACCATCGCCTCGCTTCAGGCCGTCCTTGGGTCCGAAGAGTTAGTCAAACAAATCATCAGGGACGAGCTGATCGCCATCCAGGACGCCTATCAGGACGCCCGGCGGACCCGGATCGTGCCGCAAGAAGCGGAGCTCAATATTGAAGACTTGATTGCGGATGAAGAAATGGCGGTCAGCATTTCCCATGAAGGGTACATTAAACGCCATCCGGTCTCCGAATACCGCGCGCAGCGCCGCGGCGGGAAAGGCAAGATTGGCATGGGAGTGAAGAACGAAGACTTTGTCGAAAAACTGTTCACGGCCTCGACGCACGACTTCATTCTGTTTTTTACCGATGCCGGAAAAGTGTATTGGCTCAAAGTCCATGAAATCCCGGAAGCCAGCCGAACCAGCAAAGGCAAAGCCATGGTCAACCTGTTGACGCTGGGGCCGGATGAGCGGGTGACCACCGCGCTGCCCGTTCGGGAATTTTCCGAAGAGTTATACGTCGTCATGGCCACCCGCATGGGCTACATCAAGAAAACGAAACTCTCGGCGTATGGCAATCCCAGACAGGGCGGGATTATTGCCCTGACGCTGGATGAAGGCAATAAACTCATTGGCGTGGAAATCACGGACGGCCGAAGCGACATCATCCTGGGGACCAGAGAAGGGCTGGTCGTTCGGTTTCGGGAACAGGACGTTCGGGCCGTGGGCCGCACGGCACGAGGGGTCAGGGGTATGCGCTTGAAGGGAACCAATCATGTGATTGGGATGGCCGTCATCAAACAGGAGGACGCGGAAGCCTCGATCCTGACCGTGACCGAACGGGGGTTTGGCAAACGAACCCTGGCGACCGAGTATCGCGCGAAAGGCCGGGGGGGCCGAGGCGTCATCAGCGTCAAAGCCACCGAGAAAAACGGCTTGGCCGTTTCATTCCATCAGGTGAAGGAATCCGATCACATCATGATTATGACGGCCGAAGGGAAAATCCTCCGCACCAAAATGGATGCCCTCCGGGACATCGGCCGCAATTCGCAGGGGGTGCGGCTCATTGATATGGAAGACACCGACCGGGTCACAGGCGTGGCGAAGCTTGCCGAAAGCGATGATGAGACCGATACGGACCACGACGGTGCCGACGAAACCAATGGAACAGGTGGAACCGCCCATGCCGCCGCCGCGAGCGGTCCTTCAGAGCTGAATGCCTGATGTCGGGAGAGGCGGCTCTCCCTTTTTCTCTCGCCTCATCGAGGGAAGAGCAAACCAGGAATCAACAGAGTTGCCAGCACGGCTGATTGTCGAAAGTGAGTTCGCCCCGCAAACCGGCCAGACAACCATTCGATCCCGTCGTCAAAATAGGGCTGACCGTGTTCATCGGCGGGTTCGCGTTGATCGCGGGCGGCATGTTCCTCTCCAGCCCCGACCGCACCATTCCCCCGTTTAGTATTGGAGGGCAGGAAGGCTCCGTGGTGGCCGTGCATGTTCCGTCGTGGACCAGCGATCCGGACATCGCAACACTGATTCGTCGTTTCCGGGACATCGGCGCGGCCACCCGTGATTTCCGGTCCATGAAAGTGCGCCCGACCACGTCGGGAGATCCCGACGCGTTGTATCAGAAAGTCGTCCTCTATATTTTTTCCGCTCCCGGCTGGACCGAACCGGACACCCTGCATCGGTACCTGGCCGGGCATGACGGCGAGGGCGAAGAGGCGTTTCGCCGAAAATTTCAACGAGCGGCCCGCGGGGGATTTCTCTATAACCGAGGCGCAGCCAAAGGCTGGCTGGGCCCCATTCCCGGTCGCGCGCAGCCTTGGCACGACCCCGCGATTCAGGTATTGTTTGACGACAGCACCACCACGGTGCGGGAGCCGCTCCAACCTTGGAATGCGCTACGAGACAGTACTCATCGGGACGCACGACAAAATTTCTGAAAATCAGGACTCATGATGATGAACAGCATCAAACGACCATTGCTCGCCGGCTTGATTGGCACCGTGCTATTGATTGCCCCGCCCCTCCATGCCGCGGCGCAAACGCTGGCAAGCGGCGAGTGGGTCAACAAGAGTTACGACATCCATGGCGGCTGGGAAATCGTCAAGCGGGGCGGCAACCATTACATCGTTTTTGATGAAAACTTCAAAACCAGAAGCGGCCCGAACTTGAATGTGTATTTGTCGCCACGACCGCTCGGCGCGTTGAGCGACAACACCGTCGCGCCAAATTCGGTGGAAATTGCCCCGCTCAAGTCGCCCCTCGGCGCACAGGAATACGAAATTCCGGCCAGTCTTGATCTGACGGAATACCGCTCGCTGCTGATTCACTGCAAGACGTTTTCGCATCTTTGGGGTGGCGCGACAATCGCCCCGTGATTGTGCCGAGCCGCGAAGGCGTGGCGATGAACAACCATGCCGTCAACCGGCGGGTCGCTTTTGAGGTTCGGCACAAAGGCATTCCGGCGGACGTCTGGCCAACAGATTGAGCCACCGACCTTTTCGTTCCTGATTGGCCACGATTTGCAAGGCAACCACCTCCCACCCCGCCTTTTCGACCACTCGTTTCAATTCCTGCTTGTGCCATCTGGAAAGAAACCGGCCGCGCATCCATTGATTGGCGAGAAACCCGGACCCTTTCCCGTGAACCAGCGTCGCCCCCAGGGTCCCGCCCGGTTTGGTGACGTCGCGCAACTGTCTCAAGCCGTGGGAGAGAAGCGTTTTCGGGACGTGAATCAGCGACGCGGCGGCCCATACCCCGTCAAACGATGGCGTGGAAAAAGGAAGGCGCAACATGTCGGCCAGGATCAAGGGCAAACGGGGACTGCGGGATCGGGCGAGACGCAGAAAGGCCGGCGTCACGTCAATGCCGATGACTTGACAGTGTTTTCGTTTGAGATACCGGCTGTCCTGTCCGAGTCCGCAGCCAAGATCCAACACCAAGCCCCGTGCCGGCAGCCGTTGTCGCCACGCTTCAAGATGCGGCGGCACGCGATACGGTCGCCTGGTCCATTCCCGGACGTACACGTCTGCCTGCGTTTCATAGGCCAGGATGGTTCGGCGAGTCGTGCGGGAGAGGATCGGCATGGCAGAAGATCACGACCGGCCATGGGGCCGGAACGTCAGGAACGAAAGCGTGTTCCGTTACGGTTGCCCCGCCTCCGTCCGTTCGGGTGGCTCCATCGCGTCGGCCCGCACCGGCCGGCCGCCGCGTGACAGGTCTTCCACAATGAGATAGACGGACGGCACAATCGTTAACACAATCACCGTCGCAAATAAAATACCGAATCCCAACGAGATGGCCATCGGGATGATAAACCGGGCCTGAAGCGCCGTCTCAAAAATCATGGGAGCTAAACCGAAGAACGTGGTCAACGACGTCAGGACAATAGGCCGGAATCGTTTCATCGCGCCTTGTACCACCGCTTCATGGAGGGAAACGCGTTTCGACTCGTGGATGTGATTCGTCGCCACGATCAACACGAGCGAATCATTCACCACCACGCCGGCCAGGGCCACGATCCCGAACAGACTGATGAGGCTGAGCCCATAACCCAGAAGCAGATGCCCGGCCACCGCGCCGATAATGGCAAATGGAATCGTGAGCATGACAATAAGCGGCTGCACGTAACTTCTGAAGGGAATGGCCAACAACCCATAGATCAGCAGCAGGGCCAGGGCAAACCCGACGGCCATCGCCGAAAGCGATTCTTGTTGTGAGGCTTGCTGGCCTTCCAGCGAATAATGGAGTCCCGGATATTTTTTCGTTAACGCTTCCAATTCATTGCCGGTTATGGCTCCAATGATGGTGTTGGCATTGGCGAGTTGTTCATTGACATCGGCCGTGACCGCCACGACTCGCCGCCCGTCGCGGCGTTTGATTTCCATATAGGCATGGCCCCGCTCAATCTCCGCGGCCTCGGCCAGAGGGATTTCTCCGCCCTGCTCGGTTAACAGGATCAAGTGTTCGACCGTGAACGAGGAACGGCGTTCCGCTTCCGGCAGCCTCACCATCACTTTCACCTCGTCGCGCCCTCGTTGTTGACGCAGGGCTTCGACGCCGTGAAACGCGGCGCGCACCTGTTGGGCCAGGTCCGTCGCGTTGAGCCCCAGGCTGCGAGCTTCCGGCTTGATTCGAAAATTCAATTGCGGTTTTCCCAACGCCACGCCGGCGTCAATGTCCGTCACACCCTGATACCGTGACAACGCCTCGGCCAGTTCCCTGGCGGCGGCTTCAAGAATGGGTCTGGACCGATGCGTGAGCTGAATGTCAATCGGCTCGCCGCCCGTCGGGCCGATGTTGGCTTTAAAGGTGAGAGACTCCAGCCCCGGGATTGTCCCGATGGCCGCTCGCCAGTCACCGGAAAAATCCGCGCCGCTGAAATCGCGCTTATCCGCGGGCACCAAAAAGACCATCATCCCAACGAGGTGGCTCCCCGGCGCCTCCTGGTCGGTCGCGCCGGGACCCGTGCGCGGCAATGACGAACCAATCTGGGCATAGATGCCCCGCAACACGGACGCGCCCCCGTGTTGCTCGACCGTGACGTGCGCCGCCTTCTGAAGGCGGTCCAACACGGTCCTGGAATATTCCACGGGAACCCCGTAGGGGAGGGTGGCTTGCGCCGTGACAATTTCAGAGTCAATGTCCGGAAGAAAACGAAAAGGAAGATGACCGCCGGCCACCATGCCGGCCGCCAGGATCAAGACGGCCAGTCCCAGCGCCACCGTCAGATAGCGATTGGCGATCACCGTGTGGAGAAAGGGTTGATAGCGTTCGCGTATCACGGTTTGCAGGGTTTCGCTCAACCAGCGTCGCGGACGATCCAGCCTTTCCCAGAACGCGGTGTTGCGCCGCGCGACCGCCAAATGAGCCGGCAACACAAACAGGGATTCAATCAGCGACACCACAAACACCGCCACGACCACCGAGGGAATCTGCCGCATAAAATTACCCGTGTCGCCGGGCACGAAAAACAACGGCATGAACGCCGCGATATTGGTCAGCACGGCAAAGGTGATGGGAGCGGCAATTTCCCGAGCCCCCGCAATGGCCGCTTCGAGAAACGGCAATCCCTGTTCCCGTTTTTGATAAATGATTTCACCCGCCACCACGGCGTCGTCCACGATGATGCCTAGGGTAATGATGAACGCAAACAGGGAAATCATATTGATGGAGGCTCCGGTCATGGGGATGAACAGGAACGCCCCGATGATCGAAGTCGGCAGGCCGACCGTAACCCAAAACGCGAGCTTGATGTCCAAAAATAATCCGAGCAACAACAGCACGAGGATCAAGCCGAGACACGCGTTTTTCAATAACAGTTGCATCCGGTCGCGGTAAATTTCGGACAGGTCGTTCCAAACGGCCAAGCCAATGCCATCCGGCAGTTCCGACCGCAAGTCGTCCAGATAGGCATGGACGATCTCGGAGACGGATTGCGGCGTTTCCCGGCCGACTCGAAACACCTTGACCTGAATCGCCCGTTGGCCGTTGTAGAAGGCTTCTTCGTCTGTGTCTTCAAACCCGTCTTGAATCGTCGCGATATCGGCCACCGTGACAATGGCGCCGTCCGGCGTCGAGGCCACGGGAATTTCCGCGTATTCCCGGCCAAAGTCACGGCGTTCCTGCGTCCGCAATAACACTTCCCCACCGGTGGTCTTGACCCCTCCCCCGGGCAGTTCGATGGCCGCTTCTCCGATCTCGCCGGCAATCCGGTTGAAGGTCAGGCCATAGGCCCGAAGGGAGCGTTGCGGCACCTCAATGGAAATTTCTCGCGGCCGTGCGCCGCCCAATTCCACGAGTGTGATCCCCGGTCGCTGCAGCAATTCATCACGAGTGCGTTCGGCCACGTCACGAAGGATCTGCTCTTCCAGATCGCCGTGCACCATCACGGTCAAGACCTGATTCCGAACGTCGGCCAAACTGATGAGGGGTTCTTCCGCCAATTCCGGAAACGACTGAATACGTTCAATCTCGTTCGTGACGTCTTGCAGGAGATTGTTGGCATTGACTCCGGTGACCAGTTCAATGGACACCGAGGCCTTGCCCTCATTGACGGTGGAGTTGACTTCTTTGACGCCGTCCAGGCCCCGCACCGCGTCTTCAATGGCGAGTACGATTCCTTGTTCGACCTCTTGCGGACTGGCGCCGGGATAGGCAACGGAGACCCGAACCGTATCAACCGAAAATTGCGGAAAGACTTCCTGCTTGAGGCGGGTGCTGACGAGCAACCCGCCCAGAATAAAAATCAGCATGACGAGGTTGGCCGCCACCGTGTGGCCGGCCATCCAGGCAATGGGCCCGGACGTTCCGTGGGGTTGCTCGTTGGATGCCATGGACAGGCTTCGTCGGTTCGCGGGTCTGAAGCGTTCGCGGGCTCGACCGGTTCAAGGAGAGGGCGCCGCGGACGGGGGCGGGTCGTCGGCGGTTTGCATCAGAAGTCCGGGGATCGCCGCGGGGATTTGGCTGGTGATGACCGCTTCCCCGTCACGGAGTCCCTGGCCGACCAGGACCGTCTCCTTTCGAGAGAGGACAATTTCAACCGGACGAACTTCTAATTTGCCCTCGGAATTTTTTACCCAGACGCGGGAGCCTTCACGAATCGCATGACGGGGCAAGGCCGTCACGCCGTGTAACATGGGCCCCTCGATGGCGACGCGGACATATTCGCCCAATAATAACGGCCGCCGGGCATGGTCGGATTGTTCCAGTTCCAACGGGTCGCGCATGGCAACCAGGATCTGCGCCATCCGGCCATTCTGCGTGACGTCGCCCAGCAATTCGACCACCGTTCCCTGCCGTACCACCGGCTCGCCGTTGCCAAGGTCGCGCATCACCCGCACCCGCGATCCCGGTCGCCCGCCGGGGCCGGGAAAGACGATCCAATCCAGCCGGTGAATGGGCACGCTCACCTGTGCCCGAAACTCATCCGTGCCGACCAGCGTCGCCACGGAACTTTGCGCGTTGACGAGTTGGCCGGTCTCGACGGACTCATTCAGCACCAGCGCGTTAAAGGGCGTTCGGACAATCGTGCGCCGCAAGTCCAATTGCGCCTTGCGCAGCCGACTCCTCGCGGCGGCGAACCCGATAAGTTTTTCTTTGAGGTGCGGACGACGAAGGGCCAGTTGTTGACTCAACGCATTGATTTCGCCGGCAGACGGTTTCAACAGGGCCCATTCACGCTTCGCGACGGCCTGATTGCCCAGCTCCACCTTCACATCAAATTCCGCCTTGGCCAGCGAGGCGCGCTGCCCATCCACCGCAAATTGATAATCACGCGGATCAATCCGCAGCAACGCCTCCCCTGCTTTGAGTATCCCGCCAGTCACGACGTTGGGATTCAGCCGCACCACCCGTCCGCCGACTTCCGGATGAACAGTCAATCGCCGATGGGCCTGCACGGTTCCATACGCGGTGATGATGGCCCGTTCATCCCGCAGGCGAGCGGTGAGGACTTCGACAAAAGTCGGTTTCACGCCGCCTGGGGTTTTGGTCACGGTCGGACGACCGGCGATTAACAGTTGCGCCCCCAGGACGGCCAACCCGATGATGAGAATGGGAAGGCCAACCCGAAGCGTTTTGGATTTTTTATACGCTGACGCAAGCGACGCGGTCACCCCGGCGTCTCCCGCACGGCGCGCTCTTGAGCCATGGGATTCGGAGGCCGCCATCCGCCTCCGAGGGCTTTGTACAATTGCACGACGGCGACTCGCTGATCGCGTTGTGTTTGAGCCAGAGCCATGTCCGCGTTCAACACTTCGCGCTGTGCCACTAGGACGTCCAAATAGGAAGCCTGCCCGTTCAGGTATTCAATGTGCGCCAACTGCAAGGCTTCCCGCGAGATGTCGGCCAGGTATTTCCTGGCCGTTCGGGTTTCTCGAATTTTTTGATGGGCAATGAGGACGTCTTCCACCTCTCGAAAGGCTTGTTGAATGGTTTGTTCGTAGGCAAGGAGCGCCTGTTCCTGCTGGGCCCTGCTCACTTCCAAATTGGCTCGATTGCGCCCCGCGTTAAAAATGGGCACGGTGATCGCGGGCCCGAGCGACCAGACCCGTGCCGGGCCTGCAAAGAGATCGGAAAAGGCCAGACTTTGCGCGCCAAAATCACCGGTTAAACTGATGGCGGGGAACAAGGCCGCTTTGGCCACGCCGATTTTGGCATTGGCCGCCACCAGCCGTTGCTCGGCTTCCAAAATATCCGGACGCCGTTCCAGCAGGGCCGACGGCAACCCGGCCGGCACGTCTGGCGCCAGAGGATGATCCCGCAAAGAAGCCCCGCGAACAATGGTCGCCGGATTCCGTCCGATGATGATGCTGAGCAGGTTTTCTTTTTGCCCTATTTGGCGTTCAAGGCCGGGAATCACGGCCTGGGCGCGGGCCACTTCCTGCTCCGCGCGACGAATATCCAGCGTCGAACTCTGTCCCATGAGTTTTCGCAACCGAATAAGATTGAGCGACTCCCGCCGGGTTTTGAGTGCGAGCCTGGCAATCTCGCGCTCCACGTCCAATTCTTGAAGGTCGAAATACGCCCGGGTAATATCGCTGATCAGCGTCAGGACAACCGTCCGGCGCGCCCATTCTCGCGCAAGCAACTCAGCCTGGGCCGCTTCCGTGGCTCGGTGAAGTTTTCCCCACAAGTCAATTTCAAAGGAGAGTCCCGCCGAGGCTGTGAATTGACTGGTGGTGGGACCTTCCCGGTCGGCAATGCCGGGTACGCCGAACTGCTGCGCCCTGGCGAGCGACGTCTGATTCCGTTGAAACCCGGCGTCGCCTTCAATCCGGGGCAATTGAACGGCTCCGGTCGCGTGAAGGTGCGCGCGGGCTTCTCGAACGCGGGAGACCGCGATTTTCAGGTCCTTGTTATCCCGCAAGGCCCGCCGGATGAGGACTTGAAGATGCTTATCCTGAAAGAGTTCCCACCATCCCAGGTCGGCTAAGGAGGCCTCTCCGGGCGTGGAACCCCGTTGCATCCGAAAGCCGTCGGAGGCCTCCACCAACGGGCGGTGATACTCCGGCCCCAGAGCGCACCCGCCCGCCATGAACGCACAGAGGCTGGCCGCCAGCCACCGGACCATCATCCTGTGCCGACAGAGCGGGCCGGCCCGTCGTCTCATGCCCGTTCATTCACGTGCCGCGGCAACCTCGCGCCGCATCCACGCTCCATATTCCGGACCCCTGGGCGGCGATGAACAGGAAGGCAAAGCAATACAGCGCGGCCAATTCTCCCCCGTTCATGATCGGAAAAAGCGCCTGCATCCCGTGCGTCATCCAATAGGCCGCAGCCATCAGCCCGCCGCAGAAGAACGCGGACCATCTCGTGAACAATCCCGCCATCACCAGCAGGCCGCCAATCAATTCAATGGGCCCGGCGATATACACCACGAACGCCGGAATGTTATCCGCCATCGGATGGGGCACGGGGAACGCAAACAGTTTTTGCGTGCCGTGCCAGACAAAGAGCAGTCCCGTAACGATGCGCAGTAACGCATAGGTTTGGTTCGTGTACGCTTGCATAAACATGGCGAACCCTCCTTTCATACTCAAGAACCGACGACATGTTCGGCGGAAACCCGTGCCCCTGACGGTCTTGAGTTCGTATGGTTTGTGAGAATCCCCGGAAACGCGATCCGTCTCCGACGGACGTCTGTCTTGATGAATCAATTATAAGCCCCCGGTCCATGCCTTGCCATCCCTTTTTCATTCACCCGCCCGATCATCGGTCGGCTTTTGTGTTGTCTCATGTCGCCTGGCGCTCAACCCTCACTAAGAAGGAGCGGGCCGCGGAGGGACTTGTCCCGGCAGAGGAAACGTCTCGGGTTGACCGGAAGGAAGCGATTCGACGTACAGGGACGTCGAGGGAAACGCAAACGCCGTGCCGTGGCCCTCGACGATGTCTTTGACCTTGTACGCGAGGCGTTCCTTGCACGCCAGCCATTCCTTCCACTCCGTGGTCTTCGTAAAACAATAGAGCATAATATCAATGCTGGAGGCGCCGAACGCGTCCACGAAGACAAAACATTCGGTACGCGACGGATCCGTTTCAAAGTCCGGACTGGTGGTCACGTACTCCATGATATCGCGAATGATCGCGCGCAGTTGGTCATGGGTCGTGCGATATTCCACGCCGATGGTCCAGTAAATTCTTCGATGGGTCCTCCGGGAAAAATTCACGAGCGCGCCCCCGGCCAGCTTGGAGTTGGGAATGGTCACCAGGGCTTTGTCGAACCGGCGAATTTTGGTGGCGCGAAATCCGATGTCCTCCACCATCCCTTCCACCTCCGGCGTCCGAATCCAATTGCCTTTTTCAAAGATGCGATCCAGAAAAATAGTCAGCCCGGCGAACAAATTCGCAATGAAATCCTGCGCACCAAAGGCCACGGCCATGCCGACGAGTCCCAACCCCCCCAGGACGGCCGCCACGTTAAAGCCCCACTCCTGAAAGACGGCCGCGATCCCAAGGCAGACCACGATGAACTTGGCGAGCTTCACAAAGAAACCCTTCATGGTATCGCGCATACTTGAACTTGCCAGCATGGAAATTCCGCGATCCATGAAAGACGAAAAAGGGTCAATGGCTCGGAACATGGCCCAGAACAACGTCAGCGCGATCAGGGAACGAATGAATTTGTCCAAAATCTCGGCGCCGGACTCGCCCAGAGGCAGGGACTGACCGGCCACGTATAACCCAACGACCACGAACGCGAGCCCCAAGGGTTTTTCCATGGCGGCGAGCAGCAGATCGTCAAGCTCCGTTTTGGTTTTTTTGGTGACGGCTCGAATCGAGGACAGGACAAACCGGAAAAAGATGCGGCGCAGTCCCAGAAAGGCGAACAGCACGAGCAGGGCCGTCACGACATCACCGAGGCTGATGCCCAGAACGCCCGTTTGCCAGACCTCCGCCACTGTTGCCCAGAATCCCGTCATAGTGTGCCTCTTCGGTAAGACCGTCCCTTCTCCGCCGCGTTCACGAACGTTGGCCGTGACGTACCGTACAATAACGTTTTTGGAGGGGCCTTGTCTAAATGATTCTCAACGCCCACGGCCCGCGCGTTTGTATAGGTTCACGAATTCACTTCAGTCATTCCCGCCATTTCCCTCTCCGTCATTCCCGCCATCTTCAATCGGAAATCCCTCCCCCCTCCGTCATTCCCGCAATTTTTAAGCGGGAATCCATCTTCGTCTTGCAGTCCCCTGGATGGATTCCGCATACAAGACGTGCGGAATGACAGCAGGAGGCAACGTGATCCGTCTGTCCGTTCCGCGCGATCAGCCTGGTCCGGCCACAGGCTGCCCCTGGCTTGAACGGCGGCGGCATCCTTTCCGTCTTGTCATCGAATGAGTGAATGTCTACGCGCGTTGACAGGCGTGAACAGGAAAGCTTCAAATGATCGTCCCGCGCGCGCGAGGCGAGGGCCTTCGTTCGCGCCACGCCGGCATTGAGAGACCCGCGCCCATGACTCGTCTTCCGAATCTTCACGCGCTGGACTGGGCTTCCATTGAAGACTTGCTCCTGACGAACGGGTACGCCCATGTGCCGAACGTTGTCCAAGCCTCCGCCTGTCGCTCCCTCCGGAAGCTGTACGATCAAGACCGGTATTTTCGATCCAGAATCGTCATGGCGCGTTATCAGTTTGGACAAGGAGAGTATTCGTATTTCGCCTATCCCTTGCCGGCCCTGGTGTCCCATTTGCGGACCCGCCTGTATGCGCGTCTGGCTCCCATTGCCAACCACATGATGGAAAGGCTGAACCGCCCCCAGCGGTATCCCCCGACTCTGGGAGCCTTTCGAACAACCTGTCACCGGCAGGGACAAACACACCCGACCCCCTTGTTGCTTCGGTACGGCGCCGGAGATTTTAATTGTTTGCATCGTGACCTCTATGGCCCGACGATGTTCCCGCTTCAGGCCATGGTCATGTTAAGCGCACCGTGGAAGGAGTTTGAAGGCGGCGACTTTGTGCTGGTCGAAAACCGGCCGCGCCAACAGGCCCGCGTGACCGTGCTCCATCCCGACTTGGGCGATTTGATCATCTTCCCCGTGTATGAACGGCCCGTTCAGGGGAAGCGAGGCGCTCTCCGGGCATCCCTGCGGCATGGAGTCAGTCCGCTCAAAACCGGCCGGCGCTCCGTCCTGGGCATCATTTTTCATGATGCGAAATAGACGCGCCTGTTATTGATAGGCGGCGGGATTATGCGATAAAAGACGTCTTGATTCGGGATGACTTGCAAAGCGGATGCACGATGACGGTCCACAACACTGGAGGCACGACATGACGAGCAACAATGGTGAGAAAAACGTTCTCGGCGTACTCACAGACTCCCCAACGCGCCGGCATCTGCTTGCCGGGCTTCTGCTGATCTGTTTGGCCGTTCATCCGGGAACGGCACAGGCCGAAACGGCGTTGCAGCTGACGCTGCCGCTGGGCCTGGAAGAAGACAGCCTTGTGATTCCCAAGGACAACCCCCTCACCAAAGAAAAAGTGGCGCTCGGGAAATGGCTGTTCTTTGACAAACGGTTGTCGGCGAACGAGACCATCGCCTGCGCGAGCTGCCACATCCCGGCGCTGGCCTTTACCGACGGACAGCCCGTCTCCACCGGTATTCATCGCCAGCAGGGCGGGCGTAGCGCGCCGACGGCCATCAACCGCGTCTTCAGTGCGGCCCAATTCTGGGACGGGCGCGTCGCCACGCTGGAAGCCCAGTCCGTCGGCCCGTTCGCCAGCCCCGTGGAGCATGGGTTGCCCAATCACGACGCGCTGGTCGCCAAAGTGAACACCATCGCCGGCTATCGTCCGCTCTTTGAACACGCCTTCGGGAAGACGCCCGTCACGGTTGACCTGATCGGCAAAGCCATTGCCAGCTTTCAACGCACCCTGCTGTCCGGCAACAGCCCCTATGACCGATTCAGCCAGGCGGACGAAGCGGGCGCCTTATCGGAAAACGCGCAAAACGGCTTTCGCGTGTTCCTGGGAAAAGGGCAGTGCCTGCGGTGTCATTTCGGGTTCAATTTTACCGACGAGCAATTTCACAACCTTGGCGTGGGGTGGGAGCAGGACGAGCGTGACGTCGGCCGCTACGCCGTCACGAAAGAACCCAATGACCGAGGCGCGTTCAAAACGCCCACGCTCCGCGAAATCGCCCGAACCGCCCCCTACATGCACGACGGCAGCCTTGCGACGTTGCGCCAGGTGATAGACTTTTACGACCGGGGCGGCACGCCGAATCCCCATCTGGACCCCGCGGTCAAACCCTTGAAATTAACGGAGCGGGAAAAGGACGACCTGGTGGAATTTCTGTACGCCCTGAATGGCGAAGGCTGGGCCGTCGAGCCGCCAAGGAAATTTCCCAGGTAAGGCGGGGCGGAAAGCGCGGCCTCACGTTGTCGCGCTTCTATCCGACCAAACCGCGTACTCGTTGCCCGTTGGGGTCGCCAAAGTGAAAGCGACGCCCGCCGGGAAATGAGAACACGGGTTTGATCATTGAGCCTCCGGCCCGCTCTATCTTTGCCCGGGTTTGCTCCAGATTGTTGCTGTAGAACACAACAAGCGCGCCGCCGTTGCCCGTGGAGGCGGACAGGTCGGATTTGAAGAACCCGCCGTCAATCCCTTCGTTCGAGAAGGCCGTATATTCAGGCCCGTAATCCACAAAAGACCAACCAAAGACCTTGGTGAAGAAGGCTTTGGTCGCTTCCAGGTCCTTCGCCAGAAACTCGACGTAGTTCATTTTTCGTGGTTGTTCATTGGCTACGCCCCCTATGTATGCATAAAAACAAATTGTGGTTATGCATCTATTTTATTCGTCGTCATCTTCATAGGAATCTGCTTGTGCATCACTGCTAAAGAGTTGCTCATCTCGTTCAATTTTCATTTCCGTAGCTTTTTCGATTTTCCCGAGCAGATACTCTGCTCTTAATCTGTAAAATTTCCAATAGTCATCTGCGCGCATTACCTCAGGATCTATGCCGTGGGATTCGAGGATATTATCAATTACATCGGAAGATTTAACATCTTCCTTTTCCAATTTCTTCAAGTATTTTGAGGGTGCGTTCCCGCCGATAATTCTGTTAGTGGGTGATGAGAGAGCCGTTTTATTTATGATACTGTTGTAGCTTTCTTCTGGTATTTTGTTATCAGGGTCGTCACACCATTTTCTAGGGAAAACATGGTGGATATCGATATCTTTGCTGTAAAAGGTCATTGCTTCCACCGTTTCTCCGGTTCGAAAATCTCGACAACCATCGCGCATAAGCAGAGCATACAAACCTTTGTAAGCGGCACTGTTTCTAGTTCGCAGAGTTTTCAGTCTTTCAGAAGCAAAATGCGCCTCGGAGATAGTTTTTGGTATGCTATTACTCCCCCGTACAAACTCCACCACTTGTGGTAGATCCAAAGCAAACCGGGTTTCGATGGCGCCACCATACAGTTCTCCCAATACTCCACACCAATACCAACGAGCAAGTTTGCGCTTAGCCCCTTCTTTCTCTCCATCTTTGCCTAAAATCACGAGGATAGTTGTCAAGGGTACGAGTTGCGTTCTGTAGGGCACATCTTCAGCCCGAAATATTTTTTGAGAATTAAGGAAGCGCGCGGCTTCTATAAAACCTTTCTCTGCTTTGTCTGCCCATGTTTGATATTCCTCTACTGTAAGGTTGAGAATGTCGCGACGTTTGCAACTAATACCGGGGGCCTGATCTGCGGTGATACCCCTAGAGGTGGCCCTCTCTCGGCGGTCACGCGTTACTAACAGGGAGATAACTTGCAGGAAGTGATCGCTTTCAGGTTTTTTTAATATACGACTTACATCACTTTTCATCTTTTCTTTACGTTTATCCCAATCTTCACGTAAATTAAAATTATCAGCAGCAAAGGTCGCGGTAAGCAATTCAAATACAGTAAGAGACATCCCTCCTGTGTTAACTTTCTCAAATACCAAACAGACCGCCTCTTTAGGTGTATCTTTGTCCAGCTTTATGATTGGCACTTGGTAACCCTTAAAACACTGGATAACTTTCTCAACGAACTCATTAAAAAATTTAGTCTTCTCTTGGTCGTATTCCCAGAATTTGTGGTAGCCGCATTGCCACTCGAAATAATCTAATAATTGATTAACGGGAAATAGGTGTTGTTTGTATTCTTTGACTGGTGTTGACAAATCCAGAGCCACCTCCCCCCCAAACCCTTTTCGTATGCGTTCCTCCGATACTGCATCTATGGCCTCTTGAAGGTCTCGGTCCTTGAGAGCTTTCTCCATAGAGATATAATAGAACCGTTTGATTTTCTTGTTTTTTGCATCCTTGGTGGCAACAGGTTCCTTGCACATTAGTGATTGATAAAGCGAGGTCATCCTCTGTTGCCCATCAAGTATCAAGGTGTCTAGGTCCTCATCGGTAATTCTAGAATGTGTGCCTTCAATGGGACGAGGTTGAAGCTTGATATCTTTCCCACCAGCTTCCAGTGTCATGATTGTACCTATAGGGAATGAAGCGGCAACACTCGCGAGCAGATCACGCACACGATCATCATCCCATACCCAGCCTCGTTGAAAGTCTGGCAATTGCGTTTTTCCGTTCCCTATGTCTTCTAGAATCTTTGTAAGAGCCGTTTTGATGCTATTAAACGTTGTAGTAGCCATTTCATCTCCTCGGTTTTGACTTTCAATGTATTTTGAGTAAATCAGTTCGCTAAGGATTCCCAGATATATTAGCAGACGTTCTTAATATGCGGTAGCTAAGTCATCACCCCCCACTGAACCGCCCCCGATATACTTCCGCCACCGGCCCTTTCATCGTCAGGTTGTATCGGGCGTCAACCGTGACGTCCAGTTTTCCGCCGGGGGCCGTCACTTTGACCGGGCTTTTGACGAGTCCCAGGCGTATGCCCGCGCAGGCCACGGCACAGGCGGAAGAGCCGGACGCCTGCGTTTCGCCGGCGCCGCGTTCCCAGATGAGCATGGAGACGGCGTGCGGGCCGGTGGGCACGGCCAGTTGGACGTTGGTGCGTTTGGGAAAGGTGGGATGGGTTTCCAGCGCCGGGCCCATGCGAAGCAAATCCTCCCGCGTCCATTTCCCGCCCGGCTCTTGAAAGATCACACAATGCGGGTTGCCGACGCTCACCCCTGTAAAGCGCAGGGACTGCCCCACGGCTTTAATCGGCTGCCGTATCAACTCCCTGGCCTTGATGGTGCAGGGCAAGTCACGCGGCTGAAACGAGGCCCGGCCCATGTCCACGGTGGCCCCCTTCACCCGCCCCTTCCGGTCAACGTCCAATTCCACGTGAACCAGCCCGCCCTTCGTTTCGACGGAAAACGACCGGCGCCGCGTCTTTCTCGTGGCGTAGAGGAAACATCCGAAAATGCGCAGCCCGTTGCCGGATTTTTCCGCCTCGCTTCCATCCGGGTTAAAAATCCGCAATCCGAAGTCGGCTTTTTTGGAAGGCGCCAGTGCCAGGATGCCGTCGCTTCCCACGCCCCAATGCCGGTCACACATCGCCCGAATGGTTCCGGGGGTCAGCGTAAACGTCAACTGTTTGGGATCAAGGGCGATATAATCATTGCCAAGCCCGTGTCCCTTAAAAAATGTGTTGGTCATGGTCTTTCCCGTTTCTGGATTGTCCGTGAATGAGGCGGGCGCGCCACGCCTCTTGTTGTTGAAGGGTCATGGCCGTGTAGTATATTGGAAGCGTCACGGGCGATGAAAGGTCGCGGAGGGATTTTTCCGACGGACGCGGGATGGATGGCTTGTGCCGGCGGCCATGGCGGAGCGGGTCTTTCTTGATTCCCCGCCTCGCTTGCGGCATGGTTGCTTGATGCGGAGCGGGCGTCTTCCATGAACGCGATGATTCTTGACCATGCCGCCGGGATCGGCACGTCTCCCTTGCAGTTTCGGGAAGTGCCCGTACCGGAACCCGGCCCCGGTCAGGTGCGCGTGCGGGTGAGCGTGTGCGGCATATGCCGGACGGATTTGCACGTGGTGGAGGCGGAGTTGCCGCCTGTCACGAGGCCCATCATTCCCGGACATCAGGCGGTCGGCGTTGTGGACCGGCTTGGAGAGGGCGTGACCACGTTTCAACGGGGCGACCGCGTGGGCATCGCCTGGCTGCAGGAGACGTGCCGAACCTGTGAGTTCTGCGCGACGGGTCGTGAAAATCTGTGCGCGCGCGCCACGTTCTCCGGGTATCACGTCCATGGCGGGTTTGCGGAATACGCGCTGGTCTCCGCGCACTTTGCCTATCCCATCCCTTCGGGGTTTTCCGATGCGGAAGCCGCGCCGCTTCTGTGTGCGGGGATCATCGGGTATCGGGCGTTGCGCCGGAGCGGGATCAAGCCCGGGCAGCGGTTGGGCCTGTACGGGTTTGGCGCGTCCGCTCACATCACGATTCAGATAGCCCGGCATTGGGGCTGTGCGGTGTACGTCTGTTCACACCTGGAAGCCCATCGCCGTCTCGCCGGACAACTGGGCGCCAGGTGGGTGGGACAGGCGACCGATTCGCCGCCGGAAAAACTGCACGCGGCGATTATTTTTGCGCCGGTCGGGCGCCTCGTGCCGCCCGCGTTGCAAGCGTTGGAACGGGGCGGGACGGTGGCGATGGCGGGCATTTATTCGTCCGACATACCGTCGCTGGTCTATGAACGCGATTTGTTTCAGGAGAAGACGCTGCAAAGCGTGACGGCCAATACACGGCAGGACGGGTTGGACCTGTTGCGGGTCGCGGCGGATATTCCCGTGCGCCCGCAGACCCAGGCCTTCAGGCTGGAAGAGGCGAACCGCGCGCTGCAATCCCTGAAAGCCGGCACGATCCATGGAGCCGGGGTGCTGACCGTCGGGCCGCATCGCTGACCGGCGTACCCCGGCCGTTCTACGGCGTCGGCACGCGGGTTTGCGCCTCTCCCGTCATCGGCACGAACGCGACCGGCAGCAGATGGTTGCGCGTGAACCCTTCAGAAGTGTTGGTGAGGAGAAGCAGGCGCTGCATGGTTTTTCCCATGGGCACAATCATGCGACCGCCGGGAGCGAGCTGGTCCAGAAGCGGTTGGGGAATATGCTCCGGGGCGGCCGTGAGTATGATGGCATTAAAAGGCGCCGCCTCCGGCCACCCGTGGTAGCCGTCTCCCGCCCGACCGGTGATATTGGAAATGTGCAACAGGTGAAACGTCCGTCCGGCACGTTCGGCCAGCTCTTTGACAATCTCGATAGTCAACACCGTTGCGGCCAACTGTGCCAGAATGGCGGCCTGATACCCCGACCCCGTTCCAATTTCCAACACCCGTTCGTGTGGTTTAAGATGCAGCGCTTCGGTCATATACGCCACAATGTAGGGTTGCGAAATGGTTTGTCCATACCCGATGGGCAGCGGATGATCGTCATACGCTTCGGCTAAAGCCCCGGCCGGCACAAATTCATGCCGCGGAATGGTTCGCAAAGCCCGAATGACCGCGTGCTCGCGGATCCCCCGCGCAAGGAGTTGCTCCCGCACCATGTGGTCCCGTTCACGCTGTCGGGGAAAGGGATGGGCCAGGGGTTTGAAATTCAACATTGTTCCGTTATTGGCATAATCAACATACCGTGATTCGCAACGAGACACAAAAAGCGAATGTTTGATCCTCTTGACATGAGATAAAATTAGGCTATAATACCTAGTACTTATAACGTATTTACTTTTCGGATCAACAAAGGACCGTGCCATTCGTTTTTTCCTTAAAGCGTTAGAGTTTTGCGAGATACCCTTTTCGCCGAGGCTGAAAAATGGGACTCGTTCAAATCGTCGTTCTTCCGCCAAGACCACTAACAGTGGAGTTGGCAGTCGTGCCAAGCGGGGAAAGAAAAAGGAAGATGCTCATACGCCACCATTAACATCAGACCGAGATCAGGCTATGAAGAAAACGATCAGCTTGCCAAATTCCAACGGACAGTTATCCGTTACCGGCAACTTCAATTTATTTGGTTTGGTTGGCGAAGAGCGGGAACTGGTATTTGGAATTATTGACAAAATGAGCGAGTACGAAGAGAAATCTGAAGTATCTTCTTAGATTATTTATCTTAAACAAGGAGGATGACCGTTATGAGAAGAGTTTTAGCCTCCGTGTTCCACATGCTTGCCGAGCATGGAGGCGATAACAAAAAGGGTCACTCCCTCACGCGCTAGTAAGAAGCAAAAGGGAGTGACCCTTGGTGGGCCATCTCTGGAAATGGCCCGAGCCAGTCGCGCTAACGGCTGGCTCGGGCCAATCCAACTCACAAAAGTTTAGGCCACATGGTCCAGATGATAGAGCATTATTGGTCTCAATGCAAGGCGAGATTAACCATGCCCTATCTTAGATGTAGAAGCCCTATACAGATCAAGTTCAATCGTCATTTTCAGTAGCTTGCCGCAAAGCAAGGAATGCTTCCTTTAATGCTTGGCTTACCGCTGAATCGGGTTCTCTCAAAACTAACCTCTGATAGGCATTAAGATAATCCATACGGATGCGATGGAATAGATGCAGAAAGTGGCGTAAGAAGCCAAGACAATCAAAAATAGCAATTTCTGTTCCATCTGTCTTTTCGTAGAACGTGGCCGCATATTTGGCAACCATGGGATCAATGGCATCAGTGGTGACAAAAAAATAATTGTGAATTTTGCTCCTCGCTCTGGCTATTTTTGTTACGGCCACATCAATATCATCCTGAGTAACACGCTTCATTTTCATTTCGTAAGCAGTCACAATGGAATCTTCCCCGATAAGACAGATTTCGACATCACCCAATGAGCCTGTTTGAAAATCGGCAGCATTGTGTGGGTTTAGCGGCAGGATTCGTTCAGAAAGTCGTACTCCTGCCGACTCATAGGCGGCAGCCACAACAAGGACAGGCAAGCGGCTCGCATTCCGGCAAGCTAGATGTTGGCTCACCAAAGTAACGATAGCCTCCGAAGCTAACGGCAAGTTGCCTTTGGCTCGTTCCAGCGTCTTAAGCAATGAAGCCATGCGAGCTAGCTTCTCGTCACGCAGTAATATCAAGACGCGCACGATCTCAATAAAGAGCACATCAGCCGCTACCTGCTGCTTGGCAACATCGTCTAGGAGCGCAAGTGTCTTTTTGTAGAGATCACGCGGCTTGCCGACAATTTCTATATCAGTGGTTAACGGATGACTGATATTACGCAGCGCCGGGGTGAGGAATGCCGTTGTCTGATTGACGGGTAAGCGGTGTTCGTTGATGAACTTGGTCAGATATTGTTCATCATAAACCCGGCCAGAGAAACTGTTGGTGCCACCGATCTCGGTATATGGTCTGCGCGGATCAACTTGGGGCTTGTCCAGTTTTCCTAGCAGGCATGACATGAGCAAACGCACTCCAGCGCGATTACTCATGCAACGGCAGACATAATCAACCCGTTCCCTGATAGCTAAGTCATCGATGGCAGAACTATTTAAGGTTGCCATCGCACGCTTGTATATGCCGTTCAATATAGATTCTGGCATCATTCAAATAGTTCTGGCTGCTTCTCTTTGTTTTTTGGTTCATAGTTCGTCCATAGAACTTCGCGCCGTATGCCTTTTGTGGAATGGATAGTTTTGTCTGGACCAAACGTTTTGAACCAGCTACCAGGCTTGAAAAAATCATCCATCAATGGATGATCGTAACCGGACACGGCGACCAAGCCCTTGCATGTATTGACAGCTTCCGCAAATTCGTGGTGCTGATTTTCGTCCATTTCAAACTCGTAAGCCTTGGCGTCACCGCGCGTAGCATGCAAGTATGGCGGGTCGCAATAGAACAGTGTTTTGGAGCTATCGTAGAGTCGAATCACATCAATGGCTGGCCTGTTCTCAATTTGAACCCGGAGCAAGCGCTGTGCGATGTCATCAAGTGCATCCACGCCACCTAACCAACGGGAAACCACTCCAGACATACCAGCTCGGCTGGTATCCTTGCAGTTCGCCCAGCGGCCAAGTGATGCTGTTTGAGCAAGTCCGGTGCGAGTCTGTCGTGCTCTAATATAAAATCGTCTGGCTCGTTCAACATCGCTGATTTCCTTTGTCCTGCAATAAATGGCGCCGTAGTATTCTTCACGAGAGAATGGGGTCAGGGCTATGCCCCGAATCAATTCTTCGTGTTGGTCACGCAATACACGAAAGAAGTTAACCACTTCACCATCAATGTCGTTATATGTCTCAATGGGTGATGGCTCTCGATTGATAAGCACGGACCCAGAACCAGCAAACGGTTCACAGTAGTGGTGACATTCTGGTAGCAGTGGCAACAATTCGTCCAGATGAGAGAATTTTCCGCCATACCATCCAAACACGATACGACGACGCTTTTGAATATAAATAATTTTTGATTGTTCGGAAAAATCAGTTTCATCAAGATAAATTGGGGAAGGACTCCGTCCACGATTTGTAGTTTTTGCTATCTTGCTCATATTCTAGTTTTCTCCTGATAAAGATAATAAGAAACTGCTTGCCACCCCGCCTATTCGGGCTTGTGCAATTCTTGCGTGTCCCGCGTATGACTCGCAACCGATAGTGCCGTCGCAATGACTCGGGTGAGGGAATCGCGTAATGTTTTATCCTGGACCATTTGTGTACAATCGGCGGCGGTGATACGGGCATCGGGGGAAACGTGAATCGGCTCATCGTCCACCACGGTGTCGTGTTCACGGGATTCGGGGATTTCGCCAATCATGAAAATAATATCCTGGAGATTGAGTTCCGGCATCTCCGATTGTATTTTCTCCATCAACGTTGTTTTGAGATACATGAGCTGGTGAAGCCACACCGAATTTTCCACGGCCACGTGCAGCTTGTGAAACTTGATTCTGGCGGGCCAGGTATGCGAAGCCACGGCCTTGCCCACGAGCGCCTTCCACTGCTTCTGGAGGCGATATTCGCCGAGCCGCACGGCAAACCCGTGGCTGTGGGAAATTTCCTTGATCAGCGACCGGGAGGAGAAAAAAGAGTGCATGGAGTGGTATTCTAGGCCCTGATAAGCGTAAAGATCAATTGCATGACAGGCGGAGGGCTTTCAATGACGGGTCACACGCGGCACGGCTCGCGGCATCCGTTCTCTTCAGCGAACAAGCCCCGGCCTGTCGAAGATCGTGGGTGATGATCCGTCATGTCTCAAGAGCCAACAACAAAAGTGGTCGGGAGCAATCGGAAGGCGTTTCACGACTATTCAATTGAAGAAAAAATTGAGGCGGGCCTGATCCTGACGGGAACCGAAGTGAAGTCGCTTCGGGAGGGCCGGGTCAATTTGCACGAGGCCTATGCCACGGTGGCCGAGGGGCGCGCGTTGCTGCATAATTGTCACATCGGCGAATACAGTCATGGGAATATCATGAATCATGCCCCCTTGCGGCCGCGCGGGCTGTTGCTGCACCGCAAGGAAATCCAGAAATTGACCGGCAAGGTTCAGCAGAAAGGGCTGACGCTGGTTCCTCTCCGCATGTATTTTACGCCGCGCGGGATGGCCAAGGTCGAGTTGGGTCTCGCGCGCGGGAAAAAGCATTATGACCGGCGGGAGACGGTGAAAAAACGTGAAGCCGGCCGTGAGATGGAACGGGCCATGAAAACTCGGCAACGACGGACGTGACGCCGGCGTTGCCGCCGGGCTTGTGCGTATGAAAATTCTTTCCGCGGAATTCATGAACAGCGGCGTCCGGCCGGATCAGTATCCTCGTGAGCGTCTTCCCGAGGTGGCGTTCGTGGGGCGATCCAACGTTGGAAAATCGTCGGTGATTAATTCGTTGTTGCATCGCAAAGGCATCGCCAAAATCAGCACGACGCCGGGCAAAACGCAGACACTGAACTTTTTTCGCGTGGCGACGGGCGACGGGGTGTTGCGCACGATCTCTTTCGTTGATTTGCCCGGCTACGGCTACGCCAAAGCGTCCAAGTCGGTTCGTGAACAATGGGGCCCCATGATCGAGCGCTATTTGACGGAGCGGTCTCAATTGATCGCCGTGGTGCAGTTGGTTGACGTCCGGGGAGTCGAAGATCATGACGTGATCACGCGCGACTGGCTGGTCCATATCGGGCATCGCCCCATCGTCGTTGGGACAAAGATTGACAAACTGTCCCGCGGGCAGCGCCGGCCCGGCCTGCTGCGCGTGGGGCAGCGCCTGGGACTGGACACCCCTGAAGACGTGACGGCGTACTCCTCCAAAACGAACGAGGGCCGCCAGGAACTGTGGCACCTGGTGAAACGGCGGTATGAACGATGGCAGCGGCAAGGGACGTCAGAAGCGGATTGAGATGTAGGACTTGTCTTTTAACGACGCCAGCCATTCTCCGTGGGCTTGTCGCAGTTTCTTTTGATACAGCCGGTCATGAATAAAGTCTTTCACGTCGTCAAACGGTTGCGGGGTTCCCTCACGGGTCTCTTCGAGCAGAAGCAGGTGAATCCCGATTTCCGTTTCCAGCGCCGGGCTGTACTCGCCTGGTTTGAGTGTGTCGAGAGCCACTTTCAACGGCGCCAGCAAATCTTCTTTCCGCACGAATCCCAAGTCGCCCCCTTTGACGCCGGCGGGTCCGTCGGAAACCCGTTGAGCCAATTCCGCGAAAGTCGCTCCCTCCTGGAGTTGGCTCACAAGCCCGCCCGCCCGCTCTTTGACCGTTTCCGCGCTTTCCTCCGGTTTCGGCAACAGAAGAATTTGTCTGAGGCGGTATTCACGGGGAGCCGTAAAGAGCCGCTGCCGGTCGTTGTAGTAGGCGCGGATTTCTTCAAAGGGGACGATAATGCCGCCTCGAATTTCCAACTCCGTGACGCGGCGCAGCGACAGCTCTTCGCGAATGGACTCTGTTGAGCGGGAGACCGACGCCGGCAGCGCGGCCGGGTTTTCGCGCAACCGTTCCAACGCCGTCTCCACTTCTTCATCGGTGACCGCAATGCCTTTTGCCCTGGCTTCCTGCAGTTTGAGCGTGCGCTCGATCATCTGATTCAGGACCCCGTATTGTTTGTGCACGAGCCGTTCCTTGAGCGCGTTCCCTTCATACCGGGCTTTCAGTCGAATGGTTTCATCCGTCATGGCGGCTTGAAGCTCGGAAATCGTAATAACCTCCTCATTGATGATGGCGGCGATGCCGTCCGACAACGTTTGAGCCAGCGCGGAAGGGGCCAGGCCCCCGATCCCGCACAGGGCGGTCAGCATCACGACCGGGGCCTTGAGCCGCCGCCGGGCGTTCGGGCGCCGACCACGGGACGCGCGTGAGGACGCGCAAGGATGGCGGAGAAGCGCGCGCGTCATGCTCAAGACGGGACCCGGGTTTCTGGTGAGATCTCCAACAAGCCGTTCAACATCGTCTTCAATTCGGCCACCACGTCCGACCAGTCGTCGAACGGCATGGCCAGGGCGCAGGCAACCGGTGAGAGGCATTGGAGACGGTTTTCCGAATACTGCATGAGCCAGGCCAGGCGCTCGGGGGCCATCGCGGACGCAAAGGTCAGCGCCACGTTTCCGTTCGTGACGTCCAGCGACTCCAATTGCAGCTTCTTGGCCAGCAACCGAATGTGCATGACTTCAAACAACCGCTCCACGGATTCAGGCGGCGTCCCGTACCGGTCCCGGGTTTCCTCATGGAGAAGCGCGAGATCGCCGATCTTCTGACTGGCCGAGAGCCGTTTATACAGCGACAGACGTTGATGGTCGTCCTCGACGTAGTCGTCGGGAATAAAGGCCGACACGTTCATGTGCAACGTCGGCTCGACGTCTTCTTCGACGGGTTCGCCCTTCCTCCGCCGCACGGCGTGTTCGATCATTTGCATATACAAGTCAAACCCGACCGCGGCAATGTTGCCGGATTGTTGTTTGCCCAGGAGGTTGCCGGCTCCCCGAATTTCCAGGTCGGCGGCGGCAATGCGAAACCCCGAGCCCAGGTCGGCAAAATCCTGAATGGCCGTCAGGCGTCGTTGGGCATCGGTGCTCAACCGCTCTTCGTTGGAGAAAAAGAAGTACGCATAGGCCTGGTCCCCGGCGCGGCCCACTCGCCCCCGAAGCTGGTAGAGCTGTGCGAGCCCAAACGTATCGGCCTGATCCACCAGGATGGTATTGGCTCGTGGAACGTCCAACCCCGACTGGATAATCGCGGTCGCAAGAAGAATATCCGCCTCGCCGTGCAGGAATTGTAACATGACGCCTTCAAGCACGTGCCCATTCATCTGTCCGTGGGCCATGACGATACGGGCTTCGGGGATGAGTTCCCGGAGCCAACGGCCTGTCCGCTCAATGGTTTCGACGCGATTGTGGACATAAAAGACCTGCCCGTTTCTCGCCAACTCCCGACGGATCGCGTCGCGAACCAGATTGGGATTGAAGCGGACGACCTGCGTGAGGATGGCCAGGCGTCCGGGCGGGGGCGTGTCAATGACCGACAGCTCCCGGACCCCGGAAAACGCCATTTGCAACGTGCGGGGAATGGGGGTCGCCGTTAGCGTCAACACGTCAACTTGCGCGCGAAGTTGTTTCAGACGCTCTTTATGGCGGACGCCGAACCATTGCTCTTCATCAATAATGACCAGGCCCAGATTTTTAAACCGCACGTTTTTCTGGAGGAGCCGGTGCGTGCCGATGACGACGTCAAGGACGCCCGACGCCAGATCGGGCAACAACGCGTTGACCGCTTTTGGACTTTGAAACCGGGAGAGGACGCCCACGTGGACCGGAAACGGCGCGAACCGTCGTGAAAACGTTTCATAGTGTTGTTGCGCCAGGAGCGTGGTGGGCGCCAGCACCGCCACCTGACGATGATCCTGGACGGCTTTAAACGCCGCCCGCATCGCCACTTCGGTTTTTCCATACCCCACGTCTCCGCAGACCAGCCGGTCCATCGGTTGGGGGAGTTCAAGGTCCCGCTGAATATCTTCGATGGCCTTGAGCTGGTCGGGGGTTTCTTCGTAATCAAAGGCCGCGTCAAATTCGTGGGACAACGTGGTGTCCTCCTGATAGGGCCGCCGCGTGACGACTTCTCGCCTGGCATACAACTCGACCAGTTCACCGGTCATGTCTTCAATGTGTTTGGCGACGCGCGCTTTGGTTTTGCCCCAACTGGTTCCGCCCAATTTGTCGAGTTTGGGGGCCAGGTGATCGCCGGCGCGATATTTTTGGATCTCGTTCAGCCGGTCAAGCGGTACGTAGAGGGTGTCCCGTCCGGAAAATTCCAGAAACAGATAGTCGCTTTCGCGGTCTTGCACGGACAGGCGCCGCAGTCCCTGATACCGGCAGATACCATGGTGCGCGTGGACCACGTGGTCCCCGGTGTTCAAATCGTCCAACGAGGACAGAAAGGTGGCGGTCTTGCTTGCGGGTTGGGGGCGATGCCGCGCGACTTTTGCGAATAAATCTTCTTCCGTGACCACCGTGAACGGCAACGACGGCACCACAAACCCCGACGCCAGAAACCCCTGCAGAATGTAAAACGGTGTTCGTTCGGACGGGTTGAAGGCGTGCGCCAGGGGATTCCGTTCGGTTGCGGGGGCGTGATGTTCCGCGAACAATCCTGACAAGCGTCCGACTTGCCCGGACGAACGCACCACGACCATCACCGGCCCGTCGCGTCGAAGCTGCTCCAGAAGCGCGAGCGTCCCGGTAAAGGACGTGCCGCGGAGCCCCAGCCCCGCGCTGTTGGCCGACTGAATGGGAAGAGTGATGACGGGGGTCCACGATTCTTCGGAAGGCGCGAGGACGTCAAAGCCCAGAGACGGAGAACCGGCACACGACTGCATCAACTCTTCCCATGCGACGCAGCATTGAGAAGGCTCGGGGTACGGCACGCCGGTCCGCGACGTTTCGTGTTCTTCCCATGCCCTCCGTACCGTGTCCCACCACTCCCGGGCGACGTGTGCCAGGGTGTCGGGACGATCCATGACCACAAACGGCGACGTGGAAAAGTAATCCGACAGGGTGGCCATGGCCGGATACGTTTCCGGTAAGCGCCATTCCGCGTCCGGCGGGACGTCGGCCAGCGCGCGTTCGGATTGGTCGGGCGGGAGCAAGTACTCACGGGCCGGAAGGATGTCGGCGGAGCGCACGGATTCAATGGATTCCTGCGTGTCCGTATCAAACCGGCGAATGGACTCGACGGTATCGCCCAGACATTCAATCCGGCAGGGCGTGGTGTCACCCGTGGAAAAAATATCAACGATACCGCCGCGAACGCTGAATTCCCCCGGAATGTCCACGACGGACACGCGCCGGTATCCGGTACACAGAAGCTGGTGAATCAACGACTCCCGATCAATCGGGCCGCCCACGTTGACGCTGACGCACGACCGGGCAAACACGGACTGCGGAATCAGGCGTTGCAAAGCGGCGGCGGGCGTCGTAATGACCACGGTGGGGCGGTGGGTGTGCAGGCGAAACATCGTCCGCATCCGTTGCGCGACCAGATCAATGGAGGGAGAGCCGTCCGCATACGGCATGCGGCCCCGGTCCGGGAACATCGTCAGCACGTCCGCGGGGATGGTAAGGCACGCCAGGAAAAACGCCATGTCCTGAACCAACGATTCCGCCTCTTCCTGCGCCGGCGTCAGAATCAGCCAGGTGTGGGGAATGATTCCCTGGAGCGGGAACTCGTGGGCAGAAGCCGCCTTGCCGTGATGCTCCCGCGTCGTCAGGAGAAGACTAAGGATGAACGCGAGGCTTGATCCATGTGGCCCAACCACCAGGGGCCTGGCCGCCGGCGTGGTCAACGCCTCAAACACGGGCTTCAGAAGGTGATCGCACAATGATTGGGAAATGCTGAACGTTCCGTGGGCGCTCATGGCAAAGGGGTTTGTGCGCCCGGGTGGTGCCCGGCGCGGCGTCGGAGGGAGAACGGCTTTCGGGTCCTTCTTTCGATCAGCCCAGATTTTGGATTCGTTCAATCAGACGACTCGTTGAGACGTCGGGGATAAGCGGGATGCTGATGACGGCGCCCCCTCTGGCCTCAACGCTGTGCCGGCCGACAATCTGCTCAATCGGCCAATCTCCGCCTTTCGCCAGGACGTCGGGTTGTAGTATTTCGATCAGGCGCAGCGGGTCGGGTTCCTCAAATGTGACCACGTAATCCACACAGGACAGGGCGCTCAAGACCTCCATGCGCTGGCTGGCCGGTATCACGGGCCGGCCCCGCCCTTTTTGCAGACCGTGAACCGACGCATCGCTGTTCACGCCCACGACCAGGAGATCCCCCAAAGCCCGTGCCGATTGGAGATACCGAATATGCCCGACGTGAAGCAAGTCGAAGCAACCGTTTGTGAACACCACACGGGCGCCTTGCGCTCTTCGCCGAGTCAGGAGAGGAATGAGTTCTTGTGCGGTGACGACGTGCCTGCCCAAATCAAAAGGACCATTCTGGTGGTTTGTCCCGTCTATCATACCCTGTCCCCTTCAAAAATCCTAGGCATGGACCATCGTGCCATCGTGCAACCCGGTGCCCGGTCTTCTTGCCTCCGGCCATCGCATGCTCTGCAAATTTTCCTTGGGGCGGGGGTTTGTCCGCGGTCCCGTGTCGGACGACAATGACAGCGGCGGCGGCCTTGTGTCATACTGCGTCTTTTTTGAGTCAATCACAACAATCCCGTCAAGGCTTTATTCATCACGCAAGGCTTCAGCGTCGCATCACCATGACAACCGCCACCTGGCAGCACTGGGGCATGAGGCAGCAGGTCGGGCTGTACGCGGCGCCCGTGCTGGCGCTTTTGGTGTATGCCAACCCGTTTTCCAGTCTGCCGCCCGCGGCGCATACTCTTTCGGCCATTCTGGTGTGGGTCGTGGTGAGTTGGATCACGGAAGCCCTGCCGCTGGCCATGACCGCGCTACTCGGGGCGGCTTTGTGCATTGCCGCGGGGTTGGGGTCGGCGACGGACGTGCTGGCGACGTTTGCCCATCCGATCATCTTTCTCTTTATCGGCAGTTTCTTTTTGGCGGAAGCCTTTGTGGCTCACGGGCTGGACCGGCGGTTTGCCGTCTGGCTGTTGTCCCACCGATGGTTGCATGGCCGGCCGGTGGCGCTTTTCGGGGCCATGGGGTTGGCGACGGCCGTCCTTTCGATGTGGATCAGCAACACCGCGTCGGTGGCCATTATGCTTCCCATCGCGCTGGGGATGCTCTCAACGATTCGCGGGTCTCAAGCACAGGGCGGTCCTCATGAGACCGGCGTGCTGCTGTTGCTCGCGTATGGCTCCGCGGCGGGGGGGATTGCCACGATGATCGGCACTCCCCCGAACCTGATCGCCGTGGGCTTGCTGTCCCAGCAGGCGGGCATTTCCCTCTCGTTTTTTGAGTGGATGGGCATCGGGCTTCCCCTTGCGGCCGTCCTTGGTTTGCTGATTGCCGCCGTGCTCTTGTGGTTTCACCCGCTCCCGCGCGCGTTCCCGTCGGACGGCGGTCAGCTTCGCATTCCCGGTCAACCACGGGGACGCTGGACTCGCGGGCAAAAGAATACCTGTCTCGCGTTCGCCCTGGCCATCGGGTGCTGGGTCGGGCCGGGGATTCTTGGGGTCGCGTTGGGACGTGATGCCGACGTGGTGACGTTGATCAATGCCCGTCTTCCCAAGGAAATGGTGCCGATTTTTGCCGCCGGGCTGCTTTTTGTGTTGCCCGTCAATTTCAAAGCCGGCGAATTTACGTTGAATTGGACCCAGGCCTCGCGCATTAATTGGGGCACCATCTTCTTGTTTGGCGGCGGCTTGACGTTCGGGCATTTGATGGTGCACACCCATCTGGCCGCGATCATCGGAGAACAGGCGCTGTCGCTCTTTGGGAACACGACGTTGTGGATGTTGACGGCGGTTTCGATTGGCATGGCGTTGGCGCTCACGGAACTTGTGTCCAATACCGCCTCGGCGAGCATGCTCGTTCCCGTGGTGATCTCCGTGGCCACCGCGGCCGGCATCTCGCCGATTCCGCCGACCCTTGGGGTGTGTTTGGGCGCGAGCCTGGCGTTTATGATGCCGGTCGCGACGGCGCCGAACGCCATTGTGTACGGCACCGGATTCGTCCCGCTTCCGGCCATGCTCAAAGCCGGGTTGGTCTTAAACGTGCTTGGGGCGGGACTCATTTGGCTGATGCTGTACCTGCTGTGTCCGCTGCTGGGGTTCGCATGAGGGCGGCCCGTCCGCGGCAAACGCGGGGAGCAGGCCGGGGGCGCGGCCTCGTTGATTCTGACGCGTGAGGAATACCGCCATGCCGCAAGAGATGCGCATTGTCGTTGTGGGTGAGCCGACCGCCGAGTCGTTGCGGCGGATACAACAGGACGGGACGGGTGTTCGCGTGGTGGTGGTGGAGAATCTGCAACAGGTCAAACGAGAGGCTCACAACGGCCACATAGACGGGTTGGTGGTTGCCGACCGGACGTCTCTGGAAACGCTCACCGAGCTTTCCGCCGTCATTGATGCGTCAAAGACCCTGATCCTCTCCGGTCCCCTTTCCGTTCCGGACGCGTGTGACGGGATGCAATGGCTCCTCAACAAGCGGAATGGGGAACCCGCCCCTCGCGGATTTCGGGGGGGCCAGGATTTGACGCTTGAAGATTACATTGGGTCAAAGTTCGTCGAGTTTGTTCAGGCCATGAAGGCGAGTTCGGCCAGGAGTTTGCATACGACCCTCATCCAGGCGACGGAACGGCCGATGATCCAGCACGCGCTTCGTGAAACGGATGGAAACCAGATTCAAGCGGCCCGGCTTCTCGGAATGAATCGCAACACCCTTCGAAAGAAAATCGAGACCTACCGCATTTCCGTTAAACGACGCTCGCCGTCCCGCCAACACCGAAAAGCCGTCTAAACCATCTGTGACCAGACGCTCGCCGTATCGGCCTGTTTCCATGTAGAAGAGAGCGCTGACCGCAAAGAGTTTTCTTAAAAATCAAGACGTTCTTGACATTGCATGAGAAGCGTATCTAGCATATTTCGCTTACGATAGGCGCGTAGCTCAGTGGGAGAGCGCTACCTTGACACGGTAGAGGTCGTCGGTTCAAAACCGTCCGCGCCTACCATATGTTTTTCAGCATGAGGGGAAAGGCATCTTCGTGACGGTTTCCGCTGAACCCGAACAGGCCCGGGGCGAAACAATCGAAATCTCGTTGCCGGGAACCGGGACGAAAACCTTCAAGGCCGGGGTCGCGGCTCGGGACGTGTTGACGGAGATGACCGGGACGCTTCCGCCGGCGGTGTTCGCCGTGCGGATTGACGGGACCCCCCGTGACTTGAACGCGCCCCTGACCAGGAGCGCCACCGTCGAGCCGCTGACCTTTGCGTCGGATGATGGGAAAGACGTGTATCGCCACAGTAGCACTCATATTCTGGCTCAAGCCGTGAAAGACGTGTTTCCCGGCGCCAATCTTGCGATCGGCCCGGCCATTGACGAAGGATTTTATTACGATTTTTCCTTTGAACGACCGTTCACCCCGGACGATCTCGAAACAATAGAGGCGCGGGCGCGCGAGATTATTCACGAAAATTATCCCGTGCGGCGCCTTGAGATGTCGAAAGCGGACGCGGTCAAGTTGTTCAGGGAAAAAAAGGAAACCTTGAAGGTCGAAATTATTCAACAGATTGAAGAGACCACCGTGTCTCTCTACCAGCAGGGCAATTTCATTGACTTGTGTCGCGGTCCTCACGTGAGTTCGACCGGTCAGGTCGCGGCATTCAAGTTGTTGCACAGCGCCGGAGCGTATTGGCGGGGCGATGAACGGCGGCCCATGCTGCAACGGATTTACGGAACCTCGTTTCCAACCCGGCAAGGACTGGACGCGCATTTACACAAGCTGGAGGAAATCAAACGCCGCGACCATCGGAAGCTCGGCAAAGAGCTGGATCTCTTCAGCATTCAGGATGAAACCGGGCCCGGTTTAATCCTCTGGCATCCCAAGGGTTCGCTGGTTCGGCTCTGTATCGAAAATTTCTGGCGCGAGGCGCACGTGCGACACGGCTATGAGCTGATTTATTCCCCGCACATCGCCCGGTTGGATCTCTGGAACACCAGCGGGCACACGGACTATTACAAAGAAAATATGTTTGCGCCCATGACCGTCGAGACCGGCGAATACCAGTTAAAACCCATGAACTGCCCGTTCCATATCATGGTGTACAAGTCGCACTTACGGAGCTACCGGGATCTTCCCGTTCGCTATGGTGAATTAGGCACGGTCTATCGCTACGAGCGCTCGGGGGTGTTGCACGGACTCATGCGGGTTCGGGGATTCACGCAGGATGACGCGCATATCTTCTGCCGTGCGGACCAGATAGCCCCGGAAGTCGGGAAGGTCCTCGCGTTCACCGTGTCGGTCCTCCGGCGCTTTGGCTTTACGGAGTTTGAATGGTATCTTTCCACGCGGCCGGCCAACGCCGTCGGCGCCCCGGAACAGTGGGACCAGGCCACGCAGTCGCTGGAAGCCGCGCTGAAGGGCGTTGGATTTCCGTATCAGGTGGACCACGGCGAAGGGGTGTTTTACGGACCGAAAATTGATCTGAAAATCCGGGACGCGCTGGGTCGGGCCTGGCAATGTTCAACGGTGCAAATTGACTTTAACAATCCCGAACGTTTCGGGTTGTCCTACATCGGGGAAGACGGGGCGGCGCACCGGCCGATCATGATTCATCGGGCGCTGCTGGGGTCCATTGAGCGGTTTTTCGGCATTCTGGTCGAACATTACGCCGGGGCCTTCCCGACGTGGCTGGCGCCCGTCCAGGCCATCGTGCTTCCCATTACGAACAAACAGGAAGATTATGCGGCGCACGTCCGCGAGCAATTGGCGGATGCCGGACTGCGGGTGGAGCTGGACTTGCGAAATGAAAAGATTGGGCTCAAAATCCGCGAAGCCGAAAAAGCCAAAATTCCCTACATGCTCGTCGTCGGAGACCGGGAACGCGAGGCGCGGACGGTCGCGGTCAGAAAACGGAGCGGGGCCGACGTTGGCACAATGCCTGTCACGGAGGTGCGAGAGCTGATTCGACACGATATGCCATCAGAACAATTGACCAGTTCATCTCTGTTCACGGATGAGTAAGACGGTCGTTGCCAAGCATCGGGTGAACCATTTGATTCGGGTGCCCGAAGTCCGGGTGATTGGCCCGGAAGGGGAGCAACTGGGGATCCTCAAGACGTCCGATGCGCTCCGGCAGGCCTTGGAGGCGGAATGTGATTTGGTGGAAGTCGCCTCCACCAGCACGCCCCCGGTCTGCCGCATTATGGATTATGGAAAATTCAAGTATGAGCAGAGTAAAAAAGAACATAAAATTCGCCAGCATCAAAAATCAACGCAGATCAAGGAAATTAAACTGCGTCCGCGAACAGACAGGCATGACCTTGCGACCAAAGTCCGCCAGATACTAACCTTCCTGTCGGAGGGGAGCAAAATCAAAGTGACCGTCATGTTTCGAGGCCGGGAAATGGCGAACCGGTCGCTGGGCCTGACGGCCATGGGAAAAATTCGGGAAGAAATCAAAGAGGCGGGAACGGTCGAACTGGAGCCCAAGATGGAAGGACGGAATCTGTACATGATTGTCGCCCCGAAGAATTAAGGAGAGGATACGCCCATGGCGCGCATGAAATTAAAAAATCATTCAGGAGCGGCAAAACGGTTTTCACGCACGGGAAGCGGAAAATTCATGCGGCGCAAGGCGGGATTGCGGCACATCCTGACCACGAAGAGCGCCAAACGGAAACGCCGCCTGAACGACACCGTGGTGGTGTCGAAAACGAATCAGACCGCTTTGGCCCGGCTCCTGCCCTATCCCTGACTGGTTGGACATTCGGCCATCACGCTGGCCGGCACCCCCGCCTGGGGAAGGGCGAAAACCATCCATTCCCATCATGCCATTTGCCAGTTCATGACATGCGGTTTTTTGCCCTCTCATTGTTGTTGCTTGCGATGCCCGGTTGTGCGACACAAGTCCCCGCATTGAATTTTGTCCCTTCTAAGATTATTCCAAATGAGCGGAAGATTCATGCGGACCTGAAAACAATCACCATATCAATCGCGAAAGAATACGAAAGGTTAGGCGAAACACAAGTTGGTTTTTTTGGAAATATGTATGAGCAATCGTTTAGAATGAATCTTCGGGATGCGTTGGAAGAAGCGCTCGCTCGCTCGGCGGCGTTTAACGACCTGTCCGACAAAAAACTGTCGTTGCTGGCAAAAGTGATGAAGTTCCAAACACCAAGCGTGGGTGTCACGTTCCAAACAGAGATGATCATGCGATATGAATTGATAGACAGGTCCACGGGTGAGGTCGTGTTCTTTAGAGACATCGCCTCGCTGGGGAGCGTGCCGGTCGTTTCCGCTTCCCTGCGAGCCGCACGATATACCGAAGCTCGCAATGTTTGCGTGAGAACAAACATCAAGCAATTTATCGGTGCGTTGGAAGATGCCGACTTATCCCCTCTTTCCGAGGAAGAGATTGAAAAATTCATAGAAGAAACCAGCAGAATCCGGCGGCCCAGGACATACGGACGTTAGCGATTGAGTAGAATGACCCATGTCATGTTTTGACCAGGCTTCCGGCAACGCTTGCATGGTGACGCTGAATCTTGATATTCATAGCGAAGGCCGCAGAGATTCAACGCCTGTTTCCGGAGCGGCTTCAAAGAACGTCTGAATGAAGAAGGAGAATTAAGTCATGCCACGTGTCAAAGGAGGCCCTCAAACCCGTCGCCGCCGCAAGAAGCGGTTAAAGTTAGCCAAAGGGCAGTTTGGAGGCAGGAGCAAGCTGTTTCGGACGGCGACGGAGTCGGTGGACAAGGGCCAGGCCTATGCGTACACCGGCCGGAAACACCGCAAGCGTGATTTTCGGCGATTGTGGATTGCCAGGATCTCGGCGGCGGTCAAAGCGCACGGGCTTTCATACAGCAAGTTTATCCACGCGATGATTCAAGCCAAGGTGACCCTGAACCGGAAAATGTTGTCGGAGATGGCCATTCACGACCCGGCCGGTTTCAAGTCCCTGACGGACCTGGCAAAAGCCGGAGCCTGACCGTTCACGTTGTGAGGCATCAGTCCTGATGCCTCCTTTACCCCGTATCCCGCTTCCCCGCCGTCGGCCCTTCTTCGCACAGCGGGTCCACGTCAAGTTCAAACACGGAGACCGGCATGGCGATGTGCCAGTTCTCCAGCACCGCCGGATGCAGTTCCCCGATCAGGCCGATGGTCCGCCCTCCGCAGAGAATTTTGCCCGCCCGTCCTTCCATGAACGATCCGTGGCTGACAGGCTCGAGTGCATAGTCTTGCATGAGATAAAACATCAGGACGTCCAGACAGGTATGCACTTCGGAAAAGTTCGCGTGGGGATGGGCGATGAGGCTCCCAAGCCGCACCGCCGTTTTTGACCCGGATTCCCCGCTTAAATCGGGCAGCGCGATTTCGCCGATTTCAAAAAGACGGTGCGGGTAAAACGCCCTGGGCGAGGCGGTCTCCACGCGCAGCAGCGACGGCAGCATCCAGGATCGCAGACACGAAAAACTTTGCGACATGACGTTCTCCACTTCCACCACCTGATCCTGGTCCGAAGCGGTCAGTCGCATGCGTTCCACCAGATCTTCATGGGACATCAGCATATTGGAAAAAATTTCCTGGAACCCCTGCCCGATCATGTGATCACGAATGTCGTCGGACATTCGTTCAAGCGTGGATAACGCCCCAACGGTGAAGTGGGCCGGCATGACCGGCACAAACGAGTCATACCCCCGGCTGATCGCCACGTCTTCGGCCACGTCCACCGGGTGCATGAAATCGCTTCGATAGTGCGGCAGCCGAACCGCGAGCGTCTGCCGCGTGGCTTTGACCTCATACCCGTACGACCGCAAGGCCTCTTGAACGGTTGCCGTGTTCAGGGACAGGCCAAGGGCGGACGCAATGGCGTTCAGCGGAACGTTCCGGACGTCGCTGATGCCGCAAGGCGTTTTGACCGACGTTCCCCAATCCGTGGCATACGGATACTGAATGTCAACCGGCTCAATGGCGGCTCCCCGGTCGGCGAAATTCGCGGCAAAAATGTTGAGGGTCAACAGGACCATGCGCGCGTCGGTTCCCGTCACTTCCACCAGAAATTCCGAATCGCCAACCTGCACCTGGCCGATTTCCCGGCTGTTGATGATGGGGGGAAAGGATAAAATCTGGCCTTCTTTATCCCACAGCAAGGGCAGCAACGGCTGGCCGGCCAGAATAGAACCGTACTCCATGCCTTTCGGATGCACCGCCAGAATGTCCTGCAGGGTCAGTGCGTCGGAAAACCCCAGAGGGGTAAATTTCGCGTCGGCGGGTTTCACCAATCCATAGGTCACTGGAAACTGAATGTGCGGCAGGCGGTACAATCCCACCGAGACGGTTTTTCGTTTATGGCCGTAAATGTCCGTCAGCTTCTCCTGGCTCTGAATGAGTTGAGCCAGGTCTTCCTCGGTGACGGGATGCCCCACGGCCGCACAGGCCGCCACGTACGGGCGCACCCGTTCCATGCCGGCGGCCACCTGAATGCGGCGTTTCGGCCGGCCCCTGGTTTGAAAAAAAGGATACGCGACGGGCGCGCCTTGCAACTTGACCCGAATCTGCCGGGCAATGCCTTCCACGCTCCACAAATCCGGCCGGTTGCTGTCCTGCAGTTCAATCCGCAGTTCACCGGTGTCCCGGGCAAAGTCTTTTAATTCCCCTTTGACCAGCGGCAGCCACAACCCCAACTGTTCAAGCGAGGCGGATTGCCCGATGAACCGTTCCAGATCTTTCTGCAAAAAAGAAATCGTGGGCATAACGTGACCAACGGGAACATCCCGGAGTGTTCAATTCAAAGCGGCGCCGCGCGCGCGGCACACGGTCTCAAGCGGCGCCCCGCGCTCAAGCAAACCGCCGGCGCAGGGTTCGAATTTTTTCAAGGTCAACGGAAAACAGGTCGCGGATATCATGAATCCCGAGCGCCACCATCGCCATGCGGTCCAGACCCAATCCCCAGGCAATCACCGGCGCCGTCACGCCCAGCGGTTGCGTGACTTCCGGCCGAAACAACCCCGCGCCCCCCAATTCCATCCATCCGAGTTGCGGATGACGGACGTGGAGTTCCACGGACGGTTCCGTAAAAGGAAAATAGGCGGGCAAAAACGCGCGCTCCCGTGCGTGCGCCATTTCTCCGGCAAACAGGGTCAGCAGACCCAGCAGCGTCCGAAAATGAATATCGTCACCCAGCACAATGCCTTCAACCTGAAAAAAATCCGTGGCATGCGTCGCGTCAACCTGGTCGTAGCGAAAACACCGGGCCATGGAAAAATATTTGCCGGGGACCAGCGGCTTCGCCGCCAGGGTTCGAGCCGACACCGCGGTGCCCTGGCTTCGCAAAATCAGGCGGCGCGCCCGGTCCCGGTCATAGCGATAGCCCCATCCGCGTGACCCCGTGGGGCCGCCGTGTTCATGGGTGGCGGCCACTTGAGAAAGAAACGGTTCGGCGATGCGCTCCGCATGGGTGGGCGTTTTCACGAAGTACACGTCGTGAATAGCCCGGGCCGGATGGAATTGAGGCATATACAGCGCGTCCATGTTCCAGAATTCGGTCTCGACCAGCGGGCCTCTCATTTCCTGAAAACCCATGCCGACCAGTTTGTGTTTGACCAGGTCAAGAAAGGCCCGGTACGGATGCCGCCGTCCGGGAGCGACCCGCGGGGGCTTCAGGCTGATGGTGTATTTCCGAAAACGCCGGCTGCGCCATGAGCCGTCCTTCAGCATGTCGGGCGTCAGTTGGGAGACGTCTTCCGCGGCGCCCGCCCGGCAGCGTTGGGCCGCCGTCTTGCCGTGTTCCGTCAGGATGTATTCGCGTTGCACGCGTTCTTCAATCCGGAACGGCTTCTGCGCGCTTCCCCGTTTGACCGAGTAGTGCCGCAACAGCGTTTGCTGGTCGTGCGAAAAGGACAGAAGTTCCTTGCGGCTCTCGTGCAATTCTCGAAGGAGTGCGGTGAACTGTCCAATCGTGGGACTCGGCGTCCCGGTCGTTTCCACGCGGCCCCCGGACGTGAAGCGGATCGCGCCTTCCTGTTTGAGCAGGCCGAGGGCGCGACTCAATTCCGCGGGGGGGAACATGTCCATCTCCTGTAACGCTTTCACCGTGAACAAGTGCCCCTCCCGGGCGCCTTGCCCGCACGTCTTCACAATCCATTCAGGCGGGGACCCGGTGGCCAGATACCCCTGCCCCACCTCCGTCAACCCCACCCAGGCCGTGCTGGTTTCCGCGTGAACGTGGACCAGCGCTTTCGCTTGCAACCACCCAAGGGCCATGCTGATTTGCGACGGCTCCAACCGGGAGAACTCCTGTAACGACGCATCGGAAACCGGCCGGTCGGCGGAGCGGCCAAACGCCGCAAGCAGGTTTATTTCCAGCGGATGCAAACTGTCGTACACGGCCGCGGTTGAGGTGTTCATGATGGCCGTGGGCGGGGTTCCCGGGCAACGGTGCGGAGGGCTGACATCGTGGCGGAATAATTCGGGCTGTGAAACATCGCCGATCCCACGACGAGGACGTCGGCCCCGGCGTGGATGACGTCGGCGGCGTTCTCCACGTTGATACCGCCGTCCACTTCAAGCAGGGCGCGGCTCGCGGTTCGCTCAATGAGGCGTTTAGCCCGGGCGATTTTCTCCAGGCAGGCGGGAATAAAGGTTTGTCCCCCGAACCCCGGATTGACCGACATGATCAGCACCATGTCCACGTCGGTGATAATGTCTTCAAGGGCGGTTAAGGACGTGGCGGGGTTGAGCGTCACCCCCGCCTTCATGCCGTGCTCTTTGATACCTTGAATGGTGCGGTGCAAATGAGGGCAGGTTTCCGTATGCACCGTGAGATACGTGGCGCCGGCATGCGCAAAGTCGGCAATGCGGGCGTCCGGATTCGTGATCATCAGGTGAACGTCCAGGGGAAGGGCGGTCACGTTTCGAAGCGATTCGACAATGGGCGGACCGACCGTCAAGTTGGGAACAAAATGCCCGTCCATCACGTCCACGTGCAGCCAGTCGGCGCCGGCGGCTTCCACGGCGGCGACCTCGTCGGCCAGCCTGGCAAAGTCGGCGGAGAGAATCGAAGGCGCAATGTGTACGGTTGGCGTGCCCATCAGCTATCTTATAGAGCAAGACCCTGTCTTGTCTCAAGTCAGGGTGCCGGTCATCGTTTGCGGCGATGTGGCCCGTGGCGTTGGACAAATGCGTGCGCGTCATGCCCGCGCAGAGCCTGTCCCAGGCTTGAACGAAAGCGGAAATCCGGCCCCCAACCGGCGGCGCCAGCCGCTGACCCCCCGCCCCCTCCGTCATGCCCGACATTGTTAATTGGGAATCCATCCTCGCCTTGACATCCCCCCCAAGTATCCGCCCTCGCCGCCCCGTCTCTCCTCTGGATTCCCGCCCCCGTTCAAGCCGGGGGCAGGTTCTTCCCGGGAATGACGGCGGCGTTGTCGCCCCTTGCAATCCCGCCACTTATCATTTATGGTCCCCTCTACCATTGGCCCCGTAAGACCCCAACAACCGAAACCAAGGCTCACCACTTTACGTACACTTCGTCCACTTGAAAAAGGCCATACCATGACATTTCCATTTTCCCGCTTGCCGTCCGCACTCAAAAATGCGCTCAAAGCCCCGCACAGCGCGCCTGCGGGCGTTGCAGCGGCCATTCCTGCCCCCCCCCCCCCAGAAAAATGTTACGCCCGGCCACTAATCGCGGCGCGTTCGCCGCCCTCCTCGTCCTCACCTGCCTCCTCGTCCTCACCTGCCTCCCCGCCCAGCACGCCTCGGCGCAGTTGCGGACGTTTGAAGTGGGACCAGGGTCCGCGGGGCCTACGAACGTCGCGCCCGGTGAACGGATCAACGTCGTCGGGCTGACCATGAGCGGCGGGGCGATCACCGACGAACCAGGCCTGTGGGAGTTTCTTGATTTAAGCACGTTCGCCGGCTCTCTCGGCACTTTTGATAATGCGAACTCGGTAAGGACCGTCTATACGGCATCGGAACTCGTGAATAAAAATGTGCTTATTCGATTCCGTATACATACTGGCACCTTCATCACGCATGGGGCGCGTACCGGTGAACGCGCATTTAATCAAGTCGGCACATATGAGACAGTCGTACGCGTGCCAGCCGACGCCGGCGCCCCGAGTTTCGCCGACACCGCCGCCATCGTCCACCCCTTTGACCCCGGCGACTCCGTCAACCTGACCCTGCCGGCGGCCACCGGCGGTGACGGCGGGCAGGTCTACACCCTGATCCACAGAAGCGGCGAAACCCTGGCCGAACTCGGGCTGACCTTCAACGGCTTCGCCGAGATCCGCACCATCAGCGGCACCCTCAGCGACGCCGCCCCGCCGCAAACCAGCGAGTTCACCTTTCGCGCACAAGACCGGGACGCCACCACCGCCGCCGCCGACCGCGCCGACTTGACGCTGCGCATTCAAATCGCCGCGCTGATCACCTTCGGCGGCGACCGCACCGGCGCCATCACCGAAGACGCCGCCACAGACGAAGTCACCGGCACCCTGATCGTCACCAACCCCAACCCCGGCGGCAATCTGGTCGTGGCGCGAACCAACGCAGACGGCGGGTATGGCCTGTTCAGCATCGGCGCAGACGGCGCCTGGACCTATACCCTCGGCGGCAATGATGCGAACAGAAATGCCCTCAACCGCCTGCACGGTAACGGCGCGGGCGAAATGGTGATGGACAGATTCACCGTAACCACCGCCGCCGACTCCACCGCCACCCAGGATATTGTCATCACCATCACCGGCGCCAATGACGCCCCCACCGCCAGGATTACCGGTCTCGTGGGCGACGCCGATGTTGAGTTCGGCTCAACTGTCCGTACCGCCGGCAACAACAGTGGCGACCCGGACTTCACCGGCACCATCCTGACCTACGCCTGGAGCACCGACCCGCCGGACACCGGCAGTTTCGCCTTTCCCACCGCTACGAACAGCGACTGGACCGCCCCCAGCGACGGCCTCGACCAGGTCACCATCATCCTGACCGTGACCGATAACGGCACCCCGCCGCTCAGCGACACCGACCGGGTCACCGTCAACCTGGTCGCCGTGGCGGTTGACTTCGCCGGCAGCGAAACCACCGGCACCGTCACCGAAGACGACTCCACCGACACCGCCACCGGCGCCCTGACCATAGCCACCAGCAGCAGCAACGAAAACGTCGTAGTCCAGACCGACACGCCCGGCGACTACGGCAGTTTCACCATCACCGCCGCCGGCGCCTGGACCTACACCCTGGACAACACCATCACCGCCACCAACGCCCTGGCGGCGGGCGCCACCGTTGACGACACCTTCACCGTGACCGCCTCCGTCAACCCAGACGCCACCGTGGACGTGGTCATCACCATCACCGGCGCGAATGACGCGCCCACCGTGGACATCACCGCACCTGCGGAAGGTATGCAGGTGGACTTCGGCTCGGCGGTAACGTTGACCGGCGCCGGCAGCGACCCGGATACCGGCGACACCGCCAACCTGACCTACCAATGGAGCGCGACCCCCGACACCGGCAGTTTTGCCAATGCCGCCGCCGCGAGTACCACCTGGACCGTCCCCGCAAGCGGCACCACCCCGGTGACCCTGACCCTGACCGTTATGGATGACGCCACCACGCCCCTCTCCGGCATGGCAACGGTCACCGTCAACCCGGTCGCCGTGGCGGTTACGTTCCGTGGCGGCAACACCGGCGGCATCACCGAAGGCGCCACCGCCATCACCGGCGCCCTGGACGTGACCAGCAGCGACGGCAACACCAACGTTGTGCCCCAGACCGGCGTGAACGGCGTATATGGCACGTTCTCCATCACCGCCGGCGGCGGCTGGACCTACACCCTGGACAACACCAACGCCGCCATCAACCCCCTGGCCGCGGGCGCCACCCTTGACGACCCCTTCACCGTCACCGCCGAAGCCAACGCAGACGCCACCGTGGTCATCACCATCACCATCACCGGCGTCAACGACGCGCCCACCGCCGTCATCAGCGCGCCCACGGAGGGTATGCAGGTGGAATTCAACTCGGCGGTAACGCTGACCGCCACCGGCGCCGACCCGGATACCGGCACCACCCTGACCTACCAATGGAGCGCGACCCCCGCCACCGGCAGTTTTGCCAATGCCACCGCCGAGGACACCACCTGGACCGCCCCCGCAAGCGGCACCACCCCGGTAACCCTGACCCTGACCGTTATGGATGACGCCACCCCGTCCCTCACCGGCACCGCACAAGTCATGGTCAACCCGGTCGCCGTGGCGGTTACGTTCGGCGGCAGCGTCACCACCGGCGCCGTTACCGAGGACAGCGGCACCGCCGTCGGCGGCGCCCTGACCGTCGTTACCACCAGCACCAACAAAAACGTCGTTGCCCAAACCGGCGAATCCGGCACCTACGGCACTTTCTCCATCACCGCCCCCGGTGCCTGGACCTACACCCTGGACAACAACAACGCCGCCACCAACGCCCTGCCCGGCGGCCAAGTCGTAACCGACACCTTCACCGTAACCGCGAGCGTCAACCCCGACGCCACCGTGGACGTGGTCATCACCATCACCGGCGCCAATGACGCGCCCGAAGTGACCATCAGCGCGCCGACCCCGCCGATGACCGGCACCTTCAGCGTCGTATCCGGCCGCCAGGTCACCCTGCGCGCCACCGCCACCGACCCGGACACCGGCGCCACCATGGCCTACGCCTGGACCACAAGCCCCGCCAACCAGGGCACTTTCGCCAGCGAAACCAGCGCCAACACCACCTGGGACACGCCCACCGTCACCATGGACACGCCCGTTACCCTGACCCTCACCGTCTCCGATAACGCCCCCTCCAACCCCGCCACCGGCACCGCCACCTTCGCCCTCACCGTTACCATAGGCCCGTCCGTCAGCGGCAACGGCGTCGACGCCGACAACGACCCGGCCACCGCCGCCGACAACCCCTTAATGCTCACCCCCGCCACGTTTGACGCCGCCACCGGCGTTACCACCGGCGGCATCGCCTGCGGCATGTTGACGGTCTCCAACATCCCGACCGACCAGAGCACCGGCAACCCGTCCACCGTCGTCCACCGCATCACCGACCAGCCCCCTCGCGGCATCGTAACCCTGGTCGACGCCTGCGCCCTGACCTCCAACGTCGGCGACAACTGGAACTACCAACTGGACAACAGCCTCCCCGCCGCCCAAGACCTCGGCCCCACCGACTCCGCCACCGACAGCTTCGGCATCCAAACCACCGTCGGCGACATCACCATTAACAGCGTCATCAGCGTCAGCCTCCCCTCGGGCACCTTCCCCGACGACAGCCCGATTATCGTCTTTGAAGGCGGCCCAAGCATGACCGTGGACGAAGGCGAGATGGATGTTACCCTGGACGCCACCAACACCCGCGACCCCGAAGACGGGCAGAGCGGCCTGGGCTTCACATGGACGCAAGACGCCGCCGACGACGTGCGAGTCACCCTCTCCGGCGCAAACACCGACACCGCCACCTTCACCGCCCCCGACGAGCGCACCATCCTGAACTTTGACCTCATGGTCACCAACACAAACGGGCCATCCGCCACCGCCACGCTCACCGTCCGCGTAGGCCGCAGCCAGTTTGACAACGTGCACCGCGCCATTCTCCCCGAAGTCACCCGTGCCATGATGGACACCACCGTCAGCGCCATTGCCCGGCGGACCGAGCAAGCCGCCACCGACCATGACGCCGCCGCCGGCGCCACCTTCAGCCTGGGCGGCCAGTCCACCCTGGCGGACGTACTGCAATCAAACGGGGAAGCCCTGAACACCGGCGCCTTCAATGTCAAATCCCTCCTGGGCCGCTCTGCCTTTGCCCTGCCGCTCAACCAAGCCGGCGGGCCGCTGGCCGGCGTCACCCTGTGGGGCAACGGCGCCTACCGCAACCTGTCCGGCAACAGCGCCACCGTGGACTGGGACGGCGACCTGTTCGGCGCCACCGTGGGCGGGGATGCCTGGCTGACCGACACCCTCTTGACCGGCCTGGCCGTCTCCTGGGCCGACGGCACCTTTGATTACACCGACCGCAGTGGTACCGACCCGGCCCCCGGCACCTATCAGGCCACCCTGACCAGCCTGCACCCCTACGTCAGCACCAGCCTGCTGGACGGGCAGGTGACCCTCTGGGCCACCGGCGGCTACGGCTGGGGCGAAGTTGAAATCACCGACACCGCCGACCCCACGGCCGAGGGCACCGTCACCGCCGACACCCGGCTGGCCACCGCCGCCGTGGGCGGCGCCGGCCGCCTGCTGAACCAGCCGGGCCTCCTGACCCCCGACGGCACCACCACGGTGCGGGTCAAAGCCGAAGTCCTGACCACGGCGATCAAAGCCGAGCAACAAGGCGACCGCCTGGCCGGCCTGACCACGGACGCCCGGCGGTTGCGGCTGACCCTGGAAGGCAGCCATGAGCAACCCTTACCCCATGGCGCACACTTGACCCCCAGCGTAGGCGTGGGCCTGCGGCATGACGCCGGCGACGGCCGCACCGGCACCGGCGCGGAAGTCAGTGGCGGCCTGCGCTACGCCCATCCCGCCCTGCGGCTGACCCTGGAAAGCCGGGGCCGGGTGTTGCTCGCCCATGGCGGCGACTACGACGACTGGAGCGTGAGCGGACGGGTGACCCTGGCGCCGGGCGCCCAGGGGCAGGGCCTGGCCGTCACGCTGGCCCCAACCTATCAAACCACCACCAGCGCCGGCGGGCTGGCGCAACTCTGGGAACACGGCACGGCCAACCGCCCGGCGCCCAGCGGCCCGACCACGCCGCAGGGCCTCATGGACGCCACCGTCGCCTACGGGCTGCCGGTAGGCGACCACCTGCTGACACCCTACGGCGGGATGACCCTGGGGGCGGCGGATGCCAGGACCTACCGGCTAGGCAGCCGGGTCAGCTTAGCCCACCGGCTGAATATGAGCCTGGAAGGCGCCCGAAAAGGCGCGACGGGCACGACCCCGGTGGATCATGGTGTGCGGGTGCAACTGGAGTGGAATTGGTAAGGACAGGGTTGAAATGTCCGGCTCCGCCGGACGCATCTTGACGCTGGATTCCCGCCTTGCCCCCTCCGTCATTCCCGACGTTTTTAATCGGGAATCCATCTTTGCTTTGGCCTCTCCCCGCCGTCATTCCCGACGTTTTTAATCGGGAATCCATCTTCGCTTTGGCCTTTCCCCTCTGGATTCCCGTTTTCGCGGGAATGACAACCGGGGGCGGGAATCCCGCGTCTAATCGGCGGTGCTAGCCGCTGACTTTTTCAGAATGACAGCGGGAGGCAATTACCAGTCAGGGAAGCGTCACAGGCTCCGGGCGGGGGCGGGACAACGGCTCTTCCTTCAGCGACTTGAAGAGGGAAAACACCAGGAGCAGCATGATAAAGGCGAAGGGAAACGCGGCAAGGATGGACCCGGTTTGCAGGCCCTTCAGCCCGCCGGACCACAGCAGCACGGCCGCCGCGACCGACTGGATCACACCCCAGGTAAACTTGATGGAGTTGGAAGGATTCAGATTGCCGTTTGACGTGAACATGCCCAGCACAAACGTGGCGGAATCCCCCGACGTAATGAAAAACGTGGCGATCAACAACAGCGCGAGGCCCGACATGATTTTTCCCATGGGAAAATGCTCCAGCAACGTAAAGAGGGCTACTTCTTTCCCCTGGGACTCAATGACCTGCTGCAGGCCGACATGGTCGAACATATCCAGCGCGATGGCGGTTCCGCCAAAAATAGAAAACCAGAACGCACAAAAGAGCGTCGGGACAAACAGGACGCCCAGCACAAACTCTCTGACCGTGCGGCCCCGGGAAATTCTGGCGATAAAGGTGCCCACGAACGGCGCCCAGGCAATCCACCAGGCCCAGTAAAACAAGGTCCAATCGTACAGCCATCCGGAGTCGTCGAACGGGGCCAGATACAAACTCATTTTCGGCAAATCATGAATATAGTCTCCCAACGCCGACGTGAACACATCCATGATGAACGACGTGGGGCCTAGGACCAGCAGAAAGCCCATCAGCGAAACCGCCAGCACCATGTTCAGGTTGCTCAAGTACTTGATCCCCCGTTGAATGCCGGTCAGGGCGGACACCAGAAACAATACCGTCACAATCACAATGATCACCAATTGCGCGCCGACGGTGTTGGGAAGCTGAAACAAATACGATAAGCCCCCGCTGATCTGAATGGCCCCCAGGCCCAGCGACGTGGCGACTCCAAAGACCGTGGCAAACACGGCAAAAATATCAATAGTTTGTCCGATTCGACCATTCACGCGTTCTCCAAAAATCGGCCGACAACCCGCGCTGATCAGGCCCGGGGCGCCTTTTCGAAATTGGAAATAGGCCAGACACAACGCCACCATGGTGTAAATCCCCCAGGGATGCAGCCCCCAATGCAAAAAGGAATACCGAAAGGCCAGGCTGGCGGCTTCCGGCGTTTTGCCGACTCCCACGGGAGGGGCATAGTAATGCGCGGTGGGTTCCGCCACGCCCCAGAACACCAACCCAATGCCCATGCCGGCGCAAAATAACATCGCGAACCACGTCAACAGGGGAAATTCCGGCTGTTCCCCGTCTTTGCCCAACGGGATATCGCCGTACCGGGAAAAAATGAGCAACACCGCCGTGATCAAAAGACCGGTCGCGCAGAGGAGATAGAACCACCCGAAGGCATCAAGCAGCCAATGCTGGATGGCGCCGGTGACCGTGGCCAGTTGGACGGGCTTCACGGCCCCCCAGACCAGGAAGACCGTGGCAATCGAGCAGGAAATCTTAAAGACGGGAGTGGTGTGTTTCATGGGCAATGCGTGAACAACAGGCTCCCGAGTCAATGTGCGGGGGAACCCCGTCGCTCCAGTGTGCCGGGAATGTCGGAAAAACTCAAGTTTCACGGCGGGGTGCGGGGAAGGGTTGCCTGGGAGCAACCAAATCGTTAGAGTGAACACTCCTTCAACGGCCTTTCCCGCTTTTTCGTCCTGCCAAAGTCGAGTTGACACAGTTGATCCGCTTGGGAAAGGGAGCGTGAATCCCGGAAGCGAGGAGGAGAGAACCATGGGCAAAGAACAATTGTACGGCGAAAATCCCATCGCCCAGCGACAAACCGACCAGTACAAACGCGAATATGTCCACAGCTTTGTCCGAAAATGGGACGAGCTCATTGACTGGGACGCCCGGGCCACCAGCGAAGGGAGCTTTTTTATCAATATCCTCAAAGAACGCGGGGTCCAACGGGTCCTGGACGTGGCGACGGGAACGGGGTTTCACTCGATTCGACTCCTGAAAGCCGGGTTTGACGTGACCAGCGCGGACGGCAGCCCCGAAATGCTGGCGCAAGCCTTTGAAAACGCCAAACGGTGCGGCTTTATCATGAAGACCCTCCAGGCCGACTGGCGGTGGTTGAGCCGGGACATTCACACGCAGTATGACGCGGTCATTTGCCTGGGGAACTCTCTGACCCATTTGTTTTCGGAACAGGATCGCCGAAAAGCGCTCGCCGAATTTTATTCGGTGCTGCACCACGACGGCGTCCTGATCCTTGATCAACGCAATTACGACGGCATACTCGATAACGGGTTCACCTCGAAACACGTCTATTACTATTGCGGGGAAAACGTCAGCGCCGAGCCTGAATACGTTGATGAAGGCCTGGCCCGATTCCGGTACCGCTTCCCGGACAACTCGGAATATCATCTGAACATGTTTCCCTTGCGCAAGGATTACGTGAGAAGACTCATGAGCGAAGTGGGATTTCAGCAGGTGAAAACCCTGGCGGATTTCCAGGAGACGCACCGCGTGAAGGATCCCGATTTTTTTGTCCACGTGGCGGAAAAACTGTATAAAAACGAAGAACGGCCCCTGAAAAATCCGTTGGGGTTCAATTATTCCCGGCCCGTCGAAACGGCCAGAACCTATTACAACAGCAACGACGCCGACCGCTTCTATGCCACGGTGTGGGGCGGCGAGGATATTCATGTCGGACTGTACGAACACAACGCGGAAACCATTTTTGACGCCAGTCGAAAGACGGTTCGGAACATGGCCGCCATGGTCAAGGATCTGGGGCCCGCCACGCGGGTGCTGGACGCCGGCTCCGGGTACGGAGGGTCGGCACGGTACCTCGTCAAGCACTATGGATGCCACGTCGGATGCGTCAATTTGAGTGAAACCCAGAATGCCAGAAACCGCGAACTCAACGCCAAAGCGAAATGCTCCCTGGTCATCAACGTGGTGGACGGAAATTTTGAAGATATTCCCATGCCGGATAACAGCGTTGACGTGGTGTGGTCGCAGGATGCCATTCTGCACAGCGGGAACCGGGAAGCGGTCTTTCAGGAAGTCAGGCGGGTGCTGTCCCAGGGAGGGCAGTTTATTTTTACCGACCCCATGCAGAGTGAACAATGCCCGCGGGAAGCCCTGCAGCCCATCCTCGACCGCCTGCACCTTGATTCTCTGGGTTCCCTGCGGCAGTATCAAGACCTGCTGGCGGGACTTGGGTTTCAGGAGCTTGCCATTGTGGACCTCTCCGAACAGTTGCCCATCCATTACGCGAGGGTTCTGGAAGAAATTCACGCCAGTCAATGGAATTTACTGCGGGTCTGCAGCGAGGACTATATTGAGCGAATGAAAACCGGCCTGCAGCACTGGGTGAACGCCGGGAAGGAAGGCCACCTCACCTGGGGAATTCTCCACTTCCAAAAAGCGTGACGGCGCACCCCCTCATTGTTTGACTCGGTGAAAAGCGGTGGTGTCGGTAGGATGTTCGTGTGTCGGGTTGAGTGGTTGATTGAGTGTTTGTTTGGGTAGATGACACCAGAGAGAAGAGCCACCACTCCCCACTCATTCCCGCCCCCGATGTCATTCCCGCGCAGGCGGGATTCCAGCGTCTAACTGGGCCGGCGGAGCCGGCCACTTCACTCCTGTCCTTACCAGTGCCACTCCAATTGCACCCGCGCGCCATGATCCACCGGGATCGTGCCCGTCGCGCCTTTTCGGGCGCCTTCCAGACTCATATTCAGCCGATGGGCTAAGCTGACCCGGCTGCCTAGCCGGTACGTCCTGGCATCCGCCGCCCCCAGGGTCATCCCGCCGTAGGGTGTCAGCAGGTGGTCGCCTACCGGCAGCCCGTAGGCGACGGTGGCTTCCATGAGGCCCTGCGGCGTGGTCGGGCCGCTGGGCGCCGGGCGGTTGGCTGTGCCGTGTTCCCAGAGTTGCGCCAGCCCGCCGGCGCTGGTGGTGGTTTGATAGGTTGGGACCAGCGTGACGGCCAGGCCCTGCCCCTGGGCGCCCGGCGCCAGGGTCACCCGTCCGCTCACGCTCCAGTCGTCGTAGTCGCCGCCATGGGCGAGCAACACCCGGCCCCGGCTTTCCAGGGTCAGCCGCAGGGCGGGATGGGCGTAGCGCAGGCCGCCACTGACTTCCGCGCCGGTGCCGGTGCGGCCGTCGCCGGCGTCATGCCGCAGGCCCACGCCTACGCTGGGGGTCAAGTGTGCGCCATGGGGTAAGGGTTGCTCATGGCTGCCTTCCAGGGTCAGCCGCAACCGCCGGGCGTCCGTGGTCAGGCCGGCCAGGCGGTCGCCTTGTTGCTCGGCTTTGATCGCCGTGGTCAGGACTTCGGCTTTGACCCGCACCGTGGTGGTGCCGTCGGGGGTCAGGAGGCCCGGCTGGTTCAGCAGGCGGCCGGCGCCGCCCACGGCGGCGGTGGCCAGCCGGGTGTCGGCGGTGACGGTGCCCTCGGCCGTGGGGTCGGCGGTGTCGGTGATTTCAACTTCGCCCCAGCCGTAGCCGCCGGTGGCCCAGAGGGTCACCTGCCCGTCCAGCAGGCTGGTGCTGACGTAGGGGTGCAGGCTGGTCAGGGTGGCCTGATAGGTGCCGGGGGCCGGGTCGGTACCACTGCGGTCGGTGTAATCAAAGGTGCCGTCGGCCCAGGAGACGGCCAGGCCGGTCAAGAGGGTGTCGGTCAGCCAGGCATCCCCGCCCACGGTGGCGCCGAACAGGTCGCCGTCCCAGTCCACGGTGGCGCTGTTGCCGGACAGGTTGCGGTAGGCGCCGTTGCCCCACAGGGTGACGCCGGCCAGCGGCCCGCCGGCTTGGTTGAGCGGCAGGGCAAAGGCAGAGCGGCCCAGGAGGGATTTGACAGTGAAGGCGCCGGTGTTCAGGGCTTCCCCGTTTGATTGCAGTACGTCCGCCAGGGTGGACTGCCCGCCCAGGCTGAAGGTGGCGCCGCCGGAGGCGTCATGGTCGGTGGCGGCTTGTTCGGTCCGCCGGGCAATGGCGCTGACGGTGGTGTCCATCATGGCCCTGGTGACTTCGGGGAGAATGGCGCGGTGTACGTTGTCAAACTGGCTGCCGGGGGTGCGGCGTGCTAGTTCGTTGTCGACGGTGATGAGGAAATCCAGGGGTACGATGTCGCGGTTGCCGTCTTCGTCGTTGTCCGTGACGAAGTAGCGGTAGGTGGTGGCGGGTTGGGTGACGGTGGGGGTGCCGCTCAGGATGCGGGTGTCGGCGTCAAAGGCGAGTCCCGCGGGCAGGGCGAGGAGCGGCAGGCAGTTGCAGGGGCGGATGCCGGCAATGGCGTAGGTGAGAACGGCGTCTCCGCCGCCGGCTTCGGGTAGCGTGAGCGGCTCAATGGGTTCGCCGATGAGGTAGTGCCGGTCGGGGATGGTGGTGACGGCGAAGGCCGGGATGAGGTCCACTTCGTTGATGGCGAACGTGATGCTGACGCTGGTTTGGCCGTCTGTGGCGGTGTAGGTGTGGGTGGTGCCGGTGGGGGCGTCCGTGGGGGTGCCGCTCAAGATGCGGGTGTCGGAGTCAAAGGCCAGGCCCGCCGGAATCGGGTCAAGGGCGTAGGTCGTGGGAGTGGTGCTGCCGCCGACGCCGGTGCCGGTGGCCGCCGGCAGGGTCAGGTCGGGGATGGCGACTCCTTGCGGGTACAACTGGTCGGGGATGGGAGCGGTGAAAACCAGCGAATCGTTGAATAGGCCGACGTTCATGACCCATAGAGTATTGCTGGTCCCATCGCCCACCGTCAGACTCAACGTAACGGTCTCTGGGAAGTTGAGCGCGGTCCAGGTGGTGACGGCGGCGGTGGCATCGGAAAAACTGCCCACGTTCGAAGGGCCGACAATGGCGCGCCACGCGTAGGTCAGGACGTCGTTGACGTCCGGGTCCACGACGGTGGAGGTCAGCGTGAGGACCGTGCCCGGGTTCAGTTCGTCGCCAAGCGCGATTGAGGAGGCTGTCCCGGTCGGCGAACTGAGGTCCACCGTGACCGTGGGCGCGTCGTTGACGCCGGTGATGGTGATGGCCACGTCCACGGTGGCGGGGATAAGGGCGGTATCAACGGCGGCGACCGGGCAGGTGTCCACCCGGGTTTCGCCGACGCCCAGCCCTTGCACGGCGGTCAGGTCGTTCCTCACCTCGTAGGTCCAGACGCCGGCGGCGTCAATGTTAAAGATGCCGTCGGTGCAGGCGAAGTTGGTTTGCGCGGTTACGCCGCCGGCTACGGTCAGGGTGCCGCCGGTTTGCAGCACCATGGTTGAGGGTACGATGGTGGAGGAGACCGGGTTGTCGTCTTCGGTGACGGCGCCGGTGGTGACGCCGCCGAAGGCGTTGGTGGGGTGCAGGGTCAGGGTGGTGGTGGCGGTGTTGCTCAAGCCGCCGGCGTCGGTCACCATCAGGATGAGTTCAATCTCGGTTGCCGTGGCCGGCGGCGCCACGCTCCAGGTGGTGGCGAGGGCGGTGGGGTCGGCGAACGCGCCCATGGGCGGGTCGGTACTCCACAACACGGTCGGCGCGGGCGGGAAATCAACGACCATGTCGTCTTCGTCAGTCACCGTGCCTTCCACCACCACCACGGCGCCGGCGGCGACCGTGGTATCCGCGGACACCGGGCTGGTGATGCGGGGGTTCGGCCGGTTGTTGGCGCCGCTGAAGATGAAGGTTACCTGGGTGTCAAGGGTGAGGCCGTCTTCGTCTGTGGCGCGTACCGTGAACCTTTCAATCGCGACTTGACCGGGCAGCAAGGTGCGGACACGGCGAAGTTGACCGCCGAACAAGCCGATGCTGTAGGCCCAGTCGCCGTCGGTGGTGATGGTGAACAGGCCGTAGGTGCCGAGGGTGGTGGCGCGCAGTGCGAAGGTGCCGGGGGCGTTGAGGGTCAGGGTGCCGGTCAGCCTGCGGCTTCCGGTGCCGCCTTCGTCAAACAGGATGAAGTCCGAGGTCGTAACGCGGACCTCAAGGTCGCCGGTGATGGCCAGGGCTTCAGGATCTTGCTGGGCAACCGCCGGGCCGGATAAGGCCGGGGTGATGGCCAGGAGGGCGATGGTCAGGAAGCGTTTCATGCGCGGCCCCATTAGTTTGCAGGGGAGCGATGCGTCATGGCGGTTGCGCCGTTGGATGTTAAACGTAAATTTTGTGGGGGGGGGGGGGGGGGGGTAAAACTACGCCCGCAGAGGCGCTGTGAGGCGTTTTTGATTATGGGCTGTGCGATACAAGAAGCCGTCATTATGTCAGCCTCCATTAGTGTTAGTGTTGTTGAGTTCATTGCCGGGCGATTCTGCGCTAAGCCGGAGGCATCGTGCAACTCCGGAGCAACCCCCGCAAGCCGGGCATGACGGAGGGGGCGCGCGGGGTCAGCGGCCGGCGCCGGCGGTTGGACGCCGGATTCCCGATTCACGACGTCGGGCATGACGGAAGGGGGGTGACGCTTCCTTGACGCAGGCGATTGGATTGACCCTCAAAAAGTCGCTGTGGTACGTTGCTTCTGCTGTCATTCCGCACGTCTTGTATGCGGAATCCGTCTGGGAGATTCCAAGACGAAGATGGATTCCCGATTGAAGACGTCGGGAATGACGGAGGGGGCCTTGCGGGCATGACAGAAAGAAGGCTGTTTCAGTGGGCGTTGCGCAAAGGGTGTGAAACATGGCCGATAGCGTGGCCGAGCACATCGCGGCTTTGAGAGATGAAGATTGGGGCATCCGTGAAGAAGCGGCTCTCGCACTGGGGGAATTCCGTGACCCGAGAGGTGTGCGTCCTTTGATTGAAGCGTTGCGGGATTCGGACCAGGCCGTGAAAACCGCGGCAACCCGGGCGTTGACCGCCATCGGCGAACCGGCCGTGGTGGACGTGGGGTTCTGTCTCCAGGATCCGGATTTGTCCGTGCAGGAGGCCGCGGCGTCCATTTTGTCCGCGACCGCGGATGAGCGGGTGCTTGAACCCCTCACGTCCGCCCTCTTCAGCCCGGACTGGGTCGTCCGCATGCACGCCGCCCGCGCGGTGGGACGACTCGGCAACCCTCGTTCGGTTGAGACCCTGGCGTTGCTTCTGCAGGACACGGTGCCGGCGGTGCGCGATGAAGCCGTGGCGGTGCTGACGTCCATCGGCGAGGCCGCGGTGGCGCCGTTGGTGGACGCGCTGGCCCATCGGGATTGGCGGATACGCCTGCGCGCCGCGGAAGCGCTGTGCGTCTTGAAATCTCAAACGGCCGTCGCCCCGCTGGTGGGTCTGTTGAAACATGACCCGGATACGGCTGTGCGGCAGGAGGCCGCCCGCGCGCTCGGCGGCATTGGCGACGGCGCCGCCGTGGACGCGCTTCTGGAGGCCGTGGAGGAGCCCCGTCTTCAAGTGCGGGCCATTGAGGCGCTCGGCCGCATCGGCGACCGCCGGGTGCTGCCTTTTTTGTTTCGGCTGCTTGGTGCGTTGACGCCGGGCGATTATGAAAACCGCACGCCGGCCTGCGAGGAGAATGAGTCCGAACAGCATCTGGCCGCCGCGGAAGAAGCCGTTCGGGCGCTGGCGCGCATCCGGGACGAGCAAGCCGTTGCCGTGTTGATTCAGGCGTTGCAAAGCACCCTGATTCGGAAGGAAGCGAGTGACGCCCTGGTCTGCTTTGGCCGGCAAGCCGTCGCGCCCCTGGTGACACAGCTCCAACGCGAACGCGATGATAATGTTTGCCACTATATCAAGGAAACCCTGACCCAATTGGGATGGAACCCCAACCGGGTTCGCCTGGCGTCCCATACGCCAACGAAGGGGTGAGCCGCCGCCATGCCGAAAGAAACATTGGAAGTCATCGTGTCCGAGCTGACGCATGAGGAAGACTGGCGCCGGATGCGCGCCACGGCCACGTCGCTCAAGGGCGGGCCGAACGTCGTTGATCTGATTATCAAGGCCATGCACGCCGGGGCGCCGGCTTATCAGGTGGAAGCGGCCCATATGTTGGCGCGCATTCGGGACCCTCGGGCGGGGGTGCCGCTGGTGACGCTGATACACAGTGAAGACGAGCACGTCCGTGAGGCGGTGGTGACGGCTCTGGAACAAATGGCCGGCGTGGTGAATGAGGAAGCGGCCGCGGCCCTGGTCGGGCTGTTGAAGGATGAGGCGCTTCGGCCCGCCGTCACCACACTGCTGGGCGTCATTCCCACGTCTATCGGCCCCTTGACCGCCATGCTCAAGGACCCGGACGAGGCCGCGCGCGTGCATGCCGCCCACATCCTCAATCACCTCCTGGACCCGCGCTCCGCCGATGCGCTGGTGGACGCCATGGGCGATCCCGCCATTCGTGATCTGGCGATTCACACCCTCAAAACACTCGGCGCCATTCGGGAGCGGGTCGAGGCGATTATGGATGAATTGCGCGCCGTGGAAGAGTCGGAACTCCGCGAAGCCGGGCGCCAGGAAGCCGTGCATCGGTTGCATCCCATCGGCCGGCCCATCGTCGAGATTTTGATTGAATACCTTGAAGACGATGACTGGGTGGTGCGGGAAGCCGCGGCGGACGTGCTGGGAAAAATCGGCGACGTCCGGGCGGTGGAGCCGTTGATTGAGCGTCTCAAGGTGGACAAGGATACGGGTGTCAAAGAACTGGCGACCAAGGGGTTGGGATTAATCGGCGACGCCAGGCCCGTGCCCCTCCTGGTTGAGATCATTCCCATCAAACCGTTGCGGGTCCTGGCGGTGGAAGCCCTGGAAAAAATCAAGGACATCGAAACCCTGCGACCGTACGCGGACCTGTTTAAGAAAATGAAAGGCGACCGTGACGGATTGATCTCGTATAACTCCGGGCTCATCATTGATAAACTGGAAGCGGCCGCGGCGCAGATGGACGAGGCGCAGTGGGCGGAGAAAGAGAACGTGCATGGCTGACAGTCGCCGCCTGGAACAATTGTTGTCCGCCCTTCGTGATGAAAACGAAGGGTTGCGCAATCATGCGGCGGCCGGACTCGGGCACGTGGGCGATTCGGCCATTCCCGGCCTGATCGAGATGTTCGGGGATGATGACTTGGTGATTCGGGAAGCCGCGGTCAGCGCCATGGTGCAAATCGGGGAATCCGCGATTGATCCCTTGATTGAGGCGTTGCAAGACGATGAATGGGCCGTTCGGGAGCAGGCGGCGTCCGCCCTGGGGAAATTGAAAAATGCCCGGGCGGTGGCCCCCCTGGCTCACGCGTTGCAGGATAAGGACGGGGGCGTGCGCACCGCCGCGGTCTGGGCTTTGGAGCGGATTGGGGACCCCGAAGCCGTGCCGGCCCTGGTGGCCTGTTTGATGGACGCGATGCTGCGCGAAGACGCCGCGCGCGTGTTGAAAAAAATCGGCGACAGCAGAGCCACGGATGCCCTGATTGAAGGGTTGCAAGGCTCCAATTGGATTGTCCGGCGTCATGCCGCCGAAGCCCTTGGAAAAATCGGCGACGCCAAAGGGTTCGCCCCGTTGGTGGAAGCCCTGGCGGACGAGGACTGGCTGGTTCGGCGCAACGCCGCCGAAGCCCTGGCCCGGTTGGGCGACCATCGCGCCATCCAGCCGTTGGCGGCGTTGCTGGAAGATGAAAACGAAATGGTGCGCGACACGGCCGAAGGCGTGTTGGCGAGTTTGGGATGGACGCCCGGGTCGTGACGGTTCCGCGCGGGTCACGCGCGCGCCGGCCCCGGGCCGACCACTGGAAATACGAGAAGAAGGAGAGACAGAGATGGCAGATCCGGTTCCAACGCCCCTTGTGAACATCAGTCCCAAAAGCGCCAAAAAAGACGGCTTTAATCTGGTGACGGAAAACGTCATCACCGTCAACCTGGAGGCCCGGCAACTGGAGGTCGAGTTATTGGCCTATGACGGGAAAACCGTGTTGCTGGACGTGGCCGAAGACGCGTGCGAGGATCTTCAAAAACTGAAACCGGGTGACGGGGCGACTCTCCGCATTGTCGAGGAAGACGGCAAGCGGGTGGTCAAGCAGTTTCGCATTCGGGCGAAAGACCCTCACGCCGTCAAAAGCGATGCCGCGCTGCTGGATTTAAAGGATTCGCACTGGCTTAATCGCAAATATGCCGTGGAGGTCCTGGGAGAACTCAAAGCCGCCAATGCGGTGGACGACCTCGTGACGTGCCTGGAAGACGACGTGGGCGACGTGCGGCATCGAGCGTATGAAGCCTTGATTAAAATCGGCGCGCCCTCCGTCCTCAAAGTCATTCCGCTTCTGGTGTCGGACGAAGAGGAATTGCGCCAGTCCGCCACCGAGATTCTTCGGAAAATCGGCAAGCCGGCCGTGGAGCCGCTGGCCGCCACCCTGGCCGAAGCCGACGGGCCTCTGAAAAAACGCATCACCAAAGTGCTGGATCGCATGGGGTATAAACCCAAGGACGCGTAACCCTTTCCCGGGGGATTCTAGACTTGACACCTCAAAACCCCGGATCGTCATTCCCCTTTCCTGCCACAAGGCGCCCCGCCGGATGGGGTTACGGGGTTTTGTAGGGGTTGACGCCGACGGAAGGCCGTCCCACGGACACGTAGTGAATCCCGTAGGCGGCGATCCGTTCGGGGTCATAGACGTTGCGGAGATCAATCATCACCGGCGCGCGAAGCAGCGATTTCACGTGTTCCAAATCCAGGTTTCTGAATTGATTCCATTCGGTGGCCAGCACCACGGCATCCGCGCCGTTCACCGCGTCATACGCGTCGTCGCACCCGATCAATGCCGGTAACGCGCGGCGCGCGCCTTCCAGCCCTTCCGGGTCATAGGCCCGGATGACGCAGCCTTCCTTCAGCAGATGTTCCGCGATGCTCAACGCGGGGGAATCCCGCAGGTCGTCGGTGTTGGGTTTGAAGGACAGCCCCAAAAAGGCGAGGGTTTTGCCCTGAACGCCGTTCACGGTGTCGCGGATTTTCTCAACCATCCTGGCCCGCTGTTGCTCATTGACCTGTTTGGTCGTCGCCGCCAGTTGCATGGCGTATCCGGCCGCGTCCCCGATATGCACCAGCGCCGCGGCGTCTTTTCCAAAACACGATCCCCCGTACCCCGGACCCGCGTGCAGGAATTTCGCCCCGATCCGCTTATCAAGCCCCATGGCTTTGGCGACCGTCTGCACGTCGGCATGCACCAGTTCGCAGAGATTGGCGACTTCGTTGATAAAGGAAATTTTGGCGGCCAGAAACACGTTCGACGCGTATTTAATCATTTCCGCCGTTTGCGTGCTGGTCATGATGAACGGCGTTTCAATGAGATACAACGGCCGGTACAAATCCTTCATGATGGCCGCGGCCCGGTCGCCGTCCGCGCCGATGACCACGCGATCCGGGCGCATGAAGTCCGCAATCGCCGACCCCTCGCGCAAAAACTCGGGGTTGGACACCACGTCGAAATGGACGGGCGCGGCCTGATGCGCGCGGATCATATCCCGCACTCGCGTCGCGGTCCCCACGGGCACCGTTGACTTGGTGGCCACAACTTTGTACCCGGTCATGCGGCGGCCGAGGCTCCGCGCCACGTCCTCGACCGAGGACAGATCGGCCGACCCATCGGGGTGCGAGGGCGTGCCCACCGCGATAAACACCACCAGCGCCTGATCCACCGCATGATTGAAATCGGTGGTAAACGCGAGCCGTCCGGCCTTGCGGCCTTTGGCCGCCAGTTCGGCCAGTCCGGGTTCATAAAACGGCACGTCGTCCCGTTCCAGTTTTTCAATGCGGGCGGCGTCCGCGTCCATGCACGTCACCGTGAGTCCGAATTCGGCGAAACACGCGCCGGTGACGAGGCCCACGTATCCTGTTCCGAGCACGCTAATCCGCATCGCCGCCTCGTGCCGCCGGTTGGATGGCGGGGCGCTCCGCCGGCGCGTCCCCCTGTCCCAACAGCAATTCGTTGATCTTCTCCATGGGTTTTTCCAGTTGGTTCCGGCGGGCGCCCGCCAATTGATCAAAGTGATTCTGCACCGTCACGATGGATTTCCCCATCTGATCCATTTTGCCCACAAACTCGTCCCATTGTTTTCTGAAAACTCCCACGAGCTGTTGCATCTCCCCCGCTTTCTGTTTCATGGAGAAATTGACCACGCATTGACGGATCAGGGACAGCACGGCATACAGCGTAATGGGTGAGCACAGCAGGACTTTCTGGTCAAGGGAGAAATCAATCAGCTCGCGATCTTCCTGATTCAGGAAGACATAAATGCTCTCATTGGGAATGAACATGAGCACATAATCCACCGTCCTCCCCTGATCAATATATTTCCCCTTGCCGATGGCTTTCACGTGATTCCGGACGTCGTGCAGGAAGGCTTTTTTCTCCCGGTCCCGGTCATGCTCATGCTCCGTGTTCACGTAGTTTTCATAATGGGCGAGCGGGAACTTCACGTCCATATGGATACATTTTTCGTCCGGCAGTTTGAACGTGAAGTCGGGACGCCCCTCGCCCGCCTGGGTTTGCTTCTCAAAATTGATGCCCTCGACCAGGCCCATAACATTCAGGATATCCTCAACCATCCGCTCGCCCCATTGTCCACGGGCCTGCGAACTGGACAGGACCATGGATAATTTAGTGGTGGTTTCCGCCAGGGCGCCTATCCCCTTTTGGGAGGATTCCATTTGACCTTTTAACTCATTGGTTGATTTGTTGAGTCCATCGAGCTTTTCCTTCATCTCCACTTTCATCTCACCCAGCGACTGATTGATCAAGGTTTTCTTTTGCTCCAATTGACCATCGGAGGCGTTCACCAATTCGGTAAATTTGTCTTTTGTCAATTGCAGGAAGGTAGCCATGTTTTCATTCAGGACCTGTCTGGACAGATCCCCGAACGCGGCTTTTAACTGATCCCGGCCGGACTGGGCCGCATGACTCTCCTTTTGCCGCAGCGCCCAGATCACGCCGGCGCCGGCCGCGAATCCGACAAGAAACAGACCGATACCGACAATAAATTCCATGAATGTCATAATGGACCAGCCTTCCCCTTGCCTGTCAGATTCTTCGATTTTTCCTTTGAGCCTGCGCGCGCGGCCCATGGTGTTTTCTTGACGAGGATAGCCCGGTCAACCTAGAATCACAAATCACAACCTGCCCATTCCGGAGAGCGGGAATAGCTCAGTGGTAGAGCATCGCCTTGCCAAGGCGAGGGTCGGGGGTTCAAATCCCCTTTCCCGCTCCAAATTTCCCGATAACGTTTCGTGGATTTGCACTCCCGGCCGGGGATTCCGAAAGGGAGAGGTCTCTGCTGTTGAAGCGCTTGAGCGGCGTGCGCCCTCTTAGGCGGGCGTTGCGGGTTGCCTCGTCTGCACCTGAAAGATGACGTCAAGCGGGATTTTCGTCAGCAGTTGTTTTCGGTGAAACACTTCAAACCACCAGGTCCCTTCACGGTTAATTTCTATGACCATTTTCACAATGATGTTGACGCCTTTATATTCCGGTCCCTCGAAATGGACCGGGTGCCTTTTTGAAGGCAACTTTTCCCCGCCGGGTTTCACCGGAACAATTTCCAGTTCATGTGACCCGCGTTCCCCTCCGCACTTCAGACTGACGTACAACGTGAGATGTTGCTGAATTTTGGGAAGCTCCTTCATCTCGCCGTGAGTGGTAATGGCCACCTGGACGCGATCAATAATCCTGATCAAGGAATGCACATTGTCGGTTTCCCGTAAAACCTTTTCCGCAAAACACGCCACGGCAACATAAGGGCCAAGATTTAACGATGGGACAATTCCCGCTTCCTGTGTCATGTGGTTGATCCTTTCACGAGACGTGCGGTTCTGTTCAAAGCGTGCGTCCCCATTAGAAAATGTGTTTACTTCTCGCAAATTGTGCAAAGGCCGCGCAAATATCCGGCCACTTCTTCGGATTCCGCCATGTTAAATATTCAGAGACAAAGAACCTGGATTCAGGCCCCGCTTCTCCCGGAAAAGGAGGCTTGGAAATTTTTCTTCGTTGTTTGGGAAATTCATCTGCTGCATTCGCCACGGCGTTACACGCCCAGTGTCCCATAACCCAGACAATTGGTGCGTGAGCAAGTGCTTCACGGAGATGTTCGGGATTTTCCACCCGCTTTGCTTTATTCCGTGCGGCGTCTGGCCTTTCTTTCTTTATCGCCTCCTTGGGTAGAAGACAACGAATGGCATGGTCGAACAAAAAGCCTGCTTCCTGGAATCCCTCAAGGGTCGGGGATGGGAGGAGTTTTTGTTGAAAAATGTTTGTAAGGAGACCGTATCGGACTTTCACCGGATCATTTTCATAACTCCACGGAGGATCATAGAAATACGGTGATCCCTTATCGCCGGGGTTCTCTCCGACAATGAGACAACGAAGCCGGGTCGGGCGCCATTGCTGTTCAACATCGAAGAGGTCAAAGGGATGGGTGTGATTACAACAGTTCATACGTTACTGCCTTCCCAATTTCTCAAAACCTGATCCATCCTTGGATTTGCGTAGCCGGTCGCTTGTCATACCCTCTCCCCCGTCTCCGTCTCAACCCATTATCCTGTTTCACTGTCCCCCCACCCATTCCGGCACGAGAACAAGCTGCCACGGCGGCGCTTCTTCGCTCATGTGCGGAAAGTGCCGGGCGGTTGACCCGGCGGGCACGTCGGGCAACACGGCGCCTCGCCGGATTTCCGCAAAACGGAAGCGGCGGGGCGCGGGCGTCCCGTCCCCCGGCCCGGCGGGGAAGGTGTGCCGGAGAGCGGTGACGTCGGACAGGATGCGGCGTTCCCCGATTTTCAGTGACGCCAGTTCGTGGTGAACGTGCCCGAAGACCTTCGGAATCGTGTCCGGAGTGAACACGACGTCCGCCGGCCGCATCGCGGAATCGTCCACCAGTTGCGCGAGCAGTTCCCAAAACACTTCGTCGTCAATGGCGGCGAACACACAAAGCGCCCCGCGACGCGCCGCAAGATTCAACAGCGCGAGCGGGCCGTGAATCGTGAATTTCCACGGAGGAAACGTCAGCTCCCGTCCCCGGTGCGTGACGTTCAGGGCTTCCTCTCCGTTCACGCGACCCGTGCGCGCGTCGCCTTTGGTCGCGGCGAGATGTGCCCGGATCATCGCCGGCGACAACCGGGCGGGTTCATACGCAAAGGTCGGCGTGGCCGGGGCATGACAGGTCACGATGGTGTACCGGGAAAGCAGGGCGCGCGGCGTCGCCGGACTCATCATATCAACATCTCCCCAGAACCGGAATTGAAGATGGTCCGGGTCCAGAAGTGCAAACCGGCGCAGACGCTCCGGGTCGGCGTGGTACCGGCCGCCCAGTTGCGACCCCGGCCGCAGGCGGTCCAGCGCGTGAAGCGTGAAGACCTTCTCGCGTTGCCGCAAGGGAGGGAGGTAGCGGGCGATGAGTTCTTCTTCAAAGGATAAATCGCCCGCTCCCAGATCAAGTAACGACGGCTTCTCCGCCTGAAGCAGCAGCGCGTAGGGTGACTGGCTCCGCCGCACGCAGGTTTCAACCTCATGAGGCGCGGGCGCGGATGAACAAGCGGCGTCTTCCCGGACAAGCGCAAAGTACACGCACAGGGCGCGCACCGCTTTCGTGGAGGGTAGCCCCGTGAATGCCTTGAGCGCGCGGCCCCCGGTTGCGCCGCTCGCCGGGGAGGCTGTCACGAGTCCGGCCGCCAACTCGTCGCGCAACGCAGCCGGCAAGGCGCTGCGCCGGATGCGTTCCGTGAGTCGGGCCAGGGTGTCGGCAAGCCGGGAGGGGTGAACGAGTTTTCTGGTCAGCTCCCATGCGGCCGGATCGGCCTGTTTGCGTTTCTGAATGTGCGTGCGAAACTGGGCGGGGGTTTGTGGAAGGTCCGAAGCGTCAGGCGATGAGGGCATGGAAGGGGTGCTCAACTGGAGAAAAGCGTAGCCGCGCGCGCGGGCGCGTGTCAAGGCGTTGACCGGCGCGGGTTGCGGTTGCGCAAGTCCCGTGCTACACCATGCGCATGCCGCACCGCGTCGGTGACTGTCCCGTACCAACCTTGTCGTTCTTGGGGTTTGCCGGCTGGCTGACGATGGCCGTTGCCTGTGCCGCGACGCCTCCCGCCGACACCTGGCACACGGACCAGATCATCGCCTTGCACAACCGGGCCGAGGTTTCTGACGCGGAATTCGCCTCAACCCTCCAGGCCGCCGACGTCGTCTATCTCGGCGAAGCGCATTACACGCCTTCTCATGTCGCCGCCGCGCTTCAGGTGCTGCAAACCGTTCTCAACGGAGGCCGCCGGCCGGTCCTGGGCATGGAAATGTTCAGTTGGGACGGACAGGCCGGGCTTGACCGTTACCTCAACGGCACGGTGACCTCAACCGAGGATTTTTTAGCCGAATCCCGGTGGAAGCATAATTGGGGCGGGACCTATGCGGAGTACGCGCCGCTGGTTGAGTACGCGAAAACACACGGCTTGCCGTTGATGGGCCTGAATCCGCCCCGTGCTCTTGTCCGGCAAGTGGCGCAACGGGGCTTCACGGAAATCACGCGTGCTCCGGAGGCGCGGCGGTGGCCCGTTCCGGACCCGTTTCCTCCCGACGACCCTGAATACCGCCGGGTCGTGTACGAGCAAATTGAACAATGCCATGCAGGCTTGTCGCGGGACGTCTATCAGAAAATCTATGAAGCCTCCGTCTTTCGGGACGAGGGCATGGCGTCCGTCATTGCGACGCGGCTCTTGGCCGGTTCCCCGGCGCCGCGTCCCGTCGTCAGTTACACCGGCGCCGGGCATATCCAGTATGGGCTTCCCGTCCCCAAACGGGTTCAACGGCGGATGGGCGGTTCGATCAGGCACGTCACGGTGTATCTGCACGCGCTGGACCCCGAACACCCGGAAGACGTTGAGCGGTTGCTCGTGGAACGCATTGCGGATTATGTGTGGCTGACGGCATTGGGGCCTCAAGGCAGACAGCCCCGGTGCGGGGAATAGAAGACGTCACGGCAATCCTTGAAATGCAAGCCGTCCGAACGAAGAACAGAAAGGAGGGACAGCATGGGAGACTCAATCATCATTGCGCAGCGAATGCCCTATGTGATGGAGATGGAGCCCGGTACGTATTACTGGTGCCGGTGCGGCCGGTCCGCGACACAGCCCTTTTGCGACGGGTCGCACACGGGCACGGAACATTCCCCGGTGGCCGTCGAACTCACTGAAAAAAAGCGGGTGGCATGGTGCGGGTGCAAGCATACGAAAAACCAGCCCTTTTGCGACGGCACCCACTCCGGCCTTGACGCATAACGCATGGGAACGATCATGTCTTGCCTCTTTCGGGGAAGTTTTTATACAATGCCCTTTCATTCATTCACCTGAAATCATGCAGGAATGTCTCCTGCATTGAGAAGGAGGATCAGATCATGAATAAAACAGGGATTCTTGGTGCGGCGTTGCTGGTTGTGGGAGCGTCCCCTGCCTGGGCCAATGCGCCCGGCGGCGGGTATGAAGGGATTTCCACACTCTATTATTCGGCGATTGCCCTGGTGCTTGGCTATGGCGTGTGGGATATTTTCTTCAAAAAGGACTGACGGGCGTCCAACCGTTTGCTCCCCTTTTCCGGACCGCCTCGGGTCTTGAAAGAGGGGCCGTATCGTTTACGTTTCCGGTCCCGGCGACAAGCCGGGCCTCTCCTTCTTGAGCAACGGCTCAATCACGTCAAACACCGTTCCGGCGACAATGCGATACCCTTCTCCGGTCGGATGGATGCCGTCGTCCTGATTCAACGCGGGCCGGGCCGCCACCCCTTCAAGAAAAAACGGAATCAGGGTGACCGAATGGTCCCGGGCCAGGCGTGGGAACAGAGCCGCAAAGTCCGTGGTGTAGTCCAGTCCGTAATTCGGGGGAATCTGCATCCCCGCCAGTACCACCACGGCTCCCCCTTCGCGCAGCCCTTCAATGATTGTTTTCAAATTGGACGCGATGGCGGATAAGGGTTGTCCCCGCAGGCCGTCGTTGGCGCCCAGCTCCAGCACCACCATCGCCGGCCGGCTTTTGAGAATCCAGGGCAGACGGCGCAGGCCGCCCGCCGTGGTTTCGCCGCTCACGCCGGCATTGATGACTTCATAATGATACCCGGCCTCGCGCAGGCGGTTCTGAAGGCGAGCGGGGTACGCCTGGTCCGGGGAGACGCCGAGGCCGGCCGTGAGACTGTTTCCAAACGCGACGATCCGCGGAGCGCCCGCCGGCGCGTCGCCTTGCGACAAAGAGTCCGCAACGCCGGAAGACCCGACACCGCGCGCGGGGCGAGTGTCCTCAAGCGGCGAAGCGGATTTCCCCGCGTCGCAGCCTCCCGCCCCCAGGAGGAGGAAGAGACCGCACAGGGCCGCAAGGGCGAATGGTCGGCTCCGCCGCCCCGACCGGAACGCGTCTTGCCGGATCACGAAACCATGACGAATATCTGGCGCGCCGCCGGACTGAATCATAGCGTATACTAAACTATCGGCCCCGGGGTTTTCCAATGGCGAAGGACGTTTGCAGACCATGATCCGCGTTGCCGGTCTGACCATGCAACTCCATGGCGGAGGCCATGCGGTGTCCATCCTCCGCGGCGTGAGCTTTGACGTGCCGCGCGGGCAAATGGTCGCCATTGTCGGCCCGTCGGGAAGCGGGAAATCCACCCTGCTGGGGCTGTTGGCCGGACTGGATACGCCCACGTCCGGCTCCATTCGGTTGCATGGCCGTGAGATCACGACGTTGACCGAGTATCAACTGGCTCACTTTCGCCGTCAACACATCGGGTATCTGTTTCAATCGTTTCATCTCATTCCAACCCTGACCGCTCTGGAAAACGTCGCGCTGCCGTTGGAGCTGAACGGCGATGCCTCCGCGACGGTTCAGGCGCGGGAGTGGCTGGACGCCGTGGGGTTGCGGGATCGCCGGAGCCATTATCCCGCCCAGCTCTCCGGGGGCGAACAGCAGCGCGTGGCGGTGGCTCGCGCCTTTTCCTGCCGTCCGCGGATTCTGTTGGCCGACGAACCCACCGGCAATCTGGACAGCGCGACGGGACAGACCGTGATTGACCGGCTGCTCGCCATGAATCGCGACCAGGGCACGACGCTGGTGCTCGTGACGCACGACACGACCCTGGCGGCCCAAACGGAACGCATCATCACCCTCCATGACGGCCTCATTGCCGCGGACCGGCTGCGTGAGTCGTAACCCATCCCTGCGCGGCGCGATTCCGCTCTCGCTCAAAATGGCCTGGCGGGAAACGCGGGGCGGCTGGCGCCGGTTTGGTTTCTTTGTGGCGTGCCTGGCCGTCGGCGTCGGCGCCGTGACGGGCATTGACCTGTTTGCGACAAACGTGGAAGGCCTGATCCTGGGGGATGCCAGAAGTTTCCTGGGCGGAGACGTCGAGATTCGGGTGTCGCGGAACATGGGAGAATCCGGGCGCGCGGCGCTGGCGTCGTTGAACGAACGGCACATTGCCGTGACCCATGTGCGGGAACTCGTCGGCATGGCCGCGGTGCGGACGCGCGCGTTCAACGAGGCCGGACGGGAACGGCTCGCGGCCCGCCCCACCCAGTTGGTGGAACTCAAAGCGGTGGAATCCAACTATCCTCTGTACGGCCGGGTGGCCGTGTCTCCCGCGCGGCCGTTGCCCGCCTTGCTCTCCCCGGTTTCGTCGTGTCCGGACGTGCCCTGTTTCGGGATTGTGGCCCAGGAATCTCTGCTGGTCATCCTGGGGCTTGACCTGGGATCGCATCTCAAAATCGGGCAAGCCTGGTTTGAGGTCAGGGGCGTGTTGCTCAAAGAGCCAGACCGCGTGGCCGGCGCGTTTCGTTTGGGCCCGCGCGTGATGCTGTCCATGGACGCGCTGGCCGCCACCGGCCTGGTGCGGGCGGGCAGCCGCGTGCGTCAGCGGTATCTCCTTCGCGTCCCGGAGTCCCTCGCGCTCGCGCCGCTCCTCGGAGAACTGCGGGGCCGGCTGGCCGGTGAAGGCGCACGGGTGTCGTCCTTTCGCAACGCCCAATCCTGGATTCGCGGATTTCTGGATCAATTCACCACCTATTTGGGACTCATCGCGCTCACCGCCCTGTTCGTGGGCGGCATTGGCATCGCCTGCACGATTCACGGATTCATCAGGCAAAAACTGACGACGGTGGCGGTCCTCAAAACCCTGGGCGCGGACGCCGGACTGATTATGCGGGTGTACGCGGGCCAGAGCGGGCTGATGGGATGTGCGGGCAGTCTGATCGGGGCGGCGGCGGGCGTGGGGGTGCAGAGCGCGATGCCCCTGTTGCTGGGCGGCCTGCTTCCCGTTGCCGGCGTCGGCGCCGTGACCATGATGCCGCTGGTCAAGGGGTTCATCCTCGGCATGGGGACCACGCTGCTCTTTACCCTGTGGCCCCTGCTCACGATTCGCGCCGTTCCCCCGGCGCTGGTCTTCCGGCGGGACACGGCCCGGCCCGCCGCGCCGACTCGCGCACACTCGTTTTGGACCATGCCGGGACAGGCGGTGGGGCGTGTGGTGCGGGATCGTCAACGGCTCCTCGCCGCCGCCGTCATTGGCGCGGGGCTGCTGTCGCTCGCCATGTGGCAGGCTCGCTCCGTGTCGTTGGGGGCGGTGTTTCTGCTGGCCTTTGGCGCGGCGCTGGTCTTGCTGCGGGCGGGTGTGCGGCTCCTCCTTGCCGTGGTGCACAGGATGCCCCGGCCTCGCTCATGGGTCCTGCGTCACGCGCTCGGCAGGGTTTGGCGACCGGGGAATTACACCATGGGCATCGCCGTCGCCATCGGCGTCGGGGTCATGGTCATCGTCACGGTGGCGTTGGTCAAGGCGTCATTGCTGTCGGCGATTGAGGATCGCATTCCCGACCGGGCGCCGACGTTCTTCTTTATTGACATTCAGCCGGATCAGCAAACGCGGTTTGAACGGGTCGTGCGCGCGCACACGCGAACCGGAACAGACAAGTTGACGCCGGTGGTGCGTTCGCGGCTCGGCGCGGTCAATGGCGTCCCCGTCAACCCCGAAGCGCACAGGGACACGCGCCATGGGTGGTACTTTACACGGGAATACGTGTTGACCGCCCTGGCCGACCTGCCCAAAGACAATACGGTGGTCAAGGGACAATGGTGGTCGCCGGCCCGGCGTGACCATGGGGACCGTGAGGCCGTCCGCGTGTCCGTGGAAGAAGAGGCCGCCCGCCGGCTCGGCCTGGACGTGGGCTCCACGGTGGCGTTCGACGTGCAGGGCGTGTCCGTGCCGGCGGTGGTCGAGAGCATACGGAACGTGGAGTGGGGGAATTTTTCCATCAATTTTTACATGATTCTCTCGCCGTCCTCGCTGGCGGAGCTGCCGCGGACGTATATCTCGACGGCCACGGTCGGCCCGGAAAAAGAAACGACGCTGCAGCAGGCCCTGGTCCGGGCGCTGCCGAACGTGACGGCCATCAAAATCGGCGACGTGCTCGCGAACGCGGCGCGGCTGCTTGAGCAGTTAGCCATGGTGATTCAGGGCATCGCGTTCTTGAGCATGCTCGGCGGCGCGCTGGTGATGGTGGCGGCCCTGTCTTCGACGCGGCACAGCCGGTTGCATGAATCCGCCGTGCTCAAAGTCGTCGGCTGCACGCGGCGGATGCTGGCGCAATCGTTCGCGGTGGAATTCGCCGTCATTGGTGCGCTCGCGGGTCTGATCGGTGTCGCCCTCGCCGGCGTCCTCTCCTGGGTCATCCTGTATTTTTTCCTGGACCTGGCCTGGGTGTTCCGGCCCGCGGTGATGAGTTGGGGCCTGTTCGCCACGGTGGGCCTGGCCGTGTTGGTCGGCTTTCTCGGCACCTTTCGAATCCTGGGTCAACCGCCGCTGGCCGTGTTACGGCGGGAGTGACGCATGACGGCCGGCGAGTCCCGCCCGGTGCGGCCACATTGACTGAAAAGAGAAATTTCCACACAATCGGCAGAAAAGCGTGAATCGGGGAGTTGGAACATGCGTATCACGAAAAAAGGTCAGGTCACCATCCCCGTATCGTTGCGAAAACGCTACGGGCTTCAACCGGCCGTCGAAGTGGAATTTGTCGCCGATGCCGACGGCATTCTGTTGCGGAAACGGCGCCCCGCGTCCGCGAACCCGTTTCGGGCGTTGAGGGGTGTCGTGAAGAAGCGGCTGAATGTTGACCGGTATCTTGAAGAGCTTCGCGGGATATAATAACAGGAGAATTTCATGAATGATAATTTATCAAATGGAGAAAACGGGAATGAGTAAATCTTGTTTCGTAATCTCCTGCCTGTTTTTGTTGACCCTTTTTAATGCTTGTTCGGTTATCGAGCAAAAGGCGGTATTAAATCCGAAATTATTTGTCGTCGAAAATGATATTGGGCATGGAAAAGAAATTGGAGTCATAGTTGTTGATGAAAGGCCCGAAAACACTTTGGGTTATCGGGGGGGGTGGCTATATTGACAAAGGAGGGGCCATTACAACCGATCAGGATGTTGGAGAAGTCTTTGATCAAAAGATAAGGGAAGGCCTGACAAGAAAAGGTTTTAGCCCGCGTTCACTGACCGAGGGAGCCTTGCGAAGCCTGAAGGTGGAGATTCGATCTCTTGAGTATTACACGTCAACGGGCTTCTGGACTGGCGGCGTTCATGCAAAAGCCGCGATCAAGGTTGTTGCCGGGAATGGGCGGAAGGACTATGAACACTTTTATCGTGGAGGAAACGAGAACCGCGTGTTGCTGGTTCCCTTTGCGGAAGAAAACGAAACAATAATCAATGCGGCTGTTTCCGACATTCTCCAGAAGCTGTTCAGCGACGCAACTTTGTTTCAGTTTCTCTCCAATTAGCTAAAAGCGGCACCCAATCAACTTCTCGGAGATTTGGCCAGGCGGGCAAGTGGTGCCGAAGCCGGGACTCGAACCCGGATGGGTTGCCCCACACGCCCCTCAAACGTGCGTGTCTACCAATTCCACCACTTCGGCACGGCGGGATTATTGTGTGGGATTCAAACGGTTGTCAAGACACGCCCCCTTCGGTACAATCCTCCGCGTGTATGCCGACCCGCGCCATGACCACCCGACGCGCCACGCGACCGGAGCGTGACGGGTGACGATGCACGACCGCGCCACGTCTGATTCCGAACCCGCCGCCCCGTGCCGCATCGGCGCGTTTTTTGACGTGGACAACACCCTGATTCCCGGCCAGTCCATTGAAATTCGATTCGTCCGGTATTTGTGGAAGACCGGCCTGTTATCCAATCGCGTGCTGCTCGAAAGCGCGCGGTATTTGCTCTCCAACGTGCTTGAATGTTCTCTGCGGCCCCTGCGGGAACGCAAAATTTACCTGACGGGCAAACGACCGGCGGGCGTCGAACCCCTGGCGAAATGGTTTGTGCGGTCGGAGATTTATCCGCGCCTGTCCTTCAAAGGCACGGCGGCCCTGGCGCAGCACCGGCAAGCCGGCCATTGCGTGGCGCTGGTCAGCGGCACCCCGGAATTTCTGATCAAACCCCTCGCGCATTTTCTGGACGTGCCGCACGTCCTCGCGGCGCGGCTGGAAACCGGCGAGGATGGCTATACCTGCCGGGTCCTGACGCCGTATCCGTACGGCGAAGGCAAACGGCGTTTACTGCGAACCTTCGCGGATACGCGTGACGTGGACCTCGCGCAAAGCTACGCGTATGGCGACAGCCCCGGCGACATTCAGGTGCTGGAATCCGTGGGCCATCCGCTTGTGGTGAATCCCATTCGCGGCATGGCGAGGATTGCGCGCCGGCATCGGTGGCCCGTGACGGTGTGGGCGTAACGCCCGCGGCGTCGGGCGGCGCGGGGGACGGGCGTGAGACGATGACAAGCGGAATCCGGCCTTCCCATACCCGGCCCGCGCACAGTCCGCATCAGCCATGACGGAGCGGTGCATCAGCGTATGAAGTCTTCATCGGCTGTTCCGGTCGCGTCGCGCGCCCCGTCGTCTTCCCTCCGGGTCACGGAAATTTTTCACAGCATTCAAGGTGAATCCACGCATGCGGGGGAACCGTGCGTCTTTGTCCGTCTCACGGGCTGCCCCCTCCGATGCGTCTGGTGCGACACGGCCTATGCGTTTCACGGCGGCGCCGACATGAGCCTTGAAGACGTGATGGCCCGCGTTACGCAGTATGGCTGCCCGCTGGTGGAAGTCACGGGCGGGGAGCCGCTGGCGCAGGCGTCGGCGTTGCCGCTCATCACGCGGCTCTGCGAAGACGGGTTTGACGTGCTGGTCGAAACCAGCGGCGCCGTTGACATTGCGCCGGTTGACGCGCGTGCCGCGGTCATTTTGGACGTGAAATGTCCCGGCAGTGCAATGGACGGCCGAATGTGCTGGGACAATCTCCGGCATATCAGGCGGAACGATCAGATTAAATTTGTCATCGGCGACCGTCGGGATTACGATTGGGCCGTGGACGTGGTCAGGCGGTATGATCTCGCGGAGCGGTGTCCCGTGTTGTTCAGTCCGGTGTTTGGCGTGCAGCCACTCCGCCCCCTGGCGGAGTGGCTGTTGCGGGACCGCTTGCCGGTGCGCGTGCAAGTGCAATTGCACAAGCTGATTTGGGATCCGGACACGCGAAGCGTCTAAGGCGCGTCCGTGCGGGGGGTCATCACAGGCGGCGCGGAACAAAGCCGAAGCCGCGGTCATCCTGACCGGAAAAGAAAAGGAGATTCCATGAAGTGTCGGGTGAAAGAAGGAGGCATCGCCGAAGAAGCCGCGGAGGTGCTGGTGTTAAGCGGCTATGAAGACGACAACACCCTGCCCGCGGCCCATCGGGCATTGGACAAGGCGTTGGGCGGGCAACTCCGGGAGTTGCGAACCAGCGGAGAGTTTTCCGGCAAAAAACTGCAATCGGTGTTGATTCATACGCGAGGTGCCCTTCCCGCCCGCCGGATTCTGTTGATGGGATTGGGCGCGAAACGCGACGTGACGCTGGACCGCGTGCGGCAAGCCATGGGCGAGGCGTCCAAAAGAGTTCGGCAAATCGGGGCGCGTGCGTTTTCCGCGCCGGCGTTGGGAGCGGATGCCGTCGGGGCGTCCGTCTCCGACGTGGCCCAAGCGATGGTGGAGGGGGCCATGCTGGGCGCGTACCGGTTCACGCACTACCGATCCGACCAGGAGAAGCCTTCACACGCCGTGCGGACCCTGACCCTGCTGGCCGTCCGGGGGAATCAGGCGAGCGGCATGCGGGCGGGAGTCCGGCGCGGAGCAATCAGCGCCGCCGCCGCGTCGTTCGCGCGCGACCTCTGCAACCACCCGGCCAACGTCATGACCCCGTCTCGCATGAAGCGGGAAGCGCAACAAATCGCCAAAGACTTCAAGCTGAAACTGACCGTGCTGGAGCGCAAGGACCAGGAGCGGCTGAAAATGGGCGGGTTGCTGGGCGTCTCGCGCGGAAGCCAGGAGCCGCCGCAATTCATCGTGCTGGAATATGCGGGAGGCCCGAAACAGGCGCGGCCCGTCGTGCTGGTCGGGAAAACGGTCACCTTTGATTCCGGCGGAATTTCGCTGAAGCCGTCGGAGAACATGGAACAGATGAAAGCGGACATGACGGGCGGGGCGGAAGTGTTGGGCGCGGTGCGGGCCGCCGCGCAATTGCGGCTTCCCGTCAACGTCGTGGGCATCCTGCCGGCGACGGAAAACATGCCGGGCGGGCGAGCCACAAAGCCGGGGGACGTCCTGCGCATGCTCAACGGCAAAACCGTGGAAGTGCAGAACACCGACGCCGAAGGGCGGTTGATTCTGGCGGACGGACTGGCCTATGCCGCGCGGTTTCGCCCGGCGTGCATCGTGGATATCGCCACGTTGACGGGCGCATGCATTGTGGCCCTGGGGCAGTTTGCGATCGGGATGCTCGGGAATGACGACGCGCTCAAGGCCGCGTTCAAACACGCGGGCGAGCAGACCGGCGAACGCGTGTGGGAGATGCCGTTCTGGGAAGAGTATTTTGAACAACTCAAAAGCGACGTGGCGGACATGAGCAATATCGGCGGTCGCGGGGCCGGCATGATCACGGCCGGGATGTTTTTGAGCAAGTTTGTCGGCGAGTATCCCTGGGTGCATCTCGACATTGCAAGCACCGACTGGAGTGCGTCCGAGCGTCCGTATATCGGGAAAGGGCCGACGGCCGTCGGCACGCGCTTGCTGGTGCGGTTTTTAAGCAATTGGTCGGGCAGGCGGGAACGGTGAATCCGCGATGACGGTTCGCGATCGCGTCGGGCAACTCCTGATGGTCGGATTCGAGGGGACGGAACTGTCCCCGGAAGACGTTGACTGGCTTCGGGAGTACCGCCCGGGCGGCGTCATTCTCTTTGCGCGCAACGTCGCGGACCCCGAACAGACGGCGCGACTGACCAATGCCCTTCAGGAACACGCTCCGAACCCCCCCCTGTTGATCGCGATTGATGAAGAAGGCGGTCGCGTGTCCCGCCTGCCGCCGGGCTTTACCACGTTTCCCGCGGCGTCGCTGGTGGCCGCGCAGCCGTCGCCGGATGCGGCGTATGACGCCGCGCAAGTGACGGCCAGCGAATTGCGGGCGGTCGGGATCAACATGAACATGGCCCCGGTCCTGGACGTGAACACCAATCCCGCCAATCCCGTCATTGGCGACCGGGCGTACGGGGCTGACCCGCGTCGCGTCCGCACGGTGGGCCTCGCCGTGATGGAAGGGCTGCAAGGCCATGGCGTGATTCCGTGCGGCAAACATTTTCCCGGTCACGGCGACACCATGACGGATTCGCACGACGTGCTGCCGGTGGTGGACGCCGACCGGGCCCGGCTCGACGACGTTGAACTGGCGCCCTTTCGCGAGGCGATCCGGCGGGAGATTCCCGTCATCATGACGGCGCATGTGCGGTATCCGGCCCTTGACGCGGACGCGCCGGCCACCCTGTCCCGGCCGATCCTCACCGATTTGTTACGGAACGAGCTGGGCTTTCACGGCGTCACGCTCACCGACGATATGGAAATGCGCGCCATCCTTGATCATGAGAGCATGGGCGAGGCGTCGGTGCGGGCGGTGCGGGCCGGCGCCGACATGATTCTGGTGTGCCACCGGCGGGACCGGCAGCGCGAGGCGATCCTGGCCATTGAGCGGGCGCTGGAGCGGGGGGAGCTGTCCTGGGAGAGGCTTGAGTCCGGCGTGGAACGCATACGGGCTTTGAAGCAACGGCATCTGGCGTCGCGTCAATCCGTTGAGCCTTCACGAGTCGCCCGCACCGTCGGCCATCCCCGGCACAAAGCCCTGTTGGAGAAGATTCAAAACGGCGCGGCGCAAGCAGAGCGTCCTCTCGGTTCAAGGCCCTGATGCCGCCCGCCCGGTCTTCCCGTCTCCGGGCGTTCCCGCCGCCGCGTGGCTTTCGGAGGATGACATGGGGTTGAAAAAGGCGATATTCTTGACGAGCACAAAAACCATCCGCGCAGTTGCGGGCTGATGATCAAAGTCATGGCCGGGGGCGCCGGGTTTGAAAAAGTCGTGTGCTGCGGGCATGACCTGACGGAAGCGGACGTGACGCCCGTGTTTTCGCGCGGCACGGGACGCAAGCGGGGGACGCTCTCGCCGGCCGTCCTGCTTGATGAAAAAAAACTGCACCCCGATTCCTGCGGTCTCCGCGTCATGATTCTGGACGGCGGGGCAGGGTTTCAGGAAATCATCTGTTGCGGCCATTCCCTCCGGCTGGACGCGGTGAAAGAATTCAAATACGGCGAAGAGCGGCGGGGGCCGTTGCCCGAAGCGCCCGACGAAGGTCCGGCGGGTCATGCCTGACGCGAAGCCGTGGCTCAAGCCCCGAGCGGCGGACGCGCGAATCGTCTGGGTTTGACGCTCCCAACATCGTCTGGCATACACTCATCATTCCCATGACGTGACGATTCCCGCCCCCGCCTGAAATTGAAACGTGAACAAGGCGGGGGCGCACAGACAGGGCGAGTGTTGAACATTGAAAAGCGCGGCGGCCCCGGATGGCGGAACCGGCAGCCGCGCCGGACTTCACGTTGAATGAATACGCAATCTGAATTTGTCGGGACGGTGCATATTTTTCGCGGCCCCTTTCGCGGCAACCCGATTGGGTTGTATCTTCGGCGGGAGGGCGACTCCTGCTCCATTGCGCCGACCTTGTCTCCCTGGAACGGCATGGTGGGGGTGGGCGAAACCGTGAATAAAGCGGCGGCGGCGTTTGATGCCGTCTGGAAAGCCGGCGTCGCCGCGGAGACGTACTCCGGTCCGCATTGGGAAGGCGGCATTAAACCGGACAAACCCAAACCGCCCCCCAAGCCGCCGACCGCCGCGGACCCGTTGAACCCCGTATCCCCCTCGCCGCCCACGCCCGGCGCTACTGCAACGGATGCCCCCTCGCCGAGTGCGGACGTTTCAGAACACCACGAGCCTGCGGCCCCGGCCACGGCGTCGCCCATCGCGTCCGCGCAAGACGGGCCGACTCCTTCAGGGCCGGCCTCCGAACCCGCCAAAGACCCGCCGGCCGGCTAGTGCGCCCCTTTGCCTCGGACTGGTTCCCCTGTCATGAAATCGGATGGGACGATGACGTGCGCGCCGCTGTCCTGGCCGCGCGGATCAAAGCCGAAAAGAGACGCCGTTGGACGGGGTCCCGGTCGTGCAGAAATTCGGGATGCCATTGCACACCCAGAAAAAACGAGCGATCCGGCGCTTCAATGGCTTCGATGACGCCGTCGGGAGCGACGGCGGTCTGCATCAGCGCCGGCGCCACCGCCTTGACCGCCTGATGGTGGGAGCTGTTTACCTCAATGCGGGCCTTCCCGGTGACGCGGCGCAGCAGGGAACGCGGCGCCACGTGCACGGCATGGGCCGTTCTGGTCGCCGCATGAGTCGGCAGGTGTTCAATGGGCGTATTGAGTTGTGCGTGAATGTCCTGATACAGCGTGCCGCCGAGAGCGACGTTCACCGATTGCATGCCCCCGCAAATGCCCAACAGCGGCACGTCGGCCCTGTACGCCGTTTTGGCCACTCCGAGTTCCATGGCCGCCCGTTCGCCGCTCATGCGCGTGAACCGGTGGCGTTGTCTTTCCCCGTAAAGTTCAGGCGCCAGATCGGACCCGCTTCCCGTGACGAGAAGCCCGTGCACGTGTGCCACCATCCGGCGCCATTCGGCCTTGTTCGACAGGAGAGGCAGGATAAACGGGATGCCGCCGGCGTCTTCAATCGCCTTCAGATAGCGGGCGCGAAGGAAGTACGTCGGCTCTTTGCCGCCCATGTCCCCGCGGTCGCCGGCGTTGAAGTCCGGCGTGACCCCGATGATTGGTTTGTTCAGGCCCGCCCGGGAGGAGCGCGGGGCGTGATGCCGCCTACTCGTCATCCTGGTACGGAGACACGCCGGAAAATCGAATGGGTTTTTTGCCTCGTAAATGATCCGGGGTAATGACATAGGTGCCGTGCAGGCTGGCGTCCCAGACGGATTCCGCGGCATCCATGTCCCCGCCGCTCAACGCCCAGGCAAACCCGCCGATCACCCCGCCCAGGCCGGCGTACAGTATCTTGGCGGCGCCGTAGGGAATGGTCACAATCGTGCTGGCGACGCCCAGGCTGACTTCCTCGGCGGTGTCGTCGCGTTCGGCTGCCTGGGCCGGTCCGCAGACGCACACAACCAGACACAGGGCGGCCGTGAGCGTCCGCGTCATCCCCGTCGCCCGCCGACCGATGGGGCATGGCCCGCCGGTATGGTCATTGCGTTTCATGCGTTCTCCTCCTTTCCCGATACAGGTTCCCCAAAAATCCGTGAGTCCGGCCACGCCTGCCTGTCCGAAGTCCGGCGCGCGCCCGCCGCTCCGTCGCGTCACAACCGGCACACCGGCCGCCCGGCATCGTCCTCCATGGGCGGCACGTCCAATTCCGCCAGCAGAGTTTCCCGGAGAGTCTGACCGCTCTGCCGTATGGCATGATCAAGTTCTTGAGCTAAGGCGTCATGCGGGACCAGAGTCGTGTCCCGGCTGAGTCCGTGCGTGATGGCGAGCCGCAGTTTCGTTTGGCACAGATGCTGGAGGCACAGCTCCTGGCCCCGTTGAAAATACTCGTCGCAGGTCTCTTGGGGAAGATGGTGCAGGGCATTCCGTAACCAGGATTCCACGCGCAGAATCCGTTTGCAACGGGAGACCTGGGCTTGCGCCATCTCGACCACGTACTGCATGCCCCCTTTCCAATTCCGTTTTTTGACGTTAAACACGCAATAGACAATATCGGGATCGCGTTCCTGAACGTCGGGCCCGAAAAACAATGTGATTCGATACGGTGGAATGACTGGCGAAGACGAGGCGGCCATCACCCATGATTCTACTCGTCTTGTTGAAGACAGCACAAGAGACCGGCTTCCTCCTCATGCCGTCGAGTCGTGCACCCTTTCCGCTCTTGACGCATGTTGACGCAACCATAACAAGATTTTTATAATACACCACTTCAGTATCCCGTTCAGACGTTGCGATGTTTGGTCATAGTCTTCCAAACTATCACCACTTTGCCTTTCAACCAAGCTGGAGAATGTCTGGATAATGTCATGGCCTCTCGCCTCCCCCCATTTTTTCCAGGGGACAACCCCCTGTGGCCGTAGCAACCCGCACCGGGATATGGCCCGGCGCACCGGCATGAATCGCGCATTCCGATACGGGCTGGTCCTGCCGGCGGTCGCGGTGGTTCTGGCCATCGTCCCGGCGTTGTCCGGGCCGGCGTTCGCGCAAGTCATCACCGGCGACGACACCGGCACGGTCGTTGAGGACGCCACGGCCCTGCCCACGGTGATGGGCACGCTACGCATCACCGGGTCCGGCGGCGCCACCTTCACGTTGCAGAACTTTGTGCCGGGCGACTACGGCGCGTTTTCCATCGCCCGCGATGGCGACTGGACGTACCGGCTGGATAACAACAACCCCGCCACCAACGCCCTGGCGGCGCGTGTCGAGCGCACCGAGACCTTTACCGCCGTGGTGGCCGACACCGACCCCCCGGTTACGCGGGACGTACGCATTATGGTCATCGGCGCCAACGACGCGCCGAGCGCCGTCATCAATGCGCCGCTGCCAAATGCGCAAGTGGCGTTGGGGGCGGTGGTTACGCTCAGCGGCGCCGGCGGCGATCCGGACACCCGAGACCGCGCTTCCCTGGACTACCAGTGGCGCACCACGCCGGCCAACCTCGGCAGTTTTGCCGATGCCACCGCCGCCGTTACCACCTGGACCGCGCCGGCGGGCGTCATGGACGTGACGCTGGCGCTGACGGTGAGCGACGGTCTCGCTTCCGACGAGGCTACGGCGCTCGTTGAAGTGGTGAGGACGCCGCTGCGGATCGTGGGCGACCTTGCCGCCGACGTCGCCGAGGATGCCGCCTCCAATGCGGTTATGGGCACCGTGCAAATCCGCGACCCTGGCGGCGGCGGCTTTTTCCCCGCTTTTTTCCGGGTACAAGAGCCAAAAGGCGCATTTGGGAGCATCACCCCGACCGACAGCGGCAACACGGGACAATGGGTCTGGACCTACACCCTCGATAATCAGGCCCCGGCCGTGCAGTCCCTGAACACCGGCGAGACCCTCCGCGACGTCTTTGAAATACGAGCAAGTCGTAGCGGAGAGCGTGTCTTGTTCGCCACGCTGACCATCACCATCAACGGCTTGACCGAAGTGAGCGCGCAGCCGGCGGTGTTCGGCGGCGAGCAAAGCGGCCGGGTCGCCGAAGACGCAAATCCGAACCGCGCTTCCGGCACGCTCACCGTGCGCGACCCGGACGGCGCCGACCTGGTCATGCCCCGGCGCCAAATCGCCGGCGCTTACGGGGCCTTTGACGTGTTCCCCTTCGGTTTGTGGCGGTACACCCTTGACCCGGCGCTCGCCCAGCCGCTCTTTGGCGGCCAGAGCGTGACCGACACCTTCACGGTTACCGCCGCCGACGACGGCCTCACTCCCGCCACCACGGACGTGGTAATCACCATCACCGGCGTCAACGACGCGGCGCTATTCGGCGGCCAACGAAGCGCCGCCATCGGCGAAGACGACAGCCGCATCAACCGCACGCTGACCATCGCCGACGTGGACGGGGATAACGAAGTCGTGCCGCGAACGAACATTGCCGGCGACTACGGCGCGTTCACCATCAACGGGGTGGGTGCGTGGAGTTATGCCCCGCGCGGCGCGGCGCAGGCGCTGTCCAGCCGCGAAACCGCTACCGACACCTTCCGCGTGACCGCCGCCGATGACGACGGCGGCCCCGCTGGACCCGCCGCAACCGACGTGGTGATTGAGATAACCGGCGCCAATGACGCGCCGACCGGACGCATCATTCGCCCGGCCGCTCCCGGAATGGTGGTGCCGGCGGGCGGCACGCTGAATGTGCTTGGCGGTGGCGACGACCCGGACGCCGACGACGATGCGGACACGCTGCGCTATTCGTGGAGCAGTTTTTTGCCGCTCACCGATACCGAGAGGGGCACGTTCTCCAACCCGCGCGTGGCGAACCCGGTCTGGACCGCGCCCATCATAATGGTTGACAAAAACGTGACCGTCGCTTTGCGGCTGCGCGTAACCGACAGGCACGGGGCCCCCCCGTCATCAAAAAGCGTAAACGTCCTTGTCAGGCCGTCTCCGGTGGTCGGCGGCGACCTCAACCGCGCGCTCACCGAAGGCGCCGCGCAGAACACCGCAACGGGTACCTTGGAACATCTGCACGCCAGGCCGGACAACGACACGTTCAGGGCGCAGACCGGCATCAACGGCACCTACGGCGTCTTCACCCTGGAACGCGCCGGCGCCTGGACCTATACCCTGGACAACGACCGCGCCGCCACCCGGGCGCTGGGCGAGGGCATCACCGGCGAGGATTCGTTCCCCGTGGCGTCCAACGCCCGCGCCGGCATCGGGGCCGTCGTTACCATCACCATCACCGGCGTCAACAGCCGCCCGACGGCCACCATTCTCGCGCCGGCGGATAACACCGCCGTGGGCCTCAACAGCGGCCTGCCGGTGGAAGGCACGGGCAGCGACCCGGACGCCGGCGAGACCGCCACGCTGCGCTATTTCTGGCGCACCCTCCCCATGGGCCTGGGCAGTTTCGTCGCCCACACCGCGGCGTCCACCCTGTGGCAGTCGCCGGCGGAAGTGACCGGCGACGGGACAGTCCAACTGGAGCTGACGGTCTTTGACAACTCCGGAGTTCGCTCAAACGAAGCGCACACCGTCTCGGTCACGGTCGTAACCACCGCCGACACGATCATCGGCGGCAGTCTCAACGGCGCGGTGGCCGTGAACGGCCGCGACCGGGCCTCGGGCCTGCTGGTCATCGCCAACGGCGCGCCGGGCGACCCGGTGACCTTCGTGAACCAGACCAGCCCCGGCGACTACGGCCTCTTCGCCCTCGCCACCGACGGGCGCTGGACCTACACCCTGAACCCCGCGCTGTCCGCCACCATCGCCCTCGCCGCCGGCGAGATCGGCACCGATTCCTTCCCCGTGGCCGGTGCCGGCGCCGGTGGCGCGCTCAGCGGTATGGTGGTCATCCGGGTCACCGGCGGCAACGACGCGCCCAGCGCCGCCATCGCCGCGCCGTCCGCCAGGGTAACGCTGGAATCCCGCGAAACGCTCATGGTCGGGTCCGGCGCCACCGACCCGGATAGCGGCGGGACCGCTACGCTGCGCTATCAATGGAGCACCATACCCGCAGGCCGCGGCCAGTTTGCCAACGACGCCGGGGCGCAGACGATATGGACCGCGCCGACACGCCCCATCGGCAGTTCCGGGCAGAACACCACCCTGGTCCTGACCGCCACCGACACCGCCGGCCTTTCCGACACGGCAACGACCGTGGTCACGGTGGTGGGCGCAACGGACCTCCAGCCGAGCTTTGCCGGGGCCGTGGTGGAGGACCGCAACTTCCGGCCGAGCCTGTTCGCCCCGATACAGGTGTTGCCGGCAGCCGTCGGCGGCAACCCGTCCTTGCGTTACAGCCTGCGTTCGGATCCGCCGGGGCTGATAGACACGCGCCAATTTACCGACCGCTTGAGTTTTAATGTGAACACGCGGGTACTTGAGGGCAGGCCGGTCCTGGCCGACGTCGGCGCCTACACCATGACCTACGAGGCGCGGGACGCGAACGGGGATGCCGTAACCCTGACTTTCCGGATTACGGTGGGCGACGATGCGCCGCTCTTTCCCGAAAACACCGCCTTCTTTCCGAACCTGACCTTTACCGCAGGCACGCAGTCGAGACCATTTATTTTTCCGGGGGCCACGCCCGCCAACTCGGGGGATCGCCTCACCTACACCATGACCTCAACGCCGCCGGAGTTGCAGGATGAGTGGGTCTTCTTTGCGTTCAACCGCCGATTCATCCTCACTCCGATCACGCCGGGCGCCTATACCGTTACCTACCGGGTCGTGGACCAGAACGGCAACAGCGATTTCCGCACCGCCACCTGGACGGTCAATCCCGACCCCGGGATGCCGAACTTCGGCATCGGCGCGCTGCCCGACGTGACCTACGTGGTCGGCACAACCCACGCCCCGGTCACGCTGCGCGCGGCGGTGGGCGGCAACCGGCCGCTGGCGTACTCCGTGACTTCGGCCCTGCCGGCCGGGCTGAGCTTTGACGCCGGCAGCCGCGAGTTGCGCGGCACACCGATGAACGCCGGAAGTTATGAGACCACCTACCGCGTGCAAGACGCCGACGGCGATTCCGAAATCACGACATTCACCATTGAAGCCGTGGCCGACAGCGAGCCGGATTTCGGCACGGCGAGCGTCGCCGCCCAAACCTACACCATGGGCACGGCCGTCAACTTGAGCCTGCCGGCGGCCAGCGGCGGCAACCCGCCGCTCAGCTACGAGTTGTCGCCGCTGCCCGCCGGGCTGAGCTTTGATGCCGACGCCCGCGTCTTGAGCGGCATCCCCACCGACTCCCAGGAGCAAACCACCCACGCCTACACGGTGCGCGACCGCGACAACGACGCCGACACGCTGGCGTTTGCCATCACCGTGCCGGAAGCGGACCAGGAGCCGGCGTTCGCCGCCGGGCAGCCCGACCTTGCGGTGAACCTTGACCTCGGCGTACCGGTTTCCGCGTCGCCCCCGGCCTCGGAGCCGCTGCCGGCGGCCACCGGCGGCAACCAGCCGCTGCGCTACGACATCACGCCGCCGTTGCCGTCCGGGCTGAGCTTTGACGGGCTGAGCCGCACCCTGCGCGGCACGCCGCAGACCGCCGCTGAGACGACGCACGCCTACCGCGTGCGCGACCGCGACGACGACGCCGACACGCTGCCGCTCATCATCAGCGTGGCGGCGGACAGCGCGCCGTCCTTCGCCGGTGGCGCGAGCATTGCCCCCCGGCGTTACAACCTGGGCGAGCGGATTGAAGCGCTCCTGCCGGAAGCCGGCGGCGGCAACGGCGCGCTCAGCTACCGCATCACGCCGCAACTCCCGGACGGGTTGAGTTTTGACGAGCGCAGCCGCACGCTGAGCGGCACCCCGGCGGCGGCGCAGCGCGCAACGCCCTACACCTACGCCGTTACCGACGCAGACGACAACACCAACCCCGGAGACGGCGCGACCCTGGGGTTCAGCATCGCCGTACAGCACAACATCGCCACCATCGTCCTCGGCGGCGACCTTGAAGCGGACCTCGTTGAAAACGCCCCGGCCCCCGAAGCGACCGCGCGCGGCACCCTCGCCATCCTCAACGACGGCCTCAGCGTAACGGCGTTTCCCACGGCGCAGACCGGCACGCCCGGCCGCTACGGCGCGTTCTCCGTTGACGGGGTGGGCGCGTGGACCTACACCCTGGACAACGCCCGCCCCGGCCTCGCGGACTTGAACGACGGCCAACGCTTCACCGAAACCTTTCACGTGGAGGCGCGCACCAGCCTGTCCGCGCTGGCCGGGACCATCGTCTTCGGCGAGGTGCGCATCACCATCATCGGCACCACAGACGGCGGCGGCGGCGCGAACGAGCCGGCGTGGTTCGGCGGCGAACTGGCCGGCACGCTCACCGAGGATGACGCGGCGGTGGGCGGCGCGCTGCTCATCATCAACCCGGACGGCTTGAACCGCGTGGAAGCGGCCACCGCCACCGCCGGAGCCTACGGCGCCTTCACCATCACCCCCGGCGGCGTTTGGAACTACGACCTCAACAACGAACTGCCGGCCATCCAGGGCTTGTTCACGGCGGAGTTCAAGACCGACACCTTCACCGTAACCGCCGCCGACGACGCAGGCGGCAGCGGCCCCGCCACCATGGCGCTGACCATAACCATCACCGGCGTCAACGACGCGGCGGTGTTCGGCGCGCAGCCGCCGGTTAGCATTGACGAGGACGCGGGGCGGGTGAGCGGCATGATAACGGCCGGAGACGCGGACGGCGGCGATATGGTGGTGCCCGGCACCACAGACGGCGCATTGGGCGCCTTCACCATCACCGCCGCCGGCGCGTGGACCTACACCCTGACCGCCGTCGCCCAGGAACTCGTTACCGGTGACGCCGAAACCGAACGCTTCACCGTAACCGCCGCCGACGACGGCGACGACCCCGCCACCGTGGAAGTGGCGATCACCGTGACCGGCGTCAACGACCCGGCGGTGTTCGGCGGCGACACCGGCGGTGAAATCGGCGAGGACGCCGCCGCGCCGCTCGCCGGTACGCTGACCATCAGCGACGCGGACGGCGCGGATACGGTGGTCGCGCAGACCGGCATACCGGGCGACTACGGCGTGTTCACCATTGACGGGTTGGGCGCGTGGAGCTACACCCTGGGCGCTGCGGCGCAGACGCTGCGGCGGGATCAATCCCCGGTTGAACGCTTCACCGTAACCGCCGACGACGACGGCGACGATACACCCGCCACCGTGGACGTAGCGATCACCGTGAACGGCGCCAACGACCTCCCGGCGGCGCGCATCATCGCGCCCCGGGAGGATCAGAGCTTTGCATCCGGCGCCGTGCTGTCGGTGGCCGGCGAGCACGGCGACGTGGACGCCGGCGACCCGATTACCTACCAGTGGAGCACGGATGAGAACCGCGGCAGTTTCGCCGATCCCACCGCCGCCACCACCACCTGGACGGCGCCGGTGTTGCCGGGTACGACCAACGAAAGGTTTATCCTCCGGTTTGAGGTGAGCGATGACGGCGGAACCACCAGGAGCAGGGTCGGACGCCGCGTCGAGATTCTGGGGACGAGGTCGAACATCACCATTGACGGCGACTGCGTGAACCCCGACCCCGCCGCCTGCACGGTCACCGAGGATGGCGCGAACGTATTGGACGGCGAGCTGAGTTTCAGTTCGGAAACCGCGGACCCGGCCGGCGGCTTTGCTTTCATAAGGTCGTCGCAGGACGGAGACGTGGCGGGCGTATTCGGGACCTACTTGGTCGGGCCTGAAGTGCGCGATGGCAGGGCTGCCGGCGTCTGGACGTACACCCTGGACAACGCCAATCCGCAGGTGGACGCCCTGGACGACGGCGATACGCTCTCGGAAGTAATCCCCGTGCAGGCGGCGGTGCCCGGCCCTATCGGCCCACTCTTCATCAATGCCACGGTAACGGTGACCATCGCCGGCGCCAACGACCCGCCGACCGCCGTCATTCAACTGCCGGCGCCGGGTGTAACGGTGGCCCACGGCGAGACCCTGATGGTGCGCGGCGCCGGCGCCGACCCGGATGACGATGACCCCGCCGAAAGCCTGAGTTACCGGTGGAGCACGACACCGGCGGGCCGCGGCAGTTTCTCCGCGACCACCACCGCCGCCGCCACCTGGACGCCGGTCGGGTTCATCACGGATAGCGACGTGGTGCTCAACCTGCGGGTCAGCGACGACCAGAACGCCGCCACCACGGCCTCGGTAACGGTGTCGGTAACGGTGCCGGACACCGCGCCGTCTTTCGGCGATGCGGTCATCGGCGCGTTGACTTTCACCACCGGCGCCGCCATCACGCCGCGCGTCCTGCCGGCGGCCACCGGCGGCAACGGCGGCTCGCGCTACCGCATCACCCCGGCCCTGCCGCGCGGGTTGAGTTTTGACGCCGCCGCCCGGACGCTGCGCGGCCAGCCGGCCACGCCGGGCGGCCCCGGCGACTTCATCTACACCGCCTTTGACGAGGACGGCAACCGCGCACCCACCGATGAGGACACGCTGGATTTCACCATCACCATCGTTGAACCGCCGCTCACCTTCGCCGGAGACGACACCGGCGGCGTGACCGAGGACGGCGCGCCGGCGGCCCTGGAAACCGGCGGCACGCTGACCATCACCAATCCGCGCACCGGCGGCGTGGGCTTCGTACCGCAAATCGGCCGGGCCTACACCTACGGCCGCTTCAGCATCACCCTCGGCGGCGACTGGACCTACGCCCTCAACAACGCCGACCCGCAGACCAACGCGCTGGCGGCGGGCGCCGCCGGGGACGAGACCATTACCGTTGTCGCCGCCGCCGACTCCGCCTTCACCCACGACATCGCCATCACCGTGACCGGCGCCAACGACCCGCCCACCGCCGCCATCACCTCGCCGGCGGCCGGGATGCGGGTGGAGTTCGGCGCGCCGACCCGCGTGACCGGCGCCGGCAGCGACCCGGATACCGGCGAGACCGCCTCCCTGAAATATGCGTGGAGCACGGATCCGCCGAACCGAGGCAGTTTTGACGACCCCAACCAGGCCGCCCCCCAGTGGTTCGCGCCGGACAGCGCCGGGGCGGTAACGCTGGTGCTGAAGGTCAGCGACCGCAGCGACACGGCTACCGCCAGGGTTGCCGGCATCACGCCGGTGGCGGTGGTGGTCAACATCAGCGGCATCGCCACCGGCGGCGTTACCGAAGACGGCGCGCCCGCCGAGACCCGCACCGGCAACACGCTGACCATCACCAGCACCCGCGCCGACACGACCTTCGTGGAGCAGACCGGCGCGCAGGGTATCTACGGCCGCTTCAGCATCACCAGCGGCGGCGCGTGGAGCTACCAACTGGATGACGCCGACCCCGAAACCAACGCCCTGCGCGCCGGCGGCTCCGCAACCGAGCGCTTCACCGCCGCCGCCAACGCCGACTTCAGCGTAACCCGCGAAATCGTCATCACCATCGCCGGCGCCAACGACCCGGCGGTGTTCAGCGGGCGCACCGCGGTCAGCGTCAGCGGCGCCCGGGCGTCGGTGAGCGGCGCGCTGAGCGTGCGCGACCCGGATGGCCGCGACCAGGTCGTGGCGCAGACCGATGCCCAGGGCGACCACGGCCGTTTCAGTATTGACGCCGCCGGCGCCTGGACCTACACCCTGGGCGTCGCCGTGCGGGCGCTGCCCTTCGGCGCCTCCGAAACCGACACCTTCACCGTGACCGCCGCCGACGACGGCGACGGTCCGGCCACCGCGGACCTGGCGGTCACCATCACCAGCGCCGTCAGCGGTGCGGTGTTCGGCGGCAACCGCAGCGCCGCCATCGGTGAAGACGCGAGCGAGCCGGTGAGCGGCACGCTGACGGTGAGCAACCCGGCCGGCGGCGAAAACTTCGTGGCGCAGACCGGCACGCCGGGCGACTACGGCAGGTTCAGCATCAACGCGCAGGGCGCGTGGACCTACGCCCTCATCGCCGGCGCACAGACCCTGGCCGCGCGTCAAGCCGAAGTTGACCACTTCGCGGTCATCACCGCCGGCCTCAATCCCGCAAGCACGGAAGTGATGATCACCGTGAACGGCGCCGACGACGACCCGAACCCGCGCCTCACCGCTCCACCCGCGAATACCTATCCGTCCGGAGTCGTGCTGCCGGTGGCCGGCGAGTCCGGCGACCCGGACGCCAATGACAGGATCCGTTACCGCTGGTCGGTGGCAAGCCCGGCGAGCGGCGCGCGCGGCAGTTTCGCCAACGCCAACGCCGCCGCCACCACCTGGACGGCGCCGAACGTGACCAGCGACCAGGCGTTCCAGTTGCGCCTGTCGGTGTCCGACCCCGGCACGCAGGAGTTTCCGGTTACGCGCACGGTCACCATCCAGCGGCCCGGGAGTCACCAAATCGTCGGCGACAAAGCCCGCGACATCAACGAGGGCGGCCCTGGTGTTGAGGGCACGCTGGGGTACAACCCCGTGGTGGAGGCGCAGACCGGTTTCGGGTTTGCGGGGGGAGACCTGACCACGGAATATGGAACCTACATTGGCCGTCCGGGCTTCGCCGGCCCCGGTTTCGCCAACCCCAATCTGGTGTGGCGCTATGAACTGGACAACGACAATCCGGCCGTCAATGCCCTGGCCGGCGGAGACGCGCTTACCGATATTCTGCCCGTGTCGGCGTCGTCGCCCGGCGGCACCCTCAACGACGCCATCGTCATCACGATTCGCGGCGCCAACGACCGGCCGACCGCCGTCATCCGCGCACCGCTGGCGAATACCGTGGTGCCCATCAATGAAACCATCACGCTGCGCGGCGCGGGCATGGATCCGGATACCAGAGACGCCGCCGGGCTGACCTACCAGTGGCGCACCACGCCGGCCAACCTCGGCCGTTTTGGTAACGCCGGTGCCGATGCCGCCACCACCACCTGGACGCCGGCCGGGGCCGTCGCCACCGCCGTTACCCTGACCCTGCGGGTCGCGGACCGGAGCAGCAACAGCGAGGCCGCCGTCGCGCTGAGGCTGGCGCCGGCGACGATCACGGGGAGCGACGTTGAGCCGACCTTCGGCGGCCGGACCATTGCCGCCCAGACCTACACCGTCGGCGCCCGCGTCAACCTGACCCTGCCGGCGGCCGCCGGCGGCAACCCGCCGCTCACCTACGCGATCGTTGAGACCCTGCCCGGCGGGCTGAACTTTGCCGCCGGCAGCCGCGCTTTGACCGGCGTGCCGAACGCGGTCGCGGCCGCCGCCGACTACACCTACACCGCCGCCGATAGCGACGACGACGACGCCACCCTGACCTTCACCATCACCATCAACGCCCCATCGGGCGCCAACCTGGCCTTTGACAGCCAGGCGGTCATTGATGCCCAGACCTACACCGCCGGCGAGCCCATTACCCCTGTAACCCTGCCGGCGGCCAGCGGCGGCGTTGGTATGCTGAACTACCGCATCGCCCCGGCCCTGCCGCTCGGACTGCTCTTTGACGGCGCCACCCGCATCCTGAGCGGCACACCGTTCACGGCGCCGATCAGCGTCCGCCCCTACACCTACGTGGTCACGGACAGCCGCGCCGGGTTTCGCGACACCGACACCGCTTCCCTGAACTTTTTCATCAGCGTGGCCGCGCGCACCGGCAGCGATATCCTCGCCGAAGCCTTCATCAGCGAGGACGCCGGGGCCACGGAACCGGCCACCGGAAGTTTGACGGCCCCGGATAGTTTTTCAGGGTTCATAACGCAGACCGCGTCCGCCACCCGCTACGGCCGCTTCACCATTGACGCCAACGGCGACTGGCGCTTTGAACTGGCCCCCGACGGAGACGCCAACCGGGCGGCTGTCCAGGGCTTGAATCCGGGCCAGACCCTGGCCGCCGAGATCACGGTTGACGGCCTCGCCGAAAGCGGCGCGCAGGGCGCGATCGGGCGGGTTCGCGTGGTCATCCAGGGGGCGCTGGAACCCGTAACCGGCCCGCGCACGGCCCGGATCAACGAAGACGAAACCGGCGCGTCCGCCGTGGAGGGCGGCCAACTGGTACTGCCCCTGGCCGCGCTGCTGGGGGTAAATCCCGCCACCGCCTGGACCCCCGCAACCCGCGACGGCATGTTCGGCGTCTTCACATTGAACGCGGACGGCGTCTGGAGTTACGCGCTGGACACCAACCGCGCCGCCACCCAGGCACTGACCGGGGGCGCGCTGCCGGTGGAGCGCCTTGAAGTAACGCCGCTCTCGCCGTTGTATGAGCCGATTACCCTCACGGCGATCATTCCCGGCAGGAACGACCCGCCGGTTATTACCGTGGCGCGCGCCGAGCGCACCACGGTGCGCCCCGGCGGGGTGGCGCAGTTGAGCGGCGCCGCCGTTGACCCGGACGGCGGCGAAACGGAGGCGCTGATTTACGCCTGGAGCGCGTTGCCGGATACCGGCACGTTTGCCGCTCGCAACGATCCGAACACCACCTGGACCGCGCCCGAAGACGCGCGCGAGACCACCTGGACGCTGATGCTGCTGGCGTTGGACCCGGGCGGTGGGCGCGACACGGCCACGGTAACCCTGAACGCGGACTCGGCGCCGGTGTTCGGCACCGACCACGCGCCGCAAGAATATGTGTTCCAGGTGGGGATGGCGGTTGAGGCCGCCCCCCTGCCGGCGGCGCGCGGCGGTGACGGCGCGCTGCGCTACGGCATCACGCCGGCGCTGCCGGCGGGCTTGAGTTTTGACGCCGCCACCCGCCGCCTGGCCGGCACGCCGCGGGCGGCGCTGGCGGAGTCGGACGAACGCACCTGGACCTACGCCGCCACAGACGACAACGGCGATACCGCCACGCTGGCGTTCGGCATCCGCATCGTGGCGTCCACCGCCGCCGCGCCCGCACCGGGTTCGCGCTTCATCGGCGGCGACCTGTTCGGCGTCGTAACCCCGAATGCCGGCGAGCGCGAGACCGGCGGCGGGTTGTCCCTGGTTCTCGCCACCGGCCGGGCGGCCACCGGCAACACATTCGTCAGCGACTCCCAGGATGGCAACTACGGAACCCTGACCCTGACCCTGGGAAACCCGGCGGGCACGGTCATCATCTGGCGCTACGTACTCAACCACGAAGCGCAGAACGTCATCGCCCTGCGCGGAGGCCAAAGGGAGCGCGAGACCTTCACCATCACCACCGACGCCCCGGATTTGTATCCCGCCGCCACGCTGGTCGTTGAGGTGGTCGGGATTAACGACCGGCCGGTGAGCAACAACGGGCGAATCATCATCGGCGCCTTTGACCCCAGGGTTAACGGCGGCCAACTGGCGGCGGCGGGCGAACGGATTATCCTGCGGCCCGCGGGCTTCAGTGATCCGGACCAGGGAGACCGTCTCGTGTACCGATGGGGCGTGTTCCCGGCGGCCAACGGCTTTTTTATCTTCAACCAACCGGATGGGTCGCAGGTAACCTGGATCGTCGGCGACCGCGGACCCGGAACCATCTACGACTTGAGCGTGCGGGCGGAGGACGAACAGGGCACCGGAAGGACCGGCCGCATCCGATTCACGGAGATTGAGCCAGACGGCGTATTGAGCGGTGAACTCAGCGGCACTTTGATGGAGAATGATATTGAGAGTACCGCCACCGCCACCGTCCGCGGCACCGTGTCCCACGACTTGCGGGACCGATTCGCGAACCTGCGATTTGGCCGCTGGCGGGCAAACCGGGGGGTACTGGGCGCGAACCAATGGGACTACACGCTGCGCTACAACCCCGCCGTGCCGAACCAGCGCAACGTCCAGGAGTTGACCGAGGGCCGGCGGGTGGTGGACCAGTTCCGCCTCGTGACCGAGAACCGGCGCATAACCGATGCGTTCGTGAATATCACCATCATCGGCCAGAACGACGCGCCCGTGGCGGCCATCAGCGGCGCGCCCGCGTCGCTGGCGGGCGGCCTTCCGGTAACGCTGGACGGCGGCGGCAGCAGCGACGTGGATCTCGGAGAAACCGCGAGCCTGCAATACCGGTGGCGCACCGACCCGGCGAACGCCGGCGCCTTTGACGACGCCGGCGCGCCGCGCCCGGTCTGGACCGCGCCTTCCGGGGCCGGCATGGTTACCCTGCGACTGGTGGTCAGAGACGCGCACAACGCCACCGGCGAGGCTTCGGCGATGATTGAGGTTACGCCCGCGCCCGCGGTCATCCTCGGCGCGCGCACCGGCGCGGTTACCGAGAACGGCTCCCCGGCGGACGATGATACGGCGCGCGGCGCGCTGAGCTACGTCAACGTGCCCGCGGGCATCGGCGCGGGTTTCCGCGTGCAGACCCTGAACGGCAGGTACGGCGACCTCGCCGTCGCCGCCAACGGCGCCTGGACGTACACCCTGAACAACGCCGCCGCCGCGACCGACGCCTTGTCCCTCGGCGAGACCGCCGAGGATGCCTTCGGCGTGCAGGCCGGCCTTGACTCGGCCACCGGCAACTACCTGACCACGACGCCCAACGACTTCATTCGCATCACCGTGACCGGCGTCAACGACGCGCCCACGGTCACCATCACCGCGCCGGATCCGACCATGCCTTTGGAATCGGCCTCGGGCGAGACGCACACGGTTTCCGGCAGCGCCACGGACCCGGACGCCGGCGACCAGGAGCGGTTGTTCTACCGCTGGAATACCAGCCCGGCGGACGTGGGCGTGTTCGCCAACCGTCTCGCACCGCAAACCACCTGGGTCGCGCCCTCGGTGGCCGAGCCGGTCGAGGTCATCCTGTCGCTGGAGGTGGTCGATCCGCAGCGCTTCGCGGGTTTCACCCACACGCAGAGAATTACGATTCGTCCGATAACACCGGGAAGCGCCGCCATCCTGGATTTCCTCGGCCTTGTTGAGACCCGCCCGACTGCGGGAGCGCCCGCTTCAATCGCCCGCACGCTGGCCGTCCCGGATGGCTTTGAGTCGTTCATGGCGCAGCAGCAGGAGGACGATTTCGGCGCCTTCGCTTTGCAGGCCAACGGCGGCTGGACGTACACGCCGAAGGCGAACGACCGGGTCTATCAGGCGCTGAATCCCGGTGAAGTCCACAGCAATGACTACACCGTGCAGGCGCTCGCCGGCGGCACGCCGGCGGAGGTCGGCATCGTGCGCGTCCAGACCCGTGGGTTGGCGGAATCCACCACCGGCAACCGGTTTTTCGTCCTGGGCGAAGACCAGGGAGCCGTGATAGAACGCCGGGAGACGTTGGAGAACGCCGCGCTGCTGGGCATTGATCCCGCCACCGCCTGGGCACCCGAAACCCTGGAAGGCGACTTCGGCGTCTTCGCCATTGTGGACGCCGCGGGCAACTGGCGTTACACCCAGGACATCAACCGCCCGGCGACCCAGGCCCTGCTGGACGGCGAACGGGCCGCCGATGTCTTCACCATCAGGCCGCTCTCGCCGTTGTACGGTTCGGCGGACATCACTTTTGCGCTGGACGGCGCCAACGACCCGCCCATCGTTACAGCGCGCGCCGGCCAGGTGGTGGTGCGCGCCGGAGACGTGGTTGAGTTGCGCGGCGCCGCCAGCGATGCCGACGACCCGGCGCGCGAACGCCTGGGCTACACCTGGACCGCAGACCCGGCGGCCGGCGCCTTCGCCGACCGCAACAGCCCGGACACCACCTGGACCGCGCCCGCCGAGATGCGGGAGGTCACCTACGCGCTGCGGCTGCGGGTGCTGGACTCGTTCGGCGCCTCCGACGAAGCCGTGGTAACGCTGAACGCCGACTCGGCGCCGGCTTTCGGCACCGACTTCGCGCCCCCCGCCTACTTGTTCAAGGTCGGCCAGGCGGTTGACGCCGCGCCCCTGCCGGCGGCGCGCGGCGGCGACGGCGAACTGCGCTACCGCGTAACACCGGCCCTGCCGTTGGGCCTGAGCTTTAACGCCGACGCCAGGGAACTGCGCGGCACGCCGACGGCGATGCTGAGCGCGCCGCGCGCCTTCACCTACCTGGCCACCGACAGCAACGGCGACGCCGCCACGATGACCTTCACCATCATGATCGTGCCGGCCTCCGCCGCCGACCCGGCCGCCGGGTCGCGCTTCATCGGCGGCGACCTCTACGCGCGGGTGTCCCTGGCCGCCGGCGAGAGCGCGGCTAACGGCCGCTTGAGCCTGCGGTTTGCCAACGGCGATCATGCCGCCGGCGCCGGCGCGTTCGTTGCCGCTCCCCTGACCGGCGCCCACGGCGGCACGCTGACCTTGAGCAACGAAGCGGCGGGCGACGCCACCGCCTGGGCCTACGCGGTGGCGCCCGCCAACGCGCGCGTGGTCGCCCTTCCCCAGGGCCGCTCGCTGCGCGAAACCTTCACCATCACCACCGACTCCACCGACGTCTATCCAGACGCCACGCTGGTCATTGAGATCATCGGCGCCAACGAGGAGCCGACCGTCGCCGTTACCGCGAACCGCGCCGTGGCGCCGTCCGGTTCGCCGGTCAACGTTGAAGGCACGGTCACGGACGCGGACACCGGGGAAGCGGATACGCTGAGCTACCACTGGCGCGTCAACCCGGTGGCCGGCGGCGGCAGTTTCGCCGACCGCCGCGCGCGCGCCACCATCTGGAGCGTGGGCGACCGGGGGCGCGGGACGGAGTACGCGCTGATCCTGCGGGTGACCGATGAGAACGGCGCCACCGCCGAGGACCGCGTCACCGTCGAGGAGGCGCGTGCGACCGAGACCCTCGGCGGCGAGTTGAGCGGCAGCATCACCGCGGGCGGCGCTTCCGTGGTCATCGTATCCGGCAGCGCGTCGCATCCGTTGAACGCCGTTGACCGGGCTGGTACCTACGGCCGTTTCCAGGTGGTTCAAGGCGCCGCCGAGTGGACGTTCACGCTGAACAACGACCTGCCGGCGGTGCACGCGCTGCGCCCCAACGAGGAGGTCATGGATGAATTCGCGGTTGCGCCGGAGGCCGCCGGCGTAACCGCCGGCGTCGTTACCATCACCGTCATCGGCGTCAACGACGCGCCCACCGCGCGCATCCTTGAACCGGCCGCGCCGCTGCCGCTGATCGTAACCGGGCATCCGCTGGCGCTGATGGGCGAGGGCGGCGACGTGGACGGCGACATATTGAGTTACGCCTGGAGCGCCGCCCCGCCGGACGCGGGCAGTTTTGCCGATGCCGGCGCCATCGCAACCACCTGGACCCCGGCGGCGGCGTCCGGCGGCGCCAGCGTGCGCCTGACGCTGGAGGTGAGCGACGGCGAACTCACCGGCGATGCGGACATTGACCTCGCCATTGTAACCAATCGCGTACCGGCCTTTGACGGCGCGATCATCGGCGACCAGACGTACTTCATCGGCGCCGACATCGGCACCGTCCACCTGCCCGATGCCACCGGCGGCAACGGCATGCTGACCGTCCGCATTGACCCGGCCCTGCCACGGGGGTTGACCTTCATCCCCAATCCCAACAACCCGAGGCTGACCGGCACGCCGACCGCGTTGAGCGAGACCACCACCTACACCTACAGCGCGTCGGACGCCGACCTCAACACCACCCCCGCCGACACCGCCTCGGCAACCTTCACCGTTACGGTGCCGACGCCGCCGGACGTCTCGCCGGCCTTTGCCGATAGCGCGGCCATCGCCCCCAGGAGTTACGTGGTTGGCGTGAGGTTCTCTTTCTTCCCCCTGCCGCAGGCCACCGGCGGCAACGGCGCGCTGACCTACACCATTACCCCGCCCCTGCCGGCCGGGGTGGAGTTCGTCTCCGACCCCAACGCCCCGAGGCTGCGCGGCACGCCGAGCGAAGCGCGCGACGCCATGGAATACACCTACACCGTTACCGACAGCGACGACGGCCTGAACAGCGCCGATGACATACCCGACAGCGTCAGCCTGCCGTTCACCCTTGAGGTAACGCTGCCGCCGGACGTCTCGCCGGCCTTTGCCGAAGACGCGGCCATCACCCCCAGGAGTTACGTGGTTGGCGTGGAGTTCTCTTTCTTCCTCCTGCCGCAGGCCACCGGCGGCAACGGCGCGCTGACCTACACCATTACCCCGCCCCTGCCGGCCGGGGTGGAGTTCGTCCCCAATCCCAACCGCCCGAGGCTGCGCGGCACGCCGAGCGAAGCGCGCGCCGCCATGGAATACACCTACACCGTGACCGACAGCGACGACGGCCTGAACAGCGCCGATGACATACCCGACAGCGTCAGCCTGACCTTCACCCTTGAGGTAACGCCGCCGCCGGACGTCTCGCCGGCCTTTGCCGAAGACGCGCGCATTGACCATCGGCATCTCTTCCTCGGCATGGAAATCACCGAAATGCGCCTGCCTCGGGCCACCGGCGGCAACGGCGCGCTGCGCTACTCGGTCAGCCCGGCGCTGCCGAACGGGTTGACTTTCACCCCCAATCCCAACAACCCGAGGCTGCAGGGCACGCCGACCGCGTCGCAGCCCCCCACCACCTATACCTACACCGTTACCGACAGCGACGACGGGATAAACAGCACTGATTCCACCCCCGACAGCGTCAGCCTGCCATTCACCCTTTCAGCGTCGGCGCCGCCGGACGTGGCGCCGGCCTTCGCTCCAGACGCGCGCATTGATGACCAGTTTTTCGGCGTTGGCATGCAAGTCCTCCGAGGCACCGACTTCTTATTCCTGCCGGAGGCCTCCGGCGGCAACGGCACGCTGCGCTACACCATCAGCCCGGCCCTGCCCCAGGGGGTGAGGCTCGACGGCGGTTTCGGTACGCTCATCCCACGGCTGGATGGCACGCCGACCGAGGTGAGCGCCGCCAGGGAATACACCTACACCGCCACCGACAGCGACGACGGGATAAACAGCATTGATTCCACCCCCGACAGCGTCAGTTTGAAGTTTCAAATTAGCGTGGGAAGTACGCCGCAAGACACCATCCCGACCTTTGACGGCGCGACCATTCCCGATCAGAGTTACGGCCTCAACCAGGACATCGGCACCGTCCACCTGCCCGATGCCACCGGCGGCAACGGCATGCTGACCGTCCGCATTGACCCGGCCCTGCCACGGGGGTTGACCTTCATTCCCAATCCCAACAACCCGAGGCTGACCGGCACGCCGACCGAGGCGCAGGATTTCACAGACTATACCTACGCCGTTACCGACAGCGATGACGGGGTGGTCAGCACCGATAGTACGCCCGACCGTATCACCCTGCGCTTCCGGCTTGAAGTGCTGGCGGTGTGGCGGGATATATCCCCAAGCTTCGCCGCCGGCGCCACCATCCCCGACCAGACGTACTACGCCGGCGTGAGGTTCTCCTTCCTCCCCCTGCCGCGGGCCGGCGGCGGCAACGGCGCGCTGACCTACACCATTACGCCGCCCCTGCCGGCCGGGGTGGAGTTCGTCTCCGATCCCAACGCCCCGAGGCTGCGCGGCGCGCCGCAGGGGTTGAGTGCCAACGCGCGGTACGCCTACACCGTTACCGACAGCGACGACGGCGTGAACAGCGCCGATGACATGCCCGACAGCGCCAGCCTGTCCTTCAACCTTCGGGTGATAGCGCCCGACACCGCGCCGGCGTTCGCCGCCGATGCGACCATTGGCGCCCTGCTGTGGTTTGAAAGGAACGGCGAAACCCCCGTGGTCCTGCCGGTGGCCGGCGGCGGCAACCCGCCGTTGAGCTACCGCATCGCCCCGGCCCTGCCGGTCGGCCTGAGCTTTAGCGGGCGCACGATCAGCGGCGCCCCGAGCCTGGGCACAGCGCAGGCCCCCACCGCCTACACCTACACCGTCCTGGACGACGACGCCAACACCTCCGACCGTGACCGGCACACCCTGCACTTCACCATTGAGATACGGTCAACGCCGCCGGACAGCACGCCGGCCTTTACCGAAGTCGTCGCCGCCCAGCGTTACCGGATCAACGAGAGCATCGCCAATCTGACCCTGCCGGTGGCCACCGGCGGCAACGGTTCCCTGAACTACACCCTGACCCCGGACCTGCCGGCCGGGTTGATATTCTTCCTCAATCCCGGCGGCAACCCGTTTGTGCGCGGCACACCGACCGAGGGAAGCCCGGAAACCGAATACACCTACACCGTTACCGACAGCGACAACGGGGTTAACAGCCCCAATTTCGATCGCGAAAGCGCCAGCCTGAAGTTCACCATTGAGGTGGTGGAGCCGCCGCCGGACACCGCGCCGGCCTTTGCCGCCGGCGCGGCCATTGACGCCCAGCGTTACCCGGTCAACGAACAAATAACTGCTCTAAGCCTGCCCGTGGCCACCGGCGGCAACGGCCCCCTGACCGTCGGCATTGACCCGCCCCTGCCGGCCGGGTTGCGGCTCATCGGCGATCCCAACGGCCCGCGGCTGGAGGGCACGCCGACCGTGCCAAGCGAGGCCACGCAATACACCTTCACCTACACCGACAGCGACGACGGGTTTAACAGCGATGATTCCACCCCCGACCGCGTCAGCCTGACCTTCATGCTTGAGGTGCTGGCGCCCGACACCGCGCCGGCGTTCGCCGCCGGCGCGGCCATTGACGCCCTGCGTTACTTCGCCGGGCTTGCCATCCCCGACCTGGTTCTGCCCGAGGCCACCGGCGGCAACCCGCCGCTGGGCTACGCCGTCACCCCGGCCCTGCCGGACGGGCTGACGTTCGTTGGGAGCGCCCGCACGTTGCGCGGCACCCCGGCCACGGAGCAGGACGCCACCGCGTACACCTATACGGTCACGGACGACGACGCCAATAACGCCGGCACTGACGCCGCCGCCCTGATGTTCACCATTGAGGTGGTGACGCCGCCCGTGCTTGACCGCATCACCGGCACCGCCGCCGCGACCTTCGCCGAGGATACGGACGCGGCGGTCAGCTTCGCGCTGCGCGGCGTGGAAGCGGACGGCACGTCCATTGACGGCGTCTCCTTTGCGTTGTCCGACCCCGCCGCCGCCAGCGCCTACGGAACCTTCGCCATCACCGCCGCCGGCGTCTGGACCTACACGCCCGATTACGACCTGCCGGCCTGGGATTTGCTGGACTCCGATGCCGAGGTGGAGGAGGTGTTCGCCATCCGCGCAACCTTCAACGCGCTGCCGGTGGATAGCCGCGTTACCCTCACGCTGCGCGCCGGGAACTTGCCGGCGGTCATCGGCGGCGACCGCGTGAACACAACCCCGGTGATTGAAGACACCCCCGCCGCCCCGCCCGACTCCCAGGACCGGGCGCGGGGCACGCTGACCATTGCCGACCCAGACGGCAACGACCGCTTCGTGCGGCGGGCGAATGACAACCCGATTCAAGGCTTATACGGCGCCTTCCACATTTTCACTCCCGGTGGGTGGCGCTATAACCTTGATAACGCCCTGCCCGCCACCCAGGGGTTGAGAGAAGCCCAGGTCGCGGACGACACCTTTACCGTGACCGCCGCCGATGACGGCGACACGCCCGCCACCGCCCAGGTCATCATCCGGGTTACCGGCGTCAACGACCAGCCGGCGGTGGTCATCAGCGCGCCGGGAGCCGGGGACGCCGTAACCCTGACAACGGGCGAGGCGCTGACGCTGGATGCCGCCGCCACAGACGCGGACGACGGAGAAACCGCGCGCCTGGCCTACCAATGGACCACCGACCCCCCGAACCAGGGCAGTTTTGCCGTTGCCACCGACCCGGCCACCACCTGGACCGCGCCGACCGTGAACGTGGACGCCGAAGTTACGCTGACCCTGACCGCGGACGACGGCAACGGCCTCGCCACCAGCACCGGCACCGCTTCGGTAACGGCGATGCTGGCGGCGCCGGGCACCCCGCCGAGTTTCGGCACGGAAGACATCAACGACTTGAGTTACCCCGCCCAAAGCCCCATCACCGACCTGGTCCTGCCGGCGGCCACCGGCGGTGACAACGGGCTGGTGTACGCGATTGACCCGTCCCCGGCCCTGCCGGACGGCTTGACCTTCACTCCCGCCACGCGAACCTTGAGCGGCACCCCGGCCACGGAGCAGGGCGCCACCGAATACACCTACCGGGTTACCGACAACGATCTCAATACCGCCGACAGCGACGCCGACACCCTGACCTTCACCATCACCATCAGCGCGCCCCTGCTGAGCTTCGGCGGCGCGACCTTCCCGGACCAGGTATTCCCGGTCAATCTCCCGATCACCCCCCTGACCCTGCCGGCGGCCAGCGGCGGCACCCCCCCGTTGCGCCACGTCGTGCCCAATCTTGCGATGATTTCGGGTCTGAGCTTTGATGCGGACACGCTCATCATCTCCGGCACCCCGGACACGCTTACCCCGGCAACCACCATTGCACTGAACGTTGCAGACGCAACATTCAAGCAGGCGTTTGGCCCGGAATTCACCATCGCCGTGGTGCCGAATACGCTCGCCATCGGCGGCAACCTCGCCGGCACCGTGGTTGAGGCCGGCACATCAACCCCCGGAACGCCCACCGCCACCGGCACCGCCACGGTGGTGAATACCGGCGGCAATGCCGTAGCCGGCGCCACCTTCACGCCGGCAACCACCGACGGCAACTTCGGCGAACTTGTCATTGACGCCGCCGGCGTCTGGACCTACACCCTGGACAACGTCCGCGCCGATGAACTGCGCGAAACCTCCGGCGGCGGCGATTCGGATACCTTTGCCGTGGCGGGCAACTCCGGCGGCGACACCATCACCGGCACGGTGACCATCACCATCACCGGCGTCAACGACTGGCCGGTATTTGTTGCCTACGAGGAGCGGAACTCGGGCGATCATATCGTGAGCGGCCCGCTAACCGGCGGGATGGGGAGTTTTGTGGTGACCTACCGCGACCCGGACGTGGCGCGGGGCGACGTGGTTACCGCGGTATTTGAGGGAGTTGGCACGTTCACGATTACCGCACGCACCGCCACCACGCTCACCATCACCTGGATGGTGCCGCCGGTGGAGCGGCAGACGGAGTACTTTCCGCTCCTGCGGCGGCTGACGGATTCCGCCGGGGCGGAAACGTCAGTTAATGAGAGCACGAGCGTCACCGTCGCGCCCGAGGATCTCACCCCGGCGTTCGCCGATGGCGCGAGCATTGACGATCAGACCTGGGATGTCGGCGAAACCATCACCCCCCTGACCCTGCCCACGGCCACCGGCGGCAACCGCAGACTGCGCTACGGCATCCGGGAGGCCCTGCCGAGCGGCCTGACTTTCGCCGCCGCCACGCGCATCTTGAGCGGCACCCCGGACACGGCGGCGGGCGCCACCTTCACCTACGTCGTAACCGACAACGACGACGGCGTGAACCTCCCCAGCGACCAAGCCACGCTGCGTTTCGGCATCACCATCATCGGCGACCGCATGCCGACCTTCAGCGGCGTCACCCTTGCCGACCTGGTGTTCACGCACGGCGAGCGGATCACCCCCGTGGTGCTGCCGCAGGCCACCGGCGGAGACGGCGACCTGGCATACACCCTCTTGCTCACCGGGGCGGCGGGTTTGAGCTTTGACGGCGCCACGCGCACGATTTCCGGCACCCCGACCTTCACCGCCACGGTTACCGCGCAATACACCGCCACGGACGAAGACGGCGACCCGGGCACCGCGAGTTTCACCATCGCCATCATCGGCGACGCCCCCGACACCACGCCGACTTTCGGCGGCGACACCATCGCCGCGCAAAGCTACTACCTCGGCGAGGCCGTCAGCCTGACCCTGCCGGCGGCCACCGGCGGCAACGGCACGCTGCGCTACGACCTCGTCCCGGTCGGCGCCCCGGGGCTAAGCGACCTGCCGCCGGACGGCCTGAGCTTTGACAACGCCAGGCGCGTCTTGAGCGGCGTCCCGACCACGGTGCAGGCCGCCAGGGAATACACCTACACCGTGACCGACAGCGACGACGGCCTGAACACCGCAGATTCCAACCCCGACAGCGCCAGCCTGGGCTTCATGATCGCCATCACGGACACCAGGCCGTCCTTCGCGGGCGCCACCATCCCCAGGCAGTTCCACTTCCCCGGCGACCCCGTCAACCTGACCCTGCCGCCAGCCCGTGGCGGAGACGGCGCGCTGAGCTACACCGTGTTTCAACTGACAACGCAGCCACTCAGCGCACTCGGGCTGGCGTTTGACCGCGCCACCCGCGTTATTGAAGGCACCGTGCCCATTAATGCCGCGCAGCACTCCCATACCTTTGACTATCGGGTGCAGGACGCCGACTCCAACGAGGGGGACGGCGACCGGGCGGGCATACGGTTCACCATACTAATCCGCACCACCGATCGCGCACCGACTTTCGGCGACGCCACCATCCCCGATCAGACCTTCATCGCCGGGCGCACCATCACCGACCTGACCCTGCCGGAAGCCACCGACGGCGAAGGCACGCTGCGCCACGCCCTGGCCCCGAGCGCGGGGGGCAATTTGCCGGACGGCCTGGCTTTTGACGGCATGACCCGCATCTTGAGCGGCGCCCCGACCGCGACCCAGGCCGCCGTCGAATACACCTACACCGCCACCGACACCGACGTCGTCAGCCCCGACAGCGTTACCCTGACTTTCACCATCACCATCAACGAGGCCGCCGTTACCGGCGGCACCACCGCCACCGCCACCCCCCTCCTCATAGACGCAGCCGGCAACACCGAGAGCGGCGGCGCCGCCGGCGGCATGCTGGTACTCTCCGGCATCCCGGACGGCGTAACCCCCAGCCATCGCATTGAGTCTAATCTCCTATACGGCGAACTGACCCTTGATTCCGCCACCGGCGCCTGGACCTACCAACTGGACAACAGCCGCGCGGCCACCAAAGCCCTCGGCCCCGGCGACTCGGTCACCGACGCCGGCAGCGTCATCACCACCCTCGGCGACCGTGAAATCACGAGCGCCATCCGAGTCGCGCTCCCCGCCGGCACCTTCCCAGACGACCCGCCCATCGCCACCGCCCTGGTCAACGGCAGCGCCGCAGACGTAACCACGGACGCGTTCACGGTGGTTACCCTCAGCGGCGCCGGCAGCGACCCGGAATCGGCCCCGATTACGGGTTACGCCTGGGCGCAGACCGGCGGCGCCATGGTGGACTTCGCGCCCGACGCCAACGCCCGGGAAGTTACGTTCACGGCGCCGTCGTCCGGACCCCTGGCCTTCACCCTGACGGTCATGACCGCGACCCAGAGTAGCCCGGCGTTGCCGGTTCGGGTTGGCGTTGAAAGCGTGCCCGACCTCGTGCCGACCTTTGACCCGGTTACCAGCCTCCCCTCGCTGGTCTATTCCCCCGGCGAGGTCGTCAACTTGACCCTGCCGGAAGCCGGCGGCGGCAACGGCGCGTTGAGATACCTGGTGCTCACGGTGGGGAGCGCCGAGATCGGATTCGGACTGGCGTTTGACGGCGACACGCGCGTTCTTTTCGGCACCGTGCCGGTTGATACCCCGGTGTCCCTCCGTGAATATGTCTACCGGGTGCAGGACGCAGACGCCGAACTGCATGTTGATGACCGGGATGACCTGCGCTTCACCATCACCATCCTCGGCGCCCCCGACACCACGCCGACTTTCGGAGACGCCGCCATCGCCGCGCAAAACTACTACCTCGGCGAGGCCGTCAGCCTGACCCTGCCGGCGGCCAGCGGCGGCAACGGTACGCTGCGCTACGACCTCGTCCCGGTCAGCGGCCAGGGGCTAAGCGACCTCCTGCCCACCGGCTTGAGCTTTGACGGCATGACCCGCGTCTTGAGCGGCGCCCCGGCCACGGCGCAGGCCGCCAGGGCATACACCTACACCGCCACGGACGGCGACGCGACCGACCCCGACAGCGTCAGCCTGGGCTTCATGATCGCCATCACGGACACCCGCCCGACCTTCGCGGGCGCCACCATCCCCACACAAATCTACTTCCCCGGCGAGGTCGTCAGCCAGACCCTGCCGGAAGCCCGCGGCGGAGACGGCGCGCTGCGCTACACCGTGATTCTGCGGGCACCGCGGGCACTCAGCGAATTCGGGCTGGCGTTTAACAGCGCCACCCGTGTTCTTGAAGGCACCGTGCCCATTGATGCCCCGCCGATTGACAGCTTCTTTCACTACCAGGTGCAGGACGCCGACTCCAACACGGGGCCCGGCGACCGGAGGTTCATAGGGCTCGTCATATTCATCAGTGATCGCGTACCGACTTTCGGCGGCGCCACCATCCCCAATCAGATCTTCACCGCCGGGCGCGCCATCACCCCCCTGACCCTGCCGGAAGCCACCGACGGCGATGGCATGCTGCGCTACATGCTCGCCCCGAGCGCGGCGCTCGAGTTGCCCGACGGCCTGACCTTCAACAACACCACGCGGGTATTGAGCGGCACCCCGTCCACGGCGCGGCCCGCCGTCCGACACACCTACACCGTCATTGACAGCGATGCCACCAACCCCGACAGCGCGAGACTGCGCTTCACGATTACCATCGCGGAGGCCACCGCCGCGCCGTTCTTCACGGTCACCAGCATCCCCAGGGGTGGCTACCGCCGGGGCGATGTCGTCAACGTCACCCTGCCGGAAGCCAGCGGCGGAAACGGCGCGCTGGACTACGCGTTGTTCTTGTCGACGGGAGCAAACAGTTTCATCCAACTCGGACTGACGTTTGACCGCGCCACCCGCGTCTTTTCCGGCACCCTGCGCCATGGCGCCTTTCGGGGACTAATTCGATTTACCTACATCGTGCATGACGCCGATAGCGACAGGAGCAATGAGGACTGGGCGACTCTAGACTACGACTTCAACGTCATTGAGCGCGTACCGACTTTCGGCGGCGCCACCATCCCCGATCAGATCTTCACCGCCGGGCGCGCCATCACCCCCCTGACCCTGCCGGAAGCCACCGGCGGCGACGGCGCGCTGCGCTACATGCTCGCCCCGAGCGCGGCGATCGAGTTGCCGGACGGCCTGACCTTCAACAACACCACGCGGATATTGAGCGGCACCCCGTCCACGGCGCGGCGCGCCGTCCAACACACCTACTTCGTCATTGACAGCGATGCCACCACCCCCGACAGCGCGAGACTGCACTTCACGATTACCATCGCGGAGGCCACCGCCGTGCCGTTCTTCACGGCCACCAGCATCCCCAGGGTTAGCTACCGCCGAGGCGAGGTCATCAACGTCACCCTGCCGGAAGCCGTCGGCGGCGACGGCGCGCCGAACTACCAGTTGTTCGGGTTGACGGGAGCAAACAATTTCCCCGACCTCGGACTGACGTTTAACCGCGCCACCCGCGTCCTTTCCGGCACCCTGCGCGATAACGTCCCTTCGAGAGTAATTCTATTTTTCTACGTCGCGCATGACGCCGATAGAGACAGGAGCAATGAGGACCGGGCGACTCTAAGCTACGACTTCGACGTCATTGAGCGCGTACCGACTTTCGGCGGCGCCACCATCCCCGATCAGGCCTTCATCGCCGGGGTCGCCATCACCCCCCTGACCCTGCCGGAAGCCAGCGTCGGCGACGGCGCGCTGCGCTACACCCTCCTCCCGACCACCGGCCAGGGGCTGAGTGGCCTGCCCGCCGGCCTGACCTTTGACGACACCACGCGCATCATGAGCGGCACCCCGACCACGGCCCTGCCCGCCGTCCTATACACCTACGCTGTCTTGGACACCGACACCACCAACCCCAACAGCGTGATCCTGCGCTTCAGGATTACCATCGTGGAGGCCACCGCCAGGCCGTTCTTCACGGCCACCCGCATCCCCAGGGTTAGCTACCGCCGGGGCGATGTCGTCAACCTGACCCTGCCGGAAGCCGGCGGCGGAGACGGCGCGCTGAGCTACCAGTTGGACTTTGCGGGGGGAAACGAGGCTAACCGACTCGGAGTGGGGCTTAACAGCACCACCCGCGTCCTTTCCGGCACCGTGCCCGATGACGCCCCGCTGGGAGAGGTTAGATTTTTCTACCGGGTGCATGACGCCGACGCCGACAGGAGCCCGAATGACCGGGCGCAACTTAACTTCGACTTCATCGTCCTCGCGCGCGACCACGTGCCGGCGTTCGCCAATGACGCGAACATCCCCGCGCAAACCTACCGCCGAGGCGACTCCGTCCACCTGACCCTGCCACGGGCCACCGGCGGCGACGGCGGGCTGCGCTACACCCTCCTCCCGACCACCGGCCAGGGGCTGAGTGGCCTGCCCGGCGGCCTGACCTTTGACGACACCACGCGCATCATGAGCGGCGCCCCGACCGGGACGCAGGCCGCCGCCGAATATACCTACACCGCCACCGACAGCGACGCCGCCGACCCCGACAGCGTAACCCTGACCTTCATGATCAGCATCGCGGAAAACGCGCCGGCCTTCGCCCCGGGCGCGAACATCCCCGCGCAAACCTACCGCCAGGGCGACTCCGCCCACCTGACCCTGCCGGCGGCCACCGGCGGCAACGGCGATCTGACCTACACCGTGATCCCGCGGGAGGGCGCGGCGAATCTTGGGCAAATCGGACTGGCGTTTAACGGCGCCACCCGCGTTCTTGAAGGCGCCGTGCGCAATAACGCCCGGCTGGGACTCAACGCCTTTGACTACCGGGTGCAGGACGCAGACGCCAATATGAATGTTGATGACCGGGCGGATCTACGCTTCACCATCACCGTCAACCCGCCGCTGGTGCCGGACACCAACGGCGCGCCGACCTTCATCACCAGCAACTATCGTCCGATTGTGTACGTGGTGGGCGCGCGCGCCTCCCCCTTCCTGTTGGTGCCCGGCACCGGCGGCGACGGCGCTCTGGAGTACTCCTTTGACCCGGCCCCGGCCCTGCCGCCGACCTTGAGTTTTAACCCCGCCACCCGAATCTTGAGCGGCGCCCCGGCCAGCGCCGTGTTCCCGGCCACCGACTTCACCTACCGCGTGGCCGACTCCGACTTTAACAATACCGCCGCCGACACCGATACCATCACCCTCAACATTGCGGTGCAGGCCGACGTGCCCCCCGCGTTTGCTCCGGGAATCACAATTCCCGCCCAGAACTATGTGGTCAATACGCAGCTTACGCCCGTGGAACTGCCCGTGGCCACCGGCGGCAACGAGCACAGCATCTTCGGCGACCCCAGCGACATCACCTACACCCTCACCCCGGCCCTGCCCGCCGGGCTGACCTTTGCCGCCCCGGCCAATGCCGGCGACCCGCCGACCATCACCGGCACGCCGCAGGCGGCGACCACCGCCACCACCCACACCTACCGGGCCGCGGACGAGGATGCCAACACCGCCGCCGCCGACACCACAACCCTGGCTTTCACCATCACCATCGCCGCCGACCTCGTGCCGGCGTTCGCCATTGACGCGAACATTGACGATCTGAACTACTCCGTCACCGTCCCCATCACCCCCCTGACCCTGCCGCAAGCCACCGGCGGCGATGGCACGTTGAGCTACGGCCTGGCCCCGGCCGCGGGGGGCAATTTGCCCGCCGGCCTGAGCTTTGACGGCATGACCCGCGTCTTGAGCGGCGCCCCGACCGCGATCCAGGCCGCCGCCGAATACACCTACACCGTTACCGACGGCGACGCCGCCGACCCGGCCACCGACGCCACCCCCGACACCGCCACCCTGACGTTCACCATCACCATCAGTGACTTCATGCCGGTGTTCGCCGGCGACTCGGACATTGACGACCAGACCTACCTCATGGGGGTCGCCATCGCCGACCTGACCCTGCCGCAAGCCACCGGCGGCGACGGCACGCTGCGCTACGCCCTGGCCCCGGCCGCGGGGGGCAACTTGCCCGACGGTCTGAGCTTTGACCGCATGACCCGCGTCTTGAGCGGCGTCCCGGCCACGGTGCAGGTCGCCGCCGCATACACCTACACCGCCACCGACGCCGACTCCGTCAACCCCGACACCGCCACCCTGACCTTCATGATCACCATCAGGGGACCCGACACCAGGCCGGTGTTCACCGATCGCCCCGCCTTTGTCCCCGTCCTGACCTACCCGGTCGGGCTTCCCATCACTCCCCTGACTCTGCCGGAGGCCACCGGCGGCAACGCGCCGCTGCGCTACACCTTCACCCTTTTCACTACCGGCCCCTTGTCCGCCGGCCTGAGCTTTGACTCGGACACGCGCGTCCTGAGCGGCACCCCGACCATGGTGAATCCCACAGTGCGCGGGGTGATCGTGAACGATCTCCACCACTACATAGCCATTGATGTCGATGACGACGAGACCCTCATCTTCATAGCTTACCGGATCGTCATCGTGGAAAACGCGCCGACGTTTGCGGGCGCCTCCATCCCCAATCAGACCTACCCCGTCGGGGTCGCCATTGAATTGACCCTGCCGGCGGCCACCCGTGGCGACGGCACGCTAAGCTACACCCTCGCCCCGAGCGGCGGCGGCAATTTGCCCACCGGCTTGAGCTTTGACGGCATGACCCGCATCTTGAGCGGCACCCCAACCGCGATTCAGGCCGCCGCCGCATACACCTACACCGCCACAGACGCCGACGACACCGACCCCGACAGCGACACCCTGACTTTCATGATTGCCATCGTGAGAAACGCGCCCACGTTCGGCGACACCCCGGTTTTTACCCTGACCTACGACCTCGACGAGGTCGTCAACGTGACCCTGCCGGAGGCCACCGGCGGCAACGGCGATTTGGAGTACGGCGTGTTCGGCCTGGGGCCCGGGGGGAACCTCATCGCATTCGGGCTGGCGTTGAACGACGAGACCCGGGTGATCAGCGGCACCGTGCGCAACACCGTCGGGATTATGGACAACTTTTTTGAGATCCGGGTGAATGACGCCGACTCCGACCGTGGGGCTGCTGACCAGGCGAGACTGCGGTTCACCCTGGTCATCATCCCCGAAAGCGAGCCGGCGTTCGCCGCCGGCGTGCGCATCCCCGACCCGACCTGGCCCGTCGGGCTTGCCATCGCCGAACTGACCCTGCCGGAAGTTACCGGCGGCAACGCGCCGCTGCGCTACACCCTCGCCCCGAGCGCCGGCCAGGGGCTAAGCGGCCTGCCCGCCGGCCTGAGCTTTGACGGCATGACCCGCATCTTGAGCGGCACCCCGGCCACGGTGCAGGCCGCCGCCGAATACACCTACACCGTTACCGACGGCGACCTGATCAACCCCGACAGCGTGAGCCTGCGCTTCATGATCACCATCGTGGAAAACGCGCCGGCCTTCGCGGTCGCCGGCATCCCCGCGCAAACCTACTACCGGGGCGAGGTCGTCAACTTTACCCTGCCGGTCGCCGGCGGCGGAGACGGCGCGCTGAACTACGATTTGATCCTGCTGTCGGGGGCAAACAATATCGCCGAACTCGGACTGGCGTTCAACAACACCACCCTCGTCCTGTCCGGCGCCGTGGCCAACAATGCCCCGCTGGGACCCACTACGTTCACCTACCGGGTGAATGACGCCGACCCCAACACGGATGAAGCGGACCGGGCGGATCTACCCTTCACCGTTACCATCATCGTTACCCCGCCGGCGGCCGGGGTCATCACCTCCACCAACCCGGATCCACTGGTTGAAAACACCCTGGACGGGGCCACGCTGGAGGTGACGCTGGCCTTCACCACGTACGTTGATCCACTGACCACAAGCAATTTTGTATTGACCCATGCCCAGATCTTCCCCGGCGATCTAACCCTGGCCTCGGTCAGGCGCGACAGCCCCACGCAAGCCACGCTGACGATGGCCTACGACGGCCACGACTTTGACCAGAACGCCATAATTAATCTGAGCGTGTTGTCATCCGCCCACACCCGCACCGGCGACATAGACATCGACAATACGCCGGTCACGGCCATCGTTGAAAGCAGCGACGCCACGCTGGCCGGCCTCGCCTTGTCCGGCGGCGCCGTGCTCGCCCCGCCCTTCGCCCCCGGCACGTTCGTGTACACCGCCACCGTAATCAACAGCGTTGCCGACATCATGGTGACGCCGACCGCCGCCGATGACGGCGCGACCATCGCCGTCAACGGCGATGCCGTGGACAGCGGCACGCCCGGCGCCGCGATTGCGCTGACCGCGGGCGAGGCCACCGGCATTGATGTGCTGGTAACCGCCGAGGACGGCGCAGCAACGCGAACCTATACCCTCGCCGTAACCAGGGCCGGGTCGCCCACGGCCATCATCAGCGCCCCGGCGTCGCTGCACGAGAACGACGCCGACGGGGCGGTGCTGACCATAACCCTCGCCAACACCGCCTACACGGATCCGCTGCCGGATGCGGCGTTCACGCTGGCCCTGGGCGGCACGGCGAGCGGCATCACGGTGGCGTCTTCCACCCGCACCGATGCCACCACCGCCACCCTGACCCTGGCCTACGCCGACGTCTCCGGGATTACCGGTGACACCACCATCGCCGTTACGGTGGCGGCTGCGGCGCACACGGAAGACGGTGATCTGACCACCGGCACGGTCGCGGTAACCGCGGACGCCGCGCCGGGGTTCGATGGGTTCGGTGTCGGCGAGAGCATTGCCGACATGATCTACACCCTCGCCGTCCCCATCACCCTGACCCTGCCGGAAGCCACCGGCGGCGACGGCACGCTGCGCTACACCCTCGCGCCGAGCGCGGGGGGCAATTTGCCCGCCGGCCTGACCTTTGACGGCATGACCCGCGTCTTGAGCGGCGCCCCGACTGCGACCCAGGCCGCCGCCGAATACACCTACACCGCCACCGACAGCGACGCCACCAACCCCGACAGCGTGAGCCTGCGTTTCATGATCACCATCATCCCGGTGCCGGGGCCGGATACCAACGGCCCGCCGGTCTTCGAGATTTCCCGCCAGCCACTGATTGTGTACGTGGTGGGTGCGCACGCCTCCTCCCTCCAGTTGCCGTCCGCCACCGGCGGAGACGGCACGCTGGTGTACTCCTTTGACCCGACCCCGGCCCTGCCGCCGACCTTGAGTTTTAACCCCGCCACCCGAAACGGGTCAATCGTGAGTAGCGGCCCGGCCACCGCCGTGTTCCCGGCCACCGACTTCACCTACCGCGTGGCCGACTCCGACGTGAACACTACCGACGCCGACACCGATACCCTCACCCTCAACATTGAGGTGGAAGCCGACGTGCCCCCCGCGTTCGCTCCGGGAATCACAATTCCCGCCCAGAACTATGTGGTCAGTACGGAGATTACGCCCGTGGAACTGCCCGTGGCCACCGGCGGCAACGAGCGCGGCATCTTTGGCCGGTCCAGTGACATCACCTACACCATCACCCCGGCCCTGCCCGCCGGGCTGACCTTTGCCGCCCCGGCCAATGCCGGCGACCCGCCGACCATCACCGGTACGCCGCAGACGGCGGCCACCGCCACCACCCACACCTACCGGGCCGCGGACGAGGATGCCAACACCGCCGACGACGACACCGCAACCCTGGATTTCACCATCACCATCAACATGGCGCCGCCGCCGGCGGATGTCCCGCCGGCGTTCGCCGATGACGCGAGCATTGGCGACCAGACCTACGCCGCCGGCACCGCCATCGCCGAACTGACCCTGCCGATAGCCACCGGCGGCAACGCGCCGCTGATCTACGGCCTCGCCCCGACCGCGGGCCAGGGGCTGAGTGGCCTGCCGGACGGCCTGAGCTTTGACGGCATGACCCGCATCTTGAGCGGCACCCCGGCCATCGGGCAGGCCGCCACCGGGTACACCTACACCGTTACCGATGCCGACACCAACACCGAGGCCACCGACGAAGACACCATTGAGTTCATGATCACCATCAGTGGGCCGCTGACCTTCGGCGACCAGCCCTTCCCGGACCCGGTGATCACGGTCGGCAAGGCGTTCTCCATCACCCTGCCGGCGGCCACCGGCGGCGTCCTTCCGCTGACCTACAACTTGCCCCTGGTTCGCTCCGGGTTGTATCCGGGCGTAGTCTTTGACCCGGCCACGCGCGTCGTCTCCGGCACCCAGGCCACCAGCCCCACCGGCGGCTCCCTTCCTCTTGGCTATACAGTCACAGACGCGACAGTCCCCCGTAACATCATCGTAACGTTCACGCCGGTCATCAACATCATCGTGGAGGCCGACCGCACCCCGGCTGTCGGCGGCGTCCTCACCGCCACCGCCAGCCCCCTCGTCATAGACGCCGCCGGCAACACCGTCAGCGGCGGCACCGCCGCCGGCACGCTGGTGGTCAGCAACGTCCCGGACGGCGTAACCCCCGGCCATCGCGTTGACGGCAGTCCCACCCATGGCGACCTGACCATAGACGCCGCCGGCGCCTGGACCTACCAGATAGACAACAGCCGTCCGGGCACCCGGGCGCTCAGCTCCGGCACCTCCATCAACGAGATGATCAACGTCATAACCACCGTCGGCACTATTGAGATCACGAGCATCATTCGCGTCAACCTCGTTACCGGCACCTTCCCCAACGACCCGCCCACCGCCACCGCCAGGGTCAACGGCAACGCCGGCGGCGGCAGCGCGGGAGTGGGCGCCACGGTCACCTTGAGCGGCGCCGGCAGCGACCCGGAATCCAGCCCGATTACGGGGTACGCCTGGGCGCAGACCGGCGGCACCACGGTGACCCTCGCGCCCGATGCCACCACCGCAGAAGTTACGTTCACGGCGCCCGCATCGCCCGAAACCCTGACCTTCACCCTGGTAGTAGAGGTAACGCTCGGGGGCCAACAGAGCAGCCCGGCGTTGCCCGTGACCGTTGAAGTTACGGCGGCGCCGCCGGCGCCCGAGTTGAGCATTGCGCCGCCGACCACAAATCCCGTTGCCCCTACTCTCTCAGGTGACGACAGTTTTGATGTGGTCGCCGTGGTAACCAATAACGGGGGTGCGGCGACTGCGGAGGTTACCACCGTGAACTTTTATCTGGTGGCGGATGCGGCTTCTGTAACCACGGTCGCCGACCTCGGATCCAGTGATGGGTCAGGCACGATTGCGGCGGGGCTTGCCGCCTCGGGCGGCACCGGAACCGTAACCCGCAACATCTTCGGGCCAGGTGCGGGTTCGGGCTTTTATGGGTTATACGCTTGTTTCAGCACCGTTACCGACGCCACTCTCGCCACCGACTGCGCGTTCAGCCGCTTCCTCTATGACGACAATATCGGCTCAACCACAACCCGCCACGACAGGAATACGGGCATCGTGGTGGCGGCCAGGACCGAGACGTCCCGCATTTCACATAGTAACGATAGCGACTGGTTTAGTTTTGTGCTGGAAAACGGCGCGCGCTACCAGATTGATTTGACTTCGGCGAACGCCACGCTGCTCACCATCCGCGATAGCGGCGGCACCGTCATCAGCGCGTCTTTGATTACCGGCGGCGGCAACACCCGCCAAAGCAACACCTATACGGCGGCCGCGGATGGCGCGCATTTTATTGAAGTGGTTGATAATGGCGGCGGCGTTGGAAATTACACCCTGGTCATCACCCGGCTGGCCGCGCCGCCGGCCGACGTCACTTGCACGGAAGACGGCCCGGCGATGCCCGCCACCCTGACCGTGGGTTTTGGCGACCAGGTAACCCTGCAAGGCTTCACGCCCCCTATAGGCGCGCCGTTGCGCTGGGGCACGATTCCGACCGGGGTAGGCGCGTTCGTCGGCGGCCGCGCCAGCACCACCTGGACGGCGCCGGCTACCGACCCGGGCGCGTTCACCCTGGAGTATGGCGTCGGCGGTATGTCTGATACCTGCACCGTCGCCGTAACCTTGAGCGGCCCATTATCCTTCGCCGCCGCCCTCGCACCCCAAACCTACCGACTCGGCATTGACGTCGGCATCGTAACCCTGCCCGTGGTCTCCGCCGGCGCCGGCGCAGCAACCTACGCCCTCACTCCGGCCCTGCCCGCCGGCCTGACCTTTGACGGAGACGCCACCCCCCCGACCATCACCGGCACCCCGGAGGCCATCGCCGCCGAAGCGGACTACGCCTACACCGCCACCACTGCCAACGGCGCCCTTGACCTGCCCTTCACCCTGGAAGTAACCCTGCAGCCCATCACCATTGCCGCCGGCAGCGCCGCCGCCACCGCCGGCGCCGTCACCGAAGACGATCCCGCCGCCAACACCGCCACCGGCACCCTGACCATCACCAACCCCAACCCCGGCGGCAGCGACGAGTTCGTCGCCATCACCGCCTCCGACCCCGGAGGCATGGGCACCTACGGCGACTTCACCATCGCCGCCGACACCGGCGTCTGGACCTACACCCTGGACAACGCCGACGACGACACCAACGCCCTGGCCGCCCTCGCAATCGTTCAAGACGTCTTCACCGTCGCCGCCGCCGCCGACAACACCGTTACCCAGGACATCACCATCAGCGTAACCGGCGCCAACGACGCGCCCACCCCCCGCATCACCGCCCCGGCGGTGGGTACCGATGTGCCTCGCGGCACCACCATCAACCTCGTCGGCAGCACCAGCAGCGACCCGGATACCGGCGCCACCCTGACGTTTGCGTGGGACGACGACGAGGACTTCCCCGGCACATTTGGCGACGCCACCGCCGCCGACACCACCTGGACCGCGCCGGAGGCCACTACCGGCGTTACCTTGAAATTGACGGTCAGCGATGGCACCGCAATGCCCAACACCACGGTCTTCGTCAATGTGGTGGATATCGTCATCACCATTATCGGCGACACCACCGGCGAAGTCACCGAAGACGGCGACCTCACCGACACCGGCACCCTGACCGTTACCAGTTCCGACCCCACCGGCAGCACAGACGTGGTGGCGCAGACCGATGAAGACGGCGACTACGGCCTGTTTACCCTTGATGCCAACGGCGGCTGGAGCTACACCCTCGGCGGCAACCCCGACAACGAGACCGCCGTCAACGCCCTGGCGGCGGGCGATGAGGCAACCGACACCTTCCCCGTAACCGCCGCCGCCGGCGGCACACCCCAGGACGTCGTCATCACCATCACCGGTGCCAACGACGCGCCCACCGTCGCCATCAGCGCGCCCACGGAGGGTATGCAGGTGGAATTCAACTCGGCGGTCACGCTGACCGCCACCGGCGCCGACCCGGATACCGGCACCACCCTGACCTACCAATGGAGCGCGACCCCCAACACCGGCAGTTTTGCCAATGCCACCGCCGAGGACACCACCTGGACCGTCCCCGCAAGCGGCACCGCCCCGGTAACCCTGACCCTGACCGTTATGGATGACGCCACCCCGTCCCTCACCGGCACCGCACAAGTCATGGTCAACCCGGTCGCCGTGGCGGTTGACTTCGCCGGCAGCGAAACCACCGGCGCCGTCACCGAAGACGACTCCACCGACACCGCCACCGGCGCCCTGACCATAGCCACCACCAGCACCAACAAAAACGTGGTAGTCCAGACCGACACGCCCGGCACCTACGGCACTTTTTCCATCACCGCCGCCGGCGCCTGGACCTACACCCTGGACAACAACAACGCCGCCACCAACGCCCTGACCGGCGGCCAAGTCGTAACCGACACCTTCACCGTGACCGCCTCCGTCAACCCCGACGCCACCGTGGAAGTGGTCATCACCATCACCGGCGCCAATGACGCGCCCACCGCCGAGATCACCGCGCCGCCGGCCAATACCATGGTGTCGTTCGCCGGGACGATCCCCGTTACCGGCGCCGGCGAAGACCCGGACACCGGCGACACCGCCACCCTGACCTACGCCTGGACCACGATGCCGGCGAACACCGGCAGTTTTGCCAACGCGACCGCCGCCTCCACCACCTGGACCGCGCCGTCCACCGAGATGAGCGTCGCCTTGCACCTGATGGTCAGCGATGACGCCACCCCGGTTGCTGCCGCCGACGCAACACCGGTCACCGTCATGGTGGTGCCGGTCGCCATCGTCGGCGACACCACCGGCAGCGTCACCGAAGACGGTGACCTCACCGCCACCGGCGACCTCAACATTGACAACCCCGCCGGCAACACGAACTTCATAGCCGCGAATATGGATGGCACCTACGGCGCCTTCACCATCGCCACCAACGGCAACTGGACCTACACCCTCAACAACGCCACCGCCGCCACCAACGCCCTGGCCGCGGGCGATGCGCCAACGGAGACCTTCACCGCGCGCACCGCCATCGGCGACGGCACGCAAATCATCACCATCACCGTCAACGGCGCCAACGACGCGCCCACCGCCGCCATCAGCGCGCCCACGCCCGGCACACAGGTGGAGTTCGGCGTCGCCATCCCGGTAACCGGCACCGGCACCGACCCGGATACCACCGACACCCTGACCTACGCATGGCGCACCCAACCGGCGGACCGGGGCAGTTTTGCCAATGCCGCCCTTGCCAGCACGATGTGGACCGCCCCCAACACCGGCACCGCCAACGTCATCCTGATCCTGGAAGTTACTGACGGCACCGCCACCGTTAGCGCACGGGTCACCGTCCGTCCACGCGCCGCGCCGGTCACCATCGCCGGCGGCAACACCGGCACCGTCGTTGAGGCCGGCACCTCCACCGGCACCCTGACCGCCACCGGCACCCTGACCGTCACCAACCCCAACCCGGCCCCCGGCGACAGCACCGCCGTCCTCGCCCCGACCGAGTCCAGCCGCTACGGCGCCTTCGCCATCGTCCTCACCACCGGCGTCTGGACCTACACTTTGGATGACGCCGACCCCGACACCAACCGCCTGGCCGCCGGCGACAGCGAGACCGAGACCTTCACCATCCGCGCCGCCGCCGACTCCAGCGTCACCCGCGTGGTTACGATCACCATCACCGGCGCCAATGACGCGCCCACCGTGGACATCACCGCGCCGCCGGCCAATACCATGGTGTCGTTCGCCGGGACGATCCCCGTTACCGGCGCCGGCGAAGACCCGGACACCGGCGACACCGCCACCCTGACCTACGCCTGGACCACGATGCCGGCGAACACCGGCAGTTTTGCCAACGCGACCGCCGCCTCCACCACCTGGACTGCGCCGTCCACCGAAATGTCCGTCGCCTTGCACCTGATGGTCAGCGATGACGACTCCGCCACCGCAGACGCAACACCGGTCACCGTCATGGTGGTGCCGGTCGCCATCGTCGGCGACACCACCGGCAGCGTCACCGAAGACGGTGACCTCACTGCCACCGGCGACCTCAACATTGACAACCCCGCCGGCAACACGAACTTCATAGCCGCGAATATGGATGGCACCTACGGCGCCTTCACCATCGCCGCCAACGGCACCTGGACCTACACCCTCAACAACGCCACCGCCGCAACCAACGCCCTGGCCGCGGGCGATGCGCCAACGGAGACCTTCACCGCGCGCACCGCCATCGGCGACGGCACGCAAATCATCACCATCACCGTCAACGGCGCCAACGACGCGCCCAGCGCCGCCATCAGCGCGCCCACGCCCGGCACACAGGTGGAGTTCGGCGTCGCCATCCCGGTAACCGGCACCGGCACCGACCCGGATACCACCGACACCCTGACCTACGCATGGCGCACCCAACCGGCGGACCGGGGCAGTTTTGCCAATGCCGCCCTTGCGAGCACGATGTGGACCGCCCCCAACACCGGCACCGCCAACGTCATCCTGATCCTGGAAGTTACTGACGGCACCGCCACCGTTAGCGCACAGGTCACCGTCCGTCCGCGCGCCGCGCCGGTCACCATCGCCGGCGGCAACACCGGCGCCGTCGTTGAGGCCGGCACATCCACCGGCACCGCCACCGCCACCGGCACCCTGACCGTCACCAACCCCAACCCGGCCCCCGGCGACAGCACCGCCGTCCTCGCCCCGACCGAGAGCAGCCGCTACGGCACTTTCGCCATCGTCCTCGCCACCGGCGTCTGGACCTACACTTTGGATGACGCCGACCCCGACACCAACGCCCTGGCCGCCGGCGACAGCGAGACCGAGACCTTCACCATCCGCGCCGCCGCCGACTCCAGCGTCACCCGCGTGGTTACGATCACCATCACCGGCGCCAATGACGCGCCCACCGCCGAGATCAGCGCGCCACCGGCCAATACCATGGTGTCGTTCGCCGGGACGATCCCCGTTACCGGCGCCGGCAACGACCCGGACACCGGCGACACCGCCACCCTGACCTACGCCTGGACCACGATGCCGGCGAACACCGGCAGTTTCGGCAACGCGACCGCCGCCTCCACCACCTGGAGCGCGCCGTCCACCGAGATGAGCGTCGCCTTGCACCTGATGGTCAGCGATGACGCCACCCCGGTCGCTGCCGCCGACGCAACACCGGTCACCGTCATGGTGGTGCCGGTCGCCATCGTCGGCGACACCACCGGCAGCGTCACCGAAGACGGTGACCTCACTGCCACCGGCGACCTCAACATTGACAACCCCGCCGGCAACACGAACTTCATAGCCGCGAATATGGATGGCACCTACGGCGCCTTCACCATCGCCGCCAACGGCACCTGGACCTACACCCTCAACAACGCCACCGCCGCCACCAACGCCCTGGCCGCGGGCGATGCGCCAACGGAGACCTTCACCGCGCGCACCGCCATCGGCGACGGCACGCAAATCATCACCATCACCGTCAACGGCGCCAACGACGCGCCCAGCGCCGCCATCAGCGCGCCCACGCCCGGCACACAGGTGGAGTTCGGCGTCGCCATCCCGGTAACCGGCACCGGCAGCGACCCGGATACCACCGACACCCTGACCTACGCATGGCGCACCCAACCGGCGGACCGGGGCAGTTTTGCCAATGCCGCCCTTGCGAGCACGATGTGGACCGCCCCCAACACCGGCACCGCCGCCGTCATCCTGATTCTGGAAGTTACTGACGGCACCGCCACCGTTAGCGCACGGGTCACCGTCCGTCCGCGCGCCGCGCCGGTCACCATCGCCGGCGATACCAGCGGCGCGGTTACCGAGGACGCCGCCACCGCCACCGCCACCGGCACCCTGACCGTCACCAACCCCAACCCGGCCCCCGGCGACAGCACCGCCGTCCTCGCCCCGACCGAGAGCAGCCGCTACGGCACTTTCGCCATCGTCCTCGCCACCGGCGTCTGGACCTACACTTTGGATGACGCCGACCCCGACACCAACCGCCTGGCCGCCGGTGCCGCGCCGACCGAGACCTTCACCATCCGCCCCGCCGCCGACCCCAGCGTCTTCCGCGTGGTCACCATCACCATCACCGGCGCCAATGACGCGCCCACCGTGGACATCACCACCCCGGATTCGTCATTGAGCAGCGTCCTGTCCGGGAGTGCCGTCACCCTGCGCGCCGCCGGCGAGGACGTGGATACCGGCACCACCCTGACCTACGCCTGGACCACCACCCCGTCCGGCGAAGGCAGCTTCACCAACGACGCCAACCGCAACACCACCTGGACCGCGCCGACCCTCGCCGGCGGCACCAGCACCCGAGCCGTGACCCTGACCCTGACCGTCACCGATGACGCCGGCACACCCGCCGCCGCCACCGACATGGTCGCGCTCACCGTTACCCTGCCGTCCACCACCGGCCCCGGCGTTGACGACAACGACCCGACCACCGCCGACAACCCACCCATCTTAGACCCCGTCGTGCTTAACGCCGACGGCAGCGTCAACAGCGGCGGCACCGCCACCGGCACCCTGACGGTCAACAACGTCCCGGATAACTTGCCCCCCACCCACCGCATCTTCACCCCGCCCACCTACGGCACCGCGACCATCGCCGGCACCGCGAGCAGCGCCGGCCTGACCCGCAACGTTGACCTCCGCTACACCTGGACCTACACCCTGAATAACCGCCACCCGGAGATCCAGGCCCTCGGCCCCGGCGACATCTTAGACCCCGACTCCTTCGTCGTCCGAACCACCATCGCCAGCCTTACGATTGACAGCACCATCAGCGTCAGTTTCGAGAACCAGGACGGCAGCGGCAACCCCAACACCTTCCCCGACGACCCGCCGGTTATCCTGTTTGCCGGCGGCCCGCGCATGACCGTGGATGAAGGCGAGGAGGATGTTACCCTGGATGCCGGCGGCAGCCGTGACCCCGAAGGCGAGGACCTGATGTTCCTGTGGACGCACACCGCCGTCGACAACGTGTCGCCGCCGCCGGCTGAAGATCTGATCACGTTCTCCGACCCAACCGCCGCCGTCGTTACCTTTGATGCCCCGGACGAGCGCACCACCCTGCGCTTTGACCTCACGGTCACGGATGACGGCACAACCCCGGACCCCGCCACCGACCGCACCGCCACGCTCACCGTCCGCGTAGGCCGCAGTCAGTTTGACAACGTGCACCGCGCCATTCTCCCCGAAGTCACCAGGGCCATGATGGACACCACCGTCAGCGCCATTGCCCGGCGGACCGAACAAGCCGCCACCGACCTGGACGCCTCCGGCGGCGCCACCTTCAGCCTGGGCGGGCAGTCCACCCTGGCGGGGGTACTGCAATCAAACGGGGAAGCCCTGACCACCGGCGCCTTCAATGTCAAATCCCTCCTGGGCCGCTCTGCCTTTGCCCTGCCGCTCAACCAAGCCGGCGGGCCGCTGGCCGGCGTCACCCTGTGGGGCAACGGCGCCTACCGCAACCTGTCCGGCAACAGCGCCACCGTGGACTGGGACGGCGACCTGTTCGGCGCCACCGTGGGCGGGGATGCCTGGCTGACCGACACCCTCTTGACCGGCCTGGCCGTCTCCTGGGCCGACGGCACCTTTGATTACACCGACCGCAGTGGTACCGACCCGGCCCCCGGCACCTATCAGGCCACCCTGACCAGCCTGCACCCCTACGTCAGCACCAGCCTGCTGGACGGGCAGGTGACCCTCTGGGCCACCGGCGGCTACGGCTGGGGCGAAGTTGAGATCACCGACACCGCCGACCCCACGGCCGAAGGCACCGTCACCGCCGCCACCCGGCTGGCCACCGCCGCCGTGGGCGGCGCCGGCCGCCTGCTGAACCAGCCGGGCCTCCTGACCCCCGACGGCACCACCACGGTGCGGGTCAAAGCCGAAGTCCTGACTACGGCGATCAAAGCCGAGCAACAAGGCGACCGCCTGGCCGGCCTGACCACGGACGCCCGGCGGCTGCGGCTGACCCTGGAAGGCAGCCATGAGCAACCCTTACCCCATGGCGCCCACTTGACCCCCAGCGTGGGCGTGGGCCTGCGGCATGACGCCGGCGACGGCCGCACCGGCACCGGCGCGGAACTAAGCGGCGGCCTGCTGTACGCCTATCCCGCCCTGCGGCTGACCCTGGAAAGCCGGGGCCGGGTGTTGCTCGCCCATGGCGGCGACTACGACGACTGGAGCGTGAGCGGACGGGTGACCCTGGCGCCGGGCGCCCAGGGGCAGGGCCTGGCCGTCACGCTGGCCCCAACCTATCAAACCACCACCAGCGCCAGCGGGCTGGCGCAACTCTGGGAACACGGCACAGCCAACCGCCCGGCGCCCAGCGGCCCGACCACGCCGCAGGGCCTCATGGAAGCGACCATCGCCTACGGGCTGCCGGTAGGCGACCACCTGCTGACACCCTACGGCGGGATGACCCTGGGGGCGGCGGATGCCAGGACGTACCGGCTAGGCAGCCGGGTCAGCTTAGCCCAACGGCTGAATATGAGCCTGGAAGGCGCCCGAAAAGGCGCGACGGGCACGGCCCCGGTGGATCATGGCGTGCGGGTGCAATTGGAGTGGCACTGGTAAGGACAGGAGTGAAGTGTCCGGCTCCGCCGGCCCAGTTAGACGCTGGAATCCCGCCTGCGCGGGAATGACAGTGGCGTTTTCTCCGCGGGAATGGCAACCAGGGATCGCAGACTGGATTCCCGCCCTACCCCTTCCGTCATTCCCGACATTTTTAATCGGGAATCCATCTTCGCCTTGGCATTCCCCTCTGGATTCCTACCTTCGCGGGAATGACGAAGGAACGTGTCAGCCTTCCTTGCATCATTCCACCCTGAAACCTGTTGCGAGTCACGCCATGCGCCAGCCCTTCGCGGCGGCCAGCCGGGCGGCTAACTTGATGGCTTCCAGCAGACTTTGGGGGTCGGCCTTGCCTTTGCCGACGATATCATAGGCCGTGCCGTGGTCAACCGAGGTCCGAATGATCGGCAGTCCGACCGTCAGGTTCACGCTGTGACCAAACGCCACGGTTTTGAGCGGAATCAGTCCCTGGTCGTGATACATGGCCACCACCACGTCATACGCGCCGCGAACGGCCGCCCCAAACAGGGTATCGGCCGGAAGCGGGTCGGTGGCTCGAATGCCGGCTCGTTTGGCGAGACGGACGGCCGGAGCGATAATCGTTTGCTCTTCGCGGCCAAACAATCCATGTTCGCCGGCGTGAGGATTGAGGGCCGCCACGCCGATACGAGGCCGGGAGACCTTGAAATAGCCCTTCACGGCCTGATGAGCGAGCCGGATGGCCGTGAACACACGCGGAGTCGTCAGGGCGTCGGGCACGTTCCGGAGCGCCTGATGCGTTGTCACAAACAGAATTTTTAACGGCCCGCCCACTAACATCATCCCGACCTGTTTGGCGCCCGTCAGGTCGGCCAGCAGTTCCGTATGCCCGGGGTACGCATACCCGGCAAGGTGGAGGGACTCCTTATTGATGGGAGCCGTGACCACGCCGGCGACGCGGCCGGTTTCGGCCAACCGCACGGCGGCGGTGATGAACGCAACGGAAGCCGCGCCGGGACCGCGGGCGGGTTGGCCCAATCGAAACCGGCCCAACGGGCTTTTCAAAGGATCAAGAACCGGAATGGAGCCTCTGCGCGTGACCGGCCCTTCCCCGCAGTCGTCACCGTCCGGCAATGGGACCACGTTGAGGGCAGAATGCAGGCGGCGGGTTTCCCGTTGTAAAACCGGCACGGTCCCGATCACCACGGGACGGCACAGGCGCCAAACCACAGGAGAAGCCAGAGCTTTCACGATCACCTCGGGGCCAATCCCGGCCGGGTCGCCCATGGTAATGGCCAGAGAGGGTTTGCGTGATGTGGTCGCGTGTGGCATTGAACGCAGGGATCAGGACAGTTTCCGCATCACCTGTTCCATGATCGCTTGAACCGGGCGCCCGGTTTTTTTGGCAATGGCCCGGCAGTCCTGAAATTCCGGACGATATTTTATGGTGTTCCCCACGTGCACGGCTTTCACCCGCACGCGGCCTTGCGGCAAACGGATCGTTGTCATTGAGCGGGCCAGCGTCGTCCGGCTGACGGGTTGACTGCGGACGCCGAGGGTTGTCGTTTCACGAAACAGCGTGTGAGTGAGCGCGCCGGCGTGGTCGGGACGGGCCAGGACCGTGAGGATGATCCCCGGCCGGTTCCGCTTCATGACGGTCGGCGTCAAGCTGACGTCAAGGGCGCCGTGTTCAAACAGGCGTTCCATGACCGCTTCGTAAATTTGCGGGTTCATGTCGTCAATGTTGGTTTCTAATTGAATAACCCGGTCGGTCTCAAGCGACTCCGTGGATTCGGGAGCGGCAAGAACCACGCGCAACACGTTCGGCCAGTCATGCGGATTGGCCGTGCCCGCCCCATACCCGATGGCGCCGGGCACGATGGGCGGAAGCGGACCGAAGGCGTGCGTCAGGGCGGTCAGCAGGGCCATGCCGGTCGGGGTGGTCAACTCCAGAGCGGGGCCTTGGGAATAAATGGGGCACCCTTTGGCCAGCTCGGCAACCGCGGGTCCGGGAATCGGCAACGTGCCGTGGTCGCTCTCAATCGTGCCGGACCCCACGTTGACGGGCGTCGCGCTGAACGTGTTCACGCCCAGCTCATGACACCCCAGCAGGCTTCCCGCGACGTCCACCAGGGAGTCCATCATGCCCAGTTGATGAAAACGGACTTTGGCGGGATCCTGCCCATGCACGGTTCCTTCCGCCCGGGCGATGTGCGCGAACACCGCCAGCGAGTGTTTTTTCACCCATGGCGGTACACGGCTCGCGGCAAGCAGGCGTCGGATTTGCGGCCAGGAAAGGGGCCTGGCCTGCTTTTGCGTGACGACGACGTCCACTTTCGTCGCGTGAATCGCGCCGCGCCGGACTTTTGAGATTTTGAGACGGTAGCCGGAAATCGGAAGCGCGTTGAGGCCCTGGCGAAGTGTGTGCGGCGAAAGGCCCGCGTCCACAAGCGCGCCCAACATCATGTCCCCGCTCATGCCTGAAAAACAATCAATGTGAAGATGCATGGCGCTCCTTTAGCAAACCTCGCGCGCGTCAACGCCCTTGACGGGATGACCGCGCCACGGTATGTAAGCACATACGAAAATTTTCATGAAATGACAAGTCGTTTCTCCCAACGCCGTCTTGTTGCATCCCTTACAAGGCCAAGGGTGCGGAATCGGCGCAGGGGTGCGGGGGCCGACCCCGACCCCGGCGTCCCGTGCGTGAGGCGTTCAATGCGCCGTTCCCGACTGCCGGCTTGATGACCCTATGCACTGGTTTCCATTGTTCCCATCCCGTCTGTCCCTCATTGGCGCGTCGGCGCTCCTGGCGTTTGTCATGGCGCCGGGTGCGCTTGACGCCAAACGGAAAACACAGCCCCAGCGCCAGCCGCTCACAATCGTGAACGTTACCGCCGCGCCCCTGCCCTTTGTCCCCGGGACCGGGTCGCTGGCCCTCACGGTGGACGTGGAGTTGCCCGGCAACTTCAACGGGGCCGATGTCCTTGAAGTGTCGTCCCTGATCAGTTTCCCTTCCAAGCGCTCCATTCGATTTTTATTTGGCCGGCAATCCCTGGACAACGCGGTTATGGAGGACGGGACGCCTCGCATGAGCATGACCCTGCTCTGGGACGGGTACGATCAAAACCGGCAGTATGTGACTCAAGGGACGTATGCCTATGAAGTCCGCGCCAAGCTCATGGCCGGGGAGAAAGGGGTTGTGAAGACCAGGTCCGTCTCGCGGTTTGCGAAAGGAACATTGGAAGTGTCTTCGCCTCAAGACGTGGGTGCGCAACCCCCGCGTCCCGACCCGGCTCCGTCCGATGAAGCGGATTCGGCTCCGCCCGAGGATGCCGGCGCACGCCTGAACGCGGCGGGGCAGCCTTAGGAACCCGACGACGGTGAGGCGTCCCGGTCAACCAGGGTGTTGATGCGATGAGCCAGATGGCCGGCTCCGAATCCGTTATCAATATTCACCACGCCGATTCCGCCCGAACAGGTGTTCAACATCGTAAGTAACGGGGCAAGGCCCCCAAAGTGCGCGCCATAACCCCGGCTGGTCGGCACGGCAATGAGCGGGGTCGGCACCAGGCCTCCCACCACGCTCGGCAAAACCCCATCCATCCCCGCCACCACGATCACCGCGCGGGCCCGTCGGAGGCGGTCCACCTGATCCAGCAAGCGGTGCACCCCGGCCACGCCCACGTCAAACAGCGTCTCCACCGCGCTCCCCAGCGTCATGGCGGTCACTCTGGCTTCTTCCGCCACCGGGATATCCGCGGTGCCGGCGGTGACAATCACGATGTCTCCGTGAAGCGGGCGGGGCGGCGTGGATGGAATCACCACGACGCGGGCGTCCCGGTGATACACCGCTTTCCGGCTCACGCCTTTGAGCGCGCGCGCGATGGCGGCATCGGCGCGCGTCGCAAGGACGGGCACGTTGTCTTTCCGCAAACTCCGCGCAATCTTCAGGATCTGGGCCTGGGTTTTTCCTTCACAGAGAATCGCCTCCGGCGCGCCATGGCGGAGCGCGCGATGGCGGTCCACCCGGGCGAATCCCATGTCGGCATAGGGCAGGGTGCGCAGTTGTCGCAGCGCGTGCGCAACCGACACCGATCCGTTTTGCACCGACGCGAGGAGAGCCTGAAGAGCCGTGGAATCCATGGCGGTGACAGGCGCTAGGGCGCGCGTCCGGACGTCGCGGACGGGGTTTCTTCCTTGGCCGAGCGGGACATCAGATCAGCGACGACGTCAGTCGGCGGTTTGCCTTCAAACAACATGGCGTGGACGCATTGGACAATCGGCATCTCCACCTGAAACCGTTGCGCCAACGCCGCCGCGGCTTTGGTGGTGCGCACACCTTCGGCCACCGTGACGGTCTCCTTCAGAATATCCTCCAGTCGCCGGCCCCGGGCCACCTTCAATCCGACGGCATGGTTCCGGCTTAAGGAACCCGTCCCGGTGAGGATTAAATCCCCCAGGCCGGACAGTCCATAGAACGTATGCACGTCGGCGCCGAGCGCGACGCCCAGCCGAATCACTTCGGCCAAGCCGCGGGTGATCAGGGCGGCCCGCGCGTTCAGCCCCAAGTCCAGCCCGTCCACCACGCCGGCGGCGATAGCCATGACGTTTTTGAGCGCGCCTCCCAATTGCGCGCCGATGAGGTCGGTTCCGGTATAGACTCGGAACGACGCGGACATGAACACCGTTTGCAGCCGCGCCGCGAGGCGGGCGTCCCGCCCGGCCAGCAACACGGTCGTCGGCTTGTGTTGACACACTTCCGCCGCAAAGCTCGGCCCCGTGAGCACGGTCATGCCCGGAACCCAGGCGGCCGGCAGCAGTTCATCAAGGACCTGGGACATCAACTGCAACGAGTCTTCCTCAATACCTTTTGACGCCACGACAATCGGAAGCGGCCCGGCAAGCGAAGGCGCCAGTTGCCCGACCACCGTCCGCATGGCATGAGAAGGCACGGCCAGCACGATCAACCCGGTTGCCGCGACCGCCTCTTGAAGAGAATGGGTGGCGAAGATCGTCGCCGGCAACGCGACCCCCGGCAAGAACAGGGCATTTTCCCGTTTGCGATTGATCTGTTCGACAACGTCTTCCTCGTACGTCCAGACCGTCACCGAGATCCCCTGGTTCGCCAAATGCCGAGCCAGTGTGGTGCCCCACGCCCCCGCTCCAATAACCGAGGCGGCGCGAATGGTGGGGGAAGAAGTCGTCATGGAGTGTGTGAGTGCGACGTGGAAAGAGGTGCGGGATTAGTCAGTTTCAGTCTCGTCCACATTATGGCAATGGGTGTTCTCGTATAATTGTGTACACGGTGTTTCTCATCCAGCGTCGGAAGTCCTGGTTATCGGAGAACTGTTGAAAGAGTTGGGTGTCGTCTTGATGGCGATCCGTCACCACTCGCACCAACGCCCTGTCAAATTGAATACAGGTATTCTGTTCATCGGAGTTCTTCCTGGCATTCCGGTAGGCTTCGTCTTCCGCGACTTTCTCCGGGATTTTTTTGGTAATCAATTCCCGCACATGATCCGCGTCAGCCCAGGTGATGTTTCCAAACAAATCATTAAATTCGCTGATAATGTTCGATAGCCGGTCCAGTTCCGGTTCCGGCTTGTGTCCTCCCCCATCTGTGGGCATCGGCTCAATCTCCGCATCCGTGTCTGATAACTGAATGGCCTGAACGGCCTTCTTTTCAACTCGGTAACTGTCCATATCAATCGTTTCAAGTATGCCTTTTGACAAGTCTTCTTCTATCGGCGACGGCAGTTTAGGTGTGAGAAATTGCAGGAATATCGAAAGTTTTTCCCATTCTGCGTTGGTGTAAGGCAGGATGGATGCCAGAAAAGCATACGTGCGAAGGAATGCCTTGGCTTTGCCCTTGAAATCCACTTGACCGTCCTCATTGAGTTGCTGATAAACCGCGACACAGGCGTCAAGCAAGGGGTCAAGCCGTTCACGAGGCGCTTCCAACAGGAAGCATTCGACAAAGTCCCGCACCTGTCCGGGGCTGTACACCTGAGAGCCGTCGAGATCGGCTTTGAGGTCATGCAATTTGTTCGGGTCGGTTTCCTGCGAGAGAATGGTTGTTCGATAGTAATCCGCGAACGCAAATTGAATCGTATCAACCTCGTTCATGAAGTCGAGGACAAAGACGTCATGTTTTTTGGGGTGTGCCCGATTGAGTCGTGAAAGCGTTTGCACCGCCTTGATGCCGGACAGGGTCTTGTCCGCGTACATCGTGTGCAGTAGCGGTTCGTCGTAACCGGTCTGAAATTTGTCGGCGCAAATCAGAAAACGGTATGGATCTTCCCGGATCTTCTCGGCGATCTTGGCAGACGAGAACCCGTTGAGCGATGCCTCACTCACATTGGCTCCGCCGTATTCGTGATCGCCCGAAAAGGCCACAATTGCCTGATATGAACTCTTTCGCGCTTTCAGGTAGTCACGGACCGCGTGGTAGTACTGAATCGCGCGTTGGACGCCGCCGGTCACCACCATGCACCGCGCCTGCCCGCCGATCTTGCCCGGTGCCAGGACCTGCCCATGAAAGTGGTCCACCATGATCTCGGCCTTCAACCGAATTGCATGTTCGTGCCCCTCGACGTAGCGGCGGAGCTTCTTCTTTGCCCTTCTGGTGTCAAACTCGGGGTCGCTCTCAACTGTTTTGACCAGCCGATAATAACTGTCCACCGGGGTATAATGTCGAAGCACATCCAGGATGAAGCCCTCCTGAATCGCTTGCTTCATCGTGTAACTGTGGAAAGGGTGATGCTTGACGGCGCCGTCGGGCTGGGGGTCCGGTGCGCCAAAGAGTTCAAGCGTTTTGTTCTTGGGGGTGGCGGTGAAGGCGAAGTAGCTGGCGTTGGCAAGCATTTTTCGCCTTTCCATAATGTGGTTGATCCGATCTTCAAACGTCTCCTCTTCCTCTGTTCCCGTATTCTCCCCCAGGACCCCGGACATCGCCGATGAAGTCCGACCGCCCTGGCTGGAGTGCGCTTCATCGATGATGATGGCAAAATTCTTCTTGCGTTGCTCGCGGCCTATTTCGTCCAGAATTAACGGGAATTTCTGCACAGTGGACACGATGATTTTTTTGCCGCTTTCGATGAATTTGCGGAGGTCTCCGGAATTTTCAGCATGTCCCACCGTTGCCCTGACCTGGACGTACTGCTTGATGGTGTCATGAATTTGCCGGTCAAGAATGCGCCGGTCAGTGACCACGATAATGGAATCAAACACCAACGCATCATTCTTTTTAAGGCCGATTAACTGATGCGCCAGCCACGCGATGGAGTTTGACTTCCCGCTGCCGGCCGAATGCTGGATCAGATAGCGCTTGCCCGCGCCCTCCGCCCCGGCGTCGGTCAGCAGTTTTCGCACCACGTCAAGCTGGTGGTAGCGCGGCCAGATCTGGGTCTTCTTCTTGCGCCCGGTCTTGTCATCCTTCGTTTCAACGACCTGGGCGTAGTTTTCGAGGATATTAGTCAGACTCTCGCGGGTGAGCACCTCGAGCCACAGGTAGTCGGTCTTGAGTCCGTGGGGATTGGGCGGGTTGCCCGCACCGTCTTCACAGCCCTGGTTGAAGGGCAGAAACCACGACGCCTTACCTTGCAGGTGAGTGCAGAATTGAACATCCTCCTCATCCACAGCAAAGTGCGCCACGCAGCGTCCAAATTGGAAAAGTTTCTCCTTCGGGTCACGGTCGCGTCTGTATTGCTCCACCGCATCCCGCGCTGTTTGTCTGGTCAGGTTATTCTTCAGCTCAAAAGTGAAAACCGGGAGACCGTTGACGAACAATCCCACGTCCAGAGCGTTGTGAACGTCGGTGTTGCTGTATTGAAGTTGTCGTGTAATCGAGAACACGTTCCTGGCAGACAGTTCCGCGGCTTTCTGATTGCCGGGTGTCGGTGTGCCATAAAAAAAATGAACAGGGTGCGCTCCGTGCTTAATCCCGTTGCGCAATACGGAAATGGTGCCGTTTTTTGTGATCTCGCTCTCAAGACGTGCCAGAAACTTGTGCCGCGTCGGACCGTCCTCACCGAGACAGAGCGCCCTCGCGACTTCCGGCTGTGTTGCCGACAGAAAGGCCGACAGTTGAGCCAAATCCACGCAGTAGTCGCGGTTGTAATCGCGCGAATTGCCGCACATCCATCCCACCCCGCCGTAGGCGACTGGTGGCCCATCCACGGTTCTCGCAACCGGCGACTCGCAGGGATGACCGGCCAAGGCCGTGCAAATCAGCCGTTCAAGGCCGCGTTCGGTGGTGTCGGTGGTCATCCGTTGCCTTCCAACCCAGCTTGTATCCAGCCTTTTCGTGTCAGCACCTTAAGAGCCAGGCAGATCTGGCGCCGTGAGAACTGTTTCTTTCGCTCATTCCAGGCATAGGTTTTTGCGACAACGTCATCGGTGGATTGAGGCGATTCCCTGCTTGCGACCCAGTGAACCGTGGACAGCAACTCCAGGCCGAACGGCGATTCAAATCCCTCAACCAGATCAAAAACTCTTTCAAGATGCGCTTGGGTTCCGGTTTGGTCCTTGAGAAACTTTTGCGCATCCTCAAGCGCGCCAGGGACCATTTTTAATTCTTTGTCGGGTGCGTCACCGCCGTCGGCATAACCGGATATCAGGTGTCCTTCAATGGGATGTAACATATGCCGAAGATTCTTTGCATAGGGGCCATAAGAATCCTTGACATATTGCAGCCTCAACGGTTCACCCGCCACCTGCATGAAGTACATAAGTTTGTGAACTTCCAACAATGTTACGAATGGATCGAGCAAACCGGCCAGGTAACGGTGCATCAAACTGACCAGCGCCGCCCTTCCCGGGGTCATGTCAGGAACCTGGCGATTACGCACCATCTGATCTGCTTCCGGTGCTCCCTGTGGTTCATAGATAGCAATTTGAACATCATCAAATTCCTGAAAAGCCATTTCTATACGAGAGCGAACTTGCGGCCAGTCAAGCCCCCCCATACCACTGCCAAGCGGTGGAATGGCAATAGATTGAATTTTGTGTTTCCTGATTTCCTCGCTCAGCGCACACAACCCGGATTCAATATCATCCATCCGGCTTGCTCCGCGCCAATGGCGTTTGGTCGGAAAATTGATGATGTAGTGAGGATTGGTTAATTCACCGGTCTTGAATACGAACATTTTCCCAGGTTGCACTTCACCATATTTGCAGGCGGCGGTATATGCCTTGAAGTTTTCAGGAAAAAATTTCTTAAATTGCAGCGCGATGCCGCGTCCCATCACGCCAACGCAATTCACCGTATTAACAAGCGCCTCGGTCTCTTCTTTCAGAATGTCGCCGCTCTTGTATTTGATCATCTTCGTTGCCCCCTCGGCTAATAATACCACGTTTCCAGTATCTCGACTCGTGGCCGGTGGTCATCGGCAGGCAACGAATTGGCCGCCTGTTGGTGGACTACCCGCGAATATACGCCGATACGCTCGATCAAATGCCACGGGAAGCGGTTTTCCAGCAGGAATTCGGCTTGCTTGCCGTCCTTGCAAGATCGCCAATCGACCGCTTGCACGGCCTCCCAGCTAATTTCCCCCAAATGATCCAGATTGGAATAGTCTTCAAAAAACATTGAGCCTGCGTTTGACGAAGTAAAAGCCCAGCGTTTCTTATTTTCTTCCGCCCACGCAATAGACGCATGAAAATCGGCCTCAAGATGCACGATAGGGTCTTGTCCATCTTTGTAGGCTAATTCCAGATGATTGGCTTGGTGAATCACATACAGCATGACCGACCGCGGGCAAAAATAAAATGGAACGCAATCTCCCACATGCAAGCCGGGGTGACTCTGCAAGGGCAGTTGAAGTCTCCGTTGTTTTATGTCGTTCATGCCGATGACGGTGCCCGATGGATTGCGCCGCCCAATCTCCGCATCGCAGAAGAGAAAACCGTCAGTGGCAATTGGGGACAGCCGGTCCACATGGGTAATGTGATAAATCTTTGGATCGGCGGGTACTGGCATCGTCAATGTTCCAGTTCTTCCGTCGTATCCTCTTCAGGATCGGTCAACGCATTGTCCTCGCCCGCTTCATCCGGCAACTGCGCCGCCGCCTCGCGCACGTCCAATTTGCCGGTGACCACGTCGGCGATCAGGCGGGTGCGGTATTCATTCAGGAGTTCCACTTCGCGGTTGGCACGGGTGATGGCGGTGTCAATGTCGGCGGTGGCTTTGTCGAGGTATTCGACGATGGCGGTTTGTTCGGGGAGGGGTGGGAGGAGTTGTTTCATACTACCAATAAATTGCCAATCCGCACGAGGCATCTTAGCTCCGAAAGTTGATGCACTGATTGCGTCTATAGTGGGTTTAGACCGAATGAAGTGTTCTAGATAAGATGGAGATAGATTTGTACTTCTCGGGCGCAATACCAGAAATTCGCCGACGCAAACACCGCTCTGGTTAGGGCGTGTAGTTTTTGCTAAATAGGGTCTCAGTTTACCAAAAAGCACATCCCCAAGTCGGAACCGCTTTACTTGACTATCAAAGATTATGTCTGGTTCGATTCCATGAAGTTTGCCGGTCCAACTTTCAACGTTTTCAAGAGCAACGTATATATCGTCGGTTGAACATTCATTAGTTTGTTCAATAATGTTTGATACGCCTCCCTTGAGGCGGAAGACCTCCCAATGCTCCGGCACTTCCCCCAGCCACTCAACACCGGAAGGTTTAAGAGAAACATCAGGGTCAAGACCACGAGTAACGGCGCGATGGATAATGACCTGTTTCTGCTCCCCCAACAGCCCGATCAGCTTCTCCTTCGCCCGCACAAACCGCCGCACCCGCCGATCCACATAATCCAGATACCGCACGATGGCGGTTTGTTCGGGGAGGGGTGGTAGGGGCATCCAAGCTGATTTGATACCAGAATGAGAAAGCCCATATCTCGTCACACCTTTCGCCTCAACATGGAATTGATAAGCAAGCCCTTTGCTTTGCAAGGCACGAAGCATATAGCCACCAGAAAGCTTGTCAGCGTATGGCCGAAACAACGCTAGGTGGTACCCTGAAATAAGATCCATGGCCGGTTCAGTAACCAGAGCAGGCACTCCAATATCGTCCCATGTCTCTGAATCCTTGGTGATGAGAACGTCATCTTTCTCAAGTCGAAAACGTTTGATTTCTTCGGGCGTGGCAGTTACCTCCATGAAATCCATTTTCTTGCTGATATGGTCGTTTTTGTAGACATCAACGTAGTTACAAAGTCGAACTGACGTCTCGCCTTTCTTCACGTGCTTGTCCACGTTACTTACGCGCATCTCTGTTACGTTTCGTAACCGCCGCACATCCCAATGCTTCGGCACATTGCCCAGCCACTCGACGCCGGAACCCTTCATCGTGGGATAGAATTTGCAGCCAGCGAGTTTTGTATCTGTCGTGTGTTCGTCCGGAGTCTTCCGGGTCACGGGCCAATCGAAAAATAAATCCTGTGCTTTGCTCATTTCACTTTTCCGGATCTGCCCTTGTGGGTACACACTGATCGAGCTTGCGGTGCAAGAGCGAGATAAGTGACAGATAGTCTGCGGCGTCATTCTCACCATCCCATAGGATTTTTGGTTCGTGTGCGATGGGATTGCGAACAGCAGCAAAGCAACCCTTAAGCAGGGCTGCAAACCCTTTGTGCTCGGACTTTTCGGTCTCGGATTGCAGGGTGTTCATGGCCAGAAACGGTCTCTCAATCGAAAATACACGGTCGATGAGTTCAGCACCGTCTGCCTTAACGTTTGTCATGTTGCGGATCCTTTGCATCAGCCCCTTCACAGCCTCGAATACAGCGTGAAAATAGTTGTCCTGCATTAACTCAGCTTTACAGTATTTCAGCACTTCGGGGTGCATGGATCGACCCTGAAATTTAGATCGGATCGTGCGGGCACGTTTTTCAGCCTCGTCAAGAGTGTTGGCTACGGCAACTTTCCGAAACTTGCCATTGGTCCCGTACTCAAGCCCGGAGAAAGCGAGTATCGTGTTTAGTTTCTGAATGTGATCTGAAAATACTTCACTCTGTCCTGCGAATCGAGCAGGGATTAGGAAAGCACTGATGAAGTCAACTATTTGATTTGCACAACTATATTTTTTTTGACAGTCGAGGAATATCCAGTACAAACGCCGCCACTTCGTGGACTCCCCGGATTTATCTTCCAGCCCCCGGTCTTGCAGTACACGGCTGATGTCGGTTCTGGAGCCGCACTCGCCAAGAAACCGTGCCAAAGACTCCACCTGACCTTCAGGAAAGGGGGGTACGGTGGCCATCAAGTCGCCCTCCCAATAATTTCTCCCAACAACCCCTCTGTTTCCTCCTCCAACGCCAAAATATCCGCCCGAATTTCCCCCAGCGATCGCATCGGCTGCGGCTTGTAAAAATACCGAGTAAAACTAACCTCATACCCAATTCTAACACTATCCGAGACATACCAGGCATCAGAAGCATGTGGTAACACCTCCCGCTTCAAAAACGTATCAATACCACCCTTCTCCAACAACGGAATCTGCTCAGTATCACGCAACTCTGTATCAGGTTCATATTCCACCACAGCCGGTTTGTCATTTACAGTGGCCGCAAACAAACCCCGCAACGGATCCGGTGCGACGCTTTTCCAGTGATATTCTTGATAGACGGCTGGCCGACTCCCTTCAATTTGAGACAGACAATCATAAGTCGGTCTCCAACTCGGTATCGTGAAACAGGTCAAGGTAGCCCTGGTAGATGAATCTCCGGTTGCGAGCCTGGCCGGTGAACTCGCGCAGGATGCCGGCGTTGACCATCCGTGCGACCACCTCGTTGGCTGCCGGGTAGGTTGTCCCGATCAAATCCTGCACGTTGCTTGCCGACACGATAGGGCTTTCGTAGAGATTTTCCAGCACGCGATGGCCGTTGCCGGCGGTGCGGCCCAGGTTCTCGGTGATGGCGCGACGATGATCTTCACGGAGAGCGAGTACTCGCCGCGCCGTGTCGGTTGCCTGCCCGCTCACTGCTACGACACCGCGCAGGAAGAAAATAAGCCACTGCTCCCACGTTCCGGCGTCACGTACCGATTGCAGTTCCCGGTAATATTCCTGCCTGTACCGTTTGAAGAAATAGGACAGGTAGAGGACCGGCTTGAGCAGGACCTGTTGCTTGCAGAGCAGGAACGTGATGAGCAACCTTCCGATGCGGCCGTTGCCGTCGAGGAACGGGTGGATGGTCTCAAACTGGGCATGAACCAGTCCAATTTTGATCAGGAGCGGCAATGCCGTGTCGGAGTGGAGGAAATTTTCCAATTCGGCCAGCTTCTGCGGAACCTCATGTGGCGGTGGTGGAATGAAGGTGGCGTCGTTCAACGTACAGTTGCCGGGGCCAATCCAGTTTTGGCTGGTTCGCAATTCGCCGGGGGTCAGGTGCGAACCACGTACACCATGCATGAGCTTTTCGTGGATTTCGCGGATGAGCCGAACCGACACCGATAGTTCGGCGAGACGTTTGAGGCCATAATTCATGGCATTAATATAGTTGATCACTTCACCGGCATCCTGTTGTCGGTTCGGCGCGAGAATCCTGGCTTCTGCGGCCAGTACCTCTTGCAATGAGCTTTGCGTACCTTCAATTTGGCTTGACAGCACCGCCTCTTTGCGGATGTACATGTAAACAAACAGGTCCGGATTGGGTAGCGTCTGAATTGAGCCATCAAGCCGCCCCAGTGCGCGGTCGGCCTGCGATAACAGCGTTTGCAACTCTCCGGTGATTCGGATGGGGGGGGCGGGTGGCAGTGGTGCCGGAATGAAGGCCCTGTAGCCTGTTGGTTGCTTGACGTATTGCCCCGCTCGAGTTTGTGTTGTTACGGGGTGTATTTCAGGAGTGTCCATGTTATTGACAGTCATTAATATAGCTTATTACATGTATTATATTAAATGCTACCTTTAATATAGGTCAATGGATAAGCCTTGTGATGGGCAGCGTTGCATAATGCACGACCTTTCTGTCTTCAGATAATTTCTTCCAGTAGCCCTTCTGTTTCCTTCTTCAACGCCAAAATGTCGGCGCGGATTTCTTCCAGGCTACGTATTGGCTGGGGCTTGTAGAAGTAGCGGGTGAAACTGATTTCGTAGCCGGTCTTGACACTTTCCGGGGTGTACCAGGTATCCGGGGGCGCATAGGGCAACACTTCCCGCTTCAAAAACGCCTCGATGCCGCCTTCCTCCAGCAACGGAATCTGCTCAGTATCGCGCAGGTCGGTGTCCGGCTCATATTCAACTACGGCGGGCTTGCCGTTGATGGTGGTTTCAAACAGGCCGCGTAGCGGGTCGGGCGCAGTGCCTTTCTTGTGGATTTTCTTGATAACCGGCGGCGCATCTTCGGCGCGTTCGGTGGTTTCTTTGAGTTCCTTGATTTCTTTGGTTTTATAGACGCGGTTCGGGTCAACGCCCTTGAGACGCAACGGGCGTTCAACGATGACCTTCCAGTAGCCCAATGCCTTGTTGTCGAAAATCTTGCTTTGTTCGGTTTCCTTGAAAGCGAGGAAAGTTTTGCAGATATGTTCAATGTCGGTTTTGCCGAGTTCGCAATTCTTCTTGCCGAGGTTTTTACGCAACGGTTGGAACCATTGCGTGGCGTCAATCAGTTGCACCTTGCCCTTGCGATGCTTCGGCTTGCGGTTGGTCAGCACCCAAATGTAGGTGGCGATACCGGTGTTGTAAAACATATTCAATGGCAGGGCGACGATGGCTTCCAGCCAGTCACTTTCTATAATCCAGCGGCGGATGTTGCTTTCGCCCTGTCCGGCATCGCCGGTAAAGAGTGAACTGCCGTTGTGTACTTCGGCGATGCGGCTGCCGAGTGGCGTGTTCTGCTTCATCTTTGACAGCATGTTGGCAAGGAACAGCATCTGGCCGTCGCTGGATCGCGTGACCAGCGAATATTCGGAGTTGTCCGCGTGCTCAATCATAAAGCGCGGGTCCTTGAGGTCACTCTTTCCACCCATGCGCTCCAAATCGCTTTTCCAACTCTTGCCGTAGGGCGGATTGCTGAGCATGAAATCAAACTCGCGCGCCGGGAAAGCGTCGTTGGCAAGCGTTGAATGTTCCGGGCCGCCGACGATATTGTCCGCCGCGTCGCCCTCGCCTTTGAGCAGCAGGTCGGCCTTGCAGATGGCGTAGGTTTCGGCGTTGATTTCCTGTCCATAGAGGTGGATGGACGCTTGCTTGTTGCGTTCCTCGGCAAGGCTTCGCAGCGTTTCCTCGGCGACGGTCAGCATACCGCCGGTGCCGCAGGCGCCGTCGTACAATAAATAGGTGCTGGATTTGATGTCATCGGCGATGGGCAGAAAGATCAATTTCGCCATCAGTTCGACGGCATCGCGCGGCGTCCAGTGCTCGCCCGCCTCTTCGTTGTTTTCTTCGTTGAAGCGGCGAACCAGTTCCTCAAAGATCGTGCCCATGGCGTGATTGTCGAGGCCGGGATGCTTGACCGATTTATCGTCATTGAGTACCGGGGCCGGACTTAGGTTAATGTCCGGCGAGAGAAATTTTTCGATGAGCGTACCCAGCGCGTCCGCCTTCACGAGCCGGGGAATCTGGTTGCGAAACTCGAAATTTTCCAGGATGTCCTGCACGTTCTCCGAGAAACCGTCCAGATAGGCCTCGAAATCCGCTCGCAACTGTTGTTGGCTGGTACGCGCTTTCAAGTCGCGGAGCGTAAATTTTGAGCCGTTGTAAAAAGCCTGCCCCGCGGCTGACCGAAGCGCCTGGTCCTGGTTGGAGATTTTGATTTTGTCGAGTGATTTCTTGTTTGCGAGTACGGCTTTCTTGGTAGGCTCAAGCACGGCATCCAGACGTCGAAGCACGACCATCGGCAGGATGACATCACGGTATTTGCCGCGAATATAGAGGTCGCGCAACACGTCGTCTGCGATGCCCCAAATGAAATTCGCTATCCAGTGGAGATTGTTCGGTGTTGTCATTGTTTATTTATAACAGGTTATAGGCCCGTTTAACCGTGCAGGATACACGGAAAGAGGCGGGTTTCGCTACGATTAACAAGTGAGACTTCGCACCAATTCAGAGGCGCGTTGCTGGGCAAGGCCGTTGTCATTGCCGGCAATCCGCCATCTTCCATGCCCTGATAGACGAGACGGCTCTATCGGGTGTAGTCTTCCCCCATGGATACCCACCCAACATGCCGGACTTGCCGGCAAACCGTGTCTTCAACGGCCCGCTTTTGCCCCGCTTGCGGGAAGCGGGTTGTTCGGGAGCCGCGCGAAGCGTCCCGGTCAAAAGAAATCCTCAATCTTCGGATTTTGTATGTCATGGCGGGGCTGCTGATTGCGGCGGTGTTGTTTCCGCCTTGGGAGTCGCCGCCCGGCGCTCCTCCCGCCTACCTTGGGATGTATTGTCTTCTGAACCCGCCGGAGCCGGGGGCCGTGGTGAGCCGCGTCGTCCAAACCGTGGAGTTGGCCACGCTGGCTATCGGCGGCATGTATCTGGCCTGGGTGTTTCGGGAAAAGCCGTGACGCGGGAACGACGCGGTGCGGCGAACGTTGGCGAACGGGCTACTGAAGCATCGCCAGCAGTTGCGGGATGGGTTTTTTGACTTTGCCGTTGCGGTCAACCATGACCAGGGTGGCCGAGCCTTCGACGACCAGGCGCCGGCTGGTGGTTTCCCGAACCGTATGGGAGAAGGTCACGCCGGTTTTTCGCGCCGCCGCCGCCGCGGTTTCAATGTGGAGGGTCTCTCCATAATACGCCGCCGCCCGGTACCGCGCTTCGGCGCGCGTCACGACAAAGTAGAGGCCTTGCCGGTGAAACTCCGCGACCGAAATCCCGTGTGCCAGTAAATATTCGGTCCTTGCCCGTTCAAAGTATTTCAGGTAGTTGGCGTAATACACCACGCCGCCGCAGTCGGTATCCTCATAGTAGATGGTGACGTTCACGGCATGACCGGCGTCTTGTTTGGCAAGGCGGGGTGGCGCAAAGACAGCACTATAGCACCGCCTCCGGCTCACGCCAAGAGTTGAGATTTTCTGAACGAGGGCCTAGAATCGCCGCGTATGACGCCCGACGACATTACCCGGCGGTTTCAGGAAAGCGGGGACGTGAAACTCCGGTTTGCGCGCGCCTGCGCCGAACAAATTGCGGGGGTGGCGGACCTCATGATCCAGGCCATTCAGTCGGGAAGGAAAGTGGTGTTGTTCGGCAATGGAGGCAGCGCCACGGATGCGTCACACATTGCCGCGGAGTTTGTGGGGCGCTACGACCGGGATCGTCTGCCGTTGCCGGCCCTGGCGCTGACCGCGGACGGGGCGGCCTTGACGTGCATCGCGAATGATTATGGCTACGCGGACGTGTTTGCGCGGCAGCTTGACGCACTCGGTCAACCGGGCGACGTCGCGATTGCCATGAGCACCAGCGGAAACTCGCCCAACGTGGTGAAGGGGGTTGAAACCGCCCGGAAAAAAGGCCTGATCACCGTGGGGTGGACGGGGCGGGACGGGGGCAAACTCGCGGGCCTGGTTGATCATCCGTTCCGTGTTCCGTCAACGGTCACCGCGCGCATTCAGGAATGCCACCTCACGCTTGGCCACGTGTTGTGTGAACTCGTTGAAGAGAAAATCGTTGCGCGCGCCTCGTAAACCTCCCGCGTCCGCCGGGCCGCTGGACGTTTCCCGCCTGAAAACCTATTCGCTGAACACGCGCCGGAGCAAGGTCCGGGTCTCCGACTTTTCCGTTCCGTGGAAAACCGGGCGGTCGTTTGCCGCCTTTCTGTCGTCGCTCCCCGACGTGCTGGCGGTCAAGACCCTGCGGGGCCTGGCCAACGACGTGGCCCTGGCCAGACAACGGGGCCGTCCGGTGATTCTCGGCATGGGCGCGCACCCGACGAAAGTCGGGCTGAATCCCGTGATCGTGGACCTGATGAAACGGGAGATCATCACGGCGGTCGCCGTGAACGGGGCGGGCGTCATTCATGATTTCGAGTTGGCGTTGATGGGCCATACCTCGGAGGACGTTGAAGCGGAAATTGATTCCGGCCGGTTTGGGATGGCCGAAGAAACGGGGCGCATGATTAATGAGGCCATTCTGGAAGGGATGCACCGCGGCATCGGGATTGGAGAAGCCGTTGGCCGCTACATTCTTCGGCGGCGCAAACGGTTTCCGAATTGGAAGACCAGTTTTGTGGCGACGGGCGCGCAACTCGGCCTGCCCGTGACCGTGCACGTGGCCGTCGGCACGGACATTGTGCATATGCATCCGTCGGCGGATGGCGCCGCTCTCGGTGCGGGGTCGTTGCTGGACTTTCGAAAACTGACCGCCGTGGTGTCCAACATGGAAGGGGGCGTCTATGTGAATTTGGGGTCGGCGGTCCTCTTGCCGGAAATCTTTTTAAAGACCGTCACCTTGAGCCGGAATTTGGGGAAGCCCCTCAAGAAAATCACCACCGCGAACATGGATTTTCTCCCGCATTATCGTCCGTTGACCAACGTGGTGAAACGACCCACGCAAAAAGGCGGCCGGGGGTATGCGTTGACGGGTCATCATGAAATCATGTTTCCCCTGTTGGCCGCCGCCGTCATAGAAGCGCTTGATGGCCGCCCCGGCCGGCGCGCAAGAACGTAGGCATCGCGTCGTCTCCCCCCATGGATTGTCTCGCCGCCCCACGCCCCCCCTCAACCCCTTGCATTCCCCCACCATTTTAGTTTACAGTCCCCCAATCAATCACCAACAACCCGAATTTGGGGCCGTTTATCGTCAATTCTTGCGTATCGCTATCCTGAAAACGAAGTGATGCGCCGGCGTTTATTTACACTTGAAAGAGACCATACCATGACTTTTTCCATTCGCTCGTTTGGGTTCAAAAATGCGCTGAAAGCGCCGTACCGCGCGCCTTTCCACGCGCCTTTGGGCGTTGCGGCGGCCATTCCCCCCCCCCCCCTTCACGGCTCACGAGGCCGGCTATAATGGCCGGGCGCGGAATTATGTGTAGGGCGGCGGCCCTCGCCGTGGCGCTTTTTGCGCTGACCTTGCTTCCCGCCCAGCATGCGGCGGCGCAGGTTAATTTGGCCATCGGCGCGCTGACCTCTTCGGAGGACAGCGTGCGTACCGGCGGCCCTGATTACACCCTCACCGCCACCGTAACCAATAGCGGGGATGCGGCGCCGGTGGGCAGCGTGTTCGTGGATTATTATGTTGACATCGTCAATCGTCGAGACTTCAGTCGAGCCGACCGTGTGGACGTAGTGGAGATTACGACGCTCACCGCAAGCGGCGGGGCGGTCCCCTCCTTTGTTGCGGCCGCTTCTTCCGTCACCCCGTCCACCAGAAACCCGCGACCCCTGTATCATTTCGCTTGTATCCGCACGAATGACAATGACCTCAACTCCTGTACGCCGACTATTGAAGTCGAGCTGACAGCGGCGGCGGGGATATACCTGCTTATTAACCAGATTTCTGGTCTGCCGGGTAGTAACCGGATCATAGGGACTCACGACACGTTCACCGCGCGCGTCAACGTGCTCAACCGGGGAGATGCGGGCACCCCGCCCGTGGACATGGACGTTTATCAAGTGCGGCAGACCGCCGCGCAGGCGGCTGCGAATGAAGTACCCCCGCTGGGCGCTATCAGCGCGCTAACGCCTGTGGCAAGCGGTCAGGCAAGAGGGATCGGAGGGGTTGGAAATATTCGAGCGACCAACAACGGCGAGGCGATAATCACCATCGCCGTGCCGGCGACGCCGGGCGTCTATTATTATTACTCCTGTGTCCGCACCCCGCCGGCGCCGCCGCACCCAACCGCTCAAGAAACCTGCTTCAGGGCGTCTGCTTCAGTGACCGTGGTGGAGCCGCCGAACCCGCCGGGTGTACGATTTGCTCTGGTGAATACCCCCGGTGACCGTACCCTGACACTAAGCCCCGGCGATACCACCTTTTCGGGAAATGTTTCGGTCATCAATGATGGGCCGGACGCTGTAGCCGCCAATTCCATCATTCTAAGATTTTACCGCTCCGCCGATGCCACGCTCACGCGAGACACCACCACCTTCGCGGGCACCAACGGCGACACGCTGACAGCGACCACCGTAACGATTACAAACGACTACGCCGTAGACCAGCAACGGGCACATGGCGGGACGTTCCCCTTGCCCCCGCTGCGGCCGGGCGAAACCTTCAATTACATCGTGTGTGCGGACCATCCCTCTGATACCAATTTCGAAAACAACTGCGCCGACTCAACCACGCGTGGAGACCATATTGCCGTAACCGTAAGCGGGATGTTTGACGACTTCGCAGGCGACACCGGCACCACGGGGAGGTTCCCCCTGACAGAGATCACCGGCGAGATTGAACTGGCCGGCGATACCGACTGGTTCGCCTTTACGGGTTTGACCGCCGGCAACACCTATAGTCTGTCGCTGACCGAGCACTTTGATGGCAGGGGCATTTTGAGTCCGGTGCTCACGCTGCGTAATGCCGCCGGAGACGCGCTTGCCACAGCAGATGAGAGCGGAGAAAATATTGACGGACGCGCATTTCAGGCTATCAACGCGTACCTACTGCCGGACGCCGATGTGTATGTTGAAGTGAGCGGCGGGGGCAACGCAGTCGGAACGTACCGCCTGTCCGGATCGTTTATTGGCGTGGCTGACCTGACCGTTGCGGTCACGCGTGCCAATGCCGACCCGGTGCCGGCCGGCGGCGACTTTGACCTCACCTACGTGGTATCCAATTCGTCTGAGCCCGGCTTGCGCGGCAGCACGCTGGCCACCGTGATGCGCTATTACCGCTCCACGGATGCGGAGATCACCACCGCCGACACCATCGTGCAAACCGGCACCCCGCCGGCCAATGTTGAAACCGCTATTCCCGCGCTTGGCCGAGCAGAAACCTTCAACGGGGATGGCGGTCAGGAGACCATCACCCTGACCATCCCGGGCGGCGGCGTCTCGGGAACCATCTATTATGGCGCCTGCGTCGTGCCGGCTTTCGGAGAGTTCGATGATGACAACAACTGCTCCCCCGGCGTTGCCGTAGCCATCACCACGCCCGCCTCCATCACCGCCACCAACCCCGACCCGCTGGTTGAAAACACCCTGAACGGGGCCACGCTGGAAGTAACGCTGGCAGTCGGCACGTACGCCGCCTCCCTGACTCCCTCCGATTTCACCCTGACCACCATTATTTCCCGCCCGACCGTATCGGTGGTGCGCGACAGCGACACCCAGGCCACGCTGACCCTGGTCTACGACGGCACCGACTTTGACATGGACGAGACCATTCAAGTGTTCGTGCTGCCCCCGGCCCACAGCGGCACCGGCACCCTGGACGCCGGCACGGTAACGGTAACCGCCATCGTTGAAAACAACGTCGCCACGCTGTCCGCCCTCGCCTTGTCCGGCGGCGTCTCGCTCACCCCGCCCTTCGACTCCGGCACGTTCATGTACACCGCCGCCGCCGCCAACAGCGTAACCGACCTCGTGGTAACGCCGACCGCCACCGATGACTTCGCGACCATCGCCGTCAACGGCAATGCCGTGGACAGCGGCGCCGCCGCCGCCGCGATTGCGCTGACCGCGGGCATGGCCACCGATATTGATGTGCTGGTTACCGCCTCGGACGGCGCCGCCACGCGATCCTATCGCCTCGCCGTTACCCGCTCGACGGTGCCCGACGTCACCTGCGCGCTCGGCGGCCCGGCGATGCCCGCCACCCTGACCGTGACCTTTGGCGACCGCATAACCCTGGTCGGCCACCCGAACGGCCCCTCCCAGTTGGGGGAGTTGATCTGGCGTTCCAATCCGCTCGGGATCGGCACGTTTATAGATGATGTGGACACCCACAGCGCCATCTGGACGGCGCCGGCTACCGACCAGGACGCGTTCACCCTGGAGTATGGCAGCCTCGGCAAATCTGATACCTGCACCGTCGCCGTAACCGTAACCGGCCCGCTCACCTTCGCCGACGCCGTCATTGCCCCGCAAATCTACCCGGCCACCACCGACGTCGGCACCGTAACCCTGCCGGTCATCTCCGGCGGAGACGGCGGCACCATCACCTACACCCTCGCCCCGGCCCTGCCCGCCGGCCTGACCTTTGACGGAGACGCCACCCCCCCGGCCATCACCGGCGCCCCGGAGGCCATCACCGCCGAAGCGGACTACACCTACACCGCCGCCGAAACCGGCGGCGACACCGTTGAACTGGACTTCACCCTGGAGGTAACCGCCGCGCCCATCACCATTACCGGCGGCGGCGGCGGCCCCAGCGACCTCGCCGCCACCGTCGTTGAAGACAGCGAAGCCTTCGGTGACGCCACCGGCACCCTGACCATCACCAACCCCAACCCCGGCGGCAGCGACGAGTTCGTCGCCATCACCGCCTCCGACCCCGAGGGCATGGGCACCTACGGCGACTTCACCATCGCCGCCGACACCGGCGTCTGGACCTACACCCTGGACAACGCCGACGACGACACCAACGCCCTGGACGCCCTCGTAATCGTTCCAGACGTCTTCACCGTCGCCGCCGCCGCCGACAACACCGTTACCCAGGTCATCACCATCAGCGTAACCGGCGCGAATGACGCGCCCACCGCCACCATCACCGCGCCTGCGGAGGGTACGCAGGTGAACTTCGACGCGATGGTCACCCTGACCGCCACCGGCAGCGACCCTGACACCGCCGACACCGGCGACACCTTGAGTTACCAATGGAGCGCGGCCCCCGACACCGGCAGTTTCGGCAATGCCGCCGCCGCGAGTACCACCTGGACCGCCCCCGCCAGCGGCACCGACCCGGTCATCCTGACCCTGACCGTTATGGATGACGCCACCACGCCCCTCTCCGGCACGGCAACGGTCACCGTCAACCCGGTCGCCGTAACGGTTACGTTCGGCGCCGGCGGCACCACCGGCGGCGTTACCGAAGACGACCCCGCCGCCAACACCGCCACCGGCACCCTGGACGTGACCAGCAGCGACGGCAACAACGACGTGGTGGCGCAGACCGACACGCCCGGCACCTACGGCGCCTTCTCCATCACCGCCGGCGGCGTCTGGACCTACACCCTGGACCCCGCCAACACCGTCATCAACGCCCTGGCGGCGGGCGAGACTCTTGACGACCCCTTCACCGTCGCCGCCGAAGCCAACACCGCCGCCACCGTGGTCATCACCATCACCATCACCGGCGCCAACGACGCGCCCACCGTCGTCATCAGCGCGCCCACGGAGGGTATGCAGGTGAACTTCAACTCGGCGGTCACGCTGACCGCCACCGGCGCCGACCCGGATACCGGCACCACCCTGACCTACCAATGGAGCGCGACCCCCAACACCGGCAGTTTCGCCGATCCCACCGCCGAGGACACCACTTGGACCGTCCCCGCAAGCGGCACCACCCCGGTAACCCTGATCCTGACCGTTAGGGATGACGCCACCCCGTCCCTCACCGGCACCGCACAAGTCATGGTCAACCCGCGCGCCGCGCCGCCGGTCGACGTCACTTGCGCGGAAGGCGGCCCGGCGATGCCCGCCACCCTGAGCGTGGGTTTTGGCGGCCAGGTAACCCTGCAAGGCTTCACGCCCCCTTTTGGCGCGCCGTTGCTCTGGCGCACGCAGCCGCCCGGGATAGGCGCGTTCGCCGGCCCCCGCTCCCGCACCATCTGGACGGCGCCGACTCACGACCCGGGCGCGTTCAACGTGGTGTATAGCACCGGCGGTACGTCTGCTACCTGCACCGTCGCCGTAACCTTGAGCGGCCCATTATCCTTCGCCGCCGCCTTCGCACCCCAAACCTACCAACTCGGCATTGACGTCGGCACCGTAACCCTGCCCGTGGTCTCCGCCGGCGCCGGCGCAGCAACCTACGCCCTCACCCCGGCCCTGCCCGCCGGCCTGACCTTTGACGGAGACGCCACCCCCCCGACCATCACCGGCACCCCGGAGGCCATCGCCGCCGAAGCGAACTACGCCTACACCGCCACCACTGCCGGCGGCGCCCTTGACCTGCCCTTCACCCTGGAAGTAACCCTGCAGACCATCACCATTAACGCCGCCACCGCCGCCGACACCGCCGGCGCCGTCACCGAAGACGCCGCCACCGACACCGTCACCGGCACCCTGACCATCACCAACCCCAACCCGGCCCCCAACGACAGCGTTGAATTCGTCGCCATCACCGCCTCCGAGGGCATGGACAGCTTGGGCACCTTCACCATCACCGCCGCCGGCGCCTGGACCTACACCCTGGACAACGCCGACGACGACACCAACTCCCTGGCCGCGAGCGAAGGGGTTAGTTCGACCTTCACCGTGGTGGCCGCCGCCGATAACACCGTCACCCAGAACATCATCATCACCATCACCGGCGCCAACGACGCGCCCACCGCCCGCATCACCGCCCCGGCGATGGGCGCCGAAGTGTCCTACAACGGCGTCCTGACCCTCACCGGCAGCACCAGCAGCGACCCGGATATCAGCGACACCCCGGACACCCTGACGTTTGCGTGGGACGACGGCTCCGAAACCACCGGCACGTTTGGCGACACCAGCGCCGCCGACACCACCTGGACCGCGCCGTCCACCGGCACGCTTGGGGGCATAACCTTGAGATTGACGGTCACCGACAGCAGCGGCGCAACGAGCAACACCACGGTCATCATCCAACTGGTGGCGCTCACCATCACCTTTGCCGACGACACCACCGGCGCAGTCACCGAAGACGGCGACCTCACCGACACCGGCGCCCTGACCGTTACCAGTTCCGACCCCACCGGCAGCACCGATGTTACGCCGCTCACCGATGAAGACGGCGACTACGGCCTGTTCAGCATCGCCGCCGGCGGCGCCTGGACCTACACCCTCGGCGGCAACCCCGACAACGAGACCGCCGTCAACGCCCTGCCCGGCCCCGGCGCCGGCGGCATCGCCGACAACGTCGCCTCCGGCGCCGAAGTAACCGACACCTTCACCGTTACCGCCGCCGCCGGCGGCACACCCCAGGACGTCGTCATCACCATCACCGGCGCCAACGACCCGCCCACCGCCGTCATCAGCGCGCCCCTGCCCAACGCGCAAGTGGACTTCGGCGCGACCGTAACGCTGACCGGCAGCGCCACCACCGACCCGGACACCGATCTTGCTGGCGACCTGGGCTACAGTTGGAGCGCCAGCCCGCCGGGTCGCGGCAGCTTTACCGACAGCAACGGCCGTGAAGGCATTTGGATCGCCCCCGCCACCGTCGGGGCCGTAACCTTGCGGCTGACCGTTACCGAGGTTTTCTTCCCCGGCACCCGGGACATCACCGAAGTCACCGTCAACCCGGTCGCCGTCTCGGTTGCCTTCACCGGCAGCGTCATCACCGGCGCCGTCGTTGAGGCTGGCACCTCCGCCGGCACCACCACCGCCACCGGCGCCCTGACCGTCGTGACCGCCAGCGACAACACAAACGTCGTAGTCCAGACCGACCAGCCCGGCACCTACGGCATGTTCTCCATCACCGCCCCCGGCGCCTGGACCTACACCCTGGACAACGAAAACGCCGCCACCAACGCCCTGACCGGCGGCCAAGTCGTAACCGACACCTTCACCGTAACCGCGAGCGTCAACCCCGCCGCCACCGTGGACATCACCATCACCATCACCGGCGCCAATGACGCGCCCGAAGTGACCATCAGCGCGCCGACCCCGCCGATGACCGGCACCTTCAGCGTCGTATCCGGCCGCCAGGTCACCCTGCGCGCCACCGCCACCGACCCGGACATCGGCGCCACCCTGGCCTACGCATGGACCACAAGCCCCGCCAACCAGGGCACTTTCGCCGGCGAAACCAGCGCCAACACCACCTGGGACACGCCCACCGTTACCGAAGACACGCCCGTCACCCTGACCCTGACCGTCTCCGATAACGCCCCCTCCAACCCCGCCACCGGCACCGCCACCTTCGACCTCACCGTTACCATAGGCCCGTCCGTCGCCGGCAACGGCATAGACGACGGCGACGCAACCACCACCGCCGACAACCCCTTAATGCTCACCCCCGCCACGTTTGACGCCGCCACCGGCGTTACCACCGGTGGCATCGCCTGCGGCATGTTGACGGTCTCCAACATCCCGACCGACCAGAGCACCGGCAACCCGGCCTCCGTCGTCCACCGCATCACCGACCAGCCCCCTCGCGGCATCGTAACCATAGTCGACGACTGCGCCCTGACCTCCAACGTCGGCGACAACTGGAACTACCAACTGGACAACAGCCTCGACACCGCCATAAACCTCGGCCCCACCGACTCCGCCACCGACAGCTTCGGCATAGAAACCACCGTCGGCGACATCACCATTAACAGCGTCATCAGCGTCAGCCTCCCCTCGGGCACCTTCCCCGACGACAGCCCGATTATCGTCTTCGCCGGCGGCTCAAGCATGACCGTGGACGAAGGCGAGATGGATGTTACCCTGGATGCCAGCGGCACCCGCGACCCCGAAGACGGGCAGAGCGGCCTGGGCTTCACATGGACGCAAGACGCCGCCGACGACGTGCAAGTCACCCTCTCCGGCGCAAACACCGACACCGCCACCTTCACCGCCCCCGACGAGCGCACCATCCTGAACTTTGACCTCATGGTCACCAACACAAACGGGCCATCCGCCACCGCCACGCTCACCGTCCGCGTAGGCCGCAGCCAGTTTGACAATGTGCACCGCGCCATTCTCCCCGAAGTCACCCGTGCCATGATGGACACCACCGTCAGCGCCATTGCCCGGCGGACCGAGCAAGCCGCCGCCGACCATGACGCCTCCGGCGGCGCCACCTTCAGCCTGGGCGGCCAGTCCACCCTGGCGGACGTACTGCAATCAAACGGGGAAGCCCTGAACACCGGCGCCTTCAATGTCAAATCCCTCCTGGGCCGCTCTGCCTTTGCCCTGCCGCTCAACCAAGCCGGCGGGCCGCTGGCCGGCGTCACCCTGTGGGGCAACGGCGCCTACCGCAACCTGTCCGGCAACAGCGCCACCGTGGACTGGGACGGCGACCTGTTCGGCGCCACCGTCGGCGGGGATGCCTGGCTGACCGACACCCTCTTGACCGGCCTGGCCGTCTCCTGGGCCGACGGCATCTTTGATTACACCGACCGCAGTGGTACCGACCCGGCCCCCGGCACCTATCAGGCCACCCTGACCAGCCTGCACCCCTACGTCAGCACCAGCCTGCTGGACGGGCAGGTGACCCTCTGGGCCACCGGCGGCTACGGCTGGGGCGAAGTTGAGATCACCGACACCGCCGACCCCACGGCCGACGGCACCGTCACCGCCGACACCCGGCTGGCCACCGCCGCCGTGGGCGGCGCCGGCCGCCTGCTGAACCAGCCGGGCCTCCTGACCCCCGACGGCACCACCACGGTGCGGGTCAAAGCCGAAGCCCTGACTACGGCGATCAAAGCCGAGCAACAAGGCGACCGCCTGGCCGGCCTGACCACGGACGCCCGGCGGCTGCGGCTGACCCTGGAAGGCAGCCATGAGCAACCCTTACCCCATGGCGCCCACCTGACCCCCAGCGTGGGCGTGGGCCTGCGGCATGACGCCGGCGACGGCCGCACCGGCACCGGCGCGGAAGTCAGTGGCGGCCTGCGCTACGCCCATCCCGCCCTGCGGCTGACGCTGGAAAGCCGGGGCCGGGTGTTGCTCGCCCATGGCGGCGACTACGACGACTGGAGCGTGAGCGGACGGGTGACCCTGGCGCCGGGCGCCCAGGGGCAGGGCCTGGCCGTCACGCTGGAACCAACCTATCAAACCACCACCAGCGCCAGCGGGCTGGCGCAGTTGTGGGAACACGGCACAGCCAACCGCCCGGCGCCCAGCGGCCCGACCACGCCGCAGGGCCTCATGGACGCCACCGTCGCCTACGGGCTGCCGGTAGGCGACCACCTGCTGACACCCTACGGCGGGATGACCCTGGGGGCGGCGGATGCGCGCACGTACCGGCTAGGCAGCCGGGTCAGCCTGGCCCACCGGCTGAATATGAGTCTGGAAGGCGCCCGAAAAGGCGCGACGGGCACGATCCCGGTGGATCATGGCGTGCGGGTGCAACTGGAGTGGAACTGGTAAAGACAGGAGTGAAGTGTCCGGCTCCGCCGGCCCAGTTAGACGCTGGAATCCCGCCTGCGCGGGGATGACAGCCGGGGCGGGAATGAGTGCGGAGCGGTTGTTCTTCTCTCTGGTGTCATCTACCCCAACGAACACTCAATCTCAAACACTCAACCACCGACCCACAAACATCCAACCGACACCACCAGCCGCCCTCATCAGGTGTCATTTCCCGTACTCTCTGCCGTCATTCCCGCGCAGAGCCTGCCCCGGCTTGAACGGGGGCGGGAATCCAGCGTCCAACCGGCGGCGCTAGCCGCTAACTCGGGTTGACACGACTCATTGCGGCTTTTACAGTAGATTCGGTCGGTGATGAGGCGTCCGTTTCGTTGAGGATTGCGATGTTTGGAACTCTTGGATTTCAAGAACTGATCATCATTCTGGTTATTGTTCTTATCATTTTTGGAGCGGGCCGGCTTCCTCAAATTGGAGAGGGAGTAGGAAAGGCCCTGAAGGGTTTTAAGAAGGAAGTCAATGAACGTCCTCCCGCCGCGGACGAGCAAAGCGGCCAAACCGCCTTATCCCAGCCTCCCACAGACCCCGCCGCGCCGCCGTCGGTCGCCGTTCAGGAACCGCCGGTTTCAGACCCCCCGCAGCAGCCGTATCAGCCCGGTCCCGAAAGGACTCCCGGGACGCTGGCGGCACAGGTGTATGGCGGTTTTGGGCCGGAAACGGTTCAATCCGCTCAATCCGCCGCCACGGAACCGGTGTCGCCCGCTTCCTATCAGGAGCCGTTTCAACCCGTGACGATGGAGCAGCGCGCCGCGAGCGCCGTCCCCCAGCCGTTGGCGCAGTATCCGCCCGTTCCGCCCTCGGCCGCGCCGTCTTTGCCGGGCAAACGACCGGCCGCCATTGTGAATAAAAAGGCGGTGGCTCGTGTCCAGGCGCAACGCGCCGCCATGCGGCAAGCCAAAGCCGACGCCGGCAGGGAGTCGGCGGGGAGTGACGACCTGCAATCGCTTGGGGAAGGATTGGGCGGCGCCTTGCGAACGTTTCGTGAGGCGACGGCGGACGTGCGGAATTCCATTGATCCGGAGATGCGAACCATCCAGGCGGAGCTTGAAGCCGCTCAAAAAGAAGTTGAACAGTCCGTTGAGGCGGCGAAACAACCGCCGGTCCCGCACGATCCTCCGCCAACCACTTGAGTGGCATTCCGCCGCGCTTCCGTGTTGCCGACCAAGACCCGTCTCGCCCTTCTTGCCCTGTGCGTTCCCTTGGTCATGAGTTGTCAGGCGGATGCTCCCGCGGGAGATCCGCGAATGGTCACCGCTCGTCTCGTGACGTTGCTTGACGACCCGTCCGAGGACGTCCGGCGAACGGCCGCGAGCGCGCTTGGCAAGATTGGACACGCCGATGCGGCGCCGGCGCTGGTGCGGACGTTGGCCGATCCTGATCCCGCCGTTCGCGCCTACGGCGCCTGGGCTCTGGGCCAAACAGGGGAACACGTGAGCGACGGGGAGGCCGTCCGCCTTGTCGAGGCCTTGGCCGACCCGCGCCCTGCCGTCCGACGGGCGGCGGCCCGGGCTTTGGGAGCCGTCGGCCCTCGTCAACCCGTCCTTGCGTTGTTGAGGGAAGTCCTGGCCGTCGGCGCGCGCCGCAGCCGGCGCGCCGTTCTCGAAGCCTTCACGCAGCTTGAAGTCCAAAGCGCCTATGCGGATTTGCGGCGTGCCTTGACGGATACGGATCCCGCCGTGCGACAGGGCGCCCTTGCCGCGTTGGGTGAGTTGGCCGACCGTCGGGCGCTCGTTGATTTTCGGCGGCGACTCCTGGTTGACCCCGAGGCGGGGGTGCGCGCCGAAGCCGCCTACCGACTGGGTAAATTGGGAGACGCCGGGGACGTGCCCGCCCTGGAACGGGCGGGCCAACACGATGCGGCGCCCTCGGTTCGCGTGTGGGCGGCCTGGGCTACGGCCGCCATTGCCGACGCGGGAGGCACGTAAGCCGCGCTGCCCGGCTATTCGGCTTGCGTATCCACCAGGAGTCCGATGGCCCGGTGAATCTCAACGCGAGTGCCGAGCAGCACCACGATGTCCTCGGCTTCAAGAACGGTTTTGTCGGCCGGGTTGGAGTGCGTGGTCCCGGCGCGCATCAAGGCAATGACGGCCGCGCCGGTTCTTGGCCGAATGGCCAGCTCTCCGAGTGAGCGGCCGAGGGCCGGTGAATCTTCGTCAATGCGGCAGGTTTCCACTTCCACGTCCGGAGACGTTCCGGCCCGACGCTCGTGAATCAGTTCCGACAGTTCCCCGCGGCGGAGCAGCGCGTAGCCTTCGCGCCGGATTTGTTCGGCCTTCTCAAGAATGACGTTTTTGGGAATTTGGAACGATTGCAGCACCAGGCATGAGATTTCAATGGACGTTTCAAATTCTTCGGGAAGAATTTCGTCGGCGCCCAGTTGCCGCAATTCTTTGATCTCTTTGAGATACCGCGTCCGCACAATGATATGAATTGAGGGGTTCACATGTTTCGCCAGTTGGACGATGCGGCGCGTCGCAAAGGGGTCGGACGTGGCGACCACCAGGACTTTGGCGTTTTCAATTTGGACCTGATGCAAGACCGTTGGATTGGCGGCGTCGCCGTATTGAATGAGTATCCCCGTCGCCATGGCTTGCTGCACCACTTCTCCCCGGAGCTCCAGAACGACGTAGGGAATCTCGAACTCTCGAAGCACGTGCGAGAGGTTTCGTCCGTTCAAGCCGTACCCGACAATAATGACGTGATCCCTGGCTTTGAATTGCGGGACGTCCGCGCGCAGCGAGACCCGCCCGGGGAGCCATTGGTTCAGCCGTTGAATGGCTTCCGCCCGGCGCGCGATTCTGGGGGACCATTGGATCAAAAACGGCGTGATGGTCATGGTCAGGACCGAGACCGCGAGAAAGATATTGTACGTCGCATGGTCCAGAATGTCGGCCGTGAGTCCTTCCTGCGCGAGGATGAACGCGAATTCTCCGACTTGTGCCAGCGCCACGCCGGCCAGGATCGCCGAGCGAAGCGGGGCGCCGGCCGCCAAGACGGCGGCGGCTCCCGTCACAAATTTTCCGATGACGACCGCCGCGACCAGGGTCATGATCAGCAGCGGGTGTTCCATGACCACTCTGGGGTCCATGAGCATGCCTATCGAGACAAAGAACAGGCTGTTGAAACTGTCGCGAAACGGAAGAATTTCGGCGAGGGCCTGATAGCTGTACTCTGATTCGGAGATGAGGAGTCCGGCGATAAAGGCTCCGAGCGCCAGGGACAGCCCGACCAGCGAGGTCAGCCAGGCCGTCCCCATGCCGAGGACCACGATGGTCAGGATAAATAATTCCCGGCTTTTCGTCCGCACGATATGTTCAAGGAGTTTGGGAACGGCGACTCTGGCGGCGATCACAATCAGCAGCACCAGCGCGAGCGATTGCCCGAGGGTGAGCAGAATGCGGCCGATGCCTTCCGCTTCCTGGCTGCCTAACAAGGGGGTCATGAGCATCATGGGTACGACGGCCAGATCCTGAAAGATTAAAATGCCGATGGCGGCTCGTCCGTGCAGGGTATCGCTTTCTCCCCGCTCGGCCAGGGCTTTCAGCACGATGGCCGTGCTGCTCAAGGTGACCAATAATCCCCAGAAAACCGCGGTGTTGAGTTCGGTCCGCAACAGGACTCCCCCGCCGACAAACAGGAGCAGGACGCCCAACATCTGGGCCGGCCCTCCCACAAAAAACACGGTCCGGGAGGATTTCATTTTGGCCAGCGAAAATTCCAGGCCGATGGTGAACAGCAGAAGCATCACCCCGATTTCAGCCAGTGCCCGCACGTGTTCCGTGTCGGAAATGAGGTTGAGCCCGAAAGGCCCGACGAGCGCGCCGGCGACGAGAAAGCCGGCGATGGACGGCAGGTTGAGTTTTTGAAACAGGAACACCACCACAATGGACACGGAAAAAATAAGGATGACGTCCCGCAATGTGCTGATTTCGTCCATACGGTTGTTACCGGGCGGAGATGGAAACCGTGAAGGAAACGGGGTTCACGAGACCGTGTTCACGGGCGCGGCAACGGTCGTTGAACGCGTGGAGCGGTGCGCTTACGAACACAGGTCCTGAAAGAGCCAGGGCGCTTCCCGTGTTCGGCGTGCTTCGTAGGCGGCAATCTCGTGTTCGCGCCGGAGGGTCAACCCAATGGTGTCCAATCCCTCCAGGAGACACCGTTTGCGAAAAGGGTCAATGGCAAACCGGAACGCGTCGCGCGGCGGCGTGGAGACGGTTTGGTCCGCCAGGTTGATCGTCGCGCACAGCCGGTCCTCCGCGTACACGCGCGCAAAGAGCCGTTGAATGGCTTGCGCCTCCAGGACCACCGGCAACATGCCGTTTTGAAAACAGTTATTATAGAAAATGTCGGCAAACCCCGGAGCGAGAATGACGCGAATCCCGTAATCCAGCAGCGCCCAGGGCGCATGTTCTCTGGACGAACCGCATCCAAAATTATCGCGGGTGAGGAGAATGGTGGCATCGGCGTACCGCGGTTGATTCATAAAGAAACCGGGGTCCGGCGAACCGTCGGCGCGCGTGCGCCAGTCCGCAAAGAGTCCTTCTTTCAACCCCGTGCGATGCACGGTCTTGAGATACTGTTTGGGAATGATCTGGTCGGTGTCAACGTTCACGCGATCCAGCGGAGCGATGTATCCCGTATGGGTGGTCAATGGTTCCATGTCCGAGAGTCGGGTCAGGCCCAATGCCGAACGTCCACAAAATGTCCGGCGATGGCCGCGGCCGCGGCCATCGCCGGGGAGACGAGATGCGTGCGGCCGCCCTTGCCCTGCCGCCCTTCAAAATTCCGGTTGCTCGTTGACGCGCAACGCTCGCCGGGCCGGAGCACGTCGGCGTTCATGGCCAGGCACATGCTGCAGCCGGAGTTCCGCCATTCGGCGCCGGCCGCCCGAAACAGTTCATCCAGGCCTTCTTCTTCCGCTTGCTTTTTGACCAGGCCCGAACCGGGAACGACCATCGCCTGAACGCCGGGGGCCACTTTTTTCCCCTTAAAATAGGACGCGGCCAGGCGTAAATCTTCAATCCGTGAATTCGTGCATGAGCCGATAAACACCCGGTCAATGCGGATATCCACCATGGGCGTTCCGGGCCGGAGGGCCATGTATGCCAGCGCGCGCGCCGCGGCGTCCCGCCCGTCGGCGTCGGGAAAGGATTGCGGGTCCGGTATGGCGCCGTCCACGCCGGTCACCATGCCCGGATTCGTTCCCCACGTGACTTGCGGCGAAATGTCTTCCGCCGTGATCGTAACGCACCGGTCATAGGTCGCGCCGGGGTCCGTGCGCAACGTGTTCCAATGGTTGACGGCCCGGGTCCAGAGCGGTTCGACCGGCGCCATGGGCCGGCCCTTGATGTAGGAGAAGGTGGTCTCGTCCGGTGCGATCATGCCGGCGCGAGCTCCTCCCTCAATCGCCATGTTGCACAGGGTCATCCGGCTTTCCATTGATAAGGAGCGAACCGCCTCGCCCGTGTATTCCACGACGTACCCTGTTCCGCCGGCGGTGCCCATGGTCCCGATAATGGCCAAGGCCATGTCTTTGGCCGAGCAATGCGGGGAGAGGCGGCCGTCAACGCGGATTTCCATGGTGCGGGGTCGTTTCTGGATCAAACACTGGGTGGCCAGGACGTGTTCAACTTCACTGGTCCCGATGCCGAACGCCAACGCCCCCAACGCCCCATGTGTGGAGGTGTGGGAATCCCCGCAGACCAGGGTCATGCCGGGCAGGGTCAGCCCCTGCTCCGGACCAATCACGTGCACGATGCCTTGACGCACGTCATCCATGGAGAACATCGTCACGCCGGAGTCGGCGCAATTGTGTTCGAGCGTTTGAATCTGAATGCGGCTCAAGGGGTCCGTCGTATCCAGCCCGCGGTCGGTGGTCGGCACGTTATGATCCGGCACCGCCAGCGCCGCCCCAGGCCGACGAGGCCGTCTCCCGGCGCGCTTGAGCCCTTCAAAGGCTTGCGGAGAGGTCACTTCGTGGATTAAGTGCCGGTCAATATACAGCAGGGTGGCGCCATCCGTGTCTTCGTGAACCGTATGACGTTCCCAGATTTTGTCCACAAGGGTCTGTGCGGCCATCATGTCTTCCTTTTTGCGAGGAACCACTATGGCGCAGAGTGGGCGCGGCGTGCAACCCGATCCGCAGGCCGGATTGTGATACTTAGGATTTTCTACTTCTATTCGGGAGACATGCCGGCCGCGGCGGCGAGAGGCGGCACGGAGCCGGGGCCGCTTTTCCGAACGGCGGGCCATGGTCATTTGAGATTGTGTGAGGAGGTCTGCTAAACTTTGCCGGTCAGGCGTAGGTTGCGGCATCCACGAAAGTGAAACGATTATGGGGTTAATCAATTATATTTTAGGCCGCTTTTCGAGTGATATGGCCATTGACCTCGGCACGGCCCATACCCTGGTGTACGTCCAGGGGAAAGGCATTGTGTTGAATGAGCCGTCGGTTGTGGCCGTTGAACGGCAGACCAATAAAATTCTGGCGGTGGGCAGTGAAGCCAAACGCATGGTGGGGCGGACTCCCGGAAACATCGCGGCCATTCGTCCGATGAAAGAGGGCGTGATCGCCGATTTTGAAATGGTCGAGCGCATGCTTCGCTATTTTATTACGAAGGTGCACGATCGCGGCGCGTTTGTTCGGCCCCGGATCATCATTGGCGTGCCGTCACGCATCACGCAGGTTGAACGGCGGGCCGTGAGAGAGTCCGCCGAGTTCGCGGGTGCGCGCGAAGTCTATTTGATTGAAGAACCCGTGGCGGCGGCCATCGGCGCGGGATTGCCCATTACCGAGCCAACGGGGAACATGGTCCTCGATATCGGAGGGGGCACGACCGATATCGCCATCATTTCACTGGGCGGGATTGTGTACAGCGAGTCCGTGAAAGTGGCCGGCGACCAGATTGACCAGGCGATTATTAATTATATCAAGCGTGAATATAATTTGTTGATCGGCGAACATATGGCCGAGCGCGTGAAAGTGGAAATCGGCTCCGCCTATGCTTCGCCGGAGAAGGCCCAAATGATGGTCAAGGGGCGGGATTTGATTTCCGGCATTCCCCGGAGCATTGCGCTGGAAGACAGTGAGATCCGGGAAGTCCTGCAGGAATCCATTGCGCCCATTGTCGAGGCTATTCGGGTCGCGTTGGAAAACACGCCCCCGGAACTGGCGGGGGATATCGTTGATCAAGGGATTGTGTTGACGGGCGGGGGGTCTCTGTTGCGGGGGTTGGATGTCTGGTTGCGGGATGAAACCGGGCTTCCCATGGTCTCCGTTGACAATCCGCTCACGTCGGTGGTCATGGGAGTCGGGAGGACGCTTGAAGAGATTTCCCTGCTTGAGCGCGTCGCCTCCATGTCAACGAACAGTTCGTAAAGGAACGGCTGTCCTATGAGTATCCGGTTTCGGCCTGGAAGGCTGTTGGGGTCCGGCACGAGACGGATCGTCGTGGTCGTCTTTGCGATCGCCGGTGTTGCGTTCTTCTTCTACCCGCGGCATGCGCAATCCCTGCTTCACACGGTCGGCAACCCCCTGGCCGACCTCGCGGCCCTTCCCATGGCACGCTTGGCGACCCTGGATCGCGGCATCCGTGACTGGTGGGGGCGCTATGTCGCCCTGCAGGACGTCTCCGAACAAAACCGTGAGCTGCGGCGGACGGTCCGGCGGCTTGAAGGGGACTTGAATCAGTGGCGAGAACGGGTGCTGGCTTCCGAGCGGTTGTCCGCGCTGCTGGCATTTCAGAAACAGGCGCCGATGCAGACGGTGGCGGCCAAGGTCATTGGCCGCAGCACATCGAACTGGTATCAGGGCGTGGTCCTCAACAAAGGCGAAGATGACGGCGTTCACGTCGAGATGGGTGTCACGACCCCGGCGGGCGTCGTCGGGACCATCGTCAAAACCGGCGGGTCCACGAGTATCGCCCTGTTGATTCTCGACCCGAATATCGCCGTGACGGGATTGATTCAGCGCACGCGGGACGAAGGGATTGTGCAGGGCACCTCGCAAGGTCTCGTGCGCATCAAATATCTTCCCCCGCTTTCTTCCGTCGAACACGGGGACGTCGTGGTCACGTCGGGGTTGACCGGAGGCTTTCCTCGCGGCCTGTTGATTGGGCGCGTCTCGCGCGTGAAAAAAAGTGACGGCGATTTGTTTCAGATCGCGGACGTCGTTCCCGTGGTGAATTTTCGACAGATGGAAGACGTCCTGGTCGTCACCGCCCCCCGGCCGCCGGAAGCCATGATGGCCCTTGAGCAGGCCATGGGCGTTCCGGCGCGCCCGCACCCGGCTCCATGAAGATCGGCGCGTACACCGTTTGCCTGCTCCTCCTTCTTTCCCTGCATGCCACCGTGTTCTATTCGGTGAGTCCCTGGGGGATTCGCCCAGATTTCTCGCTGGTCGCCGCCTGCCTGGTGGGATTGTGGGCCGGACAGGTGCGGGGGTTTTGGGCCGGATGCGTCCTGGGGTTTGCCCAGGATTTATTTTCCGCCGGGGCGCTCTGGCTGCATCTGTTGACGAAATCCGGCGTGGGGTTTCTGTCCGGCCTCGTCGCCAAACATGTCTCCAATATGACGGTTCATTCGGTCTTTTTCACGGTCCTGGGGTTGTCCTTCGTGTCCGGCCTCGTGTTGTTGCTGTCGTCCCGTATGGGCATGGGTATGGGCGCGGCGCTCCACGGTTTCTTCGCCATTCTGCTTCCTCAAGCGCTTCTGGATGGACTCATGGCCATCGGAGCCAATTGGGCCGTTGCGCGGTGGATGGTCAAGACTCCGAGCGGGTGAAGGATGGCCCGGAATGCGTCAGGATGGTTTGCGTCTGCGAAGTCGGCCATGCCGGACCGTGATTTTCAATCCACGCAACTCGCGACGGTTCAGCGACGATTTCTGCTGTTCAAAACCTTCGTGTGCATTATCGCGGGGCTGTTGATCCTGCGGTTATGGCAGTTGCAGGTTCGCGACGGGTCTTATTATGACAATCTCGCTCAAGAGAATCGAACCCGGTCCATTGTCCTGCATCCGGTTCGCGGACTCATTTATGACCGGCATGGGACCTTGCTGGCGACCAGCGTTCCGAGTTTTAACCTGTATGTTCGCCTTGGCGACGCGCCCAACCGTGACGCGCTGGTTCGGAAACTCACGGAACTGCTGTCTTTGGATGAGCGCGAGTTGCGCCAAGCCATTCAGGGCGGCAAATGGAACAGCCTTGTCCGGTTGAAGCGGGGCCTTAGTCTCAAAGAAGCGGCCCTGGTCGAATCGCATTGGCTGGATCTTCCGGGTGTGGTGATTCATCCGGAATCCCGGCGCCGCAATCCCCAGGGGCCGTATGCCGCCCACGTACTCGGGTACGTTGGGGCCGCCTCGGAGACACAACTCGCGCGGGAAGAGTTTCAGGCGCTTCCCCATGGCAGCATCATCGGTCAGTATGGCGTGGAACGGGTCTATGACAGAACCTTGCGAGGACGGGCGGGGAGAAAACTCATTGAAGTCAATGCCTTGGGTCGTGAAAGACGCATGATTTCCGTGGACAAGCCTCAAGCGGGAAACGACCTGTATCTCACCATTGATTTTCGTTTGCAGAAGTTGGCGGAAGATTTGCTGGGAGAAGAGGCGGGCGCGATTGTCGCACTCGACCCTCAAACGGGAGAAACGCTGGCCCTGGCCAGCCGCCCGAGTTTTGATCCCAATGCGTTGTCCCGCGGATTGCGCGTTGAAGCATGGAACGACATCCTGCATGACACGCGGTACCCGCTGACGAATCGGGCGATTCAGGGGCACTATCCTCCGGGGTCCACGTTTAAAATCATTATGGCGGCGGCGGCCCTTGAGACCGGGGCCATTGACCCGACCGAGACGATGCGGTGCGGAGGACGGTTTCGATTCGGCAGGCGAACGTTTCGGGACTGGAAGGCGGGCGGCCATGGGACGGTCAATTTGCACGAGGCGCTGGCCGATTCGTGTGACGTGTACTTTTATCGGTTGGGCCATCGCATGGGGATTGATCCCATTGCGGCCTATGCGAAACAGTTTGGATTGGGCAAGCGAACCGGCATTGACCTCCCTTCGGAAGGAACGGGGATTGTGCCGTCCCCGGAATGGAAACAGCAAACGCGGGGGGAACGCTGGTACCCGGGTGAAACCATTTCGGTGGCGATCGGGCAAAGCTACGTCACAGTGACTCCCCTGCAAATGGCGAACGTGATTGCCGCGGTCGGCAATGACGGGATCTCGTATGTGCCGCACGTCGTTCGGAGCATTCGGCGGCGGGAGAGCGGACGGATTGAAGAATGGATTCCGAGACATCCCCCGCCCCTGACGCTGCACCCGCGTCACCTGCGGGACATCCAATCGGCGCTTGCCGCGGTGGTTGTCGAAGGGACCGCCCGGCGGGCTCGCTCGTCATTGGTCGGGATTGCGGGGAAAACCGGGACGGCACAGGTGGTTGCGTTGCGCACAAAGCCCGGTGACGACGTTCCCAAAAAGTTGCGAGACCACGCCTGGTTTGTCGCCTATGCGCCTCTGGAACGTCCCCGTATCGCCGTGGCGGTGTTGGTTGAGCATAAGGGCCATGGCGGGTCTGTGGCGGCCCCGCTGGCCAAAAAACTGATCGAGGCCGCTCTGTCATACGGCTTCGAGGGCGAGGCGCGCGCACCGTCTCCGGCGTTGTCTTTACACCGAATGAGGAACAGGGGGGAGCCGTTTGATGGATGAATCGCGGACCATCCGTCCAAGGTTGGACGGGTTTGATTGGAGCTTTTTAGGGGTCATCGTCGCGTTGACGTCCATCGGCGTCCTGACTCTGTACAGCGTGACCGGCGAGCAGGCCGGGACCGCATTGCCCATTTATTGGAAACAGGCGGTCTGGGTCGGTGTCGGAAGTTTGGCGTTTCTGGCCGCATCGGCCATTGATTACCGTGAATTTGCCCGATGGTCGTATCTGTTGTATGGAGCCGGGTTGCTCCTCCTCGCGGTCGTGGCGGTCAGCGGGAAAAGTGTTCGCGGGGCCCAACGATGGCTTGCCCTGGGTCCCGTCGCGATTCAGCCGTCGGAATTTGTCAAAATTCCCGTGCTGTTTGTGCTGGCGGCCTATTATTCCGTCCACACGCAGCATGGTTGGTGGCGTCGTGTTATTATGCCGGGGTTGTTTGTCTTGCCGGTGTTTGTCCTGGTTCTGCGGCAGCCGGATTTGGGGAGCAGTCTCAGCGTGCTGGCGATTTACGTCACGCTGCTGCTTGCGGTGGGCGTCAAGTCCAGGACGTTCGGGTTGGTGCTCATGACGACGTTGATGATTTTTCCATTTGTGTGGAGTGGGGTATGGGGATCGCTTCACGACTATCAACAGGAACGGATTTTAAGTTTTGTGGACCCGGCGTATGATCCGGGCGGACAAGGCTATCAGGGGCTGCAATCCCGTATTGCCGTGGGCTCGGGGGAATTAATCGGGAAAGGGGTGTCCGGCGAGACGCAAACCCGATTTCGATTTCTTCCGGCAGGCCACACGGATTTTGTCTTTGCGGTCTTTGCCGAAGAATGGGGGTTTTTGGGGAGCCTGCTGTTAATCGGTCTTTTTCTGGCGTTAGCGTTGTTGGGGCTGGATATTGCGGCGAAGGCCAGGGATTTGCTGGGAGCCCTGCTGGCCGTCGGGATCGTGGGCATGATCGTCTTTAACATGGCGGTCAACGTCGGCATGACCATTGGGCTGATGCCTATCGTGGGCATTCCCCTGCCATTGCTGAGTTACGGGGGGAGCGCCACTATTATGACGATGGCCGCCTTGGGATTGTTGTTCAACATCAAGAAGAGCAGTCAGACGGCATGGCCGTGAGCGGGTCGCGCCGGTCCCGTCCACGGCTGTGCGCGAAGAGTGACAAGGTGACCGCATCCGCAATCCCCGCCGCGCGTTGGTGAAGATGCGCCCGGGCGGACGCCTGGCGGAGACGCGGGAGGCTGTGTTGATTGAAAGCATAAAGGAGTGAGTATGGGCATTGAGATTGCCATTAATGTGACCCCTCAAGAAACGCGGGCCGCGGTTCTGGAGAAGAAGGTCGTCACGGAATTATATGTGGATCGAGCAAAGAAAAAAGATTTTGTGGGCAACGTGTACAAAGGGAAAGTGGTGAAAGTGCTGCCCGGCATGCAAGCGGCGTTTGTTGACATTGGCCTGGAGCGTGCCGCGTTTGTCCACGTGTCCGATCTGTCGGTGGGCACCGACCCCGATGATATCCTGGTTGACAGCGACGAAGACGAGAAGGGGCCGGACTTCCCGCATCCCCGGCGGCAAACCATCCGGCCCATTGAAGAATTGCTGGAGAAAGGCCAGGAGCTTGTCGTGCAGATTTCGAAAGGCCCGATCGGCACCAAAGGGCCGAGGGTGACCTCCTACTGTTCGCTGCCGGGGCGGTTTCTGGTGTTAATGCCGAGCGTGGAGCACGTCGGCGTCTCGCGCCGTATTCCCGAGGAAGATGAGCGCAACCGCCTTCGAGAGATCATGAAGCGCATTCGTGAGCCGGGCTACGGGTACATTGTGCGGACGGTGAGCGAGGGGGTGAGCGAAGAGGATCTCAAAGCCGACGTCGGGTTTTTAACCGCCATGTGGCAGGACATTGTGAAGAAGCGGGACGCCTCTCCCGCTCCCGCGGAGCTGCATACGGATTTGAATCTGACGCTTCGGGTGGTGCGGGATCTGTTTACCAAAAACGTCACGCGGCTGCTCATTGATTCGAAAGAGGAGTGTGAGGCGGTCAAGGAGTTTGTGCGGCGGTATCTGCCCGGCCAGACCTCGAAAATTTTTCATTACGACAAGCACGAAGGGCTGTTTGATCATTTGGGGATTGAGATGGAAATTTCCCGGGCCTTGACCCGCAAAGTCTGGCTCAAGTCCGGAGGCCATATCGTCATTGATCACGCGGAAGCCATGACGGTGATAGACGTGAACACCGGGCGCTACGTGGGCAAACGGGACCAGGAAGAGACGATTGTGAAAAACAACCTGGAAGCGGCCCGTGAGATCGCCTACCAGATCAAACTGCGCGGCATCGGCGGCCTGATTACGATTGATTTTATCGACATGGGCCGCAGCCGGAATCGCGACAAAGTGTATAAAGCCCTTTCGGACGCGATGGCCGCCGATAAAGCGCGAACGCGTATTTCGCGCATCAGCGATCTTGGGCTGGTTGAAATTTCCCGTGAACGGGTTCGTGAAGACCTGCTGCGGACGCTCTCGGACGTGTGTGCGGAATGTGACGGCCGCGGCTATACCAAATCCGCTCTCACGGTCGTGTACGATATTTTTCGGGACATCCGGCGAATCGGACGAGCCGCCGGACCGCAGACGGTGGTGGTCGGCGCCCATGCGCATGTTGTGGATATGTTGCAAGACGCCGAACACGAAGGTCTTGAATGGCTGGAACGGGAATATCACGAGCGGATTATGGTGCACGTTGATCCGCTGCTGCCGCTTGAGCAATATGATATTGTGGTGGTGGGAGCCGGGGCGGAGCCGGCCTAGCCGGCCCGGCGCGCGTCCGGGCCGGAGGAACGATGGAGTCGCTGGAAGCCTGGCTCATGTTACGGTCGGTGAAGGGAGTCAGTGACGGGACGCTCTGTCAACTCGTGCGGCATTTCGGCGGACCGAAAGAGGTCCTCGCGGCGTCCTCGGGCGCATTGCGGCAGGTGGTTGGGCCTGGTTCCGTCTCCGTGGAGTCCCTCCGCAAAGAACCGGAGCGAAGCGCGGTCGAGCGCGTTCGCAAAGAAATTCGGCTGATCGAGAAGGGCGCGTGTTCCATCGTCACGATTTTGGACGCCGCCTATCCGGGCCGGCTGGCGATGATTCCCGACCCGCCGCCTTTTTTGTACGTTCGAGGCGCCCTTCCCCCGTCCGACGAACCTGCGCTCGCGATTGTGGGGGCGAGAAGAGCGACGCCGGCCGGGGCGATCATGACGCAAGCGCTGAGTCACAGTTTGGCCGCGATGGGGTTTACCATTGTCAGCGGATTGGCGAGGGGTATTGATGCCGCCGCCCATCGAGGGGCCCTCACGGCCGCGGCCAGGACGGTAGCGGTCCTGGGGTGCGGAGTGGATCGCACCTATCCTCCCGAACATGCACCCTTGCGCCGGGAGATTGAGGCCACGGGCGCGGTGGTGTCGGAATTGCCCCTGGGCGCCCCGCCGCTGCCGTATCATTTCCCGCGCCGCAATCGGATCGTGAGCGGCTTGTCGTTGGGCGTGATTGTCTCGGAAGCCGGGCAGAAAAGCGGGGCGCTGATCACGGCGCGCTTTGCGCTGGAACAGAACCGCGAAGTGTTTGCCGTTCCCGGTTCCATCAAAAACGGGAAACATCAAGGGGCGCACGGGTTGATTAAACAAGGGGCCAAGCTGGTTGAAACGGCGGGCGACGTTGTTGAGGAATTGCTCCCACAGCTTGATGAATCGTTGCGTAATCGGGTACAAAGCGTTGAGGCTCCCGCGCCGCCGGCCGTCACCGCCAAAGAGCAGCGCGTGCTGGCTCTGTTCAATGATGAGCCGGTGTCCGTTGACGAGGTGTTGGCGCACGCGCCTTTTGATTTTGCCGAGATCATGAATATTCTGTTGGGCCTGGAATTAAAAGGGTGCCTGACACAGGCGCCCGGTTCCTGCTACATCAGACGGTAACACGCGGAGGACGACGTGACACAGACAGAAACGGCGCCTCCACATGGTCAACAATCCCGGATGCCGGTCTCAATCGCGTCACGTGAGGGGCGATGGCGGGGGTGCGCGGCCGTACCGGGGCGCGGGAGCGACAGTCCGTGACCGAAAACCTGAAAGGTGACGATGCCTGCCCGTTCATCCACTGACGCCGCGGCCAGGAAGAAGCAGGCGTCGCGTCCGCGCCTCGCCGAAGGCGCGGGCAAGACCCTGGTCATTGCCGAGAAGCCCTCGGTGGCCCGCGACATCACCCGCGCGCTCGGTGAGTTTCAGGACAAGAAAACCTTCTTTGAGGGGCCGCACCACGTCGTGACCTCGGCCATCGGCCACCTGCTTGAACTGGTCCCGCCTGAAGGCGTCGAGGTCCAGCGCGGCAAATGGTCGCTCGCCAACCTCCCGGTGCTCCCCGACCACTTCAACCTGAAGCCGATTCCGAAGAGCGAATCGCAGCTCAACCTGATCAGGAGACTCTACGCGCGCCAGGACATTGACGGCGTCATCAACGCCTGCGACGCCGGGCGCGAAGGCGAGTTGATCTTCCATTACCTGATCCGCCACTTCAACGGCTCGAAGCCGGTGCGGCGCCTGTGGTTGCAATCCATGACCCCGCAGGCGATCCGAGACGGCTTTGAGAATTTGCGCGAGGGCGACAAGTTGTTGCCGTTGCAGCGTGCCGCCGTGTGCCGCTCGGAGTCCGACTGGCTGATCGGGATCAACGCCACACGGGCCATGACGGCGCTGAACTCGAGCGGCGGCGGTTTTTCACTGACCACGGTCGGGCGGGTGCAAACCCCGACGCTCGCGCTGCTCGTGGACCGCGAGAAAGAGATCCAGATCTTTGCGCCGCGTGAGTACTGGGAGGTCAAAGCCGTCTTCGCGATTGTCTCCGGTCGGTACGAAGGGCGCTGGGTGGATCCACAGCCGCAAGCCAGGGTGAAGCCGGGCGCGGCGAAAGACCAGCACGGCACCGCGAAGCCGGAGCGCATCTGGGACCGGGACCGGGCCGCGGCCATCGTCGAGAGGTGTGCGAACCGGGAGGGACGTGTTTCCGAAATCACGAAGCCCGCGAGCCAGTCGGCCCCGATGCTGTTTGACCTGACCTCGCTCCAGCGTGAAGCGAACCGGCGTTTTGGTTTCTCCGCACGGTCCACGCTCAACATCGCGCAGGCGCTGTACGAGCGCCACAAGGCGCTGACCTACCCGCGCACCGATTCGAGGACGCTGCCCGAGGATTATCCGGCCACGGCCAAAAAGATCATGCGGTCGCTGGTCGCGTCCGGGGCCGGCATCGGCGCCGCGCAACCGGACGACGAGGGCGGTGGCCGCCCGATCAGCCATTGGGCCGAACAGGCGCTTCACCACAATTACATCAATGGCAAAGACAAGCGCATCTTCAACAACGCCCAGGTCTCCGACCACTTTGCCATCATTCCAACCGGCGAGGTGCCGCGCAAACTGAAAGAGCAGGAACTCCGCATCTATGAACTGGTCACCCGTTGTTTTATCGCGGCGTTCTACCCCGCGGCCCGCTTTGAAAACACGACGCGCCGCACCGTCGTCGAAGACCAGACCTTCGAAACCCGCGGGCGGGTGCTGATTGAGGGCGGCTGGCTGCAGGTGATGGGGCGCAAAGAAAGCAGCGAGACGCTGCCGCCGCTCGCGGTCGGCGCCGGCGACGATTCGGAAAAGGCCGAGACGGTCGAAATTGACATGGAGGGCAAGCCAACCAAACCGCCGCCGCGCTACAGCGAGGCGACCCTGTTGTCCGCGATGGAAGGCGCCGGCAAACTGATGGAGGACGATGCGCTGCGCGAAGCGATGAAGGGTCGCGGCCTCGGCACGCCCGCGACGCGCGCGTCAATCATCGAGGAGTTGATTCGCAACCGCTACATCCTGCGCGACGCCCGCGAATTGATCCCGACGCTCAAGGCCACGACTCTGCTCCGGTTGTTGCGCGCCCTCAAGATTGATGAATTGACCACGGCCGAATTGACCGGCGAGTGGGAAAAGAAACTGAAACAGATTGAAAGCGACGGGTTCTCTTCCGACGAGTTTATGGGTCACATTCGCAGGATGACCTCGGATATCGTCGCCGCCGCGCGGAAGTGTGACGTTGACCAGATTGACGACGAATACGCCGTGCTCCAGGTGTCGTGTCCCAAGTGCGGCAAGGGCACGGTGCGCGAGAATTATCGCAAGTTTGTGTGCGATCGCGATGCCTGTGATTTCTCGATATGGAAATCCATCGCCGGGCGGGAATTGTCATCCGGCGAGGCGACCACCCTGCTGCGCGACCGGCGTCTCGGCCCGCTGAACGGGTTTCGCAGCCGCCTCGGCCGGGAATTTTCCGCGGAGGTGATTGTCAAAGACGATTTCACCACGGCCTTTGATTTCGGCGATACGACCGCGGACGACGACATTGATCCGGAACAGTGCGAGCGGCTCGGCCCCTGTCCCAAGTGCGGGGCGATGGTCCTCGATACGCCAAGGCGTTACGTCTGTCGCAACGGGCTGGGGGAGGGGCCGACCTGTGATTTCAGAATCGGCCGGCGGATCTTGAGCCGCCCGATTGAGGCCGGTGAAGTGCGGCAACTACTGGGCGCCGGCAAAACCGATCTCCTGCAGGGCTTTGTGTCGAAGAAGACCAAGCGCACGTTCTCGGCCCATCTCACGATTGACTTGTCCGACGGCTCCGGTACATTCGGTTTTGAGTTCGCGCCGCGCAAGAGCGACAAGGCCGGCGGCGGGAAGAAGCACAGCGGGAAGCAGACGGGGACGGGGGGGCAAAAGGCCGCCCGGCGACGCGGCGGCTGACGGGGAACCCGCCCGCGCTTACGAACCTACCGCGGGTTTCATGCCTTTCGACTGCTCAAACGTCTTCATCGCTTCGCCCTTCTTCAGAATCACGTCTTCGGTCATCATCACTTCTTTGATCGCGGTTTGAGACGGGACCTCATAGAGAATATCCAGCATCACGTCTTCGAGGATCGCGCGAAGACCGCGGGCCCCGGTCTTTTGCGCGGCGGCTTTGTTCGCAATGGCCGCGATCGCCCCATTGGTAAATTTGAGTTTCACGTCGTCGAAGGACAGCAGCTTTTGATACTGCTTGATCAAGGCGTTCCTGGGTTCGGTCAAAATCCGCACCAGCGAGCGTTCATCTAATTCTTCAAGCGTCGTCACCACCGGCAGGCGGCCGATGAATTCGGGAATCAACCCGTATTGGAGCAGGTCCTCCGGCTGAACGCGGGCCAGCAGGGCGGTGACGCGCTCCCCTTGCGCGCCCGTTCCGTCTGTTTTAAATCCCATGCGTTTTTGATTCAGGCGGCGTTCGATAATGGGTTCGAGTCCGACAAAGGCCCCCCCGCAAATGATCAAAATATTTTTGGTGTTCACCTGGATAAATTCCTGATGCGGGTGTTTGCGGCCGCCCTGCGGCGGCACATTGGTGACGGTGCCTTCTATGAGCTTGAGCAGCGCCTGTTGCACCCCCTCGCCGGAGACGTCGCGGGTAATCGAAGGGCTGTCGGACTTCCGCGTGATTTTGTCTATTTCATCAATATAGATGATGCCGCGTTCCGCGCGTTCCACCTCATAGTCCGCGGCCTGCAGTAATTTCAGAATGATGTTCTCGACGTCTTCGCCCACGTACCCCGCCTCGGTCAACGTGGTGGCGTCGGCCAGCGTGAACGGCACGTCGAGGTAATCGGCGAGGGTTTGGGCCAGGAGGGTTTTGCCGGTTCCCGTCGGCCCAATCAGGAGAATGTTGCCCTTTTGGAGTTCAACGTCTCCGGTGTCGGTGGCGGTGATGCGTTTATAGTGATTGTGAACGGCGACCGAGAGAACTTTTTTGGCCTGGGTTTGATTGATGACGTATTGATCGAGGTGCCGGTGAATCTCGACGGGCTTGCGCAGCGTCGAGGATTTGGCTTCTTTGGCCTCCTGCCACTCTTCGGCCATGATCTCATTGCAGAGGCCCACGCATTCATCGCAAATGTACACGGTGGGGCCGGCGATCAGTTTGCGCACCTGTTCGCGGCTTTTCCCGCAGAACGAACACCGCAGATTCGCGTCGGTTTTGACTTGCTTCGCCATGGGTGCCACGCCTGGCCGGACGTGCTAGCGGCTAGGCGCCGTTCGCACGGGGTTTCTCCTTGTTGTCCGGTCCCCTGACAATGACTTCATCAATGATGCCGTACTCGCGGGCTTCCGTGCCGGACATGAAATAATCCCGTTCAGTATCCCGCCCGATTTTCTCCAACGGCTGGCCGGTATGCTGCGCAAAGATCTGGTTGAGGCGCTCGCGAATTTTCAGAATCTCCCGCGCGTGAATATCAATTTCCGTCGCCTGGCCCTGAAAACCGCCCATCGGTTGATGAATCATCACGCGGGCGTTGGGCAGCGCATAGCGTTTCCCTTTGGCCCCGGCGGTCAGCAGCAGCGCGCCCATGCTGGCCGCCTGCCCCAGGCAAATCGTGGTGATGGGGGGTTTGACGTATTGCATGGTGTCGTAAATGCCCATGCCCGCGGTGACGCTCCCGCCCGGGGAATTAATATAGAGGTTGATGTCTTTTTCCGGATCTTCCGCCTCCAGGAACAGGAGTTGCGCGATGATGACATTGGAGAACACGTCGTCAATGGGGGCGCCCAGAAAGATAATGCGATCTTTTAAGAGACGGGAATAAATATCATACGCCCGTTCGCCCCGATTCGTACTCTCAATGACCATTGGAATTAACATACGGTTCTCCTCTTCCTGGTTGCCGGAGCGTCTTACCCTTGAATCACCGCGTACTGGTACACCAATTGCAGGGCTTTTTCGGCCCGGATACGATCTTCAAATTCCTGACGCGCCTGTTGTCCGCCCGCCGTCACCATCTTTTGAATCTCTTCCAGGGGGACGCGAAGGCCCTGGGCGAGTTTGGCGTATTCCGCTTGAATGTCCCGGTCATCCACGGACACGCCTTCCTTGTCCGCGATGGCTTCCAGCACCAGCCCGAGCTTGACCCGTTTTTTGGCTTCGGGGGTGACTTCCTGCTGGACCCGTTTCGCCTCGGCCTGCATCTGCATCTGGTCGTCCAGCGAGATCTGCCCGGCCTTGTTCCGCTGTTCTTCCATGAGCCGTTGCCGCACCATCGTGCGCAGTTCCCGTTCAATCATGACTTCGGGAAGGTCAAAATGGTGCATGGACGCCAAGCGCTCCATAATCTGATCCTTGTAGCCTTCTTCCACGTCCCGTTTCATCATGGCTTCCAATTCGGACCGAATCTTGTCTTTGAGCGCCTCAAGCGTGTCATAGGCGCCGCAATCTTTGGCAAATTCATCATCCGGCGCCGGGAGAATTTTTTGCTTCACCCCAAGGATGGAGACGGTAAACGTGACGGATTGGCCGGCCAGGCGTGCATCGGGATGCGTGGCCGCATAGTCCTGAACGATCTCGGCGCGGTCTCCTTCTTTTTTCCCCATCAGGGCTTCGTCAATGGCGACTCCCAGCACGGGCTCCTTCGACCCCATGGCGTACAGCGCCCCTTCTTTTTTCGAGCCTTCCACCGGCTTGCCGTCCAACGAGCCTTCAATCGTCACGACGGCGTACAGGCCCTCATCCAGGGGTGTGCCGGCAGGGGCGGCATCAAGCCGGGACTGCTGTTCCCGAAGGCGCGTCAGCGCGTTCTCCACGTCCTCCCCGGCCACGGTTCGGGTGTCGCGCTTCAGGGAAATCGGATTGGGCGGACGATAATCACGCAAGGCAATCGAAGGCTTAATCTCCACGGTGGCCGTAAAGCTAAGCGAGGCATTGCGTGTGGCTTTCATGCGCTCCAACGGAGGAATCTCAACCAGCACCGGCGCCACGCCGGCTTCTTTAATCGCCTTCTGATAATAGGCCTGCACCAGTCGCTGAATCACGTCCTGTTCCACGGATTTCGCGTAGCGTTTTTCCAGCATGGCGGTCGGCGCCTTGCCGGGCCGGAAGCCGGGGATGCGCACCTGGCGTTTCAGGTCGGTGTACGCCCGGTCAAATTCCCGGTTGACGGCGTCTTCGGGCACTTCAACGGTAATCGCGCGCTTTATCGGCCCCAATTCCGTGACTTCCAGTTTCATAAGACGATGATTCCTTTGAGAGCGACGACCGGCATCAAACGCGCCGCGCACGGGGTGGTGCGAGAGGGGGGACTCGAACCCCCATGGTCTCCCACGAGATCCTAAGTCTCGCGCGTCTGCCAGTTCCGCCACTCTCGCTTACACGGCTTCCTTTGTTCAGGCTCGCTCAAGACGGTACGGATGGTTCCGGATTCCCACAAGGCATGACGTCCGGTTCAAGTCCGCGCCATGCCCTGCGTTCCTATTTACCCCCCCCGTGCGTACAGTGTCAACGCCGGGCCGCCGCGCCCGCGCCCTTGCCGTCTGTGTCCCCGCGCCGCGATTCCCCGCACCACGCTTGCCAGAAGACACGGAGTCGGCTATGGTAACCCGCGATGGGGCTAAAGAAACTGTACGCCGAGATTTACGAGCAATTCCTCCACGCGCGAGACGCGCACAAGGGGTTTGATTTTCAGGAAGAGACCCTCAAAAGCGTGACGCCCCAATCCATTTCATTTAAGGACCGAGTCAAATGGTGGACCCTTGACCGGCCCAAACGGTTAAAGATGATTGAGCGGGAACGGGACCGGCAGCAGCAAGCCATTCTTGCCCTCAAACGTCGGAACCCCGCGTCCTGATCGTCCGCGTCACCTTCTCCCCCATACCCACGCATGTCGGAGTTCGTCCAAGCGACTCTTCAACTTTACCGCCAGGCCGGACTCGCGACGTGGCGGTCCCTGACCAGAAGCTGGCTGCTCGTGCCGGCGGTTCTGCTCATGGCGCTGCTCCTGTCCGTGGCGACCGGGGTGGCCATGTCCATGGGCATGCCGGGGGGCTTGCTGCTGGGCGCGGCGAACGCCTTTGTGGTCGGGGCGTTTCTGGGGTTGCTCGAACTGGCCGTCTTGAGCGCCCGGCGAATGGTCTGGAAAGACCTGTGGAGCGTCGCGGGGCGTTATTTCCGGGACGTGATCACCATTGGCTTTATCGTCTGGGTGCCCTTGCAAATACTTGCGTTAGGCATGCAAGCCAACCCCTACGGGCCGGTTATAGAATCCGCCGTCTTTCTGCTGCTGTTTATTCTGCTCAACCCCGTTCCCGAACTGATTTATCAGGGACGAACCGGGGCCTCGCTTGAGACCCTCAAAGACAGCTACGAATTTGTCATGGAAAACTGGATTGAATGGTTTTTGCCGCTTGCCGTAATTTTCGCGCCCTGGGGCACGTCCTTTTTTCTTTCCATCTCCAGCCAAAGCGGACGGCTGCCAGGGCTGGATTTCTTGCAACTCGTCTGGGTGCCCTTTGCCGTCTTGAATCAATGGTTCCAGTATCTGGGAGTATCGTCCGATGCGGCGACCATCCTGGTGCTGCTGCTGACGCCGTTCGGCACGGTGCTCATGATGCTGTTTCGCGGCCACCTCTATCAGGCGTTGGCCGGATCGTCCCGGCGACAACGGGCCTTTCTCAACAAGTCCGCCGGTCGCTGAAAAGCCGGAGCCTGCTGAAACCGCCGAAGAACGTCCGCGATGGTTGCGTCACAAGCCCCCCGCACAAGCATGGCATCGTCTTGTCGCTCACAAGGCCCCATGGTAAGATGACCGCCCCTGACAGATTCAAATCGGAGAGGTGCGAGAGTGGCCGATTCGGCGTGCTTGGAAAGCACGTGTGCCGGCAACGGCACCGTGGGTTCGAATCCCACCCTCTCCGCCATATTGACGCCTTTTGCGAAATTGTAAGAGCCTGCCACGGTGTATGGCGCCCCGGCCCGATGATTCAATGAGATAACGATGCCAAACAACAATTCCACAACGTCGGAAAAATTTGAAACGCAATTGTTCAAGGCGGCGGACAAGTTGCGCAAGAACATTGACGCGGCTGAATACAAACACATCGTGCTTGGTTTGATATTTCTCAAATATATTTCCGATTCGTTTGAGGAGCTTCATGCCAGGTTCAAGGCGGGCAAAGGAAAATACAAAGACGCGGACCCGGAAGACCAGGACGAATACAAAGCGGAAAATGTGTTTTGGGTGCCGAAAGACGCGCGGTGGTCCTGGCTTCGCTCACACGCAAAACTTCCCACGGTCGGCAAGACCGTGGATGAGGCGATGGAGGCGATTGAAAAAGACAATGCCGCGCTGAAGGGTATCTTGCCGAAAGTGTACGCCAGGCCAAATCTTGACAAGTCCTCGCTTGGCGGACTGATTGACCTGATCGGAAATATCGCGCTTGGCGATGAAGCGGCAAAGGCAAAAGACATTCTCGGAAAGGTGTACGAGTATTTCCTGGGCGAGTTTGCCTTGGCGGAAGGCAAGAAAGGCGGGCAGTTCTACACGCCGAAATCAATCGTGAAGCTGTTGGTGGAAATGATCGAGCCGTACAAAGGGCGTGTCTATGACCCCTGTTGCGGCAGCGGCGGCATGTTTGTGATGAGTGAAAAGTTTATACAGGAACACCGGGGCCGCCTTGACGATATTTCCATTTACGGACAGGAAAGCAACCAAACAACCTACCGCCTCGCTCGCATGAATCTTGCCATTCGCGGCATTGACGGCTCGCAAGTCAGATGGAACAACGAAGGCTCTTTTTTGAAAGACGCGCACCCGGACCTGAAGGCGGACTTTATTCTTGCCAATCCGCCGTTCAACGACAGCGATTGGAGCGGCGCATTACTTCAAAACGACGGCAGATGGCAACACGGCATGCCGCCGCCGGGCAATGCCAATTTCGCCTGGGTTCAGCACTTTGTGTATCACCTGTCGCCCAAAGGCGTTGCCGGGTTTGTGCTGTCCAAAGGCTCGCTCACGTCCAAGTCGTCAAACGAAGACGTCATCCGCAAGAATCTTGTCGAAGCGGGCCTGATAGATTGTATCGTCAATCTCCCCGCCAAACTGTTTCTGAATACACAGATTCCGGCGTGTTTGTGGTTTATCTCCAACAAGCGTCACGGCCTGAACGGCGACAGAAACCGGGCCGGCGAAATTCTGTTTATTGACGCCAGCGATCTGGGATATTTAATCAACCGTCGCACGCGGGACTTTGCAGACAAAGACGTCGCCCAAGTTGCCGGCACCTATCACAAGTGGAGAAAGAAAGGCGGGACATACAAAGACATTCCGGCCTTTTGCGCTTCCGTGCCGATTGAAAAAGTTAAAAGGCTGGACTACGTGCTAAGCCCGGGTCGCTACGTGGGACTGGCGGACACAGAAGATGATTTTGATTTTGCAGAGCGGTTTGTGGAATTGAAAGCGGAGCTTGAAGCGCAAATTGAGGAAGAACAGCAGTTGAATAAAAGGATTTTGGAGAATTTGGGAAAAGTGACATTGGAGGGAGACAAATGAAAAAAGTTGATTATGAAAAACTGAAAAAGTCTCTTGAGAGACTAAAAGAACAGTATGAGTTCTTCAAATCAAACGAGGAAACCCTGTCAGGGAATATAAAAGAAGGAATTAAGGAGTCTGTCATAAAACGGTTTGACATCTGCTATGACGCTTTAGTGAAACATTTAAAAAAGTTCATGGAAGAACAGCTGGGAATACCAAACGTAAAGGATTTTGCGATAGGAATTTTTCGCAAAGCAAAAGAAAACGAAGTTATCAATGAGGACACGCAAAAACAACTGAATCATTACAGAGCAATACGAAATAATTCCGCGCATGATTATAGCGAGGAAGAAGCTCAAAAAACGCTCGAAATTATAGAAGATTTCATTGCGGATGTTTCCGAAATATACCAAAAGCTACGCGAAGAGCAATGATCAAAGAACACCTCATAGATTTAGACAGGGACCAACTCGGATTGCTTGAAAAAATCATCAAGCGCCATATCCCCGATAAAACGGTTTGGGCTTACGGCTCCCGCGTAACATGGAAGGCCGACGAAAGATCCGACCTGGATTTGACCGTTTTCGGTTGCAGCTCAAGAGAGCTTGGCGAATTGAAAGAGGCATTAGAAGAAAGCAATTTACTGGTTTCGGTTGATGTAATGGATTGGGAGAGAATTCCTGACAACTTCAAAGAAAATATCAAGAAAAAATATGTGGTATTACAGGAAAAATCAGAATTTAAAAATTGGAGAGAAGAAAAATTAGGCGAAGTGGTAAATATCATCAGCGGAGGCACTCCTAAAACAAATACTCCTGAATACTGGGACGGAGATATTCCTTGGTTAAGTCCACCTGATTTTACAAAAACTAATCGCTGGGTTAATAACAGTAGCAAATCTATAACCGAACTGGGGTTAGAAAATAGTGCAACAAAATTATTAAGGAAAGGCGATGTAATCATATCTGCGAGAGGTACTGTAGGAGCGTTAGCACAACTTAAAACACCTATGGCTTTTAGCCAAACCAGCTATGGATTAAGAGCAAATCCGAGACTCATTAACAATACTTTTCTTTTTTATGTACTCAAAGAAAAGATTAAATACCTTAAGCAATTTTCATACGGCACAGTGTTTGAAACTATTACAATTAGTACATTTGACCAGATAAACATTTTACTTCCTCCGCTCCCCGCACAAAAAGCCATCGCCGAAGTGCTATCATCCCTTGACGACAAAATAGACCTGCTCCACCGCCAAAACAAAACACTTGAAGACATGGCGCAGACATTGTTTCGGCAGTGGTTTGTGGAAGAGAAAAATAAAAAATGGGAGAAAAAACCATTAGACCAGATAGCAAACTATCTAAATGGCCTTGCCTGCCAAAAATACCCCCCAAAAAACGAAACAGAAAAATTACCGGTTTTGAAGATTAAGGAATTAGGATCTGGTATTAGTGAAAATTCGGATTGGGCAACATCGGAAGTGGCAGAAAAGTATGTAGTTGAACGCGGAGATATCATATTCTCTTGGTCGGGGAGTTTAATGGTCAAACTTTGGAGTGGCTCCAACTGCGTATTGAACCAACATCTTTTCAAAGTCAGTTCAACTCAATATCCAAAGTGGTACGTTTACTTTTGGACAAAACATCATATAGACAGGTTTATTCAGATAGCTGACAGCAAAGCAACCACAATGGGGCATATTAAAAGAAGTGATCTTTCAAATTCGATGACCTTGGTTCCCCCAAAAGAAAAAATAGAAATAATGAATGAAACAATGGCACCAAACTTTGAAAAAATGATACTAAACTTTAAACTCATCCACGCGCTTGAAGTTCTGCGCGATACTCTATTGCCAAAATTCATGAGTGGCGACATAAAGGTAAAAATCCATTATGGCTGAAAAACATTTTTCAGTAGCAAGACTGAAAGTTGAAGATAGCGATTTCACCTTAGATGATTTTTCTTCCATTGCAGATGAGGAAAATGCTCCATTTGAAGGTGATGATGGAATCCATCGTGATAGGGTTGTTCAAAAAAATACTTTTGTGGGACAGTCTATCTCATTATATTTTGAGGAGGGAGAGGATCTCCCTAGGCCGTCAGTGGTTTTTAATACCCAAACAAGAATAGACGAAGAAAATCCAAGAGAGAGATATCAAATAGAGAGAAAATCCCAAAGCTTCTTTCTGATTGAACAACCTCAACAGAGAATTTTTATCTCTGATTTTAGGAAAAAGGGCATGATAGAAAAGTGGTTGAGTGAAAAAATTCAAAAAAAAGTCATAGTTAAAAACATCATTGACCGAGATCAATTTGTGAATGAAGTAAAAAGCCTCAATAGCATTTATCTCTCTGCCGCTCCTGATTTATTTTCAAGGGAAGGAATACTCGGCGAGGAATTGAATAGCGACATTCATAATTACGGGGTAGGCATTAAACGTATGCAACTAAGGGTATTTTTTGAGGAAAATACATTTCCAGAAAGGGCGAAACAAAAAATAATCGGACTGTTTAGCCAGCAGAATAGCCTTGCGCTTGAAAAATTGGAGATATCGGGACGTTACGATGAGAAATTTGAAAGAATATTTAATGCAGAAGGCATTATAGACAAAATCGAGATAACGGCATGCCGTGGCGAGGATGGGTTGTTTAACAAAGATGAAATCTTTAATGCTTTGATAGCAAAAATTCAATGAAAAAGGTTGCCATTATCAGCGCGGTGCTCGTGGGATCTTGTCTTCTACAATGGGCAACTAATCTTCATGTTTCAGGAGAGTTGATTCTAACTTTGGTTAAAGTCCTGTCTATATTTTTTGGTTTTTGTATTACAAGTTTTGCGGTGTTCACTACCTCCAAGTATCTTTCAAGGCTCTACAAAATACAAGATAGAAATGACAACCGAAAGACGTTATTAGACAACCTGTTAGAAGTATTCAAATTCGCAACTTATTTTATTTTGGGCTCTATAGTCTATTTACTTTTTTTATATGTTCTAATGGAAAACTGTAAAGAAATTTTTGTACATTATCTTAATTATATTTTGTGGGGAGTCGTGGCTTTAAATCTAATTTACGTTTTTCAAATTATTTCTATTTTTATAAAAGTTACTCGGCAATCTGCGAAAGCAGGTGACACATTATGAACGCCATCCATGAATCCGATATTGAGAAGTTTGCCGTAGAACTGCCGAAAATCGCTAAATCTTCGTGAATTTATCATTTTTATTATAAAATTCACGAATTATTGCCATTTTGACGTGAATTTCATATATTCACGCTATGGCAACCCCGCAACCCATTCGTAAGAGAATCGCCGAACTTCGGGAGGCGTATATCGCCTTGAAGTCCGGCAAGGAATCGTTGTTAGCCATGATTGACGAGGCGGAGACGCCGGAAAATGTTTATAACTCCAATGCCATTGAGAATTCCACGCTGACGCTGAAAGAGACGGAAAAAATCCTGTTGGAGATGGCCTTGTCGCGCAATGTGTCGGTGCGGGAGGTGTTTGAGGCGAAGAATCTGGCGCGGGTGATGGCGTACAAGCGTGCGAAGGTGAAAAGCGGGCCGCTGAATGCGGACCTTATCCTGCTGCTGCACAACATGTTGCTGGGCAATATTGATGATGTGATTGCGGGGCGGTTTCGGCAGGCGGGCGAGTTTGTGCGGGTTGGTACGCACGTCGCCCCTGCCCCGGAGCATGTCGGGCGGATGATTGACGAAGCCCTGTTCGCGTATCACAACGATTTGGATCGGTATTTTTTGGATAAGATCGCCGGGTTTCATTTGGATTTTGAAACCATCCATCCATTTTGTGACGGCAATGGCCGTATCGGGCGCGTGCTGATTAACTTTCAGTTGCTGGCGCTGGATTTTCCGCGCATTATCATTCGCAACAAGGACAAGCAAACCTATTATCGCGCGTTTCGCGATTACCACGACCGAAACAATACAAGGGGAATGGAAAAAATTATCGCGTTGGCATTGCTGGAATCGTTGCACAAGCGCGTCACGTATTTACGCGGCGAGCGCGTGATGCGGTTGTCGGAGTATATCAAGCGGCATCGCCTTTCCGCGTCTGCGATCACCAACGCCGCCCGCCGCCAGACGGTCCCGGCATTTCGGGAGCGGGAAATATGGAAAATTGGCGACGGATACCGGCATCGTGCGGCATAAACAAAGAGGCGCCAGGCACATATCGGAACAAGCCATCCTTTTATAATGGACAAAGCCATTTCCCCGCCGGCGAGAATGTATGTCTGCTCTCTACGAATCCGATGTTGAAAAATTTGCCGTGGAACTGCTGGAACAGCAGGGATACGATTATCTGTCGCCCGATGAACAAGCGCTTGAACGGGGGGATCCTGTAGAGGTCTTTTTGCACGGCCGCCTCAAAACCGCCATTGACAAACTCAATCCCAAAATCCCAAAAGCCGCAAGAGAACAGGCATTCCGGGAAGTCCTGAATTTACCCCACCAGACCCTGATTGAAGACAACGAAGCCTTCCACCGAATGCTGACAGACGGCGTGGGCGTGGAATATCAGAAACACGGCGATACCGTCGGTGATAGAGTTTGGCTAATTGATTTTGACAATCCTTTGAATAACGATCTGCTGGTTTGCAATCAGTTCACGGTTGTTGAAAACGGAGTCACCAAACGGCCTGATGTTGCGCTTTTTGTGAACGGCCTGCCGTTGGTGGTGATTGAATTGAAAAATCCGACAGACGAAACTGCCACGGTCAAAAAGGCGTTTACCCAATTACAAAACTACAAACAGGCCATTGCGGGTTTGTTTTGTTACAACGGCGTGCTGGTGGCGTCGGACGGCATGGATGCCAAAGCGGGGTCACTGACGGCAGACTGGTCGCGGTTTGTCGCATGGAAAACCGTTGACGGAACGAAGGAAGACAAAAGCACCACTCCCCAAATAGAAACTCTTATCAAGGGGATGCTCCGCCCCGACGTGCTCCTTGATCTTGTCCGGCACTTTACGGTTTTTGAGAAAGCCAAAAAAGAAGATCTGAAGACGGGTCTGACAAGCGTTGAGACTATCAAGAAAATCGCCGCTTATCATCAGTATCATGCCGTCAATCGGGCGATCGCTTCAACCATTCGCGCGCTGGCAAAACTGCCGGAGATTGCCGACGAGCCTCCCGGTTCCTATGGGTTGCCGACAACGGACGACCAGTCGCCGGGCGACCGTCGCGCCGGTGTGGTGTGGCATACGCAGGGGAGCGGCAAGTCTCTTTCCATGGTGTTTTACGCGGGAAAGCTCATCGTGGACCCGCGTATGGAAAATCCCACGCTTGTTGTGCTGACGGATCGCAACGATCTGGACGGCCAGTTGTTTGATATCTTCGCGGGCAGCAAGCAGTTGTTGCGGCAGGAGCCGGTGCAGGCGAACAGGCGCGCGCATTTGAAGCAGCTTTTGAAAACGGCGGGCGGCGGCATCGTGTTTACCACGATTCAGAAATTCTCGCCGGAGGACGCCGGCGAGAGTTTTGACTTGCTTTCGGAAAGACGCAATATCGTCGTGATTGCCGATGAAGCGCACCGCAGTCAGTACGGTTTTGGCGCGAAAACCATGATGAAAGACGGCGAGGCGTTCACGAAATACGGCTTTGCCAAATATCTGCGGGATGCGTTGCCGAATGCTTCTTTTGTCGGTTTTACCGGTACGCCGATTGAAAAGGAAGATGCTTCAACGCCCGCGGTCTTTGGAAATTATATTGACGTTTATGATATTGAGCAGGCCGTTGCGGACGGGGCGACGGTTCGTATTTATTACGAATCCCGCCTTGCCAAGGTCCATTTGCAAGCGGAAGAAAAAGCCAGGCTGGACGCAGAGGTTGAGCAGATTACCGAAAACGAAGAATCAACGGCCATGGAAAAAGCCAAGGCGAAATGGACGCAATTAGAGGCGATTGTCGGACATAAAGACCGCCTGAACGTTGTTGCGCGGGATATTATCAGCCATTTTGAGGCGCGACAGGAAGCCTTTGAAGGCAAAGGCATGATTGTGGCCATGAGCCGCCGGATTGCCGTTGAATTGTACGACGAAATTATCACACTCCGCCCTGCATGGCATGATATTGATAAGAAGAAAGGCGCGGTTAAAGTGATTATGACTTCCAGTGCGAGCGATCCCGGCAATTGGCAGTTGCACAATACCACCAGGCAGGAACGAAAAGAGATCGGCAACAGGCTCAAAGACCCCGGCGATCCTTTGAAGTTTGTCATTGTGCGGGATATGTGGCTGACCGGGTTTGACGCGCCGTGTTTGCATACCATGTACGTTGACAAACCCATGCGTGGCCATAATCTCATGCAGGCCATCGCCCGTGTGAACAGGGTGTATAAAGACAAACCCGGCGGGCTGATTGTGGACTATATCGGCATTGCTTCGGATTTGAAGAAGGCGCTTGCCAGTTATACGGGAAGCGGCGGGAAGGGCGCGCCCGCGCTTGAGCAATCGGACGCGATTGCGGCCATGATGGAAAAGTACGAAATCGTTGCGCAGATGTTTAATGGATTTGACTATAAGCGGTATTTCTCCGCGGACACAAAGGAAAAAATGACGGTTATTCTGGAAGCGCAGGAACACATTTTGAGCCTGGAAGACGGGAAAAACAGATTTACAAAACAGGTGGGATTGCTTTCCAGGACGTTCGCGCTTTCCGTGCCCTCGCTGCCCGCCATGGACATAAAAGATGAAGTGGGATTGTTCCAGGCGGTGAAAGCCCGTTTAACCAAATTTGAACCGACGGGAAGCGGAAAAGGTGATGCCGACATTGAAACGGCCATACGACAAATCGTTGATAAAGCCGTTGTAGTTGACGGCGTTATTGATATTTTTGACGCGGCCGGAATCAAGAAGCCGGACATCTCTATTCTTTCCAATGAATTCCTGGAAGAAATACGGGGGATGAAGCGGAAAAATCTTGCCCTGGAGCTTTTGAGGAAAATTTTGGATGACGAAATCAAAACACGCACAACAAGGAATTTCATTCAAAGCAAAAAGCTCTCGGAAATGCTGGACGCCGCGATTAAAAAATATCAAAACAAGCTGCTGACGGCGGCGCAGGTGATTGAGGAATTGATCAATCTTGCAAAAGAAATCAAAGCGTCTGACGGGCGCGGGAACGATCTGGGATTAACGGAAGACGAAGTTGCTTTTTATGACGCGCTGGCGAGCAACGAAAGCGCGAAAGAAGTGATGGCCGATGAGACGTTGCGGGAGCTTGCCCGTATTCTGGTTGAAAAGGTCAGGGCCAATACGGCGATTGACTGGACGATCAAAGAAAGCGTACAAGCAAAGCTCCGCGTTATTATCAAAAGAGTGTTGCGCCAATTTGGCTATCCGCCGGACAAGCAAAAACTGGCAACGGAAAATATCCTGAAACAGGCCGAGCTTTTTGTGGACGCCTGGAGTTCGTAAATCTTCATTGCCAGGAGCGTTCTTAAGCACAAAAAGCGGCCTAGCCCTGTGAAGGAATCGTGATGGACTACCAGGTTTCCGCCAGAAAATTTCGGCCGGGCGCGTTTGAGGAGTTGATCGGGCAGGGCCATGTGGTGCAGACGCTTCGGAACGCCATCCTTCGGAAGCAAGTGGCTCATGCGTATCTCTTTTCCGGCATGCGCGGAGTGGGCAAAACCACGGCCGCCCGCATTCTGGCCAAGGCGTTGAATTGCGAAACCGGCCCGACCGCGGAACCATGCGGTCAGTGCGGGAGTTGTCTGGAAATTACGCATGGCAATTCGGTTGACGTCATTGAGATTGACGGGGCTTCCAATACCGGCGTGGACGACGTTCGGGAGCTTCGCGAGAACGTCAAGTTCTCGCCCTTCCGGGGCACGTACCGGATCTATATCATTGACGAAGTGCATATGCTCTCCAATTCGGCGTTTAACGCGCTGTTGAAAACGCTGGAAGAGCCGCCGCCGCACGCGGTGTTTGTTTTTGCGACGACCGAGGCCCATAAAATTCCGGCCACCATCACGTCTCGATGCCAGCATTTCACCTTTCGGCGCATTCCCCGGCTGGAAATCATCGCCCGGCTTCAGGTGGTCACGCAACAGCTTGACGTCACCATCGGGGAGCGAAGCCTGGGCGCGATTGCCAAAGCGAGTGAAGGCAGCCTGCGCGACGCGTTGAGTTTGCTGGATCAGGCCGTGGCGTTTGGGGGCACGACCATTGCCGATCACGACGTGGACGACATGCTCGGGGCCGTCCCCGACGAACTGGTGGGCCGCCTGGTTGACACGGTGGTGAAACAGAATCCGGCCGCGGCCGTGGAACTTGTCGGAGAGGCGATGGTTCATGGCTACGACCTGCGGGCGTATTGCGGGGCGGTGGTGGAGCGCATGCGCCACCTGATGATTGCGGCGGTGGTGCCCGGTCTTGAGCAGGCGCAGGGGTTGATGGATTTGCCCGTGGAAGAGGTGGAACAACTGCTGGCGGAAGCCAACTCGTTTTCGGTCGAGCAGTTGCAGGATGTATTTCAGCTTTTTTCCCAAACCGAAGATCGTCTTCGGGGAACGTCGCGTCCCCGTTTTATTTTTGAAGTGGCGGCGGTTCGCGCGGCGCGGTTGTTTCAACCCGGCGTCAAGGGCGCTCCGTCGGCCGCTGCGCCGGCTGGGTCTCAACCGCGCGTTTCAACAACGCCGGTTGAGAAAGGCGCGCCGGCGGGCGGGGCGTCACGGGTGCCGTCAAGTCCGCCGGCCCGGCGGGACGGACCGCCAGGACCGCCATCGGCCGGCCGGCCGGGTCCGCAAGCCGCTGCCTCTCCTCCGGTTCAGGGAGCTCCCTTGCGGCCCAAAAACGTGGCGGGCGCTCCTCCGCCGGCACGGCCCGATGTCAAGGCGAAACCGATACCCGCCGCCTCCGCCACGCAGGGGCAGCCATCCACGGAACGTTCTCCGGCTCCGGCGAGCGGCCAGGCGCTTCGGCGGGAAGATTGGGGGCGAGTGGTGGAAGCCATGGTTGAGAGGCATCCCAACATCGGCACGTTTTTGGAAATGGGGGCGCTGGTGAAAATTGAAGACAGCCAGGTCATCGTCGGATTTGCCAAAGCCGCGTCGGTGGCCTGTTCACGAATCCAGAAAGAAGAGAACCGCGCGCTGATTGCAAAGGTGTGTCGGGAGGTCACCGGGGCGACGATTCGGCTGCGTGTGGTCGAGTTAACCGAAGCACAGGGAGAAGACCGGGTCACCATCAAGCAGATGCGCACGAAACAGCGGGAACAGGACGACGAAGCCTTACTGGAAGAGGTCCGGGCGAATCCCATGGTGAAACAGGCGATGGATTTGTTTGGGGGAAAAGTGGTGAAGGCGAGTCGAGTGATAGACAAGAAGGAGGGGTAAGCATGTCCGAGAATCCCTTTGCCAATATGGGGAATTTGTTGAAGCAGGCCCAGGCCATGCAGGCGAAGTTGGGGAAACTTCAGGAAGAAGCGGCCGCGAAAACCGTCCAGGCGTCGGCCGGGGGCGGCATGGTCATGGTGACGGCCACCGGAGGCATGCAGATTGCCAAAGTAGAGATTGATCCGGAAGTCCTGAAGTCGGAGGACACGGAAATGCTGCAGGATCTCCTGGTCGCCGCCACCAACGAAGCGTTGCGCAAAGCCAAAGGCGTCATGGCCGAAGAGGTGAAAGGGCTGACCGGAGGGCTGGGCATCCCCGGGGTCTTGTGACGGGGCGTCGAACCTTCAGTCGCGCACCCGGACGCGAGCCTCCTCGCACAGGTGAACTCGTGACGGAAGCATTATGAGTGTGCAACAGCAGCAGGGCTTACTGGCCCGGTTGGCGAAAGAATTTGTTCGGTTGCCCGGTATCGGGCAAAAGACCTCGCAGCGCCTCGCGTTTCATATTATGAAGGCGAACAGGGAAGACGCTGTGCGTCTGGCCGATGCGATTCGGGACGTCAAAGACTTTGTGACGTTTTGCGAGCAATGCCGCAACATTGCGGAAAGCGAGTTGTGCGACGTGTGCCAGGACCCGAAACGGGATCGCACAAAAATTCTGGTCGTGGAGGAACCGAGTACCTTGCATGCCATTGATCAGAGTCGCGGCTACAAAGGCCTGTATCACGTCCTGATGGGTTCGCTGTCGCCGTTGGACGGCGTGGGTCCGTCCGACATTCGCGCGAAGGAGCTGGAACTGCGCGTCAGGGAGGGCGGTGTTGAGGAGGTCATCGTCGCGACGAATCCCACCATTGAAGGCGAGGCCACGGCCATTTATCTCACGAAACTGTTGAAACCACACGGTGTCAAGGTCTCACGCATTGCGTATGGCATTCCCGTCGGGATGGATATCGAATATGCCGACGACGTAACGCTGACCAAATCCATTGAAGGCCGACGCGAGCTGTAGCGGGAGGTTCAACATGAAAGGGAATACCGCCATGAAGGTTTTGCTGAAAGTGCTGGTGCTGGTTGGAGTCCTGGGAATCATCGCGGTCGTGATGATCGGCCTGTCGGTGAATGCCCTGGTCAAAGCCGGCGTGGAGAAGATGGGGTCCCGTGTGCTGGGCGTGCCGGTGACGGTGGAGGACGTTGACATTTCGCTGCCGTCCGGCGGGTCGCTCGTTCAGGCGAATTTGAAACAGCTTGTCATCCAAAACCCCGAAGGCTATGAGACCGCCCACGCCTTTTCCTTCCCGAACGTTCAGGTGCGAGTCAACTGGAAATCGCTGTTGTCCGATACCGTCGTGGTCGAAGAGGTGCTGATTGCGGGGCCGAGCATTACTTTTGAACGGTTACGACTAGGCAACAACCTGAGCGCCATTCAGAGCAACGTCAAACGCAACGTCCGCTCGGGTTCGGATGAGGAGCATGACGAAGAGGGCCATGAGGAACGCGGGGAATCGGGGAAAAACGTTCACATTAAAACCGTGACCGTGAAAGACGCGGGAATCAACGTGAGCCTTTTCGGAGGCAAGAGCAACGTCATGCAATTGCCGTTGCCCGACCTGGAATTGCACGATATCGGCAAATCGTCGGGCGGTATCCGCGAATCCGCGGCCCGGATTTTCGACGCGATGTACGCCGCCATTCTCAAGGCCGTCACGAAATCGGGGGAATTGATCCCCAAAGATCTCAAGCAACTCGGCAAATCCGCAACCGACCTGGGGAAATCGGTGGAAGAGGCCGGGAAGAAATTGTTGAAGGGGTTGTTTAAGAAATAATAATTCTCGGAATTGAAACAGTGTTACAGATTGTCACGATTTTATTCGCACTTGGGGCATGCCTGCTTGCGATCATGTCTTATCCGGTATGGGGATGGTTGCTTATCGGTGTCGTAAATCTCTATTTTAGCTTGGCATTGCGGGCCTGTAAGCAGCGGTATCGCTTCGTCCATGTTCAGGAATTATCTCTCGCCGCTAATGCGATGCTCCAGCAATACGGCCACTACTTCGCCATGCCGTTTGGATCACGTGATGCTAGTGCCAGTGCGGCCACTAACCAATTTGCTGGAATTGGACTCGGTGTTATCAACGTCATCAATGGGTTTTGGCCAGGTATCGTACTTTCCGTGGTGAACTGGGTTTGGATGAGCTATGTTGCATGTAGCTTGACGCCAACAGCTTCAATGGTACATTCGCCAGAAGCAAAAATGGCTCATGACGAAGTGCTATCCTTTTTCCGCTCAACCAGCCGTTCTGTTTAGCGTGTCTGGCGGACTCTACAGGTACGTTAAACTTGTTAACCGTTTAACTTATTTCGTGAATGCCGTGGTCCACAGAGTCTATACAGCCATTGTGAGGGCGGTGAAATCAGGTCTTCTCGCTGAGCCATTTTCAATAGATAACTTCAAGGCTGCGTGTCCGGGTTTTGGTGTTGGGACCTATACGGCGTTTCTGCACAAGCATTCTCTGGGCAATCCAGGCAGAAACTCGGAGTTGTTTGATCGTGTATCACCCGGCCGGTTTAAGTGCATAAGGCCTTTCTTGTATGGACTATGAGAAGCGTTTCAACGGTGTTATGAACATGGCGGGTCTTTCTAACTGCTCAATATGACGAGGGGATTGCATGCAACGTGTGAAAGAAAATGATCATCCAGACAGTGCGCTCCGCCATCCGCCGTCACTCTGCAAACCGAATCCCCGTTTTCTGCACTTCCCGATACGGCAGCAGCCACACCAGCGACTCGTCGCTCAAGTCGCCGACCTGGATGCGGTTGCCCCAGGGGTCGCGGAAGTCGCAGCGAAAATTTGGGTCCGGCGTCAGGCCGTATTTGTTGATGAGTTTGTCCCGCACAGTGTTGATCTGCGCTTCGTCTCGAACCATCAGGCCAAAGTGTTTCGTGCGGTCGGGTTGCAGGGTGTCCACCTCAAAAATGGCCAGAAATTGATGCTCCCCCAGTTTGCACCAGGCGGCTCCCTCGCCGCCTCGGAGCATTTCCAGGTTAAACACGTCTGAATAAAACTCCACGGCTTTTTTGGCGTCGTCAACTTCAATGACGATGTGATTGCATCCATAGACTTGCACGTCCATCTCTTCACCTCCTGGTTCACGATTGCGCCCGGCACGATTGTTGTTGAGTGTCTGATCACGGATGACCGGATCCCGTCGTGGGGTTCGCATGGACCGGGAGCCATGCGGGTTACCTCATATCCAGCAGATCATGGTCGGGGTGCCGTTCCCTGGTGAAGTTTTTCGACCACGGAGAGCGGAAGAGCACCACGGGGCGGCCCCGCTGGTCGTTGACGATGATGGCGTCGCTCGGGGCGCGAAAGGTGTTGAGGTCGCCGACCAGCCACGCGCTGCATTCATAGGGAAGCGGCTCCAGTCGCGTCTCCACGCGGTATTCATGGCGCAGGCGAAACTGCAGTACGTCGAATTGGAGGCGGCCCACGGCTGCGACGATGAATTCCAGATCATCGAGACTCCGCAGAATCTGCACCGTGCCTTCGGCGGTCATTTGCTCCAGGGCTTTGTCGAACGCTTTGCGTTTGCCCACGTCGGTGGGATGAATCCTGGCAAAGACCTCCGGTTGAAATTGAGGAAGCCGTTTGTAATTGAACCCCTCGCCGAGCGAAATGGTATCGCCGATGGCAAACTGTCCCGGGTCAATGACGCCGACAATGTCGCCGGGATACGCCCTGTCCACGGTGTCGCGGCCTTTGGCGATGAGCCGGTGCGGACGGGACAGGCGGACGTCGTGGCCGAGGCGGTGATGTTTGACGACCATGTCGCGTTCAAATCGTCCGGAGCAGACTCGGAGGAAGGCCGTGCTGTCGCGATGGCGGGGATTCATGTTGGCCTGGATTTTAAAGATGTGCGCGCTGAACGGCCGTGTGACCGGGTCCACGACGATTTCGGTCCCGTCGGGCTGATCGGCCGTCCGCGGCATGGCGGCGGGCGCCATCTCCACAAAGGCGTCAAAGAAATTTTCAATGCCGAAGTTCGTGAGCGCGGAGGCAAAAAACACGGGCGTGACGCCGCCTTTGAGAAAGGCGTCCCGCGAATAGGGATTGCCGGCCACGGCCAGCAGTTCCAGGTCATGGTTGACTTCCCGCCAGCGTTCTTCCCCGATCAGCGTTCGGACGTCGGGGCTGTCCAACGACGTTTCCGTGCGGCCGGCTTTCACGGCGCCCGCCGCCGCCATTTTGTTGAACAGCGAAACCCGTCGCGTGGAACGATCCACCACTCCCACGAATTCTTTCCCCGAGCCAACGGGCCAATTGATAGGACTGGCATGAATGCGAAGCACGTCTTCCACCTCCGCCGTGAGGTCGAGCGGCGGCCGTCCCGGCAGGTCCATTTTGTTGATCAGCGTCAGGACGGGAATGTTCCGCAACCGGCACACTTCGAATAATTTCCGCGTTTGGGGTTCAACGCCTTTTGCGGCGTCGAGGACCATGATGGCGCTATCCGCGGCGGTCAGCGTCCGGTACGTGTCTTCGCAGAAATCCTCGTGGCCAGGCGTGTCGAGCAGGTTGATGACGGCGTGTTTGTACTGAAATTGCATGGCCGACGTGGTGATCGAGATTCCGCGCTCCTGTTCCATGGCCATCCAGTCGGACGTTGCCGTTTTGGCGCTTTTTCGGCTTCCCACCATTCCGGCGGTGCGGACCATCCCCGAATAGAGCAGAAATTTTTCCGTGACCGTCGTTTTGCCCGCGTCGGGATGACTGATAATGGCAAAGGTGCGGCGTTTGTTGGCCTGGGTCCGAACGTCGTGTTGAATGTGTGTTTCGTCTGGCGGCATGGTTTCGTGTGTGCTCCAATGCTGGTGGTGCGGGTCCCGAAGAACGCGCGCTCACCGTCAGAACGGCGTTTCGTCCCAACAAGAATCCAAAGACCGGACGAGTGCGCGGGCCGCCATCCGTCAAGGCTTTGTCAACGCTGCCGGCGTTGCGGCTAGAGGTCTGCCAGCCGGCCCTGGGCTCTCGCCAGATCCACGCGGGACGCATTGAAATGAAACAGCGCGTCAATGAGATTGTCCCGGGCTTGCGCCACCGACGTTTGGGCGTCTGTGACTTCAATATTGGTCGCCACGCCAACCTCGAAGCGCTGCCGGGCGAGATTGAGTTCCTGCAACGCCAACCGCAGTCCTTTTTGGGCCACGCCGACTTGTTGCCGGGTTGATTCCAGCGTCAACAGCGCGTCCAGGACTTCAAGGGCGACTTGATATTCGACGTCACGGGTTTTGATGGCCTCCAGGCGAACGGCGCTGCGATTTTCAGAAATGCGCCCTTCCCGCCGCCCTCCGTCGAAAATGGGAATGGCCAGCAAGACCTGGATGTTGTCGGTGATTAACGCGTCGGAGATTTGATTGCCGATCAGGCCCACGTCTCCGCCGCCCGTCAGAGACGGCACGCGTTCCATCGTCACCGAGCTTAACGTGAGCGCGGCCAACCGCTCGCGCGTTTTTTGGACTTTGAGTTCGACGCGATTGGCGTTGGCGATGCGTAAGGCTTCGGCGGCGGTCTGCGGGGTGATGTCCACCAGCTTGAGCGTGTCCGTCAGCATGAGCTTCACGTCGAAGGAAAGGCCGATGGCGCGGATCAAGTTGAGTGTCGCGCGGTCATACGCGTTGCGGGCGATGAGCAGGCGTTGTTTTTCATGTGCGAGCTGCACCTGCGCACGGGTGACGTCCAGGCTGGTGGCCATGCCCGCCGACTTGCGCTCCATGGCGAGACGCAGCAACTCGTCGTTGAGTTGCACGTCGGCCAGGCGGGCGGCGACGGCTTTCTGGACCCGTAAGGTTTCCAGGTACGTCAAGGCGACCATGGCCATGGTGTCCTGTTTTTGGGTTTCCGCGCTTAAGGCGGCCACTTCGACGTTCGTTCGCGCCGCACGCCATTTTTGAATCAGGCTGAGGCTGAAAATATTCTGGGTCAACGCAACGCGGCTTTCATAAAAATCCAGCGGCTTGGAAACGGACGGGCGGCCGCCGAATGAGCCGAGAAAAAAACGGCGCCGCATGCCGCTGACACGGGCGGACACGTTCGGCAACAGCGTTCCGCGTTGCGTGACGGCCTGGCTTTCCGCCCGGCCGATTTGCTCGCGAAAGAGCAGGACCGCGGGATTGTGTTCCACGGCCGCCCGCATCGCGTCACGCATGCTTAACCGAAGTTCTGGCGGGGCCGGGAGGGCGGGTGAGGCATCTGGAGCCTCGGAGGGGTGAGCCGTTCCCGCCAGCCAAACAAGTCCGGCAACCAGCACGACGATCATGAGAGCCGGCCGTGTGGTCGTCACCGAGACCATTGAAAACGCGCGATGCACCAATGTTCCCATCACGTCTTCTCCGTCACGTCCGATGGATTTCCGGAGTCATGACGCCCGCCTCCGGCGCGCGCCTGGCGTGTTTGAGTTTCCAGTCCATCGTGAGGCTGAATAATGCCGGCACGACAATGATCGTGAAAACGGTCGAGAGCATGAGGCCGCCGAGTACGACGCTGCCGATGCCTCGGTATAATTCCGACCCCGCTCCCGAGGCCAGCACCAGGGGCAGGAGTCCAAAGGTGGTGGTCAGCATACTCATCATGATGGGCCGGATGCGCGACCGCACGGATTCGCTGATGGCTTGACGGGCCGGCATACCGCCCGTGCCTTCATGCGCATCGTGTTCCGGCCGGTTCCGCCGGTTGGTGTCCATAAAGTTCAAGGCCTGATGAACAACCAGGATGGCATTGTTGACCACCACGCCGATCAGAATAATAAACCCCAGCATGCTCAAGACGTCCAACGGTTGATAGGTGATCGCGCGATTGACGACGAACAACCCGAGAATGCCGCCGGCCGAGGCTAACGGCACGCTGAAAATAATGACAAAGGGATACAGGAAACTTTCAAACAGGGCAGCCATTAACAAATAGGTAATGAGCAAGGCAAGGAGAAAATTGTATTTGAGGGCTTCATAGGTTTTGGTGAGATCATCCGCCGTGCCGGACAGGCGAATATGATACAGGCGGCTCAGGTTCCCGTCTTCCTTGAGCGGACGCAGGACCTTCCGGTCAATCAAGTCCATGGCCGTTTCCAGCGGTATGTGATCGGGAGGAATTACCTGGATGGTAATGGCCCGTTCGCGTTCAATATGGTTGATTTGTTCGGGGCCAGCCACGAGGGTGATATCGGCAATGTCACCCACCGTGGAGAGGCGGCCGCCGCGAGTATAGAGGGGAAGATTCGCCAGGTCCTGCGTGTGGTCGGCATAGCGATCAATGCCGCGAATGGTGAGGTCAATCTCGTCCCCTTCAAACTGGTAGTCGCTCGCTTTCGCTCCGTCCACCAATGCGTCAACGATAAACCCCAGTTCCTGATTGGTCATTTGTACGTCGGCCGCGCGTTCCCGTTTCAGGCTGACCCGTATTTCCGGACTGCCCAGGTCGAGACTTGGCTTGGGCCGAACCTGTGCACCCGGCAGGATTTCCCGAACGCTTCCAAAAACCCGTCCGCCCAGCGCGATGAGCTTGTCGAGTTCGGGTCCGGTAATTTCAATATCAATGTTCCGTCCTTCGCCCAGCCCTCTTTGAAATAAACTGCTTGGGGTCACGATGGCGATGATCCCGGGGATATCGGCCATGGCTTTGCGAAACACCGGGATCAACTCGTGAACGCTGTCTTCGTCATTCGCGCGGGCGCCCATAAACAGCGAACGGCCGCGTGCCACATAAAAAAAGTTGCGAATACTGGGGCCGTCCAGGGCGGCTTCCTCCGGGGAATGGGGCCGGGCTTCCCAATAGGGCGTGAGCACGCGCTCGATGGATTTTCCCAAATGCACAAACTTGTCCGTGTTGTACCCCGGCGGAGGGAGGACAATGCCGAAGATAAGATTGCGGTTCCCGTTGGGAAGATATTCGGCTTTCGGCAGCAACAGCCAGGTCGTGCCGACGGCCAACGCGGTTAATCCAACGATGATACCCGCGCGCCAGCGGACGCTGCCGCACATCCAATAAATAAAATCTCCCACGCGGGCCGCGCTGAACCATGCCCGGCTCGCGACCCGATGGGCACCCTCCGCCATGGCGCGGCCCGGACGGTGCTCACGGTTCCCGATTTTTAACATTCGCGCGGACAGACAGGGAATAACGGTGATGGACACGAGGAGGCTCAACCCCACGCCGGCGCTGATGGCAATGGCGATGTCCCGAAAAAGCTGTCCGGCCTGTTCTTCGACAAACGCAATGGGCACAAAGACGGCAATGGTGGTGAGGGTGCTTGCCAGAACCGCTCCCCACACCTCGGTGGTGCCGTCATAGGCGGCTTGAAACAGCGGTTTGCCCGACTCTCGATGGCGGTAAATGTTTTCCAGGACGACAATGGAATTGTCCACGAGCATGCCCGCGGCAAACGTCATGCCGGCGAGACTGATAATGTTCACGTTTCGGTCCAGGAACCACAGGGCGATAAAGGTGCCCATGATGCTGATGGGAATGGCCAGGCCGATCATGAGCGTCGTGCTGCCCGTGCGCAGAAACAGCAACAGAATCGTCACGGCCAGGATGCTGCCGATCACCAGGTTTTTTTGCACCAGGTCTATGGAGCTGTACACGTAGTCCGTTTCATCGTAAACTTGAAACAGCGTGAAGCCCCGTTTTTTCAGAACCCCCTCGTTTAATTCCCGAACGGCTTCCCGGAGTTTCTGCATCGCGTCCAGGACGTTGGCCCCGGTCTTTCGAATCGCATTGATGGCGATTGACGTGCGTCCCATTTCCCGAACGACGTGTTCAGGGTCCCGATACGCGACGCTGACGGTCGCGACGTCCCGCACATACACCGGCAACCCGTTCCGCCTCGCAATAATGACGTTTCCCACGTCGTCGGGGCTTTGGTATTCTCCAACGGTTCTGACGATGTACGAGCGTTTGCCTTCGTCAAAATCACCCGCGCTGAAGTCGCGATTTCCCCGGTCGAGCGCTTGAGCCAGCTCCTGAATCGTCAGGGAACGCATGGCCAGTTTCATGGGGTCCAGGAGTACGCGCAGTTCCCGTTTGCGCCCGCCATAGACGCCCGATGCCGCCACTCCCGGTATCCGTTCGAAACGTGCCTGAATCACGTCTTCCGCAAAATCGCGCATGGTGTCGATTGCGACGGGATTGCCCTCCAGCGACTCGAAAATAAACCAGGCCATGGCGCTGCTGGTTGTATCGGCGCTTCTGATGACGGGTTCGTCGGCCTCGTCCGGGTATGCCTTGACCTGATTCAACCGGTTGGAGACGTGAAGAAGACTCGTGTCAATATTGGTCCCGGCGGGAAAACGAAGGATGATTTCGGCGGAGTCGTACGAACTTTCCCCAAACATCTTCTCCAGCCCCTCAACGCCTTTCAGTTGCTCCTCCTGTTTGTCCACGATCTCGCGTTCCACTTCTTTGGGACTGGCGCCCTGCCATCGGGTTTCAACCGTGATTTCGGGTTTGGAGACGTCGGGCGTGAGCTGGATGGGGAGTGTGATGAGCGACACAAGTCCAAAGAGGACCACGAAGATCACGCCGACGGCCGTGGTGACGGGGTATCTGATGGCGAATTGAATCATGTTCATTGAGGGTTTGCGGGAAGGTCTATAATGCGCACGGGTTGGCCGGGGAACAGCCGTTCATTGCCTTCCATCACGACGGTCATGCCGGCCTTGAGCGTGCCCGTGACTTCGATGAAGTCGTCCAGGTGAACGCCCGAGGTCACAGGAATCTGATCAACCGTGTCTTCCTTCACCAGAAACACAAACTCCCGGCTTCCCCGGAGTACCAAGGCGTCTTTGGGGATCACAAGCCCTTCGTGAGGCCGGCCCACCTGGAGCGTGACGCGGGACACCATGCCGCTTTTAATCGTCAATGATGGATTGGGGATCTCCACGTTGACCGGAAAGGTTCTTGAGATTCGGTCGGCCTGGGCGACAAGAGAGAACACCCGGCCTTGAGCCTCAAACTCCGGGAGGCCGTCGAAGGTGGCTTGCACCGGGTCGCGGGGCTGAATGTGACGGACGTAGCGCTCCGGAAGAGGAACCTCGACCTGTACGCGAGCCACGTCAACCATCTCGATAATTCCCCCCCCCTCTTCCACCCACTGTCCGATCTCCGTAAATTCCTGCGTAATCCATCCGTCAAAGGGGGCGACGATTGTGGATTTGTTCACCAGGTCTCGGACGCGCCGGATTTCAGCGTCTAATTGAGACAGGCGTTCGTGAAGCGCCCTTGCTTCGGCCTGGGCGTCATCAAATTCTTTTTGCGTGACGAGTTCTTTGGCAAAGAGGGCTTGGATGCGCATCAGGTCCTGCTTGGCCTGTTGATAGCGTGTTTTGGCTTCTCGCTGTGACGCCGAGGCGGCATCGAATTGAATCCGCAACGTTTCCGTCCTCAATTGCGCCAACCGTTGCCCGCGTGTGACCCGCTTGCCTTCTTTCGCCGGAAAGGCCTGGACCAACCCCTCTATCTCGCTGGCCACGATGCTTCGTTTCCATGGTTCAACGGTCCCCACCAGCGTCACGGTTTCCTGTACGACTTGCTTCATGACCGGCGCCACCCGCACCGGTGCCGGCGGGCGACCCTGGGGAGGAGGCGCTGTCTGCTGTTCGCCGCATGCCGCGATTGTGACCAGGCACAGGAAGACGGGAAGGAGGTGGCAGACTGTGCGAAAGGTATGTGGTAACGGCGGCATGACCGGCATTCCTGGACTCATCAACAAACCATGTGAACGTTGCTCGCAACCATCAGTTGTGCCGGTTGTCCATCGGGTTACACAACGCGTCTGGCGACGTGCGCCACGGGTTCCCTGGCCAGCCCGTTCAGGAACAGTGAACAAATTCCATCCTTTTTTTCGACCAGGGCCCCAGTGGGCTTTTCCTGCAAAATCCACACATAGGTGGTGGAGTTCAACATGCCATGGAGAGCGAGCGCGCCGTCTTCGGGATCTATTTTTCGAAATTCCTTGCGGCGAATGCCGTGGCGGATTAGGTCGGCGACCCTCGACACCTGGGCCGTGTATAACTTCCAGACGCGTTCGCCCAGCGCGCTTTTAATGGTCCATTCAAACCCGCTCCATTCGGAAACGTAAATGCGAAAAAAATCCCGATTCCGGTCGGCGTAATCGAGTTTCACCTTGATAAACGCCTTGATCTTTTCGCCTGCGTTTGTGGCTTGAGCGATTTCCCGGTCGAGTAACAGGGCCAATGCTTCCAACTTGGCTTCAACGATGGAAATATACATCTCTTCTTTGCCTGCAAACGCTCGATACAGGGTTCCCATGGCAAATTGAGACGAGGCGGCGATATCGGCCATGCTGGTTTTGAAAAATCCGTTCTTGGAAAAAAGACATTCCGCCGCCGCCAGTATTTCTTGCCGCCGGGCTTCCTGCTCCTGCTGTTTTCGACGTGTCCTTGGATCCATAGAATGAGTATACCAGTTTGTGAATCATCTATTCCAGCAAATGGAATAATCGTTCAGTTATTGTGCGGATTTCACGGAACCGGACGGAACGGGCGCGCCCTTCATGGGCCTTATTCAGGAGATTGTTGAGACTCTGACGGGGACGGTAACGCCGGAGCCAGGTCAAGTGCGGGAGGATCCCCGTTAGGCTTGTTGGCCGACCCGCCCGAGACTCCGCCCGAAATCCCGCCCGAAACGATAAAGGTCATGACATCCGAGCTCTCGGCTTCAAGCGGACGAATGTGGCTTCGAGGAACGATCAACAGGTTGCCGGCAAAGTTGTAGGATTGTGGAAAGTACACGGCAACCCGATCGTCCATCCCGAACATGTCCAGACTCTGACGCGTGACGAACCCAATGGCTTCGGCATGGCCGCCTGCGATGAGCGTGACGACGACGGGTTGGTCGAAACGCTTTTTTTCGCCCATAAACGCTTCGATGAGATCTTTGAGTGACGTGTAAACCAGTTTGATAAAGGGCGTGCGGGTGAAGATTTTTTCCAGAGAGCCCAAGGCTCCGCGGAAAAACACATTTGAGGCAAAGCGTCCGGCAAGAATAATCATGCCGATGGTCAGGATGAATCCCAAGCCGGGAACGGGAATATTCAGCCAGCCGTCAATGAAATTGAACACCAGAAAGACGACGTAGATGGTGACCGCGACCGGGATCACAAGAAACAGGCCTTCAAAGAAATTCCTGGCCAGCTCCTGCATGTCCCACCGCTTGTGGATGACTTCGTCTTTGAGAGATCGAAGAATTTTTTTCCAGTCAATGCTCATTGGATGTGGCCTCTGTGTGAATGTTTCGAGCGGGCACGTCTTCTTTCGCGAACGAACATCCCTGTTTCCTGACTCTAACCGGAGGGAAGGGCTTGAGACAAGACCTTCCCGCGGGAACCCCCGTTGTCGGCGTTTCCGGCTTTGAGACTGCCTTCAAGTACTCGGACCACCCGCCGCGGTTTTGGCGCCTTTCCAGGCCCAATCATGCCGGTCAATTTGACACTCCAAGTAAAAAACCGTCACAGTCATCTTAATCGTTATCGCTCTCTTTCTCCATCCGGCGTCGAAAAGGAACCTATGGCGGCAGGCAATTCCCCGCAGCGTAAACCGACCTCATCAGATCCGGCAAAAGGCCCCGTTGAAACCGAAATTCTGACGGTCCACGTTGAGCGTGAGGGTCGGCACGTCACGGCCAAATGGGGGCTGAATCCCGCACTGAAAGAAGAGCTGACCCCTGAAGAATGGAAAGAAGTGACGGCAATTATGGGCCAGGTCACCGACATTGCCCGGCAACGGTTTTCAGACATGCTGACGCAGGGGCCCAATGAGGTTGGGAACGCGTAAGCACGCAGCCTTGTCCTGTTTTGAAGCCCCGACACGCCGGCGGGGAAAGAGCCGAAACGGGGTACGGTGGCCTACAGGTGAGGGTTGACCGGGATCGCAAGGGTGAAGTACCGCCCCTTTTCTTCAACCATGAGGCGTTTGGCCACGAGGGTCGAGACCGCGGCGTCAATGGAAATCGCAGACGGTGAAGCCGATGGACGGTCGGCTGCCGCGCGCCGGATTTGTTCGAGCGTTTTTGGGGTCTCGTTGCAACAGTCAATGATCAACGAACATGGCCAGTCAAAGCGCTCGCTGGTCGGGTGCGCGGTTCGGCCGTCGTACACGGTGACGTAGCTCATGGCTTTGGCATAGAACAGGAACGGGCGGTCTTGAGACACATACCGCGCCCGCCATTCCTGAACAAGCCCGGTCAGTTGTTCATAGAGAGCCGGGTCCACCTTCCACGCAATCTCGTATTCAAAGTCGTACGCAATGGCGTTCAAGTCCACGTTCCTCGCATCGTACACGTATTCGTAAGCCGCTCCCGGGCCGGTAATGCGCACGCCGTATTCTTCGGGCCGCATGAAATACGGGCTGAACCGTTCCAGCCACAGTTTGCCCGTGCTTTCCGGCGGTTGCAGGTGAAAGAGCGAGGGAATGAGGGCAATCTGGCGTTGGTAGTCCTCATTGGTTTCCCGTGGGAATCCCAGCAGGATGTTCCAGTTGATATCCAGGTTGTAGTAACGGCTCCACTTGAGACATTGAATGTTCTGGAGCGGGCTGACGCCTTTATCCATTTCCTTGAGCTGCGCCGCACTTAAACTTTCAATGCCAGGCTGCATGCACTTGACCCCGCCCTGGGCCAGGGTTTGAATCTGTTGCTTGGTCAGATTGGCCTTGGTTTCCATGAACACGTCGAGGTCATAGTGGCCGGCGGCAAAGTGGCCGAACAGCTTATTGATGTAGTGCAAATCAATGATGTTATCAACCAGCCGGAATCGCGTGGTGTCGTAACGGCTGGAGAGCAGATCCATTTCCATGGCCACTTGCGCGGACGACTTGGCGCGAAAGGTCATGGCTTGCGCATTCAAGCCGCAGAAGGTGCAATGATGTTTTTCTCCCCACCAGCATCCGCGCGAACCTTCGTAGAGCAAAATCCGGTTCAGCCCCGTTGAGCCGCGCCCTTCGAGTTCCCGAACCATGTCGAAATAATCGTCGTAGTCCGGCGGTCCGACGTCGGCAAAATTGGAAAACAGTGCCGTGTTGGGCTGGAAGTGAATGTGTCCGTCCTTGCGGTACGCCACGCCGGCAGGGACCCCGTCATCCTGACCGCGAAGAAGCTTTTTGGCCAGGGCGGGAAACGCGTCTTCGCCCTCGCCGACCACGACGTAATCAATCCAGGGAAACGCCCGGAAATGTTCCAGGCCCATGGTCCCGTCAAAATTGGCCCCGCCAAAAACAATGCGAATGTCGGGATACATGTCTTTGATCAACTTCGCCATGGTGAGGCTCGCCACGTTTTGATCGAATGTCGAGGTAAAGCCGACGATGCGGTATTGAGCCCAGTCGTACGCGGTCATCAGCTCGGTGAGAAATTGCGGGGCGATGGTGCGCGCAAGGTCTTCCAGCAATGCCGTGGAACACCCGGCCTCCCGGGCCGTGCTCTCAAACACGGGCTTGAACACGCGCGGGTACTGCGCGTGCTTTGGATTGTCGCGGAAGAGCATTGCGGAAAACAGCCACTCCCCGATCATCCCGCGTTGTTCGCACAGCACGTCATAGAGTTTCGCGCCGATGCGATGGGCAAACAGCAAATTGAAATGATAACTCTTCGACCCGATACCATGGTTCTTCAACACGCGCGACAAGGTGCCCAGTTGAATGGACGGGAACTTTGCATAGCCAAACGGCATGGTGACCAACGCCACTCGCGGGACGCCGTTCAGATCAACCCATGGTTCGTCGTCGCGCGCCGGGTCGGCTTGAGCCGGCGGATCAATGGTGATGAGTGAATCAGCCATGGTTCGCAAACACGCGGTCGGCCTTGGCGGCCAGATAAAAATCGCTTTCCGTCAGTCCTTTGATTTTGTGCGTCCAGATTTCCACGGTGCAGCGCCCCCATGCCAGATACAGATCGGGGTGATGTCCCTCGTCCTCCGCAATCGTCCCGACCGCGTTCACAAAAGCCAGGGCCTCCGCAAAATTTGTAAATTCGTACATGCGCTCGATATGCCCCGCGGCATTCACGCTCCATCCCCGGTCCAGTTGCCCCAGCAACTCCCCCACCTTCGCCGATTCCAGCGCGGGCACCCCGCCCTTGCATGGCACGCATTTATTATCAGCCAAATTCATAGCTTTCTCCTTCGCTTCTGATGATCGTAAGGGGGATCATATCCCCATCCTTCTGGGTTTAATCCTCTGTACTCCAAAGCCCGTCTCACGCCCCCTAGTTTTTTGCCATACCGAGTCTTTTGTATTTAATGCTTGTTTTCTCTTGCTTTGTTTCAGCTGTCTCAAGCGACGCTGTTAACTGCACCATCTTATCCGACAACTCTTTCTCTTCTTGTCCTAGACTCATACCATCTCCTTTTTGTTTAGAGTAGCTTCAGTTTTTTAGAATCACCTTGGCCTTTGATGGAGAAAAGAGACAAGACGTTTATCGTTTGAGATACTCTTTTTTACCTGTTCCCACTTGCCACAACGGGGTGAGAGAAGAGTACGAGATCTCTACGCAGGGAATTATAGTCGCTCGCAATGGATTGGACAAACCTACCGTGACTCGACAAGAGATGGAAGAAGCGCTTGCTACTTGTCAAGCGTGGCCGTTGAAATGCGATGAGCGTGTGGTATGTTTCGTGGAAAGTCAGACGGGCGGTCTTGGTCGATTAAGTCTGCGTAACCCAGTTTCCAGTTTCATCAAAATTAGCCGATCGTTCATATCCGCAGGCATTCCAAACAAGATCAAACATTGGACGCAAAATGTCTTGCGGTTTTGTATCATATTCCTCAACGAGAGTTTCTGGCAATTGAAGAATTTCTCGATCAATCAGAGTCGGCATGTAGTTTCCCGAAAATCTATTCCAGTCACTGCTCATTTTCCAGCCTTTGACACCAATTAGTGTTAGGAAAATAACTATAGGCATACTGACCTCAAGTTCCTTAGCAATGCTTAAATATTCTTGCAAGGAGTGTAATAATTCCTGCTCATAGCATTTACTTGGGATCACTTTGCTGTGTTCAGCTGCAACCAACTCCACATTTAATATTGAACTCTCTACGGCTTCAAAAATCCCATTACGATATAACTGGACATACGAGTATGATATATTGTCTGGAGTGATAGAGTACGATAAAACACCCTCAAGATTTATCCGAAAATTCCAACCCATTGAATATATTGGCCTTAATTTCCTATGGTCATTGATGATCGATTTCAAATCAATACGGCAGTTTGGACTAAAAGCTTCTACCGGAATGAGGTGCAAAACTATTTTGGCACCCTTATAGAGCTGAAGTGGCAAATCATTTTCGTATACTTGAGCGATTCTTTCGGTTTTAAATTTTTTTATTTGCTCTGTGAGCGTTTGGGAAAGCGTGAAGGCAATTTTTAATTCGGCAGTATTCAGTGCATATTTTCCTGTGGAATGTCTTGAATAAAATTTATCGTCTCTTCTGTAGACAACACGGTGTGGACGAAGCCAGCTTGACTGTACTCTGAATATAAAAACGTGTTTATTGCTGGAAACCATGATGGTTTTCGTGGAAACAGCAATCCTTGGTTCAATCCCATCTCGTACAATGTTTTCATGCTTCCCAATTGCTTCATCAACATTTTCAACCTCCACACCGTCAATGCTTTTCGGGACGCCGCCTTTTTCTGTAATCCCAAAAATTAAATCCCCGCCTGAAGCGTTGGCAAGAGAGGAAATATCGGCCAAAAATTCCTTTTTATCTCCATCTGAATTGGTCGGAAGTTTTTGCTTGTATTCAATCGTTTTACTTTCCGCAACGGCGTTGGCTTGCAACTGCCTTAAGTCGTCAAGGTTAATTTGGTCAAGGGATTTATTGATCATGGGATTAGGGAGCAAGTGACAATTCAGGCCGAATCGGTTTCAATTGCAATTGTTTAACAAGTTTAGAGTCAAGAGGAAGCCGTTCAAGCGATCTCGGCTCAACTTTTATTGCACCGGAGCCATAAGATTTGCCTACGAGTTGGAGATTTGAAACGGTACTGGGGTGTTGCAAAATCATCCAGAGTTTTTCAACGTACTTCTTTTCGTTTGAATGAGGGTAAATGCACAGAAACCCAGTGAGAGGAACAATCCCTGCTTCATTCTTAATGAAACGCACGTTACGTCTCCCGAGATACGCAAATAAAAATCTTGGCACTTCCCTAGCCTCCATTTTGTACCAAGGCCGTCGTGTCGAAATCAGAGATCGTTTTGCAAGCCCGACCCGTTCGCCTTCTCGAATATAATTTTTAACCGATTCCGGCATATCTTTCCATTGCACACCGTTCGGGAAAAAAAGAAGGGTTGGGCGCCCCTTCCCTTCGATTTTTTTCAGTGTTTCCAAGGCAATTATAGTTTCGTCTGCATCTCTTGTTCTTCCAACCGCAGTTAGAAAGAAATTATTCGGGATTCCCAAAGCTTCGGCTTTGCTTTTAGTGAGGAAGAAGAAATCATTTGCGCCCGTGGCAACGCCACGCATGACACGAGCAAAATCGGCAAGCGTAAATTCAAAATTGTATTCCGTTCTTGGCGGTCGTGAAAGACCGGTAGCTATGGCCTCGTTCAAATCGCGTTCATGAACTGTTAGATTTTCGTAATCGCCTCCCGCCAGATTATTGCTAAGAAATGCGAAGAGACCTTTATTGTTTGGCGAGAGGCATTTTGCCCATTTTAATGTTTTCACAGGAACTTCATTGCTGATCAATAAAATCACGGCGTTCGTATCAACACCTGGAAACGGAGTGGCCTTGTGGTCAAACGTAACAGCTCCATCAATGCGAAAATTTTTTGAAATCCAACTCCAAAGTTTCTGAGAGAATATCCCTTCGCAGGTGTCGGCAGGCATGATAAAAGCCAATCGTCCGCCTTTGTCGAGTAGGCACAAGGCTTGTGTTAAAAAGTAGATATGTAGCCCGGCGCGACCATCAAGCGTATTCCCAATGTTCAAAAGGCTTATTCTGCGAAAATAGTCTTTGTATTCTTTCGACAGCCGATGGTGTCGAATATAAGGAGGATTTGCGACAATTGCTTTAAATTTTTTCCTCGGAGGATTCAAGATAAAATCACGTACTTCTAATGTAGCATCTTTCCTAAAATTACCGACACTGCGCGCATCCTCGATAATTTTAGGATCAATATCTATGCCCCAAATTTTTTTTTGCGGATTAACATTTTTCAGGGCAGCATAAAATGCACCATTGCCAACCCCCGGATCAAAAATCACATTTGCATTTTTCGCGACGTAAGCAATCATCGCCTCTGCTACCCAGCTGGGAGTCCAAAATTGGCCTTTAGCGCGCAATTTCTCGCGCTCAGTCCATTGTGTCGGTAATCTTTGTTGGGTTGTTGTTTTCACAGGGAATCCAACATATCAACAACTTCTTTGCTAAGCCTCCATTTACCGCCATCAAACTTTACATAAGGCAAGATATGCCCGTTTTTGTCCTCAACGCAGGCAGGTATCAGTGATGGCTCTTCCACTGAATCGCCAAGCAGATAGCCATGGCGATAATAAATTTTGTAGAGGATCTTCTTGGTCGTTGCCCCACCTGGCGCTTGGAATGTTTGGATTGTCGGCTCTATAAATCCTTTATGGATAAGCCTCTCGGCTTTGTTTAGGGTATGCCGAATGCTTGATCATAAAACACATGCCAAATATGAATAGGCACAGGATTTTGTTTTTGCCATAGTTTCAGGGGTTTACGGTCCTCTTCCTTAATAATTATGGTGGGCAACACCGCTGACTTTTTCAAGCCGAGCTTTCCACCCAATCTTTTTTGTGCAGAAAATTCTGTTGCGTAATCCGGCATTTTCTTGGATTTCCATAAACTGTTCTCACATTCAACGGCAACAATAGCTTTATCCAATAATGGTTGGAGCTTTGTTTCTTGTATAAACGGTAATTTTTGAGTGCCACCAATGCTTTCCAGAATTTTCTTTACTGCTTTCTCGTCCGGTTTTTTGAAAATTAATAAATCAGGCCTTTTGATCTTGCCGAGTCCGGCGGCCTCGAGTTGCTCAAAATACAGCTCGAAGGCACGGACATCGTTTGCCGGCGCAGTACCACTTGGTCCGTAAGGGATTGCGAAATATCTACCACTTTCATTGACTGTTTCGATCATACGGTTTTCGCTCCATGCTCCTTGCGACCAACGCATCAGAAAGTCGCTCCCCCGGAGACGGCGTGGATTAAGTAAAAAGTCAGTCCATGCCAAAAGCGGGAAATCCTGTAATGTTAGATCAATATCTTCGTTCGTGACGCTCAGAACTTTTTCAAATAGGAGAATGTGCTTGCTCATCATATGTATCTTATGGTGTGCCTCAAATTATTTCTTAATCACATCAATCACTCTTCCGCTGAATTTGTATTTGTCGTTCTCGTGAATAAAAATTGGAAGATAATCTTTTGTGGATTCTGATTTGAGAATAATCCTTTTGTTTTTCGCGTCAGGAACGAACTTTTTAATATTTGCCAAGTCATCTATAACTGTAACGATATACCGTCCAGGTTCTGGATTCTGTTGCTCTGCGTCAACCAGAACAAAATCACCGTCTTCAATGCTTTTCCCTTTGATATTTGCTTTATTCATGGAATTGCCTTCTGCCCGCAGTACAAATAGTTTTCCGCCACGAGGCGCCATTTTTTTTGAAACCTTAAGATAGCCAGTGATGTTTTCATCTGCAAAGATAGTCGCAGGGCCGCAATTGGCAGAACCAACGATAGGCAGGGACACAAGGCCTTCTTTGGAAATTTCTTGCATTTTCCTGACTTCCCGTTTCGCCGTGTTGTAAGCGATAAATCCTTTTTTAGATAATTGCGAAAGATGGTGTTTTATCTTTTGTGCGGATTGCTCGCCTACGAGGCTGCCGATGTCGCGCAGCGTCATACCGGAAAGATTTTTTCTCTCAATCGTTCTTAATAGTTTCTCTTGCAGTTTATGCATGTTTTCATTGTAGGCATTATGTCAATTTTTATCAATAGTTTATCCATTTATTTTTATCTATTAACTAATTTGACAAATAAAGCGAGGTTCCCGTGGAGCGAGGATGCCTTAATGGGGCTTATCTGTTAACCAAATGAAAAGCCCTTGGACTCAAGTCGTCCAAGGGCTTTTCATTTGGTGGAGGTGGCGGGAATTGAACCCGCGTCCGAAGACATTCAGCACAACGGCTCTACGTGTGTAGTCAATGCTTTAACATTCGCGCCCGCCCACGCCCACTGACCGGCTTAGAGCGTTCACTAGCCCAGAAAGTCTCATCCGCCGCCGCTGAGCACCAGCTTTGGACCAGCCTGTTAAGGTAGCGCCTCTTCCACGCCCACAGACAAAGAATGGAGAGACGTCGCGGTCAATTAAGCCGCGAGAGCCAATGGTTCGTTGGCAATTATGGTTTTCCCGAAGGTTTAACGAGACTCCGAGAGCTCGACACGCGTCGTTGACCTCTTGTTCTCCGTCGAAGCCAGTCACCCCCTTTGGCTTGAAGTTTTTCCATTCAAACATGTATTTTTAGTATAGCGCTTCTTGGGTTAGATTGCCATAAGAACTATTGTAGGTAGAAAATTACATTGAAAAAACGTTTTGCCTAAGCCATATACTACCTCTATGAGCACCTCGATCTACCAAGACATTAGGACTAATCTCCGCGATCTGTATTTGGAAGATCAGCGCCCATGGTTGATCGGTTTCAGCGGTGGGAAAGATAGCACGATGTTGGCTTCTTTAGTGTTTGATGCTGTGTTGTCCGTGCCGATCGATCAACGAAACAAACCCATTGCCGTTCTCTGCACCGACACTCGTGTGGAAATTCCCGCCATCGTTGAAATGGCCGAAAAGACATTGGCTCGGATGTACAAGTTGTCTTCGCAACGTCGCCTCAGCATTGAAGTCCATCTTCTCAAGCCACCTCCTGAGCAGTCATTCTGGGTCAACATTATCGGTCGTGGCTATCCGCCGCCTAAGCGCAACTTTCGCTGGTGTACGCAACGCATGAAAATTGACCCTGTGACCGTGTTCGTCAATCAGCGCCTCGGTCATTGGGGAGAAGCGGTTTTGCATTTAGGAGCTCGTCGAGAAGAAAGCGCAACCCGTGCTCAAACGATGGCTGGTCGCCAAACTCGGAATGGATTGTGTCGTCACCCAGACCTGCCGCGTGTCTGGGTATCCAATCCCATAGAGTTCCTGACCACAGAAGAAGTGTGGGCGTATCTACTCCAAAATCCTAATCCGTGGGGAGAAGACAACCGCACACTCTACAGGCTTTACGCCGACGCTTCAGGTGGTGAGTGTCCTATTCAGATTGACACGAGTACGCCCAGTTGTGGCAATTCCCGCTTCGGCTGCTGGACCTGCACCGTTGTTGATCGCGACAAAGCGAGTGAAGGCTTACTGGCCGCTGGTGACGAACGCATGGAACACCTGCTCGGTTTTCGTGAAACACTTCTCGAATTTCGAGACCCCGTCAATAGATGGCGCGACAATCGACGCGTGAATGGCAACGAAGGACCAGGTCCACTCACCATCAAAGGTCGTCGGGAACTCCTCAAGCGTCTGCTAGCTCTACAGGAAGATACGCACCTGACTCTCATTACTCCTGAGGAATTACTCTTGATCCAAAAAATGTGGAAAGCTGCGCGTGACCCAGACGATGGCCGAGGCGTCGCCCGCATTGTCAACAAACAACGAGGTGTGATCATGACCGCTGACCTCAACCAATTAAACCGCGTACAAGAATTAGAAGAGGAAGTCGCTCAAAAACTCGATATTCGCGTCGACAAATTGCGGCGCATGCTAGCCAAAGTTGAAGAATACAGCGAGAGTCACCGCGCTCAAGGATTGCCCGATGATCTTCTCAATATTCTCAAGGATGACGTGGAAATGCAGACTGCAAGATCAAAGGACTGAGTATGCCGGAAGTTTGCATCGATTCCTTAACTCTGAAAAATTTTGGTCCGTTCTACGGCGAACATACTTTCACTTTTGGCAACCTTGATGGTCGCTGTGGCATTTTGGTTGGTGGAAGGAACGGTGCGGGGAAAACACACCTCCTGCGTGCTCTGTATCTTGCCGTTGTCGGAGAGAGCGGAGTCGGTGATCTGAGGCGCGTTGAAACCGGATCAGATGCAACCCGATTCGCTTTTGACGAGTCGCTCAATCGCCTCGCATTGGCTGAAGGACAAGATACTGTTTGCCTTAGAGCAACTATTTCCCAACGTGACGAGAAGAATGGCGGGAGTCGCAAGGTTGAGTTTATTCGGGAGATTCGACATCGCCAGAATTCGCCCCCTGTCTGGCATTCATATGCTGTGCGTTCGGATACAGCAGGCTCAATTGAAGATGAACAGGTGATTCAGAGACTGCGTGACGCATTCCTTCCCAGACATCTGGCACGCTTTTTCTTCTTCGATGCCGAACGCAGTCAGAGCATTAACTTAGGACACCAGGATATTGTGGAAGGAGTCACACGAATTTTGGGCTTGTGGACCTATGCCGAGTTAGAAACGGACCTTCGCCAACTTATTCAGCGGAAGATCCCCCGCGTCTTCAATGCGACTACTGGTCTAGACCCTGAAACCAAGCTGGCTGATTTGGCAGCCGAGGTGTTGCGCGTAGACGGACACGTGAAGGCGCGTTGCAAAGAACGCGAATCACTCGAACGTGGATGTTCCGAAATTGAGGCCGAGTTGTTTGAAGTCGAGGACGACCTCAAAACACTGGGCGCCGTAGACCCAGAAGAACTCCAACAGGCACAAGAAAAGCGTGATAAACTGACTAGGGAAAAAGCTGGGCTGGAGTCAAAGTTGACCGGTGCCTGGGAATCGGCACTGCCAGTCTCTTTGCTTGGCGGCTACCGCCGTGAGTTCTACGATTATTTGATCTCGGAAGAACGGCGTCGTGAATGGGAAGGTGCCAGATCAACCGTTGAGCCCAAAATCCCTCAAGTCACGAATGACGTATTCGGTAATGTTCCCCATGAATATTTCCTGTCGTCCAATGTCGAGTCGTTCTATATGAAACGACTTGTGGACGCACTGCACCGGCTATTTCATCCTCCGCCAGATGGCATCTCTGATCGCATTTTCGTGACTGACCGGAACGACATCAGTGCGCAAGTGCGGGACCGGCTTGTAACGTCTGCCAGTTCAATAGGCGATTTGGTCACGATGTGTGTGAACATCGAACGAATGGATGCTGAACTGAGGGAACTCGACCAGAATCTCAAACAGATGCAGCAGAACACGGCCGCATTCAAACGGGGAACCGAGTTGCATCAGAAGCGAGGAGAACTAATTGAAAAACAAGACCAAGGCAAGAAGCGCCTTGGAGAAGTTGTCGCTGAGATTACTCGCTTGGAGACGGATTTGGCGGAATTCAAACGTCAAGAGACGAACCAGCGTGAGATTGTGGAAAAAGCTCAGAAAGGAGAGAATTTGTCAGCATTGGCGTCACGTTATCGCGAGGCGGCCAGTGAAATCCGCACCCAAGCAGCGATTCAGTTGCGGGAACGAATTTCCAAACACGTGGGTGAGTTATGGGTTGAAATCACCAACCGCTCGCGTGAATTTATCGGCATGGAGTTTGATAACCATTGGCAATGTCGGCTAGTTCGCCGCAAAGATGGCAAGAAAGTAACTTGGGAAGAGACGAACACCTCTGCGGGGCAACGGCAGGTGCGTATGCTGGCATTTTACGAGGCATTGCGTCGGTTGGCGAAACTCGTGCCTCCGCTCTTAGTAGATACGCCATTGGCCCGTCTTGATAAAGAAGTCCGGGCTAACGTGCTCGACAAGCTGTATCTCAGCGGTCATCAGTCCATTATTCTTGCCACTGATTCAGAGGTTGATCCCGAAGGCCCACTCTTTAGCCAACTCCGTAATCGCCTTGCGCGCGTCTATACCTTGCATCCACATAACGAGCCCGACAGCATGAACTATGAAGTGAGGGTCACGAGTGATTACTTTGGGCACGAGTTGTGAACGATGAGGCAATATGAAATTCGATACCAGCGCTGAAGCTCGCGAATTCATCGAGACTGTTTATCCTCGCGTAAACGCTCGCAATCAGGCAGTGTTGGGACGGGCCGCTTTATTTCTCGCGCTAGGCGAAGGTGTCCCTTCTGAGTTCAAACTCAGGGATGCCAAGGGTGTGACGCTCAACGATGAACAAGTTGTTGGGGACGACTTACGTGATCTTGTCCGTGCTGCGCTGAACCACCGCGCAGGTCGGTTGCTTGACGAAAGTGGCTATCGAAACGTATTCCGTCAACACTTCGAATACGGTTGCCAGCGACTCAAACATCTGTGGGAGGAAGCAGGCAACGACCAAGCCAAATTTATTTCGGCTTTGTTGAAGCTTGCGGGCGATCTCGATTTCGGCACGGGGTTCAGACCGACAGTGCCAACGATGCAGATAGTTGAAACTGAAGTGAAACTGAAAGTGCTGGCAGATCCTGATGCCCCACAGTGGTCTTTGAACGGTCCCGGCACGGCTAACGGCTTGCTCGTGATTTCAGGTCAACCGGGAACAGGGAAAAGCCAGCTTGCACTTGATCTCTTAGCGCAACTTTCCAACCACGGTGTCCGCTTCGTGTTCTTCGACATGAAGGGTGAGCTGGAAGATGATCCAAACAATCTTCAACAGCGGAAGAACAGATCTCAGTTTTTGCAGCAGACCGGAGCACGCCGTGTACGTCTCATCCAAGAAAACTTGCCTATCAATCCGTTGCTGCACGATCCGAAGCCGACTGTGAACGCTCAGATTGCATATGAGATTGCCAGCCTGATTCAGGCATTCGCTCCGAGCCTTGGTGTGAAGCAAGCGGGAAATATCTCAGATGTGTACCAGAGGCTTCCGGCACCAGACTTTGTGTCCTTGGCGAATGAGTTGGAGTCGAGTGGTGCGACTGGCGTGGACTTGGCCATAGTGCGGAAAATTGTGGATTTTAATCTCTTTGCCCGTGCCCATACCGCCATCAATCCCGAAGAATGGCTGAAAGAATCGATCGTTGTCGACTTCAAAGAATTTGGAACAGATAGTGCCACCAAGGCACTTGCCTCTGCGTTGATTCTTAACTTTCTCATCAAGAAGCTTGGCCAGCAATTGGCTGTAAAAAATGACATCCAGCCTATCAAGATGGTGTTATTCGTGGATGAAGCCCATCTCCTACTACCGAAAGAAAGTAAGGCCGGGCTTTTAAGCCAGCTAGCACGGCAAGGGCGGTCATGGGGGTTCCCTGTCTGGCTTGCATCACAGGATGCCGACAAGTTTCTCATCACTGGCACCAACGAAACCAATTTTGCTGAGTTAGCTGAATGTGGGGTTCACTTTTCTCCGCAGACGCTGAGTCCTGCTGATCAAAGACTTATCCTCGGCGAAGTCGTCAACCAGAAGCTCAAGAGAGCCGAAGCAGTCTTACGTCTACCAGGCAAGCCGTTGATTGGCGTAACACGGAAATTTTGGAAAAACGGAGGTAAGTGATAGAACTATGGAGAATTCACAGACTCAACCGAACTATTGGCAGGAATTTAGGGATGAGCTGATAGAACGTCTCCGGACTCCCAAAAAACACCCGACATTCGTGATGTATTTTTGGGGAATAATCGTCTTCCTGGGGGGGTCTGGATTGTTGCTTGAACTAATGATAACTCTCGTAATGCAGGAGAATTGGACGGAGATTGATTCGATTCGTCTGATAAGCGCATGCTACACGTACTTTCTCGCCATTGCTGCAACTGCTGCAGTGGACCTTATTCTCTCTCTGAGTCAGCGAAAAGCTCTACTGATGCTCTTTCTGCTGTGTTGTTTTGTAGTTTTTCTTTGTGCCATCTTAGCAGTAATTTTTGGAAGGTTCGGTGGCAATTTAACGATGGCAATAGTCCCGTTGGTTCTTGGCTATATACTGGCACTCTTTCTTTGGTGGGTGGGAAATGCCAACAATGCCAACTTGCTGGATGTGCCACTCAATCCCGATGTCACCACTGGAGGTGACACGCAGGATCAGCCAGTCGGCGATTTAAGCAACTTCAATATCTAACAACAGTTGAGTCGTGTCCATAGAATTTCCCATTCGTACACCTGTCCTGAAAGTGACGCAGCCGCTTGGGGAATGTTATGCGGCTGTACTGCCAGCTGAATTGCTACTTGAAGTAACTTACAGCGACCCTCTGAAGATTTTGAGTCTTTCGGATACTGGAGATTATGAACTGAAAGGGCACCAAAGAAAACTGCGCAATGAACGTCTCAAAGCCATCGGAATGTTTATAGACACTATTGAGGCTGCATTCCCGAATAGTATCATTCTGGCGGCAAACTACAATAATGACGGGCAACTTGTAGAGGACGATGCCAAACGCTGGTCAGTAGAGTTAGATCAACAAAACGAAACCATTGGGACTCTAACTATTCCGTCTGAAACCAAACTTGCCGCAATCGTGGATGGCCAACATCGGCTTTACGGCTTTCAAGAGGCATCTCTAGAAGAGCGTAGGTCAATGTCCCTGTTATGTGCAATTTACTTAGACCTGCCACAGCCGTTTCAGGCCTACTTGTTCGCCACCATCAACTCAAACCAGAAGCCAGTGGATAAAAGTCAGACCTATGAACTCTATGGGTTTAATTTAGAGGAAGAACCACCAGAGGCGTGGTCTCCAGAGAAAACAGCAGTGTTTATTTGTCGAAAACTGAATACAGACCCAAACTCAGTACTTAAGGATCACATTATTGTGGCAGCACAATCTGATAATATTGTAGAAGTTGTAGCAAGGTCGCAAGAAAAAAAATGGGCTATTTCGACTGCCACAGTGGTCGAGGGCTTATTGCGTCTGTTTTCCAGTAATTCCAAGAAAGACAGAGCTCTTATGCACGGGAAGGAAGTCGGCAAAGGTAGAGAGCGAAGTCTGTTGGCCATAGCACAACGACAGGACGAAGCCCCTCTTCGTAAGTACTATTTAGAATTGAATGATCTACTGATTTTTACACTCGTTAAGAACTACTTCAATGCCGTCTCTGCCCATCTGTGGAAAGAGGATGAGCGCTCCTATATCCGAAAGACAGTTGGTGTGCAGGCTCTCTTTGACGTCCTCAGGAGTATTTGCAAGGCGGCAATTGATTCTAGTGACATTAGTGAAAATTTCTTTTTAAAGAAACTCGCACCTTGCCAAGCAATAGATTTCGCCAACAATTTTTTTCAAGCTTCAGGAACAGGTCGGCAGCGAATACGCAACACACTTGAACTGAAGTTAGGGCTGAAGAATTTGGCAGATATTAGAGTATCTGATTCTGATAGATCAACATACGAACAAATTCTCGGTGTGACCAAGACAAGCCAACCCTGAAGAGGCACATACACTTTTGGTCTGATGTTTAGTCGGTAGGTCTTCTACTTCGATGCCAGCAGAAGCTGGTGTTCGCAATCCGCTACCGAACCAACTGTCGAGCGGAGAGTACTTCGTCTTGGCGAAGCGCTTTGAGGGCTGCGATGGGAACGGCGGTGACGGCAATCGTCTCACCCACAGCGTTGAAGATTTCGATGGAGTATCCTTCTGTGCCATCCGGGGCAACATGGTGGTCCACGAGCCTGACGATATCGCCACGACAAAGCCGATACTCTGGCAAATCACACGTTAAGGCCGCATCAGTATAGGGCTCAAGCTTCATCATGTCTTCCCCTTGCTTGGAATGAGTGTAACGAACTTCGTGATGTCCGACAAGTGTTCAGTTATCCAAATCGTGCGAACAGCCAAAGTCCCACCGTTTGGCCCAGTAAGTGTGCCGCGTATCTCATAGTATTGGCCAAACTGGTTGGATTCCGACAATTGTGCGTCCAGCGAAAGAATCTGCAGGCGTAAATCGTGGAGCAGGTCGTCAGCATTCTGCAAGGTATAACCAACCTGGGCCAGAAAAGCTGATTTGTCCCCATGTGCCTGCGAAACCAGCAAGTAGTGTGTCAGTTTGTCTCTGGCGATGAGCGAATCTGCTGGCAGTTTCATCCGATGTTAGCCGTTTAGTGTGCTTACGGCCTCTTGAACAGCCTTCACCGTTGCGGTTATGTCTTTCTCTTTTGTATTTTTTGTAAGAGAAAATCGTATCATTTGCCGTGATGCGGGACTTTCAGGCTTCATCGCCTTAATAACGTGAGAGGGTTCGTCGGAATCAGCTAGGCATGCTGAGCCAGACGAGGCACAAATCCCATCTTTGTCTAGCAACAACAAGAGAGCTTCCGATTCAATGCCTTGAAAGGTAATATTGGTGGTGTTGGCCAAGCGTAGAGTCTTGTGGCCGTTCAACTCCGTGTTTGGAGTCGTTTTCAATATGCCCTCCTCCAGCGAATCTCGTAGCGGGCGCACTGCCTGTTCATAGTTGATCAAATATTTCAGGGCCAGCTCCGCTGCTTTTCCCATGCCGGCAATCTGTGCAACATTCTCTGTGCCGCCCCGTAAGTTGTGTTCCTGGTGTCCACCATACATGAATGGCTTAAATGGTGCTCGGCGCCGAACATAAAGAGCGCCGATTCCTTTTGGCGCATGAAATTTGTGCCCTGTTATGGACAGGTAATCTACTGGCATGTTGCGTGCGTTGATAGGGACTTTGCCAACAGCCTGTGCCGCATCGCAATGGAACAACACGCCATGTTCATGGCAAAGTTTGGCGATTTCCAAAATGGGAAATAATACCCCTGTCTCGTTATTCGCCCACATCAACGAAACGATAGATGTTTCGTCGGTGATGGCGTTTTCCAAATCGGCCAGTTTCAATAACCCTTCATGGTTAACAGGTAGATAAGTTACGTGATAACCTTGTTTCTGCAATGTCATACAGTAGTTGAGTACCGATGAATGTTCTACCGCCGATGTGATGATGTGTCGCTTATCTGGATTGACCTGTAGTGCTGCATGAATAGATGTATTGTTGCTCTCTGTCCCGCATGAAGTGAAGATAACTTCTCTCGGTTCTGCACCAATCAACTCCGCGACTCGTTCGCGAGCTTTTTCGATCACTCCCTTGAGCTTCGACCCAAATTTGTACGAACTCGACGGATTGCCCCACTCAGAAGTAAGGTAGGGCATCATCGCTTCCACTACCTCTGGCAACACAGGTGTCGTTGCATTGTGGTCTAGATAGATCATCATTGGTGCTTATCGTAGTTATTCTATTAGAAAGAATACAAGGCTTGAATCATTTATTACATGCAATGAAATGTTAACGCGGAAAAGGAGGACGCTATGGCGTGGGTGTATTTACTGGTCGCCGGTGGGTTTGAGATTGTCTGGGCTACCGGGCTCAAATATACGGATGGGCTGACGCGGCTCTGGCCGAGTGTGGGGACGGCCATGGCGCTGGTCGTGAGCATGGTGTGTCTGGCGCTGGCCGTGCGCGCGATTCCTATTGGGACGGCGTATGCGATCTGGACGGGTATTGGCGCCGTGGGGATGGCGATTGTGGGCATTCTGCTGTTCAATGAGCCGCGCGACGCGGCCCGGTTGTTTTTTATCCTGCTGATTATTGCGGGCATCGCCGGATTGAAACTGTCTTCGCCGGACTAGTCCGCCGTTTCCCGTCTTCGTGGTTTCACGGAAGCCGGACCGGGGGCGCTCCCGGCGCTCCACACCGCTTGCGGGCGCGATGACGCATCCCGTGGCCCATGCGCGAGGGGTTAAATCGAGAAGGGAAAGGCGGGTGGCGTGCCGGTCGGTTCTGCCAGAATGCCCTGCTGTTTCAGCGCGGTCAGCACGTCATGGGCCGCGGCCGTAAAGTCTTCGGGGCCGGTCAAGCAAAGGTCCGCCGCCATGGGTGGCGGTCCCGTCTCCTGACTCATATAGACCGTGAGCACGGGAGCCGGATGCACCAGGGTGCGGATGGTGTCCATCACTTGGTCGGCCGGCAGGTTGAACGAGTTCGTGGTGGACAGCAGCACCGATCCCGTATCCATGAGCAACCGGGCCACTTCGCCGTACCGGCGAATCGTTTCCCCCGCGTCTCCTTCGCGCAGGTCCGCATCAAGCCCGCGTCGAAGGTTTTCCGGGTCCAGCATATAGGCGTGCCGGCCTTCGGCCACGAGCACGGATTCCAGCTTTTTGGCCAGGAAGGTTTTTCCCGTGGTATCGGGGCCGATGAGGAGGACTAACGCGGCATGATGACCGTAGTGTTTGGCGCGCTCTCCCGCGGTGACGTTTCCCTTGACCCAGGCAAAGTCTCGTTGCCGGGCTTCAATCCGCAGGGCGTCTTCGCGATCGTGAATCATTTCGGTGATGATTCCGCCCCCGGCCACGTCATAGCGATCAACCAGCACAAAGCGTCCCGTGGCCTCGCAATCGGTGTACAGATCAAAGGCGAGCGGAGCCCGGGCTTGTATGGTGATATCGGCCACCTCGTTTTGCTGCACCAGGGTTTTGGTGTCCTGGGTGTCCAGCGAGAGATCGTTGGCATCCACGATGCGGTGAATCGCCGCGACGCGGCATTCGACTTCACGAGTGGCTAACCGAATCAGATAGGGTTGTCCCATGGCGAGAGGACGGCGCCCGAGCCAGAAAAGATTGGCTCGAAAGGTTGTGGAGACGAGTGGGAGGGAAGACGCGTGGCAGACGATCTCTCCGCGCTCGACGAAAATCTGTTCGGTCAGGGTGATGCCCACCGATTGCCCGGCCCGGGCTTGCGTGGGGGGCGGGTCCACGTGAAACGCTTCGAGCGTGTGCACGACGGCGGTTTTGTTGGACGGCGAAAAGATCAGCTCATCGCCCACGTTCAGGCATCCGGACGCGATGCGTCCCGCCAGGATCCGGCAGGCGTCGAATTTATAGACGTCTTGCAGCGGCAACCGCAGCGGTTGTTCCGCCTTTTCCGATTCCGGGGAAAACGCGGTCAGCGATTCCAGAACCGTGGGGCCCGCGTACCATGGCGTGTGCGAGCCGGGCGTGGCGATATTGTCGCCCAGTTTGGCGCTGGCGGGGATCACGAACCGGGGCGTGACGTTGAGTTGCGCCAGGAATGCGCGATATTCCTGTTCAATGGCATGAAACACCTCCCGCCGGTATCCCACGAGATCCATTTTGTTCACGACCACGGTGACTTGCTTGACGCCCAGCATCGAGAGCAACAAGCCATGCCGTTTGGATTGATCCTTGACGCCTTCCAGCGCGTCAATAAGCAGCAGGGCGGCTTCGGCGCGCGCGGCGCCGGATATCATGTTTTTCAGGAATTCCTTGTGCCCCGGCGCGTCAATAATGATGTAGTGACGGCCCGCCCATTGAAAAAACGTGCGGGCGGTATCAATCGTCACGCCTTGCTGCTGCTCTTCCAGGAAGGCGTCGAACAAAAAGGCGTATTCAAAGTCTTTGCCCTGCTGGTTGCAGATGGCTCGAATTTTTTCCACCTTGCCTTCCGGCAAGGCGCCCGTGTCCGCGTACAACCGTCCCAGCAAGGTGGACTTTCCATGATCCACGCTGCCCACGATGACAATGTTCATGCGGTCACGGGTCGTGACGCCGGCCTGTGGTTCGCTCTTACATGTAGCCATCTTTGCGGAGTAACTCCATGCCCCGGCCTTCGTCTTGCGCGCGCCCGGCGCGTTCGGCCACGTTGGTGGCGCGCAATTCCTCGATAATGTCATGCACGGTGGAGGCGGTTGATTGGATGGGAAACGTACAGGGCGCGCACCCCAGGCTTCGATAGCGGGTGCCGTCCCCCTTGTTGAGATACAAGTCCAGAAAGGGAATGTTTTCGAGTTGGATATATTCCCAGATATTGATTTCCGTCCAGTCCAGAAGGGGGTGGATCCGAATGTGCGTGTCCGGCGGGAACGAGGTTTTAAACTGGTTCCACAACTCCGGCGGCTGGTCTCGAAAATCCCAATCGTTGTTTTTGTCGCGCGGAGAGAAATACCGTTCCTTGGCGCGCGTGCTTTCTTCGTCCGCGCGGACACCGAGGATAATGCCCGTGTAGCCATACTCTTCCAGTAAGCCTTTGAGCCCGTTGGTTTTGAGCGCGGTGCAGCATTCGACCCGGCCTCGTTCATGATTCATCCCGTCCGCCAGGGCTTTGGTATTCTGTCCGACCACCAGGTTGAGGCGCCATTCGCGTGCCAGTCGGTCGCGATACTCGATCATGGCGGGAATTTTGTAGCTGGTATCAACGTGCAGGAGAGGAAACGGGACGTGTCCAAAGAAGGCTTTCCGGGCCAGCCATAAGAGGACGGTGGAGTCTTTCCCCATGGACCAGAGCATGGCCAGGTGGCCGAAGTGCCGGTAGGCCTCACGAAGAATATAGACGCTTTGATCTTCTAATTGTCGCAGGTGTTTCATGCGTGGACGACCGCCTTCTCCGGCGTCGTGGCGGGCATGTGGCCCGAGGCGAGGTTCGCAAGTTTTTGCGCGGCGGCCCCCGACTCCAATGTTTGTTGCGCCAACGGCACGCCTGTGGCAATGGACGGAGCCTGCCCCGTCGCATAGAGCAACATGGCGGCGTTGTAGATCACCCAGTCGCGGGAGTGGTCTCGAATGCGGTTGTGCAACAGTTTGTGAATCAGCGCCGCTTCCAGGGCCGGCAATTCTTGTGAAGGCGACTCGGGCGGAAGGGCCATGTTTTTGAATGAACCCGGGAGCAGGCGGACGTCCTGGGGTTTGAGGTTGAGGGGAGTCACGCGGTCCTGGCGCAGTTCCCGCATGATCGTCGGGGTCGTCAACGACAGTTCGGGAAAGCCTTCAAGCCCCTGAAACACCAGGAGCCGCCCCCCTCCGAGCATGGAGACGGCTTCCGGGAGCTTTTCCAAATACTGGGGATGCGCCACGCCAATCACTTGTGATTGCGCGCGCGCGGGATTGAGCAACCGGGCGACTTGATGAAACATGTTTTGGGCGCCGAGTTCCTCGCGCAAGGCTAAAAACTTTGCCAGCGGCGGGTGGTACAACGCGAGGTCCAGGTACGCCAGGCCGTTCTGTTCCAGAGCCGAAAGCAGGTCTTGCCCTTGTCGATTGGCGGGAATCCCCAGTTGTCCGAAAATCCGGGGCAGGTCGGAGGCAACCGACGGGGTGTCTGTGCCGTGAAACAGAATGGTCGCCCCGGCCGCGGCGGCCACGATGGCCGCGGGAATACACACATGAAACGTATTGTGCTTTTCGGCGTACACCGGCACGTCGGCGACGTTGAGGTGAGCCGGCGCGTTGATGGGTGAGACATAGCTTCGCGTGGCGGCGGTACACGAGGCTAATTCCGTCACGGTTTCCACTTTAATCCGCATGGCCATCAAAAACGCTCCGGCTTGATGGGGCGTCGCCCGGCCTTCGATCAGCTCGCAGACGGCGTGTTTGGCTTCTTCCCATGAGAGGTCTTTGACCCCTCGTTGGCCTTTTCCGATTTTGGTGATGAATTGATGCATCGGCGGCGTCTCCGGTCAGGCGGGTCGGGGCCATGCCGTGTCAAAACGGTCGAAGGCCGGTGGTCTCGTTCCGGTCCCGTCACGCAACGTGCCGGTCTGGAACGTTCGAGGATGCCGCCGCGTCACGTGTCGGCGCCGGTTGATCGTTTCACGAAGCCCTCCCGGCGCGGGAGAGGCCGTCCGGCGTTGCGGCGCATGGTCTTCAGCCGCTCTCATTTTGGGTGTGGTGTGACGTATGCAGGCCACATTCGGTTTTTTCAAGACGCGGCCATCGGCCGGACCGCGGGTCATCGCCGGGGCGAACCGGGTCCGTGCAGTAGGTGCACCCAATGCTGGGATAGTGCCGGTCATGGAGGACGTTGTAGGGCACATCGTGCGTGTTGATATAGGCCCAGACGTCATCGTGGGTCCAGGCCGCGAGCGGATTAAATTTGACAAGACCAAACGCGTCGTCCCATTCAACCAGGCCGGCCCCGGCTCGCGTCGGCGCCTGGTCGCGGCGAATGCCGGTCACCCATGCGTCGTACCGCTTCAGTATGCCGGCCAGCGGGGCGACTTTGCGAATCCGGCAGCATTGATCAGGCTGACGGCTCCACAACCGGTCGCCAAACCGTTCAGCCTGCTGCGCGGGCGTGAACTCCGGTTGGACGCGTATCATCTGCCCGGCCGGTATGGCGTAGCGAGCCATCAGGCGGTCGCGCAGGGCGTAGGTTTCCGGAAAAAGGAAATCCGTGTCCAGGTAAAAGAGCGGGGCGCGAGGATTGATACGGTACATCATGTCCCAGAGCGCCATATCTTCCGCGCCGAAACTGCACGCCAGCGCCACCTTCGGGAAAAACTGTTCCAGCGCGTAGCGCAACACATCCTGCGGGGGCCGGGCCGCAAAGCGTTGGTTCAGCTCCCGCAGGTCTTCCGTTGAAAAATTCTCGCGGATCATGGCGTTCACGCTACCCCTCGACTTTTTCCACCAGCACCTTGAAGTGGTGCGCGTCGGCTTCCAGCGGATCTTCGGCGAGTACTTTATGCCCGTCATTGCGAAGACTCATGGGCACGTTTTTAATGGGATCTCCCGCGTCCAGCCACACTTCCAATCGTTCACCGTCATCCAGCGTTTCGAGTTTCAATTTGGTTTTGACGTAATTCAGCGGACACATGACTCCCCGAAGATCCAGCACCGTCGCGTCTTGCGCGGATTCGCGCTGAACGTCGGCCGGCGCGGCGTCGGGCACGGGTTGACCGTCTTCGGCACGTCCGAGCGTGAGGTTCCGGTCAATGGCTTCGGTCTGTTGCCGGCAGACGTCCACGAACCCTTTGGCAAAGGCCATCTTCGTTTTGGTGAATGCATCGGTGCTGTCTTTGGTGCCCATGTCGCCGGTTTTACCGGCAAGATCCCGGTACCTGTCGGGAATAAGCCCGTTGTGTCGAGCGGCAAACCGGTCGAATTCCGCTAACGTGTCCGCATCGGTGCTGGGATCAATGCCCTCCGTCACGAGCAGCGCTTTGGCGCCGGCCACCACGGCTCGATAGGCTTTGTTAATGGCCATCGCAAACTGACGTTTCTCGGCCAGCAGACGGGATTGGTACAGTTCCTGTTCGGCTTCCAGAATCCGATTGTCAATCATTTCCATGGCGCCGCCGGCACATTCCCCCGGCCCCAGGTCTTCAACCGTGAATTCCTCTTCGGCTTCCCAATCAACATAGTACGACGGATCATCGTCATAGGACGGCGGAATGGAATACCCGAGGAGTTCTTCTTTGAGGGCGGCTTTGCCCGTTCGCTTCATAAACGCATGGAGGCTTTCTCCTTCCCGGCGGTCCCGGCGATACACGGCCACCACGTGCGCAATCGCGGACGGGACGTTTTTGGCCGGGAGTTTGATGGTCATTTGCCCGATTTCCGCGGTTCCATTGACTCGTCCGCCCAGATGCAGCTCATACACCGGGGCAATATGGTTGCCGATGCGCTTGCCCACGCCGTGCAGACCAATGGTCGAGATATGGTGTTGGGCGCACGAATTATGGCAGCCGCTAATGTGGACCGTGGTTCCTTTCAAATCGTCCGGGACCTGTCCGGGCGGAAAAACTTCGGCCAGGGCCCGGGCCATGGCCTTGGAGGACGTGATCCCAAGCCCGCAGGTATCGGTCCCGGGGCAGGCCACAATGTCTTCGGTGTGATTGGCTCCGGGGTGTCCCAATCCCTGCGCCTTCAATGCGTGATAGAGGGCTTCCAGTTGTCCCTCCGCGACCCAGCGGATCATCAGATTCTGGCCGATCGTGGTGCGAACGTTGCCGTTGGAATAGTGTTCGGCCAGATCCGCCACCGCCAACATCTGCTCGGCGGTGATGTCGCCGATCGGCAGTTTCACGGCGGCGGCGGCAAACCCGGCCTGTCGTTGTTTCACCACGTTCGTGCGTCGCCACGTCGCGAACGACGATTCTTCGTGGCCGCCGTGGCCGTTCGCCCCATTCTTTGTCGGCAGAATCAGGGGAGCCGGGTCGGCATACGGGAGGAGTCGCAAGGGCGGATGAGAAGGCCTGGCGCCAAACAGCCCTTCATAGGCTTCTTCCCATCGGCGTCGAAATTCGTCAAATCCCAGCTTTTCAATCACAAACTTCATCCGGGCTTTGCTCCGGTTTTTTCGGTTGCCGAGATTATCGAACACTTTAATGACGGCTTCAATGGACGGAATCAGATCATCCACGGGCACAAATTCCCGGAGAAGATGCGCGATCCGGGGCGCCGACCCCAACCCCCCGCCGGCCACCATGCGAAATCCCGGCGTGCCATCCTCGGCCTGCCTCGCCAGCAAGCCGACGTCGTGGATGGGCGTCATGGCGCAATCATGGTTGCAGCCGGACAAGGCGATTTTAAATTTTCGCGGCAGGCTCTGGTTGAGCGGATTGCGCAGCAGGTGTTGCGCCACGGCGTTCGCATGCGGGGTGACGTCAAACACTTCGCCCTGGCAGACCCCGGCCAGATGGCAGGCAGTGACGTTGCGGACGGTGTTTCCACAGGCTTCACGAGTGGTGATCCCCACTGCCGCGAGTTTTCGCAGCACGGCGCCGATGTGCGGCAGCGGAATAAAGTGCAATTGAATATCCTGCCGGGTGGTGACGTGTCCCACGCCGGTGGCATAGGTATCGGCCAGTTCTGCGATGCGGCGAAGCTGGTTGGCTGTCAGGCCGCCAAAGGGGATTTTGATGCGAACCATTTGCACGTCCGGTTGGCGTTGTCCATAGATGCCGTATTGCAGCCGGAACGGCTTAAACTGCTCCATGGGAACGTCACCGTCCTGTACCCGTTTGACCTCTTCCTCAAACGTTTGAATTTCTTCCTGAATCTCTTGGGGAATGGGGATAGTCTGAATTTCAGGAATCGTAGAGAGTCTGCCCGTGTTCATGATGCGCCTCCGGAATGTGTCCTGTCGCCTGCGTCCATGGTGTGTGTGAACATGGCCGGTTGGGGTTCCCCCGCCGCCCTCACTGTCAAATATGGTACATCGGAGCCCGCGTCTGTTCGAGCCGCGCATACTGTTCAATCAGGGATTGCAGCGTGACGGAACGCAGCACCTCGCGCTCGGCCTGATGCACGCGATCCCAGATGGTCGAGAGCAAGGATTCCTGATGCGAAGGCCACCGGGTCTGTCCGTTCGTGCCGGCCTCTCGTGTTTCGGGTTCGGCTTGACCGTGCATCGTTTCAACAATGGCGGCCAGTGACACCTCGGACGGCGGTTGCCGAAGCACGTATCCTCCCTGTGGGCCCCTGACGCTGTCAACGACTCCCCCGTGTTTTAACGCATGAAGCACTTGCTCAATAAAACGTGGAGGGATGATTTGCCGTCGGGCAATCACCCTGGCTTGAATCGGCCCCTCTCCATAGCGCAGGGCGAGGTCCAGCGCCGCAAAAATCGCATAGGTCACTTTAAGCGGAATCCTGATCATCGTAATTCATATATTTCCGATAGGAATTATAAACTATTATAATCGTCAGTGGTGAGCGTGTCAACATCACAGGCAATACACGTTTCAGGCTTTGCCGGCGTGAATGCCTAACTCTTTGAACGTGGAAAGAATTTTTTGGTTGACGCCCTTGATGAAGATGGATGAGGAGGCAAATTCCCTCCGATGCGGGTAGTCCCTTCGTAGTTGCTGAAATGCCCGTGGGCGCATGGGTTCGGGCATGGCGAGCAATGTCATAATTCGTGCGTGGTCTCCGGGGAGGTCGTACAGCGTGGTGGCGATGTCATGGGCGAGAGTTTGGCAATCCTTGCCGGTTCCATCACGGTGAAGGGGAGGCGACGTCTCCGGTGCCCGGTGTGTGGGCGGTCGCAGATTCGCCGGTGGTGTCCACGTCGGCTCAATGCCCCAAAAACGGCAGCAGGCTTGATAGATCATCACTGTCCCATTGATTTTTCCGTCGGCGGAGTGGCCGGCAATGTGAGGGGTGCCAATCGTGACCCGGTGTAGCAGGTTCCAGTTGATGACCGGTTCCCCCTCCCAGACGTCCATGACCGCTCCCCCGATGGCGTGCCCGTCCAAGGCCTCAAGCAGAGCGTCATTATCCACCACGCCTCCGCGCGCCGTATTGATCAGCATGGTAGAAGGAGCCATGCGGGCCAGTTCGTCTTTGCCGATTAAATGCCACGTGGAGTCAGGCCCCTCGACGGTCAAGGGGACGTGAAGGGTCAGGAAGTCGGCCTGGATGGCCTCGGCGAGCGGCCGATAGCGCGGGTCGCCGGTTGCGCGCGCCAATGGCGGGTCGCAAAGCACGGGATGCATGCCCAGCGCCTCTGCCTTGCGGGCCACGCGGCTGCCAATCCGGCCGACGCCAACAACCCCGATGGTTTTTCCGGAAAGGACGAGGCCCCTTTGGTGAGCCGCCGTCAGCAAGGCCGTCAGGACGTACTCGGCGACGGAATTCGCATTGGACCCGAGGGCCGCGGCAAACTCGATGCCCCGGTCGGCTAAATATCGTTGGTCAACATGATCAACGCCCGTGCTCGCGGTGCCCACAAATTGCACGGCGCTGTCGGTCAACAGCGCCGCGTTGACCGTGGTGAAGGATCGAACAATGAGCGCCTGGGTGTTCCGAAGCGTCTCACGGGTCATGGCTCGTCCCGGGAGGATGGTCACGGAGCCCAGATGCGAAAACGCGTCCAGGGCAAAAGGAATCGTGTCATCAACCACGAGTTGTATGGGGATGGGCGCCGGCGGTTTCATCATGAAGGTCGTCCCTTTTCTTTCCGTGCCTGTATAGCATACAATTCTATCGTATGCGGGTGAGTCGGGGAAGCGGGAATGTTCGGACGCAACGGTGCGGTGCCGATGACGAATAACACAGTGAACAGGGAAAGGTAAGCCATGGCCCCAAAAATGAAAGCGACGAAAAAACCGGCGTCATCCGGACGAACGACAGAACGAACCAACAAGACGACGCGTCAGCGGTCGCCAGCGACGGCCAACCGTCAGGCGAAAGGCGCGACCGGCGCGAAGGCCGTGCCCGGCCCGTCAACCATGGCCTTGAAAGTCGGACAAAAGGCCCCGGCCTTTTCCCTGCCGAATCAGGACGGGAAACTCACGCGGCTCACCGATTTCACCGGAAAGAAAGTCGTGCTGTATTGTTACCCCAAAGACGATACGCCGGGTTGCACCAAAGAGTCCTGTGCCTTTCGCGACGTCCCGGAGGAACTGCATGACTGCGGCGCGGTGGTGCTGGGGGTCAGCGGAGATTCCGTGGACTCTCACAAAAAATTTGCGCAAAAATTCGATCTCAATTTCTCCTTGTTGAGCGATGACCGGAAAACCATGTTGCGGGCTTACGGCGTGTGGAAGGAAAAATCGATGTACGGCCGAAAATTTATGGGCATCGAGCGCACGACGTTCATCATCAACGAGCAGGGAAAAATTGCCGCCGTCTTTCAGAAAGTCAAAGTGGACGGCCACGTGGAGGAAGTCCTGGCCGAGCTGGACGTCCTGCCGTAGCGCGGTGGCGCATCAGACGCAAACGTTCACGTTCCGCCCCGTGCGGGTGTGCGGGAGGTTGCGGATTACCGTAGCAGGATGTTTTTGGCCTGCTGGTACGGGGGAGGCTGCATGCGGTCCAGGTCCTGGCGCACGAACCCGAGACCGGCCACGCACAGTTCAAAGTTCGAAGAGAGCTTTTGAAACAGCACCGGATGTTCTTTGAAGGCGCCTCGTTGAAATGAGGCGACAATGCCATACGACCGTTTTCCCGCCTTCATGTAATTCACGAAATGATCTTTGTGGTAAATCATCCCTTCGGCCTTGAGATGGTTCAGGTATTCCGGAAACAGGCCCGCGATAAACAACGTGAGATCGCCGATGTGCCGGTGAATTTCCCGTTCCCGGTCACGGGCGGGGGCGTCCGCCGCGAGTTCGGATTCGTATAAGAGTTCGGCCACCGTTTCGACCGGCTGTCCGTGTTGATTGTTCATGTGCCGCAGATGATCAATATGGGAGAATTCGACGAGCAGATTCGAGAGATAGGCGGTCACGTTAAAATCGGGCCACCCCAGGGACTCGGTAAAGCGGCGTTCCGTCAGTGCGCCCAGTAATCGCCTGAGTGGATGATGTTCAGGAACAACGGCCGCCATGCGTGCCCTCCTCCGGTCCGATGACGAGATGGCGCTGGTTCAGACTGTCCTTAGGCCCTTTCCCGATTGCGCGATTTCGACCACGCCTCCATTGTCCCAGATTGCCTCCCGTGGCTGTCAAGAACGCATGTCACCGGGCCTCATGCTTCAAGGTCGCGGTCATCCGTCAGTCCCGATGCGGGCGGACAAACGGCATGTGCCGTCGCACCATGCTCCACACGACGTCTTGCTCGTCGGAGCGCAACAGCGCCTGTATGCCGAGATAGCCGGTCATGCTCAGGCCGATTCCCACCAGTAACATGATGGCCTTGGCCAGCCATTCGTCTTCGCGCTGCCAGACGGCCAGATTTGCCACCCACGTACAGGCGAGCATCACGGGGATGGTCGCGAGTCCGGCTTGACCAAACGCCCGCCCCACCGCTCGCCAGTCAATGCCGCCCAGGCGACGCGTGAGAATGCCGAGCAGCATGCCGATGTTGACCATGGCCGCGAGCGCCGTCGCCAGGGCCAGCCCGGCGTGTTCCAGCGGCTTCATCAGGAGCCATGCCAACGCGATATTGGTGAGCATGGCCAGCACCGCCGTGATGGCCGGTGTCTTTGTGTCGTGGAGCGCGTAAAAGGCCGAGACGATGATGCGAATGCCGGCAAAGGCCCACAGTCCCACGGCATAGGCCGCCAGCGCGGCGGCGGTGCCGTGCGTGTCGGCGGTGGTAAAGGCGCCGTGTTCAAAAAACACGTGCACAATCGGGTACCGAAGAACAATGAGTCCGACCATCGCGGGCAGCATCACAAACCCGGTCATGCGAAGCCCGAATCCCAGCGTGTCTCGCAGGTCATCCGTGGCCCTGCGAGACGCCTGGTCCGCCAGGATGGGAAGAAGAGCCGTGGCCAGGGCAATGCCGAAAATTCCCAATGGAAACTGGATGAGTCTCATGCCGTAAAACAGGTACGTCGGTCCGCCCGGAAAATACGACGCCAGGATGGTGCTCACGGTGATGTTGATCTGTGTAGCGGAGATCCCCAGCAACGACGGGACAATCAAGCCCCCGATCTTCCGCACGCCGGGATGCCGGGGGGTGAATCGCCAGTGAAACGGGAGCCCGCGTTTGTGAATGCCGGGCAATTGGATGACGAATTGCGCCAGCCCGCCGATGACCACGCCGATGACCACGCCGATGATCGGTTCTGCCAGCGCCGGGGCGAGAAACAGCGCCGAGACGATAATGCAGACGTTGAACAACACCGGGGCGAGGGCGGGTGCGGCAAACGCCCGCAGGGAATTGAGCATGCCCATGGTTAAGGCCGCCAGACTGACGAAGATCAGGTAGGGGAACATCATCCGGGTGAGGAGCGTGGTGAGACGGAGCCGTTCGGGGTCATCGTGAAATCCGGGCGCAAAGACCCACACGATGGCCGGCGCCGCGACCACGCCAATCAGGGTGAGCGCCGTGACGATGGACAGCAGCGTGGTAAACGCGGCGCCGGCCAGTTCCCACGTGTCTTGTTTGCTGCGAAGGGTGTGGTATTCGGTGAAGACGGGAATGAAGGCGGAGGACATGGAACCTTCCGCCAGGAGTTCGCGTAACAGGTTTGGGATGCGATAGGCGACAAAAAACGCATCGGCGGCCATGGTCGCTCCCAGCAGTCGCGCGAGAATGATATCGCGCGCGAATCCCAGGATGCGGCTGGACAAGGTGGCCGTTCCGATGAGACCGGCGGACCTGGCTATGGCATGATGCTCGTCGGTGTTCCGGGGTGGCGGTTCCTGGGACATTACGGGAGCCATGACCTACAATCCGCCTCGATGGTGCCGAGGGATGGTTAATTTCGCGTTGACGAATTCCTGATGAGACAGTTCAAGCGACTTGGCAATGTGCCGAATCGCTTCAATCTCGGCATGAGAGGTCTGTTCCGCGGCGTTGGCAACCGCAAAGAGGCACAGGAGAAAGGTTTTGCGCTCTTCAAGGGTGGTGTAGGCGCAAAACCCCCTGGTGAGCCGGACGAGATCCAGGCCGTGCATGATGCGGGTGCGGCTCATGTCGGTGATCAGCCGCGCTTCATCTTCGGGCACCTTCCAGAGTTCCTGGAGTCCCAGGCGCATGGCTTCGCGTTCCCGATGGCACACCTCATTGTCAACCCACGCCACGTGCGCCATCAGCCCCGCGGCCAGACAAATTTTGCGGGCCTCCGTCTCCGGGATTGAAAGCATGCGTCCTTGGTCGTGCATCTCCGACGTGAATTGGAAGTAAATCGTGTTCTTGATAAAATCTTCAATGCGGTCTTCGCGCGCGGAGCGTCCTTGATACCGACCGGCGTTGCGTTGCAAGGTCCGTCGAAGCGGGCCGCCGAGATGGGTGAAGAGACCGGTGCCGCGCGTTTCGATATCGTGACGAAGACGGACGAGAAACGCCGATTCACCGCCTTGTTGTGCCTCATCGCCGGCAACCAGTTTCTCCAGGGCCTGCAGAACGAATTGTTTGTCCCCGGATGATCGAATGCCGGAGAGGACACGGTCGAGCAGGTCTTGACGTTCGGCGTCGGTGACGGTATGGGTCATGTAGAGTTCGAGTTGCGTCCAATCTTCCCCGGAAATCTCCGGGAGCACAAACAGGAGTTCCTTCAGGGCGTTGATTTCTTCCTGCCGGAGCCGGCCGTCAATCCAGGCGATGCCGATGATCAGCTTCCCGAGATCGAGAATACAATCCTTGGTTGGCATGTGTCCTCCCTTGACCGCGTGACGTTCGGTTTCATTGACACTCAAAAGCCCCTTTCTATACCATCCTTGCTTCATCTTTGTCTTGGGGAAAAGGACAAAGTGAGGCCGTGGTGGTTTTGTGTGACGGGAGCCCAACCGCAAGCCAGGCTCACTTTCTCCGGCAAGAATGGATAGACCACGCACTCCCGCATCTTCTTCCCCCTGGTCCCGCTGGTGGTTTTTTGGGACGGCCTTGATCACGGGCGCCGTCGTCATGGCCCTGGAAATTCTGGGCAGTCGTCTCCTTGCGCCGGCGTTCGGGAATTCGCTCTTCGTCTGGGGCGCGTTGATCGGGGTGATTCTTGCCGCCATGAGCAGCGGGTATGCCACCGGCGGCTGGCTGGCCGACCGCCGCCCGCCCTGTACGGTTGTGACCTGGCTGTTGCTTGGGGCCGGCACGTGGACGCTTCTGCTGGCGGGTGTCGGGCAGTCGGTGGTGTTGACCGTCTCGCAATGGACCTCGGATCCGCGATGGGGCCCTTGTCTGGCTTCCAGCGTGCTGCTGGCGGTTCCGGCCTTCTGTCTCAGCGGAGTCCTGCCCGCGCTGTTGCGACTGGCGATTGCCGATATGGGTCATCTTGGTCGTCATACCGGCGCGGTGATTGCCGTCTCGACGATTGGCAGCTTGCTTGGGACCTGGGGCACGGCGTTTTTCGTCTTAACCTGGCTGGGCAGTTTGACCATGGTCGCGGTGCTGGGCGTCGTGCTGGTGGTCTGGGGATTGGGCTGGTTGTGGTGGAGCCGCCGGTTCACGGCGCTGACGCTGGGTCCGCTGCTTGGTGTCATCGGCGGGCTGGGTTGGCTGGGGTTCCACCCTGTTGAGGTGTACCCCCCGGCGATGTATCAAGCAGACAGCTCGTATCAGCGGGTGGTGGTGCGCGATGAGCAAGCGCTCCGGTTTCTGATCCTCGACAATACCTTCCATGCGATTATGTGGCGCCCTGATCCGGTGAGGCTGGCGCTGCCGTACAGTCAAATGATGATGGCCGCCCTGTCGTGGCATCCCGCGCCTCAACGCGGCTTGATCCTGGGGCATGGCGGGGGGAGTCTGGCGAAATGGTTGGCACGGCATTGGCCGCACCTGGCGCTGGACGTGGTGGAGATGGATCCGATGGTCGTCAGGGCCGCCGAGCAGTTTTTCGGCTACCGGCCCCCCGATACCCACCAGGTGCACGTCCGGGACGCGCGCGTCTTTTTGACGGGAACGGACGCGCAATATGACATCATTTGGATGGACGTCTTTGCGCGCCACCAAATTCCGTTTCATCTGACCACCACGGAATTTTTTGCCGAGTTGAAGCGGCACCTGACACAAGAGGGCGTGATTGCCGTGAATCTTGCGTCATCGGATTCCGAGTCGGACCAGACCAGAGCCGAGGCCGTGGTCTCCACGATGAAGACCTCGTTTCCTCACGTGGAGGCGTATCGTATTCCCGCCCCTTCCTGGTTGCGCACCAAACGCGGTTCGGCGAATCTCATTTTCTTCGCCGGTCACGGCCGGTTCGCCATGGCGTCCGAGGACTTCTCGCGGGCGACGATTGCCTTGCTGAATCAGGACAAAATGCCGCCCGAAGTGCTGCCGTTCCTGTATTCCGCCGCATCGCCGGAATGGAATCCCGGCCTTGTCCTGACCGATGATTTTTCCCCGTTCGATATTCTGCAAGGGAGTGGATAGACTCGCGCCGGTCAAGCCCCCGTTCGTGAGGGAGACGGCCCGGCGACAGGAAGCCGCACGGCCATCCGTCGGAACGCGCGGGGTCTGATCAATCTGCTTGAGCGGGCCAGAATCTATAGCGGATTTGAGGGAGCTGTTTCCCTTCAAAGTTGGGAATATCGTAGAGGCATCGGTCAATGGTCGCCACCTCTTCCGACGTGAATTCAAACGTCTTCGACGTTTTCCAGAACTTGTCAAACGTAAAATAGTCCCCTTTTTCCGGCTTTTCAGCCACCGCCGCCTGCATGCGTTGAAAGCCTGCGGTGTCCACGCCGGGAACGCGGCCGTTGTTTTTGTCCACGCACCATTTCAAGATCTCGGCGACCCCATACATGGTGAGCGAAACTTTCACTGTACCGGACTTTGTGCCTTCCATGGCTTCCTCCTCCTGATAGAAGAAGACCTATAGCATATTTCCTCAAAGCTCTTCCAGTCCTGTTTACACCGCACCACGACGGCTCCGATGGGAAGGCGGGGTGGGCACGGCGATGGAGTCATCCCGCCGGTCCCGCACTCTCCCGTTGTATCGCCTGGCCGAAACCCCTTATACTATCGTCTCTTTCCCGTCTTGCACACAGAGGGGCATGCGTCGCAGGCTCCCTCGTCTTGATGAAGGTGAATCGGGTGTCGTTCCCCCTTGCGGCAGGCAACATGGTACGGGTCCTCGTGTTTGCGGTGTGCGTGCTCCCGTCTGGGTGTTCAAGCGGGGAGTCCTATGTGCCTCCCGACCTGCTCTATCTCTTTGCCACGTATGACGTCGGGAAAAATCCCACGGCCATTAAATCAGGAGATTTCAATCAGGATGGATTCTCCGACCTGGTGACGAGCAATATCTCGGCGAATACGCTGTCGCTCTTAATCGGGAATGGCGACGGGAGCTTTCAACCTCACGTGTCCATTCGCGTGTGCAAGGAGCCTCGGAATCTGGCGGTCCAGGATTTCAACGACGACCGGCATCAAGACCTGGCCGTCGCCTGTTCCGGGAGCCATGAAGTCGCCATTTTTTTGGGGCACGGCAATGGCACGTTTGAGAAAGACGCGCTCTATCGCGTCAACCGCACGCCGGTGTCCATTGCCGTCGGGGACTTCAACGGCGACCGGCGCATGGATTTTGTGGTGGCCCTTCGCAATGACAAGCTGCAACTGTTTTTCGGAACCGGACGAGGGAAATTTCGCATGGGGCCGGTCTATGAATATGGCGATACGCCGACCTCGGTGGCCACCGCCGATTTCAACCATGACGGGCATCTGGATTTGGCGGTGACGAATGGCGGGCCGATGAGCAGCGCCGTGTCAATCTGGCTGGGCCAGGGCGATGGCAATTTTCTCCGTCCGGCCGATTATCGGACGGGCAAGCGGCCCTTGTCCGTGTCGTTTTCAGACTTTAACGGCGACGGCGCGTTGGATTTATTGGTGGTGAATGGTCAGATGAACACGATCACCGTGTTTTTAGGCAATGGGGACGGCACGTTCCAGGACGGCATTGATTCAGGCGGCGATGACGGTCCCAGTGACGGCGTGGCCCGGGACGTTGACGGGGACGGCATAGCCGACGCGGCGATTGTGAATAGTCAATCCGGCAGCATCTCGGTTCTGTTTGGGAAAGGCGATGGGTCGTTTCATTATCCGCCCCGTCATTATGCCACGCCCCGCGGCCCTTTTGCCCTCACGTCTCTGTTCATCGCCGATGACCGGGACGAAGAACCCGGGCTGGCGGTCGCCAATAATGCGGAACACAACGTCTCGATTTTTCTGCATCATGGCTTAAAATTCCGAACGCCGGCCACGGGGGGGCCTTCAACCTGACGAAGACGGCGGCCCCCCGGCGTGGGACGTATCTACTAGACACCTCAAAACCCAGAATCGTCATTCCCGCGAAGGCGGGAATCCAGCGTCAATATGGGCCGGCGCAACCGGACTCTTTCGGAAGGTTAGCGGCTGGCGCCGCCGGTCTGATGCTGGATTCCCGATTGAAAATGTCGGGAATGACGGAGGGGGGAATGACAAAGACAATGGTTCATGGGCCGATGAGTCAAATAGATCATTCCTCCCGGCGTTGCCTTGACAGTATGCTTCCTTTCGCGACAGTATGCCCAACCTGCGGGTGCGGTTGGCAGGACGTGGCCGCGAGACCGGGCAAGCGGCGGGGCGGCTCATACCGAGGGTGGCGTGTGGTCTTGAGGAGACGGTGAAAACGGCCGGCGGAAATGTATCATGGAATGTCTGAGATGCCATGGGCTGATGTTGGTGGAACGGCATTACACCACGATGAGCCGGCACCTCTATGCCAAGTGCCTCAATTGCGGATTCTGGTTTGATTTGGCGGACGTGATCCGATTTTTTTCTCGAGTCGTCCGCAATGCCTATTGCGGAGCAAAAAACCGGGAGACGCTGTAAGCGGGAAGCGTGGTCCCTCCCCTGCCCCTGCGTTGAGTCCTGCTTCCCCACGCCTCGCCGCCGCGCCAATCGTGAGCGGGCTATTGTTTCGAAAGAATTTTCAATCCTTCCCGAATCAATTCATCAAGTGACGTTTCCGGAGGACTCGTTCGGCCGACCCGGTCCATGGCGTCCTTGACTTCCTTGTGCCGGTATCCAAGGTTGACCAGAGCGGAAATGGCGTCGTGTTGCGAGGCTTGCGGAGACGCCGGCGTCGCGGCGCCGGCCTCATCCTGTGCGCCGTCCTGCAGGTCGGCGATTTTGTCTTTGAGCGACAGGGCAATGAGGCCGGCCGATTTTTTTCCGATGCCCCGCACCGACGCGAGCGTCTCCACGTCGTTCGTGAGAATGGCCGATGTCAGGGCGGGAATCGTCAAAGTGGACAACACGCTCAAGGCCAGCTTGCCGCCCACCCCGGAAATTTTCGTCAGCAGGGCAAAGGCTTTTTTTTCGGCGGGCGTGCGGAATCCGAACAGGTGAATGGAATCTTCTCCCTGCTGGGTGAAGATGTGCAACGTCAACGGCGCCGGCACGTCGGGCAAGTCAAAATAGGTACTCAACGGGATCAACACCTCATACCCCACGCCGTTGACGTCAAGAATAAGCCGCGTCGGATCTTTGGCCGCCAGTGTGCCTGTCAGTCTGGCAATCATAGAGACGTTTCGCGTGAATAATGGAGAGTGGCGGCGGCAAATGCCGGCTGGTTATGCCGGGCGATGCCGGGAACGGGGGTATTGGTTCCATACCCGACCGTCAAGCAACCTGCCGTTGTCCTTTTTTGATCGTTTGACCTGATCACTGCCCCAAGCCCCCCATTGCTTGAAGAAGAACGGGACGTTTTGGCGTCGGCATTGCGCGAGAATGTTCAATGCTACGGAAGCTACCCAACGGCGACCTCAACCTGGGTCACGAACACATCTTCGCGCAGTCGGTGTTTGATCTCGTCGGCCGGCGCCGTTTCGAAAAAAAGCGCCAGGGCTTCTTGAAGATTGCCCCGTGCTTCTTCGATGCTGTCACCCTGGCTTGCGATATCCATGTTTGGGCACAGCGACACATAGCCGTCGCCCGCACGTTCAATAATTGCTAGAAGTTTCATGTCGGGTTCCGCCTGGCTTTCACGCTGTCTTTACGTTGTTGCACGCCGTGGTTTCGCGTAAGCGACGCACGGGTCAGCCGGAGGCCGCGACTTTTTCCATCACGTCATCCGGAATGTCAAAGTTGGCGTGAACTTTTTGGACGTCGTCATGGTCGTCCAGGATTTCCATTAATTTCAGCATGTGTTCGGCGGGTTTTTCTTCGAGACGGATTTGATTTTGAGGCAGATAGGTGATTTCGGCCACGGACGTTTCGATATGGGCTTTCTGCAGGGCGGCTCTGACGGTTTCAAACGCCGAGACGTCCGTGGTCACTTCAAAGCTGTTTCCGGATTGTTGAACGTCCTCCGCGCCGGCTTCCAGGGCGACGCTCAAGAGCCGGTCTTCGTCAATGGCCGCCCCGTCCGCGATCAGCAGGCCTTTTTTGTGGAACTGCCATGCCACCGCGCCGGCTTCGGCCATCGTCCCGTGGTTGTTCCCGAGCATGTTGCGAATTTCCGACACCGTGCGATTCCGGTTATCCGTCATGATTTCAATCAGCATCCCGGTTCCCCCTGGGCCGTAGCCTTCAAGGTTGAATTCCTCATAATTGACGCCGGGCAATTCCCCCGTGCCTCGCTGAACGGCGCGTTTGATGGTCTCGGCGGGCATATTGGCTTCTTTGGCTTTGGCCATGCACGCGCGCAGAGTCGGGTTTGCGTCGGGGTCGCCGCCGCCGCGGGCCGCAATCGTGACTTCGCGGATCAGTTTGGCAAACAGTTTGCCGCGTTTGGCGTCCATCCCCGCTTTATGCCGTTTGATCGTTGACCAGTGACTGTGACCGCCCATGCGCCCGTCTCCTTCTCCACCAGTGAAATTTCCGCCGATTTTTCAAGAAAACACTCGCTTGGCTTGTAGCATAGCGGTTTCGGGAGTGTCAACGAGGTGTTACGTAATACATGCTATGTATAATAACTATGTGCCTTGTTGGTCAATGAGGACATTTCCTGGAACCATGGCCTGGCGGCATTCGCAAAAAGAGGCAGTTGCGTGAAGGCAGAGAGGATGATATGGAATTTCCATGCGTCTGGTTTTTATGGGAACGCCCGCCTTTGCCGTGCCGTCGCTGGACGCGCTGGTCAAGTCGGACCATGAGGTGGTGGGGGTGTGTACTCGGCCCGACCGCCCGAAAGGGCGAGGTCAGACCGTGGCGCCGTCCCCCGTGAAAGCGCTGGCGTTGGCAAAGGGCTTGCCCGTGGCGCAGCTGGCGAGCATGAACAGTCCGGAATGCCTGCGGCAGTTGTCCGACTGGCGGCCGGATGTCATTGCCGTGACGGCGTTTGGCCGGATTCTTCCCATGGCGATTTTGAAACTTCCGCCCAAAGGTTGCGTCAACGTTCATGCGTCGCTGCTGCCCAAATATCGCGGAGCCGCGCCTATTCAGTGGGCGCTCATTCACGGGGATTCGGAAACGGGGATCACGACGATGTGCATGGATGAGGGGATGGATACCGGCGCCGTGCTGTTGCAGGAAACGATCCCGATTGAACCGGATGACACCGCGGCGGAACTGGGCGCCCGCCTGGCGAAGGTTGGCGGGGCGCTTCTGGTGGACACGCTCACACGGTTGGACGCGGATGCGGTCATCCCTCGCGCGCAGGATGATGCACACGCGACCGTCGCCCCGTTATTGAAAAAAGAAGACGGCGTGATTCATTGGACGCAATCCGCCGTGGAGATTGTCAACAGGATTCGAGGCTGTTCCCCCTGGCCCGGCTCCTACACCTTTCATCGCGGGAATCGTCTGATTATCTGGAAAGGCCGCGTGGATGCGCACGGGGAAGCGGCGGGAAGCGGTCGGCGGCAACCGGGGGCCGTCCTGGCCGTGGGGCCGCAATCCTTTTGGGTCGGGACGGGTGCGGGCGGCGTCGAAGTGCTGGACGTGCAGCCCGCGAATAAAAAACGCATGTCCGTGGAACAGTTTCTTCAAGGGCATGCGCTCGGCGTGGGTGAGGTGTTGACCCCGCGGGCAATGTCCGCAACGGGGATTGTATGAGTGACCGGCCCGGGCTTGCGTTGGAGTTTCTTGCGAAGCAGATACAGGAACTCAAAATTATTCGACCGCATTTGGAGCAGGCGGTGAACGCGGTGTTGGCCAAAGAGCAATTCCTCAAATGGAAAAAGCAAGTGTTGACGCTGATCGGCGAGAAGGTTGGGCCGGGCTACCGGCAACGATTGTCCCAGGATTGGGTGGAAACGGCGTTTGCGGGAGGCGATATGTACGATGAAGTGAGTGATGATATTGAAATGTGCCTGCGTCATCTCTACAAACTCTCCCACGAAATTGAAACCGAGGGGCTGCGAGGCCCCGATTCGGCGGACACGTTCTCGCTGTAACGCAAGCTGGGAACGATGCCCGATCCTCTCCCGCCCCCGCCGCGCAAACGCCTTGGCCAGCATTTTCTCATTGATCCCAATATTGTCCGCAAGATTCTGCAGGTCGCCGCGTTGCGTCCACAGGACGTGGTCTTTGAAATCGGGCCAGGCCGCGGGGCCCTCACGCGGGTGTTGTGTGAACGGGTCTCCAGAGTCATTGCCGTCGAACTTGACCGGCAATTGTTCCGCTATCTTTCCGCCGTCCATGCGCAGGACGGGAACCTGGAATTGCATCACGGCGATGCGTTGGCGTTTGCCTATGACACGCTGCCGACGGGCACGGTGGTCGTGGCGAATTTACCGTACTCCGTGTCCACGCCTCTGCTCTTTCGGTTGTTGCGGGCGCGTGACCGGATTGACCGGATGGTCGTGATGCTGCAACGTGAAGTGGCCGAGCGCATCATCGCCAAACCGGGCTCACGGGACTACGGCGTCCTGTCCGTCATGAGCCAGTATTATGCCGAGCCGCGCAAGGCGTTTGCCGTGCCCGCGAGCTGTTTTCGTCCGGTCCCCGAAGTGGACTCGGCGGTGGTGCGTCTCGCCGGTCGGTCGGCGCCGGCCGGCAATGAGCACTTTGACCGGGTGTTCACGAAGGTCGTCCGGAGCGCGTTTGCGCATCGCCGCAAAACCCTGATGAACTCCTATCGGGAGGAGGGGTGGGATCAAGCCGTGATGCAACGGCTCCTGGAACGCACCGGGATTGACCCGCGTCGTCGGGCCGAAACGCTCATGGTTCGGGAATTTATGGACCTGGCGCATGCCGCGTATGTCGGTCAGGCGACACACTGCACTCCAGCCGCTCCGCGCTGGTAATAGGTAAATATACTCACATAATACGCACTAGGTATTTTGCTTGATAAACAGGCTCCTCTGTGCTACATTCGCCCCATGAGGATCTTCCCCAGGTCCGTCAAGAGACAACCGTTGAGGTTGCCGACGCCACTCCCCGCCTTCCGATTGAGTCGAGAAATTCTCGGCATTTTTCTCATCACCATGGCCGTGCTGGTGTTTCTTAGTCTGTGGTCGTTTTCGCTCCGGGATATTGGATGGGTGGGGCAACAGGCTGGAGAAACGTCGGGTGTCACGTCCGGCGTCAATGAGAATCCGCAGAATTGGGTTGGGCTGGTGGGGGCCTATGTGGCCGAAGGTTTCATTTGGCTGGTGGGCTCCGCATCATTGCTGATTCCGTTTCTGGTCCTGTTCCACGGGGTTCGAGTCTTTCAAGAAGAACTCTGGCAGAAAAGAGTGAGAAGCATCGGGGGATCCGTGCTGCTGGTGCTGTGCTGCGGCGCACTCATTCAGTTACATCATCCGGTCTCCGGTCAGGCGTTGGCGGAAGGGATCACCGCCGGGTTATACGCCGGCAAAGGAGGGGGGTGGATTGCGGCGGGAGTGGAGCCGTTGTTTGCCCGATTAGGCAGCACGATTGTCCTGGGCTCTCTTTTGCTCACCGCTCTCCTGCTTGTCGCGCCGTTTTCCATTTCAGCGGGGGTTGGGCACATTCCCCATGGTGTGGGGAAGATGGGAAAACTGGCCCGGCTTTCCTCATGGCGGTGGCCTTCCTGGGCCGGAGAAAAACGGAAACCCAAGGCCAACAAACAGATCAAAATCAACCGCGGTCTGGGCATGCCCACGGCCTCGTTTTCGTTGTTCAAGAAAGATGACCCTTCGCGTGAACCGCCCGCGCCTGAAGAAGACGCCGCGCTGGCCGACAGTGAATGTCCCGAAGAGGAGCCAGGCCCCCGGCCCGGCACGGTGCGGAAAGTCGCGGCGGGCTATCATTTGCCCGATCCTCTGGCCCTGCTTGAGGCGCCCACGGTTTCCGATGCGCACCAGACGGATCAGATTTTAGAGTCACAATCGCAAATTCTCACGAGCACGCTACACAACTTCGGCATTGCCGGAAAGGTGACGGAAGTGCATCCGGGCCCCGTCATCACCATGTATGAATTCGTGCCCGGGCCGGGTATCAAGGTCGCGCGAATCGTGACGCTCGCGCACGATTTAGCCATGGCCCTGAAAGCCACCAGCGTGCGAATCGTGGCTCCGCTTCCCGGCAAGTCCTCGGTTGGCATTGAAGTCCCCAACCCGGTGCGAGAAACTGTGGCGTTACGGGAAATTTTCACCAGTGAGGCGTATGCCCGGTCTCGCTCGAAATTAACGCTGGCTCTGGGCAAAGACATTGTCGGGCATCCGTACGTGGCGGATTTGAGAACGATGCCGCATCTCCTGGTGGCCGGGGCAACGGGTGCGGGGAAAAGCGTGGGGCTGAACAGTATGTTGTTAAGCCTCCTCTTTTCCGCCCATCCCGACGAGGTCAAGCTGTTGCTGATTGATCCCAAAGTTCTGGAGCTCCAGGTGTATGACGGCATTCCCCATCTGTTGCGCCCGGTGCTGACGAATCCCAAAGCCGCGTCGCGCGGGTTGAGCTGGGTGGTGCAGGAAATGGAGCGCCGCTATCGCCTGCTGGCGGAATACGGGGTGCGCAATATTCAGGCCTATAATCTGAAAGTGAGCAATGATCCATCCGCAGCCGGGAAGGCGGCGTCGCCGCCGCCGGCTCGGCGCGCGCCGGCGACCGATTCCTCGTCGAAGAATCCCGATTCCCTGTCCGATGAGGCCCCGGCGGCTCCTGAACGGCTCCCGTATATCGTGGTGGTCGTGGATGAATTTGCCGACCTGATGATGATGGCGCCGAAAGAAGTGGAAGAAAAAATCGCCCGACTGGCCCAGATGGCGCGCGCGTCGGGGATCCATCTTATTCTGGCGACCCAGCGGCCGTCGGTGGACGTTGTGACCGGACTCATCAAGGCCAACTTCCCGGCTCGCATCGCCTATCAGGTTTCTTCGAAAACCGACTCGCGGACCATCCTTGACGCGAACGGCGCCGAGTCGCTTCTCGGATTGGGCGACATGCTGTATCTGGCGACGGGCACCGGACGCCTGGTGCGGCTTCACGGGTCCTATGTGTCCGATGATGAGGTCCGGCGAGTTGTCGAATACGTGAAGACACAGGCCGGCCCCGATTTTTGCGACGCCACGGCCTTTGAAGATGAGGCTAATCCAGACGAGGATGAAGAGCGGGATGACGTGTATAAGCAAGCCCGGGAAGTGGTCTTGACCTCCGGACAGGCCTCCGCCTCGCTCGTTCAACGTCGCTTGCGGGTGGGCTATCCCCGGGCGGCTCGCATGATTGAGCAGATGGAGGAAGAAGGCCTGGTGAGCGCGCCCGCACGCGACGGCCGACGGGAAGTGCTGGGGCGTCGCATGGTGATTGAAGAGGGAGTCGGATGAAATTCTTTCGATGGGTCATCCTTGGCTGTGTCTGTGTGTTGTCTGTTCCCGTGGACGCGCCGGGCAAGGAACGCGACGGTCTTCTGGCGTTGGTCAAACGCGTTGATGCGCGCTATGCGCAGATCAACGATTTCCAGGCGGATTTTGTTCAGGAAACACGCATTGAAGGATTTGACAAGCCCTTTCGGTCTTCGGGGCGCGTCTTTCTGAAAAAACCCGGACGGCTTCGCTGGGACTATATGGAACCATCGGTTGAGCACATTTATGTGCATAAGGATCGGTTGGAACTGTATGTGCCCGACCATAATCAAGTGTTAAAGGGCAGCCTCACCATGATGACCGAGATGAAGGCCCCGCTTCGGTTGTTGCAGGGCGTGGGAGCGTTAACCGAACATTTTTTCGTGCAGCCGACGGCGAACGGAAAGGTGGGTGAAGGCGAATTGCCGTTATTGACGCTGATCCCCAAGGCCGCTCCCGGTTCCGCGCCTTCGTCGCTTGCCAGGGTGGTGTCGGAAATCCAACCCGACACGTATTTTATTCAATCTCTCTCCTTGCATGAGGTCAGTGGAAACGTGTCCACGTTTCGGTTTTCCAATTTCAAGGCGAATAGAGGATTGGATGAAACCGTCTTTATCCTGAATCCGCCCGAAGGAGTGGTGATTGTCGAAGATGTGCTTCCGCAGAGTTAAGCGAGACTCACGTTGCGTCGTATGGGTCTCTCAACCGCATGTGTGCCGTCGTTGACCACGGCCTTCTGCCCCGCCGGTCCGAACAACCAGGCTGTTTCCCACGCCCGTCGGTGCGGGACAGTGTGCAACGGTAAACCATGAGTGACCCCGCGAGAATCCTGCTGTGTCTTGTCAGCGTGACGGTGGGAGCCTGGCTCCTTCCCCCTCCGGTCTTGAGCCTGACGGGCGACCTGACCAACGACCCCTCCGAGGTGATCGAAAAATACCTTTCGTTGGACAAACGGGGGGCGCGATTAACGGCTCAATCCTACGAAGCGGTCAAACCGTATGTGGCATGGGAAGAAGAGCCGGTGTGGGAACAGCTCGTGGTGATCCGGGAATATGCCGTCACCGACGACGTGGCGCAGTGGGACATCATCAGCGGTATGGAAGCCCTCATTCCCGTCACGTTTCAGGTTCTGGGAACCGTGAGTTGGGAGACCGCGACGTTTGTGCCGGCGCCGCGGGAGGAAGTGTTGTCCATTCGCATTCGCGCCGTGAACAATCACTGGAGAATGATCACCCCGAAATTCCCCCCCCATGTTGGACGAAAACGATTGGCGGATTTTGTGAAAGACGCCGGCCTGCATGAAGACAACGAAGCCCGCGCCGGGGTGTTGCGCCGACTCGGGAACGATCTCGTCAAGGCCGGCCAATGATGCGGCAGGGACCTCTGGACAGCTCTGTTCGGTTGATGATTTTTGATTTTGACGGGACCCTCATTGATTCGAAACATGATATCGCGACCGCCATGAATCTGACGCTTGGTGATCTCGCGTTGCCGACACGGACTCCCGAAGAAATTTTTACCTTTGTCGGGGACGGGGTCAAACGGTTGTTGCGCCTGGCGGTGGGGGAAACCAATGAGGCGCGCTATGAGGAGTCGCTCCGCATCTTCCGCCGGCATTATCTCGATCATGCGTTGGACACCACGCGGCTGTATCCCGGACTTGACCGGCTGTTCGGTCGGAAGCACATGTCGGCGAAAGCCCTTGCCACCAATAAATCTCTGGAATACACCGTAAACATTGTTGAGGGATTGGGGATCAAAGAGCAGTTTGCGGCGATTGAGGGGCCTCGTGACAGCGCGGATTTAAAACCGGCTCCGGACATGGTGTTGCGAATTCTGGAGAGGCTTGCGATTCAGCCGGACGACGCCATCTTCGTGGGCGACAGCACGAATGACGTTCGCGCCGCCCAAGCCGCCGGGGTCCAATCCTGCGCGGTCGGCTATGGGTACGGCAATCAAGAGAAGGTCCTGGCCCTCAACCCCGATTATTATTGTGAAAAGCCGAGTGACCTGATCTCGCTCCTGATCGGGTAGCCGTGTCTTCCGTCCCGTGGGAGCCACGTAACAGGCCTGGCAGTCTTGCCTGTTGAACAAGGCGACTCGTGCGTTCCCACTTTTCCTGTTCTGGCGTAACGGCCGTGGGGATGGTAGACTAATGAAACAGGAGAGGTCGTGGCGGGACCGGGTTGGGGATGGGGTGCCGCCGATTGTGCAAGGAAGGAGGGACGAACATGGAAATCGGAAGACGAAGCATCTTGAAGATGAGTGTGTTGGCGGGCATGGGAATCATGGCTGGCCCTCTGGGATTCATGCGTGTCTGGGCGATGAAAGGACGGGACAGGGTTGCGGGAATCAAAACGGACGAGGAGTGGAAGGTCGTCACGGAAGAGGAATGGGAATCCCTGTTGACCCCCGAACAGTATCGGATTCTGCGCCGGGAAGGGACGGAATCGCCGTTCAGCAATGCCTATAATGCGAACAAGGTTTCGGGAACGTATCATTGCGCGGGCTGTGATCTGGCATTGTTCTCATCGGACTCCAAGTATGACAGCAAAACCGGATGGCCGAGTTTTTGGGAGCCGCTCGCGTCCGAAGCGGTCGGGACCAAAACCGATTGGAAATTGCTTTATCCCAGAACCGAGGTGCATTGTGCGCGGTGCGTCGGACACTTGGGCCATATTTTCAAAGATGGGCCGCCGCCGACCGGCCTGCGGTATTGTATTAATTCCGCGGCTCTTCAGTTTCGGGCGGTCTGACGATTGTGGAAGAAAGGCATGGACGGGAAGGGCGCGCGCGACGTTCCCGTGGCCGTGCTGAAGATGGTTGTCGGTGACGGCCCGCCTCGCTTGGGATGGCGGGGTTGCCGCCCGGACAGTGGCGGCCGGCGTGAAGCGGGCTTCCTTTGAAGGAAGGGCGTTACGCCTTGGTCACGCGGCCGGATCGCAGACAACGCGTGCAGGCCAGAATGCGTTGAGCCACGCCGTTGATCAACGCGCGAACAGGTTGGAGGTTGGGGCGAAAGACGCGTTTTGTTTTGTTGTTCGCATGACTGACATTATGGCCGACCATGCGTTTTTTTCCGCATACCGCACATGCAAACGCCATTGTGGTGACTCCTTTCACGCAAGACCGTAGCAGACGGATTTCCCTCTTACCATACCGTTGATTCTTCTGACAAGCCTTCCCCGTGATTGTCCCGAACACGGGGAACACGCTTGCGGCATTCTGGCATTCCTTTCTCACACCTTGTACTATTGGCCCCGCGAGCAGAACGAATGGGGTTGTTCCCGTCACGCCGCCTTCCGGCATCAGGGGGGACACCGGTTATCCGTAGAGACGGCCGGAACGGGCCTTGGCCGATAGACTATGGCTCACCAGCAGCCTCCAGATTTCCCACCCGTTGCAGAACGTCACCGCGGGGCCGCGGCCACGCCGGATTCTGAACGGCGTGCCGGGGAGTCCGGCAATCTTTCTCACCGGGCGTTACACGAGATAGACATTCGGTTTGTCAAAGGGGTAGGCCCCAAACGCGCCCTGTTGCTTGAAAAGTTGGGGATTCGCACGGTTGAAGACGCCCTGTGGTTTTTACCCTGGCGGTATGAAGATCGCTCCCGCATTGTGCCCATTGCCCGGCTAATCCCCGGCGAAAAAGCCACGATTGCCGGCACCGTCCAGCAGCCCCTCCTCCGACGCGCGCGCCGGCGCAATATGACGCTGTTGACGATGTCGGTTCACGATGACAGCGGGGCGGCGGAGGTTGTGTTTTTCAATCAAGCCTATCTGGAAAATGTGTTCAAACAGGGTTCGCGCGTGGTGTTGAGCGGGCCCGTGGCCGCGCACCCTCACGGGGGCGGGCAAATGAGCAATCCTCACTATGAAATCGTGGACGCCGATGAGGACCCGCTGCTTCACGTCGGACGCATTGTGCCGGTCTATCACGAAACGCGAGGGTTGAGTTCACGACAGCTTCGCCGAATCATGCGGTACCTTCTGGACGAATATGGGGGCCGCTTGCCGGACCCGCTTCCCTCGCGTCTCCTGCAGCGGTATGCCTGGCCCTCTCTGGAGACGGCGCTGGCGGGGATTCATTTTCCCGACAACGCCGCCGACGTGACCGCGCTGAACGAGTGGAACACGGCGGCGCATCGCCGGTTGGCCTTTGAAGAATGTTTCCTGCTTCAACTGGCGCTGGCCCTGCGACAACGGATGAATCAAGACACGGCTCCGGGCGTTGCCTTTCGGTGCACGCGCACCCTCACCGCGCCGTTCCATGAGCAATTGCCTTTTCAGCTCACGGAATCCCAACAACGGGTGATTGCCGAGATTGAAGACGATATGCGCGCGCCCCATCCGATGAATCGGTTGCTGCAAGGCGACGTGGGATCGGGGAAAACCCTTGTGGCCCTGCATGCCATGCTGGCGGCCTGTGGGGACGGCTATCAGGCCGTCTTGATGGCGCCGACTGAAATCCTGGCCGAACAGCACTTTTTGACCATCCGGCCGTACCTCGACGCTCTTGATCTTTCGGCGGCCCTGCTGACCGGGGGGATGCCGCACAAGGCGCGGGCCGAAGTGCTGGCGAACGTCGCGCGGGGAGTCGTCCGGCTTGTCGTCGGCACGCATGCGCTGTTGGAGCAGGACGTCCGATTCGCCAGGCTGGGCTTGGTGGTGATGGATGAACAACACAAATTCGGCGTGCTGCAGCGAGGCAAACTTCGAGAAAAAGGCCTGCACCCCGACGTCCTGGTGATGACCGCAACTCCGATCCCTCGAACCCTGGCCATGACCGTCTATGGAGACCTTGACGTGTCCGTCATTGATGGGTTGCCCGCCGGGCGCAAACCCGTTCAAACACGAATCTTTCGCCACAACGCGCGGCACAGAGCCTATGAGTTGGTGCGGAAAGAAGTTCGGGAAGGGCGGCAGGCCTACTGCGTGTATCCGTTGGTGGAGGAATCCGAAAAACTCGACCTGGAAGCGGTGCTGCAGGCGGCGGATCGTCTGCAGGCGGAGGAATTTCCGGAGATGAAACTGGCATGCCTGCACGGGCGGATGAAGTCCGCTGAAAAAGCCGCCGTCATGAAGGCGTTCAAGGCGGGAGAGATTCAGGTCCTTGTGGCCACGCCGGTGATCGAAGTCGGGGTTGACGTGCCGAATGCCACGGTCATGGTGATTGAACACGCCGATTGGTTTGGGCTGGCGCAGCTCCACCAGCTTCGGGGCCGGGTCGGACGCGGCACGCACCGTTCGTTCTGTTTCCTGATCAGTTCGGCGGGAAGACCGGCGACGCGCAATGAGCTTCATGCGCGCCCGCCCGCCGTCCCCGCGACGCGGGAGCCGAGCCGTGCGGCATTGCCGTTTCGCGTGGAACCGGCCGCGGACCCGCCCGGCGTTTCAATCGGGCCGACGCACACCGCCGGACACCGGCTGAAAGCGATGGTGAATTGCTCCGATGGATTTGCCATCGCCGAACAGGACCTCCGCATTCGCGGCCCCGGTGAGGTGTTGGGAACGCGGCAATGGGGTATTCCGGACTTGCGGGTGGCGAATCTGGTACGGGATGCCCCGTTGCTGGAACACGCGCGCACGGAGGCGTTTGGCCTGGTGGAGCAGGATCCGCAATTATCGCATCCCGACTATCAATGGCTCAAAGCCGCCATGTTGCGGAGATGGCAAGTCAAGCTGGATCTGGGAGCCATCGGGTAACGGATCATGCGATTGGCAAGCATTGACATCGGGACCCTCACCTGCCGGTTGCTGGTCGCGGAGGTTCCGCCCGCCGGCCCGATTCGCACGATAGACGCCGCCCGAAAAATTTTGCGGCTGGGAGAAGGCGTTGACCGGACCCAACAACTCAATCCGGCGGCCATGTCGCGTGTGATTGAGGCGATACGGGAATGGAAAACGATCATCGGGAATCATGGGGTTGAGCGGTATGCGGTCGTGGCCACCAGCGCCGTTCGGCACGCCCGGAACCGGAACGCGTTTGTGGAAAGAGTCAAACGGGAAACCGGCGTCGAGGTTGAGGTCCTTGATGGCGCGGAGGAAGCCAGACGAACCTGCCTGGGTATTCAAATGGATTTGCCGCCGGACGTTCGGGACGTGTTGGGAGTGGATATCGGAGGCGGGAGCACGGAATTGATCGTGAGCCGGCACGAACAGCCGCCGCGGGTAACGTCGCTTGAGATGGGCGTCGTGCGATTGGCCGAGCGGGTGTTGCGCGGCGACCCGCCGTGTTCCGCGGAGATTCAGGAAGCGGAAACCCTGATCCGGGAACTGACGCGAGACGCGCTTCGGGCCGTCGGAGACGTGACCGGTCTGACATTGGTCGGCACGGCCGGAACGATTACCTCGTTGGCGGCCATGGCGCAAGCGTTACCCGCTTATGATCCCGCGCGCATTCATCGGTATCCGTTGACGCTTTCGGCGGTTCGGGCTATCGAACGCGGCGTGTTCGGCGCCACGCGGTCGGACCTGGCGGGGATGCCCGGATTGGAAACGGGACGCGAGGACGTGATTGCGGCCGGGACGCTCATGCTTCGCTGTATCATGGAAGAGCTGAAAACGGAGCGGTGCGTCGTCAGTGAGTATGGGTTGCGGGAAGGTCTTCTGGTGCATCTGGGCCGCTTGTGCCGCAGTCGTCCCGGACAGGAGCGGTTGTGATTCATCGTTGGCTGTACCAGCGAAAGCCTTGAGATTCCTGATACGCGGGACGGTGGAAGCCCCCGGGTTTTTCCAGGAGCAGGGCTTTGAAATCCCACAAACCAAACCAGGCCGGGTCAAGGAGGTTGTGGTAGTGGAGGCCGGTCAGTTTGGACAGGGTCGCCCCGAGTGTGTGCTGCAATTCCGATTCGGTATAAGCCCGCACGGCAAAGGTTTTGCCTTCGGCTTCCTGCAGGCGTCGGATGGCATAGGTGGCTCCGGTACACAGGACTTGCGTATTCCGTTGTAGCGAGAGCAGTTGGGGCAGCGCGCAGTATTGTTCGTGAAACCCCAGCCATCGGGCCGCATGACGCATGTGCGTAAATTGCACTTCATATTCCGTATGGCCGGGAAGCCGGACGGGATCGGGCCAGCCCGCATCAATCCCGAATTCAATGAGCACGGCATGCCCGCCCGGTGTGAGGACCCGCCAGAGTTCGATCAGAAAACGAATCGCGCCGTCGTTAAAGATCGCTTCCTGCGGGTACGGAGTGTCCAAGTTCAATCGGAGCCGTTGCATGAGGTCCAACCCGCGCTGATGTTCGGGAGTGCGGCCCTGCCGCGTTTCCAGTTCTTCCTTTGCAAAGTGGATGGGGGTCATATCCGCAAGGTTCTCATTGTCAATGACCAGGTCCACGCTGGCATCGGCAAAGGGCAACTGTTCGGCATTCGCGTTCAGGGCATGCGCGTCCCATCCCGCCTGTCCGGCCAACGCCAGTTGGGATTGAAGAAAGGGACGGGTGAGATCCAAAAAGATGTATTCCACGCCGCGTCGTTCAAGAGGGGACAGTTCTTTCGCCATTTCCTGGGACAGATAGCCCAACCCCGCGCCCACCTCAACGATGCGCCGGGGTTTCGGATTCCACCATCCCGCTTGCCGAAGGGTTTTGGCGATTAACCGGCCGTAGGAAAACCCATGTAGCGCGTCGCAGGGTTCCCGCAGCAGATGGGACACCGTGGTTTCCACAATTTCGAAATGGCCGCGATGGCTTTGAATCCCCTGATGATGAAACTGCGTCAGGTGCCCCTCGCTTTCGACCGCCGCGTTTTCATGCCATTGTTCGCGGACTTTTTGGAGGAGAAGATCCCACTTCGCGTTGACGTTATGCCCGGTGGGCGGAGTCGTCCCGAAATAACACAACGAGTATCTGGGCAAGGACCACCGTTCGAGAAACCACCGGCCGGTTTCCCGCTCGAAGCCACACAGCCACGTGCCAAACTGATCGAGAAGTGTTTGAATCGAAAGGCGGCCATCCATGGCCCCAAGGAGCGAGGCGCCCATTCGGTTCAGACGGACCAGAGGCAGATCTTCATCAAGCGGCGCGACCCACCATTCATCAGGCCCATGCCGGTACACCACCAGGTCCGGCATGCGCCAGGCTCGCTGTTGGAGAATCTCGCCCTCTAATGGCAGAGGCTGAAGGGATGGGACGGGGGAAGCGGTCATTCAATACATGGCGTCGGCGGGATTGGCATCAAGGACAATGAATAACCAAGAGTACACGATGCTTCCGGCTCGTCGCAAGCCGGAAGGGGTTGCGCCTCGAACAGCAGGGTGCTGGGCTTCGGATGTTTCATCCATTCTTTCCCATCCCGCCCGATTTTCCCGCTTGCAAGGTTTCTATCCCGTGCGTTAGCCTGATGGGAAGCCGCTCGTTATTTCCGGCACAGTCGAGTGGGCCTTCTTTTTTATCCTTCAAAGGAATCGTTGATACGGGAGCACAACACGATGACCTCATCCATGATGAACAGTGAACGATTAGTCGAAGCCATGCGGGAGCCGATGGAGAAGTTTGTTGATCGGGTGCAGGCGCTCGGCGGGACGAATTGTCTGGCCATGATCGGGTTTGGCGCGATTGCCACGTCCGGCTTTGATCCCGCGCGGCAGACCGCGCGCAGCGTTCTTGTTCTGGAAAAGATTGATTTGGAGATGCTCCGGGAGCTGGCCAAAGACGGGCTTAAACTGGGCAAAGCCAAAATTGCCGCGCCTCTGATCATGACGCCCGCCTACATCAACGGATCATTGGATACGTTTCCTTTGGAGTTGTTGGAGATTCAGCAATGCCGCGTGTGTCTCGTCGGCACCGACTATTTTGCGGACGTCTCGTTTCAGGACACGCATCTTCGCCTCCAATGCGAGCGCGAGTTGAAGACGATTCTGATTGGTATGCGTCAGGGCATTCTGGCCGCCGCCGGTCGTGAAAAAATCCTTGGCGCCATGGAAGGCGATATTGCCGAGCGGTTGCTGCGGACCCTCCGCGGACTCCTGTGGCTGCATGGACAACGCGACTTTCTGCCGGCGATTGACGTCATCGGCCGGATTGAACAGGAAACCGACCGCGCCCTTCCCGGCATTCGCGGCGCGTTGCGGGACACCCGCCGGCATGACTGGAAGGACGTGACGAGTCTCTATGATGAAATTGACGGCTTAAAAACTCTGGCCGACCGCTGGTAACCACCTCGTGTCCACCTTGCTCCCATTCATCGTCATGGCGTTGCTGCTCCTGCCGGGGATGAGCCGGGGCGAACTGTCTGTTCCCGACCCCGGCACGTACGTCGTGGATCAAGCCGGGATCATGGATCCGGGCGCCCGGCAGCGGCTGGAAGGCTGGCTTCGGGAGCTTGAACAGAAAACCACGGCGCAGGTGAAGGTGCTGACCGTGGCGTCAACCCAGGGTGAAGACATGGTTTCTTTTTCCCAGCGTCATGCCGAAGCCTGGAAACTGGGACGCAAGGGCAAAGACAATGGCGCGTTGATCGCCCTGGCCCTCAAAGAGCGCAAGGTTCGCATTCACACGGGGTATGGCCTGGAAGGGGCGTTGCCCGATTCATGGGCGGGCACGGCTGCCCGCGCGGTCGCCTCGAAATTTTTTAAGCAGTCGAAATATTCCGAAGGTCTCTTCCAGTTGGCGGTCGTGACGGCCAATCAGGTCGCGGACTCCCAACGGGTCACGCTCACCGGGATTCCCCAATACCGGTATCGGCCGGGTCGGGGCGGCGGCGGAACCATGCTGGGATCGCTCATCGTCCCGTTGTTGTTTCTCTTTATGCTGTTCGCCAACATGCGCCGTCGCCGGCATTATTCCGCATGGGGCGGCGGGGCCGGGGGACTGGTGTCGGGGCTGGTGCTGGGCAGTGTCATGGGCAGCATGATGGGAAGAAGTCACTGGGGCGGCGGGATGGGCGGCGGCGGATTCGGGGGAGGTTTTGGCGGATCGTTCGGGGGCGGCGGCGGCTTTGGCGGGGGCGGCGGCGGAGCAGGTTGGTAGGCCGGCCTGTCTCCATCGCCGGCGACGGTTGGCCGACGGTTGGCTCACGACCATGCCGTGGCCGTTGCGGGCCGAGACGGTGGATTGATCGGGAATGGAGGAAAACGCATGAATGCTGGACGTGTGGTCTTGATGATCGTTGGCGGCTTGCTCGTGCTGGTACTGATGGGGGGCGGCTGTGTCTATTCCGGTTATAACCGGGCCATTACGATGGATGAAGCGGTGAAGAGCCAGTGGGCGCAGGTTGAAAACCAGTTGCAGCGACGGTTTGAACTCATCCCCAATCTGGTCAATACGGTCAAAGGCGTGGCCGGCCAGGAAGAAAAAATCTATCTGGGCGTCGCCAACGCGCGCAAAGCGTATTTTCAAGCGCAATCGGTCAATGAAAAAGCGCGCGCGGCCGGCGGGTTTGAATCGGCGCTGTCCCGATTGCTGGTGTTGCGCGAAGCCTATCCCGCGCTCAAATCCGATCAGGCTTTTTTGAAGCTCCAGGATCAGTTGGAAGGGACGGAGAATCGCCTGGCGGTGGAACGCAAACGCTTTAACGACAGTGTGCGGATGCTGAACACGTTTGCCCGTCAATTGCTGGGGCGTTTCTACACGGGTCTGGCCGGAGTCGGGCAGGCCGAATATTTTGAAATCGGAGAAGAAGCCCGCGCCACGCCCAAGGTGGCCTTTTAGGCCGCCCCACGTGTCATGCCCGACTACCTGATTGCCTGGCTGCATCTCGCCGCCGTCGTGGCCTTGATCGGAGGGCTTATCTTTTCCCAGTTCGTGCTGACTCCGGTCTGCAAGGAGTCTCCGGCCGACCCGGCCGTTCAGCGCGTTCGGCACCGGTCGGGCCGTCGTTTTCGCACCATCGCCTGGGCCAGTCTGATTGTCCTGATCCTGACCGGCGCGTATCAGATCTTGCAGGAGAGCGGATCGGCCCGCATCGAAACCATCTGGGGCGTGGTCCTGATGTTCAAGCTCTTGCTGTTTGCCGTCGCCTTCGGGTTGCTTCTGGTGCATGACTTTATCATTGATCCCCACGGGCCGGCGTTCCCCGTGTCCCAGTCACCTGCTCGCGCCGATCTGTTGCAAAAAGCCGTTCTGCTCACGACCCTGATGATCCTGCTGATGGCGTCGTACCTGTCCAGGCTATAATACAATGGAGATCGCCCATCAACCATGTGATGACACGAGAGGTGTGTGCTTCCAACCCAACAGTGTGAGGGATGACCATGACGGACATCAATGACATCGGTGCGACGGCTTTCGTGATTGCCTATTTCCGGGCGCAGGAAGAGAAGTGTGCCGACCCGCTGTTCCGGGATCCCTACGCGCAATGGTTTCTTTATGACGAGATCATGGAGAAGGCCCGGAAAACAGAGGAAATCTTCCCGGAAATCAGAGAGATCATTCGTCACAGGACGCACACGTTCAACAATTTTGTCGAGCAGGAAATCGGGAACGGCGTGGAGCAAGTTGTCATTGTCGGCGCCGGGTTCGATATGCGCCCCGTCATATTTCGCGCCGATGGCGTGAGCTTCTATGATGTGGATCAAACGGCGGTGCTGGCTTACAAACGCGACATTCTCCAACAGCACGGCATCGAGCCATGGACCGCCGTGCCCTGCAATTATGTGGATGTCAATCTCCCGGAAACCCTGGCGGCGGCCGGCTGCGATCCCGGCAAACGAACCTTGTTTCTCTGGGAAGGCAACACCATGTATTTGCCGCACGACGTGATCGCCGCGTTTCTCAAGCAGTTGCGCGAAGGCTTTGAATCGTTCGGCATTACCTTTGACTATTTTTCGAACAAAGTCATCACCCGCGGCACCGGGGTTGAGAGCATGAGCAAACTCACGGATTTCTTTGAGCACAACCTCAAGGCGCCGTGGATTACCGGCATTGATGATCTGGACAAGTTTGCGCGACACCACGGCTTCCAGGTCATGGAATCCGGCAGCATGGATCGCATCGTCAAACTTCGCGTCCCGGAGGCGATATATTCGTATTGCCTGCTCTTGAAAGCCTGATCCGCCCGTGGGGCGACCGCAAACGGCCCCTCCTCGCCGCCGTCCCTCGCCCGCGCTGATCTGTTGCGCAAAGCCGTGCTACTTACGACGTTGGCTGTTCTGTTGGTGGCGTCGAATCTGGGGAAGCTATACAACGGCCTTGCACCTCTTTCTAAGCGGTAATTGCCAGATTATGGTATCATCTGGGCAATTCATGCATGAACAGCTAAAGGCTAACGACATGACAATAGAACATATAGGGCATCAGCACATAGCTAATTTTGCGGATGAATACGTCAATCTCAAAAGAGATGATGCAAAAACATACAGGGAGCAGGTCAAACGCTTGCGCGAAGCATTAGGAAGGCGACTCGCACAGGATACCGATTTTAAATTAAAGCGAATGCTTTTGTCTGGTAGCCTGGCAAAGGCTACCTCACTGAAAAGTCTTAATGACATTGATATCGCTTTGTACGTTTCCCAAGACAATCCTCCACAAGAGATGCCACAATTTATCAATTGGCTGGTGGAGACTTTGAGGGAATTATTTCCCAATATGAGTCCTTCTCAGATTACGCCACAGCAACGCTCTGAGCGTATTTCCTTTCGTGGTACTGGACTGGATGTTGATATAGTCCCTATATCGTATAATGGCAATCGGGATTGGGATGGATACCTATATTCAGTCAATACTGGTACATGGTTGATGACTAATATAGACAAACACCTTGAATTCATTAAAAAGCGCAAAGCAAGAAATCAAGTCCACTATGCCCAAGTCATCAGACTGCTAAAATATTGGGTTAAGGAAACAAAAAAAAGGGATGGTGACTTCAAGTTTAAGTCGTTCTTGGTGGAATTGATCGTGGCGCATTTAGTTGATAAAGGTTATATCCAGTTAGAAAACTATGTTGAAGCGCTGGCAGGATTTTTTAATTTCATTGTAAGGGACGGACTCAACAGCAGAATCATATTTCAGGATTATTATTCCGGCGATCAAGTCGAAGGGACATCCGATTCGATACAGGTATTTGATCCAGTAAATCGGAATAATAATGTAGCACAAGGCTATACGCATAATGATAAAGCCGCTATAGTGGATGCCACATCAGAGGCAGCGGATGCAGTAGATAGCGCTTTATATGCACCAACAAAGGGAGAATCTGTTCGTTATTGGCAAAAGGTTTTTGGACCTTCTTTTGGAGGATAGGGTAGAGACATGCAAACTCAAACAGGGACATCAACAAGCACATTTACTAATGCACGTCATATTGCGTCCAAGGTGGCTGCTGATTTAAAGAGATTGCAACGTGTTTATGGGATTAATAGCCCAGACGATACCGAGATTTATAACTACCAAACAGAAATGGTCATGTTGTTGGATGAAGGCTATGTGTGGGAAGTCACGTATGGGTTTAAACGAGACGAAAAATGGGTTATTGCGCTAAAGTATCGTGCAGCAGGAAATGTACTGAGTAGTACTGGAGGTGATCCTGGAGGTATAAGACCAACGGAAAACATAAGGGGTGCCCACTTTACTTCTTTTTTGGCTTATTCTCTTGCTTGGATGCGTCTCTCTGAGCAAGCAAAAAGAACATTTCAGAAAAGCATCCCTATTCAACGTGTAGATGGAATTGAGCCTAGTCTTGAAAGAGGCAGTTGGGCAGAGGACAGAAATTATCTATCTGGTACACTGGGTGTGCAACGCTACATGATAAGAAGGTACTAGAAACTGTGAACCTAACCGCCATTGATGATGTTTTCGGCAAGCGCATTTTGTTGCCAGACAGTAGAGCAGATGAAAGGCTTGCTCGTTTAATAGGTGTAGACAGGTATGTTGAACGTCTATCAAAGATGTTGGAGATGCTGTTGTTTCCTAATCACATGGAACAGTGGCGTAAAAAATTCCACCCCAAAGCACAGACTATTTTCAGCTATGCCGAAAACAGGCACCCTTTAATTCTTATAGCAGGTGATGTTGGTACGGGTAAAACCGAATTGTCAGAGACAATCGGTAGCAAAGTGGCCAGAAACAGCAAGCTGGAAATCACCTTGTTTCCGATGAGTTTGGCTACGCGTGGATCAGGGCTGGTTGGAGAGATGACCAAGCTGATCTCGTCTGCTTTTAACCACATTGAGCAAGAGTGCAAGAAGATCGCCAAAACAAAAGATGGTAGTTATAAATCTGGTGTCATCTTATTGATAGACGAGGCTGACGCGCTGGCGCAATCGCGAGAGGATGGGCAGATGCACCATGAGGACAGAGCTGGAGTCAATGCTCTAATTCGTGGGATTGATTTGTTGAATCGCAACCAATTGCCTGTAGCCGTAATTATGTGTACCAACCGGCTTGATGCAATTGACCCGGCCGTTACACGTCGTGCCGCCGAAACTTTTATTTTTGAGCGACCAAGCGAACAAAATCGTTTGGCGATTTTAAAGCCAGCGCTATCAGAACTCGGTTTTAGGCAGGACCAGATTGATCAAATTGTCGTAATAACAGGGGCTGCCAAAGGAAGAGACTATGGCTTTACTTTTTCAGATATTACGCACCGACTATTTCATGCCATCATTATGACAGCTTATCCAGATAAAACAATTAGCTTTGAGGATGTGCTGTCGGTCGCCATGGGAATAAAACCTACGCCACCATTTCAGGTATAAGCAGTGGGGTTTGATAAAATGATCGATTTTTTTAATCACCCATTCTTTAGTTTTGCAGGCAGTGTTTCAACATTATTCTTGATTGGCACGGCACTGTACACTTTTTATTTGATCGTAAAAGGTGTTCTTCCGGTATGGTACAGATTGGGCATGTCTCTTTCAAAAAATAAAATAGCTATATTTGCAGACGCGAATACATTCAATAATCTAAGAAATGTGCTTATAGATTCAGGCTTATTCAGTGATAGAAATATTTATCAGGTTGCTCAAGGGAGCATTGGCAATGCACAATCAAAAAACTTATTTGTGCTCCATTGGGCTTGTTTTAAAGGAAACATCGATGATGTGCTAAGGATTAAGAAAGACGCAACAGGACTCATTATCTATGCCCCTCAAGAAGAGGGGAGGATAGAACCCGATGACATAGAAAAAATAAACCGGCATAGAAATGTGACCATTGTTAATTTCAGGGGTCGGCTTCTGCAAGACGTTTTTGTTTCCATGGTAACCACAAAACATTCAAGCGCATGACACATAATCAACCGGATTCTGAACATAAAACTTTGGATGAAAATTTTGATAAAGAAAAGTACCAACTGTCACGGAAGTTAGAACAAGAAGGCCTCGAGCCTTGGGAATCTCTAGCTTTCTTGGAATGTCGGGAGGCATACAGAAAAGCCCTTCTTTTGATCGGACGGTATGACCAATGCCTACCAGAAGTCCCAAGTATTGAAAAAGAGAAATCCCATGTCTTTAAAGCAGAAACCGCGAAAATCCTCATCAAAAATTTAAAAAAATATCTCCAGGAAGGGGGAGAAAATGTGACACGCTTCGGAGTCAAGAACACAGGTGATATAGATTCGGTGCTTGGTGCTGTCTATCAAACATATGATGGCAGAGATTTATATCCTGATATGGAGAGTAAGGCGTCGAACCTGCTTTATCTTCTAGTAAAAGATCATTGCTTTGTTGATGGGAATAAAAGAATAGCAGCGTTTTTGTTTATCTGGTTTTTGGAAATAAATGGCAAACTGTATGTTGCACCAGAAGAACCCGTTATTTCTTACATTTTGCTTTATAAACTCACGATCTTTATCGCTAAGAGCAATCCCAAAGATAAGGACTTAATGATTGACCTAGTTTCCCAGATCATATCTTTCCCGAGAGAAATACCTCCAGAGAGTTTTTTCAAAAATCAAAGAGATCATGCCGTTGCCAATGGATAGGGAGTAAGAGTTGTCCCCGCATCGTGGCCCGCCCCGCGAGTGTACGAGTCGGGCTACTCCGGGTTTTCTCGAACTTATCCCTCATTGTCGTCGGACTCTGGCTCCTCCGGCAGAAACTCCCCGCACCGTCCTTTAAAGATGGCTTTATAGGTGGGATCCTTGAGTTTCTCCACCGCCGACGGGTCAAGCATGATCCGCTCACACGCTTCTTCCTCCTCAATGTCATCCCAAATCAGCCCACCGACCAAGACCGGCAAGCAACCCGTTGTCAGGCTCATCACCAGCACCAACCCCCATACCATTCCTGTACGCATGCCGGAACCCTCCCACACGAAGAATGAATAAAAAAACCCGTGAGCATCCAGGTCCGACAGATGGAGTCGGGCCGTTTGCACTCACCTCACGGGTATCGTGGGGGGAATCCTGCTTATTCGTCCAAGCCACAGGAGCGACCCGTGGCCGTGAACTGCCAGACTGTTGTATTCAGCAGGTAACCCGACGAACGGGATACCCGCAAAGTGAGTGCGGGCAGGAATATACTAGGATGAGAACTCTAACGCAACACGGACAGACTAAAACGGCGTCTCCCCGTTGTGCAATTTGGCGAGGGCTTGTTCGCGACCATGGCGATTCTGCTGGTGGCGTCGTATCTGGCGAAGCTGTAGGGCGGTGGTTGGATTGTTTGCGCGAGGTTTGGTAGCTCGGTTGGAGTCAATGGTGTGAGGATGGTACCATTAGGGTCTGATTTTATTTACCAGTGACGGTTTATGGGAGTTGAGATGATGAAAAAAATCTTTGAAGAAAATAAAGGCGTTTTGAATGACTTCTTAGCCAGACTGCGACGTGAGGAAACACATTCTGCATTTGATCGAGGAAGGAATGATACCCTTCGTATTATTGTGGAATTTATGGTAAGGCAACCAAAAGAATGGGATGAGTTATGTCCAGTTAACATCTCTTTTATCGGTGACAATTTCATCCAAGTATTGTCTGCTCAAGATCGGGAACTTTCAAAATCGCTATTGGACAGTATTGCAACGATGTGCTTTCGGTTTCTGTTAGAACTTGATTTATCCACGCAGAGTTTTTTGGATCGTGAGTTGGAGTATGCCAAAAATTTTGTAATACAGAATGCCGATACTTTCAGTCCTGACGAAAAAATTCAAATAGACTATGCCTTGCGCTCAATGCCTATAGCTGTTTGCAAGAGGGCTATGAATATTATCCCCTTTGAGGACCTAAAGGAATTTAACCATTCTTTCGCTACTGCCAAACTATTTAAAGAGAACTGGGATCAAGAATTATCAGAAAAGGAAGAGCAGATAAGTAAGCTCAAAAATGTTCTTGAGAGATATAAAACGGCATTTAATTTTGTTGGTTTATATGATGGATTTGACGAATTGGCAAAAGAGAAGATGAAGGAGAAAGGCTCTGTTTTATGCTGGCTCAGGGTGCTGGGAGTATTGGCGATTGTTCCAATTATTGCCGAACCTTTGTATATCAATTTTTATAGAATAGAGCCTGTATCTATGCAGGATTTATCGCTTATAATTCCAACAATTTCTGCTGTCATAATTTTGGTTTATTATTTCAGAGTGCTTCTTTTCAATTATAAATCGGTCAAGTCGCAACTTATACAGATTGAACTTCGGAAAACGTTATGTCGGTTTATTCAAAGTTATGCGGATTATTCAGGGAAGCTAAAAGGACAATCGCCAGAGGCATTAGACAAGTTTGAAAGGATTGTATTTTCAGAGATTGTTGCCGATGAGGGGAATTTGCCCGCCACGCATGATGGTATTGAGCAAATAGGCAAGACGATCAAAGAATTGATGAAAAAATAATAAGATATCTTCTCGCGTTAAGATAGAGAGCAAAGGGGGACCCGTATCGGCCCGCTCCACAGAGGAAGAAGGTGAAGCGGACCTGTCGGGAGCCACCACGTCAGGGCGACGAGTGGCTGGTGCTCTGGTCGGTGTTAGAAGCGGTATGAGACACCAAACTCAAAGCCATGCGTCTGATACGTTGCCGTCGTGCTCTGGTCTTCAAACTCGCTGGTCCCAAGATACCGATAGCCGATCTGCGACCCGACCGCATCGGTGAAATCATAGGACAGCCCGACCAAGCCTTGATAGGCAAACACCGTGTCGTCGCCTTCCAGGTTAACCCGGTTCGAGAGAATCGTGACATCAAGCTCAGCTTCGTGGAGCGCCACGCCAAGACCGAACCCGATGTAAGGATGAATCCCACCCCATGATTCATTGAAGACTTGCTCAGGTTTCAGGACATACCGGACATTGGACATGATCGTAATAGTCTTGATAGCCCCATTCGCATCTACCGACCCAGAGACCACGCCAGGGATCGTCCCCGACAGCCGACTCAGGTCCATGGAGCGATAGCCGACTTCCAGTTCGGTTTGCCAGCCCCTGCCCCAGTCCATCCCCACGGCGCCGACGACGCCAATGGTTGAATCAGCGTCCACTGTCCCACTGTCACCTTGGAGAAAGAGATTCTTGACATCCGACTCTGCCGACAACACATAGACTCCGCTCACGCTCATATAGGGACGAGCTTCCTCGGCGCTGGCCGAACACGCCAGCCCCATCACCGTCAATACGACACCCACAAACGCACTGTACGCACCTGTACGCATTGCTCTTCTCCTTAGAAAAAAGTAAATGTGAAATGAGCGCTACCCGACCCGGCAAAATGGTGCCGGGCCGTTGCTAACGCGACACAGGTGTGACGGTCCTGCTTATTTACCCATGCACAGGGAGCTACCCCGTACATTTGGGTACTGCGGTTGTTGTATTGAGCAGGCGACCCGACAAACGGGAAACCTGCATCGCGTTAGCGGGTGAGAATATACAGCGATTAAACTTTTGATGCAAGATAACGGGAGAAACCCGGACAGACTAAAACGGCGTCTCCCCTTCGCGCAGTTTGGCGAGGGCTTGCTTGACGAATTCGGCATCCGGGCTGCCGGGTGTGAGACTGTTGTAGGCGGTGGCCCAGTATTCTTCGGTTTCGCGGGGCCGCTTGAGATACCACAGGGCCAGGCCCTTGTACCAGTTGACGCCCGGTTGATTCGGCAAATCGGCCAGCACCAGGTCGAAATGCTCAAGAGCCGATTGGAACATTTCGGGATCGTCGAATGTGCGCTGGTCAATCATGATGACGCCCAGATTGTAATGGGCTTCATGATTACGGGGATCCAGTTCCAGCACCTTCCCATAGGCCTTGTTCGCTTCGTCAATTCGGTTCATGGCCATGTAGGAGCGGCCGGCCATCATCTGGCCCTGTACGTCATCGGGGTTCTTTTTGAGTCTGGCTTCCAGCCTGGCCACCATGGCTGTGGGGTTCGGCGCCTGGGCGGCCATTCCGGCCTGGACGTTCACGAGCCGGTTGATGGTGCGCCATTGCAGAAAGCCGTAGATTCCCACCGACAACACCGCCACGACCAGCCCGGCCGCCATCGCCGAACCCCACGCGCTTCCCGTGTGCCGCGCGTGTTCCGGCGCCGGCGCCCGGGGGGTCGCGGCACGGGCGTTGAGTCGGTCCAGAACTTCCAGCAGGCGCCGTTCATCGGTCGCCTGTAGTCGTTCATAATCCTCCTGTTCCAACCGGCCCTGTGCGAGTTCGACGTCGAGTTCCCGGAGTGATTGCCGCAGCACTTCCCGTTCAACGGAGAGATCGGCCCGTTCCTGATCGTCCTCGGCTTCCCGGGTCATCGGGTCGAACGTTGCGGGACGCTTCCGCCAAAAGGGCGAGGAGACGGCGGCCATCACGCCGACGAGAAGCACGATGCACACGGTGAGAAACGCAGGTGACACGACGGTTGTTTCTTCAGGCGGGTGTGGCGTATGACACTATGACGGCCCCAATTCCTGTTTGATTCGTCGTCGGGATGTTTCGTCGAGCGGAGGCGGCGCGTCCGGCCGGGAGGCCGGCGTTCGGGTCACCCACCCTTTGATCTCTCTCCACAACAAGGCTCCGCCGCCGAACAGCAACAGAAACGGGGCCAGCCAGATCAGCCAATGGATGCCGCGTTTCGGTGGTTCCATCCTGATATAATCGCCATACCGGCTTTGAAAATAGGCCCGGATGTCCTCGGCGGATTCGCCCCGCATCACGCGTTCTCGAATGGCATCCCGCATTTGCCGGGCCAATGGCGCGCCGGATTCCCACACGTTTTCAGTCTGGCAGACGGTGCATCGAAGCGTTTTGGCAATGTCGCGCACCTGTTCATCAGCGTCCGTTTCATCCACGACGCCGGCGAATCCCGCGTTCGGCAACGCGAAACAGAGCAGCATGATGATGGGGGCAAGACGCGGCATGGCTTACATGGAAAGGGTTGATCCGTTGAGCAACGGGGTCAGAACCTGTTGCGTGAGATGGGTGTAGGCGTCGCCGATGACGGGGCCGATCTGTTTATGGCGGATGATGCCGGCTTTGTCAATCACGAACGTTTCCGGTACGCCGTACACTCCAAACGCAATGGCCAGGGCGCCCGTGACGTCACGCATATGTGAAAAGCCGGACCCATGTTCGTGCAGATAGGCGCGGGCTTTTGCCGCCTCGTCCTGGTAGTTGATGCCCAGCATCACAACGTCCGGCCGGTCTTTGAATGCGTCCGACAACCTTAGCAGATTGTCATGCTCGACTTTGCATTCCCGGCACCAGGAGGCCCAAAAGTTCACCAGCATCACTTTGCCCGCGAACTGTTTGGAGGAAAGGGGTTCATCGGTTTCAACGTCCGGCCCTTCAAACAGGGGAGCCTGTGTGCCCACCAGGACGGTTGGAATATGTTGCGGATCGCCCCACAGGCCCTGATACAACAACGCGAATAAGGCGACGAGCACGACGAGAATGGTGACGTGTGTGGCGCGAGTCATGAACCAACCGGCTTTCTCATCCTCCGCGCTCTTCCCTCATTGGGGACCGGGCGACGATACGGGGTCACGATGCATGAGTTCATCCCTGTGACGCGGTCGGAATATGTTGAGCAACACGCCGAGACCCATAATGCCGCCGCCGCCCCAGACCCAAAGGATCAGCGGATTGATGACGCCTCTGGCCACGGCCACGCCGTCGGGGGAGACGTCCGGCATGGTCAGAAAAATATGTCCCATGTTTTTTGAATAAATCGCGGATTCGGTCGTCGGTGTTTGCGAGGCGTCATACACGCGCTTCTGGGGCCGCAATCGGGTCAGCAGGGTGTTGCCTTCGTACACGTCAAACACGCCTTCCTGCGCGCTCCAGTTTTTCCCCCTGACTTCATGGATGCGTTCAAGTTTCACCCGGTACGCATCAAGTGCGAATTCATCCCCGACCCGCAGCGAGACCACTTTTTCCGTTTGATAGACCGTGGACGCGATAACGCCGATGACCAGCACCAGGACGCCCACGTGGGTCACCAGCCCCGCGTAGCGGCGTTGGTTGGCGGTAAACGCCGAGAGCGCGCCTTTCAGAAGATGGCTCGACTCGCGCCGGGCGTACAGCGAGGCAATTTTGCCGAAGTCAATCACGATGGCCGAACCCGCAAAGCCCACGACAAACGTGCCGGCCAACGCAAAAGCGCTGTGAATGCCGAACGCGAACAACGCGATGGTTGCCGCCAGGCCGATGGCCAGTGGAGGCAGAAAACTTTTCCGCAAGCTGGCCCTGGAGGCCTTGCGCCACGGAATGTAGGGGCCGACGCCCATGAGAAACAACAGGCCGAGCGCGATCGGCATGAAGACCGTGTTGTAATACGGAGGCCCGACGGTCACTTTCGCGCCCTTCCACGTTTCGATCATTAAAGGGTACAGGGTGCCGAGAAAGACGGTTGCCGCCGCGACCAGGAAAAATAAATTGTTGAAGAGAAAGACGGATTCCCGCGACACCATGGAATCCATTTCAATCCGGCTTTTGAGCGTGTTGGCTCTGATGAGCAGCGAGCCAAAAGCCAGGCCGATGATCGTGGTCACAAAAATCAGAATATACAGTCCCCGTTCGGGGTCGGTCGCAAAGGTATGGACCGACGTGAGGACTCCGCTTCGCACCAGAAAGGTGCCGATGAGCGACAGCGAAAACGTCACAATGATCAGAAAGAGGTTCCACACTTTGAACATCTTGCGTTTTTCCTGCACCATCACCGAATGGAGGAACGCGGTGCCGACCAGCCACGGCATAAACGACGCATTCTCCACCGGGTCCCATCCCCAGTAGCCTCCCCAGCCCAATTCATAGTAGGCCCAGTAGCCGCCCAGAAGAATCCCGGTGGTCAGGCACAGCCAGGCGAAGATGGTCCACCGTTGGGTGACCTTGATCCATTCTTCTCCGAGTCGCCCGGATAACAACGCCGCCATGGCAAAGGAAAAGGGAATCGAGAATCCGACGTACCCCATGTACAACATGGGGGGATGCAGAACCATGGCCGGGTCCTGTAGCAGCGGGTTGAGGTCTTTGCCGTCCGGCGGGGCGGGGATGAGCCGGTCAAACGGGCTTGAGAGAAAAAGAATCAGGATCAGAAACCCGAAAATGATCAGGCATTCCACGCCGATCAGGTACGGCATGATGGTCGGTTGAGTGCGCCAGTGCAGCCATACCGCGACCGTGCTGAACGCGGACAGAATAAATACCCACAACAGGAGCGAGCCTTCATGCCCGCCCCAGACGGCGGCGATGGTGTAGAACAGGGGCAGCTGCGAATTGGACGTGGCCGCGACGTAATGGACGGAAAAATCCCGTGCCAGAAAGCTGTAGATCAGGGACGCCATGCCGACGGCCAGGAGCATAAAAATCATGGTCACGGCCATGCGTCCGACGCGCACCCAGTCCGTGCGGCGAGTCGTGAGCGCCAGCACGGAGGCGACCATGCCGAAGACGGACAGGACCAACGCGATGACAACGGAAAAATGTCCGATTTCAATGATCATGCAATGCTTGCCGGCCGGTGCGTTATTGCACCAGCGATTTCATAAAGTCCTTGCGGGGCAATTTCACGCCCGCGCGTTTGAGTTCAATGGGCATATAGTCTTCGGAATGTTTGGCCATGATGAAGTTGGATTTGAATTGCCGCCGGTCGGTCCAATGCCCTTCCACCACGGCGCCCTGTCCTTCTTTGAACAGGTCCGGGGGGATGCCGTCAAACGTCACGGGAATCGTGGCTTCCCCATCGGTCAGCGCAAACGTCATGCCCAGCCTGTCGGGCCAGGTTTTCATGCTGCCCTTCACCACCATGCCCCCCACGCGCACCTTCTTCTCATAATAGTCGGGGGCAAAGGCCGTGACTTCGGACGGGGTAAAAAAGTACACCAGGTTGTCCCCGAAATTTCCGAGGGCGAGCCAGGCCAGGGCGCCTCCCGTCACCAGGATACTGACCGCCGCCCCGATTTTTTTCTGGTTGACGCCCATCGCGTGTCAGTCCTCTTGATACAGCGTGGAGGCTTTCATGTCTTCGTAGAGCAGGCTCACTCGCCGGCTCATGAAAAACAGAAAGATGGCCAGCGGCAAGAGGCCGACGGCGTAGGCGCCGGTCACAAATCCATAATTCGGAACGATGCCGATGTCCCGTGCCTTGAAGACGCGTTCCGAGGCATTCCACGTCCCGGTCACGATCAGGCGTTTGAATTCCCGAAGATTATCGGGCGGCGGGCCTTGATAATGTACGGGCAGAGACGCGTCTTCTCCTATCAACGTGAATGCGGCTTCACCCGCTTCCACGCGACCCGTCAAGGTGCCGCGTTGCACCATGCCGGCGACTCGAATGGTCCCCGCCGGCGCCTCGTTCATGACCTCGCGCGGGGCAAAACTGGCGAGGGTGTCCCGATAGTGATGACCGGCGAACACGACAAAGCCTGCCGCGACAATGAGTACGCCGCCCCATCGGACGTACAGCGTGTTCATGACTCGAATTTCGACGCGTGAAACCGGCTTAAGAGGCGTCCCTTTTTGGCGTCAAGCAAATGGTTGAGATACAGGAGTTGCGTGCGGACCATCAGCATATAGGCGAAGAGCAGGGACATGCCGAGGCTCATTACCACCAACGGTGTCAGGAGGCCCGACGTCATGCTCACCCCGCGCAGAGAAATGGATTGTGGTTGGTGAAGCGTGCGCCACCATTCCACGGAAAAATGAATAATCGGGAGATCAACGAACCCGATAATGGCCAGAACGGCTCCGTAGCGGGCCTGCTTGTCCGGATCGTCAAGAAACGTGCGAAGCATCAAATAGCCCAGCAAAATGAAGAGTAACACCGTAAACGACGTCAGGCGAGCGTCCCACGTCCACCAGGTGTCCCAGGTGGGTTTGCCCCAGATCATCCCGGTCAACAGCGCCAGCGTGGTAAAGCATGCGCCGAGGGCCGCGACGGCGTGACACATGTTGTCAACGACCGTGTCCCGTTTCCACAAATACCACATGCTGCCTCCCGCCAACACGGTATAGGCCAGCAGCGACGTATGGGCGAGGGGAACGTGAATATACATAATCCTCACGACGTCGCCCTGGTAGTAATCGGGCGGGGAACCGATGAGTCCGAGGTACAGCCCGACCAGGAGGCACAGGGCCGCTCCGCCGCCAACCCAGCCTTGAAACCGCCGGACTTTTCGAATCACCCGATGAATGGTCATCGTCAGGCATCCATCACAAATTCAAACATCCAAAAAGACACGATCGTCAGCACCACGTCGAAAATGGTGAGGAGTTCCAGCCATTGCCCGTAGAGGGTCAGGGGATCTCCGTTGAGGGCCCCTTTCGTGGCTTCCACCGCCGCGATGATCACGGGGATCACCACGGGAAGGAGGAGGATGGGCAGCATCACTTCGCGTGCCCGGCTTTGGACGGTCAGGGCCGAAAAGAGCGTTCCCACGGCGGCCAGTCCCACGGTTGCCAACAAAAATATTACCAGAAGGAGTGAAATCTCTTCAACGACGTCCAAATTGAAAAAGACGACAAACATGGGGAATAACAGGATTTCCGCCACAAACATAAAGGTAAAATTGGCCGCGACTTTTCCAAGATAGAGCGCGCCCTTGGACCCCGGCGACAGTTGGAGGGCTTCCAGGCAGTCGTTCTGCAATTCGGCGGAAAACGACTTGCCCAGACCGATAATCCCGGTAAACGCAAAGGCGACCCAGATCATGCCGGCAATGACGTCGTGCGCGGTTTGCCGGTCCATCGAGAAACTCACGCTGAAAATCACAATCACGATGAGGGCAAAAAACACCATGGAGGAAATCGTCTCGCGGCTTCGCAGCTCGGTGACCAGGTCCTTCCACACCATCCAGCGGATGACGTTAAACAGGGTCATCTGATTGAAGATCCTCAAGCGTGATTTCCTGGAGCGTCCCTTGCCGCAGCCTGCCGGCTCGCGTGGTAATGGGACGGGCTTTCTCCCGGTCATGGGTCGCCATCATCACGGCGCCGTGGTCGGACAACCGTTCCCTGATATAGTCGCGCATGATCTCGGTCCCGGCGGTATCCAGTGCGGCAAACGGCTCATCCAGCAGTAAAATTCCGGGTTGTGCCAGCATGATTTTGGCGAGCGCCAGCCGTTTCTGCATCCCGGCGGAATAGTGCCGCACTTTCATCCCGGCAAAGGCTCCAATTTGGACACGGTCCAGCGCCCGTTTGATGTCGCGGTCCGTCAGTCTGGCGCCGCGTAACGCCAGGGCAAACGCGAGATTTTCTTTGGCGTTCAAATCATCGTACAAATGCGTGCCATGCGCCAAAAACATGAGGTGTGCTCTCACGGCTTCTTTGTCTTTGACCCCGTTCATGCCGAGAATTTCATAGCGCCCTTCACTGGGCCGTTGAAGCGTGGCCAGGATTTTGAGCAACGTGGTTTTGCCGGCCCCGTTGGGGCCAAACAGGGTAAAACATTCGCCCCGGGCAATGGTCAGGTTCACGTTGTGTAAAACCTGATAATGCCCATAGGCCTTGCCAAGCTGTTGACAGGATATAGCCGTCATGAGATCTGCGACCCTGTTGACTGCCGTTGAACGGGAAAGTCGGTCAAAGTGACGTCGAATCGGCTGGTTGACGGGGTGACGTGAATCGTCTTTGTTCCTACTTTGGCGCCGTTGTTGTCTCGACTACGCAATATACTGGCTGGCCGGCCTCATGTCCACTCAAGACGCCTTGCGGGACGGTTCGGCGCCACGGTTCCTGTTGACGGTATTGGGAAGCCCTGACTAAGATGCCTAATCATCCCGTATCGGAACACATCAAACAATCAAACGGGTTCAGTGTATAATAATCAGGCCGATGACCACAGTGATTCCGCGTGGCAATAAGGTGGACGCAAGGGAGGCAACCGTCGGGAAACGTTTCCGGGCCGGTGTGTTCTGTTGTCTGGGGGTTGGGGGTATGTTGCTGGGCGTGGCCTGTGACGCGGGGTATTCAGACGGGCTTCAAGAAGAAGGTCCCGGGCCATCCGCCGCCTTCCGTCAATCGCGGCCGGACATTGGGGCCTTGGCGCCTGATTTTCGACTCATTGATTTGGAAGGAACGTGGCAGGCCCTTCCGGACTATAAAGGCGAGGTCGTACTCCTCAACTTTTGGGCGACGTGGTGCGGCCCGTGTCTCGTTGAAATGCCGAGCATGGAAAACCTGTATCGGGATCTCAAAACAGAAGGGTTTGAAATTCTCGCGGTTTCTTCCGACCCTCAAGGGCGCGCGGTGACGCGGCCGTTTGTGGAATCCAACGGGTTGACCTTTCCGGTCCTGCATGATTCGGACTACCGAGTGAGCGGGCGGTATGGGGTCCGAACGCTTCCCATGAGCTTCTTGATTGATCGAAACGGGACGGTGACCCATCGAGTGTTTGGGGCGCGTGACTGGAATAGCCCGGAGGCGCGAACGCTGATTCACACCCTCCTTCACGATTCGTAAGGTGACGGTCAATGCTGTCCAGCCACGTCTCGCTGTTTGCGTCTTTTAGCGCGGGCTTCCTGTCCTTTGTCTCGCCGTGTGTGTTGCCGCTGGTGCCTTCCTATGTCTCCTATATGACGGGGCTTTCCCTGGAGCAGCTCACGGATGCGTCGGAACGGCAACGATTTCGCCAAGCCATTATTCTGAATTCCTGCCTGTTTATTGCGGGGTTTTCGTCCGTGTTTATCGCGTTTGGGGCCTCGGCAAGTTTTGTGGGACAAGTGTTGTATGGCTATCAGGATCTGATTCGGAAAATTGGCGCCGTCCTGATTATTGTCTTCGGGCTTTCTTTGCTGGGGGCGTTGAGATGGAATGTTCTGATGACCGAACGCCGCCTCTTTTCTTTTGGCAGCCGGCCCGTTGGGTACGTCGGATCGTTCCTGATCGGGACGGCCTTCGCCGCCGCGTGGACGCCCTGCGTCGGGCCTGTGCTTGGCGCGATTCTGGCGTATGCCAGCACCACGGAATCACTGTCGTCGGGGATTCTGCTCCTGGCGTCCTATTCCCTGGGCCTGGGGATTCCATTCTTTGTCACCGCCTTCAGCGTTGATAAATTTCTCAACCATTTTCAAACGGCGCGGCGGTATCTTCGCGGAGTGTCCGTGGGCAGCGGCATCTGTTTGGTCCTGGTCGGCGCGATCATGTACGTTGATTCCCTGGCGCTCCTGACCGGTTTTCTCGAACGGAACGGGATTGGCTGGTATCTTGGGCAGTAGGCGGACCGTTTTGTTTCAACGGTTCGTCGGCCACGCGCGTTGTTCGTTGTGTGACCGCGCGACCCCTGAATGAGCGCAACGAAGCGGGAGAGGACCGAGACCTATTCGCACCAGCTCCCGGGACGGCACGTCACGGATTGGGTCACGGGGGAACGTGGGATGCCGGATTGGAAGGCCCCGATGGCTTCGCACCAGGATCCGACCTGGCACGGTGTCGCGGAGGCGGACGAGCGGGCGGGTCTCGTGTGTGCAGGTTGGGGCGCGAAGAGCGCGGTGTTGTTTGTGACGGGCACGAGGCTGGTGAGCAGCACATTGTGGTTCACGGAAGCCGTATCAATCAGGTCGGGATTTTCTTTTTGGAGCGCCGCAAGCACCTGAAGCCCCTCTTTCCTCAAGGCATGCCGGGGATGTTGTTGAACCAATGCCAAGGCCCAATCCCGCGACCATTCCAGCGCGCCTAAATCCTTGTACGTTTTGGTCAGGTACAGTTTGGATTCAATGGCTTCCTCCAGGTCGGGGTAGGAGTCAATAATTTTCCTGAATCGTTTCGCGGCGGCCAAATAGGCTTCTTTGCGATAATAGAATTTCCCGACAAACAAATGGTTCCGGGCAAGGTGGCGGTCGCATTTTCGAATGGTGGCCAACGCTTCCGCTTCGTATTGACTGCCGGGGAATTCCGTCATGAGTTCCACAAACTCTTCGCGAGTCTTTTTCACGGGCGTCACGTCGCGGTCAATCGTGCCCACCATTTTGAAATGGCTGAGGGCCAATCGGTATTGCGCGTAGGGCGCGAGTACGTGATTGCGGTGCATGTCCAGAAAATGTTGATATTCAACGATCGCTTCGGCGTAGCCTTCTTTTTCATGAAAGGCTTCCGCGCGTTTCATGATGACGTTGGGGTCATAGTTCATTTCAATCGTATCCCCGACAAAAATCTGCGTATCGGTTCGCTCAACGCTTTCCACGGGGGCCGGCGACTCTTTCTCTGGAAACAGCGAGCAGCCGAAGGCGAGCAACCCGGTGACGGATACGATCAAGACGGTGGCCGGATGGCGAAACAACACGGTGCGCATACGCGTTAAACTCCTTGGAAAGACACGACTGACTTTTTAGAATACCAGAAGCCTGAACATGAAAACAAGCGTGCGGTCCTGATGCGCGGGATTGCAAGCCTTTTCCGGTGGAGAGGGAACGTGACATGGCCCATCGTTACACCAGCCGCATCTGCGGAACCGGTTCGTATGTGCCGGAACGTCAAGTGACCAATGAGGAGGTGGCCACGCAATTTGCCCTCCGCGACCAGGATGTCTTCCGGGTCACCGGCATCCGCACCCGTCATTGGAGCCAGGCCCATGAAACCTGTTCGCAATTGGCGGAACAGGCCGCGCGGCGGGCCTTGGATGACTCGGGGCTTTCGGGTGACGCCGTGGACGCCATCCTGGTGTCCACCACGTCTCCGGATACGCCGTTTCCCTCAATCGCGTGCTCGCTTCAGAAACGGCTGGACGCGCAAAACGTGGCCGCCTTTGATCTCGCGGCCTCGTGCAGCGGCTTTCTGTACGGCTTGTCCATGGCCCATGCCTTTATCCGCTCCGGCCGGTTTCAGCGTTGTCTGGTGGTGGCGGCCGAGATAAAATCCCGCTCTCTCCACGTCTCCGAGCCTGCGAGCGGGATGCTCTTCGGCGACGGGGCCGGCGCGGCGGTTGTGACGCGAGAAGACGTGCCGCGCGGCACGTCGGCTGTGCGGCACACGGCCAGCGGAATTCTGGATATTCGATTATATTCCGAAGGAGCCCATTATGGCCTGATCACGATTCCCGCGGGCGGTTCGCGGCGCCCCACGAGCCTTGACACAATTCGCCGGCATCAACACGCGATTCACTTGCGGGGGGGGGCGGTGTACCGCGTGGCGGTGAAACGGGTCACCGAGGCGATGGCCATGATCCTTCGCGACGCCCGAACGACCGTATCCGAGGTGCGGCACGTGATTATGCATCAAGCCAATGGCCGTATGCTTCGCACCATTGCGAACCGGTTGGGGGTACGTGAAGAACAAATGGTCTCCATCATTGACCGCGTTGGCAACACGTCTTCAGCCTCGTTGCCCATGGCCTTGGATTGGGCGCACCGGCAGGGAAAATTTCGCCACGGCGACCTGATTCTTCTCGGAGCGTTCGGCGGCGGGTTCACCTGGGGCACCGCCCTCATCCGATGGTGAAGGGCCGATGAACGGGAGGAGCATGAGCATGGCGAGGCTGTCTCCGCCCCGGCCTGGTTGACGGAGCCCGTGTGCATGACATACTGTCTCGGGCAGTTCTCAACGAGAAGGCTTCTTGGGGCCGGGGTTGCGGCCTGTGAATCATCCGCCGGCCCGGTATCCCGATAGATCGAGGGAGGGTGCAGAGTGAAAAAGATTTATTTAGCCAATCCGCGCGGGTTTTGCGCCGGCGTTGACCGGGCCACCGCCATCGTCGAATTGTCCCTGAAACGTTATGGCGCTCCGATCTACGTGCGGCATGAAATCGTACACAGTCGGCACGTCGTCAATTCCCTGCATCAGCAGGGCGCGATTTTTGTGGAGGAACTGGATGAAGTGCCGGCGGGCGCGATCGTGATTTTCAGCGCGCATGGGGTGGCCAAAAAGGTGTGGGAAGAGGCGCAGCGGCGCAACTTGAAAGTGATTGATGCGACGTGCCCCCTGGTGATCAAAGTGCACAAGGAAGTCAATCGCGATTACAACCATAACTACGAACTCATTCTCATCGGTCATGCCGGCCATCCCGAGGTTGACGGAACCCTTGGACAGATTCCGGATAAATTTCATTTGGTGTCTTCCGTTGAAGACGTTGAAAAACTTCGGGTTTCCAATCACGACCATTTGTCCTACGTCACGCAAACGACGTTAAGTGTGGATGAGTGCCGTGAAATTGTGGCGGCGCTCAACCGGCGATTTCCGGGCATCAAAGGTCCGCATCAGGAAGATATTTGTTATGCCACGCAAAATCGCCAGAATGCCGTGAAAGAATTGGTCAAATTCGTGGATTTGATCCTGGTCATTGGGTCTCCCAATAGTTCAAATTCCAACAGACTTCGTGAATTAGCCGAACGCTTCGCGGTTACCTCCTATCTCATTGACTCCTATAAAGACATTCAGGAAGACTGGCTCCAAAACGTGGAATCCGTCGGGATCACCGCCGGCGCCTCCGCGCCGGAAGTGCTCGTCATGGAAGTGGTGTCGTATCTCCGGGAACGTGGCGCCACGGAGGTCGAAGAACTGACGGTCGTTGAAGAAGACGTCGAATTTCTCCTGCCCAAAGAACTGGTCATGCCCGGCCCTGCCTGCAATTGAAGCAAAAGCCTCACGCCCCTTGCCCTGCTGCCGTTTCCAGCCTGGACGGTCAGCATACGCTCCGCGCCGTCATGCCCACGAAAGCGGGAATCCAGGCAACGGACATTTTCCGCATCATTGGTGTAGCCATACGGTTTCTCTCTGTCTAGGCAGTCAAGCCGTTTTCTGCTATTCTTTTCTGCCATGGATGCTTCACCGTCTTCGTCCCAACCTGCCCCCGGCACAGAGGAAAAACTCGACCGACTGAAAGCCCTGCTGCGGGAGATGTTCCAGCTTGACCGGGGTGATCTGGATTTCGGCCTGTACCGGATCATGAACATGAAGTCGGGTAAAATCGTCGCGTTCCTCGACAACGACCTGCTGCCGCAGGTGAAGAGTACACTGGCGGGAATCGGCGAATCTGATCGCGTCAGTTTGGAGCAGGAGCGGCACAAAGCCTTCCATGAAGCAGGCAGGCATCGGCGCGACCCGGAAAATTCCCCCGAAGTCGTCGCGCTGGACAAAAGGCTGGCCGCGGCGAAAGCCGACGCCGCCGACGAAGCGGACGCGTACAACCATCTCGCGCTGTTCTTTTCCCGCTACTACACCGAGGGCGACTTCATGTCGCTACGCCGGTATTCCGGCGGCGGCGAATCAGAATATCTGATTCCGTACGGCGGCGAAGAAGTCAAACTGCACTGGGCCAACGCCGACCAATACTACATCAAGACCACCGAAAATTACGCGGCCTATACATTCATCGTGAACGGGCGCCGTGTGCGGTTCGAAATCGCCGCCGCCGACAACGAGAAAGACAACATCAAGGAAGCCAATGGCAATCAGCGACGTTTCGTGCTTGCCGCCGGCGGGGATGCCATCGCCGCCATCGGCGACGAACTGACTATCCGTTTTGCGCACCGTCCGCTGACGAACGAGGAAAAGAAGACATGGAAGGGCAACGGCAGAACGCAGCAGACCCGGATCAACGAAGTTGCCGAGAAACAGGTCCTAAAATCGCTGGAACCGGATTGGCAGGCTCCCCTGGCCGCACTTGCGCCGACGGACACAAACGGGGAGCGCACGCTGCTGGCAAAACACCTGGAGCGTTACACCGCCAAAAACGACTTTGATTATTTCATTCACAAGGATCTGGACGGCTTCCTGACCCGCGAACTGGATCTGTATCTGAAAGAAAAAGTGCTGAACCTGGACGACCTGGCCGCCGGCGACAGCGACCGACTGGATCGTGCACTGCGGCGGATGCGCGCAGTCAAAGTCATCGCGGAAAAGATCATTGCGTTTCTGTCGCAGTTGGAAAACTTTCAGAAAACGCTGTGGCTCAAAAAGAAATTTGTGCTGGAGACAAACTGGTGCGTCACGCTGGACCGGATTCCCGAGTCGCTGTATGCGGAGATCGTTAAAAACAAAGCGCAGATTGAGGAATGGGTCAAATTGTTTGCGATTGATGAACTGAATGGTGATCTCGTTGCGACCGCTGACGACAAACCGTTGAAGTCTGAATTTCTAAAAGAAAATCCGTATCTGGTTTTGGATACAAGACACTTTGACCAGAAGTTTTCGGATAAACTGCTTGCCGCTTTATCGGAAGCCGGGCCACTGGACGAGCAAATGGACGGACTGCTGGTGCATGGGGAGAATTTTCAGGCGTTGAATCTGTTGCAGGAGCGGTATCGAGGACAGGTGCAGTGTGTGTATATTGATCCGCCGTATAATTCAAAAACCTCAGAAATTCTCTATAAGAATACTTACAAGCACTCTTCTTGGGTATCACTGATAGATAATCGGCTGGAAATAAGCAGGCAACTCAGCGCACCTGATGGCTCACATATAGTAGCAATTGACGAAAATGAACAGGAAGTTCTTGGTCATCTACTTTCTAAACATTTCCCGGAATTTGAAAGAGTGTGTGTTGCAATTATTCATAATAAGAAAGGTATACAAGGAGATTATTTTTCCTACACACATGACTATGCTTATTTTTGTATGCCCAGTTCTCTGCCGTGTACACATGGAAAACCCATCCCACAATCAGAATGGGAATATTCAAATCTGAGAAAGTGGGGTAGAGAATCTGAAAGGGCAACAGCAAAAAATTGCTTTTATCCAATTTATGTTGAAAACGGGAAAATTGTAGGGTTCGGGGATGTATGTGAAGAAGAATTTCACCCTGATAATGCAAATGTTCCGTGTGGCCAAAGCCGAAAAAGAATAGCGGTATATCCTGTTGACCCAAAAGGTATGGAGCGAAAATGGCGATACGCCAGAGCCTCTATTGAGCGTATACCGCATCTACTAAAAGTTCACACTACACGGAAGGAAGAAATTCAAATCCTCAAGGCACAGCCTGAAAGTCAAGTTAAGACTGTATGGGACGATTCTATGTATATCGCTGGAGACTATGGAACAAGATGGCTTACTGACTTAGGGTTGAAATTTAGCGAAGACTTGTACTCAAAATCGATACATACCGTCGTAGATTCTATTAGAACTGTTTCCGAGAGTCATGCGGTTGTCTGCGACTACTTTGCGGGCTCTGGTACTAGCGGGCACGCAGTTATCAATATCAACCGTGAAAATGGTGGATGCCGAAAATATATTCTCGTAGAAATCGGACACCATTTTGAAGACATTCTCTTACCTCGTATAAAAAAAGTCGTCTATTCCAAAGAATGGAAAGATGGTAAACCACAAGACAGAGAAGGCATCAGCCAGTTATTCAAACACATTCGCCTTGAGTCCTACGAAGATACGCTTGATGGTTTGACACTAACGCTACCGAATACCGCGCAACAGGACATGCTGGACAGCAATCCCACACTGGCCGAAGACTACCGATTGCGCTATGCCCTCGGCGAGGAAACGGCGGCCAGCGCCTGCCTGCTCGGCATGGATTGCGCCGACCCCTTCGCCTATACTCTGTCCGTTGTGCGCGATGGTGAGCGCAAGGAAGAATCGGCCGATCTCCCCGAAACGTTTAACTTCCTGCTCGGCCTGCGCATGGAATCCCGCCGCCACATTGACGGCATACTCGCCATGACAGGCACAGACGCCGAAGGCCGCCACTGCCTCATTCTCTGGCGCAACCTGAACGAAACCGACAACGCCGCACTGGACAAATGGTTCACCAAGCACCTGAAAACCTTCAAGGGCGCATTCGACCTGATCTACGCCAACGGCGACCACACCCTGAATGCAATGAAACAGCCGGGTGAAACATGGACGGCGATGACCATTGAGCCAGTCTTCCGGGAACTGATGTTCAATGAGAATGCCTAATGGAAGAACTAGATAGCATATCTACTAGTGATCTCCAATATTACAAATCCGTAATTGCGGATACAGACAGACTGCGGAAACGTTTATGGCTTTGGGCTACAATATCATTCCTTTATGTTTTTAGCGGACTAACATTAGAATTCAATGAAGGCACCATTACAATTGAGTTGTTAGGAATTTCCGTCAAAGGGATGACGGAAGTGCTATTGACCAATGTCCTGTTTGTCCTTACGCTTTATTCCGCTGTTGCATATTTCTGGAATTTCTTTTTGAAATGCAGAGGATTAAAAAGAGGTTTTGTAAAATCGCTATGGTTGTTGCGCCAATCTTTTTTTAAGGCGGGCTCTTTTTCGAGTGGATTTGAAGGCATGAAACCGGTAAAAATCGATAGCTATACTCGCGGGATATTGAGCCAATTCGGAAAGAGTCGCTTCGTTATAGTCTTGGAATTCACTGTAATTCCCCTGTATTTTCCCGCCATGCTATCTTTTGTCGCCATGATGTCTATTGTCTGCGAAAAATTTTTCTAATGTGCTACGCCATCACTATGCGAAGAGTGCTCCCATGACCGTCCATCACATCAAGCGTCCGTTACAACGCCCTGCGATGCATCCGGGCGAAGTCCTGCGGGATGACGTGCTACCGGCATTGGGTTTGTCGGTCAGTGAGACGGCAAGACGGCTTGGGGTTTCGCTTCAGCAATTTCACGGATTCTCGCTTGTACGCATCCGGTCACGGTGGAAATGGCATTGAGAGTCGACAAACTTGTCGGCAATGGGCCGGAACTCTGGCTGAAGATGCAGCAGAACCATGGTCTCTGGCGTACAGAGCAAGAATTGAAAAATGAACTTAGAAAAATAACTCCAGAGAAGTTGCCGGCAACGGGTGCGGTGCCGCGCTAACCGTCAGTGGTTGTGCTCGCATAATTGGACTCCAGCCTATGCCTCGAAAACGTCGACGGATTGTGCCTGCCCCCCTGCAAAGCCTTCTTGTCCTCCACCGCTTCATCTGCCGTGCATTCGGCTATGACAACATGCGCGTCATGCTCGACTTGCTACGCGACGTTTCGCCGACTGGTGATGCCGGTAGCGAAAGCGCATATGCCCGCACGTTGTACACGGCTCGTGCCACAATCGGCTGGGATGAATTCTCGCAATACGACGCCAACATCACCGAGCATAGCCGCCGGCTGCGCATGACGGACGAACATGGCCGCACATGGAAGCCGCACCAGTATCTTGCCCTGCTGTTCACCGAGCATTATCTGCACCGCTATTTTGACGACCCCGACAAGTTGTGTACCGATCTGAACCGGGCAAAGAAAAATACGGAGGGGCCGATTCATTCGCTGCCGGATTACAAACCGGAGGATCTGCGCACTATTGCCTTTCAGAGCGCGACGGGTTCCGGCAAAACGCTCCTCATGCACGCCCACGTTCTGCAGTACCGGCATTACCTGAACCGGGCGGGTAAAAAATTGAACAACGTCATCCTGCTGACGCCGAACGAACAGATGTCGGCGCAACACGAGCGTGAATTGCGGGAAAGCGGCCTGCACGCACGGCTGTTTTCCAGCGAGGCCGGCACGGATTTGTTCGCACCCGTCGAGATTCTTGACCTGCACAAGCTGGCGGAGAAGAAGGGGATCAAGCGTGTCGCGGTACGGGATTTCGGCGACGATAACCTGGTGCTGGTGGACGAAGGGCATCTCGGCGCGTCGGGCAAAGTCTTCCGCAAGCTACGCGCGGAACTCGCGCGCGGAGGTTTCGCTTTTGAATACTCCGCCACCTTCAATCAGGTGGTGGCTAGCGAGAAGGACAAGGATCTGCGCAACGCCTACGGAAAATGCCTGCTCTTTGATTATGCCTACCGCCAGTTTCATGCGGATGGCTACGGCAAGGATTACGCCATTCTGAACTTGCCGGGCGGTGTACAGGATGAGAACAGCAGGATGTATCTCCTCGGCTGCCTGCTGACGTTCTACCAGCAATGCCGTATCTGGCGGGACAAGGCGGCGGACTGGGAGGCGTTCAATCCGGCGAAACCGCTGTGGGTCTTCCTCGGCAAAACGGTGACTGGCAGCAGCGAGGACGTTAAGGAAACGAAAGCGGACGTGGTTCGCATTCTTGATTTCCTCGGCTGGGTGCTGGCGCACGGCGGCGATGTCCGCGCGATGATTGACCGTTTGCGTGCGGGCCAGTCTGGGCTGACGGACGACGATGGTCACGATTACTTCGCCGGCCGTTTCGGGTTGCTGCCTCCCGACGTCGGCGACCTGTACGCCGATGTGTGCGACACCCTGTTTCACGGTTCTGGAAGGATGCACGTGGCGTACCTGACCACGGGTGAAGGCGAATTGCACCTGCGCAGCGCCGACGGCCCGGTGTTCGGCGTCGTCAATATCGGCGATTCGGCGGCGCTGTACAAATTGCTCGGCGACCATGCCAATCCCGACTTTGACGTTGAACGGGAAACCGGCTTTGTGGAACGGTTGTTCGCCGGAGTAGATCGGCCGGCCTCGCCGGTGAATATCGTTGTCGGCGCGCGGCGTTTCATTGCCGGCTGGAACTCCTGGCGCGTCAGTACGATGGGGCTGATGCACGTGGGCGTCGGCGAAGGGCCGGAAGTCATCCAGATGTTTGGCCGCGGCGTGCGTCTCAAGGGCTGGAAGATGAGTCTGAAGCGGCATCGCAAGAGTGAGGCCGAGCCGCCTGCGGACAGCGATGCCCTGGCGAAACTGGAAACGCTCTACATCTTCGGACTGCGCGCCAATTACATGCAGACCTTCCGCGAGATGCTCGAAACGGAAGGGGTGACCGAGGAGACGGTTCGATTGCCCGTCACTTGGAACTTTGCCAGAAAGACCGATCTGAAATTCATCCGGCTCCAGGATGGCCTGCAATACGAGCGTTCCGACGGGCGCCCGGCGTTGCCGCATCCGGGGAAAAGCGTCCCCGCCGTCACGCTGGATTTGTACTCGTCGCTGCAAACTGTCGCGTCCACGGATCACAAAACTGGCGGAGAGACGTCAAGGAAGCCGGTCAAGCTTGACGGCCACGTCGGCTTTTTTAACCGCACCCGTATCTACGACGCCTTGCTGGCGCGAAAGCGGCAACAGGGCTGGTCCAATCTGCACATCGCGCCGAAGACCGTGGACCGTCTGTTGGAAAACCATGACTGGTACACGCTGTACCTGCCGCCGGAGCGGTTGCATGCGACTTCGTTCCGGCAGGTGCGCGAATTGGAAGCCATCGCCACTGTGCTGATCGCCGAATATATTGACCGTTTCTGGCGCGGGCAACGCCGGAGTTGGGAGAGTCAGCGGTATGCGGTGGTGAAGCTGGACGAGGATGATCCGAACCGGATTGCGGCGTATGAACTCTCGGCAGATGCGAAGGAGGCCCGATTAGTCAACGATATCCGTGAGTTGAAAGAGCGTGTACGAAAAGGGGAAGCAGGAAATTTTCATCACCTGAAACTCGGTGTTTTGAAGACCAAGTACCATGCCTACGAACCCCTGCTGTATGCCGGCAAGGACTGTAAGGTTACCGTTCAGCCGGTGGCTCTCAATGAGAACGAAAAGAAAATCGTCGAAAAACTGGCGGAACTGGCCGAAGCCGATGACGCCTGTCTGCAAGGCCGTGAGCTGTTTTTGATTCGTAATCGGACGCGCGGACGTGGCGTGTCGTTCTTTGATGATCATGGGTATTACCCCGATTTCATCGTGTGGCTCAAGGATGATGATTGTCAGCATATTCTCTTCCTTGATCCAAAGGGGTTAGGCCGCTTCAGTCCGAAGGAGCGAAAGAAAGTGCGTCTCCACCGCGAGATCAAAGAGATCGAAACCCAGATTCGCGCGCATGATCCGAACTTGAGTCTGCACGCCTACGTGCTTTCCGTGACCTCCCGCGATGAGATCAGCGACGAGGAGTATTCACCTGAGCAATGGGCGGAGCGGGGCGTCTATTTCCTGAACGAGCCTGATAGCTTGCGACAGGTGATCGGTGACGCCCTGGGGACGGTGCCTTTCACTTGATCTTCCGTGCGAGGCCCGGTTCGCTCAACCATCGGCATCCCCTGCCGCCGTTTTCAGCCTGGATGAAAAACACAATATCTGGGCTACAATTCATTAATTGCCACATTATTTAGTGCCGTGTCTTTGTTTTTTTCGTTTTCTGTGGTACATTGCCGCGGCTTGGCGACTTGCTCCATCACCCTCATCCCGCATGCGGGGTTTCTATGAAATTGAAAACACTGCTTGTGTCCGGATTCAAATCCTTTCGTGACGCACGGCTTGATTTTCCCGAAGGCGTCACGGCGGTGGTGGGGCCCAATGGGGCCGGGAAAAGCAACGTTGTGGATGCCGTGTTATGGGTCCTGGGCGAGCAAAGCACCAAAGCGCTTCGCAGCGAGCGCATGGAGGACGTCATTTTTAACGGGACGGAATCCTGTCAACCGCTGGGCATGGCGGAAGTCTCGCTGGTCGTCAGCGACGTGACAAGCCAGGAGTTGGAGTCTATCACCGGCGTGATGGAGGCCTTGCCGGGGAACAAAGAGTTAATGGTCACGCGTCGGTTATACCGCGATGGAGAAAGCGAATATTCCATCAATAAAATCCCGTGCCGGCTCAAGGACGTTCGCGGCCTGTTTTGGGAAGCGCGGGCCGGCACCAAGGGGCATACGGTTATTGAACAGGGCAATATTGATCAAATTCTTTCCGGGTCCCCACAGGATCGTCGTTTGTTTATAGAGGAAACGGCGGGAATCGTTCGCTTCAAAAAACAAAAACTTGAAGCGCTTCGAAAACTCAAAACCACGCAACAAAACCTGGTTCGCGTTCGGGATATTATCGCCGAAGTGCACAAACAACTGCGGACTCTGGAACGGCAGGCGCGGCAAGCCGAACAATACCGGTCGCTGAAAGACGAAGCGCGCACCATCGAACTGCGACTCCTGAAGAACGATTTTGAAGACTTGCATCGCCGGCGGGCCGGCATTGAATCCGACCTGGCCGGGTTGGAGTCGCGGGAGTCCGAGCTCATGGCCGAGCAGGCCCGTTTGATGGCGGCGCATGAAGAAGTCAAGGCGACGCTGTTACGTGACGGGGAACTCGTCGGACAAACCCAGGAAGAGCTTCGACGGCTGGAAGTCGAAAGCGGGCAGGCGCTCAAAACCATGGAAGTGGAGCAAAGCCGCGCCGGCCTGTTTACCCAGCAGCGAACGCATGCGTTGGAAGAACAGACGCGTCTCTCGGCGGATGCCGAGCAGGCGGTGCGGGTCCTGGAGGACCTTCGGGAGCAGGTTCAACGCTCCGAAGAAACCATGACTCAAGCGACCGGACAATTGAAGGAACTGGAAACGCAAGCGCAGGCACAAACCGAGACGCGGGCCGCCGCCCAGACCCAGACCGAGCAAACCAGGCAATGCGTTTTCGACCGTGCCGTCGAACGTTCTCAAGCTGAATCGCATCTGGCAAATCTTGGTGTCAAACGGGAAGGGCTTCTGGTCCGCATCCGGGACGTGCAGGCCGGGCAGGATCAGTGCCGGCGGGAACAGGCGGAAGCCGAGGAGGCCGTGGCCGGGCAAAAAAATCAATTGCAGCACGTCACCCGGCATCTTGACGCCAATCGCGGAAAGCGTGACACGATGTCGGCCGCCATGACGGAACTTGAAGACCGTCTTCGAGAATTGGAGCAACAACGGAATCATGAACACACCGAACGCGTGGCGGCGGAATCGCGGCTGCACGCTTTGCAAGCGGTGCTTCAGGAAGAGTTCGGGTATCGGCAGGACCGGGAAAACCAGCCTTCCTTGCGAAACGTGTGCCAGGGGGTGAAGGAGGCGTTGGCTGAACGTGTGGACGTTCCGCAAGAGTACGAAGTCGCCATCGAGGCGGTGTTGGGAGAACATATTCGCGCCTGGGTGGTGCAAGGGGTTGAGACGATTCCGCAAGCTCTTGAGTTTTTGAAGGAACAGGGGCTGGGCCGCGGCACCTTTGTGGCCGCGCAGCCGTTCTCTTTTTCCGAGTCGTTCCCCGAGTCGTGGTCTGTCCTTCGAAACGCGCAGGGGGTGCTGGGCCGCGCCGTTGACCTGATTGCCGTTCCCGAAGATCTCAAAGGTGTCTGGCACTGTCTGTTAGGGAGGGTGGTGCTGGTGGAGACGCTCACGGACAGCCTGTCCGCGATGCGGTACGTCGTGTCCGCGGACCGTGACGGCGTGCTGTTGGTGACGAGAAACGGCGAGGTGATTGATCCACGAGGCATCGTGACCGGTGGTGGTTCCGGCGACGCAAGCGGGTTGCTTCAACGGCGGCGTGAAGTCCGGTTGTTGGAGCAGAGCGTGTCCTCGATGGGACGGCGCCTTGCCGAGCATGACGGTCGGCAACAAACCGTACGGGAACAGTGTGAGACCCATAAGCGGGAGCTGCACACACTGGAAGCCTCCCTGAAAGAATCCGAAATGCGGCAACTCGCGGCTGAAAAAGAAACCGCCGCTCTTGAGAGTCGCCTGAAAGATTTCAATCAACGGTGGAATGCGAATCAAAGCGAACTGGATTCGTGCCGGCAGGAACTCGCTCACGTGCAAGAGGACGAGGTGCTGGCTCGAAACCGCCTGGGAGAGATCGAGCGGCGACAGCGTGAAGAAGAACGGCGGTTGGAAGAGCTGACCACGCATCTGCGAGCATTAGAAGAAGAAACGGGTGTGCTCTCTCATCGGCTGACGGAGGCGCGGCTCACGTTCACCACGTACCGGGAACGCCATGACCGGGCACAGGCTGATTCAAACCGCTTGCAAGCCGAGGAGCAGGGCCGGCGCGCGCGGCTTGAGAGTCTTGCGGAACAGATTGCGTCCCTTCAGACGCAGACCCTCAAGAGCCGGGAAGCCTGTCAACAAGCGGATTCGGTGTTTCGGGACCTGGAAGAAAAAAAGACGGCCCTGGAGCGTCAGCGTTGTACCGTCGAAGAGCGGCATACAACAGGGTTGCAACAAAGCCGGGAATATGAACATCGCCTTAGTGACAATCAAAAACAGCATGCCTCGGCCAGGGACGCGCGAGGAGAATCGGACGTTCAGCTTGCTGAAATCCGAACGCGCATTCAAACCATCGAGGAAACCGTCAGCGGCACCTATGGGGAATCTCTGGACGTCGGTGAGGCGGGCCTTGTGCCGTCGGAGGATGGCCGGGAGCCTGAAGCCGTCCCGGACCTTGAGTCCGCAACCGAAGGCCCCGAGGCGTGGCGGGAAAGGCTACAGACGGTTCGGGCCGGGATGGATCGCATGGGGCCGCTGAATTTAGCCGCGATTGACGAGCATCGGGAACTGAACGAGCGGCATCAATTTCTCACCAGGCAGGAAGAGGACTTGTCTGAATCCATACAATCTCTTCAAGAAATTATTGAGCGCCTCAATCGAACGACGCATCAAATGTTTCGGGAGGCGTTTGAGGCGATTCAGGAAAAGTTCAAGGAAGTCTTTTCGGCCTTGTTTGCCGGGGGCAAGGCGGAGTTGGTGTTGGTGCAGCCCGATTCGGAAGAGGACGGCGACGTGCCGGAGGACCCCGGCGTTGATATTGTGGCCCAGCCTCCGGGAAAACGCCTGAAAAACCTGACGATGTTATCCGGCGGCGAAAAAGCCCTGACCGTACTGGCCCTGATGTTTGCGAGCTTTCTGACCAAGCCGTCGCCGTTTTGTATTTTGGACGAGGTTGACGCCCCGTTGGATGAACCCAATGTGATCCGGTTTGCCCGATTCCTGACGCAGTTGACGCCGCTTTCACAATTCCTTGTGATCACGCACAACAAACGCACGATGGAAGTGGCGAATTCCCTGTTCGGGGTGACGATGGAGGAACCCGGCGTCTCGAAATTCGTGTCTGTGCGAATCGCGGATTTAGAGAAGGTGTAAGGCCGGGTGGCCGCACGCAATTAGTTGCGTACGCCGCTCCAGACTTTCTCGGGATCAATCTCTTTCTCGGGATTCAGGACTTTGGCTTTTTCGAGCAAGACGTCGGTGGTTTCAGGGACTTCCGGATCAGACACGCAACAGTCGTCAACCGGGCAGACGGCCGCACATTGGGGTTCGTCAAAATGCCCGACGCATTCGGTGCAGCGTTCGTGGGTAATCACGTACACCGTATCCCCGTCGCCTTGGCCTTCGCCCACCTTGTTGCCCTTGTCTTCCGCGGCGCTTCGCGTTTCAAAGATGGCCTCGTTCGGGCATTCCGGCAGACAGGCTCCGCAATTGATACATTCTTCGGTTATCAATAATGCCATAAATCCTCCTTTATCGAGTGAACGACAGATTTCAAAACACAAGCAAGCCGGTCACGATGATTCCATTTTATGCACCATGGAATATTGAGTCAACGGGACAGAAGGCCTAGGGCCTAAGCCATTTGGACTGCGCGGTTTTCGGCTGACAGGTCATAATCCCATCCTTGGACAAGGCATGGCCGGTCCGCCATCGCCAAGGCTCCCCGGAACCCCGTTTCCAGAGGGAGATCCACAAGGGCCCAGTGGGCAACGTCGGCGGATGGCTCCCGAACGTGTAGAATACGAGGCGGGTCGTCGGGGGTAAAAGAAACCGTCAGATGCTTCAAGGGAAACACCAGCCCTTTGCCCGTGGCTTTGACCAACGCCTCTTTTCTGGTCCAGCACGTCAGAAATGCCGCCCGTTGTTCGGCCTGGGGGAGTGCCTGAAACATCGTGAATTCTTCGGGACTGCAGATGCGTTCGGCCAGCATGCGGTAATCCGCGTGGTTCCGGCCGCCTTCAAGATCAATCCCGACTTCACAATCCCCGGACACGGCATACACGGCGACATGTTGCGAATGGGCCACGTTAAAATGAAGCGCGGGACTTGCCGGATATTGCAGAAACGGTTTTCCATGGGGTCCCAATCCAAAACGGATGTCCCCCGGGGGCGTCCGGAGATAGCGGCCGAGAATGTGGCGCAGAATGCCGCGTGCCGCCGTAAAGCGTTCCCGGTGCCTGGGTATTTTCAAACGCCGCGCTCGTTCGCGTTCGTCCTGACTCAAGGTGTCCCGGTACAGGTGAAGCCGTGCGGGGGAACTGTCCAGCGTCCCGCGCCACACGTGCACGTGACCGGGGGACAGAACGGTCTCCTGTTGAGGAATCTTCCAAAAGGAAGGGGACGGAGAGGCCGGCGGGGGCAGGGCGCGGTCGCGGCTCATACCCGACTCATGACGAAGCCCGGGGAAACATGGTGTTGGCGATCCATCAGTGTTTCGGAAACGCAGAGGACGAAACGACATTGTACAGGGAAACCGGCAGGTTGAGGCAACGTTGAACAGACCCAAAGAATCATCGGCGTATGCCGCGTTAACCACGGCCGCGGTCGTGTGGGGCGGCTCGATTGTGGCGCAGAAAGTGGCCTTGGGCGCCTTCTCCGCCGTGGAAGTGTCGGTGTTTCGGGGGATCGGCGCGTTGTGTATTCTGGTGCCGTTGTGGTGGTGGCAAGACCGGTCCCGCACGCGTGTGACCGCCCGTGACCTCGCGGCGCTTATGGCCCTGGGACTGGCCGTGCTCGGCAATCATCTCCTCGTCCTGTACGGGCTTCAGTCCATCGGAGCCGGCGCCGCCGGCGTGATTATCGGGGCCGGCCCGGCCATTACCGCCTTGCTTTCCTCATTGATGCTACGCGACATGCCGTTTCGCCGAGTCTGGGTTGGGTGTGCGGTGTCGTTTATCGGGGTGGCCTTTGTCTCGGGCGGCACCGCCACGGCGACGGGCGGAGCGAACCCCATGCTCGGCGGCGGGTTGGTCGTCCTGGCTCTGTTCAGTTGGGCCTTCTACACCATCGGGAGCCGTTGGGTGATGGAGAGGCTGTCGCCGCTGACGGTGAACTGGACGACACTCTTCATCTCCATCATCCTGCAAATTCCGTTACTGTGGATGGCCCCCAAAGTACTGGAGGCGGGAATCGGGAGTATCCCGTCCGCCGGATGGGCGGCGTTGGTGTACGTCATCGTCTTTGCCACCGCGCTCGGGCAGCAGGCATGGCTCTATGGGGTGTCAGGGCTTGGGCCTTCCCGTGCCGGCGTGTTTATCAATTTGATTCCCGTGTCCGCCCTGTTATTGTCCCTTGCCATCCTCGGAGAATCCCTGGACCCGGTCAATCTGCTGGGCATTGGATTCGTCCTGGGCGGCGTCTGGCTGGTCAACCGCTCCGCGGGCCGCGGACGGACGGGCGCGGATTCGGAACAAGGTTGCTCAAAACCTTCGTGAATGGGATGATGAAGGCACGAAGGCCGGCACGGTCGGTTACCGATGAGGCGTGAATGGCATGGGAGAGAAAGGTCCAAGCGCAATGCTGGAAGAGCGAATTCAGGAAGTCACGCTGGCCAACGAGGAATTTTACCGCGCCTTTGAAAGCCTGGATATCGGCAAAATGGATAAAATCTGGGCGCAGAAGGAATATGTGACGTGCATCCATCCGGGCTGGAGTATCAAGGAAGGGTGGCCGAAGGTTCGGGATTCATGGGTGGTCATTTTCAACAACGTCTTTTCCATGAGCTTTGCCCTGTCGGACGTGCAAATCCAGGTCGCCGCCGACGTGGCCTGGGTGACGTGTACGGAAAATATCACGAGTCGGCATGGAGATAACACGCAAAACAGCCGTGTGGTGGCGACCAATCTGTATGAACGGATGGATGAAAGCTGGAAGATTATCCATCACCACGGCTCGCCGTTGATGGAATAGCGGAATCGTCAATGACGGCGGTTAGCTGGTGAAAGTGTTTTGCCAGCTTTCGACAATCGCGTCGCGTTCCACCATGGTCATGCCGTTGTATTTCCGGAACATCCCCTTGCCGCCCGTTTTGCGCCGCCAAGTCACAAAATCCGAAAAATGGTCTCTGCAGACGACCCCCGTTCCGACCGGCGCATAGCCCTCGTTCGCACATCCCTCAATCATACAGTGTTGCGTAGTCATGCCGTTGGCTCCTCCGAAATAGTCTGGTGCCAGTATGCGAAACGGGCATGTGGAATTGCAAGAGTGCGCCGCCGGACTTGCATTTTTCCCGACCGTCCGGCTATCGTAGGCGACGAGGTGATTGAACGAAACGCGTGTTCTGATTGAATTTTGAAAAGGAGAGTGACTTGTGCCAACGGCAAAAGAAGTCTTTGACAGCATAAAAAAAGCGGCTCTGGCGGCGACGGGGATGGATGAAAGTGCCCTGCAAATTGATTATGACGCCCTGGAAAAGAAAATCGCGGCGGCGCTGGGTAACCGAAAAGTCGAGCAATTTCATATCAATCAATATCTGCCCGAAGGATACGAAGATCAGGGACGCTTCAATGCCATCGTCGTGACGGGGGGCAACGTGGTGTATGACATGGTCATTGGCGACAACTATTTTCGCCATGACATTTTTGCCGCCCGCGACCTGAACAAAATTCAAAGCATTGACGGCATCTATAAAGACCAGGAAAAGCGCGAAGAAATCCCCTTCTTAAGTTTGCGACTCCAGCACGGCGACGAAGCGCATATTCTCCTGGGCCTGGATGATGCGCAGCGGACGACGATTTTTGCCATCGGCGCCAGACTGTCGCTGGCGCGCCATCCTGAGTAAGATCCCGTCCCGCGTGAACGACGCATTTCCGCCTTGCACAACGGGTGTGGAGCGAAAAGCAGGGAAGGGGTCGATCAGCCCTACCCCGCCGTATAAAACGGCAACGCCCGCACAACGGCAGACCGCCGCTGCCCGTTAATTTCCACGTTGAGGGCGGTGCCGGGGGCGGAAAAATCACGGAGGGGGAATCCCAACGCGATGGTGGCGTTGAGGGTGGGGGAGTGAGTGGCACTGCTGATCCAGCCGACTTCCCGGTCTTCGCTGAACACTTTGGCATGGGCTGGGGGAATCCCGTTTTCCTGCGCGTCAATGACCAATCCCACCAGCCGCCGTTTGACGTTGCCGTATGTGTCCATGCGGGCGACGACTTCCTGACCGGGGTAGCACCCCTTGCTCAAGCTGAAGGCTTTGCCTTCCAGGTTGGCTTCGGGGGGCACAATCTGGTCATTCACGTCCGGTCCCAGTTTGGGAATGCCGGCTTCAATGCGCAGGGATTCTCGCGCCTGCGTCCCGACGGCGCGCAGGTCAAAGGTTTTCCCGGCTTCCCACACCCGTTGCCAGACCTGCTCCAGGGCGTCGCGGGGCGCGAAAATTTCCACGTCACATTCGCCGGTTTCCTGCGTGCGGGCCAGCAGGATTGATTGCCCGTTCAGGTCGTGAGTCAGGAATGACCCGGCGGGCACGTCGGCGACGGCGAGACCCAACGCTTGTTGAAGCAGGGGCGGCGCCTTTGGGCCGCCGACCAGCAGAATGCCCCAGGTGTCCACGCAATTCTGCATTTTGGCTTTGGTGCCGTAGAGAAGAAATTTTTTGAACGCCTGATACGTGGCGTCTCCCACTTCCCCCATGTCTTCCACGAACAGGGATTCCTCCAGCCGATAGACTCGAAAGTAACTCAACATCTTGCCTTTGTGCGACAGAAACCCGGAAGGCAGCCACTGGCCGGGTTGGAGGGGCAGAATGTCGTTGCTGATGATGCTTTGGAGCCAGGTGACACGGTCGTCTCCCGTGATCCGCAGCGTGCCGCGGTGCGAGAGATCGGCCATCCCCACGCCCTGCCGCACCGCGTGATGTTCCGCGACGGGGTCGCCATAGTGGGCCGGCATGTCCCAGTCTCCGACGGGGGCAAAGTGCGCGCCCAGTTGTTCATGGTTGGTATGGAGCGCGGATTGTTTCATATCACGATGGGCGAGGATGGTGGCTTTGAGATTAGGGACGTCATGCCCCTTTTCTACAGCGATTGCCTCTCCTCGTGCAACCCCCGCTTCGCCGCCGGAGATGGAGACCGCGCGGGGTGTGCGCCTCCGCGGATAGTGGTATTGACCGGTGATTTGCCATACAATGGAAATGTCCGGCATGGGTGTTTGGCACAAGGAGGAGGCTGACATGAATCGTTTCGCCATGGGTGGGGTGTTGTGCGCGGTCTGTTTGTTGGCGGGTATGGCGGCGCCGTCGGGCGACCTGCGGGCGGATTTGACGGCCCGGCCGCTGCCGCCGTTTTCTTCATCGCAGCCGCAGGACTGGATTCACTCAAAGCCGCTGCAACCGGCGGACCTGAAGGGCAAGGTGGTGTTGCTGTATTTCTGGACGTTTGACTGCTGGAATTCTTACCGCTCGTTCCCGTGGTTGCTGGATCTGGAGCGGGAGTTCGCTCCTCTGGGGCTGCAAGTGGTGGGCATTCATACCCCGGAAATGGAGCATGAAAAGCTGCGGGGCAATCTGGAAGCGAAAGTCAGACAGTTCAACGTGACGCATCCGGTGATGATGGACAACGATTTCCGGTACTGGAGAACCATGGGCAATCACGCCTGGCCCACGTTTTACCTGATCGCCCGCGACGGCACGATCCGATACACCATGGTGGGGGAGACGCATCGTGGCGACAGGAACGCGGAGCGATTTGAGACGGCGCTGGCCGAGTTGGTTCGCCAGTGAGACACACGAGACGGACGCGACACGCATCGCGCCTTTGAGACAACGCCGCCGGACCCCGGCATCGCGCACGGGTCGGATCACCGGCGCTGCGGTTGCGAGAGAAGCGCGGACGGTTTCATGTCACGCGGCGGTTCCGGAGCACGTCTTCAAGAAGAGCCAGGGTTTTGGATGAAAATTCATTGCGGGAGACGATCTTGTCTATGCCCAGTTCCTTGGCCTGCCGCCATGTGTCCACTTCTTCGTGGTTGGCAAACGCCAGCACCGGGATGGCTCGTATGGTTGGAGGGGCCGCCTCGCCTTTGACCGCCTTCAGGACGCCGGTGGCGTCAAAGCCGGGATCGTTCATGTCCAGCACGAGGGCGATTGGGAACAACGCGGCCGCCTGTTCAACGGACTTCTTGGGGGAGACAACGATATCTGCCGTACCGCACTTCGCGCCGGTTTGTGCCTGTCCACGGACGTCGTCGTAGGATTTGACGCGCTTGAGCGCGTAGCCGGCCGGTCGAAAAGCGTCGCGAATTTTTGTATAGAAAAACACGTCGGTCACGCCCACGAGCACGAGTTGTTTGTCTTCCATGCGCCACACCCTTTCCGGCCGCGCGGGCCGGTGCTCCACGGTTAATTCATCAACGCCATCAGCCGCGTCATACTTTTTTTCGCGGGCGTGTAATCGGGATTGAGCGTGACGGCGGTTTTGTACGATTCAATGGCGCGCAGCCAGTCGCCTTTTCGTTCATGCACGCGCCCGAGATTCATGTGCGGGAACGCCGGACTTTCATATCGTTTGGCACGGGTGGCGCGTTCAAGCCAGGGAATGGCGTCGTCCAGTTGATTCAGTTCAATGAGATAGGCCCCGATATCGTTATACGGATTCCCGAAATCCGGATCCGCCCGGATCGCCCGGTGACATTCTTCAATGGCTTCGTGCAATTGTCCCATAAAGCTGTAGGTCCATCCGAGAAACGTATAGGCTTCGGCGGTGGGAAAGACGTCAATGGAACGCCGGTAGAAGGTGACGGCTTCATCCAGCTTGCCCTGCATCTGGCATTCGTAGGCTTGCCGGAACAAATTCCATGCGGTCAGCTTGTCTTCATTCCGTCCTTCGCGTTGTTGAAGAAAATCTTGCTGATTCATGGATTCGGGCAGGCGCAATCCCGGCATGAGTGGTGCGTGATGGAGGACACCTTACTCACCTTTCAGTTTGCGGTGAACGAGGTGAGCCGCGCGTTGTCCCGACAACAGCATCGCCCCAAACGCCGGTCCCATGCGGGGCGAGCCGTCAACGGCCGCCACGGCCAATCCGGTGACAAAACAATTCGGAAACACTTCGCGGGTCTGTTCGACCACCATCGCCTCCGAGCGCGCCACCCACATGGCCCCATTGCCGGGGATTGTGTGATGGCAACCGCGCCGGCTCAACAGTCCGACAATGACCGCGTCGTGGCCGGTGGCGTCCACCACGATTTTCGACTCCAGCGCGATGGGGTCCACGTGAATCACGTTGTGGTCCGCCATCTCCGCCGTGGTGTTATTGACGACGACGCCTTCCAGCGCGCCTTCGCCCCGAAGAACCAGGTCAACCACTTTGGTCAGGTTGAGAACTTTGACCCCCGCCTCATACGCCGAGGCGATGAGCCGTGCGGTGGCATGCGGCGGGTCCACGATCCTCATACCGGCACATTCCTTCACGGGTTTGCACGGAACCCCCAGGCGCTCAAGAATGTCGTGGGCCGGTTCGCACACGGTGGCTTTATTCATGAGATACCCGCCGGACCAGAATCCTCCGCCAAGAGCCAGCCCCTGTTCAATCAGCAGGGTGCGAAAGCCGTGCGCCGCCAGGTCGCGCGCGCAGACAAGCCCCGACGGGCCGCCGCCCACCACGATCACGTCGCATTCAATGAGTTGATCAAACTCTTTATAGAATTCGCGCGCGATGTGGCGAGTGACGTCCCGTTCACGAAGCGGCGCCGGATGGAGATGATCCATGCTCACGATCCCGGATGGTTGCGGCCGGGGGGTTCGCTCCGCACGTAAATTTCCCCGCCCGTTTCTTGGAATTCCGCGGCCTTGTCCCGCAGGCCGGCTTCCAGGGCTTCCTGTGCCGCCATCTGTTTTTGCGCGGCATACTCGCGCACGTCCTGCGTAATTTTCATGGAACAGAAATGCGGCCCGCACATGGAGCAGAAATGCGCGCCTTTGGCAGCCTGGTCCGGCAGCGTGGCGTCGTGATAGTCACGGGCCGTCTCGGGGTCCAGCGAGAGATGAAATTGATCCTCCCACCGGAACTCAAACCGGGCTTGCGACAGGGCGTTGTCGCGTCGCTGCGCCCCCGGGTGTCCTTTGGCCAGGTCCGCGGCATGCGCGGCGATTTTGTAGGCGATGACGCCGACCTTGACGTCTTCTTTCGTCGGCAAGCCCAGATGTTCTTTGGGCGTGACGTAACACAGCATGGCACAGCCGTACCAGCCGATCATGGCGGCCCCGATGCCCGACGTAATATGATCGTATCCCGGCGCGATGTCCGTGGTGAGCGGCCCCAGCGTATAAAACGGCGCCTCGCGGCACACCTTCAACTGCCTGTCCATATTTTCATGGATCAGATGCATCGGCACGTGGCCCGGTCCCTCGATCATGACTTGCACGTCGTGTTCCCAGGCGACCGAGGTCAGCTCGCCCAGCGTGTCGAGTTCGGCAAATTGAGCCTCATCGTTGGCATCCGCGATGGAGCCGGGCCGCAACCCGTCGCCCAGACTGAAGGACACGTCATAGGCCTTCATGATCTCGCAGATTTCTTCAAAGTGCGTGTACGCAAAATTTTCCCGATGATGCGCGAGGCACCACTTGGCATGAATGGAGCCGCCGCGCGACACAATGCCGGTCATGCGATTGGCGGTGAGGGGCACGTAGGCCAGCCGGACGCCGGCGTGAATGGTGAAATAATCCACCCCCTGCTCGGCCTGCTCGATCAGCGTGTCCCGATACATGTCCCACGTCAGGTCTTCGGCTTTCCCGCCGACTTTTTCCAACGCCTGATAAATCGGAACCGTCCCGATGGGCACGGGGGCGTTGCGGATAATCCATTCCCGTGTTTCATGAATGTTCGCGCCGGTTGACAGATCCATGACGGTGTCCGATCCCCACCGAATGGACCAGATCATTTTTTCAACTTCTTCTTCAATGGAAGACGCGACGGCGGAATTGCCGATGTTGGCGTTGATCTTCACCAGAAAATTGCGGCCGATAATCATCGGCTCGATTTCCGGGTGATTGATATTGGACGGGATGATCGCCCGGCCGCGCGCGACTTCGTCGCGAACAAATTCCGGCGTGATCGCGTGAGGCATGGCCGCGCCCCAGGCCTGCCCGGGATGCTGTGCCACGCCGCGGGCCGCGCCGTTCGCCGCCGCCGCGTCCTGCCGCAATTGTGTTTCACGGATGGCGATATATTCCATCTCCGGGGTGATGATGCCTTGACGGGCATAATGCAGTTGCGTGACGTTCGCGCCGGGTTTGGCTCGCAACGGCTTGCGCACGCGGCCAAAGCGCAACGAAGCCAACGCCGGGTCCTTGGCCCGCATTCGTCCATAGTCGGACGAGACGTCCGGCAGGGTTTCAACGTCCCGCCGGCCCAGAATCCAGTCCTGTCGCAACGCGGGAAGGCCGTCTTGAATGTGAATCTTCATTGCGGTGTCGGTATAGGGCCCGGACGTGTCGTACACCAGGACCGAGTGCCCCGCGCCATTGCCGGAGTCAGTGCCCTTCCGGCCGTTGTTTCCGTTCTTCCCACCGTCCCCGTTGTCCTTCCCGCCGTCTGTCAGCGGAACTCCCGCGCGTCCTTCCCGCGAGGTGAGAAAAATTTCACGCATGGGCACGGCCACGTCGTGCCGCTCGCCCTTGACGTACACTTTCTGTGAAGCCGGAAGCGGGGTTGTGGTGACGGTCGAAACGGGGGCGTCGCCATGACGCGACCCCTTCTTATCGGAAGGAGGGTGTTGAGAGAGTGGTGTCCGGTTCATACGGAAATCCTTTCATAAAAAAAGCCGCTCTCCAGATGCTGGAAGCGGCTGACAAAAAGGGGAGTCTTCCCGTATGTCCGCTTCCCTACGCTGGCATGACCCAGATCAGGTGATAAGGGTTGTCTCCGAACGAAGACTCTCAGCCGTCTGGCTCCCCTAGCTGTTTGCTACGTCACGAATCCTATGCCGTGAGATTTTGCTTGTCAAGCGGACCCATATCTCGGTACGGGAGGCGTTTCCGTGCTTGGGGACAAGTTTTTATCGCTCTGGATTCACCTTCCCAAGCTGGCGGTTTCCTTCTCCGTTGCGGGAACGTGTGATATATTCCCAGCCATGCTGTATTACTGGGTTTTTGAGAAATATGAAAATTTCCAGAAAAATCAATTTTATCTACGCGTTTTAGTCCAGCGATTGTTTTGTCATCTGGGAGATACTTGCCTCTTCGTTCAAACAGAAATTTCTCCATCTTGGATTTTTGCCAATTTCCCACTACATCAACCTCGTTACTAGGCTATGCCCGCCAACGGGTCCACCACTTCCAAGCCTTCCACCCAGTCAAAATCTCTTAGGTTCCTGGTGGCTGATGGTTGACTGTGTTCCATTGCAGTGACAGCAATAACAGCATCGGCTAACGACATGCTCTTTTGTCGGCGAAGTGTGATTGATGTCGAAGGTGCGTATATCCTGGTCCATGCACCATTCACGCAACGATGCATATTCCGGTTGAGGGGCATAGATAAAGACATTGCTGTCCAGCAACATTATTCATCTCTCCCGGGTCGTGGGGGGTCTTTACGAATTTCCCGCTGCCAAGCGGATGGGTCTTTGATATGGGAGAACAAATTTTTAGGGGACGCCTCTTGCATCAAACGAGCGAGTTGCGTTCCATTTGTTTCGGTTTTTTGTGGTTTCACCCCGCTATTTTTGGCCTGTTTTTTCAGGAAAAGGACAAAATCCAATGTCTCTTCCTGCATTTGGTCCGGTAGCTTCTCCACGTATTCAAGTATCTGTTTGGCGATCGTGTTCATCGTGATAACTCCTTTGTGAGGTTGCCTTTGACGTAGATGCGCCCTTCAGTCAATGAGACTTCCTCACGAATCTGCGTGTGAATATCCCACCCAGCCTTTTCCAATGCCGGCTGAATGTATTTTGTGCAAATGTCTTTTTCCGATAGTTCTTTTTTAGAAGTCATTGATTTAGGTGCGCGCTGGCGTCAAGGTCATTTTTAGTGAGTTTTGATAACTGTGGTAGCACCAAACGCCGCAAAATTCAATTACCAGATAAGACTATACACTGCAATCTTATTGCCCGGAAAGGGCGACTGTTCAAGAATGGGGTATCCTGTTTTCCCAGAAGGCTCATCGTTCGCTCGTGCTCTCGTCCCCACAGCGGGACTTTTGCGGGACCGTGCATATCCTGCTACAATGCGACACGCCAAACTGGCGGCGTCCTTGCCCTTGTGGGAAGAACGGGTCAATCAACAGACTGAAGAGGTGAGCGTGTGAATTCCGTGGCAACCGAAGCATTCCCCATCGCCGATTATGCGGCGGTCCCGACCGAGGAGCTTTTTGAGCGGACGGTGGCCGCTAGGAAAACGCTGGGCGACCGGGTGCTGGTCCTGGGGCATAATTATCAGCGGGATGAAGTCATCGTGCATGCCGATCTCCGGGGGGATTCCCTGTTGCTGTCCAAGTTGGCGGCGGAACGGTCGCAGCATCCCTACGTCGTCTTTTGCGGCGTCCACTTTATGGCGGAAACGGCCGATATTTTGAGCCGCTCCAATCAGACCGTGATGTTGCCGGATTTGGCCGCCGGGTGTTCCATGGCGGATATGGCGGCCATTGAGCAGGTGGATCAGTGCTGGGAAGAACTGGGGCGCGTCCTGCGCGTGGAAGAAACGGTCATGCCGGCGGTGTACGTGAACTCGGCCGCGGTGCTCAAGGCCTTTTGCGGGGAGCATGGGGGCATTACCTGTACGTCGTCCAACGCCAAAGCCGTCATGGAATGGTGCTGGGCCAGACGAGAAAAAATTCTGTTTTTTCCGGACGAACATCTTGGGCGCAACGTGGCCAATACGATGGGGATTCCGCGAGAGCGGATGATCGTGTGGGACCCGTTTCTGCCGTACGGCGGGAACACCAAAGAGGCGATCCGGCACGCCGTGTTGATTTTATGGAAGGGTCACTGCAGCGTCCATCAGATGTTTCAGGCCGCGCACGTCGAGTCTTTTCGAAAGACCTACCCGAACCTTCAGGTCATCGTGCATCCCGAATGCCACGAAGACGTGGTCAATCAAGCCGATGCCGTGGGATCCACCGAGTTTATTATTCGCACGGTGAAACAGGCGCCGGCGGGGACCTTGTGGGCCGTCGGGACGGAGTTGAATCTGGTCAACCGTCTGAAGCATGAAGAAACGGACAAGCAGGTGTTTTTTCTTTCCCCCACGGTCTGCCGCTGCGCGACCATGTTTCGTATTGACGCCGCTCACCTGTGCTGGAGCATGGAGAACCTCGCGCACGGATGCGTGGTGAACCGGATTTCCGTGCCGGACGACGACAAGGCCCTGGCCCGGATCGCGCTTGACCGCATGATGGCGGTCAGTTGACCGGCCCGGCGTCTTCTCCTTGACCATCCTTCCCGTTTTCGGAGCGTGACCCGTTGAACGATGGATTATAAATCAACGCTCAACCTGCCCCAAACGGTCTTCCCCATGAAGGGGAACCTGCCGAAACGTGAGCCGGAATTTGTGGCCCGATGGACGGAGCAGCGGCTCTATCAACGCATTCAGGCGTCCCGCGAAGGGCAACCGCTGTATGTGCTTCACGATGGGCCGCCCTACGCCAATGGCCACATTCACATTGGCCACGCGCTCAATAAAATTCTCAAAGACATCATCGTCAAATCCCGCACCATGGAAGGTCTGCGGGCGCCGTACGTGCCCGGGTGGGATTGCCATGGCTTGCCCATCGAACATCAGGTCACGAAACAGCTCGGCGAAAAGAAACAGGACGTGAGCGTCATGGAATTGCGTCGGCTGTGCCGCGAGTACGCCGACAGGTTTTGTAACGTCCAGCGGGACGAGTTTCAACGGCTGGGCGTCCTGGGTGATTGGGACCGTCCCTACTTCACGATGCAGAAAGCCTACGAAGCGACCATTATTCGGGAGTTCGGAAAATTTGTGGAGCGGGGCGGGGTGTATAAAGGGCGGAAACCGGTGTGGTGGTGCACGCAGGATCAGACCGCCCTGGCCGAAGCCGAGGTCGAATACGCGGATCATATCTCTCCCGCCGTCTATGTGAAATTTCCGTTCACGGTGACCCCGCGGGAACGGTTTGGCTTGGCGAGCCTTGCAGGCGTGGAGCGGGTCTCCATTGTCATTTGGACGACCACGCCGTGGACGCTTCCCGCAAACCAGGCCGTCGCCCTTCATCCGGATTTGACCTATGCCTTTCTGCGCGCGGGCAACGAGGTGCTGGTGGTGGCCGAGGAGTTGGTGGACGCCGTGGTCAACGCCTGCCGATTGGCAGACTGTTCCATTCTGGGCGCCCGAAAAGGCAAGGACGGCTTTGAAGGGTTGTTGTGCCGCCGCCCGTTCACCGACGGATTGTCCCCGGTGTTGCTGGCGGATTTTGTGACGCTGGAACAGGGAACGGGGTGCGTGCATATTGCGCCGGGTCATGGGATGGAGGACTATCATCTGGCATTGCACTATAACGCGAAGACGCCGGGAGGCGTGCCGCCCGAACCGCTGCAAGTGCTGGCGCCTGTTGATGAGCGCGGGTGTTTTACCGATGACGTGCCGGCGTTTGCCGGTCAGCACGTCTTTAAAGCCAATCCGGCAATTGTGCGGCAGCTTGAACAACGCGGCGCACTGGTGGGTCAGGGCACACTGACGCATTCCTACCCGCACTGCTGGCGCTGCAAAAAGCCCGTGATTTTCCGGGCCACATGGCAATGGTTCGTGTCCATGGACATCGGCGGCTTGCGTGAACGCGCGCTCAAGGAGATTGACCGCGTGCGATGGATTCCGGAGCGGGGCCGCGACCGCATCTACGGCATGGTGGCGAATCGGCCGGACTGGTGTTTGTCCCGTCAACGAATTTGGGGGACGCCGATTCCGGGATTTATCTGCGCGAAATGCCAACGTCCGTCGGCGACCCCGGAGGTCATTGGTCATGTTGCCGACCTGGTGAGCGAGCATGGTGCGGACGTGTGGTTCGAGCGACCGGCGCGCGAACTCGTGCCTCCGGGAACGGCCTGTGCGGAATGCGGGGCCACGGAGTTCGAAAAGGAACAGGATATTCTGGACGTCTGGTTTGAGTCCGGCGTGAGTCATGCCGCCGTCGTGAAACAACATGGGACGGACTGGTGGCCGGCAAGTTTGTATCTGGAAGGGTCGGACCAGCATCGAGGGTGGTTTCACAGCGCGCTTCTTTCGTCCGTCACCACGGACGGGCGCGCGCCGTACCGGGCCGTGCTCACCCACGGATTCGTCGTTGACGGTCACGGCAAAAAAATGTCCAAGTCGGCCGGCAACGTGGTGTCGCCTCAAGACGTCATCAAACAGCACGGCGCGGAAATTCTTCGCTTGTGGGTCGCGGCGCAGGATTATCAGGAAGACCTTCGCATTTCGCCGCACATCCTCGATCAACTGGTGGAAGCCTACCGGAAAATTCGGAATACCTGCCGGTATTTACTCGGCAACGTGTATGACTTTGAGCCGGAGAATCCGGCCCATCAGATCGCCATTGAACACTTGCCGGAACTGGATCGCTGGGCGCTTCTGCGATTCAACAACGTCATTCGCAACGTGCGGAACGGCTACGAGGAATTTAATTTTCGGCAGATTGTGCACGAACTGGACTACTTTTGTTCGGTGGACTTGAGTGCGACTTATCTGGATATTTTGAAAGACCGGCTCTACACCTTTCCCAAGAACTCGCCCGTCCGCCGCGGATCGCAAATGGTTCTGTTTCGGATTGTCACGGGGTTGGCCCGACTCATGGCCCCCATTTTGAGTTTTACGGCGGAAGACGTGTGGGACGTCTTGCCGTCGGGGCGGGACAAGGCGTCATCGTCGGATGACTCGGTCCATCTTTCGACCTTTCCGGAACCCGTGAGCCTGGACAATCAGGAGGCGTTGGAGGCTCGCTGGAAAGAATTGCTGGCAATCCGTACGGCGGTTTTGCTGGTCTTGGAACGCAATCGGCAAGAGAAAATCATCGGGTCTTCATTAGAGGCCAGAGTGGTGGTCAAGGCTCTTCCAGAGCGGCACAAATTCCTTCAACGTGATGAAAAAGATCTGCCGATGTTATGTATCGTATCCCAGGTGACCTTGAGCGAGGTTGCAGGACTGCCCGATACACCTGATGGCAAAGAAGGCATGGGGGTTGATGCTCAAGGCGGACAGAACGTGAGTGAGTTAGGAATGAACATCAGAGTCGAGAAAATCACGGATCCTAAATGTGAGCGATGCTGGAATTATCGGCCTTCCGTTGGAAGCGACACCCGGCATCCCACCTTGTGCGACCGGTGTCTGGAGGCCGTGACGTGAGTGAGGGATTGCGCCGGTTCGGCGTGCTGTTTGGCGTCGGTCTGGCCATTGTGGTTCTGGATCAGGTCACGAAGCTTCTCGTCATGCGGACCATGCACCTGCATGAATCCATTCCCGTCATATCCGGGTTTGTGAACCTGACCTATATTCGGAACCCCGGCGCGGCCTTTGGCATCTTTGCCACCACCAACAGTACGTTTCGACTCATCTTTTTTGTCGGGGCGTCCATCTTCGCCCTTGGGCTGCTGTGGACGATTTTTTGCCGAATGCCTCCGGAGGATCTGTGGGGCAGACTGACCGTCTCCAGTATTTTTGGAGGCGCGATCGGGAATCTGATTGACCGGTTGCGCTATGGTGAAGTCGTGGACTTCCTCGACTTGTATGTGGGCGGCTATCACTGGCCGGCGTTTAACGTCGCGGATAGCGCCATTAGCGTCGGAGTCGTCTCCCTGCTCATTCTGTTTGCGCTGGATAAAAAGAAAGACGGCGGCAACGGCCCGCCCTCAATCCCGTAACCCGCCAATCAATTTGCCCCGATCCCGGCCGGGTGCGTCCGGCATTGCGTGATGTGTTCCGACAGCATGGCGGCCACCTTCCCAAGATCAAAGGGCCACGCGTAGGTCAGGGTCACGTCCGGATAGCGCTTGCGCAGTTCGGCCATGTCTTCCGGAATTTCATATTCCGAATGCGAGCCGCCCGGCGTGAACATGGTGGAGACGACGGTAATATCGCGCGCGCCGTCCGCGATTTGCCGTTCAATCGCCTCGGCAAGCGTGGGGGTGCAAAACTCGTTATACGCCGTGGAGAACAGTGCGCCCTGGAGGAGCGGCTTGAGTCGCGCGGCCAGGAGTTCAAGCCCGGCTTGATACGGATCGGTGTCCGGTGCGCGGGGCCACTGCCGGATTTTCTGGTCAAGGTCATATTCCTCTTTGGACATAGGCGCGCCCGCGGCTCGTCGTTGCGCTTCCAGACGCTTGAGTTGCGTCACCAGTTCCGACGAGTAGCCTTTGGGAATGCCGCCGTGCCCGACGAGGACCACGCCTTTGGTTGCATCAGTCATGGTGTCGTCTCCTTCTTTATGCCCCACGGATTTCAACAAAGGCACTAGGTCTGGGAGTAATCTTTAGCTTCGCCGTCGGCTTCTCTTCGACCATCCAAGTACCGCGTTCGTGGCTATAGCGGCATATGAGCAAAGTGGGTTTTGTCAAAGCGGAGTAGACCACGCATAAGCGATAATTCTTCTCTTGTTTTGAAAATGCATTCACAAATTCGTTGTAGGTAAGCTCGACGTTGGGAGTATCTCCCGAGAGTCCTTTCACTTCAATGTTGAGCAAGGTCGTTCCGCGAGTTGCTTCCAAATCCCACCCCCGGTTCTTGTTCTCCACCCTCTCTACAGTATAACCGTGGCGTTGAAAATACATCTCTGTTTTTTTCATTGCCGCCTGTTCCACTTTTGCCTTTTTCTCCGGGTCTGGTTGCCTTGACCGGGCTTTCTTTGATGGTATCGGTTGTATCCTGAATGTTCCCCCGATAAGTTTTGCAACTTTTCGAAGGAAAGGTTTACGTTCAGGAGCATCTGCAAACCAGACATTGGATTGCCCCATGTATCCCCTCTTGCGCCTTGGTATTTCAATGGTTCCCTCGTCAACCGTTAATAATTTCGCATCTCTGGCTTTGGCTTTGATGTAGAATGACGGAGCGGAGAGCCTTTTATGCCGGTTGGATACAGCTTTCTGTTCAAATTTATAAACCGTTGCGTTCTTATACCAGCCTCTGACGACGGTTCCTTGATCTGTTTTGTCATTCTTGGCAGTCCAGACAACCGTGATATCGTCAATGGTTTCTTCTGAAGGAGCCGCCCCCAATCTTTCGATGTTGATTTGACCATCTTTTCCGCCCGACCGGACATAACCATATATCCAGTTTTTGTGTTCAAGGAAATTGCAGACCTCGTGCCCACGTTTCTTTTGTTCCACAAAAGCCCCTCCGCCGCTGATTCTGTCTTTCTTATTTTGGCCTTTGTAGTGTTCCATCCAGCCGATATTGCAAAACAGGTAGCGCATGGTTTCCCTCCTTATGCCCTGCGGGATTGCCGTCGGTGATACCCGAACACGCGTTCGAGAAAATGTTCCCGAATATCGCGGTCCCGGAGCCGCTCTTCATCTTCAATGGGCATCAGCGGAAACATGGTTTGGAACGCCTCCGCAAACAGGCCCGTCCCGTTTCGGGACGGACGGCCTTCGCGGATGAACACGGGCACATGACGGATTCCGCAACTTGGGGAATCGGCTTTGAACACGTAGCCGGAAAGATTCAACGCGCGTAGCTCGCGCAGCCGTTGTGCGGCGTACCGGCGCATTCGTTCGGTATGATCCGTGCGGGAATACACGGTGAGCAGGCGTGGTGTCGCCACGTCGTCAACCAGGCGCATCGCTTCTCGCGGGGTCCCGAACCCGGCTTCCACTTCGGGACAAACCGGCACCCACTCCATATGTTGCCCGAGCGCGTCCGCCAGAAACGACTCGCGTTTATGGCTGCCGTCGTACCGAACGGGATCACCCAACAGGCATTGGCTAATGCCCACACGAACGGGACGACCGGACGCAGGGGAGGCCACGGGAGCGATCACGGGCGGGAATGGCATCATGGCGCATTGGCTACGGTGGCCTCCCGGCGTCACGAGTGGCGCTTGCCGGGGTGTGTCAATTCTTTCTCGTTTGTCTTGAGCAAGCTGTCCTCACTGACGCGAACGACCCGCACTTCCTTGACCGCGGCCACGATTTTGACAAGCAGGGTGACGGGTGTTCCGATTTCTCCCCGTATCATGGCAACGACTTCGCGGTACGTTTTTCCCGTGACGGACCGGCCGTCAACGGCCAGAATTTCCTGCCCATGCGCAAGCCCCGCACGGGTGGCCGGCCCCATGGGATGCGTGGCTCGGATAAACAGGCCGGCGGGGGCGCCGACCCGCTCGGCCGTCAGATGCAGTGCGACCCCAATGATGCCCGGTTGCGGGATCATGGGGCCCGACATGTCCCCGTGAGGATTGCCTTGTTGTGGAGACCCGTTCCGGGCATGGCTCGTGATGGGGGTCACCGACAGCAGTCTGCGCGCGGCGTCCATGGCTGCCGCGACGTTGGGCAACTGACTCATCGGGACAATTTCAAGATACCGCACGATGTTGTCCGCATCAACGACCATCACGGCCCGTTGCAAAATGTGACGCCTGGGATGCAGCAAGCCGGTCTGTTTCCCAAAGTCAAAGTGCGGGGCGTCCGACAGGAAGGTGAGGTTGTCAATGCCGGCTTTGTCCGCGAAGGCAACCTGGTCATCGTGGGAGTTGGTGCTGATGGTGACGATCTCAAGGTCCCGCTTCAGGGCTTCTTTTTTTTCGCTGAACCGATGGGTTTGTTCGTCGCAAACCGGAGTGTTGAGTTGCGGGACGATACTGAACAGCTTGACCCGTCCCTTCAGTTCGCCGAGTGCAATGGCGGCATTGTTCGTCCCGATCAATGTGGCGTTTGGCAAGGGCGCCCCGCGCGAAACCGTTGCCGGCATGGACCATGCGGCGGAGCCGAGGAGCATCGGCAGACACGGACTAAGAAAAATGAGAGCAAAAAGCCCGACACGCGGGATCTGTGACGGCAAGCGTTGCATCATGCAAACGTCCTTTCAAAAGGTTCATAGCCACACGACATCCTACCACACTATGCACACGGCAATTGCAGGAACCTTCCGGGACTCTGGTGCGCTCGTGGAGGTTTTCCAGAAACGTGCTTTAGGTTTTTTCACCCGTCTCGTCGGGGGGTGGAGGAGTCGCCGGGTTCCATGCCTGAAGACGGTCAATCAAGGGCCGGGCTTCCGGGCTGGTGGCCTGGGTGGGTTCGCTGGGCTGATGATCCCACGTGAGTTGAGTGTACCCGCAGTCCGTCAACGTCGTGCGGATCACCTCAACGAGCGCTTCGAGAGTCACCTCGTCCCCTTGACGCAGATCAAGCACACGCAGGGCTTTTTCCATGGGGACCGGGGCTTGATGGAGCAACGCCCAGCACCGGTCAAACACCGTATTGCGCACGTCTTCGGGCACGTTCAGGGTCGGGATGTCCGACGTGCACAAGGCCACCACCGTGAGCGCAAATTGAAGGTCCGGGAGTTCCGGGTTATTGACGTCAAGCGTTTGCATAACCGTCCGCCATCTTAGTGAGGCCTTGCCTCTTTTTTCAATCCCTCCGGATTTCCGAATTGCCGGCCTGAAGACCCTGTTCCGGGTCCTCGCATGTTCGGCAATCAAGTGTTTGTCCCAGTCTCCGTTCCCGCCCTTCCCTGGTTGTCACCCATGGCCGGTCACTCCAGGGGGGATTGTGCCGAACGTGCTGGCCATGTCCGCATTCAAGATCGGCGACCCAGTCGCCATATTCATCCTGGTGAAAACCGGTAATGTGTTGTGTCATGGTTTCCCCGGCCTCGGCCGCCCGTTGAGTCCGTGTGTCAATGGGCAAACGTGAAGCCATAGTCTATCATGGGCGTTTATGATACAACTAGGCGGGTGCGAAAAACGGGCGGGCCTTGGGTGCGGGGCCGCCGGGAAGAGACGGGTGACGCATGGCGCTGAAAGCCTTAATTGTTGACGATGAACAGGCGATTGTGGATCTGGTGCGGCATCACTTGGAAAAAGAAGGGCTGCATTGCCTGGAGGCGTCCGACGGCGACACGGCCCTGCGACTCGCCCGGACCGAGCGCCCTGATTTGCTTGTGCTGGACCTCATGCTGCCCGGCATTGACGGATTGGAAATTTGCCGGTTGCTGCGTCGTGATCCGGGCACCGCAACAATCGCGATCATCATGCTGACGGCCAAAGCCGAAGAAGTGGACCGGGTGGTGGGTCTGGAGATGGGGGCGGACGATTACGTCGTCAAGCCGTTTAGCCCGCGGGAGTTGGTGGCGAGAGTCAAGACGGTGTTGCGGCGGGGGCAAGAGCCTCGCACCGGAGCCGTCCGGCGAGTCGGCGCACTTGAAGTTGATGACGCCAAACGTCAAGTCCGCGTGGCGGGACGGACCGTGGAACTCACGATGAAAGAGTTTGATCTGCTCGGTGCGCTCATGCAGGCCGGGGGGCGGGTGTTGAATCGGGAGCAAATGCTGGCAATGGTCTGGGAGTATGCCAATGCCGTGGAGATTGAATCGCGAACGGTGGACGTCCACATCAGGCGCCTTCGCCAGAAACTCGGCGAAGAAAGCCGTCGAATCGTGACGATCAAGGGCGTGGGGTATCGCTTTGAAGCGGACGAGTAACGGAGCCATGCGCGCATGTCCATGCTGAAGGGCCGTTTGCTCTTCCGGGTCGGTTTGTCGTTGAGCGTGATGACGTTGTTGGGCCTGGCGGCCATGTGGCTGCTGGTGGCTTCCGGGGCGACGGGTGGGGAACTCCTGGTTGGGGGCCTGGTTTTTTTCCTTGCGGCTGTTCCGCTTGGATGGTGGTTGGGCCAACGGCTGTTGAGGCCGGTTGATGAAATTCGGAGCGTCGCCGAACGGCTGTTCAAGGGATGGGGCCCCATGAAGCCCGAAGACGATGAATTCGGCCCTTTGAAGCAAGCCGTCGCGTATATCGAGTCTCATTCCCGTGAACGGTTTCAGGCCCTGGAGGCCGAGCGAGCCAAAGTCTCCGCCATCCTCGACAGCATGACCGAGGGTGTGATCGCTCTGGATGGAAACAGCCGTATTGTGCTGATGAATCCCGCCGCACGACACCTGTTGGCCTGTACTCACGATCCGGTGGAGGGGCGCGCGTTATTGGAGGTGGTCAGAGATCGGGGATTGAGTGATTTGGTCGAGCTGTGCCGATCCGTTGACGCGATGGAGCCGCGCAAGAGGGAAATTGAGCGTCATGCGCCGTCGCCGAGAATGATTGAGGTCAATGCCGTGCCCGTGTCGTGTTCCACATGGGCCAGCGGCCTGGTCCTGGTCTTGCGCGACATGACCGAACTTCGGCGTTTGGAACGAGTCCGTGCCGAATTTGTGGCCAACGTGTCTCATGAGTTGCGGACCCCGCTCACGGCCATCAAGGGGTATTTGGAGACCTTGCTGGATGAAGCCTTGCCGGAGTCGGCCACGCATCGGCGATTTTTGGAAGTCGCCAACAGTCATGCGGGACGAATGGGGCGGCTGATTGACGACCTGCGGAATCTGTCCGCTCTTGAAACGGGCAAGGTGATCCTGGCTCCCTCTCCCATTCACATTCGGGACGTGGCGAACGAAGTCTCGGCGATGTTTGAGAAGCATGCCGCGAAAAAAGGCGTGGAGCTTGTGAACCAGGTGCCCTCCGATGTCTGCGTGCGGGCCGACCGCGACCGCCTCTCTCAAATTCTGGTCAACCTGGTTGACAATGCGGTGAAGTCCACCCCGAAAGGGGGGACGGTCATGTTTCAGGCGGCGAAAGAAAACGATCGTGATATTCGTATCACGGTTCGGGATACGGGCCATGGGATTCCGCGCACGGATTTGCCTCGAGTGACGGAACGGTTTTACAGGGTTGATAAAGCCCGTTCACGCGAGGAAGGCGGGACCGGCCTCGGTCTTGCCATTGTGAAGCATCTGGTTCAGTTGCATGGCGGGACGCTTCACATTGACAGTGAATACGGCAAAGGAACGACCATCGGCGTGCGGCTACCGGCCGCGTAACGCGCGCTCCTTGTCAGGCGTTTACCCCAAGACGTAACAATTTCGTAACCTGCCTTTGACGTCAGAGTCATATGCGACGCCCATCATGAGAACTGCCGGAGAGGGCGTTCGGGAATCATGGCCGCATGATGGCAAAGGAGGAGGTGAACAGGATGGGACAAGGATGGTACGCAACGACGGCCAATCGGTTCAACGGCAATCGGGGGATGCAATGCCTGGGCGTGTTGTTGCTGGTCGGCCTGTGCGTCGTTCCTCGGAGTTGGGCGGCTGCCGACTCCATGGCGGACCCGGATTGGAAAGCCTACGTCAGCGTCAGCGGGGTTTCCGGAAGTCTGAACAGCATTGGGTCCGATACCCTCAATAATCTCATGACGCTCTGGGCCGAAGGGTTCCGCAAGGAATATCCCAATGTGAAGATCCAGATTGAGGGCAAAGGCTCCGGCACCGCGCCTCCGGCTCTTATTGAAGGGACCGCGCAACTGGGTCCCATGTCCCGGGCGATGAAAGCGAAGGAAATGGACAAGTTTGAAGCGAAATTTGGCTATAAGGCCACCAGCGTTCCCGTTGCGGTGGATGCGCTGGCCGTGTACGTCAACAAAGACAATCCGATTCGGTGTTTGAGCCTGGAAGCCGTGGATGCCGTCTTTTCCAAAACCCGACGGCGCGGTCACTCGGCAGACATTCGTACGTGGGGGAAGGCGGGCCTCAATGGGGTCTGGCAGACGACGCCAGTCAGCCTGTACGGCCGTAATTCCGCTTCGGGGACGTATGGGTTTTTCAAGAAGACAGTCCTGAAGACGGGGGATTATAAAGATGAGGTCAAGGAACAACCCGGGTCGGCGTCGGTGGTGCAGGGCGTGACGGAAGACCGGGGCGGGATTGGGTACAGCGGGATTGGCTATCAAACCTCGGGGGTCCGCGTGGTTGCCTTGTCGGCGGAACAGGGGAAGCCCTGTTATGCTCCGACCTTTGCAAACGCCTCCTCCGGAACATATCCCCTGGCCCGGTTTCTCTACGTGTACGTGAATAAAATTCCGGGCAAGCCGCTTCCTCCTTTAGCCGGAGAATTCCTGAAATACGTGTATAGCGACAAAGGTCAGAATGTGGTCATCAAGGACGGCTATTTCCCGTTACCCCAACGCGTCATCAGTCGGACATTCGCCGACATGCGCTAGCCGGCGCCGCCCGGTTTCCATCACCCATGAAGCACGATCACGCCAGAACGAATCAGGGCCGGACGGCCCCGCCTCCCGTGCCGCCGCCGCTTGCACGGGGCGCCTCAAGGACGGTGCGTCGCTGGGTGGATCATGGGGCAACCGGGGTCGTGACCGTTGGCGGATGGGCCACCATCGTCAGCGTCCTGGGAATTTTTGCCTATCTGCTGATTGAAGTGGCGCCGTTGTTTTATCCGGCATCCTGGAGCGAAGCGGCGTCCGTGGATCGTGATGCGTTCAAGCGCGTCGGTGACAACCCGCAGACCGTCGGCGTGGGGATTGATGAATACAGGGAAGTCGGGTACGTGTTGCGACCGGGGGGCATGGCGTTCTACGCCTTGCCGTCCGGTGTCCCGATTCGTCTTGATGCCGTGCCGGATTGGCCGAAAGGGAACATGACCGCCCTGGCTCGCTCTCCGGGGACCGCGCATCGTTACGGATTGGGGACGGTCAACGGGCGCGTCTTTCCCTTGCGCGTGACGTATCGGGTCACGTTCAAGGATGACGTCAGAACAATTTTTCCTGTCGCGGCCGTCGGCGACCCCGTTGACGCGGTTCCCGCCTCCGAGCCCATTGTCCGGCTTGCCTGCCGGGACATGGACGGCGGAACGGTTGTCGCCGCGTTGACCGGGTCCGGTCGCTTGTTTCTCACGAGGATTGACGAAACCGAAACGGGGTTGTTTGCGCGCGAACACGCACGGGAAACCCGTCAGGCCGAGATCACCGGGGAAGGGGTCGGGGCCGTCTCGACGCTGCTCCTGGACAATGCGGGAACCACGCTTGTCGCGGGGACGACGGATGGACGATTGCTCCATTGGGATATTCGGGATATTCAAAGCCCGCGATTGATGGGGACCCACACCGCCGGGGCGTCCGTTACCGCGCTGGCGTACCTCATCGGCGACCGGTCTCTTGTGGTGGGCACGGCCAGCGGGACCGTCGCCGTCTGGTTGCTTATGCTTGACCCGGACGTGGGCGGTGATCCGCGTCTGCAAAAAATTCGCGACTTTGCGCCGCATGACGGAGCCGTCACCGCCATTTCGCCGTCGCTTCGGGATAAAGGCTTTCTCACGGCCGATGCCGACGGCGGGGTGGCCGTGCATTATTCCACGTCGCATCAGACGCTCCTCACGCTCCCGGGAAACGGCTCCTCCGTTCTGGCCGCGATGTTTGCTCCGAAGGCCAACGGGGCCATTGTGCTCCACGACGACGGACGTTTGACCACCTATGACATTGAGAATGAGCATCCCGAAGCCACGTTCTCGTCCCTGTTCCTTCCCGTACTCTATGAAGGGTATGACGAGCCGTTCCCGATTTGGCAATCAACCGGCGGCTCCGACGCCTTTGAATCCAAATTCGGCCTGTGGCCGCTGATTTTCGGCACCCTGAAGGGCACGATTTACGCGATGCTCCTGGCAACGCCCATCGCGGTGCTTGGAGCGATCTATACCGCGATGTTCATGAATCCCAATGTGCGCGCCGTGGTAAAACCGGTTGTGGAAACCATGGAGGCGTTCCCGACGGTCATCCTGGGATTCCTGGCCGGATTGTGGCTGGCGCCCCTGCTGGAAAAAATTTTTCCGGCCGTGGTCGCGATGTTCATCGTGTTGCCGCTGACGATCGCGCTGGCCTGCGTCGGCTGGCAATTTCTGCCCTCGGCCATGAAACGACAATCGGGGACGTTGACGGAATTGGGCGCGTGCGTCCTGGTCCTCGGCGGCACGGTGTGGGTGTGTCTGCAATTCAATCAGCAGATTGAAGCCTGGCTCTTTGATTCGAATTACCGGCAATGGGTGTTCTCGACGTTCGGCGTGGGGTATGACCAGCGCAATGCGCTGGTCATTGCCTTTGCCATGGGGATGGCCGTCATCCCCACGATTTTCAGCATCTCCGAGGATTCCTTGAGCAACGTGCCTCGTCATTTGATCGCCGGCTCGCTCGCGCTCGGCGCGACGCCGTGGCAGACCCTGCTCAAACTCATCATTGTCTCGGCGAGCCCCGGGTTGTTCTCCGCGCTCATGATCGGGTTGGGACGGGTCGTCGGGGAAACCATGATCGTGCTGATGGCCACGGGCAACACCCCGGTGCTGGATCTGAATCTCTTGAATGGATTTCGCACGCTCTCGGCGAATATCGCCGTGGAAATACCCGAAGCCCCGCATGGCGGAACGCTGTACCGCCTGCTGTTTTTCGCCGGCCTCATTTTGTTTGTGTTTACGTTTCTGGTGAACACGGTCGCGGACGTTATTCGGCAGCGGCTTCGGGTGCGATACAGCCAGTTTTGAACGTGTCATATGCCTCACAGGATTAAAAAATTCTTTGATTCGGGAACGCTGTTTGTCTGGTTCTGCGGGGTGGCCGTGGCCGCTTCGCTGCTGATGGTCGCCGGCGTCCTGCTGCTGATTATGATCAATGGGCTTGGGTTTTTCTGGCCCCATGCGTTGCTGGAACTGCACCTCAAGGACGGCACGCGTGTGCTGGGTGAACTCAACGATGAAGAAGTCATCCCCCATTCCGAGACGCCGGACGTTCCGGAAGGGAAAACCCGGGTGAAGCTGAAAATCGGGAATCGTGATCTGTACGGCCTGGATTTTCGGTGGATTGACCGCGAACACATCGCGTCGGCGGAGACGCCGAAACACGTGGTCGCCGTTGAACGCAGAGAATGGGGAAATTTTTATGGCCGGATTCGCCGGGTCGAGCGCGGCGAACACGTCGTGGCCTCGGGTAATGACGAGGGATGGAAGGCGTTGCGGCCGCTGATTGAGCGCGTCAATGCCCTGCATGACGACATGGCCCATATTCAACAGGACGAGATCGGCGGCATCAATTATGCCATCGAAGACGCCCGGCTGGCGATCCGGGAACTGGCATTAACCGGTCGTGGCGACGCCCCAGACGTGGCCGCGTTGCGGGCGGACATCCGGCGGCTGGAAAGCCGGTATGATAAACAGGTTGCGTCGCTTCGGACGTTGCGCGACCGGCTCGATGAGTACGCCGTTGTGCTGATCGAAACCAATGGCCGCGAGCAGCGACTTCCGGTCGGGCAGATTGTGCGGGCCAGCCGTCCCAATGAGATGGGCGTCGGGTCAAAGCTGCTCGCGTACTTCGCCAATTTCTGGGCCGTGTTGAGTGAAGACCCGAGAGAAGCCAATACCGAAGGCGGCATTTTCCCGGCGATCTTCGGCACGGTGATGATGGTGTTGATCATGAGCGTGGCCGTGGTGCCTTTTGGGGTCCTGGCCGCCTTCTATTTGCGGGAGTATGCGCGACAGGGGCCGGTTGTCCGGATGGTGCGCGTGGCGGTGAACAATCTGGCGGGCGTGCCGTCCATTGTGTTCGGCGTCTTTGGGCTGGGGTTCTTTGTCTATGCGGTCGGCGGGACTATTGACGATTTGTTGTACGCCGAAGCCCTGCCGACCCCGACATTTGGCACGGGCGGCATGCTGTGGGCGTCGCTGACGCTGGCTCTCATGACGGTTCCCGTCGTGATCGTGGCGACGGAAGAAGGGCTTGCCGCCGTTCCACGGGAATACCGCGAAGGCTCCCTGGCGTTGGGCGCGACGAAGCTGGAAAGCATGATTCGCGTGATTCTGCCCTGCGCCCTGCCGGGCATTTTGACCGGGTTGATTCTGGCGGTGGCGCGCGCGACCGGCGAGGTGGCTCCCTTGATGTTGACCGGAGTCGTGAAACTGGCGCCGGCGCTTCCGGTGGACGGGTATTTTCCCTTTCTGCACCTTGACCGCAAATTCATGCATCTGGGGTTTCATATCTTCGACGTGGGCTTTCAGTCGCCCAACGTTGAGGCCGCCAAACCCATGGTGTACGTCACCACGCTGGTCCTGGTTTTCGTGGTGATTATGTTAAATCTTAGCGCCATTGCGCTCCGCAATCATATGCGGAAAAAGTTTCGACCGTCGGCGGTGTGATCCCGGTGGCGGCGTCGTCACACGGCCCGGCTTCGGCATGCGTCCCATGATTGACATTCTTTCACGGCCCCAGCACACTGCCTTGCGACCCGGACAGAGGACCGACACATCCATGGCTGTTTCTGAACGTCTGCCGGCCGGGCGAGCGGAGCCCAAAATCACGGTCAAAGCCGCGAACTTCTTTTATGGCGACAAGCAGGTGCTGTTCAACATCAATCTGGCCATCCCGAAACATCACGTCACGGCCCTGATCGGTCCGTCCGGTTGCGGTAAATCAACTTTGTTGCGCTGTTTTAATCGACTGAATGATTTGGTTGACGGCGCGCGTCTGGCCGGAACTATTCACCTGGACGATCGCAATATCTACGATCCGTCGGTGGACGTCACGGATCTGCGCACCACGGTCGGCATGGTGTTCCAGAAAGTCAATCCATTTCCCAAATCCATTTACCAGAACATTGCCTACGGGCCGCAGTTGCACGGCATCCGGCGCCGGGCCGCGCTGAACGACATTGTGGAACAAAGTCTTCGGGACGCGGGGCTGTGGGAGGAAGTCAAAGATCGCCTGCATCACAGCGCGTTTGGCCTGTCGGGAGGACAGCAGCAACGGCTGTGCATCGCGCGCGCGTTGGCCGTCAACCCCGAAGTGTTGCTCATGGATGAACCCTGTTCGTCGCTTGATCCCGTGTCAACGGCGAAGATTGAAGAGTTGCTGCATTCCTTGCGGGAGCAGCTTACCGTGGTGATTGTGACGCACAATATGCAGCAAGCCGCCCGCATTTCCGATGTCACGGGATTTTTTCTGATGGGGGAACTCATTGAATACGACGAAACGAAACACATCTTTACCAATCCGTCGGACCGGCGCACCGAAGATTACGTGACGGGGCGGTTTGGATGACGGGGCGGTTGGTCCGGAGTTTGTGAGGGCGCGATGGAACGTCATTTTGAAGAAGACTTTGACCGGGTAAAAAACACCATTCTCACGATGGGCTCTCTGGTCGAAGACCAGATGCGGAACGCCATGAAAGCGCTCGTTGACCGCGATGAAGCATTGGCCCGCCAGGTCATCGAGAACGACCGAAGCGTGAATGCGATGGATCTGGACATTGACGAGATGGCCATTGAATGTTTGGCGCGCTACCAACCCGCCGCCAGGGACTTGCGCTTTCTGACCACCGCGATGAAGATTTCGTCGGAATTGGAACGGATGAGCGATTTGGCGGAAAATATCTGCGAGCGCGCGATTGAACTCAACGCGGAGCCGCAGCTCAAGCCGTACATTGACATTCCGTATATGGCCGGCCGCGCGGAACTGATGGTGCAGGAATCGCTGGACGCGTTTGTCAAAGCCGATGCGGTGTTGGCGAGGAAAGTCATTGACGACGATGATTTCATTGACAATCTGACCGAACAGCTCTTCCGGGAGCTGTTGTCCTTCATGATTGAAAATCCCAAGACCATTACCCGGGCCATGCGTCTTTCCTTTATTTCAAAGTACATTGAAAGGGTCGCCGATCATGCCACGAACATCGCGGAACTGGTCGTGTATCTGGTTGAAGGAAAAATCATCCGCCATACGATTCCCTCTCCCCCCAGCTGATCGTTCATCCGCCTCCATCCGTTCTCCTTCGCCGGGCTGCTGCCTCGCCGGCGGTCCGGGTCGGGTTGCCTCGCCATGGCACACACCGCGGCAAAAAAATTCGTGGCCCGGGACGCGGGTCGAGACAACGGGCCGGCGCGCGTGATCGCGGGAGGGTGATGGATACCGGAACGTTAGAGCGTCTGCTGGCCCTTGCCATCCATGCCGCGCAAGCCCCGGCGGGGATGCTTCTCAACCATTTTACGGACAGGAATCTGGCCGTCGAGCGGAAGGGCGACGGCTCTCCGGTGACCGTGGCGGACCGCGAGGCGGAAACCACGATTCGCACCATGTTGCGGAGCGATTCGATCGCGGCGGAGTTTGACGTGTTGGGAGAAGAATTCGGACAGCGCGAACACAGGACACGCTATCGCTGGTTGATTGATCCCATTGACGGCACGCGTTCCTTCGTGAATCGGATTCCGTTGTTTGGAACGATCCTGGCGTTGGAAGACAGGGAGTCGGGCAAGGCTCTCATCGGGGTCATCCATTTGCCCGTGCTACATGTGACCTACAGCGCGGCCCGGGGCCTGGGATGTCGCTGTAACGGAACGCCCGTTTCGGTTTCCGATGACGCGGCATTGGAGACGAGTCTCATCGCGACGGGCGATATGGCCCAGTTCATCAGCGCCGGGTGCGAAGCGATGTTTCAGCGGCTGGCCGGTGCGTGCCGGTACCTGCGGGGCTATACCGATTGCTTTGGCCATACGCTGGTGATCGGCGGCTCGGTCGGCGCCATGATTGATCCCGCGCTCAATCCCTGGGACGCCGTGGCCACCCAGGTCCTGGTTGAAGAAGCCGGCGGGACGGTCGTCACGCGCCCGTCACGCGCTGAAAACAAAATTGACACCGTGTTTGGCGCTCCGAAGCTGGTCGAACAATTGGTGACGGTCATGGGCTTTTAATGGAGAGGGATGGTTGCGAGTGAACTAAACAGGGAGGAGAGGGGGTAGAAGATGGCATTTGTAGAACCGATAACTGTTAGAGACGCAATAGAAAATGTACACAAGAAAAACTATTTGCTTCCAGCAATTCAGAGAGAATTTGTTTGGGAGACAAAGCAGATAGAAAGGCTTTTTGATTCCTTAATGAGAGATTACCCTATAAGCTCTTTCTTATTCTGGGAAGTGGAAAAGAAGAATATTGGTAAGTACCAATTCTATGAATTTATACGTAATTATCATGAGAGAGATCGCAGGTGTTACCCAAAAGCAAATGTAAAAGGTGAAAGTGGGATTACGGCGATTTTAGATGGTCAGCAACGCCTAATGGCACCGTATATTGGTTTGAAGGGTTCCTATTCATTCAAATTACCTAGAAAAAGAAAGGATGACAGATCGGCTTATCCGGAAAGAAAACTTTGCTTAAATCTTGTTTCACCGTCTGATGATGGAGATTTTGTGTTTGATTTTCGTTTTCTCACTAATAATGAACAACAAAAGTCTGATGATAGCCATTTTTGGTTTAGAGTTGGCGATATATTAGGTTTAGAGAGGTACGCTGATATCAATAGTTATCTCATTAATGAAGGATTATTGAAACGTGATGAAGAAGCAGCAAAATTTTCAAACGAAACTCTATTCAAACTATGGACAGTCATTCACAACGATAAAACCATAAATTGCTTTCTAGAAAAAGGAGAAAGTCTTGACAAGGTTCTCAACATCTTTATTCGTGTTAACAGTGGAGGAACGAAACTGAGTTATTCAGACTTGCTGTTATCTATCGCTACGGCTCAATGGAAAGAAAAAGATGCGAGAAAGGAGATAACAGAATTTGTTGATGAAATAAACGCCGTAGGTCTTGGATTTGATGCAGACAAAGATTTCGTATTGAAGAATTGCTTGGTTCTTGGAGGTTTCAAAGACATTGCGTTCAAGGTTGATAACTTCAACAGAGATAATATGCTTGCCATTGAAAAGAAATGGGATGATATTTCAAAGTCAATAAAAGCATCTTTCGTGCTTCTCTCCAGCTTTGGTTATCACCGAGATACAGTGACATCGTATAATGCGCTTATTCCTATTGCAGCGTACCTAAACAAAATAGGAAGCCCAGCTAATTTTTCGGAATCTTCGCAATACAAAGAAGACAGAAAGAGGCTATTTAGATACCTTGTAATCGTAACCCTCAAAAGGACTTTTGGCGGGCAGCCAGACAATGTGTTGCGACCAATCCGAGAAGTTATAGATAGTTCAGGTGATGGGTTTCCCTTTGATGGCATAGTGAAGGAATTGAAAGGAAGCACAAAGGCCCTATCATTTGATGATGATGACATTAGTAGCCTTTTGGACTATCAGTACGCAAAATCTTATACATACTCTATCCTTGCAATCCTTTATCCTTCTCTCAACTTTAGAGGGAAGTTCCATCAGGACCATATATTTCCCAAAAGACTCTTTACCCGTTCAAGGCTGGCGAAGCGTGGTATTGCTGATGACAAAATTGATTTCTATATGGACAATTACAATGCTTTGGCTAACTTGCAATTATTAGGAGGCATACAAAATGAAGAGAAAGCAGGCAAGGAATTTGTCGATTGGATAGAGGATGAATTTCAAGATGAGGACGAAAAGAAAGTGTATATGAAGACTCACTATATCCCGGATGTGAATCTTTCGCTTGAAGACTTTGAAGAGTTTATAGAAAAAAGAGGGAAGTTCATTGTTGCTGCATTTAGAAAAATGATTGCATGAGGAATCATAGAGCAAGACGCTGTACTAGACAGCACTACCGACGTCTTCCAGTTAGGATGCAATTTGAGATTCGGATGCCATGATGCTTGCACGGAAAGGGGCGAGAGCGCGATGAAAGGATTGGCCGGACCGGGATGCGGCATGGTCTTGCTGCTGGCCGCGTGCGCCACGCCGGGGGCGCCGACCTTGACGGTCTATGAGGACGCGAACCGCGTGGTTCGTCTGCAGACTATGCCGGACGGGCATGACGGGAAACCGTTTTCGCATCCGGCTGCTCTCAAGGAAGACGACGTGGCCAGGGTGCTGCGAGGGCTGTACGTCGAAACGCAGGATGCTCCGCTCTCACGGATGTTGTCCGGTGGGAAGGCCGCACACCGTCGGCCGGCCTTTAGCCCAAAAGAAATAGAATTTTTTGCGCCGTTGTTTGCGAAGGGGCTGGGTCGGGCGAAGCCGGACGAAGTGGTCACGTTTTATGAGACTGCGGAGATTTCCGACGTGCATGAATTGACGACGTCCGGCGGGGTGTTTGTGCAGGGGGATACGATGCATCTTGTCTTGAGTAATTACGGAGCCAGGACCGAGATTTGGCAGGATAATGAACAATACAGGGCGCCCGTCAGAACCCGGCCGCTTGCCCCGATTGATCCGGAACCCGGCCGCCTGGTGTTTGTCCCCGAAGCCTACATGGTGCCGTCGCGGGAAGGATTCTTCACGATACTCACAGGAGGGAAGCCACGGCGCGTCGGGGTGCGATTCAGGGAAGTACGGTAACAGGTGATCCGTGTTGACGCGAGAGGGAAGGAATCCCCTTCAAACGTCAGGTTCAAAGGGGAGTCGTCAACGGCGGTGTGTGGCTTGTCAGAAGGACACGTCCCACTGGAGGCGGACGCGCTGTTCGGAGAAACGACCTGCCGCCGCGCGGCTAAGCGTGAGATGAGACGTGTCAACCGTCAATTTGTTTCGATGGCCGGCGAAGAACCAGTTCAGGGCGCCGGTAAATTCCCGGCGGAAGTCATCAATGCCCGCGACTTCCGAATCCACGTACGCATATCGAAACGCTGTTTCCAATGACTTGGGGATGACCGGCATCAGATAGTGAGGAAAGTAGCCTGCCTGGAAATAGCCTCCAAACAGGTTCGATTTCTGCCCGGCGTTGCCGGTATCCTTGACCTGTTTCCAATGATTCTCATGTTGCCAGGCAAACCCGCGATACTTGAACGCGGTCCCGGTCTGAACCCCTTCCACGCGGAACCGGCCGTCCGAAGCCTTATCGGCGTCTGTCAGCTCGCCAAGCTCTTCGCATCCGCCTGACGACCATCGGGTGCATTTGCCAATCGTCGTATAGCCGCCAATCGAAACGCTCGCCGTGGGTTTGGTGTGGAATGTTGTATCGCTTTGTGTCCATTTGAGTTCACGACCGAAGACGTTCCACTGGAGTCTTCCCATGTACAGCATGTTGTCGTCGTCGTTTTTTTGAAGCCCCCTGCCGCCCCCGGAAAAGACGCCGGCGTAATAATTCATGTCCGCCAGGGTTCCGGGATTCAGGCGGCCGTACGCCATCACGCCGATTTGCCGGTCAATGGTGAAGACACGATTCACAATCGAGCGTTCGACAAACGTTTGTTTCCCCGACGAGTCAACCCGCTCGCGGTTGTAGTTGATTTTCCATTGTCCGAGCCGCAGTTTGGCCCATGGATATTTGTCCAGGGTGATGCGCCAGTCTATCAACCGGGTGTGTGCGGCGGACGAGTCGTTATCAAAGTCGCGTCCGGGCTGCAGCTCAACTTCAACGTAGTATTTCATCCACGGCCGGTACCCATGCCCGCCGATTTTCATCCGAACGCGCCGAAGCTCAAAGGAGCTTTCCGCATGATCATCAAATGCATCGGGGTTAAGCGGGTCGGATCGTTCAGGGTAGCTCCACCGGCCTTGAAACCGCCATTGGAGCGTTGTTTTGAATAAGCCGTCACCGGTTGCCAGACTGAACCCTTTTTTTCCCCACCCGACCTTGACCGGCGGGCTCCCGTCTGTTTGGCCGGGCTTGGTCTCGGCTTCCCGCTTTTCGACGACGTTCAGGATCATTTCTTCGGTTGCCCGCTTGTCCTCAACGGTTCGTTGCTCCGCCGTCGCGCTCCGTTTCTTTTCGGCGTTCTGAATACGCGTCCAGTCTTCCTTTGTAATGATGCCCTTCTCCAGCAGGATGTCGCTGAGCATGTCCCCGGCCTTTGCCGACGGGATGAACGTCGTCGGGATGATGACCGCCAGGGTAACCGCCAGGGTGAGGACCGATTGACGCATGTTCATAAATCCTACCCTCCCCGATACATTCTGAAAAACTGGACAGCAGACTGACGGGAGCAAGTGTAAAGAGCGGGTGTTACGGAGCTGTTACGAGGGAATCAACTGGTCGTAAATTGCCGGGACACGCAACGTGCGGCGGTGTCGGAATCCCCGGCGGCCAGGACCGTGGCGGACGATCGCGCGCACCTTATCCTCTCACGCCGTTGATGTAGGCCGCGGTCAATTCATGCCTGGGATGGTCAAACAGTTGGTCCGTTGGTCCGTGTTCGATGAGTTGACCGATTTCATGTTGGACCCAGAACAGGGCGACGTGGTCGGCGATGCGGCGGGCCTGGGCGAGATTGTGGGTGACAATGACAATGGTATACCGCCGGCGCAACTCCATGATTAAGTCTTCAACCAGCCCGCTGGCCATCGGGTCCAGGGCGCTGCAGGGTTCGTCCATGAGCAGTACGTCCGGAGACAGAATCAGGGTGCGCGCGATACATAGGCGTTGTTGTTGCCCGCCGGACAAGGAGAGCGCGGCGGTCTCCAGCCGGTTGGAGACTTCCGGCCAGAGTCCCACTTGCCGAAGCACCGACTCAATACGAGTGTCAATCCGGTGAGCATCCGTGATCCCGTGTTCGCGCAGGGGACAGGCCAGATTTTGCCGAATCGAAAATGGAAAGGGATTGGGTTTTTGAAAAATCATGCCGACGCGCCGCCGCAACGTCAGGACGTCGGTGTGCGGAGAAAGGACGTCAAGATCGGCATAGTGAATCGAACCCGTGACCCGGCAGGAAGGAATCAAATCCGTCAGCCGGTTCACACAGGTCAAAAAACTTGTTTTCCCGCTTCCGGACGGTCCGACCAACGCGGTGATGCTTGCCTGGGCGACGGAGAGCGACACCTCCTTCAGGGCCTGGCGCGGACCGTAGAAGACGTTGACCCGGTGCGCGGACAGGAGAGGGGTGCCGGCAACGGGCGGGGGCGCTGTGGTGTTCCGCGTCATGTCAACCGGATGTGTTTTGCCGCCAAACGATGGCCCGCCCACATCGCACTTGTGTTGATCACGAGGAGAAGCGCGATCAACACAAGAGCCGACGAATAGGCCCGGGCATCACCGCCGGGGACATTCATTGAGAGATCATAAATATGGATGGACAAGGCGCGTCCGGAATCCCAGAGCGACGTGGGCATGCGATCAACGTATCCGCTGGTAAAAATCAACGCGGCCGTTTCGGCCATCGCCCGTCCCAGCCCAAGCATAAAGCCCGCAAGCAGCGCGGGCATGGCGGCCGGTATCAGTAGCCTGAACACCGTCGAGGTTTGGGAGAATCCCAACGCCGCCGCCGACAGACGATAGTCATGAGGCACGGCGCGCAATCCTTCCTCGGTGGATCGAATCAGAATCGGCAGCACCATGCACGCCAGGGTCAGACCGCCTGACACGATGGAAAACCCCAGGCCGAGCGTCACGCAGAAGAACGCGTTCCCGAATAAACCAAAGACGATTGACGGGACGCCCGCCAGCGCGTCAAGGCTGCGGCGGACGAACATCCCGGTCCGGCTCCGGTGATGCGTCAACTCCGCGAGCAGCACCGCCGTGCCGAGTCCGAAAGGGAGGGCGGTGAGCATACAGACTCCCAGGATCAGCCCCGTGGAAACCAGAATGGGCGCAATGCCTCCTTCCCGTCCCGCGTGGCGAGGCGGTGACGTGAAAAATTCCCATGAGAGTCCGGCCACGCCATGCCAGAGCAGATCCCCCAGCAGGCAGACAAAGAAGGCCAGCAACGACAGCGCAACGCTCCACGCCGCCACCGTCGCGCATCGTTCCTGACGAGCCTGGCGAAGGCTAGACATGGCGGGGCGTTCGACTGATCCACGTGGCCGAGCCGACAAGGCTGATGACCAGGAGCAGCAACAGGAGGCCGCTGACAAACAGCGCGGACCGGTGATGATCCACCGCATAGGTCATTTCCAACGCCATGTTTGCGGTCAGCGTGCGGACCGGATCAAAGACGCTCGATGGCCACTGCACCACGTTGCCGCAGACCATCAGGACGGCCATGGTTTCACCCAATGCCCGGCCGGCGGCTAACAGTCCGGCCGTCAACAGACCCGATTGGCAGGATGGCATCACCACGCGCCGCAGGATGCCCCACCGTCCGAACCCCAGGGCCGCGGCGACGTGGAGGGACTCCGTTGAGACCTGGGCCATGCTGGCCCGCGAGAGCAAACTGGTCGTTGGAAGAATCATCATGGTCAGAATGAGAATGCCCGCCAGCAGGCTGGCCCCCGGCGGCTTCCATTGATTGATCAAGGGCACGAGCACCACGAGTCCCCAAAAGCCAAAGACCACGGACGGAATGCCGGCCAACAGTTCGATAAACCGCTGGCAGGGAACGGCGAGCCACGCGGGTGCGTACCAATGACAAAACACCGCCGCGCAAATGCCGAGCGGCACCGCCAGCAGAAGGGCGCCGACCGTGCTCAACAGGGTTCCCGCCAACATGGGCCACAGCGCATAGGAATCTTCGGTCGGATGCCAGGACGCGTCCGTGAAGAAGCGGCTCCATCCCGGTTGGTGGAAGGCGGGCATGGATTCCAGAATCAGAAACGCCAGGATGCAGACCAGCGTCAGCCCGGAGACACTCGCGCAACTCCACAGGAGCCAACGGAGCAGTTGGTCACGATGCGAGTGGGACAAAGTAATGCGTGGCAACCAGGTCGTGAACATGGGAAGACGCGGCAAACGCGATAAAGGCCTGCGCGAGGGCAGGAGAACGTCGGATTGTGATCAGGGTGAGCGGGCGCGAGATGGACGCCCGTCCCGTTTGCACGGCAGTCAACGTTGCGGGCACGGTCTGGAGCGGAAGCCGTTTAATCGGCACGCCGTGACGGACACCGTATTCAGCCGATCCAATGGACACGTAGCCGATGGCGTGGGGGTTGCCGGCCACGATTTTCATTCCCTGTTCATTGTCGCCGATAATGACGTCCGCCCGAATCTCGGAATTTTTGAGATGGAAATAGTTCAGAAACAACTCGAGGGTGGCGCGGCCTTCCGCTTTGTTGACCACCACGACGGGCGCATCCATCTCCGACACGGACCGCCAATTGGTGATGGCCCCGGTGTACAGGTCGGCGACCTGGTGAGTGGTCAGGCTTCCAACGGGATTGGTGCGGTGTACAATCAATCCAATGCCGTCTTGCGCAATGGGCGTTCCGACCAGATCGCGTCTTTCACGCGGGCGTAACGCCCGTGAGACCATCCCGATATGGGCTAACCCCGACCGGGTGTCGGCCACGCCGCGTGAGGAGCCTCCGGTCTGGACGTCAACGCGTATGCCGGGATGCCGGGTTTCAAAGCGTTTCCCAATCGCGGCGATGAGCGGAGCCATGGTGCTCGAACCGGTAATGGACAGCTTCGTGAGGGGTTGATGGGCGGCCGGAGAGTCCTGGCAGCCCGCCGCTGGCGCGATCGCCAGGAGCAGCGGCAGGGCAACGTGTCCGGGCCTCATGCGCGTTTCCTCGATTGTTTTTGGATCGAAAACCGCAACTGGCAACACCCGAGATCGAATCCTTTTCCGTTCCGCTTGCTTTTGACCCCCGCGGCCAATTGATAGAGCACGGATTTCCCGTCCCGTGTGGACTGGACCAGTCCCGCGTCGCGTAACAAGGCCAGATGGTGCGAGAGCAAACTTTGTTCCACGTCCAGCAACTCCATTAATTCGTCAACGTGTTTGGGGCGATCCATCAGCGATTCCAGCACGGCCAGCCGCGTCGGATCCGCCAGGACTTTCAGTTTTTCCACGCAGAAAGCGGAGGGGGAAGACGAAACCATACGGGCCGTGGCTCCCAACCAATGCGGGCATTAGCGTTCATATGAAGCACATTTCATATGATACGGCTTGTAAGCCAAACCACCGGGGAAGTCAAGCGGAAAACCCGGTTGCTCCGTGCGACACGATCACGAGCCATCAACTGGAAAAGACGTGGCCGGCGGGCCATGCGCCCCCTCCTGGCCCTGGAACCGCTTTCGAATGTGTTCGACGCGTCGCCGGTTGACCCCCAGGTCTGAATGCCCCGTGCGGGAGGCCGATCGTACGTGAATGAGTGGTTCGCGTTCGTCAAACCAGCATTCCACGTCGTCAACAAAACGCCACACACGCGAGACGCATTCGGCGCGCAGATAGCCCGCCCTGTCTTCGACAACCCGTGTGCGCGGCATGGTGTGCAGGATGGTCAACAATCGCGTCCTGGCTTCGTCGCGCGCGTCCCGATAGCGCAGGGGAGGGACAAAGTGCGCGTGATCCGCGGCGTCGCCCGAGGACACACAATTGGGAGTCGCGGGGCATGGTGCGGGTGAACGCATGAACGTGGTGGATGAACGAACGGCGGGCGCGGCTCGTTAGTCGTTTGATGAGCCGGAATGTTTCGGGTCGGAACCGGAATGCCCCTTGCCGTGTTTGTAGATGACTTTTCGCCCAAACAGGATCAGGCCAAACGCGATGCCTAATGAAACGGGGACAAACAGGCCCGAAGCCATATCGTGGTCTTCAATCATACCCAGGCGTTCCATCGCCTTGAACACGTAACTCCCGAGGCCGCTCAAATAATACGAAATGACAATGACCGACAAGCCTTCGACCGTACGCTGGAGAATGGCCTGGCTGCGGGTGGTCTTGTCCACGCTGCGCAGGAGCTTCAAGTTCTGATCTTCCAATGCCAGGTTCTGATGTTGCAGTTGGAGTTCGACTTTGGTGCGGATCACCGCAATGGATCCTTGAAAATCATTCACCAGCGCACCGATGCGCTTGAGTAATTGCTGGTATCCGTCGGCGACCCCGATGGTTTTTCCGTCCACGTATTCGGAGATCGGTCGGTAGCCCGCGATCGCCTGTTCCTGCAGCAATGCCGCGTTGGCTCGAATGATGCGATCGTACGGCACGGATGCCGACAGCTTGTAGCGCATGGATTCGGCCATACGACTGACGTTCATAAAGTCCTGCGTCATCAGGGTGAGCCAGTCCTGGAGTGTGTGCGCCGTGGCGGTCTCAATCTCCGTGGCGATGACTCCGCGTTGCCGCAGGTGGCCTTGTTCGTATTGATGCACCTGGTCCACGGCCTGCGCAAAGGCTTGAAACGGGAACAGGATCAAGTGTGTATAGTTTTCAATGGCCACGAGCGTGTCAATGGTGCGGGCCAGGTGCGTGAGCAGCGTGTCAAACGACGGCGACGTGATGAGATAGCGTTCGCGTTGATACTCATCGGGGGTAAACGTCGTCATGACGGAAATGTCATGCCCAAAGATTCGGCTGCCATAGAGTTGCGGCCCGGGTATCGTGTTTTTGACGTCTTCAATGGACAGGCTCGTGTGCGGCAGCACCAGCAGGTCCAGCGCATTGACGGACACGTCCAGGGGCGACAGGGGCATGGCATAGTCGGGAAACCCGAGCGGCCCGAATCCAAGCGGTTTTAATTTATCGTCGGGCATATGCCACACTTGGTAACTGTAGTATTCGGTGTGGGTTTCCCACGTGACGAGCAACCGGTCGCCGTTGGGCGCCACTTTGGCCCCATGGCCGAAGTTTCCATGAATCACCCAATGCTCTTCGGGGATGTCCAGGCATTGCAGAAGCTGTTGAAATTCCTGGCGGCTTTGGGGGCGGTCCGCCGGCGGGTTCGCCATGCGATGGGCGACGTGATGAATATGCGCCGGGAGGTCAAACCATTCTTCCAGATATTTTTTGGACGGTTGGTGCAGGTGTCGGAGAAACCCCTGGTTTGACTCTGGATGTTTGTGACGCATACCGTTCCACCTGGCCGGCGATCCTTGACCGGCTTCTCCTGCAACGTTCTACCGAATCCCTTGCGGGGGGATCAAGGAGAAAACACGCCGAAGCCCGTTTGTGCCCCCTCCCGAGCCTGCTCGCCTGGCGGTACGGGTGACGGCCGCACGTTGACTCACGGAGTCGGTCTGACTAGAGTTTTGCCTTTCCCGTTGCCGGTACGGCTCTTGTGATGCCGGTCTGACGAAACAGGAACGTCCATCATGCGTGATGCGTGGAACAGTCCGCCCGTGGTTGCCACCGACTTTGCCGGCCTTGGCGAGAAGCGGCAAGGCAAAGTGCGGGATCTCTACGATCTCGGTGATTGTTTGCTGCTCATTGCCAGCGACCGCATTTCGGCCTTTGACGTCGTGTTGCCGGAAGGAATCCCCGGCAAAGGTTACGTGCTCACGCAACTGTCCCGGTTTTGGTTTGATCGCCTGTGGCGGGAAGGGGACGTCGTGCCGCATCATTTGCGGACGATGGTTCCCGAGGAGTTTCCCGATGCGTGCCGGCCGTACGCGGACGGGCTGGCCGGTCGGAGCATGATCGTGGAGAAAGCCGAACCGTTGCCCGTGGAATGCATCGTGCGCGGCTACCTGGCCGGGTCGGCGTGGAAAGAATACACAACCCGGGGGACCGTCTGCGGCCAGCCCTTGCCCCCCGGGTTGCGGGAATCGGAGCCATTCCCCGAACCGTTATTCACGCCTTCGACAAAGGCCGTGGAAGGGCACGACGAAAATATTTCCTACGACACCATGCAAGGCCTTGTCGGCGAGGACGTGGCCGAACAGGTCCGGCGGGTCAGCGTGACGCTGTATCGCCGCGCGGCCGCGTTGGCCGAAGCGCGCGGTATCATCATCGCCGATACGAAATTTGAATTTGGGCGGCATCGGAAAACGGGGCGGTTGCTGGTCATTGATGAATTACTCACGCCGGACTCGTCGCGTTTTTGGCCAAAGGATCAGTACCGGCCCGGGACGTCGCAGCCCAGTTTTGACAAGCAATTTGTTCGAGATTATCTGGACTCGGTGGGCTGGGACCATACTCCGCCCCCGCCCCATCTGCCCGAAGACGTGGTCAGGCAGACGAGTGCGAAGTATCGTGAAGCGCTGGAGCGGTTTGTGAGCCGTTAGGACGTGCTTGCAAGGCGCCGCAAGCCGTGGCGCGCCGGATGTGGCAACGGGTGTGGGACGACGTGGCCGCGCACAAGCAACCATTGCAGTGGGATAAAGAGACGTTCATCATCATCGGGATCATGTGTGTGGTGGCGCTGTGGACCGCCGACCGCATTTTGACGGCCGGTGCGCCCAAAGAGGACACGGGTGACGCCTCCGGCAAGGCCGGGCAGGCCGTGAGCCGCGCCGCGGTCCCGTTGGCCACGGGCAAGGAACCCATCGAGACGATTTTTGTGCAATCGGGGTGTCCCGTCTGTCACACGATTCCTGGCATTCGAGCCGCGCAAGGGCGAGAAGGGCCGAAGCTGGAATTGGGCACGACCGCCCGAAAGCGGTTAGCCAATCCCGGCTATCACGGGACCGCAGGCACCGAGTGGGAGTACGTGCAGGAATCCATTCTGAATCCGGGCGCCTACCTTGTGGAGGGCTATCCCGACCGCGTGATGCCAGGATGGTACGGCCGAAAACTCAGCGCCGCCGCTCTGGATAAAATGATTCACTATTTGTTGAGGATTGAGGCGGTGTCGTGACAAGAGGCGTTTCGTTTGGTGGTGAATACAAAATTTGGGAATGATCTATTTGACGCATCAGCCCATGAACCGTCGCCGTCATTCCTGTCTCCTGTGTCATTCCCGCTTTCGCGGGCATGACGGTTTTGGTGGGCGACGGCGTCCATGCTACAATTTCGTTGAGTGATCGGGGCGATGGCGCTCGACGCTTCCAGGGACAAAACACATGCGGGTATCCAACAACCGTCAACGATCATCGTCCGGCAAAGGCGGCCCGCACCGCGGCGCCGCGTACTATTGCGTCATGAAGAGTCCCGTTGGCCGGCTGTTGCTGGCGGGGACGGCCCGGGCGTTGACGCACATCTCCTTTCAGGACGGCCGGCATCCGATTAAACCGGACCCCCGGTGGACCTACGCCGACGGGCCGTTTCAACAACCGATTCGGCAACTGAAAGAATATTTTTCCGGAAAACGGAAAACGTTCAGGATCAGACTCGCTCCGCAGGGCACCCCGTTTCAGCTCAAAGTCTGGCAAGCCCTTCGGGCCATCCCCTACGGACACACAACGTCATACGGGCAGATTGCCAAAGCCATTGGGAAACCCAGGGCCGCGCGCGCCATCGGAGCCGCCAATGGGCGGAATCCTCTTTCGATCATCGTCCCCTGTCACCGAGTCATCGGAAGCAACGGGCAACTGGTTGGCTACGGCGGCGGACTCTCCATTAAAGAAGCCTTATTGACACACGAACATCCCTTGCCCGTTCGCCGGGCGGCGTCCGGCGAACGTCGGTCGTAACGTCCGCGCCCGGGAACCGGCTTGCGGGCCGGCCTGGCGAGGCGCATACCCCCGCGTCATCCCGCATCGTGTTGCCTGTCAAGAATCGGCTCAATCCGCGCCGGGGAATAGGTTGCAGGCTTGACCCACTTCCCATCGGCCCGTTTCGACCCGCCCACCTTGCTCATGTTTGAGCGCTGCACTTCCCGGAACACCGGCTCCATGTCTATCCCATAGGCTACGGCCGTGCCATACACGACATAGAGCAGATCGGCGAGTTCTTTGGCAATGTGCGGAAGACGTTCCGCCTGCATGGCTTCCCGCAGCTCGTCAAATTCTTCCTGAATCAGCCGTGCGCGCAAGGCGCGGGTCTTCGTATCCGGCACACCGGGGCGCTCCGCAATGTGCAGATCAAACGCCTTGTGAAACTCCCGAACCATTGTTTGCGCTTCGTGCATGCTCCATCCTTTCGGTCAAGAACGGTTGAGACGGCCGCCGTCCCGTATGATACGATTCCCATGATGCGCAGCCTCGACGTTTTACACCAGACCATCGCCGATTGCACGCTCTGTCCACGATTGACCACGTACCGTCGAGCCGTCGCCGCCGCCAGGGTGAAACGATTTCAGGAATGGGACTATTGGGGACGGCCCGTGCCCGGGTTTGGCGATTCCCGTGCCAGACTGTACATCATTGGATTGGCTCCCGCCGCTCATGGCGGGAATCGAACCGGACGAGTGTTTACCGGAGACCGAAGCGGAGACTGGCTCTATGAAGCGCTGTTCCGCTTCAAATTCGCCAATCAGGCCGAGTCCACCCACCGGGGCGACGGCCTGCGGTTGACGGATTGTTACGTGGCCGCCGCCGTCCGCTGTGCTCCACCGGAGAACAAGCCATCGAAAGAAGAATTCGCAACATGCCGGCCTTACGTACTCGCGGAACTCCGTTTGTTGAAACGCATCACCGTCGTGGTGGCTTTGGGGAAAATCGCCTTTGATGAATATGTGAAAGCAGCCAGAGCGCTGGGCCGTGCCGTCGGCCCGCCCGCTCCAAAATTCGGGCACGGCGCCGTCTATGCGACGCCCTGGGGCGTCACCCTCCTGGGGTCCTTCCACCCCAGCCAGCAAAACACCTTTACCGGAAAACTCTCTCGGCCCATGTTTCACAATGTGTTTCGGTGTGCCCGTCAACTCCTGGACGGACCCCGGTAAACCGGGGTTGCCTGTTCGGGGCGTTCCAGGCTTCCCAATCGGCCGAAAATTTTCGTTGATCACGCCTCCTAGGTGATTATTTTAATTGAGCCGGCGGACGTTGACAATCGAAAACGCCCGGCGTCGGACGGCTCCCGACCGCCGCGTCCCTTGACCGGCATTTGACTGAACGTCGTCCCAGGGGTACGATTTTTTAGTTCAGACGTGGCGGCGAGGGAAAAGCGTCAAGGCCCTTTGCCCGTGTCATCCGTTCCTCCCCGCCCTTGCCGGACGTTCATTGACCATGCCCTTCAACAGGGACCGCGTGCGGAAAAATATGGAGGCTCCGGTGGCGCGTTTTCATTGTCTGATTTTCAGTCTGATCTGGCTGGCCGGATGCGGCGCGACTCTTTCGCCGGAGGCGTCACTGACCCCCGCCGACGGGCAATCGCAAGCCTGGTTTGTGGAACACTGGGGCAAACCAAGCGCGAAGTCAAAGCGGTTTTTTGGAGGGGAGACCTGGCTCTATTTCCACATTGACGGCGGCGCCTATTCGTTGCCGTTTTTCAATGTTGCTCCCCATGAATGCCAAATTCGTGTCACCTTTAATCACGAGGGCGCGCTCGAAGCAACCGCCTACTCCGGCTGCTGACGGCATCCCGAACTCTGTTCACGTTCTCATGCCCGCCTCCCGCCAGGACATCCGGATCCAGCCTGATTCCCGCTCGTTGATGGAAGCGGCCGCACAACACGTCATTCATCAGGCGCGGCGGGCCATCAAGGAACGAAACTCGTTCACCCTCGCCCTGGCCGGGGGCTCAACCCCAAAAGGCCTCTATGCGTTGCTGGCCACCCCGTCCTTCCACACCCAACTTGACTGGACAAAGATCCACTTTTTTTGGGGAGATGAACGGCATGTTCCCCCGGAGCATCGGGACAGCAATTATCGAATGGCCCATGAGGCCCTGCTCCGCCATCTGCCCATTTCCATGGATCACATCCATCGCATGCCGAGCGAACTCCCGGATGCCCAAAGGGCCGCCGACCGCTATGAAGACGTGCTGCGTGCACAATTCGACGTTTCCGAATCCGACGTTCCCCGCTTTGATTACATTCTTTTGGGCATGGGAGGGGATGGACATACCGCGTCTCTGTTTCCAGGCACGGAGGCGGTGCACGAGCGTCACCGGCTTGTGGCCGCCCCCTGGGTGGACATGCTGCGGGCGTACCGGATCACCTTCACTCCGGTTCTGCTCAATCATGCCCGACAAGTGACGTTTCTCATCCATGGACGCGAAAAAGCACACATGCTTCATACCGTCCTTGAAGGGCCGCTTGAACCCGACTCGTTCCCCTCCCAAATCATTCGGCCCCGACCCGGGAACCTGACCTGGTTCGTCAGTCAGGAGGCCGCCGGTGAACTGACCATCCGGCTCTAGTCATACGTTTGCCCCGCCCTTTGATGTGCGGTGCATCATTTCCGTCATCATGGTTCCTGACAAAAGACCGCTCACCGGAGGCCGGCCCCGCCGCCTTGCCCGGTTGCGTGCAATGAGTTACTGATTTTTCCGAAATTTTTTAGTATAGTGTGTCTTGATGCGTTCTCGGCCATGCCGTATGTGAGGGGACGGGAAATTTCTTTGGACAAACCCCTCATGGCTTTAATCACGAATTTCGCACAGAGGTCACGATGGAATCTCACGTCATTACCCAATCCGTGAACGAACGATACGCCCGCGCCGTCACCACGGGCGAAGAAATGTGCTGCCCCACCGGATACAATCACGAGGAACTGCGCACCTTTATTCCCGAACCGATTCTCAAAGTCTCCTACGGCTGCGGCACACCCGTTGGCCTCACCACCGTTCAGCCCGGTGAAACCGTGCTCGACATCGGATCGGGCGGGGGGATTGACTGTTTCGAGGCCTCCCGCCGCGTGGGGCCGGCCGGCCGGGTAATCGGACTGGATATGACCGATGAAATGCTGGCTCTGGCGAAAGCCCATGCTCCAACGGTGGCCCGCAACCTTGGCCATGCGGAATCAAACGTCGAATTCCGCAAGGGACAGGCCGAGGCGATGCCGGTCGAGGACGGCATCGTGGACCTGATTGTGTCCAATTGCGTCATTAATCTCTCGCCGGACAAAGGGAAGGTCTTCCGCGAAATGTTCCGGGTGTCAAAGCCCGGAGGCCGGTTTTCTATTTCGGATATCGTGGCCGACCGGCCCCTCCCGCAATACCTTATTCACGACAGGGAAAAATGGGGCGATTGTCTCTCCGGCTCCCTTCCGCTCCATGAATACTGGAATGGCCTGCGCACGGCCGGCTTTTTGGGCCTTCACCAGATCACGATCATGCCATGGCGTGTGATTGACGGTTTCCATTTCCTTTCGGTAACCTTGGCCGGGTATAAGATGGCGGAGACACCAGGACCCGCCATGCAATTCGCCACACTCAAAGGCCCCTTCAGTCTGGTGAAGGATGAACTGGGCCACACCTACCGGCGGGGGATTCCGGAACCGCTTGATCCCCGGACTTCGGCGTTGCTCCACATGCCGCGCTACGAGGGACTTTTTCACTTCGCCGATGCACCCGTAGCGTTGACCCGTGCCGACCCGCAGTGGGTCGAAGTGCTGCCGGAGGAAGCCGGTTGTGCGTGGAAGGGAGATTTTGCCCTGCTCACCGGCCCGTTGCTTGAAGTACAGGACGACGACGGGCACACTTTTTCCTGCAACGCGCCCATGGAAATCTGCTCAAAAACACGGAAGGTGCTCGAACATGATGGCTACGCGCCGTATTTCGGAATGTTCAATCGCGCCGGCTACCAAGGCTCCGCAGAGTCGGACGCCTGCCAACCGGCAAGCGAATGCTGCTAGGCGCACAACACGGCTTCCACGCTCGCCCGAAGGGGATGCGGTAGGAACCTCCTGACAGACGACGGCGTTGCGATGCCACCTCTTCCCATGCTCACCGAGACCTTTTCGCAAACCCTGACGGAACACGGGTTGCCCCCCCTGCGCGCCGGAAACATTCACACGCTGCAAGTGAACCTCGGCAAGCTCTGCAACCAAACCTGTCAGCATTGTCACGTTGACGCCGGCCCTTCCCGCACGGAAATCATGACGCGTGAGACGATGGACGCCATTCTCGCGGTCCTTCGACGCCATCCGGAAATCGCCACCGTTGATCTGACCGGCGGCGCCCCGGAAATGAATCCGCACTTTGAATACCTGGTGTCGGCATGCCGGGCCCTCGGGAGAGCAGTCATTGACCGTTGCAATTTGACGGTCTTTTTTGTCAAAGGGAAATCGCGGCTCCCGGAATTTCTGGCCGGGCATCGGGTGGAGATTATCGCCTCCCTGCCCTGCTATCTGGAGGAAAACGTGGATCAGCAACGGGGCAAGGGGGTCTTTCAGCGCAGTCTCACCGCCTTGCGGCAACTGAATGCGTTGGGATACGGCACGGAAGGCACGGGCCTGGCGCTGAATCTCGTTTACAATCCATTGGGGCCGTGCCTGCCTCCCGACCAACGGGAATTGGAGGAAACCTACAAGGCCGAGTTGCTCTCGCGTTTTGGCATTCGCTTCAACCGATTGTACGCCATCGTCAATATGCCCATTAACCGCTTTCTGGAAGATCTGCGCGCACAGGGAAAGTATGAACAGTACCTGAACCTTCTCATCGGGAGTTTCAACCCTCACCTGGTCGAACACCTGATGTGTCGCAGCCTGATCAGCGTGGGATGGGATGGACGACTATACGATTGTGATTTTAATCAGATGCTGGATTTACCCGTTGAACGCACCCTTCCGCAAACGATAGCCGACTTTGATTCTGAAACCTTGCCCGCTCGCCCGATCGTCATCGGTCGGCATTGTTATGGATGCACGGCCGGTGCGGGATCATCCTGCGGCGGGTCGCTGGCCTGACGGCCCGCGCGACCGGCGGCCTTTGAGCCGTGTTTGAAAGCCGGTCAGGACATATAATTTTTAAACTTGCCGGCGCATTCATCGCTGCAAAAGTGGTAACGCTGGCCGCCGATTTCTTTCACCACCGCGGACCCGGCCGCGATATAGAGTTTGCAAACAGGGTCCTGAACCATCGTATCTTTTGAAGGCAGGGAGCGGCCGGCGGATTTCCCGCTTCGAAAATCACGAACGGATTTCCGAACCATCAAAAACAGAATAATCAGAAGAACCAGGATGATAATGATGCGCCACATGGTTCAATCCGTCCGAAGCGGGTACCCTCCGGAATGTTGAGACGGGGGTCAAGACAAATAAGACGGGCTTACCACGGACACGGGGTGAGAGAAAAGAAAGGTTTCGCCGATGGTGACCATCACGCTCATGGGAGATTTAGAAACGTCTGACGGGGAGCGAAGCATGGCCTGCGAACTGGACGATCCCCTTTCGGTTCACCAACTGATTCAACGACAGGGACGCAAACTTCGACAGGTGACGAGACTCTTGCGAGAAAACAAGGTGATGGTGACGGTCAATCAGAGAGTCGCCAGCGAAGACACTCGCGTTCATGATGGCGACGAAATCAGCCTCGTAGCCCACGACGGAATGAGCGCCACGGGACTTGGCCCTTCGTTTTATTAACCCCCGTGGCAACCGGAACAAGCCAAAACATCCTGCGGGGACGAGTAAGTTGGCTCACAAAACGTTCAGTTCCTCGTGGATTCCATGTTGTACGTCGAAGAAAGACCGCAACCCCGCCGGGCAAACGTTTATTTTTTGCCTAAGATGGTATCCTTCGCGGCTTTGGCAACGCGGAATTTCACCACTTTCTTGGCTGGGATCGCAATCGGTTCGCCGGTTTGCGGATTTCTTCCGGTACGAGCTTTCCGGTGAGACAGGACTAATTTGCCAAGTCCCGGTACGGTAAAAGAGTTTTTTGCCTCTTTGTAAGCCAGCGCGGCCAGGTTGTCGAGAATTTCGCTCATGATTTTCTTTGTCACGTCGGACTTGTCAGCCAGTTGATTCACGATTTGGGACTTGGTCATTGCTTTGCCCATCACGCCCTCCTCTTCAAAAAGATAATCACGGGGAACACAAATGAAATTGACTCATCACGTAGTGTCTCAACCGAAAGGCTCATCATGCGTGAAACACTCAACTACCCAAACGAGGCGAGCGGAGTCTAGCGAAAGCGTCATATCCTGTCAATCATAAAACCTCTTGCCGACGGATGTCCGGCATTGAAGAATCACGAGGTTCCTTGAAGCGCATGAGACGACCACGGTACATTGGAACCCAAGCCGGGTCGTCCGGGGGAAGGAGACTGTCATGGGAAAAGAATTATCCGTCATCGCACTGAAAAAATCCGATGAAGCGGGAAACGAATTTATCTATTCACGGGTCTTTTGCCAACGCAAGGATCCGCCCCCGCTTCGCCTGCTGCTGGATTTTTTAAAATCGAAAAGCCAAGTCCCGCTCATTCCCTCCATGGCTCCCGAGGCGCTGGACGAGTATTCATGGGTCCAGGTGGCGCTGGGCTACCATCGGGAACAGAAGCCCATCCAGGTATTTTGCATTCGCAATGCCGGCACCTATCAAGACGTTTTTGAGCAGGAACGGGAGGGGTTTTCCGCGCAACTGTCCGCGTTTGACGACGTGGAGGCCGGGCTGGCGAAAGAGTTTGTGGTGCGGGCCAACTTTATTCTTGCGACCCGAATCCTCACAAACGATATCACCGAAGAAGGCTATGATTTCAATGGCTGGATTCTGGAATTCTTTCAAGACAACTGCACGGGCATCGTGCAGATTGACGGACAAGGATTTTTCTCGCCCAAAGGAGAACTCGTCGTGGAGATGCGCGACGACTCCGCGCGGCAGGATTTCTCCCAAACGGAAATTCAACCTTCCTGAAACGCTCCGGCTTCACGCTCGCCGGAACGAGGCGCCAGGAGCAATTCCCGCACCCCGGAACGAAACGTTTTCTGGGGCAGGCCGTTCAGGACGCCGCGATACCCTGTTCCGTCTTTCACCACTTCCGCCAACGCTCCCTGGTCAAACAACCGGGGCTGCGCAATGACGTCGCTCCGGCTGAACAGGAGGTCGGCCCGGTAACCGGGACGCACGACGCCGGCATCGTGTTGTCCAATGCGATCGGCGGCAAGCCCTGTCCCGCTGTGCCACGCCGCCAACGGGTCCAGGCCGTCCTGAATCAGCGAGACCAGCTCCATATAATTTCGACCGTGCATACCGGGCAGGATGGGATCCGTTCCGGCAAGTATGGTCAGCCCGCTCGCATGAGCAATGCGCACGGCGTCGGCATGGGCCTGCACCACCTGGTGAGCCTTCTCAACGACAAAAGCGGACAAGCCGTCCACCCGCGGCAACTCATGGCTGATCCATGACGTGGGGGTGATCGTACACCCTTTCGCGTAGGCTTGTTCGGCCAGCGCCTCATTCAGAAACGAGACATGCTGAATATCCCGAACCCCGCATTCAATGGCCAACGCAATGCCCTGCCGGCTATGGGCATGCGCCGCGACCATCATGCCGCGACCCGCCGCCTCATCACAAATGGCTTCAATTTCCGCTCGCGTAAAATCCCGATGCTCTAACTGATCCGAGGGGGACACGACCCCGGGGCTTGCACAGATTTTCACCAGGTCGCCGCCGCACGCGGCAATGTCACGAACGCGCTTTCGGCAGTCCCATGGCCCGTCCACAATACTTGACGGCCGGCCGGGACCCGGCGGCCATAACCGCGAGACCGCCTCATGGCACCGGTCCGTGCCTCGAAAATCCGCATGACCCCCGGTCGTGGACAACATGCAAATGGCGATTTTCAAGCGAGGCCCGATCAGCAGGCCCTCGTCCACCAATCGTTTCACCGCATGCGTGGCGCCTCCCACGTCACGAATCGTCGTCACGCCGCCATGGACCAGCGTGGCATATAAAATACGCTCGGTATAGAGCAGGCCGGCCGGGCCATTCATGACCGCGAGATCTTCATCGCGCACGCCCAGCACGGTCACGTGACTATGGCAGTCAATAAGCCCCGGCGTCACGATGAACGAGGAACAATCAAGACGGCGCACGTCGCGTCCGTGAGCGGGACGCGCCTCGTGAGGTTTCACGGCGTTGATGGCGGCCCCCTCAATCCACACGTCAACCCCTTCATGAACCGCCGCCGCGGTGCCTGACGTCCCGTCGTACAATTTCCTGATGTTGGAGAGAACAATCATCGTGCGACCCGTCCCGGCCATGGAAAGCCCGCCGTCCCGCGTCTTCTGTACCGCAACCCCGAAACTTTCTCAAGCCGCGTGCCGCACCGTCCGCAACGCTATTTCCTTCCCGGTTGAGGGAGCGGCACGAAACCCGTACAATCCGGTGACCGGCGGCGCGAATAATCAACCGTCCGCCCGCAACTTGGCAAGGGCCGCGCAACCGTGATAGCCTTACGCGTGTCGTTGACAACACGTTTGCACGGCCACGGAACGACGACACAGGCAACCACCGCGGACATTATTACCTCATCATTCGTTGAACAGTGTTCACGCTCATCGCCGTCTCACGACGCCTGTCGGCATACCGGACTCCGGACCGGACAGCACATGATCAACGGTTGCACGCCGCGGGCACGGCTAAGTCCCGCCTTTTCCTCCCTTCATGGCTGACGACACCGCACAGAGTTGGCTGACGCCCGCGGAGCCGTTTCGGAACCGGCACGTCGGGGCAACGGAGACCGACGTGCGGGCGATGCTGGACGTGCTCGGGCTGCCGTCGCTGGACGCGCTGGCGGACGCCGCGGTCCCGGATGACATTCGCCTCCGCGAGCCGCTCAACCTGCCGGCCCCGCGCGGCGAACACGAGGTCTTAGCCGACCTGCGGCGCATGGCTCAACGCAACCAGGTCTTCCGTTCGTTTATCGGCATGGGGTATTACGATTGTCACACGCCCCCGGTCATTCTCCGCAACATTCTCGAAAATCCGGCGTGGTACACCCCGTACACGCCCTATCAGGCGGAAATCTCCCAGGGACGGCTGGAAGCCCTGCTCAATTTTCAGACCATGGTGGCCGACCTCACCGGTCTTCCCCTGGCGAACGCCTCGCTGCTCGACGAAGGCACCGCGGCGGCGGAAGCCATGGCCATGTGCAAAAGCATGAGCGAACCGCATCAACGGGCGTTCTTCGCCTCGCAAGCGTGCCACCCTCAAACGCTGGCCGTGATCCGGACGCGCGCCCAATCGGCGGGCCTCCGGTTGGAGGTCGGCGCGATTGACAATATCAACTGGACACAGGCGGCGTATTGCGGCCTCCTCCTCCAGTATCCCGCCACCGACGGCGCGATTCGCGATTACCATGATCTGGTTCAGCATGCCCATGACGCGAAGACCCGCGTCGTCGTGGCCACGGATTTGCTCGCGCTCACCCTGTTCAAGCCGCCCGGAGAATTTGGCGCGGATATCGCCGTGGGGTCCAGTCAGCGCTTTGGAGTTCCGTTGGGATTCGGAGGCCCGCACGCCGCGTTCCTGTCGGCGCGGGACGACTGCAAACGGCACATGCCCGGACGCATTGTCGGCGTGTCGAAAGACCGGCATGGCCGCACGGCGTACCGGCTCGCGCTGCAAACCCGCGAACAGCACATTCGCCGCGACCGCGCGACAAGCAACATCTGCACCGCTCAAGCGCTGTTGGCCAGCATGGCCGGCATGTACGCCGTCTATCACGGGCCTCACGGACTCACGCGCATGGCCGAGCGCGTCCATGGTCTGACCGCCGTCCTCGCCGAAGGCCTGGCCCGTCTCGGGTGTCACGTTCCGGACGAACTCTTTTTCGACACGTTGCGCGTCTCCACCGAAGCGCTCAAGGAAGACGTGATACACCAGCGAGCGGAGCAACGTCGTCTCAACCTTCGCGCATTTGAAGACGGCGCCTTTGGCATCTCGCTGGATGAAACCACCACCATGGACGACGTGGAGACCCTCTGGAAAACGTTTTCAAAAGACGGCCGGTTGTGGTTCACGGCGCAAGAACTGGCGGCCACTCGCTCCGTCTCGCTTCCGGCCCCTCTGGCCCGCACCACGCCGTTTCTGACTCACGAGGTCTTTCACCGGTATCATGCCGAACACGAGTTGTTGCGCTACATGCACCGCCTCCAGTCACGAGACCTCTCGCTGGTGCATGCCATGATTCCCCTGGGCTCCTGCACCATGAAACTCAACGCGACGGCGGAAATGCTTCCCGTGACGTGGCCGCAATTCAGTCACATTCACCCGTTTGCCCCCGCCGCACAAACCGAAGGGTACGCCCAACTGTTCGGGGAACTGGAGGCCTGGCTCGCGGAAATCACGGGATGTGCCGCCGTCTCACTGCAGCCCAATGCCGGCTCCCAGGGCGAATATGCCGGGCTGATGGTCATTCGGGCCTGGCACGAGAGCCGGGGACAAGAGCGCCGGAACGTCTGTTTAATTCCGGCTTCCGCCCACGGAACCAACCCGGCGAGCGCCGTCATCGCCGGACTGCGTGTCGTGCCCGTCGCCTGCGACGCACAAGGCAACGTGGATCTCGACGACGTGCGCGCCAAGGCCGAATACCATCACGACACGCTGGCGGCCCTCATGGTGACCTACCCTTCCACGCACGGGGCGTTTGAGGCCACGATTCAGACCGTCTGCCGCCTGGTGCATGAGCACGGCGGACAAGTCTATATGGACGGCGCGAACATGAACGCGATGGTCGGACTGTGCCGGCCGGGCGACATCGGGGCCGACGTGTGCCATCTCAATTTGCATAAAACGTTTTGCATCCCTCACGGCGGCGGCGGTCCCGGCATGGGGCCGATTGCCGTGGCCGGTCACCTTGTTCCGTTTTTACCGGGGCATCCGGTCCGCCGGACGGGAGGCCGGCACGCCATTGGCCCGGTCTCCGCCGCGCCCTATGGAAGCCCGAGCATTCTGCCGATTTCCTGGGCGTTTATCGCCCTCATGGGCGGGCGAGGGCTGACGTACGCCACCAAAGTCGCCATGCTCAACGCCAATTACATGGCCGGACGATTGGAGCACGCGTTCTCCATCCTCTATACCGGAGCGGGCAACTGGTGCGCCCACGAATTTATTGTGGATTTGCGGCCGTTCAAAAAGTCGGCCGATATTGAGGTGGAAGACATCGCCAAACGCCTCATGGACTTTGGCTTCCACGCACCGACCATTTCGTGGCCCGTGGCCGGCACGATGATGATTGAACCCACGGAAAGCGAGTCCAAAGCGGAACTTGACCGGTATTGCGAAGCGCTGCTGACGATTCGCGAGGAAATCGCCGCCATTGAAGCCGGGCGCCTCCCGCGAGACGACAATCCACTGAAACATGCCCCGCATACGATTGAAGCCGTCACCAGCCCGAACTGGAATCATCCCTACAGCCGGGAACAGGCCGCCCTCCCACTGCCCTGGCTCAAAGACCGGAAATGCTGGCCGTCCGTCGCGCGCATTGACAGTGCGTACGGCGACCGCCATTTAGTCTGCACGTGCCCGGCAGTGGAGAGTTACCGGGAAGAATCCTGAAAGCCGCTCCGATGACCGAACCCGCCGTGAACACGCGCACGACGGGGTTTGACCAGGGGATCTCTACTGGACGCCTTAAACCCCCGGCCCGTCATTCCCGCGGAGGCGGGAATCCAGCGTGAAGATGCCAAGGCGAAGATGGATTCCCGATTAAAGATGTCGGGAATGACGGAGGGGCGCATTGCGGGCATGACAAAGACGGCGGTTCATGGGCTGATGAGTCAAACAGGCAATGCCCCTTGACAGCCTGTATTTACTCTAGTAAATTAAGAGAGCTGTTAACATTAGTGCTTTCAAACATCAAATCGTTATGTCCATAACAACGTGTTGTCATTCCCGCGAAGGCGGGAATCCAGTATCAGTACAGTATGCCTCTTGCGGAGCCAGACACCTTTCCATGTTGCTACCCCCCCCCCCCCCGAAAAATTTGTGCATGACAACGAAAGGTCCCGCTAACAGAGGCCCCTTCATGACCCGCTTGACCAAGAAGGCAATCCACACCCTCGCCCTGCTGGCCTTGTTTGGGCCGGCGTTGGCGGTTTTTCCGGCGGCGGAGGCGCAGGCGCAGGGGGCGCTCGTCGGAGGGGGCGATATTCGTGAGGACGTGACGTTCGGTGCGGATGACGAGCGCCTCACGGGGCAGGCGACGCTGACGACCGGCGGCGCGTCGTTCATCTCCCAGAGTTTTCGACGCCGTCAAACCATCGACAGGACTGCGACTTTCCAGCTTGGATCAGGCGCGGATTACGGCGGGTTCGGCATCAACGCAAGTGGCCGGTGGCAGTTTGAACTCAATCCGAGGGGTGCTGCGCGCCGGGCCGTCAAGGAGTTGAACACCGGGGAGGTCGGGGCGCTGACCTACCTTGTACGAATCCGGCAGAGCAACAACCTCGTGATAGATGCCCGAGTGCGCGTCACCGTTCGGGGGGTCACAGAGCCGGTGACCGGCCTCCGCAGGTTCTCGTTCGGCGAGGACGACAACGACGACGGTTCCAACAGTCAGGTCTCCGGCAAGCTGGATTGGGAGTTTGGCGGCGTCATACAGAACGGCGGCCGGGACGTGGATGACAACAACCCGGCGGGACCGGGCATCTGGACCCCGGCCAACATGAACGGCACCTACGGCCGCTTCATCATGGACACCTCGCGCGGCAACTGGCGCTACATCTTCTTCACCAACCGGGGCGCCGTGCAGGGACTGCAAGTGGGCGCCGGGGCGGAGGACCGCTTCGCCATCGCCCCTTACGCCGACAACTACGAAACCGTTAATTTTGTCTTCACCATCAACGGCCGCAACGACAACCCGGTGGTGACCGTGGCGCGGGCCGATCAGTCCATGGTGCGGCCCGGCGAAGTGGTGCAGTTGACCGGCGAAGCCACCGACCGGGATTCCACCGAGCAGGACACGCTGGCCTACGCCTGGACGGTGATGCCGGCGGTGGGCACGTTCGCCGACAACACCGACCCGAACACCACCTGGACCGCGCCGGCCACCATCCACGAAGAGGACTACGTCCTGACCCTGCGGGTGCGCGACGTGAGCGGCGGCTCCACCATCCGCAGGGTGCGGGTGAACGGCAACTCGGCGCCGCAGTTCAGCACGCGCTACACGCCGCCCGCCTACACCTTCAGGGCCAGCCTCAACGTCAACCGCAACACCGCCGCGCTGCCGGCGGCGCGCTTCGGGGACGCCCCGCTCCAATACCGCCTTACCCCGGCGCTGCCGCCGGGGCTGTCGCTGGACGGCAACCGCGCTATCTCCGGCACGCCGCTGCGGTCGCTCAACGCGCGCACCTACACCTGGACGGTGACCGACGCCAACGGCGATAGCGACACCATGGACTTCACCATCACCGTCATTACCGCCGGCATGCCCGACCCGGCGCCCGGGTTCAACTACCTTGACGACCCGGACAGCGATTTTTACGGGCAAGTCAGCGAGGTGGCCGGCGACCGCGTGACGGAAGGGCGGGTGAGTTTTCGCAGCGCCAACGGCGCGGGGATTGGCCAGGCCGTTGCGGACGAAATGGTCAGCGGCCAGTACGGCACGCTGACCATCACCGACCCCCAGGGAGACGTCCCGCGCTGGTCCTACCGGGTTGACCACACCAACGCGGACGTGCTGAATCTGCCGGCGGGCGTGCGGCTGCGGGAGACGCTCACGCCCGCGTGCCAGCCTTCGCCCCGTAGCGGCGACCCGGATCTGTGCTACACCATCAACATTGACATCATCGGCGTCAACCAGCCGCCGGGCAACGTACAGGCGCACATTTTTAACGGGCAAAGCGGCATGTTCGAGAAGTCCATTTCCTGGCCGCAAAACTCGCTCCTGCAACTGCGCGGCACCGCCGCCGACCGGGACACCGGGGAGACCGACACCCTGGTCTACGCCTGGAGCGTGCGCCCGACCACCATGGGGGGCAGTTTCGCCGACCGCAACGACCCGAACACCACCTATACCGTGGGCACGCGCGGGCCGGGCGCGACCTACGTCCTGACCCTGCTGGTGCGCGACCAGAGCGGCGGCGGCGGCACGGACACGGTTACCGTGACCGGCACCGCCGACACGGGCGATTTAACCGGCAACCTCGCCGCGGCCATTGATCTTGCTGATGCGACTATGGCCACCGGCACCCTCAGTCATCCGCTGGACCCAGCGAGACATACCACCACGCCTGGGACATTCGGCACCCTCGCGCGCGCAGGCGGACCCGGCTGGACCTATACGGTAGCCCCCGACAGCCTGGTGTCGGTGCCCCTGGGCGTGGAGGTGGTTGATCGGTTCCTGGTGTACCCGCAGGACGAGTCGGTGCGCAACGCGGTGCTCACCATCACCATTACCGGCGTCAACGAGCCGCCGGTGGCGGACACCCAGCGGGACGGGCTGCGCGTGGTCGCCGGGGAAACGATTTCGGTGGACGGCGGCGTCAGCCTTGACCCCGACGACGGCGAAACCGAAACCCTGACCTACGCCTGGAGCGCGGTCCCGGATACCGCCGGTTCCTTTGCAGACCGCACCGCGCGGGTGGTCCAGTGGACGGCGCCCAACCCGGTCCCGGCCGCCGGCTTTATCGCCCTGCGCCTGACCGTAACCGACGTCCACGGCGCATCCGACAACATCATCGCGAACATTGACATTGACCCGGCAGCCCCGGCCATCATCGGCGACCTTGATAGCGGCGCGGTCACCGAAGACGACGCCACCAACACCGCCACCGGCACCTTGCAGTACATCAATCCGCCCGCGGCCGGCGGCACCGATTTCAGCGTGCCCAGCCCGACCGGGCAATACGGAACCCTCGCCATCACCGCCGCCGGCGTCTGGACCTACACCCTGAACAACGCCGACGCCGACACCGAAGCCCTGCTGCCGAACCAGATGGTGACGGATACCATCGCCGTCAGTGCGGGCGCGACCGTCGCCAACGTGACCATCGCCGTTACCGGCGCCAACGACCTGCCGGTGGTGCAAATCACCGCGCCGGCTGCGGACCTGACCCGGTCATCGGGGGTCGCGGTAACGGTAACCGCCACCGCCACCGACGTGGACGATCATGAACGGCCGCTGCGCTTCCTGTGGGTCACCGAGCCGGCCGGGCAGGGCGTCTTCCGCAACCCCAACGCGCTCACCACCACCTGGACCGCCCCCGCCGTTACCGCGCAGACGACGGTTGACGTGGTGTTCAGGGCCACGGACCAGGCCGGCGCGCGCAATGACGACCCGGGCGGCGCGCGCGCCGCCCGCACGATCACGGTCAATGCGGTTACCGTAGCCAACCCCCGCACCATCATCGGCACCGGCCGCATCTCCGAGGACACGGATTTCGGCAACAACAACCAGCGCATTACCGGCACGTTCACCAACCCGTCCGGCATAACCAGGTATGGACCGGACCGGGAGAACGTAATACGCCGGAACACCGTGGACGGCGGCTCAAACGATTTCGGCTTGTTCGGTTACACCAACGCCGGCGTCTGGACGTTTGAACTGGATCCGGAGAACGATGCGTTCCGGATAGTCAACGAGTTGCGCGAGGGTCAAACCCTGGCCCTGGACTATGAGATAATAGGGAACTCCGGCGGCGGAGCGCCTTCGGATCCTGTCGGCGTTGCGCGCATCGTTATACGAGGGCGCGCCGAACCCGTAACCGGCGCCCGCAGGTTCACGTTTAACGAGGATCAGACCACCGCCGGCGGCGCCAACGTCAGGGAGAGCGGCCAGTTGAACTGGAATTTGGGCGGCTTGTTGCAGGTCGGCTTGAATCAGACCGCGGATCGCGGCAACCCGCTAGGGACGAATGGACTCTGGACCCCGGCAACCATAACCGGCGCCTACGGCCAGTTTCAAATGGAGGATACACGCGGCAACTGGAACTACGTGTTCTTCAACGGCCGCCCGCAAACCCAGGCGCTGCAAGCCGGCGACGCGCCGGTGGACCGGTTCACCATCGCCCCGTACACCGACCTGTATCAAAACGTGGTCTTCGAGTTCACCATTCGCGGCGCCAACGACCCCCCGGTGGTGACCGAGGCGCGGGCCGACCGCGCCATCGTGCGGCCCGGCGAGGTCGTGGAGTTGAGCGGCGCCGCCACCGACGCGGACAACAACGAGCAACGCTCGCTGGCGTACACCTGGCTGGCGTCGCCGGTCGCCGGCACCTTCGCCGACCGCAACGACCCCGACACCACCTGGACCGCGCCGGACCCCCTGGTTGAAGACTTCTACACCTTGAGCCTGCGCGTCCACGACCAGCACGGCGCCTCCGACACCATTTCGGTGCGCATCAACGGCGACACGACGCCGCAGTTCGGGACGCGCTTCACGCCCATGGCCTATACCTTCCAGGCCAACGTGAACATCGCCCCCCACACCGCCCCGCTGCCGGCCGCCACCGGCGGAGACGGCGCGCTGACCTACTTCATCACCCCGGCTTTGCCGCCGGGCGTGACGTTTGACTCCGGGGCGCGGGAGCTGGGCGGCCGCCCGCTGGCACGCCAGGATGCCGTGCGGGACTACACCTACCGGGTGACGGACGCCAACGGCGACGCCGACACCATGCAGTTCACCATCACCATCACCATCGTGTCCGACTTCGCCGCCGCGCCGCCGCGGCCGTCGCGCTACATCGGCGGCGCGCTAAGCGGGCGGGTCCGCGACGTCTCCGGTGAGCGCGTTGCGCGCGGCGCCTTCAGCCTGCATCTGCCCAACGGCGCCGGCGGCGCCGGCGGCGGCTTCCCGGACGACGACCAGGACGGCGTATATGGAACCCTGGAGGTGCGCGGCGCAACCTGGAGCTACCAGTTGCTTCGCACGCGGGGCGCCACGGTCAACCTGCCCGGCGGCGGGCGCGCGTTTGAAACCTTCACCATCGCCGCCAACGACCGCAATTTGTATCCCGACGCCACGCTGACCATTGAAGTCACCGGCACCAACGACGCCCCGGCCGCCAGCGCGGCCTTCGCCACCGGCGTGAACGCCAACCCGCCGGCGGGTACGCCGGTCGGGGTGGTGGGCACCGGCGACGACGCCGACACCGACGACGCCTTGAGTTACACCTGGAGCGTTACGCCGACCGCGCTGGGCGGCAGTTTCAGCGACCGCACCGCCAGGGAAACCACCTATTTCGTGGGCAACCGCGGGCCGGGCAGGGCCTACACCCTGACCCTGCGCGTAACCGACACCGCCGGCGCGTCCGCCACCGACACCCTCATCGTCCGCGAGGCGGATGAAAGCGGCGGATTGTCCGGCGATTTGAGCGCGCGGGTCGGCGAGGATGACGTGCGAATTTCCGGCAACGTGTCGCACGCCTTGGATGGCGGTTCCGCAATCGGGACCTATGGCAATTTCCGCGTAAACGATGAAAGCACTCTATGGATATATGTCCTGAGCGCCGCCGCGCAGTCGCTGGCCGAGAACCAGGAAAGAACGGACTTTTTCACCCTCACCCCGATTGACACCGACGTCGCCCCCGCAAGCCTCGCCATCACCGTGGTCGGCGCCAACGACGCGCCGGTGGCGCGGATTGTCGCGCCGAGCGGCGCGCCTCGGGTTGCGGCGGGCGCGGTGGTTACGCTGGACGCCACCGCCACCGACACAGATACCGACGACCAACTACTCTACGAGTGGAGCGCCGTCCCCAACGTCGGAACCTTTGCAGACGTCAACGTCCTTGACGCCACCTGGACCGCGCCGAACAACGCCCAGCCGACCGCCGTAACCCTGACCCTGCTGGTCAGCGACCGCACCGCCATGGTGTCGGGACGCCTCAGCGATACCGCGCAGGTCGTCATTGATGTAACCGGGTCAGACGACACCGCGCCGGTTTTCTCCGTGGGGGTTGCCGATCAGAACTACGCCCGCAACATCGCCGTCAGCGTAACCCTGCCGCCGGCCAGTGGCGGCAACGGCGCGCTGACCTACGACCTCTCCCCTGTCCCGGACGGGCTGACGTTTGACGCCGACACCCGCGTACTTTCCGGCACCCCCACGACGACCACCACCATCGGCAGCCCCGGTAACCACATCTACAGCGTCACCGATACCCCGGTTGACGCCGCCGACACCGCCGACACCGCCGAGGATACCTTCACCATTGCCATCCTTGAGGATCCGGGGTTGCCGACGTTCACTGGGGTTGTCGTGGGCGACCTGTCTTTGGTCGTTGGCCGCGCCTTCAACCTGACCCTGCCGGCGGCTATGGGCGGCGTCTCCCCGCTCCGCTACGCCTTATTCCTCCCCCCAGGGGAGGACAATTTGCCACCCGGCCTGAGTTTTGACCCCGCCACCCGCACCTTTTCCGGCACCCCGGAGGAGGCGCTGGAGCTGAGCAGTAGTTTTACGTATCGGGTAACAGACGCCCTTGGCCGGCAGGCCGATATTCGAGACTTCACTATTCGAGACTTCACTGTCGTGATTGCGGCCATCGGTTTTGCCGAGACCATCCCCCACCAGACCTACGCCGTCAACGTGCCGCTCTCCAGCGGCTCGGGCGCGGGCGCGCTGCCCTACGTGCAGTTTCCGGAGGTCGCGGCGGGCGGCGGCAACCCGCCGTTCCGCTACACCATCGTCCCCGCTGTGCCGCAGGGGCTGAACCTTGACGAGTCCAACGGCAGACTGAGCGGCACGCCGACCGAGGAAATCTTCATCGCCCAGCACTTCTACCTCGTAACCGACAGCGATAACGCGACCGCGAGCCTGCCATTCACCCTCACCGTTGGAGCGCCGACGCCGTATTTCCCCGCCGAGACCCGCGCCGTCTTCGCGCAAACCTACACGGTGGGCAGCGCCATCCCCCCCCTGACCCTGCCGGTCGCCATCGGCGGCGCGCCCGGTACGCTGACTTACAGCTTGAGCCTGAACAGCGACGGCAGCGGCGGCCTGCCGGACGGCCTGGCCTTTGACGACACCACGCGGATTTTGAGCGGCCGTTCGACCACCGGCCAGGTGCAGACCACGTACTTCTATGTCGCCACCGACGTTGACGACAACCGCAGCCCGCCCTTGAACGTGGACATCCTCATTGAGGGGGCGGGGGCGGACAATGTGCCGGCCTTCGCCGATGGCGCGGCCATTGCCGACCAGGCGTACACCATCACCCAGGCCATCCCCACCCTGGTGCTGCCCCAGGCCACCGGCGGCGACGGCGCATTGACCTACACCCTGACTCTGGCGGCGGACGGCGGGGACATCCCGGCCGGGCTGACCTTTGACGCCGTCAACCAGTCGCTGAGCGGCACCCCGACCGGGCTGCAAGCCGCCGCCGAATACGCCTACACCGTGACCGACAGCGACGCCACCGACCCCGACTCCGTAACCCTGAACTTCCGGATCGCCGTGCGCGCCGTGTCGGTGATTGCCTTCAGCGACGCCACCACCGGCGGCGTGATCGAAGGCGACCCCCTCGAAGATACCGACACCGACACGCTGGCCATCACCAACCAGGGCAGCGGCGGCACCGACTTCGTCGTCCAGACCGACCAGCCCAGCGCCTACGGCGCCTTCTCCATCACCGCCGCCGGCGTCTGGACCTACACCCTGGACAACGACAACCCCGCCATCATCGCCCTGGCGAGGGACGCCACCCTTGTCGACACCTTCACCGTCGCCGCCGCCGCCAACCCCTCCGCCACCCAGGTCATCACCATCACCATCACCGGCGCCAACGGCCCGCCGGCCATCGTCCTTGAAGTTGACGGTCAAAACAGGCCCGTTAGAGGCGGGCGGATCGCCCTGACCGTGGACGAAGGCGCGATGGTCACCCTGAACGCCGGCGGCAGCAGCGACCCGGAAGGCAGCACGCAGACCTTGGACTACGCGTGGGCGCACACCCCGCCCCAAATCGTCACCTTTGACCCGGCTGATGGCCGCGCCCCAATGGTCACTTTCATGGCCCCCGAAGAGCGCACCACCCTGAACTTCGACCTCACAGTTACGGACGACGGCACCCCACAGCGAATGGCCACCGCCGTGGTTAGCGTCCGCGTAGGCCGCAGCCAGTTTGACGCCGTGCACCGCGCCATTCTCCCCGAAGTCACCCGAGCCATGATGGACACCACCGTCAGCGCCATTGCCCGGCGGACCGAGCAAGCCGCCGCCGACCATGACGCCGCCGCCGACCATGACGCCGCCGCCGGCGCCACCTTCAGCCTGGGCGGCCAGTCCACCCTGGCGGACGTGTTGCAATCAAACGGGGAAGCCCTGACCACCGGCGCCTTCAATGTCAAATCCCTCCTGGGCCGCTCTGCCTTTGCCCTGCCGCTCAACCAAGCCGGCGGGCCGCTGGCCGGCGTCACCCTGTGGGGCAACGGCGCCTACCGCAACCTGTCCGGCAACAGCGCCACCGTGGACTGGGACGGCGACCTGTTCGGCGCCACCGTCGGCGGGGACACGCAACTGACCGACACCCTCTTGACCGGCCTGGCCGTCTCCTGGGCCGACGGCACCTTTGATTACACCGACCGCAGTGGTACCGACCCGGCCCCCGGCACCTATCAGGCCACCCTGACCAGCCTGCACCCCTACGTCAGCACCAGCCTGCTGGACGGGCAGGTGACCCTCTGGGCCACCGGCGGCTACGGCTGGGGCGAAGTTGAGATCACCGACACCGCCGACCCCACGGCCGACGGCACCGTCACCGCCGACACCCGGCTGGCCACCGCCGCCGTGGGCGGCGCCGGCCGCCTGCTGAACCAGCCGGGCCTCCTGACCCCCGACGGCACCACCACGGTGCGGGTCAAAGCCGAAGTCCTGACTACGGCGATCAAAGCCGAGCAACAAGGCGACCGCCTGGCCGGTCTGACCACGGACGCCCGGCGGCTGCGGCTGACCCTGGAAGGCAGCCATGCTCAACCCTTACCCCGTGGCGCACACCTGACCCCCAGCGTGGGCGTGGGCCTGCGGCATGACGCCGGCGACGGCCGCACCGGCACCGGCGCGGAACTAAGCGGCGGCCTGCTGTACGCCCATCCCGCCCTGCGGCTGACGCTGGAAAGCCGGGGCCGGGTGTTGCTCGCCCATGGCGGCGACTACGACGACTGGAGCGTGAGCGGACGGGTGACCCTGGCGCCGGAGACGGCGGCGGGCCAGGGCCTGGCCGTCACGCTGGAACCGGCGTATCAAACCACCACCAGCGCCAGCGGGCTGGCGCAACTCTGGGAACACGGCACGGCCAACCGCCCGGCGCCCAGCGGCCCGACCACGCCGCAGGGCCTCATGGACGCCACCGTCGCCTACGGGTTGCCGGTAGGGGACCACCTGCTGACACCCTACGGCGGGATGACCCTGGGGGCGGCGGATGCGCGCACGTACCGGCTAGGCAGCCGGGTCAGCTTAGCCCACCGGCTGAATATGAGCCTGGAAGGCGCCAGGAAAGGCGCGACGGGCACGGCCCCGGTGGATCATGGCGTGCGGGTGCAATTGGAGTGGAACTGGTAAGGGCGGGGTTGAAATGTCCGGCTCCGCCGGCCCAGTTAGACGCTGGATTCCCGCCTCCGTTCAGGCCGGGGGCAGGAATCCAGTAAAACGGCGGCGGCGCTGACGGCGACGCCGTCAGCGACATGCCGGCGCTCAACGCTTCAGGGGCGTCAAGGTCGGTTTATCCCCTCTTTTCTTTATCCTCGACCGGAGTCTCGACCGTTTGGTCTCCACGATTTTCGTGATTGTGCCACCGGAGAGAAACGGCTTGGAGGCCGATGATGGTCTTTGCGTCGTTGATGGCGCCGTCTTTGATGAGTGCGATGGCGGCGGCAAACGGCATGTCAACGATCTCCAGGATTTCATCCGCATCCAGGTTTTGCGTGCCGGGTGAGAGGTCCGTCCCCACAAAAATATGAATGATTTCGTTGGTAAAGCCCGGCGTCGTTAAAAAACTCAAGAGCGGCTCCAGCCGGTTCGCCTTGCGGCCGGTTTCTTCTTCAAGTTCACGCCGCGCGCAATCCCGCGGGTGTTCACCGGGGCGCAGCGTACCGGCGGGGATTTCATAGATCACACGTCCTACGGCATGGCGATATTGCCGGACCATGACCACGGTCTGTTCATCCTGCATCGGCACGACGGCCGCGGCGCCGGGATGACTGATGATTTCCATGTCGGCCGTCGTGCCATTCGGCAAGCGCACCGTCTCCACGGACAGATTGATGATTTTGCCTTTATAGACGGGTTTCTTCATGGCAAGCTGCCACGGTCTTGCGGTGAACGAACGGCGAGGCGGCGCTCATCCCGCACGTTTTGGCTTTTTATAAAACGGCGGCGCGACCACTTGCGCGGGCACCCGCCTGCTCCGAATCTCGACTTCAAACGCCGTGCCGGGCTTGGCATAGGCCGGATTGACGTACGCGAATCCAATGCCTTTTTGCAGAATCGGAGACAGGTTCCCGCTGGTAATCACGCCTATTTCCCGGTTATGGGCAAACACTTTCATATCGTGACGGGGAACGGCTTTTTCCAGTAATTCAAACGCCGCCAGACGTTTGGATGGCCCCTGTTCAAGCTGCCGTTTGAGAATCGGCTCGCCGATGAACGCTCCCTTCTCGAAATTCACCACCCCGTGGGCATTGGCCTCAATCGGGGTGATCGCTTCGGTCAGCTCACGTCCATATAACAAATATCCCATGTCGAGCCGAAGCAAATCCCGCGCACCCAGCCCAACCGGCTTCAAGCCAAGCGGCTCACCGGATCGCAGCAGTTCCTCCCATACCCCGCGAACACGAGCCGCCGGCACGTAGAGTTCATAACCGAGTTCTCCGGTATAGCCGGTTCGCGTCACCAGACAATCCGCGCCGCAAACCGTTTCACGAAGGCACCGTCTTGGCCGCAGACCGTCCAGCGACGGCGTCATATGCCGGGCCAGCAGCGCCTTTGACGCCGGGCCCTGCAGCGCCAGTTGGGCGACCTCGTTCGAGCGATCAATGATGCGAACGGCGTCCCGCCCGTCACGATGCTGCAGGGAAAACCAGCTTCTGATTTTTTCGAGATTGGACGCGTTCACACACACAAGAAATTGCTCTTCCTCCAACCGGTAAATGAACACGTCGTCTTTGGCGCCCCCTTCGGGATTGCAGATCATCGAGTAGTGCGAACCCATCGGTTCGACTTGCCGCACGTCGTTGGTGGTCACGCGCTGCAGGAACGCCACCGCGCCGGGGCCTTCCACGTGAAGGCGGCCCATGTGGCTCACGTCGAATAACCCGGCATGTGTGCGGACCGTGTGATATTCCGCCAGGATGCCGGCGTACTGGATGGGCATGGCCCACCCCGCAAACTCAACGAGTTTGGCCTTGCGGGCCGCGTGGGACTCATACAGGGGCGTGTGTTTCATGAAACGGGAAAACGGATGGATGAGGCGGCGGTCACGCGAAAGAACGGAAGAGTCCGCCGCTTACCGCAGACCCAGAAGTTCCACTTCAAAAATCAGCGTGGCGCCGGGAGGAATGAGGCGGCCCGCGCCGCGACTGCCGTATCCAAGGTGCGGGGGAATGGTCAACTTCCGTTTTGTTCCGATGGTCATCCCGACGACCCCTTCATCCCATCCTTTAATGACGCGGCCGGCGCCCAATTCAAAAGAAAAGGGCGTCCCGCGGTCCACCGAACTATCAAACTTCGTCCCATCTTCCAGCCACCCCGTATAATGGACGACCGCGGTTTCGCCAACGTGCGCCTCACGGCCGGTTCCGGTGGCCAGGTCAACATAGTGCAGCCCTGACGGGGTCTTGACCGCTTCGGGCTTTTTTCCGGGAACCAGGCCCGTCCCTGCAAGAACACACAACCCGGCCATCAGGCAAACCCCGAACCATCGTATGCTTCCTTTGAACGTCATGGCCTCTTTTGCCTTTCGTTGCGCGCGATGATTATTTCGCCGATGAACCCTCTGGATTCAGCTCGGCAAATAACGCGACGCTCACGGTATATCCGTGGATAAAGTTTTTCCCGCCCACCGGGCCAATTTCTCCGGATGCAAAAAACCCCGCCGCCGGAATCCCGCGCCCCAGCCTTTGGAGGGCGGTGATATCATGATTCGGTTCGGGAAAAAATCGCCGGCCCCGCCCGTTGCAACTAAACAACAAGGCGCCTTTGAACGGAGCATCCGGGTGGGTCAGGCGGTCCCTGGCCAGCAATAAATTGAAATCTTCACTGGCGGCCTTTGGGTCCCGCACGTGGAATTGAATCGTCTGCCCTTCGCTGACGACGTCGGATATCGCCACGCCCCCGGATCGTTGGTCCGCCCCGACCAGGCTGCGAATGAGAAAGTCTCCCTGGTCAAACTGCTCGCGTTGCTCATCAAACGCCACCCCGACCTGCACCGCCATGGCCGACTGTTTTCCGCCTTCCGGTCCCGTCCCGTGGAGCACCGCCTGAAGGCGTTCCAGGGTCGGGACGCCGCCTAATTCATAAATCACGTTTCTCTCGGCTTTGGTGACCACGTAACGCTCCCCGATGGGCCGGCAGCCCTGCGACACCAGGGTCCGAATAGACACCGGCCCCCACAACGCCACGCCTATCAGGCCTTCTTCCACAATCTCGCCGTCGCACACCAGCCGGTGTTCGCCAAGATCGTCCCCGCCACTCGCAAGGCCGCCAATCGCGGAGGCGCCCGGACACTGTCGCTCCATGGTTCTGAAAACGTCTTCAATCGGCGTGGAAAAGGGGTCGGCAAATACCAGCAGCGTCGGCCGTTCCGCCGGTGCGTTTAATGCCTCCGGCCATCCCTCCACGACGGACGCCGCTCCTTCCTGTTCACGAAACGTCAAATGGAACGGAACCATCCGCACCTCGGGCAACCGCGCCGCCCACAGGGTCACCACCGACTGATTTTCGTATTCTTCGGCCGGCCCGATAATCCCCTGTCCCATACACCCCACCATCACGCGCGGGTCCAGGCGCCGGGAGATTGACTGGGTTAATTCCCGTATTGAGTGCGCATAATGCGGTGAAAAAAACAGGCAGACTAAATCAACGGCGTTCCGGCCAAACGCCTCCCGGACGGATTGGCTGACCGCTTCCGCCGCACGGGCGGCGCTTGAATCATGCGAGACGGCAACATGGAATTGCATGGCGGACTTTTACCTCAAGCTCCAGTCTAACAGCAGGCCCGTCGGCCTGTCCACCGGAGACAGCAGGCCGCATGATGATGACCAAGGCCATTGCAGAGAGGGGTCGCTCTGCGCCGCCCCGACCGGCCCCGGTCGCCTTATTCACCCGGTCGGGGCGGCAGGACAAAGTCTTTTTCAAAGACGCGATACGGCGGCGGAGACAACCCCAGGCGACTGTACACCGTTTGGGCGACGGCATTGTCCTGCTCCACGTAGAGACGAATGCCCGCCACGTTTCCGCGGCGTTCGGCCTCCCGTACCACGTGCCCGTACAGTGTTTTACACACGCCCCGCCGCCGCCAGTCCTTGTGGACGTACACACTTTGCAGCCACCAGAAGACCCGGTTCCGCCAGTCGCTCCATTCAAAGGTGATCATCAGTTGCCCGATCACCCGCCCGGTGGGCCGATGCTCCATCACCATGTACAGCCCTTTGGCAGGGTCGGACAGGACCGATTCCACGCCGTCCCGAAGAAGGTCGCGGTCCAGTCGGCGTTCCTCGGTTTCACGCGCAAGCGCCGCGTTAAAGTCAACCAGCGGCTCAAGGTCCCGAACGTCGGCCGCACGAACGCGGCAGTCTGACGGTGGCTCTTCGTTCATGGTTGCACAACGGACTCTCTAGGCATTCGGCCGTGCGGGACGCAACGCCGCCAGCCATCCCTTCGGCGGACGATACAGCCCCGCGGAGAATTCCAGTTTCATGGCTTCTTCGGGACGCAACGCCACCTTATGCACCGTTGCTTCCGGGACAAAGGTCAAATACCCCGTGATGGGGTGAATGGCCGTCGGGACAAACACCATGACCAGGGCATCGTGTTGGACAATCTGGAGCCGCTCCGGGGCCGCGCCCATCAGCAAACCAATCGCCCACAGGCCGATTCGGGGAAACGGAAACACGACCACCGTGCTTTTCCCAAAGCGTTCCCGGAATTGAAACACATCGGCCATGCCCTTGAGGGTGTGATAAATGCTTCGGACCAGCGGGATTCGCTCAAACGGTTCCTCCAGTTTTTTCACCAATCGCTGTCCCAGCAGGTGCGTACCCAGCATCCCGGCCGCAAAAATCACGAGGATGAAGAGCACAATCCCCGCTCCCGGAACGTCAATCGTCATAAACGGGCCAAACAGCGCGACCCACAAGCCGTCCAACGTCGAAAACAAGGTGTGCAAAATCAGAAACGTGCCCCAGGCCGGGACAAGGACCAGTAATCCCGTCATAAAATACCGTTTGAGTTGATGAAGGCGGCCGTGCCTGGTCATTCGTCGCGTCCAATCGGAGGACCCCGCCTGTTCACCCGGTCGCCGGCGAATCCCCGGCCGGGGGCTTCAGCCGCCGCCTCCTTGCAACCCATCCCGCAATTGACTAGTGTGGGCAAGACAGGAGCGGCACAGACGGCGTACATGGTGGAGGCACGGCATGAGTCCCGATGAGACAGTCCCCGAGATGCATCTTGATCCAGGTCTTTGGAAAATTTTATGTTGCCCGGAAACGAAACAGGCCCTCACGCCCGTGGATGCCGCTTCCCTCGGCATCCTCAATCAAAAAATTGCGGCAGGGGAAGTGTGTAATAAGGGTGGAAACGTGATTCAAGACCCGCTCGACGGCGGGCTGATGAGAAGCGACAAACAGGTTCTCTATCCGATCCGGGATACGATCCCGCTCATGCTTATTGAGGAGGGCATCCCGCTCAAGGGTCTCTTGTAAGCCAGGAGTCACGTCCGTCTTTTCCCGTCATCGCACACGCCCAACGGTTCACACGCTAGGCCTGTTCTCCGGAGTCAGACTCTTTCCGCCGCTCACCCCCGCACCACCACCAGACCGAGCGAATGAGTTGCACACAGACATAGACGGCCAGAGCGAGTAAGAGGCCGTAGATCCACAGGGTATTGACGGGCCATTGTTCCGGGGCATGCAGCAAAAGAGCCAGCGCCATGTGCCCGCCCAAGCCCAGGCACAGGGCAAAAATAATCCACTCTTTGACAAAGTTCGACCTGGCTTTGCCGACGGTCAACGCCACAAGACGATCATCCTGCCACAATTGAGAAGACGGCCGGTTTGTAAACGACGGCACAAGAGAACACCCTAAACGGGGCTTTTTGCCGCTTCAATTTCCGTGGCCGTCAGCAGACTGGCCAGGTAATCCGTCACAAAGATCAGCGCTTCTTCCCGTCCATCCGCTCGCCTGCCTTTTTCCCTTCGCTGCACGGACAATTCATGATCAAGGTCCGATTTGACGTCGCCCAGCAGTTTGTGAAGGGAAGCCGTGGTGAGATTCTGGTCCAAATCTTCAAACTCCTGACAGCGGTCCAGGACCCAGTTCAGCCCTTCGACTCGCCCCAGGTAGCGATCCTGTTCGGAAGAATCAATGCGAGACATGGCCGTTGAAAACGCCTGGGCCTCATAGACCAGATTGTAAAAACTTGAAAGCGCCCGATGTAAAGTTGAAGTCATTGTTCCTCGTTCCTCCTAAAAAGTCCTGAAGCCATTATACAGATTTTCGATGCTCATGCGCTACTGATAAATAAGGATTCGAAACCCTGAAAGGAGGGGAATCGCTACATGCGGCCAAACGCACGCACATAGAGCAGCACGTGCCAGGCTTCTTCTTCTGTCAACACGAGCGGAATAAACGAGGCCATGTCCGTTCCCGGGCTTCCATTTTTCAAAATCCAAAACAATTCGCCATCCGTTCGCGTCGCCTGCCACGCCTGATCCGTAAAATTTCTCGGCAGGCGTCCCCGCAGCCCGGGAATCTCTCCCAACCCTTTGCCGTCCCGGCCATGGCACGTCACGCAAAAGCCTTTCCCGTGAAACAGTTGCTTCCCTTTTTCAAGGCGTTCCGGTGTGACGGGAAACGGGTTCCGCCACGCTTTCGCTTCCTCAATCTGACCGGGCGGCACACGCGGCTTGAGCACGGCGGAATCGGCCCCCAGAACGGTCGCCGCGCCCGTCCACAACACAACCAAAAGATGGCCGGCCAGCTGCCGGCCCGCCGATTGCATCATACCGCTCCGTTGAAGGGTACGGGTGGGATTCTGAAGAACGGTGCGGGAGCCGTACGCTCCCGCACCGGCACAACGGCTACTTGGTTCGGAATGTATGACCGACCGAGTTCGGAATCGTCACCGTTCCATCCGGAGTTTTCTGGCCAGGCTGCCAGAGCTGATAAATCACGCCGTCGGTTTGCGCGGCCACAGCGGCGATTTCCGCCACCGTGTTTTTGTCCTCAATGTCCAGGATGTGCACGCGGCCAGTCGCGATTTCCACCTCATGGTCATGGAAATTTCTGTTCCATTGAATCAGCGGAACCTCCTTGCGGGCCAGGTCCTTGGGAACGAAGTATTCCACGCCGATCAACGGGGCCTTGGGATCGGTGGAGGGGAAGAGCAGGCATTGGAGGATTCCATCCGCAATGCCTTTGCAATAATGATGATAGGGGCCCCCGATCTGTCCGTCGGTCATCATGTGCGGCGCCTGGACGTGAAGACCAAAGCCATCCGCCGGCCCCGTGCCCTCGCTGAAGGCGGCGGTACTCATGCACGCAAGGACAAAAACGCCGAGAAGCCCGATGAAGCCTGTTGAATGAACCAAACGAACCATGGCCTGCCTCCTTTGTGGTTGAATAAATAAAAAAACGCCGCGCTCCGTGAAGGAGCAAACAAACGTGCCGCACGGGCACGGTCGGGGCCTACGAATCGGCAGACACCAATGAGCGAAAGGCCGGATCGGTTTCCAGCAGCCCTTTCAAGGTATCATTCTGGAGGAGAAAAACCCATGACCGGTCCGTGGCTCCTGGAATCTGCCGGTACCAGCGCCGGGCCTCCCGCAACAATTCGACCATGGCCTGGTTATCACGTTGGGGGCGAAAGGCTAGACTGTACGCCTTGGCGTAGGCTGCGGAGAATTTGATTAACGGATCCGAGGATAAATCAAAGGCCTCATCCGCTTCTTCGTAGCCTCGGACAATATCAGGGTCGTCAAAATGCCGGTTCCACGCGACTTTGCTGATGCGTGACCAGGCCAGGGTCGTCAAAATTCTCGCGCGAAGCCGCGTTTGATCCGTCGGCACTTCGGCCAGCAATTGTTGAGGAGCCGTGATGGCGGCGAGCTGATCGTTCACCCACCGGTAGGCCAGACTCAGCTTCAAGCGCGTGTCGAAATCCAAGGGTGCCAGGTCCGCCAGGGCTTCCATCGCGGGAATCAATCGGTACAGGTAATCAGCCGGCGTCGGCTCGGATTTGCCGCCCATTTCCATATGCAGGGAAATGTCCATCCGGTCGGTTTGCGACTGAATCGTCCAATACAATTCATTGAACTCCTGATAGAGAGGATCGTCTGCCACCGTCACGCCATGCGTCCGCGCCCCAAAATCCATCAAACCGCCGTACAGCTCGGCGACCATGGCCTGAAGCCCCTCCACGTGCGAAGGATGCACCGCCAACACCCGGTTGAGCATGGTAATCCGCTCCCGGCGGGTCGGAAACGTCCCGGCTCGTTTGACTCCGGCATCAAGCGCCGTCCGCGCTTCATTCGCATTCCAAAATTCCGTTGATTGCTGTTCAAACCCGCCGACGTCAAGAACAAACGGAATCGGCGTCCCCATGGACGATTCCATCGGGATATTGAGCACGGCCGTATCCGCGGGAAACCCGTGCCGCAACAACCCCGTCAACACGACCCATTTGACGGTCACGGCTTTGACCGGATGAATCGCTTTTTTATACGGCACGACCCAGTCCTGCTGTCCAGGGGCATTGGCCGCCGGCGAGGTTATCGGATCGGGATAGACAATGCGGACCCGGACCAGCGTTGTCGGGACCGCCACCACGCGCTCGGACCCCGGAACCTGAAACGACGCATGCGGGAGCGGCCCGGTGCCGAGTACGTCCAAGGTGAACCCCGGCGACCCTGACAGACCGCCGATTTCGGGCATCACAAAAAAAGAAGGGGCGCGCTGCCGTGCGCGGGTTTCCGAAATTTCGAATCGTTTAAAATCCCGAAAATTCACCAGCTTCCCGACACCCGGCCACAACTCATCCAGCGCCCGGTCCCGGTTCTCAATCACTTCCGCATGCGCTTGCCTTATCCGATCCCGGCACCAGGCATACACCGGATCGGATTCGGGAAGAAAATTCCCCTCCCCCGTGGCGCCGGCCTCAACCATCTTCAGCAGACAGGCAAAATCGTTGCGCGCCACTCGCGTCGAATCCCGGGCGGATACCGCCCGGACGTAGCGTTGGACCGACTGCACCGCCATGGCGCCGTGGGCATCCGAAACGGGGTCCGCGGCCTGCGAAAAATTGGCGACGCCCAACAGGCCCACAAGCACGGCTCCCAGGCCGACGCCCCGCGCCCCGCACATCCGGGACCGCGCACGGCCGGACACACGAGCGCCGGCCCTGTCTCGAAGATTGGCCGGGCGGATCTTCATGAACGCTGCTCCCCCGTAACCACGGAGCGCGACGCTTCTTCTTCGCCGCCGATTGGCGTTCTCCTCACTTTCCCCCACAAGTCGTCCAGCCACAGTACCGTGTCGGCGAAGCATTGCAAATCGGGCGAGACCGAATCTTTGAATCCGGCGAGGCAAAACGATTTGCCCATTTGTTTGATAGATTCCACCGCGTTGGCAAAATCGCCGTCGCCGGAGGTCAGCACGAGTTGGTCGTAGCGGTTTTGCGCCGCAAGCCGGAGCATCAGCGTGACAATGCCGACGTCCACGCCTTTTTGAACGTCCTTTTCATACTCGACGTTGCAGTGCGGGCAGCAGAGGCGGACGCTTTTGAGCGAGTAGAGTTTGAGGATCATCTTCGGCCCGAGCGGCGGCGCGCATTTGAGCCATTTATGAAACGAATCCTGCGCCGCCGTCGGCGAGGATTGCGCGTTGAAATAATAACTCTCGGTGAACGGTGCGCCGGCTCCGTTTTCCAATTCGTGCTTGAGTTTGAGATAGTCAAACCGCCCCGGTCCGGCTCTGAACAGATAGGCGCCGTCGTTAATCCATATCGTTTGTTTCATTGTGTTCTCCGCATTGGTAATGAGTGATCGCAAACCTCGCACGCCGGCAGATTCGTTTAACTGTCCACCACGATTGTTCCGTTCATCATATGTCCGGGCAAATCACAGAAAAAAGGGAAGGCGCCCGCCGTTTTCGACACAAACACCAACTCCGCGTGCCCTTGTGCCGGAATCAACACCCGACGAAATCCGTCTTTGCCGAACTGCGGCGCCCCGTTGCCGGCCACCTGGACGTTCGTCCGATCCAGGAAATCCACGGGGACAAACGCATGGAGTTCGGCATCTTGATTCTTGAAGATCAGACGGACCCGCTGGCCGACCCGAACGTTCACCACATGAGGGATAAACCGCCGACTCTTGATGTGCACGGTCACGGCGATCTCGTCCCGCCCGAGCGCCGTGACGGTCGTGGGATCACTCAAGCCGGTTGCGGGACTGCCCCCCCAACACCACAGTCCAAGCAGCAGGGCCGGCAGAATACGAACAGATTGACAGACCGTCATACGCACAGCGTCGTTTCTTCTCCGAAGCCTTAATGATTGAGAATCTTCAATCAGACACCCGGCACGTTCTTCAGTGTAACAAAATCATCAAAGCCCTCACAAATGGAGCGGGTACGGCGCCATATCCCTGACGGACGTGACAGTCCCTTTCCCATGGACAGGGCGAAACAGGCCCTTGCATCCACGCCGTGCTCTGCGTACAATTTTTCCTTCTCTTGCTTCATGGAATGGAGGAACCATGATTAAACTGATCCGCGAAGGCTCGATAAACCACCCTTGGATTTTGAAGCTCATCGTGCTGGTGATCGCGGTCACCTTTGTCATCGGGATGGGCTGGTTTGGGTATGAAACGTCGCAACAACCCAACGTGGTGGCCGTGGTCGGGGCATACGAAGTGGATGCGCGGGCATTCCGCCGGGCCTATAACAATGCCTATGAATTCCGTAAAAACCAGCTGAAGCAGGAGGTTGTGGAAGCAGAGCTTAAACAGAACGTCATCAACACGTTGGTCGGACAGAAACTATGGCTTGTGGCCGCCGATGAGTTCGACGTGGACGTGCATCCCGATGAACTGCGGCTGGCCATCATGGCGCGCAAAGAATTTGAACAGAACGGGTCGTTTGATCCGGGTCTGTATCACCGCCTACTGGCCCAAAACAGGATTTCTCCAAAACAGTTTGAAGGGCAGATCACCGAAATCCTGCGCACGCAAAAAGTCAGGGATATGGTTCAAGACGTGGTGACGCTCAATCCGGCGGAGATGGAAGAAGTCGAGGAACTCGTCGCTCGGCAAACCGCAGAGATGGAAGACGAAACAGAAATCGAACAAACCAAAACCCGCATTCGGTTTCAACTCTTGAGCCAAAAACAACAGCGCGCCCTTCAAGCCTTTCAAACCGCCTTATCCGAGACCGCTCACGTCGAGATTCGCGGAGAGTTTCTGTAAGGAACCGTTGCGGTCTCGCGTCAAAAACCGCGAAGCGCATCCCACTCCTGTCTTTACCAGTACCACTCCAGTTGCACCCGCACGCCATGATCCACCGGGATCGTGCCCGTCGCGCCTTTTCTGGCGCCTTCCAGACTCATATTCAGCCGGTGGGCTAAGCTGACCCGGCTGCCTAGCCGGTACGTGCGCGCATCCGCCGCCCCCAGGGTCATCCCGCCGTAGGGTGTCAGCAGGTGGTCGCCTACCGGCAGCCCGTAGGCGACGGTGGCTTCCATAAGGCCCTGTGGCGTGGTCGGGCCGCTGGGCGCCGGGCGGTTGGCCGTGCCTTGTTCCCACAACTGCGCCAGCCCGCCGGCGCTGGTGGTGGTTTGATAGGTTGGGGCCAGCGTGACGGCCAGGCCCTGCCCCTGGGCGCCCGGCGCCAGGGTCACCCGTCCGCTCACGCTCCAGTCGTCGTAGTCGCCGCCATGGGCGAGCAACACCCGGCCCCGGCTTTCCAGGGTCAGCCGCAGGGCGGGATGGGCGTAGCGCAGGCCGCCACTGACTTCCGCGCCGGTGCCGGTGCGGCCGTCGCCGGCGTCATGCCGCAGGCCCACGCCCACGCTGGGGGTCAAGTGGGCGCCATGGGGTAAGGGTTGCTCATGGCTGCCTTCCAGGGTCAGCCGCAGCCGCCGGGCGTCCGTGGTCAGGCCGGCCAGGCGGTCGCCTTGTTGCTCGGCTTTGATCGCCGTAGTCAGGGCTTCGGCTTTGACCCGCACCGTGGTGGTGCCGTCGGGGGTCAGGAGGCCCGGCTGGTTCAGCAGGCGGCCGGCGCCGCCCACGGCGGCGGTGGCCAGCCGGGTGTCGGCGGTGACGGTGCCTTCGGCCGTGGGGTCGGCGGTGTCGGTGATCTCAACTTCGCCCCAGCCGTAGCCGCCGGTGGCCCAGAGGGTCACCTGCCCGTCCAGCAGGCTGGTGCTGACGTAGGGGTGCAGGCTGGTCAGGGTGGCCTGATAGGTGCCGGGGGCCGGGTCGGTACCACTGCGGTCGGTGTAATCAAAGGTGCCGTCGGCCCAGGAGACGGCCAGGCCGGTCAAGAGGGTGTCGGTCAGCCAGGCATCCCCGCCCACGGTGGCGCCGAACAGGTCGCCGTCCCAGTCCACGGTGGCGCTGTTGCCGGACAGGTTGCGGTAGGCGCCGTTGCCCCACAGGGTGACGCCGGCCAGCGGCCCGCCGGCTTGGTTGAGCGGCAGGGCAAAGGCAGAGCGGCCCAGGAGGGATTTGACATTGAAGGCGCCGGTGGTCAGGGCTTCCCCGTTTGATTGCAACACGTCCGCCAGGGTGGACTGCCCGCCCAGGCTGAAGGTGGCGCCGGCGGCGGCGTCCCGGTCGGTGGCGGCTTGTTCGGTCCGCCGGGCAATGGCGCTGACGGTGGTGTCCATCATGGCCCTGGTGACTTCGGGGAGAATGGTGCGGTGTACATTGTCAAACTGGCTGCGGCCTACCTGGACGGTGAGCGTGGCGGCGGCGGAGTTCGGCGGGGTGCTGTTGTCGGAGACGGTGAGGGTGAACGTTAGTCTCGTGCGTTCTTCGGGGGCGGTGAAGGTGGGGGCGGCGGCGGTTGTGTCGGAGAGGGTGACCGGCACTTCGTTGGTGGCGTCCACCGTCCACAGGAAAGTTACGGCCTGGCCTTCCGGGTCGCTACTGCCGCTACCGTCTAGGGTGACCATCGCGCCTTCGTCCACGGTCATGCGCGAGCCGCCGGCGAAGACGATGACCGGCGGGTCATCGGCGATGGTGATGGTGAAAGTCAGGCGGGCGGGGTCGGCGTCGCTGTCGGTGGCGGTGTAGGTGTAGGGTACTGCCCTTTGCTCGGTGGTGGGGGTGGTGCCGCTCAAAACGCGCGTGGTGTCGTCAAAGGTCAGGCCGGTGGGCGGGGTCGGGGTGAGGGTGTAGGTCAAGGTGCCATCGCCGCCGGTGGCTTCCGGCAGGGTGAGGTCGGTGATGGCGGTCTCGGGGAGGTAGGTTTGGTCGGCGATGGTGGCGGTGCCGAAGGTTGGCATGAGGTCGGTGATGGCGATGGTGAAGGACAGGGTGTCGGCGTCGGTGGCCGCTTGGTTGGCGTCGGCGTCGGTGACGGTGTAGGTGTAGGTGGTTGCGGCTTGGCCGGTGGTGGGGGTGCCGTCCAATACGCGGGTGGCGGGGGTGAAGGTCAGGCCGTCTGGCAGGGTTTCGGTGATGGCGTAGGACAAGGTGCCGTTGCCGTCGGTGGCGGTGGGCAGGGTTACGCTGACGGCGGTGCCGGCGGCGTAGGTTTGGGGGGCGATGGTGGCGGTGCCGAAGGTTGGGGTGCGGTCCGAGTCGGTGGCGCCACGGATGGTGATGGTGACTACGGCGGTGGCCGGGGTGTCGCCGTCATCGGCGGCGGTCAGGGTGAAGGTGTCCGTCAGGGTTTCGCCGTCGTTGAGGGCGTCCACGGCGGGGTTGGTGTTGTCGAGGGTGTAGAACCACAGATTTGCGGCACCGACACTTGTGGTGAAGGTGCCGTAGGTGGTGGGCATCTCGGTTACTTCCACAAGCAGGAGGTTGGTGACGGCGCCACGCGTGACCACCACTTGGGCGGAATCGCGCAATTCACTGCTGCTGCCATCCTCCAAAACCTCGCCGGTGAGCGCATCGGGGTTGAATATCGAGGGGACAATCCTCGTCGGATCGGTGGATCCCTGGATGTTAATGGTGATGGTGGCGGATTGGGCGCCTAGTTGTGGTGCTGGTCCGCTGGTTTGATTGGCGTTCACGGTAAAGGTTTCGGTGAGCGTTTCGCCGTCGTCCAACCCATTCACGTCGGTATTGTCGTTGTCCAGCGTGTAGGTGAATAGTGCTGCACGGGTTCTGCCAGTCGCCTGCCGAAGTACAAAGGTTCCATACATGCCCGTACTGTCCTCCTCCGTGAAGACGCCAAGTTGTACGCTGCCGGCAAACCCGAGTTGCAGGGCTCTGGCGTTGGTTACCGTATTGGGTGAGGCGTCCTCGGTGATGGTGTAGGTGAGGGAGGGGTTTTCGAATTCGTAGATTTGCGCCGAGGCGTGGTGGGCGGGGATGAGGGTGAGGGCGAGGAGGGTGAGGGCGAGGGTGGATGCCTTGTTTAGTAAGGTTAGCGGCTTGCGTTGCCGGTGGGGTTGTCCGGCGGATGGTGCGGATTGGCCCGGAGTTTCGCCTGGGCTAGGCGCAGCGGCCTGCGGGCGTGGCGCAATGGCGCTCCCGGCAGTCATGGCCGGGGCCCCGATTTGTGCTGGGGGGGGGGGGGGGTACTAGAACGGCACTGCCCGCAGGTGCGAATTGAGTGAATTGAGGCGGACGCGGGGCGTTTTCTGGCGTGGGCAGTGAACGGGAATAAGTCATGGGGTAACCTCTGTTTGTAGCTAGGGTGAAGGTAGCAAAGAGGTAAATATAACCGAAACTCCCAGGCGATTGCAAGGGGCGGTGGGGGCGGACACTTGGGGATTTCAAGGCGAGGATGGATTCCCGATTAAAAATGTCGGGAATGACGGAGGGGGCAGCGGTTTGTGCAGCCGACCTTACTGTATCAACATGGCGTCGCCATAGCTGTAGAACCGGTACCGCGCTTTGACGGCTTCTTCGTAAGCCGTTCGCAATGGATCAAGGCCGGCGAAGGCCGAGACGAGCATGAGCAAGGTCGTGCGCGGCAGATGAAAATTGGTCAGCAGGGCATCCACGATGTTGAATTGAAACCCGGGCGTAATAAACAGCCGGGTGTCTCCCTGACCCGGCTGAATGACGCCGGCGTCGTTGACTGCGGATTCCAGCGTCCTGACGGACGTGGTGCCAACCGCCACGATTCGCCGGCCTTCCGCTTTGGCGGCATTGACGAGCGCCGCCGTTTCCTCGGACACCTCAAACCACTCGGCGCTCATGCGATGGTCTTCAATGGCGTCAACGGTGACGGGGCGAAACGTCCCCGGCCCGACGTGCAGCGTGACGGTCGCCGTTTGAATGCCCGCGCGCGCGAGGTCCGACAATAATTGGGTCGTGAAATGCAACCCCGCCGTCGGCGCGGCAACGGCGCCCTCTGATTTCGCAAAGACCGTTTGATAGGCTTCCTTGTCCCGCTTCGTCGCGGGGCGCCTGATGTAGGGAGGAAGCGGCACGTCTCCCATGGTGTCGAGCAGGTCTTTGACGGACCCTCGCGTATTGATACGAATGACCGTCCGTTCCCGGCTTCGTTCCAGGACCTCCGCGGTCGCCGCATCGTGAAACCGCAGGGTCTGCCCGACGTTGACGCGGCCTTTCAACAGCACCGTCCACGTTGCGTCCTCCAACGGCCGCACCAATAACACTTCGACGGCGCCGCCGCTTGACGGTTTGGTTCCATGCAGTCTGGCGGGCATCACCTTCGTGTCGTTCAACACCACCACGTCGCCGGGGCGCAGCCAGTTCGGCAGATCTTTCACGCGCGCATGTTGCAACGGGGATTCACGCGCGCGCGGCACGACCATGAGCCGGGCCTGATCTCTCGGGGCAACCGGATAATCGGCGATGAGCGATTCATCAAAAGGAAAATTAAACGCGGAGAGCTGCATGGCGACGATCAAGGCCAACGGGCCTGCGGCCGGTCAATCATCAACGGATGGGACGCCGACGCGCATCGGCCGTCAAGAAGGCAGGTTCATGATGACCCGGCCGCGCGGACGAATCTCGGTGCCCGGATAGTAATAGTGGAGGATGGAGCGATAGCGGTACCCCAACTCGGCCATTTCCTTGGCGCCCCATTGACACAGCCCAACCCCGTGCCCGGCGCCCTTGCCCGCAAACACCACGTCGCTCCCAAGACGTTCAACGTGAAACCTCGCGCTGAACACCGTGGAATATCCAAGGATGCGTCGAAGCTCCTGTCCCGTGAGCATGAGTTCCCCCAGGGAATGCAGAATCCGCACTTCCTTGACCCGGCCGGCGTTGGTCATGCTCGAGAGCGTGATCGTCGCGAGCGAACCAACGGGATACCCTTCTTGTCGAAGCCGGGATTCAACGGTGTCAAATGGAACGGCCGCTCGCCATTGATACCGCGGCGCCTCACGGTCAAAGGGACATTCCACCCCTTTCAGATAGGGCAAATCTTTGGACCAGACATTCATGGCGTCTTCCGTCGGGCCGGCGGTCGTGGACGAATAGACCGCGAAAATGGGACGGCCGTCGTACGTGATGACTTCTCCCCGCGTGTGCTCCACGGCATCACGCACGGCGTCGTTGACGTTCGCGCGGCCCGCATACACCTGATCCTGAACGCCGGCATACACGTCAAACGGTCGGCTCGCATTTTCGAGGGTCTTGTGCAGCACGTAGGTCCGGGCGGCCACGGCCTGTGTCTTCAAGACTTCGTCATGCCAGTCCGGATTGATTTCCGCACTCACGACTCCCGCCACGTATTCTTCGAGAGCCACCACGTTCACGACCAGCAGGCGTGATTCGCGCTTGCTGATATCCAGACTGCCGTTCACCATCCACCGTTGACGCTTTCGGCCCGGAACATGCAGGGTGACCGTCAAGACCCCGTCTTCCCCCTGAAGCCTGATCCGGTTGTCCGGCACGCGCGCGTTATTGACGTGCCACACGTCCCCGTTCAGAACAATCGTGACCTCGGAAGAGAACGCGATCCGACGGCCGGAAGACGAGACGAGATGAAGGCCGCCGTCGGCGGCGGCCGTCGCGCGGTCGGCCGTGTCGGCAAGGGCGACGCGAACGCGGTCCGCCGCTTGCGCCGGCGCGAGCAACGGACCGAGTCCGACGCTGATGAGCAGCAGTGGAAGGAGTCGTCCTGCGGAGAACGTGAACATGCGTCACCGTTTCATGAGACAATAGAGGAGGGCGCTGCCCGCAATGCTCATCAGGATGCCGGCGCTCAACGGGAAGGCAACGGTGACCCGGTCGCGTGTGATCAACCTATCGCCCGGCAGTTTTCCCAGCCAGCCGAGCCAGTTGCCCGCACCCGGCGACTGGCCGAGCAGCGAGATCACCAGGCCGACCGCCGCAATCCCCAACCCCGGAACGATAATTGTTTTCCCGGGACCGCCGAACTCCGGCATGGCTCACCTCACCAATGCCTCGGCAATCTGGACGGCATTAAGCGCGGCGCCTTTGCGCAGATTGTCCGCGACCACCCACAGATTGAGGCCGCGGGGAATGGACTCGTCCTCGCGAATACGCCCGACAAACACCGCATCGGTTCCAACCGCGTGAAGCTGCAGGGGATACACCGCGCGCGCGGGATCGTCATAAAGCTGTACGCCCGGGGCGGCGGCGAGTACCGCGCGGGCGTCCGCCACCGACAATTTTTTTTCCGTTTCGATATTGATGGATTCCGCATGACCGACAAACACGGGCACGCGAACCGTGGTCGCGGAGACGCCGAGCGACCGATCGCCCATGATCTTTCGCGTTTCGTTGACCAGCTTCATTTCTTCCCCGGTCGCGCCCGAAGGCAAAAAGGTATCAATGTGAGGCAGACAGTTGAACGCGATTTGGTGCGGATACACGTTGGGCGTCACGGAACCAAAGCCCAACAGTTGCCGGCACTGTTCCGCCAATTCATTCATGGCATCTTTGCCGGTGCCTGACACCGATTGATACGTCGAAACCACAATCCGCGTGATCCTGGCGTGCTCGTGCAACGGGTTGAGCGCCACCACCATTTGAATGGTGGAACAATTCGGGTTCGCAATAATACCGCGGTGCGGTTCAAGATCATGAAGGTTCACTTCGGGCACGACCAGCGGGACGTGCGGGTCCATTCGCCAGGCTGAACTATTGTCAATGACCACGGCCCCGGCTTCGGCGGCCACGGGCGCGTACTCCCGACTCACCGCGGCGCCGGCCGAGAACAACGCGATATCAACCCCTTGAAACGATTCTTTGGTGAGCAATTTCACCGTGACGTCGTTGCCGCGAAACGTCACGTTCCCGCCCGCCGATTTGGACGAGGCCAACGGGAGCACCCGGTCAACGGGAAATTTCCGTTCGTCCACAATCGAGAGCATTTCCGTTCCCACGGCTCCGGTGGCGCCCACGATGGCGACGGTATAGGCTGATTTTTTCTTCATCGCGCCCCGGATACCATGACACGGATACGATGATTAAAGGTGTCCGCGATATACACATGCCCCCGGGAGTCAAGGGCCACGCCGAACGGGTAGTTCAAACCGCTGTGCGCGGGGTGCCGGCCGTCATCGGAACGTTCCGCCTTCCCGGTACCGGCGAGCAGCGACATGGCTTGTGTCCGCAGATTCCAAACCCGGATTACGTGGTTATCGCTGTCCGTAATGAACAGACGGCCGTCGGGATGGAGCGCGATGGCATACGGCCGGGACAGATGAGGGGAGGCTTCATTGTCACCCGGTCTCAATTGAAAATCGCCCGTTCCTCCCACCACCGTCTCCATCGTCCCGGTTCGCCGCGTCAACTTCCGAATCCGGTTGCTAAACGTATCCGCAATGTACAGATTCCCTTCTTGATCAACCGCCAGACCACTGGGACCGGCCAACGCGGTTTCGGGGCCGGGCGCACCATCGCCGTTATACCCCGCCTCTCCTTCCCCCGCGACAGTCGTCATCTCGCCGGAGGTCAGATCAAGTTTTCGGACCCGATTGTTGCTTTGATCGGCGATATATAAAGCCTGATGCCCGTCGAGGGCCAACGCCACCGGTTCATTCAGGGCGGCCTGGACCGCCGGCCCATGATCGCCGGAAAATTTCGCCCGGCCCGTGCCGGCTATGGTGGAAATGATTCCGGTTTGGGGGTCAACCCGGCGAATACGATGATTCCACGTATCGGCAATATACACCGTCCCATCATCGGCGACCGCCACGGCAGAGGGAAAATTGAGCGCGGCGTGTCTCGCCGGCCCGTGGTCGCCGGAAAACCGCGGAACCTTCGATTCGGTTCCGCTGAGATAGCGGACCATGCCGCTCAAATCCGGTTTTTGAACGTAGGCCTCACCGGCATGATCCACCGGGTCCGCCAACGGATCGTCGTCGTCGTCCGCGCGGGTGGGCACAGGCCCCGCGGGGCTTGAACCGGGATCGTTCCGTACGCAGGTCCCCGCGATCGTCGCGATGATCCCGGTTCGCGCGTCAACCTTTCTCACCACATGATTTTCCGAATCGGCGATGTAGAGATGACCCTCGGCGTCAAGAGCGATGTTTTTCGGTTCGTTTAACAGGGCCGCGGTGGCCGGACCGGCGTCTCCGGCAAACCCGGGCTCCCCCGCGCCGGCGATGGTGGCAATCGTTCCGGCTGGAATGGATGTCAGCATCGCACGCCGGCCCTAGCATCCGCCGAGATGATCAAGAATACGGGCCCCCATCTCCCGGGTTCCGACGAGCTTCGCGCCCGGCGTTGCAATGTCCCTGGTTCGATAGCCCTGGGCCAACACGCGTTGGATGGCCCGCTCGATGAGATCCGCTTCGTTCCCCAGGTCAAATGAATACCGAAGCAACATGGCGCCCGAGGCAATCATGCCAATGGGATTCGCCAGATCGCGCCCCGCAATGTCCGGCGCACTGCCATGAATCGGTTCATACATGCCCGCGCCCGTCCCGACGCTGGCCGACGGCAACATCCCGATCGAGCCGGTCAACATGGCCGCCTCGTCACTTAAAATATCGCCGAACAGATTCGTTGTCAGGATCACGTCAAATTGCCCGGGGTTCCGAATCAATTGCATCGCACAGTTGTCCACGTACATGTGCCGCAATTCCACGTCCGGATAGTCGTTGTGAACCTTCACGACGACCTTCCGCCACAACTCCGAGGATTCCAGCACATTCGCTTTATCAACGGAGGTCACGAGCTTCCGCCGCTTTCGGGCCGCTTCAAAGGCGACGTTCGCAATCCGCGTAATTTCTTCCGTGGTGTACACTTCGGTATTGAACCCGCGATGGCCGGTCGGCGTCGCCTCCACGCCCTTGGGCTTCCCAAAATAGATGCCCCCCGTCAGCTCGCGCACGACCAGGACGTCAATGCCTTCGATGACCTCGCGTTTGAGGGTTGACGCATCGGCCAATTCCGAATAGAGCTTGGCCGGACGAAGATTCGCAAACAAACCAAGCTGTTCGCGCAGGCCCAGCAACGCCCGTTCCGGCCGCCGCTCATAGGCAAGCCCTTCCCATTGCGGGCCGCCCACCGCTCCCAACAAGACCGCATCACTCGTTTTGGAGACGTGCAGCGTCTCGTCCGGTAACGGCCATCCCGTGTCATCAATGGCCTGGCCGCCGACCACGGCGGGGAGAAACTCAAACGCATGCCCGCCTTGTTTGCCGACGGCTTCCAGCACCGTAACGGCCACAGGAACAATCTCCGGGCCCACGCCGTCTCCCGCTAACACCGCGATGATTTTTTTCATCACTGCTTCTTCCGCCTCGCGTTCAACAGAGCCCGATTTTACGGCCCGCGTTGGCCCGACGCTCCACCTGCGCGGCCAGTTTATTCAGCGCGTTCAAATACGCTTGCGCCGAGGCCACAATGATATCGGTGTCGGCGCCGTTGCCGGTCACGGTTTCGCCGTCTTGTTCCACGCGCACCGAGACGTCTCCCTGCGCATCCGTTCCGCCGGTAATGGCTTGCACGATATAGGAAAGCAAGGTACTTTTCGTTTGCGTGATGTGGGCAATCGTCCGATAGACCGCATCCACCGGCCCGTCGCCCGTCCCGCTTTCCTTCATGCGTTGTCCGTCCACCGCTAATTCCACGGTTGCCGTCGGCACTTGATTCATCCCGCTTTGCGTGCTCAAGGCTTTCAAGGAATACCGTTCGGGAACTTTGGCGGCCATTTCGGACACAATAGACTCAAGGTCTTTCTCAAACAATTCCTTTTTCTGGTCCGCCAGGTGTTTGAACCGCTCAAACGCGGCATTGATTTCTTCATCGGTGAGCGCGTAGCCCAGTTTCGTTAATTCATCCCGAAAGGCATGGCGTCCCGACAGCTTCCCCATCACGAGACGGCTTTGCGTGAGGCCGACGGCGTCGGGCCGCATAATCTCATACGTGCTTTTATCCTTGAGCAATCCGTCTTGATGGATACCGGAGGTATGGGCGAACGCGTTGGCCCCCACAATGGCCTTGTTGGGCTGGACGACCATCCCCGTGATCTTGCTGACCAGACGGCTGGTTTTGGCAATTTCTTCCGTGTGAATGGTGGTCTCCGCGTCATAAAAATCCTTGCGCGTCCGCAATCCCATCGTGATTTCCTCCAATGACGCATTGCCGGCCCGCTCGCCGATTCCGTTGATGGTACATTCCACCTGCCCGGCGCCGGCATGGATGGCCGCCATGGAATTGGCAACCGCCAGGCCCAAATCATTGTGACAATGGACGGAGAGAATCGCCCGGTCGCAGTCACGAACCCGTGTCCGAAGCGCACGAATAATTTCTTCAAATTCCATCGGCGTCGCGTACCCCACCGTATCGGGAATATTCACCGTGCCGGCGCCGGCCTCAATGACCGCTTCCACCACGTCACAGAGATAGGAGACGTCCGACCGCGTGGCGTCCATCGGCGAAAACTCGACGTCATCCACGTAGCCGCGCGCATGTTGCACCATCTCCACCGCGCGAGTGAGGGCTTGCGTTCTCGTCATCCGAAACTGATGTTTCAGGTGAATATCCGAGGTGGACAAAAACGTGTGAATGCGCGGCCTGGGGGCCTCCTTCAGCGCCTTCCACGCCGTCTCGATATCTTCGGGTTTGGCACGGGCCAAACTACAGACGGTCGGTCCGTCAACCTCCCGTCCAATGCGCTGCACCGCCTCAAAGTCTCCGGAGGAACTAAAGGCGAACCCGGCCTCAATAATATCCACGTTCAGGCGGGCAAGCTGTTTCGCCACCAACACTTTTTCTTCCACGTTCATGCTGGCCCCGGGAGACTGTTCTCCGTCCCGCAGGGTGGTATCAAAAATTCTAATGTGTCGCGTCATTGTCATTCCTCCTCATAAGAGGATGCCGTGCCGTCAATCACGCCAGGGCCGCGCATTCATGCCGCCGGCCGGCTTCACTGTCCGCAAAAATAAAAAAGCCCTCACCCCGCATGAGGTGAAGGCTGCCCCACCTGTTTCGGGGTCACGGTCACGTCACCGGGGAGTCAAGAAGACCGAACCAGATTCGTCCCTCGTCGCATAAGAGGAGCGTCCCTCTTCCTGTCCTTGCCATTGCCTCATGTTACCGGTCCTCTGAATCCGGCGCCACGGGAATCCCAACCAGCGGTTCCCGTTTGGCCGGAACCCTGATGGCGTTCCAGCCTTTTTCGCACACACCGGAACACGCGTATCCCAAACACAGCAAAAACAACATCAGTTGAGGATAGGCGATGACGGAGACCAGAATCAAGACGGTCCAGACCAGATACATAAAATGATGGTGCCCCTGAAACTTCAACTGTTTCACGCTGCGGTACTTCACCGTACTCACCATGAGAAACGACATCAGCAGACTCAAGGCAATCGCCACGGAAGGCAGGACCGCGTCAGACAGGTGTGCGAGATGCTTGTCGAAAATATAGAACGTCGCGAGAAAACCGGCCGCCGCGGGGATGGGCAGCCCCGTAAAAAATCGGCTGTCCCCGTAAGTCCCCATGGCGTTAAACCTGGCCAGGCGAAGCGCGCCGCAGGCGACATACGCGAACATCACCGCCGCCCCCAACATCCCGGGGGATTCCAGCGCCCACGCGTAAATCAAAAACCCCGGGGCCAGGCCAAATGAAATGAGATCCGACAAGGAATCGTACTCCACGCCAAATTCACTCGTGCTATTGGTCAATCGTGCGGAGGTGCCGTCAAGGACGTCAAACACCATCGCCACCAGGATCGCAATCGCCGCCGCTTCAATGCGGCCATGAAACACCAACACCACCGCCGCCATGCCGCTGAACAAATTCCCGGTGGTGAGGATATTGGGGATCAGATGGACGCCCCGACGGCGTTGCCCTTCTTTATTTTTAAAAATCCGCCCCTTCATGCGATTGTCAAAAAGACGGCCTTTCATGCGAACTCCGCGAGGATGGATTCTCCGGCTTTGACCCGGTCCCCCACTCTGACGCGCACCCGGCTCGCCGCGGGAACATACATGTCAACCCGCGACCCGAATCGAATCAGGCCAAAGCGTTCACCCGGGACGGCCGCGTCGCCCGGCTGTATCCAGCACACGATCCGCCGGGCAATGAGCCCGGCCACCTGCACACACAGCACTTTTTGCTTCGACGGGGCTTCAATCATCAGCGCATTCTGTTCATTGTGAACCGTGGCGCCGGGATCGCTCGCGTTGAGAAACCGGCCCGGCTGATAGACCATGTCCACGACGGTTCCGGCACACGGCATTCGATTGATGTGCACGTCAAAAATATTGAGAAAGACGCTAATCCGTACACTCTGATCTTTGAGAAACCGCGGTTCAAATTCCTCTTGAACCGCGATCACCTTGCCATCGCCGGATGCAAGAATCAGGTCCTCGCCTTGCGGGGGCGTGCGGGGAGGATTCCTGAAAAACCACCCGGTCAAACACGCCAGGGCGCCGCACACCAAGGAGGTTTTCCCCCACCCCAACACCCCGGCCGCCGCGGCCGGAGCCGCCGCCGCCATGAGAACGAGGAGGCCTTCTCTCGCGATTGGAATCCCTTGTGCACGATCAGCCATGCTGATTCACGTCGCTCCCGGCCATCCGGCTAATTCTTGTTCTGGTCCACCAGTTTGTCCTTCTGCAACCAGGGCATCATCCCGCGCAATGTTTTTCCAATGGCTTCGATGGGATGCGTTTTGCCCCGTTGAAGCAGCGCGTTATACACCGGACGATTGGCCTGATTTTCCAACACCCACTCCCGAGCGAACCGGCCGCTTTGGATTTCTCCAAGAATGGTTTTCATCGTCCGTTTGGTTTCGCGCGTAATGATGCGCGGACCGCGGGTGACGTCCCCATACTTGGCGGTGGTGCTGATGGAGTACCGCATATTGGCAATCCCACCCTGATAAATGAGGTCCACAATCAGTTTCACCTCATGCAAACATTCAAAATAGGCCATCTCCGGGGAATAGCCCGCTTCGACCAGGGTTTCATATCCCGCTTGAATCAACGCGGTCAGGCCGCCGCATAACACGACTTGCTCGCCAAAGAGGTCGGTTTCGGTTTCTTCGCGAAAATTCGTTTCGATGACTCCGGCGCGGCCTCCTCCGATCGCCGACGCATAGGCCAGCCCGACGCGGGCGGTATCCCCACTCGGATCCTGATGCACGGCCAATAAACAGGGCACGCCGCTTCCCTTGGTATATTCGGAGCGAACCAGGTGGCCTGGCCCTTTCGGAGCCACCATAAACACGTTGACCCCGTCCGGAGGTTGGATCTGGCCAAAGTGAATGTTAAACCCATGGCCAAAGGCGAGATACGTTCCGGGTTTCATATGCGGCGCAATCTCCTGCCGATACACGGCCGGCTGCGCTTCATCGGGCGCGAGGATCATGACCACGGCCGCCTGTTTCACGGCATCAGCCACCGGCATCACCTTGAGGCCCGCGGCGTCGGCCTTTTTCCATGACGAACCTTCCCGCAGTCCCACGACGACGTTGGCGCCGCTCTCCGACAGATTCAGGGCATGGGCATGGCCCTGGCTGCCAAATCCGATAATCGCCACCGTCTTGTTCAGGATGTTTTGGACATCCGCGTCTTTGTCATAAAAAATCTTCATCACCAGACTCCTTGGGGAAGAAAGACCACCGACACCGCCGGCTGTCGGCACATGAATGCAAGCCGTTAGTTGGCTTTGGCAAGCGGGCGCGGCTGACTCTCCACCGGGCGCAGGGGTTCCCGCGCAATGGCGATCCGGCCGGTCCTGACGATTTCCTTGATGCCAAGGGGTTGGAGCAACTGGATCATGGCCTGAATTTTTGGCACGTCACCCGTCACTTCAATTGTGTACGACGTCGGGGAGGAATCCACCACGTTCGCTCGAAAGATCGCCGCAATCCGCATGGCCTCGTCCCGGTCGGCCGAGCGGGCATGCACTTTAATCAAGGCGGTTTCACGGCTGACGGCGTCGCTTTCATTGAGGTCCACCACCTTGATCACGTCAATAATTTTATTCAACTGTTTGAGAATCTGTTCAATGATGCGCTCGTCCCCGCTCGTGACAATCGTCATCATGGACACCGTCGGGTCGAGCGTCGGCGCCACCGACAAACTTTCGATATTAAATCCCCGCCCGCTGAACAAGCCCGCGACACGGGACAGGGACCCGGATTTATTTTCCAATGTGACGGCAATAATATGTTCCATGAACACACGGTCCTTTTTGCGTGGCCGCCTCTCGCGCGAGCCGTTCAACGGGCCGCGCGGGCGGGGGAAAGGCCACGGCATCTCAAATGATTCGGGACAAGACCGTTGGCGAAACACACACGCCGCCGCCGACCTCGTTCAAGGCCGCCTACGCGGTCAAAATCGTGTCGTGGCTGTCCTGTGTTCCGGTCGGCGCCGTGGATTGACGCTTTTGCAACTCCGGAGGATCTTCCAACAGCATTTCATGGTTGCATCCTCCGGCCGGGATCATGGGATAACAATTCTCAAACTGGTCAACCATGACATCCACGAAGACCGGCTTGTCTATGGCCATCGCCTCACGAATGCCTTCGTCCACGTCACCGACGTGTTGAATCCGAAGACCGGCCGCGCCGTAGGCTTCCGCGAGTTTCACAAAATCCGGAGTGTTGCCCAAATCGCTGCACGCATAGCGGCCCTCATAGAACAGGTCTTGCCACTGCCGTACCATGCCATGAAACCGGTTGTTAATAATAAACACTTTGACCGGCAGTTTTGCGACCACGGCCGTCGCCAATTCCTGGGTGTTCATCTGGATGCTGCCATCCCCCGCGATACACAACACCAGCCGGTGACGAAACGCCGCCTGCGCCCCCATGGCCGCGGGAAAACCAAAGCCCATCGTCCCCAGCCCGCCCGACGTGAGCCAGGTATGGGGATGGCTCAAATGAAAGTATTGCGCCGCCCACATTTGATGCTGGCCCACGTCGGTGGACACAATCGGGTCGCGGTCTTTTGTCAGTTGATAGACGCGATCAATCAAATACTGCGGCTTAATCAATTGATCGGCCGCCTGGTGGTAGCCGAGCGGATGAGCCGCCTTCCAGGCATTCAGTTGATCCCACCACGGCTTGCGCAACGCCTGTTGATCTCCGTTCACCGTCGCGCGCAGCATGGTGTTCAATTCCCGCAACACGCGCTTGCAGTCACCCACGATGGGAATATCCACGTGAATGTTTTTTCGAATGGACGTGGGATCAATATCAATATGGATGATGGTGGCCGTCGGGCAAAACTCGGACACCCGTCCGGTGACGCGATCATCAAACCGGGCGCCCACCGCAATGACCAGGTCCGAATAATGCATGGCCATATTGGCCACATAGGTGCCGTGCATGCCCAGCATCCCCAGGGACAACGGATGCCGGCCGGGAAACGAACCCAGCGCCATCAGGGTTTGATCCACGGGGATTTGCGTGAGTTCGGCGCATTCGCGCACCTCGTCGGCGGCGCCGGACAACTGCACCCCGCCCCCGACGTACAAGACGGGGCGACGGGATTTCATAATGGCTTCAACGGCTTGTTTGATTTTCCATTTACTGCCCTCGTAGGTCGGGTTGTATCCGCGAATGGAGACGGAGTCCGGATATTTATACTCGGCCTTCTCAATGGAAACATCTTTGGGAATATCCACCAACACGGGGCCCGGCCTTCCGGTGGAGGCGATGTAAAACGCTTCCTTAATCGTCTGGGCCAGGTCATTCACGTCCTTCACCAAAAAGTTATATTTGGTGCAGGGCCGGCTCAACCCGATATTATCGGCTTCCTGAAAGGCGTCGTTCCCGATGAGCGCCGTGGGAACCTGACCGGAAAAACACACGACGGGCACGGAATCCATATAGGCGTCGGCCAGCGCGGTAATCACATTGGTCATGCCGGGACCCGACGTGATCAACGCCACGCCGGGTTTCCCCGTGGCTTTCGCATAGCCTTCCGCCATATGTCCGGCGGCTTGCTCATGCCGGGTCAAAATGATTTCAATGTCGCGTTGCTGATGCAGAACGTCGAAAATTTTCAGCACCACGCCGCCGGGAAGCGCAAACACCGTTTTCACGCCTTCCCGCTTTAAGGCTTCCAGAAAAATTTCGGCTCCTGTAAGCTGTGCCATGATCTTTTTCACCTATGCTGAATCATGAACCGTTCGGTTCAAATTATTCTTATCCTTGGCCGCAGTCTCTCATCGGCCAGGAAACCCTATTGTTTCAAGCGGTTTGCACCTGCGACGGGTTATGATAACCCTGCGTTATCCACAAGTCAACTCCCGCCTGCTCGCTCACGCGGGCGGACAACCATCGCCCGGGGCTTTTCAAAAACTGCGGCGCTCCTTGTCCAAAAGCTGATTCCACAGGCAGCCCCCACCCGACTCTCCTGACCCCTGATGCTACGCGATTTTGAACGTGAAGTGCAAAACGCAGAGGCGCAACACCTGCGCCGGCGGCTGTGTATCGTGGAATCGCCGGCGGAGACGACCATCACGATCAAAGGCCGCCAGGTCATTGCCATGGCCTCAAATAATTATCTTGGATTGGCCAATCATCCCGCCGTGAAACAGGCAGCCGTGGAAGCGATTGAACAATGGGGCGTCGGGGCCGGGGCCGCCCGTCTCATATCCGGCACCATGACGCCACACGAGCAACTGGAGCAGGCCCTTGCCCACTTCAAACAGGTCGAAGCCGTTCTGACGTTTGGCACCGGGTACACGACAAATGTGGGCCTGATTCCCACCCTCATTGACCGCAACGGTCTCATCCTTGCCGACCGCTCATGCCATGCCAGCCTGATACAGGCCTGCCGGTTGTCAAACGCCATGTTTCGCGTGTTTCACCACAATGACGTCGAACATCTGGAGACCTTGCTTCACAAACGCGGGAAAGCCCGTCCGACCCTGGTGGTCACCGAAGGCGTGTTCAGCATGGACGGGGACCTCGCGCCGCTCCCCGAATACCTGACACTCTGTCAACGGTATGACGCCACGCTCCTTGTTGATGACGCCCACGGCACGGGCGTCATGGGGCAACACGGTCGCGGAACGGCTGAACATTTTGGCTTGAATCCTCAAGACCTGGTTCAGATGGGGACGTTGAGTAAAGCGGTAGGAACCAGTGGAGGGTACGTGGCCGGCACGGCCGGGCTCAAAGACTATCTCATCAATACCTCAAAAGCCTTTATCTACACGACCGCCTCGCCGCCGGCCATCGCGGCGGCGGCGGCGGCGGCGATGCAGATTATTCGCCATGACCCCGACCGCCGCGCACGGCTGTGGGACAACCGAAATTATCTTCATTCCGCACTGAAGAGCATGGGGTTTCAGATCACCAACACGCAAAGCCCGATCCTGCCGATCATCGTCAAGTCACCGGAAACGGCCGTGCAGATGTCGCAAGCCCTGTACGAAGCCGGCGTGTACGTCCCCGCCATCCGCCCGCCCACCGTTCCCAAACACAGCAGCCGGCTGCGGCTCACCGTGAGTTCGGAACATACGAAAGAACAGTTGCGGTCGGTATGCGAGACGTTGCTGAAGGCGGGGGAAATGATGCATTAGGCCGTGGCATCAGCAAAAAGCCGACAACAACTTCTGGCCGATGTTTCAGATGTGGACTACAATCGTCGAATCTGAACGATGAGATTGTCAATCAATCGGATGGCCCCGACCCGGATGGCTCCCAGCAGGACGACGGTTCCCTGAAGCCGGGCAAGGGGTTCGAGCGTTCCGGCCTCGCAACACGCCAGGTAGTCAATGCGGACCGCCGGCTCCGTGCCGAGGAGCCTGGTCATGGTCTTTTCCACCGGATGCGCGCGGCGCGCGCCCTTTTTGATCGCGTCCCGTCCGGCCGCCAGCGCGCGATATAAGCCGAGAGCCCGTTGACGCTGCGACGGGGTCAAGTACCGATTGCGTGAACTGATCGCGAATCCGTCGGGGTCGCGCATGGTCGGGCAGAGGGTGAAGCCCGTGTCGCATTCCAGATCTTTCGCCATCTGCCGGATCACCAGAAATTGCTGGTAGTCTTTTTGGCCAAGGAACGTTCGAGCGGGACGGACCAGGTTCAATAGTTTGGCCGCAATGGTGGTCACGCCTTGAAAATGGGCGGGCCGATGCTCCCCTTCCCATCGCCGGGACAGCGCGTTGCCGGCGACGGTCGTTTGAAAATCCGGCGGGTAGAGGTTTGCCGGTGTTGGAAGAAAGACGACGTCAACGTGTTCCTCGCGGCAGAGTGCGAGATCGCCGGACGGGTCGCTCGGGTAGCGGCGGTAATCCTCGGCGGGGCCGAATTGGAGCGGATTCACGAACAGGCTGACCACGACCGTCCGGCACGTTCGGCGCGCCCGTTGCATCAGCGAACGATGACCGGCATGCAGCGCCCCCATGGTCGGAATAAACCCGATGGCGCTTCGGGGTCCCTCATGCCGGCGCCGCCAGGCTTGAAGGCCACGCGTTGTTCGGATGATGCGCATTTAGCGAGCGGGCGGAGAACACGATGGTTGGGCGGTGTACTGCGAACCGGGCGTGACATCAAGTTTTCGAACGTGGTGGCCATCCGCCAAATGGTCGAGCAACGATTGCATCGAGCGGGCTTCTTGAGGATGCACCCAGTTCGGGTCGAGTTCGGCCATCGGTGTCAGGACAAACCGCCGCTGATGAAGCCGGGGGTGCGGAATGGTAAGCCCTGGGGTTTCGACGACCCGTTGCCCATAGAACAGGACGTCTAAATCCATAGTGCGGGGGCCGTTTCGCACCACGGGGTCGCGGCCAAGGCTTCGTTCCGTTTCCCGGCAAATGGCCAGCACGTGTTCCGGCGGAAGGCGGGTTTCAAGACGAACGACACCGTTATAAAACCACGTGTCATTCTGTCCGCGCCCCATATTGACGGGTTCCGTCTCGTAATACGAGGAGACGCCTGTGAGTGTGGAATGAGGCAACAATCCCATCAGGGCCACGGCTCGGTCGCAAAAGTCCTGCCGGTTGCCCTGGTTGGACCCGAAGCCAATAAAGATGATTTCGGCGCTCACCCCTTCACCCGCAATTGTTTCCCCGTGGGAGCAACGTGGCCTGGATGATGCGGGCGCGGCGGCATGACCGAAGGCGGAGAAGCGGCTACCATCCGGTTTGTTGCATGCGCGCGACGGCTTCGGCCAGTCGCTCTTTCGTCGTGGTGATGGCCATGCGAATATACCCTTCGCCCGGCGTCCCAAATCCATTACCCGGCGTGGTCACAATGCCGGCCTGTTCCAATAAATGCGCCGTAAAGGACGCGGAGGTGTAGCCTGCGGGCACCTCAATCCACACGTAGAACGTCGCCGAGGGGACGTCAAACCGCAGCCCAAGTTTGCGCAGGCCCGCGACCAGCACGTCGCGGCGTTCCTGATAAATGGCCCGGAGTCCGGCGGTGAGTGACTCGTCCGATTCCAGCGCCGTCATCCCGGCTTCCTGAACGGCTTGAAATTGTCCGGAATCCACATTGCTTTTGATCCGGCTCAAGCCCGCAATCACTTCCGCGCGGCCGACGGCAAACCCAAGCCGCCACCCCGTCATGTTAAACGTCTTGGACAACGAGTGAAATTCAATCCCCACGTCCATGGCCCCTTTCACTTCCAGGAAACTCGACGGACGTTTGCCATCGTAGAAAATTTCCGAATACGCCGCATCGTGGCACACAATAACGTGATGCTCGTTCGCAAACTCAATCACGCGCGCGAAGAACGCCGCGTCCGCAATGACCGACGTCGGATTGTTCGGCGAATTCAAAAACATCAGCCTGGCGTTCCGGGCGACGTCCGAGGGAATGGCGTCGAGATCGGGCAGGAACCCGTTTTGTTTCAACAGCGGCATCTCATAGACGGCGCCTCCGGCAAACCCGGCCGCCACGGGATACACGGGATACCCCGGGCTTGGCACGAGAACGACGTCGCCCGGGTCAATAAAGGCCATGGGCACGTGGCCGATGCCCTCCTTGGACCCGATGAGCGTGACCACCTCGGACGCGGGATCGGCGGTCACGTGAAATCGCCGCTTGTACCAGTCGGCGACGGCGGTCCGAAAAGACAACATCCCGCTTGAGGAAGGGTATTGGTGGTGCCGGGGATCGGTCACCGCCTCCCGCATGCGTTGCAGAATCGGCTCGGGCGTCGGCAGGTCGGGGTCGCCAATACCCAGGTTGATGATATCCACGCCTCGGGCCGCGGCCCGTTGTTTCATCTCATCAATGGCCGCAAAGAGATAGGGCGGCAACGTCTGAATGCGTGCGGCACAGGTGATGGGAAACCCGTTCATTCCAGTTCGCTCCTTGTTCATGATGATCGGAGAAACGCCAAGGTTTGCTTTTCAAGGCCAAGGCCATTTGTTACTTCGAAGTTAGATCACGTTTCATAGGAGTTTCTTGCCAACAGAAGAAAAGGTGACAGCGATAACCATGAGCAGAATTCCTGAGGTAAAAGTGCCAAGTTGCCCCCAATAAAGTCCCCATGTTTTCTTGCCGAGCTTTCTACTCAACTGTCGCAATTCCTCTAGCCTTTGTTCGATGTTTTTTTTATCTCTAATGCGAGCTATCTCTGTTGTTGCCCGAAAATCTCGCAAACGGTTTATTGTACACCAGATACTAAATGTTACTGACATAAGAAGCGTAAGCAAAGATAAGCCGAAGGCACATTTCTGCCATGAGACGGGCGAAAAATTTTCATTAAGCAAAAGAGAAACCCCAAAGCCTAATGTAGCAACAGAAAGTCCCAGCACAAGATTTATCGCACGGGATAATTGCTCCATAGTAATTGCTTGCCAATGCGGAAAGCTATCATTGTTTGCGGAATTATTTATCATTGATTCTCTTCAGTTTACTCCATCCATGGCATTGCGATCTAAAAATCAAGCTTGCCTGTTACGAGTGCAACAAGATAGCGGCTGGATGGAGTACCTTGTTAGGTGTGGTCCATGACCACGGGCTGACGCAAACGACCAAGAATTATCGCCACTGTATGCCAAGCACACGCAAGGTGTCTTGAATAGCAATGCCGAATCCCAAACCTTCTGCCGTTTGCCTGGCGATTTTCCACGCGACAATCGCGAGCACTGTTCCAGTCTCGGCATCTATAATCGGCCCACCACTGTTCCCGTGATTAAGAGCCGCATCTGTTTGGACGAGCGTAATCCCATCTATCAGACGAAGCCCACTAACGACGCCAGTAGTCAACGTATAGTTGAGTGTCAAAGGGTTGCCAATGACATACACATCTCTTCCGACTCTCGGGTTGCTGTGGCCAATATCCAATGTAAAACAATCAGTCGTACAGTTGACCTCAATCAAAGCAACGTCAGCGCTAGAATCTGTCCGCAAAACACGAACAGCCAACTGCCTGCCGTCACGAAGATTGGCCTTTAACCCATCTTGCTTTTCAATAACATGATGATTTGTCAAGGCGAGACCATCTCGTGTGATCAACAAGGCCGTTCCAGTGCCGTAAGAACTTGTAAGAGCGACCACAGCGTCCGCCGATCTCTCAAAGTTGTCCAGCTTCGGACTGGGGTTCTTGTCTTTCTGTCCAAGTTCGATGATTGCAGTTGGAGCCGTGGCCATACGGCGCCACTTACTATCATCATCGAAACGCGCTGACGATTTGGCCACGGCAGTTACGGATGATGGGTACTGTAGTAAACGTGCTGTCACACGATAGCAGGTACTTAGAATATCCGGTTTCAGCACACGTACTAAATAAGCAGCATCAGCCCCAACTTCCCTTGCTTGGTCTTTGACCAATGAAAGAGCGGTATTGTAGCCGCAACCGACGCTAAGGCCCGTATCGCCGACGTGTACCTCACCGATTACTGTGACACCTCGTGGAATATTTTGGTCATCAAGATAAATGTCGATCCGATCAGCAAGACCCTTGGGCGTACCTGACTCCTTAATAAGGGTGTAGTTTATAGACGGAGCGCAGGAAGCAATAAACAAGCAATGAAGCAGTAGAAGATATGCAACAGGGTGTCTCACCAAGCATGACATTCTTTAATCCTCTCAACCGTCTTCCTTGCTACTATTCGTCTGAGTATTGCCTGACATTCTACATCCTCAGTAGCAAAAGCATAATTAGGAACAAGAGGTGCTTTTCGCCGCCCAAGTGTGTTTGTCATATGTTTTTAGAACGGTATCTCATCATTTTTGTCTGGAGTACGTCAATTATACAAAATGATTTCTATGACTTTTTTATGGTTTGGCGGGGTGACTGAATATTGAATTGATGACATTGAACACGATTTCAGTTGAGCCGACTGTATGCCCAGACCGCGCAACCTGCCTGCAGGTTTTGCTCTAGGTGACTATCGCGCAAGGTAGGCGATGAGCCGGTCGGCGAGTTGGTGGGATTGGGGAAGAATGGGTGCCGCCGATGCCAGCAACGCCTCGGTCGTGGTTCCGGCCCGTTGCACGTCATGTGAACATTCGCGGCACAGGGCTTTGACGCCTTCTTGTTCCAGTTCTAGGTGAAAGAGGAGTCCGTAGGCTTGTTCTCCATACCGAAAGGCTTGAACGGGATAGAACTCGGATGAGGCGAGCGCCACCGCTCCCGGCGGAAGCGTGAGTCCTTCGCCATGCCACTGAAAGACCGTGACGGGGCGGGGAAACGCTCCAAACACAGGGTCCGTGTCTTCGTCCACGGTGCATGTGACCGGCGCAGGCCCGATTTCCGGTCGGGGGCCGGGGCTGATCTGCCCGCCCAGGGCCTTCGCCATGAGTTGCGCGCCCAGGCACACGCCGACAACCGGAATACCCGCCTTGATGGTGCGTCGAATAAACTCCTGTTCTTGCGCCATCCAGGGGTCGGCGTCATTCACGGACATAGGCCCTCCCATGACCAGCAGGAAATCCGGAAACGCTGATGGAAGCCCCTGTTGGGGCACAAGCCGCGTGTCGAGCCGGTAGTGATGGCTCGCCAACGCTTGCCGAAACGCACCGGGGCCTTCAAAGGGAACGTGCTGGAAGCAGAGGGCCTGCTTCATGGGACGATGGGGGGACGACGGTTTGAGAAGCCGTGGTTTAGGGAGCGGCGCTTACGAATACTGATAGCCGTTTTTGGCATTCATACATTCCACCAGGTACCAGTACCGGAAGGGATTCATTTTTTCTTTTTTGGTCACGTGGAGGGCCGTGCCTTCAAGCACGTGATGGAGGGATAAATCCGTGCGGAAGCCCATCCGCTGGCATATGGGGGAAATCAGTTTCTCCACGGCGGCGATATATTTGTTGCCGTTGCTGAAGTGGTTCAGCATGACGACGCGGCCGCCCGGACGGCAGACGCGAATCATCTCCGACACCACTTTCCGATAATCGGGGACGGCGGTGACGACGTAGGCCGCCATCACCAAGTCGAAGGTGTTGTCTTCAAAAGACATGTGTCCCGCGTCCATGCGCTGCAACGCGACGTGCTCAAGCCCGTGTTTGGCAATGCGTTCCTCGGCTTTTTTCAGCATGCCTTCCGAGAGATCAATGCCCACAATCTGACAGTGTTGCGGATACAGAGGCAGGGCCATGCCCGTGCCGACGCCGACTTCCAGCACTTTGTCATCCGGCGCGATGGTGAGGCCTTTGACCGTGGATGCCCGCGATTGATTAAAGGCTTTGCCAAAGGTTTGGTCATAGACCGACGCGTACTGCGTATAGACCCGTTCAAGACTTTCGAGATTCATCGCCCGTTCGTGTTGATTCATTCCGTCTCCCACACATGCCTTCTGTTCAGGTGAGCGATACGCTGGTCGCGGTCAAAAACAGGAGGCGTGTTCGATGTAGAACCCGTTGTTTTCACTTAATCGTTGAGGGGCCAACTTGAACAATCACGCGGTAACGGGCGTCAATCTAACACTACGTCACGCGATGAGTCAACCGGAGGATTGTTCATCCGTCACGACGGGGCTGCCCCGTGCGGGGGCCTGACGGGCGTTGAAAACAGGGTGGGCGGTTTCTTACAATTCGCCATGGTGCCCTTGATGGCTTGTTGTTCATCCGATCACGTATTCATTGCCGAACGAAAAGGAGAGACCGCATGAGCGCATACAGACGACACACCCACCTCCACCCGGGACGAGGGCTCATGCTGCTGTGCCTGGTGGGAGGGATGGCCGCTCCGGCGTTTGCGATTGACGTTGATTTAACCGTTGAGCAAGCCGGGCGGATTATGGCCGCGGCCCGGGAGCCGATGGAACAGGCTTCGTCCAATGACGCCATGTTTCACATCATCAAATCGGCGGATAAAAAGTCCCGCATCGGAGACGATCCCCAAACCACGCCCTGCGGCAGCAGCGCGATTGTACGGACGAAAACCTATTGGTTCGAATATTTCGGACGCGAAGAAGCCCGGCGGTCCAGGGTGGCGCAACAGGAAGTCCGGATGCCCGAAACCAAAGTCCGGGAAATTTTGAATATGTCGAATCTTGAAATGGAAATCGGGCTGTGCGGTCAAGAGGAGTTTTTTGCCGACGGCGTTGACGTGGCGCTACGGCAAGGGTCCCGGAACGTGATGGCCGTGGATAAAGGCAAGCCCAGCCGGGGGCGGAACGTTCCCGGGTCCGACACGGCCTACGTGTCCCGGTTTTCCGCCCGCTTTGCCTATCAGGATTTTGACCCGCAAGCCCCGACGACGATTGTCGTCTTTTTTCCGGATGGGCAATTGAAAAGCATCAAGGCGGACTTTTCGACCATACGGTAAGCGTGGCGGAAGAGCGGTCTGTCACCTGTTCGCGGGCAGAGGGGCGGGCGTGTCCGTTTCCAGTTCCGCCATCCGGAGCGTGTACAGGTGCCGGTACAGGCCATCCTGCCGCATCAGGGTCGTATGCGTGCCTTCCTCGATGATGCGGCCTTTGTTCAGCACAAAAATCCGGTCGGCGTCCCGAATGGTGGTGAGGCGATGGGCAATGACCACGGTGGTCCGTCCCGCCATGAGCCGCTGCAAGGCCTGTTGGACCACCCGTTCGGATTCGGCATCAAGCGCCGAGGTCGCTTCATCCAAAATCAAGAGCCGGGGGTTTTTGAGGATGGCCCGGGCAATGGCAAGCCGTTGGCGTTGCCCCCCTGAAAGATTGACGCCCTTTTCGCCGACCAGCGTGGCGTATCCATCGGGCAGAGCCGTGATAAAGTCATGGGCATTGGCGGCCCGACTCGCCGTCATCACGTCGTGTGCCGACGCGTCTTTTCGTCCATAGCGAATATTTTCCATGATCGTGTCCCCGAACAGGATGGTCTCCTGGGGCACGAGGGCCATGTGTTGGTACAGGCTGGCCAATTGCACGTGGCGGAGGTCCCGGTTGTCAATCGTGACCGACCCTTCGACGGGATCATAAAACCGGTGCAGGAGATTCGCGATGGTGCTTTTCCCCGAACCGGTGGGCCCCACAATCGCCGCCGTTTCGCCCGGCTGCACGTCAAAGGAGAGATTGGCGAGGACCGGATGACGCGGGTCATAGGCAAAACTCACGCGCGAGAACGTGATATGGCCCCGCATGTCGCGTAACGCGAACGCGTGCGGGGCGTCCGTGACTTCGGGGGCGGTGTCGAGCAATTCAAAGACGCGTTGCAGGGCGCCCTGCCCCTCCTTCATTTGAGAAAAGATGCGCGCGGCCGATCCAAACGGGCCGATTAAAATCCCCGCAAACAGCACGAAGGCCAGGAGATCTCCCGGCGTCATGGCCCCTTCAATCACTTGCGTGCCGCCGTACCACAGGACAATCCCCGCCATGGTCAACGTCAACAGGGTGATGGTGGGGATAAACACGGAGAGGATGCCGGCGCGGCGCAGCGTTTCGGCCACCAATCCCTGTAACACCGTGCCGAATCGCCCTTCCTCCCGGGTCGTCTGGACAAAGGACTTCACCACTCGAATTCCCGAAATCACTTCTTCGATCAGCGTGGAGAGAGAGGCGGTGTGATCCTGTATCTGCGTGGACAGGGTTTGCAATCGTTTCCCGAATAACCGGGCCACGAGGACCAGGATGGGAAGCAGTAAGACAATCAGCAGGCACAGTTTCCAGTTCATGAATAGCAAAAACGCGATTCCGCCGATCAGCGTGACCACCTGCTTGGCCGAGTCAATGGGAGTTTCAGTCGCGAGTTTTTGAATAATGCCCACGTCATTCATGAGCCGTGAAAGAATTTCTCCCGTTCGCCGTTTCGCAAAAAAATTCAGGGACAGCGTTTGCACGTGACGAAACAGATGCGTGCGAAAATCGGCGATGACCTGTTGCGAGAGACGGGTGGTCAGGTAGCTCTGGCCCATGGACAGGATGCTTTGGATGAGGGCGAGCGCCAGAAATATCGCAATGGTTTGAGTCAGCAGTGCGGCCTGGCGCTGCACCGCGACGAGGTCCCACAACGTGCCGGCCAGTTTCAGCAAGATCAGATTGAGGGCCGCCACGCCCATGATCAGGACGCCGGCGAGGGCCATGTGGGCAAGATAGGGACGCAGAAAAGGGAACAGGCGGGACAAGTGATTCATGACAAGAAGCAGTCTCCGGGCGTCGGTCGGACGAACGGAGAAACCGGCTGGAACACGGAGGCCGTGGGCCGGCGCGGGGCCCGCAACCGGCCGCGAAAAGGGAGGGCTATGTCAATGGTGAACTTCAGTTCCGCCGACGGGCAAATTTCATGCGTCTCCGAAGCTTTTTATGCTTATGCTTCCGCATTTTTTTGCGTCGTTTTTTGACCACACTCGCCATTCAAACTCCTTTGCTTCCTCGGAAGGAAGAGGGACTGGCCGCTCACCGGGGTTTCCTTGACGGCCAAGAGACGCATGACCGAAGCAGATGCGCGGGTGTTCCAGTTACCACAGCTCTCCGGGATGTGTCAAGAAAACCGGGTACTCGCCGCATGGCCCGCTCTATGAACGATTGACATGCCGGGGGCTGCGCCGGCGCTTCTGTCTCGCCTCACGTTGAGCCGCTTTTGTGATTTTATCACGCCGTCGCTATAATGGGCTTATGCGTCAATCCCACCAGGTTCTTCGTTCTTCTTTGCGTTGGGTACTGTGCGTGGGCCTGCTTCTGTACGCGGCGGGGTGTGGGTCCGATGGTCTCAAGTATCCGGACGACCACGTGCGGTTTGAACGCATTGTGGAGGCGGTGGAAGCCTTGCGCTCGGCGTATGAACAGCAAGACCTCAAGGCTCTCCAGGCGCTGCGGTTGCCGGTCAAAAACCTGGACCGGTTTGAACGCGACGCGCAAAAGGACTTTTCCGCGTTTGCGACGATTGCCCTGGCCCTGACGATTGAGCGGATGTACATTCGCGGGGAACGGGCGACGGTCAATGTTCGATGGGAGGGCGAATGGCAACGAGCGCCCGAGGACACGTTGGTGACGGATCGTGGCCATGGGGTGCTTGTGTGGAGCGGCCGGCAGGTTGTTCTGCTGGCGACGGTGGAAGGGAATCTGCCGTTTGGGGTCGCCGACCGCTACGCCGCGTCTTCGCCGGAGCGTTGAGCCGTGGCGCCGCGTCGCACGTTGAACGTCTTGTGTTGAACGTGTGCCGCCTGCCGCTCCCGCGGCGTTTGCGCGTGCCGCCGTCTTCAGTCATTGCGAACCTGCCCGTGCCGGGCGCATCAGGGAGACCACCGACTGTTATGCCCATAAAAAAACCTGCGACGACGTATCGCTGGGGGCCCGACGTTGATTTTCTCGTCATCGGAAGCGGGATTGCGGGGTTGCGCGCGGCGATTGAGCTGTGCCGCCACGGGCGAGTCTTGATTGTGACCAAAGGCAGTCGTTTCCAAAGCAACTCCATGTACGCGCAGGGCGGCGTCGCCGTCGCCCTGAACGCCGAAGATGACGTGAACCTGCATTTCTCCGATACGATTCGGGCCGGGCATCAACTCGGCAGGGAAGACGCGGCGCGAGTCCTGGTGGAGGAAGGGCCGACTCGCATTCAGGAATTGATTGCCTGGGGCACGGAATTTGACAAGGTCGGCGGGCAATTTGCCTTTGCCAAAGAAGGCGCGCACAGCCGAAGCCGGGTGTTGCGGGCTCATGGCGACGCGACGGGTCATGAAATGACTCGCGTGTTGCTTGAACGCGCCAGACAGCAGCCGAACATTCAATGGTTTGACCGGCATTTTACCAAGGACCTGTTGGTCGCGGACGGGCGGTGTGCGGGTGCGGTTGTGGTGAATGAAACCACGCGGGCCGTGCAACTGCTTCCGGCGGCCGGCGTGCTGCTGACGACCGGCGGAGCGGGGCAAATTTACGCAAGAACCACCAATACGGACAATGCGACGGGTGACGGCATGGCGATGGCGTACCGGGCGGGGGCCATCCTGGAAGATATGGAATTTGTGCAATTTCATCCCACGGCGTTGTATCTCCCTTCAAGTCCCCCCTGCCTGTTGTCAGAAGCCATGCGCGGTGAAGGAGGGATGCTCCGCAATCGCAAGGGTGAGCTGTTTATGTCACGGTATCATCCCGCGGCTGAACTGGCCCCGCGCGATATCGTCGCGCGGGCGATTTGGTCGGAAATGGCCGCAACGCGGTCGCGCCACGTGTATTTGGACATCACGCATTTGGGAACAGGCTTCATCAAAAAACGGTTTCCCACGATTTACCGGACCTGCCTGCGTTTTGACATTGATATCACCGAGGAATGGATTCCGGTTTCTCCAAGCGCCCATTATTTTATGGGAGGCATTAAGGCCGGGATTGACGGCGAGACCACGTTGCCCGGCCTGTTTGCCGCCGGGGAAGCCGCCTGCAACGGGGTCCATGGGGCGAATCGGTTGGCCAGCAATTCCTTGTTGGAAGGGCTGGTCTTTGGATACCGTGCGGCCCGGTCGGTGGTGGCTCTGGCCGGCGGGACCGGGCGGACTCGTCTGAACAGTCCGGTCCCGCGTGGCGGCCCGGAACCGGTCGGGGCGTTGGATGACGGCGAAAAACTGCGAAATTCCTTACGGCGGCTGATGTGGGGCAAGGTCGGATTAATCAGGACCGGCGATTCCCTGGTGCAGGCGCTTGCCCAGCTCTCTCGCTGGGACCGGCAGATGCAGGATTCTCTGCGCACGCGCTCCGACATTGAAGTCAAAAACATGGTTCAGGTCGCGCGGTGCATCACCGAAGCCGCCTTGTGGAGAGAAAACAGCCTGGGCGCCCATTACCGGGAAGATTTTCCCGGTTGCAAGGGGTCGGCGTGGAAAACGCACAGTCAAGTGTGGCAACCGGCGCCGACCGATGCGTCGCCGGATACCCGCCGTCAAGCCGGATAACCCTCCGCATTGTTCAGGTTATAGAAGCCGTTCCCCAACAGTTATTAGGAGGCTCAAACGATGCAGAAAAAACCACTGACTGAAGGTACGATGCGTCACATGGTCAAAGGGCTGGTTACCCATGGAGACAAACCGGGTGCCCCGCCTCCGGCCCCGCAACCTTCCGAGAAGCCAACCACACATGAGACGCAGCAAAAACGGGCAGATTCGTCCGCTGAATGAGTTGTCGTGTCGGATTTGCCATAGGCTGTTTTCTTCTCAATCTTCCTCTCCCTGATTATCGCTGTTCGCGTACCATTCGGTCGTACCGGTCTTGCAGGGTTGCGACCAGCGGCGGCGGGTTCGGCAAGGGTCGTCCTTCAATGGTTTCGACCGGGAGAATGCCGATTCCGCTGCCGGTCAAAAAACATTCATCGGCGTCGTACAGGACGTCGGGGCGGTAGCGGTCTTCCTGTACCTGAAGGCCGATGGCGGGGGCGATTTCAAGGATGACCTCTCGCGTGACGCCGGGCAGGACGCCGCAGGCCAGCGACGGGGTGTGCAGCGTGTGCTGCTTGAGAAAAAAGATGTTGCTCATGGCACATTCGGCAAGATACCCGTCAAGGGTCAACAGCAGCCCTTCAAAGGCGCCCCGCGAGGCCGCTTCCTGTCTGGCTGACAGACTGTTCAAATAATTCAGGGTTTTGGCGTGCGTGGGAGACGACAGGGGAGACGGCTTGCGAATCGTGGTGATGATGATCGGGACGCCGTTGTGCCGCTGGTGTGCCGTGAGGTGAGGGAGGGGTCTCGGCGCCAGCGCCAGCGTCGGGTCGGCGCATGAGTCTGATCCCGCGACGTCGCGGCCTCGGGACAGCGTCAGGCGAATTACGGCCTGGCCCAGATGATTGGCGTCAATGACTGTCTGAAAGACGTCCGCCCAGCTTGTCGCCGGTGCGGGCAGCTCAAGATGAATCGCCTCGCAGGACCGGGCAAGCCGTGCGAGATGACGGTCAAGCCACACCGGGCGTCCGTCATGGATGCGGACGGTTTCAAAGACGCCGTCGCCGTACAAAAATCCCCGATCAAGGACGGAGACCCGTGCCTGGGCTTCGTCCACCATCCGGCCATTGAGATAAATCCACATGACAGCAGGGCGCCAACGCGGCTATCGCAACGCGTCAAACAGGGCCTGGGCTTTATAGAGCGTTTCCTGGTACTCGCGATGGGGCCGGGAGTCCGCGACGATTCCGGCGCCGACCTGGAGGTAGGCGCGTTGCCGGGTCAACACCATGGTGCGAATCAGAATATTGAAGTCCAGCGCGCCGGTCCAGCTCACGTACCCCAGGGATCCGGTATAAGGCCCGCGCCGCACGGGTTCCAGTTCTTCAATGATCTCCATGCAGCGGATTTTGGGGGCGCCGGTGATGGTGCCTCCGGGAAACACGGACCGCAGGAGGTCGAGAGGGGTCCAGGAAGGGGGCAACGTGCCCCTGACTTCGGAGACCAGGTGCGCCACGTGAGAATACCGTTCAATCGTCATGAACTCCTCAACGTGAACCGACCCGTATTTGCAGACCCGGCCCAGGTCGTTGCGGGCTAAATCAACCAGCATGACGTGTTCCGCCCGTTCTTTCTCGTCTATCCGAAGGCTGTCCGTCAAGGCGTGATCTTCAACGGTTGTGCGGCCTCGCGGGCGGGTGCCGGCGATGGGGCGCATGGTCACCATGTTGCCGGTGACCTGAACGAGTCGTTCCGGAGACGATGAGACCAACGCCAGATTGCCGGTCACGAATAACCCTGAAAAAGGCGAGGGATTCACGATGCGCAGACGGTCGTACAGGTTTCGTCCGGCGGCGTGAAGCGAATGGTCCTCTGCCGGATTGAAGCCGATGGAAAATCGTTGCGCAAGATTGGCTTGATAAATGTCGCCGGCGCGAATGAACGCCTGGCACCGCCGGACTTGTTCCACGTACTCCTGTTCGGAATGTGTGGACTGAATCGTGTGCGGATTGATCGGAGACCCCGCCAGTCTCGTTGTCGCACACGGAGCGCACACGGCGTGTTCCAGTTCAGCCATGCGAGCGGCTCCTTCGCGCCGCAAGGCATCATGGGATTCCGAGAGTAGCCGGTCGGGCGACGGGGTAAAAATCATATGCAGCGATTGCGTGTGGTGATCAATGGCGACGAGCAGATCAAAGAACAGAAACTCCAGATCGGGCAAGGGGAGATCCTGGACGGCCAGAGAGGGCAGTGGTGCATGGTGTCGAACCGCATCGTAACTCATGTACCCGACGGCTCCGCCGATAAACGGGGGCTGGAAAGCGGAACGAGGAGCAAGGGACGGGGCCAGACGTTGCAAGAGTGCGGGAAGCGGATCCCCCCGGTGTCGCGTGGTTCCTTGTGCGGTTTCAAGGGTGTAGTGCCCCGGCCATCCGGAAAAAATGAGGTACGGGTTTCCGGCCAGGAAGGAATAGCGGGCGACTCCCAGAGGGCCTTTCCCGCTTTCCAGAAGGCATGACGGGCGGTGCGGTGCGGCGATCCGTTGATAGACGTCCCAGGGACTCTCTCCTCCGAAAGCCCTGGTGCGGATCAGCGGAAACTCCCCCGTGTCATGGAGAGCCGGCGAACCTGGCGAAAGAACGGGACGGCCCATGGTCTTAGCACACATAAGGGCGTGTGAGGTGAGGGAATGCCCGTGGCGTTGTCTCACGTCGGCTGGCTTTTGGCAATGCGCACCCCATGGCTGTTCCCCGCGTCCGCGTATCATACCGGGAGTTGGGCGTGAGAGAAAGTCCCTCCGGAAAAATGCGAGGCCGACGCCCGTCGTGTCCGGTGCCGTGCTTGACAAGAAGATCATCGTTTTGTTTGGATCATGCGCTGGAATATGAGCGGGAATGCGCCTATGCCTTCGTCATCCGATCCATTATATGCCGGGCTGGGACAAGCCGTGCGAATCGGTACGCAGATGCTTGCCAGCCTGATTGTGGGCGGAGGCCTGGGTTGGGGGGCGGACTCCTACCTGTTTGCGACCGAACCGTGGGGTATGGTCACGGGCCTGATCCTCGGGCTGATTGCCGGTATTCAAAGCGCCTACCGTTATGCCCAGCGTTGGGATCAATCGTCGCGTTGACAGTTTCTCCATGACACGAAAACGAGGTTCTTTTGGAAAATCCCCTGCATCCCTTTGAGTTGCACACGATTGTTCCCTTGTCCCCGTTCGGCTTTGACGTGTCGCTCAACAAAGCGGTGTTCATGATGTTCCTGGTTGTGGGGCTGGTCTCGCTGTTGATGATCAAGGCGCGCTCGTCGGGTTCTTTGGTCCCCACGAAACTGCAAAGTCTTGCCGAATTGCTGGTGGAGTTTATTCGGGGAATGATTCACGAGACCATGGGACCGGAAGGAATGCGGTTTTTCCCTCTGATCGCGAGCCTCTTTTTATTTATTTTATTTTCCAATCTCCTGGGCCTCATTCCCGGAGCCTATACGGTTACCAGTCAGCTTGTGGTGACGGGGGTCTTTGCTCTGGGTGTCTATCTGCTTAGTCTCGTTGTCGGCCTGCACTTGCACGGGGCGAAGTTTCTGGGGATACTCGTGCCGCCGGGAACGCCCGGCTGGCTGTTGCCGCTCATGGTTCCCATTGAAATGATCAGTCAATTGGCCCGCCCCGTGTCCTTGGCGGTTCGATTGTTTGCCAATATGACGGCCGGGCACGTCATTCTCGGCGTCCTCTTTGGCTTGACGATCAGCGGCGGGTTTTTGATTGGATGGCTTCCGTTTTCCTTTACGGTGGCGTTATACGGCCTGGAAGTGGGGATTGCCTTTATTCAGGCCTACATCTTTACCATCTTGACGTGTGTCTATATGGGGGATGCCTTTCATCTCCATTAACCTGAAGCAACCGTTTCACGTCTTCTTATTCACGCTTTCACCAGGGGGAACACAACACCATGGATTCTGCAGCCGCGGCATTATTGGGAATGGGTCTTGCCGCCGCCGGGTTTGCCGGCGCCGGTGTGGGGATCGGGTATATTTTCGGAAAAATGATTGAGGCCGTGGCCCGTCAACCGGAGGCGGAGGGACGGATCAGCAAGTACATGTGGATCGGCTTTGCGTTGGTCGAAGCGATTGCCCTGTACGGGCTGGTGATCGCCTTTATCATCATGGGCTTGAGGACGTAGGACGCACCCGCCATGCCTCAATTTGACAGCCAGTTCTTTTCGTCCCTGATTTTTTGGGAACTCATCTCGTTCGGCGTCCTGCTTTGGGTGCTGTACAAATTTGCGTTTCCGCCGATTCTGGAAGCCCTGGAAACCCGTGAGCGCAAAATCCGTGACAGCCTGGAACAGGCGGACGCCGACCGCCTGGCGGCCGAACAACGCTTGAGGGAATACGAAGCGAAGCTGAAAGGCGCCGCACGGGAAGCCGGGGCGATTGTGGCGGACGCGAAAACCAAAGCCCAGCGCATGCTGGAGGAAAATGAGCAGCGGCTACGAACGGATTCCGAGCGCATTCAGGCCGAGACGACACGAGAAATCGAGCGGACGCGACGCAAAGCCCTGCAGGACATTCAACGGGAAGCGGCGAATTTGTCGTTGCTGGTGGCGGAACAAGTCCTGGGTCGGAGCCTGTCGGATGACGATCATCGCCGTCTGGCGCAGCATGCGTTGCAAGCCGTCGTTGAGAATGAAGCGGTCGAATAACCCTAAACGGCTCTGCCCCATTCTTTGTCCCGGTTTCCGGAAACACTGAAATCGGGACACATCTATCATTCCCGCGCTCTTCCTCCCGGGCGATAGCCTTCCATGTCCAGCGTGACAAATTGAAACCCAAGGGCTTTCAACCCATGGACAATACGTTCGCGTCGCTCCGTTTCCATGAAACGCGGCAACTCTTTCATGTCCGCCTCAATCCTGGCGATGCCGTCATGATCACGGACGCGAATCTGCTTGAATCCTTCCGCTTTGAGCAACCGCTCGGCTTGCCCCACGCGCTGTAATTTTTGTTCGGTAATCATCGTGCCTCGTGGAATACGCGAGGACAGGCATGCGGCCGCCGGCTTGTTCCAGTTGGACAGGCCCAGGGTTTTGGCGAGTGCGCGAATCTCGGCCTTGCCGAACCCGGCTTCCACCAACGGGCTGCGCACGCCGAACGCCCGGGCCGCCGTGATCCCCGGGCGGTCATCGCCCAGGTCGTCCACGTTGGTGCCGTCAACCACGGTGGCAATGCCGGTTTCCTGTTTGATGGGTTCAAAGAGCCGGTACAGATCGTGTTTGCAATGATAGCATCGCGTGGAATCGTTGCGGACAAAATCATGGATGTGCAGTTGATTCGTTGACGCCATGATCAGCCGCACCCCGATTTCTTCACTCAACCGCCGAACCGCGTCACACTCCTCTTGCGGGAAGGTGGGGGACGTGGCGGTGACCGCCGTTGCCCGAGCGCCGAACACGTCCGACGCCATTTTGAGCACGAGGGTGCTGTCAATGCCTCCGGAAAACGCGACCAGGGCGCCGTCCAGCTCCTGAAAGCGGCGCAGCAGTTGCTCCGTTTTGCGCCGAAGGTCTTTGGGCATGGGTGGAAGCGGACGTGCCGGCATCAGTCTTCTCGTCGGATGAGGCATGGGTGAACGTCAAGCGGAGCGTATGCCAAGTTGCCCGCAGGCTCCCAGCACGTCGCGTCCGCGATCTTTTCGGATAAACACGTCATAGCCTTTTTGCCGGAGGATTCTCTGGAACGTTGCCACGGCGTTGTCGGTCGGTCGCCGGAACGGCGCGTGAGGAAATTCGTTAAACGGAATCAGGTTAATGCGGCAACGAATGCCTTGAAGCAGTTGACTCACACGCATGGCGTCCTCCGCCGAATCGTTTTCCCCTTGCAGCAGCACGTATTCAAACGTCAGGCGGCGGTTGGGAGGCAAGGGATACCTGCGGCACGCGGCAAGGAGGTCGGGTAACGCGTGTAAACGATTCATCATCGGCATCAGGCGCGCCCGCTGCTCGGACGTGGAAGCATTTAACGAGACCGCCAGGTTCACCCCGAGCCGGGCAACGGCGTGCAGGCGTTCGGAAAATCCCGCCGTTGAAATCGTGATGCGTCGTTTGGGGAAGCCCATCCCCCAATCGGCATTGGTCAGCCGCGTGACCGAGTCCGACACCTCATCAAGATTGGCCAGGGGTTCGCCCATGCCCATGAACACCAGAGACGTAATCCGTTGTCCGGGTTGGAGGAAATCCTGGGCCGTCAAAATTTGATCAACAATTTCATGCGCCTTTAAGTTGCGTTTGAACCCCATTTGTCCTGTTAAGCAGAAGCGACAGTCCACAGTGCAGCCGACCTGGGTTGACACGCATTGCGTCAGCCGCCTCCCGTCCGGGATGAGCACACTTTCAATCACCAGGCCGTCGTCCAGGGAAAACTGTAATTTTTGGGTCTCGTCACAGCTTGTCACGATAGCGGGAGACGGCAACCGGCCAATGATGGTCCGACCTCCAAGAGCTTCGCGTTCCTGCAGGGACAGCGTATTCATCTGGGGAATCTCCCGAATCCGGTGTTGATACAGCCACTGAAGTATTTGCCTGGTCCGGTAGGATGGCCAACCCAGCAGGGCAACGAGGGAGGCCATTTTCTCACAATCAAGGGCGAGAAGATTGGTTGGAGTCGCGGTGGCAGTGGTCATTGGCAATGGTGGGTGAAGCGCGAGGCCACTCTATCACGGGTGAAAAGCCCGCTTCAAGAAAGCCTGAAATGTCAAAATCTCCAGGGCGAAAAATCTCAAGATCCCCGGTCTCGTCAAGGCTGAAAAACACGCTGTATGCAGAGACAGGCAAAAGCTTTTCCAGCTAGTTTAGACGCTTTCTACATATTGTACAGATTCAAAAAAAGCAGTACCAAATGTAGGCTTAGAAAGATTATAGCACAGCAATCAATGATAGGCTGAACACTCAAAATTAATCCATGCAATACTTTGAATTTTTTTTTATTGACTTGCTTTAGCGTTAATGTTAAAAGCAGACGAAATATGAAGATGCTTTATGGAAGATGGAAAAAACGAGTTGAAAGATATTGTTGTCGGGCTGGAGCAGCGTATTACTGCTTACGAGACCAAGCTCAAGGACTTGAAGAAAAAACGGGAGGGGCTCAATGAGGAAATGGCGACCATTGAGAAATACCTGGAGTTGGCAAGGACCTTATACCGAGTGGAAGCTGACAAAGCGAAATTGGCCAGTCTCTCCAGCCAAATCCTTTCGGATGAAACCGGTGAACCCCCGGTTCCTGTCACGGATGTCACGGATCAGTCCAAGGAAATTCTTCTGGGACGAAGCAAGTACGTCGGCATGAGCGTCACAGATGGGTCTTTCGTCATTTTGCGGGGCACACAGCGGCCGATGCATGCAAAGGAGTTGTGTCAGCGTCTCATCGAGGGGGGGATGCAAATCCGGGGAAAAACTCCGGTGACGTCCATTGCGACATCCCTCAAACGAGATCCCCGTTTTAAGAAAGTCGCCCCCAATACGTTTGAGAGTGTTGAGCGGCAGGCAAACCTCTGAACGATGCCGTATGCACACAATAGATCGCCGGTTGGGTGTTGTTGAGCCGGCAAAACAGTCGAGAGAGTCGATGAACCATTCCGTGTCTGATTATTATCCACGCAAACCTGGAAGGAGGTGAGACCCCATGGCCCAGGCTAGAAAAAAAGCAGCAAAGAAGAAATCACCCGCAAAGAAAAAGTCTCCCGCCAAGAAAAAGACGGCAAAGAAGAAAGCTCCTGCCAAGCGCAGAAGGTAGTCCCCTTCCGTTCTCGCGGTACACTGCCGGGAGTAGAACATTCTACTCCCGGCAGTCCCGTCTTCCCGCATTCCTCGTGTTTGTTCCAAAAGATCGAGAGGCCCGGGTTTGCCCCGAACCGGCGGCTCATCGGCTTCTCTTGTCCAATGTGTGCGGGAACGGAACGATGACGTGGCATCGTCTGACAAGAAGACAAAGCGTATCGGTCAATCGCCGGAGAGAAACTCGGTTGAAGTGTGAGATAAGCGTTGACTCAAAAATTTTTGACGTGAAGACCGTTCGCTTTTCCGATCAATCATCGTGTTAAAAAAATTCTGGCACAAAAAACGATTGCAAATTTTTTTTTAAAAGAGTAAGAAGCACGGGACTGTTGCATAACTCAATGTGTGATGTGTGACCCGACGATGACACTGGAAGATATCTGAAAGGGGGTGAGACTGTTGGCGACAGCAAAGAAGAAAAAGAAGGTCGCAGCAAAGAAGAAGGTTGCAAAGAAAAAGAAATCCCCGGCCAAAAAGAAATCAACGGCAAAGAGAAAGCGATAACGACTCTCTTGGCGGGAACATGCGGCGGAAGAAGGTCACCCTTCTTCCGCCGTTGTTGTATGCGGCCACGATTCGCCGGCTCCCTCGTCCGACCGAAACCTCGACGGGGTGTCATGGGCAGGCGGGCCGGCGTCCGGAGGCTCCTGGAAGATGCGCAAGACCATGCGGTGTGACGATTCTTTGTTATGGAATGCTGTCCCGTTTTCTGCTGAACAGGCGGTGATGAATCATCGGGAGCAGTCTCGTCCGAGGCGCGCCGGCGCGGTGGTCTCGATTCCGCTCATGGAATACGAGGCGGCCCGTCGGCTGCAATGGCGGCTTCGTGATGAACGGCTTGCGGAGCTGCGGCCGGATACGTTGGTTGTGTTGGAACATCAGCCGGTGCTAACGCTGGGCCGGACGACGAAGACGGCGCATTGGAAGGGGCAGACGGCCGCGCGCGCGCATCACAATATTCCGGTCAGGGAAAGTGATCGCGGCGGTTCGGTGACCTATCACGGGCCTGGGCAGATCGTGGGGTATCCTATTGTGATGCTCAAAAATTTCTGTTCAGGCCCGAAAGTGTACGTGCGCATGTTGGAAGAGGTGGTGATTCGCGTGCTGGCGGAATGGGGGATTGCAGGGTCTCGAGTGGAAAAGCTGGCCGGAGTCTGGGTGCGGGATCCCCTGCGCGCCGACGGTGCGTTGGCCAAAATTGCGGCCATGGGGGTCAAGATTGCCCGTGGAGTGACCCAGCACGGCTTTGCGTTAAATGTCACGGTCAATCTTGCGCCGTTTCGCGGTATTCAGCCGTGCGGCATCGAAGGCTGTCGCGTGACGTCCATGGCCGTCGTCCTGGGGAGAGCGTGTGAGCTTCACAAAGTCCGTGAGCAAATCGCACGGCATTTTGGGGACGTGTTCGGGTTGGAATGGAAGGAATGCCTCCATGGAATTCCCGCGTGAGACAAGCGTTGTGTCACATGCCCCATCCGCCGCTGACGTGAATGTTCGCGCCCGTCACATACCGGGCTTCATCGGATAACAAATATCTGACGGCCGAGACGGTATCGTTCACCGCCCCGACGTACCCGGCGGGAATGTTGTTGGCCATGCCGTCGAGTTCTCCCGGCGGCGCGCTTCCCGAATCAATAAAGCCTGGTGAAATCGCGTTGACCGTAATCCCGTCCGGGGCCAGCAGTTTCGCCAGGGTGCGTGTCAGGATCAGAATACCCGCCTTGGCGATATAATGTGCCGTGACCATGGGCTGGGCTTCCATCTTGTCCGCGTTGGCCATGCTGAACGTAATGATGCGGCCATACCGCCGCTCTTTCATGCGAGGTGCGGCGGCCCGGGCTAAATAAAAAATCGGATGGAGGTTGTTGGTGAACATGTCGTTCCAGCCTGCCGGTGTTTCGTCGAATAAATTCACCCGATGGTAGGGTCCCGCCCCGTTCACCAGGACGTCAATTTTTCCCCATTGCGCTTCAACCTGCCTGACCAGATCGTGACAGGCGGCGGGGTCCGACACGTCGCAGCGAATGGCAAGCCCTTGCCCTCCTCGTTCCCTGAAGGCCCGTGCGGCGGCTTCCGCATCCTGTTCACTGGTTCGATAGCAGATGGCAAGCGCCCATCCGCGTGCGGCCAGATCAAGGCCAATGCCTTTCCCGATGCCGCGTGCGCCGCCGGTGATGAGCGCGACTTTTGGTTCCATCCGCTTTCCTCCTTCGCCCCGTTTCCGTCACCCGGACGACGGTTGTTCATAGCGTTGGATTAACGCCTGGAACACGTTGCCCGTTCGAGTCGTCAATGTCTGTTGACCCGGCCCGGTTTGGTCGCGCACAAAGGCTTGCAAGTCGTGAAAGGTATCAATATCGCGTTCGCGGTTCAGCAGCCCGACGGCAAGCCCCAATTGTTCGGCTTGTGCCAGGCTTTGGGTGAAGACACGGTCGGTCGCCCACGGTATACCGGCAAACAGTGCGGGAAGGGGTCGTGTTATTCCCACCAGATAGTAGCCTCCGTCTTCGGTGGGACCCAACACCACGTCGTGTGACCGCAATGCCTCCTGGGCTTGTCTATAATGACGATGGGCCAGAGCGGGGATATCCGTTCCCACCAACAGCGCAGACCGGCAGCCGCGGTTGAGAACATTGGTGAGGGCATGATCCATGCGCTGTCCAAGGTCGGCCCCCACCTGGTCGCACAATCGTATGCGATGCCGCGCCGCCAACGTTTGAAAAAACGGATGTTCCATGCCCGGCGTGCAGGCGACATAAATATCAAAGCCCCGAAGTGACCGGGTGCGCTCCACGGCATCCATGACCAGACTGCCATGCAGCGTCGCCGCTTCATCCGGTGTCAGAGGAGGACACATGCGCGTTTTGACCGCTCCGGGCACCGGCGCTCTGGCGAAAATAATAATCGCGTCTTCCGCGGGGCCCGAAGGCGGACTCCCGCTTGTTGCGCGGCGGGGGCGGGGAGACGGTGAGGCCTTACCGGATCGCGGCATACAAGCGGTGCAAGGTTTTGGGGTTCAGACCGATCCAGTACAACAAGCGAAGCAGCCACATGTGCAGAATGGTGCGAAGGGCGCCTTGCCGCTCCCATCGTCGAAACGACGTGATGACGGTGGCGCGCAAGGTTGCGATGGATCCCGCGCGTTTGAGGCGCCGCATCAACTCGATGTCTTCCATCAGGGGAATGTCCGCAAATCCGTCAAGGTCGTCAAAGACGGAGCGCCGAACAAAAATAGCCTGGTCGCCCGTGGCGATGCCCGACCATCGCGACCGCCAATTGATCATGCGGCTGATCATCCACGCCCACCCTTGATCGTCTTCGAACCGCACGTCGAATCGTCCCCCTACGTATTGGCGATTGGCCATGACTCGTTCGATTTCATACCGTGTCTCCGGCGGAAGCCGCGTATCCGCGTGAAGAAAAAGCAGAACGTCGGCGTGAGCCTCCCGTGCGCCGGCGTTCATTTGTCGGGCTCGTCCCCTGTCCGATTCAATGACCGTTGCGGATTGCCGGCCGAGGCCGCGCAACTGGCTCCGGGCAATGGCCACCGTCTGGTCCCGGCTGCCTCCGTCCACGAGAATGACGTCATCCAGTTGCAGTTGTCGAAGCGAGAGGAGCGTCCGCGGGATGGCTCGTTCTTCGTTCAGAGTGGGAATAATGATCGCGATTGAGACGGGCATGGTGGGCGGCGTCAGAGGCGTGAGCGTCAGCGATGAAGGACCTTCTGCGTCACTCGACGCCTGCTTCGGTATGCCGCTACGACGGCTTGGATGCTTTCATGGGATTCTGAAACATAAAATAGACCACCATCGCAATCGTGCCCCAGTAAATGACGTATTTATGCCAGAAGAGCACTTCGCCAAGGTGGATGAATCCCAGCCCGCAGACGATGGAAAAGGCAATCACCAGGTACCGAACCATGGGAATTTTCACCGACGAATAGGCCCACAGGGCCAGACCTGAAAAATACAGGATCATGGGAAAGATCGTAATCTCCGCACCAGTGCTGGCCGACATGAAGACCTGAATAAACCCGATGAAGACCATGGCCGAGCCGACCATCTTCATGGCCACGTTCATTTGGAGGGCTTCGTGCGTTTCCTGGTCCACTTCGGTTTCCGGTCCCGGCCGTCCCACGGGAACGCCGGGAACCTGACGCATTGATGCGTCGGGTTTGTCGGACTGACCGGGCGTGTCTTTGGCGTGCTGTTCCGGTTCCTGTGCCATGCCTACCACTTAAAATGTTTGCTCAACGTGAGCCCCTGCTGATGATAGCTGGACCCGATTCCGGCCCCGTACAGGCGTTCCGGCACGTCCAGCATTTTCTCATACATGACTTTGAAAAACGTTTGGCCGTCGTGAATCAGAAACGGCACGTCATGCGGCCTGACTTCCAGCACGACCTGTGTCCCTTTGCGCGATTCGTTGCCGGCTCCAAAGCCCGGGTCAAAGAATCCGGCGTAGTGGGTGCGCAATTCACCGCATGCCGCTTCATACGCCACCATCTCGGTCGCATACCCTGCTGATACCTTAATGCGCTCTTTTGACGCAAGAATATAAAATTCCTGCGGTTCAAGAACCAGCGAATCATTGGTATGCCGATAAATCGGTTCCCAAAAATCCTGAGCCGCGTAATATCCGGTTTTCGAGAGATCAACCACGTGGCTGTTTTTTTTGGCTCGATAGCCCACGATGGGGTTGTGACCGCCGTTCCCCTGTAAATCAATTCGTAAAAACATCCCTTTATCCACACGAATATCCCTGGGCGCCAAAGGGATATTGCCCTCGTTATTGTCGTACAGCAAACTTTCCCGGCTATGAAGCTTCAACAGTTGAGTGTCTGCGACCGTCGAGTGACCTTTGACCAGGCGAAGTTGGTTTAACGCCAGGCCCGTCTGTACGTTAATGGTAAAGGAGAGCGGGACAATCTCCAGATAGAGCGGGCCATGATAGCCTCGCCGCACTTCATCAAAACCCACGTTGAGGTCGGTGATCATGCGGGTGAATATATCCAGCCGACCCGTGGAGCTTTTGGGATTGGCCCGTCCGCGAATGTCTTTCGGCAAGGCCAGAGTCTCTAACAAAGGCACCAGATAGACATGACCTTTTTCCAGGATGCCGCCTTGGGCGAGGTCAATCTCATACATGACCAGATGATCGGATTTGTAAAGATTGAGAACGTTCAAACGAGTGTGGATATCAGAATGTTCCGGATGAAAACTGCTTCGCAGACGGTAGGCTTTGTGGCCGAGACGAAGATCCAGACTGGCCGGTTGAATCTGACCATCCTCAATCTCGGAAGACGCCGAGATGGCTCCCTCGTGAATCAGGCGCCTGATCTCGTGGTCGGGCAGAATGCCTCCCTTCGCGGCGCCCATCGTTAGTCGTCCATGGCCCCATTGCCACAGAGCCCCCCGGGCGCGGACGCGCCCACCATGGGGAGTGCCCGCGTTCGGCCCTGGTCGGGCTGCGGATAGTGATAGGTTTTGTTTTCGTAGTTTTTCAGCACGGCGCCGTTTTCATCAAGATTCAGCAGGTATTCATTGGGTAACAGCGGAATTTTTCCGCCGCCGCCAGGCGCATCAATGACAAAATGGGGGATGGCCATGCCGCTGGTATGCCCCTGGAGCGCCTGAATGATTTTCAATCCGGTTTCCACGGTCGTGCGGAAGTGGTTGGTCCCCTTGGTCAGGTCGGCCTGATACAGATAATAGGGCTTCACGCGGGCCAGCAGCAGTTGATGCATGAGCTGTTTCATGATTTCCGGATCATCGTTCACGCCCTTCAGCAACACCGTTTGCGCGCCAAGCGGCACACCGGCGTCGGCCAGGCGTCCGCAGGCTTCCTTGACTTCCGGCGTGAGTTCGTCGGGATGGTTAAAATGCAAATTCATGTAGATCGGGTGATACTGTTTCACAATGTCGCAGAGTTGGGGGGTGATGCGCTGCGGCAGCGTTCCGGGCACGCGCGATCCGAACCGGATGAGTTCCAGATGAGGGATGGTTCGCAGCGCTTTCAAAATGCGTTCAATCAGGTGATCGGGCAGCAACAGGGGATCGCCCCCCGATAAAATGACGTCCCGCACTTCCGTGTGTTCGCGGAGATAGGCGACGGCTTGATCCAATTCGCCTTTTTTCAAAAAGCCCGGTTTGCCGACCAGCCGCTTGCGAGTACAGAACCGGCAGTAGATCGGACATTGATTGGTGACCATCAACAGCACGCGGTCCGGATAGCGATGCACCAGGTGAGGCACGGGACTGTCGGTGTCTTCTTCCAGTGGATCGGCGGGTGCGCCAAAGTCCTCCATTTCAACGGGGTCCGGGACAACCTGTTTCCAAATGGCATCCCCTTTTTCTTTGATCGTGCTCATCACCGTGGGCGTGATCCGCATGGGGTAGGGGCCTACGATGTGCTCTATTTCTTTGGGATCCACGCCCAAATGTTTGGCTAAATCTTTGGGTTTGGTCGTGCTCTCGGCCAAGACCCGTTTCCAATCTTCCATCATGTCATTCCTCGCAACTAGGGGTGAACGCATGGATGAGGGGCGGCATGAGACGGTGCCGGTTCATCGTGTGACGTTGGATTCGGCCGGGCCGCTCCCTGGCGGCCCTTGTGTTTTGTGCGATGCCATCTCCCGCCCGCCCGGCCGGATTCAACCCGCGGCTTCCCGATAGTCCGCCGACCGGCCTTGTTGTGACACCGGTGACAGTGAACACGGTGCAAGGATGGCATCGCGCATGCCGTGAATCACTTTTTTATCCGTTGGACATACCGTGGCCAGGATTCCGCCGAGGGTTACCTCGTCTCCGGACACAAAATAATAGGGGGAGAGTCGGGCACGTCCGGCCATGGACACGACGTGTTCCGTGTGTTCATCGAAATACGTCATCGTGTATTGTCGGCCCTTGTGAAATTCTTGCAGAACGTAGGGTGTCGAGGCAAAGGAGTCCATCGCGTGCTCCAGTCCCGCCGCCCATTCGGATTGTGAACGGTCATGTCCGACGAGCACCCCGCGCCCCCCCCAGGCCAGTTCGGAAAACCCCGACGGCTTCAACACAAATTGCCGTTGTTTTTGTCGTGCGTGAGCCAATTGCCGCCAGTCGGACACGGCCTTGCCCTCAAGCCGGAGATTCGGGATCACCCCGGATGGGGGAATCGGACGAGGGTCAACGATCCAGGTCCTGGGCATCAGCTGTAAGAGACCATGAAAGTCGTCCGCCCCGAGCGCCTCGGCCCAAAATCCCTCCAGCAACGGATGATGCAGGAGCGCAAAGGCCGACTTTTCTTCCATCCAGGGCTTATACGGCGGCGTCACGCTCACTCGCCCTTTTTTGGCGCTGTACATGAGCAATTCAGACTTTGGAATGTTTTTGAGATCAAAGAGTTCAAAGAAGCGATAGATGCGCGAGACGGGTTTTTCCCCGTCAGGGGTCGCGATGAACAGCGCGTCTTCGGTGAATCGAAGGTCGCGGGGATGCACACACCAGGTTTCCACGCCTCCCATGCGCAATTGAGAAGCCACCCAGGTCATTTCATTGCGGTAATCCTCGGCTTCATCGGACACCACGATGGCGCAGCATCCCGTTTCCCCGCCGCATCGGCCGTCAAACAGTTTGGCAAAACCTTCAATCATCCCGTTGGAGCCGCCGGGCAGCGAATCCCCCAAGGCTCCGTAGGCGTGGGCCAAACTTCCCGTGATCCCGATTCCTCCCGGTATGGAGTCGAGTTCCGTCATCGCCATACCCGTTTCGGTCGGAATGATGTCGGGGCGAATCACTTGGGGACTCGCCTCTCGAAACCGCTTCATGCGGGCATAGTCCAGCAGGGCTTCCGGCTTGCCCTGGTCAAGATAGTGGCGCACCCAGACGGGTTGTGTGCCTTTGAGGCTGTCGAGATACAGGCGATTGAGGGCTTTGGAGAACGACCAGAGTTGGGGGCCAAGGTTCTGAAAGAACGATACCTCGCTCGTGGTCAACGGAAAAGGCACGGGTGAGACACGCCATGAAGGCTCCGCCTGTTGAGGGAACATGCCTGCCGCTTGAAGCGCGTTCCGGACGAAGAGGCATCGCCGCCGCTCTTCCCGGAGATCATCCGCGGGACCGGACGGGAGGGCGGCAGGGGACAGCGTGTCTGAACGCGTCCGGAGCATGGGACCTTCGGCTGAGAGGTGAGCCATGAGAGCGTGATGCCAGAATCAATCCTGATGATGGCGTGGCGCGAATGGATCATGACCGTGGCTGGAGCGTGCGTCGAGGCCTGTCAACGCCCCTTCTCCACGGGAAACCATCCATGGGCCGTTTTCACAATATCAATGAATGGTACCATGGCCTCTTTCAGTGAGACAAGCAAAGGCCCGGAACGTGCGTGGTCACGATGGATGGGGATGGGAGGACGCCGGTCTCCAGACCGATTGCGCGGCACGTTTGCCCTGATGGGATCGGGGCGCGGAGCGGATTCGTGCCTTGTCCCTCGCCGGCCGGCCACGTATAATGCCGCCATTTACCGGCGATTGTTCCATTGAGATCCTCATCCATGAACGAAGGACGCAGCCGCACGTGAAGGGACACGAAGTCAATATCGAACAGTATCGGATACACAACGAGCCGTTTTATGAAGAGGTCAACGGCGAAATCGGGCTTGTCAACATTGCGGCCCGCAATCATCTGCCGGTGATGTTGAAAGGCCCGACCGGTTGCGGGAAGACTCGCTTTGTGCAGCATATGGCGTACCGGCTGGGGCGTCCGCTTATTACGGTCGCCTGCCATGAGGATTTGACCGCGCTGGATCTGGTTGGCCGGTATCTCCTCAAGGGCGAAGAAACCGTGTGGATTGACGGCCCCCTGACCCTGGGGGTGAAGCATGGGGCCATCGTTTATCTGGATGAAATCGTCGAAGCCAGAAAAGACACGACGGTGATTGTGCATCCCTTGAGCGACGACCGCCGCTTCCTGCCCATTGAAAAACGCGGACAGATTATCGAAGCGGTTGATGACTTTATGCTCGTGATTTCCTACAACCCCGGCTATCAGAGTGTGCTGAAAGAATTAAAGCAAAGCACGAAGCAGCGTTTTATGGCCCTTGAATTCACGTATCCGCCCCCCGTGATTGAAACCACTATCATTCGGCATGAGGCGGGCGTCTCCGAAGACGTGGCGCACAAGCTCGTGAAGCTCGGCGGCAAGGTGCGGAATTTGCGCAACCACGGGCTTGAAGAAGGCGTGAGCACGCGGCTGCTCATTTACGCCGGAACCCTGATTCGGCAGGGCGTTGACACGGAGCGGGCGTGCGACGCCGCGGTGATTCAGCCCATCACCGACGATGCCGACATGCACCGCAGCATTCAGGAACTGGTGAAGGCGATTTTTTAGGATTGAACAGGTTTCGTGTTCGTCATTCTCCAGGCAAGCCCGACTGCATGACGCCGTCGCCTGCCGCAAGGCATGGCGAGGCAAGAGAACGGTATTTCCCATTCCCTCATGTCTGAACCGCACAATACCATCGCCATCGTGTACGATTTCGATCTCACCTTGAGTCCGGAGTACATGCAGGATCAAACGATTCTGCCTCACGCCCGGATTGACCCCGGCCCGTTCTGGGAAAGCTGCACCGCGCTTATTGCCGACGAAGGCTATGACCATGAACTCGCCTATATGAAGCGGCTGCTGGATGATGAAAAAATCCGCGCCCTGTCCAATCAGGACCTGCGACGGATGGGTGAGCGGCTGACGTTTTTCCCCGGCGTGCCCGAGTGTTTCGGCGAATTGAACGCCGTGGTGCAGCAGCCCAAATATCAGGAGCAGGACGTCCATCTTGAGCATTACGTGGTCAGCTCCGGGCTGAAGGCGATTCTGGACGGGAGTGCGATTGCGACGTGGACCAAAGCCATGTGGGGATGCGAGTTTGCGGAAACGGACGGTCACATTAGTTTTCCCAAACGCACCATCAGTCACACGCAAAAAACCCAGTACTTGTTTCGGGTGAACAAGGCCCTCCTGAACGTGGCACAGGACGTGAACGACCATATGCCAGAAGAGAAACGGCCGGTGCCCTTTTCGCATATGATCTACGTGGGCGACGGCCCGACCGACGTGCCGTGTTTTACCGTCATCAAAAAGAACGGCGGGCTGGCCGTGGCCGTGTACAATCCGGACGATACCACCCGACGGTCTTTTAAGAAATGTTACGACCTCATGCTGCACGCCGACCGTGTGCATTGCATGGCCCCAGCCGATTATCGCAAAGGCAGTCAGCTTCGCCTCATCCTGGAGCAACGGTTGATGGAAATCGCCGACCGTATCGTCGAGCGTCGTCGTCAGGACATGGCCGACGCTCGAGTGCCGGCCCCTCCGCCTTAGGGCGTGCGCTCCCTTCCGTTGCGTTTGCGCCGCCGGGAGGGGTACAGTGAGAAAGCTCATGCGGGAGTGCGGGAGGCATCTCATGAAACGGCCATCATCTTTCCATGATATTCCTGAATTTCTTGCCTGCCGTCCGTTCCGGTTGCTCATCGGTCTGCTCATCCTCCTGCTCGCCTGTGTGCCGCCGTCACCGGGGGAGAGCGAAGGATCGGATTGTGAGATGCCTTGCGTGATCAAGCTGTTTCCCAAGCCCGCCACAAATGAGAGCGACGGCAACAGGGTGACCGGAACCAAACTGCCGCCCTTGGATCAACAAAATTGGCGGCGGCCGCAATCAGCCTTCAAATGGATTGTCATGGCCCGCGACATCAAAACGCCTTGGGATACGTTCGGACGGCAGGGGTGGATGACGGACGATGCCTACGTGGAGCCGGTGGATCCCGGCGTGTCGGAATTTTCCCCGGAGACGGAAGTATTCTATCTGGTGTTTGCCGTGTCGGCCCTTGACGCGCCGTCCCAGTATCGGGCGGCGTGGTTCCACATGCCGAATGGCGCCACCGCTTCGGAAGAGATGGTCGGCACCGATGCCCTGTTGATGGAAATGAACGAAAAAGCCGGGTATCTCGAAATCTTCAAACCCGAAGGCGGCTGGAAACCGGGCCGGTATTTGATCAAGCTCTATTTTGAAAGCCCCGGCCAGGACCTCTACGCCCCCAATGCCATCGGCACCATGACGTTTGCCATCACCGATTGACCCGCCTGCCCATTCCGCGCCGGCTCCGGGGTCCGACCCTTCCGCCTTCATTAAGACAGGCGCGACGCGCCGGCTGGTTGTGCCGTGGATTTCTCTCTCGCCGCCCGTCGGGACTGTAACAGGTTTTCAAGCGTCAGCAGGGCGTCCCGGCCAGAATTGGCCTCGATGCCTTGAGTGAGCTTCTGATCGGCATAGGCGTGGCCGTGATCCTGCGTGGCGCTTTGGCTCAAGCTGCCCGTCCAGTGACGGGGGTCGCGGTTGCCGTGTTTCCTGTTCCAGGCCGTGAGGCAGGCTTTCGCAATCAGCGTGTTGAGCGGGGCGGGATTGTAGAGCAGTTTTTTGATGTTCCAGGGCGTGAGACTCAACGGATTGTACCCCGCCGACAGATAGCCGTCCGACAACAGCCGTTGTTCCAAATCCGTATTCGGCTGCACGCCGAGAAAGAACATCAACGGGAACACGCGGTCTTCTCCGAGAATGGAGGCCACCGTTTTATACGACTCAATGCTTTGCAGAAGCGTCTCTTCGGTTTCCTCCGGAGAGTTGAGCGAATAGTTGAGGATCACGCGCCCGGCAAAGCCCGCCTCTTTCAAATAGCGGCAGCCGTCGTACAGGTGTTCGAGTTTAAAGCCCATGTGCAGGCTGTTGAGCACCTTCTGCGATCCCGCGGTGATTGCGACCTCCAGATCGCCCACGCCGGATTTGACCATGAGCGTCGCCATCTCGGCGGAAATCAGCGACGTCCGCACGTAGCCCGACCATGTGATCTCCAGCCCCTCGCGAATAATCCGTTCCAGGATTTCCGTGCATTGCGGGTACGCCTCTTTCCCCGTAATAAATTGCGCGTCGGTGAACCAGAAGCGCCGCGCGCCCCATTGATGGTAGTACTGCGCAATATCCCGCACGACGTTGTGAGCCGGGCGGTAGCGGACGCGCTTTCCCTCAATATAGGGATACAGACAAAAGGCGCAGTCATACGGACAGCCCCGCTTGGTTTGCACGCCGATACAGTCGTTCACGTATGCCGTGTACTGTGGAAAAATGGATGTCAGATACGGCAGGTTGACGGTCAGTGAATCCAGCAGGGCCGTCCTCTGCTGCGAGCCTTTGGTGACGCGGCCGTCTTCTTTGACGATAAACCGCTCGCCGGCAAGCGGCTCCTCGTTCAGGACTTTCAGAATCGCGTCCTCGCCCTCGCCCAAAATGCCGAGCGTGCCTTCGGGGAGTTTGTCAATCAGTTGATCGGCAAACGCGGTGAAGGCGCCGCCGCCGACCATGATCCGCGCGCCGGGAAATTCTTTGTGCATGAGCCACGGGTATGACAGGTTCAGGCGGATGTCCTGGTAATAACGGTAGAGATTTTTCAGGCCGTGCCAGGAGGCCGCGACGCGCTTCAGGGGGTTGGCCGCGTAATAAAAGTTGAACGCCTGCTCCAGCGACGCATCGCCTTCGTGGGGCGAAAAGATTTGAATGTCGCGCCACGAAAAACACACGAGTGCGGGCTTGAAGTGTTTCGCGGTCTCGCGCAGCGTGTGAGGCCGGTCGGCACGCGGCACAAGCGACAGATCCAGAATCCGCTGACGCACGTCCGGTCGGCGCCGGTGGATGAAGTCGGCCAGGTACGTAATGCCGGTCGGATAGACCTTTTTGCACGGCAGAAACACATAGAGGACGGAATCCATACGCCCTTACTTGACGGCCACGTGAATGGCCACGATCCCGCCGGTGAGATTGCGATAGGCCACCCGGGCAAAGCCGGCGTCGCGCAGCATGGCGGCGAGTTGTTCCTGATCGGGAAAGGTTCGAATGGATTCAGGCAGATAGTGATAGACCTCGGTGTGATCTTTGGCCACCCAGGTGCCGATGTTGGGAAGGACGCGAAACGAGTACCAATCATAGAGGCGCCGAAGCCAGGCCGCCACGGGCCGGGAAAATTCAAGACACACAAAACGGCCGCCCGGTTTGAGCACGCGGTGAATTTCATGAAAGGCCCGCGGCCGGTCTCCGACGTTGCGAATACAGAATCCCGCGGTCACCGCGTCAAAGGTGTCATCCTGGAAGACGATCTGTTCCGCGTTCACTCGAACACACGCGATACGGCCGGACAGTCCCCGGCGAGCGATCTTCCCGGCGCCGACCTTCAACATGGCCACGTTCAAATCCATCGCCACGGTCCGGCCTTGCTCCCCCATCCGTTGATGCAGCAGCAGGGCGAGATCACCCGTTCCCGTGCCCAGGTCCAGCCCCCGCCCATGCGTGTGGGCGGGAACTTCACGCATGGCGACCGCTTTCCATCGGTGATGGAATCCGAAACTAAGCAACGAATTGTTGAGGTCATACCGTGCCGCGATCGCGGTAAACATGCGCTGCACGGCCTGTTCCCGAGGCGTACCGGACCATTGCGACACGGCCTTGCCGGCGGGAGCGCCGACGGTATTTCCCATGGATTGCACCATGGTCAGGGGGTAGCACCAGCCCGGCGGATTTGTCAAGGAATGGAGGGAGCGGGAGGGTACGCGAGACTAGGGCGCAAGACCTGTTTTTCGAAGAATCGGCGTCAGGCCGGAACGTACAGGATGATTTCATTCATGCTGGTTTTCGTTGTTCTTCATCCGGTTAATGAGGCGCCGGACTCATTGCCGGCGCTTTCACCCGCGTTATTTTTCGGAGTTCATGTTTCAACCCCTGTTCCGCGGACCGGAGAGCATGGTTCTGTTGCATCTTCAGCCAGAGACCGGGGCCATTGCCGACCAGTTTGCCGATTCGCAGCGCCATCTCCACCGTGACCGGATGCGTGCAGGCGAGAATCCGGTGAACCTGCTGGCGCGAAACCCCAAGCCGTTTTGCCGTTTCGCTGACCGACAGGCCTGATGCGGGCAGAATATCCTCGCGCAGAACTTCGCCCGGATGAATCGCGGGTCGTCGTAACGGACGTTTGACGTGGTAGGCCGTCATGCCGGCTCCTTAATGATATTGCTCAAGATCAACATGCAAGGCGTCGCTCTCCTGCCAAGTGCAGGTCTTTGTTGACAAGGCAGGCGGCAAAAGATGGTTTGATTGTCCAATGTGCCGTCTTGAATTTCAGACATCAGAACTGCTGAACGTGTGTCCATGTGCCATGCAGGACAAATGAGCATAGCGTAATCCAACAATTTGTTCGACTTATAAAGAATTGGCAAAAAGTATTGATTTATTCAACTCTAAGAGTAGCATGAATTTTATACCGCTTGGAGTGATGTAGGATTCTCTTCCCACTTTGGCTACAAGTCCCAAAACGACGCCATAATTAGAATACATGACAAACGCATCATGGGATGCTTTGGCGTTCCATTCGCTTCTCTTTCCTGACAAAAGACAAAAATATTTTGTTGCCTCCTTCAATGGAACCGGATAGTAATTTTTGGATAAAGCAAAAATGGTTTCAACCGCCAAATATATGCCGTAGATTGCAGGGCTACTGAAAGGATTTCTAACAATATGTTCTCGCAAAATATTCGTTTGCTCATCGCATATATACTCTACCGGCGCAGATTGATTTCTGTTTCTAACATACCTTTCTCCCAAATTCGTCAAACTGATTTTTGAGTTTTCATTCGTCAGCCCGAGTTCCGTGGATAATCTGACATAACTCGATATAGTGCTTTTTGATAAGTGAGTTTTTCGTAACAACTCACTAGTTGTTATATCCGCCGTCACCGAATATATTATTCGATTTAGCAAATGCAGATTCCATAACCCGTGATTGGAAGGCTTCAGATTGACGAATTTTGCGATTGCTTTGACTTTGAAGTAATAATTTTTCAAAAACTCATAGGGCGAAAATTGAATTGGGATTATTTCATTTTTACGACACAGAACTTTATGTTTTTCCAGAAAATCAGGGCAAACCAAAAAAGTTTTGATTGGCAAATTGGGAACCGCTTCCTTCTTTTGCAGATCAAGTAATTCTTCCCGATAGTCAGCAACCTGTTCACAAAATTTAATTTCACTCCTGACGGCCTTCAATTCCAACAAAAGCAGGTTGGTGGAAGACAAAAACAGCAAATCAATTTTGTTCCCAGATGGCAGAATTTTTTGCCTGCTTATCAAAGAAATGTTATCGCGTATAGACAAAGCACGTCGCACCTCATCGAGTTGAGTGGTAAAAATATCTTCGATCTGCGATTCTCGAATTTCCAGTTTCATGGTTTTGCATCCCCGCGAATCTCCTCATCACAGATCGCGCACATGTAATCACCATCTGGAAACGGTTTCCCCATTTCTTTTCGTGTTGATTTGCCATTCAAATCGACAACTCTATTGACAAAAAAACCTGTTCCCGGGGACAGGCATACCCCACACTCGTTGCAAATTTCCGAACGTTGTTTGTGCGTTGCCGTCATCTAATGTTTGACCTGATCATTACAATGCTTACCCAAACAGACCCTTCCCTTTGCCCCGGCCAAAATGCTTGAGGGCTTTGTCGGTGATCTGGCGGCCTCGGGCTGTGCGGTCCAGATAGCCGGATTGGAGGAGGAAGGGTTCGTACACGTCTTCAAGCGTGGATTTTTCGTCCTGCACGGCGGCGGCCAGGGCTTCCACACCGACCGGCCCGCCGTTGAATTTTTCCAGAATGGTCAGCAGGATTTTTCGATCCATGTCGTCCAGTCCCGCGTCGTCCACGCCCAGCCATTGTAGCGCGTCACGGGCCACCGTCTGGGTGATGACGCCTTTGGCTTTGACGTCGGCAAAATCCCGGACCCGTTTGACCAGCCGGTTGGCGATGCGCGGCGTCCCCCGCGCGCGTTTGCCGATTTCCGCCGCGCCCTGGGGTTCAATGACCACGTTCAGCAAACCCGCCGAGCGGTTCACGATGATTTCCAGTTCTTCCGGCGTATAAAAATCAAGCCGGTACACCAGCCCGAACCGTTCACGAAGCGGGGACGTCAGCGACCCTGCTTTGGTGGTCGCGCCGACCAGGGTGAACGGCGGAAGAGGCAGTTTCATGGTGCGGGCGGCCGGTCCCTGGCCGATGATCAGATCAATTTGAAAATCTTCCATGGCCGGATACAACGCTTCTTCGACCGCGGTGGGAAGGCTGTGAATTTCGTCTATAAACAACACGTCGTGGGCCTGGAGATTCGTCAAAATCGCGGCGAGGTCTCCGGCATGGTTGAGCACAAGCCCGGACGTGGAGCGAATGGTCCCGCCCATTGTTTTGGCGATGATATGCGCGATGGTCGTTTTGCCCAGTCCCGGCGGGCCGTAAAAAATGGCGTGGTCGAGCGGCTCGCCCCGTCGCGTGGCGGCTTCGATGCAGACCCGAAGCGACTCCTTCATGCGCTCCTGGCCGATGTATTCGTCCAGGGTGAGCGGACGCAGGGAGCTTTCGGTGTTGTGCTCTTCGTCGAGCCTGTGTGTGGTGACTAAGCGGTCTTCCATGACGGGAAATGGAAGAATGGAGCCGGGAGCCTGGGGTGGGAGGATTCCCGCCTCACGTTCCCGGCATGAGACACCGGCGGTGTTACGGCAGTTCGAATTCGACGTTAATGTCCCGCCCCAGGTAGTTCACGAGAAATCCTTGATTCTGGTAATGCAACATGGCGCCCATGACGTTTTCATCGCCCACGTCTTCGGGGCCCAGCAATTCCCGGATTTCATTCGCGCTTTGGGCCGTGAGCACCCGGCGGAACAGCCCGCGGGTTTTATGGACAAAGCGGTTATTGATGAAAATCAGGTTCACGCGGCTATCCATAATCCGGACGCCGGCCATGGCCCCGGTGGGGTTCGATTGATCCCACAACAAAATGAAGACGCCTTCCTGCTCGGCCCTGACCCCTGAAATTTTTTCATTGACCAGCATTTCCACGGCGTCAATTTCAGAAGCACCCAATCGGATGCCATACAGGGACACGGTCGCGCTGTCGATCTCTTCCGCTTTTTGTATGTTGTTTCTTGTCAGTTCGTATTTTTTGGCCAGGGCTTCGGCGGCGGCCAACGGACATAGCAACACGACTGAAGCGGCCAAGACCATTAATGGCTGTCTGCGCATACTATCCTCCTCCTCCCAGTCCGGTACAACACCTTTTCTTGCTTTATAAGCCCGAGCCTGCCGCTCATCCGCTCGGCTCTCTGATTGTAACGAACCGTCTGCTTAGAATCAAATGGATGGAACACGGGCGTGAAAAACGGGAACCCCGGCCCGTTCCGCACGACACCGGCGGGCTGTGCTATACTCCGCGAATCCTGTGACCGGACGGATTCGCCGCGCATGAGCCGCTGTATTCATATCAAAGGTGCCCGCGAGCACAATCTGAAAAACCTCGACGTGCGGCTCCCGCGCGACCAGTTGGTCGTGATCACGGGGTTAAGCGGGTCCGGGAAGTCGTCGCTGGCCTTTGACACGATTTATGCCGAAGGCCAGCGGCGGTACGTCGAATCGTTATCCGCCTACGCGCGCCAGTTTTTGGAACAGATGGGCAAGCCCGACGTTGATTCCATCGAGGGCCTGTCTCCCGCCATTTCCATTGAGCAGAAAAGTACCAGCCACAACCCCCGGTCCACGGTCGGGACCGTCACGGAAATTTATGATTACCTGCGCGTGTTGTTTGCGAGAGCGGGGCGGCCGTTTTGCGTGAATTGCGGGCAGCCGATCACGGCGCAGACCGTTCAGCAGATGGTTGACGCCATCGGGGCGTTGCCGGTCGGATCAAAGGTGCAGGTGCTGGCCCCGATCGTGCGCGGGCGGAAAGGGGAATATCGCAAGGAACTGGCCGACGCCCGGCGCGCCGGCTACGTGCGGGCCAGGATTGACGGCACGATCGTCGGCCTTGATGAAGCCGTCACGCCGGATAAAAAGCGGAACCATACGATTGAGATTGTCGTGGACCGCTTGGTGATGAAAGACGAGGACTCCCTGCGGCGGCGGTTGGCGGATTCGGTTGAGACGGCTTTGACGCTGACGCCGGGCCTGGTGGGGATTCTGGGAGACGGGCCTGACGTGACGCTCTACAGTGAAAAGCTGGCCTGCGTCCATTGCGGCGTGAGTTATCCGGAAATGACGCCGCGGGTCTTTTCGTTCAACAGCCCGCATGGAGCCTGTGCCGCGTGCGACGGCATCGGCTATGAGGTCTCCGCGTGTCCGGAGGGACAGGAATATGCCGAGAGCCGGATGTGCCCGGTGTGCCGGGGCGCCCGGCTGAAGGCCGAAAGCCTGGCGGTGAAAATCGGCGGGCATTCCATCGCGGACGTCACCCGGTTGTCGATTCGCGACGCGGCGAGTTTTTTCGAGTTGCTGGAACTCACCGAACGTGAACGAGTGATCGGCCAGCGCATCTTGAAGGAAATTCTGGAACGGCTGGAGTTTTTGCTCAACGTGGGGCTGGACTATCTCACGCTGGACCGGGCGGCCGCGACGTTGTCGGGCGGGGAAGGGCAGCGCATTCGGCTGGCCACGCAAATCGGGTCGGGCCTGGTGGGGGTGCTGTACATTCTCGATGAGCCGAGCATCGGCCTGCATCAACGGGATAATCGCCGGTTGCTGCAAACCCTGCTGCGGCTTCGCGACATGGGCAACACCGTGCTGGTCGTGGAACACGACGCCGAAACCATGCGCGCCGCCGATCATATCGTGGACATGGGCCCGGGCGCCGGCGTGCATGGCGGGCACGTCGTGGTGCAAGGCTCGCTGGCGGAAATAATGAACCGTCCCGACTCGCTGACCGGGCAGTATTTGCGAGGGGACAAGCGGGTCGCCCTGCCGGAGCGGGTCCGCCGGCCCAAAGGGTTTCTGTCCATCGTCGGGGCCGGCAAGCACAATCTCAAATCCGTGAACGTCAAGGTTCCGCTGGGACTGCTCACGTGCGTGACCGGCGTGTCCGGGTCGGGGAAGAGCACCCTGGTGCTGGAGGTGTTGTTCCCGTCGCTGATGCAGCGGCTGCATCATGACAACCCCGCGCCTGAAGGCTGCCGGGCGTTGAAAGGGGCGCAGGCCCTGGACAAGGTGGTTGATATTGATCAATCGCCGATTGGCCGGACGCCGCGATCCAATCCCGCCACGTACACGGGGCTGTTCACCTTTATTCGGGATTTGTTTGCCGGGCTGCCGGAATCCAGAGTCCGCGGCTATAAGCCCGGCCGCTACAGCTTTAACGTCAAAGGCGGACGGTGCGAGGCGTGCCAGGGCGACGGCCTCATCACTATTGAAATGCATTTTTTGCCGGACGTCTACGTCACCTGCGAAGTGTGCAAGGGGCAGCGGTACAATCGTGAAACCCTGGACGTCCGGCACAAAAGCCACAATATCGCGGAAGTCCTGAACATGACGGTGGCGGAGGCGTTGGAATTTTTCACGCATATCCCGTCAATCAAAAATAAATTGCAGACGCTGGCCGACGTGGGCCTGCACTACGTCAAACTGGGACAATCCGCCACGACGTTGTCCGGGGGCGAGGCCCAGCGCGTGAAGTTGAGCCGCGAACTGTCCCGCCGACCCACGGGGCGCACCCTGTATATTTTAGACGAGCCGACGACCGGTTTGCATTTCGCGGACGTGCAGCGCCTGCTCGACGTGCTGAACCGGCTGGTGGAAAACGGAAATACCGTGATCGTGATTGAACACAACGTGGACGTCATCCGCAACGCGGACTGGATCGTGGATTTAGGCCCGGATGGCGGCGACCGCGGCGGCGAGATTGTGGCAGAAGGCACCCCCGCCGACTTAACGCGATCCGGGACGTCCTGGACCGCTCAAGTGCTGCGGGAGGAAGGCCGGGTCGCGTAATGGCGGAGCGTTATTTCTTTTTGTAGATATTTAGCCCGATCTTCTCGTCCCTGCCTGGAACTGACACATTTCCTTCCGTTGTGGCGATAATCGTTGTCTTGCCCGAGGCAGAAGGGCCGAATTCTTTTACAAGGTCAACCTTAATGGTCAGGATATTTCCTGCGACCGACAGGTCCACGTTTTTCATGTTCGGGTCTCCTTCTGTGATTCTGTGATCGAGCGGGTATTCGCTGGAATTGACAAAATGGTGGTCTGCACCTAGACAGTACTCAACGGGCCGTCTTACCTTATGCGTCCTCCTCGCTTTCTAGTAGCTTTTCGATATTCTTTGATATTTGTTGTATTTCTTTTTGATTAAGAGTTGGCTCTTGTATTTCAATCGCTTTCCATACGCTTAGAAAAGATATCTTATCAATAATTTTTCTTAATTGTTCATTGGTGATTTTTTTCTTGTTAGCTTGTTTCAAATATAGCAAAAGTCCACCAAGCACATTTTCAGAGCCAATATAGCTTTTCCCCGTGTGCATTTTTGCTGAAAACTCTCCATAATAGCTTTCGTTTAAAATTTCTAATATTTGGTCGAATCCCAAATCAATAGATTCAACCTCGGACATTTTTTGTGACCAATGCCAACGCCAATACGCTTTACCCAAATAAAAGTCGTTAAATAAAATTCTTTTGCCTCTCGGTGCTGGATTACACATGGATCGTAAAATTCTTCGAACGCAGTCATCTATTTTTTTATCATCACCAGATTTTAGAGCCGTATCAATAACATAAACGCCAGTTTTGGTAACGCCGTTTAGGTCTGATGCCAGGTATTCAGGTTTAATATAGTCGCCCTTAATCATATCAATGATCGTATGCCCCCAAAAACCACAACAAGACGTTATTTCATCAGGGACTTCCCTGAATATATTCCAAAGATGTCGTTGGGTATCTTTGGGTGGGTAGAGGAACTCTCTTTCAGTAAACCGATATTCAAAAACAATAAGGTCATTACCAATAATACTGTCTTCATGAGACAGTAAATGATCATCAATGTAGCTTAACAAAGAAGTTTTTCCAGACTTGCAAAGTTCCAAAAATTCTTTTTGTTTCTCTGAACCTTTTTCTTCCTGAGGTGGCAGAAGGGCTTGGCCAAACTTTAGCCAAACCGTCTCATCAAATCTTTTGTATTCAGTCATAATCTACTTCGCTATAGAGTGCTTTTATGGCGTAAGGCCACATTTTTGTAGCAGTTAAACTTGGGCTGAATTCGTCGTTTTCCCAGCTTTCATCTGTTTTCTCTTCCAACATTTCTAAATGTGCTGCCAGCACACCACTTATTGGGTAAGCTTCATCTATCAATTTCCGTTTTTGCAGGTGTGCGTGCATGTGCGCGTATACAGCACACAAGGCCGAGGTAACAATTGCACTCCTCATTGACCCACGCGCATCGCTAGGCGGCTCTGCCTTTTTGATTTGGTTTAGTTCATCATAGACATCTTTTCCGCATAACAAAGAAACAGGTGTTTCGCCTTCCCCTGCATTTTCATTAACAACAACCTTCATCTCTCCGTCGCGAAGTTTTTCATCGGGTTTCACATTCATTAAATTTGATATATCACCGCTGGTAAATTTTAATTTTTGACCTAGCGCAATGCGAGAATATTTCGGTATATCAAGGTATTCACCTTGCCCCCAAAAATCGGTCAAACCTGACGACTTTTCCACTGCAATCTTCCTTCCTTTTGTAAGAATAATGCTTGGGAGTATTTCAGGGGCGTAAGAAAAATCCATGGGTATGATTTGTGTGGCGACGATTTCATCATCATTTATATTATCGGCCTTGCACGCATGGCTTTGGCGTTCAGAGCTATCCCTGTAAATCAATAAAACAGAAAATTCGGCATCGCCATTTTCTATCAGTTGCCTGATAAATGATTGCCCCTTGATTGTATGGGCTATTTTTAATTTTCCGGAAGTTTGCTCAGCTTTAACTTCATAAGAAACCTCCTCAAAAAAATCACATCCTTCTTGCTGTAAAACAGGAAAATCCAATACTAATTTATCTGGCACAATTTTTACTCTTCAGTCTTTTTTTGTTGTTTCAGCCCTAAAATTGGCTGTAGGGCCACTTTCATATCTCCGGTTATTTCACCCGGCTTTTCGACTTCGGCAATGATGTTGTAAGGCTTTGCTTGCCGTAATTGCCCTAATTTAACCTGACTTTTATTGGTGGGCTCCTTGCTCTGTTTCCCATCTTTTTCTACAGCAACAAAGTCAGGTATTTCCATTGCTTTTCCATTTATTGTAACTGCCCTAAAATCAAGGTAATGTTTTGTTTCTTCGTTGTCGTTGTCTTCGGCTAAACACATTGATAAATAAACCTCATCTTTTGGATCTTCTTGGTTTTTGGGAATAACTCTTAATTGCACCTTCCATTTGTCTCCTTCGTCTGTGTATCGAGCGGCATTTTTTGACTCCAGGTTTCGACTGATGACAATTGGCCTTGGTCTTTTTTTGCCTTTTCCGGGTTCCGGCTTTTTGGGTTTGGGTGGTTTTTTGCTTGGTGGCGTTGGGTTTGCTTTCTCATGTTGTCCGCTTGCTCTTCTTTTACCACCACCACCTTTTGGTTCGGCTTTATCAGGCACTGGAAATAACGGTAAATCAAAAGAGTCTCGTTTTATTTCAGTCAAATGCTTTTTCATTTCTTTGCTTAATTCCGCAAACAAATCTTTCAGTTCTTTCTCTTCTTGCTTGTTCAGCCTGTTTTTAACCAGTTTGTTATGGTAGGGATTCTCTGCTCCTTTGACTAAGGCAAATAATTTCGGAGCATCTGTTTGATCAACATCTATCACCGCTGCGAACGGTTCAAAACCTGGGTCTTTTCTTAATCCATCTATGTCACGAGATAACATAGAGTCGTGCCGAGCAATTACCATACCGTTTCTAACCAGAACAACAACTGAATTTGTGATGTTATCATTTTTAATGAAAACATGAACGTTGTCGGAGTTTTTAAGCTTTATGATTTTAATTTTATTCCGAACGTTACCCTTTTTGCTTTCCACAACAGCCTGCCATGCTTGATGAACTGCCCTGCCGGATAATATGCCTTCTCCTGTTGTACGCTGACCCTCCTTTTTGTTTGCAATCAACCGTTCAACGTCCTCATAAGAAATTTCTCTTTGATGCCCATTTTTGTGGATAGTGATATTTAGTGCATAATGGGCAATAGCATAAAAAAAGTTGCTAGCAATAGCGTATTCAGCATCCTCATCCCAATCTTCTAGCAAGCCTAATATGGCAACCATTGTGCCCCTATCAAGCCTCTCCATTTTAGGCCTGATAAATTGAGGAAAACTTTCAGGATAAACAAACTCCGGGGCTTTTTCGTTTTTAGGCACCTCCGCTAAAATTCTGCCACTGTTGCCTCTATCCGCCTTGTCTCCATCACCTGTGTGCCCGGCCAAAATTGGTGATCCCGTGAATAGTGTTTTTGCGTTACCATTGTCGTCTTTATACTTAGTGGCATATAGCACATAGCGAAGCGATGAGAGCGAATAACCGGATAAATGGCCTACACCAAAAGAACCACCGGATCCCTCATCGCCTTTGACGCTCCGCTCATCAAAAATGGCGTTTATCTGTTTTGGTGGCATGCCTGTGCCATTGTCAGAAAACAGTAAGATTGTAATGTTTTGTTGTTGCAATGTTTCATTGATACCAGCAACTACTCGTTGTGCGTTAGCATTGAAACTATTTGTCTGCTTTTGTGTTTGGATGGCTTTTTTTAATGTTTGTTCATAATCACTGATATGCGGTATTTGAGATTTAGAGATTGTTTCAATGTGTATATTTATTGCACATTGTCGGTTTTTGGCTTCACGAGAAGCGTCTAAGCTATTTTGCAATAATTCCCTGATCGGGGTTGCATATCCCACTTTTTTGTCCGCTAGGTTGCTGGCAGTGAAGCCTTCGATTTTTCCAAGCCTGAAATATAATTCTGACATGCAGGTTCCTTGCTAGTCCGTACAATTACACAGAACATAGTCCTCGTCTACTAAGCACTCAGCTTGTATATTTTCTGTCATGCTCGAATTATTTAATTTTGCCTGTTCTTTGATTTCCCGATAGACTAGTTTATTTGTTGCGCCGAAAAAACCAATATAAGCAATGTCTTTTTCTGAAGTGATGGTCCGTTTCTCTTCCTTCAAGTTACGGTTATATTTCTTTTCCATGGCTATCCACCAGTCAATAGAAGCGGGAGTTATTTCAGTTTGCGTATCTTCAGATAATTCTTGCGTGGCAATTTGCAACAATTTCCTTTTGCCTTTTAATGGGCAATACACGCAATTAGAAAAAAGCCCGGTATCGGGCAAGTCCAAATCAAAAGTTTGCTTTTTCCAAAAATCGATTACATCTTGTTTTGAGATATTATTTTCTATCAACGGTGCCATGATTTGTTCTCTTGGCGGCTGATTAAACAACGACTTGCCTTTTTCATGTTTCGCTGCATCAATCCTGGCTTTTATTTTTTCTACTCTTGTTTCCTCGTCTTTTCGAATGCCCAGACAGGAGATATATGTAATAGCCATGTCGCCAAACAGTTGTCCCTTATCGCCGATTACGGCATCTTTTGTGGTCTCATTGTTGTAACACAATTCGCTATGGGTAAAGTTTCGCCATAATGCCGGCTCTCTAACAAAATTGTTTTTTCTGACAAATGCCCTTTTTTCTAAAAGTATTTGATCAGGGGTTGTTCCTTGGCCTGCCCTATGGCTACGAATGACATCCGCATCGCTTATTCTTGTTGTTCCACCGTGATGCCCAAGTCTTTCAATGCCTTGTTTTTGCGCCAGCCAGTCGGCCAAAAAAGCATTAGTAATAAAAATTTTCATCGTCTGCGTACAAATTCTGTTTTGCGCGTTTGGCAAAAATCCTTTTAAGGAAATCATCTCTTCAAATGCTTCGCCTTTATGGCGATAGCCATTTTTGTTTTTATCGCTACGTGGATATTCATTTACTAATCTATAACTGTGATTTCTTTGCCAACCGTGCCTGCCCGAATCTTCATAAGTCTGATATTCAATCCAGAAAAATGGAATGTTATATGTACCCTCTGCCAACGCTTTCATTTTTCTGGTAAATTCATAAGTAGCAGGGTGTTCGGCTGATGTGTTGTTAAACACGATCACATCGCCTCTTTCAGGTTGCAATGCTTTTTGTTTTAGCATCTCCAGGAGCATCATTCCGGACGAACGACCTCCAGAAAATTTCACTATGTGTGGAATGTTTGTCACGAATCTTTGGCCTGAACTTGTCCAGCACCCTGCTCGCAACTGCGGCACACCCGGGGGCGGCGTTTGAGGAAGGGGATTTTTCCGCCGGCGAGGCACACATAGTGGACGAATCGGTGGCACACCGAGCAGCGTTCCCATCCGCCTTTGAGCAGGGTGGTGCGACGGGACAGCACTTGTCGGCAGACTCCGCAGTGTTCAGGTTCAAGACCCAGCAGGAGTGATTGCCATTCACCGGCGCCTTTCCGAATGCTCATGGGGACGCAGTATAGCGGGGGGAGCGGGGGCATGACAAATGAGGAGTGAAACGCGGGAGGCGGGCCGGAGGCTGGCGCGGTTTGTTCGTTTGACACTCCCACGGGCCTTTGTTAGGTTTTCGCTTTGAGAAAATCGTGCCAGCAAAGCCCTCCATGTCCGCAGATATTGAGCAATACCTTGACCGGAAGCGGGAAACCGTTGAGCGATATCTGGAAGCGCATCTGCCCGATCCTCAACCTGCCATGGCCGTCTTGCACGAGGCTATTCGGTACAGCTTGCAGGCCGGCGGCAAACGCCTGCGTCCCATCCTGACGATTGCCGCGGCGGAGGCGATTGGGCCGCCGCCCGACGCGGTGCTGCCCGTGGCCTGTGCGTTTGAGTTTATTCACACCTATTCGCTGATTCACGATGACTTGCCGGCGATGGATAACGATGATTTTCGCCGCGGGAAAGCCACCAATCACAAAGTCTATGGGGAAGGGCTTGCGATTCTGGCGGGCGACGGGTTGCAGACGATGGCGTTTGAATGGTGCAGCCGGGCCGATCTCGTGACGGACGTGGATTCCCGGTGTCAGGTTCAGATTATCGCGGAACTGGCGTTGGGGGCCGGTCATGCGGGCATGGTGGGCGGGCAGGCGCTGGATATTCAGGCCGAACATCAGCCGGTGGCCTGGGCGGCGTTGCAAAATATTCACGCGCATAAAACGGGAAAGCTGATTCGTGCCGCCGTGCGGGTTGGCGCGCTGTTATCCGGTGCGGGCATGACGCAGCTTGAGCGCCTGACGGGGTATGCCGAAGACATTGGGCTGGCGTTTCAAATTACGGATGACGTGCTGGACGTGACGGGCACGCGCGAGGCATTGGGCAAAGACGCCCAGACGGACGGTGAACGGGGCAAGCAGACGTATCCCTCGGTGTATGGCCTTGAGGGCGCGCAACAACTGGCGCAGGATTGCATTGACCGCGCTATTGGACGACTCGACGGCTTTGATGAGAACGCCGATCCGTTGAGAGGGATTGCGCGGTATATTGTCAGCCGCAACCATTAACCGCCGCCTCATTCGGTCCGGCGCACGTCATCGCTCCCTGATTTGCCATTTTTCTTCTCGTCCGCGGCTTTAGCCGATTGCGTATGGCGCCCGTCCCCGGCGCCGCCGAAGGATTCAGGATGACAAAAGCGAAACCTGCATTGCGTGTCCATTCCTCGTGATGAAAGTCCTGGTCACAGGGGTTACGGGTTTTATCGGGTCCGCCGTGGCTCGCGCGTTGCTACAAGCCGGGACGGAGGTGCGGGGCCTGGTTCGCCCCGGTGCGGACAGGCGCGCGCTGGATGGCCTGGCGATTGAAACCGTGCCCGGCGATTTATGCGATGCCGTTTCGCTTCGGTCGGCGCTTACCGGCTGCCGGCAGTTGTACCACGTGGCGGCGAACTATGCCTTGTGGGCGCGCGATCCCTCCGTCTTCTACAGGGTGAACGTCGAGGGCACCAGGGCCATCATGGCGGCGGCGGGGGAGGCGGGCGTTGAACGTATCGTGTACACGAGTACGATTGGGGCGATTGGCTTGCCCGACGGCGGCGGAGCGGGCACCGAAGAGACGCCGGTCTCATTGGCCCGGATGGCGGGGGATTATAAACGCTCAAAGTATTTTGCCGAACAGGCCGTCATGCAGTCGGCGGCGGCGGGGTTGCCCGTTGTGATTGTGAATCCCTCGGCTCCGGTGGGCGTGGGTGACGTGAAACCGACTCCGACCGGCCAAATTATCGTGGATTTTATGAAAAAACGAATGGTGGCCTATCTTGAAACCGGCATGAATCTCATTGACGTGGATGACGTGGCCGCCGGTCACCTGCAAGCCATGGCGCGTGGACGGGTTGGCGAGCGGTATATTCTCGGTTGTCGCAATCTGACGCTGAAAGAAGTGTTTGAGATTTTGAGCGTCTTGACGGGCGTCCGGGCGCCGACGCTGAAATTGCCGCGCGGCCTGGTGCTGCCCATGGCCCATCTCAACACGTGGCTGGCGGATTACGTGACGCATCGCCCCCCCCGCATTCCGCTTGAGGGGGTTCGCATGGCGAAGTACATGATGCATTATGATTGCGCCAAAGCCGTTCGGGAACTGGGGCTGCCGCAGACGCCGGTGGAGACGGCGTTGGAAAAAGCGGTGACGTGGTTTCGGGATCATGGCTATGCGCGGGGTGATGCATGAACACGCTCATGGACGTTCCCGTTCTGTTGGTCAAGACCATCCTGCTCCGGCCCTATGTCTTTTTCTTTTTGGGCGTTTCGGTGGTCATCGCGGCGCGGTTGTTGGGATGGAAGCGCACCGGCGCGATGTTCGGGATCACGTGGGTCGTCGCGTTTGCCTGTGAATTTGCCTCAACCCGCGTTGGATTCCCCTTCGGCGACTATTACTACACGGCTTCGACCGTGGGCGAGGAGTTGTATCTTGCGAATATTCCGTTCATGGATTCGTTGTCTTTCACCTTTTTATTGTACGCGAGTTATTGCCTGGCCCTGTGGTTTGTCCTGCCCGATCAACCCTCTTCGCACCCGTCGGGCCGGCAGTTACTGGTACGGAAGCCGCTCTCCTGGCCCGTGATCGGCCTGACCTGTTTGTTGTTCATGTTTCTCGATGTTGTGATTGATCCGGTGACGCTGCAAGGGGGGCGATGGTTTTTGGGGCACATTTACGGGTATCCCGATCCCGGTGTGTATTTTGGCGTCCCCCTGGCTAATTTTGCGGGATGGTTTGTGGTTGGATTGCTGGCGATGGCGGGGTACCGGTTTCTTGACCGGCGCACGGGATTCTTGCCCGAGCTTCCCCGCACCATCCCCGCTTGGGAAGTCCTGCTGGGCTGCGGGTTGTATTATGGCGTGCTGCTGTTTAGTTTACTCGTGACGTTCTGGATCGGCGAATATTTGCTGGGCATGGTGGGGTGTTTGATCTATCTGCCCGTGACCGCCCTGGCGTTCCTGAAAATGCGGCGTTGGCTTCCCGTATCTTCGGCGCCGGAATATCCTTGAAGCGGTGCGTGAACGCCATCAATGCTTGTGATGCAGTGGGCGGCCCTGCTAGGATGTCCTTGGATTGTTCCAGTGGATGTCTCTTTCCTTCCACGGCCAACGATGGGGCTTTGCGTCCGTTCTTGTGTGAGATGACGATGCAGACCGTCCGACCATGATGACCTCCAATGCCGTGTCGTCGTGTCATGAAAAAAATCAGTCTTGCAGCCGTGCTGGCCGCCGTGACCTGGATTGGGAGCGGAGCCCTTGGCTTCCCTCATGTGTTTCAGGTCATGTTTATGGTGTACGTGGTGTTGGGCCTGCTGGTGTTTCTGCTTCTGGATGCCCCCCCCATGGCCAGGCTGTCGGGGTGGCCCGCCGGGGCGGCGCTGGCTGGGTTCTACATTGTGCTTTCCGTCATCTATATCGCGGGCGCGTCGCTTTTGCCTCAATACGATCCTGCGGTGGAAAAGGGGAAAATCGAAAAAATTCTCAAACGGAAACGAGAAAAGGCATTGGCCGACGGGAGAGAAGTTGCCCATTTGCTGCAGCGGGTCAAGACGCTCCAGGATCATTCAAACACGGTCATGGCGCGGCTCGCCCTGTTCGCTCCCGTGGGGGAACACGGCGCCGGCCAACAGATGAGTCCTGTGCCGCCGTTGGACGCCGGAGAGTTGACGGTGGTGGAACGGGGGGCCGAGGTCTATGATTTGTATGAATGTTATAACTGCCATAAAATCGGGGGCAAAGGGAGCGTGAAAAAACGGGGCCCGATTTTGGACAACATCGGCAGTTTGTTGACCATAGACGATATCGGGAAAAAAATCCTTGACCCCACGTATTTGTACGCGGAGGGGTTTGAGAAAGAACATAAAAAGGGCCGGATGCCGGACAAATATAAAGATTTGATGACGGATGAAGAGGTGTTGAGTCTTGCGACCTATTTGTCCACGCTGAAAGACCCCGAAGCCGGGACGCCGCGCCCCGTCTTTGTCCGTTCCAACATGGAACATGGATTCACGGTGTTTGGGTATGTCCGCGATTCGTCGGGCAAGGGATTGTCAGGTGTCGCGGTTCAGGTTGCGCCCAGAGTCAAGGGGGGGCATGCGGCGTCAGGCAAGACGAACGACGGCGGCTATTACGAAATTTTTCTGCATATGCACAATGAAAATGCCGGCTCGACCGTGGCCGTGTCGGCTCAAGGCGTCACGGAAGAATTTGTGGCCGATTATGATCCCAATGATAAAACGACAAGACGGCAGCAGTCCGTTGATGTCACGGTTGTCGAACAGTCGGGATCATGACCGGGATGTTTGTATGAGGGGAGCCGTTCTTCGTTTCTTTGTCACGGGCGTTGCCGTGCTGGTTGCAAGCTTGGTGATGGCGGGCATTACCATTGATTCCGTGGCCGCGGGGACGGTCGGGGTGCTGGTGCTGGCGTTGCTGAATGCCGTGGTGCGGCCTCTCCTGTATGTCCTCTCGGCCCCGTTCATCATCGTGACGCTTGGCTTGTTTATGATCGCGATCAATGCATTCTTGTTGAGTATGGTTTCCGTCTTCGTCACGGGGTTTCACGTGGACGGAGCCTGGTCGGCGGTGGGAGGAGCCGTGTGGATCAGCCTCGTCAGTTGGATGATGAATCTGATGATTTCGGAGCGGGGGCGCGTGGAGATGGTCGCTTCTCGTTCCCGGCCAAGACGGGTCAGGCACATCAATTGAGTCGGCCCCGTTTCCCGGCCGCGCGCGCGTTGTGTCTTTTTTACGGTTATGCAGAGAAAAAGTAAACAGACGACGGACTCGGTTCGGGCCGCGAAACAGACGACGTTGCGTCGTCTTGCAACCGCGGCCGTCAATGACTTGAGCATGGATGCGACGGTGGCCATTATGAACCAGTCCGATGGCCCATTGGTGCCGCAGGTGACAAAAGGCTTTGCGGAACGTGAAGTCCGCGCCGTGCTCCGAACCCTTTCCGGCAAAGAAGGCCATCCCACCAGTCAACTCTGGAGTGCGCATGCCGGGGCCGATGAGAACGGGGCCATCCCGCTCCGCATGGTTGTCCCGGATGCCAGGAATCTGCTGGCGGTGCCTCTCAAGGAGGGGAAAGCGGTTTACGGGGCGCTGGTTGCCGGCAAACAGGGGGAGCGGCCGTTTACGAAGCGGGAAAAAACCACGATTGAATCGGCCAGCCAAACCATCACCGAGCAATTACGGAAAGCCAATCTGTTTGACCATTCCATCATTCTGGCGTCCCCCGGGGTTTTGCAGGAGCCATCGGCTCAACGCTCCGTCCCGGAGGCCGCCGCCGCGACGATGCAAGCCCGTACCTCGCCCCAGGTCCAGGAGCGCATGACTGCCAGTTTGACGGAGGCACGGGCTTTGGTGCCGTTTCATCGGGGATGGGTCACCCTGTATGATCCGGTCGCCGCCGCCCTGGAGGTCCTGGGGTGTCTGGACGGGCATAAAAAAGAACTCTTGCCGGGCCAGCGACTGTCTCTGAACGAATCCGTTTCGGGTTGGGCGGTTCGGCATCGGAAACCGCGCGTTGACCAAAATCTGGCCTCCACGCAAGGCCGGTTCCATGATTATAAGCAATTATACCGTGAGCGATTTCAGTGTGTGTCGGTGGTGCCATTTTTTGTCAGGGGGCGCGTGGCCGGCACGATGACCCTGGCGTCCAAAACGGCTTCCCAATATGAATCGGCGGAATCCGTTTCAGACGTGCTCGCCCCGGTCACGACGCAATTAGCCAAACTCTTTGAAGAGCCGTCCCTCAAGCTCTCGGACGTTTCTTCTCCCCATGTGCCGACTCCGGCGACTCCGGAATCGCCCGTGTCCGGCCCCTCGGAGCCGGCGATTCGTCGTCAGGAACGTCAGTCGGCCTTGAATGAAGTCAGCTCATTTCTCGCAACCGAGATTCGTGAACCCATGGGGTGTATTCGCGCGCAATTGGAGGACGTGACGGGAGACGGCACCCTCAATTTTGACGTGCAGACCCGTATTGAAGCGGCGATGCGGGATCTGGTGCGGACGGAAACGCTGCTCAATGAGATTTTGGATTTTGCCAAACCGCTCACCCTGGAGCGGCGTCTTTGCCATATCCCTGCGTTGCTTGAAGAAACGCTCGCGTCCATTGCGATGGACTTGAAAGTGAACCGTATCGAAGTCACCAGGGAATTTCCCGAGCGGCTGGAACAGGTGCGGTGGGATAAAGAGAAGGTCAAACATGCCTTTCTCAGTATTTTGAAGAATGCTCTGGAGGCGATGTCGCCGACGGGGAATCTCCGCATCTCCGTGTCTCAAAAACGCGGGCGCCTTCCTGAAATGACGATCTGCATTCACAACGACGGCGTCCCCATTCCCAAAGAATTGGGCGAAAAAATTTTTGAACCCTATTTCACGACAAAACGGTCCGGAACGGGGTTGGGATTGGCGATGGCGAAAAAAATCGTGGAGGAACACGAGGGGCACATTGCGATACACAGCAGCCAGGAAGACGGGACGCTGGTCACCATGAAATTTCCGGCCGTGCGGCCCCAAGCCCCCTATCGCCGGAGAAGCCGGCCTCCGCGCGGTAGCCGAACATGAGCAGGGCCGGCCGGGAAACGGGTTGCTCCGACCCGCTTGCTCCTCATGCTTGACACGTCCCGTGGAAAATGCATAAGATTCGGTTCTCTTTATGATGAATCGCCATAATGTTTTTATCGGCTATAACCGTCTTAACAAAGGAGCGAAATGATGAAAAATATTCGCCTTGTTCTTCTTGCGTTAGCGGGTACGGCGCTGACGGCTTCGCTGGCGTTTGCGAATCCGAGCATGTTGCCGTCACATGCCGGGTATCCGATGTCGGCAACCAAATCGCCAGTGGATGGGACCCGGACCAGCCATGATGCCGGTCAATCCAACGCGGTGGGTTCGATGGCCAGTATGAAAGCCGCGTCATTTAATGACGCCGATACCATGAATGACGTGACCGACCTCAACCGGATGCGGATTAAAGGCTCGATGGGGGCCGGACGCTTGCCGGAAATTCAAGGGTCCATGAACAAAGTCAACGTCAACCCGGCCGGTGCCAAGTCAACGGTGATTCGGTAAGCATTTTTCAGTTTTCGCCGGAATGCGAAAAGGAGGCTATCTCGTGATAGCCTCCTTTTTTTGTGCCTGGTTGTCTTGACTTGAAGACCGGCGTGGCGAAGCGGTCGCCTTCTTTCGGAAAGGGTTTGGGGCGGAACAGCGTGCTATGCCCGGAAACGTCAGGCTTTTGGCTGAAAGGCCTGTTCCAGAAGAGGCTTCAGTTCGCCTTTCGACTGCATCGGTTCCAGGACGTCGGTATCACCATAAAACTGGCCATTGATGAACACTTTTGGCAGGGTTGGCCAATTGGTCATTTTCGTCAGGGCTTCCCGTTTCGCCGGTTGCTCCAACACGTTCACCACTTCGTATGAATACCCGAGTTTGTCGAAAAATTGCATGGTTTCGACGGTGAATCCGCATTGGGGGGCGGTTCTCGTCCCTTTCCCGTAAATGAGGATGGTATGTTGTGTCAGTTCCTGTTGAATTTCTTCCGCGATTGCATCCGCCATATGATTTTTCCTCCTATGAGCCGTCCGTTGTCTCGGCCGTCAGTTCCAACGCATGGATTCTTCCGTCTTTCAACGGCTCATCCAACGCCTGATAAATGAGACGGTGACGATCCAACAGGTTTTTCCCTTTGAACGCGTCCGAGACCACCCGGACGTTTAAGTGATCACTGGTTCCCGTTCGGTCGGTCACGGTGACCTGGGCGTCGGCCATCGCGGTCCGCACGTACTCCGTCAAGGTTTCAGGATGTATCATCAATCACCGTGCCTTTCAAGCAGGTCCATGTACCAGCTTGGAGGTATCATACTGAAGACAACTCGCTTCCGCAACATGCCGGCGCCCGGTGAGAAGGCCCGAATCCGGTTCACGATTGCCTGTCATGGGAACCGCCACGGTCGGTGAGAAACGGGCCAAGCCGGTCGAGAACCGAAAAAGGAATTTCATGGCCCCCTCGAAATTCATGCCAGGTCACAGGGAGTCCGTGACGGCGCAAGGTGTCCCGCAACTGTGTGGCCGTGTCGTGGGAGAGGATCGGATCGTCCGTTCCGTGGCTTTGAAAAACGGGAAGCCCGCTTCGGGCCGGCCATCGTTCTTCCCATTCATGGTTGGCCATCACGCTTCCCGACAGGATGATGAGTCCCGCAAACGGGCGGGAGGTTCGCAACACCGTATCGCAGGCTAACATGGCTCCCTGCGAAAACCCGCCGAGAAAGACGTGGTTCGCGGGAAGACCCCAATGCCGGTCCAGCGCGTCCAGCATGGCGAGCAGTTGCTCGCGGGCGGCGGTCAACCCTTCGGGCACGACGTCGAGATTGCGCCCGTGCCCGCTCGCCGCGTCACGAGCGAGTCGGTCCATGTCCAGCATCCACCACGCTCTTCCGCCGGGAAAGCCGCCGGGCAGATGCAGGGGGGCGGTCGGAAACACGAACCGAACCGTGTCCGGCACGCGCAACATTTTCCACAGCGAGGCCAGATCATCGCCGGGCGCCCCAAACCCGTGCAGGAGAATGACCACGGGGCCGTCCCCCCCGCCTTCGCGGTCCGGCCCTCCCGCCAGGTACACGTCGAGTCCGCTGTAGGTTTTCAGACGCATCGGAATCGGTGCCGGAGCCACGCGAGGGGCCGGGCGTTAGTGCCCCATCTTGGGAGCGCCGGCGTTGTCTCCTGCCGTCACAAGCGGGATGCGCAGAATTTGCCGGCAGTGAGTGCAGGTGATCCGCATGGTATTCGTATCCGAATACTTGATTTCGTGTTCTTTGACCCAAAAGAGTTTTTCACATTTCGGGCATTTTCTGACAAGCATCGGCATCACGGCGTTCCTGACTGGTAATTACGAATGATTTAGTGTAATAGAAATGGACTGCCATTCTCCAGCAGAATGTTGCAACCCGCCAGTTTCGCGCGCCCGGCTGATGGAGGCTCAACGGAACAATCAGTTTTTCCAGCCGGGGCCGCGCCGGACGGCCTGTTTGGGGGTTTTCCGACGCCGGGGATCGCTCGCCGGCGCATGGTGCCGAATGGTGTTTCCGCAACCCGTGAGACCGTGATTACCTATACTGACAGGAAGGATTTTGATCCCGCCGCGTTGTCGCCCCTCTTTGAACGAGTGCCATGGGCGTGCGGACGGACCGTTGCCGAGACGGCGCACATGGTGCTTCAGACCGACCTGTTTCTCACGGCCTGGGAGGATCACCGGTTAATTGGGTGCGGACGGGTACTGACCGATTATGTGTACCGGGCCTCCATCTGGGACGTGATTGTGGATTCGACGCATCAGGGGCAGGATATCGGGTCTGAAATCATTTGGCGGATCTTGAACCATCCGGCCCTGCGGCGCGTCGAACTCTTCTGGCTCTGCACACGGGACAAACAGGCCTTTTATGAGAGTCTTGGTTTTAGCGCCAAAGAACAGACCGGCATGGTGTGGGATCGAAACAAACAATCCGGCTCTCCCTGACAGAACGCCCGCGTACGAGGGAGATTGTTCCGGTTTGCGCGCATGAAGAAAAACGGCCTCCGCGGGTGTTGCGGGGAGGACGCAGAAGGCGACGCCATCATGAAATGCCTTGGATTAATGTCGGGAACCTCACTGGATGGCGTGGATTGCGCGATAGCCGATGTCAGGCCCGGCCGCTTCACGTTACGGATCGCGCTTCTCGCGCACCGGACGCGCCCGTACCCCCCCGCTCTTCGGCAGCAGCTTCTTTCGCTGATCCAATCCGGCACAACGGAAGCGGTCTGCCGGATGCACGTCGCCGTTGGCGAGGTATTCGCCCGCGTGGCCAATCAGACCATCAGGCAGGCGAAGTTATCGGCCGATGATATCGCCGTCATCGGCTCGCATGGACAAACCGTGTGGCACAGTCCCCACGGGGTCTTGATGCGCGGGGTCGGAACCATCCGGTCTTCACTCCAGCTTGGGGACCCGGCGGTCATTGCCGAGCGAACGGGCATCATGACCGTGGCTGATTTTCGCGCCCGCGACGTGGCCGTCGGCGGGGAGGGGGCGCCGTTGGTCCCCTATGTGCATCATCAATTGTTTCGGTCCCGGAGGCAATCGCGGCTGATTGTCAATCTGGGCGGGATTGCCAATGTGACGTATGTTCCGTGCGGAGGCGCCCCGCAGGACGTGCGGGCCTTTGATACGGGCCCGTGCAATCTTCTGCTGGACGGGTTGATTGCAACGGCCACGAAAGGCAAATGGCCCATTGACCGCAACGGGACTCTGGCCTTGCAGGGATGCCATCGGGAGGCATTCGCCAACAAACTGCTGGCGCATTCGTTTTATGGCAGGCGCCCCCCGAAATCCACGGGTCGCGAAGAATTTGACGCGGGCTACATCCGGCGCGTCTGGCAGGTTGCGAAGCAGCACAGGCTGTCTGTCGCCGATATGCTGGCGTCGAGCTGTGCCGGTATCGCTCAAACGATTCATCGGTCCATGCAATGGATTCCGGGACCGGTTGCCGAGGTGATTGTGGGCGGCGGCGGTGTGCGAAACCGCGCGCTGATGGCGGCCCTGAAACGGCAATTCGGGCCGAGTCGCGTCCTGTCCATGGATCAGGTCGGCGTCAATAGCAAGGCGGTTGAGGCCATGGCCTTTGCGGTGCTTGCCTGTCAGACCATCAGGGGCGTGCCGACCAATCTGCCGTCGGTCACCGGCGCGCGGTCTCCGGTCGTCCTGGGCACGATGACTTCTGGACGGAACCCGGTTTCCCTTCGCCTCTCCGGACGTTCGCGTTCCGCAGGTTCATGGGGGGCGCCATGAGGCTGCTTGACTGGCTTCTCCTGCAATTCCCCTTGACGATCTTCCAACTCATCGCGGTGGGGCTGATCGCGGTGGTGGGGATGGTGATGGTCCGGTTGATAAGACGAAGACGGTCAAAGGCCGTGAGGGCCGGCCGGCTCTCGGATCCGGTGGCGGCGCGGGCCAGGCAACTCATGGATGATTCAGATGTCGAGCTGTTGAACCTCCTGTCCCTCGTCGCGCACGACCACTTTTTAGTGCTGGCGAAACTGCCCTTGAGGAGCCTCTTTCGCGTTCGCGTCCGGGACGCTTCCGACACGCGCGTTGTGGCACATGCCATTGGCGGGATTACCGTTGACTTTGTGTTGATTCATCCGGGCACCCGGCGGGCCGTCAAAGCCATTTTCGTCGGCAAATCATGGGACGATTCGGCTGCGTCGCCTTGGCGGGAACCATGGGTGGACGATCTGTTTCTCGACGCGGAGATTGACGTGATCCGGCTCGACCGGGACGCCCGGTACAGCGTGGAACAATTAACCGCGTTGCTGGGACTCGAATGAGGGATTGGCGTGCGCCGGAACACACCGCAAGCCAGGAGGCGCGTTGAAACTGGCCACCTTTAATGTGAATTCCATTCGGAAACGGTTGCCCGTGGTGAAACGCTGGTTGAAAACCCACGCTCCTGACGTGTTGTGCCTTCAGGAAACGAAGGTGCGGGATTCAGAGTTTCCCGAACGGGAATTGGCCGCCACGGGGTATCACGTGCGGTTTTGCGGGATGAAAGGGTACAACGGGGTCGCCCTCTGCACCAGACGGGAGCCTGAATGGGTCTCGTTCGGTCTTGGCAAAGGCCCCGATGCGGAAGGGCCTCGGCTGCTTCATGCCGTGGTGGATGGTGTCGCCGTCATCAACACGTATGTTCCGCAAGGCTTCCGGATTGACCATCCCCGGTATCAGTACAAATTGGCCTGGCTGAAACGGCTGCGCCGGTATTTTGCCCGGCACCTGTCTCCCGACGCGCCGGCCATTTGGTGCGGGGACCTCAATGTCGCTCCGGAGCCGATTGACGTGCATCACCCGGAAAAACACGGGACCCACGTCTGCTTTCATCATGAGGCTCGCAAAGCCTACCGGCACACGGTCAATTGGGGCTTTGAAGACGTGTTTCGCCGGTTCTATCCTGACCGGCAACAGTTTACCTTTTGGGATTACCGTCAACCCAGCGCGCTCCAGGCCAACCGCGGCTGGAGGATTGATCACATTCTCGCCACCAAACCGTTGGCGCGGCGTTGTACGGCCGTCGAAGTTGACCTCGGTCCCAGAAAGGGCAAAACGCCGTCTGACCATACCGTGCTCTGGGCTGAATTTTCGTTCTGAAAAGCCGGTCACGCCGCGGTCGGAAACCCGTTGAATCACGGCGCCGCCGTGCATTATGTGGCGTGCGGCTACTTTGCCGTGCGCCGTTTCGGCGCGGCGGGTGGAATATTTTCAAGCGGAATGAAGACCGCGAGAGCCACCACGGTCGTCCAGACGCCCGATTTTCCGATGGCGGACTGGGTGATATTTTGCGTGCGCACGATTTTCCCGCCCATCTTGAAGACTTGTTCCCGTTCCTTCCATGCCATGTCCGGATCAAAATCAATGCCCAACGTCGTGGCGAGCATCTGGGCGGCGAGATCTTCGGTGTACTCGCCGGCTTCTTCGTCGGTTTCCCCATGCGCATGATGTTCCGAAAGATACCCGTAGGTCTTCTGCCGGCCCTGCGGGATCGCCACGCCGATGGATGAAGAAATGAGCCGGCTGCGTTCATTCGTTTCGTTCCGGGCCATGACGCAATAGGTGATCTCACCGGGATTCAGAAGGAGTTCGCCCCGCTTCCTTGGGATAATTTTGCAGTTGGGCGGGAGAATGGATGAAACGCTGACCAGGTTACAGTAGGCGACACCGGCGCTTCGCAGGGCTTCTTCAAAAGAAGCAAGTTTTTCCCGATGGGTTCCGACTCCTCGGGTCAGAAACATGTGGGTGGGAACCATAGCTCCTCCAAATCTTCAGCGCGGGATGCGACTCCATGGGCGGCATGATGCACGCGCGGGTGAACAGCACGGCGCCATCGTGACAAATTTTTGAAGACATCCGCAAGGCGTGAACATGGATTAGTGCGGCAGATATAAGACCAACAGCTTTGGTTCCGTGAGTTCCTGGATCGCATATTTGACGCCTTCACGTCCCAGGCCGGAATCTTTCGTCCCGCCATACGGCATGTGATCGGCTCGGAACGAGGGAATTTCGTTGGCCAGCACCGCCCCGACGTCCAGGCGATGATAGGCGCGGAAAATTGCATTGACGTTTTTTGTGAAAATGCCGGCCTGGAGTCCATAGGCTGAATCATTCACCATGGCAAAGGCCTGCTCAAGGCGCTGATACCGGGAAATGGCGATGACCGGGCCAAAGACTTCTTCGCAAGAGATGCGCATGTCGTGCCGCACGTCGTCCAGGACGGTGGGACGCATCAACGACCCTTGACGAGTCCCCCCCGTCATGAGCCGGGCGCCGCGATCCACGGCCTCCCGGACAAGGGTCTCCACTCGGGCGGCCGCGCGTTCATCAATCAACGGACCGATAACCGTGTCCTCGTCGGCGGGGTTCCCGGTCGGGAGGGATTCAACGAGGGGGAGGAGCCGCTTGAGAAACGACGCATGCACCTCGTCATGAACGTACAGGCGTTGGACGGAAATGCAGGTCTGCCCCGAATACGCAAAACCGCCGGTGAGACAGCGTTGGGCGGCGTTGTCAAGATCGGCGTCGGGTTCAATGATGACCGCCGCGTTTCCGCCCAGCTCCAGCAGCACGCGTTTTTTCCCAGCCTGCGCTTTCAGACGCCAGCCGACGGCGGCGCTGCCCGTAAAGCTTAAGGCTTGAATTCTTGAATCGCGGACCATGGATTCCGCCAGGGAATTTTCACACGGCAGAATACTCAAGGTGCCTTTCGGAAGATCAAGTTCCTGGAAAATCTTCCCAAGTTGCAGCGCGGTGCATGGGGTTTGCGGTGCGGGCTTGAGCAGCATGGGATTGCCGGCGGCCAGGCAGGGCGCGACTTTATGCGCCACTAAATTCAGAGGAAAATTAAACGGCGTGATACAGAGAACCGGGCCAATCGGCACGCGTTGCGACATGCCCATGTAGTCTTCCATGCCGGGGCTGATGTCCATCGGAATGACTTCTCCCGGTATCCGTTTGGCCTCCTCGCACGCGAGCGAAAACGTTTGAATGGCCCGGTCCACTTCACGCCGGGCATCGGTGACGGGTTTGCCCGATTCCATGCAGATGGTCCGGGCAAACGCTTCTTTTTGTTCCTTCAGCCTGTCGGCGATATGCCGCAGGGCCGTGGCGCGGGTATGCGCGGAGGTGCGGGCGAGACCGGGAAAGGCCTGGAGGCTAAGGGCAATGGCCGCCTCGACGTCTTCCGGCCCGGCCAGACAGACGTCGGTAACCGGATTGCCGGTAAACGGGTTGGTCACGGATTGGCGCGCCGGTGTTTCACGCCATTCAGAGCCAAGCAGAAAAGGAGAAACGGGTTCCACGGATGCGTCAGGTCGGAGGCGATTCCGCCGGGACAGACGCCGCCGCTTGCGTCCGGCCGGGCGGGTTGCCGGCGTCGGTGGAAGAGCGTTGGGGGGCGGACGCGATCTTGAGCAACTTGTCAATCTCTTCCTTAAAGGTTTCGTAGGGAAATGCGCCGGGAATGATGACGGCTTCCTGCGGGTTCTTCGTCACAGACAACACAAAACCCGGCGTGCCTCGAAGCCCGAGTTTGCCCGCCTCAATTACGTCGGCAAAAATGTCTTTGGTGTAGCGGGACTCTTCAAAACATGCGACAAAGCGCTGGATATTGATCGGAAGCTCTTCCGCCTGTTGCCGCAGTTGTGCGGGCGAAAATTTGCTTTGGCCTGAAAATAAACGGTCGTGCATCGCCCAGTACTGCCCCTGTTCGCCCGCGCATCGTGCCGCCAGGGCGGTGTCCACGCCCGCCCCGATGGAAGCCCTCGGGAAATCGCGGTACACCAGGCGCAGTTTCCCCGTTTGCACGTATTCGGAAAACAGCATCGGCCAGGTTTCCTGAAAAAACTTTTCGCAATATCCGCACGTAAAATCCGAATATTCCAAAAGGGTCAGCGGAGCCTGACGATTGCCCCGAACCCGGTCATCTTCTTCAGTCAACGGAGCGGGGACCTGGGCGCCGGCGGAAAACGCGAATCCCAGGATCACCAGCGCAATCGCCAGCCTTCCCGCACCGTGCCGCCAAGGCGGTGTTGAAGGCCTGATACAGGTTCGCGGCCCTGACGTTGGAACGGTATTCATCGTTGATCCTTTTTCATATGACGATAGAGTGTGGGTGACGGCAGCCATCTGTCAACTATTCCGTTGCGGCTTTGGCGTCGCCGGCTTGAAAGGGCGGCCCTTCAAGCAGGGCCATCATCAAAAGCGGCCATACCACCGTCGCGTCGCTCAACACTTCCGAGAATCGCCCGCCTTCTTCGGGGGGAACAAATTTTCCCCACGACACGCCTTCCTGATACGTGCATCCGCTCAAGCCCCCCCAATAATCAGGCTCCGGACAAATGCGGACGCCATACTGGAATCGCGGCGGTTTGATGGTCGTCCCGACCCGCAGATTCAAAATTTCGATGTACGGCGGAACCTGTTGCGCCCAATTACGAGGGACGCCGCCGCCAATGGTAAAGATCCCCAGCCGTTTGGCGCCCAGGATGTTGTGTGTATAACTGTTGAGATCAAGAAAGGGATTAAACGCGGGGAGATGTTGCTGCAAGCCCGCCCACGTCGCCTGGTCGTCACCCGGTTCGGGCGCGCCGCCGGCTTGAGTCGGCCTTTGGGATTTCATGGACCAGATGGAAGTATCAAGGCCCAGTTCGGAATCCGTAAAGGCGGGAATGTACACCGGGACCTGTTTCAGGAACGCGCTTTTGAGGATGCCGGGGCCGGGATACTGTTCGGCCAGTGTCCGCCCGAGTTCCCGAGTCAGAATTTCCGACGAAAGCGGTTCGGCGGGATCAAGGCGGTTCAGGGTTGTCGCGGCCGCCTGCTCGACGTGATTCAGATTCAATTCCATTTCGAGCGTGTCATAGACCCGGTTATACCCTTTTTCAAAGAGGTCGGCGTCCTTCATGGACGGGTCATATTTATAATGGGTTTGCCCCACGGCCTCGCTCATGCCATGGGCGACCAGCGCGCCGGTGGAGACCACGGCCTGCACCATCCCCCGGTCAATCATGGTGCAGATGATTTTTCCCATTTTGGCGATGGTCATGGCGCCGGACAGCGTCATCACCACAAAACAGCCGGGGTCCTCAATCATGGCCTTGAGCACCTCAAAGGCTTCCCCGAGCCGCCGGCCCCCAAACGCGGTTTTTTTCATCGCGATCAGCAGATCGGAGAAAGAATGTACGCGCGCCGGATCAAGCGCTTCCAGCGCCTCAAGTCCGTCGTGCGCCCCGTCATGAAACGTTCGCATCGTTCAGGTTTCCGCGTTCGGTGTGGCTATGCGGTCGGCGGCGGCATTGTAAAAAAACGATTTCATCATACGGTGTTGACCGGTCACTGTGGCAGGCAGGCAGTGGTGGTGATCCCAACGGGATTCGAACCCGTGTCTGCACCTTGAGAGGGTGCCGTCCTGGGCCAGGCTAGACGATGGGACCGGCCTGTCGTAAAACCGAAAAACTCTATCATTCCCGACCGGGATGCGCAATCAGCGGCGTGCTCGCAAGAGGGATTATCTGTCTGCCTGGCACCTCACAACCCCGGACCGTCATACCCGCGAAGGCGGGTATCCAGTTCAATACCTGTCCGGCGGAGCCGGCCACCTTGAATCGTGTCAGCAATAATTTCAGCGGCGGACGCCGCGGAATTTGCTACTGGATTCCCGCCTTCGCGGGAATGACAATCATCGCAAGAGGGTGACGGGGCCTGCTCCGTTCGCGGGCTTGCGGCAATCAGGGGGTGGAGGAAGAGGCGCGATGTTTGATCTGGACGCCGTCCGGCGACCCGATGATGACCGTCGAAATCCGGTTCGCAAAAATCCCGTTTTCCACGACCCCCGGTATCTGATTCAGCCGCGCTTCAAGTTGAACGGGATCGTCAATCGCCTCCACCGGAAGATCAAGGATATAATTGCCGCCGTCGGTCTGAAACACCGCCCCCTGTGTGTGCCGGATGGTCGGTGCGCCGCCAAAGTCCCGCAGGAGCCTGGCGGAATTGGGCCATCCAAACGGCGTGACTTCAACGGGAACCGGCATGGGCTTGCCCAGCGCCGGAACGCATTTGGTGTGATCAACCAAGGCGATGAACGCGCGCGCGGAGGCGGCCACGATTTTTTCCCGCAGCAAAGCTCCCCCGCCGCCCTTGATCGCGTGCAGACCGGGATCAACCTGGTCGGCTCCGTCCACGGCCACGTCCAACGCCCATTCCTCGTTCTCCGGGAGAAGCGGAATCCCCAATTGCCCGGCCAGTGCCGCCGTTTCCCCGGACGTCGGGACGCCGTGCACGCGGAGTCCGTCTTTCACGCGCCTGCCGAGAGCCAGCAGAAAATAGTACACGGTGGAGCCGGTCCCCAGCCCCACGCGCGCGCCGTCATGGATGGAGGCGACGGCGGCCTCGCCCGCCGCGCGTTTGCCGGCCTCCCTGGGATCGTCGGAATGTGCGGAACGCGGCATGGACGGCTTACGACGCGCCCTTGCTCGCGGCCACGGAAGCCGCGCCAAGCAGGGCGGTTTTGTCGTTCAGGATAACGGAGACCGGAATGGACGCGAGCAACCGTTTGAACCGGCCTTTGGCGATAAACATTTGCGTAAAGCGCGGGTCGCGAAGTCTGGCGATAATTTTCGGCGGAATGCCGCCGCCGAGATACACGCCCCCCCGTGCCAATGACTTCAGAGCGCAATTCCCGGCCTCTCCGGCCAGAATGGACACGAAGATATCCAGCGCCTGTGTGCAAATATCCGGCTTGCCGGCAAGGCCGGCTTCCGTGATCAGGGCCGCCGGATCTCCGGTGGGCAGGCGTTCGGCAAACCAGGTCGGCTCATTTCTTTTGGTGTCGCGGAGAAATTGATAGATGGCATGAAGCCCCTCTCCCGACAACACCCGGTCAAAACTCACGTGCAGAAAATTTGTGCGCAGATACCGCAGCAGCTCGATTTCAAGGTCGGTCGTCGGCGCAAAGCTGGCATGGCCGCCTTCCGAAGGCACGGCATGATACCGCTCCCCGTCCCAGTAAAGCAGGGCTTCCCCCAATCCGGTGCCCGGCGCGAGAAGAACCTTCATGCCTTCTTGCGGCCGTTCGCCCTGGATCATTTCTATTTCCTCCGGCTCAAGCACCAGCACGCCGTAGGCCGTGGCCTCTACGTCGTTGAGCAACTGAACGCAGGAGGTATTCAAGGTGTCCGTCAGGGTGTGCCCGTCAATGACCCACGGCAGTTTGGTCACGCGGCACCGGTTGTCAACGATAGGCCCGGCCACGCCGAAACAAGCCGCGCGCAAGGGCATGGAAGGGGAAATCCCGGCTTGTCGTTCATCCGCCGCTTCGTCGTTGTCGGATGATGCTTCCTTCCCGTCGTCGGCGGGAGCGGGAGCCTGTAAAAATTCTTCCAGGATGGCTTCCAGCGAATCAAAGTCCGCGTTCCAGAACTTCTCCTCACGAACAGGTTCCACGCGCGTCTCGTGCCAGTCAAACAATCCAAGATAGGTTTTGGTTCCGCCAATGTCTCCGGCTAAAATCATGCTGTTCCTTTCACCGCGATTCGGTTGTAACGTTTCGAAGTCGGCTGACGCTTGATGGATGAGTCAAAAAAGTCTGCCGTCTTGTGGCGAGTCTTAGAGCTTCCTTAAAATTTCCTCACCCAGCATATCCACAATTTTCAGTGCCACCGTTGCGCCGTCTCGCGGGAGAGTCAGTTCGTACTCGCCTTTGACAAAACTGAATCTATCCCGTGTCTGTATTGCGTCAACGGTTTTCTAATGTTGCCGGTATTTTCTTACCTTCCTTGAACCATTGCAATATAGGTTCCTCACATGAATCGGATAATTTTAGAAATAATCCTAGCTGATATTTGAGTTCTCCATTTTGTGATGTAAATTTCTTTAATCTTTTTATGTCGTGGCCATCATCGTTGGTAATTTTCATTTCAATTACAAGGATATTCTCATTGCTATTTCTTCTGTGGATTATGATATCAGGAAGAACATTATTTCCCTCTACTTTTTTAATATCGGAGCCTTTTCGATTATATTCACAATCAACATGCAAGTCTTGAAATTTTGTTTGCAAGTATTCGGCCAGTTTATGGGATATGGCTCTTTCATGGGCCTGGTTCTCCAGTAGCAATAGATCTTTTTTGAGAAGAATGCCGATGCAGATCTCCACGTATCTCTGTATTTCAGGATCTGAATACTTGTAGATCATGACTTTCCCTTTGCCGTCGACTGTTCCTTAAAAATCCCCACAATCCGATCAGCAACGTCCTCCGGCACCAGTTCATCCGTCGCAATGGTGTGATCGGCGGCGGCTTGGTATTTCGGGGTGCGGTCGGTCAGGACGTCTTGAATTTCTTCAAGGAACGTCTTGCCGGCGGTGAGTGGCGGGCGTTGGGTGTCGTCCGCGATTCGCCGGGTAATCGTTTCAACCGTGGCGGTCAGCCAGAACACCAGGCTGTCGGGCTTGAAGGCGGCGATGTTTTCCGGCTTGAGAATAATTCCCCCGCCTGTGTCAATGACCAGACGATCCTGTTCTTTGAGCGCGACGCAGGCCGCCGTTTCCAGATTGCGAAAGTGTTCCCAGCCGTCATGGGCGACAATGTCCGGGATGGGGCGTTGTGCCTGTTCAATGATTTGCACGTCCGTGGAAACCGCCCGCCATCCCAGCCGCGCCGCGAGCAAGGCCGCGACCGTGCTTTTTCCGGTTCCCCGATACCCGATGAGGACAAGGTTCATGAAAACCGGGACTCCGCAATCCGGCGCATGACGGGGAGGGGCGCGGGCCGGCCCGTCCATAATTCAAATTGCGCGGCGGCCTGATGCAGGAACATTTCTATGCCTCGGATGGTTCGGCATCCGGCCTGCCGGGCTTCCTTGAGCAGGCGGGTGTCCAGGGGGTTGTACACGATATCCATGACCGTCAAGTTCGGGTTCAACAGGTGTGCGGGCACACAGGTCGTCGCGGTATGGGGGTCCATCCCGACGGGGGTGCAGTGGATCATAAGCTGTGAGTGGCCCAGGGCCGTCTCCAGGGTGTCCGCGTTGAGCGGGCGCTCCGTGACGGGGATGGTGGCGCGCGCGCGAAGGTCTTTAGCCAGGTTTTGGCGTTCCTCGTTTTCTATCGCAAGGATGGTGAGCGCGGCGATGGGGGTGTGCAGGGCCAGCCCGAACGCCATGGCCCGTGCGGCTCCTCCGGACCCAAGGATGACGACCCGCTGCTCCGCGAGTTGCATGTCGGCCTGCTGCAACGCCCGCAGGGCGCCGGAGGCGTCCGTGTTGTAGCCGGCCAGGGTATGGTTCGATTTCACGATGGTGTTGACGGCGCCAATGTGTTGAGCCGCGGGGTCAATCGTATCAAGATGCGCCATGACCGACACTTTATGCGGAATCGTGACGCTGAATCCTCGAAGGTTGCCCAGGGCGCGTATCCCTTGCACGGCACGGGCCGCGTCTTCCACCGGAAAGGCCAGGTACACATAGTTCAGTCCCAGGTGACGGAACGCGGCATTATGAATGGCCGGAGACAGCGAATGTTTCACCGGATGGCCGAGGACGCCGCACAATTGCGTGTCGGTGTTGATGTCCATGAATGTTCCCGTGTCTGCCAACAGCGTCAAGAGATAAAGGATAGCAAAGGATGACGAGGATGGGAAAGGGGCCGTCAGGATCATCCGGGGATGTCGAAATTCACGCGCAAATTCTGGAAGCAGGCATGCGCCGGTCGGACAATCCGCGAGGCTTTCCTTGAGCAAGGCGCCAGTGTGCGCCGACGGGGAAGGCGGGACAAGTTTCCGGAATCGCCCTCGCAAGAGGAAGCCACCATCCGGCCGTATGATTGTTGGCGCGCGCGCGGTTCAGTACAATAACGGCGACCGCGCGACCTTTGGCACAGGATGATTCGGATGATCGTCAAGCCCCCCCCGACCTCTTCCCTTCAGGCGACGCTGGCGCATCTGCCCAACCGGCCCGGCGTCTATCTGATGAAAGACAAGAGCGGTGAAATCCTCTACATCGGGAAAGCCCTGGTGCTGGCGGACCGGGTGCGTTCGTATTTTCAAAAGGGAAGCGACGCGAGTCCCAAAACCCGCGTCCTGGTCGGCTTGATTCACGACGTTGAAACGATGATCGCCAAGTCCGAACTGGAAGCCCTTCTGCTTGAAAGCAACCTGGTCAAACGCCATCGTCCCCGCTTCAACGTGGTGCTGCGCGACGACAAGCATTATCCCTACCTCCGCCTGCCGGTGAAGGAACATTTTCCCCGTCTCTCGATTGTGCGCCGCGTGAAAAACGACGGGGCCTTGTATTTTGGCCCCTATGTGCCGGCGGGCGCGCTTCGGGACACCCTGAAAGTCATCAAAAAAGTGTTCCCGCTGGCGACGTGCACGATTGACATTGACGGGACCGCCGACCGGGCCTGCCTGGAGTTTGAAATCAAACGCTGCATGGCGCCCTGTACCGGCAACCAGTCGCGGAAAGACTATCACCGCATCGTGCGGCAGGTGCGATGTTTTCTGGAAGGGCGGGACCGGGAATTGCTTGAGGGGTTGCGCAAGGATATGGACGCGGCGGCGGCCCTTGAAGAATTTGAAGAAGCGGCCCGCCTGCGCGATCGCGTGGCGAATGTTTCCCGAACGCTGGAAAAGCAGCGCGTGGCGCAAATCGGGCCGGTGGATCAGGATGTCATCGGCTTGGCCAAGCGGGGCACGGCGGCGGATTTGCAGATGTTGTTTGTGCGCGGCGGCCTGTTGATTGGACGCAAAGACTTTTTTTGGGACGACACACAAGGGGCGTCCGACGAGGAGTTGATTCGGTCGGCCATTGAGCAGTTTTACAACAAAGAAACCGTGCCGCCGAAGGAACTGGTGGTGTCCGAAACGTTGTCCGATCAGGCCTTGCTTCAACGCTGGTTGAGTCACAAGAAAGGCCGGCGGGTACGGATACTGATTCCCGAACGCGGGACAAAACTCCACCTGCTCCAGTTAGCCAAAGAAAACGCCGAGGCCGCCATCGCGGAGCATTCGCGCAAACGCGCGGCGGAACACCATGAAACCCGTGAGCTGCAGCGCCTCCTTGGGTTGCCGAAAGCGCCGGGCCGGGTGGAAGGGTTTGATATTTCCAATACCATGGGTACCCATTCCGTGGCCTCCATGGTGGCGTGGGAAGGCGGCGCCATGAAGAAATCGGATTACCGGCGGTTTCGCGTCAAGACCGTGGAAGGGGCGAATGACTTTGCGAGCATCCATGAAATCGTCAAACGCCGGTACGGCGGCACCCTCGCGACCCTGAAACAGAAGGCGTTGCCTCTGCCGGATCTCATTCTGATTGACGGAGGCATGGGACAATTGAGCGCGGCGATGGACGCCCTGCGTGAGCTTGGTCTTAGCCATCTGCCCATCATCGGATTAGCCAAAGCCAAAGGCGACAAAGAAGAACGAATCTACACCCCCGGCAGCCCCGCCCCGCGCATCCTGCCCCCCATGTCGCACGCATCCAGATTGCTGCAACGCATCCGCGACGAAGCGCACCGCTTCGCCATTAGCTACCATCGCAAACTGCGTGGGCGGGCACTGATTGTACCGGCGTCAAAAGCGGGGAAAGTCCGGAAGCGGGAATAAAGAAGGTCGACTGTTAAGGCGAGGCCGTAAGTTTGATTGAGAAGTTAGATTAATTACAAATACCGGGTGATTCTATGGCTTTGATTATTTTATCAGCAAAAAAATGTTGGAATTGCCCGTCGTATGCGTACACTTTTAATTCCGTTGAATTTGGCTCAGATTCCCAAAAATCCAATACGACGATAACACTCATATCTGTCCAGCCAACCATTGAAAAAATCATTTTTGCTTTGCTTTTCTCGGCCGGATTTCTCATCAAATTGCCTTGTGGACGACAGTTAGTGGCGTACTGATACAAGGCACTTTCAATGTTGTCTAGTGATTTGTTTATAGAGTATTCCTTTCGAAGATATTTTGTTTGTTCAATATCTTGAACTGTGTGATTGTTGAGGATGCATCCTGCAAGAAGAACAGAACCGTGAATGATAATTATTGATGATAAAAGTTTCATGATCATAATTCTCACTCCTTAGCGAAATGATTTTGCACAGGCGTACAGAAAATCCATCACTATAAAGCCATCAGTTGATGCATATAGCAAATGTGCGTCAGGCGACATAAGCTTGGAACAGAAATCCCCGCGCATATCCTCGGCACTACTTCAGCCTCCTCACCCCTTTTTAACACCTTCGTATTCCCCTCAGGCCTGGCTATAATCACCGCCGCACAGGAATCACCGCACACGTTGACGGCGGTGTGCATCATGTCCCCACGTCGCACGCCTCCCGATTACTGCAACGCATCCGCGACGAAGCGCATCGCTTCGCCATTAGCTACCATAGAAAACTGCGAGGCCGGGCGTTGATTGTGCCGGAGTTGAAGGTGGGGAGAAAGCGCAGGCGTTGATAAATCTAATAAATATATAAAAATTAGCAATAATTATGTATAATAACGCAACTTAAGTATGCATTGTTTGTAATTATTAACAGCATATAAACATGATAAACACAGACGTAAAGTATGCATGTCAAGAGACATGTGTATATAAATACCAAAAAAGTATATATTTCGATGAAAATGTCACAGGAGTAGGTCATGACGCTAACTTTGCCAAATTATAGCCCTGAACAGCCGTGGAACAACCTGCAGGAATTGCCACCAGAGGTTGAGATTGAATCAAATGCAATACTCAAAGCCTGCATTTTGGCAAGAGCCGAGTTGGCTCGCGTCGATGCCTTGGTGGAGACGCTACCGAACAAGGACATACTAATCCAGGCCATACCGCTACAGGAGGCGCGTAGCAGTTCAGAAATTGAAAACATTGTGACGACCAGCGACGCACTATATCAGGCACTGGCATCCAACGGCTTAGAAAGCGATGCCAATGCCAAGGAGGTACTGCGCTACCGAGAAGCACTCTGGGAAGGCGTAACGCGGCTACAAGAGCAGTCGAAGTTGGATATCTCGCTGTTTGAGCGAATCAGCTCGCGCATCCTCGACACGGAAGTCAGGGTACGCGATACGCAAGTCTGGATTGGCAATAAGGCCACTGGCCATGTTACCTACACTCCGCCTGTTGGGGAACACATAAGTCGCTTGACCACGAATCTGGAACGTTTCATTGCCGACGACACAGACGGAGTGGACCCGCTTATCAAAATGGCCGTCATGCACTACCAGTTTGAAGCCATACATCCATTCATTGATGGCAATGGCAGAACCGGGCGTGTGCTGAACATTCTCTATCTGATGCATCGCCAATTGCTAAGTGCCCCGGTCCTGTATCTTAGCCGGTTCTTCATTGAGCATCGAGACGACTACTATCAATACCTGCGTGACGTCACTGAAAGCGGGCAGTGGGAACAGTGGATTTTTTATATCCTGAATGCCGTGGAGCAGACCTCACGGGATACCGCTACAAGGATTGAAGATATGCTCAAATTGATTGACAGCATTTCTCTTGCCGCGCGGGAGGGAAAAGCCAAAGCCGCGGAACGCGAAGGCTTTATCGATGTCCTGTTTAAATGGCCGTATTGCAAAATCGGTATTGTCGAACGGGAGTTGGAGTGTTCCAGAATAACAGCGACCCGATACCTGAACGAAATGACCGATCTCGGATTGCTTGAACGCACCAAACGTGGCCGTGAGTTTTACTATATCAATACCGGATTAATGCGCCTGCTGGCAGAGTAATGATCATGAACATCCGTGCATATATCAGGGAACTTGATCGGCAATTCAGCACCGGCAACGCCACCGAACACACCCACCGCCCGGCTCTGAAAACCCTGCTGGAATTGGCGCTCTCCGGGGTGCTGGTCACCAACGAGCCGAGGCAGATAGATTGTGGTGCGCCTGATTTCGTTCTGACCAGAAACGAAATCCCCTTCGGTTACATCGAAGCCAAGGACATCGGCAGGAGCCTGGACGACCCGGCCCACAAGGAACAACTGAACCGTTACACCGAATCGCTGGACAACCTGATCTTCACCAACTACATCGAGTTCCGCCTGTTCCGGGATGGCAAGCAGGTTGGTGCGGTGACTATAGCCGGGGAAAGCGGCGGTCGCATCAAACCAAAGCCCGATAACTTCGACGCCTTCGCCGAGATACTCAACACCTTTGCCGGTTACGAGGGTCAGACCATCACCACCGCCGCAGACTTGGCGGGGCACATGGCGGTGAAAGCGCGGATGCTGGCCGCAGTGATTTCAAGAGCGCTCAAATGGGATGAAGGCGTGTCCGGGACCAATGAAATGCAAAGCGCATTGCAGGGACAAATGAAAGCGTTCCAAAAGCACTTGATACACGACATTGAGATGGAAAAATTTGCCGACATCTACGCCCAGACCGTGGCTTACGGCATGTTCGCCGCACGTCTGCACGACCCGACCCCAACGACCTTCTCGCGTCGGGAAGCCGCCGAACTGATTCCGGCCAACAATCCGTTCCTGCGAAGATTTTTCCAGCATATCGCCGGCTACGATCTCGATGATCGCATCCGCTGGATCGTGGACGACCTCGCCGATGTGTTCCGCGCCGCCGACGTCGGCGAGTTGATGAAGGACTACGGCAAGGCCACCCAGCGGAACGACCCGTTCCTGCATTTTTACGAAACCTTTCTCAGTCAGTACAACCCTAAAGAACGAAAGGATCGAGGTGTGTATTACACTCCCGCACCGGTGGTGGATTTCATCGTGCGGGCGGTGGATGAAATTTTACGCGCCGAGTTTAACTTGCCCGACGGCCTCGCCGACACCGGCAAAACCACCATTGAAATGGAACGACCGGACGCAAAGAGCAGGGCCGCCAAAGTCAAAAAAGAAGTCCACAAAGTACAAATCCTCGACCCGGCCACCGGCACCTTCCTCGCCGCCATCGTGCAACAGATTTATGAAAGCCGGTTTTCCAATCAAAAAGGCGTTTGGCCGGACTATGTGCGTAAAGAATTGGTACCGCGATTGAACGGCTTTGAAGTGTTGATGGCGTCCTACGCCATGGCGCATACCAAACTGGAAATGGTGTTGCGGGACAGCGGTTGTGAACTCGGCGATAAGCGGTTGCGGATTTTTTTGACCAACTCATTGGAGGAACATCACCCCGACTCCGGGACCTTGTTTGCTCAGTGGCTTTCCGCCGAGGCGAATGAGGCGAATTTCATCAAGCGTGATACGCCGGTGATGGTGGTGATTGGTAATCCGCCGTACAGTGGCGAATCTGCGAACAAAGGCGCGTGGATTGCCAATCTGTTGCATGACTACAAACAGGAACCGGGCGGCGGAAAGTTGCAGGAGAAAAATTCCAAATGGATAAACGATGATTACGTGAAGTTCATCCGTTATGGTCAGCACTATGTTGAGCGCACCGGCGAAGGGGTCCTCGCCTACGTCAACAATCACAGCTTTCTGGACAACCCGACCTTCCGCGGGATGCGCTGGAGTCTGTTGCAGAATTTCGACAAGATCTACGTCCTTGACCTGCACGGCAATGCCAAGAAAAAAGAAACCGCACCCGACGGATCAGCGGATAAGAACGTATTTGATATTCAGCAGGGCGTCTCTATTAACTTGTTCGTCAAGACGGAGAAGAAAAATAAAAACGCATTGGCTCGCATATTTCACTACGACCTGTACGGAGAGCGAGAAAGCAAATATCAGTTTCTATGGAACAACGACCTTGAACAGGTTGGGTTTGAGGAATTGAAGCCGCAGTCGCCTCAATACTTCTTTGTAAAAAAAGACTACGAGTTACAATCTGAGCACGACAAAGGGTTTTCCGTCAACGATCTGCTTCCTGTAAGCTCGGTAGGCATTGTTACGGCGCGAGACAGTTTCACTATTTACCGCACACCGCAGGAGCTAAAGACCGCCATCGCTAGATTTCGCACAATGGATGATAAAACAGCCCGTGCAGAGTTTTCACTTGGGCGGGACGTCAAAGACTGGAAAGTCAATCTGGCAAGACAGGATCTGGAGAAAAACGTATTTAAAAATAACGACGACAAGCCGACACTGATATCTTATCGCCCGTTTGATAACAGGTATACTTATTACACGGCAACTTCAAAAGGATTCCACTGTAGGCCTCGTGGAGAGGTCATGCAGCATTTCCTCAAAAGTGAGAACGTGGGGTTGATATTTAAAAGAGGAGGAATAGAAGAAAAAGCTGCTCCAGTTTTCTTGACAAAATACATATCAGAATCACGGAACTGGTCGCGGCCTGGTATGCAAGGCATAGAGACGAGTGCTCCTCTTTATCTCTATCCCGACACCAAACAGCAAACCTTAGGCGGGAAACAAAACCGTAAGCCAAACCTAGCTCCGGACGTCGTGCAAACCATCGCCACCGGCCTCGGCCTGCGCTTCACCCCCGAAAAAGAAGACGACAACAAAACCTTCGCCCCCATTGACCTGCTTGATTACATCTACGCCGTCCTGCACTCACCCGCATACCGCGAACGCTACAAAGAGTTCCTGAAAATAGATTTCCCCCGCGTACCCTATCCCGCGGACAAGAAATCATTTCGCAACCTGGCACAACTCGGTGGCGAACTGCGCACCCTGCACTTACTGGAAAGCCCAACCCTGAACACCCTCATCACCGGCTATCCCGAAGTAGGCGACAACACAATTGCCAAACCGGAATACGAAATCACCGACACCAAAAAACGCCTCGGCAAAGTCAGCATCAACAAGAAGCAATACTTCAAAGATGTCCCCGAAATCGCCTGGAACTTCCATATCGGCGGCTACCAGCCCGCACAAAAATGGCTAAAAGACCGCAAAGGCAGAAAACTGGACCACAACGACATCACCCACTACCAGAAAATCATCGTCGCCCTGACCGAAACCGACCGTTTGATGGGAAAGGTGGATGAGGTATTTGAGGTTTAGCGGCTATCAGGATGGATTCTTCATATCCAGTTTCTGCTTAAGCTGGTAATTCTTTTGCACAATTTGTTTGATATTCTTGTCAGTGAACCCAATGCGCTTTAGGAAATGAAGCTGAAAGATAGATTCCATTTTCATGTAAAGAAAACGCAAAGTACTCGCGTCTTGAGCCTTATCTTTAAACTCAAGCTCGTTGGGTTTGGTTATGTTGTAGTGGGTTAAATAATTTCTAACGCCAACAATGTCTCCAGCGATTTTCTTAATCTCACCGCTATTATTATAGAAACTCTCAAATTGAGTTAATAATTCATCCAACCTCTTCCTAAGCGTTAACTTCTTTCCGAAAATTTTACGATGATAAACTTCCAATCCTTGGGCTAATACTAAAAATTTGGCTTGCAGGTACCTGTATGCGCCTATTTTCTGACTAAAGTATAAATCTAAAGCTGGCTCGGCTACTTTATACATCTCCAGCCAATTCTTGATTATTTCCGATGAGTTTTCCTGAATGTCTGGAAACAGAAACAACATTTCATGAGGAGAAATTTTCGGTTCTTTCGGTGAAAAAATAGGGTTCTGATAAAATATTTCCATGTCAATAGATGTTTCTTTTTCGCCAATTTCCCTTGTCACCTCCCTGGATGTGGCGGATACGTTTTTTATGCATACAGTCTTGTCGATGGCGAAGCAAAGGAACGAATTAATTTTGGCGGCTACAGCCATAAAATCAGATAGTGGCCTTTCTTCTTTTGATACAAGTTGGATGTATGCCTGATGTTTTATTTTTGCTTCAGTGAAAGCTGGCAAGCTTGGACTGGTTACCTCAAACGTTAGCTGGATCTCCATCCCATCAATCGAAGAGACAAGGATACCTTTCGGCATGGAACACTTTATGGATATCTTTAATATGTCCTCATAATCAATTCTTATTGGATGCATATGTAGCCATTCTTCCAGTCCTTCAACCGAGAAACAGAACGTGTTAATAGTGACAGCTTCGTTGGCTTCATAGGCTACGCCAAGTATTGCCTTATTTACGTAAATACGGGCTTTGTTAACGCCATGGCTAATAAAATTTTTCCGAGTGAGATAGAAACAATTATCAAGTGTCACGAGACCTTTCTCTGTCCTCCCCTGTATTCTTGAAATGTTAACATTATCGTTAAGCTTATCGAGTCCGCTACCGAATACATCAGTCATTTCCAGCTCAATCTCTCCTCCGTCAGAAATTATCAATTTCCCATGAATTTCATGTTGACTCTCTGAAGACAACCAAAATTTCCCTTCTCTTATGATTTTTTCCGTGATTCGCATGCTTATCTCCTTGGAAACCGTGGCTAATTGTTTATACGTATTTGCACGATAGCTTCAATGAATGGCTGTGTCAATGTCCAAACCAATTTCCTGTCTCATTCTTCTTGTCAGACAGAAAACCGGCGTTTATGCTCACGGTCACGGTTTCATGAATGAGGAGGACAATCCCATGTTAGATAAAAAATTCGCGTTGGGGTTTGCGATTGCGGTGGTGCTGCCGATGTTGATGTATTACGGGGTCAGTTCCGTCAGTCCGCCGCCGGATTGGGAGACGTACATGATTGAGAATTACCATGAGCGTCACGAGCGCGCTTCTCCCGACGAGCAGGAGCGGATGGAAGTGAAACATAGCGAACTGGAGGCGAAGTTGCGGGAAGACTTCCGGCGCTTTCAGCAACACCTGTTCTTTACGGCGGTGCCCGTCGGTGTTCTCGCTATTGTGATCGGCGTGTTTCTGCCCGTGCAGACGGTCGGCGCCGGGCTGATGTTCGGCGGGATTATCAGTCTCTGCGTCGGGTATCTAGGGTACTGGTCGGAATTGGCCCACGTCTGGCGCTTTGTTTCGCTGTTGGTCGCGTTCATTATCCTGATCGTCGTCGGCTACGGGAAAGTCGAGCGCATGAGAAGCAACGACGGATAAGCGGCCGTGCGACGTCGAACATTCCGCAGTCGCACGTCCGTTCATGGGTCGGGTCCCGCTTGAGGAATTATCTATTATCTATTTGACTCATCAGCCCGTAACCCGTCGTCTTTGTCATTCCCGCCATGCCCCCTCCGTCATTCCCGCCATGCCCCCTCCGTCATTCCCGACATCTTTAATCGGGAATCCAGAATCAAACCGGCGGTGCCAGCCGCTCACCAAAAGTATCCGGCTCCGCCGCCCCAAATAGACGCTGGATTCCCGCTTAAAAATTGCGGGAATGACAATAAGGATCTTTGCGGGAATGACGGTCAGGGGTTTGGTGGTGCCAAGTATCTCATCCCCATCGCTTGACTCCCTCCCGTCAGGATTTCAGGACCTCTGTTTCGCCTTCCGACTTCGCGATGATGACGGTGGCGCAGGTGTCGCTGAACACGTTGACGGCGGTGCGCATCATGTCGAGGATGCGGTCGGTGACCATGAGGATGCCGATGCCTTCCGGCGGCAATCCCACGGCGGCGAGAATCACCACAATGGCCACCAGGCTGGCGGCGGGAATGCCGGCCACGCCGATGGAGGTCAGCAGGGCCACCAGCACGATCGTGAATTGGGTGGCCAGACTTAAATCCAGCCCGTAGGCCTGGGCGATGAACATGGCCGCCACGCATTCATACAACGCGGTGCCGTCCATGTTCACGGTGGCGCCCAGCGGCAGCACAAAACTTGAGGTTTTGCGGGACACGCCGGCGCGCTCTTCCACGCATTCCATGGTCAACGGCAGGGTGGCGGACGAGGAGGCGGTGGAAAACGCGGTCAGCAGCGCGGGGGACATGGCGTTGAAGTGCCGGGCGGGTTTGATGCGGCCCAGCGCGATCAGCGCCAGCGGCAAGGCCACAAAGGTATGCAGGGCGAGGGCGGCCACCACCGTCAGAAAAAATCCCAGCACCGGTTTGAACGCGCCGAAGCCGGTGGCGCTGACGGTTTCCGCAATCAGGCAAAACACGCCGACGGGCGCAAACCGCATAATGAACATGGTGATGGCGACCATGGTGTCGGACACGCCTTGCCAGAACTGTTGCAGGGTGCTCCGGTATGGGCCGCCGATGCGCGTCATAAACACGCCGAACAGGATGCTGAAGAAAATCAGGCCCAGCATTTGCCCTTCGTGCGCGGCGGAAAAAATATTCTTCGGGACCATCCGCATGAAAATATCCAGCACGTCGCGGCTGTCGCGGCCTTCGACGTTGGCCAGCGCGTGCTCCAGTTCGGCTGTGTCCGCCCCCAGATTCAGTTGCGCGCCGGCGGGTTGACCGTTGCTGATGCCGGGCGTCGTGACGTTGACGGCGGCCAGGCCGATCAGAATGGCCAGTAAACTGCTGCAGGTGTAGTAGAGCAGGGTTTTGCCGCCGAGCCGGCCGAGATTGTCGCCTTCGCCCAGTCCGGCCATGCTGGAAATAATGGAGGAGACGATCAAGGGCACGATGATCATTTTCAACGCGTTGAGAAACAGCGTGCCGAGAAAGTCGTAGGCTTTGAACAGGTCGCTCTCCACCGGCGTCAACTGGCCCGCCGCCAGCGCCGCCACGATGGCGATAGAAATTTTCCAGTGCAGTTTCATGCGTGGTTCCTTTTCATGTTGTTCGTGTGGTGACAGACATATGTGGACGTTGCGCCGACCCATGGACAAGGGTGCGTATGGCGTCGGACAGGCTGTTCAGACACATACGGGACATGCGGACCAACTGTGTCCAGCCAAGAATGTACACAAACCTCGCGGAGTTTTCCAGCGGGAAATCGCCGCACCCGGGCGTCCGACGCGGCCTGTCTTGTCGCCCGCGGGTCGCTGTGGTAGATTTTGCTCTCGTCCCGTTCGGCCCGAAGGGGCGGTGTCCACCCGGCATCAATCCGATCCATGTCCACATTCTACAATCCCCAGGCCATTGAAAAGAAGTGGCAAGCCTACTGGCGCGAGCATCAGACCTTTCGTTCCGAGCCAGACCCGGCCAAACCCAAGTTTTACGTGCTTGATATGTTCCCGTATCCGTCCGGGGCCGGACTCCACGTGGGCCATCCCAAGGGCTATATCGCGACCGATATTATCGCTCGCTACAAACGGATGCGCGGGTTTAACGTCCTGCATCCGATGGGATGGGACGCCTTTGGCCTGCCGGCGGAACAGTACGCGATTGCAACCGGAACCCATCCGCGGGACACCACCAAACGGAATATCCAGAATTTCAAACGTCAATTTCAGTCTCTGGGTATGGATTACGACTGGGCGCGGGAGATTGACACCACCGATCCCGCGTACGTGCGGTGGACGCAATGGATGTTTTGCAGGCTCTACGAAAAGGGGCTGGCGTATTTGGCGGAAGTGCCGGTGAATTGGTGCCCGGCCCTGGGCACGGTGCTGGCCAACGAAGAAGTGATTGACGGGAAGAGCGAACGCGGGGGGCATCCGGTGGTCCGGATTCCCATGCGGCAGTGGATGCTCCGGATCACGGCTTATGCGGAACGCTTGCTTGACGACCTGGCGTTGGTGGATTGGCCCGAATCTATTAAGCGGATGCAGCGGGACTGGGTGGGCCGTTCGGAAGGCGCCAGAATTTTTTTCGAGGTCGCGGGGCATGAGCTACCCCCGATAGAGGTTTTTACCACCCGTCCGGATACCCTGTTCGGGGCCACGTATATGGTGCTCGCTCCGGAACATTCATGCGTGCGTGCGATCACGACGCCCGAGCGGCGTGAGGCCGTGGAGGCCTACGTCGAAGACGTGTCCCGTCGGAATGAACGGGCGCGCGTCGCCGAATTGGGCGAGAAGACCGGGGTGTTCACCGGGGCGTTCGCCGTGCATCCGGTCACGGGCCGGCCTCTTCCGGTCTGGATTGCGGACTACGTGTTGGCGACCTACGGCACCGGAGCGATTATGGCGGTGCCGGCCCATGATACGCGGGACCATGCCTTTGCGAAACGGTTTGACTTGCCGATTGTCGAAGTCGTCTCCGGCGGCGACCCCGCCGTCGAAGCGTTTGTCGGGGAAGGAACGAGCGTGCATTCAGACTTTTTGAACGGCCTGGCCACTCCCGATGCCGCACAACGCATGAACGACTGGCTGGCGGAGCAGGGAAAGGGCGGGAAGACCGTCCATTATAAATTGCGCGATTGGCTCTTCAGCCGGCAACGGTATTGGGGGGAGCCGTTTCCCGTGCTGCATCTTGAAGACGGCACGACACGACTCGTGCCTGAATCGGACTTGCCGGTCGTGCTGCCCGAATTGGAGGACTTTCGACCGAGCGGAGCGTTTGAACCGCCCCTGGCCCGCGTGCGCGAGTGGGTCGAAGTCACCGACCCCGAGACCCGGCGCAAGGCCTTGCGCGATACCAACACCATGCCCCAGTGGGCCGGAAGCTGCTGGTATTACCTTCGATTTTGCGATCCCCGCAATGACCGGGAGCCGTGGTCCAAAGCAGCGGAACGCTATTGGATGCCGGTTGATTTGTACGTGGGCGGGGCCGAACATGCCGTGCTGCATCTGCTCTATTCGCGGTTTTGGCATAAGGTGATGTATGACCTCGGGCTGGTGCATACGCCCGAGCCGTTTCAGAAATTGCTGAATCCGGGCATGATCCTCGGTTACAGCTATCGCTATTTTGATAACAATCTTTCGGACGATCCATCGTTCACGGCGCAAGCCTATCCGTCCTCGGACGTGCGTGTTGACCATGAAACCCCGTTTCACAACGGGACGGGGGAGGAATTAAAAGCGCGATGGGTGGCGTCACACGACGTGCGGTGGGCGGAAGCGGAGACGCCGTGGCATCCGACGATTGACGGGCTTGTGCTGGAAGAAGTCACGGAGAAAATGTCGAAGAGCCGGGGCAACGTGGTGAATCCCGATGAGATGATTGCCGAGTACGGAACCGACGCGTTGCGTTTGTATGAAATGTTCATGGGGCCGCTGGAAAAAGGCGCCCCCTGGTCTCCCGAATCCATCCCGGGTGTGGCGCGGTTTCTGCAACGGGCCTTTCGTCTCGTGCTCGGTGACCGGGAACAGGCCGGCTCGGAGGCGCCGGTTGTCGCCGGGGCGGGCACGCCGAATCAAGCGCGGCTCACGGCCCGGACCGTTCAGGGTGTGACGCAGGACCTTGAGGCGATGCGGTTGAATACGGCCATTTCCAAATTGATGGTCTTTGCGCGGGATATCACCAAAGACGGCCCTTTGCCGCGCGAGGCGGCCGAAGCCTTTGTCCTGTTATTGTCACCGTTTGCCCCGCACCTGGCGGAAACCTTGTGGGAAGGGCTGGGCCGCGCGCCGAGTCTGGCGCATCAGCCCTGGCCGACGTGTGATCCCGCCATGGCGGCGCCCGAAGAATTGACGATACCCCTTCAGATCAATGGCAAATTGCGAAGCAGGATTCAGGTGCCGGCCGATGCGGACAAAGAAGACGTGCTCGAACGCGCGCGCAACAATGAAAAATTGTTGGAAAGCTTACAAGGGGCCACGCCTCGCAAGGTGATTTATGTCGAAAAAAAACTGGTCAATTTTGTGGTATGAAAGGAGACCCGACGTGGCGAACCGATTGATCACGCCCATCGTTGTTGTTCTGATGCTGTGCGCTCTCCTTCACGGGTGCGGCTACCGGTTTTCCGTGGAAGGGCCCGGCCCGCGCCTGGGAAGCGGTTCCGCCGGTGATGACGCGGGTCCCCCTGTGCGGTTGGCCATTCGGGATTTCCGTAACCGCACGTTTCATGATAATTTGGAACTGGCCTATACCCGCGCGATGCGGCAGGAATTTTCGGTCGGCAGCGGGGCGACCATCGTGGCGGGGGACGCGCAGGCCGACTATGTGATGACGGGGGAAATCGTGTCGGTGTCCGTGCCTTCGCTGACGTTTTCGACCAGACAGACCAGGGAAAAACGAGTGGACGTGGTCGTGCGCGTGACGGTGGCACGTCGGCGGACGGGTGACGTGGTCTGGACGGGCACGGCCACGGGCACCGCGGATTTTTTTGTGAACCGCGCCCCCGACGTCGAAACCCGCCAGGATGAAATTCAGTTTAACCAGGTTCTGCAGGAGCGGGCTTTGGAGCAGGCCGGTCACGATGCCGCGGAAAATCTGGCCGCGGCCTTTTGGAGCGCTCGAACCCAGGGGGTCTTCTCTCCCGCACCATCCCCGTCCTCTCCGCAATCTTCCTCAACCGTCCCGCCCTGGCTTGACGGTGCGACGGGCGTGGTCGCGTCGCGTGCCGGCGGAGATGTTTCAGCGTTGCGTTCGTGATCACTTCCGCCGAACTCGGTCAGTCGTTGCAGCGGGCAGATCCGAAGCCGTTGTACGTGGTGCTTGGAGAAGAAGACTGCTTGCGCGATCGGGCCATTGACGCGATTCGCACGCATGGCGCGCCGCGTGCCCAAGGAGTGAGGCCGGACGACTCCCCGGCCAACGACGATGACGCCTTTTCTTTTGAGATCCTCTATGGCGATGAAACCACCGCACAGGAAATTCTGATCCATGCGCGAGAGGTTCCTTTCTTTTCAAAGACCCAGATGATTCTTCTGAAATGGGCGGACAAGCTTCCCGCCCGTGAGGGAGAAGCCCTCATTCCCTATTTTGCCTCGCCGTCCGATTCCACGACTTTGATCGTGTCCGCGGGCAAACTGGATGGCCGGATGAAATGGGTGCAGGTCTGTAAAAAGCAGGCCGTGGTGGTGGACTGTGCTCCGTTGCGTGACCATCAGCGACTGGGATGGGTGCGGCAGGAGGCCTCGCGATTGGGCCTGCGGCTCGATGCCGAAGCGGCCGGGTTGCTGAAAGACATGGCTGGCGAAGGGTTGTACGGAGTACGGCGGGAACTGGATAAGCTGGCGCTCTATGTGTCAACGGGGGCAACGGTCAAGGCGCACGACGTGATCGCGGTACAGGGGGCGGAACCCGGTGCGTCGGTCTTCGACCTGGCGGGAGCCGTGGCCCAGGGGAACGATGCCAAAGCCCTTCTTATTCTGGAGAAAAACCTGGAGGCGGGCGAGGCCCCTCTACGGATACTCGGCGCGTTGCTGTGGCAATACCGTCGTTTGTGGAAGGCCAAAGATGCGTTGAGCCGCCGAGTCGGCGAAGCCGAGGTGGCGAAATCCCTGGGGATCCATTCGTATTGGGCAGGCGGGTTTTTCGCCGTGGTCGCACGCATGCCGCTGTCACATTTTTCCGAGGCCTTTGCCGCCTTTTCGGAAACGGATCGCGCGCTGAAAGGCGGAGCCGCCGGTTCGCCTCACCGCGTCATGCACACGTTGATCTTTGCCCTGTGCCGGTCGGCGAAGGCAAAGCTCCCCGGGACGCATGGGTCGGTAGAGTCGGCGAAACGTGCCGTTCAATCTGTCGGGGGAAAACGCTGAAACGTCAAAGAACGATTACCGGGCTTTGAAGGTATTGAACCGGGTCATGAGTTGAGCAATGCGTCGGGAGGCGGTATTCCGATGGAGCACTCCTTTGGTCACCGCTTTGTGAAGGGCTGATGTGGCTTCCCGGAGAAGCGTGCCGGCCGATTCGGCGTCTTGCTGCTGAACGGCCGCCCGGAATCTTTTGACAACGGTTCTGGTACGATGCAGGATAGCGTGGTTGCGCGCGTGGCGTTTCTCTGCCTGGCGGGCTCGTTTGATCGTTGATTTATGAACAACCGGCATAATGCTCCTTCAACTTTTGTGTGAACGCAGAATGTTGGATTATTAGCATAGCCCCTTCTCCATGGTCAACGGAAAAGAGACGGGAATGGCCGGAAACAAGCAAGAAGCGGGGATTCACGCCGGCGAACGACTCATTTTTGCCCTGGATGTGCCCACGGCGAAGGTGGCGGAAGCGGTGCTGGAGCAGGTCCGCGAGTCGGTTGGGGTGATAAAAATCGGGTTGGAGTTGTTTGCGAGCGAAGGGCCCGCGGTCGTTCGGATGGCGCGGACATTCGGCAAACCCGTGTTTCTGGATTTGAAAATCCTGGACATCGCGGAGACGGTGCAACGGACAACCGCGCGGGTCGCGGAGATGGGCGTGTCCTTCCTCACCGTGCACGCGCAGCGAAAGGCGTTGGCCGCCGCCGTGCGGGGACGGGCCGGCAATCCGGAGTTGAACATTCTGGCGGTGACGGTGTTGACGAACGTCGAGCGTGCGGATCTTCTGGAATGGGGATGCGACCGGAGCGTGGAGTCGCTCGTGGTAACGCGCGCGCGCGTGGCCGCCGACGTCGGGTGTGACGGGGTGGTCGCGTCCGGGAAGGAACCCATGGCCATTCGTTCGGCCATTGACGCCCCGTTGCTGATTGTGACACCCGGCGTCCGGCCGGCCGGACAGAGCGTTGACGATCATGCGCGCCCCGCCACGCCGGGCCAGGCTATTCAGGCGGGAGCGGATTACGTGGTGGTGGGACGGCCGATTCGTGACGCCCCGGACCCGCGCGCGGTCGCGCAGGCCATTGTCGGTGAAATGCAGGAAGCCTTTGACCGGCGCATCCGGCCCGGCCTGTCCGGTCACGGCTGAGAGGGCAGTGCGACAGCGGCGATACGCCGCGGGGCCGCTGTCTTGCGTCGCGAGAGGCCTTTTTAGTATATCATGCTTCTTTCCGCTCAACGCCTCTGTTCTGGTCACGATTGGGATGGTGGGTGTAGCTCAGTTGGTTAGAGCGCCGGATTGTGGATCCGGAGGTCGCGGGTTCAATTCCCGTCACTCACCCCAAATTTTTCCTGTCATACACGATGCTGTGTCCCTCACGAGTCCGCATGGGTAGCCTCCTCGTTGTTCTGCTCCTGACCGGCGCCCAGGCTTTTGCCGCTCCGGATGCTCCCGACTTTGCCTGCGAATCGGCGGAAGCCTGTTTTCGGAATGCCGTGTCTTTTGCCGACGCGCATCCCGGTCAAGCGATTTCGCAGGCGCAAGGGTTTCGCCGGGTGCGGGAGGCGCATCCGGAAACCATCTGGGCCAGGCGTGCCGGGTTTCGGCTGGGATGGTCCTTGCTCGACCACGATCCGGTTCAGGCTCTTGAATATTTGCGCACGGCACGCAAGGATTTTCCGCTGTTGGAAGACTATGCGGTGGTGAAGATTGGTCAGGCTCTGGGGCGTCTGGGTTCTTTTCATGAATCGGCCATGACGTTTGACGCGGTGCCGGCCTTGTCCCCGCCTTCCGTCTTGAACGATGCCACGCTGTATGAAGCGGGCTTTGCCTGGTTTGAGGAAGGGCATTGTTGCCATGCCGCCGACCGCCTGCGCCAGGCCACGTCCCGTGACCGGGATGCTCCCTCCGCGCCACGGGCTTTCCATGTGCTGGCGACGTGTACCGACCGCCTGCAGCGCGTGACGGACGCCCGGCGCGCGTTACGTGAAATTTGGGTGAACTATCCCGAATCTCCCGAAGCGCAAACGGTCAATCACAGCGTGCGATCCGGCCATCCGTCACTGCGTTGGGAGCCTTCTTCGGGGGATTATTACCGGCGGGCCAAAACATTTTATGGCTTGGCGCGTTTTGAAAAAGCCATCCGGGATTTGCAGACGTTTCTGGCCGGCCGGCCCGGCAGTCCAGGCCGGGAGCAAGGGCTGTTTCAATTGGGGATGGCGCATGTGCGGTTGAAGCAATATCCGCAAGCCGAGCCGATTTTCCGCCAATTGGCCGACATGCCTTCCGCGTATACCGGCAAAGCCGCGGTGTGGTTGGCCAGAGTGTATTTGCGGCAGGATCAGGGCCAACTGCTCATGCAGTTTCGTGATGCGGACACTCCCGGATTACGCATGGCTGAACGGGTCAAGATCCAGTGGTTAAGCGGCGTGTGGGCCGAGGATAACAACGCGATGCAGGAAGCCGTTACGGCCTATGCGGCGGTCTCCCGCTCGGCCGGTCCGCCCGCAATCAGGAGGCGGGCCTTATGGCGGTTGGGCTGGTTGCATTATCAACAGGGCGCCTGGGAAGACGCGCGTGACCGCTTTCACGATCTTGCGGCGACCGCCCGGGATCACGGCTGGCAAAGCCGGGCTCGCTACTGGAAGGCGCGGGCGCTTGAGCGGATGGGACGAAAGGATGAGGCGCACACGTGGTATCGGCGCGTCGCGACGGAGCGGCCCATGACGTATTATGGGCAATTGGCGCAATCGCGTCTCCGGATCCCGCTCACCGCGGAACCGGAGACGCGTGTCCAATGGAAGGAACCGGAGTCGGCGGGTTCCGCGTCATCCGGGCTCCAGGACAATGTGCATTTCCAAAAAGCCAAAGAACTTTCGGCGCTGGGCCTCCGCGAGGAAGCCGTCGGAGAGTTGGCATCGCTCCAAACACACTATCGCGGGCAGCCTCAACGTTTATATGCGCTCGCGCGGTCCATGATGGAATATGGAGCGTATGACGCCGCGTTGCTGATTGCCCGACGGCATTTTCCGGACGCCCTGGAGCGTCACCAGGTTCCCCATGATTCGCCATTGTGGAAGATGGCTTATCCAACGGGCTATGTCCGCGCGATACGGGGCTATGCCGACCCGCACGTGGACCCGTTTCTCGTTGCCGGGATTATCCGTGAGGAAAGTTTGTATAATCCCAGAGCGCTGTCGCCCGTTGGGGCCGCGGGGCTGATGCAGTTCATGCCGAAGACCGCGAATCGCGTCGCCCGCCGATTAGGTCTTGGCTCCGTGGACCGGGAGGACCTCTTTGAAGGAGAGGTGAACGTTCGGTTGGGGGTCAGCTATGTCGGCGAATTGCTGCATACCTATCAGGGCAATCAGATTCACGCCATCGCGGCGTATAATGCCGGTCCGGATGCCGTGAAACGGTGGATTGCCAGGTTTGGCGAGCGAGATCCGGATGAATTTGTCGAACTCATTTCCTATAAGGAAACCCGCCGGTACGTGAAGCGGGTTATCACAAGTTCTCGTATCTATCACCACCTGTACTCCACAGTATGTAGTGCTTTTCGTCTTGACACGGCCTGCTGAAAATTTTATTTTACCAATCGTGATCCGGCATGCCTGAAAAGGGGACATTCTCCCCGGAAAGCGTCATCCTGTATGAGTCTTGAAAAACTGGAAGCCTTGGAGAGGCGGGTGCGGCGATTGGTGGACCTGCTTCAGGAATTGCAGCAGGCCAACAAATCCCTTCAGCAGGAATTAACCCAGGCCCGGGAGGCATTCTCGAAGCGGGAAGCCTTGGCCAGTGAATGGGAGGGAGAGCGCGAGCATATCAAGGTGCGCATTGAAAAGGTCATTGGAGAACTGGACGGGCTTGAATTGTCGGATGCTGACATGGAGGTTGCCGGTGACAAAGTGCATTGAGGTTGACGTGTATGGCCAGAGGCTGGCCTTGCAGCCGATTGAAGATGAGCGGTATGCGCAGGAACTTGCCCGGTACGTGGAAGGGCAAATGCATACCATTGCGCAGGGGTTGGCCAGCTCCACCCCCGCGAAGGTTGCCATTCTGGCCGCGATGAATATCGCGGACCAGTTATTTCAGCAGGAACGCCGCCGCCAGGCTGGCGAGGCGGAGCTTGAACGTCGAACCGAGGGGTTGCTGGAGTATATCGGGTCCCGTGTCGCGACCGATGACACCGTGTAGGCCCCCATGCTTGCGTGACGGTCGGCGCTCTGATAACGTTTCAGGAGAGGGAGCAAGAGGTACGCGGCCTTCAGGGCTCAACGAGTGAGTCGCAGTGAATGACAGGAAGTGAAGCCAGTTTCCGGGACTATTGAGAGTGTGGAATCCGCTAATACGCAATGAGGGTTAAAATTGGGGAAAATGGCCGGCTTGGATGAGACGGTATGTCTTTTGGCCCGAGAGAGCGTTCGTGAGCGATGCCTGAAGGTACCGACTGCCGGATGCAAGTGAAAGACGAATTGCATATTCAAAAGAGGCGGCACACCGTCGGAGTCCGTCACTGTCCGCCTTTTGCGATATGAGTCCTGCCCCCTCACCGTGCGTAACGTAGCGCTTCCCTTGGCGTCTTTTGTCATTCCCTGCCCCGTCGGTCCTGTCTTTCCCCGCGTTTCCTTGAGAACGACTTCACGTTTCTAAGCAGACTGTCGTACGAAGGCATTCCTCTCACAGGCTCGTGTCGGGGTTTTTGCATGAGCGTTCAGAGAAGGGGGTGACGGCCATTATGACGGATATCATCACCATGGCGGGAGTTGGCGTGTTTGGCCTTGGGGCGGGGTTTGTGCTGGATCAAGTGTTGCAGCGCACGCGCCTGGCCACGCAACGCCGTGCAACCGACGACCGGCTTCGTCAAGTAACCCGGTCTTCGGAACGGGAAGCCGAGCGTCTTGTGAAGGAAGCGAAAATCGAAGCGAAGGATCTGTTGTTCCAGGCCACCACCGAAAGAGACAAGAAGGAAAAAGAAAAACGAGGAGAGTTGCAGTGGCTGGAAAAACGGCTGGGGCAACAAACGGAAGGCTTGGAAAAACAAATCGCGAATTGCGAGCGCCGCGAGGAGGAATTTCGCAGGAGAGAGCGCACCCTGTCGCAGCGGGAAGAATCGCTGGGGAAGAAAGAGCGTGTCTGTGAACAAGCCACACGAGAACATCGGGAGGCGTTGGAGCGCGTGGCCGGGTTGACCGCGGAGGAAAGCAAGCGGCAATTGTTGGTCGAGGTGGAAGGCGAGGTTCGTTTGGAGTCCACGGGACTGACGAAGCGGATTCTCGATGAAGCCAGGGAAAACGCCGAACGGGAAGCTCGGCAAATTGTGACCAACGCGATTCAGCGGATTACCCGTGATTACGTCAATGAAGCCACCATCTCGGTGGTGCCGCTCGCCAGTGAAGGCATGAAAGGTCGCATCATCGGACGAGAAGGCCGCAACATCCGGGCCCTGGAAGCGGCAACGGGCGTGGATTTGATCGTTGATGAAACCCCGGAAGCGGTGATCGTCTCCGGGTTCGACCCCTTGCGACGGGAGATTGCCAAAGTCTCGCTTGAACGGCTGATGCAGGATGGCCGCATCCATCCTGCCCGTATCGAAGAGGTCGTTGAAAAAGTGAAAGGCGACGTTGAGAAGTTGATGCGGGAAGAAGCGGAAAAAGTGATCTTCGAGGTGGGGCTTTCAGATTTTCATCCGGAGATTGTGAAGCTCCTGGGCCGGTTACGCTATCGTACCAGCTACGGGCAAAACAATCTGTATCATGCCCGTGAAGCGTCCTACATTTGCGGCATCATGGCCGCGGAATTGGGGTTGGATCTGAAGTTGGCCAAGCGCGGGGCCCTGCTGCATGACATCGGGAAAGTTGTGAGTCATGAAGAAGAAGGGACTCATGCCATGCTGGGCGCCGAAATTGCGAAGAAGTATGGAGAGTCCGAAAAAGTCGTCAATGCCATTGCCGCGCACCACGAACAGGTTGAACCGATCTGTCCGGAATCCGTGCTGGTCGCGGCAGCCGAGGCCTTGTCGGCCGCAAGGCCGGGTGCCAGACGCGAAACGCTGGAAGCCTACGTGAAACGCTTGGAAAAACTGGAGAGTCTGGCCGTGGGATATGACGGGGTGGATAAAGCCTATGCCATTCAGGCTGGCCGGGAAGTGCGCGTGATTGTGCAGCAGGCGACCATTTCCGACACCGAAGCCCTGCGGCTGTCTCGTGACTTGTCCAAGAAAATTGAACAGGAAATGACGTATCCGGGCCAAATTAAAGTGACGGTGATTCGGGAAAGCCGGTTTGTTGAATTTGCCCGATAGGCGGCGTCGGGCAAAAGGAAGCGATTGCGATTGTGGTTATTCTGTTTATCGGGGATATTGTGGGCGAACCGGGCAGGCGGGTCATCACCCAGGCCATCCAACGGGTGAGCGACACGTACCATGTGGATATTGTGATCGGGAATGGCGAGAATGTGGCCGGAGGGTTTGGCATCACGCCGGACCTGGCCGACGATCTCTTTGACCTTGGGCTTTCGGTGATCACGACGGGCAATCATGCCTGGGATAAAAAGGAAATGGTGGACTATATTCGCAAGGAACCCCGGATCGTGCGTCCGGCCAATTATCCGGAAGGCGCGCCCGGCCAGGGATCGTTTGTCATTGACCGGCCCAATGGCGAGAAGGTTGGCGTGATCCAGGTCATGGGGCGGGCGTTTATGCCCGTGCTTGACTGCCCTTTTCAGGCGGCCCGTCGCGAGGTCAAAAAACTGCAATCGCAGACCCCGTGCATTATTGTGGATATGCATGCGGAAACCACGTCTGAGAAAATGGCCATGGGACATTTTTTGGATGGCCAGGTGACCGCCGTTGTGGGTACGCATACGCATGTGCAAACCGCGGATGAACAGATCCTTCCCAAAGGGACGGCCTATTTGACGGATATTGGGATGACAGGCCCCGTCAATTCCGTGATCGGATTTAAAAAAGAACTGGTGATTGAAAAATTTCTCTCGCAGATGCCCCGACGGTTTGAAGTGGCGTCGGGTCCGGCGGTGCTGGGTGCGGCCGTGATTGAACTCGATTCCGCGACCGGCAAAGCCACCGGCATTCAACGCATTCGTTCAATCGAATAATTGCGCGCTCCCGACCCCGTGTCTTTTGTCCCGCCGACTGTGTGCACGGTTACTCAACTGACGGCGAGCATTCGTGCGTCTCTTGAGCACTCGTTTCCGGACGTGTGGGTCGAAGGAGAGATTTCCAATCTGCGAAGGCCCTCTTCCGGGCACGTGTATTTTTCTCTGAAAGATCAGGAAAGCCACATCCGCGCGGTCGCGTTTCGGCATCTGGCCGGGTCGCTCCCGTTTCTGCTGGAAGACGGCCTCATGGTACTCGTCAAGGGGCGTATCAGCGTCTATGAACCCAGAGGCGACTATCAAATTCTTCTCGCGTTTCTTGAACCGAAAGGCATCGGCGCGCTGCAGATTGCCTTTGAGCAACTCAAGAAACGGCTTGATCATGAAGGATTGTTTGATCCCGCGCGCAAGCGTCCGCTCCCGTTTTTCCCACGCCGCGTTGGTGTGATCACGTCAGGGACGGGAGCCGCGCTTCACGATATTGTGACGGTGATGCACCGACGGTGCCCTCTGATCGGCATTCGGCTCTTCCCCGTGGCCGTTCAGGGGCCGGGGGCCGCGCAGCAAATCGCGGATGCCGTCAGGCTGGCCAATCAACAGAACGATCTTGACGTACTCATTGTCGGACGAGGCGGAGGCTCCTGGGAAGATTTATGGAGCTTTAATGAAGAGGTGGTCGTTCGCGCCATTGCCGACTCCCGTCTTCCGGTGGTGTCAGCGGTGGGACATGCCATTGACGTGACCCTGTCCGATTTTGCCGCTGATTATCGAGCCCCCACTCCTTCGGCGGCGGCGGAAACGGTCTCTCCCGTTCTTGCCGACGTGCGAGCAGGCTTGCACGACCAACAGACGCGACTGGTTCAAGCCCTGCGGAGCACGCTTGCGTGGCGCGGGCATCGCGTTGCGTCGGCGCGCCACGCGCTTCCCCATCCCGTGCAACTCATCCAACGGCAGATGCAACGGGTTGATGAACTCACCATCCGTCTTGGCGGAAGCATGCGAGCGACGTTTGCCGAGGCGCGCCCGAAGCTGGCCGTCGTATCCGTCGGTCTGATAAAAATGGGTCTGGGGCCATCGTGGCAACGGCCACGCATGATGGTGCCTTACCTGCTTCAACGGCTCCATCGGGCCATGCCATGGGCGGTCACGCACAAACGGCATCAATTTCGGACCGTGGCCGGCGCCCTGTCCGCGTTAAGTCCTCTCGCGATTTTATCGCGCGGGTATAGCATGATTGAGACCAGTCCCGGCGGAGTGATTGTGAAGGATGCGCGATCGGTCGAAGTCGGCGACCGTATTCTGGCGCGATTGGCCGAGGGCAGGCTGTCCTGCCTGGTTGAAGACGTTGAGCGGATGTCGCCAATCTTGACGTCCCGGGAACGCGGCGTATAATGAGGTCTCCAGTCGCCGAATGCCGTATCGTGCGCAGTTTGCGGGCTTCCCGGCGAGTGATTGCGGAACCGGCAAGACGATGATGAGCACATGCATGGAGGCGCGCAACGGGATGGCGATGATCCGGCGACGTCCGCGGGCGGGGAGACGAGAGGGAGCCTATGGCGGCCTTGAAATTTGAAGATGCTTTGTCCAGGCTTGAGACAATCGTGGCCGAGCTGGAAAAAGGCGATCTTCCGCTGAATGATTCCCTGAAGATTTTCGAAGAGGGCATCAAGCTTTCCAAAAACTGTCTCAAGATGCTGGATGACGCCGAACGGAAGGTGGAAATTATGGTTCAGGACAAAGACGGCCAAAAACGCTTGCAGGCCTATTCCATAGATGAAGAAGAGGCCGGTGAACTCAACCTTTCCGTGTAAGGCCGTTTGCGATTAACGCGCCCTTCCCGCTGACGGCTGGCCCGTCAGCTCTGTCAGCCTGCCATTGACGACTCAACGCCCCACGGTCCCCAAACAGCGACTTGACGACGTGCTGGTCAGGCGTCAGTTAGCCGGCAGCCGGGAACAGGCGCATCGGATAATCCTGGCCGGATTGGTCACAGTCAATGGCAGGCGCGTGGAAAAGCGGGCCACGCTCGTTGCCGTGCAAGCGGTCATTGACGTGGAAGGGCCCGCAAGCCCTTTTGTCAGTCGGGGAGGCGCAAAACTGTCTGCGGCTCTGGACGCCTTTGCCCCGCACGTCGCGGACAGGATCGCGTTAGACGTGGGCGCGTCCACGGGCGGGTTTACGGACTGTCTTCTCCAGCGGGGCGCCCGCCGGGTCTATGCCGTGGACGTGGGGTATGGACAATTGGATTGGCGCCTCCGAAACGATGCGCGCGTCGTCGTGCGTGAGCGGTGTAATATTCGCCATCTTGATCCCGCCGCCGTTCCCGATCCCATTCAACTGGCGGTCATTGACGTCTCCTTCATTTCGCTTCGCCTGGTTCTTCCCTGCGTGGTCCCATTGCTGGCGCCCGAGGCGACGGTCATTGCCTTGGTCAAGCCGCAATTTGAAGTCGGCATGAAACTGGTGGGACGAGGAGGCGTGGTTCGGAACGATGAGTTGCGGCGGGAGGCGGCCCAGCGTATTCAAGGCCTGGGACAACAATTAGGATTGGAATGTCTGGGGAGTCTCGACTCTCCCGTTCCGGGGAAAAAGGGGAATCGGGAAATTCTTTTGGGGCTGCGGCGGACCGTCCCGCCTGCAGGACAATGAAGAGCCGCGCTCTTCGCGATGGCTCAATAGCGCGGCACGGAAGGGTCAATTTCTATGGACCAGGCCTCAATGCCGCCGACCAGGTTTTTGACGTTGGAGAATCCCTGTTGCAGGAGAAACCCCACGGCGTCGGCGCTCCGCATGCCTTTATGACAGAGGGCCACGATTTCTTCATTCGGGTCCAGTTGATTGAGCGAATTGGGCAGCGTGCCCAGGGGGATTAACGTGGCCCCCTCGATTTTGGCCAGTGAAAATTCATGTGGTTCCCGAACGTCAAGTAAAAAAACCTTGTCACCTTTATCCATCCGTTCTTTCAGTTCTCGAACGGTCATGATGTTGCTCATAATGTGAACCTCCTTTGAAAGTGATATGATAGTCGTGGCGTTGAGCCGGTGTCAATTCCTAGTATGGTGCATGCATGTCGGTCTGGAGATGAGCGTGGCGTTCTCGTCTGTCGCGTTGTTGTCATTTTCTGATGAAAAGGAATAAGCCGCGATGAGTACCCCGCCAATCGTGTCCATCTCGCATATTGCCGACATGGTCGGCCAGCCTGTTCGCCTCAAGGGATGGGTCCGGCACCGGCGGTCAAGCGGGAAGCTCCAGTTTCTCACGATTCGCGATGGGTCGGGGGATATTCAGGCCATTGTGAATAAGGGGACATTGGGGGAGGAACAATTTGGCCTCGCAACCCGATTAACGCAGGAATCCTCCTTGGTGGTCACCGGAGTTCCTCGTGCGGATGCGCGGGCGCCGGGCGGGTATGAATTGGAAGTGACCGCCCTCGACATTATTCACATCGCCGAGCCGTTTCCCGTTCAACCCAAAGAGCATGGCGTTGGATTTTTGATGGACTACCGCCATCTCTGGCTTCGCTCAACGCGCCAATGGGCCATCCTGAAAATTCGACATCAAATGATCAAGGCCTGTCGGGATTTTTTCGACGCACGGGAATTTGTCCTGATTGACGCGCCTATTTTCACGCCAAACGCCTGCGAAGGCACGACTACGCTCTTCCAAACGCGCTATTTTGAGGAAACGGCTTACTTGACGCAAAGCGGGCAATTGTACGGAGAGGCCGCCGCCGCCGCGTTTGGAAAAGTGTATTGCTTTGGTCCGACGTTTCGAGCGGAGAAATCCAAAACGCGTCGGCATCTCATGGAATTCTGGATGGTGGAACCCGAAGTGGCGTTTGCGGAATTGAGCGACGCGATGGACTTGGCCGAGGCGTTGTTGGCGATGGTGGTGCAACGGGTCCTGGAGCACTGTCGGGAAGCATTCAAGGTGCTGGAACGAGATGTGTCCGCATTGGAAGCGATTGTGCCTCCTTTTCCCCGGATCACCTATGATGAAGCGGTGATGCGCCTGCAGCGTCTTGGGTCGTCGGTCCAGGCGGGGGATGAGTTGGGTGCGGAAGATGAAACGACCTTATCCGGTCAATTTGATAAACCGGTTCTGGTGCATCGGTATCCCGCGAAGACCAAGGCCTTTTATATGCAGCCCGATCCTGACAATCCCGCCCTTGCCCTGTGTATGGACGTGTTGGCCCCTGAAGGCTACGGCGAAATTATCGGAGGCGGGCAACGCATGCACGACTACCAGACCCTGGCCGCACGGTTGGAGGCACATCAACTGTCTGCCGACGCGTTTCAGTGGTATCTGGACCTGCGCCGTTATGGGTCGGTTCCCCACGCCGGTTTTGGCATGGGGATTGAGCGGGCCGTGGCCTGGATTTGCGGGCTTGGGCACATTCGTGAAACCATCCCCTTCCCTCGCATGTTGTCTCGCCTGTACCCTTAGCCTGTTTTTGCCGGTCTTCCTCAACGAATTTTTCAGTTCGCCGTGGCTGCCATCCTCTTTCGTTTGTCATGATTTAACTCTTTGATTTTGCTTGACAAAAATATTGTCAACGGTATAATTCGCCCGTGAAGTGGTATAAAGTGGTTGAAAATGGGTGTAATAGAATGGAGGTCTGAAAGGCCTAGTTGGACAATGTTTTGCACGTTCCGGTTTTATTGGAGGAAGTTGTGGCTTGGCTGCGACCGAGGACGCAAGGATGTTACCTGGATTGTACCGTCGGCTTGGGCGGGACGGCGGCGCACGTTTTGAAGTTAAGCGAACCCGATGGCAGGCTCATTGGAATTGATCAGGATCCACAGGCCATTGCCTGTGCGCAAGCACGGCTTCACGCCTACCAGCCACGGGTCAACCTCTTTTGTGAAAATTTTCAACAGGTGAAATCCGTGATGCACGCGGCCAACAGCGAACGACTGGATGGTATTCTCTTTGATTTGGGGGTGTCGTCCGCGCAGTTGGACCAGCCCGAGCGAGGATTCAGTTTTCAACAGGATGGCCCGTTGGATATGCGCATGAACCCCGCCCATGGACCATCCGTGGAGACCCTTGTCAATACCCTGCCCGAAGCGCGGCTCGCCACGATGATTCATGCGTTGGGGGAAGAACGATACGCACGACGCATTGCCCGGGCCATTATCCATGCTCGTCGCCGCTCCCCCCTCCGTACCACGATGAATCTGGTGCGGGTGATTCAGCAATCCGTTCCCAAGCCGTACCGTTACGGGCGCCTGCATCCCGCGACCCGGACCTTTCAGGCGTTTCGTCTGGCGGTCAATAACGAATTGGGCGCACTGAAAGCGGCGCTCGACGACGTCGTGGATTTTCTGGCGCCGGGAGGACGTCTGTGCGTGATTGCGTTTCATTCATTGGAAGATCGGGTGGTCAAACACGCGTTTCGGCGTCTCGCTCAAGAGGATCCGGATCAATGGGCCGTCTTAACGAAAAAGCCCGTGGTGCCCACCAGTGAGGAACGGACAGCCAATCCGCGCGCCCGAAGTGCGAAGTTGCGAGTCCTGGAACGCCAACCCGCGACGATGAGCACGTCGGTCGGAGAGGGCCACGCATGAAGCCGGTACTCTGGACGCTACTGATCGCGGGCTTGAGCGGTGTCTTTCTTTTTTACGTGTGGGGAAAGGTGGACATTGTGCGAGTGGGATATGAATTGGACGCGTTGTCCAAGCAGAAAGCGGCCTTGGAGCAGGAGTACGACCGATTGCGGGTCCGGCTTTCTCAATTACGGGCCCCGGACCGGATTGCCCTGGAAGCCACAACAAACCTGGGGATGCAACGCCCGGGCCCGCGGCAAGTGGTTCTGGTCCCGAGTCGCATGGAAAAGGGGAGCCGGGACGAAGAGATCGCGTCCCCGCTTCGTTTCGCCCGGCAAACGAGTCACTGACGATGCAACCGTTATTCATACAGCAGGATTCCAATGCGCGTTCGGCGGGTGCCGGACGACGGACATGCCTGGTTCTGTGCTTTCTGGTTGGCTTTGCCGTTCTGCTGTTTCGTTTTTTTGATCTTCAAGTGTTGCAAGCCGACATGATGACCGAGAAGGCTCGGCGCCAGCATGAGAAGATCATCACGCTTGATTCCAGCCGTGGCGCCATTCTCGACCGGCAAGGCCGGCCGTTGGCGTTAAATCGTGACGTGCTTTCGGTCTATGCCACGCCGACCGCCATTCACCGGCCGGCATTCGTGGCTCGCCAGCTCGCGCAGGCGCTGGACATGCCGCGTGAACTCCTGGAAAAGCGGTTGCGGACCAAACGGGAATTCGTTTGGATTAAACGAAAAATTGCCGACTCCTCCGTCGAACGGGTGAAGGCTCTTGCGCTACCCGGCGTGAACACTCTCATTGAAGCGCGCCGGTTTTATCCCAAGGGGACGCTGTTGGCGCATGTCCTCGGATTCGCGGGCATTGACAGTCAGGGGCTTGAGGGGGTTGAAAGCGGCTATGACAAACATCTTCGCGGCCACGTTCGTCAGGTGGTGCTGCATCGGGACGCTCTGGGGCGTGTCATTATTCCCGAAGGGCGGCGAACGCCTCAGGACCTGTCGGGGCATGCCCTCCATCTGACGATTGATGAAGTCGTTCAGCATATCGCGGAGCAAGCCCTGGAACGGGCCGTGCGGGAAACCCATGCCCGGGGTGGGGCCATTATTGTCATGGATCCCGCCACCGGCGAGATTTTAGCCTGGACGCTTCGCCCCACGTTTGATCCGAATCATATCCAACGGGCGTCGCCCGAGCGGTGGAGAAACCGGGTCATCACCGATCCCTATGAGCCGGGCTCGACGCTCAAAGTGGTGCTGTCCGCCGCGGCTCTGGAGCAGGAGCACGTGCAGCCGGACACGCTGCTGTATGCGGGTGACGGAGAAGTCCCGATCAGTGGAACCGTCATTCATGACCATGAGACGGCCGGATGGATGACGTTTCGTGAGGCCATTCAACGATCCAGTAACGTGGTCTTCGTCAAAATGTCGTTGAAGGTGGGGGCGGAACAGGTCTATCGGTTTTTGCGCGCGTTTGGTTTTGGTGAAAAAACGGGCATTGATCTGACCGGCGAATCAATCGGGATTTTGAAAAGTCCGGATCAATGGAGCCGGCGAACCCTGCCCTCGTTGGCCATCGGACAGGAAATCGCCGTGACGCCGTTGCAGATGGTGACGGCGGTCTCGGCCGTGGCCAACCAGGGCTGGCTCATGAGGCCGTTTCTGGTGCGAGAGATTTCGGATCACCAGGGGAGAAGCATCTGGAAGCAAGCCCCCCGTATTCGCCGCCGTCCCATCAACGCGGAGACCGCGAACACGGTCACTGACCTGCTGGTTGACGTGGTGGAAAAAGGGACGGGCCGGCGTGCGGCGATACCGGGCTACCGTGTGGCGGGCAAGACGGGCACGGCGCAGAAGATTGATCCCGAAACGGGGATGTATTCTTCCACCAAATCCATCGGATCGTTTGTTGGATTTGTCCCGGCCAAGGATCCGCAGTTGGCGGTGTTGGTGTTGATTGATGAACCGGAAGGCCCGTCGTGGGGCGGCGTCGTGGCGGCTCCGGTGTTTCGGGAAGTGGCGGAGCGGGCGCTTTACTATTTCAATGTTGCGCCTCGCCGGGAAGGCCGGATGGTGGCGGTAGCCCGTCGGGCGTCTGAGTTTGACGAGTCCCGCCCACACTAGGGATGACGCTGGCTGAATTGCTCATGTCCCTCGAGATGGTCGGCACGGAGGGCAACCTTGGCGTGACGGTGTCCGGCATTACAGACGATTCGCGGGAAGTCACGCCAGGCAGTGTGTTTGTCGCCGTCAAGGGCCACCAGGCGGATGGCCATGCGTTTGTGGAGCAGGCCTGCCGGCAACGGGCGGGAGGCGTTGTGGTGCAAGTGCCCTTTCAGATTCCATCCCGATTCAGGCAAGGCGCCGGCCCGGCCTGGATCGCAGTCAAAGATTCCCGGAAGACGCTCGGTCGGTTAGCCGCGCGGTTTTTCCGGAATCCCTCGCACGCCTTAACCACGGTGGGCGTCACCGGGACCAATGGGAAAACCACGGTGGCGCACGTGAGCCAGGCCGTCCTGGCGTCCGGCGGCTGCCGGACGGGGCTTATCGGGACGGTGGGGTCTCGCATCGGCGCCGAATATCAGGCGGCCAGTCACACCACACCGGGCGCCATTCCGCTGCAATCGCTCTTGCATCGGATGGTGGAAGCCGGGATGGATTCCGCCGTTCTGGAAGTCTCTTCTCATGCGCTCGCACTGGACCGGGTTGAAGGCTGTGAATTTGACATTGTCGTCTTTACGAATTTGACCCGGGACCATTTGGATTTTCATGGCGATATGGAGTCCTACTACCAGGCGAAATCGCGCCTCTTCCGGGACGTTGTTGTTCCGCAATCCACCACTCGACCCAAACGGGCGATTATCAATATTGACGATGAATGGGGCGTCCGCTTGCAGGCCGAGACCGCGGTTCCGGTATGGACCTATTCCGTGCGCCGCCAAGCGGATATTTACGCGCAGAACGTGGATCTTGGGCCTGAAGGAACGCAATTGACGGTCCAGACGCCGCTTGGTCCGGTGAGCATCCGGACCGCGTTGGTGGGTGAGTACAACGTGTCGAACCTTTTGGCCGGGATAGGGGTCGGTCTTGCATGCGGCCTGTCTCTGGATGCGATTCAGCGGGGCATTCGGGGATTTCAAACGGTGCCGGGACGGTTTGAGCGCGTGGATGCGGGACAGGACTTTTCGGTGATTGTGGATTACGCCCATACGGAGGACGCGCTGGCCCGGCTCCTGGCCGCCGCCCGCCAACTCCGGAAAGGACGGATTCTTACCGTCTTTGGCTGCGGGGGTGATCGTGACCGGGGCAAACGGCCGAAAATGGGCCGAGTGGCCGCGCAATGCAGTGACGTGGTGTTTCTGACGTCGGATAATCCTCGTACCGAAGATCCCGACGCGATTCTGCGCGACATCAAACAGGGCGTGCTGGAGCTTTCCGAGTCAGAACGGGGAATGTCACACGTGATTCCTGACCGTCGCGCCGCCATTCGGGCCGCGCTGCTCGAAGCGCGGCCGGGAGACTTGGTGGTGATCGCCGGGAAGGGGCATGAAGACAATCAAATCATTGGCACGACGCGGCATCATTTTGATGATCGGGAAGTCACCCGTGACTTACTGGCCGGCTGGCCGAAGAGTCGGATGCGAGAGGCGCCCTGACAATGGCGGGATTTACCGGAGAAGAAGTGCTTGACGCAACGGGTGGAACCTTGCTGGGAGGCCAACCCGGATGCCGGATCTGGCGTCTTGGCACGGATTCCCGGACGGTGCGCCATGGCGATTTATTCGTTGCCATGCGGGGTGAACGGTTTGACGGCCATCAGTTCGTCAACGACGCCTTAACCCGTGGAGCGAAAGGCGCGGTGATCGAAACCGTCCCGCGACGCGCGACAGTCGGGAAACCGCAGTCCGAACGACGGGGTCGTCAACGTGCCGAACCATTTGTCGTCAAGGTGGCGGATACCGTGCGAGCGTATCAGGACCTTGCGGCTTTTCATCGACGGCGTTTTGACCTGCCGGTCGTCGCGGTGACGGGGAGCAACGGGAAGACCACCACGAAAGAGATGGTCGCAAAAACGCTTTCTCGGCGCTGGCGGATCAGGAAAACGGCCGGCAATTTGAATAATCGCCTTGGGCTGCCGCAAACGGTGCTTGGGCTGACCGCATCCCACCAAATCGCGGTTCTGGAATTCGGGGTGGACGCCGAAGGGCAAACCGCGCGGTTGGCGGACATCGCCCGCCCGACCGTCGGCGTGATTACGAATGTCGGGAATGACCATTTGGAAGGTTTTGGCAGCGTGGATGGGTCTGCCCGCGCGAAAGCCGAATTGGTGGACAATCTCCCTCGCGATGGCGCCGTCATTTTGAACGCCGATGACCCGTATTACGATTTTTTTCGCCGCCGCGCCCGGTGTGCGGTGGTCTCGTTCGGCTTGCACGATCGGGCGGATATTCGGGGCAGTCACATTCGGCGGCGGGGCGCCCGAACCGAATTTCGTCTCCATGTGACCGGGCGTCAACGCACGCATCGTCTGTCTCTCCGCGTGCATGGAACCCATAACGTGTTGAATGCGCTGGCCGCCATTGCAGTGGGGCATGCGCTGGGGCTGTCGGTCGCAGCCATGGCAACCGGCTTGACTCGATTTCGGCCGGCGGTCATGCGGTCACAGGTGCTCTCACGGCAGGGCCTCACCGTGATTCAGGATTGCTACAACGCCAACCCGGATTCCATGAAAGCGGCGGTGACGCTGTTAGCGGAACTCGGCGCGGGTCAACGGACCATCGCCGTGTTGGGGGACATGTTGGAACTCGGCGCGGCGACGCGGGCGCTCCATGAGGACGTGGGCGCCTTTCTCGCCGACCGCCGGATTGCATGGTTGATTGCGTGTGGAGAATTCGGCCGGGCCATGGCTCACGGGGCCGCCACGCGGGGCATGCCCTCCTCGCGGATTGTTGCCAGAACCCGCGTTCACGACGCGGCGCGGGTTCTCGGGAAACTGGCTCAACCGGGCGACGTCGTGTTGCTCAAGGCCTCCAGGGGCATGCGGTTGGAGCGCCTGCTGGATGCGTTCTCGCTTCAACGCCGGCCGACAAACCGGTAAGGATTGGACAAAGCCTATGCTGTATTTATGGCTGTACCCGATGCACTCGGATATCGCAATTTTTCATGTGTTTCGGTATTTGAGCTTTCGTATCATTTATGCGGCTCTGACCGCGTTTCTGATCGCGTTTGTTCTGGCGCCGCCCATGATCAAAAAATTGCAGGCTCTTCGATTGGGGCAAAGGATACGAGAAGAGGGGCCTCGCCGCCATTTGACCAAAAAAGGCACGCCCACGATGGGCGGGATTCTCATTCTTTTCGCCGTGGTGCTGTCAACGTTGCTGTGGGCGGACGTGCAGAATCTCTACGTGTGGCTGGTCATTCTGTCCATCGTTGGCTTTGGCCTGATCGGGTTTGTTGATGACTACGTCAAAATTTTGCGGGGCCGGTCGGAGGGCTTGACCGTCCTCCAAAAGCTCGTGGCTCAAATTGGCATCGCCTTGGGAATCGGCCTGTTTTTTTATACGTCTTCCGGGTACTCGACGGAACTCAATGTGCCGTTTTTTAAAACGTTCACGCCCGACCTGGGTCCGCTCTACATCCCGTTTGCCGTCCTGGTGATCATTGGCTGTTCCAATGCCGTGAATTTGACGGACGGGTTGGATGGGTTGGCGATTGGCCCCGTCATGGTGGCGGCGGTGGCCTATGCGGCGGTGGCCTATGCGGCCGGGAACAAGGTGGTGGCGGACTATCTGCTCATTCCGTACATTGAAGGCGCCGGAGAATTGTCCGTGCTGATGGCGGCGGTTTTTGGGTCGAGTCTCGGGTTCCTCTGGTTCAATACGTACCCGGCGTCGGTGTTCATGGGGGACGTTGGATCGTTGCCCCTGGGCGCGGCCCTGGGCACGGTCGCGGTGGTCAGCAAGCAGGAGTTGTTGCTGATCCTGGTTGGCGGCGTGTTCGTCATGGAGGCGGTGTCCGTCATCTTTCAGGTGTTGTTGTTTAAATCGCGAGGGAAACGAATTTTTTTGATGGCGCCCATTCATCATCATTTCGAGATGAAGGGATGGGAGGAACCCAAAGTCGTGGTTCGATTATGGATCGTGGCGATTCTGCTCACTCTCGTAAGCCTGAGCACCTTAAAGCTTCGGTAACCGTGATGACGTTGGAAGACATGGCGCAACAGGAACGTCGAGAGGTCAGTAGTCCCCGCACCCGGCTCACGCGCCTTCCGGGGCAATCCGTGGCCGTGGTCGGGGCGGGTCAAAGCGGGCTGGCCGCGGCCCGGTTACTGGTTGTGCTGGGCGCCAGGGTGTCGCTGATTGATCACCGGCCCGAAACGGAATGGGCCGCAGAGGTGTCCGGTCTGCGCCCGCAGGGGGTTCGCCTGTTTGGCGGAGAGCGATTTGCCGGGGGCCTGGAAGCCGTTGATCTGGTTGTCGTGAGTCCCGGTGTTCCGCCGGCCCTGCAGGCGTTTGACGCCGTGCGCCAGCGAGGCGTGCCCATTATCGGCGAGGTTGAACTGGCCTCGTGGTTGTTTTCGGTCTCCGTCATCGGCGTCACCGGAACAAACGGAAAGAGTACCGTGGTGTCACTCCTTGGCAGGATGTTCCGGGAATGCGGGCACAAGCCTTTTGTCGGCGGAAACCTCGGCCCGCCGTTGGCCGAAGCCGCGCTGGCCGTCCATCAACGCGACAGCGCGGGCCTGAAACCGTCTCTCCCTTTTCATGAGATCGTCGCGGAATTATCGAGCTTTCAATTGGAAACGATTGATCGGTTTCATCCGCACGTCGCGGTGCTGCTCAACATTACCCCCGATCACCTGGATCGCTATGCGGGCTTTGCCGAATACGCGGAAGCCAAAGTCAGGATGTTTCGCAATCAGACGCCGGAGGACTTTGCCCTGCTGAATGCCGATGACCCGCACCTGCGCACCGTCCGTCCCTCGCTCCGGGGGCAGCTGATAGAATTTAGTGTGAGCCGGGAGGTGCCCAAGGGCGCCTGGTTGGCCGGCGAAACGATCATGACTCGATGGAAGGGACAGCCGGAAACGCTGATGCCGGCGAACGAGATTTCCCTCGCGGGGGAGCACAATGTGTCCAACGTCCTCGCGGCCGTCGCGGCCGGCATGGTCGGCGGATGTTCTCGTGAAGGCATGAGGCGGGCCGTGCGAGCGTTTCGCGGGTTGGAGCACGCGCTTGAAGTCGTGCGTGAACGGCGCGGCGTGACGTTTATCAATGATTCCAAAGGAACCAATGTGGATGCCACGCTGAAAGCGATCGCCAGCCTTCGGCGGCCTTTCGTCATTATTCTCGGTGGACGTGATAAGGGGCGGAGTGATTTTCGTCGCTTGTCGGAACCGCTCAAGCGGGGCGCCACGCATTGTATTGTGCTGGGAGAATCGGCGGGCGCCCTTGCCGGGGCCCTTGCCGGGGCGGGGGCGATCAGCCGGGTGTCTTCCCTGACCGAGGGGGTTCACCTTGCCGCGAGTCTCGCGCGGCCGGGAGACGCCGTGTTGTTGTCTCCTGCCTGCGCCAGTTTTGACATGTTTCGGGACTATGGCGATCGAGGTCAACAATTTCGGGATCTCGTGCATGCCCTGTCTTGCTGATTCGATGAACGAACGATGAGACGCGCTCGTGGCAACGTATCACAGCTTTCGGCGGAATGGGGGCCAGCCGCCGCCCGGCCCCGTGCGCATCCCGTGGACCGGACGGTGTTGATCGTGACCTATGCCTTGACCGTCATCGGACTGATTATCGTGTTTAGCGCAAGCGGCGTGATGGCGGACACCCGTTACGGAGATTCGACGTTTTTTCTGAAACGTCAAAGTCTGTGGCTCCTGTTGGGGATGGCCGCCCTGCATTGGCTTGCCCGCTGGGATTACGACGTGTGGAACACCCTCACCCCCTATGTCCTGGGACTCACCGCCGTGCTGTTGATCCTGGTGCTGATTCCCATGGTGGGCACGCAAGTGAATGGTGCGCGTCGGTGGCTTCGCCTCGCGGGGGTTTCCGTGCAACCGGGCGAACTCGCCAAACTGTCCATCGTGTTGTATCTGGCTTCATTTTTTGCCAGGAAAGAACATGCCGTCGCCGTCTTCAGTCGGGGCGTGCTGCCTCCCGTGCTGGTCGTCGGGTTGTTTGCCGGCCTGGTCTTGCTGGAACCCGATATGGGAACGGCGGGGGTGTTGACCATGCTCTTGCTGGGGCTGCTGTTTGTAAGCGGTGCACGGCTCCCGCATCTCCTTGGGTTGGCGGGGAGCCTGCTCGCTCTGGCGTACCCGTTGATCATGCAGTCCGCTTATCGCCGCCGCCGGTTGTTGAATTTTTTAGACCCCTGGCAGGATCCGACCGACGCCGGCTTTCAGCTCACGCAATCGTTTGTGGCCTTGGGAAACGGCGGATTATTCGGCGTGGGGTTGGGCGAAGGCCGGCAAAAATTGTTTTTTCTTCCCGAAGCTCATGCGGATTTTGTCCTGGCGCTGGTAGGGGAAGAACTCGGGTTTGTCGGCACGGGGCTACTGATCGGATTATTTGCCGTGCTGCTTGTCAGGGGCTTCCACATCGCAGGCCGGGCGCCTGATGCCTTCGGGCGGTATTTGGCGTACGGGGTGACCGTGTTGTTGGGCGTGCAGGTATTCATCAATATGGGCGTGGTGTCCGGGTTGTTGCCGACGAAAGGCTTGACCCTGCCCTTGGTGAGTTACGGCGGGTCGTCGTTGATCGTCACGCTGGCGGCCATTGGCATTCTGCTCAGCGTGTCCCGTGCGGGGCCGGTGGGCCGGTCTGCGTCGGCGTTGGGGGTGGGATGAACGTGGTGATCGCGGCAGGCGGCACGGGAGGGCATGTTTACCCGGCGATGGCCTTGGCCGAGGCGTTTTGTCGCCGGGCGCCTGATACGTCTGTGACGGTCGTGGGGACGGGTCGTGCGCTTGAACAAACCATGATGGCGGAGAGCCAATGGAAGAGGGCCACCCTGCGGGTACGAGGAGTGGTGGGTCGTGGCTTCAAGGCGTCTGTGACGGCGCTGTTGTTGTTGCCCGGGGCGGTTTGGCAATCCATCCGGTTGTTGCGCGCCTCAAAGGCCGATCTCGTTATTGGAACCGGCGGCTACACGAGTCCCCCCGTGGTGTTCGCCGCGTCGGTATTGGGCATTCCGCGAGCCATCGTGGAACTGAACGCGATTCCGGGCATAGCCAATCGAATGCTGGGGCCCTTGGCCAACAGGATTTTTGTCTCGTTTGAACAGGCCGCGCATTCTTTTCGTCCCGACAAGGTTGCCGTGGTGGGGACCCCCGTGCGCGAAGCCTTTGTCGCGCCACCGCCTCGTCCCGGGTCGGGCCGGATCGCCACGGTTCTGGTCTGTGGAGGCAGTCAGGGGGCCATGGCCGTAAACTCCGCCGTTATCGAAGCCGTGCAGGCGTCATCCATCATTCGTGGCCAGGTCACGCTGATTCATCAGGCAGGGTTGAGCGACGTTGAGCGTGTCGCCCAGGCGTACCGCCGTCTGGGGGTGCGGGGAGAGGTGGTGTCTTTTGTCACGGATATGGCGCAGACGCTTCGCCGGGCGGACCTGGTGATTTCTCGATGCGGCGCGTTGGCCCTGGCCGAAATCGCGGCCTGCGCCAAACCGTCCATCCTCGTTCCGTTCCCGCACGCCACGCACAATCATCAGGAAGGCAACGCCCGCGTTGTGGAGCGGGCGGGAGCCGGTCTTGTCATGCTTCAGTCTGCGCTGACCGGGGTGCGGCTGGCGCGGGAGATCGAGGCGTTGATGCACAATCCGGCCCGCGTTCGGCATATGGCTGAACAGAGTTTGCGGTTGCGCAAGACGGATTCGGCGGAGGCCATGGTCAACGACTGTTATCGGTTGCTGGGGGCGGCCGGCCCGCTTGAACGTTCAGCATGACGACGACGCGCGATGTTTAGAAAAATTCAACATATTCATCTCGTGGGAATCGGCGGAAGCGGCATGAGCGGCATTGCCGAGGTGCTGTTAACGCTGGGCTATCGGGTCACCGGCTCTGACGTTGTTCCGTCCGACAATACGCGCCGTCTGGAAACGCTGGGCGGCACTATTTTTATTGGGCATGCGGCGTCCCACGTGGACGGCGCGCAGGTCGTGGTGACATCCTCGGCCGTGCAGACGGCAAACCCCGAAGTCGCGGCGGCGCGCAAGAAGACGGTGCCGGTTATTTCTCGCGCCGAAATGCTGGCCGAGCTCATGCGGCTCAAGTTCGGCGTGGCGATTGCCGGCACTCACGGCAAAACCACCACGACGTCGTTGGTCGCGGCCATGCTGGCGCATGCCGGCCTCGATCCCACGTTCGTGGTGGGAGGCAAAGTCAACGCCATGGGCACGCACGCCAGATTGGGAAGAAGCGATTTGCTGATTGCCGAAGCCGATGAGAGCGACGGGTCGTTCCTTCGGTTGTCTCCCGCGATTGCCGTGGCGCTGAATATTGATCGCGAGCATCTTGATTACTATCAATCCATGGACCGGCTACTGGAGGCTTTTTTGGCCTTTGTCAATAAAATTCCTTTTTATGGGGTGGCCATCATGTGCGCGGATGACGTGCATCTTCGCGCCCTGCTGCCTCAGATGCAGAAACGCTATGTGACCTATGGCCTGCGGGAGCCCTCTGACGCCGACCGGCCGGACCTGCACGCGACGAATATAGATATCAACGGACGAACCACGAATTTTCGCGCGCGCTTTCAAGGCCGGCACTTAGGCCCCTTTCGACTCAATATCCCGGGCGTCCACAATGTCTCCAATGCCCTGGCCGCGATCGGGGTCGGTCTGGAACTCGACGTCCCGCTGGATTTGATTCGAACCGGCGTGGCGTCGTTTTCCGGCGTGGAACGACGATTCCACGTTCGCGGGGAAAAAGGCGGCATCGTGGTCGTGGACGATTATGGTCATCACCCCACGGAAATCCGTTGTACGCTCGCGGCGGCCAGGGCCGTATGGCCGGGGCGGCTGGTGGTGCTCTTTCAGCCTCATCGGTACAGCCGGACACGCGATCTTGTGGATGAATTTGCGAAAGCCTTTGAGCAGGCGGACGTCTTGTACGTGACGGCAATTTATGCCGCCGGAGAAGAGGCGATCACGGGCGTCTCGGGCGAGATGCTGGCCGAACGCATTCGTGCGACGGGGCATCCGGCGGTCCATTGGGCGGAGCACGCCGACGTGTTGGTCGGCCAACTGCTTCGGGAACTGCATCCGGGGGATATTGTGTGCACGCTGGGGGCGGGGGATATTTGGAAAGTGGGCGTGCGGGTGCTGGAGTCGTTGTGAGCATGATGCCCGCACCGGCTCTGGTGCAACGAGAGGCGGCAGGCAAACCGACCATGCCCATGCGTCATGATTTGACGGCGATTCTTTCGGAGATCCGTGGCCGTGTTGTGTTGGACGCGCCGTTGGCCGAGGTGACGTCGCTTCGCATTGGCGGCCCCGCCGACGCGTTGGTCCATCCGAAAGACGTGCATGACGTGTGTCGGATCGTTCGCCGGGCGTCTGCCGCGCACGTGCCCCTCATGGTGCTTGGCGGTACGAACCTGTTAGTGAAAGACGGCGGCGTGCGCGGCGTGGTCCTGCATTTGTCCGACATGGCCGCCATTGCACAGGACGATGACCGGACCGTGTTCGCCGAAGCCGGCGCGCGGATGCCGGCCGTGCTGGGCTTTGCCGCGACTCATGCCTTGTCGGGGCTTGAATGGGCGGCCGGGATTCCCGGGACCGTCGGCGGCGCGGTGGTCATGAACGCCGGAACCAGGCTGGGGGAAATGAAAAACTGTTTGGCGGCCGTTCAACTGGTGAATCCCGACGGTCATATGCGGACATGTGCGGCCGCCGATCTGTCGTTTTCCTATCGTCACGCCGACCTGCCCGAAGGCGTCGTGGTGGGGGCGTGGATGCGGCTGGCTCCCGCCTCCCGGGAAACCGTTGAATCAGGCACCAAGGCGTATTTGCAGTATCGAAAACACTCACAACCGTTATCGCAACCCAACGCCGGGTCGGTCTTTAAAAATCCGCCGCGGACGACGGCCGGCCGGTTGATTGAAGAAGCCGGTCTCAAGGGCTGCCGGGTGGGGGACGCGCAGGTGTCCGCCAAACATGCCAATTTCATCGTCAATCTCGGGCGCGCGCGCGCAACGGACGCGTTGCGGCTCATTCACAAAATCCAACAGGACGTCTGGCGCCGAACGGGCGTCATGTTGGAATTGGAATGGAAAGTGGTGGGCGAAGACCCGGTCGCCCCGTCAGCCTGACACCGTGATGGTCGTATGCCGTTAACCTCGGATCACATAGGCATTCTCATGGGAGGACGGTCCGCCGAGCGGGAGATTTCCCTGCGCACCGGACAGGCGGTGTATGCGGCGTTGGTCCGAAACGGGTATCGCGCCACGCGCATTGACGTGGATGCCTCGTTGCCGTTCACGCTGCGGGCGCGCCACGTCAAACTGGCCTTCCTCGCGCTCCATGGCCGGGGCGGAGAGGATGGAACGGTCCAGGGCCTGCTGGAGGTCATGCGGATTCCCTATACCGGTTCGGGCGTTCACGCCAGCGCGGTCGGGATGAATAAACCGGTGACCAAGGCGTTCGTGCAACTGCAGGATGTTCCCGTTGCGCCCGGCGTGGTTATCCGGCGGGCCGACAGGACGGCGATGCCGAAGCAGCTTTCATGGCCCCTGATCGTCAAGCCCGCCAACGAGGGCTCGACGGTGGGGGTTGTGCTCGTGCGAAAGCCCTCGCAGTGGAAGCCCGCGCTCAATCGGGCTTTTGAACACGATCAGGAAGTCCTCGTGGAATCGTTTATCGAGGGTCGTGAACTTGCCGTGTCCGTGCTGGATGGCGAGGCCTTGCCTCCGGTCGAAATTGTCGCCCCGGGCGGCCTGTATGATTATGCGGCCAAATATGAACACACCGACACGCGCTATGTCTGCCCGGCCCCGTTAACGAAGGTCCAGGGGCAACGGGTCAGCGAGCTGGCGGTTCGATCCTACCGGGTGATGGGCTGTGCCGGTGCGGCCAGAATTGATTTTCGTCTCAACAGGCAGGGGCGCCCTGTGTTTTTGGAAATCAATACGATTCCCGGCATGACCCAAAGAAGCCTGCTTCCCATGTCCGCGATGCAGGCCGGCATTGATTACGATGCGCTGACGGAACGCATTTTGCGGTCCGCGATCAAGCGACAATCAAGTTGGATGGGACGGCAGACAAGGCGGGGGCGGTCATGACTGGCCAGCACCCATCGCGTCGGCGCCCGTCGGCGCCCGTGTGGCGGTCGCGGCTACTTCGTTGCGGGGTCTTTGGTCTTCTGGTGACCCTGTGCGTGGTGAGCTATGAATGGGTTCCGTCGGCCCTGGCCGGGTTGATGACCGTTCAGCACGTGTCCATTGCCGGGACCGCCCGCATTGATCGTCGAGACATTCTTTCACTGTTGGAGTTGCCAGAGGAGAGTTCGCTGCTGTTGTTGGATCGCTCGCGGCTCACACGGCAAGTGGAAGCTCATCCCTGGGTGGCGTCCGCGTCGGTGGGGCGAGCCCTTCCCCATACCTTGTCGGTGATCGTGGTGGAGCGCAAGCCGGCCATGTTGGTGCCGCACGCGGGCGGCGCGTGGCTTGTTGACAAAGAGGGTGTGGCGTTGGTCTTTGAGTCGGACGTGCCGGTGGGACGGTTGCCGACGCTTGTCGGGCTTTCCGCGGTGAAACTTTTGGAAGGCGATCGCGCGACGCAAGAGCGGGCCCGGAGAGGACTCGACTTTGCCGAGCGCCTGCGGCGTCGTTTTGGGCGTGCCGTGACCGTTGATTTGGGCGACACGCGGTTCATGGCCGGGCAAACCGGCCCGCTTGTGTTTTTGGTCAACGATGCATTCCGCCCCGCATGGCGGCAGTATCTCGCGCTGGAGCCCTCGCTTCGGGATGGGCTTCATCAGGGACCGCATGAGATTGATTTGCGGTTTGCCGGCAAACTGATTGTTCGAAAGAAAGGGTGACCAACGTTATGGCCAAAAAAGAGCACATTGTCGTCGGGCTTGACATTGGAACGACCAAAATTTGCGCTATCGTGGCTGAAGTGACGCCCGATCAAGGCGTCACCATCATCGGCGTCGGCTCAAGTCCCTCAAGAGGCCTGCGAAGAGGGGGCATTATCAACATTGACAGCACCGTCGAGTCCATTAAAAAGGCCGTGGAAGAAGCCGAATTGATGGCGGCCGTGCAAATCAACTCGGTCTATATCGGCATCGCCGGCGGACATATTTCCAGTGAAAGCGCCAAGGGGGTGGTGGCGCTCAAACGCAATGAAGTCTTCCGGGCCGACGTGCAGCGGGCCATTGAAACGGCCAGGTCGTCGGTGGTGGTGTCGCCCGACCGGCGCGTGTTTCATGTGCTGCCCCGAGAGTTTATCGTGGATAACCAGGAAGGCATTCGAGACCCGGTCGGCCTGTCCGGCGCGCGGCTGGAGGTGGACGTGCATGTCGTGACCGGGGCGATGGCCTCGGCGAAAAATCTCATGCGATGCGTCAAGCTGGCCGGGCTTGACGTGGTTGATATTATCTTGCAGCCACTGGCGTCCAGTGAAGCCGTTCTCACGGAAGAAGAAAAAGAATTGGGCGTGGCCATGGTTGATCTCGGCGGGGGCACGTCGGATTTGGCCGTGTTTTCAGAAGGCACGATTTGTCACTCCGCCGTGTTGCCGGTGGGCGGGCAGCATATTACGACCGACCTGCAAATCGGGTTGCGGACGTCGCTCGTTGACGCGGAAAAAATCAAGATTCAGCACGGCACGGCTCTCGTCGGCATGGTGAAAGATACGGAAACCGTGGCGGTTCCGAGCGTCGGCGACCGTCCCCCGCACCTCGTCGGCAAACGGGAGATTGCCGAGATTATCCAGCCGCGGGTGGAGGAAATTTTTGAATTAGTCCTGCGGGAGATTTGTCGTTCAGGCTATGAGGCCAAACTGGCCGCGGGCGTGGTGATCACCGGAGGCACCTCGATGCTCACGGGGATGCCCGACGGGGCCGAACGCACGCTGCAGTTGCCGGGAAGGCGCGGCGTGCCGTCCGGCGTGGCAGGTTTGCGCGATATTGTCAGCAATCCCATGTGCTCCACGGGGGTTGGACTGATTTTGCATGCGCATCGCATGGATCAGGAATTCGAGACCGCCGGTGCGGGCAGGAAGAACGGGAACGGCTTGTGGAGCATGTTTGGTCGAATGACGAGTCGGCTCGCAAACTTTTTTTAAAGGTCCGGTGTGGAAAACGAACACGTCACTGTCGCCGCCAACGCTCCCGTATGTCGGAAGGAACGGGCCGGTCTGCAACGGCTTGTTTCCGAGTGCGGGCGTTGGACGGTGTGGTGTCATGCAAAGGAGGCGTCCCATGTTCGAGTTACATAAGGAAGAGTTTCCCCCGATTCGGATTAAGGTGATTGGGATTGGGGGCGCGGGGTGCAATGCGGTCAATACCATGATGGCCGCCGGTCTCACGTGCGTTGAATTTGTGGTGGCGAATACCGATTTGCAATCGTTGGCGAGAGCGTCATCCACGCACAGGATTCAGTTGGGCCCGGAGTGTACAAAAGGACTCGGGGCGGGCGCGAAACCGGAAATAGGCAAGGCGGCCGCGATTGAAAGCGCCGGCGAACTCCGTGAGTCCTTGGAAGGCGCGGATATGGTGTTTGTCACCGCGGGCATGGGCGGCGGGACAGGAACGGGCGGTGCGCCCATTGCGGCCAGTATCGCCAAGGATGCGGGAATCTTGACGGTGGGCGTGGTGACAAAACCGTTTCAGTATGAAGGCCAGCGTCGCATGCGTTACGCCGAGGAAGGCTTGCGCGAACTCCGGCGACACGTGGATTCGTTGCTCATTATCCCCAATCAGAAGCTGTTGGGGTTTGTCGAGAAGACCACTCCCCTGTTGGAAGCGTTCAAAGTTGCCGATGACATCCTGCGGCAGGCCGTGAAGGGCATTACCGACGTGATCACCACGTCGGGGCTGGTGAACGTGGATTTTGCCGATGTCCGAACGGTCATGAGTCACACGGGGAGAGTGGTGATGGGGATGGGCGCGTCCAAAGGCACAAATCGTGCCCTGGAAGCGGCCCGGCAGGCGATTACCAGCCCGCTTCTAGAAGAGGGGAGCGTGGAGGGGGCCAAGGGTCTGTTGTTGAATATCACCGGCGGAGCGAGCCTGTCCTTGCACGAAGTCGAAGAAGCGTCAACCATTGTGAAAGAAGCCACGGACGATCAAGCCGATATTATCGTCGGACAGGTGATTGACGAGGACTTGCAGGACGAGGTGATTGTGACCGTGATCGCGACCGGGTTTGAACAACCGCAAGAGCCTGCGAGAGCGAACGCTCAGCCGGTCAGTCATCCGGCGGGCCACGACCTCGCCGGCATGGCCGTGCCCCCGACTCCGCAGCCGGTGTTGGCCACGGGCTGGACGTCCGCGGATGTGTCCTCCGAAGACCTGGATCGCCCCGCCTACATACGGCGAGGGGAATCGGGCCGGAAGGTTGAATATGGCAATGTGCTGGTGGATTCTGATTGGGACGTTCCGACGTTTTTGCGACGGAGAGGACATTCATAACGGGTCGCTGTGAAAGAGGGGTCGGGGAATGGGGCTTGCCGCGGCAGGGGTGACGTATCCCATGAAGACGATGCTTCCACTCACGAGTGCGTCATTCGGGAAGAGTGCCCGAAACGTTTCGCATTTCTTCGGGACGCGTCATGGTCCGCAGGATGAGGGCGGGCATGGGGAGCGGGGGACGGTGCGGGCCGCGGAACCCGACTACCCCGTGGTGGTTTCCGTCCGCCAGGTCCACGGCACGGACGTCCTGGTCGTTGATCGTCCGCTGAAAGTGGGTGAACGGTTTCTTGAGGGCTGGGACGCCGTTATCACCAATCAGGCCAAAACGTTATTAACGATTCAAACCGCCGACTGTGTGCCGGTCCTGGTCGCGGATGCCGCGCGCGGGCTGGTTGGCGCGGTTCATGCCGGATGGCGCGGGGCGGTGCATGGCATTGTGACGAACGGTATCCGGAACATGGTGGAACGGTTTGGAGCCGACCTTGCCTCGCTCCACGTGGTGATGGGGCCGTCAGTCGGGCCGTGTTGTTATGAGGTGGATACGCCGGTGCTTGAGCGGTTGCGACCGCATGGGCCGGATTTCTCGACCATCCTCACGCGTACCGGTCCCCGGACCGGCCAGTTGGATTTAAAGGCATTGATTCGGAGGCAAGTCCTGTCTCTCGGAATCGCCGGGGCCCATATCCATGCCGTGGACCTGTGCACCATGTGTCGGCCGGATTTGTTTTTTTCCTATCGCCGCGACGGGAACGTGCAAGGCACCATGGTCAGCGGCATTATGGTAACGTAAGGACGTTTCCGGGCACGCTGTTTTCAGGGAGGGGCCGTTGGATGATCTGCCGGCGACGATTTCGGCGACGCGCAATCGCATCCGTCGCGCCGCCGAACGAGTGGGGCGAGACCCGCGTCGCGTGCGATTGGTGGGGGCGACCAAGGGCGTTGAGGCCTCCAGGGTTCTTGAAGCCATCCATGCGGGCATGACCATCTGCGGAGAAAACCGGTGGCAGGAAGCGCAAGCCAAGATGGCAACGGTGGGGCGGCATGCGGGCGTGGATTGGCATTTTATCGGGCGGCTCCAGCGACGAAAACTCAAGTGGCTGGTGGGACGATTCGGATTGCTTCATTCCGTTGAATCCTTCGAACAGCTTGAGGAGATTCAACGTCGGGCGGAGGAACACAACCGGTCCCAGGCCGTCCTGCTTGCAGTGAACGTCGGCGAAGAAGCCTCCAAAGGAGGGTTCTCGCCCGACGCCGTGCCGGGAGTCGCGTCGGCGGCCGATTCGTTCACGCATGTGTCCGTGCAGGGGTTAATGACGCTTCCGCCATGGCATCCCGATCCCGAACACGTTCGGCCGTATTTTCAACGACTCAAACAACTGGCGGGTCGCATCGCCACGATGCCCCTGAAACGGGTTCGCATGCACGAACTCTCCATGGGCATGTCGCACGATTTTGCCGTCGCGGTGGAGGAAGGCGCGACCCTGGTTCGAGTCGGCACCGCGTTATTTGGCGCCCGGTCCGCGGTTGCCGATTGACGAGGAACCCCGCAAAGGACAACCACTCATGATGTCGCCGTTGCAAAGCGCAAGCACTGACCGCCGGGCGGAACGGCAGGGACAACGGCCCGCGAACACGCGCGCGGGCCGCGAATCGAGGCTGCCATGTTCGTAGCGGGAAATATTCTGCAGGGTCTGGCCTACGTCTTCGACACCGTCCTGTTTTTGTATATGTGGCTCATTATTATCCGGGCCCTGATTTCGTGGGTGAATCCCGATCCCTGGAATCCCATTGTGCAGTTCCTCACGCGGGCGACGGACCCGGTGCTGTTCGTCATTCGACGCCGCGTGGGCGTGCCGGGCGGCATGGATCTCTCCCCCCTCCTGGCGATTCTGCTGATCATGTTTTTGCAATATGCCGTGGTGGACACCATTCGGGATCTTGGCGTCAGGTTGCGATGACCGCCGGATGCGGGAATCATGCGGCCTCTCCTGTCGCGTCCAGTCACCCGCGCGGCTAGACGTTTCAGCCTTTGCACGACGGCTCTATGGATTCCATTCTCCAGACATTGCGGCAAGCCGTTCGGGACCGGGTCTTCCCCGGTGCGGTGGTTCTGGTGCGGTATCGTGGATCCGTCGTGGTGCATGAAGCCGTCGGGAACCGAGGGGGGCCGCCGGATGACCAACCCGTCCGCCGCACGTCGCTCTATGATCTGGCTTCGTTAACCAAACCGTTGGCCACGGCCACCGCGATGCTGTGCTTGGTGCAAGACGGCCGCTTGCGGGTGGACCAGCCCGTGTGTCGTTGGGTGGAAGAATTGCGGGGCAGCCCGTTTGCCGACGTCACGCTGCGGCACGTGCTCTCCCACGCCGCGGGGTTGCCGGCCTGGCGGCCTTATTATGAACAGTTGGCTCCTTCGGGAGAGGCGCCTCGCAATGAAGAAGAACGCCGGCAGCGAGTGCGGGCTTTGCTGCAACTCGTCGCGCGCGAAGCAGTCGCCTATCAACCGGGAAGTCGCAGTCTGTACAGCGACGTAGGCTTTATGCTGCTTGGCGTGATTATCGAACGGTGCGCGGGGATGTCCCTGGCCGGGTATTGCGGACGGAGGATTTATGAGCCGTTGGGTGTTTCGTCCCTGGGTTTTCTCGGTTGTGAGCAAACAGGCCCGGCAGGTGCGGAAGGGGCGGAGGTGGCGCCCACGGAACGGGATGCCTGGAGAAACCGTCTGCTGTGCGGAGAAGTGCACGATGAAAACGCCTATGCCCTGGGAGGCGTCGCCGGCCATGCCGGATTATTTGGCACGGCGCACGCCGTGAGTCGGCTTTCAGCCGTCTGGCTCCAGGCCGTTCAGGGCCGGGACGGATTCTTGAACGCCGATCTCGCCCGACAATTTACCCATCGCCAGCACAACGTTCCAGAGTCCAGTTGGGGGTTGGGATGGGATACCCCGTCTGTCCCATCCTCTTCCGGCACGCGGTTGTCATCGCAAGCATTCGGGCACGTGGGCTTTACCGGAACCTCCCTCTGGATTGATCCGGCCTGTGACCTTGAGGTGGTGATTGTGTCCAATCGCGTGCATCCCACCCGAACAAATACGGCCATCGCGACGTTTCGTCCACGGATTCACGACGTGATCTATCGGGAATGTGTCGGGGAGTGCAAAATCTCTGACATGCTGGATTGCAGGTGATAGATTTGAACAATTCACTAAAGGAGAAACGAGAGTACGCATGGTCATATTTCCAACTTCATGCAAATCAGCGTATGAGTTCATTTAATTTTTTTGTTGTTATCGCTGCCTTGTTAACAACTGCGTTTGTCGGTACTTTGGAGAAAGATTTCGAATATCATTGCTTGAGTATCATTTTGGCGACAAGCCTCGTGTTCATTTCTTTTATCTTTTGGAAATTGGACCAGCGAGTTCGGTATTTGGTTAAACATGCCGAGGAAGCGTTAAAGGTAATAGAAGAACAATGGATCAATGCGGGTATCATCTCATCTGATGTTGCTCTGTTTCAGACAGAAGAGAAAGAAACTGCTAGCATTCGAAATTGCAACCCATGGAATCCATGGCAAAAACATCTTTCTTATGCCGATTGCTTTGGGGCAGTGTATCTGATCTTTGGGGTCTTTGGTTTCGCTGGTGGTGTAGTTGCGGTCATTAATTGGTTGGTTTAACCAAATGGTCAAATGAGTGATTTTTTCATGATACACCAGGGAGGCCTCATGAGAACTTCAGCGATCATGCTAGTCCTGTTTTGTTCAGTCGCGTTTGCGGAGGAACAATTTGCAATTCAATCTATTGTTGGTTCCTACGAGGGGAGTGTGTTTAGCGGGGACGACATGATCCGAGTGCAGACTTCCTTTTCTTTAGGTGAGTCTGGAGCCATATCGGGACAATACGTTATGGTTGAGGACGATGGTCTTGAGATGGGTACGCTAACAAATTTTCTCGTCGAGAGCTCGTACTCTGCATCCATGACGTGGGCTGACAAGTACGGATCAGGAATCCTTAGAGTCGTTTTTTCAGAAGACTATTCGTCCTTCGTAGGGTTTTGGGGGGACGATGTAACGCCTGCTTCTCTGCCATGGAACGGAACAAAGAAGCAACGCATAACTTGAAGTCTGTCAAATCTCGTGTTTGTGAGAAGAGCCCAAACAAAGAAGCGTCGGAGAGAGCAGGCGCAGGAACCGGTGGTGTCGGACACGGGTCAGTCGGGATACTCAACCCAGGATTCTTTTTCCGCGAGATATTTCGGCCCTTTGAAATTCAACCGTGTCCGCATGTGCGTAAAGCCCAAGTCCCGCAGTTGGTCTGTAATTTCCTTGACGGCCCCGCCCACCGTCGGGTGGACCGCGCTTTCCGTGACCAGCGCTTCATAGAGTATGCTGGCCGAATAGCCCCGTTCCACGCGCTTGACCGGCACGGTGCGGTTAAAATAGCGGTCGCTGGGATCGGCGCCCTCCAGCTGGTGCTTTTCCACCACCGCGTTGCGCAAACGAAATGACAGTGGCAATGTGCTCATGTGGGTTTGTCCTTGCTTGCAAAGAAACGAGTATATGATTATAGAGCGTCGCCTGTTGTCCCGCAACCGTATGACTGATCAACCAGGGGTTTCCGCCCCGGATGCACCACACGCAATGCCGGACCGTTTCCGTGTTGACTTGACCGCTTCCCGTCCTTAGGCTTGCTTCATGAAGGACGCATGCCCGTGATAGCCAAACACAGACCGGGGTCGGAAGCCATGGATGCGCGCGGGTCCATGAGCGGCATCATTCCCCTCAATATCCCCAACAGTCTCACGATTCTCCGGATCGTGTTGATCCCCGTGATTGTGGGCTTTCTGGTGTACGAGCATTTTGAGTATGCTCTGGCGACCTTGATCCTGGCCGCGTTGACCGACGCGCTTGATGGGAGCATTGCCCGCCTGGCGAATCAGAAAACCCGCTTTGGGGCTTACCTGGATCCGTTGGCGGATAAGCTCTTGCTGATGAGCGTCTTTCTGACGTTGACTTGGCTGGACATCGTGCCGGTGTGGAGCGTGCTGGTCATCGTGAGCCGCGATGCAATATTGCTGACCGGCGTGTTGTTGGCCCGTTTGACCGATACGCCCATTGATGTCTCTCCCACGGCGTCGGGCAAAGCCACAATGTTGCTGCAAGTCATCTATGGCATCGCGGCGCTTTACTTGACGGCCCGGGGAAGCGATACGGCCGTTCTGCTTCCCCTGTTATACGTGATGAGTCTGCTGACGGTCCTGTCCGGTTTGCATTATCTTATCCGCGGAGTTGGCCAGTTGCATGCCTCCGAGGGTTCATAAGTGTTTCCGCCGTTCGCCTGGAGGGTTTATGCTTCGCCCCCGGATGGGCCAATTACTGCTTGATGCCGGGTGCATTACCTCCGCTCAATTGACTGCGGCGTTGGCGCGCCAGCAGGAGACTCGTCATCCCCTCGGCCAAATCCTGTGCGAACACGGTGCGATTTCCGAAGAAACGTTGTTGAAGTTTCTGGGCCAGCAGTATGGATTGGCCACGGTGTTTCCCTTCCCGTCCGTCGTTGATCCGCAGCTTGCGGCCTGGATGCCGCAGGCCTGGGCCGAACAACACGCGGCCGTGCCGTTGAGCCAGGTCGGTCAACGGTTGACCGTGGCCCTGGCCGATCCGGCCAATGTCCATGAGTTGGATGAGGTTCGCTTTCAGACCGGGTTGCGAGTGGTTCCGGTGATCGCGCTGGAGTCGGACGTTCGGCAACGCATTCAGGCGTTATATCAGTCGCGGGATCATCGGCAGTCCGGCGGTGCGTCGCCACCCGCCGCCCGGGACGCGGCGGCTTCGACGGCCGGCGTCACCGGGTCATGGTCCGCCGCCGCGTCTCGACGCGCCGACCACAGAGTTGACTTGATCCTGCAATCCGAGGAGATGACGACATTGCTGGAACAGGCGTCGTCGAGTCTCCGGTATGCGCAGCCGGAAACCGTGGCCGAGACGCTGTCCGCCGATGCGTCTCCCGTCTCGCAGTTGGTGCAGACGATTCTTCAGCGCGCCGCCGGCATGGGCGTGAGCGACGTGCATTTGGAACCGTATGAGAGCGCGGTGCAAGTGCGGTTTCGGCTGGACGGCACGTTGCATACGATGATGACGTATGCGCTCAGCTTGCGGAACGCCGTGGTCTCCCGGCTCAAAATCCTTTCGCATTTGGATATCGCCGAGCGCCGTCTGCCTCAAGATGGACGCATGACGCTGGCGTTGGACGTCCGGCAGACGTTAGACATTCGCATGTCGGTGTTGCCTTCCCTGCACGGGGAAAAGGTCGTGCTTCGCTTATTGAATCGCGCCGGGCAAATGGTCGAGCTGTCGGCCCTGGGCTTGGCTTCAACGGAGACCGGGATTGTGCTGGCGGCGTTGGAGCGTCCGCATGGCATGTTGCTGGTGACGGGGCCGACTGGGAGCGGGAAGACCACGACGCTGTACTCCGCGTTGCAAGTTCTGAACACGCCGGACGTGAATATCGTCACCGTCGAAGACCCGGTGGAATATCATTTCACCGGCATTACACAAGTGCAAGTCAAGGAAGAGATCGGTCTTGGCTTTGCCCAGGTCTTGCGGGCCTTTCTCCGGCAGGACCCGGATATCATGATGGTGGGCGAAATCCGTGATTTGGAAACCGCGCAAATTGCGATCCGTGCCGCGTTGACCGGACATCGGGTGCTGTCCACCTTGCACACGCATGACGCGGTTCTGGCGGTGACGCGGTTGCTTGAGATGGGCGTCGAGCCTTTTATGGTGGCGTCGTCGGTGAGCGTCATTGTGGCCCAGCGTCTCGTTCGCCGAGTCTGTCCTGATTGTCAACGGCCGGCCGACCCGCTGTCGAGCGGGCAGTTGCGCGAGTTGGGTTTCACCGAGGCGGAAGCGTCAACCGTCGTCCCGGTTCGAGGGCAAGGCTGTGTCTCGTGTCATGGGACCGGCTATAAAGGGCGTGTCGGTCTTTTTGAGGTGTTGCCGGTGTCCGCGGCGTTTCGCGCCCGCATCCTTGAACGGGACACGGCCGACCGGCTCAAGCAGCAAGCCTTGGCGGAGGGCCTGAAAACGATTCGACGAAGCGGGCTGGACGCCATCAAGCGGGGACTCACCACCGTCGAAGAGGTGGTGAGCGTCTCCGTTGAGGATTAAGCGCGTCCCGGAGAGGAGCATGGTGGTGGACGTGGCCCTCCCCCGGCGTTATCAGTCCGCGCCGCTTGTGTTGACGTGAGGCGTCGCCCCCATGCCGTTGTCGTACGGATGCGCCGTGACGGAACGAGGAGACGCGCGAAGGCTGACATGCCGGAGTCGTTATCCCCGACACCGGCGCAAGGACAGTGGATGCGTTCCACGACCCGCAGAACTGCCTGATCATGCCGACTTTTGTCTATCGCGGGAAAACCCGTCAGGGGAGTATTCGGCACGGAGAAGTGGATGCCGTGGACGAACAAGCCGCGTTCCGTGTGTTGCGGCAACGCGACCTGTTTGTGACCCGCCTCCGCGAAAAATCCGCGTCCGTGTTCGCCTGGCGGCCATTCTCGGGACCCATCCGTGTCCCTCACAAAGACCTGGTGATCTTTACCTATCAACTGGAAGCCTTGCTCAAAGCCGGGATGCCTCTTGTGCAAGGGCTTGCGATGTTGGCGGCGCACGTATCTTCGTCCGCCTGTCAGGCGGTGATTGGCGCCGTGAAGCGGAAGGTGGAGTCTGGCTCGTCTCTAGCCGCCGCGCTGCAAAGCTACCCCGCGGTTTTCACGCCCTGGTACGTCAGCATGGTCGAAGCCGGCGAGGAAGGCGGGACGCTGGACGAGACGTTTCGTCGGCTGGCCGAGCATTCGGAGAAAGTGTGGCGACTCAGGCAACAGGTGAAACTGGCGTTAGCCTACCCCCTGCTTGTGGCCCTGGTGGCCGTGCTCGTGCTCTGGGTGTTGCTCATTTGGGTGATCCCCATGTTCGGCGCCATGTTTGCCGATTGGGGCAATGCGTTGCCCTGGCCGACGGCCGTGGTCGTCACGACGAGTCAATGGCTCCAGAGTCATTGGTTCTCCGTGCTGCTCGGCACGATCGGCATCGGACTGGGCGCGCGGCTGTGGGTGAAGACGCCGTCGGGGCGTCGGAGGCTGGAAGATTGCACGTTGCGCGTGCCGTTGCTGGGAACCCTGTGGCGCAACATGGCCGTGGTGCACGTCACGAGAACGTTGGGGTCGCTGTTGGGGAGCGGCGTGCCGATTGTCCGCAGTCTGGAGATCGCCCAGAAAGTATCCGGGTTGATCAGGATGGAACAGGCGTTGGCGGACGCGACGGTGAGTGTTCGCGAAGGGCATACCCTGGCCGACCCGATGGAGCGCTCCGGCCTGTTTCCCGCCTTGGTGCCCAACATGGTGGCCGTCGGCGAGGCGACCGGCAGTCTCGACACAGCGTTGGAAAAAATAGCGGACCTCTACGAGCGTGACGTGGACCGCGACGTGGCCGCGATGACCGCGCTGTTGGAGCCGCTGATCATTGTCGTGTTGGGCCTCGGCATCGGGTTTATCGTCGTGGCCATGTATCTTCCGATCTTCCTGATGGGTTCCGTGTTTGACTGATGCGCGAGGGCGTACCGGTTGGCCGTCATCCTTCGTTCCGTTGACGGGGGGGGCGACGACGTTGAAGAATGGCGGTCCGGTGTTTAGAATCCAACGGACGCCCCGTTGTGTCGTTGCCGTCAAGGAAGCGAAAGGATAAAGACAATGAACAAGCTGTTGCTCGTGGTGTGTTTGTGTGCCGTGCCGTTTTCAGCCATGGCGGAGTTGAAGCTGGAAGGCGATCCGGACGATTTGCAGGAATTTCTCCACCCCCGGGGCAACGTGGTGCGCATTTATGGCGAGTCGGAACAGAAGGCGTATGCCGATAAGGCCATCGCGAGTCTGTTGCTCACCACGGAAGACGCGTTGTTATCACGCGCCATTGCGGCCAATAGTGATTTACGGAAACGTGTCGCCGACACCCTGACGGCTTCGGGCATCTCCGCGGACGCGATACAAAGCTCAAAATTTTCAACGTCTCCGCAATATGGCTGGTTTGGCGGTGAACCCGCCAGCTATCAAGTGGTCAACCGGATGGCGGTCGGGATTGTCAAGGAAAGCCATCTCAAGGAGATTGCCACGGTCGCTGATACGCACAAAGAAGTCGAGTTGTCCGGCCTGTCGTTTGAACACACCCAGAAAGACGCCTTCAACCATCAAGTCAAGATGGATGCCCTGAACGACATTATGCGACAAAAGGAGTTCTACGAGCGCACCCTCGGGGTGACACTCACGCCGGTGCGTTTTGGCGAGGGGGATACTCGCCTGCATCCAACCGACGGAGCCCGGATGCGGTTTCAAGCCGTCAGTATGAGTATGGCCGTGGATGATGTCCGTGAGGACCGGGACAGGAACGCTTCTCGGTCGCCATCACACTCCGCAGGTGATGCCCCCGCATCTTCCTTTGACGAAATTCACTATGAAGCGGCCCTGTCTGTGGATTTTACTATTGAAGAATCAACGCCTGCGCCACCCTGTGCGTCCGAGTGTTAAGCCCGCCTCATGGACACCGTGGACCGCTCGCTTCTGTTGCATCCGCCAGCCAAGATCAATCTCATTCTCAAAATTTTTCATCGTCTTGCCAATGGGCATCATGCCATGTGGTCGTTCATGCAAACGGTCGGCGTGGTGGACGACCTCGCCATTCGCGTCACGGACTCGTTTTCCGGCATTCGTTTTGCCTGTTCGGATGAAGCCCTGTCCGCGCCCGCCGGGAACCTGGTGTATCGGGCCGCCGAATTGACGTTGCGGCAGTCCGGCGCGTCCATGGGCGTCGAATTGACGCTGAAAAAGAGAATTCCGGTCGCGGCGGGCCTGGGCGGCGGAAGCAGTGACGCCGCGGCGACGATCATGGGCCTCAATCATCTGTTAGGCCTTGGCTGGACCGGCGGCGAGATGGCGAAACTGGGACAAACCCTGGGCAGTGACGTGCCCTTTTTTCTTGAAGCGCCGACCGCCATTATTCAGGGGTGGGGGGAACGGAGCACGCCTCAAACCTTTGACGACGTTCGGTGGATTGTGCTGGTGAACCCCGGGTTTCCCGTTCAGACCGGTCAGGCCTACCGGCGACTGGATGAGAGCGGGCGGAACGTGCCGTCCCCGCCCGACAACCTGCGCGCGTTTGAGCGCGCGTCGTCCGTGTCCTGGCGCCGGATGGTCGCCTGTCTTGAGAACGATTTTGAAACGGTCCTGTTCCGCGACTATCCGGTGTTGGCCGACATGAAAAACACATTATTGCAAGCGGGAGCCGAAGGGGCCCTCTTGTCCGGCAGCGGAGCGACCGTGTTTGGAGTCTTTCGAGACAGGGCCGGCGCGGCGCGTGCCCGGGACCGGATCGCCGGCATTTCAGGGTATCAGGTGTGGATCGGGCCTTCCCTCCGGCGCGGCTTGCTGGAACGTTCTTAGGAAGACCGGGTTCCGGTTTCGCGGTCCGTGCCGGTCGTGAACCGGCGCGGCGACGGAGTGCGGTGTTGACAACAACGTATGGATGGCCTAAATAACGCTGAAGTTTTTTCTCCCCTTGTTGCACACCGCAGACCCTGGACAGAGGACACATGCCTGGCGAACTAAAGCTGCTGACCGGAAACTCCAACCCTGCCCTTGCGGAAGAGATTAGCGCCTATTTGGGTGTGCCGCTGTCCCGGGCTCTGGTCTCGACGTTCAGCGACGGCGAAATCCGAGTCAAAGTCGAAGAAAACGTGCGGGGAGGGGACTTGTTTATCATTCAGTCCTGTTGTCATCCCGTCAACGCCTCGATCATGGAACTGTTGATTATGCTGGACGCGCTGAAACGCTCATCCGGCTATCGGATCACCGCCGTGATTCCTTACTTTGGCTATGCGCGGCAGGATCGAAAAGAGCAGCCGCGGGTTCCCATCAGCGCCAAGTTGATGGCTGACTTGATCACCATGGCCGGGGCGAATCGTGTGTTGACCCTGGATTTGCACGCCGATCCCATTCAGGGGTTTTTCAACATCCCGGTTGATCATTTATATGCCGCCCCTGTGCTGTTGGACTACGTCAAAAAAAGCCAAATGCGGGATCTGGTCGTGGTCTCGCCGGATGCGGGCGGCGTGGAACGCGCCCGGGCGTTTGCCAAACGGCTGGAAGCGAATCTGGCGATCGTGGATAAACGGCGGGAGGGGCCTAATCAGGCCCACGTGATGAACCTGATCGGGACGGTGAAGGGCCGCCACGTGTTATTGCTTGATGACATGATTGATACGGCCGGGACGATTGTGGAAACCGCCAAGGCCTGCGTGGAGAATGGCGCGTCCACGGCCTCGGCCGTGTGTACCCATCCCGTGCTGTCCGGCCCCGCGATTGATCGGATTCGGCAATCATGCCTGACGCAGGTGGTGGTCACGAATTCGATTCCTCTGCAGGGCAAAGACCGGGACTGTTCAAAAATTCAGGTCCTGTCCGTGGCCCCGCTCCTTGGAGAAGCCATCAAGCGCATTCACGAAGAACAATCCGTCACCTCGTTATTTGAGACCCCCCCCCCTTTTTATTCGGGCCGAACACCTGTACAATGAGGGCCTTGAACGTGAGGAGCCTGGGGTCATGGGCTGGGTGTTGCGTGGCTCTAAAGAACGGAAACCGACGCATGGGAGAGCATCATGCAGTTTGTCGCTGAAGCAGCAGTCAGAACGGAATCGGGAAAAGGCGCGGTGCGGCAAATCCGGCGGACGGGACAGATCCCCGCCGTGCTCTATGGCCAGGGCGATTCCCAGTTGCTCCAACTGGACCCAAAGGCGGTTCAAAAAATACTGGTCACGCAGGCCGGTAGCACCGGGTTGATCGCCTTGACCATTCAAGACGGCCAGCAGGCCCGGCAACGCACCGCCGTGATTCAAGCCGTTCAGCGGGATCCCATCAACAGTGCGATTCTGCACATTGATTTACTGGAAGTGGCGATGGACAAGCCGATTCGCGTGAAAGTGCCGGTCCATATCACGGGCGAGGTGCCTTCTGGCGTGAAGCATGACGAAGGGGTGCTGCATCAGCCCATGCGGGAGCTGCATATTGAATGTTTGCCCAATGCCATCCCCGAACAAATTGACGTGGACGCGTCGGCATTGGCCATCAATCAGGGCATTCACGTTCGTGATCTTCAGGTGGGTGCGGGCATCAAAATCCTCGACGCTCCCGATGGGATGGTCGTCAACGTGGCCATCCCTATTTCGGAAGCGAAATTGTCCGCCATGCTTGCCTCGGAAGGTGCGCCTGCCGCGGCGGTTCCGGAAACCGCTTCCGCCCCAGACGCAGCCGCGGCGCCCCCCGCCGCCAAACCCGCCGGGTCCAAGAAATAACTCTTGCGCGTTCTTGTCGGACTCGGAAACCCCGGCCCTGGGTATTCTGCGACTCGTCACAACGTCGGACGGATGATCGTGGCGCAGGCCGCGGCTCAATGGGCTGTCCCGCTCACCCTTCAAGGCTTCGCGCAACAGGGAACCGGCCGAATCCATGGGCACCCCGTGGCGCTCGCTCTTCCCCGGACGTTTATGAATGTGTCCGGAGAGGCCGTGGAGGCGTTGTTGCACGCGCATGAAGTCCGGAGTCGAGACGTGATCGTGGTCCATGACGATTTGGACCTGTCGGTCGGACGTCTTCGCATCAGGCTGGGAGGGGGAACCGGGGGCCATAACGGCGTACGGTCAATAGAGGCGGCCCTGGGCACCGACGATTTCGTTCGTTTGAAAATAGGCATAGGCCGTCCCGACTCGGACGCGGACCCGGCCGATTTTGTGTTATCGCCTTTTACGCAGGCGGAACTGGAACGTCTGAAACCCGTGATGATCCGGGCCGTCGAAAGTCTTGAATATTTGGTGCGTCACGGTGTGCATGAGGCGATGAATCAATGGAATCGCCGTGTGCAGGAGTAAGCCATGAGACGGGGACGAGGCCATGCCTGTGTGTGGCCAACCGTCGCATGAAACGTGTCGCCGCCTGGTTTGACAGTCCATTTTGCCCTGTGGTACCGTCGCCTCCCGTGTCACAATGCCCGGGAGTGGCAAAGAGACAGAAGTGGATTTTTTGCAGAGACGATAAGGATGCGCCATGGCCTTGTATGAATCAATCTTCATTCTTCGAGCCTCGCTGACCGATGAAGAAACCGCGGCGGTTCTCGAAAAGATGAAACAGGTGCTGGAGAAGCACGGTGCGGCTGTCTTGAAAGCCGATAATTGGGGGAAAAAGAAGCTGGCCTATAAAGTGAAACATGACCGGAGAGGCACCTATCTGCTTCTTCAGTTTGAATCGGACACAGGGAACGTGGTGAGCGAGCTTGAACGGTTATACCGATTGGAAGATTCGGTCCTGAAATTCTTGACCGTGAAAGTGGACCAGGAGCTCCAGGTGGCTGTGGCTGGAAAGGCGGACTCCGACGGTGGTGACGTTTAATAAAGTCATTCTCATTGGGAATCTGACGCAAACCCCCGAATTGCGGTACACCCCGAACGGCACCCCGGTTGCCAACTTCGGTCTGGCGGTGAATCGGCGGTTTCGTCAGGGGGACGAGCAGAAAGAAGAAGTGTGTTTCGTGGACATCGTGGTCTTTGGCAAACAAGCCGAAAATTGCAGTCAGTATTTGAGTAAAGGCGATAGCGCCATTATTGACGGGCGGTTGCAGCAGCGGCGGTGGGAAACCGACGACGGGCAACGCCGCAACAAACATGAAGTGGTGGCGCAGTCGGTCACATTTGGCCCCAAAAGACAAGGCTCCGGTGCGGCGCGCGAATCCGACGGGGGAGAAGACGAATACCAGGGCGGCCCTTCAGACGAGCCGCCGGAGTACGCATAGCGTTCGGACCAGAGGAGAAAAAACGTGGAGCGAGGCAGGTTTTTTCAGCGACGTCGAGTCTGTCGGTTTTGTCACGATCCGGCCCCGTTGGATTTTAAGGATGTGAATGTCTTGCGCAATTTTTTGACGGAACGAGGGCGCATCATTCCGAGACGGATATCGGGCAACTGTATGCGTCACCAGAGGAAGCTCACGATTGCGATCAAGCGTGCACGCAGTATCGCCCTGCTGGCGTTTGCCGAAGAGCGGTAGATGTCGTGGGATGGAGCGCGGGTGCTCCGACCCGTCTCCTCGCCGGGCCTTTTGATCGTGCGATTCCAGTCTGTCTCCCCATGTCCGTGGTTTCAGCGAGTCGAGGGACGGTGGTTGCGTTACGCATCAGCCTGCAAGACATTCCTCCGGAAGGCATGCGCCTTGCCTGTGAAGTCGGGAGCGAGGACTTGCAGCTCGCGGAGCACGGCCCCGGTCTCAAAGACGTCCTCGCGTTGACGGCGACCGTGCAAGTCGAAGCGTCGGGCTTCTTGGTGGAGGGCGAACTGAACGGCCTGCTGGTCCACGAATGTGTTCGGTGTTTGGAAGCGTGTGAAGCGTCCGCTGACGTGTCGTTTCAGGCACGTTATCAAGACCCGGAGAAGCGTGGGGCGACGGGCAAAGGGGGCCGCCCCGTTGAAGAGAAGTCCGGGCCCGTGGAGGTTGACGACTATCCCATGGTCGCGCAACACATTGACTTACAGGACGTGTTGCGTGAACAGATTATTTTGTCCGTGCCGATGCAGCCCCTCTGTTCGGATGACTGTCGGGGCCTCTGTCAGGCGTGCGGGCAAAATCTGAACGTGAAGGCCTGCGGGTGTGAAGAGCGCAAAACGGAATCTCCCTTTTCGGTCTTGCAGGACGTGCGCCAGTCTTCACGAAACCCGCTGGCTTCCTGACCGTGTGTCCGGCACGCCGTCGCCGACCTTTTTTGTAACGTGAGGAGAGAACAATGCCAAACCCCAAACATCGCCATTCCAAGTCCCGGCGGGATAAACGTCGCACACACCAAAAATTGCGGATTCCGAGCTTTTCCATTTGTCCGCAATGTCACGAACGAATGTTGCCTCATCGGGCCTGCCTGTCATGCGGCTATTACAAGCGTGTGGCGATCATTGCCGTTGCACACAACTAACCCCGTGCCGTCCGCCACCCGCCTCAAGGGATGCTTGCTGTTCAATCCATGAAAATTGCTGTTGATGCCATGGGCGGGGATCACGGCTTGACCCCCGTCGTCACGGGCGCGGTGCAGGCTCTCAACGAGCTTGACGTCGAATTGATCCTCGTGGGCCGGGAAGACCTCATCCGGGTGGAGTTGGAGCGCGTGGGGTGCACGGACCCCCGGTTGACGGTTCGCCACGCCTCCCAAACGGTGGGCATGCATGAATCGCCCTCTCAAGTCGCCAGAAAAAAACGCGACTCGTCAATTTGGATCGCGACCCATTTGGTCAAAACCGGAGAGGCGCAGGCGGTGGTCAGCGCCGGCAATACGGGGGCGAGCATGGTGTCGGCCTTTTTTCTGCTTGGCACCATCAAGGGGGTTGAGCGCCCGGCCATTGCGGCCACCCTGCCGACTTTGCGGGGGCCGGCCATTCTGCTGGACGTCGGGGCCACGGTTGACTGTTCCGCCCGGCAACTCTATCAGTTCGCCATTATGGGCCATGAGTATGCCAAACACCTGTTGGGTCTGCCGAATCCCCGTGTGGGGCTGCTCAGTATTGGAGAGGAAGCGACCAAAGGCAATGAAGTGACCAAAGAAGCCTTCCGTCTGCTCAAGGAAAGTTCCTTAAACTTTATGGGGAATGTTGAAGGCCGGGACGTCTATGGCGGGGTGGCCGAAGTGATCGTGTGCGACGGCTTTCTGGGCAACGTGTCCTTGAAAATCTCTGAAGGGTTGGCCGACGCCATGAAAAAAATACTCATGAACGAAGTGATGAATTCCGCTATGGGCCGCTTGTCGCTGGTCTTTCTCACGGGCCCCCTGATGCGGCTGAAGCGACGAACGGATTACGCCGAACTCGGCGGCGCCCCGCTTCTGGGCGTGAACGGCGTCTGCATGATTTGTCATGGCCGGTCTTCGCCGAAAGCCATTAAAAACGCGATCAGCCGGGCGGAAGTGTTCGCCAAGGGCCGACTGATTGACCTGATCCGGCGCGATATTGCGGAGAGTCTGGCCCAACCCGTGACCGTGACGGCGACTCCTCAAATGGCCTGTGAATGAGCAGCCGCATACTGGGGACGGGTTCCTATGCGCCGAAGCGGGTCTTGACCAATGCCGACCTTGAACAGATGGTGGAGACGTCGGATACCTGGATCGTGGAACGCACGGGCATTCGCGAGCGGCGCGTGGCGGCCACGGGCGAGGCCTGTTCGGACTTGGGTGTGCTTGCCGCGCAGCGCGCGCTGGACGCCGCGAACGTTCGGGCCTCCCAACTGGATCTGATTCTCGTGGCCACCTGCACGGGGGACGCGCCGCTGCCTTCCACCGCGTCTCTCGTTCAACACCGCCTTGGAGCCGTGCACGCCGCCGCCTGCGACATTGCAGCGGCCTGTTGCGGCTTTGTGTACGCGCTGTCGGTGGCGGACGCCTTTGTGTGCACGGGGCATCGCGCCGTCCTGGTGATCGGGTCGGAGGTGATGTCCTCGATCACGGATTGGACGGATCGCAATACTTGTGTGCTCTTTGGCGATGGCGCGGGGGCCGTCGTGCTCGGCCCGGCGGACGACGATCGCGGCATCCTGTCGCTCCATTTGCACGCGGACGGGCGGCTCTCCGATTTGATTCACGTGCCGGGCGGCGGATCGAGCATCCCGCCTTCGGAGCGCGTGGTGGCCGAGCGGCTGCACTGTGTCAAAATGCGCGGCAATGAAACGTTCAAAATCGCCGTCAAGATGATGGAAGAAGCCATACGGGAAGCCGTCTCGGCTCATGGATTGGGGATTGACGATATTGACTGGCTGGTGCCCCATCAGGCCAACATCCGTATTCTCAAGGCGGTGGGGCAGCGTGTCGGGTTGCCGCCCGAGCGGATCGTGAGCAACGTGGACCGTTTCGGTAATACCTCCGCCGCGTCCATCCCCCTGGCGTTGGATGAAGCCGTGAAAAACGGCAGCATCCGGGCGGGGCATCTCGTGGTGATGGCGGCGTTCGGCGCGGGTCTGACCTGGGCCTCCGGCGTGATGCGGTGGTAAGACGCATTCAGACGCACTCCAACCCGGAAAGGATGAAACATGGCAAGAGATGACCGGCCATTGGAAGGAGAATGGGCGTTAATTCTGGGAGCCTCAAGCGGCTTTGGCGAGGCCGTCGCGCTGGAACTGGCGGCGCTGGGCATGAACATTGTCGGGGTCCATCTGGACCGAAAATCCACGCTCCCCAACGTGGAACGCATTCAGGGAGCCATTCGCGCGCTGGGCCGTGAGGCGCTCTTTTATAACGTCAATGCGGCCGACGCGGAGAAGCGTCAAGCCGTCATTGAGGCGATTCACGCGAAAGGCCGCGAACGGGGAGGGACGGGGATGATTCGCGTCCTGCTCCATTCCCTGGCCTTTGGCACGCTGAAACGGTTCATCACCGACAAGCGCGAAGACGCCGTGAGTCAAGCACAGGTTGAGATGACGCTCGACGTCATGGCCAACAGTCTGGTGTACTGGGTGCAGGCGCTGGTCGCGGAGGGACTCATGGGCCACGGCGGCCGGATTTTTGCGATGACAAGCGCCGGCGGCGCCCGGGTGTGGGCCACCTATGGCGCGGTGTCCGCGGCGAAAGCGGCCCTGGAGTCCCATATTCGTCAGCTGACGCTCGAACTGGCGCCTCTGGGCGTGACGGCGAACGCGATCATGGCGGGTGTGACCGACACCCCCGCCCTGCGGAAAATTCCAGGGTCCGATGACATGCTCGACTGGGCGCGACGGAAGAATCCGTCGGGACGTTTAACCACTCCCAGGGACGTCGCCGACGTCATCGGGTTGTTGAGCCATCCGCAGTCTCACTGGTTGACCGGCAACGTGCTGTGCGTGGACGGCGGAGAGTTTATCGTTGACTGAACCACGCGTTGAATTGGTTGACGCGCACGTTCACCCGTTGACTTTCGCCCCAATTTCACGCATACCGTAGTCCCTATGTCCGACTCAATCGCGTTGCTGTTTCCCGGTCAGGGTTCTCAAGCCGTCGGGATGGGACGGGCGTTGTGCGACGCGCGTCCCGATCTCATGGCTCTGTTTGACGAGGCCAACGAGATTCTGGGGTATGACCTTCGGGCCGTCTGTTTTGACGGGCCGGCGGAACAGCTCAATCAAACGGAATATACCCAGCCGGCGTTGCTGGTCACGAGCCTCGTCGCGTGGCGGGCGCTGGATGCGGCCATCCGGCCGTCTGCGGTGGCCGGCCACAGTCTGGGGGAATATTCGGCCCTGGTCGCGGCCGGCGGACTGTCGTTTGCGGACGCGGTGGCGTTGGTGCACACACGGGCCCGCTACATGGCGGAGGCGGTTCCGCCCGGAAGCGGGCTGGTGGCGGCGGTCCTCGGGTTGGCGGGGGAGGTCGTCGAAGAAGTCTGTCGCGTCGCGCGGGCCGAGGGCGTCGTGACGGCGGCCAATTTTAACGCGCCGGGCCAGGTGGTGATCGCGGGCGAAAAAGCCGCGGTGGAACGAGCCATGGCGGTCGCCAAAACCAAAGGCTGCCGCCGCGTCGTGCCTCTGCCCGTCAGTGTGCCGGTGCATTCTTCCCTGATGCGGCCCGCCGCGGATCGTTTTGCGCTGCACGTGCACGCGGTGCCTCTTGCCGATTTGGCCGTCCCGCTGGTGACGAACGTGGATGCGCGGCCGTTGGTACGGGCCGGGGACGTTCGGCGTTCGCTGATTCGCCAGATGCCGTCGCCCGTGTTATGGGAGCACAGCATGCGCGCGATGTGGGACATGGGCGTGCGGACGTTTCTGGAAATTGGTCCGGGCACGGTCTTGACCGGACTGGCCAAACGGATTGTGCCGGAGGCGACGGTGTGGAATGTGCACGATCCGGCTTCCCTGGAAAAGACCTTGACGAACGTACGTCATTGCGGGTAAGAGGCAAGTCCGAAAATACCAACGCGAGGGAACATGCTGGAAGGAAAAAAAGCCGTGGTGACCGGAGCGGCCCAAGGCATCGGTCAAGCCATTGCGGAATGCCTGGCGAAAGCGGGCGCCGACGTGGCCGTGGTGGATCTTGAGGCCGACCGGTGCCGGGACACCGTGGGGTTGGTGGCCCGCCACCGTCGTCAGGGGCTGGCGGTCTCCGCCGACGTGGGGCGGTGGGACACCGTCAAAGCGATGGTTGATCGCGTGATGGAGGAATGGGGGCGCGTGGACGTGCTGGTCAATAACGCGGGCATTACCCGTGACGGGTTGATTGTTCGGATGAAAGAGGATGATTGGAACGCCGTCCTCCAAGTCAATCTCACGGGGACGTTTTATTGCACCAAGGCGGTGCTGGGCCCGATGGCGAAACAGCGGTCTGGCCGGATTATCAACATGGCCTCCGTCGTGGGGGCCGTCGGGAACGCGGGACAGGCGAACTATGCGGCGTCCAAAGCGGCGGTCATTGGTTTAACCAAATCGGTCGCTCGGGAATATGCGAGCCGGAAGATCACCGTGAATGCGGTGGCGCCGGGTTTTATTGATACGGCAATGACCCGGGCCTTGGGGCAGGACGTCAAAGACGCGCTCTTGCGGCAGATTCCGCTTGGCTGGTTCGGTGATTCCACCGACGTGGCCGAGGCCGTTCGCTTTTTGGCGTCCGATGCGGCGGGGTATATCACGGGCCAAGTGTTACACGTGAACGGCGGTTTGTCCATGGCGTAAGGTGACGAAGGCATGGTGTGGCAGGCTTATTGAACGGGAGGTGGGAAGGGCGATGGCTGTTGAAGAACGTACTAAAAAGATCATTGCGGAACAGTTAGGGGTGGAAGAAGATGACGTGGTGCCCGAAGCATCCTTTGTCGAGGATTTGGGGGCCGACTCGCTGGATACGGTTGAGTTGGTGATGGCGCTTGAGGAGGCCTTTGACATCGAAATCCCGGATGAAGACGCGGAAAAGATTCAAAAGGTTTCTCAAGCCGTTGACTATATCAAAGAAAAAACCTGAGTCGTTCTGAACGATTTTCATGACCGAACACCCGCGTCGGCGCGTTGTGATCACCGGCCTGGGAGTCGTGACTCCCTTGGGCATTGGTGTCGCCAGAACCTGGCAAGCGCTGCTGGCCGGCCGGTCGGGCATCGGCCCGATCACTCGCTTTGACGCGTCGGATTATCCCTGCCGGATTGCGGCCGAAGTGCGGCACTTTGAGCCGGCCGATTACATCGAAAAAAAAGAGATCAAAAAGATGGATACGTTCATCCAGTACGCCGTGGCGGCCAGCCAGGAGGCGGTGGATGACGCGGGCTTCACCGTCACGCCTGACAACGCCGAACGGGTCGGGGTGTATATCGGGGCCGGGATTGGCGGGCTACCGGGCATTGAGCAGTATCACCGGGTACTCCAGACAAAAGGTCCGGGACGCGTCAGCCCGTTCTTCATTCCCATGGTCATCGTGAATTTGGCCTCGGGCCAAGTGGCGATACGGTTTGGCGCGAAGGGCCCCAATTCGTGCGCGGTGACGGCCTGCGCCACGGGGAATCACTGCATCGGAGACGCCTTCAGGATTATTCAGCGCGGGGAGGCGGACGTCATGCTGGCGGGCGGAACCGAAGCGACGATTTGCCCGTTGGCCGTTGCCGGATTCGGCGCGGCCAAAGCGTTATCCCGCCGGAATGACGATGCGGCGCGGGCGAGTCGTCCGTTTGACCGCGACCGGGATGGTTTTGTCATTGGAGAAGGCGCGGGGGTCGTGGTGCTGGAAGAGTTTGAGCACGCGAAACGTCGCGGCGTCAGAATCTACGGCGAACTTGTCGGCTATGCCATGACCAGTGACGCCTTTCATATCACGGCTCCGCCGGAGGATGGGGCCGGGGCGGTCGCGTGTCTGGACAAGGCGATTCGCGACGCCGGGGTGCCGCTGGAGGCCATTGGCTATATTAATGCGCATGCGACTTCGACGTTTGCGGATACCATTGAAACCCAAGCTATCAAAACCGTTTTTGGGGCCCATGCCTCTCAGCTTCCCGTAAGCTCCACGAAATCCATGACCGGCCATCTGTTGGGGGCCGCCGGGGGCATTGAGGCCGTGTTTACCGCCTTGGCGCTGTATCATGGCGTGTTGCCGCCGACGATCAATTTGGAGCATCCCGACCCCGACTGCGACCTTGATTATATTCCCGGACAGGCCCGTCCGTCCCCTATCAAGGCCGCGATTTCGAATGCGTTTGGCTTTGGTGGCGTCAATGCCTGCTTGGTCTTCAAGTCCGCAACGGAGTTGTGAACGTGACCCGTATTCCTGAACGGGACGTGCCGCATGCACGAGGACGTTCGGGATGCTCACGGAAGCGGCCTGCGAGCGTTGGAACCGGGCGTTCCGTTTCTGATTCAGCGGAGAACCGGCTGGCGGAAAACAGGGCATGAACAGGGTGGAAGAAGGGCATCGGCTGCTGGCGTACCGGTTCCACAAGCCGGCTCTGCTGGAAGAGGCCTTAACGCATCGTTCCCATCTCCAGGAGAAGTCATCCCCAGACGACAAAACGAATGAGCGCCTTGAGTTTTTGGGCGATGCCGTGTTGGGGCTCATTGTGAGTGAGTATGTGGCGGAAACCTTTACGGAGTTGGCGGAAGGGGACTTGTCGCAGATACGCGCCCGATTGGTTGGACGCGCCTCGTTGACGGACGCCGCCCGGGCGTTGGGCCTTGGCCGGTTGCTCCGATTGGGTCGGAGCGAAGAGTGCACGGAAGGCCGGGAAAAAAGCTCTCTGCTGGCCAACGCGCTAGAGGCCGTCATTGCGGCGGTCTATTTGGACGGGGGATTGGCGGCGGCCCGAACGTTTGTGTTAAGAAAGGCATTGGAGCCCCAACTGCTGGGCTTGCGGGAGGAGAATCCCGCCGTCTTCCGGCAAGACTATAAAAGCCAGTTGCAGGAATGGTCTCAACAACGCTTTCGCGTGCTACCGGTCTATACCGTGATCGAGGAATCAGGCCCCGACCATCACAAGACGTTTGCCGTGACCGTTGAAATTGACCGCACCGTCTATGGAAGCGGGCAGGGGGGCAGTAAGAAGATCGCCGAACAGCAGGCGGCGAAACAGGCGTTGGACCGGCTCGCTCCCGCTGACGCCGGCGACGTGGTATCATAAAGCACAACTTGGAGGACAGCTCATGATCGGATTGCATGCGGTACGACATATTCTTTTGGCGTTGGGGTTTGCCCTGTGCCTGGTGGCCGGCGGTCCGGCGGGCGTCTGGGCCGGGAATCCCCAGGCGCTTCCTGTGGCGGACGAGAAGGCGTCGCGTGTGGTCATCAAAACCGCATTTGGCGACATGGAGGTGGTCCTGTTCCCGAAACTGGCGCCCAAACACGTGAAAAGCTTTCTGGATTTGACCAAAAAAGGGTTTTATAACGGAACCATTTTCCATCGCGTGATCCCCGGATTTATGATCCAGGGAGGCGATCCCAACACCAAAGACCCGAGCAAGCAAAAAGAGTATGGCATGGGAGGTCCCGGGTACACCTTGCCGGCCGAGTTTAATAAAATTCCTCATGAACGGGGCATCCTGTCCGCGGCTCGGACGGCTGATCCCAACAGCGCGGGCTCTCAGTTTTTTATCATGGTGGCCAAAGCCCCGCATTTGGACGGTCAGTACACGGTTTTTGGAGAAGTGGTCAGCGGCATGGACGTGGCGGACACCGTCGTGAAGCAGCCGCGAGACCACAGGAACGCTCCCCTTGAACGCATCGAGATCACCATTGAAGCGCCATGAAGTCAAAGAGGGAACGTGGCGTGGCGTGAACCGGTCAGGCCCGGTTACCGTATGTGGAAGGGGGCCGGCCGCTCTTCGGGTTTGGCGGCGCCCGGGAGGATAATGCGTCCGCCCGTCTCTCCGAGCTTCGTCAGTTGTTCGGCCACCTCCGGGTGCTGACTCCGGAGGAAGCCGATCAGCCCGTTGAGAAACCGATTGGAACGAAGACCGGTTCCGGAAAATTCGGCAATAAACGTCAAGCCGCGGTCCAGGACATCGCTCACGAGTTGCGTGTCGGTTTTTTCCCCCTCCCGAAAGGCTTGATATTCCTTCTTGAGGGCTTCGGTAAACGGCGGGGCCATGCCTTCCGGGACGTGGATGGGGCTGAATGAGCGCCGCAGCGCCTGGATGGCCGCAATGACCTCTCCGTCCTGCGCGTCCTTTCGCGACTGGAAATGTTTAAACGTGACGGCTTCAAGAAAGTAAAACACCTCCGCGGCTTTGTCCCCCCATTGTTCGAGCAGGTCTTTGTAGAAGGCTCGCCGTTGCTGTTCAAACTGGTCCCCGGCGCGTTTTTGCTGATAGGCCACGTTGCTGTCCAGATAGACGCAATCGGTATGGCAGGGAATACTGACTACGCGGTGCGTGCCGCAGCATTGACTGCACAGCGAACCGTGTAACGCCGGGCACGGGCGCTTGCCCTTGCGCTCCCGGCAATAGACGCAGAGGCTCACGGCCGCTCCTCTTTCTTTAGTCCGCCGAACCCGTAATCGGAAAGCGTCCGCTTGCGTTTCTTCCGCTGCCCGGGCGTGGTCGGGCGTTCCAAGCCGTTCATCTCGGCGCCATTGGCGTACAGATAGGGAACCAGAATCCTGTGATTCCGGCGATCAATTTTGACGGCGGCGGGTGAAATCAGGAACTCGGCGATGACCTGCATGGACCGGTCCGGCTGCACCCGCCAGATCTTGCCCGCCGTCAGATCCGACAGATACATGCTGCCAAATTGATCAAAGTCAATGCCGCTTAAATTCCGAAACTTGCCGGTAAACAACGAATTGGAAATAATCTCGGTAATCGTGCGGTCCGCCGCGATTTCCATCACGGTGCCTTTGTCCAGACTGACCACCAGCAACCGGCCCGACCTCGGATGCACGGCCAGTCCCCGCGGCGACGCCAGATCGTCGTGCCGGAGATAGATGGACACGGCATGATGATCGTGCGGATTGATCTGGTAGATGGCGTTCCCCGTCGTGTCCAGGACAAAGAGCTGCCCGCCGCCGTCGGCAATCAGATCCGTGAACGCCTCGACCGGGAACGGACTGAACGACACGGTGACCGTGGGCTTGCCGGATTCGGTATGAAATCCGCGGACGGCGTTGATATCGGCCGCATAGAGGGTGTCGCCGACGACGGCCATGCCATGCGGAGCATGCAGGATTGTGTTGCCTGTACCGCCTTGAATAAAGCGCAAGTCCAGAAGATCGCCGTTGTGGTCGAGTTTGGAGATGAACCCGTTGTTGTCGGCATGGCCCGGTTCTCCGTTGGCATTGGCGATAAAATAGCCCCGGCCCGCGGGATCGGCGATAAAGGATTGGGGGCTTTGGAGTTGGCCGATGGGATGGGCCGGAGCCGAAAGCGGCCACCAGCCGAGGCACAGAATCGTCACGGCGACGCACAGCGTCGTCCCGAACGAGCAGAACGGACATTGAGGCAACCGGGGGAAACATGGGCTATGCGCCGGAACGGGTGGGGACGGATGTCGCACAGAACCATGCTAGGGAACGCTGTTCAACGGTGTCAAGGGAGCGGGCGCGTGCCTTTTCGTGAATTGACGGCGATTTTTCGCCCCTGTTATCGTAGAGTGGTTCGCCAACGTGGACGTAGTCAGACACAACAAGGAGGGCGCCGTGCCGGCTCAACTCATTGATGGCAAATGTTTGGCAAAGGACATGCGAGACGACATTGGGCGGGACGCGGAGGCGTTTGCGGCCCGAACCGGAGTGCGTCCCGGGTTGGCCGTGGTGCTGGTCGGCGACGACCCGGCCTCGGCCGTGTACGTTCGCAACAAAAAGAAAGCCTGCGACGCCGCCGGCCTGCGCGTGGCCGACCATCACCTGCCGGCGACGACGAGCCAAGCCGTGTTGTTGGACCTCATTCATCGCATGAATACGGATTCCGCGGTGCATGGGATTCTGGTTCAGCTTCCCTTGCCCGGCCATATCAACTGTCAAGTCGTGTTGAATGCGGTGTCTCCCGCGAAAGACGTTGACGGCTTTCATCCGTACAATATGGGTCGGCTGGTGGAGGGGGACGCGGTGTTCGCGCCGTGTACGCCCAAGGGGGTGCTCCGCATGATTGAAGCGACCGGCGAAGCCATCGCGGGGAAGCGGGCGGTGGTGATTGGCCGCAGCAATATTGTGGGAAAACCGGTGGCCATGTTACTGATGCACCAACACGCCACCGTGACCATTGCGCATTCCCGGACGAGGGAGTTGCCCGCCGTATGCCGGGAAGCCGATATTGTGGTGGCCGCGATTGGCCGGCCGCGGTTCATCAAGGACGAGATGGTGAAAGACGGCGCCATCGTGATTGACGTGGGGATCAATCGGCTTGAGGACGGCAGCCTGGTCGGCGACGTGGATTTTGCGCGCGTGCGTGAACGCGCGGGATGGATTTCCCCGGTGCCGGGGGGCGTCGGGCCGATGACCATTGCGATGCTGTTGGCGAATACCCTGGAAGCGGCGCGGCGCGCGGCGGCGTGACCGGCGCATCCCTCGGCCCATGGACGCTCACCGCTCCACGCTTCAACGCGCGTTGACCGACGGTCGGTTTGCCGTGACCGTTGAGTTGAACCCGCCGAAGGGGGTCAACGTGTCCGGGCTGCTTGAAACCGCAAAGTCATTAAGCGGGCTTGTGCACGGAATCAACGTCACCGACAACACCGCCGCGGTGATGCGGGCGAGTTCGACGGCGCTTGCCCGCCTTCTGTATGAACAGGGGCATGACCCGGTTCTCCAGTTGACCTGCCGAGATCGCAACCGCATCGGCCTGCAATCGGACCTGTTGGGGGCGCATATTCTTGGCATTCGCAACGTGTTATGTCTGACCGGCGACAGCCCGGGCGTCGGCGATCATCAAGAGGCGAAGCCGGTGTTTGATCTGGATACCGTGCGACTCATGCGGGCCGTGCAAACGCTCAATCAGGGGCGCGATTTATCCGGGAACAGGCTGGATGGGGCCACGACGTTCTGTATCGGCGGAGCGGTGGCTCCGGGCGCCGATCCCCCCGAACTGTTGCGGAAGAAATTTGAGGCCAAAGTCCGCGCCGGCGCGCAATTTTTTCAGACGCAAGCCGTGTTTTCAGCCGGGAGTTTTCAGTCATTTATGCGGGAAGTCACGCCCTGTTCCCGTCAGATTCTGGCCGGCGTCCTGGTGCTCCGGTCGGTCAGGATGGCGGAATACATCAAGACGAAGGTGCCGGGTATTCACGTGCCGGAGGAGATCATTCACGAACTGCGCACGGCCGGGGAAGCCCGCGCGCCCGAAGTCGGGATTGAGATTGCGGTGCGCACCATTCGCGCCGTTCGTCCGTTGTGTCAGGGCGTGCACATCATGCCCGGACGGTTGGCCGGCCGGTTGCCCGAGATTATCCGAAAGGCGGACCTGCTCGCGTGACGGTTCCAGAATTTCAACGCCACAAGCATGGGAAAAAACTGGTGGTCGTGACGGCCTACGATGCGTTGTTCACCCGTATCGTGGAACAGGCCGGTATCCACGCCATTCTGGTCGGCGATTCGCTGGGCGTCGTGGTGCAGGGGAAACAGGACACGTTGTCGGTCACCATGCAGGACATGGTGTACCACACGCGGCTTGTGGCCCGTGGCCGGCAACGGGCATTGGTCATTGCCGACATGCCGTTTATGAGCTACCAGGTCAGCGGAGAGCGGGCCATTCGCAATGCGGGCCGCTTAATCCGGGCGGGCGCCGCGGCCGTGAAACTGGAAGGCGGGGGCGAGATGGTGAATCGGGTTCGTGCCGTGACCGCCGCGGGCATTCCGGTCATGGGCCATCTCGGCATGACGCCGCAATTCGTGCATCAGTTTGGGGGCTACACCGTGCAAGGCAAAGAGCAAGCCCAGGCCGAAACGATACGCGCCGATGCCAAAGCGTTGGAACAGGCCGGAGCGTTTTCGCTGGTTCTGGAGGCGGTGCCCGCCGCCGTGGCGGAATCCGTGACGCAGGCGGTTTCGATTCCGACCATCGGCATTGGGGCGGGCCCCCACTGCGACGGACAGGTGCTGGTCCTGTACGACCTGCTGGGTCTGTTTGATGAGTTTGTCCCAAAATTTGTGAAACCCTATGCCCACCTCAAAACCGACGCCCTTCAAGCCCTGCGCCGTTTCAAAGAAGAAGTGGAATCCCGGAAGTTTCCCACTGATACGGAAAGTTATTTGTAAGCTGATGTGCCGTGAGTTTGTTGCTAATGCAGAGTGACATACTTGGATGAACAGGCGCGCAATTTCCCAGTTTCGTATTGACGGAGCAATGAGAAGTTCTTACTCTCAACAACGAGAGCAAGCCTAATTTGAGAAGCGCATGGTTGCAAGCAAAAAAGCCCGCATAACATCCCATAGGCGTACATGTATATTTAAACTTGGCGAGCTGTTTTGTGGTCCTGGTGGACTTGCTTGGGGTGCCAAGGAAACGTCAATTATTGCAAATAACTGCAAATACGGCATTTCTCATGCATGGGCTACTGATTATGATCAAGACTCATGTGCGACATACGCAAAAAACATATGCAATGGCAACCCCAAGTCTGTTGTATGCGCTGATATTCAGACGTTCAAACTTTCCAAATTAGCTGCTATTTCAAGCATTGATGCCTTGGCGTTTGGGTTCCCTTGCAACGACTTCAGTGTTGTTGGGGAACAAAAAGGCATCAATGGCAATTTCGGACCTTTATATTCTTATGCCGTTAAGGCCTTGAAAAAGTTTAGGCCTCAATGGTTTTTGGCTGAAAATGTTGGCGGGTTGCGAAATGCAAATGAAGGGAAAACATTTCGCACCATTCTCAAGGAGCTATACGATGCAGGCTATTCGTTGTATCCTCATTTGTATTCTTTTGCTAAATACGGCATTCCGCAAATTCGGCAAAGGATCATCATTGTAGGGATAAGAAAGGATGTAAATGTTACATTTCAAATTCCGTCGCCGGAAACATACAAACTATATGACATTTCGTGTCGCCATGCTCTAGAAAGTCTTCCCATTTCATGCGATGCCGAAAATCATGAGCAAACTGTTCAAGCGCAACAGGTGATTCAACGTCTTAAATGGATAAAGCCTGGAGAAAATGCGTTTACTGCCAACCTTCCTGATTCTTTGAAATTGAATGTTAGAGGTGCAAAAATAAGTCAAATCTACAAGCGTCTTGATCCCGAAAAACCAGCATACACTGTTACGGGAAGTGGGGGTGGCGGCACGCACATGTATCATTGGACGGAGCCGAGAGCCCTGACTAATAGGGAGCGTGCAAGATTGCAGACTTTTCCAGATAGCTTTCGCTTTTGTGGATCCAAGGAAAGCGTCCGCAAACAAATAGGAATGGCGGTGCCTTGCATGGGAGCCAAAGTGATTTTTGAGGCACTCCTGTCTTCTTTCGCAGGAGTTAATTACCCAAGTGTTTATCCTTCCGATAAGCCATGGTTGTATCCCGAACATTTGCCAACGTACAACGGACAAGCGGGCATGCACCAAGAGACTCTTTTCGAACGAAGACGATGAATCAAGATATATTACATGAAAGCCTTTACGATCGGGTGCTGTTAGCACCGCCCCGAAACGATCCGCGCTTGGACAAATTCTTTGTTGTTTCTGGCTATGCAACGTCTGCCATGGCCTTTCATCATTTAAACGATATTCCGTCTGTTGATATAAACCTCATTTGTGGAATGGCGGGGTTCGACGGAATTAGCCTTAGTAATCACAAAGGATTTTGCAAGCTGTCCACAGAAGACTTTGCTGGCAGGTTTCGTTGTTCTTATATTTACAAAGGGATTCCGGTCCATAGCAAGCTCTATATTTGGGGTGAAGGTGAAATTCCAAGAGTGGCATTTCTCGGATCAGCTAATTACACGCAATCATCAATGTACCTAGGGCAACGAAGAGAGAGTATAGTTTCTTGTGCAGTCACCAAGGCTTTCGCTTATTATCAATCGATCATCAAGGATTCAATAGTCTGTACGGACAACGATGTGCCAAAGGTGATACGTTTGTATGCAGATGAGAAGCGGAAAACGGCTATTCGATATGCCAATCAAAAGGCCATAGTTGATTATGCTGGATTGGAGTACGTAAAAGTGCCTCTCCTTGGTCGGAATGGTGTTGTGGCTGAAAGGTCAGGGTTGAATTGGGGCCAGAGGCCTGAAGCACATCGCGATCCCAATCAGGCATATATCAGGCTTCCTGCAAGCATTTATAGCACTGATTTCTTCCCGAGACGGACAGTTCATTTCACTATTCTTACCGACGATGAAAAAACGTTTGTGTGTGCAAGAGCACAAGATAATGCGAAAGCCATACATACACCACATGACAACAGCCTTTTGGGGAAATATTTCCGAAGCAGATTAGGGGTGGCGAGCGGTGTTCAGGTAACTTTAAGCAACTTGCTTGCCTATGGGCGGACAGACATAGATTTCTATAAAATTGATCCAGAAACTTATTACATGGATTTTTCGATAAGAAAAAAAATGACATGATTCTCGGGTGCTCTTTCTGCTATTGACGCAACTGTTAATCCAAAAATGTGAGAGGTGATGTAATGAAAGAAGACCCAATTTCTTTCGATTCAAAAGAACGTGTAGCATATGATTTCATGAAGATGATTGCATCGCAAGAAAAAATCAATGAACAGGCAAGGCAGAATATACATGACAGAAAATATTACCTAAAATTGTTTGCACAGTGTCTTCGAGCAGTTAAAGGGGTTTCGACAGACGAAGTTCTCAATGAATAGCTATCGCCTAGCATATTTATTGCCAAGCTCCATTTGACAAACATGACAAACAACATAACACGCCTGTGTGTTGTCGGATTGGTCTTCTCGTCAGTCAATTGAGAGGGGGTGATGGTGGATGTTTTCACGCCACTAAAGCGATCTAGGATTATGTCCCTGATTCGATCTGTCGGCAACCGAGAGACCGAGGGAGCTTTTGTCTTGCTTTTGCGGCGTGAAGGGATTGCTGGATGGAGAAGAAAGGTCGCGTTGCATGGAAAGCCAGACTTTGTTTTTCCTCGGAAACGGGTTGCGGTGTTTGTTGACGGGTGTTTTTGGCATCACTGCCCGCACCACGGCAAAATCCCCAAAACGCACCGTGCGTACTGGCGTGAGAAGATTGTCCGCAATATGGAACGCGCAAAGGAGGTTAACCGCGAACTTCGGCGACAGAAATGGGGTGTTGTACGCATTTGGGGTTGTGAGCTTGGTAGTACGCAACGTCTAAACCGCAAACTTAAAAGGTTGCACAAGTTGCTAGAGATTTAGTGCTCTCCATCGCGTATAGTTTGTTGATCGGAATATCAGAAATACTGTAGCCATGAAACCGAACTATTGCCCTGACACAGACAATTTCTGTGTTGAATTCCAAGCCGGGCCGGGCACAAAAATCCGTGAAGTTGCCGAAGGGCTCAATGGTAGATCTTGACGAAAACGTTAACGGCATGCCCTGAAATGGAAACGGCTATGCTGTATTTCAGCGAGAGAGAGGAAGGCGAGCGTCCACGAAATAACGAAGAGATAAGCCGACTGGTGTGGGAAGGTGTGCAAGCCCTCATGAACGCTAGAGTCGTGGATGGTTCCTTTGGGGCGACATATCCTGAAAATTGCCCCGATGGTTCCATGCCAACAGGTACGAATGAAGATGCATTTAACCAAGCCATGCGTGCTGAAATTCCAGAGTTGCAGAAGCAACCAAATGCTGACCCGGCACGCGCCTTGATGATTCTGGATGTGATTGAGTTCTGCTGGCTTCACATTGGCAAGCCTATCACTGGCGGCTATCACGACTATTTCAAACACAATCATCTAACGTTTGATGTCGAAGTGGGCAGGGAAATGTTTCGTGAAGCAATCAACCGTATTTTCCGTCGTAATGGTATTGTTTATGAACTCAAGGGCGATGGTCATATTGAACGGCTTGGACCCACTGTCTTACATGAGGAGTTGATTTCGGCTCATTTTTCCACTGGGGATTCAGAACTGAACAATATGTTGGAAACGGCACGTCGCAAGTTTCTCGACAAAAATGAGGCAACACGGCGTGAAGCTTTGAAGGATTTGTGGGGTGCTTGGGAGCGACTCAAGACTTTGGGTGAAGGTCAGAATAAGAAAGCGCAGGTTACTTACCTTCTTGACACCACCGCCGGACTATCTTCTCCAGTTTTTCGGAATGTATTGGAGAAAGATGCAGAAAAACTCACCGAGATTGGTAACCGTCTATTCATTCGACATTTCGAGACAAGTCAGGAGCGAATCGCTAAGCATGAACATGTTGATTATCTATTCCACAGGCTTTTTGCTCTTGTGCAAGTGATTCTCCGGACAAACCCCGCCGTCTGTTGACAAACAAGTTTCCGGCGTCTAGCATCAAAACGTTGGCTCTGGCGTGGGTGGCCGGGGCCTTTTTTGTGACTGTTTCATGAAACAGGCGGGTGCGTGAATGGGCAACGTCGTGGTCATCGGCTCCCAGTGGGGGGATGAGGGCAAAGGGAAAATCGTGGATATTCTGGCCAGGGACGCGGACCTGATCGTGCGCTTTCAGGGCGGCTCCAATGCCGGGCATACGGTCGTGACGAAAAAAGGCACGTTTATTTTCCATTTGATTCCCTCCGGTATTTTATCCAGGGGCAAACAATGCGTGCTGGGCAACGGCGTGGTCATTGACCCCGGGGCGTTAATCGGGGAACTGGATCAACTGGCCGCCCAGGGCACGAAGGTGGGGCGAAATTTTGCGATCAGTCAGCGTGCCCATCTCATCATGCCGTATCATAAAGCGATTGACAAAGCGTCGGAAAAAGCAAAGGGCGCGCAGCGTATCGGGACGACCGGAAAAGGGATCGGCCCGGCCTATGTGGATAAAATGGCGCGCATTGGGATTCGCATGGGCGACCTGCTCAATCCCGAAGGGTTTCGGGAAAAAGTCGAAAGCAATCTGGTCGAAATCAACGGATTTCTTCGGCACGTCCACGGGGCACGCGGCTTTACGGCCGACCGTATTTGCGAAGAATACCTTGGCTATGCCCAACGTCTCGCCCCCTACGTGGCCGATGATTCCCTGCTCATTCACAAGGCCATGGCAAACGGCCGCCGCGTGCTCTTTGAAGGGGCGCAGGGCACGCACCTTGACGTGGATCTCGGCACGTACCCCTTTGTGACGTCGTCCAACGCCTGCGCCGGCGGCGCCTGTACCGGCGGCGGCGTGGGGCCGACGAACATTGACGCGGTGCTGGGCGTCACCAAAGCCTATACCACGCGCGTCGGCAGCGGGCCGTTTCCCACGGAGCTGTCCGATGACGTTGGGAGCGGCCTGCAGGAGCGGGGGCAAGAGGTGGGGGCCACGACGGGCCGCGCGCGCCGGTGCGGATGGCTGGATGCGCTGGTGTTGCGTTACGCGGTTCGGGTGAATGGCTGCACCTCGCTGGCGGTGACCAAGCTGGACGTCCTGGACGGGGCGCCGGAACTCAAGATTGCGGTGGGGTATCGCCATCAAGGCAAACTGTACCGTGAGATGCCCGTGGACGTGCGCGTTCTGGCGCAGTGCGAACCCGTGTATGAAGTGCTCCCCGGCTGGTCCGGGACGACCACCGGCGCGACCACGTATAACGCCCTGCCGGTTGAAGCCAAACGGTATCTCCGGCGCATGGAAACGCTCACCTCGTGTCCGATTGACATCGTGTCCACGGGTTCGCATCGGGAACACACCATCATGCTGAAAAACCCCGTGACGCAGACGCGCCCGCGCGGCAGATTCTCCAAAGTCGGCGCCTGACGATCATGAGTCCCGCGTTTGACAACCTTCGGGTCGGTTGCTAGCATAGCTTTTTCGTGGGCCGCTAGCTCAGTTGGCAGAGCATCGCCCTTTTAAGGCGAGGGTCCTCGGTTCGAGCCCGAGGCGGCTCACCATCCCCGTCACCTTCACGCAACGAGTCCACGGTCTTGCTTTTCCAGTGGAGACTTGATACACTAAGCGGGTAGTGAAGTGGGCGGAAGCCCACTTTTTTTTGCGTTGCGGTTCCCCCAAAGGCACGGTGCGGTTGTGTCGTGGAGGTGTGGACGTGAGCGGGCCGGGGAGTCAAGTCCATCATATCGCCGAGCCGATTGCCAAGGCCCTTCAGCTTGAAATCGTCGAAGTCGAGTGTCAAGGCAAAGGCCACGGAATAATCGTTCGGGTGATTGTGGATAAAGACGGAGGGGTTGGAATTCAGGATTGCGAGCAGTTGCATCATTCGCTCAGCCGAGCGCTTGACGTTGCCGACCCGATTCCCCACGCCTATCGTCTGGAGGTGTCTTCTCCCGGTCTGGACCGTCCGCTGAAGCGGCGGCAAGACTATCAACAGGCCGTTGGCCGGAACATTCGGGTCAAAGTCCGTCAACCCATGGATGGGAATTGGACGGTGACCGGCCGGTTGGTCGAGGTCACCGTCCATGGGATTACCCTGCGGGTGCGGGTGCGACCGTCACAAACCAGTGTGGTCCTTCGGTGGGAGGAGATTGCCGGGGCACAACGGGAAATTGACTGATGAACGGAGAGGGCGCAGGCGGGTGAGTCGGCGGGGTGACGGGCCGGTTGAGCGTGGCGGGCGAGAACAGGAGGCGTGATGAAGCAGGCATTGATGGCGGTGGTTGAGCAGGTCGGGCGCGACAAAGGCATTGACAAGGACCGGGTGCTTGAGGCCGTGGAGTCCGCGCTGCTGACCGCCGCCAAGAAACGGTATGGCAACAGTGACAATATTCAAGTCCAGATTGACCGCGAGACCGGAGACATTTCGATGGTGTCCCTGAAAACCATTGCGGAGACGATCACCGACGAACAGTCGGAGATTTCACTGGAAGAGGCTCGGGCGATTGACGCGGAAGCCGAATTGGGCGATAAAATCGGGTCGCTCATCGATCTGGAAGAATTCGGAAGAATTGCCGCGCAGGCCGCCAAGCAGGTGATGTGCCAAAAGGTTCGGGAAGCGTCATGGGAAGCGGTCGAGCGCGAATATTCAAAGCGGGAGGGAGAATTGCTTCACGGTGTCATCCTGGGGCAGGAGCGGCGCAATTACCTGGTTGAAATCAGCAAGGCCGAAGCCGTGTTGCCCGTTCATGAGCAGATTCCGCGCGAGATCCATCGCCGGGGCGACCGTATTCGAGCGTTGTTGTTTGAGGTGCGCCGAACGCCGAAAGACGTTCAGGTGATCCTCTCCCGCGCCCATCCGCAGTTTGTGGTGAGACTCTTTGAATTGGAAGTGCCCGAGGTCACGGAAAAAATTGTCGAGATTAAAGGGGTGGTGCGCGAACCCGGGGACCGCACCAAGATCATGGTGGCGTCCAGAGACAAAGCCGTTGATCCCGTCGGCGCCTGTGTCGGCATCAAAGGCTCCCGCGTTCAGGCGATTGTGCGCGAACTGAAAGGGGAAAAAATTGACATCATCCCGTGGACCACGGACCCGAGAGTGTTGATCGGTGAAGCGTTGAATCCGGCTTCCATTGAAAAAGTCGGCATTGATGAAGAGAAAAAAGCCGCCATAGTGGTGGTGGCGGACTCGCAGCTCTCGCTCGCCATTGGGAAAAACGGTCAAAACGTGCGACTGGCCGCCAAGTTGACCGGGTGGAAAATTGACATCATCAGCGCGAGCGAATATGAGAAAGAAAAACTTGACCGGGAGCGGGAGATAAAGGCCGCCCTCGCGGAAGAAACCGCCGTGCAGCTTGAGCAGAGCGCCGGCGCGGCGGAGCGGCGGGCGGCGGCGGAGCGTGAAGTCGTTTCGGGTGCGGCATCCGAAGTTCCAGCCGAAGCGGCACCCGAAGAGACGGTTGAATCCCGGGAGACAGCCTCGTAGGTCGTGTGATCCCTGATGAGAGTCTATGAATTAGCCAAAAATCTGGGCATGGAAAGTCGGGACCTGATTCCCGCACTGGCCAAACTGGGCATTGCGGCCTCCTCGCATAGCAATACATTAAGCGAGCAGGACGCGCAGAAAGCCGTCAAGGCGTTGTCCGGAAAAGGGCGTGCCGCCGCGCCTTCCCGGAAAACGCCTCGTGTCGCCGCGTCCACCAAAACAGCGCCGTCCCGGTCTTCTAAAAGCGGCGCCCAGGCTTCCCGCGCCAAAGACAAGCCCGAGGAAGAAGCCGTTCGGAAGCCTGAAAAAAAACACATTCTCATTAAACGGACAAAAGAAGATACCGAAGACGCGGCGTCTCTTTCCGATGGCGGCAGTCCCGCGTTCCCCGGCGGCGACGCCCCGGAACCGGGGTCATGGGCGCCTGCCTTCCCCGAAGCGGCGGCCGTGACGCAGGCGTCCACCGCCGAGCCGACTCTGGCCGACGTCTTTCCCCCGGCCGCGGAAAAAGCTGCGCCCGTTGTTCCCGAGCCGGGTCCGACGCCGCCCGAACAAACCGCACCGGCCGTCGAGAAAGAAAAGGCGAAAGGCGAAGAGAAACAGAAAAAATCCCGAAAAGCCGGCAAATCCCGTGACGCGGACCTCTTTGCGGAAATCTACGAAGACGCGGCCCGATGGCAGGACCTTCGTTCGCTTCCAACCTTGAGACGGGAAGAACGAACCCGGCATATTCCATCTTCCACGCCCGCCGACGTCACGAAACCAAGAAAAAAGACCGTCAAACTCGCATCCGGCATGACGGTCAAGGAATTTGCGGAACACCTGGGGCTTCGCGCGGTGGACGTGATGCGCAAGTTAATGGAAATAGGCGTGGCCCGCACGCTGAATCAACCCATGGACCTGGATGCCGGCATGTTGATTGCCGAAGGAGTCGGGATTCAGGTTGAGGTGCAGGCCGAGAAGGGAAGCGAAGCGCTCCTGGAAGAAGTGCTGGAGCCCGCGACCGAGTCCATGCTCGTGCCGCGCCCTCCGGTCGTGACCATTATGGGGCACGTGGATCACGGAAAAACCTCGTTGCTTGACGCGATTCGTCAGACCAACGTGACGGACCGGGAAGCCGGCGGCATCACCCAGCACATCGGCGCCTATTCCGTTCAGGTGGGGCAGAGACAGGTGACGTTTCTTGACACACCCGGGCATGAAGCGTTTACGGCCATGCGGGCGCGCGGGGCGCAAGTCACCGACTTGGTGATTCTGGTCGTGGCCGCGGACGACGGCGTCATGCCGCAAACCATTGAGGCGGTGAATCACGCGCAGGCCGCCGGTGTGCCCATCCTGGTGGCGATCAACAAAATTGACAAACCGGGAGCCAACCCGGACCGGGTCAAGCAAAGCCTGTCGGAACAGGGCCTCATTCCCGAAGGCTGGGGCGGGCAAACCATTTACGCGGAAGTGTCGGCGAAAGAAAAACAGGGGCTGGACGCCTTGCTGGAGATGATCCTGCTTCAAGCCGAGGTCATGGAGTTGCGCGCGGACATGGCCCAGGCCGCGAAGGGCGTGGTGTTGGAGGCCAGATTAGACCGTGGCCGCGGGCCCGTGGCCACGGTGTTGGTGCAAAACGGAGTCTTGAAGCCCGGTGCCGTGTACGTGGCGGGCGCGACAAGCGGTCGCGTGCGGGCGATGGTGTCTCACGACGGGAAGAAAATCCTGGAAGCCGGGCCGTCCACCCCCGTCGAGGTGATTGGCTTCCTGGATCCGCCGATTGCGGGCGATCAATTTGTCGTCGTCAAGGAGGAGCGGGCGGCCAGAGAGATCGCCGAATCCCGTCAACAGAAACGGCGCGAGGCCGGGCTTGTCGCCGGACCGGGCCGGCTCACGCTGGACGATCTGCTGGCGCAAGGCCGGGAGCCGGACAAAAAATTGTTGGCGGTGTTGATGAAAGCGGACACTCAGGGGTCGGTGGGGGCGCTGTGCGAATCCGCGGAAAAACTGTCCACGGAGGCGGTCACGTTGCAGATTCTGCATCGTGGCGTCGGCGGGATCACCGAATCGGACGTGTTGCTGGCGTCCGCGTCAAAGGCGCTGGTGATGGGGTTTCACGTTCGTCCGGAACCCAAAGCGACGGCGCTCGCCGAACGGGAGGGCGTCGAAATCCGGCTCCATACCGTGATTTACAACGCGATCGCGGATCTCAAGCTGGCCGCGGAAGGGTTGCTGGATCCGACCTTCACGGAGCGCGTGTTGGGGCGGGCGGAGGTGCGGCAGGTCTTTTCAATTCCGAAAATCGGCGCGATCGCCGGCTGTTACGTCCATGACGGGCAAATCGTCCGTGCGAGCGAGGGCATGCGATTACTGCGGGATAACGTGGTCGTCTATGAAGGGAAACTCGGCTCATTGCGGCGCTTCAAAAACGACGTCCGCGAAGTGCAACAGGGCTATGAATGTGGAATCAGCATTGAAAATTTCAAGGACATTAAAGTGGGCGACGTGATCGAAGCCTACGTCCTGGATAAAGAGGCGGCCAAACTGTAGCCGGTTCGTCGTTGAAGGGTGTGGCGCGTGAGGACGGGGCGAACGTCGGTCGGAAAACTCCATGGTGGTCGGGATTTGCCGGATAGCCGTCCATGTGCCGGAAGGGCGGTCGCTCAAAGCGAAACGTCAAGTTCTGTCCGGTCTCAAAACGCGGCTCTGCCGGACGTTCAAGGTTTCCGTGGCGGAGCTGGACGACCATGACAAGTGGCAGCGATCCGTGCTGGGCGTCGCCTGTATTGCGAATGAAGCGCGTCACGTGAATCGGGTGCTTGATCAATCGGTGAACATGATTCGATCCACGCCAGCCCTGGAGTTGCTCGATTTTCACATAGAACTCCTGTAGGCCGGCAGAAGAGTGCCGTCGTGTCGAAGCCGACGAAACGGTCGGTCAGGGTGGCCGATCAAATCAGAATGGAAGTCGCCGACGTGCTTGCCAGAAAATGCAAGGACCCGCGGCTTCGGTTCGTCACGGTCACCGGCGTGGCGATGAACAGTGATCTGCGCGTGGCCCGGGTCTATGTGTCTCTGCCGGACCACCGCGGAGACGTGGAAGCCATCATGAAGATTCTCAAACACGCGGCGGGGTTTGTGCGGTTGGAATTAGGGCGCCGCCTGGAGTTGCGCTATACGCCGGAAGTGCAATTCTGGTTTGACGCGAGCGCCCCTCATGCGGAAAAAATCGGCCGGATTCTCGAAACCGTGCTGCCGCCGGACCGGAATCCTGAACCCGCGGACCCTCTCCCTCGCGGCCCATGGGACGAGGGGCGCGCGTGATGGCCGGCACGCTTGAGGAAGCGGCCCCCGTCGCGGGAGCGGCGACGCGGCACGGCGTGCTGAACGTCTGTAAGCCGGCCGGCTGGACATCGCACGACGTGGTGGCCAGGATTCGCCGTCTGTTGCGGGTTCGGAAAGTGGGCCATGCGGGCACGTTGGACCCCGATGCGACCGGCGTGCTGCCGATTCTGATCGGGCAAGGCACGCGGCTTTCGGACGTGCTGGTCCAGTGGGACAAGGAATACGAAGCCGTCTTGCGTCTGGGGCTGGAGACGACGACCCAGGACGCCGCCGGGGCCGTTGTCCGGGAATGTCCGACGCAGGGGCTGTCTCCGGAGGCCGTTCGCGCGGTGATGGACGACTGTCAGGGTGAGCAATGGCAAGTGCCACCCATGTATTCGGCGGTGAAAATAGGCGGACAACCGCTATACAAAGCCGCGCGTGCAGGGAAGACCCTTGACCGTCAGGCGCGTGCCGTGACCATTTACCGGCTGGAGATTACGGAACTTGCCTTGCCGTCCGTCACCTTTCTGGTGCGCTGTTCCAAGGGCACCTACATTCGCACCCTCTGTGCGGACGTTGGCCGGCGCCTGGGCGTGGGCGGGCATTTGAGCCGCTTGATCAGGGTGCGGGTGGGGCCGTTGCGTCTTGACCGGGCCGTGCCGCTTGCGGACATCGCCGACGGCGGCGACCTCGCGAACACCGGCGCCTCGTTCTTGAGTCTCGACGAGGCCTTGGCGCATCTTCCGGCGGTGGTGGTCAACGCGCGGCTGGCGGAAAAAGTCGCCAACGGCGTCGTGCTGCCGGACGCCCTCGTGCGGTCGGACGATGACCGCGAAGTGCCGGCGGAAACGTATCTGCGGGTCAAGGACGAACAGGGACGGCTGCTGGCTCTCGGCCAATGGGCGCCGTCTCCGCGTGACGCCCAGGGCCGGCAATTACAGATGGTCAAAGTATTTGGAGCGCCTTCGTAGGGCACACGGAACGGCGCTCCGGCGTTTCGCGCAATCAAGAAGGAGGAGGGGAGATGGCAGCGGTCAAAGAAGCAAAATCGGTCATCGTGCAGCAGCATCGGCGGCATGAACGGGATACGGGTTCGTCGGAAGTGCAGATTGCCTTGTTGACGAATCGCATCAACTATTTAACCGACCATTTTCGCACTCATGCCAAAGACCATCATTCACGGCACGGGTTGCTGAAAATGGTGAGCCGCCGGCGGCGGTTGCTGGGTTATTTGCATCGGGAAGACGTGGCGCGCTATCGCGCGATTCTTGGAGAACTGGGACTGCGGAAATAACAATGTTGCTCAACGGGTGAGGAACAGAAGGCGGCAAGAAGGGAGAGAGGTCAATGGTACACGAGGTGGAATTTGAAGTAGCGGGACGAACCATGCGATTGGAGACGGGGCGGAGAGCCAGGCAGGCCGACGGGGCGGTGTGGGCGTCCTATGGCGACACCGTCATTTTAGCGACGGCCGTGGCCTCGCGAACGCCGAAACCGGACGCGGATTTTTTGCCGCTCACGGTCAATTATCAGGAAAAAGCCTATTCGGCCGGAAAGATTCCGGGCGGGTTTTTCAAGCGGGAAGGGGCGCCGTCGGAAAAAGAAACCTTAACCAGCCGGCTCATAGACCGGCCCATCCGCCCCCTGATTCCTCGCGGATTTGCTTATGAGACACAAGTGGTCGTGTCGGTGCTCTCCATTGATCACTCCATGACCTCCGAAATCCTGGGGCTGACCGCCGCGTCCGCCGCGCTCGCGGTTTCAAACGTGCCCTTCGCCGGCCCGTTGGCGGGAATCAAAATCGGGCGCGTGGGCGGGAAATTTGTGGTCAACCCCCATATGCGGGAACTGGAAAACAGCGACCTTGATTTGGTGGTCGCCGGCACCCGTGACGCGATCATGATGGTGGAAGCCGGGGCGAACCGGCTGTCCGAGTCGTTGATGTTGGAGGCCCTGGACCTGGCCCATGCCGAAATCAAGAAGATCGTCGCCAAGGTCGGCGAGTTGCAGGCGGCGGCCGGGCGTCCCAAGCGGGGGCTGGCGGTCGAACCGGTCGGCGAAGAATTGCGGGGCCAAGTGCGCGCCATGGTCGCGGCCCCGATACGGGAAGCCGTGGTTGTCCCCGACAAAGCGGAACGGCAGGAGCGGTTCGGCCTGATACTCGCCGATGCGGTGGCCGCACTCGGCCAGGAGGACGCGCAACGGGCCGTCCAAATCAAAACGGTCTATCGCGAGTGCGAATACCAGGAAGTCCGGGAGATGATTCTGGAAAAGAAAATCAGGGCCGACGGGCGCGGGCCCGCCGAGATCCGTCCCGTGACGTGCGAAACCGGCCTGTTGCCCCGCACGCATGGGTCCGCCATCTTTACGAGAGGGGAAACCCAAAGCCTGGCCGTGGTGACGCTGGGCACCACGGACGATGAGCAACGCATTGACGCGCTTGAAGGGGAATATTTCCGCACCTTTATGCTCCACTATAATTTTCCGCCGTTCAGCGTCGGGGAAACCCGGCCCATGCGGTCGCCCAGCCGCCGGGAAGTGGGGCACGGGAAACTCGCCGCGCGCGCGTTGACGGCCGTCCTGCCGGGCAAAGAGGCGTTCCCGTACACCATTCGCATTGTGTCGGATATTCTGGAATCCAACGGCTCCTCCTCCATGGCCACGGTCTGCGGGGGCACGCTGGCCCTGATGGACGCCGGTGTGCCGATTCAGGAACCGGTGGCGGGCATTGCCATGGGGCTGATCAAAGAAGGCGACCGCTTCGTGATTTTATCCGATATTCTCGGACTGGAAGACCACTTGGGCGACATGGACTTCAAAGTGACGGGGACGCGGGACGGGATCACGGCGTTGCAGATGGACATTAAAATGGGGGGGATCACCGCCGACCTGATGCGGCAGGCGCTGGAACAGGCCCGTGCCGGACGCCTGCACATTCTGGAAAAAATGGCGGAATCGCTCGCCTCCCCGCGGGCGTCGCTGGCACCCTATGCCCCGCGCATTTTTACGTTGCAGATCAAAACCGACAAAATTCGCGACGTCATCGGGCCGGGCGGGAAGGTTATTCGCGGCATCATCGCGGAATGCGGCGTCAAGGTCAACGTGGACGATTCGGGCGTGGTGACGATTGCCGCGGTGGATGAAGCCTCGGCCCGCAAGGCGATTGACATGGTGAATCGGTTGACGGAAGAAGCAGAAGTGGGGAAAACGTACCTGGGCACCGTCAGGAAAATCGTGGAGTTCGGCGCCTTTGTGGAGATTTTACCCAACATGGACGGCCTGGTGCATATTTCGCAACTGGCCGAGCATCGCGTCAAATCCGTGTCCGACGAACTCGCCGAAGGCGAGCAGGTGATGGTCAAAGTGCTGGAGGTGGACCGGCAGGGCAAAATTCGCTTGAGCCGCAAAGAAGCCGTCAGCGATGCCGCACAAGCCGCCGCCGGTGTCCCCGAGGGGAGTTGACCGGCGGAACATGGCCGTGACGCGCAAAATCGTGCTGGACAATGGCGTGCGCATCGTGATGGAGCGGATGCCATCCTTTAAGTCCGTGGCCATCGGCGTCTGGGAAAACGTCGGCACCAGAGACGAAGGCCCGCACCAACAAGGCCTCGCCCACTTCCTCGAACACATGATGTTCAAGGGCACGCGCCGCCGCTCCGCCGCGCAAATTTCGCATGAAATTGACAGCCTGGGCGGCGAGATGAACGCCTTTACCACCCATGAAACCACCACCCTGTATATCAAAGTGCTGGATCAGCAGGTCGGTCGGGCGCTCGACTTGCTGGCCGACCTCTTCCATCACTCCCGGTTTGACCGCACGGAAATTGAACGGGAAAAACTGGTCGTGCTGGAAGAAATCCGGACGGTGGGAGACGACCCGGAAGATTGCGTACAGGAACTGCATGCCCGGCAGGTGTGGCGGGGGCATCCGTTGGGGCGGTCAATCCTGGGAGACCGGGCGACCATGAAGCGCATTCAACGGCGTGATATTCTCCGCTACCTGGACGAACACTATCGTCCCGAAAAAACCGTCATCGCGGTGGCGGGGAATTTTCAGATCAAGGAACTGACGGCGCTCATCCGCGCGTCGTTTGGACGGTGGCATCCGGCCGGGCGCGCCGGCAACGGCGGGCGCGGACAGCCGCCGCCCGGTGTCCGGGGAGGAACCCGTGTGCATCGGAAACGGCTGGAGCAGGCCCATCTCTGCGTCGGATTCAAAGGGCTTCCCTCGGCGCACCCGGCCCGCTATGCGGCCCATACGCTGAACGCCCTGCTGGGGGGCGGCATGAGTTCCCGCCTCTTTCAGGAAGTGCGTGAAAAACGGGGGCTGGCCTATACCATCTATTCGCACCTGTCCAGCTTTTCAGATACGGGGTCGTTGACCGTGTATGCGGCCAGTGGTGCAAAAGACGCGTCCTCGGTGGTGGATGTGGTGTGCCGGGAAGTCGCAAAGCTGCACAAACGGGGGCCGGCGTCCCGCGAGTTGGAGCGGACCAAAAACCAGTTGAAAGGGACCGTGATGCTGGGGTTGGAAGGGACCTATGGCCGAATGAGTAAACTGGCCAAGGATGAAATCTCGCAGGGTCGCCACGTCTCCCTTCGGGAACTCGTGTCCGAACTGGACCGGGTGTCCGTGCGGGACATTCAACGCTTGAGCCGGGAACTGCTGGATTTTGACTCCATGGCCGTGACGGCGTTGGGGCCTGTGACGCCGTCGGCCTTTCAGGTTGCGCGAGGCGGGACGAATCCCTGACCCGTCCCTGAAGGGTCAGGGGATATATGGCCCCTCCGCGACCGGAAGACGTGGAGCTGGCGAGAGGAATCGAACCTCCAACCTGCGGTTTACAAAACCGCTGCTCTGCCGATTGAGCTACGCCAGCTTCTCTCGAAAAACCATCAGACCATCACGGGATGGACGCCCGGCAAACAGTCGGCCGCCGGTCCCGGTTTGCCTCACGCTCTCACGTCGCGTCACGGTGTTTCTCCGTCACATCCGGCCCCCGTTCAATCGGAAGTTGTGGCATGCGCGACCATGGCACACGGCCGTGAGACACAGCACGATTGTACCATGCCCTGCGACGTGCTGAAAAGACAAAGCTCGCGCCGTACCGGTCGCCCCGGCACAAGAACAATGTGCTTGACTGGAAAATCATGGTGTCCGGATTGAAGCGTCCGGCTACGCAGCCCCATATTAGATGCTGGATTCCCGCCTACGCAGAAATGACGGCGGGGTGCGGGAGTGACATCGGGGTCGGGAGTGACGGCGGGGTTGTTGCTATTCCCTCTCCCGTCATCCACCCAAAATGAACACTCAATCAAACACCCAATTGACACAACCGACCACCCCTCGGCACCATTCCCGCAGAGGGACTGACCACACCGGACGGGGATACGGGCGGTCACCTGCTCACCAAAGGCGATATTCAGTATCGCACCACGCCCCCACGTGAACCGATGACGGGCAGGAAGCCGTGCCCTTTCTGCGCCCCAAGGTCACGCTCCATGAACCGCCAGGCCCGAAGATGTCACGGGCGGACATGTATCGGTATCTGCTTGACCAGCAAGGTCGGCAGTACCAGGGATGTGACCGGCACTTTGACGATGAGCGGTATTTGGAATTAGACCACAAGACCCCGCAGGCGGATGGGGGCTGAATCACCTGTCCAACCGCATCCTCTTATGTAGTCCCTGCAATCGTCTCAAAAGCCATACGCTCACGTTGTCGGGGTTGCGAAAGGCAAACCGCAAACGAGGGTATATGGTGTCACACAAAGCCTGAAGGGAACAGACCTATGCCGCCACTGAACAGTGTCAGGAACGTCATGCGGGCCTGACTCCAGGCCTCGGCGGGTGATCGCCAGCGATTGCCGACGCCGACCAAGGCGGAGATGGAACGGCGATACAGGATTGTCCAAGACCCACACGGGAATCCGGTCATGGAAGAGGTGGAGGGGACGGACTGATCCTGCGGTCTGTCAATTTTCCTTGATAATTCCCAAAAATTGCGCGTAGCCTGAAGGGCGAGTATTGGGACGATACGAGCAATCCGGCGTCCAACCGGCGGCGCAAGCCGCTGACATTTACTGACAAGAATCATTCATTTGTCTGGGGGTTTTGGCGTATAGTGCCTATTCTGAGCCTTTAGCAAGAGGGTGATTTGTGATTTTTGCCCGTCACATACGACAGTCCGGCGTGTTGTTCTTGTTCGCCATCGTCCTGGTTTTAATCCCGGCTCGCTATGCTTCGGCGCAGGCCGGCGACGTCTTGGTCAGCATCACCCTGTCCGAGGGCGTTTTTCGTACGACCCAGCGGGCGGTCGGGCAGTTGCGGCTGCCGGCGGGCAGCACCGCTTTCCGTTCGCAGGACACGAACGGCATGTATGGTGAGTTCTCCCTGAAGGCGGACGGCAACTGGGCGTACGCACTGGACAACGCCCGCAAGGCGGTGCAAGCCCTGATTCCGAGCGATGACGCGCGCGATGAGTTCCGGGTGCGGGTGCCGGACGGTGGCGGCGGCCGGGTTGTTGGTATCGTCCGCATTCTTATTACCGGTGTGCTGGAGCCGGTCACCGGCGCGCGCAACTTCAGCATCACCGAGGACGCCCCCGGCGGAGAAACCGTGTCGGGCAGGCTCAACTGGGCTTTCGGCGACAGCCTGCTGAACGTGGACCGGGCCGGCGGCATCTGGGGGCCGGCAACGATGCAGGGCGCGTTTGGCGCGTTCGTGATGGAGGACCGGCGCGGCAACTGGCACTACACGCTGAACACCAACGGCGCGGAGACCCAGGCCCTGCGCGACGGTGATTCGCCGGTGGAGGAGTTCACGTTTAGCCCGGACGAGACCGATTTGTATGAGTCCGTCACCTTCCGCATCACGGTTGAGGGCCGCAACGATCCGCCGATCGTAACGATGGCGCAGGCCGATCAAGCGATCGTGCGCGCCGGCGAGACGGTGCGCTTGAGCGGCGCCGCCATTGACATTGACAACCTGGAGCAGGATACGCTGGTGTACACGTGGTTTTCGGACCCGTCCACCGCGGGCGTGTTCGCCGACCGAGGCAGCCCCAACACCACCTGGACCGCGCCGTCCGGCGTCATCGAGACCGCGTACACGCTGAGCTTGCGGGTGCGCGATGTGCATGGCGGGAGCGGCTTGGCCACGGTGGTGCTGGACGGGGATTCGGTGCCGGTGTTCGGCATCGAATTTTTCCCGCCCAGGTATTACTTCAAGATGGAGCAGACGATTAACCCGCCGCCGCTGCCGGCGGCGCGCGGCGGGGACGGCGTGCTGAGTTACAGCGTCAGGCCGACGCTGCCGCTGGGGATGGGCTTTAACGCGCATACCCGGCGGCTCACCGGCATCCCGCGGACCAGTCTAGGTGACCGGCGCTACACCTACCGGGCGACCGACGCCAATGGTGACGTCGTCTCGAAGTCCTTTGCCATCACGGTGTATCCAACAACCTTCAGGCCCGGCGTGGTCTTCAATCGTTTCGTCGGCGGTGACCTGTTCGGAACGGTAACCCCCACTTTCGGCGAGCGCGTGACGAGTGGCCGGTTTTTGCTGCTCGAAACCACCGGCAGAAAGGGCCCCGGGTTCTTTGCATTCGCCGAGCAGCAAGGTGATTACGGGACCCTCACGATCAAAGCGGGGGGCGAGTGGAGTTACCGGGTTGACCATGCGGCACCGAACGTGGTCGAGGTGCCGCAGGGGCAGCGGGTGAAGGAGATCTTCCTGATCCAGCCCGATCCGAGTACTCCTTATACCTCGTCGGTGCTGGTCATTGAAATCACCGGCACGAATGAAAACCCGACCGTGAATGCCACGGCGAGCCGCAGCTCGGCGCCGGTGGGCGGTGCGATCCGCGTGTCCGGCACGGCCACAGACGCGGACCTCGGCGACCTTGCCGGGATGGTGTATTCGTGGAGCGTGTCGCCGGCGTCGTCTGGGGGCAGTTTTGTTGACCGCCGCGCCAGGGATGCCACCTATATCATGGGCAGCCGGGGGGTGGGCGTGCGGTACACGCTGAGCCTGCGGGCGACGGACGCGGCCGGCGGCGTCGGCACGGGCAGGGTTGTCGTTACCCAGGGCGCCCGTGAAGCGAATCTGGTCGGCGAACTCAATCTCGGTTTTACGGAAGACGAGGACGGCGGCGGCGGCGATGATGAAACCAAAGCAGGCGCCGTGTCGCATCCGCTGCGCGCCGCCACCCAAAACGGGGTGTACGGCGAGTTTGAGGTCAGGGCGTCAGACGCCACGCAGTGGAGTTACACGTTGCGGCGCGACCGCGCCGTCGTCCAGGCGCTGCGCGCCGGCGAGGAGGTGATGGAGCGGTTCCGCCTGAGGCCGGTCAACGGCGGCGTTACCGGCGCCTTCGCGACGGTCACCATCAGCGGCGCCAACGACCCGCCGGTGGCCCACGTCGGCGAGGCGCCCGCATCGTCGCCGGTGGACGTTCCGATCACGCTCAGCGGTAGCGGCAGCGACGCGGACGCCGGGGAACAAGCCGGCCTGGTCTATGCCTGGAGTACCTCGCCCGCGGGCTTCGGCCGCTTTGCGGATGACAACGTGAGCGCGCCGCGCGCCGTGTGGACGCCCGCCATGCAGGGCGTCGTTACCCTGCGGCTGCGGGTTGAGGATGCACAGGGGGCGGTGCGCGAGGATTCAATGATACTCACGGTCGGCCCGGGGCCGCCGCAACTCGGCGGCGTGCACACCGGCGAAGTAACCGAGGACGCGGAGCCGGGCACGGCGAGCGGCATGCTGGCGTACCAAAACCCGCTGGCGGGGATTGACATGGTATTCAACCCGCAGACGGTGGACGGCCGCTACGGCGTCCTCGTTCTCACCGCGGACGGCGCCTGGGCGTACACGCTGAACGATAACCAGGCCGACCTGCTGAATGGGCTTGACAGCGTGTTGGATGTATTTGACGTGCAGGCGGGTTTTGACCCGGTCGCCGAAACATTCGTCACCTCCGCCCCGGGCTTCATTCAAATCACCATCCACGGCGTCAACGACCCGCCGCAGCTCAGCATCACCGCGCCGGCCAGCGTGCCATCCGCATCAGAGCACCTGGTCACGGGCAGTGCCACGGATCCCGACCGCGGGCACCAAGACAGCCTCGTGTACGCCTGGTCCACGGCGCCCGCGGGCATCGGCACGTTCACCGACGCTGCGGCACTGTCCACCCCCTGGAGCGCGCCCTCGGTGGACGTTGCGACCACGGTCACGCTGCGTCTCACGGCGCGCGACCCGGGTGGCGCCGTTGCCACGGCGGTTTCGCCCCCGGTCACGATCAACCCGGTTACGCCGGCGGGCGACAACATCCTGTTCTTCGCGACCATGGACGAAATGGACCCCGGCACACCGCGCCCCGCCGAAAGGATTGAGCAAAGGCTGAGCCTGCCCGACGGGTTCATCGCCTTCGTCGAGCAGCACGGCAGAAGCGATTTCGGACGCCTCGACCTGGAGCCCAACGGTGAGTTCCGCTACATACAACTGATTAGCACCAGGGAGGTTCAGCAACTGGTGCCGGGCGACCTCACCCACGACGACTTCACCTTGCGCGGGGTGCGCGCCGGCGACCGCAGCAAGCACTCGCTCGGCATCCTGCGCGTCCGCATCCTGGGCAAACTGGAGCCGGTTACCGGTCGGCGCGTGTTCGGATTTACGGAGGACGAATTCGGCGACCTCAGAACGCCGCGCATGCCGCGCGGCACCAGGGTTGAGGGCATCCTTGACTGGGATCTCGGCGACAACCTGCTGCGCGTGGACCGCAGGGGCGGCATCTGGAATCCCGATGTTATGAACGGCAGGTTCGGCGTCTTTGAGATGCTCGACGAGCGGGGAAACTGGCGCTACATCCTGGAGCCGCAACGGGCGGCGGTGCAGGCGCTGGTCGCCGGCCAGCGGGAGACGGATCGCATCGTCGTCCATCCGTACACCCCGTTGTATGAGCCGGTGGTCTTTGAGTTCAGGGTGCATGGCGTTTTTGACACGCCCACGGCAACGGCGATGGCCGACCGCTCGGTGGTGCGTCCCGGTGAGGTGGTGTCGCTGAGCGGCCGTGGCGGCTCCGAGGACGCATCCGAACTGCAAACGCTGGCCTTCACCTGGTACGCGCTCCCGGCGGTGGGGGTGTTCGCCGACCGCAACGCCCTTGAAACCACCTGGACCGCGCCGCAGGAGATGCTCGACGGCAGCTACCGGCTGGTGCTGCGGGTGCGCGACACGACCGGCGTTACCGGTCAGTCCGGAGTAACGCTGCGGGCCGATTCGGCGCCGTACTTCGGCAACGATTACGCGACCACCGACTATGTCTTCCAGGAGCAACGGACGCTCAATACGGCGCCGCTGCCGGCGGCGCTTTCCGGTTCCGGAGAGGTGCGGTACAAGGTTACGCCGGCCTTGCCTGCGGGCCTGAGCTTTGAGCGGGTCGCGCGCAGGTTGACCGGCAGACCGCTGGCGGTGCTGGACGAGCCGCGCACCTACACCTACACGGCGGCGGACGCCAACGGCGACACCGACGCGCTGCAATTCACGATCATGATCGTGCCGCGCACCGCCACGCGGCCGGCGCCGTTGTCGCATTACATCGGCGGCGATCTGCGCGGCACGTTGCGCGGCCAGGGATCCTCCGTGATCACCAGCCCCGGCACCAGAAGCGCAGTCGGCACCTTGCGCTTCTTTCGCCCCGACGGCAGTCCCGCCTCCGATGTTGGTTTCGAGGAGACCGAGCAGGATGGCGCTTACGGCACCTTTTTCCTGGGCGGAGTAAGGGGGCAGGAGCAGGGATTCTGGGTCTACCGCTCCGGCACCATTGACCCCGCCGGCAACAGTGTCCCCCCCGAGGCGCTGGTACCGGTGCCGGGCCGCGTACTGGTGCGGGATGAGTTTGTGGTTCACAGCACCAGGCCGGCTTTGTATCCCCCGGCCACCGTGGTCATCATGGTGGAAGGGCTGAACGACCGGCCGAGCGTGAAGTTGACGGCGAATCGCAGCCAGGCGCCGGCGGGCGCGGTGATCAACCTGGGCGGCCGCGCCACTGATCCGGATAGCGGGGAGTCGGAGACGCTGAGCTACACCTGGAGTGTGCTGGGCTTCCAGGGCGGCAGTTTCGCCGACCGCCGCGCCCTTGAGACTACCTATACCGTGGGCGACCGGGGGGTAGGCGCGCAATACACCCTGGTGCTGCGGGCCACCGACCAGACCGGCGGTGAAGGCGGTGACAGCATCATCATCACCCAGACGGCGGAGGCCGGCACGGTGCTGAGCGGCGACCTGGAAGGCGCCGTGACCGAGGACGCTCCCGATGTGAGTACCGGCGGTTTCGTGTCGCTCCTGCTGAGAGGGGTTGACAAGCAGGGGATCTATGGCCGCTTCCGGGTGGTGGGGGGCAGCGCCGAGTGGAGCTACACGCTGGACAGCCGCCTGCCGTCGGTGCAGGCGCTGGCCGCAGGGGAGCAGCAACAGGAGACGTTCGCCATCTCGCCGCGCGATAGCGGCGTCGCCAGCGTCAACGTGGTCATCACCGTTACCGGCGTCAACGACCCGCTGACGGCGGAGATCATCGCGCCCGCGGATGCGGTGCGCGTGTTTTCAGGCGAGACCGTTACGTTGATCGGGCGCGGCAACGACCCCGATTCGGGCGACATCCTGGAATACTTGTGGGGCGCGTCGGATGGGCTGGGCATTTTCGCCAATGCCGCGGTCTCCGAAACCACCTGGATCGCGCCGAAGGTGGAGGAGGAAACCAACGTCGTGCTGAGCCTGCGCGTGGACGACGGGCGCCTCAGCGACACCGAGCGCACCGTCGTTACGGTGTCGCCGCCGCCGCCGCAGGCCGCGCTCGCCTTTGTCGGCGAGGTCGTCAGCGAAGGGAATTACATTGCCGGTGCGGCCATCAACCCGCGCACCCTGCCGGTGGCCATCGGCGGCGTCGGCGAACTGCGCTACGCGATTACCCCGGCCTTGCCGGGCGGGCTGTCCTTTGACGAGGCAAGCCGGGTGCTCTCCGGCACGCCGCACGCGCTCGCGTCCGCGATCACCACCGCCTACGCCTATACGGTTACCGACCAGTCCGGCGCCGCCGCGCGTTTGACTTTTGACATCACCGTCAGCCCGGCCGGGGTCGCGCCGGGCTTCCAGAACGGCGCCGCCATCCCCGCCCAGCGTTACATCCCCGACGTGGCGATCACCCCGCTGACGCTGCCTGCGGCCACCGGCGGCGACGGCGCCCTGCGTTACGACATCAGGCCGGAGCCGCCGAGCGGGCTGTCCTTTGACGCCGCCAACCGGGTGCTCTCCGGGGTTCCGGATACGCCCCAGCGCTCCTTCATTTACTACTACACCGCCACCGACAGCGCCTCCTCCTCGGCCAGCCTCAATTTCGCCATCGCCGTCGCCGTGCCGGACGTGCCGCCGGTGTTCCCGGATGCGGCCGCCATCCCCGCTCAGTCTTACAAGGCCCGCGAAGCCATCATCCCCGTGACCCTGCCCGAGGCCGTCGCCGGCAACGGCGTGCTGCGCTACCACATCACCCCCGAACTGCCGGACGGGCTCTTTTTTGACGCCGCCGGCCGCGTGCTCTTCGGCACCCCGCACGAGCCTCGGGACCTCGCCACCTACGCCTACACCGCGACCGACTCCGACACCAACCTGTCGCTGGTGTTTGACGCCGCGCTGCTGCGTTTCACCATTACCATCGCGGAGGAGGATCTGGCGCCGGCGTTCCCCAACGGGGTAACGATCCCCGACCAGGAGTACACGACGAATGTCTCCATCCCGGCGTTGAACCTGCCGGCGGGCGCCGGCGGCGACGGCGCGCTCAGCTACAGTCTTAGTCCGGAGTTGCCGCGCGGGCTGCGCTACGACCCCGAGCGGCGGCGCGTGATCGGCACGCCGTTCACGATCATCGGCAGCCCCCCCCCTCCCACCACCTACACCTGGACGGTGACCGACGAGGACGGCGACACGGACACGCTGCGGTTTGTCATCCGTATTACTGTGCCGCCTTTCACGATCATCGCGGCCGTCGGCTACATCAGCGAAGATGCGATGGTGTTGGAAACGGCCACAGGCAATGAGCCGCCGGGACGGCACAATCTCGCCAGTTGGGACAGGCGAAGAAACAACGACCGCCTCCACAAGTACGGGCGCTTCACGCTGAGAGCCAACGGTGACTGGCACTTTAACCTGATACCCGCGGGCTCCGTTGAGAGGCTGGAAATTCAGAAACTGGGGCCGGGCGAGACCCTCCACGCCGACTTCAGGCTGGTGGGGTTTCGTAGCGACGGCAGCAGGGGCTTTCCGGGAGACTTCCGCATCCTCATCCAGGGGGCGGCCGAACCCATCATCGGCCGGCGCAACTTCACGCTCAACGAGGAGGACTCCGGCAGCGATGCCGTCATCAGGGGGCGGCTGAACTGGGACTATGGCCGGGAGTTTGAGGTGGAGCGAAACGGCGGCATCTGGAATCGCGAGACCCGCAACGGCAGGTTCGGCCTCTTTGAGATGCTGGACGAGCGCGGCAACTGGCGCTACACCTTGAACCCCAACGCCGCGGTTACGCAGAGCCTGCAGGATGGCGATGCGCCACGGGAGACATTCGTGCTCCTGCCGTACACCCCATTGTATGAATCGGTGACTTTTGGGTTCACCGTGACCGGCGCCAATGACGCGCCGCAGGTGACCATGGCGCAAGCCGACCGCACCGTGGTGCAGCCCGGAGACGTGGTGCGGTTGCGCGGCGCCGCCACCGACGCCGACCGCCTGGAACAAGAAACGCTGGCCTATACGTGGTTCACCGACCCGGCCATGGGCGTCTTTGACGACAGCCACGACCCCAACACCAACTGGCACGCGCCGCGCACCATGCCGGAGGACGGCTTCACCTTGACGCTGCGGGTGCGGGACGTGCGCGGCGCTTTCGACGAGGCCGTGCTGCGGCTTGATCCCGACTCGGCGCCGGCCTTCGGCACCGACTACGCGCCGGACGCCTATATCTTCAAGGTGGGGACGGCGGTTGATGTTGCCGCGCTGCCGCCGGCCCGCGGCGGCAACGGCGTTGTTCGTTACAGTCTGAGACCGGGGGCGGGGGCGGCGGCCGGCAGGGTGCTGCCGCGCGGGCTCAGTTTTGACGCGGCGGCGCGGCGCCTGACCGGCACGCCGCAAGTGGCGCTGAGTGAAGCGGCAGCCTGGACCTACGTGGCGACCGACGACAACGGCGACACCGACACGCTGCAATTCACGATCATGGTGGTGCCGAAAACGGCCCCAAACCCGCCGTCCGGCTCGCGCTACATCGGCGGCCCGTTGTACGGCACGGTGACTCCCGCCTTCGGCGAGCGCACCGTTTTCGGCGTGCTGTCGCTCAATAATGCCAACGGCCGTGCGGCTGACGGCGGCGCTTTTATCCGTGGCGTGCAGGACGGCGATTACGGGGCGCTCACCGTCACCGACCCCTCCGGCGGCCCCGGCAGATGGGAATACCGGGTTGACCACATCTTGCCCGAGGTGGTCGCGCTGAGGCCGGGGCGGCGGCTGCGGGAGCAGTTCACCATCACCACCAACCGGCCGCAGGTGTATCCCGCCGCCACGCTGGTCATTGACATCCTGGGGGCGAACCGGGTGCCGGACGTGCGCGTGACGGCGAACCGCAGCACGGCGCCGGTGCGGGGCGCGATCCTTGTCAGCGGCATGGTCGCGGACGCCAACGACGAAGATCTTGCCGGGGTGGTCTATTCGTGGAGCGTGGAGCCGGCCGCGCTGGGGGGCCGTTTTGTTGACCGCCGCGCGCGCGACACGATCTATGTCATGGGCGACAGGGGCGCCGGTGCGAAATACACGCTGAGCCTGCGCGTCACCGACCAACACGGCGGCGTCGGCACCGGCAACCTGGTCGTCACCCAAATCGCCGCCGCCGGGCGGTTGCGCGGCGACTTCAGCAGCAGTTTCATTGAAGACGGCGTCAAGCGCACCGAGTTCAACGTCGTCTCCCACGACTTGAGCGTGCGCGGCGAGGACGGGGTCTATGGCCGCTTTGACGTGCTGCAGCGGGGGCTGGGCTGGAACTACACGCTGGATGGCCGGCGCGCTGCGGTGCAGGCGCTCGGCGCCGGCCGCCAGGCGCAAGAGCAGTTCAGGCTTGAGCCGGCGCAGGGCGACATCAGCGGCGCTTTCGCGACCATCACCATCACCGGCGTCAACGATGCCCCGGTGGCCGCGATCACCGGGGCGCCCGCATCGCTGGCGGCGGGCGGCGCGGTAACGCTGGACGGCGGCGGCAGCAGCGACCCGGACGCCGGGGAAAGCGCCACGCTGGACTATGCGTGGAGCACGGTGCCGCTCAATACCGGCGTGTTTGACGATGCCCGCGCGGTACGGCCGGTGTGGACCGCCGCCACTGCGCCCGGCGGCGTAACCCTGCGGCTGCGGGTGACCGACGCGCAAGGCGCCGCCGCCACCACCACCACCGGGATCAGGGTTACGCCGGCGCCCGCGGCCATCGTTGCCGAGAGCGCCGCCGACCGTGGCGGTGCGCTGCGTGAGGACGGCGGCCCGCAGGCGCTGGCGGGGCGGCTCCGCTACATCAATCCGCCCGATTTCGCGGGCTTTGACGCGATATTCCATGCGCGCATGCAGGAAGGCGGTTACGGCGTCTTTGTCATCGCCGAGGACGGCGCCTGGACCTATACCCTGAACGACGACAACGACGCCTTGCGCGGTCGCGACGTCGTGGAGGATGCGTTTGGCGTGGAAGCCGGTCTTGACCTGGTCAGCGGCAACTATGCAAACGCGACCCCGGACGACTTCATTCGCATCACGATTCGCGGCCAAAACGACGTGCCGCAGGTTACGGTCACCACGCCCGCGGCGGCGCTCCAGTCGGCGTCGGCACAGGAGCACCAGGTTGCGGGCGATGCCACCGACCCCGACTTCGGGCATCAGGCCGCGCTCAGCTACGCCTGGAGCACGGCGCCCGCGAACATCGGCGTCTTCGCCAACCCCAATGCGGCGTCCACGACCTGGAGCGCGCCTTCGGTGGATGCGCCGCTGACGGTGACCCTGCGCTTCAGGGCGCGCGACCCGGACGGTGCCACCGGCAGCGGCGACTCGGCGGTAATCACGGTCAATCCCGTGCGGCTTGCGGGCGACCGCATCCTGCTGTTCCGCACCATGGATGAACTGGACCCCGGCGCCGCCAACAACAAATTGACGGGCCGCCTGGATCTGAGCGGCTTTGATTCAGTCGTGGCACGGGACATGGAAAGCGAGTTTTCCCGGTTCATTTTGCGCAGCAACGGCGAATGGGAGTACATACAAAGGACCGGCACGAAGGCGTTGCAGGCGCTGGTTCCGGACGACATCCACAACGAAGACTACCGGGTCCGGGCACAGCCCAGCGACGGAAGCCCGGTCAGAACCATCGGTTTCCTGCGCTTCCGCATCTTCGGACAACTGGAAGCCGTTACCGGCCCGCGCACCGGCGCCTTCAGCGAGGATGACGGCGGCGACCAGGCCGTGGTCAGCGGGCGGCTGAATTGGAAACTCGGCGACGGCCTGCTGAGGGTGGATCGCAACGGCGGCATCTGGAACCGCGAAACCAGGCAGGGCCGCTTTGGCACCTTCGTGATGGAGGACGAACGCGGCAACTGGCGCTACACCCTGAAAGGAGGCCGGGCGCAGACCCAGGCCCTGGTCAACGGCGAGCGGCCGGTGGAGCGCTTTGTCGTGGCGCCGTACACGCCGCTCTATGAACCGGTTATTTTCGAGTTCACGGTGAGGGGCGTGAACGACGCGCCGCTGGTGACGGCGCGCGCCGGCCAGGTGATCGTGCGCGCCGGTGACGTGGTTGCACTGAGCGGCGCCGCCACCGATCCCGACAATCCCGCGATTGAGACGCTGAGCCACACCTGGATCGCGGACCCGGCGGTGGGCATTTTCGCCGACCGCAACAGCCCGGACACGACCTGGACTGCGCCGCACGAGATGAGGGAGATCATCTACACGCTGCGCTTGCGGGTGCGGGATTCTTTCGGCGCCGGGGGAGAGGCCGTGGTGCGGCTGGACGGCGATTCGGTGCCGTTCTTCGGCTCCGACTACGTGCCGCGCTCCTTTCACTTTCAGGCGCAGCGCCGCATTGACATCGCCGCGCTGCCCGAGGCGCGCGGCGGCGACGCCCCGCTCCGCTACCGCATCACGCCGCAGTTGCCGGCCGGGCTGAGCTTTGACGGCGGCACCCGGCGCCTGAGCGGTACGCCGCGCTCGCCGCTGGATACGCCGACGACCTACACCTACATGGCGACGGATCGCAACGGCGACGCGGCCACGGCCGACTTCACCCTGCGCATCGCGCCCGCAACCGCCGCCACGCCGCCGCCGTCAAGCCGCTACATCAGCGGCGATTTGCACGTGCAGGTGACCGATGCGAGCGGCCGGCGCGTGGTGCGGGGCGAGTTCCAGCTCAGGCTCCCCAACGGCGCCGAAACCACGGATGAGAGGTACATCGGCAGAGGCTCACGCCAACTCGTCAGAACCAACTACCTGACCGGCGCTCCGGAAAGCAGCTATGGAACCCTTGATTTGAACGAGATAGGAGAGTGGAGCTACACGCTGGACGGGAGCCGCCCGGCGGTGATGGCCCTGGGGCAGGGCCAACGAGTGCGGGATGAGTTCACGATCCGCACCGACAGGCCGGACTTGTATCCGCCGGCGACGCTGGTTGTTGAGGTCATCGGCGACAACAATACGCCGAGCGCGCGCGTAACGGCGGACCGCAACGAAGCGCCGACGGGCACGGTCATCAACCTGCGCGGCGTTGGCGGCGATGCGGACCCCGGGGATGAGGAGACGCTGAGCTACACGTGGAGCCTGAGCCCGGTTTCGCAGGGCGGGCGCTTTGGCGACCGCAGCGCGCGCGACACCACTTGGACCGTGGGCAACCGGGGGCCGGGCGCGAAGTACACGCTGCGCCTGCGCGTGACCGACCAGGGCGGCGCGTTCGGCAGCGACACCGTGGTCATCACGCAGGTGGCGGCGCAGGCGCGGGTGCTGAGTGGCGTGTTGCAAGGCGGCGTGACCGAGGACGGTGACGCGACGATCAGCGGCGCGGTGTCGGAGCCCCTGCATGCCGTGGACGAGCGCGGCGTCTATGGCCGCTTCCGGGTGGTGGCGGGCGCCGCCGAGTGGTCGTACACGCTGGACAACGGCCCGGCCGTGCAACGGCTGGCCGCAGGGCAGCAGGTGCGCGAGAAAAACTTCGCGATTACGCCGCAGGACGCCGGCATTGCCGCCGCCGCCGTTGCCATCACCGTCACCGGCGCCAACGACCCGCCGACCGCCGAAATCACCGCGCCCGCGACTTCGGTGACCGTGATGCCGGGGGACGTGGTCGCGCTCTTCGGCGACGGCGCCGACACCGACGCCGCCGACGCCCTGTTCTTCCTGTGGAGCGTGAGCGGCGAGGGCGGCGACTTCAGCGACCTCAGTACGGCGCGTACCACCTGGACCGCGCCGCAGGTGGCGGTTCCAACCGACTTTGTGGTGAGTTTCAAGGTCAGTGACGGGCGCCTCAGCGATACCGACTTTCTGGCCGTGGCGGTGGAGCCGCCGCCGCTTGACGCCGCGCCGGTGTTTGTTGCGCGTTCGGTGCTTGATCAGAGTTACACCCGGGGCGCGACCATCACGCCGCTGAGCCTGCCGCAGGCTGCGGGCGGTAACGGCGAACTCATTTACACCCTGAGCCCGGAGCCGCTGCCGCAGGGCCTCAGTTTTGATTCCTTGACCCGCATACTCTTCGGCACGCCGCAAGTGTCGCAGCCGCTCGCCACCTACACCTACACCGTGGTGGACGGCGACGCCAACAACGACCCCACCGACGCCGACACCTTGCGGTTCACCATCACCATCCCGGACGCGGGGATTAACCGGGGTACGCCGGCGTTCCTCGCCGCCGCCGCCGACCGCATCTACACCACCGGCACCCCGATCATCCCCCTGGACTTGCCGGCCGCCGCCGGCGGTACTGCGCCGCTGCGCTACACGCTGGAGCCGGACTTGCCGGCGGGGCTGATCTTTGACGCGCTGGCGCGGCGCGTGAGCGGCACGCCGCAGGCGCTGTCGCCGCCCGCTACCTACACCTACACGGTTACGGACGCGCTTGAAGCCACCGACGCGCTCGATTTTGACCTCAGCGTGGAGGCGCCGCCCGACGTCGCCCCGGTCTTCGCCGCCGGTGCGCGCATCGCCGACCAGGAATACGCGGTGGACACCGCCATCACCGCCCTGCGCTTGCCGGCGGCGGCGAACGGCAACGGCGCGCTGCGCTACGGGATCGCGCCGCCGTTGCCGGACGGGCTGGTCTTTGACGATGGCACGCGCCTGCTGAGCGGTGCGCCGACCACGCCCCAGGACGCGCTTACCTACACCTACGCGGCGGTGGACACGGACGACAACCAGGCCGACACCGACCGCGCCGTCCTGCGTTTCACCATCAGCGTGGACGGGGCGCCGGATTTTGGCGCGCAGCGCATCGCCGCGCAGCAATACATCGCCGAGCGGGCCATCGCTTCGCTGACCCTGCCGGCGGCGAGCGGCGGCAACGCATTGTTGGTCTACGCCCTGCCGAACTTGCCGGGCGGATTGAGTTTTGACGGTGCCGCCCGCGTATTGAGCGGCACGCCGGCGGCGGCCTCCGAGCTTCGCAGCTACGTTTATGCGGTGGTGGATTCCGACTCCAACCGCGGCGCCGCCGACCGCGACGTGCTGCGCTTCTCGATCACGGTGCTGCCGCCGTCCGCGATCAGCGGTGTGCCCGACGTCGCCCTGAGCTTGATTGAGGATGGCGCGGAGAGTGAGTTGGAAGGCGCGCTCGGCATCATCAGTCCGCCGGGCGGCGACGCCACTTTTGTAGCGCACGACGGCACCGGCGGCGACTATGGGACTTTCACCCTCACGGCCGCCGGCGCGTGGCGCTACCGCCTGGATGACAGGGTGCAGGCGCTGGCGGGGGATATTGTCGCCAGCGAGTCCTTCACGGTGGTGGCGAACGCCGACCCGGCGTTGACGGCACGGATCGAGATTATGCTGAGCGGCGTTAACGACGCGCCGACCGCCACCATCAGCGCGCCGGCGGCGAATGCGCAGCTGGCTTCCGGCGGGCGTTTGAGTCTCAGCGGCAGCGGCAGCGACCCGGATAACGGCGACCGCCTGGAATACACGTGGAGCACGATACCGGCGGACACCGGCAGTTTTGACGATGACAGCGCCGCCGCCACGATGTGGACTGCGCCGGACAGTGCCGTGACCGTGACGCTGCAACTGGAGGTGAGTGACGGCACCGCCACCGCCACCGCTTCGGTAACCGGCATCACGGTGGCGCCGCTTACGATCAGCGGCATCGCCACCGGCGCCGTGACGGAAGACGGCACGGCCGCCGAGACCATGACCGGCGACACCTTGACGGTGAGCCACCCGGAGGCGGACGGCGACACGACTTTCGTGCCGCAGACCGATGCGGACGGCACTTACGGCCTGTTCGGGATCAACGCCGAGGGCGAGTGGATTTACCAACTCGGCGGCAACGCGGACAATGCGGCGGCTGTTAATGCACTGACGGCAAGCGCGCGCCCGACCGACACCTTCACCGTTGCGGCGAACGCCGACAACAATGTTACGCAGGAGATCATCGTCACCGTCAACGGCGCCAACGACCGGCCGACCGCGACCATCAACGCGCCGGTCACCGGGACTTCGGCGATGTTTGATGAGGTCATCACCGTGACCGGCAACGGCGCCGACCCGGACACCGGCGAGGCCGCCACCCTGACTTATATGTGGACGACGACACCGGCGGGGCAGGGCAGTTTTGCCGCGCCGAACGCTGCGAGCACCACCTGGACCGCCGGCGCACAGGCCATCAACGACACTGTCATGTTGAGCCTGACGGTCACGGATACCAGCAGCACCGCCAACGCCGTCCATAGCGACACGGTCGCCGTCACGGTGATGATGACGCCGCTTGTGATCAACGGCACCGCCACCGGCACGGTCACAGAGGACGGCAACGCGGCGGCAATGATGGCGAGCAACACCTTGACCATCACCAACCCGAACCCCGGCAACGACGTAACCTTCGTGACGCAGACCGATGCGGACGGCGCCTACGGCCTGTTCGGCATCACCGCGCAGGGCGTCTGGACTTACACGCTTGGCGGCAGCACCGAAAACGAGCAAGCCGTCAATGCGCTTGGCGCAAGCGACAGTCCGACCGACACTTTCACCGTCATGGCGAATGACGACAACGCCGTCACGCAGGACATCACCATCACCGTCACCGGTGCCAACGACGCGCCGACCGCCACCATCAGCGCGCCGCCGCCGAATACCCCGGTGGCTTCCGGCGGGCGTTTGAGTCTCAGCGGCAGCGGCAGCGACCCGGATAACGGCGACAGTCTGGAATACACGTGGAGCACGACGCCGGCGGACACCGGCAGTTTTGACGATGACAGCGCCGCCGTCACGATGTGGACTGCGCCGGACAGTGCCGTGACCGTGACGCTGCAACTGGAGGTGAGTGACGGCACCGCCACCGCCACCGCCTCGGTAACCGGCATCACGGTGGCGCCGATTACGATCAGCGGCATCGCCACCGGCGCCGTGACGGAAGACGGCACGGCCGCCGAGACCATGACCGGCGACACCTTGACGGTGAGCCACCCGGAGGCGGACGGCGACACGACTTTCGTGCCGCAGACCGATGCGGACGGCACTTACGGCTTGTTCGGGATCAACGCCGAGGGCGAGTGGATTTACCAACTCGGCGGCAACGCGGACAATGCGGCGGCTGTTAATGCACTGACGGCAAGCGCGCGCCCGACCGACACCTTCACCGTTGCGGCGAACGCCGACAACAATGTTACGCAGGAGATCATCGTCACCGTCAACGGCGCCAACGACCGGCCGACCGCGACCATCAGCGCACCGGTCACCGGGACTTCGGCGATGTTTGATGAGGTCATTACGGTAACCGGCAACGGCGCCGACCCGGACACCGGCGAGGCCGCCACCCTGACTTATATGTGGACGACGACACCGGCGGGGCAGGGCAGTTTTGCCGCGCCGAACGCTGCGAGCACCACTTGGACTGCCGGTGCGGATGCCATCAACGACACTGTCATGTTGAGCCTGACGGTCACGGATACCAGCAGTGCCGCAAACGCATCCCATAGCGCCACGGTCAACGTCACGGTGATGATGACGCCGCTTGTGATCAACGGCGCCGCCACCGGCACGGTCACCGAAGACGGCAACGCGGCGGCAATGATGGCGAGCAACACCCTGACGATCACCAACCCGAACCCCGGCAACGACGCGACTTTCGTGACGCAGACCGATGCGGACGGCGACTACGGCCTGTTCGGCATCACCGCGCAGGGCGTCTGGACCTACACGCTTGGCGGCAACCCAGCCAACGAGCAGGCCGTCAACGCGCTCGGCGCAAGCGACCGCCCGGCCGACACCTTCACCGTCATGGCGAATGACGACAACGCCGTCACGCAGGACATCACCATCACCGTCACCGGCGCCAACGACGCGCCGACCGCCACCATCAGCGCGCCGCCGCCGAATACCATGGCGGTGTTCGGCGGGCGGATCGCCGTCACCGGCGCCGGGTCAGACCCGGACACCGGAACGGCCTTGCAGTACGCGTGGAGCACGACCCCGGCGAACACCGGCAGTTTTGCCAATGCGAACGCCGCCGACACCACCTGGACCGCGCCCGACAGCGGCACCGCCACGAGCGTTACGCTGAACTTGATGGTCAGCGACGGCACCGCCGCCACCGCCGCGACGCCGGTAATCATCATGGTGGTGCCGCTCGCCTTCTCCGGCGATACCACCGGCGCGCTCACCGAAGACAGCGGCCCCGCCACCGCCACCGGCGCCCTGACCATTGACAACCCGGCCGGCGGCAGCGAGGAATTCGTCGCCGAGAATCTGGATGGAACCTACGGCCTGTTCAGCATCGGCGCCACCGGCAACTGGACCTATACCATCGGCGGCAACGCCGGCAACATCGCCGCCGTCAACGCCCTGGCCGACGGCGATGCCATGGACGACGTCCTGACCGCAACCTCCGTCGTTGGCCCCGCCACCCAGGTTACGATCACCATCACCGGCACGAATGACGCGCCCACCGCCGCCATCAGCGCGCCCGCCGACGGGATGGACGTTGAGTTCGGCGTCGTTGTTACGGTTACCGGCAGCACCAGTAGCGACCCGGATACCGGCGCCACCCTGACCTACGCATGGAGCACTCAACCGCCGGACCGGGGCAGTTTCGCCGATGCCGCCGCCGCGAGCACCACCTGGACCGCCTCCGAAAGCGGCACCGCCGCCGTCACCCTGATCCTGACCGTTACCGATGACGCCACCCCGCCCGCCACAGACAGCGCGCGGGTCACCGTCAACCCGGTCGCGGTGGAGGCCGACTTCGGCGGCGTCATCACCGGTACGGTCGTTGAGGCCGGCACATCCGCCGGCACCGGCACCGCCACCGGCACCCTGACCATCACCACTGGCAACACCAACAAAAACGTTGTCGCCCAAACCGACGTCCCCGGCATCTACGGCCGCTTCAGCATCGCCGCCAACCGCGCCTGGACCTACACCCTGGACGACTCCGATGACGACACCAACGCCCTGGCGGCGGGCACCACCGCTGAAGACACCTTCACCGTTACCGCCTCCGTGAACCCCGCCGCCACCGTGGATGTCACCCTCACCATCACCGGCGCCAACGACGCGCCCGAAGTCGCCATCAGCGAGCCGGATGCGGGCAACGTCTTGTCCGGCCTCCCGGTCACCCTGCGCGCCGCCGCCACCGACCCGGATACCGGCGCCACCCTGACCTACGCCTGGACCACCACCCCGTCCGGCGAAGGCAGCTTCACCAACGACGCCAACCGCAACACCACCTGGACCGCGCCGACCCTCGCCGGCGGCACGATGGACGTCGCCCTGACCCTGACCGTCACCGATGACGCCCGCGCCCCCGCCGCCGCCACGGTCGCGCTCACCGTCGAACAGCCGTCCATCACCGGCCCCGGCATTGACGCCACCAACCCCACCGCCACCCCCCTCGTCCTGGACGAAGAAGGCAACCGCGCAAGCGGCGGCATCGCCGAAGGCACCCTGACGGTTACCAACGCGGCCGGCGAAACCCCCACCCACCGCATCACCCGCCAGCCCATGTATGGCACCGTGACCCTCGGCGCCCAGACCCGCAACGTTGACGACCCCTGGACCTACACCATGGATAACAGCCGCCCGGCCACCAAAGAACGCGGCCCCGACGACTTCGACACCGACTCCTTCGGTATCCAAACCACCATCGGCGACATTACGATTGACAGCGTCATCACCATCACCCTCAACGCCGGCGCCTTCCCCGACGACCCGCCCACCGCCACCGCCATGATCAACGGCCGGGCGGGCGCGAGCGCAACCGTGGAAGAAGGCGAGATGGTCACCCTCACCGGCAGCGGCACCGACCCGGACAGCGACGACAGCATGATTACCTATCAATGGGCGTACGCCCCGCCCCAAATCGTCACCTTTGACCCGGCTGATGGCCGCGCCCCAATGGTCACTTTCATGGCCCCCGAAAAGCGCACCACCATGGAGTTCACCCTGACCGCCACCTCGGAAGGCAGGCCCGGCCCGGCGTTAGACGTCACCGTCCGCGTAGGCCGCAGCCAGTTTGACAACGTCAACCGCACCATTCTCCCCGAAGTCACCCGGGCCATGATGGACACCACCGTCAGCGCCATTGCCCGGCGGACCGAGCAAGCCGCCACCGACCATGACGCCGGCGCCACCTTCAGCCTGGGCGGCCAGTCCACCCTGGCGGGGGTGCTACAATCAAACGGGGAAGCCCTGACCACCGGCGCCTTCAATGTCAAATCCCTCCTGGGCCGCTCTGCCTTTGCCCTGCCGCTCAACCAAGCCGGCGGGCCGCTGGCCGGCGTCACCCTGTGGGGCAACGGCGCCTACCGCAACCTATCCGGCAACAGTGCCACCGTGGACTGGGACGGCGACCTGTTCGGCGCCACCGTCGGCGGGGACACGCAACTGACCGACACCCTCTTGACCGGCCTGGCCGTCTCCTGGGCCGACGGCACCTTTGATTACACCGACCGCAGTGGTACCGACCCGGCCCCCGGCACCTATCAGGCCACCCTGACCAGCCTGCACCCCTACGTCAGCACCAGCCTGCTGGACGGGCAGGTGACCCTCTGGGCCACCGGCGGCTACGGCTGGGGCGAAGTTGAGATCACCGACACCGCCGACCCCACGGCCGACGGCACCGTCACCGCCGACACCCGGCTGGCCACCGCCGCCGTGGGCGGCGCCGGCCGCCTGCTGAACCAGCCGGGCCTCCTGACCCCCGACGGCACCACCACGGTGCGGGTCAAAGCCGAAGCCCTGACTACGGCGATCAAAGCCGAGCAACAAGGCGACCGCCTGGCCGGCCTGACCACGGACGCCCGGCGGTTGCGGCTAACCCTGGAAGGCAGCCATGCTCAACCCTTACCCCATGGCGCACAATTGACCCCCAGCGTCGGCGTGGGCCTGCGGCATGACGCCGGCGACGGCCGCACCGGCACCGGCGCGGAAGTCAGCGGCGGCCTGCGCTACGCCCATCCCGCCCTGCGGCTGACCATGGAAAGCCGGGGCCGGGTGTTGCTCGCCCATGGCGGCGACTACGACGACTGGAGCGTGAGCGGACGGGTGACCCTGGCGCCGGGCGCCCAGGGGCAGGGCCTGGCCGTCACGCTGGAACCGGCGTATCAAACCACCACCAGCGCCAGCGGCCTGGCACAACTCTGGGAACACGGCACGGCCAACCGCCCGGCGCCCAGCGGCCCGACCACGCCGCAGGGCCTCATGGAAGCCACCGTCGCCTACGGGCTGCCGGTAGGCGACCACCTGCTGACACCCTACGGCGGGATGACCCTGGGGGCGGCGGATGCGCGCACGTACCGGCTGGGCAGCCGGGTCAGCTTAGCCCACCGGCTGAATATGAGCCTGGAAGGCGCCCGAAAAGGCGCGACGGGCACGGCCCCGGTGGATCATGGCGTGCGGGTGCAATTGGAGTGGCACTGGTAAGGACAGGAGTGAAGTGTCCGGCTCCGCCGGCCCAGTTAGACGCTGGATTCCCGCCCTACCCCTTCCGTCATTCCCGACATTTTTAATCGGGAATCCATCTTTGCTTTGGCCTTCCCCTCTGGATTCTCGCCCCCGTTCCAGCCGGGGGCAGGATCTTCGCGGGCATGACAGCCGGAGGCGGGAATCCAGCGTCCAAACGGCGGTGCCAGCCACTGACTTGTCATCCATCCAAATGAAAGTGGAACTGGTATTCCCGCAGAGGCGGGAACCCAGTAATTTATCCCGTTATTTCTCAAAAAATGGTCTTGACAACCTGAAATGGTATGGGTAGCATGACCTCGATGGAAATGCTTGAAAGCGGATTTTTGTTTTTGTGCGAGACGGTGAAACACATTCGTTGCAATGGCAAAAGTTTTTTAGTTAAAGGCGGAAGTCGTTATCATTTATGTCATTCTAAGTAGAAGGAGGGGGAAATGAAGAAGTCATTTTTCCGTGGGGGAGTGCTGGCGTTGGTGGTTGCAGGTCTGATGACTTTCGGTTTCATCGGTCTGGCTGACGCCCAAAAAGGCCCCTGTTCAAGCAACAAAAAATGTTCGGGTAGCCCCGGCGATATCGCCACGCTTGGACCCATGAAACTCAAGGGGGTCAAGGCTTCAAGCTTGAAAGGCCGGTTGTATGCCCATTGGGCGGACAATCCCAAAGGGGAAGTGCTCTTCGGCATTCAATACTGGAATACCGGCGATCCCGCCGAAACGGGTGATCCGCTGGGACGTGCGTCCGATGACCGGGACGTGTCAATTCCCGATCCGTTGTTTGTCTGCTGTGGGTGGGGGTATCAAGGCGGTGAAGACCTCAATAATCCCTATGCGGGATGGTACAATCCGCAAACCACGGTTCGGCTGCGCGTCAAAAATTCCTCGTTGATGAAGAAGCTGACCGAAGCGTCGCAGAAATTTGTGGCGATGAAAGTGGACCTTGACGGCGATACCATCACGGGATTTGAAGTACTCCGGGGCCAGTAAGCGGCGATTGATGATTGTCGCACGACGGACTGTACGGAACAATTCATTGGAAAAGCTTTTATTCCAGTTTATCGTAAGGAGGAAGGAATCATGAAAATTGGTCAATCAGGGTTAGCAGTGTTGACCGCCTTGATCGTCGTGGGCTGCATGGCCTCCAGTGCGTTCGCTATTGAAGCATTTCAGGAACGGTTTGAGTGGGGAGATCTCGCCAAGCCGACGACTCTTCACGGCCGCGTGGCCGTTGTGGACCCGTATGACAAAGCCGCATGGATCAACGTCGCGGTGTTTGGCGGCAACGCCGAAAGCGGGTACTACTGGCAGAAGTATTTCCCTGGAAAGAATTTGAAGGTGTATCCGGCCAATGATTCGGTGTGGAAGCAACTCCAGGACATGGGGAAAGGCTCGCACAGCCAGGCGGTGATGAGCGGGACGCAGGCTTCAAAATACACCCTGGTCAAGCTTGTTGTTCAGGAAACCGAGCAGAATCGCCGGATTGTGCAGTCGGTGATGGAGACGAAGGAAGTTGCCGGCACTCCGGACAAACCGCGCAGCATTCACAGCCTGCGGTCCATTGGCATTGTGAAGGACATGGACAACAATCACTGGGCGCAAAACAGAAAGATGCTGTACGACGTGATCGTTCCGGGTGTTGGGCCGATTTCAGGGGTTATTCCCAATTCCAACCAGAATCCTCACACGTCCATCGGGACAAAATCCGGGGCTTTTGGGGGACTGTTGCAATAAGTTCGCGAACATAATAAAACGTCCGCGGAGCAGTACAGGGCGGAACCTTTTTCGGGGTTCCGCCCTTTTTTTATTTTGTTTCAAGGCGTTTTTGAATGTCCGCCAGCCGGTTCAGCGCGTCAAGCGGAGTCATGGCAAACAGTTCCAGTTGTTTGATTTCTTCAATCAGGGGATGGGGGTGAGGAAGCCCGGCCGCCGGGTCGTGAGCGAGGTCCCGTTGCCGAAGCCGTGTCCTGGTGTCTTCGGCGGAAGACGGGTGTTCCAATTGCGCGAGAACGGCTTCCGCCCGCTCAATGATGGTCGGGGGCAGTCCCGCGAGTTTCCCAACGTGGATTCCATAACTGCGGTCGGCTTTCCCGGGTTGGATTTTTCTCAAGAAAATGACCTGATCTTTTTCCTCTTTCACCGCGACGGTCAGGTTTTGCACGCCGTCCCGGCATTGTTCCAAATCCGTCATTTCATGATAGTGGGTCGCAAAGAGGGTTCTCGCTCCGAGTCTTCGCTTGTCTTGCAGGTGTTCCGCGATGGCCCAGGCCAGGCTTAATCCGTCGTACGTGCTGGTTCCTCTCCCTATTTCATCGAGCAGAACCAGGCTCCGCGAAGTCGCTCCCTGTAAAATTTTGGCGGTTTCCAGCATTTCCACCATAAACGTACTCAACCCAAAGGCCAGATTGTCGGAGGCGCCCACCCGTGTGAAAATTCGATCAATGACGCCGATTGTGGCGGCGTCGGCGGGCACAAAACATCCGATATGGGCCATAAGCACGATAAGCCCGGTTTGCCGCAAAAACGTGCTTTTGCCCGCCATGTTGGGGCCGGTGATCAGCAATAAACGGTGGGAATCAAGATCAAGGCGGCAGTCGTTGGGGATAAAGCCTTCGCGCAAGTCGAATTGTTCCACAACCGGATGGCGGCCGTTTTGTATGGCAATGACGCCGCCCTCGTGAACGTCGGGTTTGACGTATCCGTGCCGGGCCGCCACTTCCGCAAAATTCGTGAACACGTCAAGCAGGGACACCTGTTTGGACATGCGTTGCACGCGGAACACGTGGCGGCCAATAGCTTTCAGCACGGCCTGAAAACGTTCGTGTTCGGCATGGCGTAATTCCGCGTCGGCTCCGGTAATCTGGGCGGCCAGCCGTTGGAGCTCGTCGGTCATATACCGCTCGGCATTGGCCAGCGTTTGGGTTCGCCGAAACGACTCGGGCACGCGGGACAGATTGGCTTTGGTCACTTCAAAATAGTATCCGACGATCTGATTGTATTTGATTTTCAGAGAGTCAATCCCGGTGTTCTTCCGTTCGCGTTGTTCCAAATCGGTCAACCATTGCGTGCCGTCACGGGTCATTTTTCGCAGCTCGTCAATGCCGGGGTCGAAGCCGTCTTGAAAGATGCCCCCTTCTTTGGCGGAGGCCGGCGCGTTGGAATCAATGGATTCGTCAATGAGCGCGGCGACGTCGGACAGGGAATCCCACTGCTGGAACATGGCCGTGAGGAGCGGGTCGGCGACGCCGTCCAGAAGAAGAACAATCCGGGGAAGCACGTGAAGGGATTCCCGCAGGCAGATCGCGTCACGCGGGGTGGCCGTGCCCATGCCCACGCGGCTGCTTAACCGCTCAAGATCGTACAGCTCTTTCAGGCACGTTCGAATTTGCAGGCGAAGCTTCAGGTGTTCCTTGAACGCGGCAACCGCGTGGAGGCGGCGTTGGACGGTTTCCGGGTCGGTCAGGGGGCGAACAATCCACTGACGCAGGCGCCGGCTTCCCATGGGCGTGACGGTCTGGTCAAGAACGGACAGCAACGTGGACTGTTTCTGTTCGGGATTCAACGCCTGGATGAGTTCCAGGTTTCGAATGGTCATCGCGTCCAGATGCATTTCACGAGCGGGTTCACGCAACTCCGGTTTTTGGATATGGTGGTGATTCAGGGTCGGCTGGGTCTTTTTCAGGTATCGTAAAATGCCTCCGCCCGCGAGGACGCCGGGATTGGAGTCCGTGAGTCCAAGCTCTTCCAGGCGTTCAACGCCGAAATGAGATTGGAGCGCGTCTTGCGAAGCCTTCATGGCAAACGAGGCGGACGGCTGCTCCGTCACGCGGCCCGACCGAAGGGAGGCCAGCCGCGTGCGGAGGTCGCACGCGCGCCCTTCCGTCGGCTCTGGAATCAGCACTTCCCGGGGGGCCAGGCGGATGAGTTCATCCAGCACGTCGTCCTGGCCCTGCTCGCCGGAAAATTCGGAAATGAGAAATTGCCCGGTTGACAGGTCAATCGCGGCGAGACCAAAGCGGCGCGTCTCCTGCGCGGCGCCCATGGAGACGGCGGCAAGAAAGTTGGCCTCTTTGGCGTCGAGCAATTCATCGTCGAACACCGTGCCGGGCGTGTACACTCTGACGACTTCCCGCCGGACCAGTCCTTTGGTCAATTTGGGGTCTTCGACCTGTTCGCAGATCGCGACGGTTTTCCCGGATTGCAGCAATTTGGCCAGATAGCTCGTGGCGGCGTGGTACGGAATGCCGCAGAGCGGCACGGGGTTGGGGTTCTGCTTGTCCCTGGCGGTCAGTGCGATATTGAGAATGGCCGAGGCTTCGGTGGCGTCCTCGTAAAACATTTCATAAAAGTCGCCCACTCGAAAAAACAGAATCGCGTCCCGGTAGTTCCGCTTCACGTCGCGGTACTGTTTCAGCATCGGCGTCGGTTCGGATTGACTCATAACGGTGTTACCGTGCGTCCGCCCTGCTCGTGTCCAGCAGTGCGCGGCTCCGAGGCCCAAACGCCTGCGCCCGCGCGCGGCGGGAGGTTTTTCCCGTGTGGGTGAAGTGAATCGCCAGGTGGTCGTCCGGCAGCCAGGCGGCGGGCAGCCGGTCGGCCCATTCAATGAGCACGGCGCACGATCCGGTCAAATAATCGGCGAGTCCCGTCTCGGCCACGTCCCGTGGATCGTCAAGGCGGTAGAGGTCAACGTGAGCGAGGGCAACGGGTCCGGCGTATTCCTGAATCACGATGAAGGTCGGGCTGTTGACGACGTGAGCCGGGAGCCCCGTGCCGCGGACCAGGCCGCGGACAAACGTCGTTTTCCCGGAGCCCAGTTCGCCGATGAGAGCCAGTACGTCGCCCGTCCGCAGACGGCGTCCGATGGCCGAGCCGAATCGCTCGGTGTGGGAGGACGACGCCAGGGGCAGGGTCCATGGAATGTCTTGTGCGATGGTCACCGGCGCCGGCTGAAACGGGGCGTTAGGCATGGTCACCGGCCAGGACGCGCATGATGGCCCGAGGCAGGCATGGCAACAGGTCGCCGGCCATCAACCCGGCCTGTCCGCAGGCTTCCACCGCGAGGTCGCCCGCCAACCCGTGCAGATAGACGCCGCTTTGAGCCGCCTCCCAGGGCGCCACCCCTTGCGCCAGCAGCCCGGCAATGACGCCGGTGAGCACGTCGCCCGTGCCCGCCGTGGCCATGCCGGGGTTGCCGGTCGGCGAGATGGCGGTTTGGCCATGCGGATGCGCGATAATCGTTCTCGCGCCCTTGAGCACCACGATGCTCGAATGTGTGCGGGCAAAGTCCCGCGCAATCCCCAATCGGTCGCGGTTCACGGTTTCCGCCGTTGAGTCGCCGAGCAACCGGGCCATTTCTCCGGGGTGCGGCGTCACAATGGGAGGAACGGGGCGTGTGCGCAGGATGCCGGTATGCCCCGCCAGGGCGTTGAGGGCGTCGGCGTCAATGACGCTCGGACGGTCGCCTTGTGCGATCAGCGTGCGAATCACCCCGGCGGTTTCAGCGTGAGTGGACAGCCCCGGCCCCATGCCGACCGCGCTTCGAGATTGCATGAAGTCGCGAAGCCGCGGGAGCGCGCGTCGCGAAATCGTCCAGGCCCTGGTTTCAGGAAGCGGAAGCGTCATGGCTTCCATCACGCGTGCTTCCAGGCTGGCCTGTACGCTTGCCGGCGCCGCCACGGTGACCAGTCCGGCTCCCGACCGCAGCGCCGCCGTGGCGGCCAGGGCGGCGGCTCCGCCTTTTCCCCGCGAACCCGCGATGATGCCGGCATGCCCAAAGTTCCCTTTGTGGGCGGTCGCCCGGCGCGCCGGCAGCCAGAGCCGAATCGCGGAAGGCGTCAGTAGCGAAACGGGCAGGCGCATCTCCTCGACGTACCGTTCTGGAATGCCGATATCCACGTGTCGTACGCGGCCCGCGTGTTCAACGCCGGCCCCCAGAAACAGCCCGGCTTTCGGTTGCCCAAACGTGACGGTCAGGACGGCGTGCACCGCCACGCCCAGCGTCGCGCCGGTATCCGCGTGAATGCCCGAGGGCATATCCACCGCGACCGCGGGGACCGCCGCCGCGTTCATGGCGTGAATCGCCTCGTGGTACGGGCCGGTGACCGGCGCGGACGCGCCGATGCCAAGGAGCGCGTCCACGAGCACGTGGCTCCGCTGCGCCAGTTGGCGAAGACGGTCCGGGGACGGGGCGCGCACGACGTGCGGCCCGCCGGCCCCTTTGACCAACCGTTGATACATCAGTTTGGCGTCGCCCGTGAGATCGCGGACCGGCGCAAGCAGGCAAACCCGAACGGCCGCGCGTTTGCGGCGCAAGAGCCGCGCGACGACGAACCCGTCCCCTCCGTTGTTCCCTTTCCCGCAGAAGATCGTGACGGTTTTCCCTTTCAACGGGCCGAAGGTGTCTTCCATGGCCGACACCACGCCGGCCCCGGCTCGTTCCATCAACACGCGTCCGGGAACGCCGGCTTCCCGGATCGTGCGCCGGTCGAGTGCTCGCATCTGGTTGGCGGTGACGATTTTCATGCCGAAACACGCACGGCCGCGCCTAGCGGTGAGCGGGCGACAGAATGGCGGCCCGCATTTCTCTGACCGCCCGTTCAAGGCCGACGAGCACGGCGCGGGCCATAATGCTGTGGCCGATATTGAATTCCGTGATGTCCTCAATCACCGTCAGGCGTCCGATGTTGTGATAGGTCAGGCCATGGCCGGCATGTACGTCCAGTCCCAGTTTTCGCGCGAGGCCGGCTCCCTCGCGCAGGGCCTCGAATGTGTTGCGGGTGTCGCGCGGGTCGCGGCTATTGGCGTATGGCCCCGTGTGCAGTTCAACGGCGTCGGCCCCGACGGTGTTCGCGGCGCGAATGTGTGCGGGGTCCGGGTCAATGAACAGGCTGACCGGAATCCGGGCGTCGTGCAGGCGGCGGACCAGGAGCGTGAGCCTGTCCAGGTCGGCCGTGACCGCCAGCCCGCCTTCGGTGGTTAATTCCTGCCGCCGTTCGGGAACAAGCGTGACTTGATCGGGACGGACTCGCAAGGCAATCGTTGCCATGGCTTCTTCCGCGGCCATTTCCAGATTCAAGGAGGACGGGACAATCTCGCGCAGCAGCGTCAGGTCCCGTTCCTGGATATGCCGCCGGTCTTCGCGGAGATGGACGACCAGCCCGTCGGCGCCGCCCATGTCCGCCAGCACCGCCGCGGCGACGGGGTCCGGCTCACGGCCGCCACGGGCCTGCCGGAGCGTGGCCACATGGTCAATATTGACGCCGAGTCGAGCCATCGCAACGCCTTTCCGATCTCGCAGAGTCGTCGTGGAGGAGCACCGACGGATACGGATCGCATTATGGCAAAACGGCACGGGGGGTCGCAATGAAACCCGCTCGCCCCCCGTGGCGGGCGCGTGCCGGACACGCGGGAACACCAGGCTGAAACAACCAAGACTTTCATTGACTGGTTTTCCGCCCTCTACTACAATGGAAAAATCCCTTGCTGAATCGTCGTTGGCCGTTTCCCGAACCAGAAGACCAGGCTCCCCGTGGAAAACTTTTTTCGCATTCAACGCCTGCCGCCCTACGTTTTGAGCCAGGTCCAGGAACTGAAAATCGACGCGCGGCGGCGCGGGGAGGATATCATTGATTTCGGGATGGGGAATCCCGACCAGGCGACGCCATCCCATATTGTCGCGAAACTGGTCGAGGCCGCTCAAAAAGGGAAAAACCACCAGTACTCGGCGTCGCGCGGGATTACGAAATTACGCCATGCCATCAGCGACTGGTACGGGCGGCAGTATGACGTGGCCATTGATCCGGAGACCGAAGCCATCGTGACGCTGGGCGTGAAGGAAGGGCTGTCGCATCTGGTCCTCGCGATGTTGAGCCCGGGCGACGTGGTGCTGACGCCCACGCCGACGTATCCCATTCATATGTACAGCGTGATTATCGCGGGCGGGGAAGTGCGGGGCGTTGAACTGCGCCCCACCGACGATTTCTTCGCCAATCTCACGCGCGCCTACCGGCAAAGCCAGCCCAGGCCCAAAGCCCTGCTCTTGAGTTTTCCCCACAACCCGACCACGAGCGTGGTGGATCTGGAGTTTTTTAAAAAAGTGGTGGCGTTTGCGCGCGAACACCGCGTGTACGTCATTCATGACCTGGCGTACGCGGATATTGTCTTTGACGGATACCGCGCGCCCAGTTTGCTGCAAGTGCCGGAGGCGAAAGACATCGGCGTGGAGTTTTATTCCTTGTCCAAAAGCTACAACATGCCCGGCTGGCGAGTGGGATTCTGCGTCGGGAACCGGGACATCATCGGCGCCCTGACCAAAATCAAAAGCTATCTGGATTACGGCATGTTTCAGCCGGTCCAGATAGCCAGCATTATCGCGCTCAATGGGCCGCAGGATTGCGTGAAGACCGTTGTGAACGGCTATGAACGCCGCCGCAACGCCCTGGTCGCCGGGCTGAACCGCATTGGGTGGGCGGTGGATCATCCGCGGGCCACGATGTTTGTCTGGGCGCGCATCCCCCCGGCCTGGGCCGGCAAAGGCTCGCTTGAGTTTTCCAAGCTGCTGCTCCGCGAAGGCAAAGTGGCGGTGTCGCCGGGGATCGGTTTTGGCGAAGGCGGAGACGAGTACGTGCGTTTTGCGTTGGTGGAAAATGAACATCGCATCCAGCAGGCGGTTCGCGGCATCAAGGTCGCGTTAAAATGATGAGTTCGCACGCAAACACCGAAATCGGCATCGGGATCGTCGGCTTCGGCACCGTGGGGTCCGGGGCGGCCTCCATCCTGTTCCGAAACGCCGACCTGATTGCGCGGCGCGTCGGCTCGCCTCTGCGCGTGAAGCGAATCGTGGATCTTGACGTGACCTCGGATCGCGGCGTGGCGCTGCCCGAAGGGGTCCTGGGGACGGACCTCCAGGCGCTGCTGAATGATGCGTCCATTGCGATCGTGATTGAATTGATCGGGGGGTGCGACGTTGCCAGGCGCGTCATTCTTGACGCGATCGGCAAAGGCAAACACGTCGTCACCGCGAATAAGGCGCTCCTGGCGGTTCATGGCGAAGACGTGTTCGCCGCCGCTCATCGCGCGGGCGTGGACGTGGGCTTTGAAGCCAGCGTGGGCGGGGGGATTCCGATTCTTCGGTCGCTGACCGAGGGACTGGCCGCCAATCATTGCGCGTCCCTGGTCGGCATTCTGAACGGCACCTCCAACTATGTGCTGACGCAGATGAAGCGCGAGGGGCGGGAATTCCGGGACGCCCTGGCGCAGGCGCAGGCCGCCGGCTACGCGGAGGCCGATCCCTCGTTTGACGTTGAAGGCGTGGACTCCGCTCACAAACTGGCCATCATGGTCGGTCTGGCATACGGCACTCCCGTCAACGTGAAGGATATTTATACCGAAGGCATCCAGCGGTTGACGGCCATGGATATTCGCTATGCGTCGGAATTGGGGATGACGGTGAAACTGCTGGGCGTGGCGAAACGGCGCGAAGAGGGAATCGAAGCCCGCGTGCATCCGACCATGATTGACCATGCGGCGCCGTTGGCCCAGGTGCATGGAGTCTATAACGCCATTCACGTCGTGGGCGACGCGGTGGGCGACGTGATGTTGTACGGGCAGGGGGCGGGGTCGCTGCCGACGGGGAGCGCCGTGGTGAGCGACGTCATGGACATTGCCCGCAACATTCGCGCGCGTGCCGCCGGGCGCGTGCCGCCGACCTCGTTTCACATGGATTGCCGAACGCCGGTTCGGATTCTCCCGATGGAAGCCTTGACCACCCGGTATTATCTGCGGTGCATGGTGCCGGATCAGCCCGGGGTGCTGTCCCGTCTCGCGGGCATTCTCGGCGAGCATGCCATCAGTATCGCCTCCGTCCTGCAGCAGGGGCGGCACGAAGGCCAAACGGTTCCGCTCGTGATTATGACGCATCGGGCGTCGGAACGCGCGGTGCAAACCGCGCTGCGGGCCATCAATCGCCTGCCTGCTCTGGTGGCGGAACCGGTCACGTTGGTCCGCGTGGAGGATCAGGACTCATGACGCGGCACACGGCGGCCCGGGTTCGGCGGGTTCCGCCCGTGCGGGCCGCTTGCGCGCGTGCCGGGCGCGGCGGGGGACAACGATGATGCCCTGGCGAGGCGTGATAGAAGAATTCAGAAAGTTTCTTCCGGTCACGGACCGGACGCCGGTGGTCACCTTGTGCGAAGGCAACACCCCGTTGATTCAAGCCGCCCGGCTGGCCAAACGGCTCTGTCCGCACGCCGCTCTGTATCTCAAAGTCGAAGGCGCCAACCCCACCGGGTCGTTTAAGGATCGCGGGATGAGCGTCGCGGTCTCCAAGGCGTTGGAAAAACGCGCGCGCGCGGTGATGTGCGCCTCAACCGGCAATACGTCCGCGTCGGCCGCGGCCTACGGAGGGCGGGCCGGGTTGCCGGTGTACGTGCTGGTTCCGGCCGGGAACGTGGCCCTGGGAAAACTGGCGCAGGCGATGGTGCATGGCGCCGACGTGATTCAAATCGAAGGCAATTTCGACCAGGCGCTGTCCATTGTCACAACCCTGTGCGCGGAAGAGGGTTATGAGCTGGTCAATTCCCTCAACCCCTTTCGCCTGGAAGGACAAAAAACCGCGGCCCTGGAAGTCTGCGATCAGTTGGGCCGCGCGCCCTCGCATCACTTTTTGCCCGTGGGCAACGCCGGAAATATCTCGGCGTATTGGAAAGGGTACACGGACTACCGGACGGCCGGTCGGATCGCGCACTGCCCGAAGATGATGGGCGTGCAGGCCAGGGGGGCGGCGCCGATTGTCGAAGGCCGCGTGATTGAACATCCGCAAACGATTGCGACCGCCATTCGTATCGGCAATCCCGCGAGCTGGAAGCTGGCGTTGCAAGCGGTGGAGGAATCGTCGGGGGCTATGCATATGGTGACGGATGAGGAAATTCTCGACGCGTATCAAATCCTCGCAAAAGAAGAAGGCGTGTTTTGCGAGCCTGCCTCCGCCGCCTCGGTGGCGGGGTTGGCCAAATACAGCCGGGCGAAGCTGGTGCCCGAAGGCGCCACGGTCGTCTGCACGTTGACTGGGCATGGGCTGAAGGACCCCGATATTGCCGTGGACATCTCACCCAAAACCCGGACGGCCAAAGCCACGCGGGAAGACGTGCTCGCGTTGCTGCGACCCCTGACCGCCAACCGGTGACCGGACTCATGGACGGTATGCCGTTGGCCCGCAGAAAGACGCACCCGTGAACGACAAAGAAAACGTAGAGTCCCGCTTCGTCATTCCGAGTCACGCATGGCTCTTGTAATCCAAAAATTCGGCGGGACGTCCGTCGGAAGCATTGAGCGCATTCACCGGATCGCCGACCTGATAGACGCCACCTGCCGGGATGGCCATCAGGTCGTGGCGGTGTTGTCGGCCATGAGCGGGGAGACGGACCGGCTGTTGCGGCTGGCCCATGAAGTCACCCCGCGTCCGGATGACCGGGAACTGGCCGTGCTGCTGTCTTCCGGTGAGCGCGTGACCATCGCGCTGCTGGCGATGACGCTTCGGAGCCGGGGCATCAACGCGCGTTCATTCACCGGGCGCCAGGTCGGGATCGTGACCAACAGCTCGCACACGCGCGCGCGCCTGGCGAAAGTGATGGCCGAGCCGGTCAAACAGGCCCTGGCCGAAGGGGTGCTGCCCATTGTCGCGGGCTTTCAGGGAGTCAACGAACGCTCGGAAGTCACCACGCTCGGCAGGGGAGGGTCGGATCTGACGGCCGTCGCGCTGGCCGCCACGCTGCGGGCGTCCCGTTGTGTCGTCTTTAGCGACGTGGACGGCGTGTATACCGCCGATCCCAACGTGGTGGCGTCCGCCAGACGGATTCCGAAACTGTCATATGAGGAAATGCTGGAGTTGGCGAGTTTGGGCGCGAAAGTGCTGCAAGCGCGTTCCGTCGAGTTTGCGGCGAAATACCGCGTTCCGGTAGAAGTACGATCAAGTTTTCAGGAAGGAGAAGGCACACTCGTGACGCATGAAGACGTTGACATGGAACAGGCGGTGGTGTCGGGCGTGACGGGCGACCGGAATCAGGCCAAGATCACCGTGGTGGGAGCGCCGGACCGGCCGGGTATCGCCGCGAATGTTTTTGGCGCCGTGGCGGGAGCCTCCATCCTGGTGGATATGATTATTCAAAACGTGAGTTACGAGGGCGCGTTCACGGATATTTCTTTTACGGTTCCGCGAAGCGATCTGGCGCGCGCCATGCCCCTGGTCACGCGGACGGCCGGTGAGATTGGCGCGAAGACCGTCGAAGTCAAAGAGACCATCGCCAAGGTGTCCCTGGTGGGGGTCGGCATGCAGTCCCACTCGGGCGTGGCCTCGCGGATGTTCCGAACGCTCGCCGGGGAAGCGATTAACATCATGATGATCAGCACGTCGGAAATCAAAATTTCCTGTGTTCTGGACGAGGATGATTGCGACAAAGCCATCCGTGCCCTTCATCGGGAATTTGGATTGGACCAGGCCTCCGTCCGCGCCGGAACGGAGCGAGCGAATCATGACTGACTCGCACTCATTGGAAATCTACGATACCACGCTCCGGGACGGCGCCCAGGCCGAAGACGTGAGCTTTTCGGTTGAAGATAAAGTTCGCATCGCGCAGAAGCTCGATGACCTGGGCGTCCATTTCATTGAGGGAGGATGGCCGGGTGCGAATCCACGGGATATTGAATTTTTTCAGGCCATCCGCGCGATTCCGCTTCGCCAGGCGACCATCACGGCCTTTGGTTCGACCCGAAAGGCCGATCAATCGGCCGGCGCCGACGCCAACCTGCAAGCGCTCCTGGCGGCGGAAACCGCCGTCATCACCATTTTCGGGAAAAGCTGGACCATGCACGTGACGGAGGCCCTGGGGACGTCGCTGGACGTGAATCTTGAGCTGATTCGGGATTCCATCGCCTACTTGTGCGCCGGCGGGAAACGGGTCTTTTACGACGCGGAACATTTCTTCGATGGGTTCAAGGCCGATTCCGGCTATGCGCTGCAAACGATTCAGGCGGCGGTGGACGGCGGAGCCGAGCGGATTATTCTCTGTGACACCAACGGCGGCGCCATGCCGTGGGAAATCCAGGCCGCGTGGGAGCGGGTGCGGGAAACCAGCAAGGTGCCGCTGGGCATTCATGCGCATAATGACGCGGAGATGGCGGTGGCCAATACCCTGGTGGCCGTTCGGGGCGGCGCCCGGCAAGTGCAGGGAACCGTGAACGGGATTGGGGAACGGTGCGGGAACGTCAACCTGTGTTCCGTTCTGGCCAATCTTGAGTTAAAGATGAACGTGCGCGTGCTGGGGGACGACCGGTTGCGGCAGCTCCGCAACGTCTCCGGTTTTGTCACGGAAATTGCCAACCTGCTCCCGAACAAGCGGCAACCCTACGTCGGGGACGCGGCGTTTGCCCATAAAGGGGGCGTGCATATCCATGCCGTGCAGAAGAACGCGCAAACGTATGAGCACGTTGTGCCGGAATTGGTGGGCAACCGGCAGCGCGTTCTGATTTCCGACCATAGCGGGAGAAGCGGGCTGATCCAGAAGGTGCGAAGTTTCGGCATACCCATGTCCAAAGACCATCCCCGCCTCCATGACCTGCTGGCGCGGCTCAAGGACCTTGAACGGGACGGCTACCAGTTTGAAGGAGCCGAAGGGTCGTTTGAGTTAATGGTTCGGGATGCGATGGGCACGCATCGCCCGTCGTTTGAACTGCTGGGCTTGCGGGTCACCGTCGAGAAGCGGCACGCCGGGGACGTGCCGGTGACGGAGGCCGCCATCACCGTGAAGGTGCGTGACGCGGTTGAACAGACGGCGGCGGAGGGTGACGGGCCAGTCAATGCGATGGATACCGCCTTGCGAAAAGCGCTCGAAACGTTCTATCCGGAACTCCGCGAAGTCCGGTTGCTGGACTACAAAGTGCGCGTGTTGGCCGGCAGTCATGGCACGGCGTCCAGAGTGAGAGTGCTGATTGAATCCGGCGACCATCACGCGACCTGGGGCACGGTTGGCGTTTCGGAAAATATTATTGAAGCCAGTTGGCAGGCCCTGGCCGACAGCATCGAGTACAAGCTGTCAAAAATCAAAGCCGAGGAGAAGGTGGAATCAAGTAAGTGATAATTCTTAAATTCTTCTTGACAACCGCACACACTCCCGATACGTTTCAGCGCCGGTGTGAATTCATCGGAACACGGCGGCTTATCCCCCTTAGTCAGGCACGGGCCGGCAGAGACGATGCGCAAAGCCGATATTGCCAATTACATCTGTGAACAAGTGGGCGTTTCCAAAACCGAAGCCATGGACATGGTGGAATACGTTCTGGATTGCATGAAATGCGAACTGTGCAAGGGCGAGGCCGTGAAAATCGCGGGGTTTGGAAATTTTATGGTCAGAAGCAAAGGAGAACGGAAGGGGCGGAACCCTCGAACCGGCGAAGAAATCGCCATCACGCCCCGAAGGGTGGTCACGTTTCGGGCGAGTCAACTCTTCAAAAAAGAAGTGAACGCGTAGCGTTCGTGCGCCGGTCGGAGAGCGGGGACGTCGCGGGGAATACTCATGGAGCGTCAAGTCCCGGACAAGACGTTTTATAAAATCGGCGAAGTCGGCACGATGACCGGAGTGCCGGCTTCCGTCCTTCGCTTTTGGGAGTCCGAGTTCAGTTTTCTACGTCCCAGAAAGAGTCAGGGACGGCATCGGGTCTATGATAAACAGGCGATTGAGGTCATTCTGGAAATCAAACGGATGCTCTACGACGAAGGCTATACCATGACGGGCCTCAAACGGTACTGGCGCCGCCGCCACCTCCCCGGCCAGGAAAAAACGCCGGTTTCCGGCGGGCGGGTTCAGCGAATTCGAGGGGAACTTCAGGCGATCCTGAATGTGTTAAATGCCGATAAGCCAAAGACGGGTCCGGTGTCTCATCCGCGGTAAGACAAGCAGGCAATGTGAGTCTTACCCCTGCATGGTCGGTGACAGCAGTGTCGGGGCGTAGCGCAGCCCGGTAGCGCACTCGCTTGGGGTGCGAGAGGTCGGCCGTTCAAATCGGCTCGCCCCGACCATCTTTAATCCTCGTCTTGGCGAACGTGCGGGGACGGCGGGTCAGACGTACTGGGGGTCCTCGTCGTCTTCAATGAGGTCTTCGCTCTCCGGCATACCGTAGGCCACAAATTTCGCATAGGACAGATAGATACCGCTGCTGTCCTTCATGGCCTTCGTTCCCGCGGTCATGCGTTCAAGCAGGTGGGCGTCCGTTCCCTCCGCCGTCTTGAGAGCAGTCAGATACTGGTCGAGAACCTCGTTATAACGCTGCAGGGAGCGTTCCACTTCCGCGTAGGTCTGCATTAACAACCGGTCTTTCATAAGCCCACCTCCCCATGTCTGGCGGCTCACCATACCGAAGGCGTCTTCGTGGGTCAATACGGGCCGGCCGCGTTCACGCGTTTCGCACCGGCAAAGGAGGCAACGGACACCCGTGAACTGGGAACTCATGATCTGGGCCTGGCTCTTCACGACCACCATGATGGCGGGGCTGTGGCTTGTTTACCGTCTGGCGCTGCGGAACGCGTCGCTGGCGGACGCGGGCTTTTGCGCGGGGTTGGGACTCGTGGCCGTGGGGTTCGGTCTGCTGACCACGGGCGACGAGAACCGCCGTCTCGCGGTGGCGGCCATGGCGACCGTGTACGCGGTTCGCCTGGCGGTGTTCATTACGCGGCATCGAATCGTTCATGCCTCCGAGGATCAACGGTACCGGACGCTTCGCCGGCAATGGGGTCGGCGGGCCGAGTGGTATGGCTTCGCGTATTTTCTGGGACAGGCCGTCGTCGTCGCCGTCTGCTCAATCCCGTGGCTCGTCCTGATGTCGAATCCCGTTCCCGTGTGGAGCGCGTGGGAACTCTTGGGGGGCGTCGTCTGGGCCATTGGGGTCGGCGGGGAGTCTATGGCGGATGCTCACCTGAATCAGTTTCGGCGCGACCCGCACAATCACGGCAAAATCTGCCGACGAGGTCTGTGGAGATATTCCCGTCACCCCAATTATTTTTTTGACGGCGTGCACTGGTGTGCCTACGCGATCATGGGTATCGGGCTACCGGAGTGGTGGCTGACGCTGGTGAGTCCGGTTGTCATGATTGCGGCCTTGCTCAAAGTGAGCGGCATTCCCCCGGCGGAAGCCCAGGCCGTCACCAGTCGCGGAGAGGAGTATCGGGAATATCAGCGAACCACCAGCGCGTTTATCCCGTGGTTCCCGAAAGACTGACGCGCCGCCGGTCAGTCGCCTTCCGGTTCGGCGCTTCCATGCCGGTGGGTGACTTCATCTTCTTCAAAGAGATCGGCCATTTCCTGGGCGATGACATCATCTTCGTGCGGAACGGACACGACGTGAATTTCCTTTTTGGCCTTCACGGCCTCCGGCGCGTCGTCGGGAAGGGGGTCGGTGAGTGGGGGATCGGCGTCGTTCATGCGGTCGGCCCGTGAGGCGAGGCGTTATTCATAACTTTCCAAAAAAGACTGTTCGGTAAATGCGTGCCGGCAATGCCCGCAGGTCACGAAATACCGGGATTCCCGCACGGACATGATAATGCGAAAGTCGAGTGACACCCCCCGTTGATCGCACTGGGGACAGACAATATCTTTGAGCCGGTGGGGAATATCGGGCTGGGTCCGGGTGTAAAACTCCATATCCGTGTAAATCGGAAAATGATAATGACAGTCCAGGCAAATGCCCTTCCAATCCCCGTCGTCCTTCTCGGAGCGGCTGTCAATGGCAAACCGGCTGTTTTTGCAGACGGCGCATTGCGCGAGGCCGAGCTGGTCTTGAACGTATTTGACGTCGGGTCGTGACATGGTGCGCGCAATTCCCTTTCCGGTGACGGTTGCCTGAACGGGCAGTCCAAGCCTTGATTGGCAGTATAGAAGCCCCGGAGTTTTCGCGCAACCCGTGGCTTGCGCGTCCCGCCGCCGCAACCGTCGGTGGAGCACGAGGCCGCGCGCCGGGGTTGTGGGGGCCGGCCTTGTGTCGGTACGCTTCACGACGCGAGTGTGCGCGGTCCGAGGAATATCATGCCGGAATTGCCCGAAGCCGAAGTGGTGCGGCGTCAGTTACACAAGGTGCTGCCCGGGGCCTTCATTGAGCGTCTGTGGGTTGGCCGTGAGGACATTGTCCGGGAAGGCGGGGAGTCGCGGCCCTGGTACAGGCGCGCTCGCGTGGTCGAGGTGCGGCGGCACGGGAAGAGCATCGCCGTGGTCTGCGAGCGAAACGCCGAGACGCGGGTGATGATCGTGGAACTTGGGATGACGGGGTTGCTGCTCTTCGCGCGTGAATCGGTTCCGAGCGAGAAGCACGTGCATATGGTCATCACGTTGAGCCATGGGCCGCCGGTGCGGTACTGGAACGCCCGCCGCTTTGGCGGGGTGTACCTGCTGGGGCCGGAGGCGTGGCGGGCCTATCGCCGGCGCCGTTTCGGCCTTGATCCCATGACCATGACCGAAGCGGAATTCGCGGCGCTGCTCCGGTCCTGCCGTGGCCGCGTGAAGGCGCTGTTGCTGAATCAGCGGCGGATCGCGGGCCTGGGGAATATCTACGCCAATGAATCGTTGTTCCGGTCGGGGATCCATCCCCATGCCTGCGCGAACCGCCTGTCGAAGCGGCGAATCCGGTTGCTGTTTGAAGAGACGCGGAAGGTGCTGACGGAAGCCATCCGCATGGGAGGATCGTCCATCAGGAATTTTCTGGCTCCGGACGGGAGCCAGGGGCGGTTTCAGACTCGTCATCTGGTCTATGGCAGGCCGGGCGCGCGCTGTCCAAACGGATGTCGGACCGCCATCCGGCGCCTGGCGGGCGAACGATCGTCGTTTGTGTGTCCGACGTGTCAGAAGCGGTAACCGGAGTGGCCGAAAGACGCCGTCGCGTCGGCGCGCGGCACGTTCCCACCGGCTCGTCGCCGTGTCTTGTGAGCCGGCGAATCCCTCTGTTACACTGTATCGCTCTTTCGTGTTTTCCTTGAGCGGGAGGTCAAAGAAAATCTCACGTGCGAAAAGTCAAACTTCGTGAAGGGGTTGATCTTTCCAATCTGTTTGGCCCGCGGGACTTGCATCTCCGGTTGATTGAAGACGGCCTTCGCGTGCGAGTGTCGGCCCGCGGCGATGAGGTGACCTTGGAAGGCCGGCCCGAAGCGGTCGGCCGGGCCGAAGTGTTGCTGTGTGAATTGGCCGAACGTACGATCGGGCGGCGTCAGATACGGTCGGAAGACGTCACCCGCGCCCTCACGGCGGCGGAAGATGCCCCGCCCGATACACCGCCTTTCCCGGACACGGCCCCGATTTACACGCCCAAAGGGTCCGTGGTGCCGAAGACCCCGTCGCAGCAGACGTACATTGAAGCGATTCAACAACATGACCTGGTGATCGGCATTGGTCCGGCCGGAACGGGCAAAACGTATCTGGCCATGGCCATGGGCCTTGCGGCGCTGACCGGGAAGGAAGTGCGGCGGATTATCCTGGCCCGTCCGGCGGTGGAAACCGGCGAGCGGCTGGGATTTCTGCCGGGCGACCTGCTTGCCAAGGTGCACCCGTATCTTCATCCGTTGTATGATGCCCTGTATGCCATGATGGACGTGGACCGGGCGAATCGCCTGATTGAGCGCGGGGACATCGAAATCGCGCCCCTGGCGTTCATGCGGGGCCGAACCTTCAGCGACGCTTTTGTGATTTTGGATGAAGCGCAGAACGCCACGGCGGAGCAAATGAAAATGTTTCTCACGCGGTTGGGCTTTCATACCAAAGCCGTGGTGACGGGCGACGTGACGCAGGTTGACCTGCCGCCCGGCCGTCCTTCGGGATTAATTCAGATTTCCGAAGTCCTGCGAAACGTGAGCGGCATCAAATTCGTGTATTTCCAGACCGGCGACGTGGTCCGGCATCGGTTGGTGCGGGAGATCATCAATGCCTACAACCGGCATGAAAACGGAACGGGCAAAGGCGCGGCGTCTCAAACAACGGATGAGTGACCGCGGCGGACGACGTGCCGGCCTCGCGCCTGTTTTCGGTCCGGCTGAACCGTTGACTTCCCCGATTCCGTTGGTGATCGCTTCGTGTCCATTCTTATTCGTTGTCAACTAACACGAACGTCGGTGCGCCGGCGAACGCTTTGCCGCGTCGCCCTGGCGCTTCTGGAACGGCTTGGCCGGGCCGATGCCGACGTCGGCATCGGTTTCATCGGGGATACGCGGATGCGGCGGTTGAATCACACGTATCGCAAGCAGAATCGCACCACGGACGTCTTGGCGTTTACCTATCGGGCCGTTCGGCCCGGCCCGCGCCCCCTTCTGGGGGACGTGGTGATTTCAATGCCCGCGGCTCGGCGCCAGGCCGGCGCGGCGAAACATTCCCTGGACGAAGCAGTGCTGCGATTGCTGATTCATGGCGTGTTGCACCTGGCCGGCTACGACCATGAGCGCGGCGAGCGGCGGGCCCGGCTCATGCGGCGAAAGGAAGCGGAGCTTCTGGCGGTGTTCACTCCCTCGCCGCGCGTGGTGGTCGAGGCGTGAAAGGCGCGGCCCTTCAACGGCTTGCGGGCGTTCCGCCATTCGCGCGTTTTCGCCGCCGCCCTCCCGGAAGGCGAAGGCTCGTGACTCGCATGGGCATGACGGCGCCGGGCATCTGGGGAATCAGCGTCTTCCTGATGAGCCTGACCGCGCACGCCGCCGACTTCACGATTCAGCATCATGATTTGCGGGTTGAATTACGCCCCGGCGATCACGCGCTCATCGCGCGGGACACCATCCGGTTGGCCGGTCGTCCCGGCGCCGGGCGGGTGGTGCGCGTGCGATTAAACCCGGCGTTGACCATTGACGACGTTGCGTTGGCGGCGGGCGCATCGCCGTTTGAGGCGGCGGACTGGTATCCGGTCAAAGACCGGCGGGTGGCGTCGGGCGCGCGGCGGCCCCGCGCCATCGCCATTCGGCTGCCGAAGTCGGCCCATGCCTCCGGCGCCGTGCGCGTGCGGGTGTCCTATCGCGGGCACATTCGTGACGCGCCGACGGCCTCGCCCGGCCTGCGCTTTGTGCGTCCCGACCGCACCACGGGATACATTGGCGACGAGGGCGTGTATCTGACGTCGGAAACCGCCTGGTATCCCGATATTCCCGGGTCGTTCGCCACGTTTCACGTCGCGGTGACCGCGCCGGCGGGGTGGAGAACCGTGACGCACGGTCGGGAAGTCTCCTTCGTGCGGGATGGAGCCGTGACGAAGTCCGAGTGGCGCGTGCGGGCCAAAACCGAAGCGTTGACGCTGGCGGCGAACCGATTCGTCAAGCACGCGGTGCAGTGGAACGGCATTGAAATCGCGACGTATCTCTTGCCGGAGAATGCGCGGCTGTCCGACCGGTACGTGAACGCCACGGTGCGGTATCTGGATTGGTACGCGCGCCTGCTCGGGCCGTATCCGTTCCCCAAATTTGCGGTGGCGGAGAATTTTTTTCCAAGCGGCATCGGGCTGCCGTCCTTCACGTTGCTGGGCGGCGCGGTGATTCGGCGGGGTTACACCCAGCCTTATTCCCTGGGGCATGAGATTGTGCATTCCTGGTTCGGGAACTCGGTGCATCATCAGGCGGGGACGGGCAATTGGGTGGAAGGACTGACGACCTATTTGGCGAACTATTATTACGACGAACGGGTCGCGGGCGACGACAAGGCGTTGGAGCATCGCCGGCGCATGCTCATGGAATACAGTCTGTACGTTCGGCCCGACAACGACTATCCCGTGGCGAAGTTTCACCGGAAGGAGACCCGCGTGGATAACGCGGTCGGGTATCGGAAGACCGCCATGATTTTTCATATGTTGCGGCGGCAACTGGGCGATGCGTCTTTTTTTCGCGCGCTCCGCACGGTCGTCGCCGACTACACCGGACGGTCTGCCGCGTGGCCTCAACTCCGGCGGGTGTTTGAAACAACGTCGGGACAGGAATTGTCCTGGTTCTTTCGTCAATGGGTGGCCCTGGACGGAGCGCCTCGCCTGCGGATTGTCCGCGCGCACGTCAAACGCGATCCGCAAAGAGGCTATTGGGTGCATCTGCACGTGCGGCAACAAGGGCGGCCCTACCGGTTGCAAGTCCCCGTGGCGGTGCGGATGAAGCGGGAGCGGGAGCATCGCGTCATGGTGGACGTTCGGGGACGGGAGCAACGCCTGGCCCTGTGGGTTCCGGCCAGACCGGACCGCCTGCGGCTCGACCCGGAGTACCAGATGTTTCGGCGCGTCGCCCGCCGCGCCATGAATCCCATGCTCAATGGATGGGTGACGGCCCCGCGTCGGGCGGCGCTGTTGTCGTCCGCCATGCCGGAAACCGAACGGCAAGCCTTCAAGCCGGCGATTGACCGGATCCGGGCGCACTCCGGCGAGACGGCGTGGCTGGATGAACGAACCACGGCGATTGGGGCGCGGTCGGTGCTGGTCATGGGCCATCCCCGCACCAATCCGTGGGTTGCGACCGTCCTCCGGTGGTGCGGCCCGCGCGTCAGGTTGAGTGGGCGGGACATCACCATCGAGGGCGCCACTTACTCGGGGCCGCGCGTGGCCGTGCTCGTGACGTGCGCCAATCCCCTCCATCCCGGACAGGTGGGAACCGTGTTCTTTGGCTTCTCCCACGAGGCCGTGCGGGGGCTTTCGCGGCTGTTGTTTTTTTATGGATGGGATAGTTATTGTGTGTTTGACGATGGACGCGTGACGGCGCGAGGGATATTTGATCCGCCGACGGATGAACTGACGGTCGCGTCCAAACGCGGCTGAACGGGAACGGAACACCACAATGCCGAACCGGTCGGAGCAACCGGCGAACATGATCCGGCTGGCGGGAGCCGCGGCGCTGGCCGGCCAGCTCCTGGCATTCGGCGCGCCGGCCGTGGCGTCGCCCGGTTCCGAAGCGGTTGAACGGCGACTGACAAACGTCCGGCAACTGACCGTCGGCGGCAAAAATGCCGAAGCCTATTTTTCCTTTGACGGGTCTCGTCTGGTTTTTCAATCAACACACGATTCGCCGGGCCGCACGGTCCGGGACTGCTATCAGATCTACGTCATGAATGTGGACGGCTCGAACGTGCGCCGGGTCAGCACGGGGTACGGCGCCGCCACCGGCGGCTATTTTTTTCCCGGCGGGCGGCGGGTCCTGTATGCCTCAACCCATTTGACCGGCCTGCACTGTCCGCCCGGGCCGTCGCGAGGCCCCCGCTCTCGCCGGGCGCTGCATGACTACGAACTGTTTTCCGTGCGCCTGGACGGCCGCGAACTTCAGCGCCTCACGTTTTCGCCGGGATACGACGCCGAGGCCACGGTCGCGCCGGACGGGAAACGCATCGTGTTTACGTCGGTTCGGGACGGCGACGTTGATCTGTATTCAATGCAGACCGACGGCACCGGCCTCAAGCGGCTGACCGACGCCGTTGGCTACGACGGCGGCGCGTTTTACTCGCCGGACAGCAAACGGATTGTGTATCGCGCGCGGCATCCCGCCACCGAGGATGAGCGCGAGGCGTATCAAACGTTGCTGGGCCGGAATCTGGTGGAAGCGGGAAATTTGGAAATCTTTGTGATGAACGCCGACGGGTCGGGCCAACGTCGGGTCACCGGGAACGGGGCCTCAAACGTCGCTCCCTTTTTCCATCCCGACGGCCGCCGGATTCTTTTTTCATCAAACGGGACGCAAGCGGCGCCGGTGAACGGTCGGCCCGCGTTCCATCTCTATATGGTGAACGACGACGGGACCGGGCTGGAACAACTCACCGTTGAAGGGCGTTTTAACAGTTTTCCCATGATGTCCCCCGACGGCACACGGCTGGCGTGGATTTCCGACCGCCATGCAACGGAACCGGACGAGTATAACGTGTTCCTCGCCGAGTGGGTTCCCTGACAAATCCCGCCCGAACCACCCGCCTTCTTTCCTGGACGGCATCCGGAGGCCGCATGTTTCGAGTCAAAGCCTTCAGCGCGGCGATCCTCTCCGCCGGGACCGGGCTTGCCTGTCTGGCCCTGCTGGCCCAACTGGATTTTCAGGCTGTCCTGTTGATTCGGTCCCTGCATTCCCCGTTCGTGGAACGCCTCGGAAACATCGGCAATCGGCTGGGAGACGAGATCACGTTGCTGGCCCTGTGCGCCGGGTTGTGGGGCGTCGGCTGGATCCGGCGGAGCCGGACGTGGCGACAGGCGGGGTTGGACGCGCTGGTCGGGCACGCGCTGGCGGGAATCGCCGCGCAAATCCTCAAACATCTTATCGGACGCCCCCGTCCGCGTTTCGCGCATCAAGATGCGTTTGAACATGGCCCTTCCCTGCAAGGCGGGCTTGATGCGTTTCCATCCGGCCATACCGCAGTTTCGTTTGCCGTGGTGGCCGTGCTGGCCCGTTATTTCCCCGCGTGGATATGGGCGTGGTACGGCGGAGCCGTCTTTGTCGGCTTGAGCCGTTTTTTTCGGGGGTCCCACTTTCCCACGGACGTGCTGGGCGGCGCGGTGCTGGGTTTTCTGATCGGCTACGTCTGGGCGCGCCCCCTGGGGGAATGGCGGCGGCACGCGGTGCGGGCGTTGCCGCTCACCCTCCCGTTTGTGGTGGGCGGGTGTGCGATTGTCTGGAGTGCGTTCAGCGCGCCGGTCCAAAGCGGCGCGGCGGCGGCCATGTTCTGGACGGGGCTGCTGTTGTGTGCGGGAGGGATGGGCGCCCGGTGGTTTTTGGTCTGGCAAGGGCATGGGTCGGCGGGATTCCGGACAAGCCCGTCCGCCCGTCAAGCGGTTCCCCGGCCCGTGTACGCCAATCTTGTGATCGTGCTGGGGCTGGCCGTCAGTCTTCAGACATGGTGGATCGTCGCGGCGACTCTGACGGCCTGCGTTGCGTGGTGGATCATGGCACAACTGGACCCGCACCCGCCGGATGCCCCGCTGGTGTCGCGCGAAGTCCGGCTCACGGGGTTATGGGCGCTGTTGCTGGCGGTCGTCCAGAGTCTGCACGGCGTCGCGCCGTTGCGTTAGCGGGGTCAACCGCGGCTGTCCCGAATGCAGACCGCTCACCGGGTCGCTGGACAGGAGGACAAAGCCGTACCGCCGGAGGACCGGCGGGAACGAAGAAATGGGCGCGGGCAGCCGTTTGTGAAGACGGGATTGCAGGATGATCATGACGCGGCCGTTCTGTGCAAGGTGCGGAGCAAACTTTCCGTCTTCACCGGGATTGATGTGGTGGACCCGGTGTTTCGCATAAAACGATAACGACGGCAGTCGGCGTCCAAAATGAATCAGCCTGTCATCCGGGCCGAGATTGACCCCGGCGATGGTCGCCAGTTCCTGGGGCGGATTGATGAAATAGCGTCCGAAGCGCGGCAAGGCAAACAGGATCACGATGAGCAGGAGCGTTCCCATCATCCCCGCCAACGCCCAGAAGGCTTGAGGCCGCCGGGCTTCCTTTCGGATCAGATGCCGAAAGACCGCCACTCCCAGCAACACGACCACGCCCGCCGCAACCGGCACGGGTCCGACGCCGACCTGTCCGGCGGCCGGAAAGTCCGCCGCGATGGTGTGCCGCAGGCTTGCGTACACGAGCGGGAGCGAGACCAGAAGCCCGCTGAGCAGGTAGCCCGTGACGAGGACGATGCGCGTCGAGGCTGTCAGTCCGGCGGGGGACGCCTGCGCGAAGAAACGGGACCAGAGGGCGGCCACCAGCAGCGCGGCCGGCGGATACAGCGGCAGGACGTAGTGGGGAAGCCGGGTGGCGGAGAGGGTGAAAAACAGGAAGAGACCGGCCGCCCACACCGCGCAGAAGAACACCACCCTCTGTTCGTCGCCCGCCCCCGTGGTTCCCGTCCGGAACGACCGCCATTCCTTCAGCGCGTGAACGAGGGCCGACGGGAGAAACCCGCTCCACGGGAAAAATCCGAGCAGGAGGATGGGGAGATAAAACAGGAGCGTCCCGCCGTGGCCTTCCATGGGGTTCGCAAATCGTCCGGTCGTATTGGCCTGGACCGCGACGGCATAGTCTGCGTCATGGATGGCAAACATGGCGAGGTACCAGGGGGCGGCAATGAGGACGCAGACGGCCCAGCCGAGCAGCGGCCGGCCGGTGGCGAAATAGGCTCTCCATTGACGCGTGAGGGTCAGATACGGCACGACGCCGAGCAGGGGAATGAGAAGGCCCACCGGCCCTTTGGCCAGCATGGCCAGCGCCATGCCGATGTAAAACAGCCACAAAAAACGCCGGTCGCGGCCCGTGCCGTGAAAGCCCAGCCAGAAGCCGTACGCGGCCAGCGTGGTAAAGAAGACCAGGGCCGGGTCGGTCAGAACCATGCGGTGAATACCCGTGAATTCCACGTTCAGCAGCAGCACGAGCGACCCGCAGAGCGCGGCGGCCGGTCCAAACGTCCGATGCAGAAAGAGGTACTGGAGCAACAGCAGCGCGAGTCCGAACGCGGCGGACGGCAGCCGGGCCGTGAAGTCGTGGACGCCGAACAGGGCATAGGCGCCGCCGGTGATCCAGTACGTGAACGCCGGTTTGGCGTAGCGCGGCTCACCGTTCAGCGTGGGAGAAATCCAGTCCCCCGTGGCCAGCATTTCGCGCGCGGCTTCCGCGTTGCTGCCTTCGTCGCGGTCGGTGAGGCCCATGTCGCCAAGCCCGGTCACGAGCAACAGACAGCCGCAGACGAACAGCAGCAGCAGATGGAGGGTGCGCGTGGAAAACGGCGTGGCGTCCGTGTCAACCGGCATGGCGGAATCAGTCGCGGGTGCGCGTGCGGTTGGCGTGAATCAGCATCAGATTACGCAGATACACGAACGAGCCGATGCCTTGTCCGGCGATAAACACCGGGTCGCGCCGATAGACGGCGTAGGACAGCACAATCAGGCCGCCGGCCAGGCTCATGTACCAGAACGCCAGAGGCATTTGACTGGCGGCGTGCCGTTCGGACGCGATCCACTGAATAATCCAGCGGGAAAAAAACAGGCTTTGTCCCAGAAAGCCGACGCCCAGCCAGGCGAGTTCCCCCGGCGTCAGATTGGCGAGATACGCGCCCATGCCGGACAGGAGCGCGTTCATCGTGCGAGACAACGGCCGCGAAGGGCGCGGCATGGCGCGGGGGCGGGCGTCCCGTCCTTCCCGGTGAAACGGGTTGTGCCGGTGCGAGTCATTGCGGGTCGCATGAGGCGGCGTCGGCCGGCTCGTTCACGATTTCATACCGGAAACAGCGCCGCTGCATCCATCGGACGGCCATGAGATCGTACAGGCCGGCCAGGAGGCGGTTGCCGATTCCGTATTTGGAACGCCCGTGAATGCGCGGGAAGTGGTGAACGGGGACTTCGGTCACCGAAAACCCGTGCATCCTGGCGAGTGCGGGAAAAAAACGGTGCATGTTGTGGAACAGGGGAAGCCGCTCAATCACGCGGCGCCGAAAGAGTTTGAGCGAACAGCCGGTATCGTGAATGCCGTCGCGGAGCACGGCGTTCCGAATCCGGTAGGCGAGGCGCGACGAGAGCCGCCGAACGGCGGAGTCGAGCCGTTGCCGCCGCCGTCCGCACACAAGATCGTAATTCCTGGTCAGCGGCAGCAGGGCGGCAATGTCCGCGGGGTCGTATTGCAGATCGCCGTCCAGCGTGGCGATCAAGTCGCCGCCGGCGTGCCGAAAACCCGCGTCAAACGCCGCGGTTTGCCCGTGATTGCGGTCAAAATGAATCACTCGCACGGCCCTGGTGTCGCGGCGAATTTCATCCAGCAGCGCGGCGCTGCCATCCGTGCTGCCGTCATCCACGTACACAATCTCAAACGGGGCGAGGCGCGACTGTTCCATGTTGCCCAGGGCCGTGGTGAGTTGACGGGTCAGCGTTCGCAAGTTGTCCCGCTCATCCTTGATGGGGATCACCACGGAGAGCCAGGGTTGCGGGGCATGCGTCATAAGCGGTGTCGGGCCGGTCTGTCGAATGTCGTGCGCGCGTGTGCCGTGCGGGATGAACACACCGGGGTGCGTGTCAACGGGGAGCCGGCGGCGCGCGCGGCGAACGCCCTCATTCTATGCAATCACGTCAAAGCGGGTCAAACCCGCTTCGCGCGAACGGGGCCCGCGACCGCGCACGGCCCGCTTCGTTCAGGCGCGCGGCGCGACCGTGAAGCGCAGGGCGCCCATGTGCGTGAGGTCATTGGCGGCAAACCCCGCAAAAATGTCAATCCGGTACAACCCCGGATGCCAGCCGTCTTGAGACGGCGCGAAGAATTTGAGGTAGCCGCTTTCGTCTTCCACCGCGAGCGCGGCGGTGTCTTCGTCGGTGAAGGTTTCCCCGGAGAACCCCGGCACGTTTTCGGGAAACAAACGTCCGATGACGTGATACGAGGAATAATGCGTGAACACCCGAAAGACCACGTACACCGACGGCGCGTCCGAAGAAAACACCTCGGCGGGCCTGACGGGGGAATAGAGATGGCCGCGCCGAAAATCCAGGTCTTCCTCAAAGCCCTGCGCCGTGGTGATCTGACGAAACAGTCCGCCGGGCGGGGTGTCTTGCGGCCCGGGCGGCGTATTCTGATAATAGTCCAACGGCTTCGGGTCCGCGTCCCCCGGAACGGAAGGAAGCGTCTCAAACTGGAAAAAGCCGTGCCGGGTTTCGTCGGGACTAAAAGGAGCCGGGTCCGTGGCCGGCTGTTGAGCCGCACCCTGACCGGCCAGGCACAGAAGAAAGAGCGCGCCGGCCAGGCAAGCCGGGACACATGGCGGAGGGCATGGCTGGTTCGGAATACTCATTGCCCTTGGGGTCGCGGATTTTAGCGTGGAAATTATAATTGAGAATCGGCAACTAACGGCACTCCAATGGCCAATGCAGGGGCGGAAAGGCGTATTTCCGTTTCAAGAGGGGACCACACCAGGAATGGTCCGGCCCCAAATAACTCGACACCACGAAGCACGGCCGCTTCACGTGTCTCAAAATCCCCATACACTTCCTCGGCGCATACCAGAAGGTGATGACCGTGGTATTGCGTCGTGAATTTTTCCCTGTTCTTATCGCAAAAAGCTTTCTCGACTGCGAGCAATTCGCCCATCTCCTTGCACCTCCCTCACATTCAACCAAACAGCAACCGGATAACATACCGTAAAGGAACGTCAAGAAATATATCAAGCCGGTAAGAGGGCTGTCCAGTATATTGCATCAAGTCGGAGACATTCCCTTGCGGGGCGAAAAACGCCTTTGTTAGAATCACCGCGATTTTTCGTGGGCGTGACCGGGCTGGCCGGACGTGCCCGGTCACAGACCGAAGGGAGTCGGATCCATGGTTGCGCACGTTGCGGAAAATGAAGAAGCGCTGCCCCAGTTATTGGGGGATTTTGCGCCGGTGGACGTCTGGCAGCGGCATATGAACACCGTGTTCTACGGCCTGCGGGGCGACCGCGTGCGGGAACTCTACCAAACCTTCGCCGCCGCGGATTATCGCCTGGGGTACGCGTTGGCGGAGGACTACGTGACACGGGCGCTCCGGCGCCGGCAAGCCAATCCCGGAACCACGGCCGACCCGCTGACCATTATGGAATGGGGGTGCGGCAATGGAAATCTGGCGGCCTGTTTTCTCGACCGCGTGCAAGCCCTGGACCGTGACGCGGCGCTCTACCCCCGCCTCCGGTACGTGCTGATTGACGCGTCGGAAACCGTTCTTGAAAGTGCCAGGGACAACACGGACCTGGCCGGGCATCGGGACCGCGTTCAGTTCGTTCACGCCGCCGTGCACGATCTGCACTCGTACCGCGACGGCTCGGTGGACCGCATTGTTTGCAATGAACTCTGGAGCGAGTTGCCGACCAAACTCCTGTTGCGGAAGGCCGGGGACGTGCTGGAAGAACACATCCGGCCGAATTTGAAAGAAACCCGGCTTGTGGACTTTCCCGATTGGGCGGGGTTGATTCACCTCTTTGAGAAAGCCGACGTCGCCGGGCTTCAACGGCTCCCGGCCTTTTTGGAAGATCTGGTGTGGGAACGGGAGTACCGCGCCATTGAGGCCAAAGACATGCCGTTTCGCCGGCTCATCACGGATTTTCTCAAACTCTTCAATGAGGAAGTGCTGGTGCCCATGAATACCGGCGCGGCCGCCTCCCTCAACGAAGCGCGCCGGTTGATGGCCCCCGACGCGCTCGGCTTGAGCGGGTTTGACGCGGGGGCCATGGACGAAGCCGTGCTCAACGACCCGGACAAACCGTGTTACAACCTCGTGGGCGGGCAATGGAGTTTTCTGGTCAACTTCGCGCTGTTGGAAGACGTGGCCAAACAGGTCGGCGGGCGGGTGCGGGTTGAGCCGCAAAAGGCATTTGTCGGCCGCAACCTGGGCGCCAACGTCATGAGTTTCATGGACGTGCTCGCATCCCATCCCCATGTGCCGCGCGGCGGACAATGGGAAGTGGACCGGTTGATTCTCAAAACGATAGAGGCGGTGAACGCCGGCTATGCCGCCCCCTATAACCGAACCATCACCTTCCCCCTCGCGCCCGAAACCCCCGACGAGCCTCGCCGGGAATTGGAGCGGCTGCTGGCGCAACAGGCCGGGGGCGGCATCGCCGATACGGTGGCCTACGTCACGGAAGAGGAAGTCATGAGCGCGGCGAGTCAACTGGAAGCCCTGGGCTACGACCGGCACGGCATCCGCAACGCCTTGACGGCTCCGCCCCAGCCCGTTGACTATTTCCATTTCCAAATGGACACGGGGCCGGAGCGGTAGGCCCCCGGCACGCCCCCCCCGCCGGCCGATGTTCCATGGCGAAAGAGTGGTCAAGGCATACGGCCCGTGTTGCCTGACCTGTCCAGCCCCATTGACCTGTCTGTTGGGCGACGCGGGTTATTGACAAATCCTGTTGGCGGTCGCTATAAGCGGGATGTGGCATGGGTGAGAGTATGGAGAGGAAGTCCGGCCTTTTTCTTGCTCGTTCTTTTCTTGTTTTCGGATGGCGTTGCCCCGTGTTTTGTGGGCGCGAGTAACCTGCCGGGAGACCTGACGGTCTTTCAATGAATGATGCGGTTTACAGGGCGGTAACCGTCTTCCTTTCGGGCAATATCGTTGCGATTATTGTTGTATGCGCCGGTGTGCTGTTTGCCTTGGGATGGTGGGCAAGAGGTGTCAATGATGGAATAAAAAAGATTCCTTCATTGACGGAAAAAATAGATAAGCTCTCCGAAAAGGTGCATAAAGTGTATGGATTTCTCGTCCATCGCTTTGGGGAACCGCTATTCGTTTCCTCAAGTCCCACCATGTTGTCGGATTATGGAAGGGAATTGTCTCAGAGAATACAGGCCTCGGACTTAGCCGGTCGCTATGCCGAGCGGCTACAGCAACGGACGGCTAACCAAGACGTGGACCGCCACGCACCCCGGAAGAACCCGTAACATACCGCCTCCGGCCGTACGCATGTTCAGATGTCAGATAACGAAAATGCCGGTCCCGGAGGCTTTTTGTATCCCAACAGGCGTCCCCGGCCCGTCAGACCCATGAAAATCCCGCATGAACGGCGTGTAATTAGCCTCTGGACTTCCTGAAAACATTCAAGTAGAATACCCCGAATCTTTAGTATGTGTGCCCTCATGGACAAAGAATCGGAAGCGCGAAAGGGTTAAGCATGATTGGTTCCTTTGGGTGGATGGAATTACTGCTCATCCTGTTCATCGTCCTCATTATTTTTGGGGCGGGGAAGATTCCGCAACTTGGAGAAGGGCTGGGCAAAGCCATCAAAGGGTTCAAGAAATCCATCCATGAACCGGACGCGATGGACGTCACGCCGCAGCCGGATGACGCGGGAACCGCGGGCCAGGGCGCACCCGCCGCCGAGACGGCTCCACCCCCGCAGCCCGGCCAGTTAGCCGAGCCGCCGACGGCGCACACCGCCGCACCATCGGCGCAGCAACCCGTGGGAGAGCGTCCGCAACCCGCATCGCAGGCGCAGGAACCCCGGCAGGGTTAGGAATGGACGAACACCATGTTTGGCCTTGGAGGCATGGAAATCCTCATCATCCTGGTGATTGCCTTTCTGCTGTTCGGGCCGAAGGAATTACCTGAAATCGGCAAGCAGGTGGGGAAAGCCGTCAGAGGGTTCAAGGAAACGGCGGATGACTTGAGACAGTCCGTTGAGCCGGAAGTGAATATGATTCAGCAGGAAGTCAAAATGGCCGAGCAGGACCTGACGTCGTCCATGAAAGAAGCCGAAGAAACCATCAAAGGAGTGGGAGAAGCGGCATCCCCGGGCGGCGGCCGCGAAGGGCAGACGTCGGTGTAACCGTTCCCGCGTGCCGTGAATCCTGCGAGAGGCCGCAAAACCCGTCACGGGAATCGGCGAAAATAATGGTTGCTATTGTCAATGGAAATCGTGTAGAATAACCAGAAAAGTGGCGTAGAGAAAAGAAATCATCGTACTCGGCCGTCCAATAAGAACCAACCAAGAGGGAGGAAGAGCAATGAGAGAGCAACGTATCCCGTTGATGACATTAGCCGTTTTGCTGACGGCGATGACATCGGTTCCGGCATTTGCCGCGAAAACCACCCCGGCCACGGACAAGAACTCGGCCGTACCGGCGGTGCCGCGTGCCATTCCGGATCTGATTCCGTATCACAAATTTGATCCGCCGACCAGCAGCATGTTTGACATGAGCAAGCTGACCATTTCCGGCGATATTCGTGTCCGTCCGGAACTGCGCAACAACATCAGGTTCACAGCCGGGCAGAATAATAGCTTTTTCGTACAGCAATGGACGCGGCTGGGTTTCCACTATGCCGTGTCGCCGGACGTGGTGTTCTTCTTCCAACCGCAATACTCCAAGAACTGGGGTTCAGGTCTGAATAGTGCGGGAGGAGACCCCAACTCATCCGACGGCACCCTCTTTGCCCGTCAGGCCTTTATGTTGATCCGGAACTTCGCGATGCCGGGCCTCACCGTGAAAGCGGGACGGCAAATGGTGGTCTGGGGCAACCATCGGATGTTCGGGCATTTTGACTGGAACAACGTGGGATGGTCATTTGACGGCGTGACGGCGAATTACAAGTTGAACTCCGCCGTCTCATTGCAGGCTGGCTGGTTGCGGGTGGATGAGACCAACTGTAATAGTGTGACGTCAGGTGGTTGTGGTGCGGGTCCAGAGGCTAACAATCCTGCTTCTAATAATCTCACTAGAACGGATGGGAACGCGGATTCCGATATCATCTATGTCCGTGCGCCTATGAAGGTCATGGGCTTTACCGTGGAACCCACCTACATCTGGCATAACGGTGGGACTCACCGTCGCATTGCTGCTGCTACTAACGGTACCAACTTAGATTTGCCTCGTCCAGGGAACCAGTCCCGTCATACCCTTGGCGGTCGGGCGGTCAAGAAAATGTCCCTCATGGGCGGTACCCGTTTGGATGCCACGGTTGAAGGGTACTATCAGTTGGGGGAGATAGGCGTTAACGAAAGTGTGGGTCGGGACTTGGATATTTCAGCCTATGCCTTCCACATTGACGGGGGCGTGACGTTGCCGGTTCCCATGCAGCCTCGTCTCGGCGGCGAATTCAACCTCGCGTCAGGAAATGATGGTACGGAGGGTGAATGGGGTGGCTTTGATCAGTTGTATCCCACCAACCACATTCATTTCGGCTACATGGATCGCATGTCCTGGAAAAACATGGTGCATTATTCGGCCAGCCTGCAACTGCGGCCGACCAAGGACAGTCACCTTGACGTCAGTGGACACTGGTTTGCTCTGAATGAAGAGAGTGACCACTGGTATGGTGCTGCTCAAACCGTCTTTATGAGATCGGCCGATGGCAACACCGAGGATGATTTAGGCCAGGAGATTGACGTAGTCTATACCATGTTTTTCACGCCCGGCAATCACGTAGGTTGGCAGGTCGGTGGAGGCGTGTTCTTCCCCGGAGATTTTGTTGAGAACGGAGCAGTAACAGCTCAAAGAGTAGCTGATCCAAGCTCGGAAAGCTGGGGCTACACCCAACTGTGGATTAACTTCTAAGAAGCTTTAATCCCCGGTTCTCTAAAATCCCCGCCAAGGCTCAACCCTCGGCGGGGATTTTTTTCGCTGAACGATGGGCTTGTCTTCGTGAGCAGTTTGTGATTATCATTCATAAATAAGATGGTTATATGTGAGGTGCAGGAACAGTTGTGTGGAGAGTGCCATGAAATATGCTTTCTGGAATAACAAGGGCGGGGTCGGCAAGACCTTTCTCTGCTTTGCCGTTGCCTCTGAATTCGCGCTTCGTAATCCGCAAACGCGGGTGATTGTTATTGATATGTGTCCACAGGCGAATGTCAGCGAGATTTTTCTCGGTGGCAACGGTGCCGGATCCGGAAAATTGCGGACACTGCTGGACAAACCGGCTGGACCGCAGACCATCGGCGGCTACTATCACCAACGTATTATGAGTCCCCATGAAAAAACAGGAACCGAGACGGATTTTTTGATCAAAGTGAAAGATTCCAACGGGCACGTACCCGACAATATCTATTTAATTGCCGGGGACCCATCAATTGAATTGCAGGTGCAAACCATCAACGCCATCGCGGTGCAGGCTATTCCCCAAGGTGCCTGGCGTAATGTTCATTCCTGGATTATTGACTTGCAAGACGCGGTGCAGCGGCATTTCCACGGTCGCGAGTGCGTGTTTTTTATTGACTGCAATCCGAGTTTTTCGTCTTATACCGAGCAGGCGATTCTCGCGGCGGACCGCCTGATTGTTCCGTGTACGGCCGACGGCTCTTCGGCGCGTGGGATTCGCAATGTTTCGCAATTGGTCTATGGCCACGGAGTGCCGCCGCAGTATCTGCAAGCGAATTTCAGTGCCAAGGCAAAAATGTTTTCCATGACCGTGCCGAAAATTCACATTATGGCGATGAACCGTTCCACTATATATGCCGACATACCGGCGCGCGCATTTATGGCGATGTTCGAAGTCATCCAAACAACGGCCCAAGTTCAGTATGCCAGTCAGCCAGACAATTTTTCCCGTCTGCCAGGCGATATGTTCTGCCATATTCCCGACGCGCAGACCGCCGCCATCGTTGCATCCTATCGCGGTCAGCCGATCAGCCAGCTCGAAGTCAAAGGATATGATTTGGGTGGAACTTGGACTCAGCTCAATCCGGGGCCGCTGGAGCGTTATCGCGAAGCGATGGATGAATTCGTCGGCCTGCTCTGACGCACACCGTCTGTTATCGTTAGCGAGGTCAAGTGTGCCCTGATGCGTACAGCCGCCCCGTTTACTGCGCGTTTGACGGGTTGTCCGTGGTCACGGGCCAGTGTGGAATTGGGTCCGTGTGTCGTGTGCAGGTAAAGCCAGTATGGATGTTTGGGGTTATCTTGATATGGGCTTGCTAATGTTCATATCAAGGTGGGTTGAAAATCTCGGAAGAGATTCATCATATGTATGAAAAACCTCACATCCCTGATATTGTGCCGTGCCGAGGTGAATGGCATCCATTGGTTTGAGTTTCCATCCTTGGGTAATAGCATGGCGCATTAATGTTTGCGCACGTTCCGCAATGTTCGGGAAAAATTCTATCAGCTTGATGGGAGACTTCGTTGCCCGCAGTTTCTTGATTTGACCCTCTACATTTTCATCAAGCGCTTTTTGATCCTGCTCCACCTTTCCGAAAGCCACTTCAACCATGCTAATCGTTGAAGTAATTATTTGAATTTCCTTGCCGCTTTGTTCAAGCAGTGAATCAAGATGGGGGAGTCTGTCTTCCATGCCATTAATATATGACAAGAATACAGCTGCATCCCAATAAACCGGCTTCGGCGGATCAGCCATCTCGCAATGTTCTTATGGCCTCTTCCGGGGAGACGGCTGTCAATGAAGGAGCACTCGATCTGGCATCACGGTAGTCCCCGGTTTCTTCGGGCATGCTCTGAACATCTTTCACGTTTCTGATGGAACGTGGCCGACCGGTCAAGGGGTCTCGACTGACCCATCCCGTCACCATGACTAATTTCCTCCATGCATGACGCATGATCGTTTCGTAGCCTTCTTCCAAATGGCAAGAGACCGCTTGATCATTCAGCAAATCATACAGGGTAAAGCGCAATCCTCCTCTGTTCGTCAAAGTCTGGATGCGTCCCTCCACGGTCCCGAATGCTGCCGACATGGGGCCAGTGGTAGCGACGAACTCGGGAATCCGGGAATGGCAAATGACAACGGCTTCCGTTTCAGATGTTTCTAATCGGAGAGAAGTCACTTTGCCGTCAATCACGCTTTGCAGGTTTTTCGCGGCTTGCTGAACTTTTTTGGAATGTTGGATAGGACGATTTTGCGCCAGGTCTGTCGCAACCTTGGCCGAGGAGCGAACGATTGTGGCCACGCGCTCCGGGTTTCCCGTGCCTTTCGCTGTTGCCACCGCGCTGCCCATCTCTAAATTGTCAATCACCCAGTCAATTGAGTCATCGCCGGCCTCTTGCGTGAGAGCCTGGAGAAGATCGTAAAAATGCTCAATGGCCTGTGCGAATTTCCTGAGTGGAACCGGACCGTCTCCGGATAAGGCCATCGTGACTGTATCAACAGGAGGAGACATTTCAGTGTCCCTGTTTCAAGTTCTATGCAGGCCGAACACGTTCAGCCCCGCTTACTGTATCAAAAATCTTCTTCGCCAGGATAGCCTGAAAAGTCTTTGTCACTGACGTCGCAATGCAAAACAAAACCACTGTTCATTGCCCGTTTGACAGATCTATTTCTTCCGGCGTCACAGGTTCCCCCGTCGTGGATTCCGGTATCACAGGCTCTGGGACCACAGGTTCCGGTATCACGGGTTCCGGCGTCACAGGCTCCGGCGTCACAGGTTCCGGTATCACAGGTTCCGGTATCGCAGGCTCCGGTATCGCAGGCTCCGGTGTCACCGGCTCCGAGATCACAGATTCCGAGATCACAGGCTCCGGTACCACAGGCTCCGAGATCACCGGCTCCGGTATCACCGATTCCGGTATCACCGATTCCGGTATCACCGATTCCGGTATCACCGATTCCGGTATCACCGATTCCGAGACCACCGGCTCCGAGACCACAGGCTCCGGTATCACCGGCTCCGAGATCACAGATTCCGGTATCACAGGTTCCGAGACCACCGGCTCCAGCGTCGTGGGTTCCGGTAACAGGTCGTTCGTTGTGACCGGCTTCAGGTTTGCGGCGTCGGGTTCCGCTGATTCCGGTAACACGGGTTCATTGGTGTCGGCTCCGGCCATTTCCTGCGCGAGCGGAATATCAAACACCGGCGAGGAGGACGGAAGCGTCGGGGTGATCTCGCTCACGTCGGACGCGCCTTTCAGAAATTCGCCGACGGTGACGGCGTGTTCCGTGCCGCCGAACAGCCCGGCGAAGACGCCGGCGGGGTCGCCGTCCCCGCGTCCGGGAATTTTGCGAATATGAATGACCGGGGAATTGTCCCGCCGAGGCAGTCCGCCGTCCCAGCGAGCGGGTCTGGACCCCTTGGCGCCGGGGCCGCTCGCCGGCGTGTTGTCCCATGGGAGCAGGGGCGCGTCGAGAAGCAGCAGGGTCATCCGATTCTCAAACGTCCCCAGGGCGCGTTGAAGCGCGCGGAGAGACATGAGCCGGTTGGCCGACGCGTCGGGCGAGCCTTCATAGGGCACCAGATACACTTCCCCGCTCTCCGGGTTTTTGACGGCCTGTCCGGAAAAATACACCAGCAGCACGGAGTCCGCGCCGATTCGTTGCCGCCCCCAGGTGAACAGCGCTTCTTCAACGTCCGATTTGGCGGCATGGCTGCCTTTCAGGACGCGAATGTTCGGGCCGGTGAACGTGCCGGTCGTTTCCAGTATGTCCCGCACGGCCTCCATGTGTCCGGCCGGGGTGCGATAGGCGTCCGGCCAGTCGTCCCGGTAGGCGTTCATCCCGACGAGGATGGCCGCGTAGTCCGCCGCCGCCGGACGCGTTTCCTCGCGTACCGGTGGTTCTTCGCGTACCGGCGGCGGAGCGATGGGGGCGCCGGCTTGCGAAGCGACGGCCGGGCGTCCGTCGGTCGCGGGGACGGGGCGGTTGTCCTGCAGGGGCGCGAGAATACGGTGCGACCCGATGGGCGTTCCCTCGCCGGGGGTCAGCGTGACCACGAGTTCTCCCGTTGGTTCGCGCACGGTGAGAGGCATGCGGCCCCGAATCTCCGTGGTTTTGGTTTCTCCGGGCTGAAACGCGCCGAGGGCGACGGGCAGCGGGGTGATGCCGGAAAAGGCTTTGACGAGAACCGCGCTTCCGGTCAGGTTGGCCTGCGCGGACGCGAGTGCGCGGGAGCCTGTATAGGCGGTTTCTATTTCCAGTACGATGGTTTCTCCGGCTTCCAGAATCAGATTGTCGTTGGCGTCCTTCAGTCTGGTGCGAAACGTCAGGGACGCCGGCGCCGCCGGCGCGTCCGTCCGTCCGGCGATGGCCGGCGACTGGGGCGAGCCGTTCACCAGCAAGTCCGGCACCACGCTCGTGAGCTGGCCGGCCAGTTCTTGCGCCGCGCTCCTGATGGCTTCATCGTACTGTCCGGTGGCGCATGAAATGGATTGACCGGTGAGGGCCGGCGCCCAGATTTGCATCTGGCCGCTGAACCGGAGCGGGGTGTGGGCCAGTTCCTTCCCGTCCCGGTCAAGGAACACGGCTTGAAGTTGCAGGTTGAGAAAGACCAGGTAGTTGTCTTCTTCCGCGATGCGGTCAACTTCTTCCAACGATTGATGTATCAGGCCGATCTGGACTGTGAGATCGTTCGGCTGCGCCGCGCGCACCGCTTCGCCGGCGCCTTCGTAGGCCGAGACGGACTGAAATTTTTTCTGTCCCGCCGCGAGAAAGGCCTGGGGAATAATCTCTCCCGAGTTCAGCGTCAACGGCAGTCCGCACGCCTGCGTTTCGATGCGGGCTTCCGTCACGCTCGCGTCAAAGGCGTAGGCCACGGAGACGGGGATGACCGGTTCCGGTTCTTCGCCGAATCCGATGCGCGGCATGGTGATGGTCGGCAGACTCAATTCCGGCAGGCTGAAGTTTTGGCAACCCGGCAACACCAGCCAGACGGCGAGCAGCAACAAACGCAATGTCATACAACATCCTTTCTCATGGTGATGGGATTCGTGCCAGCTCGCACACTACCGAATGACCGGCATGGATGCAACGCCGTGGTTGGCCGGGGACGCCGTTGCCGCGGGCGGCGAGGGGATGCGGGGCCTGGTTCAGCGATAATTGCCGAACTGCAGGTCAATGCCGAAGTCCTGTCCTTTGAGAAACTCGATGACGGCCTGCAATTCGTTTTTGCTTTTGCTCTGCACGCGCAGGTGATCGCCTTGAATCTGCGCCTGGGCCTTAAACCTGTTTTCCCTGACGCTTTTTGCGATGGCTTTGGCTTTGTCGTCCGCGATCCCGTTTTGAATGGTGATTGGTTGCCGAACGGTCCCTCCGAGGGCCTGCTCCACCTTGCCGTAGGTGAGGGCTTTCAACGACACGCCGCGTTTCACGCATTTGCCTTTGAGGACGTCCAGGACCGCCTTGAGTTTGTAGTCGTCGTCCGCCTCGACCTGCAGGACGCTGTCTTTTTCGTTGAACGCGACGTGTGCGCGGGAGCCTTTGAAATCAAAGCGCTGGCCGAGTTCTTTCATGGTTTGATCAACCGCGTTTTTGACTTCCTGCCGCTCCACCGTGGACGTGATATCAAACGAGGACGTCTCGGCCATCGGGTCGTCTCCTTTTTTCAGTGCCCGTGTACGGGGGGGCCTGCTAACAGCATTTGCCCGTCGGGAGTTGTATCCCCTGAACGCCGGGGCCGTCCGCGGCATCCGCGCCTTCAAAGAATTCCGAGGTCGTATACGGCTCTTTCAGGACGAGAGACCGGTACCATTTTATCGCGCTGTCGGTCAGGACCACGCAGGCCAGTACCGCGACCACGCCCACCAGCGCCGCGTTGAGCGCCATCGTCACGAACGCCATCGTGTCCGTGGCGGCTTGCGCGCGCGCCGCAAAGATCCACCACAATTCATAGCAGCCCGCGAGCGTGATGACGCCCACGAACACCATGGGAATCACCGTCACCCAGAGGTAGCGGGCTTTGCCCATTTTGATCAGCAGGGTCGTGCCGATACATAACGCCAGGGTTCCCAGCAATTGATTGGCCGCTCCAAACATGGGCCAGATGGTGGCAATCGTTCCCGTGCCGATTAACCAGCCCCACGCGCCGACCACGAACGCGCTGGCGCCCACGACGCCGGGCCACCAGTTGATTTCACGGAGCGGCGCGTACAGATGCCCCCCCGTTTCCTGCACCAGGTATCGTGCCACGCGTGTGCCCGCGTCAATGGTCGTCAGGATAAACAGGGCTTCAAACAGCAGCGCGAATTGATACCAGTAGGCCATCAGCCCGGCCATGCCCGGCAGGGCGGAAAAAATCGAGGCCATCCCCACGGCCAGCGACACCGCACCTCCGGGCCGGCCGGCGACGTCCACTTCCACGAGTTGCGAGAGCGCCTGAATGTTCGCCACGGGGAAGCCCATGGCGGCGAGCGTCTCCGCCGACAGCCGCGTGTTCATGGCAAAATAATCGCCAGGGATGAGCAGGGACGCCGCGATCAACGCCACCACTCCGACAAAACTTTCCAGCAGCATCGCGCCGTAGCCCACCAGGGCCTGTGATTCGCGGGCGATGAGTTTCGGCGTGGTGCCCGACGACACGAGGGAATGGAATCCGGAGATGGCTCCGCACGCGATGGTGATAAACAGAAAGGGAAAGAGGGGGCCGGGGATAATCGGCCCGCCGCCGGCGATGAAACCGGTGACTCTCGGCATGTGAATGTCGGGGGCCAGGATCATCACGCCGACCGCCAGCAGTCCGATGACTCCGAGTTTCATAAACGTCGAAAGGTAATCTCTGGGCACCAACAGCATCCAGACCGGGAGCACCGAGGCGAGAAATCCGTAGCCGGCCAGCAGCCAGACCAGCGTGGTTCGGTCATAGGTCAACCAGGGCGCCAGGTCCGAATGCGCCACCGTGTGGCCCAGCGCGACGGACAGGACAAGCAGCGCGACGCCCATGAGAGACATTTCTCCCACGCGCCCGGGCCGCACGCGGTGATGATACCAGCCCATGAGCAGCGCGATGGGGATTGTCATGGCAATCGTAAACGCCCCCCAGGGATTGTCAACGAGCGCGTTGACCACGGCCAGTCCAAGGCCGGCCAGCGCCACAATGACGATAAAGAACACGGCCGCGGCGGTGGCCGTTCCCGTGACCCATCCGATCTCCGCGCGCGCGATGTCCGGGAGAGATCGGCCGTTGCGGCGCATGGACCCGACAAGAATGACAAAATCCTGGACGGCGCCGGCCACCACGGCTCCGACCACAATCCAGAGAAACCCCGGCAGAAACCCGAACTGCGCCGCCAGCACCGGACCCAGCAACGGCCCCGCTCCGGCGATGGCGGCGAAATGGTGCCCAAACAACACGTATTTGTTGGCGGGGTCATAATTGATGCCGTCCCGGAGTCGCAAGGCCGGGGTGCGGCGGCGGTCGTCCAGTTCCATGACCCGCCGGGCCAGAAACCGTCCGTAGAAGCGGTAGGCCAGGACATGAAAACAGCCGGCGGCCGTGACAAGCCAGAGTCCGTTGACTTTTTCTCCGGGATTCACCAGTCCGGTGACAAAGCCGAACGAGACGGCGCACAACAGGGAGACCGCCATCCACGCGACGAGGCGCACCGGCTTCATGGCGCGTCCCGCGCCCCGTTCCGCCCGTCGTTTGGCCTGTCCCTGTCTCCTCGTGCGCCTCTTCCCGGCTCCGGAGATGAGAAAGCGGGTTTGCCGAATTTCTGCCGTATGAGGTTCATGGCTTGAAAGACCATGGGTTTCGTGAGCAGCCGATGCTCGACGCGGCGTTTGCCGGGAAAGTCAAGCAAGGAGACGCCGATGACCATGGTGAGCAGCCCCTGCCCCGGGAGGACGAGCATGGCGATTCCCGCCAGAAGAAAGATCAGGCCGGCGATGTTTTTGACGACCAGGCCGGCGCCGCGCAGCGCCGGATGGTAGCCGGCCATCCACACGCGTGTTTCATCGCGAAGAAAATACTCCGCCGGCAGGCGAAGCACGATGAGGGGAATCAGCAGGATGGTTCCGACAAACATCGCGGCCGAGGCGACGGCGATGACGAGCAGGGCTTCTTCCGGCGCCATGCGGGCGAGGTCGTGGTAGAACGTCTGTATGGAGGCCATCGGGTGATTCCTTTGCGTCAACGGGGACTTAGCATGTTTGACGGAAATTCGACAAGCGTCCGCGGCGCGTCCGTTGAATCGCCTCGCCGGGAGCGGTAGGATGCCGCCGGGGACCACGCCTTGAGAGGGAGGAGGCTCGGCCGTGCCGAACTACTGGTTGCTGAAATCGGAGCCTGCAACGTTTTCGATTGATGATTTGGCGCGTTCACCCGGCCGGACAACCTGCTGGGAAGGCGTGAGAAATTATCAGGCGCGCAACTTTCTGAAAGCCATGGCCGTCGGCGACCCGGCCTTTTTCTACCATAGCAACGCGGCGCCTCCGGCGATTGTCGGCGTTGTCGAGGTGGTCAAGGCGGCGTATCCCGATTATGTTGCCTGGAGGCCGCGCAGCGTTTATTTCGACGAAAAGAGTTCAAAGCAGAATCCGCGATGGGTGATGGTGGACGTGCGCTTGCGCCGCGTGTTCCGCGCGCCGCTTTCGTTGGAGCGGCTCCGGCAGGTACGGGGGCTGGAACGGATGGAGCTGCTCCGAAGAGGCTCTCGCCTGTCCGTGCAGCCGGTTCGGGAACACGAATGGACGACGATTCTTGAGCTGGCGTCCGCCCGCCGTTGAACGGGATCGCAAGTCCGTTCGAGCCGCGCCGCGGGTTACGCCCGTTCCCGGGACAGCGCCTGTCGGCCCCGGTATCCGTCTTCAATTTCATGCCACCATTCAATGGTGTCTTCGCCGAGCTTCCAGCACAGATAGACCACTCGCCCTTCCAGAAGATGCGGGAAGTCGCATAAGCCGCTTTCCAGGTCTTTGACCAGCACGCCCATTTCATGAATGCCGTTGAGGCTCTCGTAAATCTCTTCAAGCGCTTTGATGTAGCGAGGGCCTTCGGAGCTGCCTCCGCCGTATTGCGCGTTGGCGCTCGCTTTTTTGATTTCCTCTTTGGTGCGTATCAGGACGGTTTTGCCTTCTTTGGCTTTGGTCAGGTGCGCCACAAGCTGGGGAATCAGCGCCGTCGCCTCGGATAAGGAAAACATCCGCCTGTGTGAAAAGGATTCTTCGTGTTTGGCCATGGTTCAAGCGGGTGACGAGCCGTTTGCGGGTTTGAGAGCCGGGGCTGCCCGTTTCTCGTTGTCATGTATCACAACAATGGCGGCATGGCAAACCCGGTGCGGGCGTGTCAGGAACCGCCGCTTGAAAGAAACGCTTGACAACCGGCGGATCCATGTTATACAAGAACATCATACCTTCCGAATGAGAGAGGCCGTTACTTCTTCCCGCATGAGTGTTTGAATTCCACAGATTGTCACTCCGCTGTTTCCATCATCCAATTCACAACACCAAACACCAACGGGCGTCTTACAAACATGGGAAACGGGTTTCCTGCGACAACTCTCTTGTGGTGAACTGTCTGACAGACGGTCGAATGGCCGTGGTCCGTGCCCGTCATCGCGTCGTTTGCCGTTTGGATGATCACCGATTGCCCGCCGACCACCGGAGCGAACTATGAAAGAGACACAACCCGAAGAGACCGAAACAGGGAAGCGCGCGTCCGGCGCTTCCGAAGCCATTCGTCCACCGCTTGACAACGGGGATACGCCCGCTCGTCGTTCTCCCCACCCACCTCAGGAGTGTAAGGATATGTATCTCGCCGAATTAAAACAGAAATCCATTGGCGACCTCGCGGAACTGGCCCGGTCGTTGAATATTGAAGGGGCCACAAACATCAGAAAGCAGGAATTGATCTTTGCCATTTTGCAGGGGCAGGCGGAGCAAAACGGGGTCATCGTCGGCGAAGGGGTGCTGGAAACCCTGTCCGATGGCTTTGGATTTTTGCGCGCGCCGGATTCAAATTATTTGCCCGGCCCCGACGATATCTATATCTCGCCCTCTCAAATCCGCCGCTTTGGCCTCCGAACGGGCGACATTATCTCCGGTCAAGTGCGTCCTCCCAAAGGCGGGGAGCGGTATTTTGCCCTGTTGAAAGTCGAAAAAATTAATTACGACGAACCCGACCTGCAGCGCGATGAAATTCTGTTCGATAACCTGACGCCGCTCTATCCGGAGGAACGCATTGAGCTGGAGTTTGACCCGGAGGAATACTGTACGCGGGTGATTGAACTGGTCTCGCCCATGGGCAAGGGGCAGCGCGGACTCATCGTGGCCGCGCCGCGAACGGGGAAAACCATGCTGTTGCAAGCCGTGGCCCGGGCTGTTTTGCACAATCATCCGGAGAGCCTGCTGATTGTCCTGCTGATTGACGAACGCCCGGAAGAAGTCACCGATTGGCAGCGGCAGGTCAGAGGCGCCGAGGTGATCAGTTCCACGTTTGACGAACCGGCGCAACGGCATGCCCAAGTCGCCGAGATCGTGATGGAAAAGGCGAAGCGGTTGGTTGAGCACAAACGCGACGTGGTGATCCTGCTTGACAGTATCACCCGGCTGGCCCGCGCTTACAACACGATTGCGCCTCCGAGCGGAAAGGTGCTGTCCGGCGGGCTGGATTCCAACGCGTTGCAACGGCCGAAGCGGTTTTTTGGCTCGGCCCGGAACATTGAGGATGGCGGGAGCCTCACCATTTTGGCGACCGCGCTGGTGGATACGGGCAGCCGCATGGACGACGTGATTTTTGAAGAATTCAAGGGCACGGGAAACATGGAAGTCCATCTGGAGCGCCGGTTGGCGGACAAACGCGTCTTCCCGGCCATTGACATCAGTCAATCGGGAACGCGCAAGGAAGAACTGCTGGTTGACGGGGACCGGCTGAACAAAATGTGGGTGCTCCGAAAAGTGTTAAGCCCCCTGGGGGCAATGGAGGCCATGGAATTTCTCATGGATAAAGTGAGAGGGACCAAGAATAACCAGGAATTCCTCCAGTCAATGAATCGGTAAACTCCGCCCTTTGCCATCGCCCGGTCTTTCGTGGTACACAGAGAGACGCGGACACGGTATTTGATTCCGCATACAGGGGAGACGTGGCGCCATGAAAACAGGCATTCATCCAGACTATGCCGAGGCGACGATCAGTTGCGCGTGCGGCACGAAGTTCAAAACCCGTTCTACGATAGGCGATTTCAAGGTGGATATTTGTTCCGCCTGTCATCCCTTCTTTACCGGAACACAGAAAATCGTTGATACTGAAGGACGAGTGGAACGGTTTAAGAGAAAGTACAGCAAAAAAGCCAAAGCCTAGCCCGCCCGGTCCGCACCGATCTCGCGCGTTTCAATTTTTTCTCACGTTTTCTTCCAGGTAGGGAGTGGACTGTCCAATGTCCGGCGACAAGACGGAGAACCGCCAGTGCCAGAGTTGGCTTGCCCAATGGGAAGCCGTGGCGCGTCGCTATGACGATTTGACCGTTCAACTGGCGGACCCAGCGATCCTCGGCCAACTGTCGCTGGTGATTGCCCGCAACAAGGAACGGGCTGACATTGAAGACGTCAGCCGGCTGTTTGCGGACCATCGGGCCTTGCTTCGGGACATTGCCGAGACCACGCGAATGCTCCATGACCCGCATGCGGCCGCCGATCTCAAGGCGCTGGCCGCCGATGAGCTGGAGGCGCTGGAGGCGCAACGCACCCGCGTTGAAGACCGGGCGCGGGTACTGTTGCATCCCAAAGACGCCGAAGACGACAAAAATTCGTTTGTCGAGATACGGGCCGGCGCCGGCGGCGAAGAAGCCGGGTTGTTCGCCGGCGAGTTGTTGCGCATGTATATGCGTTACGCGGACAAGCAGGGGTTGCGGGTGCAGTTGATTGATGCCAGCGAGACGGGGGTCGGCGGGATCAAGGAAGCCATTCTGCTGGTGGAAGGCGCGGGGGCGTACGCCGCCTTTCGTCATGAAAGCGGGGTGCATCGGGTCCAGAGGGTCCCGACCACGGAGGCGAGCGGACGCATTCATACGTCCACGGCGACCGTGGCGGTGATGCCCGAGGTCGAAGACGTTGACGTGCGCATTGATTTGAAGGATCTTCGCATTGACACGTTTTGTTCCTCGGGCGCGGGAGGCCAGAGCGTCAACACCACCTACTCGGCCGTCCGTCTCACCCATCTTCCCACCGGCCTGGTGGTGACGTGTCAGGATGAGCGGTCGCAGATCAAGAATCGGGAAAAAGCCATGCGGACCCTGCGCACGCGCATTGGCGACGCCGAACGTGAAAAACGGGGCGCCTCCATCGCCGAACACCGCCGCGCGCAAGTGGGCACCGGCGAGCGAAGCGAAAAAGTTCGCACCTATCATTATCCGCAGAATCGCGTGACGGATCATCGGATCGGGTTGAGTGTGCATAAACTGGACGCGGTCATGGACGGGGCCCTTCAGGAATTGGTGAACGCGTTGAACGAGGCGCGCGCGCCGGAGACCGGCAAGGCCGGGATCGCGTTCCCGAAGCGGCGGGGGGCATGACAACGGAGGCGCGCGAGGCCCGTCATGGCCCGGATTCGGTCACCCTCCTGTCCGCTTATCAGCGGGGCGTGACCATCCTGCGGGCCGCCGAGGTCGCCAATGCCGGCCATGAAGCGTTCTGGCTGTTGGAAGCCGCGTTGGGGTTGTCGCGTCTGACCGTGTATGCCGACCCTCAAGCCAGGGTGGCGCCCGAGGATTGGGAACGGACGGAGTCGGCGTTTCGCCGCCGGGCGTCGCGGGAACCCCTGCAGTATATTGTGGGCGTCCAGGCCTTTCTGGGTCGGGACTTTCTGGTGACTCCCGGTGCGTTGATCCCTCGGCCGGAAACCGAGTTGATCGTTGAAGAAGTCATGGCCGCGACCGTGCCGGGCGACGACGGTCCCGTGGTGGATATGGGAACGGGATCGGGGTGTCTGGCCGTGTCGTTGGCGTTGGCGCGTCCGGGATCAACCGTGTATGCCACGGATTGCAGCGTCCCGGCTCTTCGTTTGGCCAGGGACAATGCCCGGCGTCACGGCGTTGAGCGCAGGATCCGGTTTGTCCTGGGCGATTGCCTCGCGCCGTTGGCCTCGCCGGCGCTGGCCGGAACCATTGCCGTGATGGTCTCGAATCCGCCCTATATTCCATCCGGTCAACTGGATCGCCTGCCGCCGGACGTCCGGTCGTTTGAGCCGCTTGCGGCCCTTGACGGCGGACCGGACGGCCTGGCGTTTTACGATCGTCTGCTTGCCGACTGTCCGTCGTTGTTGCGCCCGGGCGGCGTGCTGGTCATGGAGATGGGAGCGAACCAGGCAGGGGACGTGTGCCGCAAGGTGCGCGGCGTGAACACGTTATCCGTGACGCACATTCGACGGGATCAGGCGGGGATTGAGCGCGTGCTCTGCGTGGAGCGAACGGAGTAGGCATGGAGCGGCTGGTGGTGACGGGGGGGCGGCGGCTGGACGGGCGCGTCGTGGCCGGCGGCGCCAAAAACGCGGCGCTCCCCATTTTGGCGGCGACCCTGTTGGGCAAGGGGGCCTGCGCGATTTCCAACCTGCCTCAAGTGCAGGATGTCGCCACCATGCTGACGCTCCTGGGTTTGCTGGGCGTGTCCATCACGCGGGAAGAGGGGCGGGTGGTCGTGGACGCGACCACGGTCCACTCGGTTGAGGCTCCGTATCACCTGGTCAAAACCATGCGGGCCTCCATTCTGGTGTTGGGGCCGTTGTTGGCGCGATTCGGGGAAGCCGCGGTCTCCCTTCCGGGGGGATGCGCCATCGGCCCGAGGCCGGTTGACCTCCATCTGGACGGACTGCGGAAGTTAGGCGCCGCCGTCTCCCTGGATCATGGGTACATCCGCGCGCGCGCCGCGCGGATGGAAGGGCAGCGCGTTGACTTCAGGATTCCCACGGTCACCGGCACGGAAAATATCATGATGGCCGCTTGTCTTGCGAACGGCACCACGGTGATCAACAACGCGGCCCGGGAGCCGGAAATTACCGATCTGGCCGATTTCCTGATCAAACGCGGGGCCGGCATTCAGGGGGCCGGATCCGGACGCATTCTCATTGAGGGGGTTCCGGAGTTGCACGGAGCCGAGCACGAGGTGATGCCCGACCGCATTGAAACCGGAACGTATTTGGTCGCCGGCGCGGTCACGGGCGGTCGGGTCGAAGTGGACCGGTGCGTACCCGGGCATTTGGACGCCGTCCTCTCGACGCTCCGGCATTGCGGCGCGGACGTTTCGGAGACGGCGCATTCGATCACCATCAACGCCCCGCGCCGGCTGCGGGCCCGGGACGTGCACACGTTTCCCTACCCGGGATTTCCCACGGACTTGCAGGCGCAGATGATGGCCTTGCTGTGTCTGGCCGACGGGACGAGCGTGATGACCGAATCGGTGTTTGAGGGGCGGTTTCTTCATGTCTCGGAATTGCAGCGCATGGGGGCGGCGATTACGGTTGATGGGCGCCGTGCCGTTGTGAAAGGATTGGGCCGATTAACGGGCGCGCCGGTCATGGCTTCGGATCTGCGCGCCGGTGCGGCTCTTTTGTTGGCCGGGCTGGGGGCTGCGGGTGACACGCAGATTGCCAGAATGTATCACGTGAGACGCGGCTATGAGCGAATCGAAGAAAAACTGCGGGGATTGGGGGCGTTGGTGCGCCGGGAGGGAATCCCGGCATGAGTGACGTGGTGACCGTTGCGTTGTCAAAGGGGAAACTCCTGGAACCGACGCTGGACTTGTTTCGGAAAGCGGGCTACCTTGGTTCGGACTCGGCGTCCCCGTTGTCCGATACTCGCAAGCTGGTGTTCGACGCGCCGGAGTCGGGGGCGTCGTTTCTGATTATCCGGCCGACGGACGTTCCCACGTACGTGGAGTATGGAGCGGCCGACGTGGGCGTGGCGGGCAAAGACGTCTTGTTGGAGCAGCAATTGGACGTGTACGAACCCCTGGATCTGCGAATCGGGTGGTGCCGGATTTGCGTGGCCGCGCTGGACGGGCCCGATCGTCGGACGCGGTTGTCCTCAACGCTTCGCGTCGCCACGAAATATCCCAACATCACGGAATGGTATTTTAATCAGCAGGGGACGCCGGTCGAGATGATCAAACTCTACGGGTCGGTCGAGTTGGCCCCGGTGGTGGGCCTGGCGGACCGAATCGTGGATCTGGTGTCGAGCGGGCGGACACTGAAAGTCCATCATCTTCGGGAAACGGAACTCATTGCCGAATCAACCGCGCGCTTGATTGTGAATCGCGCCAGTTTGAAAATGAAGCATCGGGTGATTACCGCCATGATGAACCGGCTCCGCAACAGTCGTCCCGGGGCCGTGCCGCGATCAAAGGGATCATGAACATTATCTTTTCCAGCGAGAAACGCTACCCAACGGCGCTGGCCGCCGTCTGCAATCGGGCCGCTCGTCAGCATGCCGGAATCGAAGACGGCGTGAAACGCATTTTGAAAGACGTGGCGCGAAACGGCGACGTCGCGGTCGCCCGGTACGTCAAAAAATTCGACGGGCTGACCTTGTCGCCGGCGCGGTTTCGCGTGTCCGAGAACGCTATTCGGCAGGCATCCGCCCGCGTGCCGCGCAAGGATCTCCATGCCTTGCAATTCGCCGCCCGCCGCATCCGCGCGTTTCATCGCAAGCAACGGGTCGCGACCTGGGTGAGCCGGGAGAAGGGCGTGAAGCTGGGCCAGCTCATCACGCCGTTGGACGTCGTGGGGTTGTACGTGCCGGGCGGGAAAGCGCTGTATCCCTCCACCGTGCTGATGAATGCGATTCCCGCGAAAGTCGCCGGCGTGCGGCGGGTGATCATGTGCAGCCCGACGACATCGGGCGACATTGATCCCTGTTTGCTGGCGGCGGCGGAGATCGCCGGCGTGGATGAGGTGTACCGGGTCGGCGGCGTCCACGCGATCGGGGCGCTGGCCTACGGCACCGGGCGGATCCCCAAGGCGGATAAAATCGTGGGTCCGGGCAACATGTACGTGGCGGCGGCCAAACGAGCGGTGTATGGAACCGTGGATATTGATATGATCGCGGGGCCGAGCGAGCTGCTGGTGATCGCCGATGCTTCGGCCGACCCCGCCCATTGCGCCGCCGATTTGCTGTGCGAGGCGGAACACGATGAAGAAGCGCGAGTCTATCTGGTGACGCCCTCGGTGTCATTGGCCAGGCGGGTTGAGCGGGAAATGCGCGCGCAATTGCCCCTGTTGCCCCGCCGGCGCATTGCGGCGCGTTCCGTGGGACGCTACGCGGCCATTTTTGTCGTGTCGAATCTCCTGGAAGCCTTTGACGTGGCCAATGCCATTGCGCCCGAACATTTGGAGGTCCTGTTGCCCCGGCCGTTCGATTACGTGAACAGGATCCGGCATGCCGGCGCGATTTTCATGGGGAGCCATACGCCGCCGGCCGTGGCGGATTACGTGGCCGGTCCCAATCACGTGCTGCCGACCGGCGGCTCCGCGCGTTTTTTTTCAGCCTTGTCCGTGGACGATTATCTCAAACGCACGAATATCGTGGCGTATAACAAGGCACAGCTCAAAGCCGTCACCCCGTACGTCACGCGGTTGGCGGGCATGGAAGGGCTGCACGCGCATGCCCGTTCCATAGAAAGTCGGGCGTCATGAACGTTTCCAAAAAACCACGATGGGCGAACGTGGACCGGTCAACCTCCGAGACCGCCATTCGAGTGCAATGGGGTCTGGACGGGACCGGGTCGCGGCGGATCGCCACGCCTCTTCCGTTTGTGAATCACATGCTGGATGCCTTTGCGCGGCACGGATTGTTTGATCTGACGGTTGAAGCCGAGGGCGATACCCACGTTGACGATCATCATACGGTTGAGGACGTCGGCCTTGTGTTGGGGACGGCCCTCAACGAAGCGCTGGGAGACAAAGCCGGGATTTGCCGGTTTGGGTGGGCCTCCGTCCCGCTTGACGAAGCGCTGGCCGAAGTCGTGGTTGATTTGAGCGGGCGGCCGTTTCTCGTTTACAATGTGGCGTTGCCGCATCGGGACGTGAAAGGGTTTGATCTCGGCCTGTTTGAAGATTTTTTTCAGGCGCTGGTGAATCAGGGCGGGTTGAATCTTCACGTCAATGTCCGGTACGGACGCAATCCCCACCATATGCTTGAAGCCGTGTTCAAAGCGTTTGCCAGGGCGTTGGACCAGGCCGTTCGTCTGGACGAACGCGTGACGGGTGTTCCGTCCACGAAAGGGTCTCTCGGGTCGCGATGAGGGCGCGCGGTCCGCGGGACGGTTGGCGAGGTGATCCGTGATCGTCATTGTGAATTATGAAACGGGGAACTTGCGAAGCGTCCAGAAAGGGTTTGAAACCGTCGGGCATCAAGCCGTCGTCACCAGGGACCCTCTTGTCATTGACCGGGCCACCCATGTGGTGCTTCCGGGGGTGGGCGCCTTTGGCGATTGCGTGGACAATCTCCGACGGTTCGGCCTGATTGATCCGTTGCGCCGGACGATTGCGCAGGGTAAACCGTTCTTGGGGATTTGCGTGGGTCTGCACCTGCTCTTTTCGGAAAGCGAGGAGTTTGGCGTGCACCGGGGGTTGAATATTTTCAAGGGAAAAGTCAAACGGTTGCCTGCAGGATTGCCCGACGGCCCGTCGCTGAAAATTCCTCATATGGGGTGGAACACGATTCGGGTCAAACGGCCCATGCCGCTCCTGGAGGGCATCGCGTCCGATGCCTTCGTGTATTTTGTCCATTCGTATTACGTGGAACCGGAAGAGCCGGACGTGATCTGCACCGAAACGCCCTATGGCGTTCCTTTCGTGTCGAGTGTGACCAAAGGCAAGGTCTTCGCATGTCAATTTCATCCGGAAAAAAGTCAAAAGGTCGGACTCCGGCTTCTCAAAAATTTCGGCGCATGGCAGTAACCGCCGTCTCCGCCGCTCGGGCTCCGGCCGGCCGGCCGTATTCGCTCGCTGCGGCGCTCTCGGTCATGCTGTGCGCGGGGGGCGTGGCCTGCGCCCCTGACACCGTCACCGTCCGGTCTCATCATCAATTTGATCCTCAAACCGTTACCAACGTGGCGATTGCGCCGTTTCGCGTTTTGCACACTCGTGGCGCCTATCACGCGTTTGGAGAAGCGTCGTCGAACCTGGACCGTTCCGGGATTCCCCGACCGCTGGGCGATCCCACCGCGCCGTCGTCCCAAAACTCGCGCGTGACGCCCGTTTCCGTGCCGGCTTCCGTGCCGGACGAGATCCGGCATATGGTGTATGCCCGGCTCAAGCTCAATCCCCGCGTGCACGTTGTTTCGCCCGACGCCGTTCTGCGGATTCTTCGGGACGGAGACGTGGAGGCCGAATCCGGAGAGCGTCAAGCGAAGCTTCTGGGGCGGCGGTTGGAGGTGGATGCCGTCATTGAGGGAGTCATTCGCGTGTATCGTGAACGGGACGGCACGAAGTTCGGCGCCGTTCCGGCCGCCGTTGGGTTTGAACTCCGCTTGCGCGGCGTCCGGGATGGCCATGTGTTGTGGACGGGGGACTATTTTGAAGAACAGAAACCGTTGATTCAGGACGTGCGGGGGTTTTTTGAACGGAGCGGCATATTTGTGACCGCCGAAGAGTTGGCGCGAGGGGGCGTGGTGCGCCTGCTTCACCAGCTGCCTTTGGGTCAGCCCTAGCCGGCGGGTTCGTCTTCCCGCCGCGTGGCCTCGGCCAGGCGGCGCATGGGCATCCACCGCCATCAACCGAAGAGGTCGTTCCCGATGATGGTCATTCCGGCCATTGACTTAAAAGACGGGCGGTGCGTGCGCCTCCGACAGGGCGACATGACCCGGGAGACGACCTATTCGCATGACCCGACGGCCGTGGCCCGGCAATGGGAAGCCTTGGGCGCTCCGCGGTTGCACGTCGTTGATCTCAACGGCGCGGTCAACGGGAGCCCTCACCATATGGAGCACGTGTGCGACATTGCCGGGGCCGTTTCCATTCCGGTTCAGGTGGGCGGGGGTCTTCGCTCGGTCGCCGCCATCGAGGCCTATGTTTCACGGGGAGTCCGGCAGGTGGTGCTGGGAACGGCCGCGTTGGAAAATCCGTCGTTTCTCGCCGAGGCATGCGAACGGTTTCCCGATACCATTTTCGTCGGGGTTGACGTCAAGCAGGGGAACGTCGCGGTGCGGGGATGGACGGCTCTGTCCGATTCGACGCCCGACCGGGTGTTGGCGTCCCTGGCGGCGTATCCCGTCGCCGGGGTGATCTTGACGGACATCAGCCGCGACGGCATGTTGGAAGGCCCCAACGTGGAGGCGTTGCGTCATGCGGTGCGGGCATGCCCCGTTCCGCTCATCGCCTCCGGCGGGGTCACGCGCGTGGAAGACATTCGCGCGGTGAAACAGTTGGGGGGCAAGATCGCGGGCGTCATTGTGGGCAAGGCCTTGTACGAAGGCGCCCTGGACCTTCCGGCGGCGTTGGCCGAGGCCCGCGCGTGAGGCGCAGGCGCAAGGGATGTTGACCAAACGCATCATTCCCTGTTTGGACGTGAAGGATGGCCGGGTGGTCAAGGGTGTCGGCTTTGTGAATCTTCGCGACGCCGGCGACCCCGTCGAGGTCGCGCGGACGTATGATGAAGCCGGCGCCGATGAGCTGTGTTTTTTGGACATCACGGCCTCTCATGAAAACAGGGGAACGTTGCTGGACGTGGTGTCACGGACGGCCGAGCAGGCGTTCATGCCGCTGACGGTCGGCGGGGGTATTCGAACGCTTGAGGACATTCGGCAATTGCTGCATGCGGGGGCGGATAAAGTGAGTATCAATACCTCCGCCGTCGAAAACCCGGATTTTGTGACGGACGCCGCGCGCCGCTTTGGGTCTCAATGTATCGTGGTGGCGATTGACGCGAAACGGGTTTCTTCCGGTCACGCGGGCGAGGCGCGGTGGGAAATTTTCACCCACGGCGGCCGCACCCCCACGGGGGTCAACGTCCTTGAGTGGGCGCGGCGCGCGGAACGGAAAGGCGCCGGTGAAATTCTGTTGACCTCCATGGACCAGGACGGCACCAAAGACGGCTATGACCTGCCGTTGACCAGAGCCGTGTCGCAGGCCGTCTCCGTTCCGGTCATTGCGTCCGGCGGCGCCGGAACTCTGGAACATCTCTATGAGGCCCTGGGAACGGGGCAGGCCGACGCCGTGCTCGCGGCCTCTATTTTTCATTATCAAACGTACGGGATCGGCGAGGCGAAAACCTATCTCAAGAATCGAGGGCTTCCCATGAGGATCGTGAACGGCCATGGAGTCTGAACAACACAGCGTCCCCCCGGACCTGACGGTGCGGTTTGATGAACAGGGGCTGGTGCCCGCGATTGTCCAGGATTGGCGCGACGGCGCGGTTCTCATGGTCGGCTACATGAATCGGGAAGCGCTGGATCTGACGCTGCAAACCGGGTACGTGCATTTCTGGAGCCGTTCAAGAAAGCGGCTCTGGAAAAAAGGGGAGACCTCCGGTCACGTTCTGCGCGGTCAACGCGTGTTTCTTGATTGTGACGGAGACGCGTTGCTGGTCAAAGCCGAACCCGAAGGCCCCACGTGTCACACGGAAGCCCGAACGTGCTTTTGGGCGGAAGTGACGAGCCGGGGGGTTGCGGCGCATCGGGTTGGCGAAGAGGCGAACGGGGGCATTGTTGATCGTTTGTATGAAGTCGTTCTCGAGCGCAAGCGCCGTCCGCAGGACGGGTCGTATGTGTCGGCCCTGACGCAAGGCGGTCCTGACCGGATTCTCAAAAAAGTTGTGGAGGAAGCCGGCGAAGTCGCGCTGGCCGTGAAGAACGACGACCGGGACGACATCATCCATGAGGTGGCGGACTTGCTCTTTCATGCCATCGTGGCGTTGGGGTATTGTGAAATTCCCGTGACGGCCGTTCAGCGGGAACTTGGCAAACGGTTTGGGCGTTCGGGCGTCAGGGAGCCGTCGGACAAACGAAACGGGTAAGCGCCTGCGCCTGTTTCGCTCCGGTTGACTTGTCGGGTCGTCCTTGTTATAGTGAGTAAAAATCTTTATTTTACAATAAGTTGTGAATAGACTGCTCTTCTGAAAGCGGTCAGGACGAAGGCTTCGGAGAAAGGCCCTTGGCAACGGCACGAGCTGGAATCCCTCCTGCGACTCTCCAACAGATCCGTGATTCCGTTGACATTATGGATGTGGTGTCCCGCTATGTCACGTTGTCGAAAGCGGGCCACAATCATCGCGGACTGTGTCCTTTTCACGAAGAAAAAACCCCTTCTTTTACCGTCACTCCGGCGCGGCAGATGTTTTACTGTTTCGGGTGCGGCGTGGGCGGCGACGTCTTTACCTTCCTGATGCGCAAGGAAGGGTTGGGGTTTCTGGAAGCGGTCGGCGAGCTGGCCGAACAGGCGAGCGTTTCTCTGCCCCGGCATGCGTCCGGAGAGGGTTTGCCGGTCCAGGCGGGCCAGCGAAAAAGGCTGGTCGCCCTGCATGACCTGGCCCGGACCTGGTTTCAGCGGAATCTTCATGATCCCGGGAAAGGCCGGCCGGCGCTGGACTACCTGGCCGGTCGCGGTCTTGAGCCGGGCACCGTGGACGAGTTTGGTCTTGGGTACGCGCCGTCTTCGTGGGACGGACTGACGCGCTATTTGACCGGCCAGGGGGCTTCCTCTTCCGATTTGGAGGCCTCGGGCCTGGTGGTGTCCAAAGATTCTCCGGGCGCCTCGAAATCCGGCAGGTCGTATGACCGCTTTCGCGGACGCGTGATGATCCCCATTGACGATCTTCGATCCAACGTGATCGCGTTCGGCGGTCGCGTGTTGGCGGATGACACGCCCAAATATCTCAATTCTCCGGACACCCCGCTCTTTCAAAAGGGACGTTCCCTGTATGGATTGCACAAGGCGCGCGCGGCGGCTCATTCACTTGATTCCCTGTTGCTCGTCGAGGGCTACTTTGACGTGCTGGCCTTATATCAGGCGGGCATTCGTCAGGTGACCGCGCCTCTGGGAACCGCGCTCACCGCCGGTCATGCCGCCTTGCTGCGCCGCTTTGTCACCACGGTCGTGCTGACCTTTGACGGCGATGCGGCGGGAACCGGCGCGGTCCTGCGCGCGCTGGACGTGTTTCGCGACAGCGGGATCACGGTCAAGGTCGTGGTCATGCCCCAGGGGCATGATCCCGATTCGTACGTTCGGGCTTACGGGGCGGACGGGTTTCGCGCGTTGCAGGATTGCGCCGTGACGTTGCTGGAATTTGCCGTGGCGCAATGCCTGGAAGGCGCGGCCCGCGCGACGATTGAAGAGCGGACTCGGCGAGTGGACGCCGTGCTCGGCATTGTGGCCAAAGGCTCAAATCCCGTTGAAAAAAGCGAGCAGATTCAACGAGTCGCCGAGCGGCTTGGAGTCAGGCCGCAACTGCTGCTCGACCGCTATCCCGCTTTGATCGAGCGCCGGCAAGGCGGTTCTTCGTCCCGCCGCCGGTCTCACGAGGCGGATTCCCACGCTCGCCTCGGACGCGACGAACACAGGGAATTTCGGGAAGAACGCGCCATTGTCTCGCTGATGGTGCAAGGACGGCTACGCCCGGACCATCTCACGGCTCTGCGGCCTGAAGATTTTCGGTCTCCTCTCTATCGCCGGCTTGCGGAACTGGGCGTGCAACGCCTCGGCGCGGACGGCTGTCTTGATTTGCCGGGATTGCTTGCGGAAACCAATGCGGACGATGACTGCCGCGATTCGGTCGCGGAGTTGGCCGTATCCGTCGCAGATTTTGACAACGAGGACGAGTATATTCAAGGGTGTTTGAGAGCGTTGGAACACAGAAATTTGAGAACGCGCCTGGATGAACTGATTGCGCAGCTTCGAATCGCCGAACGAGAGCAGCGAACCGAGGACACGGGCCGTCTGAATGCGCAAATTGAAGCGTTGCGCGTCAGAAAAGCCGGTTGGGCCGCTTCCACCTTCGCCCGGCAGTAAGGATGCCGTTATGGGAAAGACCCCTGTCTCCAGAACACGGGGAAAAAGCCGGGTTGCCCAAAAACAGAAGAAGCGGCCGGTGACACGGTTGTCTTCCGCGCGGGGTCGTTTCCCTGTCCGCCTGTATTTGCGTACAATGGGAAGCGTGTCGTTGCTGGGCCGCGACGGTGTGACCTTGCGCACGTTTCGTGACGAGAACCGGCGTTCACGGGTCCGCCGGTCCGCCGTATGTCCGGGTTCCTGTCATGCAGAGCTGTCCCGTTGGCGGGGCGTTCGGGGCCCATAGCTCAGTTGGTTAGAGCGGCTGACTCATAATCAGTTGGTCCCAGGTTCAAGTCCTGGTGGGCCCACCATTTTCCCTATCTATTTGCGCGGCACATGAGGTACACTATAGGAAGCATGGTCAGTCTTCCCCGCATTGCCGACGTTCAGAGGTCTTTTTGAGATTTCAACTTTCCCGTCTAGTGCAAGTACAGCAGCTTGATCTCAAGCTGGACGATCTGGAGCGGCAGCGACAACGGATTCCTCAACGCCTTCATGCGGTCCAATTGCCGGTTGACCAGGCGCGGCATCGTCTGGACGACATTCAGGCGTCGCTGGAGACCATGACGGCCGAGCGGCGGAGCGGTGAACAGGACTTGAGCGAGCACGAAAGCCGCATCAACAAACTGCGGGAACGGCTCGGCGAGTTGAAAACGAATAAAGAATATCAGGCCCATTTATTTGAAATTGAACTGGCCAACAAGAAAAAAGACGCCCTTGAAGAAAAGATTCTCCTGGCCATGGAGCAATCCGAAGAAAAACGGAAAGAACTGGAAGAAGTCCGGACACTTGTTCAAGATCTGACCCAGGCTCTGGAGCAAGAAAAGGCTGAACTTGAGTCCCTGGCCGAGCGCCTGACGCGCGAGGCCACGCAGACCGGTCAGGAAAAGACCGACCTGTCCGGCTCGGTGGACAAACAGGTCTATCATCGTTACACCCGCCTCAAATCCTCCCTGCAACTGCCCGTGGTCGTTCTGGTTCCTGGTGGAACCTGTCAGGGTTGTCAATTGCAAATTCCCCCGCAACTGATCGCAAGCGTCAAGCGGGCCGATCAACTGCTGGCCTGTCCTTATTGCGACCGCATTTTGTATGATGAAACAATCCTCGATACGGCCCACGAGTACGCGAGTGCGGAAGAACCCGTCGCCCAGGAAGGCGGCAACAGATAGCCGTACCCCCGAGAAAAGCCCCGTTCCGTTTTCATCCCGCCTCTTGCTTCAATGACCCGTCCGGCGTATCATGGTTTTGGGTATGAAGGCGTGGGTCAGGCGGCCGCTCGCCGGACGTGAGGCCGGCCGGTGAGAGGAAAGTCCGGACTCCAAAGGGCAGGGTGCTGGGTAACGCCCAGGCGGAGCGATCCGACATGAGCGCCGCAGAAAACAAACCGCCTCGGGATGCGCTGTCCGGTATGGGCGGGGTTTCCGGGGTAAGGGTGAAAAGGTGGAGTAAGAGCCCACCGCGTCCATGGCGACATGGATGGCAGGGTAAGCATCACCCGGAGCAAGACCAAATAGGAGAACGCCCCGAACGGCCTGACCCGCGTCCCGCATTGCAGGCCTCCTTTTGCGAGGACGATTCGGTGATGTTCGGGAAAGGTTGGCCCGACCAAAGTTCTCGGGTAGGTCGCTGGAGGCCTGTGGCAACATAGGCCCTAGAGACATGGTCGCCGCCATGTCGAACATTCGGCATGGAACAGAATCCGGCTTATTGACCCACCCCATACCCTTTTTCCTGCTTGGCTTCCCGGGCCTGCTCTGGAGCTTTTTGGAATGACGGGCCTTGCATTCGCTGTCGTATCGGCGCCGTTGTAAAACGCCCGCGGGCGTCCTTGTGACGTTTGACTCGATTTCCCATCCTCTGTTACCATCGCTCGTTCCTTTTCCCGCGAAACGTGATTGTGTCCCCATCGTCTAGCCTGGCCCAGGACGCCGGCCTTTCAAGCCGGCAACACGGGTTCAAATCCCGTTGGGGACACCACCACAGGACAGCCGCTGAACCATGGTTCAGCGGCTCTTTTTTGGGGAGTTGTGCGGTGCGGGTCTCATCCCCGAACAAGGTGTCCCTGCCCGGTTGTGAACCCCGACCTCACTTTGTACAATGAGCGGCAATCCCGAAAGGATACGCCGGGGTCGGAGGCCCGGCCCGGTGTGCCAACGGAAATTTTGCAATGTGACGGCGTTGAGCGGTGTATGGAGGATGATCATGCCATGGAAAAAAGAGCGTGCAGTGTGGTTGACCGTTGTGATTGGAGCGATGGGCGCCGGCCTTGGCTGGCAACCGGCGGCGGCGGAATGGACGTATGAGTCATCCGAACCTCCGATCGAGTCCAAATTTGAAATGATTGAAGGACAAGACGGGGCTCCGATGATCAACATCCCCGAAGGGGAGTTTTTGATGGGGGACAACAACGGGGCGAGGAATCAACGTCCCGAACATACGATAAGGCTGGACAGTTACTATATTGACCAGTTTGAAGTGACGATGGAGCGGTATCAGAAATTTCTCGATGAGACCAATCACGACCTGCCGCCCTTGTGGGATGATTTTGCGGCCTCGGAAAACGCGAAGGATCGTCCGGCCGTCGGCATGGCGTGGGACAGTGCGAGAGCGTACTGCGCATGGACGGGCAAGCGGCTTCCGACTGAAGCCGAATGGGAGAAGGCGGCTCGAGGGGCCGACGGACGCCGGTATCCCTGGGGGCATATGCAGCCGTTTGTTGATATCGCGCGTTACAATCTCGGCACGACCGGATGGGTCAGCTACGAAGTGACACTGGCGTCGGTGACGAGCGGCGTCTCGGGAATGAGTATTCGCCATGGCCTGACGCAGGGAACAAAAAGCCCCTATGGCCTCTACCACATGGCTGGCAACGCGTCGGAATGGGTGGCGGACTGGTATGACCGGACGTATTACGAAGAGAGTGCGGAGCGCAATCCCACCGGCCCCAAAGAGGGCGAGCGCAAAATTTATCGGGGAGGGTCGTGGGAAGATCCCCCGAAATGGCTGGCCGTGACCACCCGGCGAAGCGCCGAACCGGATTTCCCCATTGACGCGAACGATTTGACCATCGGGTTCCGGTGCGCGATGGACGCGAAGGGGAAATAAGCGATATTACGATAGAGACGAGGAGAGTAAACGTAGGATTCTGTTGTGACAAATAGAACTTTGAAAACAATTTCCTTAAACGGTTCCCTTGTCATTTTTCCAGCGATAAAGGATTGAAACCATTATTAGATGGTGAAACCTTTTTCCCGCAATGAGGGCATTTTTCCGGTTCTCTGGAATGCCAATTTGAGTAACTTGTAATTTTTATACGGAATTGCTTTCCGCAACCAGTATATGGACAAATTACAGAAGATGTTTTTATTCCCATCTTTTCCTCCTTCCTCATATCGAAACCTTACGAACACCCCGTGGTTTCCCCGCAGTTGCGGCACACCAGACACATCCCGTTTCTGACCAGCTTGAACTGTTTGCAAGTGGGGCAGGGGTCTCCCTCAAACCCTTCTTTGCGATACATGGTATCCATCGCGGTGTAGGTGAGGGGTTCCCGTTTGGTCTCGAGTTTGCGCGAGGTCGCCCCATTGCCATGGCCGTTGCCGGTGGTGGCGCTGTTTGGCTGTCGGGCGGGGAATACCGCCGGGTCAATGCTTGCCGTCGTGATGGTTCTGGGGTCGGCCGGTTCGGCATCCGTGCATTCGGGGTCCTGGATGACGGAATCCCCGCGAAGGTCGTCCGGGTTCACCTGCGCGAGTTCTTTTTTGCCGAGATAGCCAATGGCCAGCTCGCGGAAGATATAGTCAATGATGGACGTTGACATTTTGATGTGGTCGTTGAGATTGACGGGGCCGTTGGGTTCGAAACGCGTGAACAGGAAGGCCTCGACAAATTCTTCAAGCGGGACGCCGTGCTGGAGCCCCAATGAAATGGCAATGGCAAAACAATTCATGAGGCTGCGAAACGCCGCGCCCTCCTTGTGCATATCGAGAAAAATTTCTCCAAGCGTGCCGTCCTCGTATTCCCCGGTGCGCAGGTAAATTTTATGACCGCCGATCATGGCCTTTTGCGTATAGCCTTCCCGTCGGGAGGGAAGCGGGCGGCGTTTGGCGAGGTACCGAACCATCACCCGTTCCGTCATGCGTTGCGCCGCTTTCATGATGTCGTCGTGCCGGTCGGTCTGTTCCGTCCGCTCAACGGAGGCGCTCAACGGCTGGCTCAATTTGGAACCGTCCCGGTACAGCGCCACGGCTTTGAGCATATGTTGCCAACCCATGCGGTACGCCTCCCGCACGTCCTTGACGACGGATTCCGCGGGCATATTAATGGTCTTGCTGATGGCGCCGCTGATAAACGGCTGCGCCGCCGCCATCATCCGAATATGCGCGTGAGTCGCAATGAATCGTTGCCCGGTGCGGCCGCACCGGTTGGCGCAGTCGAAAATCGGAAGATGTTCGGCTTGCAGGTGAGGCGCGCCTTCAATCGTCATGGTGCCGCAGCAACAATCATTGGCCGCGAGAATTTCTTCGTGGGTAAATCCCAGCGCGCCCAGCATGTTCAAGTGCGAGTCGTCGAGCTGGGCATCGGAGAAGCCGAGCACGTCCCGGCAAAAATCCTCGCCCACGATCCATTTGTTAAAGGCGAATTGAATTTCAAAAATCCCGTCCATGGCCGTTTCCAGGCGCTCAAGCGCTTCCGGCGTAAACCCTTTGGCGCGGAGCGATTCATGGTTCACGAACGGAGCCTGTTTCAGGGTGCGGGTTCCCGTGGCATAGGTGATAATGTCATGGATCTGTTCTTGGGAATATCCCAGTTTCTTCAACGCCGGAGGCAGGCTTTGGTTGATAATTTTGAAGTAGCCCCCTCCGGCCAGTTTCTTGAATTTCACGAGGGCAAAGTCGGGTTCAATCCCCGTGGTATCGCAGTCCATCACCAGCCCGATGGTGCCTGTGGGGGCGATCACCGTGGCCTGGGCGTTTCTGAAGCCATGGACTTCTCCCAATGCGATGACGCGGTCCCAGGTTTCTTGCGCGGCATGCAGCAGCGCCGGAGGCGCGTACTCCGGATCAAGGGGTTTGGGCGGAATCGTCAGGTGTTCGTATTCTTCAACCGCGGCGCCATACGCGGCCCTTCGGTGGTTTCGCATGACCCGCAGCATATGATCACGGTTTTTTTGAAACCCCTGGAACGGGCCGAGCGCCGCCGCCATTTCCGCGGAGGCGGCATAGGCTTCGCCGGTCAGGATGGAGGTGAGGGCTCCGCAGATGGCCAGCGCCCGCGGGGAATCATAGGGAATGCCGAGCCGCATGAGCAGCGACCCGAGGTTGGCATACCCAAGCCCCAGAGTGCGAAAGATAAAACTTTTCTCGGCAATGGATTGGCTCGGGAATCCGGCCATGAGCACGCTGATTTCCAGAACAATCGTCCAGAGCCGGATGGCGTGCCGGTAGGCTTCGACGTCAAAGTCGTCCTCCGGCGTGAGGAAGGCCCCCAGGTTCAGCGATGCCAGGTTGCAGGCGGTATCGTCCAGGAACATGTATTCGCTGCAGGGATTGGATGCGTTAATCCGTCCGTCTTCCGGGCACGTATGCCATTCATTGATCGTGGTATCGTATTGAATGCCGGGGTCGGCGCAGACCCAGGCGGCCCAGCAGATGCGATCCCACAGATCCGCGGCCTTGAGGGTTTTGGCCACGCCTCCGTCCGTCCGGCGGGTCAGATGCCATTCTCCATCTACCTGCAACGCGTGAAAAAATCCATTGGGGATTCGAATGCTGTTGTTGGAGTTCTGTCCGGAAACCGTTTGATAGCCTTTGCTGTTCCAGTTTGTGTCGTATTCATGGAACACAAAATGCGTATAGCCTTCCTGCGCATAGGGAAACATCCGCTGAATATAGGCTTCGGGAACGCCCAATTGACGAGCCGAGTGCACGGCCTCTTTGAGCGCCTGGTTGCGTTCGGGATCAATGTTGACCGTATCGGGCCCTTGATGACAGGCTTTCAGAACGGCATTCAATTGGCGGGCGCAGATGCGGGAGCCGGTGACCATGGCGGCCACCTTTTGTTCTTCAATCACCTTCCAGTCAATGAAGGCTTCGATATCGGGATGGTCCAAATCCAGGCAGACCATTTTGGCGGCCCGTCGCGTGGTGCCTCCCGACTTGATGGCGCCCGCGGCGCGGTCGCCGATTTTGAGGAAGGACATCAGCCCGGAGGATTGCCCCCCGCCGGCCAATGGCTCGTTTTCTCCGCGCAGTTTGGAAAAATTGGTTCCGGTCCCCGACCCGTATTTGAACAATCGGGCTTCACGGACCCACAGGTCCATAATCCCGCCCTCGTTCACCAGGTCGTCGTCAACGGACTGGATAAAACAAGCGTGCACTTGCGGGCGTTCGTAGGCGTTCCTGGAGCGGTTGAGTTGCGTGGTGTCCGGGTCAACAAAGTAATGACCTTGCGCGGGGCCGCTGATGCCATACGCCTCGTAGAGGCCCGTGTTAAACCACTGCGGAGAATTGGGGGCGGCCATTTGCTTGGCCAGCATGCAGCACAGCTCGTCGTAAAACGCGCTGGAATCTTCTTCGGTGTCAAAATATCCATAGGCCTTGCCCCACTGCGTCCAGCATCCCGCCAGGCGATGAAACACTTGCCGGGCGTCGCGTTCTCCGCCGGTCACGGGGTTGCCTTGGCGGTCGTTGACGGGCTTCCCCTTGGCGTCGCGTTGCGGGACTCCGGCCTTTCGGAAATATTTTTGCGCCAGAATATCCACGGCCAGTTGGGACCATTGATTGGGGGCCTGAATGTCATCAAGCTGGAACACCATGGAACCGTTCGGATTCCTGATTTCCGAAGACCGGGTGGAAAACGGAACGGTTTCGTAGGGGCTTTCTCCGGCTCTGGTAAAACGACGGCCAATTTTCATGGCAATTCTCCCTGGAAGGCCGGCATCTTGGGGCTAGCCAACGATTGGTGAAAACGGAACTTGGTTGGCGGTGTCCATCTTCGAAAGCAATATGTCATTATGATGTGGGTCTATTGAGGTAATCCCAAAGAAGATGCACAATCTATAGCGGGATACCCTGATTGTCAATACAAAATATTGTGCTTTTTATCCCCTTGCTGGGGATATGGGTGGATAGCCTGCGAACAACAAAAGTCATTGCGATTCAATGCATTTTGGCGAGGAGGTGCCCATGATTCACAGGGAGAGAAGAAGGTCGTGGTGTTCATCAACAGGTCGCGCCGGATTTCAGGAAAAATTTCTCTCGACATGAAGCGTTCTTGCGGTGCGGGAGACCTTCAATCGGCCTTCAGCCCGGCTTCGGGGAAAGAGGGAAGCGGAGCCGGTGATGGCGTCTCGTCCATGGGTCTCGATTGCTGCCGGCACCCGTCTTATGCTGCTGGTCTCCGGCATGGCGAAGCCTTGATTCGTCGTGACGGTCAAGCAACGGTCGCGTTCTCACAACAACGGGGAGGTGCATGATGTACGTTTGGAATCAACGAATGGTCATCGCGTTACTGGCGGTCTTCGGCGTGTTGCAAATCATGTTCTGGATCACCGCGGAGGGCGGGAGCCGCAGCATGCTTCCCACCCGCGTCACGTACTGGCTGGCGGTCAACTATTTCCTGTTGTTGGTGTGGGTGTTTGTCTGGATGATTGACCAGGCGCGAGTCCGCGGGAAAAACGTGTGGGGCTGGCTGGTCCCGTTTCTGATCGCCCCGCTGCCCGTTCTCATGTCGTTTGTGCTGGTTCTGCAGAGGCGGAAACACTAGCGGGGCGTCCGGGAGGGAGTGTTCAGCCGATCATGATGCGGGATTCCGGAACCCGCCACCGGGGCAGGGTCGCGGTGTGAATGGCAAACAGGCCGATCAGGAGAGGACCGAACCGGCCAAGGAGCATGGAGACCATAATCACCGCTTTGCCGAAGTCGGTGAACAGGGCGGAAAAACTTCGTCCCGCTCCGTCCCCCAGGGACATGCCGACGATGCCCATGGCGGACGTGACTTCAAACATGATGCTTAAAAATGGGCGTTCTTCCGTAAACGCGAGGGCCAGGGTGAACAGCGTGATGGCGGTGAACGCCAGGATGCACAGGCAAAACGCGCGGACCACCAGCTCTCTCGCGATTCTTCGGTGAAAGACCTCGACGTCGTACCGGCGGCGAAGCACGGCCCAGATCGTCAGCCAGATAATGGCAAACGTCGTGGTCTTGATTCCGCCGGACATGCTGCCAGGCGACCCGCCGATGGTCATCAGCAACAGCAGAAAATAGAGGGTCGCGTCGTTCATCATGCTGATGTCAATGGTCGTAAAGCCCGCGGTGCGGGACACGGTTTGAAAATGCGCCACGGCCAGCCGTTCTCCAATGCCCAGGGGTTGCAGCGTGCGCGGATTATTCCATTCAAGGATGGTGATGCCCGCGGTGCCAGCCGCGAGCATGAGCAGCGTGACCATCACCACGAGTTTGGTATGCGTCTGGAGCCGGAAGCGTTGGCCTTTGACGTTGTCCCACGCGTCCTGGAAGACCGGAAATCCGATGCTGCCCAAGATCACCAGGATCGTCACGATGAGGTTGATGGACACGTCGCTTTGATAGGACGCGAGGCTGTCGCTGAACAAGACAAAGCCCGCGTTGTTAAAGGCTGAAATGGAATGGAACAGGCCGGAGTAGAGCGCCGCCCCCCACGAGGTGTCCTGTGAAAATCGCATGGCGAGCAGCAAGGCCCCCAGGCCTTCCAGCGACACGGTGGCGACGGCCACAATTTTGACGTACCGAACCGACCCCGCCATGTCGAACGTGCTTAATGTTTCGGCCAGCATCATCCGGTCCCGTAATCCGATACGCTGGCCCAGGGCCAGCAGAATGAAGGTGGCCAGCAAGGCGTATCCCAATCCGCCGATTTGAATGAGCAGCAGAATGATCAATTGCCCGAACGTGGTGAATTCATGCGGGGTGTTCAGCACGGTCAGCCCGGTCACGCACACGGCCGAGGTTGCGGTAAACAGGGCGTCGAGAAACCGTATGTTCATCCCTTCCGGAGTGGCGAACGGGAGCATGAGGAAGGACGCGCCGACGAAGATCAGAGCCGCGGCGGCCAGGGCCACAACCTGGCCGGGCAGCAGGCGAATGGCCGCCAGCCGGTTGAGCAGAGAAGGGCGAGCCGTGTGGGGCTGTTCACGACTTGGCATGGAATCGGCGTCTCATGGTGTCGCTGAACGTGCGGTGGTCGGTCATGCGTCACTCTCTTCGGCACGGAGGCGCGGACGAGCGCGGGCGCGCCGTCAGCAGGGTTGTCCGTTAAACAGGCAGGGCTTGTAGCGGCTGGCGTCGAACTCGACGTTTTCCTGATACACCAGTTCGTTGCCGTTCACCCCGTCCTGTTCGGGGTCGTTCCACATCGTATGGTTCCACCAGTAAAACAAAGGATAGGGTTCAAAATAGTACACGGGGTTCCCATAGACGCTTTGTTGATGCTCCCGCACTGTTCTGCCGACCACGTAATCCGCGTCTTCCGTCCCCTTCAGGGAATACAAAAACAGAACCATGCGGGTTTCATGGTCGTAAATTTCCTCGATCCGGGTTTCTTCGTCCGGCTCGCCGGGAAGGAACGACTGCGCCAAGTTCGGGCCGGGCGGGAGCAGACCGGCCAGCAATGAAAAAACAAGCGCTGCAATCCGAACGGGATGGGTCATGTGACGCCTTTCATCGGATACGGGACGACGCGTGAACATTCTACTCCCCCGGCGTTCCCGGCGGCAATGTGTTTTTGGATCGCGGCGGCACGTTGAGCAACGCGCGCGCCGGAACCGGCGGAACGACAACGGGCATCTTCCAATGGGAACGGGGCCGCGGTTGTCGTATTGCGGGCCGCTCCTCTATACTTCGTCCGGCATATTGCATTCATCTTCCATTTGTTCTGGACGAGGGCGCCGGATGACGAAGAAAAAAGTCTCCCTGTACACGGTCGGTTGCCGTCTCAATCAGTCGGAGACCGCCGTTTTACGCGACCGGTTGACGAGCATGGGGTATCACGCGGTCGCGCATGGAGAACCGACCGACGTGCTGGTCCTGAACACCTGCACCGTGACGGAGAACGCCGAGGCCGACTGTCGCAGGGTCATTCGCCGGACGCTGCGCCACTCTCCGCATGCGTTTGTGGCGGTGACGGGATGCTACGCGCAAACTGGAGCCGGGATGTTGCGGAACGTTCCGGGGGTGGATCTCGTGTTGGGGAACCAGGACAAAATGCTGTTGCCGGATTATCTGGCGGAGATGGCTCGCCCGCACAAACGCTCCTCGCCGCTGGTCCGGCATTCGGGCATCCTTGACCGGGAAGATTTTGTACAGGCCGGGGTGGGGGACTATGCGACGACGCGCGCCAATTTAAAAATCCAGGACGGCTGTGATTTCATGTGTTCCTTTTGCCTGATACCCTTTGCCAGAGGCCGCGAACGAAGCCGGTTGATTGACGACGCGATCCGGGAAGCCGAAGGGCTTGTGGAACGCGGGCATCGGGAAATTGTGTTGACCGGGGTGAACATCGGACGATTCGCCAATGGCTCCCTGGGGCTTCTCGAATTAATCCGGCGGCTGGAAGACATTCCCGGCTTGGCCCGTATCCGCATTTCTTCCATTGAACCGACGACCATTCCCGACCCCCTCCTTGACTATATGAGCACGTCCCGGAAATTGTGCCGGTTTTTCCATGTTCCCTTGCAGAGCGGGGACGACGACGTGCTGTCGGCGATGAATCGCCGCTATGCCGTAAGAGACTATATGGCGTGGGTGGAACGCGCCGTGCGCGCGGTTCCGGACCTGTGCGTCGGGACCGACGTGCTGGTGGGATTTCCCGGAGAAACGGATTGCCAGTTTGCCGCGACCTGCCGGGTTGTTCAATCGTTGCCGCTGGCCTATGCCCACGTCTTTCGCTATTCCGCCCGGCCGGGGACGCGCGCCGCCCGTTTGGGCCATCCCGTGCCCCCGTCGGTTCTCAAAATCCGTCACCGGCGGCTCTCACAATTATCCCGGACGAAACGTCTCCGGTTCCACCGGCGGTTTCTCGATCAGGATTGTCTGGTGCTGTTTGAATCGCCGGACAGGGACGGCGCGCTCTGGACGGGCGTGACGGATAATTTCATTCGGGTCGGCGTCGCCCATTCCGGCTCATTGGCCAATCAGATACGGTCGGTCAGGCTCACCGGGGCGATGGAGCATATGGTCCTGGGGCGCGTGACGGACGCGAGTCCGCCCCGGCCCGGGAAAAAGCCGATTCCGGTGATACAGTCGTTCGACCATGCCGTCGGAGCGCCGGCGTCATGTCCGTAAGCCGCGCCTCCGAACCCCGTCCCGCGTCCTACCGCGTCTATATTGAGACGTTCGGATGCCAGATGAACGAGTATGACACCGAACTGGTGCGGACGCTGTTGCGGGATCGCGGATTTGTGATGACGCCGAGCCGGGAGCAAGCCGACGTGATGTTGATGAATACCTGCGCGATTCGGGAAAACGCCCATAATCGCGTCTATGGTCATTTGGCCGAATGGCGGGCCATGAAGCAATCGCGGCGCGTGGTGATCGGCGTGTTGGGGTGCATGGCCCAGAACCTCAAAAAAGACTTAATGGATTCGCGTCCGGTCATTGACGTGCTCGCGGGGCCGGATTCCTACCGGCGATTGCCGGACCTGCTGACCCATGCCCTGGAACGCCGGGAACGATCCATGGCTGTTGAGTTGTCCGAATACGAAACCTACGAAGCGATTCTTCCGGAGCGCAATCCCGGCGTCAATGCGTGGATTGCGATTATGAGAGGCTGTGACAATTTTTGCAGTTTTTGCGTGGTGCCCTATACGCGCGGCAGAGAACGGTCGCGGCCCGCGCAGGGCATTCTCGAAGAAGCGCATGCCCTCGCGGCCCAGGGGTACAAACAGGTCACGCTCCTGGGGCAGAACGTCAATTCGTACCGCAGCGACCGGGATTTTGCCGGGCTTCTCGCGGACGTCGCCGACGTGCCCGGCATTGAACGGGTGCGGTTTACCTCCCCGCACCCCAAGGACTTTCCCCGCGCCCTGCTGGAGGTGGTGGCGCATCACCCCCGCGTGTGCCGGCAGATTCATCTTCCCCTGCAATCCGGCAACGACCGGATCCTCGGCCTGATGGGCCGCTCCTATACGCGCGCCGCCTATCGCGCCCTGGTGGCCGACATCAGGAAGCGGGGAGCCATCGCGATCAGCACGGATATCATCGCGGGGTTTTGCACGGAGACGCATGAGGCGTTTCTCGACACGGAGGAACTGGTGCGGGAAATCGAATTTCAATTGGCCTATGTGTTCACATACTCGGAACGAAAGCACACCATCGCCCACCGGCGATTTCCGGACGACGTGCCCGCCGCCGTCAAATCGGAGCGGGTCGCGCGGTTGTTCGACCTCCAGCGCGCGATTTCCGCCGCGACAAACCGGCGGGTGATCGGGACGCGGGTGGACGTGCTGGTGGAAGGCAACGCGAAAAAATCCCCGCGTCAGTGGATGGGGCACACGGACGCGAACGTGACCGTGGTCTGGGACAAAGCCGCGGCGCCGCTTGCGCTCGGAGACCGGACTACGATTCAGGTGGACGACGCATCGGCCTCCACGCTCTTCGGAACCCCGGTGGCCTCCCTTGCCCCCATGGCCTGAACCCGCCTTCCTCCCGCGCATGGCCGCGCCCGTCCACTCCGCCGGGTTGACGCCGTTCCGCGCGGCTTTGTATAACGTGTGCGTTCCCCCCCGATGACCCCGTCTTCCCGTGACGCGGCGTGCGGCGGCGCGGACGGGGATGGCTCATGAAACAATCAGGCGTTGCGCCCGTAGCTCAATGGATAGAGCACTTGACTACGGATCAAGAGGTTAGAGGTTCGACTCCTCTCGGGCGCGCCATTTATCACTCGTCGGTGTGCGCACCGGGGTTGATTTGCCAGAGACTCCAGTCAACGGCTTCTCGCAGCTCTTGCATGTGCGGGTCCCGTGACGGCGACGTCCAGGCCTTCAGCCCGAGTTGTTGCAGGGGTTCCACCGACCGTTGGTCGGGAATTTTCCCCACGGCTCTCACCAGTTCCGTCTGCACGAGCAAGGGCACGTCCGGCGCCTGCATCATGGCCAGCAGGGGCCGCAGGATTTGGACGTTGCCGCTCTGCGCTCCGATGTCGCCGAGCGCTTCCGCCGCCGCCGCCCGCACGTCCACGGCGGAGGCGTGGTCCGCCAGGAGCGTCATCAGCGTGGGAACGGCGGGTTCCCCCATGTGTCCCAGAGCCGCCGTGGCCGGCCGGGTCAGACCGGGCTGGCCGATGATCTGTTGAAGCGCGTGCAGCATGGTGTCTCCCGGCACGTGGTCGGCGAGCGAGACAATGTTGATTTTTGCGGCCGTGCCGGTCGCGGGATCGGTCAGAAGGGCGGCGAGGCGGCGGTCCTGCCGCCATTCCGCCGAGAGCGCAAGCGGGAAGTCGCTGTCTTCCATGGCGCGGCTCAAGTGCCGCAACGCGAATTGTCCCGAATCGTCTTCCCCGTTGGTTTGGGCCGCCTCCCACGCATTCTCAAACGCGGTGCGCACCTCATACCGCCACGGATTCTTCCGGTCGTCCAGCGCATAGCGTATCTGGCAGGCCGGCCCTTTCCAGATACGCGACGGCGCGCCCGGTCGGGAGACGTGGCCGTCGGACCGCGTGACCCCCTCCCATGTTTTCCGCTCCTCGCACTTCACGTGCACCGTCACGTCATGCGCCTCGGTTTGGGCCGCGACGACCGTGAAGCCAATCAACGACAACGGACGAGCCGCCGCTCGCCGAACCATGGCCGCGTCGGCGAACCCTTTTTCCGTGACGGCGACCGCATTGACAAAAATTGTCTTAACGCGCTGAAGCCGCGCCCGTTGCGGCGGGTCGAGAAACGGGCGCCTGGCGTCGGCGTGGTCGGGCGCGCACCAGGTTCCGAACAGCGCAAGAGCAAGAATCCGGAACAGGGCAGTCCTCATGCCGGGTGTTCTCCTTTCGGACAATTCAGGCCGGGTCGGCGGCGCGTGGGACACGCGCCCCGCATGGCCGGACGGCCGGACGCAACACAAGCGGTGGTCGGCGGGTTCGCTCGCCGTCGGGAGACGGTTCGTTCACGCGAGCCTGGCGCGTCTGGCGGGCGGTGGCGTGCGGTGCGGCGGGTTCAGGCGGGTGGTCAGCGTCAGGGTGCACTCAAGCCGGGGATTGTCCCGGTCAACCGTTTTATACAGGTGGAGTTCCATGATGCGGTTGTCATTCAGCGTCATGGCGTCGCATAAGGCGTCTTGCGTGATTTTGAGTCCGCCGTCAATGTCCCGCCGCAAGAGCGTCGGAAAGTAAAAATGAATTGTCAGCGCCAGGCGCCGGTCCCGTGCCGCGCGCAGAAAGTCGCGCCACCCGGAGGCGAAAGGCGCCGCGCCCGCCATGAGCAACTGGCCGACCAGTTGTTTATAGCGGCGTCCCGCCGCCGACAGCACGCGGCGCCCGTTGACGGTGGCATATTGCCGGTTGATGCTTGGCGGAACGGGCAGGGCAAGAGACAGGGTGTTCCCTGTAATGGAAAACGGCACGGCGGCGGTGAACGCTCCGGCGGAGCGGGCAGGGGATTTGGTCGTCCCCCGCGCGCGTGGAGAAGCGGCCATGGCAAGGTTCTGCGGCACGTGCGACCCGGCCCCCGCGCCGTCGAAACGAATCCTGTTCAAAAAACGTTGAGGAAGGCGCAACGGCCGGTTCAGGGAAGGCGCGGGGTCGGATTCGCGGGATGGTCGCAAACAGGCGTTCCGGCTAGAGAAGAGAGTGCATTTTCCCGAGATGGTCTTCCAGTTCCTCGCTGTGCTGCAGGAGGTAGCGGCGCCAGTCGGAAGGATTCCAGATTTCCAGCCGGTGATACATCCCCACGAGCACGATTTCCAGATCATCCTCAAGCGGGATGACTTTTCTCAACCGTCCGGGAATCAGGATTCTCCCGGCCTTGTCAATCTCGGAAGACGCGGCTTCGGCCACCACGCAGTGCATGAAGAGCCGGTTCTGGTCTTCGCTGAACGTGCGTTTGGCGCGGGTCAGGACGTTGTCCCATTCCTGCGCCGAGTAGGCCGACAGGGGCAGGTCCTGCCCTTTGACGAAAATCACGCGTTCGCCCTCCGACTCCAGGGGTTCGCGCAACGGCGTCGGAAGAATGAATCGTCCTTTTTCGTCCAGCTTGCAATGATACTGTCCGGCAAACAGCATGGCTCTCGCTCCCTCTCGCTTCACGGGCCGGCGACCCCGGCGGGCATTCGTATGTCCATGCTGGATAAAACTGTCAGGAAAGTCAAGGGGGAACCATGGCTGGACGTTGCGGTTTATGACTTGAGGAGGCGTCATGCCGTGTGGTCGTATCGTATGTTGTTAACCCCGTGCGTAACATCGCTATCTCCTATTTAACTGGACCATAACGATTGTACGAAGCTTTGATTATTCTTCATTGAGTTGAGTCAAGAAAACCTTTGCCGTATATACCGATTGTGCTACCCCCCCCCGTCATTCCCGACGTCTTTAATCGGGAATCCAGCGTCTAACCGGCGGCGTTAGCCGCTATAACACGACACACGCCCAGCCCCGTGGGACAACAGCGCGATTTTGACGGGGATGCCGAATAGCGGGTACAGTCCTCCCTGACGTGGCGGGTGTGAGGCGGACTGCCGGGCCATGGAGGACGGGTTTTCCCGCGAGGAGGTAACGAAGAATGGTTGACGTGCCGATCAAACTGCATATTCAAGGGCTTGCGAAACAGGCCCATGCCGCGGCCCGCCCCTTGTCGCTGCTCTCCGCCCATGCCCGCACACTGGCTCTCCGAGCCATGGCGGATCGGTTGGAAGCGAGCGTGGAGGATGTGTTGACGGCCAACAAGGAAGATCTTGACGCCATTCCCAAGGAGTGGCCGACGGAAGACTACCGGAAGGCTAAAGATCGCATTGCCGTGACAGAAGAACACATTGCCGGCATCGTCGCCTTTATACGCGGGATGGCCGAGGCGCCCGACCCCACGGAAGAAATTGCCCATGGATGGGTGACGCAAGACGGCCTGCGCCTCCATCGGGTCCGTGTGCCGATTGGGGTTATTGCCGTGATTTCCGAATTTGGCCCGTCCGTGACGGCTGAATCCATTGCCATGTGTCTCCGGTCCGGCAACGTCTGTGTGCTGCGGGGCGGAAGGGAATGGTTCCGGACCAATTCCGTCGTGGCAACGGTAGTGCGTGAGGCGGCGGAAGCCTGCGGCATGCCTCCGGGGGCGATCACGTTTGTGGACCGCCCGGACCGTGAAGGGGTGCTGGAACTGACCCGCTTACGCCATCTGATTCACGGCGTGGTGCCGCGAGGCAAGGCCAGTCTGCGTCAAACGGTGATGGAGCAGTCGCGGGTTCCCGTCCTGGGGTATGACGGCGGTTTGTGTCACGTTTACGTTGATAAAGAGGCGGACGTGCCGTTGGCGCAGGGGGTGGTGGTCAATGCCAAAATTCAGGATCCGCTGGCCGCCAACGCGCTGGACGTGCTGTTGGTTCATCAGGCCATCGCGCGGCAGTTGTTGCCGGGCCTCCTGCGCCGGCTGCTTAGCGAATTTCCCACCGATCTCGTCGGCTGTCCTAAAACCATTTCCATGATGGGCCTGATGGAAATGACCGGGCATAAGGGCATTCGACCGGCCACCGACGCCGATTGGGAGCAGAAAAGACAGTCGCCGACGCTGGGCATTAAAGTTGTCAATGACCTGGACGAAGGGCTCGCGCATATCGCGGCTTTCGGTCCGGGGCATACCGATACCATTGTGACCCGCCAGTATGACACCGCCATGCGCTTTGTCCGCGAAGTGGATTCCAGCGCGGTGCTGGTGAATGCCTCGACCCGGCTCCATGCGGGGACGCAAATGGATTTGGGCGAGGAGCTGGGGGTGAACGTCTCACACGTCCCCGTGCGCGGGCCGTTAACGCTCCAGGCCCTGACGTCCGAGAAATACGTTGGGTTTGGCGCCGGTCAATTACGAGAACCGCATCCCGTTCCCATGGCGTATCAGGACGCCATGATGTTGTCCGCAAAATTTTAGGCCGCGGCGTCTGGCCGCCCGTCTGTTTTCCTCCGCCGGATTGCACGATCCCCTGTTCTCCCATGTCCGAATTGACCATTGAGCGGCATTTGGCGAACTGGGGACTGCGCGCATGGCCCGACGAAGCCTCCTATCACGCCTGGCAACGGCAAGCCCTATCCGAAGAGCGCCTTCGACTGCTTCAACACACGACTGAACAACGACGGGCGGGAGGGGATGCCCGCGCGGATCAGGCCCTGTATGATCTGGCGGCGTCTCCCGACGTGCTGCCCGTGTTGCACAGCCAGCGCTACGGCTATTATCAGGCGCTTGGCCCCGCGGTTGCGAACCGGCTGGACGGCGCGCGTCGCGTTCTGGACGTGGGGTGCGGGGTGGGTATTCTCATCACTTGGTACGCCGCCCGTTTCCCGGCCATCGTCTTTCTGGGTCTTGACCGGTCCCGGCCGTCGCTTGAAGCGGCGCGGCGGTTTGCCGAAGCCCGGCGCCTCAAGAACGTGAGTTTTCAGGAATGCGACGTGTCGCGGCAGGAGCTTCCCGCGGGGTTTGACACCATCGTGGCCACGCAGGCCCTGTTTCAATCGGAAACCGATCCAGGGCTGCCCAGCCGGCACTGGGCGACCTTTGAACGCGACCGGGATACGGACCAACAGCGCCGGCTGGAACAGCGGACGGGCATTGGCCTCCGTTTGGACCGTGTCGCGCAAGCACTGGGCGTCCAGGGCCGGATCGTACTTTTTGAAAAGGCGGCTCATTGCGGGAGGCGGGTGCTCTTTCAGCGCGCCCTGGGCGCGAGAGGGTTTGCGCCCGTCGAAAGTCCCCGGCTTCTGACGTATGCGGAACTCGGGGAATCGGTGGAGGATGGGCCTTTGTACGTGCTGCGGCGCGGCGACGCTCCCGTTCCCGCTTTGGTGTTCGATGAAACGGTGACGCCTGATCCTCAACGGGGCCTGTATCGTTGTCCGGGAAACGAGTCGGCGGATTTTGTGTATGCCAGGCTGCCGAAATATGACGTCTATTCGGGAGTCATGGCGGAGAATGAAGGGGCGCGGGACGCGCAGTACGAAGTTGGTCGAACGGGCGGGGGCCTGGGCTACGTGCGTCTCATGATTCAAGGACGCTGCGAGGGGCTGATGATCGGGCCGCAGTCGCTCCTTCCCCTCATGGTTGAGCTGATACGGGATGAATGGCGGGCGGGGCGGGCCGAAGCGTCACGGGAGAGCCGGTTGACGCGTTTCCGGCCGGAACCGGACGGCGGTTCACCGGAGCAGGTTCCCGTTTATGAAAATCATTCTCCCGCCGCCGAAGACGTATGGCGAACGCTTCCCGACCGCGTGGTTTTACGGGAGCAGACCGATGAGGAGGAGGATGGACGGCAACGTCATATTGAATACGGTCGCTGCGCCGGGAATTTCCATTATCTGTATTGGGCGAATACCTACGATCAACGTCAAATGGTGATCGTGGACCATGAACGGCGCGTCATACTGGAGGCCTATTATGCCGAATCGGTCGGCGAACGATAGCGGGAGGCCCGCAACGAGTTCTCTCTGGTGCGGGACGGGGCGCACCGCGAAGGGAGGGTTGGTTTTCGTCGTGGAGAGATGGTGGCGGTGAAGGGTTTCGAACCCCTGACCCGCGGCTTATGAGTCCGCTGCTCTACCAACTGAGCTACACCGCCATACGACATGTTCCTTCATGTGTCTATACCACATGACGTGACGCGGTGACAATGCCGGGGCCGGCGCGTCCCGCGCCGTTCCATGCTTTTCACGCAATCTGTCATTGACGGGAAGCCTTAAAACAATCCGGAGGACTATCCGCTGCGTTTGTCGTCAATCTCGCCGGCAAACGCATTCAGGACGCCCAGGGCCTGTTCGCTGAGTTCAAGCGGTTGATCGTCGGGTTGATGGGCCGGGAGGTCTTCATCTTTGGACTTCGGTTTGGTGGCCGTGAGGAGTTCCTCTTCAAGTTCATCCAGCGTGGGTTCGGAATCGGCTTGAATCGCGAACAGCCGTTGCAGGGCAAAGATGGCGCGGGCATGGTTGAACCAGGGGCCGCTGTGCTCGCTGTCGTGAATGCGGGTGATCAATTGCCAGAAATTCGCTTCCGCCGCCTCCGGCATGGAGCCGTCCGCAAATGCCTTGAGTTTTTCCAGCAAGGTCTCTTCCGTGCGTTCCACCCCGGGGATAAAGCTGACCACCGACCGCCGGCAGGGTTTTTTGGACAGGACGAGAATTGTCTCTCTCCAGAGATCCGGACGCGCATCGGACGGCCCCGCCTCCTGCTCGCGTTGCGCCTGCAGCGCGGTCAGGTATTGTGTGAGCGCCTTGACTTTTCTTGCGGACAGGCTGCCCATCGGAATGCCCCAGATATGGGCGACTTCGTGATCCTGCAAAGGAAAAAGCCCCGAGCGTTCAAACTCCCGGTCGGCGTTGCGGCGCCACCGCCGTTGTTTGTCCCGCCGCCGGAGCAGGGTCTGGTATTCAACGAGCAACCGTTGGAGGTGATAGTCGTCTTCCGTGATTTCTTCCTGTTCCCATGCGCGTTCCAACCGCCGGATTTCCGGTTTCGGCAGCGCGGACACGGCGGCTTCCCCGTATGCCTTGAGCGCGGGACGCTCCACCTGAAACCTTGAAGTCAACAGGCCTTCGGCGGCCTCAATCGTTAAATCGGTCAGAGCCATTTGCTTTTTCAGACATTCAATCTGGAGCCAGGGCCGCTCGCGTTTTTGACGAAAGAACCCGCTGTATTGTTCGACGCGCGCCGTCACTTCGCCCGCGGCGGTCACCGACCAGGATTTTTTCGTGGGCTGCCCGCCGGCCAAAAAGCGGGAATCCGGCTGGTCTTCCGCGATGAATTGAATGTCTTCCTGCGACAGTTCAAGATACTGAAGCAGGAGCAGGCGGATCATCACCCGGCTTTTCACCGGAAGGGTGTCAACCACCGATTCAATGAGTTCAAACGTGAGTGGCGAGCGAGTGGCGACCGTGGGCATCATGGGGACCGTCAACGATCAAGAAGGGGGTTCGTCTTGTTCTTCCAGATACCGCGCGACGTATTCGCGGACGTCCTGGATCGTTCCTTCGGCATACAGTTTCCGGGGAATCTCCACCTCGTGCAGATCTTCCATGTTGATGCCGCGTTCCACGGCCCATTCCGTATCCGAATACAGCGTGACCGCGCCGTCGGGGTGGCGGTACACGAACAGGATGTCTTTTTCTTCAGCACCGACGTCTTCCATGGGCCTCAACGCTATACGCGGGGATACCACACCGGACGCCGGGCTGTCAAAACCGGCACGGGGTTCGCGCCGCGTCAGGGTGAGGCCGCGGGAGACAACACGGCCGGCTTGAGAGGCCGGAGAACACGGCGGCCCGACGGTCCGCCGGATTACCCGCCAAGGGTGTCCACGGTTTCCTTGAGGTTCTTCATGATACAGGTAAAGATGGGAATGTCCCGCTTGGTGTACCGGCTGCCTTCCGCCTCGCGGAGATGCATGACCAGATCAAGAAAATGTTCGGGATGGTCGGTTTCAAACGCCACCACGAATTCCTGGTCGTCCAGGCCGAAGGAGTAGGTCGTGTTGAGTTTCACCGAGGGATATTTGTGGCCGATTTCAATATGCTCGTCCATCATCCCCTGCCGGGCGGCCTTGGTCAGGAGATACCACTCGCGGGTTTTCTCAAACGGATAGATGAAAATGTATTTGCTGCGCCCGGGCATGATTTTCAGCCGGCGGCTTTCCTGGCCTTCATGCACGTGGTGATCCACGTACACCGAGCGTTTGGTCATGGAGAGGTACGAATAGGGGTTTGTCAGGTACTGTCCGAGCCCGGTGGCCAGCGCCCCGGACATTTGCTCCTGGAAGAGTTCCAAGTCGTAGGTGATGCGCCAGAGCACAAAATCGCAGTCGCCGCGGATGCCGACGGTCGTGTAGGGCACCACGATGACTTTGCCGGAAAATGCTTCAATGGCCCGGATAAACTCCTGCTTCCCGGCCTGCCGTTCGGCGGGGGGAAGGCGCCGCCACGCGGCGTCCACTTTGAAAAAACTGAAATTGACGTATTGACGTTTGGCTGGTTGTGCGTCGTCAGCCATACGAATCCCTCCATGACAAGCTTAACATGCAACGGTCCGTGAACTCGCCTATCTAGCAATTTTCAGCCGGCATTGTCAACGCGGCGGACGTTGACGTGCCGCTCCGGCCTGTGGGAACGTTTTGCATACGGGGGTGCGGGCAGTAGCGGATTGCGGAGACCGGACAGGAGAAGACAGAGAAGATCAATCACAACCTGTGGTCGGAGCTTGAATGGACGTGCCCGTCATGTGGCAGGAAGCATGACCGGGACGAAAACGCGGCGAAAAATATCGCGAACGCCGTGCCCGGGGAGCTCACGAACGCAGAAAAAACGGATGTCCGGCCCAAAAAACGCGCGGCCGCAAAGTGAATTATGTCAATCGGAATGAGGTTTATGCTATCCTGATCAATGAGATACACGGCTCCGAAATGAAACCCTGCCAAGTGGGTGGATGACTTGGACTGATTGGGGTTTCTCCATCCAACCCGCTGACAAATGAAACCCTGCCAAGTGGGTGGATGACTTGGACGTGGTCTTGACTGGGTTCCGGTTGGGTTCCTCAAATCCCGTGACAGCCAACAGAAGGGTGGCGTATGAAACACGTGAAAGCGGTTCTGGCGGGTGTTGCGGCCATGTCCGTGTTTGCGGCCGGCCTGGTGCAGGCCGCATCCGGAGCTTACGTGAGCAGTGAACTGGGCCTCAATGTTGCCTCCGGGGTGACGATGACGGGAAGGAGCAACGACGAAAACAGTTATTGCGACGAGTACCTGGTGGGCGCGGGCGAGGTGCCGGCTACCTGTCCCGCTCCGCATCAGAATCTGACCGATCCATGGCAGGACACCTTTGACGGCGGCTTGGGTATTCTTGCCGGCATGGCGGCGGGGTACAGTTTTCGGGATCATTTTCCGAACCGGCTCCTGGGCGGGTTGCGCGTGGAACTGGAATATGTGTACCGGGACTCGCAGTATGGGCAGTCCGCTTCGCCGGTCTTTCAGGCCAGTGGCGTGAATGCCCAGAAGGCGGATGGAGAATTGAGCAGCGTGCAGGAGCGTCTCGGCGGCATTGATTCCCATAATCTGTTTGGGAATCTGTATTACGATTTTTTCAACAACAGCCGGTTCACTCCCTACGTCGGGGTTGGCGGCGGCGTCAGCTTGACCAGGATAGAATGGGATTCCGCCTGGCATAGAAACATTGATCCGGCCCTGATTACGTCGGGGGATGGTGTCTTAAGCGGCGCCGTCCTGGAGACGTTCCGGCAGCGGGCATCCGGGTCAACGTCCCGTGCAAACACGCGGCTCGAAGATCTGTTGTTTGGGTTCCAGGTGCTCTTCGGCGTGGATTATCTGCTCACGGATGCCGTGTCGCTGGGGTTGAAGGGCCGCTGGGCCAAGTACAGCGAATTCCGCGACCGGCTCATCTGGAATCCGTTGCGCGGTCATCCGCCCAACAATCGTCTTGACGGGAGTTACCCGGTCTTTGGCGAGATGTCCACCGACGACCTGTCGTTTTTCGGTGTCAGTGTGAACCTGAAGTATCATTTCTAGGGCGGGGCGGCCGGGACCATTTGGGGGACGGCGCGCGCCTCACGGAAGCCCCGCATGTGGTGTTGCCCGCTTCCCGTGTGGGACTCTGTTCCCCGTCCCCCCTTGGATCGCAAGCCCCGCATTCTCTCGATGAGCACGGCTGAAATCATCGCGGTGGGTTCCGAACTGCTTCTTGGCGGGCGCGTTGAGACCAATTCAATTGTTTTGAGCGAGCTGCTGGCCGGGCAGGGGATTGCAGTCCGGTTTAAGTCCGTGGTGGGGGACGTGGTTGACGACGTGGCCGCCGCCGTCACCCAGGCCGCCAAACGGGTGCCGTTTGTGCTGCTCACCGGTGGCCTTGGCCCGACTGTTGACGACGTCACCCGTGAAGCCGTGGCCAAAGCCACCGGCAAACCGTTGCGCCTTCGTCCTTCGGCCCTCAAAGCCGTCACGGCCCGCTTGCAATCAATGGGATGGATTGTTTCCGGCAACCAGCGCCGTCAGGCGTTCCTGCCCGCCGGGTCCGACCTGCTTCACAACCCCGCCGGCACGGCGCCCGGCTTTTCATTGCCGTGGAAGCATTGCCGCATCTTTTGCCTTCCGGGGGTCGGCCATGAAGCCCGCGTGATGCTGACGGAATCGGTGCTGCCGATGCTCCGGCGGGCGGGCGCGGACGGGCCGGCTCTTGAAACCCGCGTCATTCATACCTGGGGACTCGCCGAGGGAGAAGTTGACCGGCGGATACAGGGGATTGTTCCGGCCCGCGGCCCGTTTCGTCTCGGCCTGCTGGCTTCTCCGCTTGGAGTCTCGGTGTCGCTCACGCGCGTACGGCCGCCGAAGAGTCAACCGGGCGCGGCCCTCAAGACGCCTCCGGGGCATCCCCGCGTCTCGCTTGATGGTGTGATGGACGACGTGACCGGCGCCTTGGGCGCCCACGTCTTTTCCGTGTGCGGGCAGAATATGGAAACGGTCGTGGGGCGGCGTCTGCGGGAACGGGGCTTGACCCTTGCCGTGGCCGAGAGCTGCACCGGCGGGCTGATCGGGCATCGTTTGACCTCGGTGGCCGGCAGTTCGGCGTACGTGGACCGGGGCGTGGTGTGTTACAGCGATCAGGCCAAGAGGGAACTGCTGGGGGTCGCCGCATCGCTGTTGCGCCGCCACGGGGCCGTGAGCGCGCAGGTGGCCGGGGCCATGGCTGAAGGGATGCGGGCGAGAAGCCGGGCGGACGTCGGGTTGAGCGTGACGGGCCTGGCCGGGCCGGGAGGCGGGACGGCGCGCAAGCCCGTCGGGCTGGTGTACGTCGGACTGGCCGCGTCAAAGCAGTCCCTGACAAAAGAATTCCGCTTCCATGGCGACCGGCAAACGATTACACTCCGGTCGTCGCAAGGGGCGCTTGATGTGTTGCGGCGGTGGTTGGGCGCCCTGCCGCTTGACGGTGGTTAAGGGGCAATCGTGGGCATACGAACGTTTTTGGCGATTGATCTGTCCGCCTCCTTGCGGTCGGCGGTTGCCCAACACGCACAACGGGTCGGGTACGCACTCGCGGACCTCTCGCCCGCCGTATCGTGGGTTCCCCCCGACAATCTGCACGTGACCGTGAAGTTTTTCGGCGAGACGCCAGACAACCTGATTGCCGGGATTCGGCGGGCGGTTGAGCGGGCGGTTTCGACATGTCCCCCTTTTGCCATCGAACTCAAGGGGGTCGGCGCGTTTCCTGATCCGCGCGCGCCCCGCGTGCTGTGGACCGGCATTGGCGGGGACCTTGACGCCTTGACCGCGCTGGCCGAACGCGTCGTGGTTGCGACGGTTCCGTTGGGCTTTCCTCAAGAGGACAAACCGTTTCACCCGCACCTGACCGTGGCGCGCGTCACAAGAGCACACCGGGAAGTCGGGCGAACGCTCGGCGCGTCGGGAGTCTTCGCCGATTCCGTTGTCTGCGGCCGGTTGTCCGTTGAACGGGTGGCTTTGTTCAAAAGCGAGCGCCGGGCGGGCGGCTCGGTCTATACGGCACTCTGGGACGTCTCATTGGCCGCATAAGCGCGGACGCCCCGTCGTGGAGAAACAGCCCGGCGGAACAGGTAAAAAGATTGTTGGCCTGCTCCCGGGTTTTCAGTATGATAGACCGGATGGTGTTCTGGGTTGTGAGGAGGCACAGGAGGAAAATATGAGTGATCGAAGCGGGGACAACGAGGGGAAAAAGAAAGCGCTGGAACTGGCCGTGACCCAGATTGAAAAACAGTTTGGGAAAGGCTCGATCATGACATTGGGAGCCGAAGACGTTTTGAATGACGTCCCGGCCGTGTCCACAGGGTCGTTGTCCCTGGATATCGCCCTGGGAATCGGCGGACTGCCCCGCGGTCGAGTGGTGGAAATTTTCGGTCCGGAATCCTCCGGGAAAACCACCCTGTGCCTCCATGCCATCGCGGAAACCCAGAAAGCCGGCGGCGGGGCGGCGTTCATTGACGCGGAACATGCCCTGGACGTGGCCTATGCCAAAAAATTAGGGGTGCGGATAGACGATCTGCTGGTGTCCCAGCCCGATACGGGGGAACAGGCCCTGGAAATTACCGAGACTTTGGTCAGAAGCGGCGCGATAGACATGGTTGTCGTGGACTCCGTCGCGGCGTTGGTGCCCCGTGCCGAAATTGAAGGCGAAATGGGCGATTCGCACATGGGGCTTCAGGCCCGCCTGATGTCCCAGGCGCTTCGCAAATTGACGGGAGCCATTTCCAAATCCCTGACCACGGTGATCTTCATTAACCAGATTCGGATGAAAATCGGCGTGATGTTCGGCAGTCCTGAAACCACCACGGGCGGGAACGCTCTGAAATTTTATTCCTCGGTGCGGCTGGATATTCGGCGTATCGAGTCTCTGAAAGAGGGACAGGAGGTCATGGGGAGCCGGGTGCGCGTCAAGGTGGTCAAAAACAAGACGGCGCCTCCGTTCAGGCAAGCCGAGTTTGACATTCTGTTTGCCGAGGGCGTGTCCAAGGTCGGAGAACTGGTTGATCTTGGGGTTGAGAAAAAAATCATCAATAAAGCCGGCGCGTGGTATTCGTTTAACGATGAACGGCTGGGCCAGGGCCGTGATGCCGTCAAAACGTTGCTGAAGAACACCCCCGACATGGCCAACACCATTGAAGGCAAAATTCGCGAGCAGGCGGGACTGCCGGCCCCGGCGAATCCCGCGAATGCGGCCCAGGCGCCACCCGCCAGGAAAGCGGCCTCGGCTCGAGGCACGGTCTAGAGGCCAGGATTCTTCCCTCCCATGCCCCAGAGCGCGAATGAGCTTCGTCAGTCGTTTCTCGATTTTTTCAGCGGCGCCGGCCACACGGTGGTGCCCGGCGCGCCCCTGATTCCTCAAGCCGACCCCACGCTCCTCTTTACCAACGCGGGCATGAATCAGTTTAAGCGGGTGTTTTTGGGAGAGGAGCGGCGTTCCTATTCCCGGGCGGTGTCCGTGCAGCGATGCGTACGGGCCGGGGGCAAGCATAATGATTTGGAAAACGTCGGCTATACCCGCCGCCATCATACCTTCTTTGAAATGCTCGGCAATTTCTCGTTCGGCGACTATTTCAAAGAAGACGCGATCCGCTACGGTTGGGACTATCTGACCCGGACGCTCGGCCTGCCCGCCGACCGGTTATGGGTGACGGTGTTCCAGGAGGACGACGAAGCCGTTGCCCTGTGGGAGCACAAGATCGGCGTGCCCGCGGCCCGAATTGTTCGGCTCGGCCACAAAGAAAATTTTTGGCAAATGGGCGAGACCGGGCCGTGCGGCCCCTGTTCGGAAATTCACATTGACCAGGGCCCGGCGTTTGGGTGCGGCCAAGCCGCGTGCGCGGTGGGGTGTGCCTGCGACCGGTATATGGAAATCTGGAATCTCGTGTTCATGCAGTTTGACCGCGATGCCGACGGCCGTCTTCACCGGCTGCCGAATCCCAGCATTGACACCGGCATGGGGCTTGAGCGGCTGGCCGCCGTGGTTCAGGGCGTTGACAGCAATTATGCGACCGATCTGTTTCTGCCGCTGATCGCCGTGATCGCCGACCGCACGGGCTGCGCCTACGGCAAGGACACGGCCTCCGACCGTTCCGTGCGGGTGATTGCGGATCATCTGCGGGCGATGACGTTTATGATTGCGGACGGGATTCTTCCTTCCAATGAAGGCCGGGGGTACGTGTTGCGCCGGATTGTCCGGAGGGCGTCACGGCATGGCCGGCTTCTGGGCGTCGCCACCCCCTTTCTGTCCGCCTTGACCCCTGTCGTGGTGACCCAGATGGGAGGCGCCTATCCCGAACTGGCACAGGCGGCGGCGGCGCTTCGCCGGGCGGTCGAAGGTGAGGAAGAACGCTTCATCGGCACGTTGGACCAGGGGCTGCCCATTCTGCACGGCATGGTCGGTGAAGCCAAAGCCGGCCGGCGCGGGTCTTTGGACGGGGAGAGCGTCTTTAAGCTGTACGACACGTACGGCTTTCCATTGGATTTAATCGAAGAAACCGCTCGCGAGCACGGATTGGGCGCCGATCTTGAGGATTTTCAGCACGCCCTGGACGCGCAGCGCGACCGGGCCCGCAAGGCCGCATCCTTCGCCGTGGAAGGCGAGAAGCCCGTCCTCGCCGAACTCGCGCGACGGATTCCTCCCACGGAGTTTCTCGGGTATCAGGCGTTGCACGCGGAGAGCGTGGTACAAGCCATGTTCAAAGATGAGCGTCCGACGGAGGAAGTCGTTGAAGGGGACGCGGTGGAACTGGTCGTGGACGCGACGCCCTTCTATCCCGAAGGCGGCGGCCAGGTTGGGGATCAGGGCACGTTCGCGGGCCCCGACGGCCGGATTCACATTCGGGAAACCGCCAAAGTGGGCGGGACGCTGTTGCTGCATAAAGGCACGGTTGTCGCCGGGCGCGTCCGAACGGGCGAACGCCTGGCCGCGACGGTCAATGCCGCGACCCGTCACGGTGCGGCCCGGAACCATACCGCCACCCATCTCCTGCACGCGGCGCTTCGCGAAGTGTTGGGTCCTCACGTGAAACAGTATGGCTCGCTGGTCGCCCCGAACCGGCTGCGTTTTGATTTTTCGCATTTTCAGTCGCTGGGCGCGCGGGACATGGAAGACATTGAATCGCTGGTCAACCTTCACGTATTGGAAAACCGGCGCGTCCAAACCGACGTCATGGGCATCCAGGAGGCGATGCAGGCCGGCGCCCTGGCGTTTTTCGGCGACAAGTATGGTGAACGGGTGCGGGTGGTGGGGATCGGTGAGTTCAGCAGGGAACTCTGCGGAGGGACGCATTGCCGGCAGACGGGAGAAATCGGCTCGTTTCGCCTGATTGCCGAAAGCGGGGTCGCGGCCGGAGTGCGGCGCGTGGAAGCGCTGACCGGAACCGGGGCGCTGGAACACGGAAGGCGGGTTGAATCCGAGATCAGGGAATTGGCGACGCTGTTGAAAAGCGGTCCGTCGGACGTCATTCCGAAAACCCGGAAACTCGTCGCCCTGCTCAAAGAAAAGGAACGCGCGCTTGAGCAGCTCAAACTGCAAATGATGGACCGGGGCGGCGAAGACGGTGACGTCAGCGTTCGGGCGATTCACGGCATTCACGTTCACGTGCAGCGGGTTGAGGGGTTGTCCATGCAGGAACTGCGGTTGTTTGCCGACAAAGTGCGGAACAAGGCGCCCAGAGGCGTCATCGCGTTGGGCTCGGCGGCGGACGACGGGAAAGTGTCGCTTCTGGTGATCGTGTCCAAAGACTTGACCGGGACATTGAAGGCCGGGGAGCTGATTAAGGAGATGGCCCGTGAAGTGGACGGTTCGGGCGGAGGACGCGCCGACATGGCTCAAGCCGGCGGGAAGAACCCTGAAAAACTGGGTCAGGCCCTTGAAAAAGTGTTTCAATTGGTCGAGGCGCGGGCGTCGTGAGTCGTCCATGGCCGGCCGGGAGCCGCATCATTGTCTTGTGCGCACTCTGCCTGGGGTTCGGCGGAGTCTTCGCGCTGCTGAATCAACTGGGGCCGGCCGGCCATGCCGCGCAGGTCGCCGTGCTGGATATTGCCGAAGGCACGTCGTTTTCCGCCGTGGCGCGGCGCCTTCGAGAGCATCGGATGATCAAGAGCGATTGGGCGTTTGTGTGGATGGGCCGCTTGCGGGGATTGGATCGAAACATCATCCCGGGAGAATATGAATTTCACGGGGGCATGACGTCCGCGGCCATCCTGACCAAGCTGGCGACGGGTGCGGTCAGACGCTACGCGGTCACGATTCCCGAAGGGTTTTCGGCGAGGCAGATTGCCGGTGTGCTGCATGACAAACAGCTTGCTGACCGCGCGGAATTTATCCGGTTAACCAGGGATCCGGCGTTTCTTCGCACGCTGGCGTTGTCCGTCAATGACCTGGAAGGGTATCTGTTTCCGGATACCTATTTTTTCGCCCGCCACATGGAGCCGGAAACGATGATGAAGGCGATGGTGTCCCGGTTCAAGCAAATCGTGACGGAGGCATACCGCGCGCGCGCCGAGGCCCTGGGTCTGTCCCTGCACCAGGTGGTGACGTTGGCGTCGGTTATCGAAAAAGAAACGGCCCGGCCCGACGAGCGCGTCCTGATTTCCGGAGTGTTTCATAACCGGCTGCGGCGAAAGATTCCGTTGCAAAGCGACCCCACCGTTATTTACGCGCTCCATGACTTTGACGGCGATTTGCGCAAACATGATCTGTTGATTGAAAGCCCGTACAATACCTACCGTATTCTGGGGCTGCCTCCCGGGCCCATTGCCAATCCGGGAAAGGCCGCGATTCACGCGGCCCTCTATCCGGCGTCCACCGATTATTTGTATTTTGTCTCCCGCAACGACGGCAGCCATGAGTTCTCCGCGACCCTGGCCGAACATAAGCATGCCGTGAGGAAGTATCAGGTGCGCCACCCTCGCCGCTCCTCGTAATCGTCCGGTATCATGTCTGTTGAACGACGCATGAGAGAACTGGGCTTCACCCTGCCGGAGCCTCCCCAACCGGTCGCCACGTACGTGCCCTCTGTGCTGGCCGGCGACCTGCTGTTTGTCAGCGGTGTGATTCCCAGTCGTGAAGGACGTCCTGTTTTTCGGGGCACGCTGGGCCGCGACGTGTCCGGCGAAGAAGGGTATGAAGCCGCGCAGTTGGCGTTGCTCAATGCCCTGGCCGTTATTCGTCACGCCGCGGGCTCTCTTGACCGGGTGCGGCGAATCGTCAGGATGACGGGATACGTGGCTTCCCATGAAGGGTTTATTGAGCAGCCCGGCGTGGTGAACGGAGCATCCGATTTGCTGGTCAAGGTCTTTGGCGAGGCCGGCCGCCATGCCCGCGTGGCCGTGGGCGTGGCCGCCTTGCCCATGGGCGTTCCCGTTGAGCTTGAATTAATCGTCCAACTGGTTCCCGGAGCCTCGTAGGCGTGGCGGCGTTGACAAGAAAAAAAACGTCCTGTTACGTTCGGGCGTCCGCGCAAGAGATTGCGCCATGCCTTGGGGTGGACGGACTTGTTCGTTCCCCCGTTCTTTTTGTGACGCGCAACGGGGAGTCAACGTGGGCCAATTCATGACAGAGGATGCTATGCGGCAACGAATGTGGTGGCGATCTGCGTGTGTACTGGTTGGGCTGGCTTGCCTGTTTGTTTCCGACCGGGCGTTGGCCGGAGATGGGTGGTACCTGGGCATGGACGTGGGGGCGAACCTGTCTTCGGGGATAGACCTGAACGGCACGGATAATGATTATTCAACCCTGTGCGACGATTTCATCAATCCCGGGACGACGCCCGGCCAGTGCGATATGCCGCCCGCGCCGGCGGCGTTGTTCAACGAATTTGACAATGGCGGCGGGATTCTGGCGGGTCTGTCCATGGGGTACCGTTGGCGGAATTTCAGGCTTGAAGGGGAATATTTCTATCGCGGCGCCACCTATGACGACACGGACGAGGTCCGCAGTCAGGATGCGACGACCGACCTCAAGTCCGGACAGGAACTGGCTATCATTGAAGGTGTGGTTGACGACGTGTTCTCGCACAATTTCTTCACCAACCTGTATTACGATTTTCATTCGGACTCAAAGTGGACGCCGTACGTGGGAGCCGGCGTGGGTTTCGCGCAGGTCTCGCTGGATTACTTTACGCGCTGGGCACGGAGTTCCGAGCCCAGCGATATCACCACGTTTGACGATTCGCAGGGTATGTGTACTGGGACGTGTGTGGATCGGCGGGCGACTCTGGCCGGGACCACCACCATCGGCCGGGGCAATTTCTCGGACATCCTGTTCGGCTACCAGGCGATTGCCGGCGTGGATTACCGGATCAGCGATCCGATGACCGTCGGTCTCAAATTCCGATGGGCGGGGTTCAGCGAATTTGAGGACGATGCCGAGTATGACGCGCTCCGCAGTCACGATTCCACCAATTCTGCCGATTTGACCGATCCCCGCAGTGCGCGGGTGCGGTACGGCGTCTCGACGGACGACCTTTCCTTCTGGGGCGTGAGCCTCAACCTCAAGTATCACTTTGATCCCGGCGCTCCCGTCACCTTTGTGTCCAACCGCCAGTCGGGGGCCGGGGATGGGGTGTACGTGGGGATGGACCTGGGCGTGGCCGTCGCTCATGGGCTGGAGACGAACAGCGAGGATAATGATCAGGCGACCCGTTGCGATACCTTTATCACCATGGAGGGCAGTACGACCGGTTGCCCGGCCCTTGCCGGGGACAAATGGACGAATGAATTCGACGCGGGCGCCGGAGTGCTGGCGGGGCTGTCCGTGGGGTATCGCTGGCGGAACTTCCGGATCGAGGGGGAATATTTTTATCGCGACGCCAACTATGACAACGCGAACGCGCCGGACTTCGGCGGGGTGAACATCAAGGATTTGGAGGAAATTGCCGAATCCGAGGAGGCGATTGACGACGTGCTGTCGCACAACTTTTTCGCCAACCTGTATTACGACGTGCCTTCAAACTCACGGTGGACGCCGTATTTTGGCGTCGGCGTGGGGTTTGCGCGGGTGTCGCTTGATTACTTCGCCCGCTTTCGACGGTCAAGTAACCCCGCTGTTATCGACACGTTCGGCACTCCTGACGACACTCCTGTCACCGGAAATCTTGACGTGAGAGAGCGGCTGGCCGGCACGACCACCATCGGCCGGAACAAACTCTCGGACACGCTGTTCGGCTGGCAGGCGCTCGCCGGCGTGGATTACCGGATCAGCGATCCGGTGACCGTCGGTCTCAAGTTCCGATGGGCGGATTTCACCGAATTTGAGGGTGGGGCGGAGTGGAACCAGCTCCGCAGCCACGACTCCACCAATTCTGACGATCCGAGCGATCCCCGCAGCGCCCGGGTGCGCTATTCATTTGCGACGGACGAAATCACGTTCTGGGGCGTGAGCCTCAACCTGAAGTATCATTTCTAGGCCGGAAAGCGTCTTCCTCTCGATGCGAAACATGTTGCTCGTCTTCACGTTTCTTTGCGGCGCGGCTTCCCTTGCGCAGGCTGAATTGTTCCCGGATGCGGGGCCGCCGGGCACCACGGTCACGATCGGAGGGGCCGAATTTGGAGCCTTTGTTTCAACCGGGGAGAATCACGTCGCCTTTAACGGGGTGCCCGCGTTAATTCAACTCTGGGAACCCGATCTTGTCATGGTCAAAGTCCCGCTGCGGGCGACGGGCGGCGACGTGACGGTGTCGGGTCCCAACGGCACTACGGTCGCGGGCCGGTTTTCCATTCAACGGGTGAAGATTACCGGGTTGGTCCCGCCGGAGACCGAGCCAGGATCGGTGCTCGTCATTGAGGGCGAGCATTTTGGGAGCACGGCGGGTTCCCGCGATCCCAATACCATGTTCGGGGTGAACCGCGTGCTCATCGGCGGCATTTTGGCTGAAATCAGGAAATGGCGGCCGTCAAGCATTGCGGTTAAAATTCCGGCTAATGCCGAATCGGGCGACGTGGTAGTTCAGCTTGCGTCCTCCGACCCGTTGCCGGACGGGTCGTGTTGCGCGCCGGTTGAATATTCTGAAAGTAATCCCGTGCCGATTTCCCTGATTCCCGGCGTGTCGTTTGCTCCGGCGGCGGGGCCCATCGGCACCAAGATTGTGTTGAGCGGGCAACGGTTCGGCGATGCCAGAGGGAAGCACGACGCCATTGCGATCGGGGAACAACCGATGACGATCGCGCAATGGTCGCCACGCACCATTGTGGCGCACGTTCCCTTAAACGCGACAAGCGGTCCCGTCACGCTTCACCAGGACGGCCGCACGAGGCAACTGGGATTGTTTGAGGTTGCGGAACCACAATTTGAGCGGTCGGTTCCCGGCCAGGGTCCCATCGGAACCCTGGTGCGTATTACCGGGAAGCATTTCGGCTTGTTCTCCGAGTCGGGCGGTACGGCCTACGCGTTTGATTTTGATTCGGGCCAGAATCGGGTGGAAATCGGCGGCGTGCCCGCCATCATTCACCGCTGGCAGGATACGGAAATCAACGTGTGGGTGCCCTACAGCGCGAAGTCCGGACCGGTGGTGGTGAAGCGGGGCGCGACGATTCCCAATCCCGACGGAACCTGTTGCCGGAAACGCGGCGTTGTGGCGTTTGAGGCGGGTTCGTTTACCGTGACGACGCCCCGCGTGACGTCCTATGCGCCCGCCGCCGCCGGGATTGATGAAATCGTGACCATTCAGGGTGACGGGTTTGGCGAGTTTCTGAAAATCGCGGAGCCAACCCGTTTGGAATTGAATACCGAAGCCCATGATTGGAAAAATTACCGCCTGGGGCCCGATGTCTCCCGAACGGAAGTGCTGGTCAACGGGATGGCGGCCATTGTCCTGTCCTGGACGGATACGGAAATCAGCGTTCGCGTGCCCCGTCGTCACGTGTTCGGGTTCGGCCATCCCGAAGGGTTTTATACGGACCCCACCAAAGGGGAACTGGTTGTGCGTCGCGGATCCTGGGACGTGCTCGAAAACGGCCGGTGCTGTTCCCGGAAGCAATGGGTGAGTGCGGTGGCCGGGGAATTCAAGATTCTCCAGAGAGGCTTGCCGCACAAAGAATATTTCCACGATTACACACAGGATAACTGACGCATTGTGTCTGTCGTGTGCGCCCCGCCTCCTTCTTGCCCACGGTTGATGCTGTTGATTGCGGCCGGTCTCTTCTGGCTGTCCGGCGTGGCCGGTCTGGCCGACGCGGAAGAACTTGCGCCGATTATGCAGGACAGTGGAACCAGGGCCACGCTCCTTGACGCGTTTTTTGTGAACACGAAGGAAGGCTGGGCGGCCGGCGCCGGGGGCCTGGTCCTGCGCACGGAAGACGGCGGCGAAACCTGGCGGACGGTCACTCGCCGGACGACGGCCCTGTTAACGGGCATCGCGTTTACGGATGCTCGCCACGGGTGGATCGTCGGACAAAACGGGACCATTCTCCACACGGACGATCGCGGGACACGCTGGCGCCGTCAGGTTGCCGGGGTGAGTACTCCGTTCTATGACGTGGTTTTTCGGGATTCCTCTCAAGGCTGGATCGTCGGCGGTCGTGGAACGATCCTGCATACCGCGGATGGCGGAACGACGTGGGAGGATCAAAACAGCTCGACGTCGGCTGATTTGTTCGGGGCGCAATTTCTGGACGCGCAAACGGGATGGGCGGTCGGCGCGTTGGGGACGATTCTGTTCACGCGGGACGGGGGAGCCAACTGGACGCCGCAGTCCGTCGAGAGCACCACGACGTTTTTCGACCTGCACTTTGTGGATGCCGCAAGCGGGTGGGTGGTCGGTTCCCAGGGCGCCATGTTTCAAACGACGAACGGCGGAAAAAAATGGGTGGATCGCACCATGCGGTGCGGGTCTCCGTGCATCCGGCCGCCGGATTTTTTACAAGTCCGGTTCACGGGGTTTCGCGCGGGGTGGATTATCGGAGAGCGCGGTGCGTTTCTCCGCACGACCGACGCCGGCTTCACGTGGCATGATCCGAAACTCCCCGAGCCGTTGAGCCTGTACGGGCTGTCCTTCCCCGACCCCGGCATCGGCTGGGCCGTGGGTGACGGCGGAACCATCATGAAGATCGTCGCGCCGCCGTCCTGAATGCCGCCCGGTCACCCCAAATTTCCCAAACGATATTGCAGGATGGTCAGAGCCGCCAGCGGAGCGGTGTCGCTCCGAAGGATGCCGTCGCCGAGCGAGACGGAGTGAAAGCGACGGTCCAGAAGCGCGCGGCATTCCTCCGCTGTCCATCCGCCTTCCGGCCCGACGGCCAACACGATGGTTCCCTGAAACGCATGATCCAGGGGAAGCCCGCGGAAGCCGTCCGCGCCGTCTCGTGCGATCAGCGCGCACGCCAGCGCCCCGTCGGGAACGTCCTGAAACAATTCCGGCAGGGCCATGGGCCGGGCGACACGGGGGATCGCCCATTGCTCCGACTGCTCGGCGGCGTCCGCCGCGATCCGTTGCCATCGTTCCCGTATCGCGTGGATCCGATTGGCCGGCGGGCGCGCGACAACTCTTGCGGTCAGTAACGGCAGAATGGCGGTGACGCCAAGTTCCGTGGCCTTTTGGATCGCCAGGCTCATGCGATCCCCTTTGAGCAGGGCTTGCGCCAGCACGACGGATGCCGGCGGCGGCGACGGGCCGTGCACCGTTTCGAGAATGGACGCCCGTATGGATCGCGAATCAAGGCGGTCTATCCGCACGCGATAGCGAACGCGTCGCTCGTCTCCCAGCCGGATGGTTTCGCCTTCCCGCACGCGGAGGCTTTTCGCAAGATGAGAACGGAGCGGATTGCCAATGGTGACGGTGTCGCCGTCAATCTGGTGTGACTGAACAAAGAAGACCGGCACGTTACAGGACGCGGGCGGGGGCGTGGAGTGCCCTGGTTTTACTCAAAGATGTTTTTGACTTTCTCAAACAGTCCGTCCCCGGGACCATCCGATAACGCCCCGCCGGCAGGCGCCGTCCCGCTTTCTTTGGCAAACGTCGCCAGCAGTTCCCGTTGTCGCGCGGACAATTTGGTGGGAATGCTGATTTTGATCCGAACGAGTTGATCGCCGGTGGCATGCCCTTTCAAGGCGGGCGCTCCCAGCCCTTTGAGGCGAAGCACGCGATTGTGCTGGGTGCCTTCGGGAATCTTGACGCTGGTTTTGCCTTTTAACGTCCGCACGTCAACTTTGCCGCCCAGGGCCGCCGTGACCATGTCAATGGACAAGTCAACGACAATATCATTGCCTTTGCGGGTAAAGACCGAATGGGGTTTGACCGTGATCGCGACGTACAGATCGCCCGGCGGGCCGCCGTTCAATCCATGTTCGCCCTCGTGAGACAGGCGAAGGCGCATGCCGGTCTCAATGCCCGCGGGAATCGTGACCGCTAAGGTTCGCTCCCGATACACGCGTTTTTGGCCGCGGCACGTCGGGCACGGATCGGCAATGATCTGCCCGGCTCCCTGACATTGCCCGCAAGGCCGGTTGATGCTGAAAAAGCCCTGCTGGAGTCGAATCTGTCCTGTGCCTCGGCAGCCGGGGCATGGTTTGACGTCCTGGGATGATTTCGCCCCGGTTCCATGGCAGGCGTCGCAGCCTTCCCATCTCGGGATTTTGAGTTTGCCTTCCTTGCCGTACACGGCTTCTTCAAAGGACAACTCCAGGTTGTATTGAAGATCGTGCCCCTGTTCGGGATGCCGGCCTCCTCTGGCGCCTCCGCCGAAGAAATCGCCAAAAATATCGCCAAAAACGTCTCCGAATCCGCGACCGGCGCCAAACCCTTCGGCGCCTCCAAACCCTTGCGGCCCCCCCGAATGTCCGAACGCATCATACCGCTTCCGCGTGTCCTGATTACTCAAGACCTCATAGGCTTCGTTGGCTTCCTTGAACTTGTCTTCGGCCTTTTTCTTTTCCTGCGAGTCGTGCTGCAGATCGGGGTGGTACCGGCGGGCGACCTTTCGAAAGGCCTTCTTGATTTCGTCGTCGGAGGCGGCCTGGTCAACTCCGAGGACTTCGTAGTAATCCCGTTTGGTCACGCTTGCCATCTTTTCCGCTCAAAGTGTGCCATCGCTTCAACTCCCAAGGTACGTCTTGCCCATTACTGTAGCTTATTCAGCGAATTTATAATGAGCTGTTTGCGTGCCTCAAAAAATTGCTCAAAGGATTCCAATTTGTAGTCGCCAGTATCGGGGATTAAGTTTCTGGATCGGACATCGTTGTGATCTTTAATCCATTTGTCAAAAGATTCGTCGCTTTTCGACCCGTTCTCTGATGCAGTGAGTAGTTGAAGATTAGGCAAAAGATTGTATTTCGACATATAGCTTTCAACTTTAGCTTCGTTATAACCGAGTTTCTTTAAAGCCGACTGTGTGAATTTAGACTGGGGGAAAATATGATCCTCGTGGAAGATCATATGTTCTGCCCAAGCATGATCGGGAGACAACAATGACAAGACCAACCTAGTATACCTGCCGTGGTGGGCATACTGCATGATGCGAATGATTTCGTCTTGGTTAAGCTGAGGTTCAATTTTGAGCGATTTGCATAATTGCTTGTCAGGAAAGGGCGTTGTGTGGTCGCAACTTCCCAAATCTACCCGTAGCTGGGCCAACTTGGTATCAGAAGAACCACCGAAAGCGTTTTTGAGAGTTGAAATAATGAACCACTTGCGGATAGCAATTTTGGCTTCAACGTCTCTGTCATTAGAAGATGTATCGAATGATAAATTTCCACGCTTCATGATGTAGAAAGCAATCGGAAGTAGTGCCAAGGGAGCTACAATGTTCTTTGCGTCAAAATTAAAACTGGAGCGTATAAGCCGAACCGTTGTTGAGAGAAAGTTTTTAATGTTTTCCCAATTTTCTTCAATTGTGTATAGGTTATCTTTCGTGAAGTTTTTTATTTTGTACTGAATGGGGAGGTTGCTAAGATAGAGACAGGCTTTCAATACGAAGTCCTTGCTAAATTTACCTCCCTGTGCGAGTTCGTTGAGTGAGTCGGTGAAATTATGGATTTCGCTTCGTGCATCCACATTTCTCCACTGTGCAGTCGCGGTTGCGAGCAAAATGTCAGAGTACTCAAGAGTCTTCCCGGCTGAGTTCGCGCGAATGAAAACCTGCACTACTTTGTCATAATCCTGTGACTTTTCCTGATAGTAGTTGCCAACGGTCTTAGTATGGATACGATTGTGTAAACGACCAATCAATTTGTTGGCATGGATTCGTTGGGTTTCGTGTCGCCCCGCAAGTTGCGATTGCATGTTATGTTTTGCATCTTCGGCGTCATCAAAGTCCAAAATCTGTCCCACTTTATACCATAGCTCATCTTCATTGCTTGGCGCGGTATCCTCTCTAAATTCAAAGCCATAGGTCAGTTCTTCAGGGTTATCCTCATCGGGATTAGATTTTAGTAGGTTCAGATAGAGACTACTTTCCCGCCAACGATAGTGAAAATATCGGTATGTCCCTTGAAGACCCACAAAGAGAGAAGTAATGCGTTGCTGGCCATCTAGGACGAGTGTGATGTCTTTTGTGATGCCATGCATGTTTGCAGGCGGATTGTGCGGAGATTCTTCGTCGAAATTTTGAATAAATTTATAGACAGGCCACTTACCTTTGTTCTCTTCTTTTACGAGCCACCAAAGAAACGAACCAATAGGAAAGTCAGCCATAATTGAGTCAAAAAGCCGCTCAATTTGCTTCGGACTCCATACAAACTCTCGCTGGATGGCAGGGAGGTAGAGGTCCCGATTGATTTGCCGGATGATATCGCTGACTCGAAGTGGGTGGTATTCCATTTTTGTTCTTACTTCTCCTTGTCCACCTCTTCAAATTCGGCGTCCACTACTTTTTCGTCGTCTCCTTTGGCGGCGTCTGCCCCGCCGTCGGCTCCGTCTCCGGTCGCGCCTCCGGCGGCGGCCGCATCGGCCGACGTCTTTTTGTACATTTCTTCCGCAAGTTTATGCGACGCGGTGGTCAGGGTTTGCATCGCCGTTTTCATAGCTTCGACGTCGTCCCCTTCCATGGCTTTTTTCATGCCGTCCAGCGCGGTTTGAATGTTCGCTTTGTCGTCTTCGGAGATTTTCTCCCCGTGTTCCTGGAGGTTTTTTTCCGTTCCGTACACCAGGGAATCCGCCTGGTTGCGGAGTTCGACGACTTCGCGTTGTTTTTTATCCTCGTCGGAATGCAGTTCGGCCTCTTTCACGAGTCGTTCGACTTCTTCCTTGCTCAAGCCGCTTGACGCCGTGATCTTGATGGATTGCTCCTTTTGCGTGGCCATGTCTTTGGCCGACACGTGGACGATGCCGTTCGCGTCAATGTCAAACGTCACTTCAATTTGCGGCATCCCCCTCGGGGCGGGGGGAATCCCGACCAGATCAAACTGGCCCAGCAGTTTATTGGCGTTGGCCATTTCCCGCTCGCCCTGAAAAACCCGAATGGTGACGGCGGTTTGACTGTCGGCGGCGGTGGAGAAAATCTGGCCCTTTTTCGTGGGAATCGTGGTATTGCGGTCAATGAGACGCGTGAAGACGCCCCCCAGCGTCTCAATGCCCAGGGACAGGGGAGTCACGTCGAGCAACAGCACGTCTTTGACGTCGCCTTTGAGCACTCCGCCCTGAATGGCGGCGCCGACCGCCACGACCTCATCGGGATTCACGCCCTTATGCGGTTCCTTCCCGAAAAATTCTTTCACCCGTTGAATGACTTTGGGCATCCGCGTCATCCCGCCGACGAGCACCACTTCATTGATGTCCCTGGCGGCCATGCCGGCGTCGGTCAGGGCTTTTTTGCATGGCTCGATGGAGCGGACGATCAAGTCGTCAACCAATTGCTCAAATTTGGACCGGGTGAGTTTGATGACCAGATGTTTGGGGCCGTTGGCGTCGGCCGTGATAAAGGGAAGATTGACTTCCGTCTCCTGCGCCGCCGACAGTTCAATCTTGGCGCGTTCAGCCGCTTCTTTCAGGCGTTGAAGCGCCGTGCGGTCGTTTTTGAGATCAATCCCCTGGTCTTTTTTAAATTCTTCCACCAGCCAGTCAATGACTCGAAGGTCGAAATCATCACCGCCCAAAAAGGTGTCGCCGTTGGTGGCTTTCACTTCAAACACGCCGTCCCCGATTTCGAGAATTGAAATATCAAACGTTCCGCCGCCCAGGTCGTACACGGCGATGCGTTCTTCTTTCTTGGCGTCAAGCCCGTACGCCAGCGAGGCCGCCGTGGGTTCGTTGATAATGCGGCGCACCTCGAGTCCCGCAATCTGGCCGGCGTCCTTGGTGGCCTGACGCTGGCTGTCGTCAAAGTACGCGGGCACGGTAATCACCGCCTCGCTCACTTTTTCGCCCAAATAATCTTCGGCGGTCTGTTTGATTTTTTGAAGAATCATGGCGGACACTTCAGGGGGGCTGTACCGTTTTCCCCGAATCTCCACGTGGACGTCTCCGTTGGAGGCTTCAAGGATTTTGTAGGGGAGCCGCTTGATCGCGTTCTGGACTTCTCTGGCGCTGAACTTTCTTCCCATCAGGCGCTTGACGGAGAAAATCGTGTGTTCGGGATTCATAATGGCTTGCCGCTTGGCGATTTGGCCGACCAGGCGTTCCTCCTTGTCCGTGAGAGCCACCACGGACGGCGTGGTGCGGCCGCCTTCCGAATTGGCGATCACCGCCGGGTCTCCGTCGCTCATGATCGCGACACACGAGTTTGTCGTTCCAAGATCAATGCCGATAATCTTACTCATGATTCAGCTCCTTCTTTCGGCGGCTGTGCCTCTCCTTCGGTTGCGTCCTGTTTGGCCCTGGCCACGGTGACCATCGCCGGCCGTAAGATCCGGTCGTGGAGACTGTAGCCTTTCTGATGTTCGTCAACGACCACGTTTTCCGGGACGGTTGCGGATTCCACTTGCCCCACGGCCTGATGCCGGGCCGGATCAAACACCTTCCCCATGCCGGAGAATTGTGTCACGCCCGTTTTCTGAAGAGTGTCGAGACAATGTTTGTACGTGAGGTCAATCCCTTCAATCAGCCCTTCGATGGTGCCCTGTTCCCGGCCGGATTGAATGGCCCGTTCCAGGTTGTCCAGCGTGGGAAGGATGTCCCGTAACAATGTTTCATTCGCGAAGCGGACCGTCTCGCCGCGGTCGCGTTGAGCCCGTCGCTTGTAGTTTTCAAAATCCGCGGCCAGGCGCAGATACTTGTCATTCAGGGCCTGCCACTCCTCGGTTTTTGCGAGAAGCCGTTCGTTGCTTGCCGCACCTTCTTCATTGTGCGGTGAAGGTTCGGGAGATGCTCCCTCTTTGGGATGAGGAGAAGCGGTTTCCGGTTGCTCGGCGGACGGATCAGGCGCCGGCCCGTCGTCCCTGACTTCTTCCTGCAGTTGATCGTGTTGCCCCATTCTGGTCCCCGGTATCATTCTTAGATAGTCACGGACAGGGGGAAGTCAACCCAGGGCATGCAAAAAACGATGGAAAAGGATTCCGAAGAAAAGACGCGCCGGGTCAGGCTGTGATGTACGTTGGGAACGCCTCGGTAGCCCCGAACGAGATCATTCGGCGCGAGCCTTGACCCTAGTCATACACCACTCTGAACCCAATACTCTCCGAGCGGTGATTCAGGGGCACCGGACGTCCGAACACGGTGCGCGCCGTGGCGCCGCCGGGCAAGAGCCAGTTGCCGCCCTGCACCCAGGCGGCGTAATCGCCTCGTTCCGCGGTGACGGAGAGCGTCCACTCCGAGACGTTGCCGGCCAGGTCGTTGACGCCGGCCGGGCTGCGGTCGTGCGTGGCCGCGCCGCAACGGTGCGGTCCTGGTTGCGGCTGGTCGCCGGTGGCGGCGTGGCCCGCTTCGTAGCGGTCGCCCCACGGGTATGGGTTGGCCTCCGGCCCCGCGGCCAGCAGTTGCCACTCCTCGACGCGGGGCAGACGACCGCCGGCCCAGCGCGTGAAGGCGTCCGCGGCCCACCAGTTCACTCCGCTGACCGGCAGTGCCGGCTGTTGCAACTGCCGGTCCCAGTTCTGCGGCGTGTAATCCTGCCCGCGGGGTTCGTGTTCGTTGGCGAACAGGCCGAGCCGCACCAGTGGATGGCGCAGGAACGCCCGGTATTCGGCCCGGCTCACTTCGCACCGCCCCGCCTTGATGCGCCGCGTCCCCCGGTCGCCGCCGAGGAGTGTGCGCGCCTCCCGCTGTTGCGCCTTCGGCAACAGCACCGCGACGCGCGCCAGCCGCAAATCCTGCGGCACGCCGAGCGCGTACGCGCCGCCGGCCACCGCCACCGTGTCGGGCGCCGCCCCCCACGGCAACGGCATCTTCGGCGGCTGCTCATAGACGCAGCGAAATCCGAGATGATGGCTGCGCGTGTGCGGCTCAATGTTCATCCAGGCGGCGTTCAGCGCGTACAATGCCCGATTGTGTGCCCGGACTGCCGGCGCGCCGTGCGCTCCGGGTTGCGGGGTCCGGGTGTGCGCGGCGCGCCGCCCGCTGCTCCACTCCATCACGTTGCCGGCGAGATCGCGCACGCCCTCGGGTGTGGCCGCCGCCGGGTGTGAGCCGCACGGCTGCGAAGCATTGCGGTGCGCGTCCTGGTACGGCCAGGCGCGGTCGTCGAAGCGGTCGCCCCACGGGTACAGCCGCCCCTCGCGGCCGACCGCCAGCGCTTCCCATTCCTCGGCCCACGGCAATCGGCCGCCGGCCGCCTCGCAGTAGGCGGCGGCGCCGGCGTAGTTGACACCGCTTGCCGGAGACGTGAGCAGGCCGGCGATGCGATGACCGCTCGAAGTGCTGGTGACCGTGCCGGGGTCGGCGAGCGGCGTGCCGTTGCGCCGCCGCCAGCGCGCGAACCGTTCAAAATCCATCTGCCGCACCTCGCAGGTGTCGGCGTGAAAGCCGTCGAGTTGCGCGGTGTGCGCGGGATGGTCCAGGCGCCGCCGCAGTTCGTCGCCGAAATGCCCGCGTTCCATCGCCCCCAGGAGCGCCTCGTCGAAGGCGCGCGCCCGCGCGCTGCGCGAGGCCTCAAAGCCCAGTTCAACCGCCACCATGTCGCTGTCCAGCGCGTGGGAGCCAAAGCGCGTCAGCAACAGCAACACGAGAACCATCGCGCCCAGGCCATATGCGGCGATACGGTAAGGCGTCATGCATGCCGCTCCGCCGTCATGCGCCGCGCCAGCAGCAGGAACCCGAGCAGGCACAGCACGAGGCCCGCGTACAGCGCCACCAGCCAGCCCCTCGCCCCGAACGCCGCCTCGCGGTACGGCGTCAGCAAGGGGCGGCCGTCAAGGCGCACGCGGTTGTCTTCGGCCTGCACCACGAGCCGTCCGTCCGTGTCAACGGCGGCATAGACGAAGCCGATGATGAAATCGTCGAAGCCGGGGGCCACGTAGGCCACCGCGCGCCAGCGCGACTGTTCGGGGCGCTGTTGGTCCGGCGGCAGCAGCAGGATGGCGTTGCGCTCCAGCGGCAACGACAGCCCCTGCCACACGTCGGGGTGGGCGTTCAGCCGCAACACCGGGCGCGCCGTTTCGGGCAGTGGCGGCGCGTCGTCGTCGGGTGCGCGTCCCACGGCGACGCGCCGCAGCCGCTGATTGGCCTCGACGACGAGCGCCGTGGCGGCCCGCGCCTTGAACGCCAGCGAGGTCACCGCGAGCCGTTCTTCATCCCCGGCCGGGTCGGGGCGCTCAATCTCCATCTTCAGCCTGTCCACCAGGTCGCGCATCGGGCCTTCATCAAGCGCCGGCGGCGACGTGAAGCCGGTGCGGATGTGCGTCCGGAAGTTTGCGAGCATCCTGCTCGGCGACGCGCCGGCGTCGAGTGTTGCCTGCAACGCGCCGGTGAAATCGAGCAGGACCGCCAGCACTTCCTCCCCCGAGAGCGTGGAGTCGCCCAGGTCGAGCGGCGACTCCTGGCGCAAGGACTCCGGGGTTGAGAGGCGGAAACGCACCGGCATGCCGGACTGGCCGCCGCCCTCGTTGCCATTGAGCGACGTTTCAAACTGGTTGGTGAATTTCAGCAGGAGCGCCAGCACTTCTTCCGCCGAGAGGTCGTCGTCGCCTCCGCCGCCGGCCGGCCCGCTCTGCTCTCTGCGCTGTGAATCCGGGCTTGAGCGGCGGAAGCGCGCCTGTGAATCGGACTGGCCGCCGGCGCCCATGCCGGCGCGTGCGCCGAGCAGTCCCCGTGTCTTGCCGCCCCCCCACGGGCGGGCGTTCGGGAAACTGCCGTCGCCCGGCATCCACCCCTGGCCCGGAAGCCCGCCGCCGTTCCCGATGCCGCCGAGCGACGCGCCGCCGGGGAACGGGCCGCGCATCGTGTTGCCGAGTGTGCCTTCTCCCTCTTCATGGAACCCGCGCGGCGGCCACGTTTCACCGCGGGCGTCGCCGATGCCCATCGCCAGCTCCGGCAACACCGGATCCGGTTGTTCCGCGTCGCCAAACTTCCCCGTGCAGTCCTTGGAGGCGACGCCGGGCGGGCAACGCCGGGCATCGCCGACGGGCAGCCCCCGGCCGCCCACGAAGTGCCAGTGGCGGGCCCTCATGCCGTGGTCGCGCAGGATGGACGTGACCAGGTAGTACTGGGCGATGCCATAGACGTCCATGCGCAGACGCTTTTTTCGTTTGTCGTCGAACCCGGCAAGCCAGGCGTCCATCGCGTTCGGCTCGCGCAGCAACTCCTCGCGGCTCCAGATGGCGCCGGTGTAGAATTCGCGCACGAAGCCGCGGTGCAGTTCGAGAATCGGCAGCAGGTACGGGTCGTGCTCCTGGTCCTGCGGCGCGTTCACATAGTCGTGCAGATGCGCCGGCGGGCTTGCCGCCAGGCTGTTCAGCACCAGCGACGTGCTGAAGCGGCGGGTCATCATTGTCTCGACCTGTTGCGCCTGCTCCGCCGTGCGCTCTTCCTGTTCGCCGCGCGCCGCGATGCTAAGGACGATGACGATGATCAGCATCGCGAGGCCGTTGGCGAGGATGTCCACGAGCGCCACGCCGGCGAAATCGGGCAGTCGCAGCTTCTTCACGGCCGTTCCGCAGCGTAGTCCCGGATGTAGCCGGGGATGTCGTTCAGCGCCACCGATTTCAACAATTCGTTGTCGGCCATGACCCACCCGATTGTCAGGACCTGGCCCGGCCACATTAGCCGCAGGCATTCGCGCGCCGTCGCCATGGTGGTCACGCTGCCCTCAAGAACGAAAAACACCAGTTGATCGCCCTTGGTCTCGTACACGCGGTGCGCATAGTCGGTGAAGGGGCCGCCGGGTTCGCAGATCGCGTCGGGCTGGATGCCGGCGCCGGTTTCGACAATGCGCAGTTCGTGGGGAAAGCTGATCACGACGTACCCGGCGCCGCCGTCAAGGCGTTCAATGCGGTACCGGCCGTCCTCGTTGCCGTGTTCAAGCCGTTCGCGCTGGGCCGCGTCGGAGTACAGATTGACCACCACCAGGAACACCAGCAGCAGTCCGAAGACGCCGCCGAAGATCGCCATCATCGGCGTATGGTTGTCCTCCGGCAGCGCGCGCTCGGCCGACCGTCCCGGCGGCATGGGCCTAGGCATGGCGCGCCGCCTCCCGGACGCGCCGCTCAAGCGTGGCGAGCAAGCGCTCCTCGCCGCGTTGCACCAGCGCCAGCGTCAGGGTCAGCACCAGGCTCAATGAAAGCGCGATGAGCGTGGTGTCGAAGGCGATGCCGAGCGGCGCGATGGCGCTGTCCAGATCGCTCGACAAACTGGCCAGGCCGGTGTCCGAGGCGATGATGCGGCGGATGCCGTCGGCCGCCAGCGAGATGCCGAGCACGGTGCCGATGAAGCCGAGAACCGGCACGGCCCAACTGATGTAGCGCGGAATCAGCCAGGATTCCTCGTGGCGCCGCCACAGCAGTTGCAAGCCTTCGTCAAGGCCGGCCGGGCTTTGGATCAGCGTGTCCAGCCCGGCGGCGACCGACGGCCCGGCGGACGGCGCGGTGCGCCAGTGCGCCAGGGTGCGGCGCAAATGCCAGCCGTTCCACCATTTGCCGAGCAGCAGCAGGGCGCCCCAGAAGAACAGCAGCACGGTGAGCGGCGGAATCACGCCGCGTTCCAGAACGCGCCGCGTCAGCGTCTGCGCATCGCCGCTGCGCGCCAGCAGTTCCAGGCCGAGGATGGTGCCGGCGCACAGGATCACGGCGGTGATGAGCGACGACAGGATGCCGGGGCCGTAGAGCAGGTGCGCGAGCCGTTCCACGCTCTCGCCGTGTTCGCCGGCGTCCATCGTGGCCACCCACAGGTTGCAGGCGTGGAGCGCGAGCGCGGCGATGAATATCGGCGTCATGCGCCCGGCCCAGGAACTGCTGGCGCCGTCGGCGATGACTTGCCAGGCCGGCACCGTCAGCACCAGCGCCACGACGGCCAGGCCGAAGGTGCCGATGACCAGCAGGCAGGTGAACAGCGCGTGGCGCGTGCCGAGGAACACACAGATCGCCCCCAGCGCCAACAGCGGCGCCGGCGGCGCCAGCCACGGCGACAATTTCAGTACCACCACCAGGTTGGTGGAAACCAGCGCCAGCAGGACGAAATAGAGGATCAGCGACACGCGCGCGGGCCAGTTCAGGGTCATGAATGCGCTGACGGGTTTGAACGCCGGTATGATGGACCGAAGCCGGTGCAGGGGCATGAGTGGTCTCCTGATGTTGAACGCCGACATGATTGACCTGGGTGCATGCGAATGGTTCCCAAGTCCCATCCTGGGGTGAGTCGTTGCGCGGGGATTACAACGACAACGTGGACGGATTGTCAACTGTTGCGGACGGAAGAGATAGCCCCGGACCGTTTGGCCGGCCCGTGGCGGGGCCGCTTGGCGGCCTTGCTTGCTTGCTTGCCCCCGCCGGTCATGCCCGGCTTGCGGAAGGTGAACCGGTTATTATAGAATCCGCCCCGGCTTGGCGTATAATCGCTGAAGATAAACTCAACATTCTAAACCCAACACCCGGGAGTTTACACAATGGTTGTCTCTTCATCGCCCATACTCAAAAACGCCCAGAAACCGCCGCACATCGCGTCTGCGGGCGTTTCAGTGGATAGTTTTACCCCCCCCCCCCCCAGCACAAATCGGGGGCACGGCCATGAGTACCGGGAACGCCAGTGCGCCACGCCCGCAGGCCGCTACGCCTAGCCCAAAAGACGCCTATCCGGGCCAATCCGCACCATCCGCACCATCCGCCGGCTCACCCCACCGCCGCCGGCTACCCTCGCTACCCTTAGGGAACAAGGCCGCCGCCCTCACCCTAACCCTCCTCGCCCTCACCTTCATCCCCGCCCACCACGCCTCGGCGCAGGTCTCCGATCCCGACGCACCCGATAACAACCTCACCTACACCCTCGTTGAGGACGCCAGCCCCAATACCGTAATCGCCAGTCTGATATTCGGGCTCCCCGGGACCTTGCACGCAGGTGTTTTCACGGTCCCCCAGGACACTACCGGCCTGTACGGAAACTTTGCACTTCGCTTCACAATCAACAACAGAGCGGAATTCACCTACACACTGGACAATAACAACCCAGCCGTGGAAGCGTTGGGCGCCGGCGAGTCGCTCACCGAAACCTTTACCGTGGCAGGGTTCCAGCTCACCGGACCATCAGAATTCAGAGGTGCCTTCACCGCCACCGTCACCATTAACATCCAGGGAGGCCCGCCATCCGTCATCGGCGGCGGCAACACCGTGACCACCACCACCAGCGGCGGCGCCGTCACGGACACCCTGGCCATAGACAACCTCCCCGCCACCCCGCCCCCCAACTGGCGCACCGCCGACCTCGGCATGTATGGCGCCCTGACCCTCAACGCCGCCACCGGAGCATGGACCTACGCCCTGGATAACACCCGCCCGGCCACCCAAGCCCTCGGCCTCGCCGACACCCGTGTGGAAACCTTCACCGCCACCACCACCATCGCCGGCACCCCCCTCACCGCCACCATCACCATCAACCTCAACGCCGGCGTGTTCCCCGACGACCCGCCCACGGCAACCGCCATGATCAACGGCGAGCCAGGGGCGGAAGGCGCCGTGGACGAAGGCGAGATGGTTACCCTCACCGGCACCGGCACCGACCCCGAAGGCGACCCGATTACGAATACGGATTACCAATGGGCGCAGGTGCAGGTGCCCGATGACGCGATGCCGGTCATGTTCACCCCGGCCAATGGCCAAGCCCAAACGGTCACTTTCATGGCCCCCGAAGAGCGCGTAGAACTGACCTTCACCCTGACCGTAACCGCGAACGGCCTATCCAGCCCGGCGTTGGAGGTCACCATTCAGGTAGGCCGCAGCCAGTTTGACAACGTCAACCGCGCCATTCTCCCCGAAGTCACCCGTGCCATGATGGACACCACCGTCAGCGCCATTGCCCGGCGGACCGAGCAAGCCGCCACCGACCGGGACGCCGCCGCCGGCGCCACCTTCAGCCTGGGCGGCCAGTCCACCCTGGCGGGGGTACTGCAATCAAACGGGGAAGCCCTGACCACCGGCGCCTTCAATGTCAAATCCCTCCTGGGCCGCTCTGCCTTTGCCCTGCCGCTCAACCAAGCCGGCGGGCCGCTGGCCGGCGTCACCCTGTGGGGCAACGGCGCCTACCGCAACCTGTCCGGCAACAGCGCCACCGTGGACTGGGACGGCGACCTGTTCGGCGCCACCGTGGGCGGGGATGCCTGGCTGACCGACACCCTCTTGACCGGCCTGGCCGTCTCCTGGGCCGACGGCACCTTTGATTACACCGACCGCAGTGGCGCCGACCCGGCCCCCGGCACCTATCAGGCCACCCTGACCAGCCTGCACCCCTACGTCAGCACCAGCCTGCTGGACGGGCAGGTGACCCTCTGGGCCACCGGCGGCTACGGCTGGGGCGAAGTTGAGATCACCGACACCGCCGACCCCACGGCCGAAGGCACCGTCACCGCCGACACCCGGCTGGCCACCGCCGCCGTAGGCGGCGCTGGAAACCTGCTGAACCAGCCGGGCCTGCTGACCCCCGACGGCACCACCACGGTGCGGGTCAAAGCCGAAGCCCTGACTACGGCGATCAAAGCCGAGCAACAAGGCGACCGCCTGGCCGGCCTGACCACGGACGCCCGGCGGCTGCGGCTGACCCTGGAAGGCAGCCATGAGCAACCCTTACCCCATGGCGCCCACTTGACCCCCAGCGTGGGCGTGGGCCTGCGGCATGACGCCGGCGACGGCCGCACCGGCACCGGCGCGGAAGTCAGTGGCGGCCTGCGCTACGCCCATCCCGCCCTGCGGCTGACGCTGGAAAGCCGGGGCCGGGTGTTGCTCGCCCATGGCGGCGACTACGACGACTGGAGCGTGAGCGGACGGGTGACCCTGGCGCCGGGCGCCCAGGGGCAGGGCCTGGCCGTCACGCTGGCCCCAACCTATCAAACCACCACCAGCGCCGGCGGGCTGGCGCAACTCTGGGAACACGGCACGGCCAACCGCCCGGCGCCCAGCGGCCCGACCACGCCGCAGGGCCTCATGGAAGCCACCGTCGCCTACGGGCTGCCGGTAGGCGACCACCTGCTGACACCCTACGGCGGGATGACCCTGGCGGCGGCGGATGCGCGCACGTACCGGCTAGGCAGCCGGGTCAGCCTGGCCCACCGGATGAATATGAGCCTGGAAGGCGCCAGGAAAGGCGCGACGGGCACGGTCCCGGTGGATCATGGTGTGCGGGTGCAATTGGAGTGGCACTGGTAAGGACAGGAGTGAAGTGTCCGGCTCCGCCGGCCCAGTTAGACGCTGGATTCCCGCCTGCGCGGGAATGACAGTGGTGTTTTCTCCGCGGGAATGGCAACCAGGGATCGCAGACTGGATTTCCACCCTACCCCCTCCGTCATTCCCGACGTCTTTAATCGGGAATCCAGCGTCCAATCGGCGGCGTTAGCCGCTGACTAGCGGCTGGTTTGACGGCGAAAGAGCAATTCCAGGCCCTCCAGTGTCAACAAGGGCCGAACTTCCTGAATGGTTCGGGAAATCGGCGCAAGAATCGGGGCAAATCCGCCCGTGGCGATGACCATGGTGGAGTGGCCGATTTCGTGTTGAATGCGCGTGACCATTTCGTCAACCATCCCGGCATGACCGAAAATCAAACCGGACTGTATGCTGCCGACCGTATCGGTCCCGATGACGCTTTTCGGATGGGTCAGGTCCACGTTGGGTAATTTGGCGGTATGGGCGTGAAGCGCGTCCGCCGAGCTTTTTAACCCGGGAGCGATGGCTCCGCCGAGATACCGTCCGTCTTTGGTGACGGTGCAAAACGTCGTGGCGGTTCCGAAATCCACGATGATGAGACTGGTTTGATAGCGTGCAAACGCCGCCGCCGCGTTGACCAGGCGGTCGGTCCCGATTTCCCCGATATTGGGATAGTCCAGCGTCAAACCGAAGGGGAAGTCCGAGGACACGATGAGCGGGGAATGATGAAAAAAGGTTTCCACCATGGATTCAATCGTGGGGGTGACGGGAGGGACCACGCTCGACAAAATGCCGGCGCGGACGTCCTGGGGCGCGACCCCGGATTCTCGCAGCAACGACGCCAGCATAATGCCGTATTCATCCGTCGTCTTTGTGTAGTCCGTGGCCAGCCGCCAGGAGCTTTGCAGCGTGCGATCCGCAAAGACGCCGCAGACGATCTGGCTGTTGCCGATGTCAAGTGCCAGGAGCATGTGAATCACCTGTCCGGTTCGGCGGGCGGGATGGCCGTTGCACGGTTCGGCGCCACGCGGGACGCGTGCGCGTTACCGAAGATGCTGAACGTCCGCGGACCGAATTTCCACGGTGTGCGGTTGTCCCCCTCGCATGGTGGAAACCAATAAGGCCCCGTCGCTCCCAATGTCAACGGCCGTGCCGTGAATGGGCGGCCCGTGAAGACAGGAAACCCGCACCTCCCGTCCCAGCGTCCCGCACGACTCGGCGTAGGCCCGGCGAATGCGTGTGAATTGTCCCGATTCCATGTGATCATACCAGCGTTCCAGATGGTTCAACATGGCGGCGATGAGGGCGTTGCGGTCGTAGAATTGCAGGGTTTCCCGATGCAGGGACGTGGCGAGCGAGCGGAGTGCGGGGGGGAAATCCGTTGCCCGAGCATTGACGTTCACGCCGAATCCCATGACGCAGGCCGGAAGTTGAGGGCCGTGGCTGGAGCTTTCACACAAAATGCCCCCTATTTTTTTGTCGGCGCGCATCAGGTCGTTGGGCCATTTTAACGAGAGCGCAACGCCGGAAGATTGCCGGGTGGCTTCGGCCAGGGCGAGTCCCGTGACAAGCGGGATCCATGACGCGCCGTTCGAGAGGGCGGACGTGTTGAGTATCACGGAGCAATAGATATTGAGACGGGGCGGCGAGACCCACTGCCGGCCCAACCGGCCCGCCCCCGCCGTTTGAGACTCGGCGAGAATCACCGTTCCATGCACCGCTCCGGAGCGGGCAAGCAAGAAGGCCGTGGCGTTGGTTGAGGCGATTTCGTCAAACAGGTGAAGCGGGCGGCCCAGGCTTGTGGTGGTCAACCCGCGTTGCACCTGTTCGGCCTGCAACCGGATCAATGGCGTTGGAGTTGTCATGGCGACGGACAGGCGCGCGCGGTGCGCGGGTCAGGGCGTCACGTCCAGACCGATGTCAACCGCGGGGGCGGAATGGGTGAGCGCGCCGATGGAAATATCATCAACGCCCGTGGCGGCATAGTCCCGCACGTTCTCCAGCGTGATGCCCCCCGAGACTTCGGTGCGCACCCGCCCTTTGACGAGGTCAACGGCTTCCCGGACGAGAGCCGGCGGCATGTTGTCCAGGAGTAGCGCGTCGGCTCCGCCGTCCAGGGCCTGTGCGACGTGCGCAAGCGTCGCCGCTTCCACGCAGACCCGAAGGTGACGGGGTCCCCGTTCTTTGGCTTGCCGGCAGGCTTCCGCCATGGTTGTGCCTTGGGCTTCCAGCAGGACGACGTGATTATCCTTGATGAGGATGCCGTCGCTAAGCGACATGCGATGATTCGCGCCGCCGCCCAGCGAGACCGCCCATTTTTCGAGTCGTCGAAGGCCGGGAACGGTTTTTCGGGTGTCCAGCAGCGTGACGGGGTCGTGGCGGACGGCGTCGCAGAAGCGGGCGGTCAACGTGGCAATGCCGGACAGGCGTTGGAGAAAATTCAGCGCCACGCGTTCCCCCGTCAAAATAGACCGGGCCGGTCCGTGAAGCGTCGCGAACGCCGTTCCCGCTTGCACGCGCGCGCCGTCTTCGGCTTCCACGGTCACCGTGACGGCGGGGTCCATGACCCGGTACACGGCATGGAGAACTGCGACGCCCGCGAGGGTCAGGCGCTGCCTCGCCACGAAACGGGCTTGAGCGCGCAGGGTTGGATCAATCAGTGCGCAGGTGGTGACGTCGCCGTGTGGCGCGTCTTCCCGTAACGCGGCCCGGACCAGCGAGTCCAGTTCAAACGGAGGAAGCGGCGCGAACGACGACATAACCCCTCACGACACCATGTTTTGCAGTTGCCGGTCGCTGCTGGCAAACAGCGACAGTTCAGCCGTCAGCAGGGCCAGCCGCTCCTTTGATTCCTGAACGACCTCGGGCGAGGCTTTGGCCGCAAAGTCCGGCGACGCCAGGCGTCCTTCGAGGCGCGCGGCTTCTTTGTGTTTGGTTTGCGTTTGTTTTTTGACGCGCGCCAACGCGTTGTTGAGATCAACGTCGCCCTCAATCGTCATGCCGATTGTCAAACGTCCGACCACGAGACGCAGGACGCGGTCGGTCGGCCATGCCCGCTGCGCCAGAATGGAAACCGTGCCGCGGCCGAGGCGCGCAATGTGATGTTGGACGTCGTGGAGGTGCGCGACGTCCGCCGGGTCGTCGGCCGCGACCCGGATCGTCGCCGGCGTTGACGGCGCGTAATCCAGCAGCGCGCGGCCGGTTCTGACCGTGGTGACGCATTGTTCAACGATGGCGAACGTCCGTTCCGCGTCGGCGTTCTCCCATTCCGGGACGGCAACGGGGAACGGCTGCCTGACGATGCTGTCGCCCCGGTGCGGCAACGCCTGCCAGATTTCTTCGGTCACAAACGGCATGAAGGGATGGAGCAGGCGTTGGAGCCGTTCAAACGTTTGCAGCATCGTCGCGCGCGTGGCCCGTGCGGCGGGCGTGTCGTCGCCTTGCAGGGACGGTTTGATAAGTTCCAGGTACCAATCGCAGTATTCATGCCGGATAAAATGATGCAGATGCCGGGAGGCCTGATCAAACCGGTATTCCCGCAGGCGGCCGTTGACGGCGTCGGTCACGTGGTTGAGGCGGCTCAATATCCATTGATCGGCAAACGGCCTGCCGGCGGCCGGCAACGATTCAGACGGCCCGTCGGCGTGCATCAGGATGAAACGAGCCGCGTTCCAGATTTTGTTGGCAAAGTTGCGGGAGCCTTCAATGCGGTCTTCGGAGAGTTTCAGATCCCGCCCCGGCGAGGCCATGGACGTCAGCGTAAAACGCAGGGCGTCGGTCCCGTACTCGGACATTTTGGTCAGAGGGTCTATGACGTTGCCCTTGGACTTGCTCATTTTTTTGCCTTCGGCGTCGCGCACCAGGGCGTGAATATAGACGTCGTGAAACGGGGGCTTGCCGGTCAACTTGAGGCCCATCATGATCATGCGCGCAACCCAAAAGAACAGAATATCCAGTCCCGTGACCAGCGTTGACGTCGGGTAATAGGTCTCAAGGTCTTTGGTGTGTTCAGGCCATCCCAGCGTGGAAAACGGCCACAGCGCCGATGAAAACCACGTATCAAGCACGTCGGGGTCCTGCACGAACCGGTCATGCCGGCAGGCCGGACAGGCGGCGGGCGACGTCCTGGAGACAATCGGCGTCGCGTGCGTCGGCATGAGGCGGCTGCCCGCGCCGTCGAGCATGTCGCGCGCTTCGGGGTGGCAGGCGACGCAATACCAGGCCGGGATACGGTGCCCCCACCAGATTTGCCGGGAAATGCACCAGTCTTTCAGCCCGCGCATCCAGCCTAAATAGTTGTTTGTCCATCCTTCCGGAATAATGCGAATACGGCCCTGTTCCACCGCTTTGATGGCCGGATCCGCCAACGGTTGCACGCGGACGAACCATTGCGGCGAGAGGAACGGCTCCACAACGGTTTTGCAGCGATAGCATTTCCCCACGGTCGTGTCGTACTCGTCCGCGCCGGTCAGCCATCCCCCGCGTGTCAGTTCTTCCACGACAACGGATCGAGCCTTGGCGACCGGAAGGTTGGCCAGGCTGTCCCGCACGCGCGGCTCCACTTTTGCGTCCCGCAACGCGTCGGGATTCAAGAGGGCTTGAGGCGTCAGCAGGGACATGCGCGGCAGGTGGTGCCGCTCGCCCGCCTCAAAATCATTGAAGTCATGCGCCGGGGTGATTTTGACGGCGCCCGTTCCGAAGTCCCGGTCAACCAGAATGGCGTCGCCCACAATCGGAATCGTTCGCTCCGTGAGCGGCAGCCGGAGCGATTGCCCGATATGCCGCCGGTATCGGTCGTCTTCGGGATGCACGGCCACCGCGGTATCGCCAAACAGCGTCTCCGGCCGGGTCGTGGCAATGACAAGGCCCGCGTCCGGCTCATCGGCCAGCGGATAGCGAACGTGGTACAGCTTGCTTTTGACAGGCTCGTGTTCGACTTCAATATCGGACAGGGCGGTGAGGCAACGCGGACACCAGTTGATTAACCGCTCCCCGCGATAAATCAATCCCTCCTCATGCAGACGCACGAACACTTCCCGGACGGCTTTGGACAACCCGTCATCCATGGTAAAGCGCAGCCGGGACCAGTCACAGGACGCCCCCAGCCGTTTCAGTTGCTCAAGAATCGTATGACCGGATTCCTGTTTCCACGCCCAGACCCGTTCAATGAACGCGTCCCGGCCGAGTTGTTCCCGATTGGTGGATTCCGCCGACAACTGACGCTCCACCACGTTCTGGGTGGCAATGCCGGCGTGGTCGGTGCCCGGAAGCCAGAGGGTATTGTGCCCTTGCATCCGGTGCCAGCGAATCAGCACGTCTTGGAGCGTATTGTTGAGCGCGTGACCGATATGCAGGGACCCGGTCACGTTGGGAGGCGGGATGACAATCGTGTAGGGCGGCCCCGTGGCGGCGGCGTCGGCGGTAAAATATCCCCGGTCAATCCAGTACTGTCCCCATCGCGCCTCAACGGCCCGGGGTTCGTAGATTTTATCGAGTTGACGGGAAGCCATGCGACGTGTGCGACCGGGAGGCCATGAGGTGCGTGCGAAGAGCATAAAATCTTAGCATGGGGTGCAGGCCCTCGCAAGCAAGCCCCGCCTTGTGTTTGCGGGCGCGAGTATGATAGAAGCGGCCGCAGTCCCTGACGGGGATTGTCCGGATTCATGGATTTTCACGCGAGACACCGAGCAGGAGGAACAGACCATGCCAAGAGGCCGGGAAAAAGACCGGGAGCGGCGGCGCAGACACCGAAAGAATCAGCAGCGCATGAAGACGCTTGAGCGGGCGCAACAAAAAGCCGGCGCCAAAAAGTAAGCCGCGTTCCTCTCCCTGGCTTTCGCTTGCCGTGGCGATGCCCTTCGCCGCATGTTTGAGAGACGCGGATTATTCTCCGTTGCGTCGCTGGTGGTTGTTTCAACAGACCGGTCACGCCGGGTTTCCTGTTTTTTCACAACACGTTGTTCCGTGACGCCACTTTCCCCCTTTCCATGTCGGGATCGCGCATAAAGGTCGTCTTTTTCGATGCGGCGGGAACCCTGTTTCACGTCAAAGGGTCGGTGGGCGACGTGTATCTTCGCCATGCCGAAAAATATGGCGTGCCGCGTTCCGCCGAGATGTCGGCCAGGGTGAATCAGGCGTTTCGGGACGCGTTTCGCCAGGCCCCCCCGCCGGTGTTTGCCGTTGAGCAACCCGAACAACTCAAGCAATGCGAACGACTCTGGTGGTTTGATATCGTGCATGCGGCGTTTTACCGCGTGGGCATGTTTGACGGATTCGACGACTACTTTGATGAAGTCTATGCGGCCTTTGGAACGGCGGACGCATGGGAAATCTATCCCGAAGCGCCGGAAGTTCTTGAGCAATTACGCTCGCGGGACTATGAGCTTGGAATAATCTCCAACTTCGACACGCGGGTTTTCGCCATTTTCCGCGAGTTGCGGCTGGATCGCTTTTTCGATTCCGTCACGATTTCAAGTCTGGCCGGAGCGGCCAAACCATCCCAGAAAATTTTCCAGTACGCCCTGGATCAACACGTCGTGGAGCCGGAAGAAGCCATGCACGTAGGCGACAGTCACAAAGAAGACTTTGAAGGCGCCGTCAACGCCGGATTATCGGGCGTCCTGCTTGACCGGGATGGAACCGTGAAAGACGGACCCGGCCCCCGCATCGCGCATCTTGGGGAATTGGTTGGGGCGCTTGGGCGGTTGTAACCTTCATGTTGCCGATGTTCGTTAAAGCAACGAACAGGTGTTATGCTGAAAAACCATGCCAACCATCTATGACAATATTGACAAGAATCTGCTGGATGGCTTGAAACACGCCTTGCAAGTCGCCAAGCGCGGCGATTTTTGCGTGGGCTATTTCAACCTGCGCGGCTGGCGAAGCATTTCAGCAGAAATTGACGCTATTCCTTCGGAGCATGGCAGTCCCGCCTGCCGTTTGATTGTTGGAATGCCTGGCGACGCCAGCCAAACGGTTCGAAGCTACTACAACGATACACAGGCCGAGACAACCCAGAAAATAGTCGTTGACCGAAAGAAAAATTTTGCCGAGTCGTTGATGCGGCAACTGACTTACGGCATGCCAACCATTCAGGATGAAGTTGGGCTTCGCAAATTAGCGGAACAGCTTCGCGCAGGGCGACTCCAGGTCAAATTTTTCGGGCGCTACCCACTGCACGCAAAACTCTACCTTGCCCACCGAGACGATAAAATCAATCCGGTTATCGGCTACGTCGGCAGCAGCAATCTCACTCTTTCGGGCTTGGAAAAACAAGGGGAACTCAATGTTGACGTGCTGGACAAAGATGCCGCCGGGAAACTTGCAAATTGGTTTGAAGCGAGGTGGGACGACAACTGGTGTCTCGATATTACGGAAGAACTGGCGAACATCATTGAGAGCAGTTGGGCGGGAGGTCCGATCAAGCCTTACGAAATCTATGTCAAAACCGCGTATGAACTTTCAAAAGAAGCCATTGAGGGTTCGCATGAATTCAAGGTGCCTGGCATTTTCAACAAAGTGATGCTGGAATTTCAGAAGCAGGCGGTTTCTCTTGCCGCCGAACGCTTGAGTTGTCACGGCGGCGTCATCATTGGTGACGTGGTGGGGCTTGGCAAGACGCTGGTTGCGAGCGCCGTTGCAAAAACCTTTCAGGAAGATCGCGGCGATAATGTCCTGGTAATATGCCCGCCGAAACTGGAGGAAATGTGGAAAGGTTACCTGCATGAATACAACATAGCCGGAGAGACACTCTCAATCGGCCAGGTTTCCGGTTTGCGAAAAATGAGGCGTTACCGTCTCGTGGTGATTGATGAAAGCCACAACCTGCGCAACCGTGACACTGCGCGTTATGGGCATGTTCACGATTATCTTCGTGAAAACGAATCCCGCGTCATACTGTTGACGGCCACACCATACAACAAGCAATTCACAGACATCGGCAACCAATTGCGTCTATTCGTGGAAGCCGACGCCGATATCGGAGTCAGGCCGGAAGGGTACATCCATTCCCTAGGCGGCGCCGGTCATTTCAGGCAGAAGCATCCGAATGCCCTCACCACATCACTGGCTGCTTTTGAGTACAGCAGTCAGGTGGACGACTGGCGCGAACTGATGCGCATGTTCATGGTGCGAAGAACACGCAGTCACATAAAAAAGAACTATGCGGAATACGACGAAGACCGGAAACAGCATTACCTGACTTTTGAAGACAACACGCGATTCTATTTTCCGCACCGGATACCAAAATGTGTCAAGTTCAGTTTGGATGCAGGCGATAGACATGACCAGTATGCGCTGCTTTATTCCGAGCCTGTCATCACTATCATTGAAGCCCTCAAGCTGCCTCGTTACGGTATCTGGAAACACCTGTTGCCCGAATATAAAACGGACCCGCTTCCTGATGCGTTAGGCGAACCCCAAAAGCAAATCATAAAAAATCTGAGCCGTGCGGGAGGTCGGCTGATTGGTTTTGCAAAAGCCGGTCTGTTCAAACGGCTTGAAAGTTCCGGCCCTGCCTTTCTGCTCTCCATCAAACGGCATATTGTTCGCAATGCGGTTTATTTAGGTGCTTTGGAGGAAAATGGAGAGTTTCCGATCGGCGACGTATTCGGTTCTCTTGCGGATGAGACCGTGGAAGAAGATGAGACGAATATATTCCATCCGGAGTGGAAGGGAAAAGGCGAATTAGAACGTTTTCTGGAAGCGGGAAGGAAAATTTATACAATGTTGTCTTCTCCATCCGGAGATCTCAACAAAAAATTCCAATGGATTGCAACTGACTGGTTTCAGGAATCAATGAAAAACGATTTATTGGCGGACTGCCACGCCTTGCTGAATGTGTTGGAGATTGTGTCGGAATGGGACGCCGATACCGACCGCAAGCTGGATGCTCTCGCCAAATTGTGCGGGGAAACACACAGGGAAGAAAAATTGCTGATTTTCACGCAGTTCAAAGACACCGCGGATTATCTTTGCAGGGAGCTGACAAAACGAGGAGTTGACAGGCTCGCCGAAGTGTTTGGCGGCATGGACGACATATCCGGCCATGTAAAACGGTTCAGCCCAACTTCCAACGGCGGAGCGGCTGGCCGGCTTGACGAATTGCGTGTGCTGATTACCACCGACACCCTAAGCGAAGGCCAGAATCTTCAGGATGCCCATATTATCGTTAATTTTGATCTGCCCTGGGCCATCATTCGCCTTGTGCAGCGTGCCGGTCGGGTGGACCGAATTGGACAGAAGGCACGGGAAATTCTTTGTTACTGCTTTTTACCGGAAGAAGGCATTGAAGATATCATTGAATTGCGCAAACGCCTGCAAAATCGCATCCGAGAAAGCGCCGACCTGATAGGTTCTGATGAGACATTTTTTGAAGGTAATACGATCAATCTGGACCATGTCTATGAAGAAACAATCAACCTTGAAGATCAAGAAGATGAAACCGACCTGATTTCCCGTGCCTATGATATTTGGCGCCAGGCGATAAAAGGCGACCCGGACTTGGAAAAAAGAATTCACGCACTGCCCGACGTCGTATATTCCGCAAAGCGCTTGGGCAACGCGCGCGGCGCGATCGCGTATGTCAAAACCAGCAACAATCAACACATTCTTGCGCAGATGAACGAGATGGGCAATGTGATTTCGCAGTCGCAATCTAAAATTCTGGATTTGCTTGCCTGCGAACCGCACGAGCCGCTTGCGCCACCGGCAGACAATCATCATGAGTTGGTTGCCGCCGCCGTGCGGCATGTGAGGGAAGGGCAGTCTGATGTCGGCGGACAATTGGGCGGGACAAAAAGCATCAGGCATCGCGTGTACGGCAAGCTGAAACTTTACCTGGAGCGGCAGGAAGGCACGCTGTTTCATTCCGAAAATTTGAAGCGGGCGGTTGAACAGATTTACCGCTACCCTCTCAAGGAAACGGCCCGTGACCGGCTTGGGCGTCAGTTGCGCGCAAACATTAGCGACGATGAATTGATGGAGATGGTGGAAAATATGTGGGCCGGCGGCGACCTTTGCGCCATTCCCAAAGCAGGCGAGCCGGTTGAGCCGCACATCATCTGTTCAATGGGGCTGGTTCCATGAGTGGGCGGATAAGCAAAGATCAGGCAGAGCAATGCATCCGTGGACACCGCTTTTCCAATTTGTTCATTGATCTCGGATGGGACAGGGAAAATCTACCACAAGAACCGTTTCCTCTTAACCTTCGTGACGGAGAAACTCTTTCCATAACCAGAGTGGTTGAAAAGCGCGGGTTTGTCGTTTGTGTGTGTGACGCAGGGGAGAACTACCCTTCGACAAAAACCGAACGGCGTCATCTGGTCAACCAGCTTGCCCGGCATCATTACGAACATCTTTTAATCATTTGCGGACAAGCCAGGCAATGCTGGACGGTGGCCATTCGTCCGCAGAATCGCCCACTACGAACCGTTGAAGTGGAATGGAACGAAAGCCAGGATATTCAGCCGCTGATGGAAAAGCTGGATGGAATGATTTTTGACATTTCCGAAGAAACGACGCTCGGCATTACCGACGTGGTGGACAGGGTGCGGAGCGTTTTCATGGAAAACGCCGAGAAGATTACCAAGAAATTTTACGGTGAATTTAAGAATGAACTCACGGCATTTGCCGGATTTATACAGGGTATAGGGGAGCGGGTGTCAAAGGAATGGTATGCCGCATTGATGCTCAACCGCCTGATGTTTATCTATTTCATTCAGAAGAAACGTTTCCTGGACGGTGATGCGAATTACCTGGAAAGTCGTTTGGCCGAAACAAAGAAGAAATTTGGAGCCGACACGTTTCACGACCGCTTTTATCGTCATTTTCTACGCCGTCTGTTCTCTGAAGGTCTTGGAACGCCGGAATCGGCGCGTGGCCCGGAACTCAAGGCAATGCTGGGGAAAGTGCCGTATCTGAACGGCGGGCTTTTTGATGTTCACCAAATAGAGCGAGAGAACGACCATATCGAAATTCCCGACAGGGCATTTGAAAAACTCTTCACCTTTTTCAATCAATACAACTGGCATCTGGACAGCCGCCCGACTGCCAGTGGAAAGGACATTAACCCGGACGTCATCGGCTACATCTTTGAGAAATATATCAACGACCGCGCGGCGATGGGCGCCTATTACACGCAGGAAGACGTGACCGGCTATATCGCTCGCAATACCATCATTCCATTTTTGCTGAACCGTGCAAAAGAGAGGTGCAAAAACGCCTTTGATTCGGAAAACGGTATCTGGCGATTTCTGCGTGAGCACCCCGATCATTACATCTACGAGGCCGTGAAAAAAGGCGGCGACATACCCGATGATGAAATACCCGACAATATCCGGTGCGGCATGGATACGAAAACGCCTGGCCTGATTGAGCGTCGGGCCGATTGGAACACGCCCGCCGAAGAGCGTTTTGCCCTCCCCACCGAGATATGGCGCGAGACAATGACAAGACGCAAACGCTACTTTGCACTGAAGGCAAAGATTGCAAATGGCGAAGTCCACGACATTGACGACCTGATTACGTATAACCTTGATATTGAGCGTTTTGCGTCGGACGCGTTGCGCTGGTACGAAGGCTCGGATTTTATCGCCGCGTTCTATGAAGCCATCGCCGGGAGACAATCGCTGCAATCCAATCATCAGGAGCAACGCGGCATCACGGTTCTTGACCCCGCCTGCGGTTCGGGCGCGTTTTTGTTCGCGGCCCTGAACATTCTTGAACCGCTTTATGAAATGTGCATAGAGAGAATGCGGGAATTTGTGGATGAGGACGACAGGCTAAGAGAACAGGGCAAGCGAAAAGGCACGAAAAAACATCCGCAGTTTCGTGCGGTCATGGAGGACATCGCATCTCATCAGAACGAGAAATACTGGATACACAAAACCATTATCCTCAATAATCTATACGGCGTGGATTTGATGAAGGAAGCGTCGGAGATTGCCAAACTGCGTCTGTTTCTCAAGCTGGCGGCGGAGGCCGAATACCATCCGAGCAACGATAATCTCGGCCTGGAGCCTTTGCCGGATATTGATTTCAATATCCGTTCCGGCAACTCGCTCGTCGGATTTGCGAGTATGAAACAGTTTAAGGAATTTGCCAGTACGGACACATTTGGCCAGACGTTGCTTGATCTCAGTGATGGGTTGATAGATGAAATTCGTGAAGATGCCGGGCTGGTGCAGAAAGCCAACGATGCGTTCAGGCAAGCACAAGATGTCGGCGGCGAAGGCTACCGGCAGGAAAAAATGAAATTGAATACCCGGCTTGGTGTACTGAACGACAAGATGAATCACTATCTTGCCAAGCGGTATGGAAAGGCAGAAAAGAAGGCGGATTACCGACAATGGCTGGAGTCCCATCAGCCGTTTCACTGGCTGGCGGAATTTTACGGGATTATTGAAAAAGATGAAGGCTTTGATGTTGTGATTGGGAATCCGCCGTATGTTGCTTCTCAACAGATCAATTACACAATAATAGAAGGAGCATTCCCTGATATTTATGCAAATATGGTTATCCGTTCTTCCAGCTTAGTTAGGCGAGACGGGAATTGCGGCATGATCATTCCTCTCTCGATAATGTTTAGTAGCGATTACAATGTGCTCAGGCAATCCGTTTGCCATTTCCAGACACGAAAAAGTTGGTTTTCTTCCTATGACAATATTCCCGCCTCAATATTTTCTGGAGTTAGCCAGCGTTGCACTATTTTTCTGAAACGATTCTCCACCGGTGTCGAAACGCAAGGCACAATATATGTATCGCCTATGTATAGATGGAAGGCTGAAGCGAGAAAGTTTTTAGCCAATCAAGTGGGGTATTGTGAGCTAGGGGAATGGGATCTGACTGATTCGGGAATCCCGAAACTAGCCACTAATCTTCAGTTTCAGGTATTGCAGGCCATTCATAACCACCAAACCCATGAGCCTGCATTTGGTGCTGCTAAATCGAAATTAGGGTTCTCTCCTGTAGCAAGAAATTTTGTTTCTGTCTTTTCCGAGCCACCGCCATGCGTTGATTCCAAAACAATGCAAATAGTTTGTAATAATCGACAAATCTTTATATTTTTTCATGGAGATAAACTTAGGGATGCAATTCTGGCTTCACTGGCAGGGGATTTATATTTTTATTACTGGCTATCAAGGGGTGATGGATTTCATGTAACGAAATGGATAATTGGAGATTTCGCAAAATGCATCCAATTCATTCCCAGCGAATATATTGACTTGCTATCAATATTGGGAAGCATCCTTCGGGCAAGAAGAAACGAAGCACTTGTATTTAAAAAAAATGCGGAGAAATATGTCGGAAATTATAACTACACTGTCCATCGTTCACTTACGAGGCGAGCTGACATGCTGGTAATGGCTGGCTTAAAACTTGACATAGAACACGCACGAGAAATCTTCAGTTATGTAACTCGTGTCTTGTCGATCAATACATTCGCAGGAGAGAAAGCAATTCCCGATGCGCTAAAGAAAAGGTTCCCGTTTGAGGGCTATGATCAAATAAAAGAAAAGCGTTTATTGCAAACTATTGATGCAACCCTCCTTTCTGCTTATAAGCTAGACACAGAAGAACTGGGCTACATTATCAACTACGACATCAAATACCGCATGGGGTTGTGCGTATGAACAACGACGATAAACCGTTTTCAGAGAGAGAAGGCTTTGTGACGGTAGTGCAAGGCTATCAGACTGATGCAATAGACAATCCTACGAGGACTAGGATTTACAACAAAGTTCACTCTTGTTTTTTGCAGAAAAAACCACACCTTAAAGAATTTCCTGAGCTTGATGATGACTTATACCATTATTTTAGCGATGAGTATTTGCAAGGAAGGAGTATTGCATTTAAACATTTTTTCTGGACAGAATTTCTCTCTCAGCCCATAGATAATTATACCGAAGATAACTGCCTGTCTTGTATCCGTAAGATGTTCCTTGAAGATGATCCGTGGCATAAAATTTTCGATTTTGTTGAACGCATACTTAGTTGCTGTGATGGCGGAAGTTACGGTGTGGATAGTCTCAACGCTTTTTTTCATAAGGAAGCGGCGAATTTACTCATTTCGGGCATCAATCAGGTGATGACAGACATGAAAGTTGGCTATAAAATTATTGCCAACAAATTTGTTCCGATTTTCTTAGAGCAAGAAAAAGAGGCAATAGAAATGGCTTGTGATACACCGTTCAATGGAGCCAATCAGCATATTAAAAAAGCCCTAAACATTTTGGCGAACCGTGAAAACCCTGACTGCGAAAATAGCATCAAAGAATCCATTCTTGCAGTGGAATCCATCGCAAAAGAAATCACCGGAAAAGAAAAATCATTAAACGCTCTGACACAGGAATTAAAGCTCCATCCTAATTTCAAAAATGGGCTTGACGAACTCTATGACTGGACTAGTAAGGACGGTGGTATGCGCCATGGCAAAAGCGGAAAATCACTAACAGCAGATAAAAATACCGCCCGCTTCATGCTTGTTGCCTGTTCCGCGTTTGTGAATTACATCATCTCTCGGAATCCACAAAAGCATGAACGATGACAAAATTTTCCTTAAATAAAAGAGGTTGAGTAAATTTCTGCATCCAACAATGAAAACATCATCAACAAATAGGCTGTTTGGCAATGATAGATAGAGCTAAGCCCATAGTTAACATGCTCATGCTACGCAGGGATGTCTACCTGCTGGCAAGTCTCTTGTTGGCCGATAAAAAGATGGCCTCTTCAATAAGAAAGACCAGTGACTGGACACAGGACTTATATGAAAATGAAGTCAACAGGCTAATGTTGTTGGTAGCGACGGTAGCGCGTGGCCTGTTGGACTTATCGGAAGAGAGTCATATAGAAAATCAGAGTTGCGGGGAGTATTGGCCTGAATTTCCAAAGAAGAAAGAAAAGCCACTAACATTCAGGCGGGCTTGTAATTCGGTCATTCATGCTAAAGAGATATTGCCTTACTTGGCCCCGAAACGGGCTCCGAAACGGGACTTGAAAAATGTTAGGCGAGTTTATATTGACAGAATTACCATAAGAGGCGAACATAGAAGAAAGACAACTCGCGCACAGCTTAACATCATTGAGTTTGCGAGGATAACAGATATTTTGATTAAATTTTTTGAGGAGGGTAGCCATGCCAACAGATAGAGACACCTACAAGTACCATTTCAAGAAAGGCAATACAATTGTCCACACGGGCATTACCAATGATATAGACCGGCGTGAGTCGGAGCATCGGAGCGAACCGGGGTATGGTAAAGGACATATCAAGCAGGTCGGTTTGCGTACCACCCGCGAAGCCGCTCTTGAATGGGAGCGGGAGCAACGGAGGCAGGGCAAGCCGGTAGTCGAGGAGTAGCATCTGAAACTGCCGAAGGAATCGGAATTTTATTTCTTCGGCAACGCCGGGATTCTCAACCACCACAAAACCGCCTTCCTCTGTTCCCGCAATTATCCCGCCAGAGCAGTGTTGCGCATTTACGACTGGGCGAAGGAAGTGCGCACTGCCGGGCAGTGCGTGATTTCCGGCTTTCATTCCTCGCTTGAGCGGGATGTGCTGGATATTCTTCTCAAGGGAAAGCAGCCGGTTATCCTTGCCGCCGCGCGGGGCCTGCCGAAGCGGTATTCTTCTGAAGTAAAGCAGGCCATTGATAACGGGCGATTACTGGTTGTCAGCCCGTTTCCCGATTCGGTTCGTCGCATCACCGCCGATACCTCGCGCACGAGAAACGAGTGTATGCTTGCCCTTGCCGACCGCATTGTCGTTGGCTCTATGAGCGAAGGCGGGATTCTCAAGGAATCCCTGGCCGCCGTCTCGCACAAAGAAATCATCAAATTAGGCGATTAGGCCCTGCGGCTTGTGTATGGGCTGTTCAGGTCTCTCCGCTTCCTTGGCCCCCGCCAGTATTCAATTTCCAAATCGGCGGCTATCAACCCATGGACAAATACCTAAAATCCTGCAAAGACCGAACACTGACCTTGCAGAAACCGAAACCATACAAAACACCGCCAACGCTATCGCATTTACGATTGAAAAGATGGGCGAGATTGATAAAACGAGGCAAGGTATCCGATTGGCTTTGCAGGAGAAGAATAGGATTATATCGTCGAATTAGCCGGTTGAGGTTTCTTCAAGGTGTCGGGTGCCTCTTAGGAAGAAATAAATTCCATGCATGTATGTGGGGAAGCGATAGATACCACGCTCTCCGTCCGTGACGGGCACAATTCCTCCAAGTTTTGTCATTCGTCTTAGAAAATTATCCAATGCCTTGCGTTCCGTTGGTGTTAATGTCTTCAAAGACAGCAATTCTTTTCTTGAAAACTCAATCTTGCCAACAAGATCCGCTATTTTCAGCAGGATGGACTGGTAGTTCTTGCTTTGTAGTGCCTGAATCACTTCTTTTTCTATGAAACGCTTTCCAATGGAATCCGCGGCATCAACGATGCCGTCGAGACAATCATCTTCCTTTATTGTATTGTCTTCCGCTATCCGCCAGACTGAATCTCCGATCTCATGGGCGAGTGTCGGAAGACCTCCGGAGTGTTCGGCAAGCCATTGTATATTTTTTTCCTCTACGCTGACATTGCGCTTACCAAAAGCATTTTTTAAAAAAATCTCACTTTCTGATTGCTCCCATGGTTTAATTTGTATCATGGGCCTGAAAATTCTGCCGACTGACAGATTGCTTTTCATCATCTTGTCCAGCCGTTCTTCCAGACCGACAAAAATAAGACACACGGGAACTTGCTTATTACTTGTTGCGGTGCTGTCCACCATGCTTTTCAGCCAACTGGCAAAACGAGGGTTCTCCGCCAATCCGTTTATATCATCAAAGATCAGGAAGAGAACTTTTCGGTCATTGCCGGTTTTTTTAATAATTTGGCCGAGTGATTCGGCAAAGTTGTTTGCCGTGGCGGTCAACTCTTCCTTGGACATATCAAGCTGTATCTCAACCCCGAACAAGCCAATTTTTTTGACTTTTTCCCCGAACAGGTTCAGCAAAGCATGCCCCCATGACTTGCTTTGATTGTCTTTCAGCAGACTCAAATGGGTTTCTCTGACCATTTCCTCCAACGTATGAACGCCCCCAAGGTGGACGTGCGCAGAGATGGCGTGTTCATCACGTTCCGCCAGAAAACTGACAAAGGAAGCCAGGGAACTTTTTCCAATACCCCGCTCTCCGGAAATCCAGCCGATCTGCAACTTTCCCTGTGCCGCCTTGCGAACCGTGGAGAGAAGTTCTTCAATCTGCTCTGTCCGCCCTGTAAAGAAATCCGTATTGACGGGTTGGTTTGGTGTAAAGGGGCTGTATTCAGGATTCATGGTGCATGCTCTGTAAAGGGTAATGGATAAGGTACAATATACCTAAACAGAAGGCTGGCATACAATAATGAAAGATGCCGCTCTCTTTCTCCCCGCTTCCTTGACCCCCGCAAGTATCGCCTGCTAAAGTTTTCCCCTAAGCATCCGGTTTTATTTACAAATTCCATGGTTGCGTCAACAGGCCGACGAGTGCAAAGGATTATCGTTCACACTGTTCGTCCGGCGTGAGTGGTGAGGAGTGCGATGAAGAATTTTCTGAACATTGCCAGTGATGATTTCCCGTGGCGGAGTCGGTTTGTGCCCATGGTCGAAGGGCTTGAGGAAGACTGGGGAGCCGGCGAGGACGCCGAGCAGGAGAAATTGCCGGACCCGCCCGCCGGCGTCAAAGCCGTCGCGGGCAACGGGTTTATTACCGTGCATTGGGATTCCGTTCCCGATGCGATGTACTACAACCTCTATTATCAGACGACGCAAGGGGTGTCCATCAAGCCGAATGAATTGACCCGTCCGATTGCGAGCCGGGAAGATTTTAATCCCGTCATCGGCGTGACCAAAGAAAAGGGGACGCATATTGAAGGGCCGTCCTCGCCGTATGAGCATCACGATCTGGCGAACGGGTTGTGTTATCACTACGTGGTCACGGTCGTGACCGCCGACGGGGAAAGTCGTGAATCGGAAGAGGTGATGACCATCCCCTCGCCGTATCTGCCCGTGGCGCAGTTCGGGCAGGAAGGCGTGGACGACGGGGAATTCCGTTCACCCACGGGCATCGCGCTTGATGGCGAGGGCAACATCTATGTGGCGGATACGGATAATCATTGTATTCAAAAGTTTGATCGGGACGGAAATTTTGTGGCGCGATGGGGTGGCGAGGCCGATTCGGAAGAGGGCGCGTTTTATTATCCGAGAGGGTTGGCGACGGCTCCGGATGGGACCGTGTACGTGGCCGACAGCGGCAATAACCGAGTCCAGAAGTTTGATCCCGACGGCAATTTGCTGGGGGCCTGGGGCCAGTTTGGTTTTGCCTGGCGGGGCGCCGAAGCCGGCAAGTTTGACGTGCCGTGGGGGGTGGCCACCGATCAGCAGGGGCATCTCTACGTCTCGGACACGAGTAACGCGCGTATCCAGAAATTCCAGTCGGATGGAACGCCCCTGATTAAATGGGGGAAGGACGGGAGCTTTGACGGCGCGTTTTTCTATCCGCGAGGTCTGGCCGTTGACTTTGCCGGCCACGTTTACATTGCCGATGAAGGCAACCATCGTGTGCAAAAATTCGATGCCCGCGGGCATTTTCTCGCGAAATGGGGGCGGGAGGGCACCGGCATCGGCCAGTTTCAGTCTCCTTGGGGCGTGGCCTGCGACGCACTGGGCAACGTGTACGTCGTGGACAGCCGGAACCACCGGATTCAAAAATTTGATTCAAACGGCACCTATCTGTGTTCCTGGGGCAACCGCGGACTCACCGACGCCCAGGTGAATTTCCCGTCCGGGTTGGCCGTGGATAGAGAGGGGTTTGTCTATGTGGTGGACAGCGGGAATCATCGGATCCTGAAGTTTGCGCCCACGGACGAGGAGATCGCCAGAGGACGGGAACAGACCAAACGGGGCGCGACGGAGGACGAAGGACTGCCGACCGCGACGCTGGTGGGCAAACCCGGCGACACGGAAGTGATGTTGAGCTGGATGGACGTGCCGATTGCCGTGGCCTACAACCTGTATTTTGATACCGCTCCGGGGGTGACGAAAGAGACGGCGACGCGCATTGAAGGCGTGACAAGTCCCTATACCCATACCAGCCTGACGAATAATGCGACCTATTATTACGCGCTCGCGAGCGTGGACGAACACGAGGCCGAGAGTCCCCTGTCCGGGGAGCAGGAAGTGACCCCCGTGCTGATTGACGTGGCGGCGCCGCAGAATCCGGACATTGTGCTCAATCACGGGGCCTATATGACGAATTTGCTGGACTTGGTGGTGACGATTTCGGCCAAGGACCTGGATACCGGCGTCGCGGGCTATTTCATTTCCGAAAATCCCATGACTCCCGGCGCCACCTTGCCGGGGTGGATTGAGGTGGAGCCGGAAACGCGTTTTGGCGCCACGATTCCCATGACGCTTTCTCCGGGGGACGGACCCAAAACGGTTTACGTCTGGTTCAAGGACGCCGGCAATAATATCTCGGTTCCGGCGAGTGCGAACATTCTGCTGAACACGTCGGGGTACGTGTGTACGGCGAAATGGGGCAAACCCGGTCGCGGCGCGTCGCTGTTGCACGGCGGTGAGTTTATGGCGCCGTTGTACGGATTGACGATTGATCGTCAGGGAGCCGTGTTCGTGGTGGATAACGGCAACAACCGCGTCCAGAAATTCGACGCCAACGGCAACTTTATCCTGCTGTGGGGAAACTTTGGCTCGGCCAACGGGAATTTCAACAACCCCACGGGTATTGCCTGCGACGGCAAAGGCGACGTGTTCGTGTGCGACACGAGTAACCATCGCGTGCAGAAATTTGACGGGAAACTGGGCCACTACCTCATGAAAATCGGCGGGCGGGGGAATGGCGAAGGCCAGTTTAACTCGCCGTGGGACGTGGCGGTTGACCGGGTGCGCGGCTATATCTACGTCGTGGACAGCGCCAATTTTCGCGTCCAGAAATTCGACGAGGAAGGCGAGTTCGTGATGCAGTGGGGCAGTTTCGGGAATAATGACGGGCAATTCTATTTCGCGCGCGGCGTCGCGGTGGATCAGCAAAGCGGGATGGTGTACGTCGTGGACATGGGCAATCATCGCGTCAAAAAGTTCGATACCAGCACCAACGTGCTTCCGCAGCTTGTCGCCAAATGGGGCGGCGGCATCGGTCCGGGACATGCGAGCAGCGCGCAAGCCCAGGAGCCGGGTCAATTCCGTTCTCCCTGGGGCATCGCGGTGGACGGCGCGGGCAACGTCTATGTGAGCGACACGGGGAACCAGCGGATTCAAAAATTTGACCGGGATGGAAACTTCGTCACCCAGTGGGGCGGATTCGGGAACGCGGAAGGGCAGTTTAACTTTCCCTACGGGATTGAGCTGGATCAGAAGGGGCACGTCTTCACGGTGGACAGCGGCAACATGCGGGTTCAGCATTTTATGCCGACCGAAGACGCCGAGGAATTTCTTCAGGAGGAACACGAGCCTGTCGCGGCCCTTCCCGATGCCGAAGGCGGAAACTCCTAGCGTCCGGCTGTCGTGATGCCGTCCGGCGATTTGCGTGATGACGGCATGGGGCGTTGTGCCATGGCAAAGACGTGGCGCGTGGTGTGTGTAACGGTTCGGGCAGGGGAACGGGAAGCATGTCGCTCTGGGATAAAACGCGAATCGGATTGACCTTTGATGACGTGGTGTTGGTTCCGGCCAAATCGGAAGTGCTCCCCAGCGCCGTGGAGTGTTCCACGCAAGTCTCGCGCCATATCACCATTAACATCCCGATTTTGAGCGCCGCGATGGATACGGTGACGGAAGGCCGTTTGGCCATCGCGCTGGCGCGCGAAGGGGGCATGGGGGTGCTCCATCGCGCCGTGCCGCCGGACAGACAGGCCCTTGAGGTGGACAAGGTGAAGAAATCCGAGAGCGGCATGATTCTCGACCCCGTGACGATTGCGCCGACTCAAACGATTCGCGACGCCCATGAGATGATGGCCGCCTACCGGATTTCCGGGATTCCGGTGACCGAGGGAAAAAAATTGGTCGGGATTCTGACCAATCGCGACTTGCGATTCGAGTCGCGGTTGAATCTGTCGGTGTCGCAGGTGATGACTCGCGACAATCTGGTGACGGTTCCGGAGGGGACGAGTCTTGCCAAAGCCAAAGAAATTCTGCATGAGCATCGCATTGAAAAATTGCCGGTTGTCAACGACCGGTTTGAACTCAAAGGGCTGATCACGATCAAAGACATTCAAAAACAGATTCAATACCCGAACGCCTGCAAAGACGCCCATGGCCGGTTGCGAGTCGCCGCCGCCGTCGGCGTGGGGAAAGACGTGCCGGAACGCGTGGAACGGCTGGTCAAGGCCGGCGTGGACCTGCTCGTCGTGGATACGGCCCATGGACATTCCCAAAGCGTCCTTGACACCGTGAAAATGATTAAACGGCAGTATGCGTCAACGGACGTGATGGCCGGCAACGTCGGGACGGCGGAAGCGGTCAGGGAACTGGTGGACGCGGGCGCCGACGCGGTGAAGGTGGGCGTCGGGCCAGGTTCGATTTGCACGACGCGGATTGTCTCGGGAGCCGGGGTTCCCCAACTGACCGCCATTGCCGATTGCGCCGAAGCGTTGCAGGAAACCGGCGTGCCGGTGATTGCCGACGGCGGCATTAAATGTTCGGGGGACATTCCCAAAGCGTTGGCGGCGGGTGCCTCCGCCGTGATGATTGGTTCCCTGTTTGCCGGCACCGAAGAATCGCCAGGGGAAACCGTGTTGTATCAAGGCCGCACCTACAAGGAATATCGCGGCATGGGGTCGCTCGGCGCGTTGGAACGAGGGGGCAAGGACCGGTATCAGCAGGAAGAGCAGCCCAGCGGCAAGCTGGTGCCGGAGGGCATTGAAGGCCGTGTGCCGTATAAGGGCATTCTGTCTCATACGGTGTATCAGTTGGTTGGCGGCCTCAAAGCCGGCATGGGGTATTGCGGCTGCCGGTCTGTTCCCGAGTTGCAGCGCAACGCCCGGTTCATTCGTTTAACCCAGGCCGGCTTGCGGGAAGGCCACGTGCATGACGTGGTGATCACCAAGGAGGCTCCCAACTACAGGACTGACGCGGAATAGCGTGAGTCCGTTGCGGCAGGACCGGCCCGCGAAGAAACATGTCATTGTCCATGGCGTCCTGTCACGATACGATCGTCGTTCTTGATTTCGGGTCGCAATATACCCAACTGATCGCTCGCCGGATTCGGGAATCCCGCGTTCATTCCGTTATCCTTTCCGCTTCCGCTTCCCTGGAGACGATTCGGTCGCATCGCCCGAAAGGGGTGATTCTGTCCGGTGGGCCTGCCAGCGTGACGAGCGCCGGGCGTCCGAAATGGGCCAAAGCGATTGTGCGGGAAGGTCTGCCCGTGCTCGGTATTTGCTACGGCATGCAGGTCATCGCACATGAGATGGGCGGGCGCGTCGGCGGGGCGAAGCGGCGGGAATTCGGCCGGGCGGAATTACAGGTACGGGACGGGTCGGATTTATTCAGGGGACTCAAGGGGGTCGGGCCCTTCGCGGTCTGGATGTCGCACGGCGACCGGATTGAAAAGTTGCCGCCCGGATTCAGGACCATGGCGCAGACAAAAAATTCTCCCGTTGCGGCGATGAAGTCGGTCACCGGCAGGCACCGGCTCTACTGTCTGCAATTTCACCCGGAAGTCGCGCATACCGCGCACGGCGCGCAGATCATCAAAAACTTCGTGTATCATATTTGCGAGGCGAGACCCACCTGGACCATGGGTTCGTTCCTGCACGATTCCATCGGCCGGATTCGTCAACGTGTGGGACGGGAAAACGTACTCTGCGCGTTGAGCGGGGGCGTGGACAGCATGGTGGCCGCCGCCATGACCCATCGAGCCATTGGCTCACAACTCACCTGTGTGTTTATTGACAACGGCGTGATGCGGAAGCACGAGGCGAAACAGCTGGCCAAGGCGTTCCGGTCGCATCATTTTAACTACCGCATGGTGGATGCCTCCGGACAGTTTCGACATGCGCTGGGCCGCACAACCGATCCTGAAAAAAAACGCAGGATCATCGGGCGTCAATTCGTGAAGGTGTTTAACGGGGAAGCGCATAAAATCGGCAACGTTCGCTACCTGGTGCAGGGCACCCTCTACCCCGATGTGATTGAAAGTGTCAGCCACCAAGGCCCGTCCGCGACCATCAAAACGCACCACAACGTGGGCGGACTGCCCGCGCGGATGCGGCTCAAACTGGTCGAACCGCTTCGGGAACTGTTCAAAGACGAAGTGCGGGAGCTGGGCAAGGAATTGGGGTTGCCGGATGACGTGCTGTATCGTCACCCTTTTCCGGGACCCGGGCTGGCCATTCGCATTCTTGGCGAGGTGACCACCGAGCGGCTGCGGGTGCTGCGTGATGCCGACGCCATTTTTCTCGACGAACTGGAATTCCATGGACTCTACCGGAAAACATGGCAGGCCTTTGCCGTCTTGCTGCCCATTCAAACCGTTGGGGTCATGGGCGATCAACGGACGTATGAGCACGTCATCGCGTTGCGGGCCGTGAACAGCGCGGATGGCATGACCGCCGACTGGGCGCAACTGCCGCATCCCTTTCTGGGACAGGTGGCGAACCGTATCATCAATGAAGTGCACGGCGTGAATCGCGTCGTGTACGACATCAGTTCCAAACCGCCGAGTACGATTGAATGGGAATAACCTGGACGAATGTATAAATTTTTTCGATCCCTGTTTTTTCTCGTCAAGGCCGCCCTTCTTCAATGTCGCGTGTCGTTGAACGTGACGGAGAGAGAAAGCAAAATCGTCGACACCATAAAAAAGATGAGGCCGGTGTCCGCCGGAAGGGATTTGATACGTATTGGCGGAAAAGAGGACGGGAGTTATTTGGTGCCAAATGATTTGGATGGAGTGTCTGCGTGTTTTTCGCCCGGCGTGTCGGCTGTGGCTACCTTTGAGGAAGATCTCGCGAAACAGTATTCGATTCAATCATTTCTCGCTGATTATTCTGTCGATACGTCGCCGGTAGATGATGATCGCATTACTTTTGAAAAGAAATTTCTGGGCACGGTCAATGATGGTCAATCTATGCGATTGCAGGATTGGATTGAAAGAAAAATGGGGGGGGGGGGGGGTAACAAGAGCGGGGAATTGATATTGCAGATGGACATTGAAGGGGGTGAATTTGGTGTGTTAATTGACACGCCTTCTGAAACGTTGCGGAGGTTTCGCATCATGATCATTGAATTTCATGGCATGGACATGATGTTTGAGAAAGATGTCTTGGGTATGATTGATGGAATCTTTGATAAAATTTTGAGAGATTTCTGCGTTGTGCATATTCATCCCAATAATTGCTCTCCACTATTTACGGTAGGCAACGTGGCAATACCTCGCGTGTTTGAAGTCACATTCTACAGACGGGACAGGGCTGTGTTTGACAACGCGAAATTGCATTTCCCTCATCGCTTGGACCGGAAGAATGTTTCGGAGAAACGTGCATTGATACTTCCGGAAATCTGGCAGAATTAGGTCAGGGATCACTTCCACCATGTTACGAGCAACAGCAACGCCATCTACGGGTTGTTCACATCGCTGTGATTGAAGAGAATCAGCCGGCTCGGCCGTAGTCAGAGTCATCGTGCGTGAGCACGGGTATGGCAGGAATCAGAATCCGATGATGATTCGATTGCAAAAAGTCATCGCCGCCAGCGGGTTGGCATCTCGTCGTGCCGCGGAAATCATGATTCGCAACGGTGAAGTCACGGTGAACGGCAAGGTTGTTCGTGTGCTCGGCACGTGCGTTGATCCGGAAACGGATCACGTGAAGGTCAGCGGCCGTCACGTGCAGCAGGCCGAACCCGAAGCCTTTGTGCTCCTGCATAAGCCGATGGGGTACGTGACGACGATGAGCGACCCCCACGGTCGGCGCACGGTGGCGGATCTGCTTGGCAAAGTGAAAGTGCGCGTTTTTCCGGTCGGTCGGCTTGACTATGACGCCGAAGGGCTGTTGCTGCTGACGAATAATGGCATGGTGGCCCAAGCCTGCCTGCATCCACGGTATCACGTGCCCAAAACGTATTTGGTGAAGGTGTCGGGGTCGTGTACGGACGAGGAAATTCAGAGGCTGCGGGACGGCGTCGTGCTGGATGACGGCGCGACCTCGCCGGCCATGGTCAAAAAATCCGGAAAGGCCAAAGTCAATTCCTGGCTTGAACTCACGATTCATGAAGGCAGAAAGCATCAGGTCAAGCGCATGTTCGAAGCCCTGGGCCATCGGGTCGTGCACATCAAACGAACCCGTTTCGGCCCCCTGCTGTTGGGAGAATTGGGCCTTGGAGCCTGCCGGTTTGCGACCGATGCCGAAGCCAATGTGTTGCGGACGATTCCGCAGCACGCGGCCGGGACGTGGAAGGTTCGGGCAGCAGTTCCGCCGCGGTCGGACGCGCACGGGCGGAGAGCGGATGAACAGACTGTGCGGCCGGTTCGTGTGCGGAAAACCGCGTCCCCCGCGCGGGGGACCGCAAACAGCAGAGGCCGGACGCCGGCCGTCAACACCCGACCCACGGCCAAGCGACCGGTGGGTGGGCGACCCACGGCCAAGCGACCGGTGGGCGGGCGACCCACGGCCAAGCGACCGATGGGTGGGCGACCCACGGCCAAGCGACCGGTGGGCGGGCGACCCACGGCTAATAAGCGACCCGCGGCCAAGAAGCGCACTACAGGCGGGCGGAGCCGCCCCCGGAAGAGACGGGACGCAACATGAAACGCACGCACCATTGCGGAGAACTCACGCGCGCGCAGAACGGCCAAACCGTCACGCTGATGGGATGGGTGCATGGTCGCCGCGATCACGGGGGCGTGTTGTTCGTGGACGTGCGCGACCGGTTCGGCGTCACGCAGCTTGTGTTTGACGCGGAGGCGGATGCGGCCGTGCATGAACGGGCCAACGAGCTGCGGAGTGAATTTGTGATTGCCGCGACGGGCACGGTGCGTATCAGGCCCGAGGAGTCCATGAATCCGCAGATCACGACCGGGGAGATCGAAATTCAAGTGAACGAGCTGGACGTGCTGAATCAGGCCAAAACCCCGCCGTTTGTCATTGAAGACGACGCGCAGGCCACGGAGTCCCTGCGGTTGAAACATCGGTATCTGGATTTGCGGCGTCCCCCCATGCAGCGGCTGCTCAAGCTGCGTCATGACGTGGGGTACCGCATCAGGGAGTTCCTTCATCAACGCGGGTTTCTGGAAATCGAAACGCCGATCCTCACGAAAAGCACCCCCGAAGGGGCGAGAGACTACCTGGTGCCGAGCCGCGTCAATCACGGCGATTTTTTTGCGTTGCCGCAATCGCCGCAGCTCTTCAAACAGATTCTCATGGTCGGCGGCGCCGACCGGTATTTTCAGATCGCCCGGTGCTTCCGGGACGAAGATCTTCGTCTCGACCGGCAGCCAGAATTTACGCAAATTGATCTGGAAATGTCGTTCGTGGAACGTGACGACGTCATGCGCGTGGCGGAGGAGTTGCTGCGGGAAACGTGCAAAGCGGCGGCGGGCGTTGACTTGCCCGCTCCGTTCCCGCGCCTGACCTGGCAGGAAGCGATGTCGCGGTATGGAACCGACAAACCCGACCGCCGTTTTGGCCTTGAACTGTGCGATCTGAACGACGTCGCCAGGCAGGTGGAGTTTGCGGTGTTTCGGGATGCGGTCGAACAGGGCGGGCAGGTGTCCGGGCTGGTGGTCAAAGGCGGCGCGGACATGGCTCGCAACCAGATTGACCGCTTGATTGACGTGGCCAAAGGGTTTGGGGCCAAGGGCCTGGCATGGGTCAAGATCGCCGAAGGGTGGCGGCTGGAGTCGGCCATTGCCAAATTTCTCACACCCGAACCGTTTCGCCTGGCGCTGCCCGACGCCGGTCCGGGGGATCTGATGCTCTTTGTCGCGGACAAGCCGGCCGTCACGTATGACGTGTTGGGCCGCCTTCGCGCGCACCTTGGGGCCGACCTGGGGTTGATTGACCGGGACCTGTGGGCGCCGGTGTGGGTGACCGATTTTCCCCTGCTTGAATACGATTCGGCGGCCAAGCGGCACGTGGCGCTGCATCATCCCTTTACGGCGCCCCGCGCGGACGACGCGCCCCGTCTGGATTCCGACCCGTTGCGCGTGCGCGCGCAAGCCTATGACGTGGTGTTGAACGGGATTGAACTCGGCGGAGGCAGTATCCGTATTCACCGGCGCGACGTCCAGCAAAAGGTATTTGACCTGTTGGGGGTGTCTGGTGGCGCGGCGCAGGAAAAATTCGGGTTTTTGCTTGACGCGCTGGACTACGGCGCCCCGCCCCACGGCGGGATCGCTCTGGGCCTGGACCGCCTGGTGATGCTGCTCGGCAAAACCGAGTCCATTCGGGACGTGATTCCCTTCCCGAAAACGCAGAAAGCCCAATGCCTGATGACCGAAGCCCCGTCGTCCGTCAGTCAGGCGCAACTCAAGGAACTGGGCGTGAAACTCGACGGCGGGCCGATAAAGCCGTAACGCAAGCGGCGAATGCCGCTTTGCAACCCCCATCCCCGTAAGCCCCAATGCCCCTAAGCTGGAACGAAATCCGTAGCCGTGCCGTGGCGTTCTCCAATGAATGGCGCGAAGAATCCTCGGAAAGCGCCGAATCCCAATCATTCTGGAACGGGTTTTTTGATGTCTTCGGCGTATCCCGCCGCCGCATGGCGTCCTTTGAAAAGCGCGTCGGGAGTGATGAAAGCAGCGGCTCCATTGACTTGTTGTGGAAAGGCGTCCTGCTCATTGAACACAAGTCACGCGGCAAAAATCTTGACCGCGCCTATCAACAGGCCGTGGAGTATTTCCCCGGATTACAAGAGCGTGACCTGCCGCGGTTCGTGCTGGTGTCCGACTTTGCGCGGTTTCGCTTGTTTGACCTGGACGAAAACACACATCACGAATTTTCCCTTGAAAACCTGCATCAACATGTCAACCGGTTTGCCTTTATCGCGGGGTATCAAACACACAAAATAAAAGAACAGGACCCGGTCAACATCGAAGCCGCCGAGTTGATGGGCAAACTGCACGACAGGCTTTTGGCTATCGGCTACACCGGCCACGACCTGGAAGTGTATCTCGTGCGTCTGCTGTTTTGCATGTTCGCCGAAGACACCGGCATCTTTGAGCGGCAGCAGTTCCGTGATTACGTTGAAGACCGCACCGGCGGGGACGGCGCCGATCTCGCGTCGCATCTGGATACCTTGTTCTATGTGTTGAATACGCCCGCCGCGCAACGCCTTGGCAACCGTGACGAGCAACTCAACGCCTTCCCGTTTGTCAACGGCAAATTGTTTGAGGAGCGCCTGCGCCCGGCATCCTTTGACCGCGCCATGCGTGAATCACTGCTGCAATGCTGCTCGCTGGACTGGAGCCGCATCTCTCCGGCGATTTTCGGTTCGTTGTTTCAATCCATCATGGACAAGGAAGCGCGGCGCAACCTGGGCGCGCATTACACGTCGGAAACAAACATTTTGAAATTGATCAACCCGTTGTTTATGGATGACCTGCGCGCGGAGTTTGAAAAAGTCAAACACAACAAAAACAGGTTATTAGAATTTCATAAAAAACTGTACGGCCTGAAATTCATGGACCCCGCCTGCGGTTGCGGCAACTTTCTCGTGATCGCCTACCGGGAATTGCGCCTGCTGGAACTGGAGGTCTTGCGCGCCACCCACAAACAGGGGCGGCAACTGCTGCAAATCCACACGATGACAAAGCTGGACGTGGACCAGTTTCACGGCATAGAGATTGAAGAATTCCCAGCGCAAATCGCGCAAGTGGCGATGTGGTTGATGGATCACCAGATGAATATGCTGGTGTCGGAGGAATTCGGCATGTATTTCGCGCGCATCCCGCTGGAGTCCAGCGCCAACGTCGTGCATGGCAATGCGCTACAGATGGACTGGCGGGATGTGGTTGCGCCGGAACGGTTGAATTATGTTATGGGGAATCCACCGTTTGTTGGTGCAAAGTTTATGGATACAAATCAATGTCAAGATATTGCAACAGTATTTAGCGGAATAAAAAATTACGGCTTACTGGATTTTGTAGCCGCGTGGTATGTGAAAGCCGCGCAATATCTTGAGAACAACAACTATATTAAATGTGCTTTTGTTTCTACAAACTCTATTTGTTCGGGAGAGCAAGTAGGTGTCTTGTGGGGATGGTTGCTATCCAAAAAGTTTAGTATCAATTTTGCTCATCGAACGTTCTCATGGAGTAACGAAGCCAAAGGGAAAGCCGCCGTTCATTGTGTCATAGTTGGCTTTAGCCTGGGAAATGACAAAAACAAAAGATTGTTTGATTACGAGGACATAAAGGGAGAGCCGCATGAAGTCACCGCCAAGAATATAAACCCCTACTTGGTTGATGCTTCGGATGTGATGATAGTCAACCAATCAAAGCCAATTTGTGATGTGCCTGAAATCGGGATTGGGAATAAGCCTATTGATGGCGGGAATTACTTATTTACAGCGGAAGAAAAAGTCAAGTTTTTGGAAATAGAACCTGTCGCTGGAAAATGGTTTAGAAGATGGCTTGGTTCACATGAATTTATTAATGGTTATGAACGATGGTGTTTGTGGTTGGGAGATTGCCCGCCCAATGAATTGAAACAGATGCCGGAAACATACAAGCGAGTGGAGGCTGTCAAAAAGTTGCGCCTTGCCAGCAAGAGTGCGACCACAAGAAAACTGGCAGAAACACCGACAAGATTTCATGTCGAAAATATGCCGTCAACAAACTATTTGCTAATCCCTGAAGTTTCCTCAGAGAAACGCCGTTATATTCCCATTGGATTTGAAGCACCTGAAACGCTATGTAGCAATTTGGTGAAAATCGTGCCAGATGCAAACTTGTATCATTTTGGCGTGATTACATCCGGTATGCACATGGCGTGGATGCGAGCCGTCTGCGGAAGACTGGAAAGCCGTTATCGTTATTCAGCGAACATCGTCTACAACAACTTCCCCTGGCCCAAAAACCCAACCGCAAAACAAACCGCCGAGATTGAAACCAAAGCGCAAGCCATTCTGGATGCCCGCGCAAAGTTTCCCGACTCCACTCTCGCCGACCTCTACGACCCGCTGACGATGCCGCCGGTTTTGCAAAAAGCCCATCAAGCCCTGGACAAAGCCGTGGATCGCGCCTACCGCAAAGCCGTGTTCAGCAACGAAGCCGCGCGCGTCGCCTTTCTCTTTGACCTCTATCAGCAATACACCGCTCCGTTGCTCCCAAAGAAAAAACGCGGGCGGCGGGAAAGTGCGGTATAACCTAGTCGGGTAAAAGCACGGAGCAATAAAAAACGGTTATTCCTTCTTCAATGCGGCCTCGATTTTGTCGGCATATTCAGAGATATTCTCCATGGCAGAGAGCAAATGGTTACTGCCTTGTCCGGCGCAAGATGACTTGATAAGTTCAAGTGCAATTTTTACTGTGCTCCAACGCTCGTTAGCAGCATCCTTTACGCTCGCGTGAATATAGGCATCGCCAACAACAATCGTTTTTTCGTCACTCATATTCTACCCTCCGCCTAAAGAGTTATTAAATGGAGTATGATTCTATGCTGTTTTTATCTCACACTCAATGTGAGTTGAGGGAAGTGAGGGGACTTTGACCTCTATCAACAATACACCGCACCGATATTGCCCAAGAAAAAGAAACAAAAGCGAGTGGCTGCCGTAAAATGATTACGCCAACTGACCCAAGCCTGATTGTCTGATGACACCTAAAACAGAAAATCCCGATGAATGTCTGGCCAGAAAGTGGCTTGAGCTGAACGGGTATTCTGATATTCGACGGGTATGTGACGATCCGCCGGATTATTTAGTTGACAGACGCTATGCAGTTGAGGTGCGGCGTTTGAATTTAGAGTGGACGATCAAAGGTAGCAAGAGAGAACTACGCGAACAAACAGTACGCCACGCATTAATCAGCGATGTAAAGAAGATAATGAAGGAATTTGGCCCGCCGATTGAGAGGCGTGGCTGGTATGTTGATGTTGAATATGATCCTTCGTCCCGTCTTCCAAAGGGGAAAAATTTCAAAAATGAAATTCGGCAAGCTTTGGAAGAAGTTAATCGCTCACATGAATTGGAGCCAGCAGTGGAGAAGAAACTAGGGTGTGGGGTACGCCTCTATTTTTTGTTAGGGTCTCCGGCGTCCGACAAGTTTGTGTTCAATCATGTTTCCCGTGGAGAGGGGTTGCTGCGGAGTGAATTATTGAAAAATATCCCTAAATGTATCAAAGACAAAAGCGACAAAATTAAGAACCGGGTTGAAAAATATAGCGATTGGTGGTTAGTGCTGGTTGATTATATTGGCGTTGCACCGATTAGCAGTTCGGAATTGGAATATCTTTTGGAACAAATTCCGCTAGAGGGGATCTGGTCGCGGATTATCATCGTTAGTTCTCAAAATCCTGCTTGGCATTACGAATTACGATCCCCTCGCAAAAAAGAGGAATAAAACCTTTCCGCAGACAGTCAGATTATTCAATAGGCAATACACCGCACCGATATTGCCAAAAGAAAAAGGATGGCGGCGGTAAAAAGGCGACTACATCATCAGGTTTTATACTAGGTTTTCGCTTTCGCGGGAATGACGGAGCCGATGCAAGAAACTAATTTCCTGGCATCTAGCAACCGGACATATAAATCGGCTCCTCCGGCAGATTGGCAGGCTTATAGCTTTTCACTTCTTGCATGCGCTTTTTAGTGGATATATGTATTGTTGCGGACTTTGCGATTGAGCGTGTTTTGTGGCCTAGGACCTTCCAGGTGATCTCATTGTGTGGGCTGTGCAACTTACCGCAAGGATTTCCTTTGAATCTTTTAACTGCACTGGCTTTAAATATTAAGTTGTGCCTGTGTACACAATCTATCATCCATTTCAAAGCGATGTTGGACAGCCCGCATTCCTTATATCCTCCGCCAACATCGGAATGTGCACCGGGAAACCACATTTGGCTGACGCGCGGCCCGTTATTCCATTTCAGCACTGGGAATCCTTTACGTTTCTCGTCTATTGCCATTGCGTGGTAACCTGCAACAACACATTTAGGTATTTTCTTGTCATTGAAATCTTCAGTCTTTGTGGCTTTCACTGTGTCCCAAACACCCAGTACTTCCACTTTAATATTGAAGAATCGGCCTTCCTCCTTTAATCTTTCAGCGCTGTCGGTGTCTTTATTTTTATAAAAATTCCAACCCACTTGGACATCATCGGCTTTTGCTGGTATGCCACAGTGCGTGATTAACCCTGCGAGGCGTCGTGCGGCATAAGCACCTCTGCTGAATCCAAAAATAAATACCTTGTTCTCTTCTCTCGCCCAGTCTCTGTCCGCAAAACGCTTTCTCAGGAAGCGGTATGCGCCAAGAATTTGCCGATCCAGTCCTTTGCCAGTAAGACCACCGATCAGCGCTTCTCCGGGTGCGGTTCCAACGCCTTCCTCATAATGCATAACCTGCTGTGTTGCTACGCATGCTTCTAATATCTTGGCGACATTGGTTTTCCCGTCACCTATTTCGTTCCATGTGCCGTCGCAACCAATGATTAAATTCCTGAATTTGGCCATTCAATTTCCTCCTTTCAATAAAGAAGCTACTGCCCCGGACGATAAATTTCTCCATCTTCACTCTGGTTCTGTGTGCCATCACACCACCAGTCAACTGTCTGTGGCACATAGAATCCCAGCGAAATGGCTGATACCAACACATAAACCATATTAGTGTGGTAGCGCGCACGGTACAAGCCACGGCCATTGTCGCATTTCTGAATTGTTGGATCAGACCAAAAGAAATTGTAAAACGAACCGTGTTGGGTATGTCTGCCTGTTTTTGATTGCGGTGTTTTTTGACCATCACCTTCAATCGTCATGGTAGCGCAACCGAATATGGCGAATATCATGAAACAGATTAACACCGACCGAATAGTCTTTTTCATGTTTTGTTTCCTCTTGCAAATATTAAAAAGCAATTTGAATAGAAAATGCCTTGACGCTTTCATGACAGATCCTATTGTTAGTGTCTGCTTAGAAGCGGCATCTAGCGTCGTTTCTTTCGTGGTCTCGTATCAGGCGTCAAGCACGTTCACCACAATGCCGTGCAGGCCGGTGGCGCCGTTGGGTTGGGGGCGGGTGATCTCGGAGGTCTGCACCTGGCCGCTGGTGTCAACGGCGCGAACCGACACCATGGTTTTCCCCGCCGGCATATCCCGATAGCGGTAATCCCAGACCACCCACGACCAGGGTGACTGCGGGGGCGTCACGTCGGCTTCCACCCAGGTTTTCTCCTGGTCAAAACTCAACTGAACGCGGGTGATGGAGCGGGGGCCGCCGAACGCGATGCCCCGGAAATCCACGTTGGGCCCGCGGACGTCCTGATAATGTCCGGGGCTGTCAATGCGGGAAAAAATATGAATCGTCCCGTCGTCGGTCCATCCTTTGCGTTGCCAGTAGCCCTGGTGGTCGCCGTTGTACACTTCAATGTCCGTAATCCATTTGACGTTTTTAATGCCGTAGAGTCCCGGCACGATCAGGCGTAACGGAAACCCGTGGATCTTCGGGAGCTTTTCCCCGTTCATCAGATAGGCCAGCATCACTTCGTCGCGCATGGCGCGTTCAAAGGGAATGCTGTCATGGTAGGCGTCGGCGCCGCGAAAAATCACGTCCCGCGCCGTTTCGGGGTCGGCGCCCGCTTCAAGTAGCAGGGCTTTGAGCGAAATGCCGCGCCAGATCGCGTTGCCCACGCTTGTGCCGCCCGGCAGGGTGTCAATGCAGATGAGGGTGGACACTTGGTCAAACGCATGACGATTCAGGACGTCGCGCCAGGTCAGCACCATGGGATTGGACACGGCGCCTTTCACCGTCATGTGCCATTGTTCCTGGTCGAGGTCGCGCGTGAAATTGTACGGCGAGTCCATGTAATTGACGGTATAGAACTTGTCGTTCGGCGTGAAATACAGGGTCTCGCGTGGCTGGATGGCGAACATGCCGCCAAGGTCGCACCCGCCGGTGAGACCGACGAGGGCTCCCAGCCCGCCGAGTTGGAAGAATGTGCGACGCGTGATGTCCATAGCGGCGGCGTCAACGGGATGCTTCAACGAAGAACGCGGAGATCATTGACCGGACAGATGAATTATACGTTCGCCGGCGACACTCCGCAAGGGAAAGCCGGGACGATTGCGGCAGCCGCTTTGGCCGGGACACAACCGAAAGAACGTCATCACGTCCGTGGCGGGCGCACCGACAACGGGACGGGTTCCCAGAGCCGGCCTCCGTTGTTCGTGCGGAACAGGCCGGCGCGATTGGTGCCGACGTACAGGGTCGAAGGATTCGTCCGGTCTATCGCCATGGCGCGAACGTTGAGATTGGTCAGCCCTTCATTGACGGCTTCCCACGTGTGGCCGCCGTCCCGGCTGGTATGAACGCCGGCCCGGCTGGCCGCAAAGACGACGCCGGGCGTCACGGGGTCGAGCACGAGGTCGCTGAAAAACTGGTCGGGGAGCGAGGCGCCGATGCGCTGCCATGACGCGCCGCCGTCGGTCGTGCGATAGAGTCCGTTCAAGGTGGCCGCATACACGGTGCCGGGAACATGCCGGTCAATCCTGACGGTGACCACGCCGAGTGCGCGGGACGATTTCAACACATCCGGCGGCACCAGGCCGTTGTTGACCTTTGTCCACGTCGCGGCGCCGTCGAGCGATTGATAGACGCCTCCGCTGGTCCCGGCGTACATGGTTTGCGGTTGGTTGGGATCAATGTCCAGGCAGACGACCATGAGGACTTCAATCATGCCGTTCATGCGTTTGGCCCAGTGCCGGCCGGCGGTGTCCGTTTCAAAGACGCCCATGGACGTGGCGGCGAACAGACGGTGGCTGGAGCCTGGAACGAACGCGATGTCGTGGACGACCGAGGTGATGGTGACGCCGTCCAGTCCGTTGCGTTGCGACTGCCACAGTTGCCCCCCGTTAAAACTTCTGAAAACCGCGTCGCCTTTGGTGCCGGCATAGACGTTGGCGGGAAGCAGCGGATCAACCGCGAGGGCAATGACGCGGGAATGGGTCATCCCCCGTGAGATATTTTCCCATGTGTGGCCGGTATCGCGCGTTTTAAAAATGTAATCGTTGGTGGCGACGTAGAGAATGTGCGGTTTGGCGGGATGCAGGGCGATTTCAACGACGGCTTCACCGCCGGTTCCGCAACCGGGGAGCAGGACCAGGCCGAGCCACGCGAATCGGGACAGCAGGGAACGCCCCGTCCGGTTCGGGTCAGGGCGGCACGATGCGCGGCAAGAGCGAGACGGGGGCTTTCTGCGACCGTTCATAAATGGCGAGCGCCTGGGGCATCCATCGCGTGAGATCGCGAATGCGCGTGTCATGCGCCGGATGGGTTGACAGAAACTCGGGTGGGGCGTCTTTCGACGTCCGTGCCATGCGCTCCCACACGCGCACGGCTTCCCTGGGGTCGTACCCGGCCTCGGCGGCCAGGAGCATGCCGATGCGGTCCGCCTCCGATTCATGGCTGCGCCCAAAAGGCAGCAAGACCCCGATGCCTAACGCCTGCTTTGCCACTTGATCGGCCAGTGGCCCCAGGGCCAGGGCCGTGGACGCCACCTGCAGTCCCACGTCGGCGATCGTCTGCTGGCTGACCCGTTCGGCGCCGTGTCGAGCCAGGGCATGCACTACTTCATGCCCCATGATGGCCGCCAGCCCGCCTTCGGTGAACGCTTCGGGGAAAATGCCGGTATAGATCGCGATTTTGCCGCCGGGAAGAGCCCAGGCGTTTTTGGTGGCGTCGTCTTTGATGACGCTGACGTCCCAATCAAACGACTGCGCGCGCTTGGCATATTTGGACTGTTTGGCCGCCGCGATAATCCGTTCGGCCACGCGCATGACGGGTTCCACCTCGGCCCGGTTGCGAGAAATGACGACGTTGGGGTCTTTCAGAACGTCATCGTACGCCGTGTCGCCCATTCGGACTTCCTGGTTTTCCGAAATAAGCAACAGTTGCGACCGGTTTGTGTAGGGGTTGCTCGCGCACCCCGCGAGAATGATGAGGACAATCGGTACAGTCAGAATGTGGAGCATAGGGCTGAAGGTCGGAGCGGCCTCCGGTGCGCGGAACGCGGAGCCAAGCGCGTGTATCAACACGGGTCTCCCGTCCTGATGATCCTACAATGGCGGTTCGGGAATGGCAACGTCGAGTTCCGTGACCGTGTCATAGTGCGCCATGGCCGGGGCGGCGCCTTCTCGCGGCCCCAGAATCAGCGTGACGAACTGCTCCGGTTTCAAGTGCGTGCGACCGGCCGTTCGGACCTGTTGCGCGGTGGTGCGTTCAATGCCATGCCTGAATCGGAGCAGCCAATCGGCAGGATACCCGAAATAGGCATGGGTGAGGATTTTCCCAAGGACTTTCCGTGGCGAATCAACCGAAAAGACAAAAGAATTCAGGATGCTCGCTTTGGCCGCGTTGATTTCCTGTTCGGTGGGCGGGGCGGTTTCCATGATTTTGCGGACTTCGTCCAGCAAACTTTCAAGGCCGGCTTGCGCGGTTTCCAGTTTGGTGGACATGGAAAAATTGGTCGTGGCCGGGTAGTCCCAGCCGAATCCGATGCCCCCGTGCACGTCATAGGCCAGTCCTTTTTTGGAACGAATGTTGGAAAAGAGCCGGGAACCGGACGAGCCGGACACGATCTGGTTGAGAATGACCACGGGGTAGTAGTCCGGATGATTGCGAGTCAATCCCGCGTGGCCGATCATGATATTGGCCTGGGTCATATCGTTTTTTTCAACGTAATAGACGCCGTGGGTCGTGGCCGTTTGGTACGAAGCGGCCGGGTCGTTACCCGCGCGTCCGCGCGGCCACGACGCAAACACCTGCTTCACCAGACGCAACGCCCGTTTCGTTTCAAAATCCCCCACCAGGCCCAGGATCACGCGATGGGGGTGAAAGTACGTGGCGTGCCAGTCAATCAGATCCTGCCGGGCAATGTTGTTGACGGTGGCATAGGACTCAACCCGTGCATAGGGCGACTCCTTGCCGTAGATCAGTTTTGCGAATTCCCGTCCCATGATGCCGGTGGGGCTGTCATTTTGTCTGGCAATCCCGGCCATGACCTGGTTTTTGGCAATGGCCAGTTTCTCCCGGTCAAACCGCGGGTTTCGCAACACGTCGCCAAAGACCGCCAGGACTTCGGAAAAGTCTTCACGCAAACAGGTCATTGAAGCCGAGCCGGAGGCGACGCCAATGCCCGTTTCAAGAGAGGCGGCCTTGCCTTCGAGGTAATCATCGAGCCGGTCTCCGGTGAGCGTGGGCGTGCCTCCGCTCCGCATGACGGTTCCGGTCAGCGCGGCCAGTCCCGTCTTCTCGGCGGGTTCCAGGCGGGAGCCGGTGCGGATGCGGGCGGACACGTGCACGACCGGGAGTTCGTGGTCTTCCAGAAAAAACACCACCATCCCGTTGTCCAGCACGACGCGAGTCGGTTGAGGAATAGACACGTCCGGGAGAGGCGGATAGTGCAACTGGTCAACCGTGTCAACCTGGCCGGGCGCGTGGGCCGGCCAGAGCGTGACCGCGGCCACGGCGATCATGCAGGCCACCTGTGCCCCGTGGCACGGTCGCGGGCGGGGTAACGCGGCTGCTCGTATGGGGGACCCCGTGTCCATGGGTTTATGGCGACGGGGCGGCCGGCGGCGTCACGGTTTCGATTTGCGCCACGACCCGGTTAGATGCCGTAAACGTGCGGCGGGCGACGCGCCGAATATCCGCCTTGGTCACTCGGGCAAAGCGTTCGATAGAGCGAAACAACTCGCGCCAGTCGCCAAACAGGGTCTGATAATGCGTGAGATTCATGGCCAACCCCAGGTTGCTGTTCAGGGAATAGATGAGACCGGCTTGGGCCCTCTTCCGAAATTTCGCCAACTCTTCATCCATGACGTCTTCGGTTGTCAGGCGATGGAGTTCTTCGCGAAGCGCGTGCCGCACGGTTTGGTTGGAGCTCCCGCGAGCCGGGACGGCATAGGCAACCCACAGGTGCGGGTATTTCTCTCCAGGATACGCGCCGTAGGCCCCGGCGCTGACCGCGATTTTTTGATCCCGCACCAGCGAGCGATAGAATCGGGACGTCCGTCCGTTTGTCAAAATATCGTCAATGGCTTCAAACACCGGTTCGTCGCGATGGGTGACGGCCGGTTTATGGTATCCCTCCAGATACATCGGTTGGGACGGATCGTTGAGCGTCACCACTTTTTCCGCGACCGACGGAGGTTCCACGGTTCTCAACGGCGGCGGGGCGGGCCTGCTCGGGAGCCGGCCAAAATAGGTTTCGAGCAGCGGCAGGAGCGTCTCCGGATGAAGGTCGCCGACAATCGCCGTCACCATATTGGAGGGGACGTAATACGTGTCAAAAAATGCTTTGGCGTCGGTCATGGTATAGGATTGAATATCGCTGGCGTAGCCGATCACCGGATGGTGGTAAGGATGAGCCGTAAAGGACGCGGCCGTGAATTGTTCAAAGAGCCGGCCCATGGGGCGGCTTTCCGTGCGCATGCGTCGCTCTTCCATCACGACGTCGCGTTCTTCGTAGAATTCGCGAAAGACGGGGTGCAGGAATCGTTCCGATTCCAGATAACAGAACAGTTCGATTTTGTTGGCCGGGAGGGCGTAGAAATATCCGGTCACGTCGGCGCCGGTAAACGCGTTGAGGCTGACGCCGCCTTCCCGTTCAATGACGTTCGTAAAGGCGTTGTTTTGAACGAATGCCGCCGCGGCCCGTTGCTTGCGTTGAAAGGCGTCATGGAGTTGTGAGACGCGCGCCGCGTCGGACGCGCCGCCGGCCCGCGCGTCCTGGTACGCGAGATACGCCCGTTCCACGGCTTCCAGGGCCAGTTGCTCCGCTTCGTAGTTTGTGGTGCCGAGGCGCGGGGTGCCCTTAAAGGCCATATGTTCAAACATGTGCGCGAGGCCCGTCCTGCCGGCGCCTTCCTGGGCCGACCCCGCGTTGACGATTGTCATAAAGGCAAACACCGGAGCCACGGGCCGCTTGACCAGAATAAACGTCCATCCGTTGGCAAGGGTGTGTTCCGTCACACTCGGTTCGAATGCGGCAAGGTCTCTGCCGTGAGCGAAAGCCGGAACGCAGACGAGGCCGAACAGGAGAAGCGCGGCGAGAGGCCGACGGATACGGCGCGTGCAAGCGGGGATGACGGCCAGGCTGGAACACACGGGCATGCTTGTGATCCTATCATGCGATACGGGGCCGTACAAGCAAACGGGAAGGAAAGGGCGAAGCCGGAAAGCGAACACGGTGTCCGAGATTGGGCGCAAACGCGGTTACGGGTTGGGGTGAGGATGCGGCATTTCGCTTGCGTGCACTCGCCGAAAAAAGTAGGAACCGCCGTGGAGTCGAGGAGGAACGTTCGTGTGCGTTCCGACACGGGTGTACCACCAGGCCCCTTCGGCCGTGAGCAAGTCCGGCGAGAGCAGTACTTCAAAATCGCCCTCCCGGTTATTCCCTGTTTGTGTCCAGTGCCCGGACCAGAGGTAGCCGTCGAGTTCCGTCGTCCGAAACGAGCCGCCTTCGTGGGTGTACGGCCCGTTGCCGTGTGCGTCCAGCGTCGCATAATAGGTTTTGTCGTTTTCACGGATTTCCCACATTCCGCTCAGGTCCAGCGGGGGCGTGTCGGTCTGTGCCGATGGCTGGTGCACCGTCATGGGACTGCCGAATGGGGCGTCGGCGTGGTGTGGGTGAGCGTTGGCAGAAACGGGAAGCCCGGGTCCGAAGGCGCCGTTGAGACAAAGTAGCACGCCAAACGCCGCCCAGGCCGTTTGTCGCCGGTTGGAGAAACCTCCGTGCCGACCGACGATGGTCTGATGCGTGGAGCGGGATGAAGCCGTATCCGATAGACAGAAAGTCATCATGCGTACCATAGCAAAATTGGCCATCAATGAAAAGGGGCGGCTCTGTCATGCCGCATGGCCCGTCAGAATCGGGCCATGGTTCCTACGGCGTCCATGTGAAGTCGGAGGCGCCGGCAAGCACACGGGGAGACTGCAAGCCCGTATGCCGTCGGTCGCCGATGATCCACGTCGGATAGTGACGAATGTCGTTGGCCACGCACGGCGCGGTGAGGGGACTGCCGCGGCCGCCGGAGCTGCATTCCACGTAGGGGAGCCGCCTGGCCGACGCTTTGAACAGCGCCTTCTGCTCCTGGCATCGGGGACACCAGTGCGCGCCGTAGAACGTGGCGCCCGTCTCGGTCAGATGGATTGCGAGCGCCCGCAGTTGCGGATCCTCGGGCCCGGCCGCTTTGTCGAACGTTCCGCTATAGTGCAGGTGGAGCCCGGCGACGATGATCACGGCGACCACGGCGGCTTCTTTCGCCGACGCGGCCCAACCGGGAGGGCGTCGCGCGAAGGCGAGCAACATGATGGCGGTGATAAGGCCGAACGAGGCCAGACAGTAGGAACAGGTCGCGTTGATTGCCACCACTGAGACCGCGGTCAGGTAGGCGCTGATGGCGAATCCGCCGATGGCGACGAACAGCAGGGCGGTCGCGCGGCCGGGCCTGGTTGCGGCCCGCCACGCCAGTCCCGCCATGACCAGGTAGGTGAGCAAGCCCCAGGCGGCCATTGGTATGCCCAGAAACATCGCCCAGCGACTGCTTTGCACCAGATCGCACCCCGAATCCTCGCCGCAGAAAGCGGGGCGACTGTCCACCGAGGCCACGTAGCTGAGGTACGCCGTCAAGAGAATGCCGGCGGCCGTCAGCGCCAGCAGTGCGGCGTGGAGAAGGGGATGGAGTTTCGGCGCGCTCCGGGCGTGTTCGTGTCCTGCGGATCTGTGCCGTTTACGTGCTGCCATGGCTCATCCGTCCCGGGCTTTCCCTAACATCACGCGGATCACGTGTTCCTGACCGTCGCGCAGGATGTGAATGTCAACCGGCTGCAACGGGTGCGTCTGTTCGATCAAATAGTTTTTGAGCTGGCCGGCCGAGTCCACCCGCCGCTTGTCAATGGACAGCAACACGTCGCCTGGTTGAAGGCCCGCGCGGCGTGACGGGCCCGTGGCGTTCGCCACGGCCACCTGCCATTGCTGACCGATTTTCACCGAGGTGAGTCGAAGGCCGAGGGTTGAAAAGTGGAATGGCGTGCCCTGTTTCAGCGCCGCCACAATCTTGTGTGCAAGCGGTCCGGGGACGGCAAAGGCGAACCGGCTGCAACGGCGTTCCCCCATGGGCGCGTCGGTTTGAATGATCGCATGAATCACGCCCACGATTTCTCCGTGCGCGTTAAACAACCCCCCGCCGGAGTTGCCGCTGCAGGCCGAAAGGTCAACTTGCACGAGGCGCGAGTCAATCGTTTCCAGAAACGTATCGGGATTGCCGACGGCTCCGTAGCTGACGGCGGGGCCCCATCCGAGCGGGTAGCCCACCGTGAACACGCGCTCGCCCGGCAACGCCTCGGTCTCGGCAAATCGTCTTGCGGAGAGACCGGGCGGAATCGCCTCGTGGGGAATGCGGTACAGGGCAATGTCCAAAAAGTGATTGACGCCGACCAACGCGGCGGGCGCTTCTTCCAGGGCGTCGGATACGATGGAGATGCGAAGGGGGTCCGTCTCGTTCCCGCCTTCCTGTCGCGCGGCGTCGCGGCGTCCCGCAACGTGACGGGCGGTCAGAATATATCCGTCTCCAAGATACAGGCCGGACCCTCGCACCGAAACACGCGACGGCGAAGCGGCTTGTTTGAGAATGCCCACGGTCCCGTGTTTGGCGTCGGTGACAATCGCGGCGAAATCGGCCGGGTTGGCCAGAATCGGCGGATGGTGGAACATGCACGCCAGGAACGCCAGGAGACAGCTTTTCGCAAATGTGTTCAACGTAGTGCGTCTTTCATCGCCGGCAACGGTCGGGGTCGGAAAACGGAAACGGGACACCGCGTCCCGTGCAACGATTTCATGCCTTGAATCTTATGACCCCCTTCCGTACTCTTTGATCCGAACGTCCTGCAAGCGGCGGGCCGGGATTTCATGTTTGTGTGCGGTCCAGAGTCCCGCGCGGGTCATCCTGCAGTTTCAATGCTACGCTTGAACCGGCCATGACTCAAGTGCATCTTGTGGAGGCGAGGGGCGTCAACATGCCGCCGATTGCGACGAACGCGTCAACGCCGGAGACGATGGTGGCCGCCGCGCAACCGTCTTACCGGCCCGCTGTCCGTGCCGGCGACGGTGATGATCGGGTTTGTGTTAATCTGTGACATCACGCCGCCTCCGCTCATCGTGTAACAAATGTGCGGTGTGCGGGACTTTACGGAACGCCGCCGGCCGTGCCGCGCGGAGTCACGGGAAGAGACTGGTCGCCACGAAAGGAGAAGCCGCCATGAACTTCTGCAAAGGTTTTCTGTCGCTTGTGCTTGTGGGAGGGATGCTGTTTGCCGTCAGTCGTCCGTCCGTCGGTGAAACGCCGCCAGGTGAGTCCGCGACGGCCACGTTTGCCGGCGGGTGTTTTTGGTGCATGGAAGGGCCGTTTGATGAACTTGACGGCGTCCTGTCCACGACGTCGGGGTACACGGGCGGGCAGAAAAACAATCCCACCTATAAGGAGGTCTCCGCCGGGGGGACGGGACATGCCGAGGCCGTGCGGGTGGTGTATGATCCGCAGACCGTCAGTTATCGCGAGTTGTTGACCGTGTACTGGCGGAACACGGATCCCACGACGCCGAACGCGCAGTTCTGCGATCATGGGGATCAATACCGTCCCGCGATTTTCTATGCCGACGACGAACAGCGTCAATTGGCGGAAGCGTCGAAGCGGGAAATTGAACGCACCAAAACATTTTCCGCCTCCATTGTGACGGAAATCACCCGGGCAATGGAATTTTATCCGGCGGAAGACTATCACCAGGATTTTTATACAAAAAGCCCCACGCGTTATAAATTGTACCGTTGGCATTGCGGACGAGACGCCCGGTTGACGGAGTTGTGGGGAGACATGGGCGACCACGGCCACGGTGGATAAGCGGGGAACGCGCTTGTGCCATGCGTCTTTCAGGCCGGCAGATAGGACTCCTCAAGGAGTATATGCACGATTTGGTGGAACAGGCCAGGCAGGACGAGGCCGTCACGGAGACCTTCGGGTATGCGTCGAACTCGTACCGGGCCGACCAGGCCGTGTCGGACCTCCTGGCCATCCTGGATGATCGTATTGAATCGGAGGGAGTTCAGGTCGGATTGTCGGTGGAATTTCTGCATCATATGTGGACCCTGTGCAATGATGCGGAGGCCCATGTTCAGGAGACGGTCTGGCTCACGCGCAATCTGGATGGAACGCCGGCGACCAAAACACGGGTTCGCGAGCTGACCTATCGCGCGCTGATTGCGTACCTGGAAAACCGGGAGGAGGAGCGGAACGGCTAAGGCGAGATCAACGGGGTGTCCAGCCCGTCCCGGTCAATTTTTTCGCCGGTGGAGGCGCCGCAATAGGAACACAGATATTCATATTTATTGCCGGACGGAAGGACGAGCAGAAGCCGTTCGCGAGCCGGTGTTGCCTCCCGGCAGTTCGGGCAAAACAGGAGAGCGGCCTGCAGTGAACGAAACTGGGCTGGGGGATTGGCCCGGGGAGGCGCGGGGCGCAACCCGTGGGGCATGGAATCCAGGTCGCGGGGGTCAAACGGCAGACGTGCCATGGGACGATTGTACGAAGGGGGTGTCGGTGAGTCAAGACGGATGGGTGTCTCCGCGCCGCCCGTCGGGGTTATTCATGAGGCGCAACGGGTGCGTTCCGTTCCCGAAGGGTCTCGGCCTGGCGTTCGACCACTTGCGCGTCTTTTTCACGATGAGCCTGGCGGAGCAGGACGGCATAGCGTTCGTACAGGGGAATCAGGCCGGGATAGTCAACGCCTAACGCCTGTTCCGCAATGCGGATGGCGCGCACATAGTACTGTTCCGCCCGGTCAAATTTCTTTTGCGCCTGCGTCACCACTCCCAGCGTGACGAGGGGTTGGATCAGATGGGGGTGCCGGTCCCCGAAAAACCGTTCGTTGATGGATAGACCTCTTTGCCAAAGAGGTTCCGCGCTGGCAAATGCCCGTTGCGAAAAAAACAACGAGGCCAGATTGTGTAATCCCGCCGCGACGTCGGGATGCTCGGGGCCCTGGATGGTTTCAATCATCGCGAGCGCGTGACGATAGCGGAGTTCCGCTTGCTCGTATTCTCCCAACGCTTCATGCGTCGCGGCCAGATTATTCAATGTGGTGGCGGCGCGCGGCTCCGGCTCGGCCACGGTCCCGAGGAGGTCCATGGCCCGCTGAAACATCGCTTTTGCCGTGACGAAATCCTGTTGTTTGTAGGCCAGCATACCCGCGGTGGTGACGGTGTCCCATGATTCCGTTCCCGCGTGCGCGGGCGAGGACGTCGGCGCCGGGCAATACAGCAGGAGCACCAGTCCGATTGTCAATCTCAAGGGGCGCATCGGTACATTCCGGGTTGCCTTGCGTGGGAAGGTTGAGCGTGCGGCATGGACGGCGGCGGCGACTGTGCAAAGGGCGCCGAACGTGGTATGAGTATAGCAGATTTCCAGTTTGGTCAAACATCGTGTGTCGGTGGTCCCGACGAGGTTGCCCGAACGGGCCAGGTGGACGCGGAACGGGTCCGTCAAACAGAGAGGGGTGGGATGAACGTGGCGGCAAGGTGTCGGCGGCGGGCGATGAATCTGGGTCTGGCGGTGGTCTTGCTGGGATGGTGCCTGCCAGGCGCGCCGGCTTTGTTTGCGGACAATGCGGAGCAGAAGTCCCGTCATCCCCTGGCGCGCGCCAAAGTGTATCTGGCCGCCGGGGATTACCGTCGCGCGATTGAAATCTGTCAGCGGCATATTGACCAATCGCCTTCCGTTGAAAGTTACGTGTCGCTACTGTACGTGTATCACGCTCTGGACGGGTACGTGGAATGGCTGGCCCGACGGGACGAATGGGTCAAGGTCGGGCAACTGTCGCTTTCCCTGTTCACCCGCGGCACCGAGGATCTCGTGGACCCTCCGGATATGCTGCCGAGAATGGCCAAGGAGCTGCTACGCGAGGGGATTCGGCAGCATTATGACATGGTGGCCGGCATGGCCAACCGGCTGAACAAGGCGCGGGCTGACCGGTTATGGCTGGAGGTGCGGGCCTGGCAGCGGGCGCGCCCTGACAGTTGGTGGGCCGGCGTTCCCGAACCATGGACATGGTAACGCGGCCATGCGCGCCGTGCCGCGTGAGCGGAAGAAAATGGACGGGAACGCGTGCCGGGAACGGGAGCATGCAGGCGTCGCGCTGCGGCGCTGCCGCGCTTCTCGACGCGGTTGACACACGTGCGACTCCGGCGTTAGGATTCTTTCGCATTGCGTGTGACACGAGGTCCGCTGTTGCCGTTCGTTGAAGCCCGGCACTCTTGTCCCTGACCGTGTGAAGCAGAAGGAGGAAGTCAGTGTCCGAACTTGTCGCCGAAGCCACGACCGCAAATTGGGAAACCGAGGTGGGTCAGACCGATGAATTGGTGATGGTGGATTTTTGGGCTGTCTGGTGCGGTCCCTGTCAGATGGTCGCCCCGATTGTCGAAGAATTGGCCAAAGACTATGCGGGGAAGCTCAAGGTCATGAAACTCAATACCGATGAAGCCCCGGAAATCGCGAGCACGTTTCAAATCATGAGCATTCCGACGATTCTCTTTTTCAAAAACGGAAAGCCGGTTGAAAAAATAGTGGGCGCGCGCCCCAAACCGCAATTCAAGCAAATCATAGATTCTCTCCTCGCCCCGCGTCCCGCACCCGCCTAGGGCCGGGGTATGCGCCGAGATTATGCTCACCGAGCTGCGCATTTCCCACTTTGCTCTCATTGATTCCCTTGAACTTGAGTTCTCGCCTGGTTTTCAGGTCTTGACGGGAGAGACCGGCGCCGGCAAGTCGTTGCTGGTTGACGCGCTGGCCCTGTTGCTGGGCGGCCGCGCCTCCGCGGGCGACGTTCGAAGCGGGGCGAAGGAGGCCGTGCTGGAAGCGGTCTTCACCGTCTCGGATCATCCCGCGCTTCTCTCCAAACTGGAAGAATGGGATTTGTCGTCGGACGACGGGCGCGAGCTGTGCCTGCGCCGGATTGTGTCGGGGGGGGAAGGGCGGAACCGGATGTACGTGAACGGCACGCCGGTCCCGTTGAACCGGATGGCGGAATTGGGCGGATGGCTGGTTGATATTCACGGGCAGCATGAACAGCAATCGCTGCTCTCTCCCAAAGTGCAACTGCAAGTCCTTGATGCGTTCGGAGGGTTGCTGACCGTCCGCGACGACTATGCCAAACAGTATCAGCGCTGGCAGGACCTGGTGCGCGACATGGAAGACGTCGCGCGCCGGGCCGGGGAACGAAACGAGCGCGAGGAGTTTTTGCGGTTTCAGAATGAGGAATTACGCGCGGCGCACGTCATGCCCGGAGAAGACGAAGCGCTTATTCGGGAACACCGCACGCTGCAGAACGGCGGCCGGATCGCGGAACTGGCCAATCAGGCCTATGACCTGTTGTATCGGAATCAAGGGGCGATTCTTGCGCAATTGGCGGAGGTCGGAAAACTCGTGCGGGAGTTAGAGGCCCTTGACGAAACGACGCGCCGGTGGAGCGAATGGGCCGGCGGCGGCATGGCCCAGGCGGAAGAATTGATGATGGCCGTCCGACGATATACGGACGGGTTTGAGCATGACCCTGGCAGACTGGCGCAGATTGACGAACGCCTGGCGTTGCTGCAGGGGTTGAAAAAGAAATATCGCGAGCCGCTTGAAGGGTTAATCGCTCGTCAAGCCCGGATGCAAGCCGAGCTGGATGAATTGGCGAATCTTGACGAGCATATGGAGACCCTGCAACAGCGGGTTTCGCAGGCCTGTCAGGACACGTGGGACGCGGGGCGGAAGCTGTCCCGGTCCCGTCACGCCGTGGCCGGGAAACTTGAAAAACGGATCGCAACCGAATTGCCCCCGTTAAAGCTGGAACATGCCGCGTTCCGCATTGAGCTGACCACGGCGTCGCAGCCGGATCAGGCCGGGCCGCACGGCATGGATCAGATCACGTTTGTCTTTTGCGCCAATCCGGGAGAAAGCCTGCAGCCGTTGGCGCGCGTGGCATCGGGCGGGGAACTGTCCCGGCTGATGCTGGCGATGAAAACCGTGTTGGCGGGCGTGGATGAAGTGCCGGTGCTGCTGTTTGACGAAGTGGATACGGGCGTCGGGGGCAACGTGGCCGCAGCCATGGGGCAACGGCTCCATGCGCTGGGCCGCACGCATCAGGTCTTCTGTATCACCCATCTGCCGCAAATCGCGGCTCAGGGCCACCACCATTATCTGGTGGAAAAATCCGGCGTGAACAAGCGAACCGTCATCACGGTCCGGCGTCTCCACGCCAGGGACCGGGAAGAAGAAATTGCGCGAATGTTGGGTGGCGCGACGATTACGCAAACGGTCAAAAAGGCGGCCGGAGAAATGCTCAAGGCCGCCCAACTAGCGCGAACCGGGTGAACGCGCCGCCGAACCTTCCTTACGCGACTTTCCAGAAAAACACCGCGGCCATGCGTTTGGAAGCCAGTTCGGTGCCCCACCCAAAATACGACGTGGCGGAATGAATCAGGTCGGATGAATACACCACGAGACGATTGAATACGTAGGGCACTTCCAGTATTTCCTCAAAAAGCGTCGGGTCCGCGTCGCGGGGCATTCCGGGAACGTCTCGCAAACTTTCATGGTCACGCGGACAGACGTTGCCTCCGGGTGCTTCTCCGGGCAGGTGGAGCCGGTAAAACGACGTGCCGGCGTGAGTGGTTGGAGGGTTGGGGTGGAGGTACAGTACGGCTGCGTAATCGCACATGGCCGCGGTGTCCACGTGCGGACGCGCCACGCCTTCGGCCCCCCCGCAGATCTGGATGTGATTATGGCCGGACCGGCCCGCTTCCGAATCGGTTTGCGGTTGAAGGGCCGCGATGTGGAGCCGCCGTTTCACGCAATCCTCGACGCGGCGCAATTCCTCGACCGTGAGCGCGTGGGGGGCCCGCATCCCCGGCCACGGTTCCGGACGCCACGGCGATCCCAGTGTCCATGTGCCGCGTGTGATACACCGCTGCGCCACCTCAAGGGCATTGGGCAGCATCGTGTCTTCGATCCAGTAATCGTGTCCCAGCCGAGGTTCACGAAAGGGAAGAGAAACAGGCATCGGCCGCTCCGTGCGGGTGGCGTATGCGTCGCACCGCCGTTGAGAACATGAGATATTGCGAGAGCACAGGCGTCGAACGAGTCAAGAGGGAGCATAGTCACCGGATGGATTTGCGGTCAAGTGAGGAGGGTGCGCGACCCGGGAGGTCAGCCGGGTCACGGACCTGAACATGGGGACCATCAATCGCCGGATGTCCAACCGCAAGGATGCCTTCGGCTGCTTCGGTCCGGCGGCGGTCTTCAGCCGCCCCGGTCCGGGTGTCTCCTGATCCCGGTTCTCAAACGGTTGTGCGGACGGTCACGGGCCGGGGCGTCGAATCTGGCCATGGCGACTCCACGTTGACAGGGATGAGGCGTTGTGATAATTGCAAGAAGATTGCAGTAGAGAAGCGGGCCCGCACGGGCGACGATGGAGCCGTGGCGTGACAACCAGGATACACAACGAGATTCGGGCGGCGGGGAAGCGGATGACGCGAACCCGTCAGGCGGTGCTTGCGGTGCTTCAATCCACCCGGTATCCGTTAAGCCCGGGTGACCTGTACGCCCGGTTAAAAAAAAAGAACGTCGCCATAGACCCGGTCACCGTCTACCGCAACTTGACCGCATTAAAGGAACTCGGGCTGATCACGCAGCTTGAACTGCATCAGGAAGGGCAGTTTCGGTACGAGATCAAAGAAGGCCGCGATCATCACCATCACATTCGGTGCAGGAGTTGCGGTCGGATTGTTGACCTGCTGTTGTGTCCGCTCAAAAAACTGACGGCGATGATTGAACAGGAAACGCGGTTTGTGGTGGGCGATCATTCATTGGAATGGAGCGGCTGGTGTCCCAAATGCCAGTAACGTCGGAGCGGCAATAAGGTGGGCGGATGAAAGCCTTGGGCGCGAGACTGTCACGGGCCGGTTCGCTCATCTCGTTGGTGTGCGCGGTGCATTGCGCGTTGACGCCGGTGGCGGTGCTGGCGCTGCCGTTATTGGCGGCGCAATACGGCGGCGCGCTGGCCGGTCCGTTCGATGCGGTGTTTTCTCATTCGGCGGAATGGGTGTTTCTGGGCGTGATCGTGGTGATCGCCGGGTTTGGCGTGCTCGTGACCTATCCGGTGCATGGCGACCGTCGTCCGGCGGTCTTGACGGTGGTCGGCTTTGTGATGTTGCTGACGGTGCGGGTGTTCGTGGAACAAGGATCAACCGCGGAAATCACCGGAGACTTGATCGGCGCGTCGAGTATTGCTTGGGGTGGATGGGTCAACCGGGCGTTGTGCCGCTGTCATGGCTGTCATGAAGGGGACGATGTGGATGGCGACCCCCGGCCGATTCCGGCGTCGGCGGCGTAAGGTCTGCTCCCCGCCGCCGGCGGGGTCTCTTACGATGTCCCGGCGCGAACGGGCGACTGTGTCGCCAACGTATTCGCCAGGTCGTACAACAGGGCTTCCGTCTCATCCCAGCCGATGCAGGCGTCGGTGATCGAAACCCCGTAGTCCAGCGCGCGGTCTCTGGCCCATGATTGCCTGCCCGGCTTCAGATTGCTTTCCAGCAACAATCCCAGAATACGTTTTTGCTCTTCGCAATACTGCTGCAACACGGAGTGGGCGACCGGAATTTGACGCATGTGATCTTTGTCCGAATTGCCGTGCGAGCAATCCACGATAATGGGCCGCTCAATGTCCTCGTGCACCAATCCGTCCAGGGCCTGGCGGATGTGTTCCCGGCTGTAGTTGGTTTTGCCGCCGCCGCCCCGCAGCACAATGTGGCGGTCGGGGTTCCCGTTGGTCTTGATAATGGCGGTCACGCCGTTATTGTTAATGCCGACAAAACTGTGCGTCTGTCGAGCCGCCACCATGGCGTTGAGCGCGACCTGCAAACTGCCGTCCGTGCCGTTTTTGAACCCGACCGGCATGGACAGGCCGCTGGCCATTTCCCGATGGGTTTGGCTTTCGGTGGTGCGCGCGCCGATGGCCGACCAGCTGATGAGATCGGCAAGATACTGCGGGGTCACCGGGTCGAGCAGTTCGGTGCCGCACGGCACGCCCGCATCGTTCAGGGCGAGGAGAATGGTGCGGGCCCGTTTGAACCCTTCGGCAATATCGCAACTGCCGTCCAAATGCGGATCATTGATCAGCCCTTTCCATCCGACCGTCGTGCGCGGCTTTTCAAAGTAGGTGCGCATGATGAGCAACAGATGATCCTTGGTGGCGTCAATCATGCGTTTGAGCGAGGTCCCGTAGGCATAGGCCGCGTCCGGGTCATGAATGGAACACGGGCCGACGACCACGAGCAGCCGGTGCCGGTCCCGCCCGTGGAGAACGTCCCGGATCGCGTGACGGGCTTGGAGCACCGTGGTTTCCGCGGCCTCGGTGATCGGCAGTGATTCTTTGACCTGCCGGGGCGTCACCAGTTCCTTGATATCAACAATGTGGCGGTTATTCAGCGATTCCCGCATAGGCATGCTCTCACTGGATTGGCGTCCGGCCCGCGCGGGCCGTCCCCGCGGTGATGGGCCAATTTCTTTCGTCGGATTTTTGTCCTTATACCGCAATGCGGCGCGACCCGCAAGGGACGGCCGGACGGGAGACGGTCCGACCCGGGACGGCTGGCGAATTCGTCGGCTTCCGGGTATGGTGAAACCATGAGAGGGGCGGAAGCGAGCGGGCAGGCGGAGAGCCGGACACCCGTGCGGCGGAAGAGGGGAGCGAGCGTGCGATGACGCGGCGGCGTGCACTGTTTATTCCCGCCAGGATTACCGACGTGCGGACGTACGATCCTGGCGAGGTGCGCAAAGTCGTTCTCACGCTGCCGGAAACCGTTGAAATTGACGGCCGGTCCGTTCCGGTGCGTGATCGCATGAGTCCCGGGGCGGCGTTTTTGGCCAGGCCGTTTGGCGGTCGGACGCAAAAATATCGGCGCAGAATGTACACGCGCTCCAACTGCGCGGCCGAAAGCCCGCGCGTGCTGGAAACGATTATCAACGATACGCATGCCGAGAAAGCCGATACCTCGCCCTGGTGGCAAACCGGAGAATTGGAGCGGCTGTGGCGAACGGGCGGGTCGCTGGACGTGCGCGTTGACTATGATGACGCCTGTTCGGAACTGGTGGTCTATCAGAACAGCGACACGACACGGCGCGACAACCTGATTTTGGAATCGGACTTGGACTGGCCGGCGATGCGGATGGTGGCGGTGGCGCTGTCAACGGGCATCACGCCGTTTTTATCGTACGTTCGGCATATGCGGGCCAACGCGTTTGGATTCCCAAGGACAAACGAGGCGAACGCGCGCGTGAAAGAAGGCCGGTTCAGCCTTATCGTGAGCGTCAAAAATCCCCGTCAGTTGATGGAGCACCGGGTCCTGCTCGACCTGGCCGCCGCCTGTCCCCGGCGGTTTTCGTACCATCCCGTGTTGACCAGGGAATGGCCGGAAGACTGGTCGGGGACGAAAGGGCGACTCATGCAAATCCTGACAAACGGGGGCGCCGACGAGCATGTACACCTTGGTCCGCTCATGGCGCTGGAACACGACCTGCACCGGTGCCACGTTCGGTTTTGCGGAAACGCGCGCGCGCGGGATCAGCTTGTTTCCGGCTTGGAGCGGGCCAAGGTGGCGCCGCTTAGCTTTCGCTCCGAAACCTGGTGACATGCGGTCTCCCCGGAGGACGGACAAGCCGTCGCGGGGGAACGGCGGGCGCCTGGCAGCGGGAAGGAGCAGGCAGTCAACGGCGTGAGGGACCTGGGGGCGGCTGGTTGGCGCGGATCAGGCGTGCGCGTGTCCTGAGACGCTGGGCGTCTTCTGGACGGTTGGCGTCCCGTAAGACGTCGGCGTAGCGTTCCAGGATCAGCGCCACATCCTGATGATGGGCTCCCTTGCGTGTTTCCGTAATGCGGAGCAGCTCCCTGTACGCCGCTTCGGCTTGTTCATAGCGGCGGCGTTCGTGATAAAACGCGGCGGAGCTGTGCAGGGCGCTGACGAGCAGGGGATTGTCGGGCCCCAGCCGGCGTGCCGCGTCAAGTGTGCGGGCGAGTTGTCGCGCGACCTCCGCGTGAGGCGGCGGCAACGCCGACGCGGCGTGACAGCCGGCGAAGACGAGCAATGGGCCCGTTGCGAGGAGCAGGATCGCCGTTGGTCTCACGCCGCAAGGCGGCTCATGCGGTGCGGCGGGCTTCACGGGCCGCCCGAACACCGCCGCGCACAACCGAAGACCACCGGACACCACCGCGCGCAGACGCCGCCCTGTCGCATGGGAGCCGGCCGCGGACGGGAGGCGATCTCTTGCCCGGAGGCTTCGGCGCGGCGTATCGTACGGCGGGTGGCGGTGTGCCGTCATGCGTGAGAGGGCGTCAGCCAACGCGGGGAGTCTCTGATGATCTGGCGGCAATGGCATCAACGGCGTCGTGAAGAAGCGGATCCGTGCCCGGATGGTTCCCGAACAGCCGTGAGCCGTTCGTGGTGTGCCGGGTCCGTGAGGACACAGCGGGGAGTGAACGAGCGCTGATGGGACGCATTCATCTTGATTACTATACCACGTTGGCAGTGACGCCGCAGGCATCGGACGACGAGATCAAGCGAGCGTATCGCAAGCTGGCCCTCAAATACCACCCAGACCGCAATCAGGGCAACGCCGGCGCCGAAGAAAAAATTCGGGAAATCAACGCGGCGTATGAAGTGCTTGGCGACCCGGAAACCCGTCAATCTTACGAACGGTTGCGCTTTGGCGGGTATGGGCGGAAAACGGATTTTGCCGACGAGACACCCGCCGACACGCTGTCCCCGGACGTCATCCTGGAGAGCATGGAGAAAAAGTTGTGGGAAGAAGGCAGAGTGGAAATCTTTCGGCAATTGTTGCGTGACCTTCCCCTCGTGAAACGCGAATTGGCGAACATTCGGAAAGCCACGGTCGCGGCGTTGGGCTATGACAAATTTCGCGAAGAGATTGTGAAACGTCACGCCGGACTCGTGATGGGAGACCTGGTGACGCCTGACATGGAAGAACGAAAAGCCCGGCTGCTGGATATTGCCGGGCAAATGATGCGGTCTCAAGGCGTGGGCGGAGGCCGGGAAGAAGGAACGGACTGGGTTGACCGGCAACTGGCCGCGGCGTTTCATCGGGGCCGGGTTCACGGGTACTGCCAAGCCTGTGAGTTGCGCTATGTTCGGCGGTAAGCCCGGCGCGGCCCTGCACAGGAAGAGGCATGTGGCGGAGGGGGTGGGATTCGAACCCACGGTCCCGTGAAGGACTCCGGTTTTCAAGACCGGCCTGTTCGGCCACTCCAGCACCCCTCCTCTCTCCAGATTGCACGCACGGGTTCCGCCCGTTATGGCGCGGGCTCTCTGATTAAAAACCATCCGTGCTGCTGCATGCAGACGTCATAGCCGGCGTCGCCTTTCAGCCCGGCGAGGCCGGGGTCGTTCTGACATTCGGCGTCCACGCGGGCAAATTCATCCGGCGAGGCGCCGGGTTTCGACCATGAGGTCTGCACGGGCGTCAGCGCGCACCCGACCAGCAGTCCGCATCCGGCCAATAATCCGATCAGGTTCCCAGCGTGCATACTCCCATCCTCCTTGTCGCGGCGTTGTGGGTTCAGGACGGCCCCTGGTCCGGAGACGGCGGGCGCGCGGCGGGCACGCGGGCAATGCGTTCGATGCCGTGCATATACGGGCGCAAGACCGTGGGAATGGTGACCGAGCCGTCTTCGTGTTGATAGTTTTCCAAAATGGCGACGATCGTGCGGCCAAGGGCCACGCCCGATCCGTTGAGCGTGTGCAGATAGTCAGGTTTGCCGCCTTTGGCGCGAAACCGGATCCGTGCTCGTCGCGCCTGAAAGGCTTCGCAATTGCTGCACGACGAGATTTCCCTGTACATCCCCTGCGAGGGAATCCAGACTTCAAGGTCATACGTCTTGGCGGCCGCAAATCCCAGGTCGCCGCGGCATAAGGCGACGACGCGGTAGGGTAAGGCGAGCGCCTGTAAAATCGCTTCGGCGTCGCGGGTGAGACGCTCCAGTTCGGCATACGATTCGGCGGGCGTGGTGAACGCGACGAGTTCGACTTTCTGGAATTGGTGCACGCGCATCAGGCCGCGCGTCTCTTGTCCGTAGGAACCGGCTTCCCGACGGAAGCAGGGTGTGTGCGCGACGTACCGAATCGGCAGCACGTCGTCCGGCAGAATTTCGTCCCGGTACAAATTGATGACCGGGACTTCGGCGGTTGGAATCAAGAGATACGGGTCATCCCGGAGGTGAAACAGGTCCCGTTCAAATTTCGGGAGTTGTCCCGTGCCGGTCATGGCGTCGTGATTGACGAGACAGGGGGGGAGGACTTCGGTATAGCCGTGCGTCCGCGTGTGCATGTCGAGCATCAACGAGGCCAGCGCGCGTTCAAGTTGGGCGCCGACTCCGACGGCGATGCCGAACCGCGCGCCCGCGATTTTGCCGGCTCGTTTGAAGTCGAAAATGCCGAGGGCTTCGCCCAGTTCCCAATGCGGTTTCGGCGGAAAGGCAAAGGCAGGCGGCTCGCCCCGGCGTCGCACTTCAACGTTCCGGGACGCGTCGTGTCCCGGCGGCACCGTCTCATGCGGCACGCTGGGAATGCGCAGCGCGTGTTCCTCCAATTGGGTTTCCAGCGCGCGCAAATGTTCTTCGTGGCGTTTGATGGTGTCGCCGAGCGTCCGCATGGCGGCCATGGCCGCGTCCGCCGGCTGGCCGTCGCGCCGTAATCGGGCCACGTCTTCGGAGCCTTGTTTGAGCTCGTGCCGGAGCGGTTCAATGGAAGACAGCCGGTCGCGGTGCTCGTGTGCCAGTTTGGCGATTTCATCCCACGCCACGTCGGCTCCGCGGGAACCGAGTTGTTGCCGAAGCGCGTCCCCCTGCGTTTTGAGCGTTCGAATGTCGTACATGAGCCACTCCCAACTACTTGAAAATACAGGCGAAATTTACCATGTGTCGTGCGGCCAGTCAACGAAAGACGACGAGTGGATGGCCGACGTGCGGTCTGGCGCGGGTTGTTCCCGCGCCGATGCCGTCTGCGGTTCCACCTGCGGGTCTGTGCGCCGGGCTTGCGCGGTGGTCTCTGGCGGACGTCGCGGCATGGCGCTGATGGAGACGGATGCGTGACCACGGGGTTTGATATTTGTTTCGTTCCGCCACTATACTGCGGCTATTCGTATCGCGCGTGAGCCGAGAGACGAAGGGGGAGTGTTCAATGAGTGGAATCACACGATTGCAGCGAACCGACGGCCGCCGGCTCGATGAGATCCGGCCGGTCAAGGTCACCCGGCCGTTTGTGAAGTATGCGGACGGGTCCGTGTTGATGGAAATGGGAGACACCAAAGTTATTTGCACGGCTTCGATTGAAGAAAAGGTCCCGCCGTTTTTGCGGGAGAAGGGACAAGGCTGGGTGACGGCCGAATATGCCATGTTGCCGCGGGCCACGCATGACCGGATGCCGCGCGAAGCCTCGCGGGGCAAGCAGAGCGGTCGGACGTTGGAAATTCAGCGGCTCGTGGGTCGGGCGTTACGCGCGGTGACGGACTTGACCGCGTTGGGGGAGCGCACGATCTGGATTGATTGTGACGTTATTCAGGCCGATGGCGGCACGCGCACCGCTTCGATTACCGGGGCTTTTCTTGCGCTCGCCGATGCCTGCACCGCCTTGCGTGCGCGCAAAGGTCTGAAGAAGATGCCGCTGACCGATTATCTGGCCGCCATCAGTGTGGGCAGGGTCGGGGGCGTCTGCATGGTGGATCTGTGCTATGAGGAAGATTCCATGGCCGAAGTGGACATGAATCTCGTGATGACCGGCCAGGGCCGCATGGTCGAAGTGCAGGGCACGGCGGAACGCGGGTCGTTTGGCACGGACGAGCTGAATCAGTTTCTGGTGTTGGGATGGGATGGGATTCAGCATTTGATTCGCCTGCAGCAAGAGTCGGTCGGACGCCTCGCCTAAGACCGTCATGGAACTGGTGTTGGCAACGGGCAACCGGGAGAAACAGCGGGAAATCATCGCGCTCTTGCGCGGACTGGCGGTGACCGTTCGGACGCTGGATGAGTTTCCCTCGGCGCCGGCGGTGATTGAAGACGGCGCGACGTGCCGCGCGAACGCGAGGAAAAAAGCCGACGAGATTGCGCGATGGACCGGAGCGCTGACGCTGGCCGATGATACCGGCCTGGAAGTTGAAGCCCTGGGCGGCCGCCCAGGCGTGCGGGCCGCCCGTTACGCCGGTGAACGCGCCACGTATGCGGACAATTGCCGCAAATTGCTGGACGAACTCAAAGGTGTTCCGGCAGAGCGGCGAGGAGCCAGATTTCTGACGGTTGTGGCCATCGCCGACCCGACCGCGTCCGTCGAACTCATGGAAGGCGTGCTGCATGGATGGATTGCGGAGGACTGTTCGGGCGGCCACGGGTTCGGCTATGATCCGGTGTTTGTCGTGCCGGCCATGGGGAAAACGCTGGCCGAGCTGTCTCTTGACCAAAAAAACCAGATCAGTCACCGTGGACAAGCTTTGGTCAAAGCCAAAGCGAGTTTGCAGCAACGACTGGAGCGTCTGATCACGTCGGGGCGTAGCGCAGCCCGGTAGCGCGCCTGCTTTGGGAGCAGGATGTCGGAGGTTCAAATCCTCTCGCCCCGACCAGGTGTTCGCCCTTGGGTTTTCGCCGGGGCCGCCTTCCCATGGTTTGATCCATCCATCCCGGCCATTGCCGTCTGCGCACGATGCGCCCGTAGCTCAGTGGATAGAGCATCGGCCTTCTAAGCCGAGGGTCGCAGGTTCGACCCCTGCCGGGCGCGCCATTTCTGTCAGTGGTGTCGGTGGAGGAGAGGCTTACTTTTTGCCGGAATATCTTTTAGCAATACGTTCGTCCCTGCCGTAAAATTCATTCACGGAGAAACCCATATTTTGAATGATCGTCTTCATGCGTGCCACCGAATATTCTCCTTTATATGAACTGCACGGTAACGACCCTGCGCGTGTCGTTCGTCCATCCTTCCCAGTGTTCATGATCGCCACGCGTCCGTTTCCTGGAGAAGTCTCGAAGGCTTTGAGTACGCAACGGACTTCATCAGGCGTAAGGGAGAGAAATTTTTCCGGCCCATCAGCAGGGTAACGCAAGACGAATGGGGATAGGCTTCTGCAAGGCTGCCAGGGAGGAATTGACCACTTTGCGGATTGTATTCGCACCCACGCCGAAGGCGTACAACACGTGATGGGTCGCGAAGCCGGGCGGTTCAGCAACGTTTCCAGTGATGCGTTCCGGTTGGCTTCGGTCACTGTTTCCAAGTTGCGTCAAGATGAACCGGCCCCTGGGCCGCGTTGCGCGGTTCTCTCTTACGGGTACAATTGGTCAAATTCCTTGACGACGTCGTCGGTGATTTCCAGCCCCTGGGCCGCGTACAGATTACTGCCTTTGTCAATGACCATCGAAAAGCCGCGCCGTTCGGCCACCGCTTTGGTGGCGGTCCGGACTTTCTCCATGTACTCGGCCAGCATTTCGTTTTGTTTTTGCGCCATTTCCTGTCGAAACGTCTGCTTCCGTTCCTCGAACTTCTGGATTTTGCGTTGAAACTGTCCCTGCAGGGACGCGCGTTCGTCGTCATCAATGTCCTGGCTGTTTTGGATTTTTTCCCGGAGTTTTTTCAATTCTTCTTCGTCCGTCGCCAACACTTTTTCACGGGCCGCGCCATGTTCTTCCAGGTTTGCGATCAGCTTTTTCCCGGAGACGGACTGTTTCAGGACCACTTGCGGATCAACGATGCCGACGGGAACCGATGATTGCGCGACGGCGTGAGGGAGGCCGCACGACAGACTGAAGACGATGGCCCACCCGAAGATGGCAAAGAACGGAACACTCGATTTGTGCGCGAGAACGTGACGGGCTTCTTGCATGAGACAGCACTCCTTCTTTGGAACACACGTTGCGTGATTGGTGATATCGAACGGGGAACCGGCATGGTGCGCGGACATAATCACCGTGACCGGGTTGCCAGATTGATGACGCCGTCCCAAGGCTATGCATTGCGACGCGGCGGTGTCAAGTGGCGCGCGGTTGCCGTCGTGTTCCGGCGCGTGCATCCGTTGCCAGCAGAACCTGTCAAGAATGCTTGGGCGCACCGGGACCGGCCTTTGCCTCCGAGCTTGGTGCGGCAGGCGGCGACGGTGCGGACGGCGACGAGTCGGCGGTCGAGCCGGATTCGCTTTTCGCGGGGGCGCGTTCTGATTCACCGCCGCGGCTTGCGCCGTCCTTGTCTTTGCCGGCACCGTCCTTGTTCCCGCTTCCATCGCGTTGAGCCGATCCGGGTTCTTTCAGTTTGTTTGAATAATCCGTCACGTACCAGCCCGTTCCCTTGAACATGAGCCCGGAGGCCGATATGAGTTTTCTGACCCCCTTTCCGCATCGCACGCATTGTTCGACCGGCGGGTCGGAAAATTTTTGCTGGACTTCAAAGCGATGCTGACAGGTTTCACATTCATATTCGTATCGCGGCATTGGGTTCCTCCCTGTTTCGTACCCGACCCATGTTCCCTACTGTCTTCTCTTTGGCCCGGTCAAGGTCTGTCCGGGGTCGGCGGCGGGATCAGGAGAGCGCCTGAATCGCCTTGTTGAGCCGTGTCATGCCCCGTTCCATCGTGTCGAGCGTCGCGGTATAGGTCACCCGGAGATGGGTTGTGCTTCCGAACGGTTCACCGGGCACACAGGCCAGATGCGCGTCATGCAGCAAATAGGCGGCCAGATCCGCCGGGGTCCGGATGGTGCCCCCGGCATGCCGGGCGCCCAGGACGCCCGCAACGTTGGGAAACGCATAAAAGGCGCCCGCGGGGGTGGGGCAGGTGACGCCGGGCATGGTGTTGAGCGCGTCAACCACGAGGCGGCGTTTGGGGCGCAGATCTTCCACCAGATCGGTGAAAAACCGCGTGCCGCCCCGGAGGGCCGCCACCGCGGCTTTTTGCGAAATAGACGCGGGGTTGGACGTGCTTTGACTTTGAATGGTCGTCATCGCGGCGATCAGGTCTTTCGGGCCTCCCGCGTAGCCGATGCGCCAGCCGGTCATGGAAAACGCTTTGGATACGCCGTTCACCACGAGCGTTTGGTCGGCGATCTCCGGCACGGCGGACGCGATGCTCAAGAACGGGGTGTCCCCGTACACGAATTTTTCGTAAATTTCGTCGGAAATCACAAAAAAGCCGTGACGTTTTGCCGCGTCGGCCACGACTTCAAGCGTCTCCCGCGTGTACAACGTCCCCGTCGGATTGCACGGACTGTTCAGGATGATCGCTTTGGTGCGGGGGGTGACACAGGCTTCCAGGTCTTTCGCGTCAATGGCGTACCCGTCGGCCTCCCGCGTTTCCAGAATCACCGGTTGTCCGTCAGCCAACCGCACAATGTCCGGATAGGACACCCAGTACGGAGCGGGGACCACGACTTCATCGCCGGGCTCCAGCAGGGCCTGCGCGAGGTTGTACAGGCTGTGTTTAGCTCCGCAGGACACCAGAATCTGGTTCGGCTCGTAGCGCAGGCCCTGGTCGCACGCAAACTTTTCGATGATGGCCTGTTTGAGTTCGTCAATTCCCGCCACCGGCGTATATTTGGTCATCCCGGCCGTGATAGCCGACTGCGCGGCCAGTTTCACAAAATCGGGCGTGTCCCACGCGGGTTCCCCGGACGAACAATCCACGATGTCCATGCCTTCCGCGGCCATGGCTTTGGCCGTGGCCGAAATGTTCAGCGTCGGAGAAGGGACGATGCGGGTGGTGCGGGCGGCCAGTTTCATGGTGCGGGATGCCCGTATTTTTCGCGGAGGTGCAGGGCGACTTCGGGAATGAGAAAGGCGTCCAGCGCGCCGCCAAACATGGCCAGTTCTTTGACGATGCTGGACGTCAAATACGAATATTCCTCGCTGGGCATCAGAAAGACCGTTTCCAGACGGTCATCGAGTTTGCGATTGAGTAACGCCATTTGAAACTCGTGTTCAAAGTCGGAGACCGCCCGTAATCCCCGAATAATGGCATGGGCCCCCCGCTGCCGCACGTAGGTCACGAGGAGTCCGTCGAACGGTTCCACCTCCACGTTGGGAAAGGCTTTCATGGCGAAGGTCGCCAGCGCGACCCGGTCCGCAAGAGGCAGCAGCGGAGCCTTTCGCGGATTGGGCGCGACGGCGACGATCAGGTGGTCGAAGATTCCAAGGCTGCGGCTGACGATATCCGTGTGTCCGCGGGTAATGGGATCGAAGGTGCCCGGATAGACGGCTAGTCGCATACGGCCTCGGACGCGTCGGACGCGTGCTGAAAAAAGGTGAGCATGGTGTCGCCGTACCGCGACTGCCGCGTTTGCGTGAGCGGCCCGACCGCGCTCGGCGCCGCGTGTTTCCGGAAATGCTCAAGCACGACCAGCCCGAGAGGCGCGATGGCGCCGCCGGGGCCGAGTCGGGCCAGCAGGCGCACCGGATCAACGGTGTGATACGGCGGGTCGGCAAACACGATGTCAAACATGGGCGGTTCTTCCCGGAACGGGAGCGACGCCAGAAACGTGTCAACGTCCTGCGCGAGGACCGCGCTCTGTTCGTCGTACCCGCAGCGTGTGACGTTTTCACGAAGGACGCGCAGCGAAGCGGTGTCACGCTCTACAAACACCGCATAGGCGGCCCCGCGACTCAACGATTCAAGGCCCAATGCCCCGGTTCCGGCGTAGAGATCGGCGACGCGCGCGCCCCGGAGACGAGGGGACAGGATCGAGAAGAGGGCTTCGCGGACCCGCGCCGAAGTCGGACGAAGGGCGTTCCCGTCGGGCTTCTTGAGGCGACGACCTTTTTGTGCGCCGGCAACGACTCGCATCGCTTGCTCCCCGTAAACGGGAAACAGTACCATACTGATTTTTTGAGCGGCAAGACGGTCCCGTCGGCGGGCGGAGCCTCCGCGTTGGCTGGTCGCCGCCTGCGGGTGTTGTGACGCGGGGCAACGGACAGAAAGGGGAGTGCATGAACGAACACAGGCCTCGAGCCATCGCGCAATGGCCGGAAGGGGAACGGCCGCGGGAGCGGCTTCTGGCGGAAGGCCCGGAGGCGCTGTCGGACGCGCAGTTGCTGGCCATCCTGTTGCGGGTGGGCCGGCGTGAGAAGTCGGCCGTGGACGTTGGCATCGAGCTGTTGACGCGGTTGAAAGGGTTGCAGGGCCTGGTCAATCGAAGCGTGCAGGAACTGTGCGACATCCCGGGCGTCGGCCCGGCCAAAACGGCCCAGATCAAAGCGGCCATTGAACTGGGAAAGCGCGTGGCGACCGCCCCGCTGACGTCCGGGACGGTGATGACCCAAAGCCAAGCGGTGTTTCGCCATTACGCGCCGCGGTTCCGGGACATGAAGCGGGAAGTGTTCACCGTGCTCCTGCTTGATGCCAAGCATGCCGTGATTCGGGACGCCACCGTGTCCACGGGAAGTTTGACCAGCAGTCTGGTGCATCCGAGAGAAGTGTTCAATGAAGCCGTCCGCGAGTCGGCGGCGGCCGTGATTCTGTTGCATAATCATCCGAGCGGGGACCCCATGCCGAGCCAGGAAGATCGCGCGGTCACGGCCCGTCTGCAGGCGGCCGGCGAGATCCTGGGGGTGCGGGTGCTCGACCATATCATCATCGGGGATGGACGCTATGTCTCCTTTGCCGATGAAGGGTGGCTGTCGCCCCCGCCCTCGTCGTAAGACCGGCGGCCCGGCGTCTTGAACGAACCCGCGCGGCGGTTTCCCCGGGGAGCCGGGCCGCGTGCGTGACGGGATGGCATAGCTTTTCAACGCCTTTCATGGTACAAATACATCCTGCGGGGCGGAGACGCCTTGGAAGGGCGCGCGGCGAGTGCCGTCTTGCGTTTCGGGGGGTGGACACAACGGGCTGAACGGGAGCGGCGGATCGTCAATGAGCGTCAACGTGAGTCTGGAGGAAGTGGAACGGGTGGCGGCACTGGCCCGGCTTCGATTGAATCGCGAAGAACTGAAGCGGTTGAGCGGCCAATTGAGTCGTATTTTAACGTACATGGAAGACTTGAACGCGGTGGAAACCGAGGGCATTCAGGTGACGGCGGGCGGCGTCAACGTGTTGCGCGATGATGAGATCCGTCCTTCACTGTCCCAGGCACAGGCGTTGGGTAACGCGCCCGATGCCGCGGACGGATTGTTTCGTGTCCCTCAAGTCATCAGTGATCGGTAACGCGGAAGGCAAGCGGGGAGGCCTATGTTCCGTCAACTCTTGCGGGCGAAAATTCATCGGGCGGTGATCACGGACGCCTGTCTGGAATATGAAGGCAGTCTGACGGTTGACGAAGAGCTGCTGGAGGCGGCCGGGATTTTGCCCTATGAGCTGGTGATGGTGTCGAATTTGCAGAATGGCGAGCGGTTCACCACCTATGCCATCAACGGCACGCGCGGCTCCGGCGAAGTCGTGCTCAACGGGCCCACGGCGAGAAAAGGGGTGATCGGCGACCGGATCATCATTTTTTGTTATCAGTATTATCATGAAGACGAAGCCGCCCGTCATCGTCCGACGGTGATTCAGGTGGACGACCACAATCGGATCGGTCCGCGCGCCTGATCTCCGGGCGCGGGTTTCGGAGCGCCCATGCGCCCGTTGTGACGACCGCGGTCGCCGGAGCTTGCGCGTTGCCATGTCGCTGGTGAAATGGACCCTGAAGGAGCTGCAGGACCGATTGACGCGCGGAGACGTGAGCGCGACGGATATCGCCCGCGCCTACTTTTTGCGGATCGGAGTGGTGGAACCCAAAGTCAACGCCTATATTACGCTGAACGAGAAAGAGGCGGTGTTGTCCGAGGCCCGGGCCCTGGACGACACGATGCGAAGCTGGAGAAAAACCATGCCGATGATGGCGATGCCGGTTGCCGTCAAAGATAATATCTGCACGGAAGGCATGCCCACGACGTGCGGGTCTCGCGTCCTCAAAGGCTTCACCCCCCCGTATAACGCCACCGTGGTGGACACGTTGCGCGCGCACCGGTGTTTTCTGATGGGGAAAACCAATCTGGATGAATTCGGCATGGGGTCGTCCACCGAACATTCGGCGTTTGGCCCGAGTCGCAATCCTTGGAAACTCGCCTATGTGCCGGGCGGGTCGAGCGGGGGCTCCGCGGCCGCCGTGGCCGCCGATGAATGCGTCGCGGCCCTGGGGACGGATACCGGCGGATCCATCCGCCAGCCGGCCGCCTGCTGCGGCGTGGTTGGGTTAAAACCCACGTATGGGCGGGTGTCGCGTTATGGGCTGGTCGCGTTTGCCTCATCGCTCGATCAAATCGGCCCCATCACCAAAGACGTCACGGATGCCGCGCTGATGATGAACGTGATCGCCGGCCATGATCCGAAGGATGCGACGTCGTCCCCCGCGCCGGTTCCGGATTTCACGCGGGTCTTGAAAAAAAAAGACGTCAAGAAACTGACGATCGGCGTCCCCGCCGAGTTTTTCGCGGAGGGGCTGGACACGGAAGTCCGGGACGCCGTGTACGAAGCCGTCTCCGTGCTGGAAGCGCTGGGCGGCACGCTCCGGGAGGTGTCGCTTCCGCATACGGGGGTCGCGGTGGCGACGTATTATCTGGTGGCGACGGCGGAGGCGAGTTCCAATCTGGCCCGCTACGACGGCGTGAAATACGGATTCCGGGCGGATGAAAGCCGCGATCTCCTGGAGATGTACCGGGCCACGCGGCACGAGGGATTTGGCCCCGAGGTGCAGCGGCGCGTCATGCTGGGCGTCTATGCCTTGAGCAGCGGGTATTATGACGCGTATTACGCCAAGGCGCAGGCGGTGCGGACGCGCGTGCGTCAGGATTTTACCCGGGTCTTTCAGGACGTGGACGTGCTCGTGACGCCGGTGACGCCGACCACGGCGTTTCGACTCGGCGAAAAACTCGACGATCCGCTGCAGATGTATTTGTCGGATCTCTATACCGTCTCCGCGAGCCTGGCCGGGATTCCGGCGATTGCGTTGCCGTGCGGGTTCAGTCGGCAGGGGCTGCCCATCGGCATGCAGATTGTGGGGCGGCCGTTTGAAGAAGACGTCATTCTTCGGGTTGCCCGCGCCTATGAATCCGCAACGACCTGGCGCAAGCGACGACCACTGATTCGATAAGGAAGGTGCCACATGATGACAGACGTTGCCGTTGTAGATGTTGCCGCGGCCGTGATTGCCGCGGCCGTGTTCGTGCTCGCGGGTGCGCTGGCCGCGGCCGCGATGCGGATCCGGAAGGCCGCCATTCAATCCGAACGCCTGCTGTCGCGGCTCAATGACGAACTGCCGGAGTTGCTGCGGGAACTCAGACGGACGCATTACAACATTCGGGCCGTGACCGACCAGGCGCGGGACGGCGTGGAGCGGGCGTCGGTGTTGTTGCACGCCCTCGGCGACGTGGGACAGACCGTCAATCGGGTCCATGACGTCCTGTGCGGGCAAGGCTCGTTCCTGACGCGGGTGCTGGCGGGCATGCGGGCGGTGGCCCTGACCGTGAAAGATCGTGTCAATAAAGAAGAAGGAGGGGAGAGAGATGGGAAACAATAATTCCGGGACATCGGGCGGCGGCGTGATGGCCGCCTTTTTGAGCGGCATGGCGCTTGGCGCGGTGGCGGCCCTGTTGATGGCGCCGCAAACCGGTCGGGAATCGCGGGAAATCGTTGCCCGGCTGGCGCGGCAGGCCGGCGATGACATGCGGAATTTTTCTGAACGCGCCACGGAGACGTGGGACGAGGTGTCGTACAAAGGCCGCGAGGTGTTGAACGAGGCCAGAGGCATCGTCAAGGAAGCGGTTGACGCCGGTCGGGAGGCGATGCAGCCGCCTCGTCGGTCCTCGTCGGAGTCGTCCGGCGCGAAATCGTGACCTTTGAACCCGTCATCGGGGTGGAAGTGCACGCGCAGCTCCGCACGCGGTCAAAAATGTTTTGCGGTTGCGAGACGGCGTTCGGGCTGCCGGCCAACACGCGAACGTGTCCCGTGTGCCTGGGTTTGCCCGGCGCGCTGCCTGTGGTCAATGCGCGCGCGGTGGACATGGCGATTCGGACGGGCCTGGCGCTGCATTGCACCGTGCGCCCGCTTAATCAATTTGCCAGGAAAAATTATTTTTACCCGGATTTGCCAAAGGGGTATCAGCTTTCGCAGTCCGACCTGCCCATCTGCGAGCGGGGATGGCTGGAACTCACGGTGAACGGAACCGTCAAAACGGTGAGAATCCGGCGCGCGCATTTGGAGGAAGACGCGGGGAAAACGACGCACGCGGGTGACGGAACCGGCAGTTTCGTGGATCTCAATCGGGCGGGCACGCCGTTGTTGGAAATTGTGACCGAGCCGGATCTGCGCTCGGCCGAGGAAGTCGTCGCGTACGTGAAGTCGCTGCGGGACGTGTTGATGTATTTGGACGTCTGCGACGGCAACATGGAGCGGGGCAGTTTTCGGTGCGAACCCAACCTGTCGTTGAGGCCCGCGGATGCCGACGGGCTTGGAACCAAAGTGGAACTCAAAAACATCAACTCGTTCAAGTTTGTCAAAGACGCCATTGCGTATGAGATCACGCGCCAGACCCGCGTCCTCGCGGACGGGGGCACGGTGCGTCAGGAAACGCGCCTGTGGGACAGTGACGGCGGCCACACCGTTGTCATGCGAAGCAAGGAAGATGCGCATGATTATCGCTATTTCCCCGATCCGGATCTCCCCCCGCTTTCGATTTCCGAAGCATGGGTTGACGCGCTGCGCTCCACCATTCGGGAGTTGCCGTCGGCGCGGCGGCAGCGGTTTGTGCGGGAGTATGGATTGCCGGACTCCGACGCCGGCGTGCTCACAGGGTCGCGCGCCATGGCCGATTACTTTGAGGCCTGCGTTGCGTTGCTTCCGGAACCGAAAATGGTCGGCAATTTTCTGATGGGCGAATTCCTGCGGGCGCTGAATCAATCCGGCGCCACCGTCGAAGCCTCCCCCCTGCCGCCGGAACGGCTGGTGGAATTCCTGACACTCGTGCATGACGGAACCATCAGTTTGAACGCGGCCAAGGAGCTCTTCCCCGAATTCTGCGCCACCGACGTCCCGGCGGCCCGGCTCGTGGACGAGAAGGGAGTGCGGCAATTGTCGGATGAAGGAGCGTTGCGGACCTGGGTCGCCGACGTCATTGAAAAGCATCCCGTTCAAGCCGCGGACTATCGGGGGGGTAAAGACGGCGTGATCGGGTTTTTTGTCGGCCTGGTGATGAAAGAGTCCGGGGGAAAGGCCAATCCCCGCACAGTGCATGAATTGTGCAAAACGCTTCTCTCGCGCTGACGCCGTGCGGAAAGGGAATCGCGCATGAGCGGCATTCAGGACATCAAGGCGAGAGCCATCCTTGATTCTCGCGGCTATCCGACGGTGGAAGTTGACGTCTGCCTGACCGGCGGCGCGTGGGGGCGCGCCTCGGTGCCGTCCGGCTCTTCGACGGGGACGCGCGAAGCGCGCGAATTGCGGGACAACGATCCGAAGCGGTGGCTGGGCAAAGGCGTCAACAAAGCCATTCGGAACATTACGAAAATCCTGGCCCCCAAACTGCGGGGGATGAACGCCCTGGATCAGACGGCGGTGGATGCCGCGATGCTGGCGTTGGATGGGACAACGAGCAAGTCCCGTCTCGGCGCGAACGCCTTGTTGGGGGTGTCGCTTGCCGTGGCCCGTGCCGCGTCGGTGGAAACGCGGCAGCCGCTCTACCGGTACCTCGGCGGCGCCAAGGCCCGTGAATTGCCGGTCCCCATGATGAACATTCTCAATGGCGGGGTCCACGCGAATAACGGATTGGACGTGCAGGAGTTTATGATTATGCCCGTCGGCGCGTCACGGTTTCGGGACGGGTTGCGCATGGGGGCGGAAGTGTTTCACCGCTTGCGGGCCGTGTTGCAGGCCAGGGGGTTGAGCACGGCGGTGGGCGACGAGGGCGGCTTTGCGCCGGCCCTGCGGTCGAATGAAGACGCGCTGGTCGTGATCGGCGAAGCCGTGCGCGCGGCGGGCTACCGGCTGGGCCGGGACGTGGTGTTGGCGCTCGACGTCGCGGCCAGTGAATTGTACCGGAACAAGCGGTACGTGCTGCGTGCGGAACGGCGTGACACGCGCACGTCCGACGAGATGATCGAGTGGTACGAAGAGGTCATCGCGCGCCACCCCGTCGTCTCGATTGAAGACGGGCTGCATGAAGACGACTGGAAGGGATGGAAGCGGCTGACCGAGCGGTTGGGCGACCGGGTGCAGTTGGTGGGCGATGACCTGTTTGTCACCAACGTGGCGTATGTGTCGAAGGGGATCCGGGAGCGCGCGGCCAACGCGGTGTTGATCAAAGTCAATCAAATCGGCACCTTGACCGAAACGCTTGAAACGGTCGCGATGGCGAAGCGCGCCGGGTTCGGCGTCGTGATCTCCCATCGCTCCGGAGAAACCGAAGACACGACCATTGCCGACCTGGCCGTGGCGCTGAACGCCGGGCAGATCAAAACGGGCTCGTTGTCGCGGACGGATCGCCTGGCCAAATATAATCAATTGCTCCGCATTGAGGAAGAATTGGGCCGCGCCGCCGTCTATAAAGGACGGGCGGCGCTTCAACCGCGGTCGGGGGCGGGATGATCCGTCAAAATGCCAAACGTCGGGCGGGGCGGTCGAGTCGCCGGGTGATGCCGCGCCCCGCGTTGTACGCGCTGGTGCTTGGTCTGGGGATCGGGTTGGGCATGGTGTGGATGCTGGAGGGGACCGGGGTATCCCATTACTGGCGGATGACGCGGGCACTCGACAAGACGAAAGCGGACATTGTCGAACTGGAGCAGGCGAATGCCGCGCTTCGGCGGGACATCCGTCTCGCGGACTCCGATCCGCTGACTCTGGAGCAATCGGCAAGGGCGCTTGGGTACGTGAAGGCAGGGGAAACCATTTATCAATTCATGGAGTCGCCGTAACCGGTGACGCCGCAAACGGACGATCGTTCCCGGACGACCGGCGGTGGTCCCGCCGCCCGGTCCTCGTCGGTCACGTCATGAAATTCGGCACCGTGGCGATTCTGGGATGCCCCAACGTGGGAAAATCCACGCTGGTCAACACCCTGGTCAATCAGAAGATTGCCATTGTGTCCGACAAACCGCAGACGACGCGTTCCCGGATTTTGGGGGTGGCGCATTGCCCGCAGGGCCAATTGGCCCTCCTGGATACGCCGGGTCTGCACAAACCCTGGCATCGGCTCAATAAACGGATGGTGCGCGCGGCGTTGGGCGCCATTCACGACGCCGACGTGCTCGCGGTCATGGTGGACGGCACACGCCCCCCCGGCACGGGGGATCGGTTTGTGGCCGACGCCGTCTTCTCGCGGTCTCCGCGGACCGACGCCGTTCCCGTGTTTCTGCTGGTGAACAAAATTGACGTGCTGAACAAACTGAACATGCTGCCGATGCTGGAAGCGTATCATGCGTTGGGGGAGTGGACGGAGGAGGTCCCCGTGTCGGCCAAAACCGGGCTGAACGTTGACCGGCTGGTCTCGCTGCTGTTTGACCGCCTGGATGAGCGGGAACCGGTCTTTGACGAAGCGTTTGTCACGGATCAGTCGTGGCGCCGTCTGGCGGCGGAGACCATACGGGAAAAAATCATTGACGCGACCAAAGCGGAACTGCCCTATGCCGTGGCCGTCAAGGTGGACGAATTTCAGGAAGACGGGCCGGTCACCAGAATCGCCGCGTCCATTTTCGTTGACCGGCCCGGTCAGAAGATGATCGTGATCGGGAAATCCGGGGCGTGCCTGAAAGCGGTCGGCACCGCCGCCCGGCTGGAGTTGGCGCGCGCGCTGGAGCGCAAAGTGTTTTTGCAACTCCACGTGAAAGTGAAAGCGGCCTGGTCGGATGACGACCGTATCCTGGCCGAACTGGGCTATTAGCGCGACCGTGATGGAACCGAAAAAAATCAGCGTACCGGTGTTCTCCGAAACTCCCGCCGACGCGGCGTCGTCCGGAGCCGAGGCGAATGAGAGCACGTTTGACGACGTTCGACTCTCGGTGCGCCGGTTTCTGCAGCGCGGGGCCATTGCGAACCTGACGAATGTCATCGCCCGCCTGCATCCCGCGGACGTGGCCAGGGCGATGATGCAGTTGGACACGCCCCAGGCACGGCGGACGGTCTTTGAACTGGTCAAAGACGCGGCGGAGCAGGGGCAGGTCGTGAGCGAATTGAGCGACGAAGTGATTCTGGAAGTGCTCGACGACCGAAACGCCGCCGAGATCGCCTTGATGCTGCGAACGGCGCCGGCGGACGACGCCGCGGATATTCTGGGCGTGCTGCCCGAGGCGCTGGCGCAGAACGTGTTGCCGTTCATGCAAACCGACGATTCCCGGGAAGTCGCCCATCTGATGGCCTATCCCAAGGGAACGGCCGGCAGCATCATGACCACGGAATTTGTCGCGCTGCCCGAGGACACCGTCGTTCGGGACGCGCTCCTGCGCCTGCAGCAGGCGACCAGGGCCGAGACGGTGTTTTACGTGTACGCCACGGATCGCGAAGGCCGGCTCGCCGGAGTGATCTCGCTGCGCGAATTACTGACGGCGCCGCCGACGGCCCGGCTCAAAAGCCTGCTCTTCAAAGACGTGGTGACGGTGGGCGTGGAGACCGACCAGAAAGAAGTGGCCGTGCACGTGGCGCGTTACAATCTCCTGGCGATTCCGGTCATTGACGCCGGTCGGCGGCTGGCGGGGATTATTACCGTGGATGACGTGGTGGACGTCATTCGGGACGAAGACACCAAAGAAATGCTCAAGATGGCCGGGGCCGCCGAAGAAGACGCCTTCATGTCCGCGCCCAGCCTGCAGGCGGCGGGCAAACGGTTTCCCTGGCTGTTGACCAATCTGGCGGGCAGCCTGGTGTCGGGACTCATTCTGTGGTGGTTCCGCTTCGCGATTCAGGAAGTCGTGGCCATTGTGACCTTTATTCCCGTGATCGCGGCCATGAGCGGGAATTTGGGCTTACAGTCGTCCACGCTGATCATTCGCGGGCTTGCCACGGGCCGCATCGAACCCGGCAATATCCGGAAAGTGCTCTTTCGGGAATTACGCATCGGCCTGCTCCTGGGCGTACTCTACGGGAGCCTGCTCTTTCTGGCGGGATGGTGGTGGCAGCGCAACGGGTTTTTGGGACTGGTCGTCGGCGGCGCCCTGCTGGCCACGTTTATCCTGTCGGCGAGCCTGGCCACGGTGACGCCGTTCCTCCTGAAAAAGCTCCGTATAGACCCGGCCGTGGCCGCGGGGCCGTTTATCACCACGGCCATGGATATTCTGGGAGTCAGCATCTACCTTGGCCTGGCCACGCTGATGCTGGAGTCCCTGCGATACGCGTGACCCCCGTGTTGCCGCAATGGAGAAGGCGAGGGCGCGTCGGCGGTCGTTCCGGCCCGATGCGCGCCCCTCGCCTCCGACAGGTCATATGGCGCTTGTGACGACAAAGGCGATCATCCTCAACAGCAGGCGCTGGGGGGAAGCCGACCGCATTCTCACGTTTTTTTCCCTGCGACTGGGCAAGATTCGGGGCATTGCGCGCGGCGCGCGGCGGATGAAAAGCCGGTTCGGCGGGACGCTCGAACTGTTTTCCTCCGTCAATCTCACGCTCTTTGAAAAACGCCGCGACGATCTCGCGTCGGTGAGCCACGTGGACAGCCTTGAACCCTTCGCGTCGTTGCGGGAAACCCTGGAACGCATCTCGGCGGCTTCGTGCATGGTGGCCCTGACCGAGGGGGTCACGGCGGACCGCGACCCGGTTCCGTCAATTTTTCACGCGCTGTTGGCGGGGTTGCGGTCGTTGGCCCTGACGGACGATCCGGGATTGCTCACGCTGCTGTTTCAGATTCACGTCTTACGGCAATCGGGGTTTCGTCCGCAGATGGATTCCTGCGCCTCCTGCGGGCGGGACGTGGGGGCACGGGCGTTCAGGTTTTCCCCCTCCGACGGCGGACTCGTGTGCGCGGTGTGCGACCGGGGCGGGGGGGACCGGTGCATGCCGGTGTCTCCGGGCAGCGTGGCGTTTCTCCGGCGGGCACACCGGATGCCGTTCGCACACTCGACGCGCCTCAAGGCGGCGGGTTTGGTGCGGAGCGAGTTGGAAGCGATGATTGAGACCTACGCCAGAACCGTTGTGGGCAAACGGCTGCCGGAGAAAAATTTATTGGCGGCCGACCCGTGCCCGGCGTCCTCCGGGACAACCTAGGACGGACGAGACCAGGAGAAGCGCGTTACCCATGCCCACGGACCCCATACAGCCGACGGATATGAAATGGCTTGGGAAAGGTGTGTTTGGCATTGAGTGGAGCGACGGCCATCACGGCGTCTATCCAATTCGCCATCTTCGTCTGAACTGCCCCTGTGCCGCCTGTACGGATGAATGGACCGGCGAGGTCACACTGCGGCCCGACGACGTGCCCTTGCTCATCATGCTCAAGGACGTTGAGCCGGTGGGGCATTACGCGCTGCGTCTGGTCTGGAGCGACGGGCATGACAGCGGACTCTACGCCTTCCCCAACCTGCGCCGCCTGTGTCAATGCGACGCCTGCCGTCCGCAGAACGACCCGGAGTCGAAGAAATCCACGACGCGCCGGTTGATGTAATCCGCTTCGCCGTTTGTTGATATGCCTAAGTAACCACGAGTTGCCCCCTCCGTCATGCCCGGCTTGCGGGGGTTGATCCGTTGTTGTATGATGCCCCCGGCTTAGCGTAGAACCGCCCGACAATGAATTCAACACTAGGAGTTCACACAATGACTGCTTCTTCTATCGCACCGCCCATAATCAAAAACGCCTCACAGCGCCTCTGCGGGCGTAGTTTTGTCGCCCCCCCCCCCCCCCCCCCCCCACAAAATTCACGCCTGACCGCTAACGGCGGCGGCGCCGCAAACCTTGCTAAAACAGCATCCGCCCTCGCCCTGTTCGCCCTCGTTTTCACCTTCATCCCCGCCCACCACGCCGCAGCTCAAGCCCCGGACTTCGGCGGTGCCACCATCCCCAACCAGGCCTACACCCAGGGCACAACCATCCCCACCCTGACCCTGCCGGCGGCCACCGGCGGCACCGCCCCGCTGGCCTACAGCCTTAGGCGGACGACCGGCCCGTTCAATTTCGCCGGGTTGACGTTTGACGCCGCCCCGGACGCACGGGTCTTGCAAGGCACACCCACCGAGGCAGGAGGCTCTTTTGTGACCTACACCGTAACCGACGCTGATAGCCGCACTGACACCATAACTTTTACCCTCAACGTGCGGTCCGCGTTTAGTTTTGAATCGTCCACCAACCCTCCCCAGACCTATACCGTCGGCACCCCTGTCGCTTTTACCCTGCCGGTGGCCACCGGCGGCACCGCCCCGCTGACCTACCAGATTACCCGAACGGGAGGGGGAGGTGTGCCGGATGGACTGACTTTTGTATCCGCCACCCGTATCCTGAGCGGCACCCCGACCACGGTACAGACCGCGACGGCCTATCGCTACTTCGTAACTGACAGTAACAACCTTGCTGCCTCTGGACTGAACCTAGTGATTACCATCCTTGAAGCGCAACCGCTCACCTTTGGCACCACCACCATCACCCCCCAAACCTACACCTCCGGCACCGCCGTCAGCGTAACCCTGCCCGCCGCCACCGGCGGCCATGGCGCAGTCACCTACGCCATCAACCCGCCCCTGCCCACCGGCCTGGCCTTTGACGGCACCACCCGCGTATTGGACGGCACCCCCACCCTCACCGCCGCCCAAGCCGCAACCCCCCACACCTACACCGCCACCGACAGCGACCCCGCCGGCGCCAACACCGTGCAACTGCCTTTCACCATCGCCATCATTGATGGCTCGCCAAACATCGTCGTCGCCGGCGGCCTGCGCATAACCGCCGGCGAAGGCGAAGTAGTCACCCTCGACGCCGGCGGCAGTAGCAACCCGGAAGGCCAGATCTTGACTTTCCTGTGGGCGCAGAACGCCGACGACGACATGCAGGTGACGCTATCCGGCGCAACCACCGCCACCCCCACCTTCACCGCCCCGGATGAGCGCACCACCCTGGAATTCATCCTCACGGTCACCGACGAAACCGGACGAACCGCTACCGCCACGCTCACCGTCAGCGTAGGCCGCAGCCAGTTTGACAACGTACACCGCACCATTCTCCCCGAAGTCACCAGGGCCATGATGGACACCACCGTCAGCGCCATTGCCCGGCGGACCGAACAAGCCGCCGCCGACCATGACGCCTCCGCCGGCGCCACCTTCAGCCTGGGCGGGCAGTCCACCCTGGCGGACGTGTTGCAATCAAACGGGGAAGCCCTGACCACCGGCGCCTTCAATGTCAAATCCCTCCTGGGCCGCTCTGCCTTTGCCCTGCCGCTCAACCAAGCCGGCGGGCCGCTGGCCGGCGTCACCCTGTGGGGCAACGGCGCCTACCGCAACCTGTCCGGCAACAGTGCCACCGTGGACTGGGACGGCGACCTGTTCGGCGCCACCGTGGGCGGGGATGCCTGGCTGACCGACACCCTCTTGACCGGCCTGGCCGTCTCCTGGGCCGACGGCACCTTTGATTACACCGACCGCAGTGGTACCGACCCGGCCCCCGGCACCTATCAGGCCACCCTGACCAGCCTGCACCCCTACGTCAGCACCAGCCTGCTGGACGGGCAGGTGACCCTCTGGGCCACCGGTGGCTACGGCTGGGGCGAAGTTGAAATCACCGACACCGCCGACCCCACGGCCGAAGGCACCGTCACCGCCGACACCCGGCTGGCCACCGCCGCCGTGGGCGGCGCCGGCCGCCTGCTGAACCAGCCGGGCCTCCTGACCCCCGACGGCACCACCACGGTGCGGGTCAAAGCCGAAGCCCTGACTACGGCGATCAAAGCCGAGCAACAAGGCGACCGCCTGGCCGGCCTGACCACGGACGCCCGGCGGTTGCGGCTGACCCTGGAAGGCAGCCATGAGCAACCCTTACCCCATGGCGCCCACTTGACCCCCAGCGTGGGCGTGGGCCTGCGGCATGACGCCGGCGACGGCCGCACCGGCACCGGCGCGGAAGTCAGCGGCGGCCTGCGCTACGCCCATCCCGCCCTGCGGCTGACCCTGGAAAGCCGGGGCCGGGTGTTGCTCGCCCATGGCGGCGACTACGACGACTGGAGCGTGAGCGGACGGGTGACCCTGGCGCCGGGCGCCCAGGGGCAGGGCCTGGCCGTCACGCTGGCCCCAACCTATCAAACCACCACCAGCGCCAGCGGCCTGGCGCAGTTGTGGGAACAAGGCACGGCCAACCGCCCGGCGCCCAGCGGCCCGACCACGCCGCAGGGCCTCATGGACGCCACCGTCGCCTACGGGCTGCCGGTAGGCGACCACCTGCTGACACCCTACGGCGGGATGACCCTGGCGGCGGCGGATGCGCGCACGTACCGGCTGGGCAGCCGGGTCAGCTTAGCCCACCGGCTGAATATGAGCCTGGAAGGCGCCCGAAAAGGCGCGACGGGCACGATCCCGGTGGATCATGGCGTGCGGGTGCAACTGGAGTGGCACTGGTAAGGACAGGAGTGAAGTGGCCGGCTCCGCCGGCCCAGTTAGACGCTGGATGCCAGCCTGCGCGGGAATGACAGCCGGGGTTTTGATGTGTCAAGTATATCATCTCCTTATTTTGGGCTGGTGCTGCGTGTGGGACGAATGGTCTCAACGGGGGCTTGGAGCCAGGTCGGTGGTATGCGGGGAATAGTCCGGTCAAAACGTTGTGTTTTTAGGTATGTAAATCCCTTCATATCAGACTTGCATATTCAAAAACCAACCTGTTGCGGGTGTGTGATTTCCGGTGACTGTTGTGTTTGGTCAAGAGGGGCCTGGCGTTGCCCGACGGTGTAACGGGCCGGTGAGCCGACCGTTGCCTTCCGCGTTCTACCGTTGAGACCGCGGCCGCGGCCCCATGGTGTGGGCTTCGTACTTCGCAATCAGGCGCGTGGCGTCGGGGTGAAGGGCCGGACGTTTGTCCCGCGCAATGTCGCGGGTGCGGAGGAGGGGCGTGACGGCGCCGGAGGGATCGAGATAGGCCGCGCGAAGAGGCACCGAACGATTGCGGTGATGGATCAGATGACAGGGCGTGGATCGAATGGAGTTGATCCAGACGGCCACTTCGTCGGGGTTGCCGATGGAGGCCGAGAGCAGGAGCAGGCGCGATTGCGCGGGGCAGAAAATAATCGTTTCTTCCCACACCACGCCGCGTTCCGGGTCGGCGATAAACTGCGATTCGTCCAGAATCACCAGGCCCAGCGTATCCAGCCGCATGTCAATCTCGCCGCCGGCGGCGTCGTACAGCAGGTTGCGCAGGATCTCGGTGGTCATAATCAGAATGGACGCTTGCGGATTGTCGCGCCGGTCGCCCGTGAGAATGCCCACGTTGTGCGATCCGAAAATCTGCCCGAACTCGGTGAGCTTGGTGTTGGATAACGCCTTCAGGGGAGACGTGTAGATGACGGTTTGCTCGTCCGCGATGGCCCGTCGCATGGCTTCAATCGCCACGTATGTTTTGCCGCTGCCCGTGGGCACGCTCAAAATCACGTCGCCGGTCGTCAGGTGTTCAACGGCTTCCTGTTGCCAGGCGTCCGGCGTAAAGGGTTGCGGCGGAGGAACGCCGATGCCTTCAAAGAGCGCTTCCGTGGTGATGGCCGGGTCCGTGACCGGCGCGCGGCGCGGCTCGCTCGGAGAGGGCGGGGATGGCGGCGCGTATGGCGATGGCTGGCCCCGTGGCTCGTCGCGCGGCGGGTGCGGCGGTTCGGAAACGGGTTGAGCCGGCTCGGTCGGGAAGGACGCCAGTTCAACGCCGACTTGCGCGCGCTGCTCGGGTGACAGGTCGAGGATCGCGCGTATCAGCCGGGCCTTCCCCATTCGAAAATGCCGGGGTACGCGCTCCTTCGCCACGCGGCGCAACAGTCTGACCGGTAGCGCGGCCAGTTGTGCTGTCAGTTCGTCATTCGTCACGTTGTGCCATCCGTCGCGCGGTGTCCGTCCGCAGCCGTTCCCGCGCCCGCAACGGGTTTCGGGGCTTCGCCGGCCCGTGGGCGGTCGCCCGTGTCCGCCCGTTCGCGTCTCATGGCAATTCCTGCAGGACGTCCCGCCGCATCAGGTCCATGGCCTGGTCCGCGATGCGGGCCAGCTCCGGATGCCTCGCTTTTAATCCGTGGATTTGCGAAAGATATTCCAGCGTTCTGGCCAGCAGCCGGTACACGTCCCCTTCCGCCATGGCGGTGGAGTGAATCAGGTCCTTCCAGGGCATGGCGGAGTTGGCGATCCACAATTCCGTCACGGACGCGACGTCCAACCGCAAGAGCGGCGGGGCTTCATGGGCGGCCAGCGAGTCGGCGACCTTCCTGACCTGTCCGAGGACCGACGCGAGGGACGGGTTGCGGCGGCGAAACGCCACCGGACGGTCATCGTCGTGCGCGATGCCGGCCAGCACGCCGGTCAGGAACGACGGCTCAATCCTGTCAAACGCCCCCATTCTGATTAACTCCGTAATGAGCAGCGAATGATTGATGCGAATCAAGCGCGCCCATTCACCGTCGGCGGTCAGCCGGCACGCGGGCGTCAGGTAGCCGAACTGCTGCAGGACTTCGATATGCTGCCGGAAACGGTGCCAGAGATCGGTGCGCAGGGCGTGAATGGTTTTGGTGAGCCGTTGATGGTCCTGGCGCAGCCGCAGCGCCTGCGGATGATCTTTCTGGCAGGCGGGACGGGACGGGCACGTCGGACAGGGAAATTCGTCGCTCAGCGTTTCCGCCAGCAGCGGGTTTTCGGCCGCGTCCCGCTCCACTCGAATAGGCAGGCGCCGTAATCGGGCGGGAAGATTTTCCAGTGTTTCGCTCGCGCGCGTCAGGCTGCGGGAGGTGCTCCACGGAAATTTGCGGGTTTCCGCAACGTCAATGACCTCGTCAAGTACGGCGGTGACCGCACTGGCGGGATATTCCACGATGCGCCCGTGACTGCGAACCACGGTCAGCATGGCCTGGCCGTGGCCGCGGCTGTGGTATTGACGCAGAACCACCGCGCGGGTTTTGGACAGTTCAATCAGGCGGCCCGGCGTGAGAAAAGGCAGTTGTGCGAAGACTTCCGGCGATTCGCGCCGCGTGTGCGGGCGGGCGCGCGAAGAGCGGCGTTTTTTCGCCAGGCCGAACGACTGCCACAGGCTGATCCAGTCGGCGCATTCCCGCTGGCCGTAGTCCTTCAGTTGCGCTTCGGCGGCGTCCAGTTTTGTTTCGTAGGCGTCGGCGCGTTGATTGAGTTGAAATTGCGCAAAGCTCTTTTCCAGAATGGGCTGAATGTGATCAATCGTATGCGCTTTCAGAAGATTCAGCACCATGGGATAGGAAATAACAAATTGACTGTCAATCGGTTCCGGGGTGCTCGTGAGTCCGGCGGCGATATGGCCGATGTTGATATACGGCGACGGCGTGACCACCACGAAGCCCACGTAATCTTTGCCACGCCTTCCGCCGCGACCGGCGAGCTGCTGAATTTCGCTCACGCTCAATTCCGCAAAGTCGCGGCTCTTGCGGACGTTTGATTGGGTCACGACGACGGTTCGGGCGGGAAAATCCACCCCGGCGGCCAGGGTGGTGGTCGCGAAGACGGCGTCCAGACAGCCTTGGCGCATGAGTTCTTCAATGGCGATTTTCCAGGACGGCAGATGGCCGGCATGGTGCGCGGCCACCCCGTAGGCTTGCACCGTGGGAATCAGGGGGTGGTTGGCGATACTGGGATACTCGGCGATCATCCGGTCCAGCACGGTTGTGATGGCCGCCGACCGCCGGGCCGGAATGGGGATGCGTCGGTGCGCAAAGCAGTCAATGGCTTCGTCGCAGGCTCGCCGGGAGGTCAAAAAGACAATCGCCGGGGTCAGATTCCGGTGACGAAGGGTCTCGAGCAGGTCAACTGGGTGAATGGCGGGCGGCATGAATGACACGCATTGTAGCAAGATCGCGCGGGCGGCACAAAGGCAGGCGCGCGTGCGCGGCGGAACGCGCCGGTTCGCATTTGACACGTTTTTTGACGCGGTGTTAGCGTGCCGGGCGTTGCGCCGCAGGGGAACCGGGGAACGGAAGAGGCGTTGGCCGTCGTTCCGCGACCGCCCGCGGCGTCCCCGTCGCGTGTTCCCGCTCGTCTATTGTCCGCGCGCCGCCGCGTTTTGCACAAGAGGAACGAATGACCGTCAACCCGATGTTTGTCCTGCTGTGCGGCGTCGGGTTTTGCGGCTTTGCCAGCTATAACGTGGTTCGCATGCCGGCCCTGGCGCCGTTTGCCGAAGCCCTGGGCGCGGGGCCGGTGGCGGTGGGGTTCATTGTCGCCGCGTCAACCATGACGGGCGTGTTTCTCAAACTTCCGGTTGGCGCGCTGTCCGACGTGGTCAACCGGTCGCACGTCATGCTGATTGGCGTCGTCGCCTTTGCGTTGCCCCCCTTTATCTATCCCATGGTGCAGACGCTGGAGGCGCTCACGCTGTTGCGGGTCGTCCATGGCGTGGCGACGGCCGTCTTTATGCCGTTGGCCCTCGCCACGGTCGCGGCGATGTATCCCGCGTCGCGGGGCGCGGCCTTGGGATGGTACACCGCGGCCGTGCAGGGCGGGGCGCTGTTGGGTCCGATGCTGGGCGGGGCGCTGGTCGAGACGGTCGGCTATACGGAAACGTTTCTCACGAGCGGGGGATTCGGGCTTGCCGCGCTCGCGCTGTATCTGGTGTTGTGGCGGCGCGCGCCCGCTCCGTCGGTCTCGACGGGGGAGGCGCGCGCCGTCGCGGCGAACGTGGTGCGGGGATTGCGGATGGTGTTGGGGCATGCGCAGATGGTGGTGACGAGTGTGGCCGAAGCCGTCAAGATGGTGGCGAACGGGGCGCTGATGGCGTTTCTGCCGTTGTACGGGCTGTCCATCGGGTTGAGTTTGGCGGAAGGCGGGCTGTTGTTCGGGATACAGGGACTCACGTCGTTTGTCTCCAGGCCGGTGATGGGATGGGTTTCGGACCGGGTCGGACGACGGCCGTTGATCGCCGCGGGGTTGCTCATTGGCGGGGCCGCCGTCATGGCCATTCCCCAAACCGTCCACGTGGGCTGGTTGTTCCTGTGCGCGGCGACGGTCGGCTTTGGCGAAGCCGTGATCACGTCGTCATCCGCCGCGCTGATCGCCGATTTGGGAGACGCCCGCACCATCGGCGCGGGCATGGGACTGCGCGGCACCATCATGGATATCGGTCATGCCGGCGGACCGGTGGCGGCGGGTGTGCTTGTGGCGGTCATCGGCTATACTGGCGCCTTCACCATTATCGGAGGCCTCCAATGGCTTGCGGCGGTCGGGTTCTGGGCGCTGACCGGCCGGCGACCGGTCGCGCAACCGGGCTGACGCCGCCGGCGGGGGACGGCACAAAGGAGAGCGGCGCATGGACGCGGGTATGACAACGAGTGACGTCGTCATCGGGGTGCTGGCCGCGGCGGGAGTGGTCGTGCTGGTCGCGGTCTTTCTGGTTGTGTGTCGCATGGTGTTTTTCGGCGACGGGAAGGACAAGCCGGATGTTTAGCGGCCTTGTCGAAGAAATGGGCGTGATCCAGTCCCTGACGCGGGGGCCGGCGGGTGCGCGCCTGTCCATTTTGGCGCGGGTCGTTCTCAAGGATCTGCGGCTCGGTGACAGCGTGAGCGTGTCCGGGGCCTGTTTGACGGTCGCCGACGTCGGCGAGACGGATTTTTCGGTTGACGTGTCAACGGAAACCCTGAACGTCACCACGCTGGGCGCGCTCACGGCGGGCGCCGCAGTCAACCTGGAACGGGCCTTGATGGTAAACGAGCGTCTCGGGGGGCATCTTGTGACGGGGCACGTTGATGGAACGGGCATCCTGCGTGAGCGCGCCCGGCAGGGCAATACCGTGCTGCTGACGTTCGACGCGCCGGAATCCGTTCTGCCCTACTGCGTTCACAAAGGCTCGCTGACGGTGGACGGCGTGAGTTTGACGATTAACGCGGTGTCGGAGCGGCGCGTGTCCGTGGCGGTGATTCCCCATACGGCCGGGGTCACCACGCTTGGAACCGTCCGGACCGGCGACGCCGTCAATCTGGAGTCGGACCTGATCGGGAAATACGTCGAGCGGTTGCTTCGGCACAGCGGCAGGCTGCCGGAATCACCGGCGCCGGCCATTGACCGCGACTATCTGCGGACACGCGGGCTGCTCTGACGCCGGTCCCGTCATGCGCGCCGCGCCGGTCCGTGCCGCTCTCGAAGGGTGCGGTACACGTATTCGGCAAGCGGTTCCAGATTGCGGACGTCCGCCTCGTTGTACGCGCACAAGGTCTCGCCCGCCCGTTCGTCTCCGGCCTGCCAGGCGTTCCACAGATTGACGGCGTCCCATCCGTCCAGGCCTTGCACGTCCGTTGACCGGGTCAGGCCGAGTTCGGCTTCAATCCGTTTCAGCCCGCCCCGCAGCCCCAGGCGTCTGGCGGCGAAGCACAGATCGAAATGCGCGTGGGTGAGTTTCAGGCGCGGGTAGCTCGCGCACAGATACGGCAGATCAAAGCCCGACCCGAAAAACGTCACAATCAGGTCATAGTTCGACAATTCCTCTTGCAGGCGTTCCTCGGTCAGGTTGTGATGCCGAATCAGCGTGGTCATCGTGCGACGGCCGTACAACCCCACAAGGGTGACGTCGCCGTGTCCGATGGGCCGGCCGTTGGTTTCAATATCCAGAAACACGGTTCGCGCGCGAAAGGCTTCAAAGAACCGCCAATGCTCGTGCGCCTTGAACCGCCCGGCCACGCGCCGCCAGCGGGCGTGCCGGAAATCGTCCCACGTGTCTTGCACCGCGCGATCATAGAGCGCCTTGCGCGCGGGACCGATCGTCGGGACGGTGGCGGCGGCGAGAAAATGCCGCCAGTGAGTCAGGCCGCGATCCCACAGGCCCCGTTCCGTGGCGGCTCCGATGCCGTTGAGAAAAATAAATGAGTGTTCCAGCATGTCCGGTCGGCGGCGGCGTTCACTGTTCCGATGGAATCACGAAACCGTGTGCCTCCGTGTTGCGCTTCGCCCGTGAATGCGGCATGATCCCGGCGGGAAGGCGGCGCGGTCTCCGTGCGCGAAGGTCCGGTGCCCGCCGCCACTGGACGAACGGCTCGTGAATTTGTACGATGGCTGTATGAGGGATTCCCGCACGGCACGTCAAGGCATGGCAAGGGGCCGCACGCTCCCGACGGCCTGCATGGCGGCATCGCTGCTCATCGCCGCCGCGGCGTACGCCGAAGAACCCGCGGACACGGACTGCCGGCCCGACGCCGTTCACGTTGACCTTGAAGGAACATTGCTCACGCGGGACGAAAAAATCGCCCTGCTGGACAAGGCGTTGCACGATTCGCTGGCCAGGTTCGAGCAATGCCGGCGTGAAGGCGCGGCGGGCTTGAGCCAACAACAGGGCGCGGCGGGCGGCGGCGGAGGAAACGGCGCCGGCGGGGACGGCGCCGCCGGGACTTCCATGGAATCAACCGCGGCGTCGGATGTCCGTGGCACGGAGGCTCCCGTATCCGGCGCGACGAGAGACGGCGCGACAACGGCCGACGCGACGCGGCCGGCGGAGCCGTCTTCGGTTCCTTCAAGCGCTGGCGTGGTTCCCTCGGACATTCCGCATCCGAACAACGACAGCGTGCTTGAAGCGCAGATTCGCCGGGCGGCGATGGAAGAAACCGACCCGGAGAGGAAAGCCATGCTCTGGGACGAGTATCGCAAGTACAAGGGCCTGCCCCCGGCCGGTCATGAGTGAGAAGGAGACCCCGATGCGAAAGAAAACGCCGAGTGTCATCGTTGTCGCGGCCGCCGTCATGATGCTGGCCGGCTGTGCCGCCCCGTCGTCCGGGGTGAAGGTCGGCCCGCGGATTGACCCCCCTGAAGGGACGCAGGCAAGCCCCTACCTGGGTGTGCGGCTTGACGTCATCGTTCCCGTTTTTGATCCCGGCATCCCGGATGATCCCGATGACTACGCGGAGCAAGGGGTCTGGCCGGAATTGCGCCGGACCGAGGCGAATCGCTTTGCCCTGTCCCTCAAGAACGAACTCCAGGACACCAACGTGTTCGGCGATATCCATGTGATGCCCACGACCGACGCCACCGGCGACCTCTACGTCATCGGCGGGATTACGCAGTCAAACGGCGAAGACCTTGAGATTGAAGTTGAAGTCGTTGACATTGCCGGCAACCAGTGGATGAAACGCAGTTACGAGCATCGCGTGAGAGAATATTTCTGGGACGACCTGCGCAACAAGGGCCGGGATCCCTACCAGACGGTGTTCAAACAGGTGGCCGAAGACGTCGCCGACATGATCAGGCGGCATGAGGAACAGGACCTTGCGACCCTGCGCCGGATTACCGAGATCCGGTTTGCCAGGACCTTCTCCGAGGAAGCCTTCTCGGAGTACATTCAGGAAGAGGACGGGCGCGTCACGCTGACGGCGCTGCCGGACCGGAACGACCCCATGCTGAATCGCACCCGCGCCATTCGTGTCCAGGACGGGCTGTTCATGGACGGGTTGCAGGCCCACCACGCCGCGTTCGTCCAGCGCACCGACGAGAGTTACGCGGCCTGGCAGGAATATGCCATGGTGGAAGTCAAGAACAAGCGGGAAGCGGAGCGCGCCGCATTCTGGCAACGCGTCGCTGGCATCGGGTTGAGCGTCCTCGGAGCCGCGGCCGTGTTGGGGGGCGTGATCGCCGACTCGCCCGGCGGCGACGCGGCCGCGATCGGCGGGCTGGCCTCCGTGGTCGGCGGCATCGTGCTGCTTGAACAGAGTTTCAAGAACAGCGCCGAGGGAGCCGTCCACGCCGACGCGCTCGTGGAACTGGGGCAGTCGCTCAACGTCGAAGCGGCTCCGCAGTTGGTCGAACTTGAAGGGAAGACCGCCGAACTCACCGGCGACGCGAACGAGCAGTTCCGGCAATGGCGGACGTTCCTCCGGAAAATCTACGACGAAGAAGGCATCCCGGACACGAAGATCTGACCTCGGTGAACACGGGACCGGAATACAGCGCACTGCGGGACCGGATCGCGCATGCCCGCGTCAGCCGGGCCTCCGTTCGGCAGCGCCTCCTGCTGGGCGCCGGGGGAGTGGTCCTCCTTGCCGCCGTCGGCGGCGGCGGGATCTGGATTGGGTTTCTGCTGGCGCGGGATTCCCCGCCGGAGCCGGCACGGGAATCAGCCGTGTCCCCGGCTCCGTCGAAACAGTCGGCGCCAGAATCCCGTCGGGTCGAAACAGTCCATGAGCCAGTCGCGAAATCGGTCCCGGAGCCGTCACGGGCCGAGGCGATTCCGCCTCCGGTCCAACCCGCCAAGGCCGTCGTGCCGAACGGGCAGGAGCGATTTCAGGTCGCATCCCGCGACTCTGAACGCACGGTGGACGACGAACCGGCCGATCCCCAACGCTCGCCCGCACCCGGAGCGCAAGCCGCGCGCAAGCCGGTCGTTGTCAGCAAAGAGAAGGCTCCGCCGGCCTCCGGAGACGGGGACGTGGCTTCGACGATCCGGCTTCAGGACGGCGCGAAACGGGAAGCGGGAGAAGGCCTCCGGGACGCACCGGCCGACTACCGGCGCGCAATCCGGGCGGCACAGGATGCCTATGCCGCGGGCGACGCGGAGACCGCCGGGTTCCACCTTGAACAGGCGCGGAATCAGCGGCCAGACGACCCGGAAGTGCAAACATGGGAGATCCGCATCGCGCGGCTTCCGGAATTGCTGGCCGAACGCCGGAAAGCCGAGAATGCCCGCAAGGCGGGAGATCTTCGCGCGGAGCAGGCGGCCTTGCGGCGAAGCGTCGCACTTGATCCCGCCGACGTCGGCGCGGAGTCGCGCATCGGGGCGATTGAAGCGGAATTGCATGAACAGGCGTTCACGCAGGCCATCGCCCGCGGCTGGCGGGCCGTTGACGGGAAACATCCGGACCGGGCCGGGCAGGCGCTCGCCGAAGCCGAACGCCTGGAACCGCGGCATCCGGAGACCCTGCGGCTCAAAACCCAAATCGCCGCGCTCAACCGCATCCAGGCGCGTGACCGGCATCTGGCCGACGCGGAACACGCCGTGGGACGGGACGACTGGACGGCCGCGCTGCATAAGTTTGAACAGGCCAAAGCCCTGGCTCCGGCGCACGACGAGGCGGTGCAAGGCGGCACGCTCGCGGCCCGTATCGTTGCCGCGCAGAAGGCCATGGACGATTTCCTGGCCCGCCCCGAGCGGCTCGGTTCCCCCAACGTCGCCGAGGCGGCGCGCAAGACGCTGCGCGGCGCGGCGCCGCTGACCGCGCACAGCCCCAAGCTCAAAGAAAGCGGCGCCGCGCTCACGCGCGCCGTTGACGTCTGGCAAACCCCGGTCCCCGTCCGTATCCTGTCGGACAATCAGACCGAGATCGGCATTCGGGGCGTCGGCACCATCGGGCGCATCGAGGACCGGATCATTGAACTGCTCCCCGGCGCCTACGTCTTCAAGGGCAAGCGCAAGGGCTACCGCTCCAAGCTGGTTGACGTGGCAGTGCGAAGCAACGGCGGGACGCCGGCGGAAGTTCGGATCATCTGCGATGAACGAAGTTGAACGTGATTTTGTGCGGGCGCGCCGTCGTCGCCGCCGCCGCGTTCAGGCGGCCGCGATCTTTGTGTTCGTTGCCGCCGGTATCGCCGGCGTGGCCGCGCTGTTCGAGGCGGGCGTGAGCCGGATTGACGTGGTGATTGCCCCGCCCGCCGCCGTCAGGACGGCCGTTGTCACGATCACCGACGGCGTTGGCATTGTCCGCGAGTCCGCAATCTGGGCCTTGCGCGGCCCGCTGACGCTGCAAATCGCCGCCGATGGTTTCGTGACCAAGTCGCTCGCCGTCACGGCGGACCGGAAACGCCGGCGCGTCGAGGTCGTCCTGCGCGAACGTCCCGCCGCGCTTCACGCGACGACCGAACCGCGCGACGCGAAGGCCCGGTGGTTCCTTGACGGTGCGTTCGTTCGGGAAGGGCCGTCCCTTGAAACCGGCCTCCCGCCGGGCGACCATACGCTTGAGGTCCGGCATCTCCACCATGCGCCCGCGTCGCGGACGGTCACCGTCCGGCGAGGCGAAACCCGCGCGGTCACGCTGCCGCTGGAACCGGTTAAAGGGCGGATTACCGTCACGTCGGAACCGGACGCCGCCCGGGTGACGCGAAACGGCGAACCGGTCGGGACCACCCCGCTGGCGCTGGACGTGCGCGGCGGGACACATGAACTGCGCGTCGTCCGCGACGGGTACGAGACCCGCGTGGAGACGCTCCGCATCACGCACCATGCGCCGACGGCGGAACGCCACTACCGGTTGGCCCGGGCGCAAGCCGGCGTGTCGTTCACCCTGTCGCCCGAACACGGTGTGCTCTCCGTCAACGGCCGGGCCGTGTCCGCCCCGGACAACCTGCGGCTCGCCGCGGGCGTCTCGCACCGGGTTCGGTACACGCGGCCGGGATACGCCCCGCTTGAAACCGCGTTCACGCTGCAAACGGGAGAGCGCCGCACCATCGCGCTGGCGCTCGTCCCGACCTTCGGCGTGGTCAACGTGCGGTCCGAGCCGGCCGCCGACATCGCCGTCAACGGACAACCGGCGGGCCGAACGCCGAAGCGCCTGGAACTCCCGACCGTGCCGCAAACCATTCGCCTGACGCGCGCCGGCTACCGGGAGGTGACGCGGACCCTCACGCCCGAACCGGACGCGGAACAGGGCATTCGGGTGACGCTGAAAACCGAAGCCCGCGTCCGCCTTGAAACGGCGCCGGCGCGGTACGCCAACAGCGTCGGAGTCACGCTGAAGCTGTTCAAGGATTCCGGCGTCGTCACGCTCGGGACGCCTCGCGGGGAGCCAGGCAGGCGGGCCAATGAATTCAGGCGCGAAGTCCGGCTCACGCGGGCGTTCTACGCCGGGATTCACGAAGTCACCGTCGGCCAGTACCGGCGGTTCACCCACCCCGGACAGCCCCCGGTCGTCAATCGCCTTCCCGTCACCGGCATCGGCTGGGAAGACGCCGCCCGTTTCTGCAACTGGTTGAGCCGCAAAGAAGGGCTTGCCCCCGTCTATCAATTCACGGGCGACCGTCACGCCGGCAGCCGCCCCGCCGCGGACGGCTACCGGCTGCCCACCGAAGCCGAATGGGAATGGCTGGCCCGCAAGGCCGGGCGCCGCCGGCAAACCCGCTTCCCGTGGGGAGACGACGTCGTGGTGCCCGCCGGGAGCGGGAATCTCGCCGACGAATCGGCGCGGGGGAAGGTGCCCCTCTATATTCCCCAATACAACGACGGGGCCGCGCGGCTTGCCGACACCGGGACGTTCACGGCGAACGCCGCGGGGCTGCACGACCTTGCCGGCAACGCGAGTGAATGGACGCACGACGTGTATGAATTGCGTCCCCCGCCCGAAGGCCGCGTGGAAACCGACCCCATGGACACCGGGTCCGGCAGTCGGCATACTGTCAAAGGCTCAAGCTGGCGTTCGGGCGATCTTGGTGAACTGCGCGCCGCCTGGCGGACCGGGAGTCGCGCCCCGAAACCAGACCTGGGGTTTCGGATTGTTCGTTATCTGGGAGGAGAATCCTGACATGCAACGCATCCGCAGACTTCGCCGGATTTGGATCGTCATCGGCCTGGCCGCGCTTCTTGCGCTGGCCGCCGCCGCGTTCGGCCTCCAGCGGGAAGGGGCCGGACAGGGGGGGCAGCCGGCGATCGGCCTGAACGCCCCCACCGGTTTTCCCGTGGACATCTGACATGAATGAACTACTGCGTATGGGCGCGATTCTGACCGTTGCCGGCGGGGCGATACACCTGTTCTACGTTCGGGTCGTCTGGCCGAAGGCCGACGCCGCCATTGCCGCGGCCCGTGCGGCCGGGCAGTCCGCGCCGAGGGAATGGGCGGTGATCCTCAAAGACTGGGAGCAGGAGATCTGCCTGATCCTCATGGTGTATTGCGCCGTTCGTATTCTGATGAAAATGTGGGCGCTGGCGTCGGAGCAGTACCTCTTTGAAGTGGACGTCTTCAAGGAAGCCGACGATGACAGCGCTCCGTTGACCGGAACGCTCAACGCGCTTGAAGCGCTTCCCGTGGAGATCAGCGGGTCGCAACTCATGGAGGCGCTGAAGGCGAGTCTCCGCCGCTACCAGATTACCGGGGACGTGCAGAACACGTCCGACGCCGTCCAGACGAGCGTTGAATCTCTCGGGATGCGGCTTGAAGCCGACAACACGATGATCCGGTACATCATCTGGGCCATCCCGTCCATCGGATTCATCGGGACCGTTCGGGGCATCGGACAGGCCCTGTCACAGGCCGAGGACGCGCTGGTCGGCGACATTGCCGGGATGACCGCGAGCCTCGGCACCGCGTTCAATTCAACATTGGTCGCGCTCATCGCGAGCATTCTGCTGATGCTGCTGCTCCATGCCCTCCAATGGGCGCAGGACAAACGCCTGATTGACATTCAGGCCTATTGCGAAGAGTTCCTGCTCAAACGCATCAGCCGCTGACCCCGCCGCCATGCGCATGACACGACGAGAGCCGGGGAGCCAGATGGCGTTCCTCGACGTGATGGCTTGCGGCTTGGGCGCGGCTATTCTGCTCTTCCTCATTGTCAAACATCATGCCGGGCGCGCGGCCGAACCGGTCGCGGCTGAAGGGCTTTCCGCCGAAGCGGCCGCCGCCGAGAGTCGAACGCTGGCGGCCTTGCGCGAAGAAGCCGCGACGCTCGCCGAGCGGATTCGGCAGGCGAGCCTCCACAGTCGGGAACGCCGGGCCGGACGAACACGGGCCGCCGCCGACCGGGTGCGGATCGCCGAATTTGAACGTGACATCAATCGGGCGGCGGCCCGGAACGCGGCTCTGCGCGGCGAAGTGGAATCCATTGAGCCGGCACGGGCCGACGACGTCATTGACGACCGCCGGAACGGCGAAGAAAACTATCTGCTCGGCATGAAGGTCGAAGGCCCGCGCATTGCGGTCCTGCTTGACCGCAGCGCGTCAATGACCGATGAGCGGCTCGTTGACATTATCGCCCGCAAGATTCGTCCGGACGCCGAAAAGCGGAAAGGGCCGAAATGGCGCCGCGCGCTTCGCACGGCCCGTTGGCTTCTGCACCGCCTTCCCAAGGAGAGCCGTGTCGCCGTCATCGCGTTCAACGACCGGGCGCGGACGCTGCACGGCGGCCGATGGGCCGGCGGGCGCGACGAAACGGCGCTCCGGGAGATTTTCGGGGAACTGGACGACCTGGTTCCGACGGGGGCGACGAACCTTGAAGCGGGGTTGCGGGCGATTGACGACCTCTCGCCGGCCGCCACCGATATCTACGTCGTGACCGACGGACTCCCGACGCAAAATCTGTCCTCGTCCGGCCTGTTCTCCTCGGGCTGCGCGGTGAAGACGGGCAAGGTGAGCGGCGCCTGCCGCAAGGAGCTGTTCTACGCGAGCCTCCGGCGGTCCGCGCCCCCGGCGGGCAACAACGTCCATGTCATCCTGCTGCCGCTTGAAGGCGACCCGGAAGCGGCGCCGGCGTACTGGAACTGGACCGCGCAGGCCGGCGGGCTTTTGCTGACGCCCGCGAGGGGGTGGCCGTGAAACGATCCCGGTCGTCCGGCGACCTGTTCAGTCTGGCGTTCCTCGACATCATCACCTGCGGCTTCGGCGCCGTCATCCTGCTGCTGATCATTTCGAAACCGGTCATGCGCGACGCGAGCGAGGCGGCGGCGGTGCCGACGCGGGAGCCGGAGATTGCGCGCGCCGCGGAGCGCGTGGCCGGGCTGCGGGCGCGATGGGAAGCCCTGCAAACGAGCGAAGCCGAACGTGCCGCGACGATGCCCGATGAAGACCCGTCTCTCGAAGAAGCGGTCCGCGTCGCCGGGCAACGGCTGACGGAACTGCGGCGGGACAACCGGGGCCTGGAGCGCGTCAAAGAATCGCTGGAGCGCGCCACGTTGCGCGTGCGCGCGCCGGTCACGCGGCGCGATCCCGAAGTCGGGGGGATTCCCGTGGACAGCGAATACGTCATCTTCATCATTGACACGTCCGGCAGCATGAAGGCGATCTGGCCCCGGATCATGGAGACCATGAACAACGTGCTGGACATCCATCCGACGGTTCGCGGATTCCAGGTGATGAACGACAACGGCGATTACCTCATCAAGGCATACCGGAAGAAGTGGATTCCCGACACCCCGCAGAGGCGCAAAAGCATCCTGAACGTGGTCCGGAACTGGAACGCGTTTTCAAACAGCAGTCCCGTTGAGGGACTTCAGACGGCGCTGCGCGCCTATGCGAGGCAGAAGGAAAAGGTGGCCATCTACATCTTCGGCGACGATTACAGCGGGAACACCTACGACCAGGTGCTTGACACGCTGCGGCAACTCAATACCGACCGTCTGACACAAAAGCGCAAAGTCCGCGTCCACGCCGTCGGCTTCATCTCCGAGCATGGCTCCGTCCGTTACGCGACGCTCATGCGCGAAGTGACGCAGACCAATAACGGGGCGTTTCTGGCCATGCCCGTGCGGGATGCCCGCGGCGGGACCGGCGTGTCTCGACCGAATTACGAGAGCGGCCCGCCGCGTCAATGAATGTGCGAACAGACCGGCGCTCGTCCGTGAACGCGCGCGGTTCCTCGGTCGCGCGTCAGGATGGATTCTTGATTTCGCGTTTCAGAACAGGCTACAGTCCGGTTCGGAAGTCTTCGGGCACACGGTGCGTGGGAGTCATGGCGGCGCGGGCATGGAATCAACACCAAAACGGATTCACATTACGATTGGCGGCGTGACCGTGGAAGCCGAATTGAAACCCACGCGCACGGCGGACGCGATCTACGACGCCTTGCCCGTTGAAGCCGGCGTGAATCAATGGGGCGAAGAATTTTATTGCCGGATTCCCGGCGTCAAAGACCACCGGGAAACGGCGACCACGAACGTCAAAGTCGGGGACGTCGCGTTGTGGGGGGCCGGCGGGATGCTGGCCGTGTTTTTCGGGCGGACGCCCATGAGTATCGGCGCCGATCCCGTGCCCGCCGACCGGGTGAACGTCGTCGGACGGGTGATCGGAGACCCCGGCGCGCTTCGTCACGCCGCCGGCGCCGCGACGATGCGGGTTGAAAAAAGTTCCGGAGCGGCGCGATGCGAGTGACGAAAGAGCGCGTGCACTCGCTGGCCGTGGCCGTGGCGGACCGGTTGCAGGGGCGGGGACTGCTGGAGATGTCCGGCTCCAAAGCCGGCCTCATTGACGCGCTGGCGCACGCCATCACCGACGAGCTGTCCGTGGAAGACCGGCTTGACGCCGAAATCCGGACGCTCCTCAAACAGTATGACGAGGAATTTCAAAGCAACCGCTCCGATTATCAACGGACGTTCCAGATGGTCAAAAACAAGCTGGTCAAAGACCGGGGGCTGGTGCTGTAAAGGCGGCCGTTCCGTCTCGCGCCGTCCGGTCGCCGCCTTGTCCGTCGGGGGTGCCGTGCTTTCCGAAGACAAGCAAACTCATCTTGCGCACGTCATCCTTCGGGCGGTTCAACACACACCCGAAGGCACGTTGCGCGGCGCCCCCGCGCAGGCGCTCAAAGAAATCAAACGCGCGCTGGCGGATTCCATGCAGGTTGAAGCCGGCGTTGACCGGCTGGTTCGGGCGCGCCTGGCCTCGTACTCCCGCCGTATTCCCGAAGGTTCCGCGGAATGGGACGTGCTCTATCAGAAGACGTATCAGGAAGAACTGCGCAAGCGCAAACTCGGCTGACGGGTTGCGGCGCGCGCGATGCTGGCTATGCCGCAAATCGGCGTGCTAAGGTGTCGCGGTGAACGCGGCAGCTCGCGCGGAGCGGGTCTGTGCGTACTGCCATGTTGGAGGAATATCCCGTGAACAGTGTGTCGCTTTTCCGAGTCGTATGCCTGTCCGTCCTCATGGCGAGTCCCGTCGTCTGGTGCGCGCTCACGTCCGGCGCGGCCCGGGCCGCGGACAAAATCAGCGGGCGCCTGATTGTGGAAGACGTCCTGGCCCGGCCCGGCACGTCCGTCACGTTGAAAGCCGCATTGACCGAAAACGGTTTGCTCGGCGCCAGGGGGCTGGGCGGAGAAATCGTGACCTTTTTTGTGCTGGGGCAGCGCGCCGGCGCCGCGCTCACCGGCGGGGACGGCCGGGCCTTTCTGGAATACAAGACCCACATGCGCGGGAATCACCCGATTGTCGCGACCGTTGAACCCGGTCCGCGCGTGGCGCCGGCGGAAGGCGCCGGCAACCTGGCGTCATGGGAACGCCGCCGCCCGATTTTGCTGGTTGACGTTTCCACCCTGTTTGAACGGGATGCGTCCCTCGTCAACCGCCTGCCCGCGCTTCCGTTTACCGCCGGCCTCGCGTCGTTCGGCGCGCCACGGGAGGAGGCCCGGCACGCGCTCTCAAAGCTGGCCGAATTTTATTACAATATCATTTACGTGCATGAACACCGGGACACGGCTCCGCACGAAACCCGCGACTGGCTGAAGCGGCACGACTTTCCCGTCGGGATTGCCAGGCGGGCGTTGCGGGACGCCGAGGCCCTGGCGGCGTTGATGACGCGACTGCGGGAGGGCGGATGGGACAACCTGCAAGCCGGGATTGGCCGGACACGGGACTTCGCGCAGACGCTGGTGAAGCAGCGGATCAAGGCCGTGATTTTTCCCGACCCGTCGGAAACACAACCGTATCCGCACCGCGCCAGAATCGTGAACTCGTGGGAAGAAGTCCGAACACATTTATAAGCCGCCCGTTCGGCGGCCCCGCGCCCGACGCATGAAAGCCGGCAAAGCTCGCACGACGTTCGTCTGCCGGGACTGCGGGTTCCGGACGCCGCGCTGGGCGGGGCGGTGCCCGGATTGCGGACAATGGAATTCGCTGAACGAAGAACCCGTCGCGCGGCGCGGCGCCGACGTCCGCGGCGCCGGCGAGGGGGAACCCGCGGTGCCGATCGGCGAAGTGGCCGTCACGCGGGACACCCGCCTGGCGACCGGGCTGGCCGAGTTTGACCGCGTACTGGGGGGCGGGGTCGTGCCTGGATCAATTGTGCTGGTCGGCGGCGACCCCGGCATTGGAAAAACCACCCTGCTGCTTCAGGTCCTGCACGGGCTGGAAGCGCGCACGCCGCCGGTGCTTTACGCCTCGGGCGAAGAATCCGCCCAGCAAATCAAAATGCGCGGGGAGCGTTTGGGCATGATCAGCCCCTCGCTGTACGTCTTGGCGGAAACGTCCCTTGAAGCCTTGCTCAAGGTCGCGGAAACCCTTGGGCCGTCGGCCCTGGTCGTGGATTCCGTGCAGACGATCTATACCGACCAGGCGGCCTCCGCCCCCGGCACGGTGAGCCAGGTGCAGGAGGTGGCGTGCCGGCTCATGCGGTACGCCAAGCACACGGGCGTGCCGGTGTTTGTCATCGGCCACGTGACCAAGGAGGGGACGATTGCCGGGCCAAGGCTGCTTGAGCATATCGTGGATACGGTCCTGTATTTTGAAGGCGACAAGAGTCACGCCTACCGCATTCTGCGGGCCGTGAAAAACCGGTTTGGGGCCAGCAATGAAATCGGCGTGTTTGAAATGAACGACACGGGCCTGCAGGAAGTGGACAACCCGTCCGAACTGTTTCTGGCGGGACGGCCCGCCGAAAGCGCCGGGTCGGCCGTGGTGTCAAGCCTGGAAGGGAGCCGGCCGATTCTGGTGGAACTGCAAGCCCTGGTGTCCTCAACGGGATACGCGATGCCCAGGCGCATGGCGAACGGCGTGGACCTGAATCGCATGGCCCTCTTGCTCGCCGTGCTGGAAAAGCGGCTGGGCGTGCAGTTGTCCGGGCACGACGTGTACCTCAACGTGGTGGGCGGCCTCCGCATAGACGAACCCGCCATTGACGTGGGCATCGTGGCCGCCATCATATCCAGTTTCCGCGGTCACGCGCTTGACGGTCAAACGTGCTGGATCGGGGAAGTCGGGCTGGGCGGCGAAATTCGTCCCGTCAGTCAAGTGGACTTGAGAATTCGGGAAGCCGTGAAACTGGGCTTCCGCCGGTGCGTGCTGTCCCAGGGGAACGTGACCAAACAAACGGACGCCGCCGGCATTGAACTTCACGGGGTGCGGGAAGTGGGCGACGTGCTGGAGCAGGTGATGACGCCGGCCTCGTAGCCGCGCGGGAGGATGTGCCATGAACCGTTGTCTGTGCCGCCGGTCGGACCCGTGCTTCGCGTGGCTTGTCGCGGGCGCGCTGCTTGTCGGGCTTGAAGCCTGCGCCGGCGTGACGTCGTTACCGCCGCCGCCGTCCGGCGCGTTGGAACGCCCGCTCACGTCCGACGAAGCGCTGGCGACGCTCCGCGCGCGCGAAGCGAATCTGGAAAGCGTCAAGGGGTTGTTTCGGGCCGACGTCCGCGGCGCGCGCGCGTCGTTTTCCGGGCACATTCGTGGGACGCTGCTCTACCGGCGGCCGCAATTCATTCACATTCAGGGATTTACGCGGTGGGGCGGACGGGTTTTTGACTTCCTGCTGCGCGGGCAATCGTACAGTCTGCGCGTGCCGGAACACCGGAACGCGGTGGTCGGGCACGTCGCGGATTTGAGCCGTCTCGGCGACCTGCGCCTGCCGATTCAATTAAGCATGCGCGCGGTGGAGATGCTGCTCGGCAAAGCGCCGTGGGCCTCGCGGTCTCCCGCCGTGCGGGTTGAAGAAGACGCCTACCGGTACACCGTCCCCCTGTCGGTCGCGGGCGGGCGGCGGCACGTGTGGGTGGACCGGTATTCGGCGCAAATCCGGGCCATTGAAGATCGCACGCCGGACGAAGAAACGCGGGTGGCGCTCACGGCGTCGGATTTTCGGCGCGTCCCGGACGGCGCGCGCGGCGGCGCGGACAATCTGATGCTGCCCTTTGTGGTCGAGATTGAAGACCGCGCGGCGTCGGGGTCGGTGGAATTGGCGTTCCTGGAACTGGCGGCCAACGTGCCGTTGTCCGAGCGGGCGGTTGACCGGCGCTCCGGTGCGGCGAGCCTGCCGCCTTCCGACGGGGCGGCGCGATGAAACTCCTGGCCGTTGACACCGCCACGCGATGCCGGAGCGTGGCCCTCATGGACGGGCCGGAGCTGGTGGCGCAGGACGTTCAAGAAGACTGTGCCTCGCATTCCGGTTCGCTGCTTCCCGCCGTTCACGCGCTGCTGCAATCCGCGTCCTGTCCGTTCTTGGCCGTTGAGGGGCTTGCCGTGTCCATCGGTCCCGGCTCGTTCACGGGTTTGCGCGCGGGCCTTGCGACCATGATAGGATTCAGGCTCGTCACGGGCCTGCCCCTGGCGGCCGTGCCGACGTTGGAGGCGATGGCCTGGCGTTACCGGCCCGGCGGCTGCTCCGCGTCGCCGCTCCTGTGTCCCATGCTGACGGCCGGCGCCGGCGCCGTGTATTGGGCGCGGTTCCAGTGGCGGGACGGGCGGCTGGTTCGCTTGACGGAAGATCGGGTGGGGGCGGTGCAAGCCGTGATTGACGCGATTCGCCAACCGACGATGCTGTGGGGAGAAGGCTGGCGCCGTCATCGGACCGTGTTCGCGGAAGCCCTGGGAGCGCGCGCGCTGTGCGAACAATCGGAGGCCCCGCACGCGGCCGCCCGTGAAGTCGGCCTGGCCGGCGCGGAAGCGCTGCGGACCGGCCGGATCGCCGGCCCGAAGGTCTCGCCGCATTATGTCCAGCCGTCGGAGGCGGAAAGGCTCCGGGACCGCGCACCACTGCGCGTGTCACCCTGACGGCGGCGCGATGCGATCCCGACCGTCGTCCGGCATGGCCTGTCTCGTGGAGTCGCTGGGCCTCCGCGACGTGGACGACGTGCTGGCCATTGAACGCGCGGCGTTTGCAACGCCGTGGACGCGGGCGATGTTTGAAGCGGAGTTGCTCCGCAATCCATTCTGCCGTCTGCGCGGCGCGCGGCGTGAACGCGGCGGGGCGCGGGACGCGGAGTTGATCGGGTACGTCTGTTACTGGGTGGTCTTTGACGAAGTGCGGCTGATGAACGTGGCGGTGCGGCCGGAGCATCGCCGCCGCCGCGTGGCGAGCCGTTTGGTTCGGCACGCGCTGCGGGACGGGCGCGACCATGGCGCCGCGCGGGCCTTCCTGGAAGTGCGTGAGGGCAACGCCGGGGCATGCGCGCTGTATCGCGCCATGGGCTTTGCCGAGTATGGCCGCCGCCGGTCATACTATGCGAATCCCCAGGAGGATGCTATTCTGATGCGGCTCAAGGACCCGGACGCGGAGACCGTCTCCGGGGAATCGTGACGATGGTTCCGACGAAAGGAGAATCCTCATGCCGACCGATGAGCAAATCGCCGAGCGTCTCCGAAACACGACCCCCGATTTTTGCGCGCTTGAAGACAGGCATCACCGGCTGGACGCCGAACTTCGGACGTTGCTGGCGCACCCGATGTTGACGCCCGGGGAAGAGTTGCTGAAAAAACGGCTGCAGAAAGAAAAGCTGGGCGTCAAAGACCGCATGGCGAAATTCATTCACGACTGCCGGATGGCCGGGGAGACGCGGCCCGGCGCCTCGGCGCCGTAACGCGGCCGGCGACGGCGGATTGCCCGATTCCACGACGAGACTCCATGGCCGCGTTCGCAGCGCCCTTTGCCCGTCATATCCGCGACGTGAAGCGCCGGTTGCTGATCGTCGGCGCGACGCTGCTGGCGGCGTTCGTCGCGATGTTTGCCGTTTCCGCCGACCTGATTGAATGGTTCAAGCGGCCCCTTGCGGACGACCTGCTGTTTTACGGCCCGGCCGAAGCCCTGTTCGCGTCCATCAAAATTTCTTTTCTGGCGGCGGTCGTGGCCAGCCTGCCGGTCATGCTGCATCAGTTCTGGCAATTTGTGCGGCCGGCCCTGCTGCCCGGAGAGCAGAAACAGGCCATTCCGTTCTTTCTGCTCGCCACCGGATTTTTTGCGCTGGGGCTGGTGTTCTGCAACGTCGTCATCCTGCCGCTGGTGATTGACTTTTTCGTGTCCTTTGGCCTGGAGCGTGAACTCAAGCCCGAACTGGCCGTGGGAACCTACGTGGATTTCAACGTCAAGTTTCTGCTGGCGTTCGGGTTTGCGTTTGAAATTCCGCTGGTGCTCTCCCTGCTGGCGCGGGCCGGTCTTGTCTCGTTCGAGCAACTGGCGCGCCGGCGGCGGCACGCGGCGATGGCGGCGCTGATCGTGTCGGCGGTGATGACGCCCGACGCCACCCTGTTCACGATGCTCCTGATGGCCGTCCCGATCATCATCCTGTACGAAATCGGCGTGTGGGGCGCCGGCATGTTCGGGCGCAAGCGGGCCGCCCCCGAAGCGGGAGAAGACAACCATGAAGATGACGCGCACGCGCCCCCGCCGGACGGCGCCGGGGATCACCATGCGTCGGACCGGGCGTAACGTGTTCGGGCGCAAGCGGGGAGCCGGCCATGCGTAACGTGCCGGGCCGGCTTCTGGCGGTCGCGCTTCTCGCCTGTGCGTGGGGAGGCGTCCGGGCCGGCGACGCAAGCGGGGAGTCCGCCCCGCGTGAACGCCCCGCCGTGCCGCCGAGCATTCAAGCGCTGGCGATGACCGGCGACGGGACGCTCTATGCCGGCTCGTTTGGGTTCGGAGCCTTTGTGAGTCACGACCGGGGCGGGACGTGGGAAGCCGTCAACGACGGGTTGGGCGACCGGTTCATTCTCTGTCTCACCGCGGATCGTCGGGGAACGGTGTACGCCGGCACCGTGCGGGGCGGCGTGTTTCGCACCGAGAAAAACGGAACAACGTGGGAGCCGATAAAAGCCGGATTGCGAAACGTGGAAGTCAAATCCCTGCTGGCGCGCGGCGGGAGCCTGTACGCGGGGACGGGAGCGGGCGTGTACCAATGGGACGCCGCCGCGCGTCAATGGGGCGTGGTGGCGGCGGGGCTGGAGCAGACCCTGGTGCCGAGCCTGGCGTTCACCGACCGGCAATTATTTGCCGGCACCGCGGGCAAAGGATTATACCGCATCAGCCCCGCCGCCGGCGCCGCCGCCCGGTGGGAACCGGTGGGGCGCCCGCTCGTGGACCCCAAAGAAGGGTTGCCACAGACGTACATTCGCGTGACGGTCGCCGGCCCGAACCGGGACCTGTACGCGGGCACGTTTGACGGCGGACTGTACCGCAGTCGGGACGCGGGGAACACGTGGCGTCCGTTTGGCCGCGCGCTGCCGAATGATTCAATCCGCGGCATCGTGGTCACGGAAACGGCGCTTTACGCGGCCACGGGCCGGGGGATTTTCAAACGGCCCGTTCGGCGGACAGAATGGGTGGCGGCGAACAACGGCTTGACGGAATTATCCGTGCAAACGCTGATCGGTTCGTCGCGGGGCGACCTGTACGCCGGCACCAGCGCGGGCGCCTTTCGCAGTCAGGACGCGGGCGAACATTGGGTGAATATTGGCGAAACGCTGGGCCGGTATCGGACGAGACCCCGGCCCTATTGAAGAAAGGAGACGGCATGTCGGACAAACCAGACAAACCGACGGTCACCGCGGAAACCAGGGCCGCCATTGCGGTGGCGTCCGGCGGCGAATCCTGGGGCGCCATCGTTGTGCGATTGTATCAGGACCTGGCGCCCAACCACGCCGTGAATTTTTGCACACTGGCGGCGGAACGGTTTTACGACGGGACCGCGTTTCATCGCGTCATCCCCGGTTTTATGATACAGGGCGGCGACCCGAACAGCCGGGGAGCGGATCGCGCCGCGCATGGAACGGGCGGCCCCGGCTATCGCGTGAAAGCGGAATTCAACCGCGCGCCGCACAAGCGCGGCGTGCTCTCCATGGCCCGCTCGGACGATCCCGACAGCGCGGGATCCCAGTTTTTTATTTGTGTGGCGGACGCGCTGTTTCTGGACGGGCAGTACACGGCCTTCGGAGAAGTGGTCGGCGGGATGGACGTCGTGGATCGCGTGGTCGCCGTCCGGCGCGACGCTCGCGACAATCCGCTTGACGCCGTCACCATGACCGTGACGCTGGCGTGACAGGCGGGCGAAGACGGCGAGGGCGGGCCGTGACCATGCCCGTCCCGCGCGGCTCCGACGAGCAACAACACAGCGGGATGCGGGCCGCAAGCCGGTCGTTCCTGTCTTGACGGCATGGCATATGTGGAGTAGCCTTCCATCCGGTCTGTTGCCAATGTGCAAGATAGTTCAAGGAGTTAAGATTATTCGCTGCCCCGCCCCAGTTTTTGTGATTTTTTATGATTTTGACACGCTTGCAAAGAGCTGCATTTGACGGTTCGGTTCCCGTTGTTTCCTCTTTCTCGCAAGGGACAAGCGAGCAACTCCGGCCATGAACCGCACTGCCGCACATCCGTCCATCCCTGAAAACAACGACGGCTTGTCATTCCCGCGAAGGCGGGAATCCGGCGTTCAACCGGCGGCGCCGGCGGCTAACCTGTCCGGCCACGCCGGACGTTTGTTCAGGGGGATGGGTCGTCTCGTCCCTGGTGTTCACCGGGCATCCGCTCTGGTCGCGCTGGTGCTCCTCGTTCTCACTTGCTTTCCTGCGGGGGAGGCTTGGGGGCAGTTGCGGACTATTATTTTCACACTTGGGAGCAGCGACATGGACGGCAGGGTCGTGGCGCCGGGTGAAAGGGTTAACTTCGTTGTGCGGGGCGGGGCGGGCGGTCCGGTTACCGACAGTGTCGCGTGGCAGTTGGAGGCGCTCTCTACCTCGCCTGCAGAGGCGGCGCTTCCTCTCAGCGCGTTCGGTGCTATTGATGATGTGAACGCGGTGTCACCCGTCTTTACGGCGGCGACTGTCATCGGCCGCCAGACGACTATAACAGTAACCGCCGGCGACGGCAGAAGCAGAAGCCTTACGATAACCGTACAAATGCCACCCGCCGACTCCGGCGCTCCGAGTTTCGTTCCCGGCGAGGTCGACCCCATCGTCCACACTTTTGTCCGCGGCTCCTTCGTCAACCTGACCCTGCCGGCGGCCACCGGCGGTGATGGCGGGCGGTACTATTCCCTGATTCACCTCGGCGGTTCAACCCTGGCCGGACTGGGGCTGTTCTTCAACGCCGACGCCGACGCCCGCACGCTTAGCGGCACCATCAGCGGCAACGCCGCGTTACAAACCAGCGATTTCATCTACCGCGTGAATGACCTGGACGCCAACACCGGCGCCGGCGACCGCGACCAGTTGACGCTGGGTATCGTCATCGTTGCCGCCGGTGACGGCGTTGACCCCGATGCCGGGCAGTTGCGGTCTTTTACCTTCAGAGTTAGCACTTTCCGAGTCACCACCGTGGCGCCGGGTGAAAGGATCCGGGTTACCGTGCTGGCAAGGGACGGCACTCCGTCGCTCACCGACGACTTGGTCAGGTGGGATGCCATACCACTCGCGAAGACAGCGCAAGATGATCTCAACGCGTTCGGCAGTTTTGATAACAGGTTCGGGGTGTCAACCATCTTTACGGCGTCTGATGTCGTTGGCCGCTCGACGGTGGTACAGCCGAGGGTGCATGAAGGTGGATTCCATAATGGCGTCCGCACATTCAATATATTAGGCTTCACGGAGATCGTCGTACGCGCGCCACCCGACACCACCGCCCCGGGTTTCGCCGATGGCGAGAGCGACCCCGTGGTGCGCCCCTTCAACCGCGGCGACTCCGTCAACCTGGTCCTGCCGGCGGCCGGCGGCGGTGATGGCGGGCGGCGCTACACCCTGATTCACCGCAACGGCCCAACCCTGGCCGAACTGGGGCTGCGCTTTGACGGCGCCGCCGACCGCCGCACGCTTAGCGGCATGATCGACGCCGCCGCCCCGTTGCAAACCAGCGAGTTCACCTACCGCGTGGATGACCTGGACGCCAACACCGGCGCCGGCGACCAGGACGAGTTGACGCTGCGCATTATCGTTAACGAAGGTTTCGGCAGTAACGCCATCCCCGCGCAAACCTACGTTGCCGGGACCGCCATCCGCGTGATCCTGCCCACCATCGCCGGCGGCGTGGGCTTCATCACCTACGCCATCAACCCGACCCCGCCGCTGCCCGCCGGCCTGACCTTCACCGCCGCCACGCGCGTCTTGAGCGGCACCCCGGCCACCGCGCAGGATGAAGCGACCTATACCTACACCGCCACCGACAGCAACCCAGACGGCGCGGTTACCGTGGAACTGCCCTTCACCATCGCCGTGACTTTTCCACCGCCCGACCTGCGCGCGACCTCCGCCGTTTTTGCCGGCGGCGTGCCCGGCATCGTGGAGTTCCCGGGGGGCACCGCCGTCAGCGGGTTCCGCTTAACGCCGGCTCAATCGGGTCTGACGCTGAATGTCGGGGTGTCGAATTCGGTGGCGGTGGCGCCGGATTCAGTGATTCAGGTGTATCGCGTTCCGAATGTCCGCAGTGCGGGTAGCCCGCCGACCGGGTTCGTGCCCACGTGTGGCGCCAACCGCACCCTGTGCCGGGCGGGTCCGTCCCGAAGCGTCGGCGCGTTTGCGGTGGACGGCGCCACGCCCCAGGTCTCCGGCGCGTTCACCGGACCCGCCGAGGCGGGCCTGTATCATTATTTCGCCTGCTTCACCGATGCCGCCGAGCTTCCCGGCACCCTGGCCGATAATTGCACCCCCTCCATACGCGCGAGGGTGGCGGCGGCGGGGAGTGAAACCATCAGGGTTACGCCACGCGCTCCTTTTCCTCCTCCCTTGTCGATCGCGGATGCGGGCACGCGGGTTACTTGGCGGTACGAAATCCGAAATGTGGGGAGTGAGGCTTTTGCATTCCCGGGGGGGACAAGGGTACGAGTGTATTCAAGGCTTGAAGGCACTCCTCTGTTGCCCCTCGGTCGTGCTGCCAGCATAGCAACGCTTACGAATATTACGCTCGTACAACCGGGCGCCGCTTTCAATCTTGCATCCAACGCCGGCGCAGGCCATGGCTTCATCACTCCGGCGGCGCCGGGTAGCTATGAGGTGTATGTATGTATCTCCGCCGTGGACGACTCCGGCATCGGCTTCTGCTCGCCGCCGGGCACAGTGGTGGTGAATGCGGTGATCGTCGATGATGTTGACCTGACCTTCAGGACGAGTTCGCTCACTGTTACGACTGAACCCGACCCCCTCCTGCTCGGAGCCGCAGGGACGATCACGCTGTCCGTTGTGCCGCGCAATGCCGGGACGGCGGCCCTGCCATCGGGCGTGGCGACGCAAGCGACCATTACCTATTACCGGAATAGTACCGGCGACAACGAAATCACCGCCGACGACACGGTCATCGGCACGGCGTCTGTTATTAGCGGCGGGATTGCCGCAACGAGCGATGCCTCGGCGCAAGACAGCGGCGCCATCACGCTGGCGGCGGCGGACGTGGCGGCGGGCTTTGTTGTCGGCGCGTGCATCTCTTCGTTTGCAGAGACTGTTCCCATGAGGAACAATAACTGCGTGTCAACCACCGTGTCCGCGCGCGGGGCCACCATCACCGCCCCGAATCCGGCGACGCTGACCGAAGCCGACCTTGACGGGGCGACTCTGACCGTAACGCTGGCCGGCGTAACCTACGAAGAGCCGCTGCCGGGCGCCGAGTCGTTCACGCTGACCCTGGGCGGTTCGGCGAGTGTCGCCGGGGCGGTGACGGTGGCCTCGGTGGCGCGCATTGACGACAGCACGGCGACCCTGACCCTGGCCTACGACCAGGTCAGTGACGGTGTTACGGAGGACACCACCATTGCCGTGACCGTGGCGGCGGCGGCGCATACCGGCGCCAACCCGTTGACCACCGCCAACGCCGTCTCGGTAAGCGCCACCCCGGCAATCACCTTCGGAGACGCCACCATTGACCCGCAAATCTACCCTACCGACATCGTCGTCGGCGTCGTCCTGCCGGAGGCCTCCGGCGGTGTGCTCCCTGTGGTGTACGCCATCACCGAAGCCCTGCCCACGGGCTTGAGCTTTAACTCCGGCACGCGCACCTTGCGCGGCACTGTGAGGAGTGTCATAGATGCGACTGACTACACCTACACCGCCACAGACGCCCTGGAGGTGAGCGTGGAGCTGGGCTTCACCATCACCGTCATCCTTACGCCGCCCCCCCCGGAGCCGTCCGACCTGACTCTCCCCGACCTGACCGCGACTTCCGCCACGTTTGCCGGCAACCCGCCCGCTTTCGTTGAGACCATCGGTGGCGAACCGGTAACGGTAACCACCGTAGCAGGGGGGACGAGCCTCACGCTGAATGTTGAAGTGGCGAATGTAGGGGGGAGTACGGCGGCAAACGCGATGCTTCAGGTGTATCGCGTTACCCCGGGTAGCCTGGGCGCGGCAAGCGGCGGCCCTGGCGCCCGGAGAAGCCCCCTCACATGCGACTTCGGCACCACCGTGCTGTGCGTGGAGGGCCCGCCGCGAACCATCGGCGCGTTTCCGCGAGGCGGCGTTACGCCGCAAGCCGCCGACCCGGTTACCACGTCCAACCGGACGGGCTTGTATTATTATTTCGCCTGTTTCGACGATCGCGCCGAGGGAGACGACACCCTCAACGATAATTGCACCCCCCCGCTAGCCGTGCGGGTGGGGACTTCGGAAGTTACGGTTACGGCGGCGGTTCCCTCCGCTCCCTTGTCCACCGGGATTGCCGATACCCGGGTGGATGCCACGGCTCAAGTCCAAGTCACGGTGGCCGGCCTGGTCTTGCCGGGCGGGTTGAGATTGTCATTTTATCAACGGACCGTCGGCGCCGATCTGATGCCCCTGGGAGACGCCGATTCAGAGACCGACTTTGCGAGCACAACGGGGCTTACAATATCCGAGCACACGCTGACCGCCGCCGCCGGCTTCCTGGTGCCGTCAACGCCGGGCGATTATGATTACTATGCGTGTATCAGCGCCATAGACGACCCCGACATCAGCTTCTGCTCCGACGCCACCACCATCACCGTCAGCGCCCCGCTCTCCTTCGCCGAAGACGCCGCCATCGCCGCCCAAGCCTACACCGCCGGCACCGCCATCGCTCTGACCCTGCCCGCCGCCACCGGCGGCAATGATCCCATCACCTACGCCATCGTTGAGGCCCTGCCCGCCGGCCTGACCTTCGCCACCGCCGACCGCCTCTTGAGCGGCACCCCGACCACCGCGCAAGACATTACGACCTATACCTACACCGCCACAGACGGCAGCACCCCGGCCGGCGGCGACCACCTGACCTTCACCATCGCCATAGCCGCCGGCCCGAGGCCGAGTTTCGGCAGCGCCACCATCCCCGCGCAAATCTACGCCGTCGGGGTCGCCGTCAGCGTAACGCTGCCCGCCGTTACCAGCGGCGGCGCGGCTCCTTTCATGTACGCCATCACCGAACCCCTGCCCGACGGTCTGACGTTCGCCACCGACGGCAGCCGCGTCTTGAGCGGCACCCCGACCATCTTGCAAAGCGCGGCGGACTACACCTACACCGTGACCGACAGCACCCCCACCCCGGTGATCACGGAACTGCCTTTCACCATCGCCATCGTCATTCCGCCCGACCTGCGCGCGTCTTCCGTAACGCTGCTCGGCATCCCATCCTTCGTGGAAGCCAACAATCAAAACGTGTTCCGTTTAACTCCGGGGCAGACGGGTGTCAGGCTGCAAGTCGCCGTGGCGAATGCCGGGGGTGCGGCGAGCGCGGCGATGATTCAGGTGTATCGCCAATCTCCGAATACCCGCAATGCGGGCAGCCCGCCGGCCGGGAACCTCCCCGCATGTGGCACCGACAACCTCACCCTTTGCCGGTCGGGCCAGCCCCGAGACGTCGGCGCGTTTGCGCCGGGCGGCGCCACGCCTCAACTATCCGCGCCGTTCACCGCGCCCACCCGGCAGCGCGTTTTTCATTATTTCGCCTGTTTCACAGACGCCGCCGAGACCACCACCCTCGGCAATAATTGCAGCCGCTCCACACGCGTGCGGATAGGGACTCCGGACATCACGGTGACCGCATTCGCTCCCGCCGGCCGGTTGTCGGTCGCCGATGCGGGCACGCGGGTTGAATCAAGCCTTAGGATCAGGAAGAGGTCGCCGGGTATCCTTCCCACGCCGCCGACATTCAGAGCGCAAATGTATCAACGGCCCGAGGGCGTCCCTCTGCTGCCCCGTGGTGCGGCTGATTCAACAATTAGGAGATCTAGCTTTTTTGCCTTTATTCCGGCAAACGAGACCACGCTTTTTTTCCGGCCCGTCAATGGCGAAGGCTTCATCATTCCGTCAGTGCCGGGCAGGTATGATTATTATGCTTGTGTCGGCTCCAGCACTGACGGCAGCATCCTGTTCTGCTCGGGACCGGCCACGGTGGTGGTGCATCCGGTGATCGCCGATAATGTTGACCTGATTATCAGGGGCGGGGTTACCGCTACGACCAGCCCGGACCCCCTCAAACCCGGAGTCGCAGGGACGTACACGGTGTCCGCCGTGCCGCGCAATGCCGGGTCGGGGGGCCTGCCGTCCGGCGCGTCTGCGCGGGCGACCATCACCTATTACCGGGATAGTAATGGCGACGACACCATCACCGCCGCCGACACGGCCGTCGGCACGGCGTCTATTTTTAGCGGCGGGATTGCCGCAATGAGCGATGCCACGGCGCAAAGCAGCGGCGCCGTTACGCTGGCGGCGGCGGACGTGGCGGCGGGATTCTTTGTGGTTGGCGCGTGTATCTCTTCGCCGGCGGAGCCGGTTGCCCAGAGGAACAATAACTGCGCGTCAATCGCCGTGGGCGTGCCGGAGGCCACCATCACCGGCCCGGACCCGGAGACGCTGGCCGAAGCCGACCTTGACGGGGCGACTCTGACCGTAACGCTGGCCGGCGCGATCTACCAAGACCCGCTGCCGAGCACCGCGCCGTTCGTGCTGCTCCTGACCGGTGCGTTAAGCGATTGCGCGTCAAACTGCGGCATCACGGTGGCCTCGGCCGCGCGCATTGACGACAGCACGGCGACTCTGACCCTGGCCTACGATACCTCCGCCGCCGGTGACGGCGTCAAAGATGACGGCGGCATCACCGTCCAGGTGCCGGCGGCGGCGCATACCGGCGGCAGCCCGTTGACCACCACCAACGCCATCGCGGTAACCGCCACCCCGCCAACAACCTTCGCCGGCGTTACCATTGACCCGCAAACCTACCTTACCGACACCGCCGTCAGCGTAACCCTGCCGCAGACCTCCGGCGGCGTGATCCCTGTGGTGTACGCCATCACCGAAGCCCTGCCCACGGGCTTAAGTTTTGACTCCGCCAAGCGCATCTTGAGCGGCACCGCGAGCACCGCGCAAGACGTTACGCCCTATACCTACACCGCCATTGACGCCCTGTCCGTGAGCGCGGAGCTGGCCTTCACCATCACCGTGGTCCTCCCGCCGCCCGACCTGGCCGCGACTTCCGCCGCGTTTGCCGGCAACCTGCCCGCTTTCGTTGAGACCATCGGCGGCGAGCAGGTGGCGGCGACCACCGTGGCGGAGGGGGCGGCGGGCCTTACGCTGAATGTTGAAGTGGCGAATGCAAGGGGTGCGGCGGCAAACGCGCTGCTTCGGGTGTTTCGCGGCCCGAATGTCCGGGCTGCGGGCAGCCTGCCGACCGCCGTCCTCTGCGACGCCAACCTACTCGTACTGTGCGCGGCGGGCCAGCCGCGAACCGTCGGCGCGTTTGCGTCCGGCGGCACAACGCCGCAAGTCTCCAACGCATTCGCCGCGCCTGAAACGGCGGGCCTGTACCATTATTTCGCCTGTTTCACCGACGACGCCGAGACCGCCACCTTCACCGATGATTGCACCCCCTCCATACCTTTGCGGGTGGGGACTTCGGAAGTTACGGTTACGGCGGCGGTTCCCTCCGCCCCCTTGTCCACCGGGATTGCCAATACCCGGGTGGATGCCACGGCGCAAATCCAAACTGCGGTGGCCGGCCTTGTCTTGCCGGGGGGGTTGAGATTGTCATTTTATCAACGCGCCGCCGGCGCCCCTCTGATGCCCCTGGGCACCGCCAATTCAGAGACGGATTTTGCGGACATAACGGCGCTTTTGCTATCCACTGATCAGACGCTGACCGCCGCCGCCGCAGACAGCGCCGGCTTCCTGGTGCCGCCAACGCCGGGCGATTATGATTACTATGCGTGTGTCAGCGCCAGAAACAACGCCGCCGTGCGCGTTTGTTCCGCCGCCGCCGCCACCATCACCGTCAGCGCCCCGGTCTCCTTCGCCGCCGCCACCCTCGGCCCCCAAAGTTACACCGCCGGCACCGCCATCGCTCTGACCCTGCCAGACGCCACCGGCGGCAATGCCCCCATCACCTACGCCATCGTTGAGGCCCTGCCCGCCGGCCTGACCTTCACCGCCGCCGACCGCCTCTTGAGCGGCACCCCGACCACCGCGCAAGGCCCGGCGCCCTATACCTACACCGCCACAGACGGCAGCACCCCGGCCAGCCGCGACTCATTGACCCTCACCATCACCATAGCCCCCGACCCGGCGCTGCGTTTCGGCAGTACCACCATCCCCGCGCAAACCTACACCGCCGGGACCGCCGTCAGCGTTACCCTGCCGGCGGCATCCGGCGGCGTGACCCCTGTGATGTACGCCATCAACCCGACCCCGCCCCTGCCCGCCGGTCTGACCTTCACCGCCGGCAGCCGCCTCTTGAACGGCACCCCGGCCACCGCGCAATCCGTTACGACCTATACCTACACCGCCACCGACAGCAACCCAGACGGCGCCGTTACCGTGGAACTGCTCTTCACCATCACCGTTTCGCCGCCGGTCGTTACTTCGCCCGACCTGCGCGCGTCTTCCGTAACGCTGCTCGGCATCCAATCCTTCGTGGAAGCCAACAATCAAAACGTGTTCCGTTTAACTCCGGGGCAGACGGGTGTCAGGCTGCAAGTCGCCGTGGCGAATGCCGGGGGGCCGGCGAGCGCGGCGATGATTCAGGTGTATCGCCAATCCCCGAATACCCGCAATGCGGGCAGCCCGCCGGCCGGGAACCTCCCCGCATGTGGCACCGACAACCTCACCCTGTGCCGGTCGGGCCAGCCCCGAGACGTCGGCGCGTTTGCGCCGGGCGGCGCCACGCCTCAACTATCCGCGCCGTTCACCGCGCCCACCCGGCAGCGCGTTTTTCATTATTTCGCCTGTTTCACAGACGCCGCCGAGACCACCACCCTCGGCAATAATTGCAGCCGCTCCACACGCGTGCGGATAGGGACTCCGGACATCACGGTGACCGCATTCGCTCCCGCCGGCCGGTTGTCGGTCGCCGATGCGGGCACGCGGGTTGATTCAAGCCTTAGGACCAGGAAGAGGTCGCCGGGTATCCTTCCCATTCGAGCACCGGGGATATTCAGAGCGCAAATGTATCAACGGCCCGAGGGCGTCCCTCTGCTGCCCCGTGGTGCGGCTGATTCAACAGTAAGGAGAAGTGGCTTTATTGCCCTTATTCCGTCAGGCGATCTCACGGTTGCTTTCCGGGCCGAAGATGGCGAAGGCTTCCTCATTCCGGAAGTGCCGGGCAGGTATGATTATTATGCTTGTGTCGGCTCCAGCACTGACGGCAGCATCCTGTTCTGCTCGGGACCGGCCACGGTGGTGGTGCATCCGGCGGTCGCCGATAATGTTGACCTGACTTTCAGGGGCGGGCGGGCTGGGATTACCGCTACGACCAGCCCGGATCCCCTCCTGCCCGGAAGCGCAGGGACGATCACGCTGTCCGTTACGCCGAGCAATGCCGGGGCGGCGGCCCTGCCGTCCGGCCCGCAGGCGCAAGCGACCATCACTTATTACCTGGATAGTACCGGCGACAACGAAATCACCGCCGCCGACACGGCCGTCGGCACGGCGTCTGTTATTGACGGCGGGATTGCCGCAATGAGCAATGCCGAGGCGCAAAACAGCGGCGCCATCACGCTGGCGGACGTGGAGGCGGGATTCTTTGTTTATGGCGCGTGTATCTCTTCGCCTGCGGAGCCGGTTGCCCAGAGGAACAATAACTGCGCGAGAACCGACGTGTTCGTGCCGCAGGCCACCATCACCGCCTCGGAGCCGGAGACGCTGACCGAAGCCGACCTTGACGGGGCGACTCTGACCGTAACGCTGGACGGCGCGATCTACACATTAGAGCCGAATCGCCCGGAAGCCGAGGCGTTCACGCTGACCCTGAGCGGTTCGGCGAGCGCCGGGGCGGTGACGGTGGTCTCGGTCACCCACATCGACTTGTTCACGGCGGTCCTGACCCTGGCCTACGACCAGGCCGATAACGGCGTTACCGAGGACACCACCATTGCCGTTACCGTGGAGGCGGCGGCGTACACGACGGGGCCGGATACCGGCGTCAACCCGTTGACCACCGCCAACACCGCCGCGGTCACCGCCTCCCCGGAAATAACCTTTGACGCCGCCATTGACCCGCAAATCTACCTTACCGGCGCCGCCGTCAGCGTCACCCTGCCGGCGGCATCCGGCGGCGTGGGCACATTCGCCTACGCCATCGCCCCGACCCCGCCCCTGCCCACGGGCTTAAGTTTTGACTCCGCCACGCGCGTCTTGAGCGGCACTGCGAGCGATGTACAACTCGCGACCCGGTACACCTACACCGCCACCGACACCCTGGAGGTGAGCGAGGACATGCTATTCACCATCAGCGTGGTCCTCCCGCCGCCCGACCTGGCCGCGACTTCCGCCGCGTTTGCCGGCGACCCGCCCGCTTTCGTTGAGACCATCGGCGGCGCGCAGGTGGCGGTAACCACCGTGGCGGAGGGGATGACGGGCCTCACGCTGAATGTTGAAGTGGCGAATCTAAGCAATGCTGCGGCAAACGCGCTGATTCGGGTGTTTCGTAGCCCGAATGTCCGGGATGCGGGCAGCCTGCCGACCGCCCTCCTCTGCGACGCCAACCTACTCGTACTGTGCGCGGCGGGCCAGCCCCGAACCGTCGGTGCGTTTGCGTCCGGCGGCGCCACGCCTCAAGTCTCCAACGCATTCGCCGCGCCTGAAACGGCGGGCCTGTACCATTATTTCGCCTGTTTCACCGATGCCGCCGAGACCGCCACCCTCACCGATAATTGCACCCCCTCAATACCTTTGCGGGTGGGGACTGCGGACGTTACGGTTACGGCGGCGGTTCCCTCCGCCCCCTTGTCCGCCGGGATTGCCAATACCCGGGTGGATGCCACGGCGCAAATCCAAACTGCGGTGGCCGGTTTTGCATTGCCTGGGGGGTTGAGATTGTCCTTTTATCAACGCGCCGCCGGTGCCGATCTGATGCCCCTGGGCGACGCCGATTCAGAGACGGATTTTGCGGACATAACGGCACTTTTGCTATCCACTGATCAGACGCTGAGCGCCGCCGCCGACGACGACGCCGGCTTCCTGGTGCCGTCAACGCCGGGCGATTATGATTACTATGCGTGTATCAGCGCCATAGACGACCCCGACATCAGCTTCTGCTCCGCCGCCGTTACCATCACCGTCAGCGCCCCGGTCTCCTTCGCCGCCGCCGTCACCCTCGGCCCCCAAAGTTACACCGCCGGCACCGCCATCGCTCTGACCCTGCCAGACGCCACCGGCGGCAATGCCCCCATCACCTACGCCATCGTTGAGGCCCTGCCCGCCGGCCTGACCTTCACCGCCGCCACGCGCGTCTTGAACGGCACCCCGACCACCGCGCAGGATGAAACGCCCTATACCTACACCGCCACAGACCGTAGCACCCCGGCCAGCCAAGACTCATTGACCTTCACCATCACCATAGCCCCCGACCCGGTGCTGCGTTTCGGCAGTACCACCATCCCCGCGCAAACCTACACCGCCGGGACCGCCGTCAGCGTTACCCTGCCGGCGGCATCCGGCGGCGTGGGCCCTGTGATGTACGCCATCAACCCGACCCCGCCCCTGCCGGACGGCCTGACCTTCACCGCCGCCACGCGCCTCTTGAGCGGCACCCCGGCCACCGCGCAATCCGTTACGACCTATACCTACACCGCCACCGACAGCAACCCCGACGGCGCCGTTACCGTGGAACTGCCCTTCACCATCACCGTTTCGCCGCCGGTCGTTACTTCGCCCGACCTGCGCGCGTCTTCCGTTACGTTGCCCGACACCCCGGCCTTCGTGGAAGGCAACGACCAAAGCGTGTTCCGCGTAACTCCGGGGCAGACGGGTGTCAGGCTGCAAGTCGCCGTGGCGAATGCCGGGGGGCCGGCGAGCGCGGCGATGATTCAGGTGTATCGCGCCGAGAATGTTCGCAATGCGCGCCGCCCGCCGGCGGGCCTCCCCGCATGTGATGCCAACACCCTCGACCTTTGCCGACAGGGCCCGCCCCGAGCCGTCGGCGCGTTTGCGCCGGGCGGCGTTACGCCTCAACTATCCGCGCCGTTCACCGCGCCCACCCGGGAGCGCGTTTTTCATTTTTTCGCCTGTTTCACAGACGCCGCCGAGACCGCCACCCTCGACAATAATTGCACCTCCTCCATACGCGTGAGGATAGGGACTCCGGGCATCACGGTGCGCGCGGTTACTCCCCCCGGCCGGTTGTCGGTCGCCAATGCGGGCACGCGGGTTGAGTCAAGCCTTAGAATCATGAATAGGGGGGGTAATTTTTTCGTGCCGGGGCTGGTGAGAGCGCAATTTTATCAAAGGCCCGAGGGCGTCCCTCTGCTGCCCCGTGGTACGCCTGATTCATCAGTGCGTATTCCCCTTTTTACCTTTATTTCGGGAGGCGACTCCACGATTGTAGCCCAGGCCAGCGAGGGCGAGGGCTTCCTCATTCCGTCAGTGCCGGGCAGGTATGATTATTATGCTTGTGTCGGCTCCACCACTGACGGCAGCGTCCTGTTCTGCTCGGGGCCGGCCCCGGTGGTGGTGCATCCGGTGGTCACCAATAATGTTGACCTGGCTTTCAGGGCGGCCAATCCGCTCACCGTTACGACCACCCCTTCTCCCCTCAAACCCGGAGTCGCAGGGACGATCACGGTGTCCGTTGTGCCGCGCAATGCCGGGGCGGCGGCCCTGCCGCCGGGCGTGCCGACCCAAGCGACCATCACCTATTACCGGGATAGTGATGGAGACGACACCATCACCACCGCCGACACGGCCATCGGCACGGCGTCTGTTTTTAGCGGCGGGATTGCCGCAATGAGCGATGCCGCGCCGCAAAACAGCGGCGCCATCACGCTGGCGGACGTGGAGGCGGGATTCTTTGTTTATGGCGCGTGTATCTCTTCGCCTGCGGAGCCGGCTGCCCAGCGGGGTAATAACTGCGCGTCAACCACCGTGGCCGTGCCGGGGGCCACCATCACCGCCTCGGATCCGGAGACGCTGACCGAAGCCGACCTTAACGGGGCGATCCTGACCGTAACGCTGGCCGGCACGACCTACGCCGACCCGCTACCGACCGACACCGAGCCGTTCACGCTGACCCTGGGCGGTTCGGCGAGTGTCGCCGGGGCGGTGACGGTGGCCTCGGTCGCGCGCATTGACGACAGCACGGCGACCCTGACCCTGGCCTACGACCAGGCCGATAACGGCGTGAGCGAGGACACCACCATCGCCGTTACCGTGGCGGCGGCGGCGCATACCGGCGCCGACCCGTTGACCACCGCCAACACCGCCGCGGTCACCGCCTCCCCGGAAATAACCTTTGACGCCGCCATTGACCCGCAAATCTACCTTACCGGCACTGCCGTCAGCCTAACCCTGCCGGCGGCATCCGGCGGCGTGGGCACATTCGCCTACGCCATCGCCCCGACCCCGCCCCTGCCCACGGGCTTAAGTTTTGACTCCGCCACGCGCGTCTTGAGCGGCACTGCGAGCGTTGTACAACTCGCGATGAGGTACACCTACACCGCCACCGACACCCTGGAGGTGAGCGAGGACATGCAATTCACCATCAGCGTGGTCCGCCCGCCGCCCGACCTGGCCGCGACTTCCGCCGCGTTTGCCGGCGACCTGCCCGCTTTCGTTGAGACCATCGGCGGCGAGCAGGTGGCGGCGACCACCGTGGCGGAGGGGATGACGGGCCTCACGCTGAATGTTGAAGTGGCGAATGCAAGCAATGCCGCGGCAAACGCGCTGCTTCGGGTGTTTCGCAGCCCGAATGCCCGGGATGCGGGCAGCCTGCCGACCGCCCTCCTCTGCGACTCCGGCAACCTACTCGTACTGTGCGCGGCGGGCCAGCCGCGAACCGTCGGCGCGTTTGCGTCCGGCGGCGCCACGCCTCAAGCCTCCAACGCATTCGCCGCGCCTGAAACGGCGGGCCTGTACCATTATTTCGCCTGTTTCACCGATGCCGCCGAGACCGCCACCCTCACCGATAATTGCACCCCCTCAATACCTTTGCGGGTGGGGACTGCGGACGTTACGGTTACGGCGGCGGTTCCCTCCGCCCCCTTGTCCACCGGGATTGCCGATACCCGGGTGGATGCCACGGCGCAAATCCAAACTGCGGTGGCCGGTGTTGCATTGCCGGGCGGGTTGAGATTGTCATTTTATCAACGGGATGCCGGCGACGCTCTGATGCCCCTGGGCGCCGCCGATTCAGAGACCGACTTTGCGAGCACAACGGGGCTTCCAATATCCGATCAAACGCTGACCGCCGCAGACGGCGACGGCTTCCTGGTGCCGTCAACGCCGGGCGATTATGATTACTATGCGTGTATCAGCGCCATAAACAACGCCGCCATCCTCTTCTGTTCCGCCGCCGCCACCATCACCGTCAGCGCCCCGCTCTCCTTCGCCGCCGCCACCCTCGGCCCCCAAAGTTACACCGCCGGCACCGCCTTCGCTATGACCCTGCCCGCCGCCGGCGGCGGCAATGATCCCATCACCTACGCCATCGTTGAGACCCTGCCGGACGGCCTGACTTTCACCGCCGCCGACCGCCTCTTGAGCGGCACCCCGGCCACCGTGCAAAACGCTGCGACCTATACCTACACCGTTACAGACGGCAGCACCCCGGCCACCAGTGACCAAATACGCTTCGCCATCACCATAGTCCCCGACCCGGCGCTGCGTTTCGATACCACCATCCCCGCGCAAACCTACACCGCCGGGACCGCCGTCAGCGTTACCCTGCCGGCGGCATCCGGCGGCGTAACCCCTGTGATGTACGCCATCAACCCGACCCCGCCCCTGCCCGCCGGCCTGACCTTCACCGCCGGCAGCCGCGTCTTGAACGGCACCCCGGCCATCGCGCAGGACATTACGACCTATACCTACACCGCCACCGACAGCGCCGGCGGCGGCGCCGGCGCCGTTACCGTGGAACTGCCTTTCACCATCACCGTTTCGCCGCCGGTCGTCATTCCGCCCGACCTGCGCGCGTCTTCCGTAACGCTGCCCGACATCCCATCCTTCGTGGAAGCCAACAATCAAAACGTGTTCCGTTTAACTCCGGGGCAGACGGGTGTCAGGCTGCAAGTCGCCGTGGCGAATGCCGGGGGTGCGGCGAGCGCGGCGATGATTCAGGTGTATCGCGCCGAGAATGTTCGCAATCCGCGCAGCCCGCCGGCGGGCCTCCCCGCATGTGGCACCGACAACCTCACCCTTTGCCGACAGGGCCCGCCCCGAGACGTCGGCGCGTTTGCGCCGGGCGGCGCCACGCCTCAACTATCCGCGCCGTTCACCGCGCCCACCCGGCAGCGCGTTTTTCATTTTTTCGCCTGTTTCACAGATGCCGCCGAGACCGCCACCCTCGACAATAATTGCACCTCCTCCATACGCGCGCGGATAGGGACTCCGAGCATCACGGTGACCGCATTCGCTCCCGCCGGCCGGTTGTCGGTCGCCGATGCGGGCACGCGGGTTGAATCAAGCCTTAGGATCAAGAAGAGGTCGCCGGGTATCCTTCCCACGCCGCCGACATTCAGAGCGCAAATGTATCAACGGCCCGAGGGCGTCCCTCTGCTGCCCCGTGGTGCGGCTGATTCAACAATTACGAGATCTAGCTTTTTTGCCTTTATTCCGGCAGACGAGACCACGCTTTTTTTCCGGCCCGTCAATGGCGAAGGCTTCGTCATTCCGTCAGTGCCGGGCAGGTATGATTATTATGCTTGTGTCGGCTCCAGCACTGACGGCAGCATCCTGTTCTGCTCGGGACCGGCCACGGTGGTGGTGCATCCGGTGGTCACCAATAATGTTGACCTGGCTTTCAGGGCGGCCAATCCGCTCACCGTTACGACCACCCCTTCTCCCCTCAAACCCGGAGTCGCAGGGACGTACACGGTGTCCGCCGTGCCGCGCAATGCCGGGTCGGCGGCCCTGCCGTCCGGCGCGCCGACCCAAGCGACCATCACCTATTACCGGGATAGTAATGGAGACGACACCATCACCACCGCCGATACGGCCATCGGCACGGCGTCTGTTATTAGCGGCGGGATTGCCGCAATGAGCGATGCCTCGGCGCAAAACAGCGGCGCCGTTACGCTGGCGGCGGCGGACGCGGCGGTGGGATTCTTTGTGGTTGGCGCGTGTATCTCTTCGCCGGCGGAGCCGCTTGCCCAGAGGAACAATAACTGCGTGTCAATCGCCGTGGGCGTGCCGCAGGCCACCATCACCGACCCGGAGACGCTGGCCGAAGCCGACCTTGACGGGGCGACTCTGACCGTAACGCTGGCCGGCTCAATCTACCAAGACCCGCTGCCGAGCACCACGCCGTTCGTGCTGCTCCTGAGCGGTGCGTTGAGCAGTTGCTCGTCAAACTGCGGCATCACGGTGGCCTCGGTCGCGCGCATTGACGACAGCACGGCGACCCTGACCCTGGCCTACGATGCCGCCGGTGACGGCGTCAAAGATGACGGCGGCATCACCGTCCGGGTGGCGGCGGCGACTCATACCGGCGGCAGCCCGTTGACCACCACCAACACCGTCGCGGTAACCGCCACCCCGGCAACAACCTTCGCCGGCGTTACCATTGACCCGCAAATCTACTTTACCGACACCGCCGTCAGCGTAACCCTGCCGGCGGCATCCGGCGGCACAGGCGTACTCACCTACGCCATCACCGAAACCCTGCCCACGGGCTTGAGTTTTGACTCCGCCACGCGCGTCTTGAGCGGCACTGCGAGCGTTGTACAACTCGCGACGAACTACACCTACACCGCCCGCGACCCTACCCTATTCGTGCCCGCGGAGCTGCGCTTCACCATCACCGTGGTCCTCCCGCCGCCCGATTTGGCCGCGATTTCCGCCGCGTTTGCCGGCAACCTGCCCGCTTTCGTTGAGACCATCGGCGGCGAGCAGGTGGCGGCGACCACCGTGGCGGAGGGGGCGGCGGGCCTTACGCTGAATGTTGAAGTGGCGAATGCAAGGGGTGCGGCGGCAAACGCGCTGCTTCGGGTGTTTCGCGGCCCGAATGTCCGGGCTGCGGGCAGCCTGCCGACCGCCCTCATCTGCGCCGCCGGCAATGTGCTGTGCGCGGCGGGCGCGCCGCGAACCGTCGGCGCGTTTGCGTCCGGCGGCACAACGCCGCAAGTCTCCAACGCATTCGCCGCGCCTCAAACGGCGGGCCTGTATCATTATTTCGCCTGTTTCACAGACGACGCCGAGACCGCCACTTTCACCGATGATTGCACCCCCTCAATACCTTTGCGGGTGGGGACTGCGGAAGTTACGGTTACGGCGGCGGTTCCCTCCGCCCCCTTGTCCACCGGGATTGCCGATACCCGGGTGGATGCCACGGCGCAAGTCCAAACTGCGGTGGCCGGCCTTGTCTTGCCGGGCGGGTTGAGATTGTCCTTTTATCGACGGGATGTCGGCGCCGGTCTGATGCCCCTGGGCGCCGCCGATTCAGAGACCGACTTTGCGAGCACAACGGGGCTTCCAATATCCGACCGGACTTTGACCGCCGCCGCCGGCGACGGCTTCCTGGTGCCGTCAACGCCGGGCGATTATGATTACTATGCGTGTATCAGCGCCATAAACAACGCCGCCATCGGCTTCTGTTCCGCCGCCGTTACCATCACCGTCAGCCATCCGGTTTCCTTCACCGGCGCCGCCATCGGCCCGCAAAACTACACCGTCGACGCCGCCGTCAGCGTAACCCTGCCGGCCGTTACCGGCGGCAATGATCCCATCACCTACGCCATCAACCCGACCCCGCCCCTGCCCGCCGGTCTGACCTTCACCGCCGCCGACCGCCTCTTGAGCGGCACCCCGACCACCGCGCAAGCCGTTACGACCTATACCTACACCGTTACCGACGGCAGCACCCCGGCCACCGGCATTGAGCAGTCTTTCACCATCCTCATCACCGGGGGAGCGCTCACCTTCGGCGGTTTCACCGGCGGCATCACCGAGGACGCCGACCCCAACACCGTGACCGGCGCCCTGACCGCCGTTGATGCCGGCGGCACCGGTTTTGGGGTCGTGGCCGCCGACCAGGCCGGCACTTACGGCGCCTTCACCATCGCCGCCAACGGCAACTGGGAGTACACCCTGGATAACGCCAACGCCGCCGTCCAGGCCCTGCTGGCGGGCGAGGAGCGGAACGACGCCTTCACCGTTACCATCAACGACGCCGCCGGCACCACCCGGAGGATCACCATCACCGTTACCGGCGTCAACGACGTGCCCATCGCCCGTATCCTTGCGCCCACGGAGGGCACGCAAGTGTCATTCGGCGCCCAGCTAGCCGTTAATGGCGTGGTCACTGACGCGGATGCCTCCTTTGTCATAAAGACAGGGGTCGGGGACCTCCGGGTCATATCGTGGAGCACCGAGCCGCCGGACACGGGCAGTTTTGAGGACGTCACCGCCTCGCGTACCACCTGGACCGCCCCCGCCTCCGGCACCGACCCCGTGGTTCTGATTTTCACCGCTACCGATAGCGCCACCCCTCCCGGCATCGACAGCGCACGGGTTACCGTCCATCCGAGCGCCACGCCTATCGTAATCGGCGACACCACCGCCACCGGCACTCGCGGCATCGTTGCCGAAGACGGCACAACGACCGCCACCGGCACCCTGGCCGTCTCCAACCCCAACCCCGCCCCCGGCGACAGCACAGACGTCTTCGCCGCGCCCGAGTCCTCCATCTACGGCGCCTTCTCCATCGTCCCCGCCACCGGCGTCTGGACCTACATCCTGGACAACGCCGACCCCGACACCAACGCCCTGGCCGCCGGCGACATGGTGACCGAGACCTTCACCATCCGCGCCGTCGCCGACCCCGGCATCTTCCGCGTGGTGACCATCACCATCAGCGGCGCCAACGATGCCCCCGAAGCCGTCATCAGCGCACCGCAGGCGGATGCCGTCGTGCAGTTCGCCAGACGGATTACCGTTACCGGCGCAGGCTCCGACCCGGACACCGGCGATAACGCCAACCTGACTTACGCCTGGACCACGATGCCGGCGAACACCGGCAGTTTTGCCGATGCGACCGCCGCCGAAACCACCTGGATCGCGCCGTCAGTCGCAAGGAGCGTTACCCTGCGCCTGGTGGTCAGCGATGACGACGAGACGCCCGCCACCGGCACCGCAACGGTCAGCGTCATGGTGGTGCCGACCGTCATCATCGGCGACACCACCGGCAGCGTTACCGAAGACGGCGTCCTTACCGCCGCCGGCGACCTGAACATTGAAAACCCGCCCCCCGGCAGCGACACGACCTTCCTGTCCGCGAATACCAGTGGCGACTACGGCGTCTTCAGAGTCACCACCAACGGCAGCTGGACGTACACCCTGGATAACGCCAACGCCGACGTCCAGGCCCTGGCCGCGGACGAGGCGTTAACGGACACCTTCACCGTGTTCACCGCGCTCGCCATCGGCGGCACTACCCAGGACATCATCATCACCATTAACGGCGCCAACGACTCGCCCGCCGCCACCATCAGCGCGCCCGCCGCCGACACCGAGGTTGAGTTCGGCATCGCCATCCCGGTTACCGGCAGCGGCAGCGACCCGGATACCACCGACACCCTGGGCTACGCATGGACGACCGATCCGGCGGGGCTGGGCACGTTCACCGATGCCGCCCTTGCGAGCACGATGTGGACCGCCCCCGACAGCAGTGCCGGCGCCGCCCCCATCGCCCTGATCCTGACCGTTACCGATGACGCCACCCCGGCCGCCACCGGCACGGCACAAGTCAGCGTCATCCCGGTCGCGCCGGCGGTTACCCTCGGCGGCACCACCAGCGGCGGCGTTACCGAGGACGACTCCACCACCACCGCCACCGGCCAACTGACCATTACCACCAACAGCAACGACAAAAACGTGGTCGCCCAAACCGCCGCGCCCGGCAGGTATGGCGATTTCACCATTGACGCCGGCGGCGCCTGGACCTATACCCTGGACAACGCCGACGATGCCACCAACGCCCTGGCGGCGGACGTTACCGAGGAAGACGTCTTCGCGGTCGCCGCGAGCGCCAACTCCGCCGCCACCGTGGACGTGGTCATCACCGTTACCGGCGCCAACGACGCACCCGTGGGCATCATCACCTCCCCGGTGCCGGGTACCCGGGTGGGCTTCGGCGGGACGGTCACCTTTAACGCCGGCGATAGTTTTGACCCGGATACCGGCGAAACCGAAACCCTGGAGTACTTGTGGACCGGCGGCGCAGTCGGCGTCTTTGCCGATTCGTCCGCCGCCGTTACCACCTGGACCGCGCCGGCAAGCGGTACCCCCGGGAGCGTAACCTTTGGCGTGGTGATCAGCGACGTACACGACGAGCAGTTCTCCGACGTGTTTAATGTGGAGTTGGTGGGTGAAACCTTCATCATCACCGGCGTCCAGGACGGCGCAGTTGCCGAAGACGGCGCGCAAACCGCCACCGGCACGGTGCTCGTTACCAACCAAACAGACGACAGCACGCCCCCATTCACGGCGCAAACAACCCTCGGTTCCTACGGCCGCTTCAGCATCACCACCGGCGGCGTCTGGACCTACACCCTCGGCGGCGGCGCCGGCAACCCCGCCATAGACGCCGCCCTCAACGCCCTGGCGGCGGGCCAGGATGAGGTGGACGCGTTCAACGTCAGCGCCGGCGTGAACGTCCCCATCACCATCACCGTGAGCGGCGCCAACGACTCGCCCACCGCCGCCATCAGCGCCCCCGCCGAGGGCGCCGATGTTGAGTTTGGCATCTCCATCCCGGTTACCGGCAGCGGCAGCGACCCGGATACCACCGATACCCTGGGTTATGCGTGGACGACCAATCCGGCGGGGCAGGGCACGTTCAGCAATGCCGCCCTTGCGAGCACGATGTGGACCGCCCCCGCCGCCGGAGACGCCGCCGCAAGTGTCGCCCTGATCCTGACCGTCTCCGATGACGCCCCCACGCCCGCCACCGTCACGGCGCAAGTCAGCGTCAACCCGGTCGCGCCGGCGGTCGTCTTCGGCGGCACCACCAGCGGCGGCGTTACCGAGGACGACTCCGCCACCACCGCCACCGGCACCCTGACCATTACCACCAACAGCAACGACAACACCGTGGTCGCCCAAACCGACCAGCCCGGCATCTACGGCCGGTTCTCCATCACCGCCCCCGGCGTCTGGACCTACACCCTGGACAACGCCTTGGCCCCCACCAACGCCCTGGCGGCGGGAGACGCGCCAACCGAGACTTTCACCGTTACCGCCTCCATCAACGCCGCCGTCTCCGTGGATGTCGTCATCACCATCACCGGCGCCAACGACTCGCCCACGCTCCGCATCAGCGCCCCGGCGGCGAATACCGAGGTGCCCTTCGGCGCGACCATCGCCGTCAGCGGCAGCGCTACCGACCCGGATGCCGGCGACACCCTGACGTTTGCGTGGGAGGCCCTGGGGGATTTCGGCAGTTTTGCCGACCCGGACGCCGCCGAAACCACCTGGAGCGCGCCGCTTAGCGGCACGCCCGGGGCCGTAACCTTGAGGTTGAGGGTCAGCGACGGCAGCCTGATGCCCACCGCCACGGTCATCGTCAATTTGGTGCCGGTGGTCGTTACCTTTGCCGGCGACACCAGCGGCGCCGTTACCGAGGGCGACACCACCGCCATCACCGGCGCCCTGGACGTGACCAGCAACAACGACAACACAGACGTTGTGGCACAGACCGATTTCAGCGGCTCCTACGGCCTGTTCAGCATCCGCGCAGACGGCGCGTGGACCTACGTCCTCGGCGGCAACAATGCCAACGATGAGGCCGTCAACGCCCTGCCCGGCGGCGCCGAGGAGACGGACACCTTCACCGTTACCGCCGAAGCCGGCGGCACCCAGGACATCACCATCACCGTTACCGGCGTCAACGACCCGCCCACCGCCACCATTACCGCGCCTGCGGACGGCGTGGAGGTGGAGTTCGGCTCGGCGGTAACGTTGACCGCCACCGGCGCCGACCCGGATGCCGTCACCCTGACCTACGCATGGACCGCGAACCCCTCCATCGGCAGTTTCGCCAATGCCGCCGCCGCGCGTACCACCTGGACGGTCCCCGCCGCCGGCACCGATCCCGTGGTCCTGACCCTGACCGTTACCGATGACGCCACCCCGCCCGCCACCGACACGGCACAAGTTACCGTCAACCCGGTCGGCGTGGCGGTTACGTTCCGCGGCGTTACCACCGGCAGCATTACCGAGAACGCTTTAGCCAGCACCATCAACGGCTCCGTGACCGTTATCACCGCCGCCGGCAACAAAAACGTGCGCTCCCAGACCAACCGGCTCGGCACCTACGGCCGGTTTTCCATTCAAAACAACGGCGCGTGGACCTACACCCTGGACGACGACCTGGCCGCCACCAACGCCCTGGCGGCGGGCGTGGCCCTACCGGATACCTTCACCGTGGTCGCCGCCGTCAACCCCGCCGCCACCGTGGACGTGGTCATCACCGTTACCGGCAGCAACGACGGACCCGTGGCCGTCATCACCTCCCCCCCGGTGTCGGGTACCCGTGTGGGCTTCGGCGGGACGGTCATCTTTGATGGCCGCAACAGTTTTGACCCGGACACCGGCGAAACCGAAACCCTGAGGTTTAGTTGGGGCAACACCAACGGCATCGGCACCATTGCCGATCCCACCGCCGCCCTTACCACCTGGACCGCGCCGGCAAGCGGTACCCCCGGGACAGCAAGCTTCGGTTTCGGGCTCCTCGACGACGGCGGCGACCAGGCCTTCATCACGTTCGAGATAGAGTTGGTGGGTGAAACCTTCCTCGTTACCGGCGACCAGGAAGGCGCAGTTGCCGAAGACGGCGCGCAAACCGCCACCGGCACGGTGCTCGTTACCAACCAAACCGATGACAGCACGCCCCCATTCACGGCGCAAACAATCCTCGGTACCTACGGCCGCTTCAGCATCACCACCGGCGGCGCCTGGACCTACACCCTCGGCGGCGGCGCCGGCGTCGGCAACCCCGGCATAGACGCCGCCCTCAACGCCCTGGCGGCGGGCCAGGAAGAGATGGACGCGTTCAACGTCAGCGCCGGCGGCGCGAACGTCCCCATCACCATCACCGTGAGCGGCGCCAACGACTCGCCCACCGCCGCCATCAGCGCGCCCGCCGAGGGCGCCGATGTTGAGTTCGGCATCGCCATCCCGGTTACCGGCAGCGGCAGCGACCCGGATACCACCGATACCCTGGGTTACGCGTGGACGACCAATCCGGCGGGGCAGGGCACGTTCACCAATGCCGCCCTTGCGAGCACGATGTGGACCGCCCCCGCCGCCGCCGACGCCGCCGGAAGTGTCGACCTGATTCTGACCGTCTCCGATGACGCCCCCACGCCCGCCGCCGGCATGGCGCAAGTCAGCGTCAACCCGGTCGCGGTGGCGGTCGCCTTCGGCGGCGCCACCAGCGGCGCGCTCACCGAGGACGCCGCCACCTCCACCGCCGCCGGCCAACTGACCATCACCACCAACAGCAACGATAAAACCGTGGTCGCCCAAACCGGCATGCCCGGCATGTATGGCGATTTCAGCATCACCGACACCGGCTTCTGGACCTACACCCTGAACAATACCAACCCCGCCACCAACGCCCTGGCGGCGGGAGACGCGCCAACCGAGACTTTCGCCGTTGCCGCCTCCATCAACGCCGCCGCCACCGTGGAAGTCGTCATCACCATCACCGGCGCCAACGACGCACCCACCGCCGAGATTACCGCGCCTGCTATGGACGGCCTGCGGGTGGACTTCAACTCGGCGATAACGCTGACCGCCACCGGCGCCGATCCGGACACCGGTGCCACCTTGAGTTACCAATGGAGCGCGAACCCCAGCGCCGGCAGTTTTGCCAATGCCGCCGCCGCGAGTACCACCTGGACCGCCCCCGCAAGCGGCACCACCCCGGTGACCCTGACCCTGACCGTTATGGATGACGCCACCCCGCCCCTCACCGGCACCGCACAAGTCATCGTCAACCCGGTCGCCGTAACGGTTACGTTCGGCGCCGGCGGCACCACCGGCGCCGTTACCGAGGGCGACACCACCGCCATCACCGGCGCCCTGGACGTGACCAGCAGCGACGGCAACACCGACGTGGTGGCGCAGCCCGGCGTGGACGGCCGGTATGGCGCGTTCTCCATCACCGCCGGCGGCGCCTGGTCCTACACCCTGGACAACACCAACGCCGCCATCAACCCCCTGGCGGCGGGCGACACCCTTGACGACCCCTTCACTGTGGTTGCCGCCGCCACCGCAGACGCCACCGTGGTCGTTACCATCACCATCACCGGCGTCAACGACGCGCCCACTGTCACCATCAGCGCGCCGGCGGAGGGTATGCAGGTGGACTTCAACTCGCTGGTAACGCTGACCGCCACCGGCGCCGACCCCGATACCGGCACCATCCTGACCTACCAATGGAGCGCGAACCCCGCCACCGGCAGTTTCGCCGATGCCACCGCCGAGGACACCACCTGGACCGTCCCCGCAAGCGGCACTACCCCGGTAACCCTGACCCTGACCGTTATGGATGACGCCACCCCGTCCCTCACCGGCACCGCACAAGTCATCGTCAACCCGGTCGCCGTGGCGGTTACTTTCGGCGGCAGCGCCATCACCGGCGCCGTTACCGAGGACGCCTCCACCGACACCGCCACCGGCGACCTGATCCTCACCA